>CP121316.1:1225000-3969919 GCA_043561795.1 Paracoccaceae bacterium | reverse complement strand
CAATGGCCCGGCGCTGACGGATGGCAATTTCCACCGGTTTGAATTGCCGGGTTCCAAGGATGAGGGCCGTTTCCTTGTCACGGGCGATGACTTTGACATGTTCGCCTTCCGCACGCCCACACTGCGCAATGTGGCTGTCACCTATCCGTATTTCAACAACGGCTCGGTAGATAACCTGCGCGATGCAGTGCAGCTGATGGGCCAGCAGATGCTGGGGCAGGATTTTGCCGAGGAAGAGTTGGAAAACCTTGTGGCCTTCATGCACGCCCTGACAGGCGAAATGCCGAATGTCACCATTCCCGCGCTGCCATAAGGCAGGGCCGGCCAGCCCGCGCACCCCGCGCGGGCTGGCCCCATATTGCAAGACGCGAACAGATGCCCCGTTTCAGCTATCCCATCCCCAAGGCGTCAGAGATCACGCCGAAATCCGCCTTTCTCAGCCGCCGGAGCCTGTTGGCAGGCATGGGCGCGGGGCTTGGCCTGACGGCCTTTCCGGCCCTTGGCCGCAGCTTGCCCGATTTCACCCAAGGCCCCTTTTCCACCGATGAGGCCCTGACCAGCCGCGAGGTGGCAACGGGCTATTGCAATTTTTTCGAATTTGGCCCGGCCAAGGATGACCCCGCCAAACATGCCCATGCGCTTGTGACAGATCCCTGGTCGGTCACGCTGGAGGGGCTGGTGGACAGGCCCGGTGCGATAGCGCTGGAAGATCTGCTTGCGCGTTTCCCGCTGGAAGAACGCATCTACCGGCTGCGCTGTGTCGAGGCGTGGTCGATGGTCATCCCATGGCTGGGCTTTCCCCTGGCCGATCTTCTTGCCTATGCGGGCGTGCAATCGGGCGCGCGCTATGTGCAGTTTGAAAGCTTTGATGATCCGGGCATCATGCCCCCCGCCGCGCAAGGGCTGCTTGATTGGCCGTATCGCGAGGCGCTCCGGCTGGATGAGGCCCTGCACCCGCTGACATTTCTGGCCGTGGGCATGTATGGCGCTTCCATGCCAAACCAGAATGGCGCGCCCATCCGGCTGGTTGTGCCGTGGAAATACGGGTTCAAATCCATCAAATCCATTCGCCGCATCTCGCTTCTGGCAGAACAGCCCTTGCCCACGTGGCATGCGAAATCCACGCGCGAATACGGGTTTTATGCCAATGTGAACCCCAAAGTACGCCACCCGCGCTGGCATCAGGCGACAGAGCGGCGCTTGCATGATGGCGGGCGCATCCGCACCGAAATGTTCAACGGGTATGGCGAGCAGGTGGCGGCGCTTTATGCGGGCATGGATCTGGAAACCTTTTACTGATGGCGGCCCGCAAACCTGCCACGGCGCTGGCCTGGGCCTTCTGGCTGGGGGGCGCTTTGCCCGGCCTGTGGCTGGGCTGGCGCTATCAGGCGGGGCAGTTGGGCGTCATGCCCCATGAGGTGCTCTTGCACCTCACAGGGCGGTTTGCACTTCTGGCGCTTCTGGCCACGCTGGCGCTGGGCTTTGTGCAATGGCTGGTCACATGGCGCCCGCTTTACGGCGCGCGCAGGCCGCTGGGGGTGTGGACGTTCCTTTATGCCGGCGGGCATGGCGCGATCTGGTTCTGGCTGGATCAGGGGGGCGTGCCGGAATTCGCCCTGAGCGAGCTGCGCGAGATGGCGCATGTGAAACTGGGGTTGGCCGCGCTGCTGCTGATGCTGCCGCTGGCACTGACCTCTGTCGATGCCGCGCCGCGCCTGATCGGGTTGAAGCTGTGGAAACGGCTGCATCTGCTGGTCTGGCCCGCCGCCGCGATCGTGATTGCCCATGTCTGGAGCGTGACGCGCTTTGAAAGCCGCGCCCTGATCATGCTGACAGGGGTGGTGCTGTGTTTGATGGCAACGCGGGCTTACGCGGCATGGCGCGCGGCCCGCCGCCAAGGCTAGGTGTTCACCCCTGCGCGCGGGGTGTGCCATGAGGGGCCGCTATGGGGGAGAGGGGACGTTGAAGCCGAACCCCTGCGCGGCTTGTCTTTCTGCTCCGTCACCGGACAAGGTTCAGATATCATGCGAATGGTGACGGGCGGCTTTGCATAGAAGCGGATAGCGTGGCCTTCTCTCACCAAGCGCGGAGTCAAGGCCGAAGGCCGCCGCGCATCGCTGGGCCGCACCCATGGCCCGGCGATTTGGCAGCCACTAGCGCTTAGCCTGAGTTTCGCGCGGATTTGGCCACCATAAAGTGACATAGCCTCAAGGCCAGATCGCCGCCCCGCGGCCCAGCGCTGCGCGGCTTTATTTTCTCGCCCCCTAATGGCTCAAACCTGCCCTTGGTTGCCACGTCTGAAGCGCACAACACCACCGGCCAAGGCCCTAAAACCGGTCTGCGCGCACCACATCGCAATCCGTGACGCTGACCACCCCGATGTGACGCTCCACCACCGCAAAAGCAGCCTCCAGCAGCGGATCAAGCCGGTTGGGATGCACGATGCACACAACCGCAATCATGCCACTGGCACGGCTGATCTGCCCCTCACGGCTCCACCGGCCAGAACGGCCAGACCCGCCCAGAACAGGCAGGATGGTAAAGCCTTTCACGCCCGCTTTCTCCAGCGCCTCTGACAGGCGGCGCTCCATCACGGCCTCGATCGTGATTTCAACGCGCTTTGCCTTATGTGTCTGCATCTCTCATCCTCCCGTCACGGCCTGAGCGACCGCCAGATAGATGGGAATACCAAGTGTCAGATTGAAGGGGAAGGTGATCCCCAGCGCCAAAGTCAGATATATTGCCGGATTTGCCTCTGGCAGCGCCACCCGCATCGCGGCAGGCACGGCAATATAAGAGGCAGAGGCAGAGAGCGTCATCATCAGCATCACCCCGCCTGTGGACAGGCCAAGGATCATGCCTGCCACCAGCCCCAAAGCCGCCCCCGTCAGGGGCATCAGAACGCCAAAGACAAACAGGCCGGGGCGCAACAGCCCGCGCGTTTCGCGCAGGCCGCGCCCCGCAACCAGACCCATATCCAGCAAGAACAGGCACAACACCCCCTGAAAGGGCGAAACGATAAAGCTTTCAATCCGCGCAAGCCCCTCTTGCCCGGTAATCGCCCCGATCGCGAAAGAGCCAACCAGCAGCACGATAGAGCCATTGAGCAGGATTTCCCGCAGCAATCCCGGCTCCATCCCGCCGCCATGGCCATTTGGCCCCCCCGCCCGCGCCACCAGCCAGAGGGCAGAGAGGATCGCAGGCGCCTCCATCGCGGCGGCAACAGCCACCATATAGCCTTCAAACACAAGGCCCGCAGAGGTCAGCACCGAACTGGCGGCCACAAATGTCACAATCGAGATAGAGCCATAATGCGCGGCCACTGCCGCGGCATCCACCACCGAAAGCCCCGTCAGCGCCCGCAACAGCGCAAAGGCAATGAAGGGCAGCAGGAACGACAAAACCACCCCCGCCAGCAGCGAGAACAGAAGCGTTGCATCCACCCCATGCGCGGCCACACTGGCCCCGCCCTTGAACCCGATGGCAAACAGCAGATAAAGCGACATCCCCTTGGCCACGGCTTCGGGTACAGTCAGATCAGAGCGCGCGAAAGCGGCGGCAAGGCCCAGCGCAAAGAACAGGATGATCGGGGAAATCAGGTTCTCAAGGGCCAGAGCCAGAATACCGTCCATTGCACCCCTCGCGTTGCAGGCTTTTCCAGCACCCGGCCCACCCTGCGGCCTTTGGGGATAGCCCCGCAAGGCCCGGTGCAGAATGTCTGACCAGTCTGGCTTCGCAGCTTAATGCGGCATCTCTGCTGCACTTGCAACAAAAACGCGGCGGCGCTGTGTCATATTTGCAAGCGCGTGCTCAATATCCGCGCGCGCGGTTGACGATATGCAACAGCGCCGCGCCCTGTTCGCTGCGCGCGATGTTCTCAACGATCACCTGCGCGGCACTTGGCGCGCGGGTGGTGGCGGCAATATGGGGGGTCACTGTCACGCGCGGATCGGCCCAGAACGGGTGATCTGCGGGCAGGGGTTCAACGCGGAACACATCCAGCGTGGCCGCGCCAATCTGCCCGCTTTGCAAGGCGGCCAGAAGGGCCGCATCCTCCACCAGCCCCCCGCGCCCCGGATTGATAATGCGCGCCCCGCGCGGCAAAAGCGCAAGGCTGCGCGCATTGAGAATGCAGTCGGTATCCCTCGTCTGCGGCAGCAATGTGACCAGAATTTCGGCATGGCGCAACGTGGCCTCCAGCCCCTCTGGGCCATGATGGCAGGCAATCCCCGCCAGCGCCTTGGGCCGCGCCGACCAGCCCGCCACATCAAAGCCGAAATCCGCCAGCGCGCGGGCGCAGGCGCGGCCCAATTCCCCAAGGCCCAGAATGCCCACGCGGCGCTCTGGCGCAAGCGGCGGCTCTGCCGGCTCCCAGGTGCCGGGCAGGGCGCGGATATGGGCATCCATCCCCAGATGATAGCGCAGCACATGGCCGCACACATATTCCACCATCCCGCGTGTAAGCGCGGGATCAACCATGCGCGCAAGCGGCTGTGTCAGGGTGGGATTGCCGACAATCCGCTCCATCCCGGCCCAAAGGCTGAGCACGGCCTTGCAGCGCGTGAAGGGGGTAAAATCCTGCACTGGGCTGGACGGGGCATAGATGATGTAATCCACGCTTTCCGGCGCGGCATCTGTTACCAGCCGCACGGCCAGCCCGGCTGCCGCAAAAGCGGCCAGAAGCGGGGCCTCATATTCGGCGAAGCTGTCCTCACCGGCAGCAAAGAGCACGCACAGGCTCATGATGGCAGCCTTGCCCGATGCACATGGGCCGATTGCACCAGCCCGAATCCCACCATCAGAACAATCATCGCAGACCCCCCGAAAGATACCAGCGGCAAAGGCACACCCACCACAGGCGCAAGCCCCATCACCATCGCCATATTCACCGCGAAATACAGAAAGAACGTGCCAATCACCCCCATCACCAACAGCGCGCCAAAGCGGTTTGTCGTGTTCAGCGCCGTCAGCAGGCATACGGCCATGATCAGCATATACAGCACCAAAAGCGAGGCCGCGCCAATAAAGCCAAATTCCTCGGCCAGAGTGGTGAAAATGAAATCAGTATGCTTTTCGGGCAGGAAATTAAGCCGCGCCTGCGTGCCTTCCATAAACCCGCGCCCCGACCAGCCGCCCGATCCCAGCGCGATCATGGATTGGTTGATATGATAGCCCGCGCCCAAAGGATCAAGCGTCGGATCCAGAAAGGCATCAATCCGGCGGTATTGGTAATCCTTCAAAAGCTGCCACTCTGTCCCGCGCGAGGTGAACACCGCCCCCACCAGCCCCACCCCCGCCGTAATCAGCGCGGCGAAATAGGCCCAATGCACCCCGGCGGCAAAGATCACAGCCCCCCCGCCCAGCGCCAAAAGCAGCGATGTTCCCAAATCCGGCTGGCGCAGCACCAAAACGGCTGGCACCAGCGCAATCGCCGCTGCGGCCAGCACCCAAACCGGGTGCGACACCTTTTTCAGATCCAGCCAGTCATAATAGGCCGCAAGCGCCATGATCGTGGTGATCTTGGCCAATTCCGAGGGTTGCAGCCGGAATGGCCCGATTTCCAGCCAGCGCTTTGCGCCCATGCCGATCGTGCCAAAAAACTCTACCCCCAGCAGCAGCAGGATTGACACCGCATAAGCCACCCCGGCAATAGAGCGCCAGAACCACAAGGGCACAAACCCCACCACGAACATCACCGCCAGCCCAAGGCCAAAGCGCTTGATCTGCAATTCAGCCCAGGGGGTAAGATTGCCGCCCGCGACCGAAAACAGCATCACAAACCCAAAGCAGGCCACCGCAATCAGCAATGCGACAAGGGGCCAGTTCAGATACAGCACCTTTGCAAGGCCCGATGGCATGCGCTTTGTGTTATATTCCAGATAGCTCATGCCCGGCTTAACCGCATGTCTTCGGGGCGGCGCAGGCGCTCTTGCATTTCATCCTGCTCATACTGAATGCGGTTGCGCTGCGGCGCCGGATAGGCCGCAAGGGGGGGGCGCCCGTCATTGAGCGCGGCCAGCATGATATCGCGGCCAAGGGGTGCCGCGGCAGAGGAACCGCCGCCACCATGTTCCACCACCACCGATACCGCAATGCGGGGCGCATCATAAGGCGCATAACTGACAAAAAGCCCGTGGTTGCGGCGGTTCCATGGCAAATCTTCCTGCCGCCGAATCCCGGCATCCCGCTCTGCGCGGGTGATGGAAAACACCTGGCTTGTGCCTGTCTTGCCCGCCATTGTCTGCCCATCCGCCACCACGCGCGAGGAATAGGCAGTGCCGCGCTGGTCATTGACAGTGTCATACATGCCCCGCCAGATCAGGCGCAGCCATTCGGGGCGCAGATCAAGGCTTGCGGCTTGCGGCAGCGCGCGTTCCAGGGGGTCGCGCACCAGCCGTGGCAGCACGGCGGAATTGGACGCCAGACGCGCTGTCATCACCGCCAGTTGCAAAGGCGTTGTCAGAACAAAGCCCTGCCCGATAGAGGCATTCACCGTATCGCCCACGCGCCACTCTGCGCCGCGATTGTTGCGCTTCCACTCGCGGGTGGGGTTCAGGCCACTGGCAACAGAGGTGATGGGCAGATCATAGCGCAGCCCAAGCCCCAGCCGCGTGGACATTTCATTGATCTTGTCGATCCCGCAGCGCTGCGCCATTTCATAAAAATACACATCGCAGCTTTCCGACAGGGCAGAAACCATCCCCACCCGCCCATGGCCGCCGCGCTTCCAGCAATGAAAACGGTTGCCGGACACATCCATATGGCCGGGGCAAAAGACGCGCTCTTGTCCATCGGTGACACCTGCCTCCAGCGCGGCCAGCGCCGTCACCATCTTGAAGGTCGATCCCGGCGGATACATGCCCTGCACTGTCTTATTCACCAGCGGGCGGTAATCACTATGCAACAACCCGTTGAAATCGGTGGTGGAAATGCCGCGCACAAAGAGATTGGGGTCAAAGCTGGGGCCAGAGGCCAGCGCCAGAATATCCCCGGTCTGGACATCCATCACCACAGCGGCAGCGCTTTGGCCATGCAACCGCTCCAGCGTGTAATTCTGCAATTTCGCATCAATCGTCAGATGCACATTGCCACCCGGCACGCCCTCTACGCGGTCAAGCTCGCGCATGACGCGGCCCACGACATTCACTTCCACCCGCTGCGACCCGGCGCGCCCGCGCAGACGGTCTTCTTCCATCCGCTCTACGCCGCTTTTGCCAATCTGGAAGCGCGGGATCAGCAAGACGGGATCGGGGGTTTCCAGCGCCTCCAGATCGCGTTCTGATACCGGGCCGACATAGCCCACCACATGCGCAGTATCCGCGCGCAAAGGGTAATAGCGCGACAGGCCCATTTCCGGGGTCACACCGGGCAGGGCGGGGGCATTCGCGGCCACGCGGCTGATTTCTTCCCAACTCAGACGCTCTGCCACAGTGACAGGCACAAAGGGGCGGTTGCGCAGCATGTCGCGGCGCGCGCGCTCCACCTCTTCGGCGCTCAGATCAATCAGCCGGGCCAGCCGGGCCAGCACCAGATCAATATCGCCTGCATCATCGCGCTTGATGACAACCCGGTAATTCTGTTCATTCCCGGCCAATAGCACGCCATTGCGATCCAGAATCAAGCCGCGCGTGGGGGGCAACAGCCGCAGATTGATGCGGTTTTCCTCGGCCAGCAGGCGGAATTGTTCCGACTGGTTCAGCTGCATGTCGCGCAGCCGCCATAGCAGCGCGCCTGCAACGCCCAGTTGCAGCCCGCCCAGCACCAGCCCACGGCGGCTGATGGTGCGTTTGCTGAGTTCCTTGTCGCGGTCTGTGCGTTTCACAATCTCTGCCCCAAAGCATCCACCTCGCCCGTTGCGGGCTTGCGCAATCCGAACACGAAATGCGACAGCGCCACAACCGCCGGATAGGCCAGTACAGTGCCCAGAAACTGCGCCAAGCTCAACCCAAGCGGCGCTTGCGGCCCCATCACGATTGCGAGCACCGCGCGATTCGCCACAAACATGGCCAGCATGACAGCAAAGATTGTCAGATATTCCAACAAGAACCCGTGCTGGCGCAGCGTCTCTGTGCGTTTGCGCAAAAACTCTGTGGCCAGCAGCACAATCAGCGCCCACAGGCCGGGCGGGCGCAAGAGCAGAATATCTTCGATGAAGAAATACATCACAACCAGCCAGGCGGGCAGCATGGCGGGGCGGCGCACCACCCAGGCCAATGTCAGGCACAGCATGATATCGGGCATGGGCAGGTGGCGCAGGCTCCAGCCGTGCACCGCGTCCTCATCTGCCAGCACCGGGCCAAGCGGAACGCCGTAGCCCCCAAGTGGCAGCAATCTGAAAAATGTCACCACCAGGGCCAAGCCCAGAAAGAGCAGGATATACAGCAAGCGCTGGGTCTGGCGGCGTTCAACCATCGCCGGGCATGCCTTCGGCAAGCGGGGTGTCCTCTGCCGCCTCTGGTATCTCTGGCAGGCGGGGCGGGGCGATCAATGCGCCAGTATCCGTGATCCGCTCCATCGGGCGCGAGCGCAGCACGCGCAGAAATTCCAGCCGCCCGTAATCGGCGGCAATGCGCACCCGCAATCGGCGATCGGTGGTCGCCACCACTTCGCCCACCAAAATCCCGGCCGGAAACACGCCGCCATCATCGGAACTGACAACCCGATCACCGGGGCGCAGATCGTCGGGGGTTTCAATGAATTCCAGCACCGGAAAGGCCGAATTGTCGCCAATCAGCATGGCGCGCTGGCCAGAGGGCTGGATCACCACAGGCACAGCGCTTGCGGTATCTGTCAGCAGCACCACCCGCGCCGTGCGCTGGCCCACGCCGGAAATGCGGCCCGCAAGCCCCAGCCCATCCATTACCGCCCAGCCATCTTGCACACCATCGCGCGCGCCCACATTCAACAGCACCGATTTGCGGAACGGAGAGCCGCTATCGGCCATCACCACACCTGTCACATGGGTCAGCTGCGGATCAAGCCGCACCTGATTCAAATCCAGCAGCTGCGCATTGCGTTGTTCCAGCTGAAGTGCGGCCTCGCGCCATGCGCGCATCTGCTGCAATTCGCGCCGCAATTCCTGATTCTGCTCTACGATCCGGGCATAGGCGTTGAAATTTTCCACCATGGCCACCACCCGCCCCATCGGACGCATGGCCCAGTCAAAAGAGGGGACAACCTTGTCAATCACAGCCATGCGGAACTGTTCCACCCGTGGGCTGTCAATGCGCCAGACCAGAAAAATCAGCGCCAGCAGTGTCGCGACAAGCACGATCATCACCCGCCGCAGCGGGCGGATGAAATCATTATCCTGTTTGCGATCCTCTGCCACAGGTCACACCTTGCGACTGGTTGCGTCAGCTCTCGTAATCAATGGCGTGGCGCAACTGTTTTTCATATTCCAGCGCCTTGCCTGTTCCAATGGCCACACAATGCAGCGCCTCATTGGCAACCGAGATCGACAGGCCCGTCTGTTCGCGCAGCGCCAGATCCAACTCGCCCAAGAGCGCGCCACCGCCTGTAAGCATCACGCCGCGATCCACGATATCGGCGGCCAGATCGGGCGGTGTGGTTTCCAGCGCGATCATCACGGCCTCGCAAATCGTGGTCACGGTTTCGGCCAAAGCCTCGGCCACCTGCGCCTGTGTGATTTCCACTTCCTTGGGCACACCGTTCAGCAGGTCACGCCCGCGCACCATCATGGATTTCCCGCGCCCGTCATCGGGCATGCGCGCGGTTCCGATGGCGCATTTGATCTTTTCGGCAGTCGATTCGCCAATAAGCAGGTTCTGATTGCGGCGCAGGAAGCTGACAATCGCCTCATCCATCCTGTCACCGCCCACCCGCACAGAGCGCGCATAAACGATATCGCCAAGGCTCAGAACGGCCACTTCCGTCGTGCCGCCCCCGATATCCACCACCATGGAACCCGTGGGATCGGTAATCGGCATCCCCGCCCCAATCGCGGCGGCGATGGGTTCGGAAATCAGCCCCGCCCGCCGCGCACCCGCAGAAAGCACCGATTGCCGGATGGCGCGTTTTTCCACCGGGGTGGCGCCGTAAGGCACGCAGACAATAACTTTCGGCTTGGAAAACATGGTGTTGCGATGTACTTTGCGGATGAAATGCTTGATCATTTCTTCCGCCACATCGAAATCGGCAATCACACCGTCGCGCATGGGGCGGATGGCTTCAATGCTGCCGGGGGTGCGGCCCAGCATCAGCTTTGCATCCTCACCCACCGCCAGCACGGCCTTGCGCCCGTCTTTGGAGTGATAGGCCACAACCGATGGTTCATTCAGAATGATCCCGCGCCCTTTGACATAGACCAGCGTATTTGCGGTTCCAAGGTCTATGGCCATGTCTGACGAAAACAGACTGGGAAAAAAATTCATGCGCATATCCCGCTGGCTATGGGGTGATGCGCCCCAATTTCAGGGCGCTAAACGTTTTGCGCCTTATAGGGCGCTGCGGGGCATTCGGTAAAGGGGGGGAAGGGGCAAGATCGGCAGGAATTGGCCATATCCCCCGCACAGAGCCGTGATAGCCCCCGCCATGGGCTGGCGGGGGCCTGCCTGTCAGCCTGCAGATGTCATCAGTGCCGAAAGATTGCCCCTGTGCTTATGCACCACCAACCGGTTGAGCGCATTGACATAGGCTTTGGCAGAGGCCACGACAGTATCGGTATCCGAGGATTGCCCCGAATAGACCACGCCCTCCAGCTTCAGCCGCACACTGACTGTGGCTTGCGCATCTGTGCCCTCTGTCACCGCATGCACCTGATAAAGTTCCAACTGCGCCTCATGCGGGAACAGCATTTTTACGGCGTTGAAAGTGGCATCCACAGGCCCATCGCCCGTGGCATCGACAAATTTTTCGGCCCCGCCAACCAGCATTGTCAATTCGGCCTCTTGCGGCCCCTCCGTGCCGCAGATCACCCGCAGCCGCTTGATTTGCAAAAAGGCTTCATCATCCGCCGTGTTGGCCTCTGCCATCAGCGCAATCAGATCATCGTCATAGACCTCTTTCTTGCGGTCGGCCAAAGCCTTGAAGCGCACAAAGACATCTTTCAACTGGTTGTCGCCCAGCTCATAGCCCAGCTCTGACAGTTTCGCACGCAACGCCGCGCGGCCCGAATGCTTGCCCATCACCAGATTGGTGGCGGCCAGCCCCACATCTTCGGGGCGCATGATCTCGAAGGTTTCCTTGTTCTTGAGCATCCCATCCTGATGAATGCCCGATTCATGCGCGAAAGCGTTCTTGCCCACTACCGCCTTGTTATACTGCACCGGAAAGCCAGAGACGGCCGCCACCATGCGCGAAATGCCCATGATCTTGGTGGTGTCAATTCCAGTGCGGTAAGGCAGGATATCATTGCGCACACGCAGCGCCATCACCACTTCTTCCAGCGCCGTATTGCCCGCACGCTCGCCCAGACCGTTGATCGTGCATTCAATCTGGCGCGCGCCTGCTTCCACGGCCGCCAGTGCATTGGCCGTGGCCATGCCCAGATCGTTATGGCAATGGGTGGCAAAGATGATGCTATCCGCGCCCGGCACGCGCTCCAGCAGCATGGCAATCAGATCGGCACTTTCGCGCGGATAGGTATAGCCAACAGTATCGGGAATATTGATCGTCGTGGCCCCCGCCTTGATCGCAGTTTCCACCACGCGGCACAGGTAATCACGCTCTGTGCGGGTGGCATCCATGGGCGACCATTGCACATTGTCGCACAGATTGCGCGCATGGCTGACAGTCTCATGAATTTTCGCAATCATCCCCTCCTGATCCAGCGCGGTTATGTCGCGGTGCAGGGGCGATGTGCCGATGAAGGTGTGAATGCGCGGGCGCGCGGCATGGCGCACGGCTTCCCAGCAGCGGTCGATATCGGCGAAATTGGCCCGCGCCAGCCCGCAGATGACAGAGGTTTTCGCGTTTTTCGCAATCTCGCTGACGGCCTGAAAATCCCCGTCAGAGGCGATGGGAAACCCGGCCTCGATGATATCGACACCCATTTCGTCCAGAAGGCTGGCGATTTCCAGCTTTTCGGCGTGGGTCATGGTGGCGCCGGGGCTTTGTTCGCCATCGCGCAAGGTTGTGTCAAAAATCAATACGCGGTCTTGCGGCGCGGCCATATCGGGGGCGGAAGATGTCATGGGTCTTGTCCTGTGGTAGGGGAATGTCACTGTCTTGCGGTTGGGGCGCTTTTCACCTCTGAGCGGCGCGCCCGCAAGAGGACACGCTCAGAGGCTGCTAAGAAGAAGCAGACCGGACAAAGCCGAGAGGGGCGCCAAACGCTGAAATGATGCGACACAGATCATGGTTGCGACTATAGGCGCGCGCTTTGGCATTGAAAACCCCAATTTTCGCGGTCACAACTGCGCGCGCCTTGCGGTCTTGCTTGACTCCGTCCCCCGCCCCGCCCATGTAGCGCGCGACCCTTTTCAGTTTTGAACGGACAAAATACATGAGCGCGATAGACGGCAAGAAAGACGGGCTGTGGGACAATATCAAGACCATTATCTATGCCCTGCTGATTGCGGGCCTGTTCCGCACGCTGTTTTTTCAGCCTTTCTGGATCCCGTCGGGCTCCATGAAGGACACGTTGCTGATTGGTGATTTTCTGTTTGTGAATAAAATGGCCTATGGCTATTCGCGTCATTCCTGCCCCTTTGCCATCTGCCCGATAGAGGGGCGGATTTTTGGCTCAGAGCCAGAGCGCGGGGATATCGTGGTCTTCCGTCACCCCGGCACAGGGGCTGATTACATCAAGCGCGTGATCGGCCTGCCGGGCGACAGGGTGCAGATGCGCGCAGGCCAGCTATGGTTGAATGACGTGGCCGTGCCCCAGGAACCGGCAGGCGATTTTATCGAAACCTATGAACGCCAAGGCAGCGCAGGCCAGTTTCCGCGCTGCGAGAATGCGCCTGTGGGCCAGGGCGGCGAATGCCGCAAATCCCGCGTGATCGAAACCTTGCCAAACGGCGTCAGCTATCCGGTTGTCAATATCGTGGATGGCGGCGCGGGCGACAATACGCCTGTCTTCACTGTGCCAGAGGGGCATTTCTTCTTTATCGGGGATAACCGCGACAATTCGCTGGACAGCCGCATGCCCCGGCAAGTGGGCGGCGTGGGTATGGTGCCCTTTGATCATCTGATCGGGCGCGCGCGCCATGTGGTGTTTTCTGCCGAAGGGCGGTCGCTGTTTTTCTTCTGGACATGGCGGAGTGATCGCTTCTTCGCGAGGCTCTCGTGAAGCTATCGGCGGAAATTCTGGCATTTGCGGCCCGGCTTGGGCATGATTTCGCGCGGCCAGAGCTTTTGCACCGGGCCTTGACGCATCCCTCCATGTCCTCGCCCTCGCGGCCCGATAACCAACGGCTGGAATTTCTGGGTGACAGGGTGTTGGGGCTGGTCATGGCCGAAGCGCTGCTTTTTGCCGATAAAAGCGCCTCCGAGGGCCAGCTTGCCCCGCGCTTCAATGCGCTGGTGCGCAAGGAAAGCTGCGCCGAAGTGGCGCGCGCGCTGGGTCTGGGCGCGGCGCTGAAATTGGGGCGCTCTGAAATGCTGTCGGGCGGGCGGCGCAAAGAGGCCATTCTGGCCGATGCCATGGAAGCCGTGATTGCCGCGGTCTATCTGGATGGCGGCTTTGAGGTGGCGCGCGCGGTCGTGCTGCACCATTGGCGCGCGCGGCTGGAAAGCGTCGATGCCGATGCACGCGACGCCAAAACCATGTTGCAGGAATGGGCGCAGGCGCGCGGCCAGACCCCCCCGCGCTATCTGGAGGCCGGGCGATCCGGCCCCGCTCATGCGCCCGAATTCATCATCGAAGCCCGGCTTGACAGCGGCGAAAGCGCGCGCGCGGCGGCAGGCTCCAAGCGGCAGGCCGAACAAATGGCCGCGCGCGCACTTCTTGAACGGCTGGAGGCCGAAAAATGACCGAAACACCCACCCGCGCGGGCTTTGTGGCCCTGATTGGCGAACCCAATGCCGGAAAATCCACCCTCACCAACCGCATGGTGGGGGCCAAGGTCTCCATCGTCACACACAAGGTGCAAACCACGCGTGCGCGCATCCGCGGCGTGGCGCTGGAAGGGGCCGCACAGATTGTGTTTGTGGATACACCGGGCCTCTTCCGCCCCCGCCGCCGTCTGGATCGCGCCATGGTGGCAGCCGCCTGGGGCGGCGCTGCCGATGCTGATGTGGTGGTGCTGCTGATAGAGGCCCATCGCGGCCTGACAGAGGGCACACAGGCCATCATAGAGGCGCTCAAAGAGCGGATCACCCCCAATCAGACTGTGGCCCTTGCCATCAACAAGATCGACCGTGTGAAAGCTGAAACCCTGCTGGCGCTGTCGGCCAAGCTGAACGAGGCCTATCCTTTCGCGCGCAGCTTCATGATTTCGGCGGAAAAAGGGCATGGGGTGGAGGATCTGCGCCGCTGGCTGGCGGAACAAATGCCGCTCAGCCCATGGCTCTACCCCGAAGACCAGATTGCCGATCTGCCCTTGCGCATGATCGCGTCCGAAATGACCCGCGAAAAGCTGACCCTGCGCCTGCATCAGGAATTGCCCTATCAGCTGACCGTCGAGACCGAGCACTGGGAAGAACGCGACGACGGTTCGGTGCGTATAGATCAGGTTGTCTATGTCATGCGCGATGGCCATAAGGGCATTGTTCTGGGCAATAAGGGCGAGACGATCAAGGCCATCTCTACCGCCGCGCGTGCCGAGATTGCCGAATTTCTGGGCCGGCCTGTGCATCTGTTCTTGCAGGTGAAAGTGCGGGAAAACTGGATGGAAGAGGCCGCGCGCTATTCCGAAATGGGGCTGGAGTTCCGCGACGGCAATACATGAGCGCACGGCTGGCCTCTGGCATCTGGGTTTCGGCCTATCTGCGGCGCTTGCAGATAGAGGGCATCCCCGCCTATGTCATTGCGCGCGGTGATGCGACAGCAGGCGCGGTGCTGGTGAAACTGGCCGCGCTGGACGGAACCGCGCGCGCGCATATGCGCCAATACGATCTCGCAACCGGGCAGCGCGCATGGCATACCCTGACCGAGGGGCCAGAGACCGAGGTCGACGCCGCCATCACCCGCCAGCGCAGCTTCGACCCCGATCTGTGGGTGATAGAGGTGGAAGACGCCCGCGGCCGGGATTTTCTGGAAGAGATGGGGTAGGCGCCCCAAGTTGTGCGAAAGTGGCGCAGCCCTTGGCGACATTCGATTTGCTCTTTTGGCGCGGAGTCAAGGACGCAGGCCGCCGCGCATCGCTGGGCCGCCCCCCGGCCCGGCGATTTGGCTGCCGTGGGCGCATAGCTTGGGTTTCGCGCGGACATTGCCGCCATAAAGTGACATAGCCTCAAAGGCGAATCGCCGCCCCGCGGCCCAGCGCTGCGCGGCTTGTCTTTTTGCTCCGTCATTGGCGAAGGGCTGGATATCATGCGCAGGGTGGCTGGCGGCTTTGTGGGGTGGCGCATCGCTTTGTCCCCTCACCAAGCGCGGAATCAAGGCCGAAGGCCGCCGCGCATCGCTGGGCCGCCCCCGGCCCAGCGATTTGGCTGCCACGAGCGCTTAGCTTCAATTTCGTTCGGACATTGCCGCCATAAACCGCTTAGCCTCAAGGCCAGATCGCCGCACCGCGGCCCAGCGATTTGGCTGCATCCTGCGCATAACCTAGATGTCGCGCGGACTTGGCCGCCATAAAGCGCAAAGCTTCCGGGTCGGATCGCCGCACCGCGGCCCAGCGCTGCGCGGCTTGTCTTTTTGCTCCGTCATTGGAGAAGGCATGGATATCACGCGCAGGGTGGCTGGCGGATTTGTGGGGTGGCGCATCGCCTAACCCTCTCACGCGCCAAGCGCGGAATCGAGGGCGTCAGCCCGCCGCGCATCGCCGGGCCGCCCCCCGGCACGGCGATTTGGTAGCCGCTGGCGCTTAGCTTCGGTTTCGTTCGGACATTGCCGCCATAAAGCGCCTAGCCATTCGGATGGATCGCCGCACCGCGGCCCAGCACTGCGCGGCTTGTCTTTCTGCCCTGTCATCGGGGAAGGCAGAGACATCAGGCGCACAGTGACAGGCCGGTTCACATGAAAGCGCATCGCTTTGTCCCCTCACCAAGCGCGGAATCGAGGCCGCAGGCCGCCGCGCCTCAAAGGGCCGCACCCACGGCCCGGCGATTTGGCTGCATCCTGCGTATAGCTTCAATTTCGTTCGGACATTGCCGCCATAAAGCGCTTAGCTATTCGGATGGATCGCCGCACCGCGGCCCAGCGCTGCGCGGCGGGCTACGCCTTAAGGCCGCTTGGCCACGAAATCTATCTCCACCAGCGCGCCCACAGCCAGCCCTGTCACCCCGATACAGGTGCGCGCGGGCAGTTTGCCGGGGGCGAAATAGCTTTGATAGACGGCATTCATCGGCGCATAATCGCGCTCGAACTGAGTGATATAAACGCGCGCCTGCACCACGTTTTCCAAGCCCAGCCCCAGCCCTTCCAGCACAAGGATCAGATTGTCCATCACCCGGCGCGTCTGGGCCTTTATCCCTTCGGGCAAGGGGCGATCCGGCTCTCCGGGCCATGTGGGCATCTGCCCTGTCAGAAACACCCAGCCGTCAATCTCTGCGGCATGAGAGAAGGTTGCCACAGGTTGCGGTGCGCGATCGACCATGTGAAAGACGGGCAGGCTCATGGGGTGGGTGCTCCTTTTGGGGTCGCGCTACAAAGCCAGTCTTGGGCAGGCGCGTCAATGCCCTTCGGGCTTTTGGCGGCGCAAAGCAGGCAGGCCCACGCCCACGGCATCAAACCCGCCATCCGCCGCCAGCACTTGCCCCGTCACATAGCTGGCCCGCTCCGAGCACAGAAAAGTTATCGCCTCGGCAATCTCTGCCTCGCGCCCATAGCGGTTCAGGGGGATTGTATCGTGATAAGCGGCGCGGATTTCGGGCGAATGCACGGCCAGCGCCAGTTTGGTATCTACAGGGCCGGGGGCCACGCAATTGGCCCGAATGCCCCATTCCCCCAATTCCGCCGCTTGCTGGCGTGTCAGATGAATGA
Source organism: Paracoccaceae bacterium (assembly GCA_043561795.1). Taxonomy (GTDB): domain Bacteria; phylum Pseudomonadota; class Alphaproteobacteria; order Rhodobacterales; family Rhodobacteraceae; genus Roseinatronobacter. The sequence continues at coordinate 3,952,869 of CP121316.1, read as the reverse complement.
CCGCCGCTTTTGATGTGCCATAAGCCACGCGCAAGGTGCTGGCGCGCAGGCCAGAGATGGAGGCGATATTCACAATCGCGCCGCGCGTTGCCTTCAGATGCGGGATAATCGCCTGACTGGTAATAAACACCCCGTCCAGATTGGTGGCCATCACCTCGCGCCAGATGGCAAGATCGGTCTCGCCCATGGGCCGGAAATCGGCCACGCCGGCATTATTGACCAAGGCATCCACGCGGCCAAACTGCGCCATCACCTCTGCCGCCATGGCCTGCACCTGCGCGGGGTCTGACACATCGCAGATCACCGCATGGGCCTGCGCCAGCCCCTGCGCGGCCAGGGCCAGCGCGGGGGCGTCACGGTCTATCATGGCCACGCGCCAGCCCTCTGACAGAAAGGCGCGGGTCGTGGCCAGCCCGATGCCGCGCGCGGCGCCTGTGACGATGGCAGTTTTCATCTCTCTCATTCCTTCTCAGCGCAGCCAGTTGACCAGAAATTGCGACATTTGCGGCACGGCGGCGACCACGACAATCCCCACCAGCGCGGCCAGCAAAAAGGGCATGGTGCCGCGCGCCACACGCTCGATGCTCAGCCGGGTGACATTGGCCGCCACATACAGGTTTATCCCCACAGGCGGCGTAATCAGCCCGATCGCCAGATTGACCATCACCAGCACGCCAAACCACACCGGATCCCACCCCATTTGCCGCGCGACAGGCAGGAAAATGGGGAGGGCAATGAACATCACTGTCACGGGGTCCATGAACATGCCCGCAATCAGCAAGATCACCATGATCACCAGCAAGATCACCCATGCCTGATCACTCAGCCCCAGCAGCGCGCCCGAATAGCTGCCCACCAGATCATCCACAGTCACAACCCAGCCAAACAGGCTGGCATAGGCCACAATCAGCATCACCACCGCAGAAGAGGCCGCAGCCGTGGCCAGCGCCTGATACAGCCGCGCGAAGGTCAGGGTGCGGTAAGCCAGCCCGCCCACACCCAGCGCATAGACAGTGGCCACAATCGCGGCCTCTGTGGGGGTGAAAATCCCCGAATAAATGCCCCCCAGAATGACAACAGGTGTCATCAACCCCCAGAAACTCTCGCGAAATGACAGCCATAGCGCGCGCCCGCGCGGCATCCCTGCATAAGGATCGGGGCTAAGGGCTGTCAGGCTGGCACTGCCCGCAGGGGCGGTATTGCGCCGCGCGAAAGGCAGCACCGCCACCATGGTCAGTGCCATGAACACACCCGGAATGATGGCCGCAATAAACAGCCGCGAGATCGAGGTTTCCGCAATCACCCCGTAAATCACCAGCCCGATAGAGGGCGGGATCACAATGGAAAACGCAGCCCCCGTCACCACCAGCCCGGCGGCAAAGGCGCGGTCATAGCCATCCTCTTCCATGCCCTTGATGATCATCGGCCCGATTGCCGCCACAGAGGCCGGGCCAGAGCCGCTGACAGCCCCCCAGAACAGACACACCACTGTGCCCACAATCCCCATTCCCCCCGGCAAACCGCCCACAGCCACCCGGAAAAACCGGATCATGCGTTCGGCAATCCCAAGGCTTCCCATCAGCACGCCCGCCAGAATGAAAAACGGGATCGCCAGCAGCGAGAATTTGGTAATGCCCGTGGCAATCAGATCGCCCGCCAGCTCCAACCCGAAACCGATTGTCCACATCGCATAAAGCGCAGACAGGCCAAGGGCAAAGGCCACAGGCACGCGCAGCGCCATCAGCAGGAAAAAGACCACAATCATCTGTGTGCCAGCAGAGGTGATGCCCAGCATCTCAAACATGGGGTGCGCCTCCGGCACGGCCGCCCGCGCGCCCCACCTCCCAAGCATGCTGCAGATAGCGGATAATCACCAGCCCAAAGCCAAAGGGCAGGGCGGCTTGATAATACCATGCAGGCAGCCCCAACCCGTAAGAGCGCATGCCCACGCGGCGGATATTCATCATGGCATCCCATGAAAACCACGCCGAAAAGCCCAAAAGCGCAACCGACAGCGCGACCGAGAGCAGGAAAACCGGCATCCACAGCGCGCGCGGCAGCATGTCATGCACCATCGTTACCGCCAGATGCTCGCCCCGCCGCGCCGCAATGGCCGCGCCAAAGACAGTCAGCACCAAAAACCCGTTGATCAGCAACTCTTCCGAGGCCGCGAAAGACAGATTCGTGCCATAGCGCACCACAACATTGGCAAAGCCCAAAGCCGTCATGCCCAGAAACAAGAGCGCGCAGACAATCTTTTCAAAATCACGCAAGATGAAACGGATCATCGGCCCATGCGCCCCATACAGAAACTGGCCCGCGCGCATCTTTGGGCGCGCGGGCTGTTAAAATCACTTAGTTGGTGGCTGCGATAGTGGCCTGAAAGGCGCCTACAATCTCATCGCCCACACGCGCGGCCCATTGGTCAAATGCGGGCTGCGTGGCTGCGCGGAAGGCCGCCAGTTCCTCGGCGGTGGGTTCATAAACTTCCATGCCCTTCTCGCGCAGGAAGTCTATGCCGCTGGCTGTCCCCTCGCGGGTGATCTCGCGCTGATAGGCCATGGCCTCTTGCGCGGTTTCGCGCAGGATGGTTTGCATTTCGGCATCATAGCCATCCCATTTCGCCTGAGAAATGCCAAGGAAGATGGGATCATAGGAATAATGCCATGCGGTGAGGTATTTTTGCACCTCATATACCTGCTGCGGAATGATCACCGCGCCAATGGGGTTTTCCTGCCCATCGACAACGCCCTGTTGCAGTGCCGACATGGTTTCGCCCCACTGCATTTGCTGGGGGTTTGCGCCCAAAGCGTTCATCACATCAATATACATCGGGCCAGCCACACGCATATTCAGCCCGCGCATATCATCGGGGCTGCGGATGGGGCGCACATTGTTGGTCACTTCGCGGAACCCGTTTTCACCCCAGGCCAGAACCACAATCCCTTTTTCCAGCAGGATATCGGCCAGCATCTCGCCCGGCGCGCCCTGGGTGGTGGCGTCCACCTGCTCATAGCTGGAATAGAGATAGGGCAGCGAGAATACCGCCATTTCCGGCACAAGCGGCGTGACATTGATGGCCGAGGTCACAACCAGATCCAGTGCGCCGCGCCCGACCATTTCCGCCTGACGCATCTGGTCACCGCCCGAAAGCTGCGCATTGGGGAAAACGCGCACTTCCATTGCGCCGCCCGTGCGCTCTGCCAGCAATTCGCCGAATTTCTCGGCCCCTTTATGCCATGTGGTGCTGTCGCCGGTGTTATGCGACAGGCGCAGCGTTTCCGCACTTGCCGCGCCAAGGCCAAGGCCAATGGCCGCAGCAAGGGCAGTCTGGGTCAGTCTGGTAAATGTCATGGCGTTTCCTCCTCCATTGGCGCACTGGCCGGGGCCAGATGCTGAACATTGTCCAGATAGTGAACCTTATTTTTTCCCGAACGCAAGAAAAACTTGCAACATGCCAAAATGAAAATCAGAATGGCAGGAAATAGCCCTGTATCATCGATAGTCTGGGAAAATCATTGGTTCATATTGTGAAACAAGAATCGCAAGATACGGCCCTTGGGGGGGCGCAAAGCGTGGATCGCGCCTTGGCGCTCTTGTCGCTCATTGCGCGCCATTCCGGGGCGGGGCTGTCATTGTCGGGGCTTGTCAGTGTCACCGGGTTGAACAAGGCCACGGTGCGGCGTCTGGTTCTGGCGCTGATGCGCGCGGGGCTGGTGGAACAGGCAGAGGATACCCGCGCGTACCATTTGGGCGAAGAAGCCTATCTTCTGGGCCTGTGCGCACAAGGGCGGCATGGGCTATTGGCGCAGGCCATGCAGGATTTGCAGCGCCTTGCGCGCGAAACGGGGGATGCGGCGTTTTTATCGGTGCGGCGGGGCTTTCATTCGGTCTGCCTGCACCGCGAAGATGGCGCACACCCGATCCGCACCTATGCGCTTTTGCCCGGCGGGCATCATCCGCTTGGGGTGGGGGCGGGATCGCTGGCCATGCTTGCGGCCTTGCCTGATGCGGAAATAGAGGCAATTCTGGCCGCAAATGCCGCAGAGCTGGCCAATAACTACCCGAAACTTGGGCAAGATACCTTGCGCGCGCAGGTTGCCCAAACACGCGCGGGCGCAATCGCCCTCAATCCCGGCCTGATATTCGAGGATTCCTGGGGTCTGGGCGTGGCTTTGCACGGGCCAGGGGGGCAGTTGGTGGGCGCGCTGTCCCTTGCAGCCGTGGAAAGCCGCATGAAAGAGCCGCGCCGCACAGAACTGGCCGAGAAATTGCGGGCCGCCGCCCGCGCGATAGAGGCGCGACTGACGCGCAACCAAGAGAGGAAAGCATCATGACACAAGCGCATATCATAGGCTGGGGGCATACTGTCTTTGGCAAATCCGATCACCCCGATACCGAATCGCTGATGGCCGAGGCCGTGGCACAGGCGCTGGCCCATGCCGAAATCGCGCCCGCCGATGTGGACGGGATTTTCGTGGGCGTGTTCAATAACGGGTTCTCGAAACAGGATTTTCAGGGCGCACTTGTGGCCATGGGCGACCCGCGCCTTGCCCATGTGCCCGCCACACGGTTCGAGAATGCTTGCGCCACAGGCTCTGCCGCGCTGCATGGCGCGCTGGATTTCATCGGCGCCGGGCGCGGGCGCATCGCCCTTGTGGTGGGCGCGGAAAAAATGACAGCCACCCCCACGGCAGAGGTGGGCGATATCCTGCTCTCCGCCAGCTACCGCAGCGAGGAGGCCGATGTGGAGGGCGGCTTTGCCGGCCTCTTTGGCCAGATCGCGCAAAGCTATTTCCAGCGCTATGGCGACCGTTCGGAAGAATTGGCCATGATCGCGGCCAAGAACCACGCCAATGGTATGGCCAACCCTTTCGCCCATATGCGCAAGGACTTCGGGCTGGAATTTTGCAATACCGTCTCCGAGAAAAATCCCTATGTCGCTGGCCCCTTGCGGCGCACCGATTGCTCGCTTGTATCTGACGGGGCGGCGGTGCTGGTGCTGGCCGATACCGAGGCGGCCGCACAGGCCCCGCGCGCCGTGGGCTTTCGCGCCCGCGCGCAGGCCAATGATATCCTTGCGCTCTCGCGCCGCGATGTGCTGGAATTCCGCGGTGCGCGCATGGCATGGGCAAAGGCGCTGGAACAATCGGGCCTGACAGTCGATGATCTCAGCCTTGTGGAAACGCATGATTGCTTCACCATTGCCGAGATGCTGGAATATGAGGCGATGGGTCTGGCCGCGCCGGGGCAGGGCCACCGCGTGATCCGCGAGGGGATTACCCTTAAGGACGGGCGCTTGCCGGTCAATCCATCGGGCGGGCTGAAATCCAAGGGCCACCCGATTGGCGCAACCGGCGTTTCCATGCATGTCATGGCCGCAATGCAGCTTATGGGCGAGGGGGCAGAGATGCAGATACCCGGCGCCACGCTGGCGGGGGTGTTCAATATGGGCGGGGCGGCAGTGGCCAATTATGTTTCCATCATGGAGCGCGTGAAATGAGGGATGACCTCTCTCAGGGGATGGTGCCATTCTCCACCCGCGTGATGAACCTCTCGCATCTGCTTAGCGAAAGCGCGCGGCGGCTGGGACATGCGCCGGGGCTTATCTGGGGCGATGCGGAATGGAGTTGGGCAGAGATAGAGGCCCGCGCCTGCGCCTTTGCGGTCGCACTGGTGCAAGATTACGGGATCACCAAAGGCGACAGGGTTCTGGTGCAATCGTCCAATTGCAACCAGATGTTCGAGGCCATGTTTGCCTGTTGGCGTGTGGGGGCCGTCTGGGTTCCGGCCAATTTCCGCCTGCCGCCCGATGATCTGGCAGGGCTGGCGCAATCTGCGCAAGCCAGGCTGTTGCTATGTGGCGCGCAATTTCCCGCCCATGCGCAGGCTTGCGCGCCCCATGTCGATGCCACCATCCTGATCGGTGCGGAATATGAGGGGCTGATCACCCGCCATCTGGGCGCAACCCCCGCGCCTGTCGCCGTGCAGCGCGATGATCCGGCATGGTTTTTCTTCACCTCCGGCACAACCGGCAAGCCCAAGGCCGCGGTGCTGACCCATGGGCAACTGGCCTTTGTCATCACCAACCATCTGTGCGATCTGATGCCGGGCACAGGGCCGGAAGATGCCTCTCTCGTGGTGGCGCCGCTGTCGCACGGGGCAGGGATTCACCAGCTTGCGCAAGTGGCGCATGGGGTGAAAACCATCCTGCCTGTGGGCGAGAAATTCGATCCTGCCGAAATCTGGCAACTGGTGGCGCGCTGGCGCGTGAGCAATATGTTCACCGTGCCCACAATCGTGAAACTGCTGGTCGAACATCCGGCGGTGGATATGCACGATCATTCCAGCCTGCGCTATGTGATCTATGCAGGCGCGCCCATGTACCGCGCTGATCAAATCCGCGCGCTGGAAAAGCTGGGGCCAGTGCTGGTGCAATATTTCGGGCTGGGAGAGGTGACAGGCAATATCACCGTTCTACCCCCCGCCCATCATCATCTGGAAGATGGGGCCATGCGCATCGGCTCTTGCGGGTTCGCGCGCACGGGGATGCAGGTGCAGATACAAGCCCCCGACGGGCAAGAAGTGGCCATTGGCGAGACGGGCGAAATTGCCGTGATCGGCCCTGCCGTTTTCGCGGGCTATTTCAACAACCCCGATGCCAATGCCAAAAGCTTCCGCGATGGCTGGTTTCTGACAGGCGATCTGGGCCATATGGATGCGCAGGGCTTTGTCTATCTCACAGGGCGCGCATCCGATATGTATATCTCTGGCGGATCAAACATCTACCCGCGCGAGATTGAAGAAAAGCTGTTGCAACACCCGGCTTTGTCGGAAGTGGCGGTTCTGGGCGTGCCCGATCCTGTCTGGGGCGAGTTGGGCATGGCGGTTTGCGTCTGCGAACCCGGCGCGGCCGTGGCCGAGGGTGATATTCTCTCATGGCTGGAGCCAAAGCTTGCCCGCTACAAAATGCCCCGCCATCTGGTATTCTGGGACGCTTTGCCAAAATCGGCCTATGGCAAGATCACCAAGAAAATGATCCGCGAGGAACTTCAGGCGCGCGGCCAGTTGCCGGGGCAGGGCGGCTGAGGGCCATGCGCACCATCCCCCATCCCGGCCCGCCCGCGCACACCCGCGCCGATATCCTGCCCTGCGAGGCCGTTTCGCTGCGCCTGACCCTGCGCGCGGGCCTGTCCCTGACAGAGGCCATTGTCACGGCTTTCGCCGCGCAGGGCTTCGCCTATGGCTATCTGCGGCTGGAGGGGGTGGCGCTTGCCCCCTTGGCCTATGTCATGCCCGCCCCCGCCCCCGGTGATGGCCATGCCGCATGGTATAGCGCCACCTATACGCAGCCACAGGCGCGGATTGCCACGGGCGGCGCGCATCTGGGCCTGCGCGAGGGGCGCGCCTTTCTGCATTGTCATGCGCTGATGACAACGGGGGAAATGGGCCATCTCTTATGTGATGACAGCCGCTTGGCCGCAGATGTCAGCATGCAGGCTTGGGGCCTGCGCGGGGCAGGGCTGGTGGCACAAGAGGATTGTGAGACGCAATTCACCCTCTTCCGCCCCGCCCCCCTTGCCCAGCCTTTGCGCGCGACTGCATGGCTGGCCACCCTGCGCCCCAATCAGGATATCGGCGCCGCGCTGCAAGCGCTGGCCTGCGCGCATCAGATCACCCATGCGCGGGTCGAAGGGATCGGCAGCCTTGTAGGCACCCAGTTTGCCGACAGCCCCGCCATTGCCAGCTACGCGACAGAGATTTTTCTGACAGATGCCACACTCTCCCCCTCTGGCGCCCGGATACAGCTGGCCTCTGTCGGGTTTGATGGCGAGGCCCGGCAGGGGGCCTTGCGCGCGGGCGAGAATGCCGTCTGTGTGACGGCAGAGCTGTTGATTTTGCCCCATTAGCCGCGCAGCCCTTGCGCAATGCGGCGCTTGGGCGATAGGCTTTCCCCCATTCCCCGGCAGCGTGAGGGCCGATGACAATATATGTAGATGCCGATGCCTGCCCCGTAAAAGCCGAGGTAGAGCGCGTGAGCCAGCGCCATGCCTGCCCTGTCAAGATCGTCTCGAACGGGGGGATCCGCCCCTCTGCCAATCCGCTGATTGAAACCGTGATTGTGGCCTCTGGCCCCGATGAGGCCGATAAATGGATTGCCGAACGCGCGGGGCCGGGGGATGTTGTCATCACTGCCGATATCCCGCTGGCGGCAGTCTGTGTGAAAGGCGGCGCGATTGTGCTGACCCATGCCGGAGAAGAGCTGAGCGCGGCCAATATCGGCAATATTCTGGCCACGCGCGATCTGATGGCCGATATCCGCGCCGCCAATCCGCTGATGCAAGGCGCAGGTGGCGGCGGGCGGGCCTTCAGCAAGGCCGACAGATCGCGCTTTCTGGATGCCTTGGAACGCGCGCTGCGCCGTGTGGCCCGCTAAGGCGGCAGCGCGCTGCGCGGCTTGGCCTCGCGCCAAGCGCGGAGTCAAGGGCTTTAGCCCGCCGCGCCTCAAAGGGCCGCCCCCTCGGCCCGGCGATTTGGCTGCAACCTGCGCATAGCCTCAATTTCGTTCGGACTTGGCCGCCATAAAGCGCATAGCCCCCCGGTCGGATCGCCGCCCCGCGGCCCAGCAATGCGCGGCTTTTTTCTCCCCCTGTCATTGTAGGAGCCATAGATTTCACGCGCACGGTGACGGGCCGCTCTCCATGGCAGCGCATCGCCTAGCTCTCGCGCCAAGCGCGGAATCAAGGGCTTTAGCCCGCCGCGCATCGCCGGGCCGCACCCACGGCCCGGCGATTTGGCAGCCATGGGCGCTTAGCTTCAGTTTCGTTCGGACTTTGCCGCCATAAAGCGCATAGCCCCCCGGTCGGATCGCCGCCCCGCGGCCCAGCAATGCGCGGCTTGTCTTTCTGCCTTTTCATCGGGGAAGGTATGGAGATCAGCCGTATAGTGACGGGCCGTTTCACACGGAAGCGCATCGCGTGGCCCCCTCACCAAGCGCGGAATCGAGGGCGTCAGCCCGCCGCGCATCGCCGGGCCGCCCCCTCGGCCCGGCGATTTGGCAGCCATGGGCGCTTAGCTTCAGTTTCGTTCGGACTTTGCCGCCATAAAGCGCATAGCCCCTCGGTCGGATCGCCGCCCCGCGGCCCAGCAATGCGCGGCTTGTTTTTCGCCTCTTCACTTGAGAAACCACATATAACAGCCGCAAGGGGACGGGCTGCTCTCTCTTGAGGCGAACCGATTGACCCTCTCACCAAGCGCGGAGTCAAGGGCGTTAGCCCGCCGCGCATCGCCGGGCCGCCCCCCGGCACGGCGATTTGGCTGCAACCTGCGCTTAGCTTCAGTTTCGTTCGGACATTGCCGCTATAAAGCGCTTAGCTATTCGGATGGATCGCCGCACCGCGGCCCGACGCCGCGCGGCTTGTCTTTTTGCTCCGTCATTGGAGAAGGCATGGATATCACGCGCACGGTGACGGGCCGCTTTGCATAGAAGCGCATCGCGTGGCCCCCTCACCAAGCGCGGAATCGAGGGCGTCAGCCCGCCGCGCATCGCTGGGCCGCACCCACGGCCCGGCGATTTGGCTGCCACTAGCGCTGAGCCTATATGTCGCGCGGACTTGGCCAGCATAAAGTGACACAGCCTCAAAGCCAGATCGCCGCCCCGCGGCCCAGCGCTGCGCGGCTTGCGAAATCTGCCGACCAAAACCGCACCGCCCCCACATCTGCCAAACCCCGCCGGCGCGGCCCCCTCTGTGCATGTGCCGCTCATTGACCCCGATCAAGGCAGAGCGCGCCCATCATAGCTAGGCTGATCCCCATGCCAAAGGTGACACAGCCCCAGCCCCCTGTTTTTGCCGCGCAAAATGTCACGCGCGTCTTTCGCATGGGCAAAGTCTCTGTCCCGGCGCTGCGGGGTGTGTCGCTGGCGCTGCAAGAGGGGGAAATGGTGGTGCTTCTGGGGGCCTCTGGCTCTGGCAAATCCACGCTTCTGAACATTCTGGGCGGGCTTGACCAACCCACAGAGGGGCGCGTCTTTTTCCGCCAGACAGAGCTTACCCGCGCCACAGATGCCGCCCTGACCCAATACCGGCGCGACCATGTGGGGTTCGTGTTTCAGTTCTACAATCTGGTACCAAGCCTGACCGCGCGCGAGAATGTGGCACTTGTCACCGAAATCGCGCGCAATCCGATCTCCCCCGAAGCGGCGCTGGATCTGGTGGGACTGGGCGCGCGTATGGATCATTTCCCGTCCGAGATGTCGGGCGGCGAACAGCAGCGCGTGGCCATTGCCCGCGCCATTGCCAAACGGCCCGAAGTGCTGCTTTGCGATGAGCCTACGGGCGCGCTGGACAGCACAACCGGAATTCAGGTGCTGGAGGCGCTGTGCCGCGTGAATTCGGAACTGGGCACGGCCACAGTGCTGATAACCCATAATGCCGAAATCCAGCGTATCGCGCATCGGGTGATCGTGCTGGCAGATGGGCGCGTCATCCGCGATACGCGCAATGATACCCGCCTTGCCCCGGCGCAGGTGTCTTGGTGAGGGCGCTGGAGCGCAAATTGCTGCGCGATCTGCGCCGCATCTGGGCGCAGACAGTGGCCATCGCGCTTGTGCTGGCCTGCGGCGTGATGGTGATGGTCGCCGCCCAAGCCACACAGCGCGCGCTTCTGGGCACGCAGGCCGCCTATTACGAGCGCTTCCGCTTTGCCGATATCTTTGCAGGCCTCACCCGCGCGCCGCGCGCGCTTCTGGCCGATATCGCCGCGCTGCCCGGTGTGGCACAGGCCGAGGGGCGGATCAGCTTTCACGCGGTTCTGGATATCGCGGGGATGGAGGCGCCCGCAATGGGGCGCATCCTGTCACTGCCGCCCGATCCGGCGCTGAACCTGCCACTGTTGCGCCGTGGCGCGCTGCCAGACCCCGACCGTCTGGATCAGGTGGCCCTGAGCGAGCCATTTGCCACCGCCAATGGGCTGGTTCCCGGCAGCCGGTTTCAGGCCGTGCTCAATGGCCAGCTGCGAACGCTGGAAGTCAGCGGCTGGGTGCTCTCGCCCGAATTCATCTATAGCGTGGCCCCCGGCATGATGATGCCCGATGACCGCCGTTTCGGGCTGATCTGGATGAATGAAGAGGCCGCAGCCGCGCTGATGGATATGGCGGGCGCCTTCAACGATCTGTCTGTGCGGCTTGCGCGCGGGGGCGACGCGCGCGCCGTGATCGCGGCGCTTGACCAGATGCTTGCGCCCTATGGTGGGGCAGGCGCGCAGGGGCGCGCGCAGCAAACCAGCCACGCCTTTCTGGATAGCGAATTGCAACAGCTTGGCGCGCTGGCGCTCTATCTGCCGCCGGTGTTTTTGCTGGTGTCGGGGTTTTTGGTGAATATGGTGCTGGCGCGGCTGATCGCGATAGAGCGCCCGCAAATCGGGCTTTTGCGCGCGCTGGGCTACAGGCGGCGCGAGATTGGCGCATATTACCTGAAACTTGCGGGGCTGATTGGCGCGGTCGGTGTGGTGCTGGGCTGGGCAATGGGGCGCTGGCTGGGGGCAGGCATGCTGGCAATATATGCCGATTTCTTCCGCTTTCCGTTTCTGCTGCGTGATCCTGCCTTTGGCGCGATGGCGCTTTCCGGTGCGCTGGGGATGGCGGCGGCCCTTCTGGGGGCGTTGCGCGCCGTGGGCGCGGCCATGCGCCTTTCGCCCGCAGAGGCGATGCAGCCCCCCACCCCCCCCAATTTCGCGCGTGGCTATCTGGATCGCAAGATCGCCGCGCTGCGCCTGCGCCAGACCAGCATGATGATCCTGCGCTCGCTGTTGCGCTGGCCGGGGCGGGCCATGATCACCCTGTCGGGGGTGGCGCTGTCGGTGGCGGTGCTGGTCGCCTCTTACTTCATCTTTGATGCGGTGGATCTGATTCATGAGCGCGTCTTTGACCAAAGCAACCGCCAGCAGATCACGCTTGCCCTTGCACGGCCCGCGCCTGCGCGCGCGGTGGAAGATGCGCGGGTGCTGCCGGGTGTTCTGGCCTCGGAAGGGGCTTTTGGCGTGCCGGTGCGGCTGGTGCATGGCCATCGCAGCCATCTGACAGCCCTGCAGGCCCAATATGAGGGCACAAGCCTTGCGCGGGTGATCGATGATTATTCCGGCCCCATTGTCCTGCCGCCCTCCGGGCTGGTGCTGCCCGATCTGGTGGCGCGCAAACTGGGGGTGGGGCCGGGTGATCTGGTGCAGGCCGAATTGCTTGCCCCGCCGCGCAGCCGTCTGGAACTGCCTGTGGCGCGTGTGATCCACCAAAGCTTTGGCGCAGAGGCCCATATCGCGGCCAGCGTCCTCTTTGCCGAAATGGGGATAGCGCCGCAAGTCAGCCATATCCACTTGCGCATAGATCCCGACCAGATGCCCGCGCTGCAAGCGCGCATCAAGACATTGCCCGCAATCTCCGGCCTGTCGGACTGGCAGGAATTGCGCAGCCAGTTTGCGGCGACAATCGATGAAAGCCTGCTGACAATGGCCATGATCTATACGGTGATCGGGGTTTTGATTGCAATTGGCGTGATCTACAATGCCGCGCGCATTCAGGTGTCAGAGCGGCTGCACGAACTGGCCACACTGCGCGTCTTGGGGTTTCGGCGCGCAGAGGTTGGCTTTGTGCTGGTGGGCGAGATGATGCTTCTGACCCTGCTTGCCCTGCCGCTGGGCTGGGGTCTGGGCTACCAGTTTGCACAGGGCATGGTTGCGGCCATTTCCACGGATGTGGTGCAAATGCCCTTCACCATCTCGCGCCGCAGTTTCGCGCTGGCCTCTGTGGTCGTGGTGGCGGCGGCGCTTGGGGCGGTGCTGCTGGTGCAACGCCGGGTCGGCAGGGTTGATCTGGTCTTGGCGCTCAAGGCGCGCGAATGAGCGGAAGAAGGAGAAAGCAGCCATGGCAGTGATGCGCAGGATCACCGGAGCCGCAGATGGCGCGGCAGTGCGGGTGGGCGAGATGATGCTTGCCCTGCCCTTGGGCTGCTTTCTGGGCTATCAGTTTGCACAGGGCATGGTTGCGGCCATCTCGACGGATGTGGTGCAAATGCCCTTCACCATCTCGCGCCGCAGCTTCGCGCTGGCCTCTGTGGTGGTTGCGGCGGCGCTTGCGGCGGTTGCGCTGGTGCAGCGCCGGGTCGGCAGGGGTGATCTGGTCCTGGCGCTCAAGGCGCGAGACTGAGCGGAAGAAGGAGAGGGGAGCCATGGCAGTGATGCGCAAGATCACCGGGGCCGCAGGGGGCGCGCTTTTGGCCGGGGCGCTGGTCTGGGCGCTGTGGCCCAGGCCGCAGCCTGTCGATATGGCCCTTGTCACGCGCGGCCCGCTGGAGGTGGTCTTGCTGGCAGAAGGGGTAACGCGGGTGCGCGATCCCTATACGATCACGGCGCCAATCGCCGGCACGACCACACGCGCGCCCGTGCAGATTGGCGATCAGGTGCAGGCGGGGGAAACCGTGGTGGCCGTGATCCAGCCCGCCGATCCCGCGCTGATGGATGCCCGCAGCCGCGCGCAGGCCGAAGCCGCCATCGTCGAGGCCGAAGCCGCCGTGGTGCTGGCGCAAACCAATATCGCGCGCGCCGATTCCGCGCTGGCCCATGCCCGTCATCAATATGAGCGCGGGCAAGGGCTGGCGCAGGCGGGCACAATCGCACAGCGCATGTTGGAAGATTTGGCCCAGGCCGTGACAGCCGCCACCCAGACAGTGGCCGTGGCGCAGGCCGAACATGATCTGGCGCGCGCGGCTCTCGCACGCGCACAGGCGCAACTGACAGGCCCGGCCCCGCAGCGCCTGCCGACTGATTCCCCCGGCGAATGTTGCGTGCAACTGCTGGCCCCGCTGACAGGCACTGTGCTGGATGTCACCGATCGCAACGCGCGCCAGGTTGCGGCGGGTACACCCTTGCTGACGCTGGGCAATATCACCGATCTGGAGATAGAGACCGATCTTCTGTCCGCCGATGCCCTGCGCGTGCCGCCCGGCGCACGCGCCCTTGTCGAGCGTTGGGGCGGGGAAGGGCTGCTGGAGGCACAGGTGCGCCGGATAGAGCCTGCCGCCTTCACCCGCATCTCTGCGCTGGGGATCGAGGAACAGCGCGTTCGCGTGGCACTCGATCTGCTCAGCCCCCCGGAGAGGCGCGCCGGGCTGGGCGATCAGTTTCGCGTGCATCTGCGGATTGTCCTGTGGCAAACCCCCGATGCGCTGCAAATCCCCAATGGCGCCCTGTTTCGCCATGAGGGGGGCTGGGCCGTATTTCGCGAGACCGGGGGGCGGGCGGAACTGGTCGCGGTGGAACTTGGCCAGCAGGCGCGCGAAAGCTCTCAGGTGCTGGCCGGGCTGGCCGAGGGGGATCGTGTGATCCTCTATCCGGCGGCGGGTATTGCCCAGGGCGGTGCGGTGGCCGCGCGCTGAGGGTTCTGCGCCTGACAAACGCAACGCCTGCGCAGGGGCGGGCGGGCTTGGATGCCCGGTCAATGTCACAAGCCGCGCAAGGCTGGGCCGGGGGGCTTTTCCCATGCGCGCCAGTCGGAGCCGCGCATCGCGTGGCCCTTGCGCCCCTTGCGCGGAGCAAAGGCCGCAGGCCGCCGCGCATCGCTGGGCCGCCCCCCGGCACAGCGATTTGGCTGCCACCAGCGCTTAGCCTGAATTTCGTGCGGACTTGGCCGCCATAAAGTGACATAGCCTCAAGGTCGGATCGCCGCACCGCGGCCCAGCACTGCGCGGCTTTTTTCTTCCCCTGTCATTGCAGAAGGCATAGATGCTCAGGCGCTTGGAGATGGCCGCTTTCCATGGCGGCGCATCGCGTGGCCTTCTCTCACCAAGCGCGGAATCGAGGCCGCAGGCCGCCGCGCATCGCTGGGCCGCACCCACGGCCCGGCGATTTGGCTGCAACCTGCGCTTAGCCTGAGTTTCGCGCGGACATTGCCGCCATAAACCGCTTAGCCCCACGGTCAGATCGCCGCACCGCGGCCCAGCAATGCGCGGCTTGGCGGGGTATTCCAACCTTCCCCAACCGCGCCTTGCGGAGCAGCGTTCCATGCTGGCGCATCGCTTAACCCCCTCGCGCCCCGCGCGGAGCAAAGGCCGCAGGCCGCCGCGCCTCAAAGGGCCGCCCCCCGGCACAGCGATTTGGCTGCCGTGGGCGCGTAGCTTGGGTTTCGTTCGGACATTGCCGCCATAAACCGCTTAGCCCCAAGGTCAGATCGCCGTACCGCGGCCCAGCGCTGCGCGGCTTGGGGCTTTGCCCCGTCCTGCGCCCCCCCCATTCCATACCCTCCGTCCTATGCCTGCCCCATCGCGGCCAGAAACTCTGCGATATGCGCCTCTGTCGTGTTCCAGGAACAGACCAGCCGCGCGCTGATATCCTCTGTTTCAGGCCCTTCCATATGTTGCCCGTCTGGCCAGAGGTAATACTGCGCCCCCGCCGCCTGCAAGCTTTGGTGCCTGCCGCGCGGCCAGCGGGCAAAGAGCATATTGCCGCCCCGCGGAAACACCAGCTCTGCGCGCCCCGCAAGTGCTGCTTCCAGCCGCGCGGCCATCGCATTGGCCCTGCGCGCCAGGTCCAGCCACAGATCATCTTCCAGCCAGGCCCCCATCTGCGCCGAAAGATAGCGGTGCTTAGACCATAAATGCCCCGCCCGCTTGCGCCGCAACTGCAATTCCCACCCTTTGGCGCGCGCGGGGTCAAACAAGACCACCGCCTCCACCCCCATCAACCCGTTTTTCGTACCCCCCAGCGAAAGCGCATCCACGCCCGCGCGCCATGTCATCTGGGCCGGGGTGCAGCCTTCGGCCACCAGCGCATTGGCAAAGCGCGCCCCGTCCAGATGCACAGGCAGGCCATGGGCATGGGCCACAGCGCTCAGCGCGGCAATCTCGTCGGGGCTGTAGCGGGTTCCGCATTCTGTCAGATTGGTCAGGCTCAGCGCGCCGGGCTGGACATGATGCACCACCCCGCGCCCGGCCCCTGCCAGCACATCGCCCAAAGCCTCTGGCGTGATCTTGCCATTCTCGCCCGCCACCGCCACCAGCTTTGCCCCTGCGGTGAAAAACTCTGGCGCGCCGCATTCATCCACGGCGATATGCGCTAAACTATGGCCATAAATCGCCCCCCAGGGCGGGCAAAGCGTGGCCAAGGCCAGCGCATTGGCGGCAGTGCCTGTGGTGACAAGAAACACCTCGGCCTGAGGCGCGTCAAACACCGCGCGAATGCGCGCGCGCACGCCCTCCATCAGCGTATCGGCCCCATATCCCGGCGCGTAGCCGTCATTGGCCTTGCCCAGCGCATCCAGCACCTGCGCGGGCATGCCCGACGTGTTGTCAGAGGCGAAATACATGGCGGTTCCTTTCCGGTTTGCCGCCAAGCTGGCGAGAGGGCGGGCAAGTGTCAAGAGCACCACAGCGGCCCCCGCCCCGAAGCCCGCGCCTTGACACAGCGCAGGGCAGGGCGCATATCCCATTGCAAGAGACAGGAGGCTTGTCACATGTTCATCCAGACGGAATCCACGCCCAATCCGGCAACGCTGAAATTCATCCCCGGCCAGGAGGTGCTTGGCCTTGGCACAGCAGATTTCCCCAATGCCGATGCCGCCAGCACATCGCCGCTGGCGCGCCGGCTGTTTCAGGTGCCGGGCGTTGCAGGGGTGTTTCTGGGCAGTGATTTCATCACTGTCACCAAGGCCGATGATGTGGAATGGCAACACGCAAAGCCCGAAATTCTGGGCGCGATCATGGAGCATTTCCAATCCGGTGCCGCCGTGATGGAGGGCGAGGCCGCCTCTGCCCATGCCGCCCATGACGGCCCCGACAGCGAAATTGTGGGCCAGATCAAGGAATTGCTCGATAGCCGCGTGCGCCCCGCCGTGGCGCAAGATGGCGGCGATATCACCTTTCACGGGTTTGAACGCGGGGTTGTCTATCTGCATATGAAAGGCGCCTGCGCGGGCTGCCCGTCATCCACGCTGACCCTGAAAATGGGGATAGAGAACCTGTTGCGCCACTATATCCCCGAAGTGACAGAGGTACGCCCGGTTGCCCTCTGATAAGCTTGTTCTGGGGTTTGACACATCGGCCGCGCATTGCGCGGCCGCTCTTGTCTGCGGCGCGCAGCTTCTGGCCAGTGCCAGCGAAGAGATGGCGCGCGGGCAGGCCGAACGCCTGATCCCGCTTTTGACAGAGGTTTTGCAAGCGGGTGGCCATGTCTGGGCCGATCTCGATGCCCTTGCCGTGGGGGTGGGGCCGGGCAATTTTACCGGTATCCGCATTGCCGTTTCTGCCGCGCGCGGGCTGGCTTTGGGGCTGGGTATTCCGGCTGTCGGGGTTTCCGTGTTCGAGGCCCGCGCCGAAGGGCTGCCCCGCCCGCTGACAGTGGCCGAGGATGCCCGCCGCAATGAGGTTTATGTGCAAGACTTCACGCCAGAACCGGGAGAAGCGCTGCTTCTGGATGCCGCCGATGCGCAGGGGTTCGGGGCCTTGCCTGTTGTGGGCAGTGCCGCCGCGCTTTGGGCCGCGCGCACAGGCGGGCAGGTGCTGGCGCCGCGCTATCCGCTGGCAGAAGCCATCGCGCGCCTGGGCGTGCGCAAGGCCGCCAGCCCCAGGCCAGCGCGCCCCGCGCCGCTTTATATCCGCCCCGCAGATGCCGCCCCCCCGGCAGAGCGCCCGCCCCTTATCCTGCCATGACAACCCCGGAGGAACTGGCCGCGCTGCATGCGCAATGCTTCCAGTTGCCGCCGCCGTGGCGCGCGGCAGATTTCGCGCCATTCCTGGCCGATCCTGCCTGTTTTCTCTGCCAGCGCCGCGAGGGCGGCGCGCTGCGCGCCTTTGCCCTTTTCCGCGTGGCCGCAGATGAGGCAGAGCTTCTGACACTGGCCACAGCCTCTGATGCGCGGCGCAAAGGGCTGGCGCGCGCCCTGCTGCAAGAGGGGTTGGCGCAGGCCGCACAGCGCGGCGCGCGCGCCTGTTTTCTGGAAGTGGCCGCGCCCAATCTGGCCGCGCGCGCGCTGTATGAAAGCCTTGGCTTTCAGGCGCAGGGGCTGCGGCGGGGCTATTACCGCGCAGGCACTCAGCTGGCCGATGCGCTTGTCTTTCGGGCAGAACTGGCTTTGTGATCGGGCATTCCCGGCATGTGGGCGCGGGGGCCGTAATTTCGTATTGACCATATGATCAAATCCAGCGTTAATCAGCCCAATCGCGGCGCGATTTCGCCCACGAAACAGACTGCATCTGCGCCCGGAATCGCAGCTTGCGGCGCAACAGGAGAAACCGGAATGACCCATTTTAAAACTTTTCTCGGCGCAAGCTCTGCGCTGGCCCTGACAGCAACCCTGGCCCATGCCGATCCGGCCCTGATGTTCGATCTGGGGGGCAAATTTGACAAATCCTTCAACGAGGCCGCCTATAACGGGGCAGAGCGCTGGAAGGCCGAAAGCGGCGGCAGCTACCGCGAGATTGAAATGCAGGCCGCAGCCCAGCGCGTGCAATTCGCCCGCCGTCTGGCCGAAGCAGGCTCTAACCCCGTGGTGGTGATGGGCTTTCAGAATGCCCCCACGCTGGAAGAAGTGGCCCCCGATTACCCCGATACCTCTTTCGTGCTGATTGATGCGGTGGTGGATCTGCCCAATGTGCGCTCTGTCATCTTTGCCGAACATGAGGGCAGCTATCTGGTGGGTATGCTGGCCGCGATGGCCAATGAAACCGGCACTGTCAGCTTTGTGGGCGGCATGGAAATTCCGCTGATCACCGCCTTTGCCTGTGGCTTTGCCCAAGGCGCAAAAGCCGTGAATCCCGATATCAATGTGATCGTGAATTACACAGGCGACACCCCCGCCGCATGGAATGACCCTGTGCGCGGCGGCGAGATTGCGCGCGCGCAAATCTCTCAAGGCTCTGACGTGGTGTTTGCGGCGGCAGGGGGCACGGGCCTTGGCGTGCTGCAAGCGGCGGCAGATGCGGGGGTTTACTCCATCGGGGTGGATTCCAATCAGAACTACCTGCATCCCGGCTCTGTTCTGACATCCATGCTCAAACTGGTGGATCAGGCCGTTTATGATGCCTTCACCGATGGCCCCGGTCTGGAAACAGGCGTGGTGCTGATGGATCTGGCCGCAGGCGGTGTCGGCTATGCGATGGACGAGCATAACGCAGAGCTGATTTCGGCCGAGATGCAAGAGGCTGTCGAGGCCGCGCGCACCTCCATCATCGCGGGCGATCTCAGCGTGCATGATTTCCGCACGGATAGCACCTGCCCGGCCTTCTGATCCGCGCATGTCGCAGACACAAACCCCCCAGATGCGGCAGGACACTGCCGCATCCGATATCCCTGCAATCGAATTGCGGGGCATATGCAAGGCATTTGGCCCGGTGCAGGCCAATAAGAATATCTCCATCCGCGTCCGGCGCGGCACGATCCATGGCATTGTCGGCGAAAATGGCGCGGGTAAATCCACGCTCATGTCCATCCTCTACGGGTTTTACCGCGCCGATGCCGGAGAGATTTTGATCAATGGCCGCCCCACAGACATCCCCGACAGCCTGTCTGCCATCCGCGCGGGCATTGGCATGGTGTTTCAGCATTTCAAACTGGTCGAGAATTTTACGGTTCTGGAAAATGTGATCCTTGGCGCCGAAGGCTCTGCCCTGCTGCGCCCCTCGCTGGCCAAGGCGCGCGGCTTGCTGAAGGATCTAGCGCGCGAGTTTGAATTGAATGTCGATCCTGACGCGCTGATCGAAAACCTCTCTGTTGGCCATCAGCAGCGCGTCGAAATCCTAAAGGCGCTCTATCGCGAGGCCGATATCCTGATTCTGGACGAACCCACCGGCGTTCTGACCCCCTCAGAGGCCGACCACCTGTTCCGCATCCTGCGCGGCCTGAAAGAGCAGGGCAAAACCATCATCCTGATTACCCATAAACTGCGCGAGATCATGGATGTGACAGATGATGTCTCTGTCATGCGGCGCGGCGAAATGGTGGCCACGCGGGCCACCGCCCAGACCAGCCCGACAGAGCTTGCAGAATTGATGGTCGGGCGCAAAGTGCTGTTGCGAGTGGAAAAAACCCCTGCCGCGCCGGGCGATGAAGTGCTGCGCGTGCAATCGCTGCGGCTGGTGGACGGGCAGGGGGTGGAGCGCCTGCGCGGCCTTGATGTCACCCTCCGCGCGGGCGAGATTCTGGGCATTGCCGGGGTTGCGGGCAATGGCCAGTCAGAGCTTTTGGAAGTGCTGGCGGGCCTGCGCCCGGCCACCGGGCAGGCATGGTTGCGCGGCGCGGTGCTGCCCCTCTCTGGCCCCGGCGCCGATGCCCAGACCCGCCGCGCGCAAGCCGTGGCCCATGTCCCTGAAGATCGGCACCGCCGCGGGCTGGTGCTGAATTTCCATGCGTGGGAAAATACCGCCCTCGGCTATCACAATGACGCCGCCTATAATCCAACCCCGTGGAAAATGGATAATGACGCCATTATCCGCGATACCAGCGCAAAGATGGCGGCATTTGATGTGCGCCCGCCCGATCCGCAGCTCAAGGCCAGCGGGTTTTCGGGCGGCAACCAGCAAAAAATCGTGCTGGCGCGCGAGATTGAACATGCGCCGGATCTGCTCTTGGTGGGCCAGCCCACGCGC
This sequence comes from Paracoccaceae bacterium, assembly GCA_043561795.1. Taxonomy (GTDB): domain Bacteria; phylum Pseudomonadota; class Alphaproteobacteria; order Rhodobacterales; family Rhodobacteraceae; genus Roseinatronobacter. The sequence goes on along the minus strand of CP121316.1, from coordinate 3,932,242 downwards.
GGGGTGGATATTGGCGCGATTGAATTCATCCACCAACGCCTGATCCGGTTGCGCGATGCCGGGGCGGCGATATTGCTTGTCTCGGTCGAGCTGGATGAAATCATGGCGCTGTCGGACCGGATTGTGGTCATGTTTGACGGGCGCATCATGGGCGAGCGTCTGCCAGAGAAAACAAATGCGCAGGAATTGGGGCTATTGATGGCGGGCATGGCATGAGCGCGGGCGGGCGCATTCCGAATTGGGCGGATGTAACGCTTGTGCCGCTGGTTTCGGTGGTCTTGGCCTTTATCCTGTCGGGTATCCTGATCTGGGCGATTGGCGAAAGCCCTTGGGCAGCGGTGAAGCTGATGGTGGAAGGGGCGTTCGGCTCCAGCTATGGCTGGGGCTATACGCTCTATTACACCACCAATTTCATCTTCACCGGGCTGGCTGTGGCGGTAGCCTTTCAGGCGCGGCTGTTCAATATCGGGGGCGAGGGGCAGGCGCTCTTGGGCGGTTTGGGGGTGGCCTTGGTCTGCCTTTATATTCCGTGGCCGCATTGGTCGCTGGCGCTGCTGGGCGCCTGCGCGGGGGCGGCGGCTTTTGGCGCGCTTTGGGCGCTGATACCGGGCTATCTGCAAGCCCGGCGCGGCAGCCATATCGTGATCACAACCATCATGTTCAATTTCATTGCCGCCTCGCTTCTGGGCTATGTGCTGGTCAATGTGCTGCGGCCCCAAGGCTCGCAAGATCCAAGCTCTCCGCGCTTTGCGGCAGAAGTGGCATTGCCGACGCTGCATGAAATGCTGGCGCTGGTGGGCATCCCCTTCAGCCGTGTGCCGCCTGTGAACATCTCGCTTCTGATCGCGGTGGGCATGTGCGTTGCCGTGTGGTTTTTGCTGTGGCGCACGCGGCTGGGCTATCAGATCCGCGCCTTTGGCGAATCGGAACCTGCGGCGGAATATGCCGGTATCTCGCCTGCGCGCATTACCATTTATGTCATGCTCATCTCTGGCGCGCTGGCGGGGTTGATGGCGGTCAATTCGGTGATGGGCGAACAGCAACGCCTTGTTCTGAACGCCGTGGAAGGGGCAGGGTTTATCGGCATTGCCGTGGCGCTGATGGGGCGCAACCACCCGTTCGGGGTCTTTCTGGCCGCCATCCTCTTTGGATTTCTCTATCAGGGCGGGGCAGAGCTTGCCCTTTGGACCTCGATCCCGCGCGAGCTGATCGTTGTCATTCAGGCGCTGGTGATCCTGTTCACTGGCGCGCTCGACAACATGGTGCGCATCCCGATTGCGCGGCTCTTTGCCCTGCGGGGGGCGCGGTGATGGATATTGCAACCTTTGTCCAGGTGCTCGATTCCACCCTGCGGCTGGCCACACCGCTTTTATTCGCCTGCCTTGCGGGCCTGATATCAGAACGCGCGGGCGTGTTTGATATCGGCCTTGAAGGCAAGATGCTGGTCGCGGCCTTCATGGCGGCGGCGATTGCCTTTGTCTCTGGCAATGTCTGGATCGGGGTTGCGGCGGCGGTGGGTGTGTCTGTGCTCATGTCCTTGGTGCATGGGGTGGCGGCCATCACTTTCCGGGGCAATCAGCTGATCTCGGGGGTGGCGATCAATTTTCTGGCCGCCGGGATCACGGTTGTGATTGCGCAAAACTGGTTCCGGCAGGGCGGGCGCACCCCCTCGCTTTCGGGCGAGGCGCGCATGGCCCCCATTGATCTGCCCTTTGCGGCGGCCTTGCGCGATGTGCCGGTGATTGGCCCTGTCTATCACGGCATCCTGTCGGGCCATGCGCCCTTGGTCTATGTGGCGTTTCTGTGTGTTCCGGCCACATGGTATCTGCTGTTTCGCACCCGCTTTGGTTTGCGCCTGCGGGCGGTGGGGGAAAACCCCGCGGCGGTGGACACGGCCGGTGTTTCGGTGATCGGGCTGCGCTATGCGGCGGTGGCGATCTGCGGCATCCTGTGCGGGCTGGCGGGGGCCTATCTGTCCACCGGGCTATCGGCAGGATTCGTAAAAGACATGACAGCGGGGCGCGGTTTCATCGCGCTGGCGGCCATGATCTTTGCCAAATGGCGGCCCTGGCAGGCCATGGGCGCGGTTTTGCTGTTCGGTTTGCTGGAAGCTGTGGCCAACAGGTTTCAGAATATTGATATTTTTGGGGTTGCAGTGCCGGTTCAGGCAATGCAGGCCTTGCCCTATATCCTGACGGTTGTCATTCTGGCAGGGTTCGTAGGCAAAGCCATTCCACCGCGCGCCGGTGGGGCCGCCTATGTGAAGGAACACTAAAACAGCCCGCGCGGCCCTGAGAGCAGAATGCAGATTTACCTGCCAATCGCCGAGACATCGGTCAACGCCTTCACACTTCTGGGGGTTGGCGGTGGCGTGGGGGTTCTGTCTGGCATGTTCGGGGTGGGCGGCGGGTTTCTGATCACGCCGCTTCTGTTCTTTATCGGCGTGCCGCCTGCGGTGGCAGTGGCGACAGGGGTCAATCAGGTTGTGGCCTCCAGCATTTCGGGGGTTCTGGCCCATCTCAAGCGCAAGACAGTGGATTTGCGCATGGGCACAGTGCTTCTGATCGGCGGTTTGATCGGCTCTGTCATCGGCATCTGGTTTTTCAATCTGATGAGCAGGCTGGGCCAGATCGATCTGATCGTGCAGCTGTCCTATGTCATCTTCCTTGGCATCATTGGCGGGCTGATGCTGCAAGAAAGTCTGCGCGCGCTGCTGCGTTCGCGCAACCCTGCGGCAGCGCGGCGCAAGCTGCATGTGCATACATGGGTGCATAACCTGCCCTTCAAGATGAAGTTTCGCACCTCGGGCCTCTATATCTCTGTCTTTCCGCCGCTGCTGGTGGGTATGGGCGTGGGCATTCTGGCCGCGATCATGGGGGTCGGGGGCGGGTTTATCCTTGTTCCGGCCATGATTTACCTTCTGGGCATGCCCACAAAAGTAGTGATCGGCACATCGTTGTTTCAGGTGACATTCGTGGCCGCGTTCACAACCATGATGCATGCCATCACCAACCAAAGCGTTGATGTGATGCTGGCCATCTTTCTCATCCTTGGCGGGGTGATCGGGGCGCAGGTGGGCACGCGCATCGGGCTGAAGCTGCGCGCCGAACAGTTGCGCATTTTGCTGGCGCTGCTGGTGCTGGCGGTCTGCGGCAAAATCGCCTTTGATCTCTTGTGGACACCGTCCGAATTCTTTGTCCTCACTGTGCCGGGGCGGCCATGATGCGGGGCGTGGTGGTCTTGCTGCTGCTTCTGGCCGCATTTCCCTTGCGCGCAGAAGAGGTGATTGCGGGGCTTAGCCAGAACCGCGTGTCCCTGACGGTGAATTTCGAAGGCTCTGATATCCTGATTTACGGCGCAGTGCGCCGCGAAGGGGCGCTGCCCGAAGGCTCTGATCTGGATGTGATCGTCACCGTAGAGGGGCCACCCCAACCCGCCGTCATATGGCGCAAGGCCCGCCGCTTTGGCATCTGGGTGAATACCGATGCCCAGGAGGTGCGCGCCGCCCCCAGTTTCTATGCCGTGGCCACCACGCGGCCCTTGCCCGATATCCTTTCGGCAGAGGCGGATCTGACGCATCGCATTTCCACCCGTCTGGCCATATTCGAGGCGCGCGGCACAGCCGACAGGGCCGACCCCGCCGCCTTTACCGAGGCGCTGATTCGCATACGCGAACGCGCGGGCCTCTATCAAAGCCGCGACAACACGATTGATCTGGAACGTGACACCCTGTTCAGCACCCGCATTCTGCTGCCCAAGAATATCGTGGAAGGCACCTATTCCGCCCGCATATTCCTGCTGCGCGACGGCGATGTGATTGATGAATATGAAACCTTCATTGATGTGCGCAAAGCCGTGCTGGAACGCTGGCTGACAAACCTGGCCTATGACCAGCCGTTTTTATACGGGCTTCTGGCGCTGGCGCTGGCGGTGTTTTTCGGCTGGGGCGCCTCTGCCTTGTTCCGCTTCATGCGCAGCTGAGCGAAGGCACTGGCGCGCGGCTGCCGCTTTATCTGCGGCCACGCGCCCCACACCTGGCCAGGTTTCAGAACGCCCTGAAGGTCATCGTGGTCAAAGTGCGGTTTATGCCCGGAATATCAAACAGCCTGTCAGACAGGTAGTGGCCCACATCCTCTTCTTCAGGGATATAGAGTTTCGCAATCAGATCATATTCGCCAGAGGTGGAATACAGTTCCGACACCACCTCGCGGTCATAGATGGCGGTTGCCACCTCATAGGTTTTGCCGGGCTGGCAGCGAAACTGGACAAAGACACAGCGCATGTCATCTCCTGATGCAAAGGGTGTTGCGGCCAAGGATATGGGGGCAGGGGGCAAAGGGAAAGGGGTTTTCCGGCGGCCTGTGGTCTTCACGTCGCACGAAATACCCAAAGGGCAGGTTTGAGGGGGGAGGGGGCCTTGGGGTAGCGCACATCAGGCGCGGAGCAAAGGGCTTTAGCCCGCCGCGCGTCAAAGGGCGGCTTTACATGGAAGCGCATCGCTTGGCCCCCTCACCAAGCGCGGAGCAAAGGCCGAAGGCCGCCGCGCATCGCTGGGCCGCCCCCTCGGCCCGGCGATTTGGCTGCCGTGGGCGCTTAGCTTGGGTTTCGTTCGGACATTGCCAACATAAACCGTTTAGCCCCACGGTCAGATCGCCGCACCGCGGCCCAGCGCTGCGCGGCGTGTCTTTCTGCTCCGTCACTGGCGAAGGCGTGGATATCAGGGGCTTGGTGATGGATGGCGCATCACTTGGCCCATGCGCCCCTCGCGCGGAATCAAGGGCGAAGCCCGCCGCGCATCGCTGGGCCGCCCCCCGGCACAGCGATTTGGCAGCCGCTGGCGCTTAGCCTGAGTTTCGTTCGGACATTGCCACCATAAACCGCTTAGCTTCCCGGCCAGATCGCCGCCCCGCGGCCCCGCGCTGCGCGGCTTGTCTTTCTGCCCCATCACTGGCCAAGGGCTGGATATCATGCGCAGGGTGATGGGCGGCAGTGCATGATTGCGCATCGCTTGGCCCATGCCCGCCTCGCGCGGAATCAAGGGCGTCAGCCCGCCGCGCATCGCTGGGCCGCCCCCACGGCCCGGCGATTTGGCTGCAACCTGCGCGTAGCCTGAGTTTCGCGCGGACATTGCCGCCATAAAGTGACATAGCTATTCGGTCGGATCGCCGCCCCGCGGCCCAGCACTGCGCGGCTTGTCTTTCTGCTCCGTCACTGGCGAAGGCATCGATATCAGGCGCACGGTGACTGGCGGCTTTGCATAGAAGCGCAGCGCTTAGCCCCCTCACCAAGCGCGGAATCAAGGGCGAAGCCCGCCGCGCATCGCTGGGCCGCCCCCCGGCCCGGCGATTTGGCAGCCGTGGGCGCTGAGCCTGTATGTCGCGCGGACTTGGCCGCCATAAAGCGCTTAGCTTCCCGGTCGGATCGCCGCACCGCGGCCCAGCGCTGCGCGGCTTTGCGAATGCCCCCCATCCCCCCATAGCGGAACCTCCCCGCAGGTTGTCAGCCTTAGCGCTCTTCGGCCAAGGCCAAAGGCGCAGGCCCGGTGATCAGATCATCGGTGGACAAAGGCGCGCGGGGCAGCGCCAGCCGGTTGCGGATCACCCAATGCAGCCTGTGTTCGGCGCGCGTGATCGCCACATAGGCCAGCCGCTTCCACAAGGGTATCCCCGCCTCAGACCGCCCGGCGCGCGCGGCGGCATAAAGATCGGGCGCGAAAACCTGCACATCGGGCCATTGCGAGCCTTGCGCCTTGTGGATCGTGACGGCCGCACCATGCACAAAGGCCGCGCCCATTGTCGCGGCAAAAGGGATGAAGGGCTCTTCTTCCGGGTCAGTCTCTATCTTGATGATGGAGGCGACAGAGATTTGCGGCTCTTCCGCGCCGAAAATATGCAGCCGCGAAAAACCGGGCTTGCGCCCCGGCCCCAGATAGATCACCTGCGCGCCCTTGATCAGCCCGCGCGCTTCGAGATCAAGGCGCTTCTTGCGATGTTTCAACGGCAATTCCAGCCCATCGCAGAGCAGCGGCTCTCCGGGGATAAGCGCAGTTTCCGGGGCCTCATGGGCGCGGCGAAAAGCGGTGATCAGCCGCAACCGCGTGGCATTGCGCCAGACCAGCACCGGAGAGCGCGCCATCAGATCGCTATCCACCCGCTCTGCCATCTGCACCCGCGCATCGCGCGCGGCGGCTTCGGCAATGCGCTCCTCGAACGCTTCAAAGCCCAGATCAGGATCGGCCAGCGCATGGGCCAGATCAAGGATCGGGTTATCCTGTGCCTGCCGGTGAATGCGCGACAGCTTCAACTGTGCGGGCGCGGGCAGGCGTTCAAACACCATCGCCCCCGATTGGCCCACGGGGGCCAGCTGCGCCGGATCGCCAAACAGGATAAGCGTGGAAAACAATTCCTGCAAATCCGCCAATTGCCGTTCATCCAGCATAGAGCTTTCATCGACAAAGCCGATATCCAGCGGCTCATCCCGCCGCTTCCAGCCCGTAATGAAATCCGACCCCCGCAACCCCGCCGCCGCCAGCGCGCCGGGGATGGATTTGACCTGCTCATAAAACGCATGCGCCCGGTCAAGGGCCAGATCCGTCAGCCCTTCCACATTGGGGCGGGGCAGGTTGCCGGCCAGCCATTCCGCGATTTTCTCATATTCCGGGTCATAAACCGGGGTATAGAGAATCCGGTGCAGCGTGGTTGCCGCAACACCGCGCTGGCGCAGCACAGAGGCCGCCTTGTTGGTGGGCGCAAGCACGGCCAGACTGCGCTTTTCACGCTTGCGCCGGCTTTCATATTCGCCCGAAACCAGTTCCAGCCCCGCCTCTGTCAGGGCGCGGGTAAGGGCGGCCAAAAGCATGGTCTTGCCTGAGCCCGCCTTGCCCATCACCGCCAGTGTGACCTGATCGCCATTGGCGGGGGGCCGCAGTTCCGATTGCACCAGATCAACGCCCGCACGCGCCAGCACATCGGCAATGCGATCCCAGGCCTCGGCCTGATCTTCGGAAAATTGCAGCGCTGGTTCAGACATGCGCGCACCCTAGCGCAAGGCGCGGCCAAAGGGCATGGGCATTTTGCGCAAATCGGCGGGAATTTCTGCTACATTGCGCCAAGCGCGGCCCCAGGGGCTTTCGCCCGCCGTGCCCCGGCCCGGCGCTGAGTGGGTTGTCTTTCTCTCCTGTCATTGGGGACGGCAGAGACATCAGGCGCATGGTGACAGGCCGGTTCACATGAAAGCGCATCGCTTGGCGCCCTCACCAAGCGCGGAGTCAAGGCCGAAGGCCGCCGCGCCTCAAAGGGCCGCCCCCACGGCCCGGCGATTTGGCCGCCGTGGGCGCTTAGCCTCGATTTCGCGCGGATTTGGCCGCCATAAAGCACTTAGCCCTGCGGGTGGATCGCCGCCCCGCGGCCCCGCGCTGCACGGCTTGGCGGGTTATTCCAATCTCCCCCAACTGCGCCTCGCGGAGCGGCGTTGTGTGAAAGCGCATCGCTTTGTCCCCTCACCAAGCGCGGAATCGAGGCCGAAGGCCGCCGCGCATCGCTGGGCCGCACCCACGGCCCGGCGATTTGGCTGCACCCTGCGCTTAGCTTGGGTTTCGTTCGGACATTGCCGCCATAAACCGCTTAGCCTCAGGGGCAGATCGCCGCCCCGCGGCCCAGCGCTGCGCGGCTTTTCACTCGCCCCGTCAAGGGATATGGGGCAGGTATCAGCCACAAAGTAACGGGCGGCGCCATGGGTGGCGCAAGGTCAGGCCATCGCTCTCTCGCGCGGAATCAAGGGCGTTAGCCCGCCGCGCATCGCTGGGCCGCCCCCCGGCCCGGCGATTTGGCTGCCAATAGCGCTTAGCTTCAGTTTCGTTCGGAGATTGCCGCCATAAAGCGCTTAGCCCTGCGGGTGGATCGCCGCCCCGCGGCCCAGCGCCGCGCGGCTTGTCTTTCTGCTCCGTCATTGGAGAAGGGCTGGATATCATGCGCGTGGTGATGGGTGGCGCATCGCTTGGCCCTTGCGCCCCTCGCGCGGAATCGAGGCCGCAGGCCGCCGCGCATCGCTGGGCCGCCCCCACGGCACGGCGATTTGGCTGCCACTAGCGCTTAGCTTCAGTTTCGTTCGGAGATTGCCGCCATAAAGCGCTTAGCCCTGCGGGTGGATCGCCGCCCCGCGGCCCAGCGCTGCGCGGCTTGTCTTTCTGCCCCGTCACTGGCGAAGGCATGGATATAAGGCGCATGGAAATGCCCGGCTTGGCGCGCCTCTCAAAGGCCCGCGACCTGCCCAGACCGGCCCTTGGGTATCCCGTCACAGGCGCTTATTTCTGCCCGCCCTCCGTATCGGGCGACGGGGCTTTTCGTCCCTCCAGGCCCGAATTGGCAATTTCCAGATGCGCCAGCTCTATCGCGGTGTCCAGATGGTCAGCCAGCGCGGGCAAGCCATGCGCGGCGGCATAGGCGCGCAAATCGGCCAAAGTTTCGATTACCCACAGATGCGACACTGAAACATGCTCCATCAGGGCAGGGAATAGGCCCGCCAGATAGCAGAAATTGTAAGATCTCCGGGTTTACGAAAGACTTATGGCCAAAAAGAAAACGCCGCGCGGCAGCGGGGCCGCGCGGCGGGTCTTGGCGCAAGTCTGGCAACAGATTACCGCTTTGGCCCGGCTTCCAAGGCATCCTCGAAGGTGCGCAACCCCGCGCGGGGGGCCTGCACCAGAACGGCCATATTGCCGGGCTTATGTTCATTGCGCAGCATCTTCATATGCGCTTTGGGAATATCGGCCCAGGGGAAAACCTCGGACATGCACGGATCGATCCGCCGCTCCAGCATCAGCTTGTTCGCCGCTGCCGCCTGTTTCAGATGCGCAAAGTGCGAGCCCTGAAGCCGCTTCTGGTGCGACCAGACATGGCGTACATCGAAGGTGCAGTTATAGCCCGATGTGCCCGCGCAGATCACCACCATCCCACCGCGCTTGCACACGAAAGAGGAAACCGGGAAAGTCGCCTGACCGGGGTGCTCAAAGACAATATCCACATTATTGCCCTTGCCGGTAAATTCCCAGATCGCCTTGCCAAAACGGCGCGCCTCTTTGAACCATTCGGTATAGTCATCGCTGCCCACTTCGGGCAGCACGCCCCAGCAATTGAAATCCTTGCGGTTGATCACGCCTTTGGCCCCAAGGCTCATGACGAAATCGCGCTTGTCCTCTTCAGAGATGACACCAATCGCATTCGCGCCCGCCGCCACGGCAAGCTGGATCGCAAATGACCCGATCCCCCCAGATGCGCCCCAGACAAGCACATTCTGGCCCGGCTTCAGCTCATGCGGGTGATGGCCAAAAAGCATCCGGTAGGCAGTGGCCAGCGTCAGTGTATAGCAGGCTGCTTCTTCCCATGTCAGATGCTTGGGGCGTGGCATAAGCTGCTGCGCCTGCACGCGGGTGAATTGCGCAAAAGAGCCATCTGCGCTTTCATAGCCCCAAATCCGCTGGCTGGGCGAGAACATGGGATCGCCGCCATTGCATTCCTCATCATCGCCGTCATCCTGGTTGCAATGGATCACAACCTCATCGCCCACTTTCCAGTTGCGCACTTTCGCGCCCACTTTCCAGACAATCCCGGCGGCATCTGATCCGATAACAGCATAGGGCGCGCGGTGGCCCTTGAATACCGAGACAGGTTTACCAAGGCAGGCCCAGACGCCATTGTAATTCACGCCTGCGGCCATCACCAGAACCAGCACTTCATAGCTGTCAATCTCTGGCGTATCCACAACCTCGACCTCTAGCGCGGTTGTGGGTTCGCCATGGCGTTCCTGCCGCAGAATCCAGCCATACATCTGCTTTGGCACATAGCCCAAAGGGGGCATTTCCCCAATCTCGTAAAGGTCTTTCTCCGGCGCCTCATACGGGGCCAAGCCTGTTTGCGTATCCAGAGCCATATATGCCTCCTAGCCTGAAAATCGGGTTTCCCCATCCAATCTGCTGCGGCGCAGAAATTCATGCGGCGCTTGCAGCATCCATAAAATTCGATGCGCAACAATGCAACCCTAAAACATAAAATTTTGTAATTTTATGTCGCGCAAAAGGCAGGAGACCTGCCAGCCTCGGCCCAGCGTTCAGTTCTCCCCTCTTCATTGACGATGGTTTGGATAATCAAGCGCAGGGTGACGGGTGGCTTTACGGGGTGGCGCATCGCTTGGCCCTCTCGCCTTGCGCGGAATCGAGGCCGCAGGCCGCCGCGCATCGTCATGCCGAAGGCATGCCTCTGGCATGACGCCGCCCCCCGGCACAGCGATTTGGCAGCAACCTGCGCTTAGCTTCAGTTTCGTTCGGACATTGCCGCCATAAAGCGCTTAGCTTCCGGGTCGGATCGCCGCCCCGCGGCCCAGCGCTGCGCGGCTTTTTATCCGCCCCGTCAAGGGATATGGGACAGGTATCAGCCACAAAGTAACGGGCGGCGCTATGGGTGGCGCAAGGTCAGGCCATCGCTCTCTCGCGCGGAATCGAGGGCTTTAGCCCGCCGCGCATCGCTGGGCCGCACCCACGGCCCGGCGATTTGGCAGCCGTGGGCGCTTAGCCTCGATTTCGCGCGGACTTGGCCGCCATAAAGCGCTTAGCCTCAAGGTCAGATCGCCGCCCCGCGGCCCAGCAATGCGCGGCTTGTCTTTCTGCCCCGTCACTGGCGAAGGGCTGGATATCATGCGCTTGGTGGTGGGTGGCGCATCGGGTGGCCCTCTCACCAACCGCGGAGTCAAGGGCGTCAGCCCGCCGCGCATCGCTGGGCCGCCCCCCGGCACAGCGATTTGGCTGCACCCTGTGCTTAGCTTCAGTTTCGCGCGGACATTGCCGCCGTAAAGTGACATAGCCTCAAGTCCAGATCGCCGCACCGCGGCCCAGCGCTGCGCGGCTTTGCGACTGTCCCCCAAATATCGGGCAGCGCGTTCAAACCTGCCTATGCCTATCCTGTTAGCGCTTCAGGCCCCTAGCTTTGCGGGTCGGGCGGGGCGAGGCGCGCGCAGTGACCGGGGGCAAGGCCAAGGGGCGCATCGCAGCGTTGCAGCGTTGCGGCGGCGTAAAACTGCAAGACAGGCTCTTGCCCCGGTGTCACGCGTATCTCTGCGCCCGTGTCCTGCACAATCCCGCGCAGCAAAAGTGCGGCCAGCCCGTCTGCGATCAGACTGTCTTCATCCTGTGCGCCCAGATGCAGCCAGGCCCGCCGCGCCAGCAGGGCCGCGCGCAGTGCAGCCGCCTCTTGCTCCAGCGCGGCTTTGCTGGCCGCGCCGCCCGCGCGCACCAGGGCGGCCGCAGTGAAAGAGACAGGCAACACCGGCACCGCCGCGCGAATCCGCCCCATCAGGTTTTCGGCCAGATGCTCTGTGCTGGCGGCAGGGCTATGGGTCAGGAAATCGCGCAGCGATAAGGGCGTGCCGTAGCACACCGCCGCATAGCCGAAATGGGTAAATCTCCCCCGCAGCTTTTGCCACATGATCCGCAGGCCAAAGCCCAGCACCACATTCATCTGCACCGGAAAGCGCCGGATACCCTTATGCCCGGCCGCGATCAGCACGCGGTCTTCCAGCACCCTGTCATAATTCAGCGCCACAGGCACAAAGACAACATCCGGCCCCTCATGCAGGTTGAAACCGCGCAAGATGTAATGCAGCAGGCCCTTCTTGGCAGTGCCCACTGTGCCATTCAGGCTTAGCCCCCCTTCGGGAAAAATGGCCTGTGTCGTGCCCTGCTGGATCGACATTTGCACATAGCGCGCCAAAATCGCCCGGTAGAGCGAGTTGGAATAGCGCCGCCGGATGAAATAGGCGCCCATCGCCCGGATCAGCGCTTTCAACGGCCAGACCCGTGCCCATTCCCCCACCGCATAGCTGAGCGCGGAATGTTTGGAGGCCAGCCAGGTTATCAGCACATAATCCATGTTGGAGCGGTGGTTCATCACAAAGACCACCGCCGCGCCGGGGTCTATCCTGGCCAGTTCGGGCGAATCTGCCCCGCCGATTCGCACCTTGTACAGCCCCTGACTCAGCCGCTGCGCCAGTTTGATGGCAAAGCCGAAATAGGTGGCCGTGGAAAAGCCCGGCACAATCTCGCGCGCATAGGATCGCGCGCGCTCGAAAGCCACATTGGGCGGGACGCCCTGTTCGCGGGCATAGGTGCGCACCGCGACCATCACCAGCGGATCATAAATCAGCCGTGTGACCTGATCCTGATGGCGCATGATCTTGAAAGGTTCGATTGGCCGTTGCAGCCGGGTGTTCAGCCTGGCAATGGCGCGTTCCATCCGGCGACGAAAGAACCAGCGTACCGATGGAAACAGGAAATGCGACGCGAATGTGACCGCGGCAAAGCCAAGAATCAGGATAAGCGCCCAGAAGGGCAGTTCAACGGTCTGAAACATGCTGTCTTTTTTGCAGGAAAGCCGGGCGGGGTAAATGCTGTTTTCCGCGCCGCCCCCAGCCATGCAAAGGCAAAAAGGCCCCGGATATGATCCGGGGCCTGTCTTCCAGTATCCGGGCCTATTTGCCCGGCATGCGGCGGGCCTTAGCCGACCAGCTCCAGACCGGAGAAGAAATACGCGATTTCAACTGCGGCTGTTTCCGGCGCATCAGAACCGTGAACGGAGTTTTCGCCGACGGATTCGGCGAATTCCGCGCGGATCGTGCCGGGGGCCGCATCGGCAGGGTTGGTCGCGCCCATAACTTCGCGGTTCTTGGCGATTGCGCCGTCCCCTTCCAGAACTTGCACAACCACCGGGCCAGAGGCCATGAAATCGCACAATTCATCATAGAAGGGCCGCTCTGCATGCACTTCGTAGAATTTGCCAGCCTGTGCCTTTGTCAGGTGGATGCGCTTTTGGGCCACGATGCGCAGACCGGCCTCTTCGAACTTGGCGTTGATCTTGCCGGTCAGGTTGCGTTTGGTTGCATCGGGTTTGATGATGGAGAATGTGCGTTCAATAGCCATGAGTTCTCTCCGGGAAATGACTGTCCGGGCGGGCTGCCCGGTCTGCGCCGCGCCTTAGCATGCCCCGGCGGCAGAGAAAAGCCCAATGCTCCCCAAGGGGAATGCACAGGGCATGTGCGGGGCATGTGCGGGGCGCGCGCACGGGCGCGAAAGAATACCAGCTATTGGGCTTGCATCTGCGCCGCGCTTGGGCCAGCATTCTGCCTATTGCTGCGGCCTGGCCGCAAAATTCATGTGTTTTCAGCCTTGCTTTGCCTTGGGCAAGCACCTTTTTCCGGCAGGCCCGCGCCCCTGCGCCGTGCCGGCCATAGAGACAAGCGTTTTACAGGACGGCCATGCATCCCGACACCACCCCGCCCGACAGCCTGCCCCCCATCCAGCAGTTCAGGAATGTTGTGGTCGGGCCATCCTCTGACCGGATGACACCGGGGGTGCAATGGCCTGATTTCGGCGCGCAGCACCATGCGCGGCTGTTGCGGCGGGGCAGGCCCGTCTGCACCCGCCCCACCATCCCCGATGGCAAGCTGGAACTGGCGGCAGAGCCTGCGATTTTCATCTCCATGTATGACAATCATTTCGGGCATATGGTTTCGGAAACCGTGCCCCGGCTGGCGCAGCCTCTGGCCGAATTGCCCGCCGACTGGCCGCTGATTTTCACCTGTGACCAGCGGTTTGGCCCGCCGCACCCCTCGGCCATGTTCCGCGCGGTGATGGAATGGCTGGATATCCCCCTCTCGCGCCTGCAATTTTGCAACAGGCCCACGCTGTTTCGGGACTTGCATGTTCCCGCACAGGCAGAGCATCTGGACGGGCCAGACCCAACCCCGGCGCAATATCTGGATTTGCTGGACGCGCGCATTGGGGCCAAATTGCCCAAAGCCGCGCCAGAGGGGGTTGCCTTTGTCAGCCGCGCCGCGCTGGATGTGGAAAAGGGCTATCACGCGGGCGAGCGCTATCTTGTCGCCTGTCTGGAGGAATTGGGCGTGCGCATCGTCTATCCCGAAAAGCTGCCCTTGGCCGCACAGATGGAGATATATGCCCAAAGCCGCCATCTGGTGTTTTCCGAAGGCTCGGCGCTGCATGGGCGGCAGTTATTCGGGCGGCGCGATCAGCATATCTGGGTGCTGCGCCGCCGCCAGCGCAGCCATATTGCCCAGGCCCAGATTGCGCCGCGCTGCGCGCAGCTGTCCTATGTGCCCTGTTTCGCCGGTGCGCTGCATGTGATCGGGGGCGATGGCAAGCCCATCCGCTTTGCCATGTCCACGCTCTACCGCGTTGGCCCGCTTCTGGATCATTTTGAACAGATGGGCCTGCCCCTGCGCCGCGTCTGGGAAAAACCGCTTTACGAGCGCGTGCGCGATACCGATATCCTGCGTTGGCTGGCGCGGATGTATCACCCCAAACTGGCCCATTGGCTGCGCCCGCAGAATAGCCCCGATTACATGCTGGCGCAATTTGGCGAGCTGGGCTTGGAACACCTGCTGCCAGAGGCGCGCGAGATCATGGCGCAGCCGCCCGCCGCCTAGCATTTGCCAACTGCCAGAGGGGCTTTTCTACGCGCCCCGTCATTGGGGAAGGGCTGGATATCAGGGGAGTGGTGACTGGCGGCTTTGGGGAGTGGCGCATCGCTTGGCCCTTGCGCCCCTCGCGCGGAATCAAGGTCGCAGGCCGCCGCGCGTCAAAGGGCCGCCCCCCGGCCCGGCGCTGCGCGGCGTGTCTTTCTGCTCTGTCACCGGACAAGGTTCAGATATCAGGCGCACGGTGATGGGCCGCTTTCCATGGCAGCGCATCGCGTGGCCTTCTCTCACCAAGCGCGGAGTCAAGGCCGAAGGCCGCCGCGCCTCAAAGGGCCGCACCCACGGCCCGGCGATTTGGCTGCAACCTGTGCTTAGCCTGAATTTCGTTCGGACATTGCCGCCATAAAGCGCTTAGCTATTCGGATGGATCGCCGCCCCGCGGCCCAGCGCTGCGCGGCTTGGCGGGTTATTCCAATCTCCCTCAACTGCGCCTCGCGGAGCGGCGTTGCATGATGGCGCGTTTCCTAACCCTCTTGCGCCCCTCGCGCGGAGTCAAGGCCGAAGGCCGCCGCTCATCGCTGGGCCGCACCCACGGCCCGGCGATTTGGCAGCCGTGGGCGCGTAGCCTGAATTTCGTTCGGACTTGGCCGCCATAAAGTGACATAGCCCCAGGGTCAGATCGCCGCCCCCCGGCCCCGCGCTGCGCGGCTTGTCTTTCTGCCCTGTCTTTGGGGAAGGGCTGGATATCAGCCTCAAGGAGAGGATTGGCTTTGCATCTGAGCGCATCGCTTGGCCCTTGCGCCCCTTGCGCGGAGCAAAGGCCGAAGGCCGCCGCGCATCGCCGGGCCGCCCCCTCGGCCCGGCGATTTGGCTGCAACCTGTGCATAGCCTGAATTTCGCGCGGATATTGCCGCCATAAAGCGCTTAGCTTCCGGGTCGGATCGCCGCACCGCGGCCCGGCGCTGCGCGGCTTGTCTTTCTGCCCTGTCTTTGGGGAAGCCATGATATCAGCCTCAAGGTGAGGATTGGCTTTGCATTGGAGCGCGCCGCTCTGCCCCCTCGCGCCCCGCGCGGAATCGAGGCCGAAGGCCGCCGCGCATCGCTGGGCCGCACCCACGGCCCGGCGATTTGGCAGCCGTGGGCGCATAGCCTGAGTTTCGTTCGGATATTGCCGCCATAAAGCGCATAGCTATTCGGATGGCTCGCCGCCCCGCGGCCCAGCGCTGCGCGGCTTGGCGGGTTACTCCAATCTCCTCCAACCGCGCCCCGCGGCCCAGCGCTGCGCGCTATTCCAATCTCTGCAAGTGCCTCAAACCTGCCCATGCGTCGCGCATGCGCGGTGCATAATCCCGGCGCCATGGCTGGCATCGGAGCGCCAAGGCCCAGCCCTGCGCCGCAGGGCCGTGACGTCATGTCACCTACGCCGCGATGCAGCGATTTTGGCTTGACATTATGTTGCGCCTGCAGCAACGGTTTGGGCAAGAATATTACCAAGCGCCTGCCATTCCGCCAAAGGAGCCACCCCATGTCCGACGCCACAGACCCGAAAGACAAACCCTGGCTGTTTCGCACCTATGCAGGCCATTCCACAGCGGCGGCCTCGAACGCGCTCTATCGCACAAACCTGTCCAAAGGGCAAACCGGGCTTTCCGTGGCCTTCGATCTGCCCACCCAGACAGGCTATGACAGCGACCACCAGCTTGCGCGCGGCGAAGTGGGCAAAGTGGGCGTTCCCATCTGCCATCTGGGCGATATGCGCATGCTGTTTGACCAGATCCCACTGGAACAGATGAACACCTCCATGACCATCAACGCCACCGCACCCTGGTTGCTGGCGCTGTATATCGCGGTTGCGGAAGAACAGGGGGCCGATATTTCGGCCCTAAATGGCACGGTGCAAAATGATCTGATCAAAGAATACCTCTCGCGCGGCACATATATCTGCCCGCCGGAACCCAGCTTGCGCATGATCACCGATGTCGCGGCCTATACGCGCGAATACCTGCCCAAATGGAACCCGATGAATGTCTGTTCCTACCACCTGCAAGAGGCAGGCGCCACGCCGGAACAGGAATTGGCCTTCGCGCTGGCCACGGCCTGCGCGGTGCTGGATGATCTGAAAACCAAGGTTCCCGCCCGGCATTTCCCGCAAATGGTGGGGCGCATTTCCTTCTTTGTGAATGCCGGTATCCGCTTTGTGACAGAACTGTGCAAAATGCGCGCCTTCGTCGATCTGTGGGACGAGATCCTCGAAACACGCTATGGCGTGCAAGATCCGAAATACCGCCGCTTCCGCTATGGGGTGCAGGTCAATTCGCTTGGCCTGACCGAACAACAGCCCGAAAACAACGTCTATCGCATCTTGATAGAGGCGCTGGCTGTCACGCTGTCCAAGAAAGCCCGCTGCCGCGCGCTGCAACTGCCCGCCTGGAACGAGGCGCTGGGCCTGCCGCGCCCCTGGGATCAGCAATGGTCGCTCAGGATGCAACAGATTCTGGCCTATGAAACCGATCTGCTGGAATTTGATGATCTCTTTGACAACAACCCCGCGATAGAGCGCAAGGTCGCCGCCCTGATGGAGGGCGCGCGCGAGGAATTGGCGCGCATCGATGCCATGGGCGGCGCGGTCAAGGCGATTGAATATATGAAATCGCGGCTTGTCGAGTCTAACGCCGCGCGCATTGCAGGCATAGAGACAGGCGCGACAGTGGTGGTGGGCGTCAATAAATTCATCACCACCGAACCCTCACCCCTGACAACGGGCGAGGGCGCAATCATGGTCTGCGACCCAGAGGCAGAGGCCGACCAGATCGCGCGCCTGCTGGCATGGCGCCGCGCCCGCGATGAGGGGGCGGTGCGCGCCGCTCTGGCCGATCTGCGCGAAGCCGCGCGCGCGGGGGCCAATGTCATGCCCGCCTCTATCGCGGCCGCAAAGGCAGGCGCGACAACGGGCGAATGGGGCGAGACCGTGCGCGCAGCCTTTGGCCAATACCGCGCGCCCACAGGCGTCAGCCGCGCGCCCTCCAACCGCACCGAGGGGCTGGAGCCTGTGCGCGAGGCCGTGGAGGCTGTCAGCGCCAAACTGGGGCGGCGCCTGAAATTCGTGGTGGGCAAACCGGGGCTGGATGGCCATTCCAACGGGGCCGAACAAATCGCCGCGCGCGCGCGCGATTGCGGGATGGATATCTCCTATGAAGGGATCCGCCTGACGCCTGCCGAGATTGTGGCCGCCGTGCGCGAGGAAGATGCCCATGTCGTGGGCCTGTCCATTCTGTCGGGCAGCCATATGCAGCTGATGGAAGAACTCATGCGCCTGATGCAGGCCGAAGGGCTGGCGCATATCCCTGTTATCGTGGGCGGCATCATCCCCGATGAGGATGCTTTGAAACTGCGCGCAATGGGCATTGCCCAAGTCTATACCCCCAAGGATTTCCAGCTCAATCGCATCATGATGGATATCGTGGGCTTGGTTGAGAGCGCACCTCTGGCCGCTGAATAAGCGGCCCGTCGCGCCATGGGAGGCGCAAGGTCTGGCCATCGCTCTCGCGCGCGGAGCCAAGGGCGTCAGCCCGCCGCGCCTCAAAGGGCGGCTTTATATGGAAGCGCATCGCTTGGCCCCCTCACCAAGCGCGGAGCCAAGGCCGCAGGCCGCCGCGCATCGCTTGGCCCTTGCGCCAAGCGCGGAATCGAGGGCGTCAGCCCGCCGCGCATCGCTGGGCCGCCCCCCGGCACAGCGATTTGGCTGCCACGAGCGCTTAGCCTCAATTTCGTTCGGACATTGCCGCCATAAAGCGCTTAGCTATTCGGATGGATCGCCGCCCCGCGGCCCAGCGCTGCGCGGCTTGTCTTTCTGCCCTGTCACTGGCGAAGGCATAGATTTCATGCACGTGGTGGCGGGCGGCGTTTTGTAGTGGCGCCTCGCTTGACCCTCTCACCAAGCGCGGAATCGAGGCCGAAGGTCGCCGCGCCTCAAAGGGCCGCCCCCCGGCCCGGCGATTTGGCTGCACCCTGCGCTGAGCCTATATGTCGCGCGGATATTGCCACCATAAAGTGACATAGCCTCAAAGTCAGATCGCCGCACCGCGGCCCAGCGCTGCGCGGCTTTGTGCGCAACACCAAACCTCGGCAATCCGCTCACCCCGGTATTTCTGCGTATCAGGTGCAAATCACCCGCTGTCTCAGGCGGGCCGCAGGTTCAGCGCGCGTTCGCGTACGGGCAGGTGCACGATGGCCGAGAACAGGCCAACCCCAACCCCCACCCACCACACCAGCGTATAATCGCCATGCAGATCATAGAGCGCCCCCCCCAGCCAGACGCCCAGAAAGCTGCCCAACTGGTGGCTGAAAAACACAATCCCGTATAGCGTGCCCATATAGCGCAGCCCGTAAATATGCGCGATCAATCCCGATGTGAGCGGAACTGTCGCCAACCATAACGCCCCCATCAGCAGCGAGAATAACAGCACCGAACCCGGCGTGATGGGCGAGAGGATAAAGGCCGCCGCTATCACAGTGCGCGCCATATATATCCCCGCCAGCAGGTATTTCTTGGAATAGCGCTTGCCCAGCCATGCCGCTGCCAATGTGCCGGCAATATTGGCCAGCCCGATCAGCGATATCGCCACCGCCCCCAGGGCGGAGGTCGTGGTGATGCCAAAGGCCGCCAGCATCCCATCGGGCGCAATCGGGCCGCACATCTCTGTCACCATCGCGGGAAAATGCGCCGTGATAAAGCCAAGCTGATAGCCGCAGGAAAAGAAGCCGAGAAAGATCAGCGTATAAGACGGATCCCGAAACGCCTGTGTCAGCGCCTGACCCATGCTTTGCTCCAGCTCTGCGCGGCTGGCAGGGGCGGGGCTGCGCATCATCGGCAGCGCGAACAGCGTCAGCAGAATCGCCACCGAGAACATGACAAACACGCTTTGCCACGCATAAAAGCCCAGCAGAATTTCGGCCACAGGCGCGCCAAATACCTGCCCCGCACTGCCCGCCGCCGTGGCAATCCCCAAGGCCAGAGAGCGGTTCTCATCCGAGGCCGCGCGCCCTACCACCGCCAGAATCACCCCAAAACCCGTGCCCGCAATGCCAAAGCCCACAAGGATTTCCAGCAGCTGATGCGCGCCGGGCGTGACCGCCAAAGAGGACAGCACCAGCCCCGCCGCATAGACAAGCGCGCCAAGGATGATGGCGCGGCGGTCGCCAAAGCGTTCGGCAATCGCGCCGAAAATCGGCTGGCCAATACCCCATGCCAAATTCTGAATCGCAATCGCCAGCGAGAATTCGGCCCGCAACCAGCCGAATTCTTCGGCAATCGGGATCTGGAACACCCCGAAACTGGCGCGAATGGCAAAGCTGATCATGATGATGATACAGCCACCAATCAAAACCGGGGTCATCAGGGGCGCGCGGGCTGGTGTCATGGGCTGGCCTTGGGTGCAAAGACTGCGCTTAACCTGTGCAATTTCCGCGCCACCGTCAAGCGGGCGCCGCCCTTAGGCCACCAGCGTTTCAGCCTCTTTCAGATCAACGCTCACCAACTGGCTGACGCCGCGCTCTGCCATTGTCACGCCAAACAGCCTGTCCATCCGCGCCATTGTCAGCGCGTTATGGGTGATAATCAGATAGCGTGTATCGGCGCGGCGGGTCATTTCATCCAGCAAATCGCAAAACCGCGCCACATTGGCATCATCAAGCGGCGCGTCCACCTCATCGAGCACGCAGATCGGCGCGGGATTGGCCAGAAACACCCCGAAAATCAGCGCCAGCGCCGTCAGCGTCTGTTCCCCCCCTGAAAGAAGCGAGAGCGTTGACAGTTTCTTGCCCGGCGGTTGGCACATGATCTCCAGGCCTGCCTCCAGCGGATCATCGCTTTCCACCAGCACAAGCCGCGCCTCTCCGCCCGAAAAAAGATGGGTGAAGAGCGTGGTGAAATTGGCATTCACCTTGTCAAAGGCCACAAGCAACCGCTCGCGCCCTTCGCGGTTCAGCGCGGCAATACCGCCCCGCAGCTTGGCAATGGCCGCTTCCAGATCGGCCTTTTCCTGCACCAGCGTATCATGCTCCACCTGCACCGCGCGCGCATCCTCTTCAGCGCGCAGATTGACGGCGCCCAAAGCATCGCGCGCGCGGCGCAGGCGGATCAGTTCTTCGTCCAGCGCGCTGGCGGGGGGCATGGTGGCGGGGTCTGCCTCCAGTTGTGCCAGCAGGGTTTGCGGGGTGCAGCCCATATCGGCGTCAATGCGCTCTGCCGCCACGGCCACGGTTTCGCGCGCGGCATCGCGCCGGGCCTCTGCGCGCGCGCGGCCCTCGCGCGCGTCAGAGGCCGCGCGCTCTGCCATGCGCTCTGCCTCTGTGGCGGCGCGCAGCGCGCTTTCAGCGCCCAGCAGCGCATCGCGCGCGGCGGTGGCGCGGGCTTCGGCCTTGGCAATCTCTGCGCCCAATGCGGCGCGGCGGGCGGCCACATCTTCGGGCGTGGCGCGGGCGGATTTCAGCTCTGCCTCGGCCTGATCGCGCCGCGCTTCCAGATCGGCAATGCGGCTTTCGGCACTGTCCAGCCGCAAGCGCCAACCGCTGAGCGATTTGGTAATTTCCTGCGCGCGGGCCTTGCGGGCCGTGGCCTTGCTGCGCAACTCATCGGCTTGGGCGCGGCGTGACATCATGGCAATGCGCGCAGCCTCTACCGACATGCGCAGACTGTCGGCCTCGCGGCGCGCGCTGTCCAGTTCGGGCAGATCAAGGCGTTGGGCCTCGGCCTGTTCCAAAGCCTCGGCCAATTCGGCCAGATCCTCTTGCAGCCGCGCCAATTGGCTGGCCGCCGCATCCAGCCGGTTTTCCGCCCCCGCGCGCGCAGTCTCCACGCGCGAGAAGGCGCGATTGGCCTCTGTCAGGCGCTGATCGGCGCTGCGCCGGGCCTCGCGCGCGGCGCGTTCGGCCTGTGCCAAATCCTCCAGCCGCGCTTTTTGGGCGGCATGTGCGGCGCGCTGCCCCTCCAGCACATCCTCTGCGCGCGCCAGATCGGCGCGCAGGCTGTCCAGCCGGTTGATCTGTTGCAACCGCAGGGCCGTGGCGCTGGGGGCATCGCTTGCGCCAAGATGCAGCCCGTCCCAGCGCCACAAATCCCCCTCCAGCGACACAAGGCGCTGGCCGGGGCGCAGGCTGTCTTGCAACCCCGCGCCCTGATCGGCGGGCACAATGCCAATCTGCGACAGGCGGCGGTGCAGGGCATCGGGCGCGCTGACATGGGGGGCAAGGGGGGCCGCACCAGCGGGCAGGGGGGCAGGGCTGTCATAGGGTGGCAGTGCGCGCCAGCCCGACCCGTCCCCTTCGGCCAAAGGCGCGCGCAGATCATCGGCCAAAGCCGCGCCAAGCGCCTGTTCATGGCCCGGCGCTACGCGCAATTGATCCAACAGCCGTGCGCCATCGCCGGTGTCACGCTCCAACAGGCGCGCAAGGGCGGATACTTCGGCGCGCAGGGTTCCGGCCTCGCCCTCGGCCTCTGCCAGTGTGCCGCGCGCCTCGGATTCAAGCCCCTGCGCCTCGGCCCGCGCGGCCTCTGTTTCCGACAGGGCGAATTCGGCCTCTTCGCTTTGGGCAAGAATGGCCTCAACCGCGTCCTGGGCCTGCGCCAGATCATCTTGCAACTGGCCAAGCGCGGCCTCGGCCTCTGCGCGGGCGGCCTCTGCAGTGTTGCGCGCGCCGTCCAGCTTGCCAAGCCGCGCGCGCAAATCGCCGATCTGGCGCTCGGCGGATTGGTGGCGCGCAGCAAGGCGGGCCACATCTTCGGTGGTGGTGGAGAGCGCCGCTTCCAGCTCTTGCAATGCCGCCGCCGCGTCCGAGGCGATCTCCATCGCCTCTGCCAGCGCCTCATCCTGCCCCTCGGTGGCTTTGGCAATCTGGCCCTGTTCCCAATCCAGCTGCGCAATCATCTCTGCGGCATCGCGGTTCAGGCTGGTTTCGCGCGCGATATCGCTGCCAAGCTGGGCAATCCGCCCCTCCAGCGCGCGAATCGCATCCAGCGCGCGCGCTTCCTCATTGGCCAATGTGTCGCGCTGCACTTCCAGCCGTTGCAGGATCGCGCCTGCCACGGCCTCTTCCTCGCGCAGCGCGGGCAGGCCATCTTCCGCCGCCGCGCGCCTGCCGCTGGCACTGCGCGCCATGCTTTCGGCGTCTGAACTCTGGCGCAGCGCCTCTTGCAAGGCCGTTTCCGCATCCAGCCGCGCCTGATCGGCCTCGCGCCAGCGCCGATAGAGAAGCAACCCCTCCACCTGCCGCAAACGCGCGCCAATCTGGCGGTAGCGTTCGGCCTGCTTGGCTTGGCGCGACAGTTGCGCAAGCTGGCTGGCAAGCTGGTCGATCACATCGCTGATACGTTCCAGATTGGTTTCTGTGGCGCGCAGGCGCAATTCGGCCTCGTGGCGGCGCTGATAGAGGCCCGAAATCCCCGCCGCTTCTTCCAGAATGCGGCGGCGTGCCTTGGGCTTGGCATTGATCAATTCCGAAATCTGCCCCTGCCGCACCAGCGCGGGGCTATGCGCCCCGGTAGAGGCATCTGCAAACAGCATCTGCACATCACGCGCGCGTACATCCTTGCCATTTATCTTATAGGCGCTGCCGGCATCGCGGGTAATGCGGCGGGTGATATCAATCTGATCGGCCTCGTTGAAGGCGGCAGGCGCAAGGCGCTGGCTATTGTCCACCTGCAAACTGACTTCGGCAAAATGGCGCGCGCCGCGTGTATCCGTGCCTGCAAAGATCACATCTTCCATGCCTGCGCCGCGCATGGCGGTAGGGCGGTTTTCGCCCATCACCCAGCGCAATGCTTCCAGCAGGTTGGATTTGCCACAGCCATTTGGCCCCACCACACCTGTCAGCCCCCGATGGATCACAAGATCTGTCGGATCGGTAAAGCTTTTGAAGCCATTCAGGCGCAGGCGGGTGAAATGCACGGTGCTCAGACTCAAGGATGAATTGCGCGCAGTGTCCCTTGCGCTGGTGTATCTGTCAAGCGCTTTGGCTTTATCTGGGTGTGAGCGGCCTGCTTGCTACAAGATATAGATATGCGAGCGCAAAGCTGCGACATTCTGCCCCGCTGCAATCGGCATCACATTGATATATTCATATCTTACAATGTATAGGAGTTCCCCCATGTCCCAATCCATACCCCGCCCCAGTGACAGCTATTCCCCGCTTTATTTCCTTGCCTCTCTGGGGGCAGGCGGGCTGGCGGTGACATTCTTCATGTGGCTCATGCACTGGATACCCCATCCCGGCAAAACCGTCCCGGTATTTGAAGATATCACCGCCGCCTTCAGCACAGGCCCGGTGCTGGTGCAAGGCATGATCCTTGCGGCCATGGCCGGTATCGCGGTGTTTTCCGTCCTCAACCTGAAACTGCTGGTCTGGAACCTGCGCCGCTTTGCCCAATGGCGCCAGACCGAAGCCTTTGGCCGTTTCGCGCGCTCCAATGCCCAAAGTCAGGTGATGGCGCTGCCTTTGGCGCTGGCCATGTCTGTCAATGTGCTGTTCATCCTTGGCATGGTCTTTGTGCCGGGGCTGTGGTCGGTGGTGGAATATCTGTTCCCGCTGGCGCTGGTGGCCTTCCTTGCCATCGGGGCCTATGGGTTCAAACTCTATGGCGGCTTTCTGGGGCGCGTGCTGACAGAAGGCGGGTTCAACTGCGCGGCCAACAATAATTTCGGCCAGGTGCTGCCTGCATTTGCCTTTGCAATGGTGGGGGTTGGTCTGGCCGCGCCTGCGGCCCTTAGCACGCTGCCTGCCGTGGCGGGGCTGGGGCTGGTGCTGTCCAGCTTTTTCCTGATGGCCTCGGTTCTGATTGCGGCTGTGGCCATGGTGCTGGGCCTGCGCGCCATGATGGAGAATGGCGCAAACCCCGAAACCGCGCCCACACTTTCCATCATCGTGCCGCTTCTGGCCGTGCTGGGCATTCTCAGCCTGCGCCAATCTCATGGGATGGAGGTGCATTTCGGCGCGGAGATCTCTGCCGGGCAAACGCTGGCCAGCTTGTCGAAATTCCTGTCGGTGCAGGTGCTGTTTTTGCTCTTCGCAGGGCTGATCCTGATCCGCCAGGGCTATGCCAAGCGCTTCCTCTTCGGGCGTGAAACCTCGGCCGGGTCTTATGCGCTGGTCTGTCCGGGGGTTGGCTTTGCGGTGATGCTGCATTTCTTCATCAACAAAGGGCTGGTCGATGCCGGGGTGATCGCGAAATTCGGGCCGGTATTCTGGGCGTTGAGCGCCGTTGCGCTGGCCGCGCAACTGGCCATGATCGCCCTTGTCTGGCATCTGAACCGCCGCCATTTCGGCGCGCAAGGGCCAGTCGCGCCTGTGCCTGCGGAATAAATCACCGCGCTGTCAGACACTGCCAAGGCCGCGCATGTCGCGCGGCCTTGGCCATTTGCGGCGGCAATTTCCACAAACCTCTTGCTTTTCGCGAAATTGGTAATATTATTTTACCAATACCAAGGCGGGGGGGAGACAAATATGGAAATGCCACAGCCAAATCCGGCAGTGCTGCGCAAGCGTGACCGCGTGCTCGATCGTCTGGCCGCCGTGCTGGCGCCCGAAGCCCTGATCTCGGACGAGGCAGAGCGCCGCGCCTATGAATGCGATGCCCTGACCGCCTATCGCTGCCTGCCCATGGCCGTTACCCTGCCTGCCACCACGGCAGAGGTTTCCGCCATCCTGCGGATCTGCCATGAAGAGGGCGTGCCAGTGGTGCCGCGCGGCTCTGGCACCTCTCTGGCCGGTGGCGCGCTGCCCACCGAAGACAGCATCATCCTTGGCGTGGCCCGCCTGCGCGATGTGATCGAAGTGAATTACCCCGACCGCTATATCCGCGTGCAAACCGGCATGACCAATCTCTCGGTCACCGGCGCTGTGGAGGGTGACGGGTTTTTCTACGCGCCAGACCCGTCCAGCCAGTTGGCCTGTGCGATTGCAGGCAATATCGCCATGAATTCGGGCGGCGCGCATTGCCTGAAATATGGTGTGACCACCAACAACCTTCTGGGCGTGACCATGGTCATGATGGATGGCACGATAACCGAAATCGGCGGCGCGCATATGGATGCGGCGGGCTATGATCTGCTGGGCGTGATCTGCGGCTCCGAAGGGCAGCTGGGTGTGGTGACGGAGGCAACGTTGCGCATTCTGCCCAAGCCCGAAGGCGCGCGGCCGGTTCTGATGGGCTTTGACAGCAACGAAGTGGCGGGCGAATGCGTGTCCGATATCATCAAGGCAGGCGTTCTGCCTGTGGCGATAGAATTCATGGATCGCCCCTGTATCCGCGCCTGCGAGGATTTCGCCAAAGCGGGCTACCCCGATTGCGAGGCGCTTTTGATCGTCGAGGTCGAAGGCTCTGACGCAGAGATTGACGAGCAACTCGCCCTTATTACCGCAATTGCGCGGCGGCATAACCCGGTAGAGCTGCGCGAAAGCCAGTCCGAGGACGAAAGCCGCAAAATCTGGCTGGGCCGCAAATCCGCCTTTGGCGCGATGGGGCAGATCAATGATTACATGTGTCTGGATGGCACAATCCCTGTTACCGCCCTGCCCTTCGTGCTGCGCCGCATTGGCGAGATGTCGCGCGAATTCGGGCTGGATGTGGCCAATGTGTTCCATGCGGGCGATGGCAATATGCACCCGCTGATCCTCTTTGACGCCAACAAACCCGGCGATCTGGAACTGTGCGAAGCCTTTGGCGCGGAAATCCTGAAACTCTGCGTAGAGGTGGGGGGCTGCCTGACAGGCGAGCATGGCGTGGGCATTGAAAAGCGCGATCTGATGGCCGTGCAATACACGCCCGAAGATCTGGAAGCCCAGATGCGCGTCAAGGATGTGTTCGATCCGCAATGGCTGCTCAACCCGGCAAAAGTCTTTCCGCTCATCTCCAGCGCTGCGCGCCGCGCGGCCTGACGCGGGCCAGCCAGATCATCACGCTATAAAGGGAGGTCGCAGCCATGCGCCCGATATCAGAGGCAGAGCTGTCCGAAATGATCCGCAGCACGGCGGGGCCGTTGCGCATTGCAGGCGGGGGCACGCGCAATCTGGGCAAGCCCGTTCTGGGGGCCGCGCTCTCTACCGCCGGGCTGTCGGGGATCACGCTCTATGAACCGGGCGCGCTGACAGTGGTGGCTCGCGCGGGCACGCCGCTGTCAGAGGTGCAAACCACATTGGCGGCAGAGGGGCAGCGCCTGCCCTTTGAGCCTATGGATATGCGCCCACTCTTGGGCAGCGAGGGCACGCCAACTGTGGGCGGCATGGTGGCGGCCAATGCCTCTGGCCCGCGCCGGGTGCAGGTAGGCGCCTGCCGTGACAGCCTGATCGGGTTGCGCTTTGTCGATGGCACAGGCGCCGTGGTCAAAAACGGGGGCCGGGTGATGAAAAACGTCACCGGCTATGATCTGGTCAAACTGATGGCGGGCAGTTGGGGCACCTTGGGGGTGATGTCGGAATGCGCCTTCAAACTCTTGCCTGTGCCCGAAACCGAAGCCAGTTTGCGCAGCGCGCCGCTTTTGCCCGCTGCGGCGGTGGATGTGATGTCACGCGCCCTTGGCACACCCTATGAGGTGAATGGCGCGGCCCGCGACGAGGCCGGGCGCGTTTGCCTGCGCATAGAGGGTTTCGCCAAACAAGTGGCCTATCGCCGCGCCGCGCTGGAAACGGCCTTGGGCGGCGAATGGGAGGTGCTGGAGGGGCCACAAAGTGCCGCCCTCTGGCAGGAAATCCGCGATGTGCAGGCCTTTGCGGGCCGCACGGGCGATGTCTGGCGGCTCTCTGTCAAACCCTCGGATGCGCCCGACATCATGGCGCGCGCCGATAGCCCCGCGCTGATGGATTGGGGCGGCGGGCTGATCTGGGCGCTGGTGGCGGAAGGCCAGGATCTGCGCGCCCGACTTGGCGCATGTGCAGGCCATGCCACACTTATCCGCGCCTCTGGGGCCACGCGCGCCGCCTTGCCCGTGTTCCAGCCAGAGCCAGCCCCCTTGGCCGCAATCGCGGCAGGGCTGCGCGCAAAGTTTGATCCGCGCGGGGTGCTCAACCCCGGCCTGATGGGATAACGCCATGCAAACCACTTTCACGCCCCAGCAATTGCAAGACCCCGCCATCCAGCGGTCCAACGAGGTGCTGCGCGCCTGTGTTCATTGCGGTTTTTGCACGGCCACATGCCCGACCTATCAGGTTCTGGGCGACGAATTCGACAGTCCCCGCGGGCGTATCTACCTGATCAAGGACATGCTCGAAAAAGGCCGCCCGGCAGATGAGAAAACCGTAAAACATGTGGATCGCTGCCTGTCTTGCCTTGCCTGCATGACAACTTGTCCTTCGGGCGTGCATTACATGCATCTGGTCGATCACGCGCGCGACTATATCGAACAAACCTATAAGCGCCCGCTGTCAGATCGGCTGCTCCGCTGGGTGCTGGCGCGGATTCTGCCCTATCCCACGCGCTTTCGTGTGGCGCTGCTGGGCGCGAAGCTGGGGCGCCCCTTCGCGCGGCTGATGCCGGACGCAAGGCTGCGCGCCATGCTGGAGATGGCTCCCAAACATATCCCGCCCGTGTCGCGCAATGATGATCCGCAAGTGTTCGCACCCCAAGGCGCGCGCAAGATGCGTGTGGCGCTGATGACCGGCTGTGCGCAACGCGCGCTCAACACCGATATCAACGACGCCACGATCCGCCTCTTGCGCCGCCTTGGCGCAGAGGTGGTGATTGCCGAAGGGCAGGGCTGTTGCGGCGCGCTGACCCATCACATGGGCAAAACCGCCGAAAGCCACGCCACAGCCGCCAAAAACATCCGCGCATGGTGGGCAGAGATGCAAGGGCAGGGCTTGGATGCCATTGTCATCAATACCTCTGGTTGCGGGACAACTGTCAAAGATTACGGCCATATGTTCCGCAATGACCCCTTGGCCAAAGAGGCCGCCGCCGTCAGCGCCATTGCCCGCGATGTGAGCGAGGTGCTGCTAACGCTGGGCCTGCCAGAGGGCCAGCCGCAAGGGCTGACCGTGGCCTATCACGCGGCCTGCTCGCTCCAGCATGGGCAGCAGATAAAGACCGCGCCCAAAGACCTGCTGAAGCGCGCAGGCTTTGCGGTGGTGGAGCCGAAAGACAGCCATTTGTGCTGTGGCTCGGCCGGCACCTATAACCTGATGCAACCCGAAATCTCGCAGCAACTCAAGGCCCGCAAGGTCGCGACATTGGAAGCCAAAACCCCCGATGTGATCGCGGCAGGCAATATCGGCTGCATGATGCAGATCGGCTCTGGCACGCAAATTCCCGTGCTGCATACGGTCGAATTGCTGGATTGGGCCACAGGCGGGCCAAAACCCCGCGCTTTGGGCGAATTCGCAGGCGTGCCCGCACTGCGCGCGCGGTCTGGAACTGACACGGTGTAGCCATGGGCAGGGCCGCGCGGTCGGGCGAGAGGCCCCAAGCCGCGCAGCCCTGGTTCATGACCACAAGCCATGCAGCGCTGGGCCGCGGTGCGGCGATCCACCCGAATAGCTATGCGCTTTATAGCGGCAATGTCCGAACGAAACTGAAGCTAAGCGCTGGTTGCAGCCAAATCGCCGTGCCGGGGGGCGGCCCAGCGATGCGCGGCGGCCTGCGGCCTCGATTCCGCGCTTGGCGAGAGCGCCAAGCGATGCGCAACCATGTAAAGCGATCCGTCACCTTGCGGGTGATTATCTATGCCTTCTTCAGTGAAGATGCGAGAAGAGAACCCCGCGCAGGGCGCGAGAGGGCCAAGCGACGCGCTGCCATGCAAAGCCGCCCACGTCACCATCCGCCTGATGCCTCTGCCTTCTCCAGCGACGGAGCGGGTAAATAGCCGCGCATTGCTGGGCCGCGGTGCGGCGATCTGCTTTTGAGGCTATGTAACTTTATGGCGGCAATATCCGCGCGAAATTCAGGCTAAGCGCCCACGGCAGCCAAATCGCCGGGCCGAGGGGGCGGCCCAGCGATGCGCGGCGGCCTTCGGCCTCGATTCCGCGCGAGGGGCGCAAGGGCCAAAAGATGCGCTCAGATGCAAAGCCAATCCTCACCTTGAGGCTGATATCATGGCTTCCCCAAAGACAGGGCAGAAACACAAGCCGCGCCGCGCTGGGCCGCGGTGCGGCGATCCACCCGCAGGGCTATGTCACTTTATGGCGGCAATCTCCGAACGAAATTGACGCTATGCGCTAGTGGCAGCCAAATCGCCGGGCCGAGGGGGCGGCCCAGCGATGCGCGGCGGGCTAAAGCCCTTGATTCCGCGCAGGGCGCGAGGGGGCCAAGCGCCCCCCCTTCCGCCCCCATGGCAAAACCTGCAAACCGGGCACACAACCCCGGCACCCAGCCTGCGGGAACAGCGCCGAATCCGGCCCTCAAACCCCGCCCTGACAAGAATTTCCCGCCATCTCGCCCCCCTCTTGCCACAGTTGCGCCGTAGCACGATAGATCATCCGGCAAGGAGGCGCGCGCATGATCCGAACCCTGATATCGGCCCTGCTGGCCGCGCTTGGCGTGGCCTCTGCCCCTCTGGCACAGGACAAGCCCCTGGAAATGCTCGAATCCGGCCTGCAGGTGCAGGGATGGGAGGCCGTGGGGCGCATTGATATCGGCAGAAGCGGCTTTTGCACCGGCGCGCTGATCTCGGAAAAACTGGTTCTGACAGCGGCGCATTGCCTGTTTGTGGGCGAAAGCGGCGCGCGCCTGCCAGATGACCAGCTGGTATTTCGCGCAGGCTTTCGCAATGGCCGCGCGGCGGCCGAGGCGCGGGTGCTGCGCTCTGTCGTGCATCCGCGCTATCAACCGCGCGGCGGTGTGACGCTTGCCAATGTCTCCTATGATCTGGCCCTTCTGGAACTGACATATCCCATCCGCAGCCGGGGGGTTACGCCCTTTGCCGTCTATTCCGAACCGCGCCGGGGCGATCAGGTGGGCGTGGTCTCTTACGGGCGGGGGCGCTTGCAGGCCCCCGCGCTGCAAGAACGCTGCCGCGTGCTGGAACGTGATCCCCTGGGCGTGCTGATGATGTCATGCACGGTGGATTTCGGATCATCGGGCGCGCCTGTCTTTGCCATGTCGCAGGGGCGGCCACATATTGTCTCTGTCGTCTCTGCCAAGGCGCAAGGCGCGGTGGGCGGGCAGTTGGAACAGGTCTCGCTGGGCGTGGCGCTGGGGCCAAAGCTGGATGCGCTGCGCGCAGCGCTTGCCGCAGGCGATCGCCGCTTCATCCAGCCCCCGGCGGCAGATGCGCCCCAAACCACACCGCGCGAGATGAGCGCGGGCGGCGGCGCGCGTTTCTTGCGGCCATAGCGCGGCGCGCGCGGGCAGCCATACCGCAAGGCCGCGCCACCGCCAGCCGCGCGGCCCGCCATTTTGGCCGCAAACTCTGCGCCGCTCAGGGCTTGAAACCCCGCCAGCCCCTTCCCAGATAAGCCTTATGCGGGAATGCCGCCAAAGGGTTCACCGCAACACAGCCCTGCGCCTGTCCATGCTGGAAGGCGCGCAACCTTGTATCGCTTCTTGACGGAGGATGCTTATGCGTCGTTTTGATCCTACCCCCCTCTACCGCGCCACAATCGGCTTTGACCGGATGGCAGACCTGCTTGACCGTGCCATGGCAAGTGATCTGCAAGCGCCAACCTACCCGCCCTATAACATCGAACGCACCGCCGAGAATGCCTATCGCATCTCGCTGGCCGTGGCAGGTTTCGCCCCCGATGATCTGAGCGTGGAGGTGAAAGACACAGCCCTTGTCATCACAGGCCGCTCTGGACAGGATGACAGCAGCCGCGAATTCCTGCACCGCGGCATTGCCACCCGCGCATTCGAGCGCCGCTTCCATCTGGCCGATCATGTGCGCGTGACACAGGCCCGCCATACAGATGGCATGCTCCATATTGATCTGGCGCGCGAATTGCCCGAAGCACTCAAACCCCGCCGGATAGAGATCAGCACCGACAGGGCGCGCCTGGCGAAATCTGACAGCGTGACAGAGCAGGCCGCCTAAGCGGCGCTTTGCGTTCCGCAGTATATGAAAAACGGGCGCTCTGTTTCCAGAGCGCCCGACGCTTTATAAAATATCGTGCTTGAATTACTGCGCTGCAATGACTTGATAAAATTCGGTATCCGCCGCCGCGCCCTGCAAGCAGGGGCGGCTTGTGGCAAAGGCCGGAGGCAAGCCCGCCATGCGCCGGGCGCGTTTGGCCGCGCGTTCCCAGGGAAGCACTGGCAAGGGCTGGGGGCTATGGTCAATCAGCGCTGCAATCCAGCGGGGGGCGGGGCGTGGGGCCATGGTCGTTTCCTTTATCCTGCACAGTCAGCCAGACTGGAACACTACCTGTATCGCGCCCGATTGGGGCGCGAATGGGACAGGGTGCAGGAATTTCAAAGGCAATACCGCGCCGCGATCCTGTCACAAGCGGATAACAGAGATCAGCCGCCCGTAATCGGCCTGCCCCTCATGCACAGACCGGCGATAGGAATAAAAGCGCCGCGCATCGCCATAGGTGCAATGGCGTATCCATTCGGCCTGCCCAACCCCTGCCGCGCGCAGCCGGAACAAGCCGAAGGCGGGCAGATCGAATTGGTATTTCCCCGCCCTGCCATTGGCAAAGAAGCGGGCAAAATCGGGGTCTTCGGCCAAAAACGTCTCGAAAAACTCTTCCCCCACCTCATAGGCGGGTTGAGAGATGCATGGCCCGATCACCGCCATGATGTTCTCGCGTTCGGCCCCAAGCGCTTCCATCGCGTCCAGCGTGTTTTCCAACACCCCCGACAAGGCCCCGCGCCAGCCTGCATGGGCGGCACCAATCACGCCGGCCTCTGGATCGGCAAACAGCACGGGTTGGCAATCGGCGGTCAGAATCGCCAGCGCCAGGCCCGGTGTGGCGGTGACAATCGCATCGGCCTTGGGCTTGGGCATATCCTCGGCCAAAGGGGCCGCCAGTGTCAGCACATCTGCCGAATGGGTCTGATGCACTGTGACCAGCGCCTCGGCAGGAACCTGCATCGCATCGGCCACGCGCATCCGGTTCAGGCGCACGCTGACGCAAGGGCCAGCGCCTCGAAATCCACATGCGCGGTCAGATCAGCTTCGCCCGGATGGGCGAGGGGATCATCATAGCGGTGCGCGCGCAGCGCTTGCAGCGTATCGCCCTGGCTGCGCCAATCGCCGTAATCGATCACCAGCGCCGCACCCCCCCGCGCGGCAATGCGCGCGGCAATGGCCGCCATGATCGGCTGGGCGGGTTGGCAGATCTCGACCATCTCTCCCTCGGCGGTATCGGCCAGCCGCCCGGCCAGCGCGGCCAAAGGCACGCGGGGGGCCAGACCAAAACACAGCGCGCCATCCTGCGCGCCCACCATACGCTCTGCCCAGCCATCGCCCCGGCGCAGGAATTGGCGGATGGGCAGGGCATCAAAGAATTCATTGGCCAGCAGAAACAGCGGGCTGTCGGGCAGGGTATCGGCGCTGTCATGGAATTGCGGCGCAAACGGCGCCAGCGTTGCGGTCTGCCTTGCGCGCAGCACCGGGCTTGCCTCTATCAGATGCAGGCGCATCGCGGCATGAAAGCCCGGCACGCGCACCGTGGCGCGCAGCGCATCGGCCATCAATGTGCCGCGACCGGGGCCTAACTCGGCCAGCGCAAACGGGGCAGGGCAGCCCTGATCCATCCAGATTTGCGCCACAGAGAGGCCCAGCATCTCGCCAAACATCTGGCTTATTTCGGGGGCGGTGGTGAAATCCCCTGCCACGCCCAAAGGGTCGCGGGTGGTGTAATAGCCATGCGCCGGGTGCAGCAGGCATAGCAGCATATATTCGGCAATACTCAGCGGCCCTTGCAGGGCGATCTGACGCAGGATCAGGGGCCGCAGCGCGCTCATGCGCGCCGCCGCCAAAGCAACAGCGCAACCCCCGCCACAATCATCGGCAGCGAGAGCGCCTGCCCCATTGTCACCCCCAAAGGCCCAAGGCTCAGGACATGGCCCATCGGGTTGTCCAGCGTGATGAATTGCGCATCGGGCTGGCGGAAAAATTCCACGCTAAAGCGCCCCAGCCCATAGCCCGCCAGAAACACCGCTGTCACCGTGCCGGGCCGCTTCAGCGCGCCGCGCCGCCAGACCAGAAAGGCCAGCACTGCAAACAAGACAGCCCCCTCCAGCGCCGCCTCATAAAGCTGCGTCGGATGGCGCGCGCAATAGAGTTGCGGCCAGTCAAACGGGCAGCTTTGCGCCTGCGCGCCCGGAAAGATCACCCCCCAGGGCTGCAAGGTGGGCCGCCCCCATAATTCGGCATTGATGAAATTCGCCACCCGCCCCAAGCCAATGCCAATGGGTGCCACCAGCGCCATCGCATCGGCCATCTGCAAAGGGGCCACGCCATTGCGGCGGCAAAACACCAGCCCCGCCACCACAACCCCGGCCATGCCCCCATGAAAGGACATCCCCCCTTCCCAGACGCGCAAAATCTCTGCCGGGTTGGCCAGATAATAGCCGGGCTGGTAGAACAGCACAAAGCCCAGCCGCCCCCCCAGAATGACCCCGATAATCACATAGGTCAGCAGGCTTTCAATCTGCGAAGGCGTGGTGGGGGCGGCATTGGCAGGCCAGAGTGCGGGGCGCAGCATCAGCCGCTGGATGATCCACCACCCTCCCAGAAACCCCGCAATATAGGCCAGCGCATACCAGCGCAGCGCAAAGCTGAAATTGCCGATATCAATAGAGAAAATCTCTGGCCGAAGATCGGGGAAAAGGATTGCTAGGGAAATCATCTGCGCCTGTGCTTGTTGGTCGGGGTTGCGACTGTCTGGCGCGGGTTGTCGGGGGAAGTCAACCTTGAGTTTCCGCCCGCGAGGTCACATATAGGGCAGGTAGCATGATTTGAGGTGCAAGATGCAAAGCCGCAACCGCTTTCTGGATGATATGTCGCAATTGATGACAAATGCGATGGGTGTGGCGCAAGGCGCCCGCACAGAGGCCGAAACTGCCATGAAAAGCCTGATGGATCGCTGGCTTGCCGATCGCGATTTTGTCACCCGCGAAGAATTCGATGCCGTGCGTGCCATGGCGCAAAAAGCCCGTGAAGAAAACGAGGCGCTGAAAGCGCGGCTGGATGCGCTGGAAGCCAAGCAGGGCTAGTCTCCCCATTTGCGCCAAGGTTTCGGCCTGAGGGGCGGCTATTTGGGGGGGCGTTGGAGAAGCGCGCCAAGCGCGGAATCGAGGCCGAAGGCCGCCGCGCATCGCTGGGCCGCCCCCCGGCACAGCGATTTGGCAGCCGTGGGCGCGTAGCCTGGGTTTCG
Source organism: Paracoccaceae bacterium (assembly GCA_043561795.1). Taxonomy (GTDB): domain Bacteria; phylum Pseudomonadota; class Alphaproteobacteria; order Rhodobacterales; family Rhodobacteraceae; genus Roseinatronobacter. Next base: position 3,897,454 of record CP121316.1, on the reverse strand, counting down.
CGCGGATTTGGCCGCCATAAAGTGCTTAGCTATTCGGATGGATCGCCGCACCGCGGCCCATCAATGCGCGGCTTGTCTTTCTGCTCTGTCATTGGGGAAGCCATGATATCAGCCTCAAGGTGAGCGTTGGCTTTGCATCTGAGCGCATCCCTTGGCCCTTGCGCCCCTCGCGCGGAGCAAAGGCCGAAGGCCGCCTCGCCTCAAAGGGCCGCACCCCGGCCCGGCGATTTGGCTGCCACGAGCGCTTAGCTTCAATTTCGTTCGGACATTGCCGCCATAAAGTGACATAGCCAGACCGAAGCTTCGCCGCCCCGCGGCCCAGCGCTGCGCGGCTTGGCGCGCTGCTCCAACCGGCCCCAACCCGCTCAAACCCCTCTCCGGCTATCGCCCATCTGGCCCACCACACCCCGCGCAGCGCAGCAGCAGGTGGGCAAATCGCCCGCCCCAAGGCTCAGCCCCCGACAAGCGCCTCTATCTCCTGCCCGATTTCTGCCAGCCGCGCCTGTGCCGCTGCGCGCGCCGCGCGTGCGCCCAGGATTTCATCATCAATCGCATCAATGCGCGCGCGCCGCGCCGGGGTGGCGGCACTATCTGCCCCAAGCTGCGTGACCAGCCCCGCCAGCCGCGCCTGATCGGCCAGCAAGTCGCCCTCTTGCGCGTCAATCCGGGCCATCTCGCGGCGCAGCCCCTGTTCCTCGCGGCGCAGCTCTTGCAGCGCAGCCAGCGTGGCGCGCAATTGCGCATCCGGCAAGCGGCCCGACCAGAAGGCCAGCGCCTCATCCTCCAGCGCCAGCACTCCGATTTCGGTGCTTACAAGCTGGGTTTCCACCACCTCATGCGTCACGCTCTCGCCCGCTGGCACGGCAACGCTGAAGCGCGTCTCGGCAAAGCCCAGAATACCGCCCTGTGTTTCCATCTGCCAGCCGGGCTGCAGCGGGTGCAACAGCGTCAGCATACGATCCTGAAGGGGCGCGCCCTCTATCCTGTAGGCCGTGCGCCGCTCCAGTGTCTCCTCCACCTCCAGCACACCGTTCACAATCCGCCCCGCGCGCAGCTGCACGCTGTCTTGCACGCGCTCTGATATGCGCATGGCGGTATCCTGGGCAAATTCGATCACCTCGCGCGCGCCGGGCGCCATTTCGGGGATCATGGCATCGCCCGCATGGCCGCGCCCCGGCTCATAAAGCGTTACAACCCCCGCAGGCAGGCGCAGGGGCAAAGGGTTTTCAAATTCGATGGCAATCATCGGATGGGCCATGCCGCTGCCGCCGGTATAAAGCGTCAGCCGCGCCTCGTCCAACGCCTCGCTCAGAAAGGGCAGCGAGATCATCTCTCCCGCGCGCAGGCTGACAGGCTGCGCCAGCGTGAAGCGCGAGAAACTCTCTGTATCCTCCATCACCACAGGGGCAATGGCCATATCGGCATAGAGCGCCATCTCCCGCCCCATGGGCGGGGATGCGGCCAAGGCCGGTTCAAACTGCGGGGCGGCCAGTTTGCGCGCAGCTTCCAGCCGCTCGTAAAGCTGCACCTCCAGCGCCTGCACGGCCCCAGTTGCAAGCGTAAGCGAGATATTTTCCCAATCCTGCCCGGTGGCGTTTTCTATCACGGCCCAGCCGGTCAGGGTCACACCCTCTGGCCTGTCTTCGGCCCGCCACGCGGTTTTCCACAAGGGCGCGGGTTGCAGCCAGCCAAGACCCACCCGGCGCGGCCCGGCCTGTGTGCTGTGAAGCGTCACATCCACCACCTGCGCGCGCGCGCCCGCGCGCAGCGCCTCCAGCCCCTGCGCAATCGCGGCGCTGTCGCCCTCATCCAGAAAGCCAAGCTCTGTTGCTTCGTCCAGCGCGATCTGGCGCAAGGTGCCATCGGCCAGACGCAGGGTCAGGGCCGTGCAAGCGCCGTCCAGATCAGGCGGGCAGGGCAGGGCCTGCGTGCCCATGAGCGCCCCTTCCAATACCGTGCCATGGCGCACAGCACGCACCGGCGCGCCCACCATCGCGGCCAGAAGGGTGTGCAGATCACCCAGCGCCTCGGGGCCGAAGGGCAGGGCGGCGAATGTGTCCTGCACCATGCCGGGGCCGGAGAATGTCAGGCGCGGCACCCCGCCTGCCGGGTCTGACAGGCGCAGCGATTTCAGGAAATCATTGATATCCGCGCGGCGTATGGGCAGGCGCAGCCCGTCTGCGCCCAAACTGGCCTCCGCCTCTATCAGCGCCAGCCCGGCGGTGGAGAGCGTGACCGCGCGGATTTCAGGCCGCGTTTGGGCTGTGGCCGGCACGGCCAGACCCGCAAAAACCAAAACAGATAACGCCCGCATGATATCCCTTTCGCGCAAACCCGTGCTTGCGCCCCAGACTAGGCCCGCCCCCGCCCCCCTCACAAGCGCCAAGTTTTGTGGCAGCGTAAATTTGCCGTGTTATCGGGACTGGACGAAACCCATCTTTTGGGGCTATTGCGAAACCATGGCACAAGATGATGACGCGCAATCCGATATGACCGCCCCAGTTGCAGAACCGCTGCGCCGCGCGCTCGGCTCGCGCTATCTGCAATATGCGCTCTCTACCATCATGCACCGCGCGCTGCCTGATGCACGCGATGGGCTGAAACCCGTGCACAGGCGCATTCTCTTTGCGATGCGGGAATTGAAACTCTCGCCCAATGGCGGGTTTCGCAAATCGGCCAAGATCACCGGCGATGTGATGGGCAATTACCACCCCCATGGCGATGCCGCGATTTATGACGCCATGGCGCGGCTGGCGCAGGATTTCAACCTGCGTTACCCGCTGGTGGATGGGCAGGGCAATTTCGGAAATATCGATGGCGATAACCCCGCCGCCGCGCGCTATACCGAGGCGCGCATGGCCCATGCTGCAGAGGCCCTGCTGGAAGGGCTGGCCGAAAATGCCGTGGATTTCCGGCCCAATTATGATGGCACGCTGGAAGAACCCATCGTCTTGCCCGCAGCCTTTCCCAACCTGCTGGCCAATGGCGCAAGCGGGATTGCGGTGGGCATGGCCACCAATATCCCGCCGCATAATCTGGATGAATTGATCGAGGGTTGTCTTGCCCTGATCGCCGCCCCCGATCTGCCCGATGAAGAGCTGATAAAACTGATCCCCGGCCCCGATTTCCCCACAGGCGGCCTGCTGGCAGAGCCGCGCGAGGCCATTCTTGCCGCCTATCAGACAGGGCGCGGGTCTTTCCGGCTGCGCGCGCGCTGGCAGCTGGAAGATCTGGGGCGCGGGCAATGGCAGATCGTGGTCACCGAAATCCCCTTTCAGGTGCCGAAATCCCGCCTGATCGAGAAACTGGCCGAAGTGATCCATACGCGCAAAGTGCCCTTGCTGGCCGATGTGCGCGACGAATCGGCCGATGATGTGCGGATCGTTCTGGAACCCAAAAGCCGCAGCGTTGATCCCGAATTGCTGATGGGGATGCTGTTTCGCAATTCCGATCTGGAAACGCGCTTCAGCCTGAACATGAATGTTCTGATCGATGGCGTCACGCCGCGCGTATGCAGCCTGCGCGACGTGCTGCGCGCCTTTGTGGATCATCGCCGCGCCGTGCTTCTGCGCCGCAGCCAGCACCGGCTGGACAAGATCGACCACCGGCTTGAAGTGCTGGAAGGCTTTATCATCGCCTTCCTGAACCTTGATCGCGTGATAGATATCATCCGCTATGACGAGGCCCCCCGCGATGCCCTGATGCGCGAGACATGGGGCCGCGCCTTCCCCCGCGCCATGTCAGAGGCTGATTATATCAGCCCCCCGCCCGGCGAGGGCGAGTTGACAGAGCTTCAGGCCGAATCCATCCTCAATATGCGCCTGCGCTCTCTGCGCCGCTTGGAAGAGATGGAATTGCGCCGCGAACGCGACGCGCTGCTGGAAGAACGCGCCGCGCTGGAAGATTTGCTTGGCTCTGAACGGTTGCAATGGGCGCGCATCAGCACCGAATTGCGCGAAGTGCAGGCCAAATTCGGCAAAGCCACCGATCTGGGCCGCCGCCGCACCGATTTCACCGAGGCGGGTGAGGTGGAAGAGGTGCCGCTAGAGGCTATGATAGAGCGCGAGCCGATCACGGTTGTCTGCTCCAAAATGGGCTGGATCAGGGCCATGAAAGGGCATGTCGCGCTGGATCAGGCGTTCAAGTTCAAGGATGGCGATGAAGCCCGCTTCGCCTTTCATGCCGAAACCACGGATAAAATCGTTCTTTTCGGCTCCAACGGGCGGTTTTACACGCTTCTGGGGGCCAATCTGCCCGGCGGGCGCGGCATGGGCGAACCTGTGCGCCTGATGATCGATCTGCCCAATGAGGCAGAGATCGTGGATTTGTTCACCCACAGCGCGGATGCGCGGCTTGTGGTGGCCTCCAGCGCGGGCGATGGCTTTGTCGTGCCCTCAGAAGAGGTGATCGCCCAGACACGCAGCGGCAAACAGGTGCTCAACCTCAAAGACGGGGTGCGCGCGCAGATTTGCCGCAAGGTGGCGGGCGATCATCTGGCCGTGGTGGGCGAGAACCGCAAATTGCTGGTCTTTGCACTGGAAGAACTGCCCGAAATGGCGCGCGGCAAGGGCGTGCGGCTGCAATCTTACAAAGATGGCGGCCTGTCCGATCTGGCCACGATCACCCTTGCCGATGGGCTAAGCTGGAAAGACCCGGCAGAGCGCACGCGCCATGAAGGCGATCTGACCGAATGGTCCGGCAAACGGGCCAGCGCCGGGCGCATGGCGCCGCGCGGTTTCCCACGTGACAATCGGTTTACCTGACATAGCGCCCCTGCGCGCCGCATTTGCCCTTTGCGGCAAGATCGGTTAGCACAGGCGCAAGGAAATTGCGGAGAGTGCGGATGCTGTCAACCTTCACCTTGCCCCGTGCCGGTTTTGCGCTCTTGGCCGCGCTGGTGCTCTCAGCCTGCTCCAATGGGCGCGACTTGCGCGACGAGCGTGCAGAGCTGGATAATTTCTATCTGGGTCATGCGATTGTGGTGGCCGAAAATGCCACGGTTGGCCCGGCCTCGCGCCGCGCAACGGCAGAAGAATGGCAAGACAGCCTGACCGCCGAAATGCGCCGCCGCTTCGCGCGCTATGATGGTGACAGGCTCTATCATCTGGGCGTTTCCGTGGATGGCTATGTTCTCGCCATGCCCGGCATTCCCCTTGTCGCCGCGCCAAAATCGGTTTTGATTCTGGGTGTAACGCTCTGGGATGATGCCGCAGGCGGCAAGGTCAATGACACCCCGCACCGCATCACCGTGCTGGAAAGCCTGTCGGGCGAAACCGTGGTCAGTTCCGGCCTGACACAATCGGCCGAACAGCAGATGCAAAACCTGTCGCAAAACGCGGTTCTCGCCATTGAAAACTGGCTTGCTGCCAATCCCGACTGGTTCCCCCCGCGCATGCAGGGGCCTGATCCCGCGCCACAGCCGCAAACCGCTGCCGCTGATGCTGCTCAACCCCCGGCATGATGCAATAAATCAGGGAATGCGCGCGCCTGCGGTGCAAACTGCGCTTGATTTTCCGGGGCAAGCTGAGTAAGTGGCGCGCGTGTGATCAAGGGGCCGGGCAATCTGGCCGAACAACAAAGGGTTCCGAAACCATGGCAAAGCAAAAGTTTGAACGCAACAAACCGCATGTGAACATTGGCACGATTGGCCATGTGGACCACGGCAAGACAACGCTGACAGCCGCGATCACGAAGTATTTCGGCGAATTCCGCGCCTATGACCAGATTGATGGTGCGCCGGAAGAAAAAGCGCGCGGGATCACGATCTCGACCGCGCATGTGGAATATGAAACCGAAGCACGCCACTATGCGCATGTGGATTGCCCCGGCCACGCGGACTATGTGAAAAACATGATCACCGGTGCGGCGCAGATGGATGGCGCGATTCTGGTGGTGAACGCCGCTGATGGCCCCATGCCGCAAACACGCGAGCATATCCTGCTGGGCCGTCAGGTGGGCATTCCCTATATGGTCGTCTATATGAACAAGGTCGATCAGGTGGATGACGAGGAACTGCTGGAGCTGGTGGAAATGGAAATCCGCGAGCTGCTGTCTTCCTATGATTACCCCGGCGATGATATCCCCATCATCAAAGGCTCTGCCCTGGCCGCAATGGAAGGCCGCGATCCAGAGATTGGCGAGAATTCCATCCGCGCGCTGCTGAAAGCCGTGGACGAGTATATCCCGACGCCAGCGCGCGCCGTGGATCAGCCCTTCCTGATGCCCGTCGAGGACGTGTTCTCGATCTCTGGCCGTGGTACTGTTGTGACTGGCCGCATCGAGCGCGGTGTTGTCAACGTGGGCGATTCGATTGAAATCGTGGGCATTCGTGACACCAAGACCACCACCTGTACCGGCGTGGAAATGTTCCGCAAACTGCTGGATCGCGGGGAAGCTGGCGACAATATCGGCGCGCTGCTGCGTGGCATTGGCCGCGAGGATGTGGAGCGCGGGCAGGTTCTGTGCAAGCCGAAATCGGTCACACCGCACACCCATTTCGAGGCAGAAGCCTATATTCTGACCAAGGAAGAGGGTGGCCGCCACACGCCGTTCTTCGCGAACTACCGCCCGCAATTCTACTTCCGCACCACCGATGTGACAGGCACAGTGAAACTGCCCGAAGGCACGGAAATGGTGATGCCCGGCGACAACCTGAAATTCGAGGTCGAGCTGATCGCACCCATCGCCATGGAAGAAAAACTGCGCTTCGCCATCCGTGAAGGCGGCCGCACCGTGGGCGCTGGCGTGGTGTCGAAAATTCTCAAGTAATCAGACCCTTACGCCTTGATCTTGCAAGGGGCGTGTGTGGTCACACGCCCCTTTTGCATGGATGCAGGCAATGAAAACAATTTTTGAGCGGTTTGAAGGAAAGATAAACCCCTATCCCGCCGCGCCCCCCAGCCAACCCCCGGCCACGCTCTGGGGCTTTACCCTGCATTTCGCGCGCCCTGTGCTGCCGTGGCTGGCGCTGATGTCCAGCCTCTCGGTGGTGTTTGCGATTATCGAAATCATCCTGATTGGCTATCTGGGCACGCTTGTAAACCGCATGACAGAGCTTGGCCCGGAGCGCTTTCTGGCCGAGGAAGGCGCGCGCCTGATGGCCATGGCGGGGCTGCAACTGGTGGTGCTGCCGGTGATTGCCGTCTTTGGCGCGCTGATCATGTATCAGGTGATCATGGGCAATTTCCCGCAGGCGATCCGCTGGCAGGCGCATCGCTGGATTCTGGGGCAATCGCTGGGCTATTTTCAGGATGAATTCGCAGGCCGCATTGCCACGCGCCTGTTGCAAACCGCGCTTTCCGTGCGCGAAGTGGTGATGAAGCTGATGGATGTGGCGGTCTATGTGGGCGCCTATTTCCTTGGCACGCTCTGGCTTGCGGCGACGCAGGATTTCTGGCTGGCGCTGCCCTTTTTGCTGTGGTCGCTGGCCTATGGCGGGTTGTTGGCGGTGATCGTGCCGCGCTTGGGCCGGGTGTCGCAGGAACAGGCCGATGCCCGCGCGGCCATGACGGGCCGGATCGTGGACAGCTATACCAATATCGCCACTGTCAAACTGTTCAGCCATGCCGCCCGCGAAGAAAGCTATGCCCGCGCGGGGCTGGATGGGTTTCTGGGCACGGTTTACCGCCAGATGCGGCTTGTGGCGCTGCAGGATGTGGGGGTCAATATCATCAATGCGGCGCTCACAGCCGCTGTCACGGGGCTTGGCCTGTGGCTTTGGCTGCAGGGGCGGGTAGAGTTGGGCGCGCTGGCCGTGGCCATCCCGCTGGCACTGCGGCTGGGGAATATGTCACATTGGATCATGTGGGAATTCGCGGCGCTGTTTGAAAATATCGGCACTGTGCGCGATGGGGTTGCAGCCCTCGCGCAGCCGCGTGACATTTCCGACAGGGCCGATGCCGTGCCGTTGCAGCCCAAATCCGGCGCCATCCGCTATGAGGGCGTGACCTTCCGCTATGACGGCCCGGCCACCAAATGCCCCGCTGTTCTGGACGCCCTGACGCTGGAGATTGCACCGGGCGAAAAGGTGGGGCTTGTGGGCCGCTCTGGTGCAGGGAAATCCACACTCGTCAACCTGCTGTTGCGGTTTTACGATCTGGATGCCGGGCGCATCACGATTGACGGGCAGGATATCTCGCGCGTTACCCAAGACAGCCTGCGCGCCGCGATTGGCATGGTCACGCAGGATACAGCGCTTCTGCACCGCTCTGTGCGCGAAAATATCGCCTATGGCCGCCCCGATGCCACAGAGGCAGAGATATGGGCCGCTGTCGATATGGCAGAGGCGCGCGATTTCATCACCGGGCTGGCAGATGCCAAGGGCCGGCAGGGGCTTGATGCCCATGTCGGCGAACGCGGGGTGAAACTGTCGGGCGGGCAGCGCCAGCGGATTGCCATTGCCCGCGTGGCCCTGAAGAATGCGCCCATCCTGATATTGGACGAGGCCACATCCGCCCTCGATTCCGAAGTAGAGGCCGCGATCCAGTCACAGCTTACCCGCCTGATGCAGGGCAAAACCGTGATTGCCATTGCCCACAGGCTCTCAACCATCGCCGCCATGGACAGGCTGGTGGTGATGGATCAGGGCCAAATTGTGGAACAGGGCCGCCATGATCAGCTTCTGGCGCAGGGCGGGCTTTATGCCCGTCTCTGGGCGCGGCAATCGGGCGGGTTCTTGCTGGAGGAGTAAGGGGGCAAGCCCCTTCGCATTGCCCCCCAGCCGCAGAGCGATTTGGCTTTGGGGCGGGGGGGTGTCTGCCCCTCTCGCGCCTTGCGCGGAATCAAGGGCCTTAGCCCGCCGCGCCTCAAAGGGCGGCTTTGTGGGGTGGCGCATCGCGTGGCCCTTGCGCCCCTTGCGCGGAATCAAGGGCTTTAGCCCGCCGCGCATCGCTGGGCCGCCCCCTCGGCCCGGCGATTTGGCTGCAACCAGCGCTTAGCCTATATGTCGCGCGGATTTGGCCGCCATAAAGTGCTTAGCCTCAAGGGCAGATCGCCGCACCGCGGCCCAGCACTGCGCGGCTTTGCCACCCCTCTTATGGCACAACCTTCGCGCGGGTGAAGATCACTACCCTTTCAGCGCTGCCGCCACTTTGGGGGCGAAATAGCTGAGCACCCCGTCACAGCCCGCCCGCTTGAAAGCCATCAGCGATTCCAGCATCACCTTTTCTTCATTCAGCCAGCCATTCTGCACCGCTGCCATGATCATCGCATATTCGCCCGACACCTGATAGGCGAAAGTCGGGCGCCCAAAGCGGTCTTTCACGGCGCGGCAGATATCCAGATAGGGCATGCCGGGTTTGACCATCACCATATCCGCCCCCTCTGCCAGATCGCGCGCGACACAGGCCAAAGCCTCTGCCGCATTGGCCGGGTTGATCTGATAGGTGGCCTTGTCGCCCACCAACCGGCCAGAGGCCCCCACCGCATCGCGAAACGGCCCGTAAAAGCCGGAGGCAAATTTTGCCGCATAAGACAGGATCGCCACATCGCCATGCCCCTGCGCTTCCAGCGCCCTGCGCAACGCACCAATGCGGCCATCCATCATGTCAGAGGGGCCAAGGATATCCGCCCCCGCCTCTGCCTGTGCCAGCCCCATTTTCACAAGGGCGGCGACGGTTTCATCATTCACGATCTCGCCATCAATGACAAAGCCGTCATGGCCATTGGCATTATAGGGATCCAGCGCGATATCGGTCATCACCATCAGATCGGGGAATTCGGATTTCAGCGCGCGAATGGCGCGATTGGTCAGGTTTTCGGGGTTCCAGGCTTCCTCGCACGTCTCTGTGCGCAGGGATTGGTCAGTATAGGGAAACAGGCAGATCGCAGGTATTCCAAGCGCATGGGCCTGTTCGGCAGCGGGCAACAGCCTGTCCAGAGACAGGCGGTTCACACCGGGAAGCGAGGGGATCGGCTCGCTTATCCCCTGCCCGTCACGGATGAAGACAGGCCAGATCAGATCGGCGGCGCTCAGCCTGTGCTCCTGCACCATCTCGCGCAGGGCACGGGTGCGGCGGAGGCGGCGCATACGGGCGGCAGGGAAGGGGGCAGGGGTCATATCTTGGGCCTTTCTCGCAGTTTGCCACTTCGTGCCATGATCGCCGGATGAAGGAAAGGGCAAGCTGCGCCTTGACGGGCAAAAGCCCCTATACCGCACGGCCCGGCACTGGCTGCGGTGAAGGGGGGATGGCGTGGCCCTCTCGCGCCCGGCGCTGCGCGGCTTGGCGGGTTATTCCAATCTCCCTCAACTGCGCCTCGCGGAGCGGCGTTGCATGATGGCACATCGCTTAACCCCCTCACCAAGCGCGGAGTCAAGGCCGAAGGCCGCCGCGCATCGCTGGGCCGCCCCCACGGCCAGGCGATTTGGCTGCACGCTGCGCTTAGCCTGTATGTCGCGCGGACTTGGCCGCCATAAAGTGACATAGCCTCAAGGGCGGATCGCCGCCCCGCGGCCCAGCGCCGCGCGGCTTGTTTTTATGCCCTGTCATTGGCGACGGGCTGGAGACCAGCCGAATAGTGACGGGCCGCTTCACACGGAAGCGCATCGCTTTGCCCTCTCACCAAGCGCGGAGTCAAGGCCGAAGGCCGCCGCGCATCGCTGGGCCGCACCCACGGCCCGGCGATTTGGCTGCAACCTGTGCTGAGCCTGTATGTCGCGCGGACTTGGCCAGCATAAAGTGACATAGCCTCAAGGCCAGATCGCCGCCCCGCGGCCCAGCGCCGCGCGGCTTGTCTTTCTGCCCTGTCTTTGAAGAAGGCATAGATACTCGGGCGCTTGGTGATGGGCCGCTCTCCATGCAGCGCATCGCATGACCCTTTCGCGCCAAGCGCGGAATCAAGGGCGAAGCCCGCCGCGCATCGCTGGGCCGCCCCCCGGCACAGCGATTTGGCAGCCGCTGGCGCTTAGCCTCAATTTCGTTCGGAGATTGCCGCCATAAAGCGCTTAGCTTCCGGGTCGGATCGCCGCACCGCGGCCCAGCAATACGCGGCTTGGCGGGGTATTCCAACCTTCCCCAACCGCGCCTCGCGGAGCAGCGTTCCATGCTGGCGCATCGCCCAACCCCCTCGCGCCCCGCGCGGAGCAAAGGCCGAAGGCCGCCGCGCCTCAAAGGGCCGCCCCCACGGCACAGCGATTTGGCAGCAACCTGCGCTTAGCCTGTATTTCGTCCGGACTTTGCCCCTATAAAGCGCTTAGCCCCCCGGTCGGATCGCTGCACCGCGGCCCAGCGCTGCGCGGCTTGTCTTTTTGCCTATTCATCGGGGAAGGTATGGAGACCATCCCCTTACGGCAAGATCTGCAACCAGACCCAGCCTGTCACGATCACCCCCAAAGTGCCAATCAGCACCGAGGAGGCGGCCACCCGCTTTGCCCGCCCATAGAGATTGGCAAAGACATAGGCATTCACCCCCGGCGCCATTGCGGCGGTGACAACGGCAGAGCGCAGCGCCTCTGTGCCAAGGCCAAAGGCGCGCGCCAGCCCGTAAGTGATCAGCGGATGCACCACCAGCGACAACAGCGCCACATAGCCGATGGTGCGAAAATCCCCCTCCGGGCGGTAGCGATAGAGCACCCCCCCCAGCCCGAACAGCGCCACAGGCAGGGCCGCGCGCACCATCATGTCCAGCGCCTGATCCACCACACCGGGCATGGGCAGGCCCGTCAGGTTCACCGCAAAGCCCAGCGCGATCCCGATCACCAGCGCATTGCGAAACATCGCGGCAAAGACAGCGCGCCCGGTATCGCGCAACCGCCCGCCGCGATTGCGGATCATCTCCATCGCGGTAATCCCCACCGCATAGCAAATGGGCGAATGCACCGCGATAATGGCATAATTCGCGGCCAGAGCATCTGGCCCATAGGCGCGCTCTGTGATTGGCAGGCCCAGAAGCACCGAATTGGAGAAGAGCGCCACAAAGCCAATCGCCACGCAATCTTCCCAATCGCGTTTGAACAACAGCCGTGCGCCCCCAAAGCCCAGCGCAAACCCCGCCAGCGCGCCCACATAGAAACTGACCAGCAACCGCCAGTCAAATTCCTGCCCCAGATCCAGCCGCGCGATGGCGGTGAACAGCAGGCAGGGAATGGCGAATGTCTGGGTAAACCACACCACCCCATCTACCTGATCATCTGAAATCAGCCTGCGCCAGCGCCCGACATAGCCAAAGCCAATGACCAGAAAGACAGGCAATATGACATCAATCAGCGCCTGCATTCTACAGCGCCACTGTCATCACCATCCCGTCATGGGCAGGGGTGACATGTTCCGGGGTCTCGGCGGCAATTGTGGCATAATCCAGATCCACATGCATATTGGTCAGCACCGCGCGGGCGGGCTTGGCCTGGGCGATCCAGTCCAGTGTCATTTCCAGATGGGCATGGGTGGGATGGGGCTTGCGGCGCAGCGCATCCACGATCCAGATATCCAGCCCCTGCAACAGGGGCCAGCTTTCGGGGTAGATATGCACCACATCGGGGGTATAGGCCAGCCCGCCAATGCGAAAGCCCAGCGCATCGATGCTGCCATGGTTCAGCCGCAGCGGATGCAGCACCACAGGCCCGCCCGCGCCGTCAATGGTTATGGCGCCCGTGATCGTGTGCATTGTCAGGATCGGCGGATAGGGAGAGCCTTCGGGCTGCATGAACGCATAGCCAAAGCGCGCATAAAGCGCCTCTTGCGTCGGGCCATCGGCCCAGACGGCCAGCCGCTCGCGGGTGTTGAACACCAATTGGCGCAGATCGTCTATGCCATGCACATGATCCGCATGAGAATGGGTATAGAGCACCGCGTCCAGCCGCCCGACACCCGCATCGAGCAGCTGCGCGCGCATATCGGGGGAGGTGTCTATCAATACCTGCGTGCGCCCGGTCGCGCCAATCCGCTCCAAAAGCAGCGAACAGCGCCGCCGGGTGTTGCGCGGCTCTGTGGGATCGCAATCGCCCCAATCCCCGCCCAGACGCGGAACCCCGCCCGAAGAGCCGCAGCCCAGGATTGTCGCGCGCAATTCAGCCATCAGGCGGCCTTCCAGAACAGACGGTCAAAATTCGCGCTGGTCTGCGCGGCGAAATCCGCAAAATCCATCCCAAAGATTTCCGCCCCCACCTGCGCGGTATGCACCGTGTAGGCCGGTTCATTGCGCTTGCCGCGATAAGGGGGCGGGGCCAGATAGGGCGCGTCGGTTTCCAGCAAAATCCGCTCTATGGGGGCGGCGCGGAAAATCTCGCGCAGCGCATCGCTTTTGGGAAAGGCGGCAATCCCCGACATGGACAGATAAAACCCCAGATCCAGCGCCGTGCGCGCCAGTTCCGCACTGGAAGAGAAACAATGCATCACGCAAGCATAGCTGCCCGCGCGGTGTTCGTCGCTCAGGATACGCGCCATATCGGCATCGGCATCGCGGGCATGGATGATCAGCGGCAAGCGTGACTGGCGCGCGGCCTCGATATGCAGGCGCAGGCTCTCTTGCTGGGCGGCCTTGCTCTCGGCGGTATAGTGGTAATCAAGCCCCGTCTCGCCAATGCCGACAAATTTGGGATGCGCGGCAAGGGCCAGCAATTCCGCCACGCTGGCCATGGGTTCGGCGGCGGCATTCATCGGGTGGGTTCCGGCGGCAAAGAAAACCCCCTCATGCGCCTCTGCAATGGCCTGCACGCGCGGGGCCTCGCGCAGCTTGGTGCAGATCGTGACCATCCGCGTCACCCCGGCACCGCGCGCGCGTGCGATCACGGCGTCCAGCTCTTCCGAAAGCTGGGGGAAATCAAGATGGCAATGGCTGTCAACGATCTGGGGCAGGGGCATGCGTTCTCCGGCGGTGGTTCAGAGGAACTTGCGCGCCTCTGCTTCGGTCTGCAAGACCATATCAAGCACCAGCGCGGCAGGGTCAAGGTTGACCGCGCGGCCATGACGCGCGCGCGCGCCAAGGCGCTGGCCCAGTTCGGCATAGGCGCGCGCGGCGCCTGCATGGGGGGCAAGGCGGGCAAAAAGCGCGGCCTCGCCCTGCACGGCCTCTGGGCCGGGGCCAAGAATGCCCGCCCGCGCCAGCCGCGCCATGAACAGATCATACAGCGCCAGAAACATGGCAAAGCGCGCATCATTGGCCTTGCCCGCCATGGTTTCGGCCAGTTGCAGCGCGGCTTGCCTGTCCAGCCGTGGCAGGGTTTCAAACAGCCGCACAAGGGCGGTATACACTTCAGCCCCGCCGCCCTGCGCCAGGCTGATGGCCCCGCCCACCGATCCGGCGGCAAGCTGGGCAAGTGCCGCCCCTTCCGCCTGCACCCCCGCTTGTGCAAGTGCCGCGCCCAGATCCTCTGCGCCCAAAGGGTGCAGGCGCAATTCGCGGCAGCGCGAGCGGATGGTGGGCAAGAGTTTCGAGGGTTGATGCGCCACCAAAAGCAGCACGGCATTTTCGGGCGGTTCTTCCAGCGCTTTCAAAAGCGCATTGGCGGCATTCACATTCATGTCATCGGCGGCATCAATAATCACCACCCGCCGCCCGCCATCGGGCGCGCTAAGGCCAAAGAAGCCCTGCAATTTGCGCATCACATCCACGGTGATATCGCGGCGCAGATTGCCCTTGTCATCATGGGCGCGGCGCAACACCAACAGCCCGCCATCTGCGCCGCCGCGCAAGCGGCGCGCAACAGGGTGATCTTCGGGAATATCCAGCGTATCAAGCGGGGGGGGCGCGAACATGCCGCCATCATCGGCAGGCGTTGCCAGCAAAAACCGCGCCAGTTTCCAGGCCAGCGTGGCCTTGCCCACCCCGCGCGGCCCGCAGATCAGCCAGCCATGATGCAAGCGGCCAGAGCGGTAGGCTTGCAAAAACCGCGCCTCGGCGTCCTGCTGGCCAAAAAGTACCCGCGTTTCGCGCGGGTGGGGGGCGCCGTCCAGCTGGTCGGGCTGGGGCAGATCGGCCAGATCGCTCATGGCGCGGGCCTGTCCAGCCAGGCGCGCATTTCGCCCGCAATCTGGGCGCTGATATCGGCAACAGGGCGCGCGCCATCAATCAGGCGCAGGCGCGCAGGGTTGGCTTGGGCCAGTTCCAGAAACCCCGCGCGCAAAGCTTCCTGAAAGCCAAGGCCCAGATCTTCAAACCTGTCCTCACCCGATTTGCGCGCCAGCCCGCGCGCAAGGGCTGCGGCGGGTTCCATATCAATCACAAATGTCAGATCAGGTTCCAGCCCGATAACAAGCGCATGCAGCTTGTCCACCAAGGGGCGCAGGCTGGCGCGGGCCGCGCCCTGATACACGCGCGTGGAATCGGCGAAACGGTCGGTAATCACAATCTTGCCCGCCGCCAGCGCGGGCAGGATGGTTTTTTCCAGATGATCGCGCCGCGCGGCATTGAAGAGCAGGATTTCCGTTTCCGCTGACCAGCGTTCGGGATCGCCTTCCACCAGCAGGCGGCGGATTTCTTCGGCCCCCGCAGCGCCCCCCGGCTCGCGCGTGAGCACCACATCGCGGCCCTCAGTGCGCAAACTCTCGGCCAGGGCGCGCGCCTGCGTGGATTTGCCAGACCCGTCAATCCCCTCGAAACTGACAAACACGCCCCGGCTTTGGCCCTGTGCTGGCATGCTCAATTCATCGCTTCGCGGGCGCTGCCCAGAACCATGCTCAGCAGGCGCTGCGCCGAAGCCTGGGCGCGCAGTGCAAAGCCGCCCTCTGCCACATCGGCGCCCGCCACAAGCGGTACGCGCCGCTCGCCCATATCGGGGATATCGATGATCAGCGTGCCCAATTGCGTGCCCGCCACAATGGGCGCGGGAATGGGGCTGTCATAGGCCACCCGCGCGGCAAGATCGCCCGCCCCGATCGCGGGAACCAGCAGATCGACATGATCTTGCAGCACCAGTGGCACAGTGGCCACCGCGCCCAGCCAGACGGGGGCCTCTGTCATCACCTGGCCCTGGCTGCCCACCCGGACAGAGGCGAATTGCCGAAAGGCCCAGTTGATGATTGCTTCGGCCTCTTGCAGGCGGGCGCGCTCGCTCTCCAGCCCGCCAAAGGCAAAGACGATCCGCCGCTCTCCCTGCCGGGCCGAACCTGTCAGCGAATAGCCCGCCGCAGAGGTGAAACCGGTTTTCAACCCATCCAGCCCCACACCCGCCCCCAAAAGCGGCACGCGATTGGGCTGGGTAATGCCGTTCCATGTGAATTCACGTTCCGACAGATAGGGGTAATATTGCGGATAGGTGGTGATGATATGCTCTGCCAGAATGCCAAGATCGCGCTTTGACATCAGGTGATCAGGATGCGGCCAGCCAGAGGAATTGGCAATCGTGGTATTGCGCATGCCCAATTCGCGGGCGCGCCGTGTGGCCAGTTGGGCAAAGGCCTCTTCCGTGCCCGCCAGCCCTTCGGCCACCACCACTGTCGCATCATTGCCCGATTTCACGGCAATTCCGCGGATCAGATCCAGCGCGGTGGGGCGGTCTGTCATTTCCAGAAACATGCGCGAGCCGCCCATGGCATGGGCGCGCTCTGACACGGTGAATGTGGTGTCCAGCGTTATGCGCCCGTCTTCCAGCGCCTCGAACAGCATCAGCAGGGTCATCAGTTTTGACATGGAGGCCGGGGGCAGCGGCACATCTGCCGATTTCTCCAGCAGCACAATCCCCGTTGTCAGATCGCGCACATAAACCGAGGTCGCGCGCGTCTCGAACCCGCCAACGGTCTGTGCGCCGATGGGGGCGGCCAGCGTGAGGGCGGCCAAAGCGGCGGCCTTTGCGGTGATGAGGGCGTGGCCAAGTTTCAGGCGCATGGGGTTTTCCTTCTCTCTCGCTCTTGTGCCGGGGTTAGCGGCGCACGGCATAGGCATCAGTAAAGCCCAGAGCTTTGACCTGTGCAAGCATCCGGCTGTGATCTGCCGCGGTTTGGGCGGGGCCAACCACCACGCGCCAGAATGCGTTTCCTTGCGTGCGCCCTTCAACCACGCGGGCAGATAGCCCGGCAGCACTGGCCATGCGCTGTGCATTGCCGGCATTGCTTTCCACGCTGAAAATCCCAAGCTGGATGAAGGGGCGCTCCAGGGCAGAGGCCAGGGGGGCCACGGGTGCGGGCGCGGGGGCTGCTGGGGGCGCATCTGGCAGGGCGGCTTGCGCGATGTCAGGGGCAGCATTGGCCATCTCTGGCGCAGCCTCTCGGCGGAACATCCGGCTGAGCAGCCCGCCGCGCGGGGCGGCAGTTTCTGCGGGCAGGGCAATCAGCGTTTCCCCCGCCGGGGCGGTGGCCTCTGAGGGGGCTTCGGGGGCCAGTGGTGCGGATTGGGCGGCGGCTTGGGCCTGTTGGGCCGGTGCGGGTTCGGGTTGGGCCGATCCGGGGGCAAGCTCTTCGCTGCGCAGGGCGATCACCTCCACCTGTGTGGGCGCACCGGCCAACACGCCAATCGCGTTTGCGGCCTCTGCCGAAATCTGGAAGGCAGGCCCCGGATTAAGCCGCTCGCGACGGAACAACACGCCCACGGTTTGACGCCCGTTCTCGCCATTGCGGATGATTACGCGCTCTGGGGATCGGGCATCGGGATGGGCCACCCAGACCCCGCCAAGCGAGGGGCGGCCATCCCAAAGCCCGGTCTCGTTGCGCGAGAAGGTGGCAGGGTCTTCGATATCGCGCTCGACCAGGTTTGCAGCGCCAGTTGCGGGATCGGTGTGGGATGTGGTTGTATCCAGACAGGCGGACAGGGCGAAAGCCACCCCAAGCCCAAGGCCCAGAACCCGATAGCTGACACTGCGCATGCTGCCTCTCTATCCGTGTTGCGCAGGGGCTGATCTGCTGTCAGCCTTCTTATGCGCGCGACGGTTTCTTTTTGTGATTTAAACCCAATTCGATGGGCAAGGTATACACCAAATCCAACGCTTCGACAGCCCAAAATATGCAAGCCAAGAGCAACCCGCCCCCTGTGACAAACCCGTGAGCGGGGCAGGATGTCGGCCCGTGGCGCTGCCTTGCGCGCGGGCGCTGCACCCGGCATAAGCTGCGCCATGGGCAGGCGTGATCCTGTCGCAGGCATTTGGGCAGCGCCACCCCGCGCGGAAGCAAGGGCTTTGGCGCGCCGCGCCTGAAAGGGCGGCGTTCTGGGGGGGGCACATCGCGTGGGCCTTGCGCCAAGCGCGGAGTCAAGGGCTTTAGCCCGCCGCGCATCGCCGGGCCGCCCCCCGGCACGGCGATTTGGCTGCCGTGGGCGCATAGCTTGGGTTTCGCGCGGACATTGCCGCCATAAAGCGCTTAGCCCCACGGTCAGATCGCCGCACCGCGGCCCGACGCTGCGGGGCTTGGCGGGGTATTTCAATCTCCTTCAACTGCGCCTCGCGGAGCGGCGTTGCGTGATGGCGCATCGCGTGGCCCCTTCACCAAGCGCGGAGTCAAGGCCACAGGCCGCCGCGCATCGCCGGGCTGCCCCCACGGCCCGGCGATTTGGCTGCAACCTGCGCTTAGCCTGAGTTTCGTTCGGAGATTGCCGCCATAAAGTGACATAGCCCTGCGGGTGGATCGCCGCCCCGCGGCCCGGCGCTGCGCGGCTTGGCGGGGTATTTCAATCTCCCTCAACCGCGCCTCGCGGAGCGGCGTTGCATGATGGCGCATCGCTCTGCCCCCTCGCGCCCCGCGCGGAGTCAAGGGCTTTAGCCCGCCGCGCATCGCCGGGCCGCCCCCCGGCACGGCGATTTGGCTGCACCCTGCGCTTAGCCTGAGTTTCGCGCGGATTTGGCCGCCATAAACCGCTTAGCCCCACGGTCAGATCGCCGCACCGCGGCCCAGCGCTGCGCGGCTTTATTCTCTTGCCCTGTCATTGGCGACGGGCTGGAGATCATGCGCAGGGTGATGGGCGGCTTTGTGGCCGCCCCCATCCCCTGCCAAAGCCGCCCCTTATGGCGGAGCCTGGCTGCGGTCGCGCCAGCGATTGACCAGCGGGTAGCGCCGATCCAGCCAGAGGGCGCGGTCTGTCAGGCGCGGGCCGGGGGCGGATTGGTAGCGTTTCCACTCGGAAATCGCGACCAGATGCTCGACCTTCTCTACCACATCGCGCGCGAAACCCTGCGCCACCAGATCGCTGACAGAGCAATCCTTTTCGACCAGTGCTTCCAGTATCGCATCCAGCACAGGGTAGGGGGGCAGGCTGTCATCATCGCGCTGGCCCGCGCGCAATTCGGCCGAGGGGGGTTTTTCAATAATGCGCGGCGGGATCACCTCGCCCGAAGGCCCGCATCCAGTCGCGGTGATTGGCATTGCGCCAGCGGCATATCTCGAACACCCGCGTTTTATACATATCCTTGATCGGGTTATACCCGCCCCGCGAATGCGCGATTGCAGGTTTTCTTCGGTCACATCCGGCGCAAGCCCGGTGAAGAGGGGCGCAAGCGCGCTGTCCAACGCGGCGCGCGGGCCTTCGATGCTGATTTCATCCAAGCAGCAGCCCAATCGGGCGGCCAGATCGGCGGCATCTGCAAGGCTGTCGGGCGCGGTATATTCCGAGGGCAGCATCACGCAATGCACGTTTTCCGGCCCGATGGCATCTGCCGCGAGTGTGGCCACAAGGGCCGAATCCACCCCGCCAGAAAGCCCTAGGACAACCCGCGAAAAGCCCGATTTGCGCAGGTAATCGCCAAGGCCCAGAGCCATGGTGCGGTAATCCTGCTCTGCGGTGTCGGGCAGCAGGGCGCGGGGGCCTGTATCTGCCCGCCAGCCCTGCGCGCCATGGGTGAAATCCACATGTGCCAGCGCCTCTTGGTGGCTGGGCAGTTGCACTGCCAGTTGCCCGCCGGGGTTGAGCACGAAACTGCCCCCGTCAAAGACCTGATCATCCTGCGCATTTCCGGCAGGGCCAGCATGTCGGCGCCAGCCTCTGCCGCGCTGTGCCATGCCGCGCGCGCTTTGGAGGCATTGCCTGCGATATCGCCAACAATGGGGTTTAGCTGCGCGAGGGTCAGGCGGAAATGGTCGGACATGGCGGCTCTCTGGCTTGGGTTAGGGCTGACATATCATGTTGCGCGCCACAGGGAAGGCCAAAGGCTGAAAAACCGGGTGGCCAATGTTCCACGTGAAACACTAACGCCATGATAATAAACACTAAAAACAGATTTTCAGGGCGTGCGTTGCGCGGCTGTGGGAGGGTGGGTGCGCGCTGTCTTTGGCTGGCCCTGTCTCTGGCCCCGTTTTGGGCGCAGCTTTGTGGCCGGGCAGCGTGGCGCGGCCCGGTTTGGCGCGCGCCTTGCCAGCCATGCGCCCGCCGCACCGCGCCCGGCTGCGCGGGTTGGGGCGCGCGGGAAAAGCCCTTGCCAGCCTGTGCCTGCGGCTTTAGGGTTTTGCACAGACAAACAGGGGGTTGAGGGTAATGATTTCTGGCAAATCGCTTGGGGTGCTGGCTGTCGTGATCGGGCTTGGCCAGACTGTCCTTGCCCAGACGGCCCTTGCCCAGACGGAAGGCGTTTTGACCCGCCAGTATGAAGATGGCGGGATTTATGAGGGCGAGTTCCGCGATGGCCTTCAGCATGGGCAGGGCACATACCGCCTGCCCAACGGGTTTGAATATACAGGCGAATGGCTGGAGGGCGCGATCAGCGGGCAGGGGGTGGCGCGCTACCCTTCGGGCGCGGTGTATGACGGGCAGTTTCTGGCCGGGCGTCCGCAGGGTATGGGCAAGATGATCTTTGCCGATGGTTCCAGCTATGAGGGGAACTGGATTGAGGGGCGGATTGAGGGCGAAGGGACACGGGTTTTCGCCAATGACTCTGTCTATATTGGCAGTTTTCGCGATGGCCAGCCCCATGGCCAAGGTGTGCTGACGCGCCCGGATGGCTACCAGTATGAAGGGGACTGGGTGGAGGGCCTGCGCGAGGGGCAAGGGCGCATCACCTATCCCGATGGCACTGTCTTTGAAGGCGCATTGCTTGCCGATCAGCGCGCGGGGCGCGGGGTGCTGACCTCGCCCGAAGGGTTGCGCTATGAGGGCGAGTGGCTGGCAGGCGATCTGCATGGCGAGGGGGTGTTGCGCACCCCCAATGGCGATATTCACACCGGCACATTCCGCCAAGGGCTGCGCCATGGCCCGGCGCGGGTAGAGCAGGCCGATGGGCTGGTCTTTGAGGGCAGCTTTGTCGATGATCTGCGCGCGGGGCCGGGGCGGCTGAGCGGGCCGGGCGGCTATCTGTATGAGGGCGAATGGGTTGGCGGCCAGATTGAAGGTGAGGGCCGGTTGGAACAGCCTGACGGCTCTGTCTATGTGGGCATGTTCCGCGCGGGCCTGCCGCATGGCACAGGGGCGATCACCTATGCCGATGGGGCCAGCTATGAGGGCGAATGGCGCGACGGGCAGTTTCATGGGCAGGGCCGGGCGGTCTTTGCCGATGGGGCAATCTATGAGGGCGGCTTTGTGCAGGGCCTGTCCGAGGGCGAGGGGGTGATGACCTTTGCCGATGGGCGCGTTTATACCGGCGCGTTCATGGGGGGCGAATTGCATGGCGCGGGCGAGATGGTCTTTCCTGATGGCTCTGTCTATCGCGGCGCGTTCCGCGAGAGCGCGCGCGAGGGCCTGGGCCGGATCGAACTGGCGGACGGGTTTGTCTATGAGGGCGACTGGCTGGGCGGCCAGATTACCGGGCAGGGGATTGCCACCTATGCCACGGGCGATGTCTATGAGGGGGATTTCGTGAATGGCCAGCGTAGCGGGCAGGGGGTGTTGCGCTATGCCTCTGGCGAGGAATTGGCGGGCGATTGGGAAGATGGCCGCCTGATAGCGCGCGACGACTAGGGGCGCGCGGCCCATGGCGAAGATGCGCCGCAAGGGTGATCTGCCCCAGAAAACCTGCGCACAGTGCCAGCGCCCTTTTGCCTGGCGCAAGAAATGGGAGCGTGTCTGGGACGAGGTGCGCTTTTGCTCGGATCGCTGCCGGGGTGAGGCGCGCAAGCCGGTTCCTTCCAAATAGGCAGAAGCGGGGCTGCCGTGGGCGACAGGCCGGGCGGAATCGCGGAAGTTATCTGCGCGCGCTGGTGGTGGCAGCGGGTGTGGCCCGGTTGTTCTGGTTTCGCGGGTGGTGGGCCGGGAGGTTGGGCGGCTGGCCCACGCCCTGCGCGGGTGTCAGCCGAGCCTGCGCGGCGTGGTTGATGCGGGTTTGCTGGCCTTGCGGTAGCTGGAGGGCGGCTGCCCGATATGCTGGGTAAAGGCGCGTGAGAAATAGCCCGGTGTGGAAAAGCCCAGATTGCGCGCGATATCCTGCACCGGGATTTTTGTCTCTTGCAGCAGGCGGCGGGCCTCATACAAGCGGCGTTCCTGCATCAGCGCAAGGGCCGTGCGCCCGCAACTGGCGCGACAGGCGCGCGTGAGGTGGGTGGGGGTGACGCCAAGGGCCGTGGCGTAATCGGTGACATTGAGAGAAGAGCCGAATTCGCGTTCCAGCAGGGTGGCGTAGCGCGCGGTAAGCCGTTCATTGGCGTTGAGAACAGGGGTGGTGCGGGCGCTGTCATCGGCGCGCTCGTTGCGGTGGCGTTCCAGCCAGATGGCCAAAAGGCCCAGTTGCAGATAGGCGGCCTTTTCCGATTGGGCGCGCGGGCTGTCAATCTCGCGCTGCACGCAATCCACCAGATGCGAGACTTCGGCATGTTGCACGGCATCGCGCAGGCGCAGATGCAAGGGCTGATCGGGCAATTCCAGCCCGTGACGCGTGCCAAAATAGATGGCGCTGCCCTGCACGCGGGTCATGGCCTGTAGCCCGTATAGCGTGCCTGCCGGGATGAAGATGGCGTTATGGGGGTGAAAACCGCGCGTGCTGCCGCCCAGATTGATGCGCCCTTGCCCATGGGTGAACCACAAAAGCAATGGCTCGCGCAGGGCGCGCATGGTTTCCAACTGCCATTTCGGTGCCGCAGCCAGTTTGCTGATGGGCATGATGCGCAGGCGTGTTGGTGCGTCTGGTATTGACTTCATCATTCATCATCCCCCCGGATAAGCTGCGAGATTACGGCCTGTTTGTGCCGGGAAAAGGGATATTCTGGTTTATGGGGGATTGCGGGCCGGGATAGAGGGAAAGCGTTGCAATTTGGTGACTCTGTTACAAAAGCGCTTGCCATGCCCCCATGCGGTTGCGCAGCCATGTGCGCTGGCGCTTGGCATATTGGCGCGTGGCAAGTGTTGCGTCTGCCACGGCCTGAGACAGCGATATATGGCCTTGCAGATGGGCAATCAGCTCTGCCGCGCCGATGGCGCGCGCCCATGGGGCGCGGGGTTGCCAATGGGGCAGGGCGGCGCTGGCCTCTGCCAGCGCGCCTTGGGCCATCATGCTTGCAAAACGCGAATCGATTCGCGAATTTAGCCAGTCCACTTGCGGGCGCAGCACAAAGGGGGTGGTCTGCGACAGGGGCAAAAGCGGGGGCGGGGTGTGCGCCTGCCATTCTGCCAGCCCTTTGCCTGTGGCGCGCAGCACTTCCCATGCACGCTGCACGCGGGCGGGATTGGCAAGATCGATCTGGGCGCGGGTGGCGCTGTCGAGATCAGTGGCGAGTGCCTCTGCGCCCGATTGCGCCAGGCGTTGGTCGGCCTCTGTGCGGATTTCGGGCGGGATGGGTGGGATTTCGACCAGCCCCTCTGTCAGGGCGCGAAAGTAAAGCCCTGTGCCGCCCACGATGACCGGGTTTTCATATGTGGCCAGCAGGGCCGCTACGGCGCGCAGCCAATGGCCCACAGACCAAGGCTGATCGCGCCCGACACAGCCGTAAAGATAATGCGCTACGCCCCCCATTTCCGCCACGCTGGGCCGGGCCGAGAGGATTTGCCACATATCATAGACCTGCAACGCATCGGCATTGATGATCACGCGACCCTGATCTTGCGCCAGTGCCAAAGCCAGTGCCGATTTGCCGCTGGCGGTGGGGCCAGCCAGCAGCACCGGGCGATCGGGCGCAGGCGGATTTGCGCGCAGTTGCGCAAGCGCCGTGCCAAGCGGGTCTGGGTTTTTGGACATGGGGACATGCTTTCAGATTGAACCTGCCCGCGTTTTCCGACATTTTGCCGCCCAAAGGAAGCGCGCGGTTGCAGATTGCGCCCGCATGCGGTTCTGGCGCATCCGCATTTGCCATTGGCCCAAAGGAAATCACCATGCCCGACACCCCCATCCCCGCCGCCTATGACCGTATCATGCTGAAAATTTCGGGCGAGGCGCTGATGGGGGATCAGGGCTTCGGGTTGCATCCGCCCACAGTGCAGCGCATCGCCCGCGAGGTGAAATCGGTGCATGACATGGGCGTAGAGATTTGCATGGTCATCGGGGGCGGCAATATCTTTCGGGGGTTGCAGGGGTCTGCCCAAGGGATGGAGCGCACGCAGGCCGATTACATGGGCATGTTGGCCACAGTGATGAATGCGCTGGCCATGCAAACCGCGCTGGAGGAATTGGGCGTTTTCACCCGCGTGATCAGCGCCATTCCGATGGATCAGGTCTGCGAGCCCTATATCCGCCGCCGCGCCGTGCGCCATCTGGAGAAAAAGCGCGTTTGCATTTTTGCGGCCGGAACCGGCAATCCCTATTTTACCACCGATACCGCGGCGGCGCTGCGGGCCTCTGAAATGGCCTGTGATGCGATTTTCATGGGCAAGCAGGTGGACGGGATTTATGACAGCGACCCCAAGCACAACCCCGATGCCCGCCGTTTTGACAATATCAGCTATGATGAAGTGCTGCGCGAGAATCTGAAAGTGATGGATGCCTCTGCAATCGCGCTGTGCCGCGATAACAAAATGCCGCTGATTGTCTTTTCGCTGGATGAACCGGGCGGATTTAGCGGGATTTTGCGCGGCGAGGGCACATATACGCGCGTGCATCCCTAAGCTTTTGCGCTTAGCCCTTATCAAACTGTGAATCGCAGGCTAAAACGCGACACCTTTGGCAGATTCTGCCCAAATACGAGGAAAACACCCCATGTCAGATGATATCGAGATTGATCTGGACGACCTCAAGCGGCGCATGGATGGCGCGATGGCGGCGCTTAAGACCGAGTTCGCCTCGCTGCGCACGGGCCGCGCCTCGGCCTCCATGCTGGAGCCTGTGATGGTTGATGCTTATGGCCAGCAGACCCCGATCAACCAGGTGGGCACAGTCAATGTGCCGGAGCCGCGCATGGTGACGCTGAATGTCTGGGATAAATCCATGGTGGGCAAAGTGGAGAAGGCCATTCGGGAATCGGGGCTTGGTATCAATCCGCAGCTCAACGGCACCATCATCATGCTGCCCATCCCTGAGCTGAACGAAGAGCGCCGCCGCGAGCTTACCAAAGTGGCGGGGCAATATGCCGAACATGCGCGCGTGGCGATCCGCAACATCCGCCGCGATGGGATGGACCAGATCAAGAAGGCCAAATCCGCCGGCATGTCCGAGGATGACCAGAAGCTCTGGTCGGAAGAGATACAGGAACTGACCAACACCTATATCGGCAAGGTGGACAAGGCGCTGGAGAGCAAGCAAGAAGAGATCATGCAGGTTTGAGGCTTGCGGCGGAGGGAGAGCGGATGCGCGCAGACAAGCCCGGCCCTTGCGGTGTGCCTGCCCTTGGCCTGCATGTCGCTGTCATCATGGATGGCAATGGGCGCTGGGCGTCCAACCGGGGCTGGCCACGGCTGGTGGGCCATCGCAAGGGCGCAGAGCGCGTGCGCGAATTGGTGGCCGCCTGCCCTGATCTGGGCATTCGCTATCTCACGCTTTATGCGTTTTCCACCGAGAACTGGAAGCGCAGCACCGAAGAGGTGATGGGCCTGATGTCGCTTTTTGCGCGCTATATCAAGCGCGAGGCGGCGCGCATGAACCGCGAGGGCGTGCGGATGCGGGTGATCGGGGATCGCACGCGGCTGGATGCCAAGCTGAGCGGGTTGATCGACTGGATCGAGCGCGAAACCGCAGGCAATGACCGCGTGCATCTGACTGTGGCCATGAATTACGGGGGCCGCGACGAGATCACGCGCGCAACCGCCGCGATTGCGCGCGATGTGGCGGCAGACAAGATCAAGGCCACTGAGATTTCGGATGCGCTGATCTCGCGCTATCTGGATACGGGGTTTTTGCCTGATCCTGACCTTGTGGTGCGCAGCTCTGGCGAGACGCGGGTTTCCAATTTCCTGCTGTGGCAGGCGGCCTATTCCGAATATGTGTTTACGCCCGTGTTATGGCCCGATTTCACGCCCCAGACGATGCAAACCATTCTGGAGGCTTTTGCCGCGCGTGAGCGCCGTTTTGGCGGGGTGATGGCATGAGCGGGGTGGGCGGCAGCTTTGGCGATTTGCGCGCGCGGGCTGCCTCTGGCGCGGTGATGGCCGCGCTGGGCATTGGCGCGGTCTGGGCGGGGGGGCTGTGGTTCACGCTGCTGGTATGCGCCCTATGCGGCGCGATGGTCTGGGAATTGACGCGGATTCTGGATGCGGGCGCGCCCTTCGGCAAGGCCGAGGCGGCGGGCATGACGGCGGCTGTGGCGCTGGCGGTGTTCTGGCTTCAGCTTGCGGGCCTGTGGCTGCTGGGCGCGCTGGCGCTTACGGTTGCGCTGTTGGCTTGGCGCTTTCCCAAGGATCGCGCGCTGGCTGTGGGCTATCTGGGGCTGATCTTCTTTGCCGGGTTGGGGCTGATTGCGCTGCGGCAGGTTTATGGCTGGGACTGGGTGTTGTGGCTGGTGCTGGTGGTGATCGGCTCTGACGTGGCGGGGTATTTCGCCGGGCGCATGATGGGCGGGCCAAAGCTGTGGCCGCGTGTAAGCCCCAAGAAAACATGGTCGGGCACTGTGGCGGGCTGGGTGCTGGCGGGGCTGATTGGCGCGGGGTTCATGGGGGTTCTGGACGCGGGCGCGGGGCTGGTTCTGGCCTCTGTTCTGGTGGCGATGGCCGGGCAGGCGGGCGATATTGCCGAGAGTGCCATCAAGCGCCATGCGGGGGTGAAAGACAGCTCCCATCTTATCCCCGGCCATGGCGGGGTGATGGACAGGTTTGATGCCATGATCGCGGCGGCGCTGATGGTGTTTGTGCTGGTGGAAACCGGCATGATTTCGGCGCTGATTGGCCGGTAGGGGGCAGGCCATGCGGGTTTCAGTTTTCGGGGCGACAGGCTCTATCGGGGAGAGCACGTTTGATCTGCTCTCGCGGCGCGCGGATATTCAGGCGGTGGCGCTGACAGGGGGGCGCAATGTGGCGCGGCTGGCCGCGCAGGCGCGCGCGCTGCGCGCTGAAATTGCCGTAACCGCGCATGAGGCGTGTTACGGCGCGCTGAAAGAGGCGCTGGCGGGCAGCGGGATAGAGGTTGCTGCGGGAACCGGCGCGCTGATAGAGGCGGCCTCGCGCCCCGCGGATTGGGTGATGTCGGCGATTGTGGGCGCGGCCGGGCTGGCGCCGGGATTTCGCGCGCTGGCGCAGGGGGCCACATTGGCGCTGGCCAACAAGGAATCGCTGGTGACTGCCGGGCCGCTTCTGCTGGCTACCGCAAAGGCGCGCGGCGCGCGTATCTTGCCCGTGGATAGCGAACATTCGGCGGTGTTTCAGGCACTTGTAGGCGAAGATATCGCGCAGGTGGAGCGGGTGATCATCACGGCCTCTGGCGGGCCGTTCCGGGAGTGGAGCAAGGCGCGGCTGGCGCAAGCCACGCTGGCGCAGGCGATGACGCACCCCAATTGGGCGATGGGCCAGCGGATTACGATCGATTCCGCAAGCCTGTTTAACAAGGCGCTGGAACTGATTGAAACGCGCGAATATTTCGGCTTTGCGCCCAGCCAGATAGAGGCCGTTGTCCACCCGCAATCGATTATTCATGCGCTGGTGGGGTTTCGCGACGGCGCGCTGATGGCCCATATCGGGCCGCCGGATATGCGCCACGCCATCGGCTATGCGCTGAACTGGCCTGAACGGGCGGAATTGCCCGTGGCGCGGCTGGATCTGGCGCAGATTGCCACGCTGAGTTTCGAGGCCCCAGACCCAGACCGCTTTCCCGCGCTGCGCCTTGCGCGCGAGGTGATGGAGATGCGCGGCCATGCGGGCGCGGCCTTCAACGCGGCCAAGGAAATCGCGCTGGATGCCTTTATCGGCGGGCAGATCGGATTTCTGGGCATGGCAGAGCTGGTAGAGCGCACTGTTGACAGTCTTTTGTCCGATAGCTGGTTGAAAGAGCCTGTCACAGCGCTTGAAACTGTCGAGGCCATGGATCACATGGCACGCATACGCGCGCAAGCGCTGATCGGGCAGATGGGCTAGGCCCTTTTGCGCGCGAATACAGGGGACATGGGTTTGGATCTGATCGGGTTGCTGCCGGGCTTTGGGAATTTCTTTTACACGATTGCCGCTTTTGTTGTGGTGCTGTCCATCATCGTGGCGGTGCATGAATACGGCCATTACATTGTCGGGCGCTGGTCTGGCATTCATGCGGATGTGTTTTCCATAGGTTTTGGCCCTGTGCTGCTGAAAGGCACGGACAAGCGCGGCACTGTCTGGCAGATCGCGGCGGTGCCTTTGGGCGGCTATGTGAAATTTGCAGGCGATAGCGGGGCGACCTCTGGCAAGGATGGGGAAGCGATGGCGCAGATGGATGCGGCCGCGCGGCGGCGCACCATGCATGGCGCGCCTTTATGGGCGCGCGCGGCCACGGTTGCGGCGGGGCCTGTGTTCAATTTCATCTTTGCCTTTGCCGTTTTTGCCGCGCTGATCATGCATGAGGGTGTGGCGATTGACGAGCCTGTGGTGGGTGAGATTACACCCTTGCCCGCCCAGCCCTTTGAACTGGCGCGCGGGGATCGCATTCTGGCCGTAGAGGGAATACCCACGCAAACGCTGGCCGATTTCCTGAGCAGCGCCGGGGAACTGCCCGCGCAATCGGTGTTGCGCTACACGGTAGAGCGTGAGGGCCGGGTGCTGGAGGTGACAGGCCCCCACCCCCAGCCCCCGCTTGCGGGATCGGTGGCGCTGCAATCTGCCGCGCGCGCGGCGCAGATGCAGACAGGCGATGTGATTACCGCGATAAACGGCACCGAGATTGCCACATTCGGGCAGTTGCGCGAGATGGTCGCGGCCTCTGGGGGCGCGGCGCTGGAATTGCAGGTCTGGCGTGCGGGGCAGATGCTGGAGCTGACGCTTGTGCCCAAAAGCACCGATTTGCCGCTGGCCGAGGGCGGGTTTGAAACGCGCTATCTGATTGGCCTGACATCGGGCGCGGTGTTTGACTACGGCATGCGCAATCCGGGTATGCTGGAGGCCGCAGGCATTGCGGCGGAGCAGGTCTGGCGGGTGATCCGCACCTCTGTAGAGGGGTTGTATTACATGATCCTTGGCCAGATCAGCACCTGCAACCTGTCCAGCCCGATCGGGATTGCCGAGGCCTCGGTGGCGAAGGCCAGCGATGGCTTGGTGGAATTCATCTGGTTCATTGGCGTCTTGTCGGTGGCAATCGGGTTTTTGAACCTGTTTCCCATTCCGCCACTGGATGGGGGCCATCTGGTCTTTCATGCCTATGAGGCGGTCATGGGCCGCCCGGCGGGGGACAAGGCGATGCAAATCCTGATCACCATCGGGCTTGCACTGGTGCTGACACTGTTTGCCTTTGCGCTGTTCAATGACCTGACCTGCCCCTGATTTGGGGCAGGGCAAAGGCGCTCTGGCGCGTGCAGCGGCAGGGCTGCGCGCAAAAGAGCATTTTTGCGCTTTTGATATAAGCTGTAAAGCAACACTGCCAGCGCCGATTGCTTTGACAAGGCGGCCCCGACCCGATAGTCAGGATTTCATAAAAAAGCGGTAATACGGGGCCTGACATGCGCGCATTGATCACGATTCTGCCATCGTGCAAACGAGGTGTTGCACGGCGGCTGCGCTTTGCAGCAACAGCCATTTTCTGTTTGTTTGCAGTAGGTAGCGGCGCCTTCCTTGCACCTGCCGAAGCGCAGACCTATCGCTTCACCTCTATCGAGATAGAGGGGAATATCGCGGTTGATGATTCGACGCTCTTTGGCCTTGCAGGCTTTGCGCGCGGGCAAGAGGTGAGCGCGGGCGCGGTAAATGCCGCCTATTCCAATATCGCCGCCTCTGGTTTGTTTGAAACTGTGGATTTCATCCCACAGGGCAATCGCTTGATCATCCGTGTGCGCGAATTGCCGGTGATCGGGATTGTCAATTTTGAAGGCAATCGCCGGGTGGATGATGACGCGATAACCGCCGTGGTGCAAACCCGTGCGGGCCGTGTGCTTTCGCCCTCTCAGGTCGAGGCGGATACGCGCGCGATTGCAGAGCTTTACGCCCAGCGGGGCCGCAATGCGGCCGAAATCACCCCGCGCATCATTCCGCGCGGCAATAACCGCGTTGATCTGGCCTTTGAAATCCGCGAAGGCGATGTTGTGGAAATTGAACGCCTGTCCTTTGTGGGCAACCGCGCCTTTTCCAGCTACCGCTTGCGGCAGGTGGTGAATACCAAGCAAGCGGGCGTGTTCCGCTGGCTTGTGCAGCGCGATACATTTATCGCAGAGCGGATTGCTTTTGACCGCCAGCTTTTGACAGATTTCTACCGGGCGCGCGGCTATCTGGATTTCGAGGTTCTGTCGGTGAATTCCGAAATCTCGCGCGAGCGGGACGGGTTTTTCCTGACATTCAACCTGCGCGAGGGGCTGCAATACCGCTTTGGCACTGTGTCGCTGGTCAGCGAGGTTGAGGGGGTTGATGCGGCCGAGTATCAGCGCGAGTTGAATATCCGTCCGGGAACCGTGTTTTCGCCCGTGGTGCTGGAAAACAATATTGCCCGGCTGGAGCAATTGGCCACGCAGCGCGGGTTGCGCTTTATCCGGGCAGAGCCGCGCTTTACCCGCAACAACACCACCCAGACCATTGATGTGGAATTTGCAATGGTGCGCGGCGAGCGGATCTTTGTGGAGCGTATTGATATTCAGGGCAACACCACCACGCTTGACCGGGTTGTGCGCCGTCAGTTCACCTCTGCCGAGGGTGACCCGCTGAACCCGCGCGAAATTCGCGAGGCCGCAGAGCGTATCCGCGCGTTGGGCTATTTCTCTGATGTCTCTGTCGAGCCGCGCCAGGGGTCTGCGCCAGATCAGGCGATTGTGGATGTTGAGGTGGAAGAAACCACCACGGGGTCGCTTGGCTTTTCCGTCAGCTATGGGCGCGCGCAGGGGATCGGTTTTGGCATTTCATTTGCCGAGCAGAATTTCCTTGGCCGTGGTCAGCAAGTGGCTGTCAGCTTCAACACGGTGCGCGGCTCGCGGGATATCTCGCTCAGCTTTTCCGAACCGGCGCTGTTTGACCGTGATCTGAGATATTCGCTGTCGATTGGCTATCGCGAGACCAAGAGCTTCTTCTCTGATTTCGATACGCGCGAAGGGTTCTTCAACAACAGCATCGGTTTTCCGGTTGGCGAATTTGCGCGGTTGCAATTGCGTCAGGGGCTGGTTGTGGATCGTCTGACGGGGTTGGATCTGACGTCGACAACATCATCTGACCGTTTGCTGGATGACCAAAGAGCCGGATCCGCCGTTACGGGCACGCTTGGGTTTGGCTATACCTATGACACGCGCAATGTGGGGATTGACCCGACGCGCGGCTATATTCTCAGCTTCAATCAGGAGGCGGGGCTTGGCAATCAGAGCCGCCGTTTTGTGAAATCCGAAGCGCGGGCCGGCTATGAAATGGCCGTGTTCAATGAGGATGTGATCTTGCGCGGCGATGCACGGGCGGGCGTGCTGCAGATGATCAGCGGCAAATCCCGCAACCGCGAGCGGTTCCAGCTGGGCGATGTGATGCGCGGCTTCTCTCCGGGGGCATCGGGGCCGCGTGATTTCGCGGCGACCAATGATGATGTGCTTGGCGGCAACCGCTATTTCTCTGTGCAGCTGGAAGCGCAATTCCCGCTGGGTACACCAGAGGAATACGGGCTGAGCGGCGGTATCTTTACCGATGTGGGGTCTGTCTGGGGGTTGGATAATGCGCCGTCGACCATGGTGAGCAATGGCGTGGATTACAACAGCATGAAACTGCGCGCCACTGTGGGGGTATCAGTGTTCTGGGACAGCCCGCTTGGCCCGTTGCGCTTCGATTTCTCGCGCCCCGTGCGCAAGCTTGATGCAGATCGCGCGCAGAATTTCGATTTCTCGATCGTTTCGCGGTTCTGATGCTATTGCGGGGGGCTGTCGCCTGTGCGCTTGCGCTGGCAGCCCCTCTGCTGCCCGCCCATGCCCAGCAGGGTTTGCCCTTTCCCTTGGGCCAACCGGCCAACCAGCCCGCAATACCGGGTTTGCGGATTCTGGATGATGAGCAGCTTTTCCGGCAATCGCAATTCGGCCAGCGTGTCGCGCAAGAGGTTGAGGCTGCCTCTCGTGCGCTGGAATCCGAGAATGAGCGGCTGTTGCAGGAACTGACCGCGCGCGAGGCGGAATTGACAGCGCTGCGCACCGAGATGAGCGTGGAGGAATTTCGCGCCGCTGCCACGGCCTTTGACATTCAGGCCGAAGCCGTGCGCCAGTCGCAGGCCGAAAAGCGCCAGCGCCTTGTTCAATTCGAGGAATCCGAGCGGCGGCGCTTTTTCGCAAGCACTGGCACGATTTTACAGGATTTGCTGGATCGCCTTGGCGGGCAGGTGCTGATTGATGCGCGCGCGGTGATCATTGGCCCGACCGGGCTGGATATGACCGAGGATGCCGTGGCGGCCATGGATAGTGCCCTGGGCGATGGCGGCCCACCCCCTTTTCCGCTGAACCTGCCCTGACTGAGGCGCTTGCCAGCGCCCCGGCCAATTGCTAGTGCTCTGCCCCAGAATGGGCAGGGCGCAGGCTTTGCGGTGAAAGAGTTGAAAGGATGTCGATGACACAGGCTGTTCCAACAGAGGCCGATCTGGCCACGATCATGAAAATCATCCCGCACCGCTACCCGTTTTTGCTGGTGGATCGGGTGCGCGATGTGGTGGCGCGGCAATCCGCTGTAGGCATCAAGAATGTCACCTTCAACGAGCCGCATTTTCAGGGCCATTTCCCCGGTGCGCCGATCATGCCCGGTGTGATGATTGTGGAAGCGATGGCGCAGACGGCGGCTGTGATGGTGGGCCTGTCTGTGGGCTTTGGGGATCGAGCGCCGCTGGTCTATTTCATGTCCATCGACAAGGCGAAATTCCGCCGCAAGGTTGTTCCCGGCGATGTGCTGGAACTGCATGTCACGGTCAAGCGCGGCTCTACCAAGATCTGGAAGTTTGAAGGGGTGGCCAAGGTGGATGGGCAGGTGGCGGCAGAGGCCGAATTTGCCGCGATGATCGACATGTCCGCAACAGTGGCGGAGTGATACGCGCATGATTGATCCAAGCGCTGAAATTCACCCGATGGCGGTGGTCGAGCCGGGCGCGCAGATTGGCGCTGGCTGCAAGATCGGCCCTTTTGCCATTGTCGGCCCTGAAGTGGTGTTGGGCGAGAATGTTACCCTGCGCCCGCATGCGCTGGTCACAGGCTGGACAGAGATCGGGGCGGGGAGCACGATTTTCTCTTTCGCCTCTGTTGGTGAAGTGCCGCAAGATCTGAAATATGCCGGAGAGCGCACGCGGCTGGTGGTGGGCAAGAACTGCCGCATCCGCGAGAATGCCACTGTGCATCTGGGAACGGAGCATGGCGGCGGCATAACGCGCGTGGGCGATGGCTGTCTGGTGATGGCGGGCGCGCATGTGGGCCATGATGCCCAGATTGGCAATGGCGTTATTCTGGCCAATTATGCCGGTGTTGCGGGCCATGTGGTGATTGAGGATCGGGTGATCGTGGGGGCCTCTGCGGGGTTGCACCAGTTTATCCGGGTGGGTGAGGGGGCCATGATCGGCGCGCTGACACGGGTAACGCATGATGTGATGCCCTTTGGCCTTGTCTCTGGCCCGGACGGGGTGTTGCACGGGCTGAACCTGATCGGCCTGAAGCGGCGTGGCATGGCGCGCGAGGATATCGCGGCGCTGCGCGCGGCCTACAAGTTTCTGGCCGAGGGCGAGGGCGCGCTTGGCGATCTGGCCGAGGCGCTGCTGGCGCAGACGCAATCCGCCCATGTGGCGCAGATTGCGGGGTTTTTCACCGCCGAGGCTGGCCGCAACTTTCTGCGCCCGACATGAGCCGGATTGCGCTGATATCGGGGCGGGGTGATCTGCCTTTGCGTCTGGCTGCGCGGCTGGAGGCAGAGGGGCGCGCGGCGCTGATGTGCGAGATGGAAGGGTTTGAAAGCCTGAGCATTGCGCGCGGCGATGTGCTGCGCTTTCGGTTGGAGCGGCTGGTTCCGTTTCTGGATCATTTGCAGGATCAGGGCGTGACACAGGCGGTTTTTGCAGGCGCGGTGCACCGCCCCCGGCTAGACCCTGCGCTGATTGATCCGGCGACAATGCAGCTTTTGCCGCGCATCATGGCCGCCATGCAGCAAGGCGATGATGGCACCCTGCGCGAGGTGATTGCGCTGATGGGGGAATGGGGGATTTCGGTGATCGGGGCGCAGGATATCTGCCCAGAGCTGGTGGCCGCCCCTGGCCTGTTGGGCACGCATGCGCCCAAGCCGGGCGACAAGCAGGATGCCGCGCGCGGCTTTGAGATTTTGCGCGCCCTTGGTGCTGCCGATATCGGGCAGGGCTGCATTGTGGCGCGCGGGCAATGTCTGGCCGTAGAGGCCTTGCCGGGAACCGATGCCATGCTGGCCCATCTGGCCCAGTTGCGCCAATCGGGGGCGGCACTGCCAGAGGGCGGCGTTTTCTGCAAGGCGCCCAAGCCGGGGCAGGACAGGCGGATTGATCTGCCCGCCCTTGGCCCAGATACCCTGCGCGCGGCCCATGCCTGCGGGTTGCGGGGCATTGCCTTTGAAGCGGGGGGCGTGTTGCTGATAGAGCGCGCCGAGATGGAGGCTTTGGCCGAGGAATTGGGCCTGTTTCTCTGGGCGCGAGAGGCGGGGTGAGGGTTTTCATCATCGCGGGCGAGCCTTCGGGCGACAAGCTGGGCGGGGCGCTGATGGCGGGGCTGGCAAGCCTTGCGCCCGGTATCCGCTTTGAGGGTGTGGGCGGCGAGGCGATGGCGGCTGAGGGGCTGGCCTCGCGTTTTCCGATGTCTGATCTCTCGGTCATGGGGCTGGCAGAGGTGCTGCCGCGCCTGCGCCTGTTGCGCCGGCGGATTGCGCAAACGGCGCAGGCGATTGCAGAGCTGCGCCCTGATCTGGTGATCACCATCGACAGCCCGGATTTCTGCTTGCGGGTATTGCGCAAGGCGCGCGCGCTGCGGCCTGATCTGCCTGTGGTGCATTATGTTGCGCCCTCTGTCTGGGCATGGCGGCCCAAGCGCGCGGCGCGCATGGCCCCTTTGGTGGATCACGTGCTGGCGCTGTTGCCCTTCGAGCCGCCCTATATGCAGGCGGCAGGCATGAGTTGCGATTTTGTGGGCCATCCGGTTGTGGCAGAGCCGCGCGCCACACAGGCCGAGATTGCCGCGCTGCGGGCGCGGTTTCCGGGGCGGATTGTGCTGGCGCTGCCCGGTTCGCGCGGGGGCGAGATTGCGCGCCTTGCGCCGCGCTTTGGCGCGGCCTTGGCGCAGGCGCTGCCGCCCGGTGTGCCCGTGCTGGTGCCCACTGTGGGTGCGCAGCGCGAGGCGATGCGGCGCGAAGTGGCGCGCTGGCCCATAGCCGCGCATGTGCTGGATGCGCCCGCAGACAAGCGCGCGGCATTCGCGGCTGCGGATGTGGCGCTTGCGGCCTCTGGCACGGTGTCGCTGGAACTGGCGGCGAATGATACGCCCATGGTGATTGCCTATGATGTCAACCCGGTGACACGCTATCTGGCCGAGCGGCTGATCCGGCTGGACACGGTGACGCTGGTTAATCTGGTGTCAGAGATGCGCGCTGTGCCGGAATTTCTGGGCCGCGATTGCACGGCAGAAAAGATCGCGGCGGGGCTGCGGGATTTGTTGGACAGGCCAGAGGCGCAGGCGGCGCAGCGCGCGGCCATGCGCCTGACCATGGAGCGTTTGGGGCAGGGGGGCGCGGCGCCGGGCCTGCGCGCGGCCGCCTCTGTGCTGCGGTTCATGCAGGGGCGCGGGACATAGCCGCGCCCCCAAGCAGGCTTGGGGGCGGCGGTGGTTCAGGTGGTGGGGGCTGGTGGCTCTGTGCCTGTGTCGCGGCCTTTGCGGTTATCTTCCATGAAAGCGTCAAACTCCGCCTTGTCCTTGGCATCGCGCAGGCGTTTGAGAAAGGCTGTGAATGCGGCCTGTTCCTCTTCCAGACGGCGCAGGGTATCGGCCTTATAGGCATCAAAGGCTGAATTGCCAGAGGATTGGGCCGCCATCGCGCCCCGCTGCAAAGAGTTGCGGTAGGATTTTCCAAACATTTTCTTCCCCCAGATCATATAGGCCAGAAGTGCCAGCCCAATGGGCCAGAACACGATAAACGCCAGAACCATCGCCGCAATCCATGCGGGTTTTCCGTAAGCATCAAGCCAATGTTCGGCCTGTCTTGCCCAAGATACGGGCGCTAGGGCAGTGCTCATCTGTCTCTCCTTTTCGGTGTAAATGTTATTTACATTTACATATGTGGGGGGCCGCAATCGGGGTTCAAGAGGGGGGATGATTATTTTGTTGTAGCGCGACAGTGAATCTTGCACAGTTTGACAAGGATATTTGCAGCAAGAGCAAACTGATATTGCTGGCTGTCCATAGTGCCCTGAAAGCGCTTAAACGCCTATTTTAAGCACAGATAAATCCGCAGGCGAATTTCGCGCGCATTTTGAGTTGGAGGCGGTGGTGGGGTTCTCGAGGTTGGCCCGCGAAAATCAGTCGTCATCATCCAGCTCGATCACATCATGAACGTCCAGAATTCTGTAAACTTTTGGCCGGCCGCCGAGGGTCTCGACATCGACATCAACTATGAAACCCTTGCCATAGGGGTTTCCACCGGGACGGATGATTTCCTCCTTGATCCTCTGACCAGCAAGTTCTGATACATAGACGAGGGATCTTGGCGTCGTGTCTATCCGTTCGATGACGCCCTTCTCCGATGTGCGTTTGCCAACTCTGGCATCTGCAAGGCTGGACTGATGCAAACGCATCAGAACCTTAGAGAGCGCACTGCTGGAGCGATCCTCTATTTCGCGCCGTTGAGATTGTGCATTGGCAATGATTTCTCTTATTCCCGAGTTCTCTACACGAAACTCTTGGATCACTTCGCCGCTTTGGTGACGTGCTGCAATCACAAAGTTGCCTTGCTGATCTGAGGCTAGGGCCTGAACAGTATCGCCCATATTCTTGAGCTGCTGTGTTGTCGCATCGGTGGCTCTGCCGCCACGCTGTGCGAGGGATGATCCAAGACACTTGATATGATCCACAAACGTCAGCACAGAATTTGTCACTTCGACACTCGTTACTATCGGCACGAGAGCGGCAGCCAGTTCAAAAACGATCGACCCTTTTCTGACATCGATGATCAACAACTTTGTTTCTTCGACATCAATGGCTGGCCGCAACCGTTGCATATGCCCTTGATGTTCACGGGCTAACGCTTGCAGAGACGCGCTGAACTCGAGCAGATCTATGGGCTGCGAATTGTGAAACTCGACAACCAGCTGCGCGGCCCCTGTCCCCAGATGAGGGTGAAAACCCAAGTCATTTGCCATGTGCCAATGTCCTTAGAAATGCCCAAGAAAATCTAATGCTCTTGGGAAGTAACTGTTCGCGACTGCACGGGCAACAGATTCGGAGATCTCCACGTTTTCGAGAGGCTGTACCTACCATCTTGACTATGGACGCAGACCTCAGCTGTCTCTGCACTCGGCTAGAAGTTCATAATCAGCACCTCTGACGCTGGTTTTGGGCCGGACGATGCCGCGGTGTAAACAGTGCTGATCTCTTCGATCCTGAAGCGCGCGAAGACCTCTCGCACGCCGGGCGTGTCGTTCAGCGACATGAGGAACCTGCCCTCGATCGCGCCCAGCTGTGCCGCCATTTCCTCGAACCGCGCGCGGTTGAACAGGTCGCGGCCATAATAGCCCTCGCAGCCCCAATAGGGCGGGTCCAGGTAGAACAGTGTCTGCTTGTGATCGATCCTGCGGATGAAATCGGGGAAGTCGAGGCATGTCACGCAGACGCCGCTCAGGCGCGTGTGCAGCGCCTCGAGGTCTGGCTCCAGTGTGGAAAGATTGAACCGGCCCGCGCGCTCGCGGGACAGGCCGAAAGTGCGGCCGGTGATCTTGCCACCAAAGCTGATCTTTTGCAGGTAGAGGAACCGGGCTGCGCGCTGCAGATCGGTCAGAGTGTCGGGGTCGACCTGCACCAGGCGCTCGAAATTCGCCTGCGTCGTGATCTGGAAACGCAGCAGATCAAGGAACGCCACATAATGCTCCTGCAGGATGCGGAACAGGTTGTAGACCTCGCGCGAGCGGTCATTGATGAACTCCGCCTGTGGGCGCGATTTCCGGCGCAGGAATATGCCGCCCATGCCGACAAACGGCTCTGCATAGGTCTTGTGGGCTGTATCGGCATCAATAAGCGCGCAGATACGCTTGGCAAGGTTGCGCTTGCCCCCGATCCATGGGGCTATCGGGCGGGCGGTCTGAGTTGTGGGGGACATTGTCCAGGGCCTTTCTTGTCTGGGCGCGGTGCGCGCTCTGGTGAAAGGGCTCTGGGCCTCAGGATGTTCAGTGCCCGGCAGCGCGGGCATTTGATTGTGATGATCCCTGAAATGGCATCATCATCTGCACAGAATAGCAGCCGCGCGCAGGCGCAGCAACGGATTTGCTCTTGATCGCGCATAGCGAATCACCTCACAGATACCGCCCCTGATCAGGGATGGGAGCGGCCATAAGGTGCTTTTGGTCGGCGGGGCGGGTGTGAGAGCTGCAGCCCCGTGTCGTGGGGCGTATGCGCCCCACGGCCTCCCAGTCAGGCCATGAGCTGTAGTTCCTGAGTGGCAAGCACCGCGTCCAGATGCGCCCGCCCCCAGAGGCTGTGGCGCGCGTGCTCTTCCGCCGCCGGATCATCCGCGAAATCAGCATGCAGTGCCGCGATAACCTGATCGCGGAAAGCGGCCGGGATTTGCAAAAGTGCAGCCAGCGTTGGGCCGGGATCATCGGGCATAGTGCCGGATTTCAGCGCATGAAACGCCTCTATAAAGCCAACGGTCACATCGGCACGGGCTGCAAAATGAGTGATCTCATCCGCATCGCTCGTCAGTGCAATCGTGTAGCTCACATCGCCCCAGCCCATCACAGCGCCAAGCTGATCGGCTTGGGCTTTGAGAGCGGCGGGGATAATCAGAACGGCAGAATGTAGCATTACAATTCCTCCTGCGGGATCAAGCGGCGCACGGCAAACTGTTGCAACGCAATCTCAGTTCCGGCTGAACCAGTCCAGGCGCGCGGGCTATAGCCGCCAGTTGCTGTTGGGATAAATACGTTAACCTGTGATGCAATAGACGTGCTGGCTACCGACTGCACCGCGCGCCCGGTGAAAGCGCCAAACGTCTCTCTCAAAAACGTAATAACAGTCCCGCCACCTGAAACGACACGAGATGCACGTTCGATAATGTATGGAATGCCCGCTTCGAGCGTAATGGTTGGCGAAAAACGCAATCCTGACGAGGTGTTTAATGGCGTGACACGAAGTTCCCCATCTATCAGCACACTGATCAAATCGGTGTCCCAACCGTCGCTGATTGCAAACGGCCCTCCGAAATTTGCAATCAGGTGCGGCCCCGGAACCAGCAATCCCTTTGCGCCTTTTGCGCGGTGATACGCGACCAGCCGCGCGATTTCCGTGTCTGTCAGCGCGCGCTCCACCGCCGCGCAGCCGACAATATCGCCAAGCGCGGCGAGCAGGCCCGCAGGCCCGCCCGTCAATGTGCTTGGCCCGATATTCAGGCTGCCGCCCGGCGCAACTGTCACGCCGCGCGCGATCCAGCTACCGTTGCGCCCCGCGATAAACACATCGCCC
Source organism: Paracoccaceae bacterium (assembly GCA_043561795.1). Taxonomy (GTDB): domain Bacteria; phylum Pseudomonadota; class Alphaproteobacteria; order Rhodobacterales; family Rhodobacteraceae; genus Roseinatronobacter. Next base: position 3,857,549 of record CP121316.1, on the reverse strand, counting down.
GCGAAGCCGTCAGGAAACACAGTCGGCAGCACATCATCGGACAGATCAAACCGGATAAACCGCACAGATTGCACACCCGCCTCGGTTACGTCCAACGCCCTGCCTACGCGCTGGTATGCAGTTGCGGCCGATGCCTCTTCCAGTTGCACGCGGCCTATACCAGTTATTGTAACGTCACGATCCGCAGCCAAAACCCATGAAACGACTGTGCCGGATGATTCCACCATCCGAGTATCAACAACGAGTTGATAATCGTCCGTTGCTGTCAACTCTACCCCGGCGCCAGCAATACCGCCAACGAGCCCAAAGAGGAGAACAGCGTCAGGGTCACTCCACATCGATTTAGGGGGGAGTAAAACTGTTGCTGTGAATGTGCGACCCAGCCTATTTCCCAATCCCGTTAGGTTTTGCAGAAATCGGTTGCCAATGTTCCCGAGAGAGAAAGGGGACTTTGCTGTCAAATTGACTGTTGTGCCGCTGGCGGAAATATTTTCGCGCACCCAGCCGGCCGCGCCAAATTCTTCAGTCCTGACCAGAAAATTCCGCCTCCCCGTTATCGGCTCGCGCCCGAACACAGGCCGGAACGCAACGCCCGGCTGCACAGCATTGCGCCCGTTCGGGCCGGCGTCATCCAGTCGCGCGATCTGGCCGCCAAAGGCGGCAGGCGTTGTGCCGTCCGTGTCTGAAAACACCTGATCGAGCGAGGGCACGCTGCCATCCACGCCTGCAACGAGCGATACAGGGTTCCAGTTGCAAATGATCGCATAGGTGCTGGTTGTAGAGAGCAGGCTGTTCGTCGCTGGCAGGCGGTCGAATGTGTCCCACCATCCGGCTGGGATCTGGTATTGCAGATCGTGCAGGGCGCAGATCGGTGTCAGGGCTTCTGACGCTGCGATGGTTAAAGCAAGAAAATCACCCGCCGCGTCGCGCGCTGTCTCTGCCCCGGCGCGTGCGGAGGCGGCTTGCAGGCGATGGTGATTGGCGGAAAACCGGCCATCCCCGAGATCCTCGTTTTCGGGCGCATTGGCGATGGCATTGGCCGCGTCGCGCAGCGCCGTCAATTCCGATATCGCATTGCTCAGGGTCGCGGCGTCTTCGCCATGCACCAGCTTCATCCAGACCGCATCATCGCTGCCGGGTTCGACTGTCTGGTTTGTCACACGCGCAAACCAGAAGCTGTTGAGATGGATCACGGCGGCGCGCGGCGGATAGGTGCGGTCGTTTTCCCAGCTGGGTGATGCCGGATCGAAATCCAGCCCCCGCAGGCTGGCGATCCATTCTGCGCGGGTGCCCTCAAACCCCAGCGCCAGCGCCTCTTCATACGCATCGCGGCCGGGCAATGCGCTATCAAACAGATATGTTCGGCCACTTGCCAGATCTGTCATCGTTGTCATGGCGTGATCCTTTCGCGAATTTGCAGGAAGAAAGTGTCTGTGCGCAAGATTTGCCCGGCGCGGCTGTAGCTGATGTCGATGGCGTGGCGGCCCACGGGCAAAGGGGCATTGTCATGACCGGTGATATCGAGAAGCCTTTGGGACAGGTTGACCACCGTCACATTCAAAGGCCGCCGCAGCCCCGCGCTATCGCGCGCGCGGGCAGTGATCGTGACCCCGCCCAGCGCGAATTCGGTGTGGAAGCGCTGGCGCAGCGTGTCGCCGAATTTCCGGGTCACTGTGATCATATCCGGCCCTTTGCCTTGAAATCGGTCACCAGCGCGCCGCCGCCAAAGGCGTGGCGCACATGAACAACATGCCATGTGCCCGCCATCGTCGGGCGTAGGCCGCTGATCGTGACGCGCCCGCCCGCAAACAGCGCCGGTTCGAACCGGCTCAGGCTTGCTTCAATCTCGATCTGGTCGCGCGTGGATTTCGTCAGCGCGGCTTGTGCTTTGGCCTGCGCCTCGTCCTCGCTGGCGGCGGGGTGGCGCAGCACGCGCACTGGCCCCGTGCCTTTGGTGATGCGCTTGCGGGTCGCGGTCGCCGTGTCCTGCACATCGGCGGCCACGGCCCCTTCGCGGGCGCGTTCCGACAGGTCATAGGCCCATGATACGAGATCGCTGCGCGACAGGGTCACGGGTGTTTTCGCGTCACCGCTGGCGGTCACATCATCGCCGCGCGCGGCCAGCACCAGACGCCCGCCAGCGGCTTTTGCTGTTGCATCGATCTGACGCGCCAGGCGTGACAGGAAGTGCAGATCGCTTTCAGCAGTCTGCGCCAGATAGGGATAGCTGATCCCCGCAACCGACGCGCCCACGACGGCTTGCAGCCCTGCGCGTTCGGCAATCTCGGTCACGATCTGGCGCAGCGTGCGGTTTTCCCAGGCGCGGGTTGTGGGCACGCGGACGGGCGATTTCAGGTCGACTGCCGTCGCGGTCACCTTCAGCGTGTCGGGCGGGCCGGAAAACGAATAGCCCTCAATCGTGAAACGGCCCATGTCCGAAAGCTGCCCGCGCGGCCCCAGCCAGACCTGCAAGCTGGCGTCGACTTCGGGTTCGGCGATGGCGTGGTCGCGATCATCAAAAGTCAGTTCCAGCTTGTCGGCGCTTTCGCCATCCGCTTCGGTCAGGGTCAGCGACAGCAGCCGGTCGCGCAGTGTCGCGGTCACGTCCTGGTCATTGGCCACAATGCGGAAATCCGGTGTCATGCGCGCCCCCAGAGCGTGATGCGCGCGGCCACGGGCGTGGCTTGCGGCAGGCTTGGCAGCAGGATCGCGACCCCTTCGGGATAGATCGGACCCACAGCGGCCAGTCGCGGGTGAGCGTCCAGCAGGCTGGCGGCCAGCGCGTCGAACCCCAATTCGCGGGCGCAAATGGCATCCAGAACATCTCCTTGAACGGTCAGGTAAACGCGCCCTTCAAGCAGCGCGCGGCTGGCCATTGCCCCGCGCAGGGCCAGCGCGGCCCCGTCCGCTGCCAGATCGTCCAGCAGCACCAGCCAGAGTGTCAGGCTGTGCAGCACGATATCCGCGCGCGTGAACCGCACATCGAAGACCACCCGACCGGCAGGCAGGACGCGCGCATCCACGCCTGCATCCAGATCGACACTGCCTGTCGCGGGGTCGAGTGTGACGGCAAAGGGCCAGACATTGCCCAGATCGTCGCGGATGGCACTGGCGACCGCGACGCCGTCCAGGCTGAACGGCACATTCAGGCGCAGGGTCAGGGGCGCACCCCGCTGGCGGCGCAGCGCAATCATGCCCGATCCTCCCCATAGGCGCGCAGGGTCACGCGGAAATCAATCTGTTTGGGCGCGCCGTCGGACATCAGCACGGTCTTGGTTTCCTCGACAGAGGTGATGACCCAGCGCCGAAACACGAAGCCCAGACCATCGACCAGCATCATGGGTTCGCCTGTGCGGGCAGCCAGCCGCATGAATTCAACCTGCCGCAGGCCCCCGCGATAATGCGGGTGGATCGTGCCCTCCAGGGTGATTTCCTCGGCCCCCGGCCCCGCAAACTGCAATGCCGGATCTCGCCCCAGCCGGTCCTGACCTGACCAGCGGTATTGGGCCGTGCGGCGCAGCGACTGGTAGCTGCCGCCTGTCACACCGAAGCGGAACGCGCCAAGTGCCATCATGACTGTCGCGATCATATCAGCGCCCCATCATGCAGATCGTGACGGCCCTGCCGCAGCACCTCGCGCAGCGCGCGCTGGACTTCGCGTGCGACTGCTTGCGGGTCAACCCCTGGGGGCAGATGGATATGGATATCGCCGACGGTCACGCCGCCCCCGCCCCCGCCCCCGCCACCGCCGCCCGCGCGCAGATCCGTGCCGCGCAGGACAGAACCGGGCAGGTTCGGGCTGAAGAACTCCTGCGCGCGTTCGTTGATCTCATACAGAAAGCCCGGACGCACCACGCCGCCGCTGTCGCGCCTGCCAGCTGCGCGCCGCCCAGCTGCGCGCGCAGATGATCCCGCGCTTGGGGCTGCGGGCGCGCCATCGCCGCCGCCGGTGACATAAGCGACACCGTTTATCAGCCAGTCGGGAACGATGCCGACAAGAAACGCCCTTACGGACTCGACCATGCCTGTCAGGACAGACCAGATGCCTTCGCGCAGCCGCGAGATCATGTTGGCGCCTTGGGTGAACAGGTCGATGTTGAACGCCTCGCCCAGATAGCGCAGAACGCCTTCGATCCCGTCCAGCAAGAGTGTCCACGGGTTGAACGCAACCAGCGCGGCGAAAATCCCCGCAAGAAAGCCCTGATCAAATGCCGCGCGCACCTGGTCAAACTTGTTTTGAAACCAAGCCACGATCCCACCCCAACTGTCATAGATCATATAGACTGCGCCTGCGATCAGCATTGCGATCACCACAATCGGCAGTTTTCCCAGCAATGCCCCGAAGCCCATCAGTATGCGCAGGGGCAGCAGAAATGCGCGCGCCAGCACGACGCCCGCCCGTGCGATAAAAAACAGCACATTGGCCAGCGCCAGACCTGCCACTTGAAGAAGCGGGATGGAGCGAAGGGCCAGCACGGCAAATGCGCGCCCAATCCAGCCAATTGCGACCATCGCCGCCCCAAAGGCGATCCGCAGCTTGCCCACCCAGCCAAACAGCAGCCAGAAGCCCCATTGCGCGGCCAGCACGGCGATGTTCAGGCCCAAAAGCGCGACGGCGATGTAGCTGATGGTCGTTACGAGCGCTTGGTTCTCGCTGGCCCAGTCCCTCGCCGCCATCGCAAGTGGAACCAGTCGCGTTGCAATGTCTGCGAGCACAGGCAACATACCGTTGCCAAAGGTGATTTGGAGCCGCTCGGCGGCGTTGCGCAGCGTGTTGATTGCGCCGCGCGCATTGTCGCTCATTTGTGCCGCTACGCGGCTGGCTGATCCCACTTCGGAGAGTCCCGCCGCATAAGCTTGCAGCGCCCCGCTGCCTGCCCCTTCCATGAGGATCGCAGCGGCGCCAGCGGCTTCTGTGCCAAAGATAACCGAGCGCAGGTTTTCGCGCGCGACCTGACCCATGCCGCGCATGGCCTCGTCCATATCGGCCAGCACTTCCAGCATCGGGCGCATGTTGCCGTCCGCATCCGCGATGTTCACGCCCAGCCCGTCAAGTGCCCGCGCTGCCTCGGTTGACGGGGCGACCAGACGCTGCAGAACAGCGCGAAGTGCGGTGCCTGCCCGCTCTCCCGCGATACCCTGATCGCCCAGCCGACCTGCCATGGCCGCGACAGTTTCGATGTCTATGCCGAGGCCCTTGGCGACCGGTGCCGCATAGGACATCGGCGCGGCCAGACTATTCAGGTCTGTGTTGGACGATGTGAAGGTGTTGACCAGCACATCGCCCACGCGCCCCATCTGGTCAGCGGCCAACCCGAACCCGGACAGAATGTTCGTGGCATGGTTCGCTGTGTCGCCCAAGCCCGCGCCTGCAGCCGCAGCAAGATCGAGAACGCCCGGCAGAGCGTCCATTTGCTGCCCGGCGTTGAAACCAGCCATGCCGAGGAATTCCATCGCCTCGGCTGCTTGTCGCGCCGAATAGCGCAGTGGTGCGTCCATCGCGGCTTGTGCAAGAAGTTCTTGTTCCTCAGCGGTCGCTTTGGAAACTGCCGCCACCTTGTCCATCCGGGCCTCAAACTCCATTGCAGGCCCGACTGATGCCATCAACGCCGCTCCAGTTGCGAGCGTTGCCAGCGTGGAACCCCGCATTGCAGCAGTTTGCGTGTCGGCAGTCTCGACCATCTGCCGCCCAGCCGCCATTTGCTGGCCACCGAAGCGCTGCACGGCCTCGGCTGCGCCCTGGACATTCTGCATCGCCGCGCGCGCAGGCGCGGTGGCCTGGTCGATGAAGCGCAAAATCAGGGCGATGTTCAGGTCGGACATGTCACTCTTGCGGTCGGGGGTTTACGGCTTTCCAGCGGTCTGTGGCGTGGTGCCACCAGCGGGCCAGCTCAGCAGGGTCCATCGCGTCCATGGCCTGCGGGGGCCAGTGGAAGATGAAGGCGATGTCGGCCATCGCCTCCTCTATGTCGTCGGGCAGGCCTATTCCGGCTGATGATCGATCAGCACCATGTTCAGCTGGTCCTGCGTCATGAAAAAAAGGGACACGACATTGGCCACCGCCGCAAAGTCGGCGGGGTCCAGCGCGAACACCTCTTCCGTGGCAAGCGGGGGTTGTGTGATGCGGGGCAACAGCTTCGCCAGCGCGTTCACATCCTGCATCTGCAACATGGCCAGTTGCAGGCCACGCAGTGCGCCCACGCTCGGTTTCATGACCACAATTTCAGTGATCGGGCGCGCGCCGTCACGGGCCAAAGGGGCAGTCAGGGTGATGTGGTTCATCTTTGAAGTGCTCATTCAATCCCCCTTTCAAAGGCCCATGGCGCGGCGGTGATCGGCCAGCTGGTCGATGCCACCGATCACGCGCTTGCCTGCTTCCAGATCGATGTCCCAGATCACTTCGCCATTGTGTTCATAGCGATAGGTGCGCAGGTCGATTGTCATCTTCAGCAGGCTTTCGCTGCCCGGTTTCAGCGCGCCCGGCTCGGACATCGTGATCAGACCGCCGATGGTGTAGATCATCGTGTCGGCGTCTTGGCCATCCTCGCCCTTGTGGACGGGGCGCAGCACGAAGCGGTTCACGCGCCCGATCAGGCGTGCAAGTGCGGGGTCCCATTCGGCGAAGGTCAGCTCGGACTTCATCGCCTCCAGACCCATATCGACGCCGACCGGCCCATCCATGCCCGCGCCCCTGAAGGCGGCGGTCATCAGCTTCAGGTCGGGCAGCTTGCCTTCGGTCGCGCGGCCAAAATAGCTGACCCCGTCGACGAAGGCGTTGAAGTTGCGGATTTGCTTCGGGTAGCTCATGTTCAGACCCCTTGTGCGGCGATGACAGTGGCGACGAGTTCCTCATAGTAGACCCCGTTGCGGTGAGCGCGGAACGTCAGGCGTTCCAGCGGTGCGGGCGGTTCGATGTCGAAATCAAGGAATAGCTTGCCCTGTTTCAGCGTGGCCTCGGTGTTCAGTTCCGGGTCCAGCCAGACGCGCCCGCCCAGGATCGCGCCGCGCGTTTTCAGCGTGTCCAGATAGGCCTGCACACTGTCGCGAATATCCAGCAGCAGCTGCGCGCTGAAGGGGCGGTCCATGGCCCACAGATGCGCGGCTTCAATGCTCTCATAGATCATATCAGCCGTGCGGCGCACGGACAGGAACGCCCAGAGCGGGTCGGTCGCGGTCGAGCGGTTGCCCCGGAGGCGGAACCCGTTCTGGCGGATGATCGTGGCGATTTTGGCCTCATTCAGGCGGTTGGCCTCGGTCGCGGGTTCAGACATGGCAAAGCCTACGGGCCGCGCCGTGCCGGTGGTACCGCGCACTTCCTGATTGGACGGCGACCACCAGAAACCCCGCTCGCGGTCGCGCTTGGACAGCAGGCCCGCAACAAAGGCCGATGCCGGGCGCGTCAGGTTGGACGCTGTGGTCTGGTCGAACACGCGCACGGCGGGATCGACGATATAAAGCCGGTCGGAGCCATACAAAGCGGCGTCGAGTATCGCAGCAGCTTCGGTCGTGTTCGGCCCATCTTTTATGACCACTGCGCGCAGGCGGGTTGCGACACTCAGCAGCGCCGACACGACCGGATTGACACCATCCGCCGGATCGCCCGATGTGAAGCCGGGCGCGGCCAGAATGCGCGGCACCTGACCATTGGTGCTGGCCGAGGCCAGAAAGCCGTAAACGCCCGCATACAGCGTTTCATCGCCCACGACATTGGCCAGCGTTGCGGCGGCGTCCGCCCCCTGCTCGACGCGCACGATCACGATTTCCGCGACCCCTTGGGCATATGCCGCCAGATAGGCGCTGCGCAAAGTGCCCGTTGCCCCCAGCCCACCGGCCATGCGCGGCCCGGTCACCAGTACTGGCGTGTTCAGCGGGAAATCGGCGGCGTCGGCATCGGGCGCAGTGCCCACAAACCCTATGATCGACGATTTGACAGTCTGGATCGGGCGCAGACCGTCGTCGATCTGAACGACTTCCACCCCGTGTAGGAACTGATCAGGCATGATAAATACTCCTTAAGCCTTGATGCATGTGAGAACGACGATGCCGAATGGCCGTGTATCGCCAGGGGTGACCGCGAGGTCATTTCCCGCAGCGCGGATGCTTTCCAGCGTCTCGACCTGCTCATTCAAACCTGAGCCGACCAGCAGTCGCCCTGCCTGCGCCATCCCCAATCCACCGCTGCCTGTGGTGCCCCATCCATCGCGGCGGACAGTGCCTGCAAACGGAGTTTGCGTGCTTGCGAACTCCCCACCGGGATCAATTCCTCGGCCGTTATCCCAGCCGCGACGGAAAGCTGCGCGCGCGTCTGGCCGGTTGAAGGTGGTCGTGCCATTGCTGGCACCCCACCGGGTGCCAATTGCTGCAAAGAGCGCCGCCTGCTCGACCCGGTCTTCCTCCGACCCGTCGCAAACCAGCCAGCCTGGCGGCGGCTCTGGCATGCCGAAATCCATGATCGCGCCGGTTGGCACCAGCGCATATGCGCCGCCACCGCTGGCCAGCATCGCTTCAAACAGCGCGCGCACCGTTGCCGGTGTCATGGCCACATCATCTGCCAAACCCTGCACTGCTTGCGCAGGCGTTGCCTTGGGCACAGTGATGATCCGGTTGATATCCAGCGCTCCGCCACCGGTTGCCAACCCCGCACCCGTGATCGTTCGCGTTAGCGGCACCCGGTTGTTGGCGTTTGAGTTTGCGAGACGGACGGCATTTGCTGTTGCGGCCTGGTCCACACTGTTACTGGTCAGCGTGTCATTCAGTCGCACGATGCCGGGAACATTTGTCGTAGCGACAACCACGGCAGAAATCAGAGCATCGACACGTGTTTTCAGCCAGCGCGTGCGCCGCGCCAGTTGCAGATGCGGAATATTGTCCAGCCCTGCGCCGGTGGCCTCATTCGGCTCACCTGCGACAACAGGGTCTGTCTGTTCGAACTGCAGGACATCGGGAAAACTGTCCCCGCTATCGTTAAGCGTGCCCATCACGCGCCTCCTCTGGTGTAGGTTCCGTCACGCTGGATCGTGCCGTCGCGGCGGAATGGTGTTTCGGTAAAGTCCAAAAGCTTCAGGTGGCAGCGCGCGGGCGCGGCACGTTCGATCAGGCGGCGCACGAACAGGGCTTGTTCGGCGGTGATCGGACGATCAAGAAACACCCGGTATTCCGCCCAATGATCGGCGGCAGTGCGGGTTTCGGACGCATCGCGGGTGATGGTGCCGTCGCGGAACTTCGCGCCCCAGCGTTCGACAATCCGCGCGTCGCCAAAGCCCGCAATGCGCAGCGCGCGGCGCACGGCTGCGACTGTCCCACGCAGGCGGTGGATGGTAATGGCCTCGGCGATGACCGCACGCTTGCGCGCTTCCGACCAGGCGGCGTTCCAGTCCTCGACACGGAATGTCCACGCCAACCACGGCAACAGCGCTGCGGGGCAGCGCTCAGGGTCCCACAGGGTATCGATCGGCACTGGCAGAGCCTGCGCGGTGGCCCCCTGCGTCAATACCCGTTCCAGTGTCGTCGCGTTGGGTGGCAGGAGCGCTTGCATCATGCCGCCTCCACCGTGATCGATGTGCAGGTCGCGACTTCATGCGCTCCGGGCGTGACGTTCTCCGCCGGTTCAGTCAGGGTCACATCACGCACACCGGGTTGATAAAGCGCCGCGATCAGGCCCGCGCGCGTGATCTGCGCACCGATACGGAACCGCTCGGCCACGAATTCAGATGCGGCAGCCTGAGCAGCTGCAAGCACCGGCGCTGTGTCGGGGCCATCGGCAAATGTCAGCAGGGCGGCCACAGTGAATGGCACGGGAACTGCGGCTTGCACATAGACATTGTCACAAAGCAGGCGAATATCTTCGCGCGTGACCATGTCGCGCACCGCTGTGATCATCGCGTCATCCGAAAGAGCGGATGCAGGGTCGCGCAGCACGACCACGCGCACATCACCGGGCGCGGGGCTATCGACCATCGCATCGCGCACCGCAGGTGTGGCCGTCATTGCCCAGAATTGATATGCGCCTGCCGGGCCGCCGCAGCTGAACGCCTGCAATGACAACTGAACGCGGGCGCGCAGCCGCGCGTCGCTTTCAACCACCGCCGCAACCGGGGGCAGCGCGCTGTCATTCGCGGGCGTGATCACCGCGCGGGCCACCCCGAACAATGCCGCCAGATTATCGAGGTCCGCGCCGCTGGCAGTGGGCAACATGACTGCACGGGCCGCGTCATTGACGCGGGCGCGGTCCAGCAGGCGGACATAGGCCACGGCTTGCAACACCTTGACCGCCGGTTCGCTTTCCAGCGCCAGAACGGGCGCAAGGCTCGGGTCCAGCGCAGTCACCTGAGCAATCATCTCTGCAAGCAACTGCTCGTAATCCAGCGCCTCGATCACAGCGGGCGGGGCAAGGCGTGACAGGTCGATCTGATCAAAGCGCACACTCATGCCGCCAGCTCCAGTTCAAAACTGGCTGGCGCGGGCCGCCCAAGAACATTCCCCTCCAGAGCGAGCGTCACACGTCCGGGAATTGCCGAAATCACCTGCACACGGGCCAGAACGAAGCGTGGCTCCCAAGCGTCCAGCGCCTCGGCCACGCCCATGAACAGATCGACCATGGTCGCGCCATTGATCGGGGCGTCGATCAATGTGGGAATGTCCGACCCATAGCTGCGCCGCATGACGCGGGTGCCAATGGGGGTCAGCAGGATATCCATGATCGACTGCGAAAGATGCGTCTCGAAATCGATCCGCGTGCCTGTGTCGCGGGACATGCCAGTCATGATTGGCCCCCTGACTTGGGCGCACGAGGCTTGCGCGGGCGGTGTTTTGGGGCGGTGGGCGCGGGGGCATCCGGCACATCGGGTCGGACATTCTCGAACTGTGCCTGTGCGGGCGTCAGGTGCACCACGTCATTGCGACGCTGCGGCACCCCGGCGATCCAGCCATCAGCCTGCACGATATAGGCGGCGCGCTCGGTCATTGGGGGCCTCCTGTCGTGCCGCCACCCGGCGTAACGCCACCATGGACATGACTGACGAGGCTGATCCCCGTGGCGGTCACATCCTCGGTCACATCAATCCGGCCTGTGACCGTGATGTTGCCCGTGATTGTCAGATCGCCGGTGATGACCAGCGTCCCGCCGCCCAGATCAATCGTCGGGTGCGCTGCGTCCTGCGCGACTGCGCTGCCGTTCTGGGGCACAGAGCCTTGGACAAATGCCGCGCCGATCTCGCCGGATGGCGCATAGACAACCACCTGTTCGCCAACAGACGGCATCCAGTGCAGCCGGATCGTGCCAGAGGCAAGCTGCGAAACAGGGATCATCGGCGTCGTCAGATCGCCGATCTGGACGCGGGCGCGCATCGCGGCGCTGTCGATCTCGATGATGCGGCCGAGCTGCACGATGTTGGCAAGGCGGCGGTCCAGTTCGGCCTGCGCAAAGCTCATGGCTGCACCTCGCCACTCAGATCGCCGCCCAGATACAAACTGAGAGGCAGGGGCACGCCTGCGGGCAGCGGGGCCAGCGTGATCGGCTGCACCCAAGTTACAGCCGCCAGTGAAAGTGCAACCCCGCGCGCGGCCCCGTTCACCAGCACACGCTCCTCGGCGGCCTCGGCCTCGCCCACGCCTTCAGTTGCAAAGCGATTGTCCGGGATCAGTGCCAGCAGCGCGGCGGTGAGGTTCGACAGGGCTGTATCGCGCGGCAGGCCCGCCCGGTCGCGGGTGATCACGAAGGCCGCCATCATCGCATCAAACCGGCGGTGCGGCCCGGCGCGCGTGTCGCGCGGGCGCAGGCCCAGGCGCGTCACGCGGATCGCCGGGGCCTTCACTGAGGTGCGCTTCAACTCGTCCAGGTCAAACCCGCCCAGCATTGGCGCGCATTCTGCCAGTTCCGGCAAATGGTCGTGGATCGCGGCGGCGATGATGCCGGGCATGTTTGCAAGCAGGCTGTGGGGCGCGCTCATTGGAATGGCTCCGTGATGGTGTCCGCGATCAGCGCTTCAATTGCGGTGCGGTCATGGGCCGACAGGCCCAGATAGGGGCGCGCGGGCATCGTGACCTTGATCCCGCGTCCCCATGCATTCTCGATCTCGCCGCCCATCTGGTGGATCGCGCCGTAAACCAGATTGTTGCCCACGCGCACGGTTGTTCCGGTCGTGTAATTCTGGGTCGCTTCCAGCAGGGCATTCGTGCCCACCAGCAGCGAATGCTGTGGCCCGCGCTTGCGGGCATAGCGCGCCGACCACGGATCCCATGGCGTGCCATCGGGGGCGGCTTTTTCGGTTGCGATGCGTTCTTTGGTGCTGCTTTCCAACAAGCCCCCGACATTGAACGCCAGATCTTCGATATCGGTCTCGGCCAGCGCGCCAAGGGCACGCGCGGCCCCTTCGATCCCTTGAAGTGTCAGTTCAACTTGCACCCCGGCCATGGTCACAGCCCCCGCATCTGGTCGCGCGAAAACAGCCGCTCTGGCCCGCCGGTCACGATGGGGCGCGGACTGGTGTCGGGCGCGGGTTCTGCTTCCGGCTCGGGCGGCAGGACGAGTGCGGCCTTGCCCTCGCTCAGCCGCTTGAGGGTCGACAGCGCGTCCTCGTAGCGGGTGCGATGGATTTCGGATTGCACATCGGCGGTTGCGGCCAGCCGGTAAAGCGCGATGTCAACCGCCAACTGGCGCAGCAGTCCCGGCACGGCGGGCAGCGGCAGGCGGTAGCGCACGCCGATATGGCTGTCGATTTCTTCCGAGGCAGCAGTCAGCGCGCGGCCCACCGCAGCCGTATCGGCCATGCCATCGCCGTCGCGATCTGCGACCAGCAGCGCGTCCGCGCCATAGGTTTCAGCGATATCGGCAGCGGTGGCGTAAGTCATTGAAGGGTCCGTTTAAGCGGGGGGTAAAATGTCGGGTGCCACGCGTCTCGCGGCACCCGACGTCGCGGGGGGGGTTATTGCGGTTCCGCAGGCTTCAGGCTGGCTCAGACCTCGTCGCGCAGCGCGGCGGTGATCTGGCCTGCATCGGCAGGCAGCGCCTCGCGCAGCGGCGTCAGGTTCGGGGCACCACTGGCCCCGAACGCTTCGGCAGGCAGAAGCGCGATGGCCGTACGGACGCGGTCGCGCAGCCCGTGATCCGCCTGCGCGGCATCTTCGGCCGTCACACCTTCGGGCGCGGGTTCGATGCGCAGCATCCGCTCGGAAGCGAGGCGCTCCAGCACGCCCGCGCCCAGCGTTTCGACGTCGATCACGCGGCCTTCGTGCGGCCAGAACTCACCAGCGCGGAAAAAGCCCTCGAGCGGGAGAGCGAACACTTTCAAAAAACGCTGCATCATTCTGCCCACGGATTGACGACCACGCGGGCCAGGTTGAAGTTCGGGTTGGACCCGCCATTCGGCAGGAACTGCGTTTCCACGATGGCGCGCGCGGCGCTTTCCAGCGTGGGCGGGACCAGGAGGATGTTCGGCACGATTCCCAGCGGCCGCCCGCCGTCCCCCTTGACCTGGCGCATTGCCGTACGCCCTGCTTCAAAGTTGGCGGCGGTCAGCGCGGCTTTTGACGCGCGCGCCATTTGCCAGAACGCGAAGCCAACCGCGCAGCGGTAACGGATACCCCACAGGTACCGGTCCTTGTTGAACACATCATCCGAGGTGGACGGGTTGAACTTCATCTCCAGTTCAGCGCGGGTGCGCTCCTGGAAGATGAAGGGGCGCAGCGCTTTTGAGGTATCCAGCAGATACCAGGCGGGACCAGCGCCATCGACCATGTTCGAGACGGTCGTGGTGGCACCCGTGCCGTCAGGATTTGCGCGGACCGGGTGATCGGTATCGAAGAAAAACTGCCCGTCATAGCAGGTGGCGGTGAAGCCCGAGCCAATCAGGTCGTTGATCAGCACATCAGGGTGCTGCGCGGCTTCCTGCCCCATGCTCATCGCGATGGGCGAGTAATGGCCATACTGGTCATCTTCGATCTGGGTGCGCGCAATGCCCAGAGTGGCTTCGAACAGGCGGTTGTCGATCTTGTAGCCGTGTTCCTTGATGTCCTTGACGACGCGGTCACCGACCCATTCGCGCAGGCGGGGGAAATCGCCCAGCCAGCCGTAAGTGTTCGACGCCGTGGTCGAGGGGACAGTCGTGGCGACCTGGTTGTAAAACGCGACGTCGCGCATGGACGAATAGCCGTCCTGAAAATTCTTGCGCAGGCCAGTGTTCAGGGCCTGCAATATGGCGGCGGTAATCAGGGCCATTGGGAATTACTCCTGCTGGGCGGCTTTGGCGGCCGCGAAATCGGCGGGCGACATGCCCATCTGGCGACAGACAGCCAGCTCGTCTTGCGACAGCCCGTCCTTGGTGGGCGGGGCGGGCGGGGTCGTGGTCGTGGTCTTTGCCGCAATCACGGGGGACGCGTCGATCAACGCGCGGAACCGTTCCAGCCCGCCATCAGCGCGGCAGGTGGCCAGATGGTAGTCGCGGCTGACAGGCGCGACCTTGCCCGCTTCAATCGCAGCATCGACAGCGGCGGTGATCTCGGCCTCGCGCCGGGTCTGTGCGTCGGCTTCCAGTGCCGCGACACGGTTGGTGGCCAGATCGTAATCGGCGCGCGGCACGAATTGTGCCGGGTCCGGGTTTGCGGCGCGGTTCAGAGCGGTGTCCGCATCCGCGCTAAGTTTGGTGATGGCCACCACGGCATCTGCCGCGCTGGCATCAGGTTTCAGGCCAAGGGCCTGCAGGACGGCTGCGTCCATCTCTGTCTCCTCGTTCTCGCCCGCGCGATTGAGCGCAGGCATGGTGAAATTCGGCAGGTTCGTAAGCCCCACCGAAACAATCCGGCGCACCGCGCCAGTCAGTTTGTGAAAATCAAAACCGGGGCTGACAAATCGGTAGCCGCGCGATGCCACGGCCTCGCGGCCTGCATCGTTCCATTCGACGCGCCCCCAGATCGCGCCGTCGCGCACATCCAACTCGCGCACCCAGCCCACAGCCAGCGCCGGTTCGCCGCGCGCGCCTTTGACATGGGTGGCATGTTCAAAATCGACCGGGATTTCGATCTACCCGCCGCGCGCGGCGCGGCACTGGCTGATGACGAATTCAGGGTTGGCCATCTGCCATTCGCGCCCGTCCATACCCGCCAGTCGCGGGCCTGCGGGTGTGAGCTGGACCCATTCGGGCGCATCCGGCGTGGCGCTGGTCGCGGTCACACTGTTCAGGGCGATGGGCAAAGGGGCGAGGAATGCATGGCTGATCATGGCCGCACAATCGCAAGCGCAGGCGGCACAATCGACCTCGACACCTGTCAGGGTCGGGGGCGGTTTTGGGGTGGGTCGGGATGTTGCGCCAGATCGGGCCACACAGGCGCACAGGCGCGTTCAGGGTAACAGCCCAGCCCCATGCCCGACAAGGGCGTTTAATGGGTATTTAACGGCGCTCTCGCGGGCATTTTTGCCCCGCGCCCCGCTTATCATCCACCGCTCGGCATGAAAATCTGCCGCAAGGCTTCCAGAAATGGCAGATCGTCGCGCCATCCGGGCTGGCGGCGCGCACGCTCGGCCATCCAGCCATCCTCCAGATCGCGCAGCGCCACGCGGGCGACTTCGGGCGCGGCGGTTGTGGCTTTGTCGCGCAGCCGGTCGATGCTGGCGGTCACACGCTGCGCGCCCGGATTGCGCTCCCAGCCGGGATCGATGCCTACAGGCACACGGGCCACTTCGCCGGTGCGCGTATTGACCACGTCAGTCATCGGAATGTCCGGGCTGGCACTGATGCCTTTGGCCTCGGCCTCGGCGCGGGTGACGGGCTTGACCCAGCACTTGCAGCCCCAGCCATTGGGCGGATACCACGACGCCCAGAACGGATCATCGACAGACAGGATCATCCCCTCTTTCGCCTGGTGATGCGGGCGGTGGCGTTCGGACGGGCCAAGGCGATATTCCAGATAGGGCAGCGCGCGCTTGGTGCGCTGGATGCGCTCCCACTGGCCAGCGGCGCGGGCCGCGCGCAGGTTGCTGTCATAGATCACGCGCAGGCGGCGGGGCGATCCCAACTGGACAGCGCGCATCTGCCCGCTCGCGGGATCTACCATCTGAGACTTGCCCCACCATCCGCGCGCTTCCAGTCGCGGGCGCAGGTTCGCCTGGAACTGCTCAAAGGGCAGACCATCGTCGAGGGCGCGCTGCAACTCCTCGCGGATGTCGCTCAGCACGTCCATCTGCATGGCTTTTGCCACGGTGAACGCCGTCGCGTGTTCCTGCGGTTCCACATCTTGCCAACTGAAGGCAGGCAGCCAGTCCTTGTTCGCAAGGAAGCGCGAGGCTTCAGGCGGCGGGCCGGGGTTGAAAGAATAGGCCGGGCGGTCAACCATCCTGCACATCCCCCTGGACACGTGCCAAGAACGTGCCCTTGACCAGCGCGTCGATCAGCCGCGCGCTGGGGATCGGGCCAAGTGCGGCCAGATTGGCCAGCGCCTCGTCATAGCTGCTTGCCTGCGCGATGGCGGCTTCAATCGGGTCCAGCGTCTCGGACATGACCGGCACCCATTCGGCCAACATTTCCTCGGCGATTTCGTCGAGCGGATCGCGGGGCGGGGCGCTCTCGGGGGCTTCGCGGTTCAGGCCAAGGCCGCTATCCGCTGTCGGGGGAACTGGCGGTGCGCCGCCCACCACTTCTTCGCCTGCCTCGGGTTCGGAAAAGCCCAGCGCGCTGCACAGCTCGCGCGATGGCACACGCAGGCCCTGCGCGATCACACCCTCTGCCGCCTTGATCCGTCCTGTCACATCTTCGGGTTCGGAAATCGGAATGCCCACATGCGGATAAGCGTCCTGCACGCCGAAATTCAGATCGACATAGGCGCGCACGATGTCGCGCATGATCGTGCCCGTCACACCCCGCGCATCTGCCGCCGCAATGTCGTGACGGACTTCGTTGTGAACTGTCGCCTGCGCCTGGCTTGACCCGTTGTCGCTGGTCATGGTCTGGCCCAGCACACCCTTCGACACCTGTTCGTCCAGATAACGGGCCAAGTTCTCGAACAGCTTGTCACCGGCCGCGCCAGTCGCCGCATTCTGGAATTCGATCCGCATGCTTTCGGGCAGAACCGCCGCTGCATCCGTGCCGATATTGGCGACCGCCTGGAACAGCTTCTCGACATCCTCGCGCGTGGCATCCGGGCCATAGCGGCCCAGCCGCAGGGGCAGGCCGTAGAGTTCCGCAAATGCCACCCAATCCTTCAGCGCAAAGGCTTTGCACATCCAGGTGAAGGCCACCAGCCGCGCCAGCCCGCCGCGCAGAGGAATGCCCGATTTCAGGCGCGGGGTGTGGAAAGCGAATTTGAACGGGGCCAGCGGCAGCCCATCGACAGGCGCAGTTTCATCCAGCAAGTGCGGCACGCGCAGTGTGGCGCGGTCAAAGCGGATGAAGCGCGGGTCCACGTGTTCGAAACTGTCGGGCCACCATTCGCGCTTGGACCGCGCCCAATTGATCTCGACCACTGCAAAGCCCTTGCCCAAGCCGTCTAGAAGATCCTCGACCAGATCGGCAAAGCCCGAATGTTCCGCGATGCGTTCGCGCACCGCTTCGGCAATCTCTTTATCGCGCGCGCTGTCAGACGCGGGTTTGACGCTTGGTGCCACGCCCGACACCGCGCGCTTGCGGGTGCCCAGCACGGATGCGTAATGCAGGTCACGCTCCTCCATCTCCTCTGCCAGCGTGACATAGGGGACCAGATCGCCCTGGTCGCAGGCCGTCAGGATCGCGGCCAGCTTGTGCGGGGTCAGGCCCGACGCGGTAGTCCCGCCCCAGACCTGGCGAATGCTCGTCAGCCCGGGCCGGGCCAGCGGCTGTGTCAGGGCCTGCACGCGCACGGGGCGGCCATATTGATCGAGTAACGCCATCACAGCAATCCTTTCAAAGCGCCCAGACCCGATGTCAGCCTGATCGCGCGCGCGAGGTCATCATCGCCGCCGCCACGCGGTACCGGGCGATAGGCATAGGGCTGATATGTTGACCGCGAAGCCCCCACGGCCAGCGCGGCCGCCCAGAACCGGTCAGCGTGCCCGTCCGTATCGCCATCCGCCACCAGACGCCGCGCGCCGGTAATACCCACCTGCGACTGGATTGCGTGCAGATCGGCGCGCAACACCACATCGCCCGCAGGCAGGCGCGCGCGGCGCTCCTCCATCGCTTCTTTCAGCGCGGTCGCAAGATCGAGCTTCGTGGCGGCGGAAAACAGCACGCCTTCCACGCGGCTTTCGCCATGGTGGCGCTTGGCATCCTCGACCGGCTTTTCGCCCATGCCGGTCTGATCCATCGCGCAGCGCACCACGCGGTAGCGGTTCATCACCTCGGCCAGCAACTGGTCTTGTTCGGCAAACTTGATCCGGCGGCGCGCGATGATCTCGCGCGTCCACAGCACATCGCCCACCTGCTCCATCACCCAGATCACGAACAGGTCGTTGCGCGCCGCGATATCGACCCCCACAAAGCACGGCCCGCCCTGATAGAGGCCCGGCAGCCCGGCGGCGGGGTGTTCGTTTGCGTTGATCAGGTCATAGCTCAGCCAGGCGGTGGCCTCGTCCAGCCACTTCAATTCGTATTCCTGCGCCCACGCATCTTCGTCGGCCATGCCCTGCCGCAGCATGGCGATATCGCGGTCCAGCCCCTGGCGCACGGCCTCATAGATATCGACCACGTGGCGCGACCACACGCCGCCCTCGGCGGTCATCAGTTCATAGAATTTATTGCCCTTGCCGTTGGGGGTCGAGATCACGCGCAGCTTCTGCTGGCCCTTGGAAATCACCGGAAACAGCGCCGCCCAGATGTCGCGCGATTTGGCATGGAAGGCGAATTCGTCCAGGATCACATTGGCCGAAAACCCGCGCGCGGTGTCGGGGTTGGCGGGCAGCGCCGTGATCCGGCTGCCATTCGGAAACTTGACCTCCAGCGCCTTGTAGATCGCGTCCGGTCCCTTTTCCTGCGGGGCGCGGAACTCGCCCTCTTCAAAGCGCGGCTCGCCCCCTTTCAACAGGGTGTTATAGACCTCGTAAAACGCCTTGGTGAAGGGCTTGATGACCTCGGTCATCATCTCTGCCGCTTGGCGTTCCCCGCGCGACAGGATCACCCAGCGCGCGCGCCGATCTGCGATCCAGCCTTGCACGCAGTCGTCAACGCACTCGCCGCCCGTGGTGAAGGTCTTGCCGGTCTGGCGCGAGAACATGCCGATCTTGAACCGCGACTGATCGGCGATCCACGCGCGCTGATAGGGCAGGAAACGGACAACGGCGGACAGGGCTTTGTCAGTCATTGCCGCCGCCCTCCGACAGCAGCCGATCCAGACATGCCACCGCGCGCCACAGACTGGTGGCAAGCTGGGTCGCCCCGAACACGAACTGCCAGTGATCGACCGTGCAGGAATGCTCGCGCAGATCGTGGGCCACTTGACCGGGCAGCGCCGTCATCCGCGCACCTCGGCGATCTGCCACAGATAGGGCACACCCCGCCAAACCGTGATCCGGTTCAGACAGCCCAGATGCTCGACGACCATTCGCCGCCCCAGCACCACTGCCAGCGCCCGTGTGATCCAGCCTGCCGCGCGCCATTGGGCATCGGCGGCAAGGATAAACATCGACAGTTTGACGCCGCGCAGGTTCATTCCCCAAACCCCATGATCCGGCGCGCTTTAGCAGCGGCCTCGCGGTCGATGTCGCCCGCCTCGACAGCGGCTTCGAGCTTCTTGGATTGCGCGTCGCGCTCGGCCTTGATCAGCGTTTCGCGGATGCCCGAGGATGCCATCACGTCTTTCAGCATCCGCCCAAGGAAGTGCAGTTCCTTGGGGTCGATCTCGCCGCCCTCTTTCAGCATCTGCGCCTGCATGACTTTGAAGGCCAAGGTCGTGATCATCTGAAACAGGACGTTGTGGCGCTTGGCCTCGTCAGCCAAGCCCTGTTCCTGCATCCAGTCCTGCGCCCAGGCGCTGGCCTGTTCCTGGTATTTCACGAACTCCTCGTATTCCTGCCCGAAGGCATGGATCGCGGATTTGCGGATGCGCAGGTCAAGGCCCGCTTCTTCCAGCCGGAAATTCAGGGCTTCGGCCAGATCTTCATAACCGCCGAAACCGCGCTGGCGCAGCTCCTCTTGCAGCCATGTTTTCAGCTCGGCGGGCAGCAGATCGACCTTGCGGGGGGGCGGCATGTCACACCCCGCGATTGCGCGGATGCGGGCGCTGGATGTCGGGATGCGTGGCCACGCCCTGCGCAATCTCCACCCCGCGTTCGGTCGCAGTGGTGATCACGAAATCACCGCGATCATCGTTTTCCGTGAAACCGTTTTCGGCCAGCCATGCCAGTTCCGTGATGACCTGAGAGCGCGTCGAGGTGACACCCACGCCGCGCAGCACATCGACCAGAATGGACGCATTGCTGGTGTATTCTGTGCAGCGTTCCAGATGGCGCAGGATCGCCAGACGGCGGTGCTTGCGCAGGGTGGCTTGGTAATCGCTCATCGTTTGCCCCCGTCCAGCAGGTGTTCTTCGTGACGGCCAAGGATGTTTTCCATCCGGCCCATGATGGCGCGCATCTCGCGTAGATTCCCGCGCACTTCGCTCAGCGCCAGTTGCAGGCCGTGGACGTCATCTTTCGCGGGCATGGCGCGCATCGATTGTTCCAGCGAGGTGATGCGCTGGTCGTGTTTGCCGAGACTTTCGGAATGGCCGTCCAGCCGCTTGGTGTTTGCCTTGGCCCCGCTGGAAAACAGCCCGTAAAGGGTCAGGCCGAAATTCAGCAGCAGCGCCAGCGCGGCGACCACGGCAACGAGGGGCTGGATATCAAGCACCATCGCGCGCACCCCGCGTGACGCGCACGAAATCCTTGATCGTGTGACCGCCCATGTAAAGCGCCATGTAAACGCTGGTCAGCCCCAGCAGCGTGGCCGGATCGGCGGGCGGCAGCGCGATCTTCCAGATGGCATTGGCCACGTGCAGGATGACCAGCTGCCAGAGCCACAAAAACGCCAGCAGCCACATCATCGCGGGCCGCCATGCCCAGCCCAGCCAATGCCCTTTCTGCTCGGCCTGCAACAGCGCGAACTGCCCTTCCAGCCCTTCGGCATAGAGCGCGATCATCTCTGGCATCATTGCCTCGGTCTCGCGCATCGCATCCACCAGGCGCGAGGGGTTGTCATCGGCGAGTTGCTCCAGCGCATCGGGCGCGACACCCGCGCGGCGCGCGACCGCATTGGTCACCTCGGATACGAGTCGGGTATTCGCCCCGCCGATCCGGCGCTCCAGCGCGCGGGTCAGCAGGGGCGCGCCGATATGGCGCGCGGCGTCGAGCAGAAAGGCATTCATCAGATGCTCCAGAGTTTACGGGCGAGTTTGGGAAAACGGGGCGCAATGGCGCTGGAGATGGCGTCGCGGTACTGCCACGCCAGCCACAGGCCCCAGATCAGGCCAGCAGCCAGCAGCACAGGGCCAACCCATGCCAGCGCTGGGTCCAGTTCCGCGCTGGCCTGCACGGTGGTATCAGCCCCGCCAACCGTCGCGACACCCGCAGGCATGGCGGCTTTTTCGCGGCTGTCCATGATGCGCTGGAGGGTCGAGAGCGTCGCGCGGCCGACAATGCCATCGACAGTCAGATCGTGGTCGCGCTGGAAGGCGCGCACGGCCCCAAGCGTGAAACCCAGATCGCTGTCGCCAACATTGTAGCCAAGTCGCTTGAATGCCGCGCGGGCCGCGCGCAACTCGTCCAGCGTCAGCGAAACAGCCAGCCGCGCCAGTCCGTTGCGGTCGGAGGAATGGCCAAGCTTCGCACCGTAGTCACGATCGACCAGCAGGCGATATTCTTCCTCGCGCCGCCGCGTCAGGCCGGGCAGAACGCGCCCACCGCCCTTGTTCCATGCCAGCAGGCCCGCGCGGACATTGCCCGCTTTTGCCCGCCAGCTCTTGACCCATGTCGCGCGGTGGATCGCACCTGTGTTGAAATCGAAACTGACACCAGCGTCGAACTCATGCTGCTTTGCATTGGGCATCGCGGCAAAAACGCGCGGCTCGTAATTGCGGCGCAGCGCCAGCTGCAACAGGCGCGTGGCCTCGGCGTTCGTGATGACCATGCCTGCGCGGGGCTTCACAACACCGGAGGGGGCCGTCAAACCGGCGCCAATCGTCCAGACCCCCGCAGGGCAGCGATACGCCTTCAGCACCACGCCCTCATGGCGTTCCAGAAACTCGATACCCTGCGCACTCGTCTGCATGAAAAACCCCCGATCAAACCTGATGGGGGCACCTTCGCAAATCGGGGGGGATGGCGGCACCTCGACACCTGTCAAGGGCGGCGCTGTTTCGCACAACACCACCT
Source organism: Paracoccaceae bacterium (assembly GCA_043561795.1). Taxonomy (GTDB): domain Bacteria; phylum Pseudomonadota; class Alphaproteobacteria; order Rhodobacterales; family Rhodobacteraceae; genus Roseinatronobacter. The sequence goes on along the minus strand of CP121316.1, from coordinate 3,835,240 downwards.
TGGCAGATCAGCCTATGGCCTGTCAAACGGCAGTGTAATCTGGCGTGTTCCTGCCTCGGCCTCGATCTCGGCGCGCAGGCGCGACACAGTGCGCGTGTGCATATCGCAGGCCAACGCGACTTGCTGCAACGACGCGCCCTCGCGCAACATGCGCCTGGCATCGGCTCGCCGTGCAAACTGGCCGCGCAGATGGCCACAGGGCAGCAAAACCTTGCCCGGGCCAATGGCCGCGACAATCCGTTCAGCTGCCTCCTCGCCCACGATCTCGGCAAGCGTAGACCCTGACACGCGGCGCGGGATGTGCAACTCGCAGCCGCCCCGCCGCTTTAGCAGGCGCACGGTCAGGTCCAGACCAATGGCCTGTTCAATCTGTCCGGCGATACCCGGCAGCTGCGTCATTCCGCGCGCCCCCGCCGCTTGGGGCCGAAGCGTACGTCGCGGCGGTTGATTTCCAGCACTGTGGTCACAACACCGTCCACGATCCGAAAATTGACGCCATCGACGGTCAGGCCACAGGCCCCGGCCCGCGCGGCGGCGTCAACCTTGTGCCCGATCTCCAGACGCAGGGTTTCGATATCCAGCCCCATCGCGCGCTCCATGTAGCGCAAGACGGCGTGATCGCTGACCTGGACGCGCGGGTGTTTCATTTGGTCACGCTCAGCCCGTGGCGACGGCACATCGCTTTTAACGCTTCCAGCACAGCGGCGATCTGGTCAGCTTCGCGCATCGCATCGATATCGACCGGCACCACGCCCCACGCGTTTTCAAACCGCGACCGGATGAAGCGGTTCAGCGCTTTGCGCCCCGCTGTCACATGCCCCGCGCGCGCCAGCTTGCCCCACAGCGCGTGGATATAGCGCAGGTCTGGGCGAGAGGCCACGGGCTTCCAGTTCGGGTTCTTGGGCGGTGTGAAGCCCCTGTTTTCAAGGGCCTTCAACAGGGCCTTCAAATCGGCCTCGGTCATGTCGCGCATGGACGTCTTGCCCGTGACCTGCGCTTGCAGATCACGGCGCGTGTCCTCGTCCAGCCCCAATTCGCGGCAGGCCAAGTGGACCGTGCGTTGCAGGGCACGCATCACGCGCCCCCCGTGGGCTGGGCAAAAACAGCACGCACGGCCTGCGCGGCGGCGCTGTCGGGGCTACCATGTGCCGCCAGCGCGCGGGCCGCGACCTTGGCGCGCAGATCGGCTTCCACTGCTGCCACGGCCTGCGCCATTAGATCGCGCACGCTGACGGTGTAGACGCGCTTGTCGACCTTGATTTCCAGCCGGTGCCCTTGGACGGTCAGGTAAAGCTTCGCTGGACGGCCAAGCACCTCGGCATCCCCGAAGTCATGAACCATCGACATCGATGTGCGATCCGAGGCGTCGATCAAAGGTACTTCCAGAAGAGCGATTTGTTCAGGCATGACAGCCTCCTTCAGGCAGTGAGTGAAATGGGGTCAGTGGGTGGTTCCCAGATGATCAGAACGCCATGGAACTCGGCCATGGGGCCGTGTTGCTGCACCCAGAAAGCCGACATGTCGCGGCGATGCTCGAACCCGTCGAGGCGGGCAAAGTGATCAAGATCGGTGACCTTGAACCCGGCGATCTCAACTTCACGCAACAGCACTGGAGCGCCACCAAGCGCAGGCGAGAAGCGCAAGCAGATCGGCTCGACGCGGATGCACCGCGTATCGGAACAGACCTTTGCAGCCGCCTTGGTTCGCAGCCCGGTGTAATGCTGGATCATCTCACCGGGCCTGGCATGGCGGTTGCGCGGCCCCCGGATCGTCTGGGCCTTCGCCCCCAGCGCGATCGGGGGCGCAAACCGGCGCTGATAGGAATAGGCGACCACGGCCCTACGCCTTCGCCAGATCGATGGTGACGGCCTGCCACGCGCCGTCCTGTGTGGTGCACTGGTAGCACCGGATGTAGGTCTTGGACCCCACCACCCGCATCGCGTCGCGGATGGCGCGCATCGCCTGCTGCCAGCGGGCGTCCTCGATCTCCAACCGCAGCAGCATGAAGATTTCGCTGCGGTTGATCTGGCCTGCCTTGTCGGTGTTGAACGCGCGGGTCACGATGGCGCGGATTTCGGCGCGGGCATCTGCCGCCCATTCGTTCAGGCACTCGTCCACCAATTCCTTGGCGATCTGCAGCTGCGGGCCGAAATCGATATGATCCGCCACCTGCACCTGCACCTTGAACAGCCCGTCATGGGACATGAAGGTCTTGTTGCCCTTCGCACCACCCTTGGTCAGGCCGTATTCCTGCGCCAGCAGCGCCTCCAGCGCGCCAAGGTCCTCAAAGGTGTGGGCCTTGAAGCGGGCGACCTGTTCGGACAGCGCCAGCGCATAGCCCATGATCTTGCGAACCTCGCCATCTTCCAGCAGCACGGCGGGGGCGATCAGTTCCACAGGGACGAATGAGCCTTTGGCATCCTGCATGTAGGACTTGCCGTTCAGCTCGACACGGCCGTCAGGGATGAAGTGGGGGGAATGTTCAGACATCTGCGGGCCCTTTCAGGGGGGTGTGGGGGCGGTCTATCAGGGGCTGCGGGCAGGCAGCGCCACCGGGCGGGATCGGGCGCAGGCCAAGGATGGCCAGCATCGCGGCCATGGCCTCGACCTCGTCGCGGCTGACAAGGGTCGCGCCGCGCGGGCCAAGGGCGTCGACCTTGCCAAGGCCCCGTGCAGCGCGTTCGGCCATCTGGGGAAGAGTCCAGCGGTCAGACATGATCGCCCCCTTCCGCGCGGCGGATGCGGGCAAGCAGGCTTCGGGCAAGCAGGCTTTCGGCAGCACTCATGGCCGTTTGTGCTTCAGCGGAAGCGTTCCAAACCTCCGCCGTAAAACACTTGATGTACGCTGAAATCTCTGCACGATTTCCGGGAAATGCCAGCATCTGCGCCGCAGCGAGCAATACGCCCGCGCAGAAATCTGCATCGTCGCGTGCCCGCTCGAACAAGTCCTCGGCATGGCTAATAATGGCGGCGTCGTTGAAGTCGTCACTCATCACCTTCTCCTTTCGTGAATCGCGGGCACCGCTTGCACGCGCGATACATCCGCACCCGCAGGCTGTTCGCCGGATTGAAATTCCGCGCCTTGGCCATCCAGCCATGGCACTCGTGCATCGGCAGGGCACCCAGCGCGGGGCACAAAACCGTCTCGGCCATGAAGTTCCCACGGAACAATTCCTCGACCGCATGCAGGTCGCCGGGATACTTGTTGCGGAGCACCTGACTGATCAGCGCAGCAGACCTGCCCATCTGAGCAGCCACCTTGTTCTGGCTGGACTTGGCGCATTCCTCTGACAGCCGCACGATCCAGTCTGGCATGTCTGCGCCCCATGACTGTCGGGCAATCTCGACCGGGCCGCTCATACGCTGCCATCCAGATGGGTCAGGGTGCGCTGGTTGCGATCCTCGACCGCGCGAACACGGCGCAGGCGCGGGGCCAAGGGGCCGGTGTCCTTGATCAGCCGATAGACCGCATCACGCTTGCCCGGCTGCGCTTTGCGTACGACGCGCAGGTAGCCAGCGCGCATCAGCAGCTGACAATAGTCGCGGGCGTCTTTCAGGGTCACCTCGCACGCTGTCGTCGTCGCATGCGCCGCAATATCGGTTGGGGTGTATTGCGACAGCCTGCGCATCACGCGCCAACAATTCGCAGCCACACCTTCTTCGGGAAGATCGGCCTTGGCCTTAACGTGTTCGCGCTCAGCTGGGTCGGTCAGCACACGAAAATGCAGCAACCTGCTGGACCCATGGCGCTCCTGGACAACCAGGCCATCGCGCAACCAGCCGCGCACACGGTCCTGCGCGTTTGACCGAGACACCTCGGCGCGCTTGGCAAGGTCGTCATAGGTGAACAGGCCCAAATCGCAGGCTGCGTCCCAGATATGCTTATGGCGGGCAACGCGGTTATCATCGCGCAGGCTCATGCAACATTCCTCCGGGGTGTCGGGGCGTCGCCCGTGAAAAACTGACGCGGGTCGAAATCGTCCAGGCCCATCCGATCACGGCCCGCCATTTGCGCCCATTCCGCAACCTTGGCGATGTTCACGCTGATCCGACGGATTGACTTGTTGGAATGCTTCAGGATCGCCGCGCCCAGGGGCTGCTCGATCCGCAGACCGGGCGCATAGATCGGGGCCAGCTTGTCAACGTCATCCATGGTCGCGGGTTCAGCAGCCACCCAATCCAGCATCCGCCCATGCACCCGCTCCCATTGCAGCAGCTTCTGGGGCAGCAGCTCTTCTCCGATCAGGATTACAGGGGCTTGCGACCCTTCATAGATGTCGCGGACAAGTTCGATCATCCGGCGCGCGACCAGATGGTCGGCCTCGTCAATCAGCAAGGGAACACCAGTCAATGCCAGATGCTGCGATATCTGGTCGACCATATCCGCGATGGTGCGCGACGGGCGCACACCCATTTCTGACAACACAGCGTCGCAGAACTTCTTGGCTGTCCATGCAGATTTGACCTGCACCTGATAGGCCCGGAACTTGTTCTCGGCATAGACCGCCGAGGTTGATTTGCCAAAACCCGATGGCCCGTAAAAACACGCCATGCCGGGCAACCCATGCGCGCGGTTCTGCACACGGTCGACCAGCGCCACCAATGCGGCGACGTTCCGCAAGGGTGCAACGCTATTGTAAAGCTGCCTCTCTTCTGTCATCTTCTTCTCCGTTCTACTGCTATGCCGCCGGTGGGCCTCTCACCGCTCCCGGCGGTTCGTCATCCGAGGTAGGATGCCCCGAAATCTTTCATCATCTGCTTGTGCGCCCTGTAATCGGACGTCTGCGAATACATGTGCAGCCAGCGCTCTTGCTCTGGCGTCAGCGAGTCACCGGCATCGCGGCGCGCTTCCAGATCCAACGCGCGCTTGAACCGCTCGATGTCTGTTTCCTGTTGGGTATGGGTGGACCTGCGCGTCTGCAGGTCAGCGACCACGGCCGCATGCGCGTCTGTCAAATCTTGCGCGGGTACAGCTACGGTGCTGGGCGCGCGCTTCTCGAAGACCGGACGGACAACTTTCGCATCCACCGCCGGAGCGGTCGGTGCGACAGGCGCTGCGTCCAGATCCGCGCCCAGATCGCGCGCGCTCAGCTTGCGATGCGCCGCAGCGGCGGCGCGCTCGGCCTTGATCCATGCCGCGCGGTCGCGGCTGGTGCGCCGTGCCTCGTCGATCGACAGGAACCCGCCCTTGGCGCGCGCGGGGGCATGCCCCAGATATTGGTTATCTGCCGAATAAACATGCAGCCCGCCCCACAGATCGGCAGGATCAAAGCGCGCGACAACGCGCTTGCCCGCGATTTCATGCATCCATGCAGCCCAATACTGGTTGCCCTGAAAGCGCAATTCGCCTGTTGTCGTGTTGCCCCGCAGGCCCTCGGCCCCCATCAGCCACAGCCGCCGCTGCGCCTCTGTCGCTTTCTTGGGCGCGGCTGTTGCATAGCTCTCGTCGAACACTTCTCGGAACGACCGGCCCCACGCGACCTCGGACCGCCGTCCTTGGCGCAGGTTATGCTCGCGGATGCCTTCATCGACCACCCGCAGGAACTCGTCCAGCGGCACCGCCGCGTTGGCGTAGTTCTCCGGCTGCGCGTCGATAGTGTTGCCGGTCCACGCACCCTCAAAACGGGGATCACGCGAAATGGCATCACACATGTCGCGAAACGCGCGCTCAATGGGCTTTGACTGCCCGCTATAGGGCGTCGCCCAATGCACCTGCACACCCAGCGCCGTGAACAGACCAGGGATATCGTCCTCACGGACTTTGAACCGGAAACGCGTGGCGGTGCCGCCCGTGATCAGCTTGGCCGCAAATTCGCGCCCGTTATCCAGTACAACATGGTCGGGGATGCCCCAGTCCTCGATCATGTCGCCAGCGGCGAGCATCACGCCGTTGGAATTGGCCGTCAGATCCAGTCGCCATGACAGGATCAGGCCAGAATAGATGTCCTGAAACGCCACCATCTGCGGGCGCACAGGGCGCGCTTCGCCCGGCCAGCGCACGAAGACATCAAACTTGTGATAATCGGCGTTCACCACTTCCAGCGCGCGCAGCGCAGTCTTGTCGCGAACCTGCGCCGGGAACATGCGCTTCAGCTTGTCGATCCCATACCGCGCCAACACTTCCGTGGGCCGTGTGACCTGCTCTTTGTAGCGCCGCCGGACTGTGTGTTCGGGCGCAATCGCCCAGCCCTTTTGTTCGGCCACACGCACTGCGCGGCGATAGCAGGTCGCCCAGCTGGGGCGCTCCAGTCGCAAATAATCCGACTTCACCCAATCCAGAAACTCAGGATCGACATCATCACGGGTGTTGGGTCGTTTGGCCGCGCGATGACGAGGGGCCAGATAGGGCAACCGGTCATCCAGCCGCACCCCTTCGATCATGGCGATCCAGTTCCAGACACTGCGGGGGGCAACGCTTTCGCTTCGCGCAATCGCGTCGACCGCCATATGTCGGCCCAGCTGGTCTTCCAGCGCCTCGACCGCTTGAATGATCCGCAATCTGAAGCGCGCCTTGTCCTGCGCGACCTCAGGCAGCCCCTCAAACCACGACCAGGCGGCGTCGCGATCAGGGGCAGGCACTGCAACAGGCGCTGCCGCTGCAGCCAGCAGCTTGCGCTGTGCCCGGCTGGGCAGGGCCTTCCAGTGATACTCCCAGCCCCCGCCGCGCCCCGCGCGACGGCGCGCCAGATCGGGATGGGCGCGCAGGTTGATGGAACTGATCCACTTCTCTACGCCCTGCCGTGTCGCGGGCAGATCGGGCAAGGCTGCATCCGCCAGCTCGGACGCCGTCCACCATTCGCGGTCTAGGGCAAGCGTCGTCATGCGCCCCCCTTGACAGTCGGCTCAACCGCCTGCGCCCAATCAGCCACGGCAACGCCCGTGTTCTGCGCGTCCAAAACCTCGGACGCGCGCTCCAGCAAGAACCGCTTGCGGGCGGCCATTGGGGCGCGCGACCATGCTTTGGACAGCGCTTGAAAGGCCGCTTCAACAGGGTCTTCAAGAGGGGCCGCTTCGCCCTGTTCCGCGCGCCATTGCTTGCGCGCCGTGGCCGCGTTCTTGGCATTGCCGCCCGCCAGCTTCAGAACAACCTGTGTCCGTTCGTTCGGGTCGGCGATCTTGCCAATTACGATCAGATCAGAGATTGCAATTTTCGGGGCGCTCTTCAGCGTCGTTATCTCGTGCGGATCAAGCTGTTCCGCCGAGGTCACGATCTTCTGAATGTTGCGCTCTGTAACACCACGTCGCGCTGCGACCATCTTTGCAAACGAACTATTGTTCGGTTGTATATCTTCCCAACGCGCCGCCGCGCCCGCCACACCACGTGCAGTTTCGGGGTGCTTCTTCAGATAGGCCCGCTTCCAAGCCGCCAGAAACACCGCATCATCCAGCGCACCCATTCCACCGGGCAAGTTCTGGCCCGCCTCCATCAGCGCCGCGTCAACATCGGTGCAGGTGCAGGCAGTTACGGGTATTGTCTTGCGGCCAAGCCGCGTTATTGCTTCGAGGCGGTGCGCGCCGTCAAGCAGCACAAAATCCTTGCGCTGTTTGCGGACGAGAATGGGCGACGTGAACCCATACTCTTCGATAAGTGCGATCAGTGCATCTACCGCAGCCTCGGATACAGGCCGGAGTCGGGTGCCCAGCACCTTGATCTCGGCAATATCAAGTTCGGTAATTGTCGGGTGAAACGTGATCATTCCGTGCGCCCCCGGTCAAGGATTGCGGCGATGCGCCCCAAGGCCCCGTTGGTGTCCAAAATCAGCAGATCGTCGATGATCTGGCGGTTCAGATGCACGCGGCCAAAACCTGTCGTGGTGCCCACAAAACGCGCATTGCGTCGAATACGATCAAAGCGCTCGACATCTGTAAGGGCTGGAAGCGTTTGGTCAGGGATGCGGGTCACGACAGCACTCCCGCGAAGATCACCAGCAGCACCATTGTGGCCACCAGGCAGACGCCGCCGATCAGGTCGCCCGCCCAAGAATTATCCAGATACCGCAGCGCACGGATCAAACGGCCCCGCGCAGGCGGGCGTGACGGTGTATCAACCATGGGCACAATCCTTTCGTGATTTCATTTCGGGGGCATCGTCCAGAACGGCACCGACCATCTCGTCATGGGCGATCACATCCAGCAGCCGCTCGGCCAGCTCCGTGACCGTGATCCCGCGCGCCTGCGCTTCCGGCCCCAGCCGCTCGATCACTGCGCGCCCGACATTCAGCCGCCTGCCGCAAGCGCTGAACGAATAGCACAGCAGCGCCGAGACCTGCGCCGAGGTGATGTGCTCGCCAACCGATGCAAATCGGGCAATGATCTCGCCATTGCTCAACCCCGCCTCCCGCAGCGCGCGGCAAGCCGCGGCGCGCGACGCATACCCAAGCACAGGACGCGCGCGGCTCATGCTGCATCCCTCTTCTTTGCCCGCATTGCGGGGCGGGGAATATCTGATGGCCAGGCAAGGTCACCAGACCAGTTCTCATGGAACCACTCCGTGACCCGCGAAGGAGTTTTAAGTGTGCAACTGCCGCCATTCCTGATGCGGTCGAAAAACTTGCCGTCATTGACCGAATACACACCAAGTGTGGTGATCTTTTTGTCTGTATGAGCGGCCAGCGCTTCTGCCAGCTTCAACAAATGACTTGCCTGCAGGTGTTCACCTTATTGGGCTATTGCCTAATTTTATACTTAGGCTTTTGCCCAATTATCGACACCAAAAAAGTAGGGCAATATCCCTACCTCTGGGGGCGTGAGCATATGGATTTTGCAGCGGAGATATTACGGCGGCTTGAGCAACTCGACCTGAATGTAAATCAGGCCGAAGCACGAGCTGGTTTTCCGCAAGGTTTCATTCGAGGCGTCGTGCGCGCCGATCAGAAACGCGCTATTCCAAATGTGGAAAAAGCACAGCAGATTGCTCATGCACTAGGCCTCGAATTTTACATAGGTCCACCACGCGAAGCACCGCCCGCCGCGCCGACCATGGTTGATGGTTCACTATTCGACACAGTTGCGCGCTTTGACGCGGCAGGCTCGGCGGGGAACGGGGCACTGAACCTGGACGGCCCACCCATCGATCATCTCGCGTTCTCGAAACGGTGGCTGGCACAGAATGGCATCAGTGCAGGCGATAGCCTGTTGATCAACGTGCGCGGCGAGAGCATGGAGCCAAGCCTTTATGATGGCGATCTTGTCATGATCGACCGGCGCAAGACGCATATCCGCTCTGGCCAGATCTACGCTTTCTGCGATGGCGACACGCTGCGTATCAAGCGCATTGAAATCATACCGGGTACGGCGCTGATCCTACGCTCCGATAACCCAAAGTACCCGCCCGAACACCGCACCGGCGAGGCGATGAACGGGATCAGCCAGAACATCCTTGGCCAGATCGTCTGGTCAGGGCATACTTGGGGTTAGTTTCAATGAAAGGGTTACGATGAAACATTTGGGTATTGCAGTTGTATTGGCCGCGCTTCCTATGGTTGGCGTAGCGCAGAATATGGACTCGATGATGAAGGCAACAGAGCTGGGCACGATCCTTGCCGCAGAACAACTTTGTGATCTGGCCTATGATCAGAACGCTGTGGCTGACTGGATCGACGCCAACACGGATGCATCGGACATGGGATTTCCTGGCACGCTACAGATGATGGTCGAAGGGTCGAAATTTCAGAACTCCGGATTGGCCGGTAGCGCGAAAACAGCACATTGTCGGTCTGTTGAGCGCACAGCACGCCATTTCGGCTTTATTGAGTGAGGCAGGGCCATGGCAACTATCACCAGAACAGAAAAACGCCAGCGCGGTTTTTTCGGATGGGTTTTCCTGATAACTTTTTGGGTCTTTCAGCTACTGTTGGTGCTGTGGTTTGTAGGCGGCATGTCGGCAGCCACCGATACTGCCGCCTCTTTGACCAGTGAAGCAGAGCGTGCCGGGGCTGCCATAGGCACGGTGATCGGCGCAAGCATGATACTCGCGATCTGGGCCTTTGGCACACTTATCCTTGGCGTGTTCGCACTTCTAACACGCGGCAAGAAGATCATTGTAGAGACTTCGTGAACAGCGAAATCGGTTGCATGTTCGAGCAGTAGCGCTTCAAGCCATCTGCTCTTTATTATGTCGAAAAAACATATACTTAACCTGAACATGCAACCATTTCAGCAAACATGCAACCCGAGTTGCATGTTCCGATAGGTTCCACTTTGGCCCTATTTTTGTTTAACCCTCGGAAAACAGGCATTTAACGCCCTGTTCAAAGCCTGTCTCAATCGGCACCATTGAACGCGCATCTGCCTGTTTTCGGGTTTCCTGCAAACAACGACAACAACTGCCAAAGCTACCCTGCTAGTCGTTTAAGCCCTTGTTTTCATAACCCCTTCCAAGGTCTTCCGCAATCATCCGCTCACTTCCGGTTTACTGCAGTTTTTATTGTCAGCGCACATTATTTTTTCCGGGACTCGTCGGGGCCGAAAACCTTGGCCGCCAGCATGACCCGCGCCGTGGCCGTGACAAGGCAGAGCGCGCCAAACCCCCATGCAAGCGGCGCGAAATGCTGCGGCAGCAGGCACAGGGCCAGAAAGAACAGGATGGTTTCCGTGCCTTCCAGCAATCCGCCTGTGAAATACAGTGATTTCACCCCATGCGCGCGGCTGTGCATCTGCTTTTTTTCGGCCAGCACGGCAAAGCCCAGAAATGACCCGCCATTGACATAGAAACTGAGCAGCAAAAATGCCCCCGCCGCGCCATTCATGGCCGGATCGGCCAGCACAAAGGCCAAGGGGATCGCGGCGTAAAACACATAATCGCAGACAATATCCAGATAGCCGCCGAAATCCGTCACGCCGCGCGCGCGGGCCACGGCCCCGTCCAGCCCATCCGCCAGCCGAGATGCCAGAATAAACCCGATTGCCAGCAGATAGGCCCCCGCCCAGATTGCCCCTGCCGCCGCCAGCCCGAAAGCCAGCCCCACAAGGCTGACCATATTCGCACTCACCCCCCCGCGCGCAAGCTGGCCGCCAAGGCGGTTCAGGGGCGGATCAATCAGGGGCCGTAAATGGCGATCAAGCATAGGTGCGGTTTTCGGTGGCTATGGGGGGAATATGGGGCGCAATGTGCTTTGTGCCAGTGATTTACCCTGAGCGATTATCGCCAGCCCTGCAAGCCCTTCCCGCGCGGGCAAACTGCCCATTGACCCTTGCGCACGCGCCCCCTACCACTTGGCCCGAACCACTGCCGAAAAAGGGGAGCGCCATGTTCCAGACCTATACTGCCAGCACAAGCCCGCAAGATGGCCCGCCTCGTCTGGCGGCGCTGCGGGAGCGGTTGGGCGCGCTGGGGCTGGTGGGCTATCTGCAACCGCGCGCAGATGTGCATCAGGGCGAATATGTGGCCCCTTGTGATGAACGGCTGGCATGGCTGACGGGGTTCACAGGCTCTGCCGGGTTTTGCATTGTGCTGCCGGATCGGGCGGGGCTGTTTGTGGATGGGCGCTACCGCCTTCAAGCGCGGCTGCAATGCGCGCCCGATTTCACCCCTGTCAACTGGCCCGAAACCAAGCCCGCCGACTGGCTGCGCGATGCCTGCCCCAAAGGGGGCGATATTGGCTATGATCCGTGGTTGCATACCCCAGATGAGATAGAGGCGCTGGAAGCGGGGCTGAAAGGCAGCGCCATCACCCTGCGCGCAGTGGAAAACCAGATCGATCTGATCTGGACAGATCGCCCAAGCCCCCCCAGCGCGCCCGCGCGCGCCTATCCCGAAGAACTGGCGGGCCTGTCCTCGCGCGCCAAGCGCGAGATGCTGGCGGAGGTGTTGCGCAATGCAGGCCAGCGCGCCACGGTTCTGACCCAGCCTGAAAGCCTGTGCTGGCTGCTGAATATTCGCGGCGGTGATCTGGCGCGCGTGCCGGTGATGCAGGGCTTTGCCATTTTGCATGATGATGCGCGGGTGGATCTGTTCGCCGATCCGGCCAAAACCGCGGCGCTGGCATGGGACGACGGCGTGCATCTGCACCCGCGCGCGGGGTTTGTGGCCGCCTTGCAGCGCTTGGCCGGGCCTGTGCGGCTGGACAAGGGCACAGTGCCGGCCCAGATTGTCAGCCTGCTGCGCACCAGCGGGATTTCCGTGGCCTTTGCGCAAGACCCGTGCATGATGCCCAAAGCCTGCAAGACGCAGGCAGAGCTTGCCGGTGCGCGCGCCGCCCATCTGCGCGACGGGGCGGCCATGGTGGAATTCCTGTGCTGGCTGGACGGCGAGGCGGCCCAGCTTTTGGCCGATCCCGCCCATCCCCTGACCGAGATAGACATCGCCCGCAAGGTGGAAGCCTGCCGCTTGGCCACTGGCGCGCTGGAAGATATCAGCTTTGACACAATCGCAGGCTCTGGCCCCAATGGCGCGATTGTGCATTACCGGGTCTCCGAGGGCACGAACCGCCAGCTTTGCCCCGGTGATCTGATGCTGGTGGATAGCGGCGGGCAATATCTGGATGGCACCACCGATATTACCCGCACCATCGCCATCGGCCCGGTGGCGGCGCGCGCGCAAGCCTGTTTTACCCGCGTCTTGCAGGGCATGATCGCGCTCTCGCGCGCGCGGTTTCCGCGCGGCGTGGCGGGGGGCCATCTGGATGCGCTGGCGCGCTATCCGCTGTGGCTGGAAGGGCTGGATTATGATCATGGCACGGGCCACGGGGTGGGGGCCTTCTTGTCGGTGCATGAAGGGCCGCAACGGCTGTCGCGGATCAGCACAGTGGCGCTTGCGCCGGGTATGATCCTCTCAAACGAGCCGGGATATTACGCAGAGGGCGCCTTTGGCATCCGGCTGGAAAATCTGGTGGCCGTGCGCGAGGGCGCGCGCCCCAAGGGCGGCGATGCGCGCGACTGGCTGGAATTTGAAACCCTCACCCTTGCGCCGATTGACCGCGCTTTGGTGCGGGCCGATCTGCTGAGCGGGGCAGAGCGTGACTGGCTCAATGCCTATCATGCGCGGGTGCTGGCAGAGCTGGGGCCGCTGGTCTCCGCGCATGCGCGCGCATGGTTGCAAAGGGCCTGTGCGCCAATCCTCTAGCCCCTGCGCGGATTCGCGCGCTTTGCCTTTTGGCAAAAACCCTGCAATAGTCTGGCCAAATCACGACATAGAGAGGTTGATTTCCCAATGAGCGCTATCAGAATTTATCCCGCCGCCGGGAAATGGGTTGTCCGTGCCAATGGGTCTGTGATCGGGGAAAGCACACGCGCGCTGGAATTGGTGCAGCGTGATTACCCCTTTGTCATCTATTTCCCGCGCGAAGATATTGCCAGCGCGGTGCTTGATCCCTCGGATCGCCCGCTGATCTGCGATGACAGGGGGCGGGGGATGCATTTTCATGTGTCCAGCCCGGAAGGGATAATCCTGAATGCGGGGTTTGCCCTGACAGAGCCAAGCCCGGAGGCGGCGGCGCTGAAGGATTATCTTGCCTTCGATGCAGGCAAAGTGACTGTCGAGCGCGTCTGAGACCATGGATTTTTCGCCCCTGCGCGCGCTTTTGGGCGCGCGCCTGTCTACCGGGCCATCTGATCTGGCGCTCCATGGGCAATCGGAGGCGCATTTTCCGCCCATGCCGCCCGATGCTGTGGCCTATCCCGAAACCACGGCGGAAGTGTCTGACATCCTGCGCATTTGCGCGGCACAGGCCATTCCTGTCATCGGCTGGGGCACTGGCACATCGCTGGAAGGGCATGCGCTGGCGCCCAAGGGCGGGCTATGTGTGGATTTCGCGCGCATGAACCGGGTGCTGCATGTTGCGCCCGAAGATATGCTGGCCATTGTCCAGCCCGGTGTGACCCGCATGGCGCTGAATGCGGAATTGCGCGCCACGGGCCTCTTCTTTCCGGTCGATCCCGGCGCCGATGCCTCGCTGGGCGGAATGGCGGCCACGCGCGCCTCTGGCACAACGGCGGTGCGCTATGGCACGATGCGCGCCAATGTGCTGGCGCTGGAAGTGGTCTTGGCCGATGGGCGCATCATCCGCACCGGCACGCGCGCGCCCAAATCCTCGACGGGTTATGATCTGACGGCGCTTTTTGTCGGCTCTGAAGGCACATTGGGGCTGATCACCGAACTCACCCTGCGCCTGCAGGGCCAGCCCGAAGCCGCCAGCGCCGCCATCTGCGCCTTCCCCGATATGCGCGCAGCCGTGGAGGCCGTGACCCAGACCATCCAAAGCGGCATCCCCATGGCGCGGATCGAATTTGTGGATGGTGCAACCGTGCGCGCCTTCAACGCCCATGCGGGGCTGGCACTGGCCGAATGCCCGCATCTGATGGTTGAATTTCAGGGCAGCGCCGCAAGCGTGCACGACGAGGCGCAGCGCTTTGGCGAGATTGTGGCAGAGTGCGGCGGCGGGGCCTTTGACTGGGCCGAAACGCCAGAGGCCCGCACCAAGCTTTGGGCCTTGCGCCATAATGGCTATTACGCCGCGCGCGCGCTGGTGCCACATGCCGCGCCCCTGACCACCGATATCTGTGTGCCCATCTCGCGCCTGGCCGAGGCTGTGGAAGAAACCGCCGCCGATATTGCGGCCTCTGCCATTCCCGGCCCTATTCTGGGCCATGTGGGGGATGGCAATTTCCATGCGCTGCTATTGCCCGACAAAGACAGCCCCGACCAGATCGCCACGGCGCAGGCGCTGGCCGCGCGCATGGCCACGCGCGCTTTGCGCCTTGGCGGCACTGTCAGCGGCGAGCATGGGATCGGGCTGGGCAAGCGCAAATACATGCAGGCCGAACATGGCGCGGCCTGGGAGGTGATGGGCGCGCTCAAAGCCGCGCTTGATCCTGCCGGCATTCTCAATCCCGGCAAGCTGTTGCGCTAACCCCCCGCTTTGGCTTTCATCTTGGCCCAAATATCCTGCGGGGGTGAATTGGCGCATTGGTTTTGTCGCAATTTCGAACCGAAAAACTCTGTCAACTTTTTCTGAAATTGCTCCTGCGCCAAGAGGGGGCCGCACAGGCCCCCTTAGCCCCCTCCGCCACAGGGTGCGCCGTCAGGGCCTTTGTGCCAGTTTCTCGCGCAACAGCGCCAAAAGCAGATCCCCCGGCACATCATCGCACACAAAAGCCGCGCCGATGTCGCGGGCAAGGATGAAGCGCAAGCGCCCGTCCTGCACTTTTTTATCCTGCGCCATCAGGCCCACCAGCGCCTCTGCACTGGGCAGATCGCCTGCAATATCGGCCAGATCGGTGGCCATGCCCATGGCGCGCAGATGCGCGCGCACCCTGCTGGGGGTTTCCTGTGGGCAAAGCCCCATCCGGGCCGACAGCTCAAAGGCCAGGGCGCAGCCAATCGCCACCCCTTCGCCATGCAACAGCCTGTCGCCATAGCCCGTGGCCGCTTCAAGCGCGTGGCAGAAGGTATGGCCCAGATTGAGAAGCGCGCGCTCGCCCTGTTCGGTTTCATCGCGCGCCACGATGCCCGCCTTCATCTCGACAGAGCGGCGCACGGCATAGTGGCGCAAATCCTTTGCGCCCGCGGCCATGGCCGGGCCATGCGCTTCCAGCCAGTGAAAAAACGCGGCATCGCCCAGAAGCCCGTATTTCACCACCTCGCCATAGCCTGCCAGAAAATCGCGTTTGGGCAGGCTGTCGAGCAGATCTATATCCGCCAGCACAAGGCTGGGTTGGTGGAACGCCCCCACCAGATTTTTGCCATGACGGGTGTTGATCCCGGTCTTGCCCCCGACCGAACTGTCGACCTGCGCCAGAAGTGTGCTGGGCACCTGCACAAAGCGCACCCCCCGGCGCAGTACCGAGGCCGCGAACCCGCCCAGATCGCCGATCACGCCGCCGCCCAGGGCCAGCACCATGTCGCGCCGCTCTACGCGGGCATCCAGCAGCCATTCCACGGCCTCGCGCAGCCCCTCCCAGCCCTTTGTCCCCTCGCCGGGGGCAAGGGCATGGGCGGTGCTGGCAATGCCCTTTGCGCCCAAACCTGCCTCCAGCGCGGCCAGATGCAGGGCGGCCACGCGGCTTTCACTGAGCACGGCCACGCGCGGGCGGGCCAGCAGCGGCGCAATCAGCGCGCCTGCCTGTGCCAGCAGCCCCTGGCCGATCACCACATCATAGGCGCGCGCGCCAAGCGCCACATGCACGCGGTCAATCTGGGTCATTTTCTGGCTCCCTCCAATATATCGGGCCGCTCTGCCAGCGCGTTCAGTACGGCCCCCGCCATGTCGCTGATGGCGTAGGATGGCCGCGCTTCCACCACAAGATCGGCCTTGGCGTAATCGGGTTCGCGCCGCGCCAGAAGATCGGCCAGGGTGGCGCGCGGGTTTTCGGTTTGCAGCAAGGGCCGGGTGGTTTTCTGGCGCACGCGCGCCCAGAGCAGATCGAGATCGGCCTTCAGCCACACCGCGCAGCCCAATTCCGAGATCAGCGCGCGGGTATCGGCGTTCAGATAGGCCCCGCCCCCCACCGACAGGATGGCCGGTTTGCCGCGCAACAGCCGCCCGATCACTTCGGCCTCGCGGGCGCGAAAGAACGCCTCGCCATCGCGGGCGAAGATTTCGGCAATGCTCATCGCGGCGGCGGCGACGATTTCTTCATCCGAATCAAGGAAGGGGGCCGCGACCATGCGCGCCAATTCCTTGCCCACGGCCGTTTTGCCCGCGCCCATCATGCCCACAAGAACAACTGTCTTGAGCAATTTCATCTTTGCGCGTGCTCCTGTCCCGTCTGGTCTATCAAGTTTTCGTGGCCCGTCTGTCTAATGTCGTGATAATGCGGCATTGTCGAACGAAAAACCCCCAAAGCTGATTTGCGTTCAAGAGGGGCTGGGTTCAGAAAGGCAGGCAGCGATGCGTTATATCTTCCGACTTGTTCTTGTTTTGGTGTTTCTGGCTGCGATTGCCGTTGTGGCATATGCCTATATCGGTGATCTGACAGCGCAGCGCAGCCCGGTGGAAACCCCTGTGGTGCTGGAGGTGAATTGACCGCGCAGCCGGGTTTCTTGCGCCCTTTCGGGCTGTTGGCCTGTCTGGCCTGTGCCCCTCTGGGGGGGGCGCCCTTGCGCAGGGCGGTGATGGTGCGCCGTTGAGTGCGATTGACTGGCTGCAACAGGCGCTGGAGGCCCCTTTGCCGCAAAGCCCTGTGCCCGATGGCGCAGGGCCTGATGGCTTTGGGCCTGTGGATGGGGCCAGCATTGTGCTGCCGGGGGCGTATTTTGAAAGCATCCAGAGCGCGCCTCTGGAAGGGCTGGGGCCAGAGGCCGTGGGCCTGTTTCGCGCCGAACGTGTGGGCCTGCCGCGTGACATATGGGCGGGCAGCACGCGTTCAGAGGTGGTTGCCGCCGTATCTGCCATGCCGGAAGATGGCTTGCCAAGCGCCACGCGCCTTGGCTTGCGCCTGCTTCTGGCCGAATTTTTGCCGCCGCGCGATGATATGCCAGAGAGCCGCGATGCGCTGCTCCTGGCGCGGCTGGACAAGCTGGTGTCGCTTGGTGCTTTGGAACAGGCGGGCCAATTGATAGAGGGGCTTGCCGATAAAACCGCAGGGATGAGCGCGCGCGCCTTTGATATTGCGCTTTTGCTGGGTGAGGAAGATCGCGCCTGTGCGCAGATGCTGGGCCAGATTGCCGCCAGCCATGGCCATGCCGCGCAGATTTTCTGCATGGCGCGCACGGGCGATTGGCAGGCAGCCTATGCCGGGCTGCGGGTGGCGCAAAGCCTTGGTTTGCTGACTGCGGCAGAGGGCGGGATGCTGGCGCGTTTTCTGGAGGAAGAGGAAAGCGATTTCGCCCCCCCGCCACCGCAAGAGATCACCCCCCTTGGCTGGCGCATCATGGAGGCGCTGGGCGATCCTGTCACAACTGCCGGGTTGCCCATTGCCTATGCCCATGCCGATTTGCGCGGCACATCGGGCTGGCGCGCGCAGTTGGAGGCGGCAGAGCGGCTGACGCGCGCAGGCGTTTTGCAGCCAAACCGCCTCTATGGGCTATATACAGAGCGCCGCGCTGCCGCCTCTGGCGGGTTGTGGGAGCGCGTGCGCGTGGTGCAGAGCTTGGAGCGCGCGATTGAGAGCGGCGATGCCACTGCCGCAAGTACGGCGCTGGTGCAGGCCTGGCCGCTCTTTGCGGCGGTGGAACTGGAAGTGCCCTTGGCCGAGATTGCAGCGCCTTTGCTGGGGGATATGGCGCTGACAGAGGCGGCGCGCGATGTGTTCTGGAAGGTCTTGATCCTGGCGCAGGACAGCCCGGAGCGCGCGGCCGCGCTGGCCCCTGACAGCGCGGCTGCGCGCTTGGTCATGGCGCTGGCCGAGGGTGACGCGCTGCCGCAGATATCTGCACCGCCCATGGCGGGTGCGATTGTGGCGGGGTTTGGCGCGCCTGCCGTGTCGGCGGCAGTGCAGGATCAGATCGCGCAGGGGGCGCGGGGGGTGGTGTTGCTGGAGGTGCTGGGGCTGTTGTCTCAGGCGGGCTTGGGCGATGTGCAGGCCGCAACAGAGGCTTTGCACCGCCTGCGCGCCTTGGGCCTGGAGATGCTGGCGCGCCAGATTGCGATAGAATTGCTGTTGCTGGAGCGGCGGGGATGACAGCGCCTCTGGCCTCTGTAACCTGGATTTCCGCCTTTCTGGAGGCGCAGGCCGCAGAGCAGGGCGCCGCGCGCAACACGCAACTGGCCTATGGGCGCGATTTGCAGGATTTCGCGCAATGGTGCGCGGGGCAGGGTCTGGATTTTGCCAGCCTGGGCCGCGCAGAGATAGAGCGCTATCTTGTCGGCTGCGCGGCGCAGGGGCTGGCACAGGTGACGCGCGCGCGCCGGCTGGCATCGTTGCGGCAGTTGTTCCGCTTTGCCTATGCCGAGGGTTGGCGCAAGGATGATCCCGCCAGCCGCATTTCCGGCCCCGGCCGCGCGCGCAAACTGCCTGTCACCCTGAGCCATGCGGATGTGGATGCCTTGTTGCGCGCCGCGCCAGATACAGGGCGCAGCGCGGCTGACAGGCTGCGCAATGCCTGCCTGTTGGAACTGCTCTATGCCACGGGTTTGCGGGCGAGCGAGTTGGTCAGCCTGCCTGTGGCGGCGGTGCGGGGCAATCCCGACATGATATTGGTGCGCGGCAAGGGCAATAAAGAGCGGATGGTTCCGCTCTCTGCGCCCGCGCGCGCGGCGCTGGCGCGCTGGCTGGCGCAGTGGGACAGCCAGGCCGCCCAGTTGCGCGCCGCGCGCAAGCCGGAGCGGCGGTTTCTGTTCCCCTCATCAGGGCGCGAGGGCCATCTGAGCCGGGTGGGGTTTTATCTGATCCTGAAAGAGATTGCGCTGAAAGCCGGGCTTGATCCGGCGCGCATCAGCCCGCATGTGTTGCGCCATGCCTTTGCCACGCATCTGCTGGCAGGCGGGGCCGATCTGCGCGCGATCCAGACGCTTCTGGGCCATGCCGATATTTCCACCACTGAAATTTATACCCATGTGTTGCAAGAACGGCTGCGCGCTTTGGTGCTGGCGCATCATCCTTTGGCGAAGGGCTGAGGCGGGGAAGCCGGGGCGGGGTATTTGGGGGTGGCGCATCGCGTGGCCCTCTCACCAAGCGCGGAATCAAGGGCGTAAGCCCGCCGCGCATCGCTGGGCCGCCCCCTCGGCCCGGCGATTTGGCAGCCATGGGCGCGTAGCTTGGGTTTCGTTCGGACATTGCCGCCATAAACCGCTTAGCTTCCCGGTCGGATCGCCGCACCGCGGCCCAGCGCTGCGCGGCTTGTCTTCCTGCCTATTCATCGGGGCAGGTATGGAGATCAGCCGTATAGTGACGGGCCGTTTCACACGGAAGCGCATCGCGTGGCCTCCTCACCAAGCGCGGAATCAAGGCCGCAGGCCGCCGCGCATCGCTGGGCCGCCCCCACGGCCCGGCGATTTGGCAGCAACCTGCGCTTAGCCTGAGTTTCGTTCGGAGATTGCCGCCATAAAGCGCTTAGCCTCAAGGGTTGATCGCCGCCCCGCGGCCCAGCGCTGCGCGGCTTGGCGGGGTATTCCAACCTTCCCCAACCGCGCCTCGCGGAGCGGCGTTGCATGCTGGCGCATCGCTTGGCGCCCTCACCAAGCGCGGAATCGAGGCCGCAGGCCGCCGCGCATCGCTGGGCCGCCCCTCCGGCGCAGCGATTTGGCAGCCACTAGCGCTTAGCTTCAGTTTCGCGCGGATTTTGCCACCATAAAGTGACATAGCCCTACGGTCAGATCGCCGCCCCGCGGCCCAGCACTGCGCGGCTTGGCGGGGTATTTCAATCTCCCTCAACCGCGCCTCGCGGAGCGGCGTTGCATGATGGTGCATCGCTCTGCCCCCTCGCGCCCCGCGCGGAATCAAGGGCGTAAGCCCGCCGCGCATCGCTGGGCCGCACCCACGGCCCGGCGATTTGGCTGCAACCTGCGCTTAGCTTCAGTTTCGTTCGGACATTGCCGCCATAAAGAGCTTAGCCTCAAGCTTGGCTCGCCGCCCCCCGGCCCAGCGCTGCGCGGCTTGGCGACTGTCCCCCCCCAAGCGGCCCGCCGCGCCTTGCGGCCCGCCGCGCCTTGCGGCCCGTGCCTGCAATGGCGGCATGCTGGGGGCAATCCGTGGCAATCGGGTGTCAGGGGGTGGCGGCAGTGAAAAACCCTGTTGGCAGCGCGCAATCTGTCACCTAGTGTGAAACGGAAACAAGAGGATCAGGACGTCCGACCATGGCCAGATCCCAGATTGGGGTGCAGACGCAGTTTTCCAAACCGTTCCGCCAGATCGTTCTGATGCTGGTGGTGCTGGCGCTGGTGGCGCTGGGCACATGGTTTGCCCTGCCGCGCATTGCGGGCATTTTTCTGGCCAATATCTGGCTGAACGGGTTTATCTTTTTCGTGTTCGTGGTGGGGGTGTGCGCGACTTTCTGGCAGGTGATCCAGCTCAACCGCTCTATCATCTGGATTGAGGGTTTTGCCGCCAGCCGTGCCGGGCATGAGGCGACAATCCCGCCTGCGCTGCTCTTGCCTTTGGCGGCGCTGCTGCGGGGCCGGGGGCGGGGTAGTCAGATCAGTTCCAGTTCTGCCAGTTCCATTCTGGATTCGGTGGCCACGCGGCTGGATGAGTTGCGCGATATCACGCGCTATATCATCTCGCTTCTGATTTTCCTTGGCCTTCTGGGCACATTTTATGGGCTGGCAACCACGGTTCCGGCGGTGGTGGATACCATCCGCTCGCTGGCGCCAGAAGATAACCAGACCGGGATTCAGGTGTTTGAAAACCTGATGACGGGGCTGGAAGCGCAGCTTGGCGGCATGGGCACGGCGTTTTCATCGTCCTTGCTGGGCTTGGCCGGGTCGCTGGTGGTGGGGCTGCTGGAATTATTCGCAGGCCACGGCCAAAACCGCTTTTACCGCCAGTTGGAAGAATGGCTGAGTTCCATCACCCGGCTGGGGGTTGCGGGCGAGGGCGATCAGGGCGGGGATATGGGCGCGCTGGTGCAGGTGCTTGACAGCATGGCCGAACAGATGGAGGCCATGCACCGCCAACAACTGCATGCCGATCAGGAACGCGCGCAGCTGGATCAGGCGCTGGGTTATCTGGTTGGCGCGATAGACAGGCTTTCTGCCGGGGCGGAACACTCTGCCCTTGTGCCCGCGTTGGAGCGTATGGCGCGCGGGCAGGAGGAAATTCTTGGCCATTACCGGCAGATGTCGGAAGAGGGCGGGCCAGCGGCGCAGGCTGAAATCCGCATGCGGCTGCGCAATATCGATTTGCAGATGCTGCGCATTGCGGAAGAACTTTCAGCCGGGCGGTTGGAAACAACGGCCGATCTGCGCGCCGATCTGTCGGCGCTGACATTGGCGGTGCGGCAATTGTCACGCACAGGGTTTGCACCGCGCCGGGACGGGGGCTAGGCCATGGCGCTGGCGCGCAGGGCAGGGCAGAGGCGCGATGTCAGCGGGGCCATCTGGCCCGGCTTTGTCGATGCGATGACAGCGCTGTTGCTGGTGCTGATGTTCGTGTTGTCCATTTTCATGATCGTGCAATTCGTGCTGCGCGACACGATCAGCGCGCAGGATACGCAGCTGGAGGGGCTGACGGCAGAGGTGGCCTCGCTGGTGGATGCGCTGGGGCTGTCGCGCGCAAGGGTGGCCACGCTGGAGGGGCAGGTCGGGGCGCTTGCGGCAGAGCGCGACGAAAACCGCGCGCTGATTGCCGCGCAACTGTCGCAGCTGAGCACGCTTGGGCGCGATCTGGCCGCGCGCGAGGCAGAACTTGGCGCGGCAGAGGCGCGGATCACGGATTTTGAAGCGCAGGTGGCTGCGCTGATTGCCGCGCGTGACAGTGCCTTGGCCGAAGGGGCGGGGCTGCGTGCCGAACTGGCCCAAGCCGCAGAGGCAGAGGCGGAATTGCTTGGCCAGCAAGAGGCGCTGCAACTGGCGCTCGCGGCCCTGCGCCGCGATCTGGATGGCGAGGCCGAGGCGTTGCGGCTGGAAGCGCTGCGCGCGCAGGCGCTGGAAGCGGCTTTGGCCGATGCGCTGGCCAATGCAACCGCCCAAGGGGCCGAGGCCGAGGCGCTGCGCGGGCAACTGGCAGAGGCCGAAGCGGCCCTGAGTGCCGAGGAACGCCGCCGCCTGAGCGATGCCGCTGCCGCAGAGGCGCTGCGCCGCAGGTTGGAGAATGCCGATACCGAACTGACAGCCATGACTCTGGCGCTGGAAGAGCAGCGCCGCCGCGCGGAAGAAACGCTGACATTGCTGGCGGCGGCGCGCGCGGGGCAGGCAGAGCTTGAAGCCGCGCTGGAGATGGAACTCTCGGAGCGCGAACGCCTTGCCGCGCTGCGCGCCATGGCCGAACGGGATCTGGCCGCCAGCACGGCCCAAAGCCTTGCAGACCAACGCATGCTGGAAGTGCTGAACCAGCAGGTTGCCGCACTTCGCGGGCAGGTGGGGGGCTTGCAAGAGTTGCTGGGCGCGGCGCGCGCGCGCGAGGATGCCGCGCAAACCCAGATTGAAACCCTTGGCGCCGATCTGAACATGGCGCTGGCGCAACTGGCCGTGGAACAACGCGCCCGCGCCGATCTGGAAGCGGCAGAGCGCGAGCGGCTGGAGCGGTTTCAATCCGAATTCTTCGGGCGGTTGCGCGAGGTTCTGGAAGGGCGCGAGGAAATCCAGATCGTGGGCGACAGGTTCCTGTTCTCCTCGGAGGTGCTGTTTGAGCTGGGTTCGGCAGAGCTGGCCCCGGCAGGGCGTGCGCAGATTGGCAATGTGGTGCAGATATTGCGCGAGGTGGCCGATGAGATTCCGCCAGAGATTGACTGGATTTTGCGGGTGGATGGCCATACCGACAATCTGCCCTTGGGGCCGGGGGCGGAATGGCCCGACAACTGGGCGCTGAGCCAGGCGCGCGCGCTCTCTGTGGTGCGCTATATGACAGAGGCGCTTGGCTTTCCGCCGCAGCGGCTGGCGGCCACAGGGTTTGGCGAATACCGCCCTGTTGATCCCGCCAATACGCCAGAGGCCCGCGCGCGCAACCGCCGGATTGAACTGAAACTGACAGAGCGGTGAGGGGCTGCGCGCCAGCTTTGTGTGACTGCAGGCGTGCCGCGCAAGCCTGGCATGAGCCGCGATGATTTGCTGGAAATCAACTTGAAGGTCATGGAGCAGGTTGGCGCGGGCATCAAGAAATATGCACCTGATGCTTTTGTGATCTGCATCACCAACCCGCTGGATGCCATGGTCTGGGCGCTGCGCGAATTCTCTGGCCTGCCGCATAACAAGGTTGTGGGCATGGCGGGCGTGCTGGACAGCGCGCGGTTCCGCCATTTCCTGAGCCTTGAATTCAAAGTGTCCATGCGCGATGTGACAGCCTTTGTGCTGGGCGGGCATGGCGATACGATGGTTCCCTTGGTGCGCTATTCCACGGTTGCGGGGATTCCGCTGCCTGATCTGGTATCTATGGGCTGGACATCTCAGGAAAAGCTGGATGCCATCGTGCAGCGCACCCGCGATGGCGGGGCGGAGATTGTGGGCCTGCTGAAAACCGGCTCTGCGTTCTATGCGCCGGCCACGAGTGCCATTGAAATGGCCGAAGCCTATCTGAAAGACCAAAAGCGCCTGTTGCCCTGTGCGGCCTATTGCGAGGGCGAATTTGGCCTGAAGGGCATGTATGTCGGTGTGCCCACGATTATCGGGGCAGGCGGGATTGAGAAAGTCATCGATATCAAGCTGACCAAGGATGAACAGGTGATGTTTGATAAATCCGTGGATGCCGTGCGCGGGCTGGTTGAGGCCTGCAAGGCGATTGATCCGTCGCTGGCCTGATTTGGCCAGGGCGACTCAAGGATACGGGGCCGCGCGGATTGCGCGGCCCTTTTGTTTTGGCGGATCATGTTTGCGGTCACGCGAAACGCCGCCCCCTATCGGGCCGCATTTATGTGATCACACTTTGAAAAACTGTGATCACTAATTTTCGATTTTCCGCCAATCGCCTTGTTTTATGGCAGATTTCATTTGTTTTTCGCGCGCAATCTGCCATGCACTGCCCAGCAACAGCAAGAATGGGACAGTTTGATGAACATTCATGAGTATCAGGCAAAAGGGCTCCTGCGCACCTATGGCGTGCCCGTTTCGGATGGCCGGATCGTTTTCAAGGCGGAAGAGGCCAAAAGTGCGGCAGGCGAGCTTGATGGCCCGCTTTGGGTGGTGAAAGCGCAAATCCATGCGGGCGGGCGCGGCAAGGGCAGCTTCAAGGAAGCCTCGGCTGGCGAAAAAGGCGGCGTGCGCCTTGCGAAATCGGTGGCAGAGGCGGAAGAGCATGCCAAAGCCATGCTGGGCCGGACACTTGTGACCCATCAGACCGGGCCTGCCGGAAAGCAGGTAAACCGTATCTATATCGAAGATGGTTCCGACATCTCGCGCGAATTGTATCTGGCGCTGCTGGTGGATCGCGTCAGCTCGCGCATCAGCTTTGTGGTTTCGACCGAAGGCGGCATGGATATTGAAGAAGTTGCCGCCCATACGCCCGAAAAGATTCTGTCGTTCAGCATTGATCCCGCCACGGGCATTCAGGGCTTTCATGGCCGCCGCGTGGCCTTTGCGCTGGGGCTGGAAGGCAAGCAGATCAAGCAATGTGTGGATTTGGTGAACAAGCTGTACAAGTTTTTCACAGAGCGCGATGCCGAGATGGTGGAAATCAACCCGCTGATCGTCACCACGGATGGCGATTTGAAATGTCTGGATGCCAAGGTGGGCTTTGACAGCAACGCGCTCTATCGCCAGCCCAATATTCTGGCGCTGCGCGACGAGACGGAAGAAGACCCCAAGGAACTGGCCGCCAGCAAATATGACCTGAACTATATCGCACTGGATGGTGACATCGGCTGCATGGTCAATGGAGCGGGCCTGGCCATGGCAACCATGGATATCATCAAGCTGTATGGGGCAGAGCCTGCCAATTTCCTTGATGTGGGCGGTGGGGCCACCAAGGAGAAGGTGACAGAGGCGTTCAAGATCATCACCTCTGACCCGAATGTGAAAGGTATTCTTGTCAATATCTTCGGGGGCATCATGCGCTGCGATATCATTGCAGAGGGCGTGATTGCGGCGGTGAAGGTTGTTGGCCTGCAAGTGCCGCTGGTGGTGCGTCTGGAAGGCACGAATGTAGAGCTTGGCAAGCAGATCATCCGCGATTCTGGCCTGAACGTGATCGCCGCCGACAATCTGTCGGATGCTGCCGCGAAGATCGTCAAGGCTGTGAAAGGCTAAGCTGTCAGGTGCGTGCAGGGCGCGCACCTTTCCCCCGCATATTGGTGTATGCAAAGCATACGCCCTACGATGGAGGCCGAAATGGCTGTTCTTGTTGATAAACATACAAAAGTAATCTGTCAGGGTTTCACTGGCTCTCAGGGCACGTTCCATTCCGAGCAGGCGATTGCCTATGGCACGCAGATGGTGGGCGGTGTGACGCCGGGCAAAGGCGGGGGCACGCATCTGGGCCTGCCTGTGTTCAATTCGGTGCATGAGGCCCGCGCGGTGACTGAAGCCAATGCAACGGTCATTTATGTGCCGCCCCCCTTTGCGGCGGATTCGATTCTGGAAGCGATTGACGCGGAAATGGAATTGATTGTCTGCATCACCGAAGGGATTCCGGTGCTGGACATGATGAAGGTCAAACGCGCGCTGGTGAATAGCAAATCCATCCTGATCGGGCCAAACTGCCCCGGCGTTATTACGCCTGATGCCTGCAAGATCGGGATCATGCCGGGCCATATCCATCGCCGGGGTTCGGTTGGTGTGGTGTCGCGTTCTGGCACGCTGACATATGAGGCCGTGAAGCAGACCACCGATGTGGGCCTTGGCCAATCCACCTGCGTGGGCATTGGTGGCGATCCTATCAAGGGCACAGAGCATCTGGATGTGCTGGAATGGTTTTTGGCCGATGATGAAACCGAATCCATCATCATGATCGGTGAAATTGGCGGCAGCGCCGAAGAAGAGGCCGCGCAATTTCTGAAAGATGAGGCCAAGCGCGGGCGCAAGAAGCCTGTTGCGGGCTTTATTGCCGGGCGCACCGCCCCTCCGGGCCGCCGCATGGGCCATGCTGGCGCGATTGTTGCAGGCGGCAAGGGCGGCGCGGAAGACAAGATCGAGGCGATGAAATCGGCCGGTGTTGTTGTGGCCGACAGCCCCGCCGGGTTGGGCGAGGCCGTATTGAAGGCCATCGGCAAATAAGCAAGCCGCGCACGATTGGAGGCGCAGAAATGACATTTTCAAAAGCGATTATTGGCGGTTTTCAGAACGCCCTGAAGTTTTCAGGGCGTTCGCGCCGTCCCGATTATTGGTGGTTTTTCCTCTTTGTCTTTGCCGGGGCCTTTGTCATTGGCGGGATAGAGATGCTGGCCCTTGCGGGCGGCAGCCAGATTTTGACACGGGCTTTTCAACTGATTGTGTTTTTGCCCTTCCTTGCTGTCGCATGGCGGCGCGCGCAAGATACGGGCCGTCCCGGCTGGTGGGTGCTTGTGCCCTCTGCCATTGTGGTGGCCAGTGCCTTTGTCTCTGGTTCTGTCAGCCGTCAGGTGGTTGGCCAACTGGTGGATGGCCAACCCGGATTTGCCGCGCCAATGGCGGGGCAATCCCTGCTGATACTGGCGCTGACCGTGCTGCAAATCGCGGCAGGCGCTGTTTTGCTCTGGTGGATGTCCCGCCCCAGCCAACGCGGTGCAAACCGCTTTGGCCCCGAACCCCGCGTTCGGGCAAAGTAACTGCAAATTCACAGTCTGTGCCACAGAGGTGCCAAAATGAACGATCACAGCCCCAGCCCGCTACATGGCGAGACCTTTCTTGAAGGTCAGAATGCGGCCTATGTTGAAGCGCTGCAAGCGCGACATGCCGCTGATCCCGCCTCTGTCGATGATGTCTGGGCAGAGTATTTCCGCGGCTTGGGCGAAGGCGCTCAGGATGCGCAGCGCGCGGCCACTGGCCCAAGCTGGGCGCGCGGCGATTGGCCGCCTGTGCCGTCAGATGATCTGACAGCCGCGCTGACAGGCGAATGGCCCACCCCTGCGCCTGTGGCCGAGAAGAAGGCCGCCGCCGAGAAGATCACGGCCAAAGCCGCCGAAAAGGGCGTCACACTGAGCACAGAGCAGGTGCGCGGCGCGGTGATTGACAGTTTGCGCGCCCTGATGATCATCCGCGCCTACCGTATCCGGGGCCATCTGGCCGCCGATCTGGATCCGCTGGGCATGCGCAAGGAAGAACCGCATCCAGAGCTTGATCCGCGTTCCTATGGCTTTACCGAGGCCGATATGGATCGCCCCATCTTCATTGACAATGTGTTGGGGCTGGAAGTGGCCAGCCTGCGCCAGATCATTGATATTCTGCAACGCACCTATTGCGGCACGTTTGCGCTGCAATTCATGCATATCTCTGATCCCAATCAGGTGG
Organism: Paracoccaceae bacterium; assembly: GCA_043561795.1. GTDB lineage: Bacteria > Pseudomonadota > Alphaproteobacteria > Rhodobacterales > Rhodobacteraceae > Roseinatronobacter. The sequence goes on along the minus strand of CP121316.1, from coordinate 3,807,347 downwards.
CCTGGCTGAAAGAGCGGATTGAGGGCTATGGCAAGGAAATCCAGTTCACCAAGGCGGGCCGCCGCGCCATTCTGAACAAGCTGGTCGAGGCCGAGGGCTTTGAGAAATTCCTGCATGTGAAATATATGGGGACAAAGCGTTTCGGGCTGGATGGCGGCGAGGCTGTTATTCCGGCGATGGAGCAGATCATCAAGCGCGGCGGTGCGCTGGGGCTGAAGGAAATCGCCATCGGGATGCCGCATCGGGGCCGGTTGAACATTCTGGCCAATGTGATGGGCAAGCCTTACCGCGCGATTTTAGGCGATGTGAAATACCATCTGGGCTCGTCGTCTGATCGCGAATTTGACGGCAACAAGGTCCATCTGTCGCTCACCCCCAACCCGTCGCACCTGGAAGCGGTGAACCCGGTAGTGCTGGGCAAGGCGCGCGCCAAGCAAGACCAGATGTCCGATAGCGAGCGGCGGCAGGTGATGGGCGTGCTGCTGCACGGCGATGCGGCCTTTGCAGGGCAAGGCATTGTGGCCGAGGGTCTGGGCCTGTCGGGCCTGCGCGGCCACCGCACTGGCGGCACGATCCATATCGTGGTGAACAACCAGATCGGCTTTACCACCGCGCCGCATTTCTCGCGCTCCTCGCCCTACCCTACGGATATCGCCCTGATGGTGGAGGCGCCGATTTTCCACGTGAACGGCGATGACCCGGAAGCGGTGGTGCATGCCGCCAAGGTCGCCACCGAGTTCCGGCAGAAATTCCAGAAAGACGTGGTTGTCGATATCATCTGCTACCGCCGCTTTGGTCATAACGAGGGCGATGAGCCCATGTTTACCAACCCGGTGATGTATACCCGGATCAAGAAGCACAAATCCACGCTTCAGCTATATACCGAACGCCTTGTGGCCGATGGGCTGATCCCGGAGGGCGAGATTGAGGATATGAAAGCCGCGTTTCAGGCTTTCCTGAATGAAGAGTTCGAGACCGGGAAAACCTATAAGCCCAACAAGGCCGATTGGCTGGATGGGCGCTGGTCGCATCTGAACCGCGAGGGCGCGGAATATCAGCGCGGCGAGACATGGATTTCCAAACCCATGATGGAGGAGGTGGGCGCGGCGCTGACGCGCTATCCCGAAGGCTTCAATATTCATAAAACCGTTGTGCGCCAGTTGGAAGCCAAGCAAGAGATGCTGACAAGCGGCAAGGGCTTTGACTGGGCCACGGCAGAAGCGCTGGCCTTTGGCAGCCTTGTTTCCGAGGGCTACCCGGTGCGCCTGTCGGGCCAGGATTCCACCCGCGGCACATTCAGCCAGCGCCATTCCGCCTTTATCGACCAGCAAACCGAAGATCGCTACTACCCCCTGAACAATATCAAGCCGGGGCAGGCGCGGTATGAGGTGATCGATTCCATGCTGTCGGAATATGCGGTGCTGGGGTTTGAATATGGCTATTCGCTGGCCGAACCCAACGCGCTGGTCATGTGGGAAGCGCAATTTGGCGATTTCGCCAATGGTGCGCAGATCATGTTTGACCAGTTCATCAGCTCTGGTGAAAGCAAGTGGTTGCGCATGTCGGGGCTGGTGATGCTGCTGCCGCACGGGTTTGAAGGGCAGGGGCCAGAGCATAGCTCTGCCCGGTTGGAGCGCTTCTTGCAGCAATGCGCGCAGGATAACTGGATCGTTGCCAATTGCTCGACCCCGGCCAATTACTTCCACATCCTGCGCCGCCAGATTCATCGCAGTTTCCGCAAGCCTTTGGTGCTGATGACGCCGAAATCGCTGCTGCGTCACAAGCTGTGCATTTCCGAGGCCGAGGATTTTCTGGAAGGTTCCAGCTTCCACCGCGTGCTGTGGGATGATGCCCAGAAGGGCAATAGCGACACCCAGCTTTTGGCGGATGACAAAATCCGCCGCGTGGTGATGTGTTCGGGCAAGGTGTATTTCGATCTTTTGGAAGAACGCGATGCGCGCGGGATTACGGATATCTATCTGCTGCGCGTGGAACAGTTCTATCCGTTCCCGGCCATGGCCCTTTTGAAGGAATTGGAGCGTTTCCCCAATGCCGAAACGATCTGGTGTCAGGAAGAGCCGAAAAACCAGGGCGCCTGGTCATTCATAGAGCCGAATATCGAATGGGTTCTGAGCCGGTTGAACGGGGCCAGCAAGCGGCCACGCTATGTGGGCCGCACGGCCTCTGCCTCTGTCGCCACCGGGCTTGCAAGCCAACATAAAGCACAACAAGCGGCGCTCGTGAATGAAGCGCTTACAATCGAGGGATAACAAGCACATGTCCACCGAAGTTCGAGTCCCCACTCTGGGCGAAAGTGTTACCGAAGCCACCGTGGCCACCTGGTTCAAAAAGCCGGGCGATGCCGTGGCCGTGGATGAAATGCTCTGCGAGCTGGAAACCGACAAGGTTACTGTTGAAGTACCCTCGCCCATTGCCGGCACATTGGGCGAGATTGTCGCCGCCGAGGGCGAGACAGTTGGCGTTGATGCGCTGCTGGCCATGATCGCGGAAGGGGGGGCAAGCGCTGCCCCTGCCGCCGCCGCCCCTGCGGCCAAACCTGCCGCCAGCCTGGAAAGCGTGGATGTGATGGTTCCCGCCCTGGGCGAGAGTGTGAGCGAGGCCACAGTGGCAAGCTGGTTCAAGAAACCGGGCGATGCCGTGGCCGTGGATGAAATGCTGTGCGAGCTGGAAACCGATAAAGTGTCGGTGGAAGTGCCCGCCCCTGCCGCTGGCATTCTGGCCGAGATCCTGGCGCCAGAGGGCAGCACCGTGGGCGCAGGCGGCAAGCTTGCGGTGATCTCCGGCTCTCTGGGGGCGCCTGCGGCGGCTGCCCCTGCCGCTGCCGCCCCTGCACCGGCTGCGGGCCGCGATGTGGAAGATGCGCCTTCGGCCAAAAAGCTGATGGCGGAAAAAGGGTTGTCGCCCGATCAGGTAACAGGAACAGGGCGCGATGGGCGCATCATGAAAGAGGATGTTCAGAAAGCCGGGACGGCCCCAGCGGCTGCGCCGACTGTGCCCACCCCGGCAGCCCAACAGGCCCCGCGCCCGCCCGTGCCCGCCGATGATGCCGCGCGCGAAGAGCGCGTGCGCATGACCAAGCTGCGCCAGACCATCGCACGCCGCCTGAAGGAAGCGCAAAACACCGCCGCCATGCTGACCACCTATAACGAGGCCGATATGGGTGGCATCATGGCGCTTCGGAACGAATACAAAGATCAGTTCGAGAAGAAGCACGGCGTGAAAATGGGCTTCATGTCCTTCTTTGTCAAAGCCTGCTGCCATGCGCTGATGGAAGTGCCAGAAGTGAATGCAGAGATTGATGGCACGGATATCGTCTATAAGAACTATGTCCATATGGGCGTGGCCGTGGGCACACCCAACGGGCTGGTTGTGCCGGTGCTGCGCGATGCCCATAAGATGGGCTTTGCCGAGATCGAAAAGCGCATTGGCGATTTCGGCAAGCGCGCCCGCGATGGCAAGCTGACAATGGCCGAAATGCAGGGTGGCAGCTTCACCATCTCGAATGGTGGGGTGTATGGCTCGCTCATGTCCTCGCCCATCCTGAACCCGCCGCAATCGGGGATTTTGGGCATGCATAAAATCCAGGATCGGCCCATGGTCGTGAAAGGGCAGATCGTCGCGCGCCCGATGATGTATCTGGCGCTCAGCTATGATCACCGCATTGTCGATGGCAAAGGCGCCGTTACCTTCCTTGTGCGGGTGAAAGACGCGCTGGAAGATCCGCGCCGGCTGTTGATGGATTTGTAAGCAAAATCCGGGGTGCGCAACGCCTGCGCACCCTGCCGCTTGTGGCACGCAAAAAGGGGGGCAGATGAGAGGCGCGGCTTTCAGATTTCGGGCGCATGGGCGATGCGACAGCGCGCCCGCGCCTGCGGGCCTGCCCCCGTCTGCCACAGAGAGGGCACAGCAGCCATGACCCCCGAACTCACCGCCCTCACCCTCGCGGCCCTGCTGCAAGCGGTGCAATATCTGCTCTATGCCCTGCCCGCCAATCTTGAACTGGGCGCGCGCTATACCAGTGGCACGCGCGATGGGCCACCGCCGCAGCCGCTCTCGCAACGCACCGCCCGCCTTGGCCGCGCGCTCCAGAACCATTTCGAAGGGCTGATCCTCTTTGGCATCGCTGTCATGGTCATCACCCTGTCCAACCAGTCCGGCCCCTTTACGGCCGCTTGCGCCTATCTCTACCTTGCGGCCCGCATCCTCTATATCCCCGCCTATGCTTACGGTCTCAACCCGTGGCGCTCTCTCATCTGGGGGCTGGGCTTTATATCCACTTTGGCCATTCTTGGGGTTGCGCTTCTCTGATGCAACTTCATCTTGGCTCAAATATCCTCGGGGGGTGCGGGGGGCAGACAGCCCCCCGCCTCGCCACCTGAACCACAGGAGAGACGTTCATGTCCTACGATCTTATTGTCATCGGCGCTGGCCCCGGCGGCTATGTCTGCGCCATCCGTGCTGCCCAGCTGGGGCTGAAAGTGGCCTGCGTGGAAGGGCGCGACACGCTGGGGGGGACATGTCTGAATGTGGGCTGTATCCCGTCCAAGGCGCTGTTGCATGCCACCCATCAATTGCACGAGGCCGAGCATAATTTCGAGGCCATGGGCCTGACAGGGGCCAAGCCCAAGGTCGATTGGAAAAAGATGCTGGGCTATAAAACCGATGTGATTGGCCAGAATACCAAGGGCATTGAATTTCTGTTCAAGAAAAACAAGGTCGATTGGATCAAGGGGTGGGCGACAATCACTGCATCGGGCAAGGTGCAGGTGGGCGAGCAGAGCTATGAGACGAAGAAAATCGTTATCGCCACTGGGTCGGAATCCAGCCCTTTGCCGGGGGTAGAGGTGGATGAAAAGACCATCGTCACCTCGACCGGCGCGCTGGAATTGGGCAAGATCCCGAAGAAACTGGTCGTGATCGGCGCGGGTGTGATCGGGTTGGAAATGGGATCTGTCTTTGCCCGTCTGGGGGCAGAGGTGACAGTTGTGGAATATCTCGATCGCATCATTCCGGGCAATGATGGTGAAGTAGCCAAAACCTTCCAGCGCATGCTGGGCAAGCAGGGGCTAAGCTTTGTCATGGGGGCTGCGGTGCAATCTGCAAGCGCCAGCAAGGGCAAGGCCACAGTTGCCTATAGCTTACGCAAGGATGACAGCGCCCATGAGATAGAGGCCGATTGCGTGCTGCTGGCCACAGGCCGGCGGCCCTTTACCGCCGGTCTGGGGCTGGAGGCGCTGGGCGTGCAGATGACAGCGCGCGGCCAGATTGCCACCGATGCCCATTACAAAACCAGCGTGGATGGCATTTATGCCATTGGCGATGCGATTGAAGGGCCGATGCTGGCGCATAAGGCCGAAGATGAGGGCATGGCCGTGGCAGAGGTGCTGGCCGGGCAGGCGGGCCATGTGAATTACGGGGTTATTCCCGGTGTGATCTATACCTGGCCCGAAGTGGCCTCTGTGGGCGCGACCGAAGAAAGCCTGAAAGACGAGGGGCGCGCCTACAAGGTCGGCAAGTTCTCCTTCATGGGCAATGGCCGCGCCAAGGCGAACTTTGCCGCCGACGGGTTTGTTAAAATCCTCGCGGATAAAGACAGCGACCGCATTCTGGGTGCGCATATCATCGGCCCCATGGCGGGCGATCTGATCCACGAGATCTGCGTGGCAATGGAGTTTGGCGCGGCGGCCGAAGATCTGGCGCGCACCTGCCATGCCCATCCCACCTATTCCGAGGCTGTGCGCGAAGCGGCGCTGGCCTGCGGCGATGGCGCAATTCACGCCTGATCTGACAAAGGATAACCCGATATGACACTGACACTCGATCACGCCCGCACGATCATTTCCGCCACCCGCGCCAAAGGGCGCGAGATGGGGCTGAAGCCGCTATCTGTGGTGGTGCTGGATGCGGGCGGGCATGTGCTGGCCTTCGAGCGCGAAGATGGCGCGGCGCCGGGGCGCTTTGGCATTGCGCAGGGCAAAGCTTATGGCGCCGTGATGCTGGGCATGGCCGGGCGCGCGCAAATGGCCCGCGCCGAGGCGCAGGCCTATTTCATGGCGGCTGTGAATGGCGTTTATGGGGGCCAGGTTGTGCCTGTGCCCGGTGGCGTGCTGTTGCGCAAGGGGGGCGTTGTGATTGGTGCCATGGGTGTGACGGGCGACACATCCGACAATGATGCAATCGCCGCGCTTGCCGGGGCAGAGGCCGCAGGGCTGGAGGGCGAGGCCTGAGATTTCGGGCGGCCTGATCTCTCTCAAAACGGGCGAAACTGCGGGTTATGGCAGTTTCGCCGCACGGGTCTTTTTCTATTCGCTAAGTTCTGAACTGAGCACATTCGCTCGGTAACTTAAAGGATAACGACATGACTCATACGTTTTGGGGCGGAAATATGCGTCACAAAGTAGAAAAGCATTTTTCAATTGGGGAAGAAATTCCGCGTGTCGGGGATGGTGTGACACATCCTGACAATCCCGAAATAATCGGCATTGTTGCGCGTGTGTTTTCCCAACGGCGCGAAAGCGGCTGTATCAAAGTGGTCTATGAAATCGCGACCGACTGATCCGACACAATAAAAAGGTGGGCTTTTGCCCACCTTTTTCATGTCACTGATCCAGGAAGCTCCGCAACTTGCGAGAGCGGCTTGGGTGTTTCAGCTTGCGCAAGGCTTTCGCCTCGATCTGGCGAATACGCTCGCGGGTCACGCTGAACTGTTGTCCAACTTCTTCCAGAGTGTGATCCGTATTCATGCCAATACGCGGGGTAAGCGAGGAGAGAACGCGCGTTGTCGTTTCGCGCAGATTGTCCTGAATGGCCGAATCCAGCGGCAAGAGCGCGTTTTTATCCTCGATGAAATCGCCAAGCTGGCTGTCTTCCTCATCGCCGATGGGGGTTTCAAGCGAAATCGGCTCTTTGGCGATTTTCATCACCTTGCGCACTTTATCGAGCGGCATTTGCAGCTTTTCCGCCAGCTCCTCGGAGGTGGGTTCGCGCCCGATTTCATGCAGCATCTGCCGGCCCGTGCGCACCAGCTTGTTGATGGTTTCGATCATATGCACGGGAATACGGATTGTGCGGGCCTGATCTGCGATGGAGCGGGTGATGGCCTGCCTGATCCACCATGTGGCATAGGTGGAGAATTTGTAGCCGCGGCGATATTCAAACTTGTCCACGGCCTTCATCAGGCCAATATTGCCTTCCTGAATAAGATCAAGGAATTGCAGACCACGATTGGTGTATTTCTTGGCAATGGAAATCACGAGCCTTAGATTGGCTTCGACCATTTCTTTCTTGGCCTGACGGGCTTCTTTCTCGCCCTTTTGCACCTGGCCCACAAAGCGGCGGAATTCTTCGATATCCACACCGATATATTGGCCCACCTGCGCCATGTCGTTGCGCAGATCTTCCACCTTGTCGCGCGAGCGTTCCATCAGCGCTTGCCAGCCACGCCCCGGCTTTTCGGCCATGCGGTCGCACCATGTGGGATCAAGCTCGCGCCCGCGATAGGCGTCGATAAATTCGCGCCGGTTGATGCGCGCCTGATCCGCCAGCTTCACCATGGCGCTATCAATCATCATGATCCGCTGGTTGATGCCGTAAAGCTGATCAATAAGCGCTTCGATCCGGTTGTTGTGCAGGTGAAGTGAATTCACCAGTTCCACAATCTCTGCGCGCAGTTTTTGATATTGCGCTTCCTGTGTGGCCGAAAACCGCCCTTCTTCCAGAAGGGTGGCATTCATCCGCTCTTCCTGCATTTCCGAGAGCAGATCGAAATCATGGGCGATACGATCCAGCGTTTCCAGCACGCGGGGTTTGAGCGCCGCTTCCATGGCCGCAAGCGAGAGGCTGGATTGATCATCCTCATCCTCTTCATCCTCGGCCTTGTGAATCGGGTTGCCATCTGCGTCATATTCCGGTTCCAGCCCGCGTTCGGCTTTGTTGGAGGGGCTGGGGGCCAGCCCTTCGGCCACGGGCACGCCATCTTCATCGCCATCCATGGCATTGCCGAAGGTGGCTTCCAGATCGATCACATCGCGCAACAGGACATCTTCGTTCAGAAGTTCGTCGCGCCAGATGGTGATGGCCTGAAATGTCAGCGGGCTTTCGCATAGCCCCAGAATCATGGTGTTGCGCCCGGCCTCTATGCGTTTTGCGATGGCAATCTCGCCCTCGCGCGACAGCAATTCGACTGCGCCCATTTCGCGCAGATACATGCGCACCGGATCATCTGTGCGATCCAGCTTTTCTTCGCCTGTGCCCGATGACAGGGCCACTTCGCGAGAACCGGCAATCTCTACCAACTCGCCGCCCTTGCTGTCGCCCTCGTCGGATTCCTCATCATCCTCGATGATGTTGATCCCCATCTCCGAGAGCATGGACATCACATCTTCGATCTGTTCAGAGGCAACCTGATCGGGCGGCAGGGCCTGATTGAGTTGCTCATAGGTAATGAAACCACGTTCCTTGGCCTGTGCGATCATTTTCTTGATCGAGGCCTGACTGACGGTTTGACCGCCCTCAGTGTCCTGATCTTCGATGCGGCTGTCGTCAGTGTCTTTAGCGGCCATGAAAGCTCCCGAAGCTGCTGCGACAGGACATTGGGCGAATCGCAAAAGGCGAATCGGGCGAATCAACGTCCTGATTGACACTATCTAGGGAAGGATGCGGTGATTTTCCAGTTCCCGCGCGCATTTTGCGCGCGCCACAGTGCGGGGATGTTACGATTCACTCACTTTTTCCGCTTAATCCAGACTTCTGATTCGATCATCTGTTGCAGGGCGTTTGACAAGGCGGTGCGATCTTCGCCCAGATCGGCGGAATCTGACAGGCGCGAGCGTTCGGAATTGTTGCGCCGCTCTGCCGCCTGACGCAGGCGCCATGTCAGCCCTTCATCGGCCAGATCGCCCAGATCTTCGGTGGCTTCGCGCAGTTCCAGCGCCACGCCGCGCCGGGCAAAGAGTTTGGCAAATTCTTCTTCCAGACATCGGCGCGCGAGGTCTGTGTCAGTGCTGTGCCGCACCGGGGGCGCGATGCGGATATGGCCAAGGGCAAGCACGCGGCGGGCATGTTCTGCGGCATCTGGTGGCAGGCTATCGGGGCCTGGTTCGGGGTCTGGCGCGTTCAGCAAGGCAAGGCGCAGGGTTTCATGCCCCGTATCGCGCATTTCGGCGCGTTCCAATTCGGCCATGAAGGGGCGCAGAAGCCCCGGATGGGTCAGCAGGATGGCAAGGATGATTTCCTCGCGCATCCGTTCGGCGGCATCCAGGCTGTCGGTGGCGGCAAGGCGTGTGGCGCGGGTGCTGGGCAGGGCATGGGCGGGGGGCTGCTCAAACCGGCGCGCGCCCGTGCGGGGGCTGCGCTGTTTGGCGCTGGGGCGCAGAAAATCAGTGCGCAGGCGGCGGATTTCTTCGGCATAATGGCCGCGCAAATTCTGGTCGGCGATCTTTTCCAGCGCGCGGCGCAAGCGGTTGTCCAGCGCAGCGCGCCGTTCCGGGCTGTCAAAGACCTGATTTTCGGTTTCGCGCTGCCATAAAAGCTGCACCAGGGGCACGGCCCCGTCTATCAGCTTGCGCATGGCCCCCGCGCCGCCTGCGCGCAGCACATCATCGGGATCCATTTTATCGGGCAGCAGGCAAAAGCGCAGCGATTGTTCGGCGCTGAGCAAGGGCAGCGCCAGATCCATCAGCCGATAGCCCGCGCGCAAGCCCGCGCTATCGCCATCCAGCGCAATCACCGGCTCGGGCGAGAGGCGCCAGATCATGCGCAGCTGATCTTCGGTTATTGCAGTGCCAAGGGGGGCAACGGCGGCTTCAAACCCCGCTGTCACCAGCGCGATCACATCCATATAGCCTTCGGCCACCAAAAGCGGGCCACCCTTGGCACAGGCCGTGCGCGCAGGGCCTGCGTTATACAGCGAGCGCCCCTTGTCAAAAAGCGGGGTTTCCGGCGAGTTGAGATATTTGGCGCGCGCCTTGGGATCCATCGCGCGGCCGCCAAAGGCAATGCAGCGCCCGCGCGTGTTGCGGATGGGAAAGATGATGCGCCCGCGAAACCTGTCATAGGGGGCAGAGCCATCATCGGGGGCAATGGCCAGCCCGGCTTCGATGATTTTATCTGCGCTGATGCCTGCGCCTGTCAGATGCGCCCAAAGGCTGTGGCGCTGATCCGGGGCAAAGCCGATTTCAAAGCGATCCAGCGTTGCGCCATCCAGCCCGCGCCCGCGCAGATAGTCGCGCGCCGGGGCTGCGGCAGAGGTGTTCAGCTGCATGCGGAAAAAGCGCGCGGCGGCCTCCATCACCTCGGCCAGTTCGCCGAGCCTGTCAGATTTCTCGGCGGCGCGGGGGTCGGGGGCGGGCATGGTCATGCCGGCTTCGCGGGCCAATGTCTCGACCGCTTCCATAAAGCCCATATTCTCGGTTTCGCGCAGAAAGCTTAGCGCATCACCTTTGGCGTGACAGCCAAAGCAGTAGTAAAAGCCCTTCCTGTCATCCACATGAAAAGACGCGCTTTTTTCCTGGTGAAAGGGGCAGGGCGCCCAGAAATCGCCCTTGGCCTGATTGGATTTGCGCATATCCCATGTCACTTTGCGCCCGACCACAGAGGAGATCGGGACACGGTTGCGCAATTCTTCCAGAAAACCGGGGGGCAGACTCATGGGGGGATAATGACAGATCACGCAAGCTTGTTGAAGCGCTGACGCGCATCTGTGCTTACTTGTGAACCGCACAGGCGCGCGGCGCGTATGTCTGATATCTGCACAGGAGTTTGAGATGCTGAAACGACGTTCCTTTCTGGCCAGTATCGGGCTGGCGTTCATGGGTGGCGCGGCTGCGGCGCGGGGTGGCGAGTTTCCCTTCACCCTGAGCAAGGCCGAATGGCGCGCACGTCTGACACCGGCGCAATTTGCCGTGCTGCGCGATCATGCAACGGAGCGGCCTTTCACCAATGATCTGATGGGCGAGCGTTCGCCGCTCTTGGAGGAAAGCCGGGCAGGGGATTACAATTGCGCGGGTTGCGGGCAGGCTGTCTATCGCTCCGAGACCAAGTATGACAGCCGCACGGGGTGGCCAAGCTATTGGGATGCCGTGGAAAATGCCGTGGGCACGCAGCGCGACTGGTCTATTCCCTTCATGCCGCGCACGGAAGTGCATTGTTCCAATTGTGGCGGGCATCTGGGCCATGTGTTCAATGACGGGCCAGCGCCCACAGGGCAGCGCCATTGCATTAACGGGCTGGCCATGACATTCACCCCGGATGAAACGGGCGCAGTTGAAGGCCATCCCATCGGGGTATGACTGGGCGACAGGAGAGCCATGGTTGAGGGTGTGAAACAGTGGATGCGCGGGGTTTTGGCCCCGGCGCGCAGGGCGGAGGCCCTGGGGCAAGGCGCGGGGCAGGTGGCGCTTGCGGCCTTGCTGGTGCGCGCGGCGCGGGCCAATGAGGAGTATGACCCCCGCCAGATCGCCCAGATTGATGCGGTGCTGGTGCGCCGTTTTGGCCTTGGCCCGTTCGAGGCCGTGGCGCTGCGCCGCCGCGCCGAAGCGCATGAGGCGCAAGTGGGCGATACAGTGCATCTGACCCGCGCGATAAAGGATGTCGTGGCGCTGGAAGACCGCCCGGCGCTGTTGCGCGATTTATGGGCCGTGATCTTGGCCGATGGCGCGCGCCATGCGGCAGAGGATGGGATGATGCGGCTGGTCTCGAACCTGCTGGGGCTGGCGGATCGCGACTCGGCCTTTGCGCGGCAGGATGTGCAGCGCGGGGCGGGGGGGTAGCCTTCGCACCCGGCGGGATGCTGTGGGGCTTTGTGGTGTAACGCGTGATCTGCCGCTTGCGTGAGATTGGCATGGGTGAGTTGGGGGATTAGGGTAGCGCGCCAAGCCGCGCATTGCTGGGCCGCGGTGCGGCGATCTGCCCTTGAGGCTATGTCATTTTATGGCGGCCAAATCCGCGCGAAACTCAGGCTAAGCGCAGGTTGCAGCCAAATCGCTGTGCCGGGGGGCGGCCCAGCGATGCGCGGCGGCCTGCGGCCTTGATTCCGCGCAGGGCTATCTCACCGTATGGCGGGCAATATCCGAACGAAACTGAAGCTAAGCGTAGGCTGTAGCCAAATCGCCGTGCCGGGGGGCGGCCCTTTGAGGAGCGGCGGCCTGCGGCCTTGATTCCGCGCAGGGCTATCTCACCGTATGGCGGGCAATATCCGAACGAAACTGAAGCTAAGCGAAGGCTGTAGCCAAATCGCCTTGCCGGGGGGCGGCCCTATGAGGAGCGGCGGCCTGCGGCCTTGATTCCGCGCAAGGCATAAGCCCTGACCGTTCCCCCCCCATAGCTGCCCCCCCAATCGCGCAACCTTCGCGCGAGGGGTGTGCAGCCTCCAACCCGCAGCGCAAAACAGGCGCGCGGCGTGCCGCGCGCCCTTTGGCGGTGCTTACAGCCCCTTGGCGCGGTAGCTGGCGGCCACGCGTTCAATCGCCACGATAAAGGCGGCGGTGCGCAAATCCTGCACATCCGGCCGGCGCCGCCATTCCTCCGAGATGGATTGATAGGCCGTGCGCATCGTATCTTCCAAGCCAGAGCGCACAAGCTGCAATTCATCCGCCCCTTGCAGATAGCGGCGCTTGAAATTGGGCGAGAGTTCCCAGCCCAGTTCCTTATCTGCCGAAAGGCGCTCCAGCTCTTTTACCAGCAACAGGGCATGGGCTTCTTCATTGCGCCGCTGCATCCGGCCAAACCGGATATGGCTGAGGTTTTTGACCCATTCGAAATAGGACACGGTGACCCCGCCTGCATTGGCATAAAGATCGGGGATGATGATCACCCCCTTTTCGCGCAAGATATCATCGGCGCTGGCTGTGATCGGGCCATTCGCGGCCTCTATGATCAAGGGCGCGCGGATGCGCCCGGCATTGGAGATATTGATCACCCCTTCCAGCGCCGCCGGAATAAGAATGTCGCATTCGGCCTCCAGCATTGACGCGCCATCGGCCACATAGCTGCCGCCGTCAAAGCCCTTCACCCCGCCATTCTGCGCGATCCAGTCGCGCAGCGCGTCCGGGTCTATGCCCGCGTCATTGACAATCGCGCCGTCACGTTCGATCACGGCAGTGATCCGTGCGTCATCTTCCTCGCTCAGGAATTTGGCCGCGTGATAGCCCACATTGCCGAGGCCCTGCACGATCATGCGCTTGCCTGCCAAGCCGCCTGTCAGCCCGGTTTTGGCCAGATCATCGGGATGGCGGAAGAATTCCTGCAGCGCATATTGCACCCCACGCCCCGTCGCCTCGACCCGGCCGGCGATGCCACCGGCATTCAGCGGCTTGCCAGTGACACAGGCACGGGCATTGATATCGGTGGTATTCATCCGCGCGTATTGATCGGCAATCCAGGCCATTTCACGCTCGCCCGTGCCCATATCGGGGGCGGGGACGTTTTGCGCGGGGTGGATCAGGTCGCGCTTGGCCAGTTCATAGGCAAAGCGGCGGGTGATCTGTTCCAGCTCATGCTCTTCATATTTGCGCGGATCAATGCACAGGCCGCCTTTGGCCCCGCCAAAGGGGGTTTCCACCAGCGCGCATTTATAGGTCATCAGCGCGGCCAGCGCCTCGACCTCGTTCTGGTGCACTTCGGGCGCGTAACGAATGCCGCCTTTCACAGGTTCCATATGTTCGGAATGTACAGAGCGGTAGCCTACAAATGTTTCAATCTTCCCCCGCAGCCGCACGCCAAAGCGCACGGTATAGGTGGAATTGCAAATCTGGATTTTCTCGGCCAGCCCCGGCGGCAAATCCAGATGCGCGACTGCGCGCCTGAACATGAGATCCACATTCTCGCGGAACCCTGGCTCTTTGGTATCAAGCATGTATTCTCTCCCGGTCATGCAGGATAGCGCAGCGAAATGCAGCGCGATCCTGCCTGGATGCTACCCCGTCTGTGCCAGATTAGACAGCATATTTGCTTATGAAAGCTGAATGCATGGGCGATTTGTGAAGGCTGGCGCGGTGCTGCCGGTCAGGCGCCAACGGCTTTGCGCGCCATTTGCCAATAGATATCCTCGACATGTTGCAGGCTGAGCCGCCCGCCTTCGCGATACCATGTATTGACGCCTGTCAGCATGGCGATCAGGGCGAAAGCGGCCAGTTTCGGATCGGGCAGGGTGAAGACCCCGGCCGCTTTGCCGCGCGCAAGAATATCTTCCAGATGGGCTTCATACTGGCGGCGCATGGTTTCGATGCGGGCGAAATTCTCAGGCTCCAGATTGCGCAATTCCATGTAAGAGATGAAAACGGCATCGCTGCGCGCCCGGTGAAAGCGGATATGGAAGCGCGTGAAATCTTCCAGCGCGGCCAGCGGGGATTGCGGCGCGGGCAGGGTTGCCAGTTCTGACAGCAAATCCTGCATATGGGATTGCATCAGATCAAACAGCAGCGATTGCTTGTCGGGGGTATAGAGATAGAGCGCGCCCGCCTGCACCCCCACATCTTGCGCGATCTGGCGCATGGACACGGCGGCATAGCCTTTCCGCGCGAACAGGCGCAAGGCCGCCGCGCGGATGCGCGGGCCTGTCACTTCGGCAGAGGAGTTCTTTTTGCGGGCCATATCCGCTACATGCCGTTGAACCCGGTTCCTATGCAAGCCCGCTTGCGCCCTGTGGTGCAGTCGGGCTATCCTGATGGTAACGCAGGGGTGCAGGAACATGCCAATCATACATCATCACGCTGCAACCTGCCGCCGGGCTGTCTGGGTGCTGCCGTTCCTGCTTGTGGCATGTGCGCCGCCCGAATTGCCGCCACAGCGCGCGGCGGATATGGGCGACAGCCCGCAACTCTTGCCGATTTCCGCCATTCTGGCGCAAGCGGGGCCGGGGGTTCATACTGCGGCACTGGAGGACACGGCGCTGGATGCGCGGGCGCGGGCCTTGCAGGCGCGGGCCGCGCGCCTGCGCGCGCCTGTCCTGCCAGAGGATGAGCGCGCGCGGCTGATCGCGTCAGAGCAGGGGATGCGCTGATTCGATTTCAGCCAGCGCCGCGCGTTGCTCGTGCGTCAGCTGGCTGCGTTCCACCATGGCCGTATGGATGCCAAAGGCCACCGCCTCGCTCTGGGGCAGTTTCAGCAGGGTTTGCCGTTCAGACCGGATATAGGCCCCATCGCCGCGCTTGTCCTTGGGGGCGAATTCGGGCCTTGGCTGGTAAAGTTCGGGATTGGTATAGCGCAGCAGATTGGCCCGCCAGAGCGGCTGTTCGGGGCGCATGAGATCGAACATGCGCTGCACCCGAGCGCCCATATCTGTATCATAGCTGGCCACGGGTTTATGAATGCGCATCATCGGCTTGCCCAGTTTCTCGGCCAATGTCCAACTGGAGGGGAAGCAGAGCACCGCCCCTGTCAGCACATGTTCGCTTGCGCCTTTGCGCTTTTGCAGGATGCAATAATCGGCTTGCAGCAGATGGCCGATTGTCCAGAGGGGCCGCGCGCTATCTGGCGTGACGCGGCGCCCATCGGGGCAGAGGATGTCTGCGCCCGCTTGGGTGAATCCGTGTTGCGGCAGATCGCGCAGCACCTCTGCCAGCAATTCTTGCGCGGCGTCTTCGGCCTGCGGCAGGCAGGCCAGAACATCGGCCTGGCGCTGGGCCAGAAGGGTTTCGCGCGCCTGCATCTGGGGGGCATAGGCTGCATCCACCAACAGCCAGTCTGCGCGCGCCAGCGGCATGACACCGGGCAGGCGGCGGGCAGAGGGGCGCAGCCAAGGCGCAAAGGGAAGGCTGGGGTGCAGGATCGGCATGGGCTATGGGTAGGGCGCGCGCAATCGCAGGTCAATATGCGCGCGCGCCAGTGTCACAGCAGCGCCAGCAGGCGCGCGGCCTCGTCCTGGGGCGCTGTCAGCTTGGCGCGATCCTCGCCGGGATAGAAGCGCGCGCGGGTGGCGGTGGGCATGGGGGCAGCGGCCTCGACCAGCACGCGCGGCCCGGTTTTGACTGTCTCTGCGGCCCAGGAACGCGCCAGCGCCATTTGCGCGGCCTTGGAGGCCCCGTAAGCGCCCATGAATTTCCGGCCCGCGACAGGATCATCCACAAAGAGCGCCGTGGCGCGGCTGGGCGCGGCCTGCAACAGGGGCGCAATCATCGGGATCATGAAACCCGTGGCGCGGATATTGATGGCCACGCATTTTTCCCAATCCTTGAGCGCCACATGATCGGCGGGCGACATGGGGGGCGCGTGAATGGCCGTATGCACCCAGAGATCCAGATGGCCCCAGCGATCATGGATATCGCGGCACAGATGGCGGATGGCGTCATCCTTGGTGATATCCATCGCGGCCAGAGTGGCAGAGCCGCCTTTGGCCTTGATGCGGTCATCCAACTCTTCCAGCGCGCCCATGGTGCGCGCCAAGGCGATCACATGCCAGCCGCTTGCGGCCAGGCCTTCGGCCAATGCGGCCCCAAGGCCACGCGATGCCCCGGTGATGAGGGCGATTTTTGGGGGTGTGTTTTGTGTCATGGGCGCTCTATTCCCTGTTTGTGCGGGGTTTGGCAAGAGGCATGGCGCCGCAGGCCGGGGGTTTTGGTTGGGCAGGATCGGCAATTTTCCGCTTGACTCGAATCTTCTGTGAATTCTCTCTGGGATTTGGGTGTCCCTGGCGAAACTGGCCGATCCGAGAGAGGGTGTGAATGCTGCGCTGCCGCTTTGCCGTGATCCTTGCGATGATGATGGCGCTGCTGCCTGCTCAGGGCGCATTTGCCGACCGTGTTGTGGCGCGGGTCAGCCTGAGCGGGCAGGTGATGCATGTCTATCATCATGGGCAGTTGCTGTATGAATGGCCAGTCTCCACCGCGCGGGCAGGCAAGATCACCCCCACCGGATCATGGCGGCCACAATTCCTGTCGCGCAATCACCGTTCCAGCCGCTATGACAATGCGCCCATGCCCTATGCGGTGTTCTATTCCGGCCATTATGCCATTCACGGCACAGACCAGATTTCGCGCCTTGGGCGGCCTGCCTCTGCAGGCTGTGTGCGGCTGCACCCTGACAATGCGCGTATCTTCTTTGACATGGTGCGCAGTGAGGGGATGGAGCATGCCCGCGTGATCGTGGTGCAGTAGGCGGGCTTGGGCAGGGTGAGTCGCACAGTGAGTCTTAGTGGCCACAGCTTTGGCGCATGATCTGGTGGTGTGCGATTGATGCTACCCAAGCCTTCGGGGTTTGCCTATAGTCATTGCGGATAAGAGCCACATAATGCCGAGGGAGAGGCCATGCGCTGTCCGTTTTGCGGAAACACCGATACGCAGGTGAAGGACTCACGGCCTGCCGAAGATCATGGCGCCATTCGCCGCCGCCGTTTCTGCCCGGCCTGTGGCGGGCGCTTTACCACCTATGAGCGCGTGCAGCTGCGTGATCTGGTGGTGGTCAAGACCAATGGGCGGCGCGAAGCCTTTGATCGCGACAAGCTGGAACGCTCGATCCGCATGGCGATGCAGAAGCGTCCGATTGAACCGGAACGCATTGATCAGATGATTTCGGGTATTGTGCGACGGCTGGAAAGCCAGGGCGATACGGATATCCCCTCGAAGATGATCGGCGAGATTGTGATGGAAACGCTGGCGCGGATCGACACTGTGGCTTATGTGCGATTTGCCAGCGTCTACAAGAATTTCCAGGAAGCTGATGATTTCGACAAATTCGTCTCGGAATTGCGGCCCGATCCGAAAGAAACCGAGTAAACCTTGAGCACGGATGCAGACCGCCATTTCATGCGCCTGGCCATCCGCCTTGGCGCAAGGGGGCTGGGGCAGGTCTGGCCCAACCCGGCGGTGGGCTGTGTGCTGGTGCGTGACGGGCGCATTCTGGCGCGCGGCTGGACACAGCCGGGCGGGCGGCCCCATGCGGAAGCCATGGCGCTGGCACAGGCTGGCGCAGCGGCGCGGGGGGCGACGGCCTATGTCAGTCTGGAACCCTGCGCCCATCATGGCAAAACCCCGCCCTGTTCCGAGGCGCTGATTGGCGCAGGTGTGGTGCGCGTGGTCACAGCGCTGACAGACCCTGACCCGCGCGTCTGCGGGGCCGGGCATGCGCGGCTGCGCGCCGCTGGAATAGAGGTGGTGGAGGGCGTAGAGGCCGAGGCCGCGCGCGCAGGCAATGCGGGCTTTTTGATGCGGATCACGAGAGGGCGGCCCTTTGTCACGCTGAAACTGGCGCTGACGCTGGACGGGCGGATTGCCACGGCATCGGGGGAAAGCCGCTGGATTACCGGGCCAGAGGCGCGCCGCCATGTGCATGCGATGCGCGCGCGCCATGATGCGGTATTGATTGGCGCGGGCACGGCGCGCGCCGATGATCCCGATTTGCGGGTGCGCGATCTGGGCATGGCCTGGCAGCCAGTGCGGATTGTGGCGGCCAAGGCGCTGGATGTGCCGCTTGCGGGGCGGCTGGCACGCAGCGCGCGGGATGTGCCGCTTTGGCTGCTGCATGGCGCGGCAGCGCCCCTGCCTGCGCGCGCGGCCTGGCAGGGCGTGGGCGCGGCATTGGTGGAGGTTGCGACAGATGCGCAGGGGCTGGAGCCTGTGGCCCTGCTGCGCGCGCTGGGCGCGCAGGGGCTGACACGGGTCTTTTGCGAGGGCGGGGGCGCATTGGCCGCAAGCCTGCTGCGCGCGGGGCTGGTGGATGAGCTGGTGATTTTGAGCGCGGGCAAGGCCATGGGCGCAGAGGGGCGCGCGGGGATCGGTGCTTTGGGCCTGGGCGCGCTAAAGGATGCGCCGCGCTTTGATCTGATCGAAACGCGCGCCCTGGGCGGTGATATCCTGCACCGCTGGCGCGCTGTCTGCGCGTGATCCAAAGGCGGCGCTTGCGCGCCAGGTTTTTTCTTTTGGGGGGCTTTGCCCCCAGGTGGCTGCGCCACCTTCCCCCAGGATATTTGGGCCAAGATGAATTGGCTGTGGAATGCGCTTGAATTTCGGCGGGAATGGGCGAAGGATTGCAGGCGATGAGCGGATTTCGCAGCTATATGCAGATTGCCCTGGGGCAGGCGCGCGCGGCGGGCGCGCGGGGGGAAGTGCCTGTGGGTGCCGTGATTGTGGCGCCGGGCGGGGCGGTGGTGGCGGCGGCGGGCAACCGCACGCGGGAACTGTGTGACCCTACCGCCCATGCCGAGATATTGGCCATTCGCGCGGCCTGTGCCGTGCTGGGGCAAGAGCGGCTGAGCGGGCATGATCTGTATGTGACGCTGGAGCCATGCCCGATGTGTGCCACGGCCATTTCGCATGCGCGGCTGCGGCGGTTGTATTACGGGGCGGGGGATCCGAAATCGGGCGGGGTGGCGCAGGGGCCGCGGATATTTGCCCATGCCCAATGTCATCATGTGCCCGAAATCTATGACGGGATTGATGCAGAGGCAGCGGCGGCGCTGTTGCGCGGGTTTTTTGCGGGGTTGCGGTGATGTTGGGTGAGCAGATCATCGCCTATTGCGAGCGCACGGATTTCACCTTCTGGAGTGAGCCTGTCAATGCGCTGAGCAATCTGGCCTTTCTGATTGTGGCGGGGCTGTTGTGGCGTGCCACTGCCGGGGTTGCGCTGGCGCGGGCGATGGTGGTGGTCTTGGCCGCGATCGGGATTGGCTCTTTGCTGTGGCATAGTTTCGCAACGCGTTGGGCAGGGCTGGCGGATGTGCTGCCCATTATGGGCTTTATCCTGCTGTATCTGTTTGCCGCGACGCGCGATTTTTTGCGTTTGCATGCGTTATGGGCGGTGCTGGCGGTGGTGTTGTTTCTGCCTTATGCGGCCGTGGTGACCTGGGGCCTGTCGCAGCTTGTGCCGGGGCTTGGCGGTTCTGCCGCCTATGCCAGTGTGGCGCTGCTGATTGCGGCTTATGGCCTGTGGTTGCGGGGTACCCCCACCGGCCGGGGCCTGTTGCTGGGGGCGGGGATGCTGGGCGTTTCGCTTGGGTTTCGGGTGGCCGATGCGGCGGTCTGCGCCGTGTTCCCGATTGGCACCCATTTTCTGTGGCATATCGTGAATGCGGTCATGCTGGGGTGGATGATCCGCGTCTATCTGCGCCATGAGCGGCCGAAGCGCGCGCGGGCCTGACACAGGATTACAGCCCCGCAACGGCAAAGCCCCGGCGCGGGGCCGGGGCTTTGCGTGTTACGCATTGCGCCAAGGGTCAGGCGATGCTGTCTATCGCGCGGGCCAGATCATTGGCCGCCTTGTCGAGCGTGTCTTTCTCCGGGCCGGCGAGTGTGGCCGCCTTGGCGCGCATCTCGGCCAGAATGGCATCGAGCGCCGAACGCCCTTCGGCATTTGCCGGATAGGCGCGTTCGGCCAGAACAGAGGTGCCTTGCGGCGAGATTTCCGCAAAGCCGCCTGTCACGACATAGCGGGTTTCCCCCTCCGGCCCTTCCGAGATCAGAATGCCGGGGCGCAGGGTGGTGATGGTTGCGGCATGATCGGCCATGGCCGTCATATCCCCATCCGCCGCCGGTATCTGCACCGCGCGCACCTGCCCGGACGCAAGTTTGCGTTCCGGGGAGACGAGATCGAATTGCATCATGTCAGCCATCAGGCCCTCCTCAGGCGGCTGCGGCCAGACGCGCAGCCTTTGCGATCACATCCTCGATATCGCCCACCATGTAGAAGGCGGCTTCGGGAAGGTGATCATATTCGCCAGCCACAACGGCTTTGAACGAGGCAATCGTTTTTTCCAGCGGCACCTGAACACCGTCCGAGCCGGTGAACACCTTTGCCACGTCGAAGGGCTGCGACAGGAAGCGCTGGATCTTGCGGGCACGGGCCACGGTCAGCTTGTCCTCTTCGGACAGTTCATCCATCCCGAGAATGGCGATGATGTCCTGAAGCGACTTGTAGCGCTGCAAAATCCCCTGCACGTCGCGGGCAACCTGATAATGCTCATCCCCGATATAGGTGGGGTCCATCAGGCGCGACGTGCTGTCAAGCGGGTCCACAGCGGGGTAGATACCCAGTTCGGAGATGGCGCGCGACAGAACGGTCGTGGCATCAAGGTGCGCGAACGATGTGGCTGGTGCGGGGTCGGTAAGGTCATCGGCGGGCACGTAGACGGCCTGAACCGAGGTGATCGACCCGGATTTGGTGGAGGTGATGCGTTCTTGCAGCGCGCCCATATCGGTGGCCAGTGTTGGCTGGTAGCCCACAGCCGAAGGGATACGGCCCAGGAGTGCCGACACTTCGGAACCGGCCTGTGTGAAGCGGAAGATGTTGTCCACGAAGAACAGAACATCTGTGCCCGACTGGTCGCGATGTTGTTGATCAGTTCCATAATCAGAACTGTCTTGCCCACGCCCGCACCGCCGAAGAGGCCAATCTTGCCGCCCTTGGAATAGGGCGCGAGAAGGTCGATCACCTTGATCCCTGTGACAAGGATTTCGGATTCGGTGGATTGCACATCGAAGCCCGGTGCGGGCTGGTGGATGGCGCGGCGTTCGCTGGCCTCGATGGGGGCGCCTTCATCCACAGGCTCGCCCACAACATTCAAGATGCGGCCAAGGGTGCAATCGCCCACGGGAACCATGATCGGCTCGCCCGTATCTGTGACGGATTGGCCGCGCACCAGCCCTTCGGTGGCATCCATGGCGATGGTGCGCACTGTGTTTTCGCCAAGGTGCTGGGCCACTTCAAGAACCAGCCGCTTGCCGTTATTGTCTGTTTCCAGCGCGTTCAGGATGGGGGGCAGATCGCCGTCGAACTGCACATCCACGACGGCGCCGATCACCTGTGTGATTTTGCCTTTGGTTGCCATTGTCATCTTTCTCCGGTTTCGTCAGAGCGCCTCGGCGCCCGAAATGATCTCGATAAGCTCTTTGGTGATCGCGGCCTGACGCGAGCGGTTGTACTGGATCGTCAGACGGTCGATCATGTCGCCCGCGTTGCGTGTCGCGTTGTCCATCGCGCTCATGCGTGCGCCCTGTTCGGATGCCGCGTTTTCCAGAAGCGCTGTGAAAATCTGCGTTGTCACAGAGCGTGGCAGCAGATCTTCAAGAATGGCTTCTTCCGATGGCTCGTAATCATAAAGCGCATCTGTGGCTGCATCTTCTGGCACAACGGCCGGAATGATCTGGCGCGGTGTGGGGATCTGGCTGATGACGGATTCGAAGCGGTTGTAGAAGATCGTTGCCACATCGAATTCGCCGGCATCGAACATTTCGAACACTTTTTTCGAAATATCTGCCGCGTTTTCATAGCCCACACGTTTCACTTCGCTCAGATCGACATGGCCGACCAGATGCGCCGAGAGATCGCGTTTCAGCTGTTCGCGCCCTTTTTTGCCGACAGTCAGGATTTTGACGGTCTTGCCTTCTTTCAGCAGCTTCTCGGCGCGGTAGCGCGCGATTTTCACGATGGACGAGTTGAAACCACCGCACAGCCCGCGCTCTGCTGTCATGACAACCAGCAGATGGGTTTGCTCGCTGCCTGTGCCCGCCAGAAGGCGCGGCGCGCCTTCAGAGCCTGCGACCGAAGCCGCAAGCCCGTTGACGACATCCGCCATCTTGTCTGCATAGGGGCGTGCAGCTTCCGCCGCATCCTGGGCGCGGCGGAGTTTTGCCGCCGCGACCATCTGCATCGCTTTCGTGATCTTGCGCGTTGATTTAACGCTTCCGATCCGGTTTTTTAAGTCCTTGAGGCTAGGCATGCGCTTGTCCTCTCACCCGCCCTCAGGCGAAGTCTTTCGCGAATTCGTCGAGTGCTGCGCGGATTTTCTCTTCCAACTCGCCTTTAACCTTGCGGTCATTGACGGTCATGTCATCTAGCAGGGCTTTGTGACGGCCGCGCAGATGGGCCAGCAGACCCTTTTCAAAGCGACCCACATCCTTCACGGCCACTTTGTCCAGATAGCCTTGGGTGCCTGCATAGATCACGCAGACAATCTCTGCATTGGTCATGGGCGAATACTGGCCTTGCTTCATAAGCTCCGTAAGGCGCGCGCCACGGTTCAAAAGCTGCTGCGTTGCCGCATCCAGATCCGACCCAAACTGCGCGAAGGCCGCCATTTCGCGGTACTGCGCGAGGCTCAGCTTCACCGGGCCCGCCACGGATTTCATCGCATTTGTCTGCGCCGAAGAGCCAACGCGCGACACGGACAGACCGGTGTTCACAGCCGGGCGGATACCCTGATAGAACAGTTCGGTTTCAAGGAAGATCTGGCCATCGGTGATCGAGATCACGTTGGTCGGGATAAAGGCCGACACGTCGCCGCCCTGCGTCTCAATAATCGGGAGCGCTGTCAGAGAGCCTGCGCCGTGATCCTCGTTCAGCTTCGCCGACCGCTCGAGCAGGCGGGAGTGCAGGTAGAACACGTCACCGGGGTAGGCTTCACGGCCGGGCGGGCGACGCAGGAGCAGCGACAGCTGGCGGTAGGCCACGGCCTGCTTGGACAGATCATCATAGACGATCAGGGCATGACGGCCATTGTCGCGGAAATGCTCAGCCATCGCTGTCGCGGAATAGGGCGCGAGGAACTGCATCGGCGCAGGGTCAGAGGCGGTTGCCGCGACCACGATCGTGTATTCAATCGCGCCGGTTTCTTCCAGCTTCTTCACAAGCTGCGCCACGGTCGAGCGTTTCTGCCCAACAGCCACGTAGATGCAGTAGAGCTTCTTGCTTTCATCATCGCCAGCCGCGTCGTTATACGCTTTTTGGTTCAGGATCGCGTCGAGGGCCACGGCGGTCTTGCCGGTCTGACGGTCGCCAATGATCAGCTCGCGCTGGCCACGACCAATCGGGATCATGGCGTCCACGGATTTCAGGCCGGTTGCCATTGGCTCATGCACCGATTTGCGCGGGATGATGCCGGGGGCCTTCACATCGGCCACAGAGCGGCCAGAGGCTTTGATCTCGCCCTTGCCATCAATCGGGTTGCCAAGGCCATCCACAACGCGGCCCAGCAATTCGTCGCCCACGGGCACGTCCACGATGGATTTGGTGCGCTTTACGGTGTCGCCTTCCTTGATGCCGCGGTCATCGCCGAAAATAACGATCCCCACATTGTCGGCTTCAAGGTTCAGCGCCATGCCGCGCACGCCGCCGGGGAATTCCACCATCTCGCCGGCCTGAACATTGTCCAGCCCATGCACGCGCGCGATCCCGTCGCCCACTGACAGCACACGGCCCACTTCGGCAACTTCAACATCTTTGCCGAAGTTCTTGATCTGCTCCTTGAGGATCGCAGAAATCTCAGCTGCTTGGATACCCATTTATCCGACCTCTTTCATACTGTTCTTGAGGGCCGCGAGCTGCGCCTTGATTGACGTGTCAATCATCTGCGAGCCCACCTTGATGACAAGACCGCCGATGAGGGATTCATCAACGGTCAGCTTGAGTTTGATCTCTTTGCCAATCCGCTCTTTCAGCGTTTTGACAAGATCGGCTTCCTGCGCTTTGGACAGCGCTTTCGCCGAAGCGATTTCGGCAGTCACTTCGCCTTTTTCGGCGGCAATCTGGGCGCGTAATGCGGCCAGAACCTGTGGCAGCGCGAACAGGCGCCGCTTGGTGGCCATCAGCCCCAGCGTGCCAATCACGATTTGCGACAGTTTCATCTTTGTGGCCACAGCGGTAATCGCCGTGGAAACCTGATCGCGCGAATACACGGGCGATGTAATCAGGCTGCGCAGATCTGCGCTTTGGGTCAGCGCGCCATCCAGCGCGTCAACATCCGCTTCCAGAGACTTGAGAGAATTTGCCTCTTTGGCGAGTTCAAAAACAGCCGTGGCATAGCGTTTTGCAATGCCGGAGGAGATCGAAACTGGTTCTGACACGTCCACCCTTCCATCTGGTTTGCATCAGGCCTCGCGCAGGCTTGGTGCGTTAAATGCTATCAGAGACGCGGCATGTGAAATCGGCGCGGGTTTAGCAGAGGGTTTTTAATGCTGCAACCGTGAAGGGCATGGGTTTGGGCGAAAGGGGAAAGAAATGTCACAGCACCTGCGACAATCCGCCACAGGCTTGCGCTATCAGGGGCAAAGCTGGCCCTGATCCGGCCTTTATGGCCATGGTTTGCGGGCGCTGGCGGCAGGGGTTTGGCCATGTGTGGATTGATGATTCCCATCGTCATCATATGCCACCCGCCCGCGCCATGCGGGCCGCGTGCCGCCTGCGCGCACGGGATCCAGAATGCGCAGGGGCTTGCGTTCGGGCACGGCCAGACCAGAGGGGCGCGGGGCATCGGGAATGCGCGTGGCTTCCACCAGCAGCACCCCGCCCGCGTGGTAGCGTGACAGCTTTTGCCCCATCCCTTCCAGCATCATCGCCCAACGCAGCCATGCGCCAGTATCACGCGGCGGAAAGAACAGGGCCGCCGAATGCGCGCCCACCTCGAACCCGTGATCTGCCAGCAGCGTGGCCACTTGGCCCAGCGAATAGGGCCGCCCCAGCGCAAAGGGCGTGCCATCGCGCCGCGCCCACAGGCCAGAGCGGTTGGGCACGATCACCACCGCCTTTGCCCCCACTTTCAGCACGCGCGCGGCCTCTTCCATCACGGCGGCCGGGCGTTCGGAGGTTTCCAGCCCATGCAGCATGACCAGCCTGTCCAGACTGTCAGAGGCCAGCGGCCAGCTGGTTTCCTGCACCAGAACAGAGTGATTTGCGGCCTCTGCGGGCCAGTGCATGACGCCTTGTTGTGCGGGCATCAGGGTAAGCAGGCGTTGCGCCTCTGTCAGAAAAGGGCGCATCAGCGGGGCGGCAAAGCCAAACCCCGCCACGGCCAGCCCCTTGGTATTTGGCCAGCAGGCGCGCAACTGGTCGCGCATGGCCTTTTGCGCCGCGCGCCCCAGCGTGGTGGTATAGTAGAAATCGCGCAGAAAGCAGACATCCTGATGCATGGGTTTGTGTCACGTCCGATGGTTGCCTTGCGTGCCGTTCTGGCCCACAGTGCCGATACTGGACAAAATTGCAAGGAAAACACCCATGGCCCTTGAGATGCGTGTCGTCCCCTGCCTGCGCGACAATTACGCCTATCTGCTGCATGAGCCGCTTTCAGGCCGCACGGCGGTGGTGGATGTGCCCGATACCGCGCCCATCCATGACGCGCTGGAACAGGCGGGCTGGCGGCTGAGTGATATTCTGATCACCCATCACCATGAGGATCACATTGGCGGCGTGATGCGCCTGCGCGAGGATACGGGTGCTGCGATCTGGGGCGCGGCAGCCGATGCCCACCGCCTGCCGCCGCTGGATCATGCGCTGGCTGAGGGCGACAGCGTGGCGCTGGGGCAAGAGCGCGGGGCCGTGCTGGAAGTTCCGGGCCATACGGTTGGGCATATCGCCTATCATTTTCCCCAATCCAAGCTGGCCTTTACAGCCGATAGCCTGATGATCTGCGGCTGTGGGCGGCTGTTTGAGGGGAGTGCGGCGCAGATGTGGGACAGCCTGACCAAGCTGATGGCCCTGCCCGATGACACCCTGATCTGTTCGGGCCATGATTACACCCTTGGCAACACCGCTTTTGCGAAGTCGGCAGAGCCGGAGAATGCCGCGCTGGAGGCGCGCATCTCCCAGATGGCCCAAGACCGCGACGCGGGCCGCCCGATGGCCGTGGCCAGTTTGGCACTGGAAAAAGCGACAAACCCGTTCTTGCGCGCAAACCTGCCCGCCATGAAGGCCGCGCATGGCATGGAAGCTGCAAGCGATGCCCAGATGTTTGCCCATCTGCGGGCCTTGAAAGACAGGTTTTGAGTGATCAAGTGGCAGGCAGGTATCAAGATTTCTTGCCTGTTTTGCGCGGATACGGCAAAGTTGAACAAAAAGGCCTTGAAGCGCGGCAAATAAAACCGAAGTTTAAGACTATGAGGCGATACTGGTGGTCGGACAGCCGGCGACCAATCAAAAACAGGAGCGTCTGACGTGCCTAGCTTTTCAACCACTCTGGAGCAATCCATCCACGGGGCCTTGGCCTTGGCCAATTCCCGGCGGCACGAATTCGCAACGCTGGAGCATCTTTTGCTGTCATTGATTGACGAGCCGGATGCCAGCCGCGTCATGCTGGCGTGCAACGTCAATCTTGATGAATTGCGAAAGACATTGCAGGAACGTGCCAACTGCGGCGTTCCAGCGCGTGATCCAGCGCGCCGCGATCCATGTGCAAAGCTCGGGCCGCACGGAGGTGACCGGCGCAAATGTGCTCGTCGCCATCTTTGCCGAGCGCGAGAGCAACGCCGCCTATTTCCTGCAAGAGCAGGACATGACCCGCTATGACGCGGTGAATTTCATCGCCCATGGCGTCGCCAAGAATTCGCAATATTCCGAAACCCGCCCTGTGACCGGCGCGGAAGAGGAAGAGGCCGAACAGGCCACGAAAAGCGAGGAAAAGGCCAAGGAAACAGCGCTGGCCAAATATTGCGTGGATCTGAATGCCAAATCCCGCGATGGCGATGTTGATCCGCTGATTGGCCGTTCCGCAGAGGTGGAGCGCTGCATTCAGGTGCTGTGCCGCCGCCGCAAGAACAACCCGCTTCTGGTGGGTGATCCGGGCGTGGGCAAGACCGCAATTGCCGAAGGTCTGGCCAAGAAGATCGTGGAAGGGCAAACCCCGGAGATTTTGGCACATTCCACCATTTTCTCGCTGGATATGGGCGCGCTTTTGGCGGGCACGCGCTATCGCGGCGATTTCGAAGAACGCCTGAAATCGGTGGTGCAGGAGTTGGAAGACCACCCTGACGCCGTGTTGTTCATTGATGAAATCCACACCGTGATCGGGGCGGGGGCCACATCTGGCGGGGCGATGGATGCCTCCAACCTGCTGAAGCCTGCCCTTCAGGGTGGCAAGCTACGGTGCATGGGCTCAACAACTTACAAAGAATTCCGTCAGCATTTTGAAAAGGATCGCGCGCTGTCGCGGCGGTTCCAGAAGATTGATGTGGTGGAACCCACGGTGGAAGATTCGATCAAGATTCTCATGGGCTTGAAGCCCTATTTCGAGGAACATCACAGCGTGAAATACACCAATGATGCGATCAAATCGGCGGTGGACCTCTCGTCGCGCTATATTAACGACCGCAAATTGCCCGACAAGGCGATTGACGTGATCGACGAAGCAGGGGCTGCGCAACATCTCCTGCCCGATTCCAAGCGCCGCAAAACCATTGGCCCCAAAGAGATTGAGGCCGTGGTGGCCAAGATTGCCCGCATTCCGCCGAAAAACGTGTCCAAGGACGATTCGGAAATGCTGCGCGATCTGGAATCGGCGCTCAAGCGGGTGGTGTTCGGGCAGGATGCAGCCATCGATGCGCTGTCATCGGCCATCAAACTGGCCCGCGCGGGCCTGCGCGAGCCGGAAAAACCCATCGGCAACTATCTGTTCGCCGGGCCAACAGGCGTGGGCAAAACCGAAGTGGCAAAGCAACTGGCCGATACTCTGGGCGTGGAATTGCTGCGCTTTGACATGTCGGAATATATGGAGAAACACGCCGTCTCGCGGCTGATTGGCGCCCCTCCGGGTTATGTGGGCTTCGATCAGGGCGGGTTGCTGACAGATGGTGTGGATCAACACCCCCATTGCGTGCTGCTGCTGGACGAGATGGAGAAAGCGCACCCGGATGTCTATAATATCCTGTTGCAGGTGATGGATCACGGGCAGCTGACCGACCATAACGGCCGGACAGTGAATTTCCGCAATGTGATCTTGATCATGACCTCCAATGCCGGGGCGACAGAGCAGGCCAAGGCGGCCATCGGCTTTGGCCGCGACCGGCGCGAGGGCGAGGATACGGCGGCGATTGAACGCACCTTCACGCCCGAATTCCGCAACCGTCTGGATGCCGTGATCAGCTTTGCGCCATTGCCGAAATCCGTGATCATGCGGGTGGTGGAAAAGTTTGTGCTGCAACTGGAAGCGCAACTTATGGATCGCAATGTCACGATAGAGTTGTCGGATGATGCCGCCGCATGGCTGGCCGACAAGGGCTATGATGACAAGATGGGCGCACGCCCGCTGGCGCGTGTGATTCAGGAATACATCAAAAAGCCGCTGGCCGAAGAATTGCTGTTTGGCAAGCTGACCAAAGGCGGGGTGGTGCGTGTACATCTGCGCGAGGGCCAACTGGCGCTGACAGTGGAAGGCCCAGAGGCGAAACGCATTGCGGGCAATAATCCGCCCTTGCTGACCGCCGATTGAGGGCGCGCCCCCCTTGCGGGGGGCGTGATTTTGGAGCATGTCGCGCAAAACTGGGAACCGGGTTTGTGCAAAAGGACATGCGACCACTCACGGTAACAGTGGGTCGCGTGACTATAGATGAACGCGCCACGCTCTAACGGCGTCCAGCCCCGGTTGGGCGCCGCATCTTTTGCAAGGCCATGCGCAGCAATGCTGATACCGATCCGCGACCATAATCCGTCCAACACGCGCCCCTATGTCACCTATGCGTTGCTGGCGGCGAATTTGGTGGTGTTTGCGCTTTATTCCCCTTTGTTTGCCGATGAGTTCGCGCTGACACGGTTTTTCCGGGACTGGGGCATGTTGCCTGCACGGCTGAGCTATGGCGAGGGCTATATCACCCTGATTTCGCATCAGTTCCTGCATGGGGATTTGCTGCATCTGGGGGCCAATATGCTGTTTTTATACATTTTTGGTGATAATCTGGAAGATATCTGGGGGCATTGGAAGTTTCTGGCCTTCTATCTGGTCTGCGGGCTTGCAGCGGCGGGGCTGCAATATGCGGCAGACCCGAATTCCATGATCCCGATGGTGGGCGCATCGGGGGCGATTGCGGGGGTGTTGGGCGGGTATTTTCTGTTTTACCCGCGCGCGCGGGTGGATATGTTTTTGTTTCTGATCATTATTTTCCGGGTTATCCCGGTGCCTGCATGGCTGGTGCTGGGCAGTTGGTTTGTTTTCCAGATTCTGGGGGGGCTGAGCACGCCTGCCGATATGGGCGGGGTGGCCTATTGGGCGCATGCGGGCGGGTTTATGGCCGGGGTGGTGCTGTGTTTGCCCATATGGCTGCGCATGGGCGGGCCGCAATATTGGAAGCGCTATCAGGGCCAACCCCCCTTTGCCGAGGCGCAATACCGTTTTGTCAAAACCTCTGTGCCACAAGCCGGGCGAAAATCGCGGTTTCGGCCCAGCCCCTGGCGGCGTTAGCGCGCTGCCGCCCAGGCGCGCACGGCATCGGCCATCTGGGCATAAAACAGCCGCATCGTGGCTTCTGTCGCATAGCCCAGATGCGGGGTGAGCAGCAATCTGCCCGCGTCTATCAGTGCGGCATCGCACAACGGGTCATTCTGGGGCAGGGGTTCGGTATCAAACACATCCAGCCCGGCGGCATAGGGCCGCCCGTGGCGCAAGCCCTCCAGCAGGGCGGCGCTCTCCACCAGCCCCGCGCGCGCGGTGTTGAGAAACACGGCGCCGGGCTTCATGGCCGCGAAATCTGCGGCCCCGATCAGGCCGCGCGTGCGTTCTGACAGCACCAGATGCACTGACACCACATCGCTTGCCGCCATCAAGGCTTGCAGCGCGGGCATGCGCTCTGCGCCGCAAGCCTGCGCCCGTTCCTCTGTCAGGTTTTGCGACCAGGCGCAGATCTCCATTCCCAGCGCGCGGCCTAAAACCGCCATTTGCGCGCCGATATTGCCCAAGCCCACCAAACCCAGCCGCAACCCGGCCAGATCGCGCCCTTGCGGCCCTTGCCAGTGCCCGGCGCGCAGGCTGTGGGTATTGGGCAAAAGCTGGCGGTTCAGGGCCAGCATCATCAACAGGGTCAGTTCGGCCGTGGGGGTTTTGCGCGATTGCGTGCCGCAAACGGTAATCCCGGCGGCTTCGGCGGCGGCCATATCGATGCTGCCATTGCGCGGGCCAGAGCTGACAATCAGGCGCAGATTGGGCAGGGCGGCTATCAGGGCTGCGGGAAATGGTGTGCGTTCGCGCATGATGCAGAGCACATCAAAGGGCTGCAAGCGCGCGACAAGGGCATCGCCCATGGGCAGGGTATCGCGGAAAACCGTGATCTCGCCCAGGCCCTGCCAATCGCCATAGTCCAGCGCGACACCTGCGTAATCATCAAGAATGGCAATTTTCATCCTAGTCCTTTGTCTTGTCCTGCCCTGATGCGTAAGGGCTATATATATGCTTGTTCGGTTATGCTACAGATTAAGCCATGTTTGCGCAGGCCGGGCCGGGATATGCAGCTTTCCAAATTCTCTGATTACGGGTTGCGCATGCTGTTGCTTGCGGCCAGTCATCCGGGGCGGAATATCACCATCCGCGAGGCCGCGCAGGCCTATGATATCTCTCAGGCGCATTTGAAAAAGGTTGTGATGCATCTGGTGCGGCTGGGCTATCTGCGGTCGACGCGCGGGCATGGCGGCGGGTTTACTCTGGCGGTTCCGGCAGAGCAGATCAATCTTGGCGCGCTGATCCGAAAGACAGAAACCGATTTCGCCCTGGTGGAATGTTTTCAGCGCAATGGCAAATGCCGCATTCAGGCCAGTTGCCTTTTGCCCGCAGCCCTGAACGAGGCCTTGGCGGCATTTCTGGCTGTGATGGATCGGCATACGCTGCAAGATGTCGCGTTGCAGCCCAAAGCCTTTGGCCTGCGCCCTGTCAGCGCGGGCGCTTGAACAGAAGCATATCTTCATAAAACCCTTCCATCCGATCCAGCCTTTCGCGGGTTTCCTGCCAGTTGCGATCCTGGATGGCGGAGAGCAGCGCTTCCACCAGGCCCACAAGCGGCACGATCGTATCCCAGGCCGAGGGGACTTCGACATGGCTGGTGAGGATATGTTGCGCCACCCGCGCATTGGGAGAGACCCAGCGATCTGTCAGCAAGATGATTTCCACGCCCTGCGCATGGGCCAGTTCGGCGAATTGCTGCAGCGAGGGTTCATAGCGGCGGATATCAAACACCACCAGAATATCGCGCTGCGACATATCGAGAAGGGCCGGGGGCCAGGTATTGGGCAGGCTGGCCAGAAGCGTCACATCGCTGCGCATCACATGCAGCGCGGTGGCGAAATATTCCGCGACAGAGCGTGTCAGCCGCCCCCCGATCAGATGCACCGGGCGGGATTTATCGGCCAGAATATCGGACACAGCATCGAACACCCGCAAATCCTGCTGGCTGAGCGTCTGGCTGAGATTGTCGATCACACTGGCGGCAAAGCGGTTGAGCGGGTGGTCGCGCTGCCCGATATCGGCCCATTTTTCATGTTTGGCGATGGGCGAGGCAAGGCGCTCTCCCATTTCCTCATGCAGATGGGCGCGAAATTCGGGAAAGCCGGAAAAGCCCAGTTTGCGCACCAAGCGCACCACGGTTGGCCCTGAAACCCCTGCCGCCTGCGCGATATCGGCCACGCTGCCCAGCAGGGATAGCGGGAAATTGGCCAGCATATAGCTGGCCAATTGCCGCTCTGCGCGGGTCATGCCGGGCATGGCGGCGCGCAAGTGGTCTTCCATCGGTTGAAATTGCATCTTGTGCCACTCCTCACGCGCTGCCTGAAATTTTAGCAGGTATTTTGTAATGAATATTTCAGAAAAGAAAGAAAAGAAACATACTTGACATAAAAACAGGGTTCGGTGCAGCCTGTCATCACGCCAACGGGGGTGGGGAAGATGCCGCTGCAAATACCAGATCGTGACAGGGCAGGAATTGTGCTTGGCTGGGATGCCTTTGGCAGCGCGGCCCCGGATAGCGCCGCGCCTGCGGTGATCCTGATTTGCGAACATGCGTCGAATCGCACAGTCGCGCCCTTTGATGATCTGGGGGGCGATGTGCTGGCCTCTCATGCTGCAAGTGATCCGGGCGCGTTGGGGCTGGCGCTGGGGCTGGGGCCACGGCTTGCACAGGCTTGCGGCGGGGCAGAGCTGATCCACGCGCCGCTGTCGCGCCTGATTTATGATCTCAACCGCAGCCCCGACAGGCCCGATGCCTGCCCCGCGCAATCCGAGATTTACGCCATCCCGATGAATGCGGGCCTTGGCCCCGCGCAGCGTCTGGCCCGGATGGAGGCGCTGTATCTGCCCTTTCACAATCTGGTGCGCGCGCGTGTGGCGCGGGCTTTGGCGCTGGGCCAGAAG
This sequence comes from Paracoccaceae bacterium, assembly GCA_043561795.1. Lineage (GTDB taxonomy): Bacteria > Pseudomonadota > Alphaproteobacteria > Rhodobacterales > Rhodobacteraceae > Roseinatronobacter. The sequence goes on along the minus strand of CP121316.1, from coordinate 3,774,310 downwards.
CCTGTGATCGTGACAGTTCATTCCTTCTCGCCCCTCTGGCATGGGGTGCCGCGCAAGCTGGAATTCGGAGTGATCCATGATGCCCTTCCAGCGCTGGCGCGTCAGATTGTGGCACAGGCCGAAGGGCTGGGGCTGGTGACGGAACTCAACGCCCCCTATTCGGCGCAAGACCATGTCACCCATACCCTGCGCCTGCATGCGCTGCCTTATGGGCTGGAAAATGCGATGCTGGAAATCCGCAATGATCTGATTGCCAGCCCAGAGGCGCAAACGGCCATGGCCGCGCGGCTTGCCCCCGCTCTCACCCGCGCCATTGCGCAAGTTGCGGAGGTGTCATGCCCCGCGCTGTGATGGCTTATCTGCGTTTTGTGGAAGCGCTGAATTACCGCATTGGCCGTTTGGCCATGTGGAGCCTGTTTGCCCTGATGGGCGTATTGGGCTGGGGGGCGGTTGCGCGTGCGGGGTTCTCGCCGCAAATCTGGACAGATGAAATGGCGCAGTTTCTGCTTTTGGGCTATTTCATGCTGGGGGGGGCTTATGCGTTGCAGATGGGCTCTGCCGTGCGGATGGATCTGCTTTATTCGCGCTGGTCGGACAAGACCAAGGCGGCGGTGGATTGCATCACGATTTTCACGCTTCTGATTTATCTGGGCGTGCTGCTGTGGGGTGGGGTGGAAAGCACCCAATTCGCCCTTGAATATGGCGAAAGGCGGCGCGGGCTATGGGCGCCCTATATGGCGCCGATCAAGATCGTGATGTGCATCGGGATTGTGCTGATGATCCTGCAATGCACGGCATTTCTTATTCGCGATATTGCCACCCTGCGGGGCATAAAGATTGAGGAGCGCGCGGTCTGATGTCTTATGAAATGATTGCCGCGCTGATGTTTGGGTCCATGTTGGCCGTGATGCTGACAGGCCAGCGCATGTTTGGCGTGATAGGCTTTGTCGCTGTGGTGGCGGCAATCGGGCTATGGGGTGAACGTGGCGGCTATGATCTGGCTTTCGCGCAGACGATCAAGCTGATGAACTGGTTTCCGCTGATGACGCTGCCCATGTTCATTTTCATGGGCTATGTGCTGTCGGAAAGCAAATTGGCCGATGATCTGTATCGGATGTTCCATGTGTGGTTTGGCCCTGTGCCGGGGGGGCTGGCGATTGGTACAATTCTTCTGATGGTGCTGATTTCAGCCATGAATGGCCTGTCAGTGGCCGGCATGGCGATTGGGGCCACCATTGCGCTGCCCGAACTTCTAAAGCGGCGCTATGACAAGCTGATGGTCACAGGCGTCATTCAGGCGGGTTCCAGCCTTGGGATTCTGGTTCCGCCTTCGGTGGTGCTGGTGCTGTATGCCATGATCGCGCGCCAGCCCGTGACACATCTTTGGGCGGCGGGGCTGATACCGGGGCTGATGCTGGCGGGGCTGTTCATCCTCTATATCTGGCTGCGCTGCCGGATGACCCCAAGCCTTGGCCCTGCGATTGACCCTGATGAGCTGGCCCAGGTCACACGGGCCGAGAAATACCGCCTGCTGCTGTCCGGGCTGATGCCCTTGGGGATTTTCGCAGTGATGATGGTGCCTTTCGTGCTGGGCTATACGCGGCTGGTGGAAAGCTCTGTTGTGGGGGCTGTGGCGGCGCTGGCGGTCAGTCTGGCAAAGGGGCGCATGACATGGGCCATTCTGGAAACCTGCACCAAGAAAACGCTGGCGATTTCATGCATGTTTTTGTGGATCATTCTGGCCGCCCTCGCCTTTGGCGCGGTGTTTGACGGGCTGCGCGCGGTGGATTTCGTGCGCGCGATCTTCATGGAGAATCTGGGCCTTGGGCGCTGGGAAATCCTGATCCTGATGCAGATTTCCTTTATCCTGATGGGCATGTTTCTGGATGATACCGCGATGCTGGTGATTGTGGCGCCGCTTTATGTGCCCATCGTGCGGATGCTGGAATTCGATCTGATCTGGTACGGGGTGCTCTATACCATCACCTGCCAGATTGCCTATATGACGCCACCCTTTGGCTATAACCTGTTTTTGATGCGCGCGATGGCCCCGAAAGAGGTGTCTTTGGGGGATATCTACCGCTCTATCATTCCCTTTGTGGGGGTGATGATCTGCGGGCTGGGGCTGGTGATGGCCTTTCCCCAGATCGCGCTGTGGCTGCCGGGCGTGCTGTTTCGCTGAAACCTGACCAAGAGCGCGGGAAACGCGCCTTTAACCCCAACCGGAAGGAAAAGACCATGACCACGACAAGACGGAAGTTTCTGACCACAAGCGCGCTGGGTGGCGCAGCGGCGCTGGCCGCTCCTGCGGTTCATGCCCAAGCCCCGATCCGCTGGCGGCTGCAAACCTATGCAGGCGCCTCGCTGGGCGCGCAGGTGGCCAAGCCCGCGATTGACATGTTCAACGCCATTGCGGGCGATGAGATGCAGATCGAACTTTTCTATGCAGATCAGTTGGTTCCGACCGGAGAGTTGTTCCGGGCCATGCAGCGCGGCACGATCGATGCGGTGCAATCCGATGATGACAGTATGGCAGGCCCGACCGAGGTGACGGTCTTTGGCGGCTATTTCCCCTTTGCCAGCCGCTATTCGCTGGATGTGCCCGCCCTGTTCAATGACTGGGGCCTGAATGAAATCTGGGCTGAGGAATATGCCAAGGTTGGTGTGAAACATATTTCGGCAGGCAGCTGGGATCCGTGCCATTTCATCACCTCCTCGCCCATCACCTCGCTGGCGGAATTGCAGGGCAAGCGGGTGTTCACCTTCCCCACTGCGGGCCGCTTCCTGTCACAATTCGGGGTGGTGCCGGTGACTGTGCCCTGGGAAGATGTGGAAATCGCGCTGCAAACCCGCGAGATTGACGGGGTGGCATGGTGTGGCATTACCGAAGCCTATGAGGTGGGCTGGGCCGATATCTGCAGCCATTTCCTGACCAATAACATCTCTGGTGCCTGGATTGGCCATTTCTTTGCCAATATGGACCGCTGGAACGAGTTGCCGGAGCATTTGCGCAATCTGATGGCCACCTGTTTCGAGCAGTCGCATTATTACCGCCAGCATTGGTATTGGGCAGGCGAGGCGCGGTTGCGCACGCAGGGCGACAAGCTGGAGCTGACCTCGATCCCGGATGCGGAATGGGCCACAGTGGAAGCGGCGGCGCGCGGTTTCTGGGAAGAGATTGCGGCAGAATCGGAAACCAAGGCCAAAGTGGTCGAGATTTTCCGCGCCTATAATGCGGCGATGGACAAGGCAGGGCGGCCCTACCGCTATTCCTGAGCCGGGCTTTGACTGACACCGCCGGGGGCTGTCTGCCCCCGGACCCCCGAGGATATTTGAGCCAAGATGAATGGAACGAGGGATGATGACGCTGGAGGAGTTGCGCGCCGCATTTGAGGCGGGCGAGATTGACACAGTGCTGGTGGCCGCACCTGACATGCAGGGGCGGTTGATGGGCAAGCGCTTTCATGCGGCGCATTTTCTGGCCTCTGGCCATGAGGAGACGCATTGCTGCAATTACCTGCTGGCGACGGATATGGAGATGCTGACGGTTGAGGGCTATGCCTCGACCTCTTGGGCCAAGGGTTATGGCGATTACACGATGAAGCCCGATCTGGCCACGCTGCGGCGCGTGCCATGGTTGCCGGGAACGGCGCTGGTGCTGTGTGATCTGTTGGATCATCATACGCATGCGGAGGTGGCAATCTCTCCGCGGGCGATCCTGAAGCGGCAGGTGGCGCGGGCGCGGGAGATGGGCTATGCGCCCATGGCCGCGACCGAGTTGGAATTCTATATTTTCGAGCAGAGCTATGAGGCGTTGCGCGATCATGGCGCCGAGCGGCTGACGCCGATTTCGGCCTATAATGAGGATTACAATCTGTTCCAGACCTCCAAGGAAGAGCCGTTGATGCGCGCCTTGCGCAATGGGCTGTATGGGGCGGGCATTCCGGTGGAGAACAGCAAGGGCGAGGCCGAGGCGGGGCAGGCGGAGATCAATATCCGCTATGCCGATATGATAAGTACGGCCGATTTTCATGTGATCACCAAGCAGGCGACCAAGGAAATCGCGCATGGTTTGGGCAAATCCGTGACCTTCATGGCGAAATATGACCATCGGCGCGCGGGATCGTCGAGCCATGTGCATCAATCGCTCTGGACGCTGGATGGCCAGCCCGCCTTTCTGGACAGGGGCGCGGAATATGGCATGTCGGCGTTGATGCGGCAGTATATGGCGGGGCAATTGGCCCATGCGCGCGAATTGACAGCACTTCTGGCGCCCAATGTGAACAGCTACAAGCGGTTCAGCGTGGGCATGTTTGCGCCCACCAAGGCCGTCTGGTCGCTGGACAATCGCACAGCCGGTTTCCGGGTATGCGGGGAGGGCACAAAGGCCGTGCGGGTGGAATGCCGCATTGGCGGGGCCGATCTGAACCCCTATCTGGCCTGTGCGGGCCTGCTGGCGGCGGGGCTTGCGGGGATTGCGCAGGGGATGGAGCTGGAGCCGGAAATGCGCGGCGACAATTACCACAATGCGGCCGCGCGCGAGATTCCCAAAACCCTGCGCGAGGCGGCGGATTTGCTGGAAGGCTCTGGGATGTTGCGCGCGGCCTTTGGCGATGAGGTTGTCGATCACTATACCCGCGCCGCGCGCTGGGAGGTGGAAGAGCATGACCGCGTTGTCACCGATTGGGAGCGCAAGCGCCTGTTGGAGCGCGGCTAGGCTCTGGGCTGCTTCCAGGGGCTGGGCTGGATTTTTTCACATATGAGGGGCGCGCGCCGGGGCGCGTGGCCGATGACATGAGGAGACAAGATGTCGATCATCAGGTTGATCTCGCCCATTGATGGGTCGGTCTATGCCGAGCGCGCGGCCTTGCCGCTGGAGGGCGCGCAAGCGGTGGTGGCGCGGGGGCGTGCCGCCCAAGCCGCCTGGGCGGCGCTGCCGCTTGCGGCGCGGATAGATACGGTCATGGCGGGCATTGCCGCGCTGGAGGCCATGGCCCCCGATATCGTGCCGGAACTGGCCTGGCAGATGGGCCGCCCGGTGCGCTATGGCGGCGAATTTGGCGGCGTGCGCGAGCGTGCGGCCTATATGGCGCAGATTGCCCCCACAGCGCTGGCCGATGAGGTGGTGGAAGACAGCGCGCAGTTTACCCGCCTTCTGGCGCGCGAGGCGCAGGGTGTGGTTTTTGTGATAGCACCTTGGAATTACCCCTATCTGACGGCAGTGAATACGGTTGTGCCTGCGCTGATTGCCGGCAATGCGGTGGTGCTGAAACATGCCAGCCAGACATTGCTGGCCGGTGAGCGGCTGGCGGCGGCCTTTGAGCAGGCCGGGCTGCCGGCGGGGGTATTTCAGAATATCACCCTTGATCATGCCACGACAGAGGCGCTGATTGCCGGGCGCAGTTTTGATTTCGTGAATTTCACGGGCTCTGTGGGCGGCGGGCGCGCGATTGAACGTGCGGGTGCGGGCACATTCACGGCGACAGGGCTGGAGCTGGGCGGCAAAGACCCCGGCTATGTGCGTGCCGATGCTGATCTGGAGGCGGCGGTAGAGGGGCTGATTGATGGGGCGATGTTCAACGCCGGGCAATGCTGCTGCGGGATCGAGCGGATTTATGTGCATGAGAGCCTCTATGATACCTTCGTGGAGAAGGCCGTGGCCTGGGTGCGGGGCCAGCGCCTTGGCAACCCCTTGGCGCAGGAAACCACGATGGGGCCAATGGCGCATGCGCGCTTTGCTGCCATTGTGCGCGAGCAGATTGCCGAGGCCGTGGAGATGGGTGCGCGCGCGCTGATTGATGTGGCCGAATTTCCCGCAGATGATGGGGGCGCTTATCTGGCGCCGCAAATTCTGGTGGATGTAAGCCATGACATGCGGGTGATGCGCGAGGAAAGCTTTGGCCCGGTGGTGGGGATCATGCCTGTGGCCGATGATGCGCAGGCCATCGCGCTGATGAATGATTGCGCCTATGGGCTGACGGCGTCGATATGGACGCGGGATGCGGGGGCCGCGCGCCGTATTGGCGCGCAGTTGCAGACAGGCACAGTGTTCATGAACCGTTGTGATTACCTTGATCCTGCCTTGTGCTGGACAGGGTGCAAGGATACGGGGCGCGGTGCTGCCTTGTCCTCTCTGGGTTATCTGGCGCTGACACGCGCGAAATCCTACCACTTGAAAAAGGCCTGAGCCATGGGACTGACTGCAAATTGGAGCTATCCGACCGCCATCAAATTCGGGGCGGGGCGGATTTCGGAACTGGGCGCGCAATGCAAGGCGGTGGGGATGAAAAACCCGTTGCTGGTGACAGATCGCGCGCTGGCAAGCCTGCCGATCACGGCGCAGGCTTTGGATATTCTGGAGGCGGCGGGCCTCGGCCGGGCCATGTTCAGCGAAGTGGATGCCAACCCGACCGAGGCCAATATGACAGCCGGTCTGGCGGTTTACCGCGCGGGCGGCCATGACGGGGTGGTGGCCTTTGGCGGCGGATCGGCGCTGGATCTGGGCAAGATGATCGCGCTGATGGTGGATCAGCCTGTGGGGGTGTGGGATCTGGAAGATATTGGCGATTGGTGGACGCGCGCCAATCCTGACAGGATCGCGCCCATCATCGCCGTTCCCACCACGGCGGGCACGGGCTCGGAAGTGGGGCGGGCGGGCGTGCTGACCGATAGCACCACCCACCGCAAGAAGATCATCTTCCACCCCAAGCTGATGCCCGCTGTCACCATTTGTGACCCGGAACTGACAGTGGGGATGCCCGCGTTCATCACGGCGGGGACGGGCATGGATGCGCTGGCCCATTCTCTGGAAGCCTATTGCAGCCCGCATTACCACCCGATGAGCCATGGGATTGCGCTGGAAGGGATGCGGCTGGTGCTGGAAAACCTGCCCCGCGCCTATGCCACCCCCGATGATCTGGAGGCGCGCGCCAATATGATGGCGGCTGCCGCCATGGGGGCTGTGGCCTTTCAAAAGGGGCTGGGGGCCATTCACAGCCTGAGCCATCCGGTCGGGGCTGTCTATAACACCCATCACGGCACGACAAATGCCGTGGTGATGCCGATGGTGCTGGCCTTCAACCGTGCCGCGATTGAAGAGCGGATCAATCGCGCCGCCGCCTATCTGGGGATTGCGGGCGGGTTTGAGGGGTTTGTGGCCCATATTCTGGAGCTGCGCCGCGCGCTGGGTATTCCGGCCAATCTGAGTGCCATGGGCGTGGAGGCGGCGCGGCTGGATGAGTTGACGGAGATGGCGCTTCTTGACCCGTCTTGCGGGGGAAACCCGGTCGAGATGACGCGCGAGAATACCCGCGCCTTGTTTGAGGCGTGTCTGTGAGGGCAGGGGGCAGGCAGCGGGGGCTGCCGCCCCCGCACCCCCGCTTCAAGGGGGCCACGCCCCCCTTGAAAATCCCCGTGGATATTTGGGCCAAGATGAAGGGGGAGGCGTGGTGCGGCGACTAAGCGGGCCTGCGGTTTTCTGGACCTTGTGGCAGGGAGGCCCGACAGATTGGCCCGACAGATTGGCCCGACAGGTTGGCCCGACCGGCGCGCCCTGCCTTAGCTGAGCGGCACCACGCAATCGCAGATCCTGAGCCGCACGCGCGCGCCCACATCGATCATGGCGCCTGCGCCAGAGATGACGAGCATGCAGCGTTCCCCTTCCTGCACCCAGTAGAGTTGGTCATGGCCGCGGAATTCGCGCCCGACCACAGAGGCCGGGCCGTCCGGGTCTGCTTCCAGCATGATCTGTTCGGGGCGCACGGAGAGGGATACCGCGCCATTGGCCGCGCGCGACAGGGGCAGGGTGCCGAATTCGGTTTTCACTTCCATGCCCGATGCTGTGCCCGGCAGGATGTTGGAGCGCCCCATGAAAGAGGCGACAAAGGCCGAAACGGGGTTGCGGTAGATTTCATCGGGGGTGCCGATCTGGATGACGCGGCCTTTTTCCATCACGGCGATCCTGTCGGCCACGGCCATGGCCTCTTCCTGATCATGGGTGACGAGAATGGCGGCTGATCCGGCCGCCTTGAGCAGTTTGCGCACTTCCTGGCGGGTTTCCACGCGCATGGCGGCATCGAGGTTGGAGAACGGTTCATCCAGCAGGACAAGCGGCGGCGCCACCGCGAGGGTGCGCGCCAGGGCCACGCGTTGTTGCTGGCCGCCAGAGAGTTCATGCGGTTTGCGCGCGCCAAAAGCGTCCAGCCCGACAAGGGCCAGCATGTCGCGCGCGCGCGCCTCTGCGGCGCGGCGGGGCAGTTTGCGCAGCCCGAATTTCACATTCTCCAGCACATTGAGATGCGGGAAGAGCGCGTAATCCTGAAAGACAAAGCCAATGCCGCGGGTTTCGGGGGGCAGATGGGTTATGTCGCGCCCGCGCAGATGGATTTGCCCGGCATCGGGGGTTTCAAAGCCGCCGATCATGCGCAAAGTGGTGGTTTTGCCACAGCCAGAGGGGCCAAGGAGGGCCATCATCTCGCCTTCGCCCAGATCGAAGCTCACGCGCTCTACAGCCGCGGCCTCGGATGCGTCAAAGGATTTGCGCAGCTTTTCCACCCGCAACAGCGTGGTTTTGGGCGTGATCCTGTAGCCCAGCGGAGAGGCTTCGGCCGGCATTTTGAACGAGAGGGTTTTGGGCAGGGGTGTCATCTGTTCCATCTTCCGAGCTTATGCGCCTTTCTTGTCATGGCGCAAAACCACGCCCACGAAAAGGGCGGAAAACGCCATGATCGCGGCGGCATAGGGGGCGGCTTCCATCAGCATGCCTTCGGATGTGCGCGAAAACATGGTGATGGACAAGGGCCGGAACCCTGTGGGGGCCAATAAAAAGGCAATGGGCAGTTCTTTCATGGCGATGACGAAAACCAGCACCATCCCCGCCACCACGCCGGGGCGGATGCTGGGCAGTGTCACGCGCCTGAACACCGAAAACGGCCCGTGGCCAAGGGCGCGCGCGGCCTCTTCCACCGAAGGGCGGGCCTGATAGAGCGCCGAGCGGATTGGCCCCAGCGCCAGCGCAAGAAAGCTGAGCGCATAGACCGTTATCAGCAAAATCTGTGTCTGATAGAGAAACCGCGCGGCATTGAGCGAGAAGAACACGAAAGCCAGCGCGAAGGCCAGCGCGGGCACAGCATAGCCCACAAAGGCCAGCCGGTTAATGAAGCTTGACAGGGGCGAGGGGTAGCGCACCGCCAGCACCGCCACCGGCAGCGCCATGGCCGCCGCCATCAGCGCTGCGGGCACGGCCACAGAGAGCGATTGTGAAAACGCCCGCAAGAGGGCTGGCATAACGGCGGCCAGATCCTCCAGCCGCACCATCCAGAAGCTGAGAACCGCGATGGGCAGGCCGATTGCCGCCAGCACCACCAGCCCCACAATCGCCCAGCCAAGGGCCTGACCGCCTGTGCCAAGCACCAGCCTGCGCCGTGCCGCCCCTGTGCCAGAGCCTGTGCGCGCATATTGCGCCCCTTCGCGCAATTTGCTTTCCCACCACACAACCGACAGCGCCATGGCAATTAGCATCAGCGCCAGCCATGCCGCATAAACGCGGTCGAACATGGCTGAATATTGCAGGTAAATCGCGTAGCTGAACACCTCGTAGCGCATCAGCGCCACGGCGCCGAAATCGCCAATTACATAGAGGCCCACCACCAGCCAGCCTGCCATCAGCGCGGGCATCAGATGGGGCAGGGTGACGCGAAAGAACACCTCGCGCGGGCTGGCGCCCAAAGCGCGCGCCGCATCTTCCAGCGATTGATCCAGCCCCGCGAAGGCGGCGCGCAGATTGAGATAGATATAGGGGAAGGTATAGAGCGCCAGCGCCAATGTGGCCCCCCCCAGCCCTTGCAGGCGTGGGATGGTGACGCCGAAGACCTGATTCATGAAGCCGTAATTGCCGGAAAGCCCGATCAGCGCATAGGCCATCACATAGCCCGGCGTGGCCAGGGGGATAACGGCCAGGATATTCACCAGCCTGCGCCCGCGCAGAGTGGTGCGGCTGACCAGCCAGGCCAGTGGCAGGGCAAGCGCCGTGGCAAGGGCAAGGGTGCAGACCACAAGCAGCAGCGTATTGCGCAGCAAAAGCAAGGTGCGCGGGCGGGTGAATATGTCCACCACTGTGGCGAAATCGGCCTGAGCGGCGCGCATCACCAGCCAGATCAGCGGCAGAACCATCAGGCCCCCGATCATCAATCCGAGCGCGGAAAAGATCACGCGGGCGCGTGGCAAGCGCCACAGGCCCGGTGCTATGGCTGTGCTCAGGCTCAAAGCAGCCCAGCCGCGCGGATCATTTCCAGCGTGCCTTCCAGATCGCCTATGGTGTTCAGATCGACAGCGGGGGCGGCCCGGATCACATCATCAAGGTTGATATCCGTGCGCGTGACAATCGTGCCCGGTATGATCGGGAATTCTGCCACTTCGCCGGTGAAATACTGCTGTGCGGCGGGCGAGAGCAGGAATTCGATAAACGCCTGTGCCTCTGTCTGGCGGGGGGATGTGTTCAAAACCCCCATGCCGGCCACCAGAAGCAGATTGCCGATATCGCCTTCGGTGCTGAACAGGGTCTGGCTGACAGGAAAATCGGTGTCGCGCTGCAAAAAGCGGGACAGGTAGTAATTATTGGTCAGGCCGATATCGGCCTCGCCATCGCCAATGGCCTGAATAAGGGCGGTATTGTTGCGCACGGCAACCGGGGCATTGGCGGCGATCCCCTCCAGCCAGTCGCGGGTTGCCTCATCGCCATGAAGGACGCGCAGTGCCGTGACATGGGCGTGGAAAGAGCCATTTGTCGCGGGCAGGGCAATGCGGCCTTTCCATTTCTCATCTGTCAGATCAAAGAGAGAGGCGGGTAAATCTTCTTGCGCCACACGCTGTGTTGAATAGGCCAGCACGCGGCCCCGGCCCGATGTGGCCACCCAGCGATTCTGGCTGTCGCGGTAGGCGGCGGGCACATTGGCCACCAAGGCTTCGGGCAGGGGGGCGAAGAGTTCCACCACCGCGCCCAGTGCGGCAGCATCCTGCGCCCAATACAGATCGGCGGGCGATGCTGTGCCCTCTTCTTGCAGCAGAACGGCCAATTCGGCTGTTCCGGCATAGCGCACATTCACGGTGATCCCGGTTTGGGCGGTAAAGGCCGAGATGATCGGGGCGACCAGCGGCTCTCCCCGGCCCGAATAGAGGGTCAGATCGGCCAATGCGGGGCTTGCCGCAGCGGTGGCGATTGCAAGAATGGCGTGGCGCAGAAGGTTCATGATGTCACCCCTTGGGACGGTTTTGGACAAGACCGGGACAATCGGCCTTCGATCCCCCGGTTTGGCGTCTGGCAGTGCAGCGCGCGGCTTAATCCCTAGTTATCCACTCAGTTATTATGCGCGGCCTTGATCGTCAACAACCTCTTTGGTGCCGCTGCCCCGGAATGGGGATTGCCCATGCGCCCGCGCTTCGCGCATACTGCGCGGGATTGAGTGCAAGGAACCCATATGCCCCACCCCCGCAACCCCGGAACCCCGCTGGATTGCACCAGCTTTGTGCGCGTGAACCGCCCCGCCGCAGAGAGGCGCGCGGCCACGTTGGTGGCGCGCCGTTCGCTGAAGGGGGCGCATCAGGCGGCATGGCTGCTGAATGCGATTGCCTGCATGGATCTGACAACATTGGCAGGCGATGACACGCCCGACCGCGTGCGCCGCCTCTGCGCCAAGGCCCGCCGCCCGCTGGCAGAGTAGATTGTGGCCGCGCTGGGGCTGGCAGAGATGCCCAAAACCGGGGCTGTCTGCGTCTATCCCACGCTTGTCGCGCCTGCGGTGGCGGCTTTGGCCGGGTCTGGCATTCCTGTGGCCTCTGTCGCAACGGGGTTTCCGGCGGGGCTGATGCCGCTGGACTTGCGCTTGGCCGAAATCCGCTATGCCGTGGATCAGGGCGCGCAAGAGATTGATATCGTCATCACCCGCGCGCATGTGCTGGGGGGCGATTGGGCCGCGTTATATGATGAGATTGCCGCCATGCGCGCGGCGTGCGGCCCGGCCCATCTGAAAGCCATTCTGGCCACAGGTGATCTGGTTACGCTCTCGAATGTTTATGCGGCGTCCATGGTGGCCATGCAGGCAGGGGCGGATTTTATCAAGACATCCACGGGCAAAGAGGGGGTGAATGCCACCTTGCCTGTGGGCCTGACAATGTGCCGCGCCATCCGCGAGTATCGCGCCGCAACCGGGCATGTTGTGGGCTTCAAGCCCGCAGGGGGCATGAAAACCGCCAAGGATGCGTTGAACTGGCAAATCCTGATGCGCGAGGAATTGGGGCGCGACTGGCTGCGCCCTGATCTCTTTCGGCTGGGCGCGTCTTCCATGCTGGCCGATATAGAGCGGCAATTATCCCATCATGTGACAGGGCGTTATGCCGCCCATCACCGGCTGGCGCTGGCGTAAGGATATCACATGCCTACCATATCGGAGATTTTGGCAACTATGGACTATGGCCCCGCACCCGAAAGCGAAACTCTGGCCCGCGATTGGCTGGCGCGCGGGCCGTTCGGGCATTTCATAAGTGGCGCTTTCACAGCCCCCGGCGCGCTGTTTGACACCACCAACCCCGCGCGGGATGAGGTGTTGGCGCAGGTCACCCAAGGCAGCGCGCAGGATATAGACGCGGCTGTCGCAAGCGCGCGCGCCGCTTTTCCCGCATGGTCGGGCCTGCCCGGCGCTGCGCGCGCGCGCCATCTTTATGCCATCGCGCGCCAGATCCAGAAGCGCGAGCGCCTGTTTGCGGTGCTGGAGGCGCTGGATAACGGCAAACCCCTGCGCGAGGCGCGCGATGTGGATATTCCTTTGGCCGTGCGCCATTTCTACCATCATGCAGGCTGGGCAGAACTGCTGGCCGAAGAATTTCCGGGCCAGCGCCCGCATGGGGTGTGCGGCCAGATCATCCCGTGGAATTTTCCGCTGCTGATGCTGGCATGGAAAATCGCGCCCGCACTGGCGGCGGGCAATACGGTGGTGCTGAAACCTGCCGAATATACGCCGCTGACCGCACTTTTATTTGCCGAAATCTGCACAGAGGCCGGGTTGCCTGCCGGTGTGGTGAATATCGTCACAGGCGATGGCGCAACGGGGGCGGCGCTGGTGGCCCATCCGGGGGTGGATAAGATCGCCTTCACAGGCTCTACCAAAGTGGGGCGCGAGATAAGGCGCGCGACAGCGGGCACGGCCAAGGCGTTGACGCTGGAGCTTGGGGGGAAATCGCCCTTTCTGGTTTTTGCCGATGCCGATCTGGATGCCGCTGTGGAAGGGGTGGTGGATGCCATCTGGTTCAATCAGGGCGAGGTGTGCTGCGCCGGGGCGCGCCTGTTGGTGGCAGAGGCCGTGGCCGCACCCTTTGCGGCCAAGCTGCGCGCGCGCATGGATGGGCTGCGGCTGGGCGATCCGCTGGACAAATCCACCGATATTGGCGCAATCGTGCATCCGCGCCAATTGGCCCGTATCCGCGATCTGGTGGCGCAGGGCGTGGCGGCAGGCGGTGTGCTGCATCAGGGGCAAGGGCGCGAGGGCTGTTTTCACCCGCCTGCGGTAATGCTTGAGGTATCGCCCGCAAACCCATGTTTTACAGAAGAAATATTTGGCCCTGTGGCTACCCTCACCACATTCCGCACCCCGCAAGAGGCGGTGGAGCTGGCCAATAACACCCGCTACGGGCTGGCCGCGTCCATCTGGTCTGAAAACCTGACAGTGGCGATGGATATGGCCGCGCGTATTCGGGCAGGGGTGATCTGGATAAATGCGACCAATCTGTTCGATGCCAACGCGCCCTTTGGCGGCATGCGCGAGTCTGGCTTTGGGCGGGAAGGCGCGCGCGCGGGTATCGTGGCTTATCTGCGCCCGCTTGGCGTGGCTGCGCCCCATGAGGGGCCTGCGCCGTTTGTGGCTCTGCCGCAGCCTGTGGCGATAACGGGGATAGACCGCACGCATAAGCTCTATATCGGCGGCGCACAAAAGCGCGCCGATAGCGGGCAAAGCTATTCGGTGCGCAAGGGCGATGTGCTGGCAGGCCATGCCCCTCTTGGCAGCCGCAAGGATATCCGCAACGCAGTAGAGGCCGCGCATAAGGCAAGCGGTTGGGCGCGTATGAGCGGGCATGCCCGCGCGCAGGTGCTGTATTTTCTGGGCGAGAATCTGGCCGCGCGCGCAGCGGCCTTGGAGGAATTCGCGCCCAAGCCAGAGGTGGAGACCGCGATTTCCCGCGCCTTTTACTATGCCGCATGGGCCGACAAGCATGATGGCCGCGTGCATGACACCCAAAGCGGCCATATCACCCTTGCCCTGCAAGAGCCGTTTGGCGTGATGGGGCTGATCTGCCCGGAGGAGGCCCCGCTTCTGGCCTGCCTGTCGCTGGTGCTGCCCGCGATTGCGCTGGGCAACCGGGTTGTGGCGGTTTGCGCGCAATCCAACCCCTTGCCCGCGCTGGAACTGGCGCAGGTTTTCGCCTGTTCCGATCTGCCGGGGGGCGTGGTGAACCTTGTTTCCGGCCCCAAAGCCGATCTGGCGCAAACCCTGGCCGCGCATGAGGATGTGGCGGCGCTGTGGTGTGCGGCACCCGAACTGCTGGCCATGGCAGAGCGCGAGAGTGCCGCCAATCTCAAACCCGTCTGGGCTGTGCCCGATGGCTTGGGGCAGGGGCGCGATTTTCTGGCGGCGGCGGTGCAGCTAAAGACGGTTTGGGTGCCTTACGGCGCTTGACGCGCGCCGCCCTTGCGGGCAGCTTGCAGGCCAAGGCAGCACAACAGGGGGGAGCCATGCGCGCAGCCGTTATCCGCGAGTATCGCAAGGATTTGAGCATCGAGACTGTGGCCGATCCGGCCTGCCCTGAAGACGGGGTTGTGCTGCGCACTTTGGCTTGCGGGATTTGCCGCTCTGACTGGCATGGCTGGGTCGGAGAGCATCCGCGCGTGAAGCCCGGCCAGATACCGGGGCATGAATATTGCGGCGAGGTGGTCGCGGCTGGCCCGCGCGCGCGCTGGGCGGTGGGGGACAAGGTGATCGCGCCTTTTATCCTTGCCTGCGGTTCCTGCCCGTCCTGCCGCTCTGGCGCGTCCAATACCTGCCCTGACCAGCGCTTGCCGGGGTTTATTGAGCCGGGGGCATTTGCCGAATATGTGGCCGTGCCCCATGCCCATAATCTTGCGCGCCTGCCGGAGGGCATGTCGCCCACGTTGGCGGCGGGGTTGGGCTGCCGGGTGACAACGGCCTATCACGCGCTGACAGATCGCGCCGCCCTGCGCCCCGGCGAATGGCTGGCGGTGCATGGCACGGGCGGCATTGGCCTTGCCACGCTGATCCTTGGGCGGGCGATGGGCGCGCGGGTTGTGGTGGTGGATATTGTGCCCGAAAAGCTGGAACATGCGCGCAGCCTTGGGGCCGATGCGGCGCTGGATGCGCGCTCGGGCGATCTGGCCCAAGCCATCCGCGATGTGACAGGGGGCGGCGCGCATGTCTCTGTCGAGGCGCTGGGGATTGCGCAAACCACCAATGCCTCGCTGGCCTGTCTGCGGCCCTTGGGGCGGCATGTGCAGGTTGGGTTGCCTGCGGGCAAAGAGGCCCGGATGGAAATAGACATGGCCGCGATATACCAGAAAAATCTGGCATTCTTTGGCACACGCGGCATGCCTGCGCATAAATACCCCTCGCTGTTGAACATGATCGCGGCGGGGCTGGTGGATTTCACGCCCATGATTGCGCGCGAGGTGGGCTTGTCGCAGGCGGGCGCGGAACTGGCCGCCTTCAATGGCCCGATGCCCCCCGGCGTGGCGGTGATTTCGGATTTCGCGGCGTGATCTTTCCCTTTGCACGCGGGCTGCATTCGGGCTAAAGGCTGCGCCAAACCCTCGGATAGCCGGAGCACGCGCCATGAAAGCTGCTGTCATCACTTTTCCCGGTTCCAATTGCGACCGCGATTTGGCCCAGGCCTTTGCGCAGGCCGGCGCGGATGTGGTGCGGGTCTGGCACAAGGATAGAGCGCTGCCGGAGGGCACGGATATTGTGGGTATCCCCGGCGGGTTTTCCTATGGTGATTACCTGCGCTGCGGGGCAATTGCCGCCCGCTCGCCCATTGCGAAAGCGGTGGTGGAATTTGCGGGCAAGGGCGGGCATGTTCTGGGCGTGTGCAACGGCTTTCAGGTGCTGTTGGAAATGGGGCTTTTGCCCGGTGCGCTGATGCGCAATGCCAATCTGCGCTTCATGTGCAAACCGGTTGGCCTGCGGGTGGAAACCACCGACAGCGCCTTTACCAGCGGCTATGCCCAAGGGGCCGAACTGACAATCCCGATTGCCCATCATGATGGCAATTACACGGCCGAGGCCGAGACGGTTGCACGGTTGCAGGGCGAGGGGCGGGTGGCGTTTCGCTATACCGATAACCCCAATGGATCGGTGGATGATATTGCCGGAATCCTGTCGGAAAACCGCCGTGTGCTGGGCATGATGCCGCATCCTGAGCGCGCCGTGGCCCCGATCCATGGCAGCAGGGATGGGCAGCGCATGTTTGAGGGCCTGATAAGCGCTTTTGCGCCCGCGTGAGGGCTGGATGGCCGCAGCGCGCTTGAGCAGGCGGGGCAAAGCCCGTATCCTGCGCCTTATGGTCACGCCGTCCGATACTGAAACCCGCCGCGTCAGCATTCTGGGCATTCCCCTGTGGGGGCGGATTGTGGTTGCGCTGCTGGTGGTTGTGGCGGTTGTCAGCACATGGTTTCTCAATGCCTTTCTGTCCGAAAGCTTTACCGAATCCACCCGCAACCGGGCAGAATTGCGGCTTGTGCTCTATTCGGGGAATATTCAGTCGGAATTGCAGCGCAATTCTGTGGTGCCCTTGCTGCTGGCGCGCGACCCGGAACTGATTGCCGCGCTGCGGGAGGGCAATTTTGCCACCACATCGCAGCAATTGATTGATGTGCAATCGGAAATCGGCGCGGCCTCTATTGAATTGCTGGATAATTCGGGCCGCGTTGTGGCCGCGACAGACCGCAACCAATTGGGCAAGAACCGCACCACCGAGGCGCCCTTTGTGGAAGCGCGGCGCGCCAATGACACCTCTTTTCTGGTGCAGGAACTGGAAAGCGGGGGGTTTGGCTTTTCCTTTGCGCGCGCGGTGCGGCAGGGCAGCGATTTGCTGGGTGTGGTGATTGTGGGGGCCGATCTGTCAAAATTTGAACGCAGCTGGGCAGGCTTTGCCGATGCGGTGGCGCTGATGGATTCGAGCGGGCGGATCATTCTGGCGACAGAGCCGCGCTGGCGGGGCCGTTCGCTGGAAGAGGCTTTGGCGCTGCGCGATGCCCCTTCGGCCATCGCGCGCGCGCTGCGGGTGACAGCGGATTGGGCGCAAAACCCGCCCGATGCCTTTGTGCGCGGCGAGGCTGTGTTGCGTTCTGAAGTGCGCGTGCCGTTCCGGGGCTGGCGGCTTGTCAGTTTCACGCGCTACGATTCGGTGCGCGAAAGCGTGAATGCGGCGCTGGCACTCTTGCTGACGGGGTTTGCGCTGCTTCTGGCGCTGGTGTTTTACATTCTCAGTCGGCGCGCATGGTCGCAATCTGCCGTGTTCCAGCAGGAATCGGCAGAGTTGCGCGCGCTCAATGCGCGGTTGCAGCGCGAAATTGCGGCGCGGGTGCGGGTGCAAAAGGATCTGGCCGTGGCCGAGCAGACTTTGGCGCAATCGGCCAAGCTTGCGTCTCTGGGCGAGATGTCGGCCTCTGTGAGCCACGAGTTGAACCAGCCGCTGGCGGCGATGAAAACCTATCTGGCGGGCGCGCGGCTTTTGCTCAAAAGCAAGCGCGCCGAAGAGGCCATGGCCGCATTCCAGCGCATTGATGATCTGATTGATCGCATGGGCGCGATTGCGCGCACGCTGAAATCTTTCGCGCGCAAGGGCGGAGAGGCCTTTGCGCCCATTGATCTGCGCACCTGTCTGGCCGATGCGCTGACAATGATGGAGCCCATGTTGCGCGACAGCCGCGTGCTGGTGGTGCGCACTGTGCCGCCAGAGCCTGTGATCATTCTGGGCGATACCGTGCGCGTGGAGCAAGTGATCCTGAACCTTGTGCGCAATGCCGTGGATGCCACGCGCGGCGTGAACAGCCCGCAAATTGATATCCTGATCTCTCAGGGGGAAACCGTGAAACTGACCGTGCGTGACAATGGCCATGGGATCGAGAATATCGATGCCATGTTCGAGCCATTCTACACCACCAAGCCCGCAGGCAAGGGCGTGGGGCTTGGCCTGCCAATCTCTTCCGGCATTGTCACAGATCACGGCGGGCGGTTGACAGCCTTCAACCCGCCCGAAGGGGGCGCGGTGTTCGAGGCCCAGTTTCCCCGCCATGATGCGGCCAAAGCGGCCGCAGAGTAACAGCATTGTGCATCCGGCGCAGTTGCGCCGGGCCGCCCCGGCCTGCAACAGGGCCGAAACCAAGCGAGGGATAGAGCAATGAGCCGTCAGATGCGTGTGGCGATTGTGGATGATGAACAGGATATGCGCCAATCCATCAGTCAGTGGTTGGCGCTGTCGGGCTTTGCGACCGAAACCTATTGCGATGGGCAAGAAGCCATTGCCGCCATTGGCGCGGATTTCCCCGGCGTGGTGATCACGGATATCCGCATGCCCAATATGGATGGGATGACGCTTTTGAAAAAGCTGGTGGCGCTGGACAGTTCCATTCCTGTCATCATGATTACCGGCCATGGGGATGTGCCCATCGCGGTGGAAGCCATGCGCCTTGGCGCGTTTGATTTTCTGGAAAAGCCGTTCAACCCGGAAAAGATGATGTCGCTGGCGGAAAAGGCCATCAAAAAGCGCGGTCTTGCGCTGGAGGCGCGCGCGTTGCGCAATGAGCTGTCGGATGGTTCCACCATCATGCGCCGTCTGGTGGGCGCGTCGGATGTGATGCAGCGCCTGCGCGAGGATATTCTGGATATCGGCCAAGCCGATGGGCATGTGCTGATTGACGGGGAAACCGGCA
Source organism: Paracoccaceae bacterium (assembly GCA_043561795.1). Taxonomy (GTDB): domain Bacteria; phylum Pseudomonadota; class Alphaproteobacteria; order Rhodobacterales; family Rhodobacteraceae; genus Roseinatronobacter. Next base: position 3,755,319 of record CP121316.1, on the reverse strand, counting down.
CAGGCAAGACGCTGGTGGCCCATGCGCTGCATGCGGTGGGCGCGCGCGCGGCGCGCAAGCTGGTGAGCATCAGTTGCGCGGGCCTGTCGGATGATGTGCTCTCGGCGCGGCTGTTTGGCCCGGCGGAAGATGGCGGCGGCCGCCCGCTGGTGGAAGAGGGGCGCGGCGGCACGCTGGTTCTGGAAGATGTCGAAAGCCTGTCAGAGGCGATGCAGGCGCGCATTCTGTCGCTGATAAATGATCTGGGCACACCGCCAGAGACGCGGATCATTGCCGTATGCAATACTCACCGCGCCGATCAGACGATTGAAGACGCGCTGCGCCCCGATCTGTTTTTCCGCCTGTCGGCGCATAAGATCACCTTGCCGCCGCTGCGGATGCGGGGCGAGGATATTCTGGCGCTGTTTTCCACCTATCTGGAACGCTTTGCCGATGAATATGGCTGCCCTGTGCCGGAACTTTCCATGCCGGAGGCAGCGCAATTGTTGCAGGCCCCCTGGCCCGGCAATGTGCGCCAGCTGGTCAATATCGCCGAACGCGCCGTGCTGCAAAGCCGGCGCGAGGAAGGCGCGCTGATGTCGCTGATCATGGCCGATAACGAGGCCACGAATGAAGCGCTGACGACAGAGGGCAAGCCCTTGAAAGACCATGTGGAATCCTTCGAGCGCATGCTGATTGACAACACCATGCGCCGCCACAAGGGGTCTATCACCTCGGTGATGGAAGAACTGCGCCTGCCGCGCCGCACCTTGAACGAGAAGATGGCGAAATACGGGTTGGTGCGGTCGGATTATGTCTAGGCCCGGCGGGTGCGGCGCAGGGTGGGGCGCAGTCATGCCTGCCGCCCCTGCGCGCCCCCCGGAACATGGTGAAATTTGCGGCCCTGTTTGTGCCTCTGTCACAAAGCTGCAAGAAAGCCGCAAGAAAGCCATTGTGTTTTCCATCCATTCCCCTCTATTCTACACATGTAAAGTTGCGCCCTGCCAAAGTGGCGCTTCTGAACGGATTTCGCTGCTCTGGATGGTTGCGCGTGTATTTTCCCGCATCTCTGGTGGCAGATGGATAGGCCGCAAGGCTCAGGCGCTCGTGCTGCTGTGACCAGCCGCCGGGCAGATAACGAAAGCGCGCCGCAGGATGCGGCGTATCAGGAACCGCAATGACAGGTGTCAGACGCATTAACCCCGGTAAATTTCCAAGGTCAGACCTTGCCAATACGGGTGTTTTATCGCTGTGCTCGGCCCTGCCTTATGCTCAGACAAGTCACGCCCGGATGTTTGCCACAGATGCCCGCCCATGCCGTATGGCAGGGCGCAGCCATTTGGCAAGCCTGAGGCGCGCATTGGATATACATGGCACAGAAAATGCTGATCGATGCCACCCACGCGGAAGAGACCCGCGTTGTGGTGGTGGATGGAAACAAAGTCGAGGAATTTGATTTCGAGACGGCCAGCAGGCGCCAGCTTGCTGGGAATATCTACCTGGCCAAGGTAACGCGGGTTGAACCCTCTTTGCAGGCCGCCTTCGTGGATTATGGCGGCAATCGTCACGGGGTTTTGGCCTTCAACGAAATCCACCCGGATTATTACCAGATCCCTGCGGCAGATCGCGCGGCCCTTCTGGAAGAAGAGCGCGCACTTGCCAATGATGGCGATGACGAGGATGAGGCCAGCCCCCGCGCCCAGAAGGGCCGCAAGCAGGTGCAGCGCAGTTCGTCGCGGCGCCGGTCAGATGCACGGCCAGAGCGCACGAAATCCCCCGATCAGGTGGAAACGCGCGAAATTTCCGGCATGGATATTGTCGAGCCCGATGACGAGGGCGACGATACCCTGATCGCGGAGGGGTTCACACCGCAAGACCCGCAGCCAGACGCAGAGCCAGAGGCCCCGCGCGAGGCCGAAGCCCCCGCCGAGGCCGCCGAGCGCGAGCAGGACGAGCCGTATCGCGCCGCCGATCATGCCACAGAGATTGATGACCGCATCGAATCCGTTTCGGAGGGCGATCCGGCGGAAGATATGCGCCCGCGCCGCAAGCCGCGCGCGCCGCTACAAGATTCAGGAAGTGGTCAAGGTGCGCCAGATCCTTCTGGTGCAGGTGGTCAAGGAAGAGCGCGGCAACAAAGGCGCGGCGCTCACGACCTATCTGTCGCTCGCGGGTCGCTATTGCGTGCTCATGCCCAACACCGCGCGCGGCGGCGGCATCAGCCGCAAGATTACCAATGCACCCGACCGCAAGAAGCTCAAAGAGATTGCCGGTGAGATTGAAGTGCCCGAAGGCGCGGGCCTGATTATCCGCACGGCAGGTGCAAACCGCACCAAGGCTGAAATCAAGCGCGATTATGAATATCTGCTGCGCCTGTGGGAGCAGATCCGCGAATTGACGCTGAAATCCATCGCGCCAACGCCGATCTATGAAGAAGGCGATCTGATCAAGCGCACAATCCGCGATCTGTATAGCAAGAATATTGACGAGGTTCTGGTCGAGGGCGAGGCGGGCTATCGCACTGCCAAGGATTTCATGAAAATGATCATGCCATCCCACGCCAAGAACGTGAAGCTGTATCAGGAACCCATGCCGCTTTTTGCCCGCTATCAGGTGGAAAGCTATCTGGCCGCCATGTTCAACCCGACAGTGCAGCTGCCCTCTGGCGGGTATATCGTGATCGGGATTACCGAGGCGTTGGTGGCGATTGATATCAACTCTGGCCGTGCGACGCGCGAAGGCTCTATAGAGGAAACAGCGCTCAAGACCAATCTTGAGGCCGCCGCAGAAATTGCGCGCCAGCTGCGCTTGCGTGATCTGGCCGGGCTGATCGTGATCGACTTTATCGACATGGAAGAGCGTAAGAATAACGCTTCTGTCGAGAAGATGCTGAAAGACAAGCTGAAACACGACCGCGCGCGGATTCAGGTGGGCCGGATTTCGGGCTTTGGCCTGCTGGAAATGAGCCGCCAGCGCCTGCGCCCCGGCATGCTGGAAGCCACAACCCAGCCTTGCCCGCATTGCCATGGTACCGGGCTTATCCGGTCTGATGACAGTATGGGCCTGATGGTTCTGCGCCAGATTGAAGAAGAAGGCACACGCGGCAAATCGCGCGAGGTGCTGGTGCGCGCGCCTGCGGCGGTGGTGAATTTCATCATCAATTCCAAGCGCGAGCATCTGGCACAGATTGAATTGCGCTATGGTATGGCGGTGAGGCTGGAGGCCGATCCGCGCATGGTCAGCCCGGATTTCGAGATCGAGAAATTCAAGACGGCAACGCGCGTTCCGGTGCAACCCTCTGAGGTTGTGTCTATTTCCACCACGCCGATGCCCGATCTTGAGGAAGAAGATGATCTTGTCCTTGCTGAGGATGAGGATGACGCAGAGGAGCGCCCGCAAAGCGCCGAGAAAGCCGAAGATGGCGCGAATGACGCCAATGGCCAGCCGCGCAAAAAGCGCCGTCGTCGGCGGCGCAAGCGGGGCGGGAATGGCGGCGCTTTGGAAGAGGGGCAGTCCTTGCAAGAGGGCGGGGATGATGCAGACTCCGAGGGGGAGAGCGGCGCGGAAGATGCGCCCGCCGAGGACAGCCCTGCTGCCGAAGTGGCGCAGGATATAGCCCCGGCAGAAGATGCGCCCGAAACCAAGAAAAAGCCCGCGCCCAAGCGCCGCAGCCGCAAATCGGCCACCAAGCCTGAGGCCACGGAGGCCCCGGCAATCGCGCCAGAGGCAAGCGATGCCGCAGGCGATATTGCCGAAGCTGTGGCCCCGGAGGCAGAGGTTCCAGAAGCGGGGATTCCGGCCAAGCCCAAACGCAGCCGCCGCAAACCCGCCGCCAAGAAAGCCAGCCCAGAGGCAGAGAGCGTAAGCGCCCCTGTCGATGCAGCGGATGGCGACAGCGAGCAGGGCGAGGCAGAGCCAGAGGCCGCAGCCCAGAGCGCGCCTGATCCCGTGCGGGCAGAGCCGGTGCCAGAGGTGGTTCCAGAGGCCCAGAGTGCCCCTGAGAGCGCGCCTGAGAGCAGCCCGGAGGCGGTGGAAACTGCGCCAGTGGCGGCGCAAGCGGAACCCGCGCCAAGTGCGGCCCCAACCGAGGTGGCGGAACCTGCCGCAGCGGCAGAGCCTGCCATTGCACCCGAAGCCCCCAAGCCGCCACAGAAAAAGCGCATCGGCTGGTGGTCTGGCCGGTCTTGATGTCTCGCATCTCTCAGGGGCCATGTTGCTATGGCCCCTGGGCGCGGCCCGCGCTGCGACATGGCCGCGCATGGCACGCAATCGTGACGCGTATTGGCGTGACGATCCTTGGCCGCGGGCGTATCTGGTGCATGCGGCGGCGGTTCGGGAAGGCTGAGACATGTTCGGGATAGATGTATTCGATGCAGGGCTTGTTGCGGCGCTGATGATCGCCTTCGGGGCGGGTATCTTGTCGTTTCTCTCGCCCTGCGTTTTGCCCATCGTGCCACCCTATCTGGCCTATATGGGCGGGATTTCCATGCAAGAGCTGACCGAAGAGGGCCGCGCCTCGCGCCGGGCCATTCTGCCGGCGCTGTTTTTCTTCATGGGCCTGTCCACAGTGTTTTTGCTGCTGGGGTTCACGGCCTCGACCATGGGGCATTTGTTCTTGCGCAATGCCGAATTGTTTGGCCAGATTGCCGGGGCGGTGGTGATCGTGTTTGGCCTGCATTTTCTGGGGGTGTTCCGCATTCCCTTTCTGATGCGCGAAGCGCGGATTGATGCCGGGGATCGCGGCGGGTCTGCCTTTGGGGCCTATGTGCTGGGGCTGGCCTTTGCCTTTGGCTGGACGCCCTGCATTGGCCCGGTGCTGGGGGCCATCCTGACACTTGCGGCCACAGATGCCACCGTGGCACGCGGAACGGCCATGTTGGGGGTCTATGCTTTGGGGCTGGGACTGCCGTTTTTGCTGGCGGCGGTGTTTGTGCAGCGCTCCATGGGGCTGATGCGGCGGCTGAAGCGGCATATGGCGGTGATCGAGAAGGTAATGGGCCTGTTGCTGCTGGCCGTGGGGCTGGCGCTGATTACCGGCGCGTTTTCGGCCTTCTCGTGGTGGTTGCTGGAAACCTTCCCGGCCATGCAGCGTTTGGGATAAGGCGGGGCGGTTGCCCGCCTGTTATAGCCCGCCTGCGCGCCGGCGCGACGTCGCTCCCCACCCGCCCCCCCTCGCGCCGCCACACCGGCGCGCAGGCGGGCTATAGCAAGCCGATTTCTGCGAGCGCCTTGTCCAGATCGGGGGGAAGTGCGTCATCGCCTGTGCGCGCTTTGGGCAGGTCTGGGGGCGCATCCTTTGCCACCAGATAGCGCCAGCCCTGAAACGGGCGCTTTGGCGCGGCATGGGTGCGGATGATCTCTGGCGCAAGCACGATCCCGCAGCGCAATATTCCGTCTGCCCCTTGCACTTCATCCAGCCGCAACAGGCGCTGGCGCGCCAGCACAACCCCTTTGAACACCCAATAGAGCGAGCCACCCGCCAGCAATTCCGCGCCGCGCTTGGGCCACATGCGGGTAACATGGCGCGGCAACCCGTCCGGCCCAAGGGCGCGGGGGTTTTGCTGCCATTGTGCCAGATCCTCGACGCCCTCGGCCCCGACACAAAGTTTGACAAGATGAAGCGGCTCTTTCATGGCTGTGGTTTTAGCCTGTCCTGCGCGCGGGGCAAGTGCGCAATTGCGTTGACCCGCGCGTGCATGGGGCCTATCTTGTAGCCTCTTGCCCCAATGACCACCAAAGGATGCGCCCGATGAGCCGCTTTGCCGCCCCGATCGCCGAACAAATCTGGGATATGAAATATCGCTTCAAGGCTGCCGATGGCACGCCGATTGACCAAAGCGTGGAAGATACATGGCGCCGCATTGCCCGCGCGCTGGCGCAGGTAGAGGCCGATTCGGAGCATTGGGAGGGCAGGTTTTACAGCGCGCTGGAAGATTTCAAATTCCTGCCCGCAGGCCGGATTACGGCCGGGGCCGGAACTGGCCGCGCCGTCACGCTGTTTAACTGCTTTGTGATGGGCACGATCCCGGACAGCATGGGCGGGATCTTCGAGATGCTGAAGGAAGCCGCGCTGACCATGCAGCAGGGCGGCGGGATCGGCTATGATTTCAGCACCATCCGGCCCAAGGGTGCGCCGGTTGCCGGCGTGGCGGCGGATGCTTCTGGCCCGCTTTCCTTCATGGATGTCTGGGATGCGATGTGCCGCACGATCATGTCGGCAGGCAGCCGCCGTGGCGCAATGATGGCCACCATGCGCTGCGACCACCCCGATATCGAAGCCTTTATTGCCGCCAAGCAAGATGCCGCGCGGCTGCGGATGTTCAACCTCTCGGTTCTGGTGAGCGATGCGTTCATGGATGCCGTTAAAGCCGATGGCCCCTGGGATCTGGAATTTGAGGGGCGTGTCTATCACACCCTTCAGGCGCGCGACTTGTGGAACCGGATCATGCGCGCGACCTATGATTATGCCGAACCGGGGGTGATTTTCATTGACCGGATCAATGCTGCCAATAACCTGAATTATTGCGAAACCATTGCGGCCACCAACCCCTGCGGGGAACAGCCCTTGCCGCCCTATGGCGCTTGCCTGTTGGGGTCGGTCAATCTGGCGCGGCTGGTGCGCGATCCGTTCGGGCCGGATGCCAGCCTGGATATGGACGCGCTGCAAGAGCTGGTGGGGCTGGCGGTGCGGATGATGGACAACGTGGTGGATGCCAGCCGCTTTCCGCTGGAGGCGCAGGCCCGGGAGGCCGAGGCCAAGCGGCGCATTGGGCTTGGTGTCACGGGCTTGGCGGATGCGCTGTCTGATGGTCGGGCTGCGGCCATCCGCACCCATGGTATCCGCAATGCGCTGCTGACATCCATCGCGCCCACGGGCACGATCAGCCTGTATGCGGGCAATGTCAGTTCCGGGATAGAGCCTGTCTTTGCCTATGAATATACCCGCAAAGTGCTGCAAAAAGACGGCGCGCGCAGCGAAGAGCGCGTAGAGGATTACGCTGTGCGCCTGTGGCGCCAGCGCCATGGCGATGCGCCTTTGCCCGATTATTTTGTCAATGCGCAAACCTTGGCCCCCATGGATCATGTGCGCATGCAGGCCGCGGCCCAGAAATGGGTGGACAGCTCTATCTCCAAAACCATCAACTGCCCGGAAGATATCAGCTTTGAGGCCTTCAAAGAGGTCTATATGCAGGCATGGGATCTGGGCTGCAAAGGCTGCACCACATACCGGCCCAATGCCGTAACAGGCTCTGTTCTGTCGGTATCCGAGAAAAGCGAGGCTGTGCCAGAGGCCGATAAGGGCGCAGATGTTGTCTATCTGTCCACGCCCTTTGACAGGCCAGAGGCGCTGGAAGGCCATACCTACAAGCTGAAATGGCCCGGTTCAGAACATGCCATCTATGTTACCGTCAATGACACGGTGATAAATGGCCATCGCCGCCCGTTCGAGATTTTCATCAACTCCAAGAATATGGAACATTTCGCCTGGACAGTGGCCTTGACGCGGATGATCTCTGCCGTGTTCCGGCGCGGGGGGGATGTGTCTTTTGTGGTGGAAGAGTTGAAAGCGGTGTTTGATCCGCGTGGCGGGGCTTGGGTGCAAGGGCGTTATATCCCCTCTATCCTGGCCGCGATTGGCGGGGTTATCGAAGAACACCTGATCCGCATCGGCTTTATCGCGGGGGCGGGGCTGGGTTTGAAAGCCGACCCCCATGGCGCGCGCATGGGCGGCGCAGAGGCCCCATCGGGCCGCGCCTGCCCCTCTTGCGGGGCCTATGAGATGGTGATGATTGAAGGCTGCATGACCTGCCGCGCCTGTGGGCAATCCAAATGCGGTTAAGCCTGGTGCTAGGGGGAACCTGTAAAGACAGGCAATTTTCAGCCTTTTTGGCCGAAAAACCCGTGCCTTTCAGGGTCTGTTTTTGCCTCTGCCGGGTAACCCCTTGAAAACACTGGAAACGCAAAACGCCGCCCTGCCGGGGCGGCGCTTCCGCGTATCGATCCGAAATCCCCCCGACGGACGGGCCATCCATGGCCACTCCCCGGCTGTCACCCCGGGAAAATGACAACACCGCCCCCTTGGGGGCGGTGTTTCATGCACAAGCCAGACGGTGATCAAACTAGCCCCCGGACCCTGATGCGCCCGACGGGATCCCCCCGACTATGCGTCATCCTCGCCGAAATACTTCTCCCCTTCACCAACCCCGAAATTCTCGAGCGCCGCGAAGTCGGCTTCGACCCCATCCGGGCGTTGAAGGATCGTGGGGATGAAAGGACCATCATATCCGATCACCGGACGACCCTTGTTGACCTCGACCTCACCCATCGCTTCCTGGGCAAGGAGGATGTAATCTGCAAGATATTGAGCCCCGGAATACAGGATCGAGCGTTCACGCTCTGACAGCGCGGCGATCTGCTTCAGGTCGATCACCTGGTTGATCAGATCGACGAATTGCTGTTCGGTGAAGTCATCCGGGAGGTTTTTGGGGAAATCGATCAGGTTCAATGGTTTGCCTTTCAAGTGGAGGGGGTCTGTCGGGGCATGTACGATCTGGCACATTGAACCGCCCCGGGTTTACCGGAGGGTGATTTGTTCAACGTCAGGCTACTTTATCGAGTGTGTTTAGATTTGCATAGAATGCCTCCTCTGCTTCTGCGGGTGTGATGTATCCGATGGGTCCAAATAGCCGGCGGTTGTTATACCAATCGACCCATTTCAGCGTTTCCCATTCGACTTCGCGCATCGATTTCCACGGTCCGATCTGGTTGATGACCTCGGTTTTGAATAGGCCGATGACGCATTCAGCGAGAGCATTGTCATAGGAATCGCCAACTGTTCCAACCGACGGATCAATGCCAACTTCGACAAGGCGCTCGGTATATTTGATCGACAGATATTGTGATCCGCGATCTGAGTGGTGGATCAAGGCCTTGTTATCAGGCGTTTTTCTTTGCCATACTGCTTGATCCAAAGCGTCGAGAACGAACTGCGTCGCCATTGATGTCGAGACCCGCCAGCCGACGATGCGGCGCGCGAAAACGTCGATGACAAAAGCCACATAGACCGTTCCCGACCACGTCGGAACATAAGTGAAGTCGGAGACCCAGAGTTGATTGGGTCGATCTGCTTTGAACAAGCGGTTTACCTTGTCATCTGGGCATGGCTGAGAGGCGTCTGGGTTCGTGGTGACAACTTTTTTACCACGAACTGCCCCCTTTATCCCCAGGCTGCGCATCAATCGCTCGACCGTGCATCGTGCAACCGCCTCATCGTCTCGTCGCAAGACATGCCAGATCTTCCGTGCCCCATAGAGCTTGCGGTTGTCCTCCCAGGCAGCATTGATCTTGATGCAAAGCTCCGCATCAGACTTTGCACGCACTGACGCCCGCTCAGGATCACGCGCGATGGCGCGCCGCTCATAATAGGTGGATGGGGCGATTTGCAGCATTCTGCACATCGGCTCGACCCCGAACTCACCCCTGTGATCTTCAATGAAAGCAATCACTTGCGAAACGGGCGGTCGAGCATCTCAGGCATCGCTCGAAGCGATGCCGCGCTGCCTTCGATCCTGGGCAAAATAAGCGTTCGACCATTGTCCTCGGACCAATGGCGGAAAATGGTCTCACCCTTCTTCAGGATCTCGTTGGCTTGACGAAGTTCACGGTTCTCGCGTTCAAGCTCTTTGAGCCGGGCCTTCTCTACACTGGTTTGGCCTGGCCGCTCGCCGCCATCACGCTGGGCCTGACGAACCCACTCGCGAAGACTGTCTGGCGAACAGCCCAATTTGCTGGCGATCGCGGCATGCGCTGCCGCGTCGCTTCGATATTCGTCGCGATGCTCCGCGACAAGCCGCACCGCGCGTTCGCGGAACTCAGGTGAATACGGCTTCGAGGTCTTCTTTCGATTCTGTTCCATAACGGGCAATTCTCCGAGAGTTTTGCCCTCCGGTAAACCCGGGGCGGTTCACGGTTCAGCGGTGGATGCCCCTACCCGCCGGCATCGTTTACCATGACGGTTCTATATTCGCTTAGTGGAGGGCACATCGATGACATCAAAGATCAGTATTCTGGCGATCGACTTGGCAAAAGGCAGCTTTCAGGTCTGTGCCTTGGGGCCAGATGGGATGGTTGTTTTCAACCGGGCTATGTCGAGAACGCGTTTGGCAACGCTGTTGGCTGAGCACCCTGCCTGTATTGTCGCAATGGAGGCTTGTGCCACCTCGCATCACTGGGGAAGATTTGCGCAAAGCCATGGCCATGAGGTTCGGCTTGTACCAGCTGCTTACGTGAAGCCGTTTGTGAAGCGCCAGAAGAACGATCGCGCGGATGCAGAAGCCATTGCGGAGGCGGCCTTGCGCCCGACAATGCGGTTTGTGGCAGTGAAGAGCGCAGAAACGCAAGGTCGTGCTGTCGCATTCCGAACGCATCAATGTATGGTTCGGCAGCGCACGCAGCTGATCAATGCCCTGCGCGGTCATTTAGCCGAATTTGGGTTGGTGGCGCCCAAAGGGCCTGCGAGTCTCAAACTGCTGAAGAATGCTCTAGCTGATGAGAGCTCAGATCGGCCAGCGCCGGTCCGTCACATGGGATCGATCTATGTTGAGCAGATTGCGCGTCTCACCGAAGTCATTGACTGGCTTTCCGACGAGCTGGAGAGTTCATCGAAGACAGATGAGCAATTGCGCAGGCTTTGCACCATCCCAGGTATCGGCCCTGTCACCGCAGGCGCTGTCGCGGCATTCGCCCCTGATCTTGATACGTTTGACAGCGGCCGCAACTTCGCCGCCTGGCTGGGCTTGGTCCCACGACAAAAATCGACGGGCGGAAAGGCCAGACTGGGATCGGTCAGCAAAATGGGGCAAACCGACATCCGTCGATTGCTGATCGTTGGTGCCATGAGCGTAATCCGCTGGGTGGTTCGCAGAGGCGGCAGTACAAACCGCTGGCTGGCCGCACTGGTCGCGCGCAAGCCGAAGATGGTCGCCGCCGTTGCCTTGGCGAATAGTGAGCGGTGCGGCGCCACTGGTACAAGCGCACCGCGAACGGCCCGAATGATCTGGGCGCTTTCGACAAAGCAGGAGAATTATCGAATGGCGTGACCTGGAGCCTAAAAGGCAAAAGGCACGACATGGCCGTAAGGCCAGGGTGAGCGATCGACGAGGAGTACGCGATACGGACTTCGAAGTTCAAGGCAGGGAAATTCAGACCCGGGGCTCGAGCGCCCGGCACGCTCTCTGAACCGATGTGAACCCCGCCTTCCGAACAGCATGACCCACCCGTGGCGTCATAGAAGGCCACATCGTGAGGCCTGACGCACGTCCGATCGAAGACCCCGCTGAAAATCGAAGATAACGCTTGCCAAACAGCGGGCATCCACACACGTCATGGTAAACGATGCCGGCGGGTAGGGGCATCCACCGCATCAGTTCAGTGTGCCGTCAACAGCCGCTTTGTTCGATAATATGCGGGACAAAGCGCCGGGCTAAGCGGAGAAAACGCACGCCGCTGCACAGCCAGATACCACGTTTGCTTGCTTGGATCGCCCACAGTGCGAATGCTCAGTTACCTATAAGAGCCGGGATCATCGGCGGCACCATTAATCACGCCGAAGTGCGACATAGCCAAGGAAATGCTCCCTAACCTCATGGTTATACACATCTATATCAGAATAGAGCCCAATTCGGGATACGCGGTTTCAGTCTGACATGCTAAGATCAGGCCAGAAAAGGAGCCTGCCATGCCCGACGTGCCGAAACTGATATCTGTCAAAGAAACTGCCAACCTGCTCAGCGTATCAAGAGCAACGCTGTATAGGATTCAGAAGCGTGATCCCCGCTTCCCTGAGCCATTGCATCTTTCGCCGGGATGCGTGCGTTGGCGTGCCGATCAAATCAGTGCTTATATAAAAGTGCTGACACCAGCTGAAAAATGCACCGAGGCAGATTGAGATGGCCGCACAGTCGATTACATCCGCGTGATCGCCCCATCCAGAAAAACTTTGTTGCCCATGCGTTGCCCAGTTGATCGGACCAAATCAGAACCACAATATGCAGCGCAAATATACTAACCTTTTCAAGATGTTAATTGGTGCCCGGGGGCGGAATCGAACCACCGACACGAGGATTTTCAATCCACTGCTCTACCCCTGAGCTACCCGGGCACGGGTGCATCTTTCGATGCAAAGCGCGGTGTTTCGCGCTGGGTGAGGGTGTATTATTGCAGCCTCCGGGCACTGTCCAGAGGCTTTGCGAAAAAACTCTCGGCTATTTTTGATCCTTTTGGGATGGGGCGTCGGCAGTTTCCTCATCCATTTCTGTCAGAGGGGCGGGGATGGCATAATCGGCGCGCAGCCAGCGGGCCAGATCCACATCTGCGCAGCGCCGCGAGCAGAAGGGCTTATAGGGGGGGTCTGTTGGTTTGCGGCAGATTGGGCAGCTCATGCCAGCACCTGCCGCAGGGGCATGCGGTCGCGTTTGCGGGTCAGCTCGAAATTGCCCAAGGGTGTCCAGCCGGCCAGCACGGTGTCGCGCCCATCTGTGCGAAATGCGCCGCGCAGGGTTTGTTCCAGAATCTGGCGGTCTTTCTTGGAACTGGGGGCCAAATCCAGCACCACCAGCCCGCCAAGCCCGCGCAGGCGCAATTGCCGGGGCAGATCGCGGATGGCGGCAATATTGGCCTTCAGCCCCGCGGCGGGGCTGGTATCGGGGCCGGTATTGATATCCACCGCAACCAGCGCGCGGGTCGGTTCGATCACCATAGAGGCGCCCTGTGGCAAAGGCAATTCGGCGCTGAGCAGGGCGTCTATGGCCTCTGGCACATTATGGCGCGCAAAGCTGCCTTTGCCCTCGTCCAATATGTCGGGGCTGGGCCAGTCGCGCCATGCTGCCAGATGCGGGGCAGGGGCATCGAGCAGGATTTCGGGGGCCCCAACCAGATCTGCCAGGATGGTTTCGGCAAGGCCGCGCATCTGGGCGATATCATCTGTTATCACATCGTCATCGGTGCTGTCACAGGCCGATCGCAGGATCAGCCCAAGGGCCGGGTCTGCGCCCTCCATGGCGCTGCTTGCGCAAGCCGCCAGTTCCGAGCGGCGTGTTTCATCGCTGATCTGGCGCGAGATGTTCAGCCCCGGTGCATCGGGCGTGACAATGGCATACCGGCTTTTGAACAACAGCCGCGTGGTGAGGGGAACGGCCTTGCCCGGTTCGGCCAGCCCGCTGACCTGCACCAGAAGCGGCGCGCCGGGGCGAATGCCTTTGGTCTGGCGCAAGAACCCGCTTTGGCCGCCGGGCAGATCCACAAAGGCCCCGCCCATGCCTTTGACAGGGCGGCCCATCTTGGCACGGCAAATGGCCTCTGGCGCAAGGGCCATGTCTTTGGGCGCGATGATCAGGTCTTCCAGCTGCCCGTCCACCATCCGCGCGGCCGCTTCGCGGCCCTTGTAGTGGTCTAGCGCAATCACACTGCCCTTCATTCCCATCTCAATCCGGCTGCGCGCAACAGATGCGCGGTTTCAACTGCGGGCAGGCCCATAACCCCGGTGAAAGAGCCTTGAATCCAGGGGATCAGCGCGCCGCCGCGCCCTTGTATGGCATAGCCCCCCGCCTTGCCCTGCCATTCGCCAGAGCCGAGATAGGCGTTGATCTCTGTATCCGAGAGCGGCTTCATCTTTACGGCTGTCACCTGCGTGCGCGCCCAGTGCTGCGCGCCGCGCCGCACGGCAACACAGGTGATCACCTCATGCCTGCGGCCCGACAGTTTTAGCAGGAATTCCGCCGCCTGCGCCACGTTTTCCGGCTTGCCCAGAATACGCCGGCCCAGTGCAACCGTGGTATCTGCGGCCAGCACAATATCATCGGGATCAGAGGCGATGGCATCCAGTTTCGCGCGTGTCACACGCGCGCAATAGGGGCGTGGCAATTCGCCGGGAAAAGGGGTTTCATCTATATCAGCGCCCAGAATCACATCTGGCACAATCCCAAGCCCTGCAAGAATGTCTTTGCGGCGTGGGCTGCTTGACCCAAGTATCAGGCGCATGTCTTATTTGAAGCGGTAATTGATCCGCCCCTTTGTCAGGTCATAAGGTGTCATTTCCACCTGAACCTTATCGCCTACCAGCACGCGAATACGGTTCTTGCGCATCTTTCCTGCCATATGTGCGTTTATTTCATGGCCGTTTTCCAGCTCGACCCGAAATGTCGCATTTGGCAGGAGTTCCTTGACGACACCGGGGAATTCGAGCAGTTCTTCCTTGGCCATGGTCACTCCAGCTATGTTGCGCGCACCCTAGCGGAGCGCGCGCGATAGATGGGGCCATTTCGCCGCATTTTCAAGCGAATTATGGCGCTTTCACCTTTTGCACAGGGCAAAGCAGGCGGTTTTTCTGCTCGTGCCAATGCTGGTGGTTGAATACGGCGCCTGCGCGGCGCACATGGGCGATGGCATCAAGGTTTATATCGGCCATTGCCCAGCCGGGGGTATTGAGGGCGGCTTGGGCCAGAATGCCGGTTTCGGGAAAGCCCAGATCGGGCGGGCCATAGAGCGCGGCTGCGCCCATATTCTCATCCACCGCAGGGCACCACGCTGCCGCGCCCACAGTCGGGGCATGCACGACAACACATTGGTTTTCGAGCGCGCGCGCCATGGCCCCCACCTTTACCCGCGTATAGCCCGACAGCGCATCTGTGGCAGAGGGGACAAGTAAAATCTCTGCCCCGGCCTCTGTCAAGGCGCGGGCGAGAAGGGGGAATTCCGCGTCATAGCAGATGATGACGCCGATCTTGCCCAAGGCCGTGTCAAACAGTGTCAGCCCATGGCCGGGCGCGATATCCCATATCTCGCGTTCAAACCGGGTCATGATCTGTTTATCCTGCTGGCCAATGCGCCCGTTTGGGCCATAGAGGATGGCGCGGTTTACCGGGCGGGGGCCATCTGCCATGGCCGGGCCGCTTGCCCCAAGGATATGCAGCTTGAAGCGCGCGGCCAGATCTTCATGCAGGGCAATCACGGCGGGTTGATGGCGCATCACCTCTTGCAAGGCGGCTTCCAGATTGGCGGCCACATCCGCGCCCCCGAGGCTGGCCAGTTCCATCGCGCCATATTCGGGAAACACCAGCAAATCTGCGCCCTCTTGCGCGGCGCGTGCAACCCAATCTGTCAGCTTGGCGGCATAGGCGGCCCAATCTGGCAAGAAATCCAGCGGGTAGGCAGCGGCGGCAAGTTTCATAAGGCGCGGCTCCAGAATTGCAGGGGTTTGGGGCTGTCGCTGCTCTCGCCCAGATCCCGCCATGTGAACTGCGCCACGATACCGGGGCAGGGGGCATAGCCGCGCGCGCGCCAGAAATCATCCAGCGGGCGGTAGCTGGCCGGGCGGGCGGGGTGATCTGGCGGGCGGATCACGCTGCAAAAGGCAGTATGCGAAAAGCCCAGCGCGCGTGCGTGGTCTTCGCGCAGATCAAAAAACCTGTGCCCCGCCCCTTGGCCGCGACAGGCAGGCAAGAGCACGGATTCCGCGCAATAGAATATACTGTCAATGTCCAGCGCGCTGCCTTGGAACGCTGCGCCGAATTCGCCATCTGCCTCTGTCAGGGGCAGGCCGGTAGAGGCGCCCACCAGATCGGCCCCCTCCCATGCCGCAACCACCACCGCGCGCGCGCTGTCTTGATAGGCGCGCAGATAGCGGCGTTCATAGTCCAGATCGCCTGCATATAGATAGGGCCATTCGCGGAAAACGCGAATGCGCAAGGCGGCCACCCTGTCTATCACCGGGGCTATGGCTGCGCCTGTCAAAGCCTGAAAGCGCAAACTCATGCAGAGACCTGAGCAATCCAGTCTTGCAGGTTGTAATAGGTTGTAATCCGCGTGATCCGGCCATCTGCCAGCGTAAAGAAAGACCCTGCAGGCAGTATATAGCGCTGGCCATGCGCCTCTGGCAGGCCCGGATCAGTTTGCAGATATTCGCCATGCACGACAAATTCCGCCGCCGCGCGTGTGCCGTCTTCGCTGACAAAAACCACCATGTCGCGCAGGGTTTCGCGGTAGCTGATACCCATATGGCTGCAAAATTCCGCGAATTTCGCGCGGCCCTGCCGCATCTCGCCCTGATTGACGAAATGTTGCACATCGTCACTGACAAGGGACAGCATTGTCTCTGTGTCGCCTGCATTGAAAGCATCGAAATAGCGGGTGATGATTGCGCGGCTCATGCGTTACCCTTCTGTTGGCGGCCCAAAGCGGGCCAGCAGCCTGTCTTTGATCTGTTCGCGCACCTGGCGGTAGGCTTCCAGCTTGGCCTCGCGCGTTTCGCCAAGGCCAGAGGGATCCATGATGGGCCAGTATTCCACGGCGATATGGGCAAAGCGCGTCAGTTCCAGCGCATGGCGCTGGCTGGCAGGAGAGAGGGCGATAATCAGATCAAAGCCTGACAGATCATCGCCCCAATCGGCCATCTCCTCAAAGCTGCGGGCGCGGTGGCGCTCCAGCTCTATGCCGTATTCTGCGCCCACAGTGATCGAGAACCCGTCAATCTCGCGATCATTGCGCACGCCTGCGGATTGCACATAGGCGCGCTGGCCATAGAGTTTTTTCATCAGCCCTTCGGCCAGTGGCGAGCGCACGGAATTGTGGTCGCAGCAAAACAGGATCGAAGAGGGAAACCGCTCTGCCATTCAACCCCCGAAATGCAAAACGCATATCAGGGTAAAGAGGCGCCGGGCGGTATCTTTGTCCATCTCGGCCTTGCCCTCCAGCCGCTCTTGCAAGATGCGCGCGCCTTCATTGTGAATGCCGCGCCGCGCCATGTCGATCGCTTCGATCTGGCTGGGGGGCAGGCGTTTGACAGCATCGAAATAGCTGGCGCAGATCTGATAGTAATCTTTCACAACCTGCCGGAATGGCCCAAGTGACAGGATCACGTCGCTGATGGGGCGCCCGGTGTCGTCACTCAGCGCGATCACAAGGCGGCGTTCGCGGATGGCCAGTGTCATCCCATAGGGGCCGGGGGCCGAGGCCACCCCGTCGCGGGCCAGCAGGGTGAATGCGTTGTCTTCCAGCAAATCAAACACGGCAACTTTGCGTTCCTGTTCGATCTCTGGGGTGGGCGTGGGCAGCCCGCTATCATCAATTTCAATCTTGCAGATTCGGGTCATGCGGCTTCTTTGGCTGATATTCCGCTCATGTGATGCCCTGTCTGCCACGCAGGCGCAAGCGGTGCGCGCGATTGGCACGCATTTTCTCGGCGCGCCGCAGCAGGCAGGCGCCATATTGCGAAAGATTACGCTTTTGGCTGAGCTTCGGCGCAGAACATATCATAGACCAGCCCAATCAGCCTTGCGGCTTTCTGGTCATGCAGCGCGTAATAGATTGCCTTGCCATCGCGGCGGCAAGAGACAATCCCTTCCAGCCGCAATCGTGCCAGTTGCTGACTGACCGCCGCCTGGCGTGATTGCAACAAATGCTCCAGCTCTGTCACGGATTTTTCGCCAGATGACAGATGGCACAGAATCATCAAGCGCCCCTCATGGGCCAGCGCTTTCAGGAAGCACGCCGCCGCCTGCGCCTGGGCAAGCATATCCACGGGCTCCAGTTCCGAGCATTCTTGTTGCTGGTCCGGGGCGGAATTTTCCATATCAAGGATATTCTCTGCGGTGATACTTTGATCCAAGGTCATCAGCTATATCCTGTGTCACGTCGCCCAAGCATGGACAGTGTGAAATCTGCAGCGGTGAAGGCTGGCGGTGCACTGCGCCCATATCAGACCAATTTAGGGGGAAACCTGGCTTTCTACAAGGATATGCGCCCGGAATTGAGTCATTGCCTGTCAATTGCGCGTATTTTTGCCCAAAGTGATCAAATTTCCAAGCTTTTTCGCGCCAGAGGCCCCAAAAAGCCGTGATCACGCAAAAGGCCCGCCAGAGTAGCGGGCCTTTTCCTGTCATGTCATATTGCCGCTATCAGGCGTCGCGCGGATCAGCGCTGTCGCCGCGACCGCGGGGATCTTCGTCATCATCCATGCCGGCAGAGCCGATATCGTCAAAGAGTTCCGCAATCTCGAATTCGGCAGCGGCTTCCTCTTCGGCGGCCAGTTCCTGAATCGATTTGCCAGAGGCTTGCAGTTCTGCTTCTTCAACCGAGCGGGCAACATTCAGCCCGATTTCCACATCCACTTCGGGATGCAGGTTGATGAGTGCGGAATGCAGGCCCAGAACCTTGATCGGTGTGGCGATCACGATCTGACGCTTTTCAACCTTCACGCCAGCTTCGGCCAGCAGATCGGCCACATCGCGCGGGCTGACAGAGCCATAAAGCGCGCCGCCATCAGAGGCCTGACGGATCACGACATAGCGCTCGCCATCCAGCTTGGCGGCAACGGCCTGCGCCTCTTTGCGGGTTTCAAGGTTTTGTGCTTCCAGCTCGGCCTTGCGGGTTTCGAATGACTTGATGTTGTCAACCGAAGCGCGCAGCGCCTTGCCTTGCGGCAGCAAATAGTTGCGGGCATAGCCGGGCTTTACGTCCACGACTTCGCCCATCTGGCCAAGCTTGGCCACGCGTTCGAGAAGGATCACTTGCATGCCTCAAGATGCCCGGCGGCGGGGTTCGCGGTCACGATCGCCACGATCACCACGATCACCACGATCACCACGATCACCACGGTCGCCACGATCACCGCGCTCGCGGTCATCACGCTTTTGCATCTGCGCAGAGGGGCCTTCCTCATGTGCATCAACTTTTACAGTCAGAACGCGCATCACATCTTCATGCAGGCGCATCAGACGTTCCATTTCCTGCACCGCCGCCGCAGGGGCATCTGTGCGCAGAAAGGCGTAATGGCCCTTGCGGTTCTTGTTGATCTTATACGCCATGGTCTTGACGCCCCAATACTCGTGTTCCACGAGTGCCCCGCCATTATCGGTCAGGACAGCGCCAAAATGTTCGATCAGCGCTTCGGCCTGTGTGTTCGACAGATCCTGACGCGCGATCATGACATGCTCATAAAACGGCATGCGATCTCCAATCATGTTGTGGCGCATTTCAAAAGGTGAGCAGTCTTTCCGCCCCCACCTACGAGAGCTGCGCCGTTGCGTTCAATCGCGGAAAGATGCCGCTCTATATACAGTGCCCTGTTGCGGCGCAAGGGCGGATGGGGGCTTATCGGTGGGCCGGGATGCCAAACGCATGCCATGCTTGCGCCAACATCGCATCTGCACACTTGCCAGAGCGGCGGCGCTGACGCATAAAGCTGCAAACAGGTTTTATGAAAGGGGCATAAGATGGCTCACTCCACTCCTTTGGTTACAGCGCTGGGCGGCAATGATACAGTGCTGCGCAAGGTTGCGATGGTTTTGTTCGGCTCTGTTCTGGTGGCGGCGGCGGCACAGGTGACGGTGCCCATGTTCCCGGTGCCCATGACATTGCAAACCCTTGCCATCATGCTGATCGGCCTGACCTATGGCGCGCGGCTGGCAGGGGCCACGCTGGTGACATATCTGGCACAAGGCGCGATGGGCTTTCCGGTATTTGCGGGCGGGGCATTCGGGCTGGTGCCGCTGATGGGGCCAACGGCCGGCTTTCTGTTCGGCTTCGTGCTGATGGCCTTTGTGATGGGCTGGCTGGTCGAGCGCGGCTTGTCGCGCGGCTTTGGCCTGTTCGCCGCTGCGCTGGTTGCCACTGCGCTGCTGTTCGTTCCCGGCGTTCTGTGGTTGCAGGCTGTCACACCGCTCAGCCTGTCGGGCGCCTTCATGGCGGGTGCTGCACCCTTCCTGCTGGGTGAAGTGGTGAAAGCGGCTGTCGCCGTGCTGATCGTGACTGGCGCAATGGCGGCGCTGAAAAACCGCCTGAGCTGAGGCTGACATATTGCGAATACGAAACAGGCGGGGGCAACCCCGCCTTTTTGCTGCGCTGCGTCAGGGTTGGGCATCTTGCACAAGATGCGGATGGGCTGGGTGGAGCGGGTTGGGGGCGTTGGGGGAGGGCGCTAAGCCGCGCAGCGTCGGGCCGCGGTGCGGCGATCTAACCTTGAGGCTATGTCACTTTATGGCGGCCAAATCCGCGCGAAACTCAGGCTAAGCGCAGGTTGCAGCCAAATCGCCGTGCCGGGGGGCGGCCCGGCGATGCGCGGCGGGCTTCGCCCTCGATTCCGCGCAGGGGTTGGCTTCAAGGTCCACTCTCCCCCCCAAAGCCGCCCAACATGGCGGAACCTTCCGTCAGATGCAGCGCTTAGGGTTGGGCCTCGTCATGCAAGGCGCGCAAGGCGCTTTCGCACAGCCCGGCCTCCAGCCAGCTACAGCCTGCGCAAAGGCTGCTCAGCGCGCCCGGCGGCACGGCGTCGCGGATACGCGCGCGCGCCGCGCCCCATGTCAGCCGCATACCCTCGTGCAGGCCCAAAGCGCGCGCGTGGCGCGTATCAAGCCCTGCAATCTTTGCCGCATGTTCGCAAGAGCACCCGCGCCGCAGCGGGCAGGGGGCGCAGATATGATCGGCTTGAAATGTGACCTCTATGTCCACGCCCGCCCCATCCGGGGCGCGCAGCCTGTCCACGATCCCGGCCATGTTGGCGGTGAATGCGTCAGAATAGCCCTTGCCCTGAAACCCCAGGGCGCACAGGAAATGATGCGGGCGGAAGGTGACGGCCCCGCTCATTCCGCCGCATGTTTTGGGGTAAATCCGCGTTCGATCATATCAGAGGGCGCAACCGGATATTCACCCGAAAAGCAGGCATCGCAATATTGCGGCTGGGCGGGATTGCGGCCCCCCGGTTCCCCCGCCGCACGATACAGCCCATCGAGCGAGATGAATTTCAGGCTGTCCACCCCGATATGGGCGCGCATTTCTTCCTCGGACATATTCGCGGCCAGCAGTTTTTCGCGCTCTGGCGTATCCACCCCGTAAAAACAGGGCCAAGCGGTAGGCGGGGATGCGATGCGGAAATGCACCTCTGCCGCCCCTGCCTCTATGATCATTTCCTTGATCTTCTGGCTGGTTGTGCCGCGCACCACGGAATCATCCACCAGGATGATCCGTTTGCCCCGGATCAGCGCGCGGTTTACATTCAGCTTCAGCCGCACCCCCATGGAGCGGATGGCCTGCGAGGGTTCAATAAAGGTGCGCCCCATATATTGGTTGCGCGTGATCCCAAGGGCAAAGGGTATCCCCGATTCCTGCGAAAACCCGATTGCGGCGGGCGTGCCGCTATCGGGCACAGGGCAGACAAGATCAGCGTCAATGGGCGCTTCGCGGGCCAGTTCCACCCCGATCTGACGGCGCGTTTCATAGACAGAGCGGCCGCCATAAAAGCTGTCAGGGCGCGAAAAATAGACATGCTCAAAAATGCAGAACCGAGATTTTTGCGGCGCGAAGGGCTGCATGGATTCCACGCCCTTTTCGCTGATCACAACCATTTCGCCCGGTGCGATTTCACGCTCGAAATCTGCGCCGATGATATCCAGCGCGCAGGTTTCCGAGGCCAGCACCCAACCTTTGTGCACCCGGCCCAGCACCAGCGGGCGCACGCCCAGCGGATCACGCACGCCAATCAGCTTGGTGCGTGTCATGGCCACAATCGAAAACGCCCCTTCCGCGCGGCGGAGGGCATCTTTCATCCGCTCCGGGATCGTCTTCTGGAAAGAGCGCGCCATCAGATGGATCAGGCATTCGCTGTCAGAGCTGGATTGAAAGATAGACCCGCGTTCGATCAACTCGCGCCGGATGGCATCTGCATTGGTGATATTGCCATTATGCGCCAAGGCCGCGCCGCCCATGGCGAATTCGCCAAAGAAAGGCTGCACATCGCGGATTTGTGTGGCCCCTTTGGAGCCTGCCGTGGAATAGCGCACATGGCCAATCGCGATAGAGCCGGGCAGCCCTTCTATGACGCCTGCCTTGGTGAAATTGTCACGCACCAGCCCGAAGCGATGGGCCGAATGAAAGCCCGATTCGGGGTGATGGGTGATAATGCCCCCGGCCTCTTGCCCGCGATGTTGCAGCGCGTGCAGGCCAAGGGCCACGAAATTGGCAGCATCCTCTACTCCGATGCAGCCGAAAACACCACATTCCTCGCGCAGTTTATCGTCATCGAACGGGTGGCTGAGCATGGGACACTCGCATTTGTTGGGCAGATGCCGCCGCTCTATCCTATCGCGCGGGCGCTGTCACGCCCTGAACGCGACTGTGATCAGCGGCATTCCGCAACAAGCTGTTCATATTTGCCCACCAGCCAGTTGGGGGCGTCATCCGGCACGGCCTCGTTCAGGTTGCCAGAAAGCTGGGCAAAAACCGAGGCAGAGCGCGATTCTGCCACCATCGCAACAGAGCCGGGGGGAACCGCGCGTTCAAAAACCAAGAGCGCAATCGCCACCAGCAATATGCCGCGTGCCACCCCGAACAGAAAGCCCGCGCCCTGATCCACCCCGCCAATCACCGAATTGCGCACGAAGGATGAAAAAAGCGGCGTGAACAGGGCGGCCAGCACCAGCACCACCGCAAAGACCACCGCAAAGGCCGCGATCACTGTCAATTCGCAGCTATCGCCCAGAAAGCTGCCCAGATAGGGGATTTCGCGCACCAAGGGTTGCACGGCAGGGGCAAGGATGAAGGCCAGCACGGCGGCGGCAATCCAGCCCAGAATGGCCAGCGCCTCGCGCATGAAGCCGCGCGAATAGGCCAGAATCCCAGAGACGAGGATAATCACCGCCACAGCTGCGTCGATTATGTTGAAGCCTTCCATCCGCCTCTCCTATGCGTTGCGAAACTGTCAGCCAGCGCCAAAAATCTGCCCGACCACTTCGGCCAGATCGGGCATTTCCTTCAGTTCAAATCCGTCCATCGCCGCAGGCTTTGCCAGCCGTGGCGCGATAGCTGCGCAGAAACCAAGTTTTTGCGCCTCTTTCAACCTGTTTTCGGTCTGACTCACTGGTCTTAGCGCACCAGAGAGGCTGATTTCACCAAATACGACCGTATCTATCGGCAAGGCGATATCTTCGCGGGCCGAAAGCAGGGCGCAGGCAATGGCCAGATCGGCGGCAGGTTCGAGAACGCGCATGCCGCCCGCCACGTTCAAAAACACATCCATCCCGGCAAAGGGGATGCCGCAGCGCGCTTCGAGCACGGCAAGGATGGTGGACAGGCGCGCGGAATCCAGCCCAACCACCGTGCGGCGGGGCGTGCCAAGGGGCGAGGGGGCGACCAGCGCCTGTATCTCTGTCAGCATGGGGCGCGTGCCCTCTATGCCTGCAAACACAACAGAACCGGGGGCAGGCGTGCCGCGTTCGGACAGAAACAGCGCCGAAGGGTTGGCCACTTCGGCCAGCCCCGCGCCTGTCATTTCGAACACGCCGATTTCATCTGCCGGGCCAAAGCGGTTTTTCACGGCGCGCAAAATGCGGAACTGATGCCCGCGCTCGCCTTCGAAATAGAGCACAGTATCGACCATATGTTCCACCACGCGCGGCCCGGCGATCTGGCCTTCTTTCGTGACATGGCCCACCAGAACCACAGACACGCCGCGCCGCTTGGCGAAACTGACCAATTCATGCGCTGCCGCGCGCACCTGAGAGACAGAGCCGGGCGCGCTATCGACAGTATCCAGCCACATGGTCTGGATCGAATCGATCACCACCAGATCGGGGCGCTCTGTTTCCAGCGTGGAGAGGATATCGCGCAGATTGGTTTCTGCGCCCAGATGCACAGGCGCGGCAGACAGCCCCAGACGGGCGGCGCGCAGGCGCACTTGCGCTGCGGCCTCTTCGCCGGAAATATAAAAGCATTTCAATTTGTTGGAGGCAAAACTTGCCACAGCTTGCAGCAGCAGCGTAGATTTCCCGATCCCCGGATCACCGCCCACCAGAATGGCAGAGGCCGCAACCAGCCCGCCGCCCAGCACGCGGTCAAGCTCTGCCATGCCGCTGGCGGCGCGGGGGGGTGGTGGTTCTGCATCGGCGAGGGTGGACAGCGCGATCTGCCGCCCCTTGGCCACACGCGCGCCGGGGCCTGCCGAAAGCGGCGCTTCCTCTATGATCGTGTTCCACCCGCCACAGGCATCGCAGCGCCCAGACCATTTGCGATGGGTGGCGCCACAGGCGGTGCAGGTGAATTGCGGAAGAGATTTTGCCATTGCCGGGTTATTGCAGCACCGCCCTAATCACGCAAGCCCGCGCTGACGCGGTGCAGGCGCAATTGTGCAAGATCGGGCAGGGCCTCTTGCATTGCGGCCAGAATTTGCGCTTCGGTCGCCTCGTGATCTGCCTGTGGTGCCAGTTCTGCCAGCAATTCCAGATGCAAGCCATCCTCGAAATAATCCAGATGCACGCGCTCTATCCGGCAGATCATGGGATGCGCCAGCGCCAGTGTCAGGATTTGCCCTTCAACCTGCGCACGCAAGGGCGCATGTTCCGCGCCAAAGCCTTCGAAATGGCCTGCGGGTTCGACATGAATGATCAGGTCTTCCAGCGCATCAACCTGCGAAAGCGCCTTTTCGCGTGCGGCCTCGGCAATGCGGTGGCCTTCGGTGACGCTGATTTGCGGGTTCACCATGACCGAGACATCGGCCACCACCCGTGCGCCATGCTGGCGCATGCGCAGATGGCGAAACCCTTCAACCCCAGAAGAGGTGGTGAGGCTGGTTTCCAGCGCCTCTCTGAGGAAATCGGGGGCTTGTGTATCCACGAGTTCATCGGCGGCGGATTTGCCGAAATCCCACGCCACCCGCAGCAGCATGAGCGCGATGATCATGGCCGCCAGCGGATCGCCCCAGAAAAACCCGGCCTGTGCCGCCCCTATCCCCACCAGGGCCACCACAGAGGATAACGCATCTGTCCGGTGGTGCCAGGCATTTGCCCGCAACAGCGCCGAACCGGTTTGCCGCGCAACCCGCAATGTCTGATGATAAAGCCCCTCTTTCACCACAATCGACAGAACCGCAATGGCAAGCGCGGCAGGCCCTGCCGCATGCTGCGCGCCCTCTGTCATCCGGCCCGCCCCTTCCCAAAGAATGCCAAGCCCCGTCAGCGCAAGAATGGCGGCCAGTGCCAATGTGGCCAATGTCTCGAACCGGCCATGGCCGTAGGGGTGGTTGTCATCGGGGGGGCGATTGGCATGGCGCAGGCCCCAAAGCACCATGATATCTGACGCCAGATCACTAAGCGAATGCACCCCATCGGCCACCAGCGCCGGGCTGGCAAGCACCACACCGCCCACAATCTTGAGCACTGTCAGCGCAAGATTGATGATCGCGCCAAGGATGGTGATCCGGGCTTTTGGCGTCTGGGAAAATGACAGCATGACAGCGCGGGGTTCCAATTGCTCTGGCTGGCTTATCATAGCGTCGGGCAGGGGGTGGCAGAACCCCAAAACTGCCCGGAATTTTCCGCAAAACCGATGCTGGCAATCCCCGGCGGATATTTGCTAAGCTGGGCCATAGCAAAAGGGCCGCCCCTTGCAGGACGGATGGAGGAACAGATGCCGCTTGATAAACCCGCGCTGAACGCCAAAGATGCCCCCGATCTGGGGAAATTTCAGTGGGAAGATGCGCTCAGGCTGGAAAGCCAGTTATCCGAAGATGAGCGCATGTTGCGCGATGCCGCCCATGAATTCGCGCAAACTGTGCTGCAACCGCGCGTGATTGCGGCCTATCGTGAAGAAACATCCGATCCCGAATTATTCCGCCTGATGGGCGAGGCCGGGTTGCTGGGGGTGACGCTGCCAGAGGAATATGGCGGGCTTGGCGCCAGCTATGTGAGCTATGGCCTTGTCGCGCGCGAGATCGAGCGTGTGGATAGCGGCTACCGCTCCATGATGTCTGTGCAATTTTGTGCTGGAAAAGGGCATGGCGGGGCTGTCTGCGCCCAAGATTGGTGGCAAGCTGAGCCTGCGCGCCTCGACCACCGGGGAAATCGTTATGGACGGGGTCGAGGTGGGGGAAGATGCGCTTTTGCCCCATGTCGAGGGGCTGAAAGGCCCGTTTGGCTGCCTCAACCGCGCGCGCTACGGGATCGCTTGGGGGGTTATGGGCGCGGCAGAAGCCTGCTGGCACGCTGCGCGCCAGTATGGGCTGGAACGCAAGCAGTTCGACAAGCCCCTGGCAGGCACGCAGCTTTTTCAGAAAAAACTGGCCGATATGCAGACCGAGATCACGCTGGGCCTGCAAGCGGCGCTGCAAGTGGGCCGGCTGATGGATACAGCCAGCGCCGCGCCGGACATGATCAGCCTGGTCAAGCGCAACAATGTCGGCAAAGCGCTCGATATCGCGCGTCAGGCGCGCGACATGCATGGCGGCAATGGCATCAGCGGGGAATATCAGGTGATCCGCCACATGGTGAACCTTGAAACGGTCAACACCTATGAAGGTACGCATGATGTCCACGCGCTGATCCTTGGGCGCGCGCAAACCGGGGTGCAGGCGTTTTTCTAGGGTGCTGAGTTTGGTTTGAGCGCGGTTTTTGACGCTGGTGCAGGGCTACAGGCGGCGCTTGTGACTAAGCGTGTTTCGTGGTGGCCCCTTGGCCGGGCAGGGAAGGCAAAGCGGTTTGTTGTTTTCCCCGCCAATACCTGTGTGCGCCACACAAAGCGGGGCGCAAGGCATGCTTTCGCCGGGTGATGGCGCGGCGACATCTTTGCCCACTGTTGCAAGATCACACGCGCCGGGCAAAGCTGCTGCATTTTTTGCAGTGCGCTGGCGTGAAACTGTGTAAGACAAACTGCCCATACGCTTTGGAGGCTGCCCATGACAGACCGTCTGCCCGCCCATCAGATCGCCTATGCGCGGCTGCGCGATATGGTGCTGTTTGGTGATCTGGCACCGGGGGCTGCGGTGACGATAGAGGGGCTTGTGGCGCGTCTGGGTTTGGGCATGACCCCGGTGCGCGAGGCCATCCGGCGCCTGATTGCCGAAGGCGCGTTGCAAATGCAGGGAAATCGGCGTGTCTGCGTGCCGCGTCTGGATGTGGCGGCCTTGCAGGATCTGGGCTTTGCGCGCGCGGCGATTGAAACGCAACTCGCGCGGCAGGCGCTGCCGGGCTGTGACGGGGCGGTGATCGCGCAGTTGCGCGCGATAGATGCGCGGCTGGATCAGGCGCTGGCAACAGGGGATATTCCCGCCTATCTGCGCGCCAATCATGCGTTTCATTTCGCGCTTTATGCGCGCGCGGGGTCTGAGGTGCTGGAGGCTTTGGCCATCTCTCTGTGGCTGCGGTTCGGGCCATCTTTGCGGGTGGTCTGTCTGGGGCAAGGGGGCGAGGGCGCGCGCGGCGCGCATGGCGCTGCGCTGCATATGCCGGACAATCACAAGCGCGCGCTGGCGGCACTGGAATCGGCGGATGGCACAGCCTTGGTCGCGGCGATTGGCGCAGACATTGCCCAAGGGGTTGAAAATATCCGCGCCGGGCTGGCCGGGGGCGTCTTTGGATAATTTGATCAAATTGCCTTGACGCGGGGTGGTCGGCCTGTATCCTCTGGCAAAATCTGATTTGCGGAGAGACCCATGAGCTTGACCAATATCGCGCCCACGGCAGAATTGCAGGCGCTGGATGCGGCCCATCATATGCACCCTTTCACCGCCAATGGCGCTTTGGCCAAGAAGGGCGCGCGTATCATCGTGCGCGCCGATGGTGTGCGGCTGACCGATAGCGACGGGGAAGAGCTGATTGACGGCATGGCCGGGCTGTGGTGCGTCAATATCGGTTATGGTCGCACAGAGCCTGCGGATGCGGCTGCCCGCCAGATGCGCGAATTGCCCTATTACAACACGTTCTTTCAAACGAGCCATGTGCCCGCCTTGAAACTGGCCGCAAAACTGGCGGAGCTGGCGCCCGGTGATCTGAACCATGTCTTTTTCGCCGGCTCCGGGTCCGAGGCGAATGACACCAATCTGCGCATGGTGCGGCAATACTGGGCGCTGAAAGGCCAGCCCCAGCGCCATATCGTGATTTCGCGCAAGAATGGCTATCATGGCTCAACCATGGGGGGCGGATCATTGGGGGGGATGTCGGGCATGCATGCGCAAGGCGGCCTGCCCATTCCGGGGATTGTGCATATCGACCAGCCGCATTGGTATCTGGAAGGCGGCGATATGACGCGCGAGGAGTTTGGCCTTGCGCGTGCGCAGCAACTGGAAGCCAAGATACTGGAACTGGGGCCGGAAAATGTGGCGGCCTTTATCGCAGAGCCTGTGCAGGGCGCAGGCGGTGTGATCATCCCGCCGGAAAGCTATTGGCCCGAAATCCAGCGCATTGTGGATAAATACGGGATTTTGCTGATCGCAGATGAGGTGATCACGGGCTTTGGGCGCACCGGCTATTGGTTTGCCTGCGAAGGCTATGGCATTCGCCCCCATATCATCACCATCGCCAAGGGCCTGTCATCCGGCTATCAGCCCATTGGCGGCTCTATCGTCTGTGACGAGGTGGCGCATACCATCGCGCAGGATGAATTCAATCATGGCTATACCTATTCCGGCCATCCGGTTGCGGCTGCCGTAGCGCTGGAAAACCTGCGTATTCTGGAAGAAGAAGGGATCATAACCCGCGTGCGCCATGAGACAGCGCCTTATCTGGCGCAGGCCTGGGGGTCTTTGGCCGATCATCCGCTGGTGGGTGAGGCCGTTTCGCGCGGGATGATGGCCAGCCTTGCGCTGACGCCCGACAAGGCCAGCCGCGCGCGTTTTGCCGCCGATCCGGGAACGGTGGGCTATATCTGCCGTGAATATTCCTTTGGCAATAATCTGGTGATGCGCCATGTCTATGATCGGATGATCATCGCGCCGCCTTTGGTGATCACGCATGCCGATATTGACGAATTGATCGCCCGCGCGCGCAAGACGCTGGATCAGACCTATGCGCATTTGCAGCGCGAAGGCATGCTGAAAGCCGCCGCTTAAACCGCGCGCAATGGCCCGTCGCGCAAGCCCCCCAAGGCCATGCCCGCGCGCAAGGCCCATTTGCGCGGCAGGATGAAGCGTGCAGGCGGGCGGCGGGTGATGATGGGGGGCGCGCCTGCCTCTCCCATCAGCGCGCGCGCCGCGCGCCGCCCGCCTTCAGAGGCGGCGGCCACGCCATTGCCATGCCAGCCAAGCGCCAGCCACAGCCCCGGCGGCGCGGCCGGCACAGGCCCGATATAGGGCGCCAGCGAGGATGTAAGGCAGACCAGCCCATTCCAAGTGTAGTCTGTTTGCGCGGCTTTGAGTTGGGGAAAGATCACCTCAAACTCTGCCCGCGCGCGCCGGGCGAAGGCTGCAACAGAGGCAGGCCGGAAGGACAGCCCACCGCGCGCCCCAAATAGCAGGCGATTATCGGGCAGCAGGCGGAAATAATGCAAGAGCACCCGGTCGTCATAGCTCATCAAATGGCGCGTCCAGCCTTGGGCGGCCAGTTCCTCTGGCGCGAGGGGCCGCGTGACCATGATATTCGAGATGGCAGGCAATATCCGCCCGCGCAGCCATGGCACAAGCGCCTCGTCGCTATAGCCATTGGTGGCCACAAGCACCTGACGCGCGCGCACCACGCCTTGCGCTGTCTCTATGCGCCAGCCCGCGCCATCAGGGCGCAGGCTTTGCGCGCCACTCTCGCCATATATCCGCACACCTGCCGCCAAGGCCGCCTGTGCCAGCCCTGTGATATAGCGCAGCGGGTGCAGGCCAAAGCCCTGCGGCACGATCCGCCCGCCATGATAGGCGGCACTGCCCAGCCCCTCGGCCTGCAGCGCTGCGCGATCCAGCAGGCGCGCGCCTTCCTCTCGTGGTTTGGCTTGCAGCGCGGCCCAGCGGCGGGGGCTGTCGGCCAGCAGCAATTCGCCACTTTCACAGGCTTGGGCCTCTATGCGGTAGCGCGCCAGATTGTCGCGCACACGCGCAATCGCGCCATGCTCGAAGCGCGCCCAATCCGGGGCGGCCTCTGCCCCGAAGCGGTGCTTTATCATAGCCTCGCTTAGCCGCGCGCCCCCCAGACAGCAAAACCCGCCATTGCGCCCGGATGCGCCCCAGCCGGGCTGACCAGCCTCCAGCACCACCACATCGGCGCCATGCCGTTCCACCAGTTCCAGCGCGGCGTTCACGCCCGCATAGCCCGCGCCAATGATTGCGACATCGGCAAGGGTGTCTTCTGCCAACACCGGGCAGGGCGGCAGGGCAGGGCAGGTTGCGCGCCAATAGCTTTGGGGCCAGTGGCCTGTGTCATATCCGTCGCGCTCGTATAACATCTTTGTCCTGCCGCTTGCGCCATGGGCCTATGGCTATCCGATATTGGCGCAAAGACAATCCCAAAGACGCGGTTTCGCCCCCCTGCCACTCTGGAACCGCTTGACCCGCTCTTGGGCCGCCGTCATGTTGCGCTATATCCTGCGCGGGTTGTGCCATGGGTGCTTTGGGAAAGGCTGGTGGATGATCAAACTAGTTCTGGTGGTGGGGGTGGGTGTTGCGCTGGCGCTGGCCGCCTATATCCGGCTTGCGCCCTCTGATCCTGCGCGCTGGCACGAAGACCCGCGCCTTGTTGCGCGCCCCGCATCGCCCAATTTCCACCTGATCCGCATGGTGGGGGGCGATGCCATGCCGCAGGTGTTCCAGATGCCCGCGCCAGAGCTGGCCCGCCGGATTGATGAGATCGCCCGCGCCGATGGGGCCACGCGCCTTGCAGGCGCGCCAGAGGCGGGGCATATCACCTATATCAGCCGCACGCGGCTTATGGGCTATCCTGATTACACCTCTATTCTGGTGGAACCGGCGGGCGATGGCGCGATGGTCTTGGCCTTTGCCCGCGCGCGCTTTGGCCATTCCGATCTGGGTGTCAATCGCGCCCGGTTGGAGCGGTGGCTTGGCGCCCTTGCGCCGTGAGGCTGCAACACCCCGACAGCATGGGCGCATCAGGCGCTGTCATCAGGCTGACGGACAGCCCAAAGGCGCGATCACTCATCCCGTCATTGCAGGCGGCAGGGTACAGAAAGGCCGTGGCTGGCCCGCCAATACCCGCCATCAGGATCATGCGGCGCAAATCGGCTGCACTGCCGCTATCTTGCGCGATCCAGATATCCAGCGCCTGCGCGGGGCCATCCAGCGCCTGATAGTGCAATGCGCCATTGGTGTTGGAGAGTGACCAGAATGGCTCTGTCCCATAGCAGGACAGGCCCACAGGCAGGTTGTAATTGTCGATATGCACGCCGCGCGCGGCCAGATGGCGCAGATTGGCCCAGCCCGCGCGCTCGCCCGTGTTGATCTGGCCCCATGTGCCGCTGGCATTCTGCGCCACCACTTCCACGCCCTGCGCATCGGGGGCAAGCGTGCCGATAATCGCAGCGCTGGCCTCTGGTGCGGCGCGGATATTGAGCACATCACCCGCGCCAACCTCTGTGACATCATAGAGCATGGGCAGAGTGTCGGCCCGCGGGGCCGTGGCCGCCAGTGCCCAGAGGCAAAGGATGAATGCGATCAGCCGCATGATACTCTTCCTTTCCCTTCCGCGTTCACGCTTTTGTCTGTTCCAGCGCCAATTCGGTGGTGAATTTGATTTCTTCCATGGAGAGCAACGCGGTTACATTATGGATCGTCACTTCCGAGATCAGCGCCTGATAGAACCTGTCATAGGCGCGGGCATTGGTGACACGCACTTTCAGGATGTAATCAATATCGCCCGCCAGCCTGTGCGCTTCCAGAACTTCGGGGCGCGCGCGCACGGCGCGCAGAAAGCGCGCCTGCCAATCGGCCTCATGCGCAGAGGTGCGCACAAGCACGAAAAAACACGCCTCCAGCCCCAGCGCTTCGGGATCAAGCAGCACTGTGTCGCGCAGAATTACACCCGCCTTGCGCAGCTTGCGAATGCGGTTCCAGACCGGGGTTTTGCTGGAATTGACCTTTTGCGCGATATCATCCAGCGATTGGCTGGCATCACTTTGCAATTCCGCCAGAATGCGGCGATCCAACTCATCCAGAACTGCGGCCATCTGTCTCTCCTGTGCCGGATATGCGGTATTTTGGGAAATTTTCCCACGAGATGCAAGCCATACCGGCCTTGCTAGAACATTGTCAAACAGGCCCGCTGCATTCGGGCGGCGGCGATGCTTGATCTTGACCTGTATCAAGGCGTAAACAGAACCTGACAGATAGGGCAGGCCCTAAGCATATGGGCCATAAGCAACCGAAAGCGATGGATATGACAGATACAGGCACAGCGCCGCACAAGCCCACCCCCACCTTGCCCGATGCGCAGGTGGTCACATCGGTGCGTCATTATACCGATCGCCTGTTTGCCTTTCGCTGCACCCGCCCGCAAAGCCTGCGCTTCCGGTCGGGGGAGTTTGTGATGATTGGTTTGATGGGGGAGAATGGCAAGCCCTTGCTGCGCGCCTATTCCATCGCCTCGCCCGCATGGGATGAGGAATTGGAATTTTATTCCATCAAAGTGCCCGATGGCCCGCTGACATCGCGCTTGCAGCATATCCAGCCCGGCGAGCAGATCATCTTGCGCCCAAAACCCGTGGGCACGCTGGTTCTGGATGCGCTTTTGCCCGGAAAACGGCTATGGATGCTGGCCACGGGCACGGGCATTGCCCCTTTTGCCAGCCTGCTGCGCGAGCCGGAAACATGGGAGAAATATGAGCAGGTGATCGTGATGCATACCTGCCGCGAGCTGGCAGAGCTGACCTATGGGCGCGAATTGATCGAGGCGCTGCCGGATGACCCGCTGATTGGCGAATTGGTGGGCGACAAGCTGCGCTACTACCCCGCCACCACGCGCGAGGCCAGCCCGATCATGGGGCGGGTGACGGATAATCTCAGCTCTGGCAAAGTCTTTGCCGATCTGGGCATCCCGCCGCTAGACCCCGCCCATGACCGCGCCATGGTCTGCGGCTCACTCGCCTTCAATCTGGATATCAAGAAAATTCTCGAAGATGCGGGCCTGCGTGAAGGGGCCAATTCCAACCCCGCCGAATATGTGGTGGAAAAAGCCTTCGTGGATTGATCCACAAAGGCCCTTTGGCTTATTTCACAAAAATCTGGCGCGGGGTGGTGCAGAGCAGTTCTGGCCCGGCATCGGTAATCAGCACAGGCTCTGTAATCTCCAGCCCCCCGTCTTCCAGCCAGAGCGCTGGCATGAAATGGATCACCATCCCCGGTTTCAGCTCTGTCATATCGCCCCGGCGCAGCGAGAGCGTGCGCTCACCCCAATCGGGCGGGTAGCTCAGGCCAATCGAATAGCCGCAGCGATTGTCTTTCTCAAACCCGCGTTTGTTAAGGGCCGCGTTGAAGGCATTGGCCACATCTTCGGCCCGCGCGCCGGGATGGCATTGGGCAAGCCCGGCTTCGGTGGCCTCTAGCACGGCCTCTTCGGCATGGCGGTAGAGATCGGGCACGATGCCGAAAAACAGCGTGCGCGATTGTGGGCAGTGATAGCGCCGATGCACGCCCGCAATTTCGAAAAATGTGGATTCGCCCGCGCGCATGGGCCTGTCATCCCATGTCAGATGCGCGGCGGTGGCATCCAGACCAGAGGGCGCCATCGGCACGATTGCCGGATAATCCCCCCATTGCCCCTCTGCCCCCACAATCCCGGCTTTGGAAATTTCCGCCACCAGCAGATTCTTGGCCATGCCCGGTTCGGCCACATCCAGAATGACCTGATGCATGTGTTCCACAATCCGCGCGGCGCGGCGGATATACAGCAACTCGGAATCGGATTTCACCAGCCTTTGCCAGTTAACCAGCCCCGTGGCATCGACAAAGCGGGCCTCGTGCAGGTGATTGACAAGGGTTTGATGGGCGGCGGCGGAGTAGTAGTAATTATCCATCTCCACCCCGATCCAGCCGGTATTCCAGCCGCGATCGATGATCAGCGCGGCCAGTGCTTCCATCGTGTGTTTCTGGGGGTTTTGCACATAGCTGTCATCATAGGGCACGATGCTGCCCTCGCTGCGCATAAAGACCGTGCGTTTCGCGCCCGCCTCGTCAATGCCGCGCCCCCACCAGACGGGTTCCCCTTCCAGCGGCAGCAAAACGGCCTGATGCACATAGAATGACCAGCCATCATAGCCCGAAATCCAGTTCATATTGGACGGGTCAGAGATGATCAGCAACTCTATCCCGCGTTTTTCCATCTCGGCGCGGGTGCGGGTGATGCGGGCTTCATATTCGGCATCGGTGAAATTGGGGTTGGTGGTTGTCATGGCGCGGGGTTCCGGCAGCAAAGGGAAAAGGCCCCGCATACGCTGCGGGGCCGGGGGGTTAGATATCCGCCGTTACAGCCGTGATGGCGTCTTTGGTGACAGAGACGATTGTATCTGCCTCTGCCCGCGTCAGGCATAACGGGGGCGCAAAGCCTATGATCTCGCCTTGCGGCATGGCGCGCGCAATCACGCCGCGCCGCGCCATTTCGGCCACGATCTGCGCGGTGATCTTTTCGGCAGGATCGAAATCCACGCCTGCGCCGGGGTCGCGCTGCAATTCCACCGCTGCCAGCAACCCCTCGCCGCGCAAATCGCCCAGAAAGCGCTGGCCTGCCAGCGCCTCTGCCAGCGCCGTGCGGAAATAGGCCCCCATCTCGCGCGCATTTGCGACCAGACCAAGGGAATCCACAAGTTTCAGATTGGCAACACCTGCAGCCGCGCCGATGGGGTGGGCGGAATATGTCCAACCATGCCCCAAGGGGCCGAACCTATCTGTCCCTTCCTCCAGCACTGCAAAGAGATCATCACTGACGATCGACCCCGATAGCGGCGCATAGGCCGATGTCAGGCCCTTGGCGATGGTGATGATATCGGGCGTCAGGCCATAATGGTCTGACCCCATCATCGTGCCCAGACGCCCAAAGCCTGTGACCACTTCATCCACGATCAGCAAGATATCATGCTTTTTCAGGATCGGCTGGATGGCTTCCCAATAGCCTGCCGGGGGTGGCACAATCCCGCCTGTGCCCAAAAGCGGCTCTCCGATAAAGGCGCCGATTGTGTCTGCCCCTTCGCGTTCGATCAGCTCTTCCAGCTTGGCCGCGCAATGGGCGACAAATTGCGCCTCGCTCATGGCCGGGTCGGGGCGGCGGAAGTAATAGGGGGCCTCGGTATGGATCACCTCGGCCATGGGCAGGCCGAATTTGGCGTGAAAGGGGGTCAGCCCTGTCATGGAACCCGTAATCAGGCCAGAGCCATGATAGCCCCGCCAGCGCGAGATGATCTTGCGCTTTTCCGGCCGCCCGCGCACCGTATTGGCATACCAGACAAGTTTGACATTCGTTTCATTGGCATCACTCCCGCCAAGCCCGAAATAGACCTTGTTCATATGCGCGGGCGCGCGGTCTGCCACCATTTTGGCCAGTGTGACAGAGGCCTCTGTCCCATGGCCGACATAGGCGTGGTAATAGGCCAATTCGCGCGCCTGATCGGCAATGGCCTCGGCAATCTCTGGCCGGCCATAGCCGACATTGACGCAATACAGCCCCGCGAAAGCATCCAGCAGGCGGTTGCCATCGCGATCTTCTATATAAACGCCGCTGGCCTTGGTCACGATCCGGCTGGGGCTTTCATTGCGCGCATGGGTGCCAAAGGCTGTGGACGGGTGCAGGAAATGCGCCCGATCCCATGTGTTGAGTTGGTCATTTGTCAGCATGACAAGTCCTTTCCGGCCCAATTCCGCCAAGGCCTTATCTGGTGTTTCGAGAGTATGGGCGCGGGTTGGCCCTGATCCTGCTTACCCTGCCGGATAGGGTGGGGGAATGTCAAATGCGCCATGTTGCAAGGGTTTAGCGGCGCTTTTGGGGCTGCTCCAGCCGGTAGCTGCCTTCGGGCAGGTTGAGCGCTGCGGCCAATTCGCCAAGCTGAGACAGCGACAGGGTGATGACCACCTCATCCCCGTTCAGGCTGTCCAGCTGGCGCAGGGTCACGCAATCTTCAAACGCGGTGATGATGACATCCTCGCGCAGCGCTTCGGGGCGGGCAGCGCCTTCATCAACCAGCGTTATGATGGTCGCGTCAAAGTCGTGTTCTATCGTAAACATGGGGTCAGGCTAGCCGAGGGGCGACGGCTTGGAAAGCGCTAAATCGGGGCGGATTGGGGGGCGCAATGCGCCCCCATCCAGAGCGCAAAGCCTAGCGCTGGCCTGAAAACCGCGCTTCCCAATCTGCGCGCTGCTCATCGGTGATTTTGGCAAACAGCACCTCTGGCACAGTGAACCCATGCCCGGCAGGCAGGGTTTGCAAGGCGGCTGCCATATCTTCCGGCCATGTCCAATCGGTGCAATTCATGGCCGCCATCATGCTTGCGGCAGCTTGCGGGATGAAGGGTTGCGAGAGCACCGCATAGACCCGGATCAGATTGAGCGCGAGGCGGGTTTGCGCGGCGGCAAGATCAGGATCGGTCTTGATGGTTGACCAGGGTGCTGCCTCTTGCAGATATTCATTGCCCAAGACCCAGATTGCGCGCAGCTCTGACGCGGATTTGCGCACTTCCATCCCCTCCATAAAGCCTTCATAGGCGCGCAGGCGGGTTGTTAGATCGGCGATAAGCTGCGCCTCGCGCGGGCCAGTCGCGCCGGCCTCCGGCACGACCTCGCCAAATTTGGAACGGCAGAATTTTGTCACCCGGCTGACAAGATTGCCCAGCACATCGGCCAGATCCTTGTTGACCGAGGTTTGGAAATTCTCCCAAGTAAATTCGCTGTCATTGTTTTCGGGCGCATGGCTGAGCAACCACCAGCGCCAGTAATCGGCCGGCAGGATGGAGAGCGCCTGATCCATGAACACCCCGCGCCC
Organism: Paracoccaceae bacterium; assembly: GCA_043561795.1. Classification (GTDB taxonomy): domain Bacteria; phylum Pseudomonadota; class Alphaproteobacteria; order Rhodobacterales; family Rhodobacteraceae; genus Roseinatronobacter. The sequence goes on along the minus strand of CP121316.1, from coordinate 3,718,629 downwards.
CAGCGATGTGCTGAATTGCCCGCCATCGTAATTCAGGTAGTTGAACGATTTAATATAATCCACCAGCTTCCACGGCTCTTTCGATCCGATCAGCGTGGCGGGAAAGCTGAGCGTGTGGAAGGGCACGTTATCCTTGCCCATGAATTGCACATAGCGCACATCTGCCGCGCCTTCATCCATGCGCCACCAGCGCCGCCAGGCGGTGTCATCCAAACCCTGTGCATCGGCCCATTCGGCAGTGGCGGCGATATATTCAATCGGCGCATCGAACCAGACATAGAAAACCTTGCCATCCATGCCCTGCCATGGTGCGCCGTCAAATTGCACAGGGACGCCCCAATCCAGATCGCGGGTGATGCCGCGATCTTGCAGGCCATCGCCATCATGCAGCCATTTCTTGGCAATGGATGTTGTCAGAATGGGCCAGCCCTGCTGGCTGTCGATCCATTTATCCAAGGTATCGCGCAAGGAGGATTGGCGCAGATAAAGATGCTTTGTTTCGCGCACTTCCAGATCGGTGGAGCCGGAAATGGCGCTGCGCGGATTGATCAGGTCGGTGGGGTCAAGCTGCTTGGTGCAATTCTCGCACTGATCCCCGCGCGCCTTGTCATACCCGCAATTGGGGCAGGTGCCTTCAATATAGCGATCTGGCAGAAAGCGGCCATCGGTATGGGAATAGACCTGCTTTTCGGCAACTTCCTCTATCAGGCCAGCTTCGCCCAGTTTTGCGGCCAGATGCTGTGTCAGCGCATGGTTGCGCGCGCTGGAAGAGCGGCCATAGTGATCAAAAGACAGCGCAAAGCCGCGCGCAAGTTCGGCCTGCACATCATGCATGCGCGCGCAATAATCGCTTACCGCCTCGCCTGTTTTTGCTGCGGCCAGTTCTGCGGGCGTGCCATGTTCATCTGTGGCACAGAGAAACATCACTTCATGGCCACGCGCGCGGCAGTAGCGTGCATAAAGATCGGCCGGAAGCTGGCTGCCCACCAGATTGCCCAAATGCTTGATGCCATTGATATAGGGCAGGGCAGAGGTGATCAGGATACGCGCCATGTCTGTTCCTAACGAATGCGGATTTTGCCCCCGTTTAGTGCAATTCACCCTGCGTTGAAAACCGCTATTCCACTGTCGGGCCGAATTGGCCCGGCGCATCGTGCAGAGCGGGGGGCTTGACCTTGGCCGCGCTCTGCCCCAGCTTTCGGGAAATCGAACTGTTGTTGCAGGAGTTTCCATGCCCCAAGATGCCGCCAGCCATGCCCCCGCCAGCACGGCACCTGCCGCCCTTGACCCTGTGTTTCTGGATCGGCTGGCGGAACTGGCCGTGCGCACCGGGCTGAATTTGCAACCGGGCCAAGACCTTGTGATGACAACCCCGCTTGGCGCGCTGCCTTTGGCGCGCGCCATTGCGCGCGCGGCCTACCGGGCGGGGGCGGGGCTGGTCACGCCCATGATCGCTGACAGCGAGATGACGCTGGCGCGGTTCAACCATGCCGCGCCGGAAAGTTTTGATACTGCGCCGGGCTGGTTATATGAGGGGATGGCCCGCGCCTTTGAAGGGGGCGCTGCGCGGCTGGCGCTGGTGGGCGAAGACCCGATGCTTCTGGCCCAACAGGATGCTGCCAAAGTGGGGCGCGCGAATCGGGCCAATGCGGCGGCCTACCGCCCCGCCTTGGCGGCGATTGCGGGGTTTCACATCAACTGGTCAATCATTTCCTGCCCGACACCCGATTGGGCTGCGCGCATGTTCCCCGACATGGCCCCTGATGCGGCCCTTGCGCGGCTGGCAGAGGCCATTGCCCGCACCGCGCGGCTGGATCAGCCCGATCCCGTGGCCGCTTGGGCTGCGCATAATGCAGCCCTTGCGCAGCGCTGCGCGATGCTGAATGCCGCGCGCTTTGAGACGCTGCATTTCCGCGCGCCGGGCACGGATTTGCGGGTGGGGCTGGCGGATGGGCATTTCTGGCAAGGCGGGGCCTCGACCGCGCGCAATGGCGTGCTGTGCAACCCGAATATCCCCACAGAAGAAGTGTTCACCACCCCCCATGCCGCCCGTGTTGAGGGCCATGTGCGCGCCACCAAGCCGCTCTCGCACCAAGGCAGCTTGCTGGAAGAGATTGAAATGCGTTTTGAAGGGGGGCGCGCTGTTTCGGCGCGGGCCGCGCGCGGGCAGGATGTGCTGAGCCAGATGCTGGCCACGGATGCGGGCGCGGCGCGTCTGGGGGAAGTGGCGCTTGTGCCCCATTCCTCGCCCGTGTCGCAAACGGGGTATCTGTATTACAACACGCTTTTTGACGAAAACGCCGCCTCCCATATCGCCATGGGCCAATGTTATGCCTCGTGCTTTGAGGGGGGCGAGAGCCTGAGCAAGGAACAGATTGCGGCGCAGGGCGGCAATGAAAGCCTGATCCATGTGGATTGGATGATCGGCTCTGACAAGATGGATGTGGACGGGCTGCGCGAGGGCCATTCCCCCGTGGCGCTGATGCGCGCGGGGGAATGGGTGTAACGCGCCCGCGCGCCGCGCGTCAGGTCACTGCCGCGCGGCGGTGGAATTCTGGCTTGTCCCAGCTTCCGGTTGCCATGATCCCGCAGAGGATGGCGGCGGCTTTTTCCACATCGGCCTCGGATAGATAGAGGGGCGTGAAACCAAAGCGCAAAATATCGGGCGCGCGGAAATCGCCGATTACCCCTTCGGCAATCAGCGCCTGAATGATCGCATATCCCTGCGCATGGCGGAAACTGACTTGCGATCCGCGCGCGCCCGCATCGCGGGGCGAGGCAAGCGCCAGATCGGGGCAACCCGCTTCCACTTTGGCAATGAACATCTCTTGCAAGGCGATTGATTTTGCGCGGATATCTTGCATATCCACCCCCTCCCAGACATCCAGCGCGGCATCGAGGGCGGCCAGTTGCAAGATGGGGGGCGTGCCCACGCGCATCCGCTCTATGCCCGCGCCGGGGCGATAGTCGAGATCAAAGGCAAAAGGCGCCTCATGCCCCAGCCAGCCCGACAGCGCCGGGCACACGCGATCGGCAAGGCGCGGGGCGACATAGATGAAGGCAGGCCCGCCGGGGCCGGAATTGAGGTATTTATAGCTGCACCCCACAGCGAAATCGGCATCAAGCCCCGTAACATCCACCGGGATAGCGCCTGCGGAATGGGCCAGATCCCAGACCACCAGCGCGCCCAGATCATGCGCGCGTGCAATCAGCCGGGCCATGTCATGCTTGCGGCCTGTGCGGTAATCCACCTCTGTCACCATCAGCACGGCCACAGTTTCATCCAGCGCGCTTTCCAGCGCTTCGGGGGCGACAGTTTTCAGCCCATAGCCTTGCCCCAGACTGCGGCACAGCCCTTCGGCCATATACAGATCGGACGGGAAATTGCCGGTATCTGACAAGATCACCCGCCGGTCTGGCCGCAAATCCAGCCCCGCCGCAAGTGCCTGATACACCTTGATTGACAATGTGTCGCCCAATGTCACGCTGCCCGGTGTGGCCCCGATCAGGCGGCCCAGACGGTTGCCAAGCTGCGTTGGCAGCGCCATCCAGCCCGCGCGGTTCCAGCCGGTGATCAGCATCTGGCCCCATTCCTCGGTAATGGTGCGCCCTACGCGCGCGGCCACGCCGCGCGGCAGCGGCCCCAGAGAATTGCCATCCAGATAGACAATCCCCTCTGGCAGATCGAACATGGCGCGGGTGGCGGTGAAATCTGTCATGATGCGTTCCTTTTGCAGTTATGCCATCGGTGCAACCTTGTTGCGCCAAGGTCAAGGCTGGGGCATGCAGGGGGCGGAACATCTGTGTTGCACAAGGGTAGGGGCCATGCAGTATCTGGATTATCCGCCGGTCTGGCTTTTGGCGGCGCTGGGCCTTGTCTGGGGGGAAACACTGCTTGCGCCGCAGCTTGTGCCGATGGCTTGGGCGCAGATGTTCGGCACGGGGCTGGTGGTGGCGGCGATTGTGCTTTTCGCGGCGGCGGTATGGGAATTCTGGCGCGCGCGTTCCACCATCATCCCCCACCAGACGCCGCAACGGCTGATCACAGGCGGGGTGTTTGCCCTGTCGCGCAACCCGATCTATCTGGCGGATGTGGTGCTTCTGCTGGGGCTGTCGCTGCGCTGGGGGGCGGTGTCGGGGCTTTTACTTGCGCCTGTGCTGGTCTGGGTCTTGCAGCGCCGGTTTATCCTTGGCGAAGAGGCGCGCATTCATGCCAGCTTCGGGCAGGCGGCAGATGCCTATTTTAAACGCACCCGGCGCTGGCTTTAAGCGCGGGGCGCCCTAGATGCCCCCACGCTGAAAGTCGCGGCATTTCGCTTTATTGCCTTCTTGTGAAAGATTGTTGCGCGCGGTAAGGAAGCGCCATGCCAATTTAGCCGGGGCCGTTGCGACAGCCTTGGTGCACCTGAACGAAAAGGGGGACGACGCGTGAAAGTCGGGGCGTTAAAGGAAACCAAATCGGGCGAGGCGCGGGTTGCGCTGACACCCGATAGTGCCACACAAATCCAGAAACTGGGACATAGCTGTTTCGTGCAATCTGGCGCAGGGCTTGCCGCCGGATTTAGCGATGCTCTGTACGAACAAGCGGGCGTTACCGTGGTGGCTGATGCGGCGGCACTTTGTGCGGCGGTGGATGTTGTCATCAAGGTGCGCGAGCCGGAGCTTGATGAAATCAATCTGCTGGGCGAGGGGCAGACGCTGATTTCCTTCTTCTGGCCTGCCCAGAATGAAGCGATGCTGGATGCGGCGAAGGCACGCGGCGCGACCGTTGTGGCGATGGACATGGTTCCGCGCATTTCCCGCGCGCAGAAAATGGATGCGCTGTCCTCCATGGCCAATATCGCAGGCTACCGCGCTGTGATCGAGGCTGGTAACAATTTTGGCCGCTTCTTTACCGGGCAGGTGACAGCAGCGGGCAAGATCCCGCCCGCGCGCGTGCTGATTGTGGGCGCTGGCGTGGCTGGTCTGGCCGCGATTGGCACATCTGTCAGCCTTGGTGCGATTACCATGGCCTTCGATGTGCGCCCCGAAGTGGCAGAGCAGATCGAATCCATGGGCGCGGAATTCGTGTTCCTGGAATTCGACGATACCGCGACCGATGGCGCGGAAACAGGCGGTTATGCCGCCCCCTCCAGCCCCGAATTCCGCGAAAAGCAGCTAGAGAAATTCCGCGAGCTTGCGCCCAATGTGGATATTGTCATCACCACCGCCCTGATCCCTGGCCGCCCGGCGCCAAAGCTCTGGACGGAAGACATGGTGCAGATGATGAAGCCCGGCTCTGTGATTGTCGATCTGGCCGCTGAAAAAGGCGGTAACTGCGATCTGACAGTGATGGACGAGCGTCTTGTCACCGAAAACGGCGTCATTATCGTTGGTTATACCGATTTCCCCAGCCGGATGGCGGCGCAGGCTTCGACGCTGTATTCCACCAATATCCGCCATATGCTGCATGATCTGACGCCGGACAAGGATGGTGTCATCAACCATAACATGGAAGATGATGTCATTCGCGGCGCGACTGTGACGCATCAGGGCGCAATTACATTCCCGCCCCCCCCGCCAAAGGTGAAGGCGATTGCCGCCAAGCCCAAGGAAAAGGTGAAGGAACTGACGGCCGAGGAGAAGCGCGCCAAGGAAGTGGCCGCTTTCAAATCCGAAACCCGGATGCAGGTGGGCTTGCTGTTGGGCGGCGCGGCCTTTGTGCTGGCCGTGGGGCTGGTGGCCCCCGAAAGCTTCATGCGCAATTTCATCATTTTCGTGCTGGCCGTTTTTGTGGGCTTCCAGGTGATCTGGAAGGTCAGCCATTCGCTGCACACGCCCCTCATGGCTGTGACGAATGCGATTTCCTCGATCATCATCGTGGGCGCTTTGTTGCAGATCGGCTCTTCTTCGGTGCTGATCACGCTTCTGGCGGCGCTGGCCTTGTTGATGGCGGCGGTGAATATCTTTGGTGGCTTCCTGGTAACACGGCGCATGCTCGCCATGTTCCAAAAGTCCTGACGGCAGGAGGAATAAGAGATGGATTTCGGTTTTACAGTTGCGGCCTATGCGGTTGCGACAGTTCTCTTCGTCCTGTCGCTGGGTGGCTTGTCCGGGCAGGAAAGCGCCAAGCGGGCCATCTGGTATGGTATCGCCGGGATGACGGTGGCGGTGGTCGCCATGCTGGTCGGCCCCGGTTCGGGCCTCTGGGCGCTGACACTGGTTCTGATTGCCATTGGTGGCGTGGTGGGCTGGCAGTTGGCCACCCGCGTGCAGATGACACAAATGCCAGAGCTTGTGGCCTTCATGCATTCGCTGGTTGGTCTGGCGGCGGTTCTGGTGGGCTTGAACGCGCATCTTGAAATTGGCCGTGTGGCCGCAGAATTTGCGGCGGCTGATCTGCCTTTCCCGCAGCCCAAAGGGCTGATGTCGGTTCCGGCCTATGAATTGTGGCTTGGCCTGACCAATTTTGCAGCCATCATCGGCAAGAAAACCGCCGTGGAAATCACCATTCTGCGCGTGGAGGTGATGCTGGGTATCTGGATCGGGGCGGTGACGTTCACAGGCTCTATCATCGCCTATGGCAAGCTTGCGGGCAAAGTGGATACGGCGGCGAAACAGCTTCCGGGCGGGCATATGCTCAATGCGGGTGCGGCTGTGGCTTCGGTTGTGGCGGCGGGCCTGTATCTGGCCTTTGCCGAAAGTGCGGGCGCGTCGATCTTCTTCCTGATCGTGCTGACAGCCTTGGCGCTGTTTATCGGCTATCACCTGATCATGGGGATTGGCGGCGCCGATATGCCGGTGGTGGTCTCCATGCTCAACAGCTATTCCGGTTGGGCGGCGGCGGCCATTGGCTTTAGCCTTGGGAATGAGTTGCTGATCGTGGTGGGCGCGCTGGTTGGGTCTTCGGGGGCGATCTTGTCCTACATCATGTGCAAGGCCATGAACCGCAGCTTTATCAGCGTGATTCTGGGTGGTTTTGGCGGCAGCACTGGCCCACAGATGGCCGTCGAGGGCGAGCAGGTGGCAATCAATGCAGATGGTGTTGCCAGCGCGCTGAACGAGGCGGATAGCGTGATCATCGTTCCCGGCTACGGGATGGCGGTTGCACAGGCGCAGCAATCTGTTTCCGAACTGACGCGCAAGCTGCGCGCCAAGGGCAAGACCGTGCGCTTTGCCATTCACCCTGTGGCGGGCCGTTTGCCGGGGCATATGAATGTGTTGCTTGCCGAGGCCAAGGTTCCCTATGACATTGTGCTGGAGATGGATGAGATCAACGAGGATTTCCCCTCGACGGATGTGGTGATCGTCATCGGCTCTAATGACATTGTGAACCCTGCCGCACAGGAAGACCCCAACAGCCCGATTGCCGGGATGCCGGTTCTGGAAGTGTGGAAGGCGAAACAGGTTTTCGTTTCCAAGCGCGGGCAGGGCACGGGCTATTCCGGTATCGAAAACCCGCTCTTCTACAAGGATAACACGCGGATGTTCTATGGCGATGCGAAAGCCTCGGTGGATAGCCTGTTGCCGATGATTGACTGAGCGTTTGATCTTGAAAAGCGTAAAAACCCCGGCCATCTGGCCGGGGTTTTTTATTGGGCGCCGCGCGCGCCACAAAGCGGCGATGTCGGGCCAAGCGTGATTGACTTTTTGCCCGCGGCGGCCTTATACAGGGCTATATTTAGAGAAATTTAAGCAATAGGGGGCAAATATGCTCGAAAGAATTTCCCGTTTTGCAGTGATCTGCGCTTTGCCACTCGCACTTGCCACGCCCGTTTATTCTGGCCCAACCGTAGGTGTGGGCCTGTCCTTCGGGTTTGGCGCAAGCGGTGTGCAAACGGGCGTTGGTGTTCGTGTGTTTTCCGGCAATCGCAGCAAGAGCACAGTTGGCTCTGTCGGGATTGATTACATGCTGCCCAGCCAGACATGGCGCGGCACGGTTGGTCTGGGGTATTTGCACAGTAACAAATATCTGGGGCTTGATCTGGGGATTGGGCTTGGCAGTGGTGATTTCAGCTATGGTCTGGGCCTTGGCGCGGCGAATACCACGCCCCAGACCCAGCCAAGCCCTCAGACCACCTTCCAGAACGGCCCACAGTTAATACCGGGCCCGCAACAGGGGCAGTAAAATTTGCCATTGCGCAAGCGCGCCACCCAATTTGGGCGCGGCGTTTCGCTTTGGCCCATGCCCGCTGGCCGGGTGTGACTCTGACAGGCCGCCCCTCAGGGGCGGCCTTTTGGATATGTCACAGGCGCGCAGCCCTGTTGCAGAAATACAAGTGTGCCATGGTGTGCCATCCGCAGGCTTTCAATTGCGGCGTTGCGGCATATGCTTAATGCCAGAGAGTTCAGTTCAGGGTTTGTGCCAAATGCCAACGATTCGCGATCACCCGCAGCGCTATGCGCTTGTGAATGAGCTGCATGCGCGCCCTGCCGCAAAAATTGCAGCGCCGGGGGTTGCCGTGTTTCTGGCCGTCAAGCCAGAGCGCGATGCCTCCAAACGCGACCGGGGCGCGGATCGCACGCATCTGCTCTCCTTGCTGGACAGGCATGGCGCGGGCCATCCGGCCCCCGATGCCACCCATCATTCCGCAGATCTGGGGCGCCATCATCTGAAATGGGAAAGCCATACAGAGTTTGTAACCTATACCGCTTTCGAGCCGGGGCTTCCTGACCGCCCGTTTGACCCTGCAATCTTCAATGTCTTTCCAGAACCGTGGCTGCAAGAGGCCCCCGGAACGCGCCTGACATCGATCCTGTTTCAGATCGAGGTGATGTCGGATGACAACAAGGAAATGCTGGACAAGCTGCTGGATTGGTTTGTGCCGGAAAGTCTGGCCTCTTCGGTGGTTCTGGATGGCGCGGCGATGATTGCCAGCGATTTCCGAATTGATCGGGCTGGCCATATTCGCATGGCGGTGTTTGTAAAGCCCGGCACAGGCGGGCGGCGTGTGGGGCGGATTTTGCAGCGCCTGTGCGAGATCGAGACCTATAAGACCATCTCCATGCTGGGCCTGTCGCGGGCGCGCGCGCTCTCTCCGCAGATGGCGGCGCTGGATGATGAACTCTCGCGCATGACCCGCGCCATGATGGAACCCGATGAAAGTTCGGAAGATACGCTGCAAGCGCTGTTGCGCATTTCGTCCGAGTTGGAAAATATGATGGTGGAAAATTCGTTCCGTTTCGGGGCGACGGGCGCTTATGAGGCATTGGTGCATCAGCGCATCGCCATTTTGCGCGAAGAGCGCTTTCATGACCGCCAAACCCTGCATGAATTCATGACACGGCGCTATGATCCTGCCATGCGCACTGTGAAATCTGCCGAGGCGCGGCTGAGCAAGATGGCGGAACGCGCCATGCGCGCGGGGCAGTTGCTGGGCACGCGGGTGGATGTGGAACGTTCGGCCCAGAACCAGAAGCTGTTGGAAAGCATGGATAAGCGCGCCGATCTGCAACTCAGGCTGCAAAACACCGTTGAAGGGCTGTCGGTGGTGGCGATCAGCTATTACGCCGTCAATCTGGTGGCCTATATTGCCATGCCGATCATGGAGCCGCTGGGCATTTCAAAGACGGTCTCCATGGCCATTATCGCACCGCTGGTGGTGCTTGGGGTCTGGGGCATGGTGCGCCGCATAAGGCGGCATTTCGACTAGGGGCAGGGCCTAGCGCTGCGCTTGCGCGCGGGCATGGGTGCGCTGGATGGCTTCCAGAACGGCGTCCGGGCGGGCGTGGTGGGGCATATGGCCCACGCCTTCCAGCACTGTCAGGTGCACGCTTTCCACCTCGCGCGCAAGCCGGGCGGCGTGAAATTCCAGCCCCACAGTGGTATCGGCGCTGCCATGCACCACTTCTATGGGCATGGTCAGCGCGGGATAGCCTGCCGCCATCGCCTCGACATGGCCTTTGAGGGCGTCAATCTGGTTTGCATTCAGCTGCAATTGCCCAAGGCGCAGCGTCAGATCAAGGCTGAGGTGGTCAAGATATCCCTCTGGCACAGGATCGGGCGCAAAGACACCTTCCAACCCGCGTTCTATGGCGGCGCGTGGTGTCAGGCGGGCGACCAGCGGCAAAATCAGATTTTGCCCCAAAGCCGAGGCCGAGAGCCGATACCACAGCCCCAATTCCCCCGGCCAGGGGTGCGAGGCGGGGGCCAGCAATGTCAGGCCCGCCACTGTGTCGGGCGCGCGCAAGGCCCATGCCAAGGCCACAGCCCCTCCATAGGAATGGCCCAGAATGATGGGGGTTTCCACCCCGATTTCGGCCGCCGCGCGGCGCAGGATATCGGCCTGTTCCAGCGGGCTTTGCGGCCCGCCAAAGCTGTCGGAAAACCCGAAACCGGGCCTGTCAAAGGCGATGATACGGAAATCATTTTCCAGCCGTGCCATCAGATCAAAGCTGAAATCCCGCGCATTGCCATTCGCGCCGTGGATCATGACAAGATCCGGCCCTTGCCCGCGCAGCACAGCATGAATGCGCCCTTCGGGCAGGGTGATAAAGGCGCCCTCCGGTGCAGTCTGGGCCGTTGCGCCGGTGCCATCGGGCAGGCTGGCACAGGCCGCCAAAAGCGCGGCTGTCAGGGCAAGCCCCAGATGTTTACTGGCCGATATTCGCAAGGTCATAGGGTGTTGTCTGGTATATCTCGTTTATCCAGTTACCATATAGAAGATGCGCATGGCTTCGCCAGCGATTGAGGGGTGTTTTCAACGGATCGTCATCCGGATAGTAATTCAGCGGCACGTTGATGGGCTTTCCGGCCACGATATCGCGGTCATATTCCTCTTTCAGCGTGGTGCTGTCATATTCAAAATGGTTGAAGATCATCAAGGCGCGGTGGCTTGGGTCTTCCACCAGACAGGGGCCAACCTGATCCGAGGCAATCAGGGTTCTCAGCGCGGGCACGGCGTCTATTTCGCTCTGGCGTAGCTCTGTCCAGCGGCTGACAGGCACAAGCACATCATCCGAAAACCCCCGCAGATAGGGCGAGGCCGGGGCCAGATTGCGGTGGCGGAAACAGCCGAACGCCTTGGCGGATAGCATATGTTTGGGGATACCGTGGAAATGCCACAGCATCGCCATTCCGCCCCAGCACACGCCCAGAGTTTGATGGACATGGGTTTGCGTCCACTCAAACACCTCGGTCAATTCCTGCCAATAGGTGACATCTTCATAGGGCAGATGTTCTATCGGGGCGCCAGTGATGATCAGCCCGTCAAAGCGCTCTGATTTCACCTCCTGAAAGGGGCGGTAGAATTCGGCCATATGTTCGGCGGCGGTGTTTTTGGTTTCATGCTCTGACATGCGGATCAGCGAGAATTCGATCTGCAAGGGCGTGGCCCCGATCAGCCGGGCGAATTGTGTTTCGGTCTGGATTTTCTTGGGCATGAGATTGAGAAGGCCAATGCGCAGGGGCCGGATATCCTGCCGCGCGGCGCGGGTGTCTTCCATGACCATGACGCCCTCGCGCTCCAACACCTGATAGGCGGGCAGATTGGCGGGAAGGGTTATTGGCATTCTACATCCTCACTTCGGTAATTTTGTCGCAATCAGTGCGGCGAAATCATCTGCGCCGCGCAAATTTGCCACCTCTTCGGCCGTGACACTCACGCCCCAATTGCGCGCCATGGCGCTATAGCGCGGCGCGCGATGGGCCAGCGCGCGCGCATATGTCCAGCGCACAAAGGCGTCGGGGTCTATGGCATGTTCTGCAAGCCCGGTTTCGCGCTGGTAATCCGCCCATGCCGTTTGCAGAAATTGCGGCTGGTAATACATGGGCTTGGGCGCGCGATCAAAGCGGCGGATCAATTCTGCCGTATGTGCTTCTGACCCTTTTATCCAGATGGGCAGCACATGGCGCGCAAGCTGGCACATCAGGGGATCATCCGGGTTGTCGGGGTCGATCACCTCGCAGATGGAACCGCCCGTATCACAGACGAAATTTGCATAGCCATAGAGCGCCTCTGCGCGGGCAATGAAATGGGGTGTGTCCGACAGGGCCGCGATTTCGGCGCTGCGGTGCTGATCCTGGCGCAGCATGTATTCGGCAAAGGGCAGCCCGCCCTTGTCGGGATTGCCCGGCTTGCCCAGATAGGTGGAGAGCGGCGCGAGATTGTCAAAGGTGATATTCGAGCTGATATACACCGAATCCGACAGCAGCAATTCGCGCAAAAGCGGCACTTTCATCGCCTCGCGCTTGAAATTATCGGCAATGAATTCGCCCATATAGCGCGTGCCGATGCGGTAATCGATGGAGTAATGGAACCAATCCCCCCCCTCGCGCAGCAGATTGGCCAGATGGGTCTTGCCAAGGCCCGACATGCCAAACAGCATCACATGCTTGCGCGGGGCCTTCAGCCAGTCTGTTGCAGTGGGGTAAAGCATGGGGCCATTTCCTTGGAAAATCCTGACATGTGCCTAGCCAGTAGGGGGGATTTGGTCAATGCCAGAGAGGGGTTACTCTGCTTCGGGCCGCAAGCGCGTAATCCCCACAGCGCCGCCGCGCGCCAGATCGGGGTCAAGTGTCATGGGGATATATTCGCCCCGCCGCCACAGATCGCCCAGATCATCGTAATGGCGTGACAGCGGGTGGCCCGATTGCCCGGTAGAGAGGATGAAAACCGAACTTTCGGGATCGGCAAAATCATAAACCCCGCGATAGACCGCGCCATGCACATTGGCAAAAGGATCAGGGTCGCGCCCGGAGGTGCGCGCGCGCATCAACGTGTGATCGCCCCCGGAGGTGGATTGGCGGATATTGACGAAATGGCGCACAAGCGGCACCTCGCCCAGCACGGAATGGCGATGTGTGGCGATATGGGCATCGCCCCAACGCCAGCTTTCCACGGCCTCGCCATACCGCTCTGACAGGCGCAACAGCGCCTCGTCCAGCGCAGCGATGGCCATGTCAGTGCAGGTTTCGGTTACCGAGGATTGAACGATATTGCACCAGATCCCGGCCCCGTTGGTGTTGCGAAAGACGCGCTCTATGAAAACCGGCTCTACATGGGTGAAGGCCTCTGCCAGCGGGCCAAGCTCGTCGCGGATCAGCCGTGTTTGCAACTCGCGCATCCATGCCGCATAGATTAGCGGCTCGGGCAGATGTTCGTTCATATCGCCATTCCAGTCGGCCAAGAGGCGCAGCGCGCGTTGGCGCAGATGGGCGCGGGTTCCCGCGGGCGCGGCCTCGCCGGAAAACCACAGATCTGCGGCAACCAGTGGCAGCAGCAGGCGCGCGGCCGGGCTGACGGTATCAAGCTGTGCTTCAATGAAGCTGTCGCGCGTATGCACATTGCGGGTGCGCATGAGGTGGGAAAACCGCTCTATCCGCTGGGTATCACCCCAATCATGGCTGACATGCAGCGGAAAGGGGCGTTCCAGCAGTTTGTTGTTGGTATTGCCCAAAATCCCGCTTTCAGGGTCTATGAAGCGCGGGTTGGCGGCATAGGGCAGCGTTCCCTGCCAGCGGTTTTCCGGCACCCAGCCCGGCGCGGGCATGCGGCCCTGCGTGTCATGGTCGGGATCGCGGCGGGGCAGGTGGCCGATGGTTTGCAGCGCCACGCGGTCGGGGGTGGCCAGCGTCAGGTTCAAAGAGGGGGTGACGAATAACGCGCCCACCGCCAGCGCCTCGTCCAGCGTTTGTGCGCGCATCAGCCGGATTGCGGCGGTCATGCTGGTATCGGCGGCGCTTAGCGCTGTCCAGCCAAGGGCGGCGACATGGCCGGGCGGGGTGACTGTGGCCAGATCGAACAATGCGCCTGACAGGATCGGGCCATTCTCGCTCCATCTCAGGGTGAGGGTAACAGGCTCTGAATCTTTTATCCGAATGATGGAACCGCGGGTTTCAAACTCCGCCCAGCCATTCGGGGTGCGATAGAGGAGTGGGTTATCCGTGTTCAACTCTTCCATGAAAATATCGCTGTCATCGGCATAGGATGAGGTAATCCCCCATCCCAACGCCTCTGACCGGCCCGACAGAATGGCCGGTATCCCCGGAATGCTGGCCCCGATCACCCCGCCAGAGGAGAGTTCCAGCCGCGCCAGATACATCAGCGCGGGCGCTTGCAGGCCAAGATGGGGATCATTGGCCAAAAGCGCGCCATCAGAGGCCGCGCGGGCAGGCATAGCGGCAAAGCTGTTCGAGGCCCCCGCCAGCGCGGGTGGCGCAAAGGGCATGAACGGATCCTCCAGCGCGCTGAACTGCGTATTGGGGGCAAGGCCGGGAAAGAGGCTTGCATAATCAGGCAGCGCGGCAACGCCCACGCCCGGCGCATCTGGCAAAAGATCGCGCAACCGTTCGGGGGCAACCAGCACAGAGGCGCGCGCGCGCAGCACTTCGCCTGCGATATGGCTGTTCAGCTGTACTGCCAGAAGCTTCAGAATGGCCAGACTGTCGGCGGGCTGCCAAAGCGGCATTTCGGCAGTGAACACAAAGAATTCCGGCGCCCCGCGCCCGCGCGCCCCCAGATTCGTTTCCATCAGCCATGCATTCACCCCCGCCGCATAGGCTTCAAGAGCGGCGATTGTCTGCGGGTCTTGCACCGCCAGAGAGTCCCGCGCCAGCGTGTAGATATCCAGCCTGCGCATCAACTCGTCGGTGCGCAATGTGCGCTGGCCGAACATTTCCGACAACCGCCCCTGTGCCGTGCGCCGCAGCATCTGCATTTGCCACAGCCTGTCTTGGGCATGCGCAAAGCCCATCCCGAAAAACACATCTGCGTCATGCTCGGCAAAGATATGGGGCACATTATGGGTGTTGCGCACGATCTCCACCTCTCCGGCCAGTCCCGGCAGGGTGAAGCTCTCGCTGTAATCGGGCAGAGAGCGCGAGAGGAAGAAATACACCCCGATCCCGCCAAGCACCGCCAGCGCGGCGAAAATCGCAAATATTCTCAAAAGCCAGCGAAACAGGGTGAACATGGGTGAAAATGGGTCTTTGTGTTGACGGTGGGTGTGGCGCTGATAGGTATTGCTCCTGCGCGCAAAGCGCAATCACAAGAATTCGAGGGGGATGCAATGGCAAGAGTGGCGTTTCTGGGTTTGGGGGTGATGGGCGGGCCAATGGCTGCCCATCTGGCGCGCGCGGGCCATGAGGTGACAGTCTATAACCGCACAGCCGCGAAAGCAGAAGCATGGGTTGCGGCCAATGGCGGGCGGGCCGCCGCCACGCCCCATGAGGCCGCGCAGGGTGCGGAATTTGTCATGGCCTGTGTGGGCAATGATGAGGATCTGCGCGCCGTCTGTCTGGGGGATGCGGGCGCATTTGGCGCAATGACCAAGGGCGCGCTGTTTGTGGATCACACCACTGTCTCGGCGCAGGTAACGCGAGAGCTATACGCCACAGCAACGGCGCAGGGGCTTGGCTTTGTGGATGCGCCGGTTTCCGGCGGGCAGGCCGGTGCGGAAAATGGTGTTCTCTCCATCATGTGCGGCGGCGATGCGGATGATTTCGCACGCGCAGAGCCTGTGATGGCCGCCTATGCCCGCATTGCGAAGCGCATGGGCGATAGCGGCGCGGGCCAGATTGCCAAGATGATGAACCAGATTTGCATTGCCGGGCTTGTTCAGGGCCTGTCAGAGGCGCTGCATTTCGGCGAAAAAGCGGGCATGGACGGGCGCGCGGTGGTCGAGGTGATCTCTCAGGGTGCGGCGGGATCGTGGCAGATGGCCAATCGCCATGCCACCATGCTGGACGGGCAGTTCAACCATGGTTTCGCGGTGGATTGGATGCGCAAGGATCTGGGCATCTGTCTGGCCGCTGCCGATGAAATTGGCGCATCCTTGCCGGTAACAGCGCTGGTGGATCAATTCTACAAAGAGGTGCAGGCCATGGGCGGTGGGCGCTGGGATACCTCGGCGCTGATTGCACGGCTGCGCAAACTGGGGGGCGCGTGATGCTGTATGAACTCGCAGGCCACCGCCCCCGCGTGCCGGAGAGTGGTGATTACTGGGTGGCACCGGGGGCGCATGTGATTGGTGATGTGCATCTGGCCGAAGGGGTTTCCATCTGGTTCAACACCACGCTGCGCGGCGATAACGAGCCGTTGGAGATTGGTGAGGGCACCAATATTCAGGAAAGCTGCGTGCTGCATACGGATATGGGCTATCCGCTGCGGATTGGCGCGCATTGCACCATTGGCCACAAGGCCATGCTGCATGGCTGTACCATCGGCGAGGGATCATTGGTCGGAATGGGGGCCACGGTGCTCAATGGCGCAGTGATCGGCAAGGGCTGTCTGATCGGGGCAGGGGCGCTGGTGACCGAAGGCAAGGTCATTCCTGATGGCGCCTTGGTCATGGGGGCGCCGGGGCGCGTGGTGCGCCAGCTGGACAGTGCGGCGCAGGCGCGGCTATTGGCCTCTGCCGAAGGCTACCGCGCGAATATGCGCCGCTACCGGGAGGGGCTGGTGGCGCTGGGGTGATGGTCGCCACCGGACGGTGGGGCGCTATCAGGAGGGGCAGGTTTGGGGGGAAGGTGGCAAAGCCGCGCAGCGCTGGGCCGCGGTGCGGCGATCCGGCCTTGAGGCTATGTCACTTTATGCTGGCCAAATCCGAACGAAACTGAAGCTAAGCGCAGGTTGCAGCCAAATCGCCGTGCCGTGGGGGCGGCCCGGCGATGCGCGGCGGCCTTCGGCCTTTGCTCCGCGCTTGGTGCTTTGCTCCGATGTCGCCTAATCGCTGCAACCCGCCGTCGAATATGCTGTAAGAGGTGCAAGCGCCTTTGCGCCCGCGCATGGGGCATTCGGGGAAGCCCGCCGCCCTACCGCACCCCAATTCCCATTTGCATCAGCGCATGGCGGATGGGTTTGCTGGAATACATTACATCCAGCATCTTGGCGCGGGCATCGCGCAGGGGCTGTGCCTCTATCATCGAGGCGCGGTTGAGCATGCCCACCCCCGCCACGCGCAAGGCGACATCGGGATAGCGTTTGCGCTGATAGGCGGCCAGCATCGCCGGGCTGCCCAGCCCCTCTGGCGTGGCCAGATCCAGCAGCGCGCCCAGATCGGCCAGCGACATATTCAACCCCTGCGCGCCAATCGGGGGCACAACATGGGCGGCCTCTGCCATCAGCGCAGTGCGTTCGCCCACAAAGCGCGTGGCGATCTGGCTGATGATGGGCCAGACTGTCCGGCGCGAGGCCAGCTTCAACGGCCCGAACAACCCGCAAGAGCGGGTGTTCATTTCTGCCTCAAACGCCTCTGGTGGCAGCGCCGCCAGCCGCGCCACTTCCGGCCCGGTTTCCATCCAGACAATCGCGGAACAGGGCGTGCCATCGCGGTCAGGCAGGGGGACAAAGGTGAACGGGCCGCCAGAGCGGTGAATTTCGGTTGAAACATTCTCATGCGGTTTGGGATGGGTGACTGCAAAAGCCAGCGCCTTTTGCCCAAAGCGCGTGGTGCGTACCCCAATGCCAAGGGCGGCGCGCATGGGCGAATTGCGCCCATCTGCCGCCACCAGCAGCCGTGCTTCAACCTGCGTGCCATCAGACAGCCCGATCAGGGCTGCGGTGTCGCGCGTGATCAAGCTGCGCGTGCCAATGCCGGGGCGGAAGCTGACATTGGGCAATTCGGCCAGCCGCGCCGCACATTCGCGCTTCAGAAGCCAGTTGGGCAGGTTCCAGCCAAAGGGCTGGTCGGAAATATCGGCGGCGTCAAACGCATGGCTGACGCGCGGCTCTGGTTGCACCCCCCCGGCATCGACAATGCGCATCACCTGCAAGGGCATCGCATGGGCCTGAAAGCGTGCCCAAAGCCCTGCCGCTTCCAGCACCTTCAGGGATGGCTGCAAAAATGCGGTGCTGCGCAGATCAGAGGCCGGGTCGGCCTCTGCCATGATGGGGGGGGTGGGATCGACACAGAGAACCGAATAGCCCGCACTGCCAAAGGCGGCGGCGGCTGTCATGCCCGCTATGCCCCCGCCGGAAACCACAATATCATATCTCTCGCGCATCTTTCCCGCCTTGATTGCCCTGCCGCATTCTAGCTTGGGCTGGCGCGGGCGCAATGCGGCATCTGGAAGCGGCGGCAAAAGGGGGCCTTGCCCGCGCCACGCGCCTTAGCCCGATACGATCAGGATCAGCACCACCACCATGAAAAACGCAGCCCCCACCATGACCGCCACAATACCGGGCAGGCCCCAGACCATGCCGGAAATCACCAGCGCATTCAAAAACACCATCAGCGCGGCCCAGATCGGCCAGGGCTCGTCTTCCTTGCGCCAATCATTGGGTTTGGGGTGGGATGTTTTGCTGTGCAGCGCGGCCATGAACGATACTCCGATAAAGATTTATCGGGGATATATGTTTTGGCCTGCGCGCCGTCAGCACGGCAGATTGACGCGCGACCAAAGCGCGCAGCCCGATGGGGCCGCGCCGCGCGCTTAGCCGAAAACGATAAAGCTGAGCAGGACAAGCATTCCCAGCGCAGCGGGAACCATGACGGCCACCAGACCGGCCACGCCCAGTGTTGCAACGGCTACCCCAAGGGCCACGATCACGCACAGGATTGCGGCCCAAATGCCCCAAGGCTCTGGCCTGCGGGCCGGGGCGGGGGGGGGGGCGGATGTTGCGGCGTTGGTCATGGCGTGTTCCTCCAGAAATGATATGCGCCGCATATGCGAATTCATGCTGCAATGCAGCATGACACGATGCCGCAGCAGGCTAGACGCCCAAGCGCGCCAGAAATCCCGCCAGATCATCGGTGTGGTGGTGGATATGGGGAGCGTCATGGGGTTCGGGGGCAACATGGACAGTGCGCATGCCCAAAGCGTGGGGCGCGGCCAGATTGCGGGGGTCATCTTCAAACATGGCCGCGCGCGCGGTATCCAGCCCATCGCGGCCAAACACCCGGTCAAAGGCCGCGCGCTCTGGCTTGGGGCGGTAGCCTGCATCTTCCACCCCGTAAATGGCGTTGAACAGGCCGCTCAGGCCACGGGCCTCCAACACGCGTTCGGCATATTCGGCAGAGCCGTTGGTATAGACAATCCGCCGCCCCGGAAGCGCTGCGATCTGCGCGCGCAAATTGGCATCCGGGCGCAGAACCGAGAAATCAATATCATGCACGGCCTTCATATATGGCTCTGGCGCAAGGCCATGGCATTCCATCAGCCCGGCAAGGGTTGTGCCATAGCGCGCCCAATACTCCCCGCGCAACTGGTTGGCCGCGTCATGGGACAGGCCCAGCTTGTCCATCACATAGGCTGTCATGCGGCGTTCAATCTGGTCGAACAGCTGCATTTCGGGCGGGTAGAGCGTATTGTCCAGATCAAAGACCCAGCCACGCACATGGGTAAAAAACTCTGCTGCCATGGCGTTCACATTAGCGCGCAACGCGATGGGCGCAAGCCAACAGGGCTTGTCATTCCCTGCGATCCCGGCTTTTCTTGGGGAAAACCAACAGAGATGACGATGACCGCGGATACCAAACCCCTCAAAGACGCTTACACGCTGATCTTGGAAGCCATTGACATTGGCCTTTACAAGCCCGGCGACAGATTGGTGGAATCGGAACTGGCAGAGCGTTTTGGCGTATCGCGCACGCCGGTGCGCGAAGCGTTGCAACGGTTGGAAACGCAATCTTTGCTAACCCGTGACGGGCGCTCTTTGATCGTCTCTTCGCTGGATCATAATCAGTTGGCCGAACTTTATGTGGTGCGATCAGAGTTGGAAGGGCTGGCGGCGCGGCTGGCCGCGCGCCACGCCACGCAAGAGGAAATCCGCCTTCTGCGCAGCATGCTTGAAGATGACCGCGCGCTGATCCATGATCCGCAGGCACTAAGCCGCGCGAACAAGCGCTTTCACAAGCAAATCCACCTCGCCTCTCATAACCGCTATCTGGTGCAACAGCTTGATCTTGTGCACCGTTCCATGGCGTTGCTGGCCACGACTTCGCTGTCATTCGAGGGGCGTGGCCAGCAAACGCTGGAAGAGCATTCCAAGATTGTGGAAGCGATTGCCGCAGGTGATGGCGAGAGCGCCTATGAGGCGCTTAAACAGCACATCTCGCGCGCCTTTGAAACGCGCCTGCGCCAGGATTCCATGGCAGAGGCGCGTTACTCTGTCTGATTTCAGAACACCTGCGACAGGAAATCCAGCAAACCCGCTTCGGCCCCCGCATTGGCGGCAGGATCCCAATCATTCGAGGATGGAACCGTAAAGGAATGGCGCGCACCGCCGAAGATGCGGGCGCTATGGGGCACGCCTGCTGCTTGCAATTCATCCATCAAGCTGGCCAGATCGGCCATGCCCGATACAGGATCGGCAGAGCCGTGCAGCACCAGCACCGGGGCAGAGGTGGCGGAATAATCCTGCCCCTCTGGTGTGCCAAGCCCGCCATGGAAGCTGACAAAGCCTGCCAGATCAAACCCTGCGCGCGCCCCTTCCAAGGCCGCCGCACCGCCAAAGCAATAGCCTGTCAGAACCATTGCGGCGGGCACGTTTTCCAGCGCGGCGGCGGCATCAATCCCGGCCTGCATCCGGGCGCGGAATTCGGCGCGATCCCCATATAGCGCGCCGGTTTCGCGGCGGTAATCGTCAACCCCTTCCAGCACGGCATCGCGGCCAAACAGGTCAAGCGCTATGCCCACATAGCCTTCCGCCGCCATGGCCTGTGCGCGTGCGATTTCGTGATCGTTCAGCCCATCCCAGTCATGGATGATCAAAACCGTGCCACGGGCTTCGCCATCGGGCATGGCCACAAAGCCTTCAAAAACCGTGTCGCCATGGCTGTATTCAAAATTCTCTGCCCAGGCGGGGGTCAGGGCCAGTGTGGCGCATGTGCTGGCAAGGGCCAAAAGGCGTGCTGTCATTGTGTTTCCTCCTGTCTAGGCGCCAGATGTAGCGCGCCAGCCGGGAAACCCACAAAAAATCAGGCCAGTTTCTGCTTCACAATCGCGCCAGCTTTGCCAAAATCCATCTGTCCGGCATATTGGGCCTTCAGCGCGGCCATGACCGCGCCAATATCGCGCACCGAGGCTGCGCCGCTTTGGGCGATCACGCGCGCAATGGCCTCTGCCATCTCGGACTCTGTCAGTTGGCGCGGCAAGAACCCTTCGATCACGGTAATTTCGGCCAGTTCCTTTTCGGCCAGATCCAGCCGCGCGGCTTCTTCATAGGCGCGGGCCGAATCACGGCGCTGCTTGACCATGCGTGTGAGCACCGCTGTCAGGTCTGCATCGGTCAATTCCGTCACATCCTCATCGCCGCGCGCGGCGATTTCGCGGTCTTTTATCGCGGCATTTATCAGGCGCAGCGTGGCCAGCCGCGTCATATCCTTGGCCTTCATTGCGGCTTTCAGATCGCTGGAAATCTTGTCACGCAAGGACATTGGCGGCTCCTGTTGTCGGCGGCTTGGCGGAAGCGGCCACAATAACCAAGCCGGCAGGCGGCGGCAAGGGCAGGTGTTGTGATCATATGCCTGCCGGTTCGGCTTGATATTTCCCCATGCCCGCCGTAGAGACGCCCAAATCCGATCCGAAATCCGATCCGAACGGAGACGCGCCCATGTCTGCCCAAACCTCTAAACCCACTGCCTGTCTTGCGCTTGCCGATGGGACAATCTTTTATGGCCGCGGTTTTGGGGCCACAGGGGAAACAGTGGCGGAGCTGTGCTTCAACACCGCCATGACCGGCTATCAGGAAATCATGACAGACCCGTCCTATGCCGGGCAGATCGTGACCTTCACCTTTCCCCATATCGGCAATGTTGGCGTGAATGCCGATGATGACGAAACCGCACAGCCTGTGGCCGCCGGGATGGTGGTGAAATGGGATCCCACCGCGCCCTCCAACTGGCGCGCAACCGAGGATCTGGTCAGCTGGCTGCAAAAGCGCGGGCGCATCTGCATTGGTGGGCTGGATACACGCCGCCTGACCCGCGCGATCCGCCAGCAGGGCGCGCCGCATGTGGCCTTGGCCCATAACCCGGATGGGAAATTTGATATCGAGGCGATGGTCGCGAAAGCGCGCGCATGGTCGGGCCTGGTGGGCCTTGATCTGGCGCGCGATGTCACCTGTGCGCAAAGCTACCGCTGGGATGAAATGCGCTGGGCCTGGCCCGAAGGCTATACCCGCCAAAGCGCGCCGTTGCATAAGGTGGTGGCCATTGATTACGGCGCCAAGCGCAATATCCTGCGGTGCTTGGCATCGGCGGGCTGTGATGTGACTGTGCTGCCTGCTACGGCTACGGCCGAAGATGTGCTGGCGCTGAACCCCGATGGCGTGTTTTTGTCCAATGGCCCCGGCGATCCGGCGGCAACGGGCAAATATGCCGTGCCGATGATCCGCGATGTGCTGAAAGCTGATCTGCCAGTATTTGGCATTTGCCTTGGCCATCAGATGCTGGCGCTGGCTTTGGGGGCGCAAACGATCAAGATGAACCATGGCCATCATGGCGCGAACCATCCTGTCAAAGACAATGAGACAGGCAAGGTAGAGATTACCTCGATGAATCACGGCTTTGCGGTGGACAGCCAGACATTGCCCGCAGGCGTGATAGAGACGCATAGCTCGCTTTTTGATGGGTCGAATTGTGGGATACGGATGCAGGATCGCCCCGTATTCTCTGTGCAGCACCACCCCGAAGCCAGCCCCGGCCCGCAAGACAGTTTTTATCTGTTCGAGCGGTTTGCGGCCTCTATGGCGGCACGCAAAAGCGCCGGAGCGTCCTGACGCCTTTAACCATTTCTTAACCAGTTTTCGGTCTATTGGCCGGATAAGGGGTAAGAAAGGCGGGCGCGCGCGTGGGGTTTGCGGCATCGGTTGACGATGGGCAGCTGTGGCAAGGGGGGTGGGCCTATGCGCCCGCGCATACACCCCTCGGGCAAATCCTGCTGGATATGGGGGCGCTGCGCGAGGATGACTTGCTGCGCGCACTCCAGCTGCAGGCGCGGCAGGCGGGGTTTCTGGGCGATATTCTGGTGGCCCATGGGCTGATCACCCAAACCCAGCTGACACAGGCACTGGCCCGGCAATATGGCACAAGCGCATTGGAACTGGCGCAAGGGGCTTTGCCCGATCCTGCACTGATAGACCGTCTGGGGCTGCAAGACTGTTTGCGCCTGTCCTGCCTGCCATGGCAGCAATTGGGCGGTGTGACCCTGATTGCAACTGCGCGCCCGGCCCAATTTCTGCGCGCCCGCGCGCAGCTGGAAGGGTGTTTCGGCCCCGTTGCCATGGCGCTGATCGGCGAGCAGGATTTGCATGCGGCTATTTTAAAAACGCGCCGCAACCGTCTGAAATTATGGGCAGAAACCTGCGTTTCGGAAGCCGAAAGCTGCCGTCGCATGCAATCGCGCGGCTTTGGCAATCTGCTGGCCTTGGCCTGTGTGACGCTGGCGTGTCTGGCGCTTGTTGCACCACGCGCCACGGTGCTGGTTCTGACCTGTATTGCGGCGTTTTTCCTGCTGCTCTCGACACTGCTGAAAATCGCCGCCGCTATCGCCGCGCATCGTCATGCGCCGGATGTGCAGGCTGGCCCATCCCCCACCTCGGCCCGGCCTGAGCCAAAGCAGCCCATCATTTCCGTGCTTGTGCCGCTTTACAAGGAACCGCGTGTCATTTCCCGGCTGATCAATCGGCTGTCGCGCCTGACATGGCCGCGCGAATTGCTGGATATCCTGCTGGTGGTGGAAGAGCATGACCACATCACGCGTGCCGCCCTTGCCACACATGATTTGCCGCGCTGGATGCGTGTGATCGTGGTGCCTGATGCGCCGTTGAAAACCAAACCGCGCGCGCTGAATTATGCCATGCTGTTTGCGCGCGGCACGATTATCGGCGTCTATGATGCCGAAGATGCCCCCGATCCCGACCAGCTGCACCGGGTGGCGCGCTGCTTTCAAGAGGGGCCGGATACTCTGGCCTGTGTGCAAGGTGTGCTGGATTTTTACAATGCGCGTACGAACTGGCTGTCACGATGCTTTGCCATCGAATATGCAACATGGTTCCGCATTATCCTGCCGGGCATGCAGCGTTTGGGCCTGGCGGTGCCTTTGGGGGGGACAACGCTGTTTTTCCGCCGCGAGATTCTGGAAGCGTTGGGGGGGTGGGATGCCCATAACGTGACAGAGGATGCCGATCTGGGCATTCGCCTTGCGCGCCATGGTTATTACACGCAGCTTCTGGCCACTGTGACCCAGGAAGAGGCGAATTGCCGTGCGATACCCTGGATCAAGCAGCGCTCGCGCTGGCTGAAGGGCTATGCCGTGACATGGCTTGTGCATATGCGCGACCCGGTGCAGCTGTGGCGGCAACTGGGGGCATGGCGGTTTTTCGGGGTGCAGGTGCTGTTTCTGGGCACGCTGGTGCAATTCATGCTGGCGCCCTTGCTCTGGACATTCTGGTTCATGCTTCTGGGGTTTGGCCATCCGCTGCAAGACAGTTTCGGGGCCGGGGTGATGCTGGGTTTTGTGGCCATATTCCTGTTAGCCGAGGCCGTAACGATTGCTGTGGGCTATCTGGCCCTGCGCGCGCCAGAGCATCGGCATTTGCGCCTGTGGCTGCCAACTCTGCACGGCTATTTCCCCCTGGCGGTGCTGGCGGTATACAAGGCGCTGTGGGAATTGATCCGCGCGCCGTTTTACTGGGATAAAACCGCGCATGGCGATCATGGCGCCGCCTGCGATGCGCTGCAAGTTGCGCGCCCCAGATTTTGAGGGGGCTGGATTGCGCCACGCCTTCGCGGTAGCAAGGTGGCAATTGAGGACAAGGCAAATTTCGGATGCTCTATTTTCACAAACACGCCCTGGTGTTTCTGGCCACGCCCAAGGCGGGCAGCAGTGCCATTGAAAAAGCTTTGGCCCGGCATGCGGATATTGTGTTTCAGGGCGAGCCGATGCTCAAGCATTGCACCTTTCAGCGCTATAAATGGCAGGTGGAAAAGACGATCCTGCTTTTTGCGACTGCCGCGCCGGCCACGATGGCCCTGATCCGGCAGCCCGAAGATTGGCTGGGCAGCTGGTTTCGGTATCGTCGGCGGCCATGGTTGAAAGGCTCTGCCCGCAGCACGCGAGAGATGAGCTTTGAACAGTTTGTGCAGGCCTATCTGTCCGATCCCCAGCCGGACTGCGCCAATGTCGGGCGGCAAGCGCGGTTTCTGACCAATCCTGCCGATGGCGCAACGGTGGATATCCTGTTTCAGTATGAAGCCATGCCGGCTGTCACGGAATTTTTGTCCAAGCGCCTTGGCCGCGAGGTGGTGTTGCAGCGGCACAATGTTTCGGGCGCAGGCGATCTGGCGCTGTCCTCTGCGCTGCGCAGCCAGTTGGAGCAGCATTTGGCCGAAGATTATGAGATGCATGCCCGCGCTCTTGCGTCTGTCGCGGCGCTGTAGCCTGCGGTTCTGGCCGGGGCGCTCTTGCGTCACGCCCGCGCGCGCGGCACAGTGCACAGAGGTAACGGCAAAGGAAACCCCATGAGCCTAGAGACACGCATAGCCGCTGCGCGCGGCGAAATCCCGGCCGATCTGGTGCTGCGCGGGGCCGAAGTGCTGTGCAACGTGACAGGGGCGCGCATTGCTGGCGATGTGGCAATCATGGACGGCGTGATTATCGGCATTGGCGCCGCGTATGAAGGGCGCGAGGTGATAGACCTGCCCGGCCAGACGCTTGTTCCGGGGTTTATTGATACGCATCTGCATATCGAATCCTCCCTTGTCACCCCGTTTGAATTTGATCGCTGTGTGGCCCCGCGCGGGGTGACAACCGCGATTTGTGACCCCCATGAGATTGCCAATGTCGCAGGCGCTGCGGGCATACGCTATTTTCTGGAGGCTGCCACCCGCACAGTGATGGATATCCGCGTCAATCTGTCCTCCTGCGTGCCCTCTACCCATATGGAAACGGCGGGTGCGGCGCTGGACGCGGCGGCGCTGGTGGCATTGGCTGATCATCCCAAGGTGATTGGTTTGGCCGAATTCATGAATTTCCCCGGCGTCATTCACCGTGATCCTGGCTGCATGGAAAAGCTGCATGCCTTTGCGGGCCGCCATATTGACGGGCATGCGCCGCTGTTGTCGGGGCGTGATCTGAATGCCTATGCCACGGCAGGCATTCGCACCGAACATGAATCCACCTCTGCCGCCGAGGCGCGGGAGAAGCTGCAAAAAGGGCTGCGCTGCCTGATCCGCGAAGGCTCTGTCAGCAAGGATATGCACGCGCTGGCCCCGCTGCTGACGCCGCTGACCGCCCCTTATATGTGCCTGTGCACCGATGATCGCAATCCGCTGGATATTGCTGAACATGGCCATCTGGATCACATGATCCGCACGCTGATTGCGCTGGGCTGTGATCCGCTGGCGGTATATCGCGCCGCCACCCTGTCTGCGGCCGAAGCCTTTGGGCTGAAGGATCGCGGCCAGATTGCACCGGGCAAGCGTGCCGATATCGTGGCGCTGCCCGATCTGGCAGAGTGCCGTGCCAGCCTTGTGCTCTGCGGGGGGCAGGTGGTGGGGGATGCGGCCTTTGCCGCGCGCCAGACCATCCCGCCTGTGGCGCGCAATTCCGTGCGCGCGCCCAATGTGGCCGCGCCGGATTTCCGCTGCACCCGCGCAGGGACAGAGACGCCCGTCATCGGCATTCTGGAAGGCAAGATCATAACAGAGCATTTGCGCGTGGAGATACCTCAGACCGAGGGTGACAAACTGCCCGATCCCGCGCGTGATCTGGCGCGCGTGGCGGTGGTGGAACGCCATGGCAAAAACGGCAATATCGCCACAGGCTTTGTGCGCGGCTTTGGCCTGCAACGGGGGGCGATTGCGGCCACTGTGGCCCATGATCATCACAATATTGTTGCGGTGGGCGTGGGCTATGAGGATCTGGCGCTGGCCGTCAATCGGCTGTCAGAGATTGAGGGCGGTTTTGTGGTGGCACATGCGGGGCAGGTGTTGGCGGAATTGGCCTTGCCCGTGGCGGGCCTGATGTCTTTGGCCAGCTATGAAGAGGTGCAGGCCGCGCTTGTTGATCTGCGCGCGGCGGCGCGTTCCTTGGGCGTAACGCTGGAAGAGCCGTTTTTGCAACTGGCTTTTATTGCGCTGCCTGTGATCCCGCATTTGAAGATCACCGATCAGGGGATGGTGGATGTGGATCGTTTTCAGATCATCTGAAACCGATCCCTCATTCAATGCGTTGCCTGTTCAATGCGCCTCTGCCCAGCTATCGCCTACGCCTGCATCCACAACCAAAGGCACGCTTAGGCGCACAACCGGGTCTGCCGCCGCTTCCATCACCGCGCGCACCTGCGTGATAACGGTATCTACCGCGCCTTCCTCTACCTCGAACACCAGTTCATCATGCACTTGCAGCAGCATTTTTGCAGGCAGATCGGCAATCACATCGGGCAAGCGGATCATGGCGCGGCGGATGATATCGGCGGCGGCGCCCTGAATGGGCGCGTTGATCGCCGCTCGCTTGGCAAAGCCTGCGCCGGGGCCTTTGGTATTGATCTCTGGCGTATGAATGC
This sequence comes from Paracoccaceae bacterium, assembly GCA_043561795.1. Classification (GTDB taxonomy): domain Bacteria; phylum Pseudomonadota; class Alphaproteobacteria; order Rhodobacterales; family Rhodobacteraceae; genus Roseinatronobacter. Next base: position 3,691,201 of record CP121316.1, on the reverse strand, counting down.
GCCGCCCGAACAGGGTTTCCACCCGCCCATGCTTTTGCGCGAATTCTACAGTCGCATCCATATAGGCGCGAATGCCGGGGAAGCGCTGGAAATAGGTGTCAATGAAAGCCTGCGCCTCGGCGCGAGGAATGCGCAGGTTGCGCGCCAGCCCAAAACCTGAAATCCCGTAAATCACCCCGAAATTGATCGCTTTGGCGCGGCGGCGGATTTCGGGGGTCATCTCTGCCAGCGGCACGCCAAACATTTCCGAGGCTGTCATGGCGTGGATGTCATGGCCCGCGCGGAAGGCGGCCTTCAGGCTGTCAATATCCGCGATATGGGCCAGAATGCGCAATTCAATCTGGCTGTAATCCAGTGCCACCAGTTTCTTGCCCTGATCTGCCACAAAGGCCGTGCGAATGCGCCGCCCGTCTTCGCTGCGGATGGGGATATTTTGCAAATTGGGATCGGTGGAAGATAACCGCCCCGTAACCGCGCCTGTAATCACATAAGAGGTATGCACCCGCCCTGTTTCGGGGTGGATATGTTCTTGCAGAGCATCGGTATAGGTGGATTTCAGCTTGGCAAGCTGGCGCCAGTCCAGCACGCGGGCGGGCAGATCATGCCCCTCTGCGGCCAGATCTTCCAGAATATCCGCCCCGGTGGCATAGGCCCCGGTTTTGCCGGTTTTGCCGCCGGGCAGGCCCAGCTTGTCAAACAGGATCTCGCCCAGTTGCTTGGGGCTGCCCACATTGAACTTCTCGCCCGCCAGCGTGTGAATTTCATCCTCCAGCGCCGCCATTTTTTGCGAAAAGGCGTTGGACATGCGCGACAGCGCGTCGCGATCCACCTTGATCCCGTGCCGCTCCATCCGGGCCAGAACGGCCACAAGCGGGCGCTCCAGCGTTTCATAAACGCGGGCCACTTGCTCTGCATGCAGGCGGGGTTTGAACATCTGCCAGAGCCGCAATGTGATATCGGCATCTTCGGCAGCGTAGCGCGTGGCCTCGTCAATCGGCACGCGGTCAAAGGTGATGGCGGATTTGCCCGCGCCCAGAAGGGTTTTGATGGCAATGGGCTGGTGGTTCAGATAGCGGTCTGACAGCGCATCCATGCCATGCCCGTGCAAGCCCCCATGCAGCGCATAAGACATCAGCATCGTGTCATCTATGGGGGTTACATCCACCCCAAGATTGGCGAAAATCTTGGCATCATATTTCATATTCTGCCCGATTTTCAGGATGCTGCCATCTTCCAGCACTGGCTTGAGCCGCGCCAAGACATCGGCCAGCGGCAATTGCCCTTCTACCAGATCGACACTGCCAAACAGATCGCCGCCGCCTGCGCGGTGTTGCAGCGGGATATAGGCGGCATGGCCGGGGGTTACGCAGAGCGAAATCCCCACCAATTCGGCGCGCATTTCATCAAGGGCGGTGGTTTCGGTATCCACTGCGACATAGCCGCGCTCTTCGATCTGGGAAATCCAGCTTTCCAGCGTGCCCATATCGCGGATGCAGATATATTGCGCTCGGGCGAAATCGGGCTGTTCGCTGGAAGGGGCGGGGGCGATGACGGCCTGTGGCGCGCTGCCGCTGGCCGGGGGCGCGGGCATGGGCGGGGTGTCTGTGCCAAAATGTTCCGCCACGCGGCGGGTGAGGGTGCGAAATTCCATCTCATTGAGGAAATTCATCAGCGCCTCTGGCTCTGGCGCGCGCACTTCCAGATCATCCAGCCCGAAATCCAGCGGCGTATTCTCATCCAGCAAGACCAGCCGTTTGGAAATGCGGATCAGCTCTGCATTGTCTTCCAGGGCGGCGCGGCGCTTGGGTTGTTTGATTTCGCCCGTGCGCGCCAGCAATGTTTCCAGATCGCCAAATTCATTTATTAAAAGTGCGGCAGTTTTGATCCCGATCCCCGGCGCGCCAGGAACATTATCGACCGAATCGCCCGCCAAAGCCTGCACATCTGCCACGCGCTCTGGCCCGACGCCGAATTTCTCGATCACCTCGTCCACGCCGATCCGCTTGTTTTTCATAGCGTCGAGCATTTCCACCCCGTCGCCCACAAGCTGCATCATGTCCTTGTCAGAGGAGATGATCGTCACCCGCCCGCCGGCTTGGCGCGCTTCGCGGGCAAGGGTGGCGATAATGTCATCAGCCTCGTAATCGGCAATCTCTATGCAGGGCAGGTTGAAGGCGCGCGTGGCCTCGCGCGTGAGGGGGAATTGGGGGCGCAGGTCTTCGGGCGGCTCTGGCCGGTTGGCTTTGTAGAGGTCATAAATCTGGTTGCGAAAGGTTTTCGAGGAGTGATCGAAAATCACCGCCGCATGGGTGGGCGCATCGCTGCTTGTGCCATTCTCGCCCAAGTAGCGCCAGAGCATGTTACAAAACCCGGCCACAGCGCCCACGGGCAACCCATCGGATTTGCGCGACAGCGGCGGCAGCGCATGATAGGCGCGGAAAATATAGGCCGATCCGTCAATCAGATGCAGATGATGGCCCTTGCCGAATGTCATTTGCGCCCCCTTTAAGCGTGATTTTGCTGCGCCATACCCCGCGCGACTGAATGGAAAACGCCCCAAAGCGCGCATGGCGCTTGGGGCCGTGTCAGCGCGGGCCTTGCTGTCTGCGCCCTCAGGCGGCCTTGGTATCGGTGTAATCGCGGTGGATGAAACGCTTGTCGCAATAGGGGCAATCAACGGTGCCTGTTTCCTGGCTAAGGGATAGCCAGACACGCGGATGGCCCAATGCCCCTTCGCCACCATCGCAACACACGCGCATGGCAGAGACGATCTCGGTTTCCGGGGCGGGGAAGGCGGTATCGGGGGTCATTTCAGGTCATGTCCTTGTCGGCGATGGCAAGCTGCATTAGGTCTGGCCCCAACATACCCGGTTTGACGCGCAGGACAAGGCTGCTTGGGCCAAGGCTGCCGGGAAATGATGGGCAAAGAGGGACAGAGACAATGCAAAACGCCATAGAGATCACGGGCCTGCGCAAGACTTATGGCGCGCAAAAAGGCGCGGGGCCGAAAGAGGCGCTGAAAGGTGTTGATCTGGCCATCCCGGCGGGCAGTATCTTTGGCCTGTTGGGGCCAAATGGTGCAGGCAAATCCACCCTTATCAATATACTTGCAGGGCTTGTGACCAAAACTTCCGGGCAGGTGCGTATCTGGGGCTTTGACCAAGATGTGAACCCCCGCCAAAGCCGGGCCGCGATTGGCGTGATGCCGCAAGAGCTGAACATGGACCCTTTCTTCACCCCGCGCGGCGCGCTGGAGGTGCAGGCGGGCCTCTATGGTGTGCCCAAAAGCCAGCGCCGCACGGATGAGATTTTGGCCCTGATTGGCCTGTCGGACAAGGCCGAGGCCTATGCCCGCGCGCTCTCGGGTGGGATGCGGCGGCGTCTGTTGCTGGCCAAGGCGCTGGTCCATCGCCCGCATGTGCTGGTTCTGGACGAGCCGACGGCGGGCGTGGATATCGAGCTGCGTCAGATGCTGTGGGAATGGGCCTGTGCCGGAATTGGAACTGCCCGAAGGGGTGCAGCGCGAAACCCGCGCCGATGGCATGCTGGCGCTGACCTATCGGCGTTCGCAGGTGAGCGCCGGGCAGCTCTTGGCCGCTGTGGCGGCAGCGGGCGGCGCAATCAGCGATGTTTCCAGCGAAGACCCCAATCTGGAAGATGTATTCCTTGCCCTGACAGCAGGGGTGGCGCCAGAGCCTAAATCCGCTTGAGGCTGAGGCGCGTGATGCGGTTGCCATCGCGCGCAAGGATCTTGAAGCGGCAGCCGTGGAACGAGAAAACCTGCCCCTCTTCGGGGATGGATTGCGCCTCGTGGATAACCAATCCTGCAATGGTCACGGCTTCCTCGTCGGGCAGTGTCCATTCCAGCGTGCGGTTCAGATCGCGGATTGTCATTGCGCCATCCACCAGCACTTCGCCCGCATCTGTGATCTCTACCTCTGGCGCGGGGGTCACATCATATTCATCTTCAATTTCACCCACGATCTCTTCCAGAATATCTTCCAGCGTGATCAGCCCTTGCAGCGCGCCATATTCATCCACGACCAGCGCAAAATGCAGCCGCAAGCGCAGAAATTCTTTCATCTGCTCATCCAGCGGGGTGGTGTCGGGCACATAATAGGGCTGGCGGGCAAGTGCGTTCAGATCCAGCGCGCTGACTGCGCTGTAATCGCCCCCCGCGGCGCTAACCAGACTGTGCATCGCCCGCACCAGATCGCGCGCATATAAAATGCCCACAATGTTTTCGGGTTCTTCCCGATACATCGGCAGGCGCGAATGGGGCGAGTTGATACATTTCGCAATGATCTCTTCGATCGGATCATCAGCATTGATGGTTTCAATCTGGCTACGGTGAAGCATGATTTCTTCGACCGTGCGTTCTGACAAATCCAGCGCGCCCAACAATCGGTCACGGTGTTCTTTCTCGACCGACCCTGTAGAATGCCCCAGCGCCAAAGTGCCCGCAATCTCTTCATGCACAGACATGATATGGCTGTCGGGATCAATCGTCACCCCAAAGAGCGCCAGCACGCGGCGCACCACAAAGCGAACCACCGCCACGACAGGCGAAAACACCGCAACCACCCAGCGCAAGGCGGGCGCGACCCGGATTGCGGCAGATTCCGGCGCAGAGATGGCATAGGTTTTCGGCATCACTTCGGCAAAGACAAGCACCAGCATTGTCATGACCAGCGTGGCCAGGGCCACGCCACTATCGCCAAAGAGGCGCGTAAACAGGGCTGTTGCAATAGAGGCGGCCAGAATATTGACCATGTTATTGCCCAGCAGGATCGCGCCAATCAGGCGCTCGCTATCCTCTGTCAGGGTAAGCGCGGTTTGCGCGCCCCGTGCGCCTTTGTCGGCCTGCGCCTTCAGCTTGCCCCGGCTGGAAGCCGTCAGAGCAGTTTCAGACCCAGAGAAAAACCCTGAAATTATCAGCAATATCAGGATCGCACCACTGCTGACCCAGAACGCCGTATCGATATAGGTGGCGAAATCGCCCATGTGGCCCTTTGTCCCGATTATCTTACGCCGCAGCGCATGGGGTTCTTTTAAATCGTTGAGGCTGGCGCGTCCAGCACTAGCGCAACTGCATAGCCAAGATGGCTTGACCGTCGGGCAGAGTTTGGCCACAAGTCGCGCCTATGTTTGCCGCAGAAACACTGGATCAAATCACACGCCGTTTCGGCTTTCTGGAAGCGCGCCTTATGGAAGGGGTCGCGCCCGAAGAGATTGGCGCGGTGACGCGCGAATATTCCGAGTTGAAGCCCGTCGTGGCCCAGATTGCCGCCTATCAGGCCGCGCTTGCCGCGCGGCGCGAGGCCGAAGCGCTGCGCCATGATCCCGAAATGCGCGATCTGGCCTTGGAAGAACTGGCCGCGCTGGAACATAGCCTGCCTGCGCTGGAACAGGCGCTGCGCCTTGCGCTTCTGCCGCGCGATGCTGCCGATGCCCGGCCCGCGCTGATTGAATTGCGCCCCGGAACAGGCGGCGAGGAAGCCAGCCTTTTTGCCGCCGATTTGCTGCGCATGTATCAGCGTTATGCAGAAGGGCGGGGCTGGCAGGTGCAGATGGTCAGCCAGTCTGAAACAGAGCTTGGCGGGCTGCGCGAGGCTGTGATGCGGATTGTGGGGGAGGGCGTTTTCGCGCGGCTGAAATTCGAATCCGGTGTGCACCGGGTGCAGCGCGTGCCTGTCACCGAATCGGGGGGGCGGATACATACCTCTGCGGCCACAGTTGCCGTGCTGCCCGAAGCGGAAGAGGTGGATATCGACATTCCCGCGCAAGATATCCGCATTGATACCATGCGCGCCTCTGGGGCCGGGGGGCAGCATGTGAACACCACCGATTCTGCCGTGCGGATCACCCATATCCCCAGCGGAATTGTGGTCACATCCTCTGAGAAATCGCAGCATCAGAACCGCGCGATTGCCATGCAGGTCTTGCGCGCGAAACTTTATGACAAGGAGCGCCAGCGCGCGGCGGAGGCCCGCGCCGATGCGCGCAAGGCGCAAGTGGGGTCTGGGGATCGTTCAGAGCGTATCCGCACCTATAATTTTCCCCAAGGGCGCATGACAGATCACCGGATAAACCTGACGCTGTATAAGCTGGAGGCCATCTTGCAAGGCGATCTGGACGAAGTGATTGATGCGCTGATTACAGCCGATCAGGCGGCGCGGCTGGCTGAGATGGAAAGCTGATGCAAGCCGCGCCCACAGGCCAAACCCTGCTGGCGGCAGGTATTGCGCGCTTGCGCACTGCGGGCATAGAGGGGGCCGCGCAGGATGCGCGCTGGCTTTTGGCACATGCATTGGGGATTGTGCCTGATCGCCTGACGCTGGTTTTGCCCGATCCTGTGCCCGCCGAGCAAGAGGCGGCTTTTAGCCGTGCGATAGAGGCGCGCATGCAGCATCAGCCCGTCGCGCAGATCATCGGCCAGCGGCTGTTCTGGGGGCGCCCGTTTCGGGTAACCTCTGATGTGCTTGATCCAAGGCCAGAAACAGAAACCCTGATTGCCGCCGCGCTGGAGCATGATTTCAGCACAGTGCTGGATCTGGGCACCGGCAGCGGTGCGATTATCCTGACACTGCTGGCCGAACGTGCAGGCGCGCGCGGGCTGGCGGTGGATATGTCGCCCAAGGCGCTGGCTGTGGCGCGCGCCAATGCGGCTGCGCTGGGGCTGGAGGGGCGGGTAGAATTTCGCGCCTCTGACTGGTGGGAGAGGGTAACAGGCAATTTTGATCTGATCGTGTCGAACCCGCCCTATATTGCTGCGCCTGATTACAACGCTCTCGCCCCCGATCTGCGCCTGTGGGAGCCGCGCATGGCCCTTGTGCCGGAGGGTTGCGACGGCACCGGGCTTGCCGCCTATCGCGCCATTATCGCGCAGGCCCCGGCCTATTTGCGCCCCGGTGGCTGGCTGATGGTGGAAATCGGGCTGGGGCAGGGGCCAGCGGTGCAAGCGCTTATGCAAGATGCCGGGCTTGGTGCGGCCCATATCCTGCCCGATCTGACAGGGCGGGGGCGGGTGGTGGCCGCACAGGCTGTTGCAAGCCTGTAACCTATGGCAAATCTGCCAAATCCCGCGCGAAAATCAGTTTTTCAGGGGATGGGGCTTGCCATGTGCGGCCAAGCATGCCATCTGAAGGGCACGGCAGCGGCGCAAAAGAGGCGCTGCGCCTGATGCTCCCATCTCTGCAGTCCGGCTAGGCGCGCAGCGCAATTACCCGAACAGGCTGCACGGCATGCCATTACAGGCAGGATATAGTTACGCATGAGATCCACCAACAAACGCTCGCGTTCGAAGTCGAACCGCCCCAAGACACTTGGGAACATTGTCAACCGCGTCTTTGACAGCTCTGGCCCAGAAGGCAAAGTGCGCGGCACACCGCAGCAGATCATTGAAAAATATCAGGTTCTGGCGCGTGATGCACAATTGTCCAATGATCGCGTGGCGGCTGAAAACTTTCAGCAACATGCAGAGCATTACACCCGGATGCTGGCCCAGGCCACCCGCGAGATGCAGGCCGAGCAGGACGCCCGCCGCCAGTCGCAGGATGACCGCAATCGCCAGTTTCAGGATGATCGGCGACAGAATCACGATGATCGTGGGCCAAACCAGCCGCGCCACCAGTCACACCGGCCACAGCCGGACGAGGATGGAGGCCACCGCAGCAAGCCCCAATTCGCTGAAAATACCCGTGAAGAGCTGGATCAAAGCGCGTTTTCGGTTCAGGAGTTTGATGATGGGGGGGCAGATGATGCCGTGCTCGTTGAGACACCTGAAAGCCACTCTGTCGCAACCGATGCCTCGAACGAAGTGCCGCTTGCTGATCATGCGCAGATATCCAAACCAACTGGGCAAGACGCCGCGGCCACGGCGCCACGGCAAGACAAGCCTGTAAATCGGCGCAAGCCCCGTGCGCCAAAGCCTGCAGAGGGTGCAAGCGCCGAACAGGGCGAAGCAAAGAGTGCCGGGCAAGGGGAGCAGGCCGCAAAACCAAAGCGCATCCAGCGCAAGCCGCGCAAGCCTGCAGATGGACAGCCAGACGGGGCGAAACAGCAAACCCCCTCTGCCGCAGAATAAACCACCAAGGATAAAGGCTCTCGCACCAGCAAGAGCCTTTTTTCTATCATGTGCCGGGCCGCTTCAGGCTGAACACCTGTTCCACCACCGTATAATCCTGATAGCCGCACCGGGCGAGCGGGCGGTAGCGCGTGATGTCAAACATGCCGTCCACAAGGCAATCATCGCGCAGATGCACGCCCACCACTTCGCCCAGCACCAGAAAATTGGCCGCGCCTTCCAGCCGGACAATCTGTGTCATCCGGCATTCCAGCGCGGCGGGCGCAGTGGCCACGCGCGCGGCCGCAATCACGCGGCACTCTTCGCGCGCAAGCCCCGCATGGGTGAATTCATCCACCTCGCGCGGCCATGGGCCAGAGCTTGCATTCATCGCATCGCGCGCGGCCATTTCCACCACATTCACACAAAACACACCCGTTTCGCGGATATTGGCAACGGTGTCCTTGGTATCCGCGCGGTCGGGTTTGGCGCTGGTAGAGGCAAACATCACCTGTGGCGGCACATAGGCCACAGCATTGAAAAACGAATAGGGGGCCAGATTATCCTGCCCATCTGCCCCGCGCGTGGAAATCCAGCCAATCGGGCGGGGGGTGACAATGGCATTGAACGGGTTATGGGGCAGGCCGTGGCCTGTGCGGGGTTCGTAGAACATGCGCGCCTTTCTGTGATCTGTTTGCGTGCAACCTAGTGCCATGCTACTGGCGCGGCCAGCGCCGAATGCGGCGGGGGGCAAAGCATGCAGCTTTTTCAGGAAACACCTGCCGATTGGTGGGAGGTCGAGGCGCTTTATGACCTGTGCTTTGCACCGGGGCGCGAAGCGCTGTCCTCTTACCGCCTGCGCGAAGGTGTGGCCCCTGTGGCCGATTTGTGTCTGTTGCTGCGCGACGAAAATGGCCTGGCCGCCGCAATCCGCTATTGGCCGGTGCAGATTGGCGGGGCCGAGGTGCTGCTTCTGGGGCCGATTGCCGTTCACCCCACCCATCAGGGCGAGGGTTTGGGCGGCTGGCTGATGCGCGAAAGCCTTGGGCGCGCGGCGCGGCTTGGGTTTGGTCGCGTGTTGCTGGTGGGGGATGAACCTTATTACCGCCGCTTCGGGTTTGCGCGGCTGGAGAGTGTGATCATGCCGCCCCCCACCAACCCCGCCCGCGTGCTGGGGCTGGAACTGGAGCCCGGCGCGTGGCAGGGGGTGCGCGGCGAAGTGGGCAAGCATCTGCCCGGCTAGGCGCTCGTCTCAATCCACCAGCGTGGCGACATAGTCCATCAGGGCAGGGCGCGCGCTTTCTTCGCCCCGCGCCTGCACCCGCGCGATCAATTCCGACACCTCGTTCAGATTTGCACGCCGGATCAGCGATTTCACAGGCCCGATCGAGGCCGGGCGCATGGAGAGCGAGGAAATCCCGATCCCGGCCAGCGCCAGCGCATCAATGGGCCGCCCCGCATCTTCGCCGCAAAAGGAAAGGGCCGTCTGGCTTTCATGGCAGCGATCCACGATCACTTGCAGAAATGTCAGGAAGGCCACATTCAGCGTGTCATAGCGGCGGCGGACTAGTTCATTCTCGCGGTCGGCGGCGAAGAAAAACTGTTTCAGATCATTCCCGCCGATAGAGATGAAATCGGCGGCATCAAAAAAGCTTTTGGGCGCATAGGCAAGGGAGGGGGTTTCCAGCATGGCGCCCACTTCCACACGCGCGGGCAGAACATGGCCCAAACGCTGCTCGCGCGCGATTTCGCGCATCAGCATGTCATGGGCGCGGGTGAATTCGCTTTCGGTTGCCACCAGTGGGAACATCACACTGAGCGCGCGGCCATTGGCAGCGCGGATCAGCGCTTGCAACTGCATGCGCAGCACGCCGGGTTTGTCCAGCCCCACCCGCAGCGCGCGCCAGCCCATTGCCGGGTTCGGCTCGTCCGGGCGCTTCATATAGGGCATCACCTTGTCAGACCCGATATCCAGCGTTCGGAAATAGACTTTCTTTTCCTTGGCGGCATCCAGAACACGGGCATAATTGGCCACCAGATCAGAGCGTTTGGGCATCCGGTCGCGGGCCAGAAACTGCAATTCGGTGCGAAACAGCCCCACGGCTTCGGCCCCGGAAGAGGGCAGCGAGGGCAGATCCGCCATCAGCCCCGCATTCATCTTCAGCGTAATGCGCGTGCCGCAGCGCGCCTGCGCGGGTTTGTCACGCAGGCTGGCATAGCGTTCCTGCGCCTTGGCCTGCATCGCCATTTTGTCGCGGAAGGCGCTGGTGATGCTGTCATCGGGGCGCAGATGCACCACGCCCTCGGAGCCATCCACCAATATTTGATCACCATTCAGCGCCTCTGTGGTGATGCGCGGCACATTTATCACCAACGGGATCGCCAAGGCGCGCGCGACAATCGTAGCATGGCTGCGCTGCGCCCGTATTCCAGCAATTCCGCCGGGCCGATATTGGTCGCCACCAGAATCGGGTCGGGCGGCATTTCGGCACCGGTGTCGCGCCCCTGCCCGGTCAGGATGCGCAGCAGGCGGTTGGACAGGTCGTCCAGATCATGCAGCCTTTCGCGCAAATAGGCATCGGGCACCGTTTCCATGCGGGCGCGTGCGGAGGATTGCTCTTTCTCCACGGCGGCCTCGGCCGATAGCCCGCGGCGGATATCTTCTTCCATCCGCTTCATCCAGCCGCGCGAATGGGCAAACATGCGGTAGGTTTGCAAGACTTCCTGATGTTCCTTGTCACGGCTTCCGGCATTGGCCAAAAGCTGGTCGATGGAGACGCGCAATTGCGACACAGCCCCTTCCAGCCGCGCAAGTTCTGCCTGACTGTCATCATTGACAAGATTGGTGATCACCACGCGCGGTTCGTGCAGCCAGACTTCGCCCTCGGCCTCGCCCTCTTGTGCTGTCACGCCCCGCAACAGGGTGGCGTGTTTATGGGGGGTGGCAAAACCTGTGCCCTCGCCCACAAACGCGCCCAGTTCCGTCATTTCGGCCAGCACCATGGCCACAACTTCCAGCCCGTAAATCTCGTCATCCGAATACAGGCGCGGTTCTTTTGCCTGCACCACCAGCACACCCAGCCGCTCGCCCAGCCGTTGAATGGGTACACCAAGGAAAGAGCTGTAAATCTCTTCGCCCGTCTCTGGCATATAGCGAAAGCCCGGTTCAGCGGGGGCATTTGCCGTGTTCACAGGGCGCGCAAGCCGTGCAACCTTGCCCACCAGCCCCTCGCCCAGCCGCATGCGGGTGATATGCACCGATTCCGGGCGAAGCCCTTCGGTGGCGCAAAGTTCCATCGTTTCAGGGTCGCGGAACAGATAGATCGAGCACACCTCCACCCCCATCGATTCTGCGATGATGGTGGTGATCCTGTCCAACCGTTCTTGCGCCGGGTTGGACAGGGACATTTCGTCGCGCAAGCGGCGAAGCAGCTTTCGACTGTCTGTTTCCGTTCTGTGGGGCATTGCCCCTCCGATCTTGCCTTGGGCCTGCCTTAGCCCGCCTTGTCGAGGTCAAACGCATCATGAAGCGCCTGAACCGCCAGTTCCATATATTTTCTGTCAATCAACACGGAAATCTTGATTTCCGAGGTGGCGATCACCTTGATATTGACGCCTTCTTGGGCAAGTGCGCTGAACATGCGCGCGGCAACCCCCGCATGGCTGCGCATGCCGATTCCCACAACCGAGACTTTGGCCGCGTCGGTATCCACTTCCAGCTTCTCATAGCTGATGCTGCCTGCATCGCGCGCGGTTTCCAGCGCCTTGCGCGCGCGCGCCACCTGATCCACCGGGCAGGAGAAGGTCATATCGGTGACGGGCCGCTCATGGCCCTGATAATCCTTCTCCGAGATGTTCTGAACGATCATATCCACATTCACCCCGGCTTCGGAGAGCGGGCCGAAAATGGCGGCGGCAATGCCGGGGCGGTCTTCGACCGTGACAAGGGTCAGTTTCGCTTCTTCGCGGCTATAGGCCACGCCAGAGACAACTTTCGATTCCATGATTTCATCCTCATCACAGACCAGGGTTCCTGATGTTTCATTCGTATCATCGAAAGATGACAGCACGCGCAGCCGCACCTTGTAGCGCATTGCCAGTTCGACAGAGCGCGTTTGCAGCACTTTTGCCCCAAGGCTGGCAAGTTCCAGCATTTCCTCGAAGCTGATCTTGTCGAGCTTGCGCGCCTTGTTGGTGATGCGCGGATCGGTGGTATAGATCCCGTCAACATCGGTATAGATATCACAACGCTCTGCACCGAAGGCGGCGGCAAAGGCTACGGCTGTGGTATCAGACCCGCCGCGCCCAAGGGTTGTGATGCGCCCCTCGGCGCTGACACCCTGAAAGCCTGCAATGACCGCAACCTTGAAGCCCTCGGCAAATTTGGCGTCCAGATTCTTGCGCGGAATATCGACAAACCGCGCTGCGCCATGGGCGCTGGTGGTCTGGATCGGCACTTGCCAGCCTTGCCAACTGCGCGCGGGAATATCCATTTCCTGCAATGTCAAAGCCATCAGCCCGGCGGTAACATTCTCTCCCGAACTGACAACGGCATCATATTCGCGCGCGTCATAAAGGGGCGAGGTTTCATTGACCCAGCCCACCAGTTCATTGGTCTTGCCCGACATGGCAGAGACGATGACAATCACATCATAACCGCGTTCCACCTCGGCCTTGACCTTCTGGGCCGCATTGCGAATGCGCTCCAGATCGGCAACCGATGTGCCCCCGAATTTCATGACCAGAAGCGGCATGGGCCGAACCCTTCCCCCATAGGAATTTCGCGCATTCTTTATGCGTGTGGGCAGGGCTGCGCAAGGTGGGCTGTGCGCCTGATGGGGGTTCAGGCGGTTTTTCTCTGGCTTGCGGGGCGGTTCTGCGTGCCAAGCCCAAGGCGCGCGCGCAGATGATCCAGCCGGGCGGTGATTTCGGGGCGCAGGGGGCCTTCGCGCGGGGGGTCTGCAAGGGTGGTATGCCAGTGGTCTTGCGGGGTGCGGCTTGGGCTGCGGCGGTTCCATGACAGGGCGCGCAGCACGGCTTGCGCGCCCTCTGGCAAGCTGCCCTCTGCCCTGTGCCCGTTCAGCGCGCCCCAGACCCGTGTCCAGCAGCGCGCCACCGACCATGGGTTATAGCCGCCACCCCCCAGAACCATCAGCCTTGGCGCAGCCGCGCGCAGGGCAAGCGCTATGTCTGTATGCGCGTTATTCGACAGCGCCAGCCGCGACAGCGGGTCTTCTTCCACCGCATCGGCCCCGCATTGCAGCACAATCGCTTGCGGGGCGAAGCGTTCCAGCGCGGGCAGGATAAGGCGCTGAAGGATGGCGCGCATTTCGGTATCATTCAGCCCGCGCGGCACAGGCAGATTTACCGCGCGCCCTGCGCCGCGATCCTCCAGCCCCCCCGTAAAAGGCCAGCGCTTTTCTTCATGGACAGAGATCAGAAGCATATCTTCCGCGCCGGAAAGCGCGGCTTCCACCCCATCGCAATGATGGGCGTCGATATCGACATAGGCAATCCGGCTTAGCCCCAGATGGCGCAATGCCAGAAGCGCCAGAACCGGATCATTCAGATAGCAAAACCCGTTTGCCCGCTCTGCCAAGGCGTGATGCGTGCCCCCGCCCGGCACATGCACAACGCCCCCCTCGGCCAGCAGGGCCGCGGCCAGCATCACGCCCCCCGCACCCGTGGCGGGACGGCGGAACATTTCGGGGAAAACCGGGTTTGCCGTGCTGCCAAGGCCAAAGCGGGCCTGCATCTGCGGGCTGGCCTGCTGCGTGGCTTCGGCCTGTTGCAGCGCTGCGATATACGCGGCGCTGTGAAAGGCCATCAGCGCCGAAGGCTTGGCGCGCGGGCTGGTGCGGTATTGCCCCGGTTCCAGCCAGTTCAGGGCGCGCACCAGATCCATCACAGTGGACACACGCGGAATATGCAGGGGATGCCATGCCCCATAGCTGGAACCGCGATAGATTTCCGAGCCGATGAAAACCGGCGTCACTTTGTGGCCCGCCCCGTCATGGCAGCGCCGCCCGGATGGGGCGCGTGATGGCGCGCGCGGTGGGGCGTGTGCCAGAGCCCCAAAAGCCCAGCAATTCGCCCTCTGGCCCGATCAGGGCCTTGTTGAAATTCCAGCTTGGGACATGCCCGTGTTCCTGCGCCAGCCATTGAAAGAACGGATGCGCCTGCGCCCCGCGCACAGGCGTGATCTGGGTGATGGGAAATGTCAGCCCGGTCTGGACGCGGCAGAAATCCGCCACTTCCGCATTGCTGGAAAGTTCTTGTCTGAAATCATCCGAAGGTACGGCCAAAACCACCAGCCCGCGCGGGCCATATTCTTCATAGAGCGCCTGCATATCGCCATATTGGCGGGTAAAGCCGCACAGGGACGCGGTATTGACCACCAAAACCGGCTGGCCGCGCCACTCGGCCAGATCAAGCGGCGCGCCATCAAGGGCGGTGAAGGTGAAGGACTGGGCAGGCAGGCCGGAAATGGCCAGCCAAAGGGCCATGATGAGAGCACGCATGATCTTTCCTTCCCGGCCAAGCAATTGTGCCGTAGAAGCTAGAAGAGGGCGGGCATGGGGCAAGGGCAGGGCCAGTTCATTTTCTCTTGAATTGGTTCAGTTCCTGTTTACTTCTGCCCTGCAAAATCGCAGGCATGAAGAGATGATCAAATATTCGCTCAGATGCGCCGAAGGGCATGGGTTTGAAAGCTGGTTCCAGTCCGGCGCGGCCTTTGATGGGCTTTTGGCGCGCAAACTTGTCTCTTGCCCGCATTGCGGCATAAGTGAAGTTGAAAAGGCGCTGATGGCCCCGGCGGTTGGCTCTGGCACTGCCGCGCCCAAGGCGCAAACGCCGCCCGCGCCACCAGAAGATGTCGCGCGACGCTTGCAGGAATTGCGCGCGCAGGTAGAAGCGAATTCGGACTATGTGGGCGAGCGCTTCGCGGCAGAGGCCCGCGCGATGTATCTGGGTGATATCCCCGACCGGCCCATTTATGGCGAGGCCCGCGCGGAAGATGCCCGCGCATTGCTGGAGGAAGGCGTGCCGGTGCTGCCCTTGCCCTTCCTGCCCACCCGCAAAGCGAATTGACGCCAGCGCGCCTTACAACGCGCCGTCAGACCGTGTGGCGGGCGCTATTGGCGCGCTGAGGCTGCTGGGCAGGCTTAGCCCCGCCACTTGCTCGGCAATGGGTTTTACCGATAAGGGATGTGTCGTGCCGGAATATTGTTCTGGATCATCCAGCACGCGCCATTCGCCATCATGGAAAATTTCCAAGCCCGAAAACCGCGCCTTGTAATCCATCTTGGGGCTGCCGGGAACCCAATAGCCCAGATAGACAAAGGGCAGGCCCACTTGCCGCGCCAGTTCGATCTGATCCAGGATCATATAGCTGCCCAGCGAATTGGCCGCCATTTTGGGATCGAAAAACGAATAGACAAGGCTTAGCCCGTCATCCAGCACATCGCTCAGGCACACGCCTTGCAAATGGCGCCGCCCCGATGGGCCTTGGCCGATATATTCCAAAACCCGCGTACGCACGGGTGTTTCCTCTATCATGGCGGCGAATTCAAATACGTCCATATCCGCCATCCCACCATCGGCATGGCGCGAATCGAGGTAGCGGCGGAACAGATCAAACTGATCCTCTGTTGCCCAGGCACTGGTGACATGGCGTTGCAATTGGCTGTTGCGCTTCATCACCCGGCGTTGCGAGCGAGTGGGCTGAAACGCGGCAACGCGTATGCGCGCGGAAAGGCAGGCGCAGCAATCCGCGCAGGAGGGGCGATAAAGCACATTCTGCGACCGCCGGAACCCCTGCTTGGACAGCGTGTCATTCATGGCCTCTGCCTGATCGCCTTGCAATGCGGTGAACAGCTTCCGCTCCATCCGGTTTTCCAGATAGGGGCAGGGCTGGGGGGCCGTGACATAGAACTGGGGAATGGTGGGCAGGCTGTGGCGCATCAAAGGCTACTCGGGAAAAAGGCGATGATTTCGGCGAAGTCTAGCAAGGGATTTCATATTCGCCAAGCCCTGTGCGAAGCTATGGCTAAAGCGCGGTTGCGCCCGGCGGGAGAATGCCAATCGCGCTGGCCCCGTTGAGGACAAATTGCACTGAAAGTGCGGCCAGCAACAGGCCGAAAAGCCGTGTCATGACCATTGTTCCCGTCCGGCGCAGCAGGCGTTCTATCAGCCCGGCCGACAGGAAGGCGAGAAAGACCAGCACAATCACCCCCAGCATGACCGCTGTCACCAGAGCAAGCCCCTGCGGGCTGCGCCCTGCCTCATTGATCAAAAGCACCATTGTCGCCATTGCCCCCGGCCCGGCAATCAGCGGCATGGCCAGCGGGAAAACAGACGGATCATCGGCGGGCGCAGATGTGCCCTCATCAGCGTGATCTTTGCGGCGCTGGGAGCGGCGCTCAAACAGCATTTCAAGCGCTGTGAGAAAGAGCAAAATCCCCCCCGCGATGCGAAAGGCGGGCATGGAAATGCCGATGAAGCGCAGGAATTCTTCGCCCGCCAGCCCGAACAGGGCCAGCAGGATGGCGGCAATCACACAGGCACGCAGCCCGATGCTGCGCCGCCTCTCCGGTGTCATGCCCTGGGTGAGGGTCATGGCCGAAACCGGGGTCAAAGAACCCCGCGTAATGCACCCGAAACTCGCCTACCATCGCCACGTAAGGCGCCATTTCTGCGGCATAGCTTGGCGGGATATGCACAGCCTCGCGACTCACTAGAATATAGAACGCGCCGGGGTCCAGAATGATCTGGCCATCTGCGCTGTGCAGGTCTTCCCAGAAATCGCCGGGCGCATAGGCCCCGATCCTGTCGAGATCAATCACCCCTGTATGGGGTTTGGCGCGGTAGCCAACCAGCGTGCCGCGCTCTGGCCGCAGATCCACCGAAAAGCCCAACCCGTCAGAGATGACAGGCTCTCCGGGAACCAGCTGCTCGCGCCTATGCAGCGCGGCCAGTTCGGTATCACTCAGGATAGCTTGCCCGCGCCGGAACCGGATTTGATTAAGCCGCATGCCGGGGCGCACCAGCACGGAAAACGTGCGCGGGCAGATTTCGGCATAAAGCGGGCCATGATAGCCCTCTGGCACGCGATCAAATTCTACCCCGTCATCGGTGATGACGCGGGTGAGCAAATCCAGCCGCCCCGTAGAGCTTTTGGCATTGGTAACCGCCTGAATGCCCAAAGGCAGCGCCAAGCTTTCCATCAGGGGCACGACATAGACACAGCCCTTTTCCAGCACGGCGCCATTGGTCAGATCCATCTGGTGCATTTCAAATTCTGCCAGACGATCGGCCAGTTTGCGCCCTTTGCCCGCAAGGAAAGACGCGCGCACACGATAGGCACGCGGGCCAAGGCGCAAATCAAGGCTGGCAGGTTGGATCGGGGCTTCTTGCACAGGCGGATCAGACAGGATCACCCCTTGCGCGACCATGGCGCGCAATTCCTGCGCAGGCAAAACCCCGGTTTCGTGCATTGTTTTTCCCCGACGTGACAGCGCAAAGCCCTGCGCTTGTCTTGCAGATGGTTGCATCCAGTGCAAGGGGAAGGCTTGAAAATGGTCGGGCTAGCAGGACTTGAACCTGCGACCTTCCGTCCCCCAGACGGACGCGCTACCAGACTGCGCCATAGCCCGACGCTCTGTGCGGCCCTATCTACCCGATTCACGCCCAAGGGCAAGGCCGAATTCGCGGCTTGCCGCACAAAACTTGCGGGCCGTTTCTTACGGCCTGTCCAGTTTTATCCGCAGCGCTTCCAGCCGGGCCAAAAGCGGTTTGGCCGCCTGAATCCTGTCTGGGGCGGGAGGGGCCATGCGCAAGGCATGCGCCAAGGCGCCCGCACGAATAGAGCCGCTGGCCAGATGTCCGGGAAGGGGCGTGCGGGCCAGTTTTGCCGCTTCCGGTGGTGCAATGCGGGGGGGCGGGCTGGCGGCGTCTGCCTGCTTTTGCGGCGCTAAAGGGCCTGCGTCTGGGCTTGCCTCTGGGGCAGGGCTGGTTTCTGGCATCGTGCTTTGCGGCTCGGAAACCATCTCTTCCGCCAAGGGGGCGATCTGTGCAATCTGACGCGCGCCCTTATCGGCAATCAGCTTTTGCACGCCGCGAATGGTCATGCCCTGATCATAGAGCAATGTTTTGATACCAGAGAGCAGATCAATATCGGCGGGCCGGTAATATCTGCGCCCGCCCGCGCGCTTCACAGGTTTGACCTGAGAAAACTTGCTTTCCCAAAAGCGCAGCACATGCGCCGGCACTTGCAATGCATCCGACGCCTCGCTGATTGTGCGAAACGCGTCCGGCGCCTTTTGCATGAATTACCCCTGTTTCCGGTTGCCTTCGGCGACGCGGTCTTTCATCAGATGCGAGGGCCGAAAGGTCAGGACACGGCGCGGAGAAATCGGCACTTCCTCGCCGGTTTTGGGATTGCGCCCAACACGCGCCGTTTTATCGCGCACCGAGAATGTGCCGAAAGACGATATTTTCACCTGCTCGCCACGCACCAGAGCGTCAGAGACATGTTGCAAAACCGAATCCACCAAGCTGGAAGATTCATTGCGCGACAGGCCCACTTCCCTGAAAACGGCCTCTGTCAAATCCATTCGTGTTAAAGTCGTGTCTGACATATTATCCCCCGCCAGTTTGGCACAGCATGGGGGAAAGCGATTTTCGAGTCAATAACAGGTGCTTGTGGCAGGGGGTTAAACTGGTGATCCGGCGCTTACCAGCGCAGGGCCACAGCGCCCCAGCTCAGACCGCCACCAATGGCCTCTGTCAGAATAAGATCGCCGGGTTTGAAGCGCCCCTCGCTATTGGCCACTGACAGCGCCAGCGGGATGGATGCGGCAGAGGTATTGCCATGATCCTGCACCGTGACAATCACATGTTCCATCGGCAGGCCCAGCTTTTGGGCCGTGCCTTTGATGATGCGCAAATTGGCCTGATGCGGCACGATCCAATCCACTTGCCCCGCCTCCAGCCCCGCCTTTTCCAGCGCAGAGATGGCAGTGGCGGCCAGCTTTTCCACCGCATGGCGGAACACTTCGCGCCCTTGCATGCGCAAAACGCCGGCTGTGCCCGTGCGGGATATGCCACCATCCACGAATAGCAGATCGCGGTAGCGGCCATCCGAGTGCAGATCACAGGCCAGAACCCCGCGATCTGTATTCGCGCCGCTGCCCGCCTGCGCTTCCAGCACCACAGCGCCCGCGCCATCGCCAAACAGAACGCAGGTGCCGCGATCTGTCCAATCCATGATGCGCGAGAAGGTTTCGGCCCCGATCACGAGCACGCGTTTGACCTGCCCGGAGAGGATCAGCGCGTTGGCATTGGCCAGCGCAAAGACGAACCCCGCGCAGACGGCCTGAATGTCGAAGGCGAAACCCTGTGTCATGCCCAAGCCCGCCTGAACCTGTGTGGCCACGGCGGGAAAGGTGTAATCCGGGGTAGAGGTGGCAACGATCACGGCATCAATTTCCTGCGCCGTGACACCGGCATTGGCCAGCGCCGCTTGCGCGGCCTTGATGGCCAGATCGGATGTATATTCATCTTCTGCCGCGAAATGCCGCCGCTCGATCCCGGAGCGCGACACGATCCATTCATCGCTTGTCTCCAGCGTGGCGGTAAATTCTGCATTTGGCACAATGCGGGCAGGCAGATAATGGCCCGTGCCGATAATCACAGGACGAATGACGGTCATGGCTGCCCCTCTTCCACTTCATCTGTATCGCGCGCGGTTTTACCGTTCGCTTTGCCTTGCGCAAGAGCACGTTCTTCCATGGAATCGGCGACCGAGGCAAGCCGCTCTGCCATGCGTTCCTGAAAGCCGGATTTCGCAAGGGTGAAGGCCAGCTTTATCGCGGCCGAAACTCCTGTGGCATCGGCAGAGCCATGCGATTTGACCACTGTTCCATTCAGCCCCAGAAACACGCCGCCATTCATCCGCCGGGGATCCATCCGCTTGCGCAGCCGTTTGAGCGGGCCAAGCGCTGCCAGGGCGCCCAGTTTGGAAAAGAGATTGGCCGAAAGTTCTTCGCGCAGCGCATCGCTGACCAGCCGGGCCGTGCCTTCGCCTGTCTTCAGCGCAATATTTCCGGTGAACCCGTCTGTCACGATCACATCCACATGCGCCGAGGCCAGATCCGTGCCTTCCACAAATCCCACAAATTCATAGCGGCCAATTTTTGCGGCCTCTGCGATCAGCCGCGCAGCTTCCTTGATTTCGGCGCGGCCCTTGTGATCTTCGGTGCCGACATTCAGCAATCCCACACGCGGGCAGGGCGCGTTGAAGGCATTGCGATAATAGGCGGCCCCCATCAGGGCATATTGCAACAGCGATTCTTCATCGGCGCGGATATCGGCGCCCACATCCAGCATGGTATTGAACCCGCTTTCCCCACGCGACGGCCACAGGCAGGCAATTGCAGGGCGATGCACGCCATGCAGCTTGCGCAGGCGCAGCATGGCCACGGCCATCAATGCGCCCGTATTGCCGCAGGAAACCGCCGCCATGGCCTCGCCCTCGCGCACAGAGGTGAGGGCAGACCACATGGAGGTTTCGCGCCCGCTGCGCATGACTTGCGCTGGCTTGTCATCCATCCGCACCACGCCGGGGCTGTGATGGATGCGCGTGATCGGCAAAAGCGCTGGATGCTTTGCAACCAGCGCTTGCAGGGTTGTTTCGTCCCCATGCAGGATAAAGGCTATATCAGGATTCTTGGCTGCCGATACGGCACAGCCTTCGACAACGGCCGAGGGGCCTTTGTCGCCCCCCATGGCATCCACGGATATGGTAATCCTGTCACGGGATATTTGCGTCATGCGATGCGCGCACTTGCCATTATTCACCCCACGCAGGACAGCCGCGCTTATGCTGCGTCGTCTTCCAGATCCACATCACCGGCGCGGGCCACGACTTCGCGATCATTGTAATGACCGCAAGAGGGGCACACATGGTGCGGGCGCTTGAGTTCACCACAATTGGTGCATTCATTGGGATTGGCTGCAACCAGCGCATCATGTGAGCGGCGCATGTTGCGGCGAGAGCGTGTTACGCGGTTCTGTTGAACAGCCATGTCAAACCTCTGTTGTCAGGGCATCGCGACACTCTGCCCCTATGGGCCGTCCCGACGCAAAAGAAAGAAGATGCGATTTCGGCGCGGCATACACGGATTGATCCGCGCTTCCAAGCCCTCAATGCATGAGCCGCGCAAAATAGTGATATTTTCGCGGCCCGCAAGGCTTATTCGTCCCGCTCTGTTCCGGGGGTGGCCGATGTGCCCAGTTTGGCGCGCAATTCTGCAAGGGCGGCAAAGGGTTTGCTGTGCTCTCGCTGTAGTGGTGCAGCACCTTCGGGCCGACTTTCCAGCATGATTTCCGGGCCTTCCAGCGCTGCGGGGGCGCGCGGGAACGCTGGCAGGGCCAAAGACAGGGCCTCCAGCGCGATGGCGCTTATATCAATCTCTGCGCCCAGAGGTTCAAGCGTGTCATCTTCGGGCATTTCTATTTCCATACCCTCTGGCGCGGGCATGTTGGCCAGAAATCGGCGGGTCACAGCTTCGTCGATTCGGGTGCTCACAGGGGCCAGTGTCACGGCGCAGGGCTGCACCACTGTGGCCCCGACTGTGCCAACCACTTCCCAGTCGGATTTGCCGAAGGGCTGCAACCTTGCGGTGAACCGAAACTTGCGCAAGCTTTCCAGCCCCAAAAGCTGTGCAATCTGCGCACGGGTGGCAGCATCGGGCTGGAGATCAATTTGCGTAGGCTTGCGCCCGGCAAGCTGGGCAACACGCAGCGGCGGCATCAGCGAGATTGCGGTAATCGATGGGCTGGGGGATGACATGGGCACAAGTCCTCTGGGCCGGGAAAGATACAGTGCATATAAGATAAGACGTTCCTTTCTTGAAGTGTGGCGCGTCCTTCTGTATCCCTTAACGCGTAAGGGTCGGGTCGCTGGGGCGACAAACTGCTGGAAGCGCATTGTGCCGCAGATCAGATGGCACAGGAGCGCGAGAATTGGGGAAGACGCGGGCAGATGACAAATTATGCGATTCGGCTTGTTTTTCCGCTGGTGTTGCTGGTTTTTGCCGCCTGTAGCCCAGTGCAACGGTTTCACGGCTATGCGCCGGATGATATCATGCTGGCCGAAGTGGAAGTTGCGCGCGACACCCGCGAAACGGTGGCCGAGAAAATCGGCAGGCCAAATCTCATGGGTGTGATGGAAGGCTCTGACTGGTATTATGTGCAAAGCGACTGGGTGCAGGAAGGCTGGCGCGCGCCAGTGGAAGTGCGCCGCGAAGTGGTGAAGATTTCCTTCGACGGGGCCGGGCGTGTTGCCAATGTGGAACGGTTTGGGCTGGAAGATGGCGAAGTCGTTGCCTTGTCGCGGCGTGTCACATCGACAGGGCCAACAGGTGTAACGCTGCTGCGCCAGCTCTTGAGCAATTTTGGCCAGTTCAACCCGGCACAGATGTTGGGTGGCCAATAACTGCGCTTGGCGCCGGGCTGGCACTGGAGGCGAGGATACGGTTGCGCCCCTTGGGCGCAACCTATGGGTTGATAAGATAGTTTTTTCATCATTTGCTGGAAGCGGTCATGGGTTTTGATGCGTGGAAAGATCAGCTGCAGCCCATTGCCTTTGGCACCCAATTTGGCGAGATGCAGGTGCGTTTGGCCTTGTCAGAGAAGGATATGCACGCGGTGCAGGCGCTGCGTGCAGACCGGTTTCGGGGCGTTCATTCCATAAGCGATCTGGACAGGTTTGATCCGCTTTGCGCGCATCTGTTGGTGCAGCGCGGTGCGGCAGAGATGCCCTTGGCCGCAGCGCGCTTTCGGCTGTTGGTGGGAAGCGCGGTTATTCTCTCATCCTATTGCGCGCAGTTTTACGATCTGGGGGCGCTGGCGCAATCGGGGTTGCGGGTGATGGAAATCGGGCGGATTTGCCTGCGCGCGGGCCATGAAGATCAGGCCGATATCCCGCGCGCCCTGCTGGCGGGATTGACGCGCGCTGCGCAGGTGCTGGCGGCCGATATGTTGGTGGGTTGCGCGTCTTTTCACGGCGCCGATCCTGCCGCACATCGCAACGCTTTGCGCTATCTGCAGGCGCGCCATCTGGGGCCAGAGGGCTTGCGCCCCGGCAAGGGGGCTGGGCAGAGCTATGATCTGCATCTTGCCGCAGACACGCCGCAGCCACAGGATTTGCGCCATGTACCCGCCCTGTTACGGCTATATCTTGGGCTGGGCGGCTGGGTGTCGGATCATGCGGTTTGCGACCCGGATCTGAACACGCTGCATGTCTTTACGGCAGTGGATGTGCATGCCATCCCGCCCGCGCGCTTGCGCGCGCTGAGCCAGCTTGCCCAAGGGTAGAGCATGTCGCGCAAAACTGGGAACCGGTTTTGCGCAAAAAGACATGCGACCACTTAAGGTTAGAGTGGGTCGCGTGAATGCGAATGAACGCGACACGCTCTGAGGGCGAAGCGCGCGTTTTTCTGCCGCAAGACACGTTGTTTTTTTGCGGTGATTTCCTTATTTAAGGGCATAGGCGCGACCCGGATATGCGCGGGCCGCGCACCAGTTTGTCAGGAACCGTCATTATGTCACCTCAGAATCTCTCCTCTCCGCAGCGCCGCGCTGAAATTTCGCGCCTTGATCCCGTCTGGGCGCGTATCCGCGAAGAGGCGCAGCAGGCGCTGGAGCAAGAGCCACTTCTGGGGGGGATGTTCCACTCTTCTATTCTGCACCACCGCACGTTGGAACAGGCGCTGGCCTTCCGGCTGTCACAAAAGCTGGCCTCGGCAGAACTGTCAGAGCAGATTTTGCGCGAGATCATGGATGAGGCCCATGCGGATGACCCAAGTTTGGGCGAGGCCGCGCGCGCCGATATCGTGGCCACCTATGAGCGCGATCCGGCTTGCAACAGGTTCATGAAACCGCTTCTGTATTTCAAGGGCTTTCAGGCGGTGCAGGCATACCGGATTTCGCATTGGCTGTGCAAACAGGGCCGCACGGATTTTGCCAGCCTGATCCAGATGCGGGTGTCAGAATGCTTTGGGGTGGATATTCATCCGGGCGCGCAGATTGGCAAAGGCATCATGATTGACCACGCCCATTCCATTGTCATCGGCGAGACGGCTGTGGTGGGGGATAATGTCTCGATGCTGCATTCCGTCACGCTGGGGGGCACCGGCAAGGAAGACGGGGATCGCCATCCCAAGATCGGGAATGGCGTGCTGATCGGGGCGGGGGCAAAGGTGCTGGGCAATATCCATGTGGGCGATTGCGCGCGTATTGCGGCAGGATCGGTCGTGCTGGAAGCGGTGCCTGCGCGCAAGACTGTGGCCGGCATTCCCGCGCGGATTGTGGGCGAGGCGGGCTGTGCGCAACCCTCGCTGACCATGGATCAGCTGTTTCGCGGCGAGATTTGAAAAAAGGGGTATGTGCGAGAGCACATACCCCTTTAGCTTGGCGTATCGGGTGCGTGGCCTGCACGCACCCAAATCAGAGATCACGCCAGCCCAGAGATCACGCCAGCATTGTGACCGGGTTTTCCAGAGAGGTGACAACCTCTTTCAGGAACTCGGCCCCCAGCGCGCCATCAATCACGCGGTGATCGACTGAGAGTGTCATGGACATGACAGTTGCCACTGTCAGCGCGCCATCCTGGCCCACCACGGGCTTCTTGATCCCCGCACCCACTGCCAGAATAGAGCCATGCGGCGGGTTGATCACGGCATCAAAATTCTCGATCCCGAACATGCCCAGATTGGAAATGGCCATCGCACCGCCCACATATTCATGCGGCGCAAGTTTCTTGTTGCGCGCGCGGGTGGCAAGGTCTTTCATCTCTGCCGAGAGGGCGGAGAGCGATTTGAGATGTGCGTCTTTCAAAACAGGCGTGAACAGCCCGCCTTCCACGGCCACAGCCACGGCCACATCCGAGGGCTTGAGCCGCAACATGCGATCCCCTGCCCAGACAGCATTGCAGCCCGGCACGGCTTGCAGCGCCATGGCACAGGCCTTGATGATGAAATCATTGACCGAGAGTTTGACGCCGCGCCCTTCGAGTTGGCGGTTCAGATCGGCGCGGAAAGCCATCAGCGCATCAAGCTGCACCTCGCGGCGCAGGTAGAAATGCGGGATGGTTTGCTTGGCTTCGGTCAGGCGGGCGGCAACTGTCTTGCGCATCCCGTCCAGCGCCACTTCCTCATAGGCACGCCCCTCATACATGCGCGCCACCTGATCGGCGGTGGGGCCAGAGGCGAGCGTGGCTTTTGCTGGCGCAGAGGCTGCGGGGGCTGGGGCCGGGGCTGCGGCCTTGGGCGCGGCTGTGGCACCTGCGACATCGGCTTTCACAATCCGCCCATGCGGGCCAGAGCCTGCCAGTTGCGTCAGATCAAGCCCTTTTTCGGCAGCGATGCGCCGCGCGAGAGGCGAGGCGAAAACCCGTGTTCCGCCCTGCGTTGGGGCAGGGGGGACGGGCGCGGCGGAGCCCCCTTCGGGGGCCGCCTTCGCGCCCGTGTCGGCCTTGACGGCCTCCGGCGCAGCTGTGGGTGTTGTGCCGATATCCGAGGCGCTTTCGCCATCGGCCAGCAGCACGGCGATGGGAGTATTCACTTTCACCCCATCTGTCCCCGCCGCAATCAGCAATTTGCCGATTACGCCATCATCCACGGCCTCGAATTCCATCGTGGCCTTGTCGGTCTCGATCTCGGCCAAAAGATCGCCGGAAGAGACGGTATCACCTTCCTTCACCAGCCATTTGGCCAGCGTGCCTTCCTCCATCGTGGGCGACAGCGCGGGCATGAGAATT
Source organism: Paracoccaceae bacterium (assembly GCA_043561795.1). Classification (GTDB taxonomy): domain Bacteria; phylum Pseudomonadota; class Alphaproteobacteria; order Rhodobacterales; family Rhodobacteraceae; genus Roseinatronobacter. The sequence goes on along the minus strand of CP121316.1, from coordinate 3,665,315 downwards.
TCTGTGGGCATATCTCAGGCTCCTCAGCGATAGGTGACTTGGCGCACGGCATCGACCACTTCGGCGGTCGAGGTCAGGGCCAATTTTTCGAGATTGGCGGCATAGGGCATGGGCACGCGAGGATTGCATCTGTATCCATGGGCCGGATGGTGCGCAGGTCAATCACCTCGGCGCTGATGCCATCTTTCTCCAGACGCTCTGCCGCTTCGAGCGCATAGGTCATGCCAATGCCGAAGCTGACGATCGTCACATCCGTGCCTTCGCGCCAGATCCGCGCCTTGCCGAAGGGAATGGTGAAATCATCCAGAACCGGCACATCGAAGCTGCGGCCATAGAGGATTTCATTTTCCAGAAAGATAACCGGGTTTGGATCGCGGATCGCCTGTTTCAACAAGCCCTTTGCATCGGCTGCCGAATAGGGCATCACCACTTTCAGCCCCGGAATCTGGCCATACCATGCCGCGTAGCACTGGCTGTGCTGCGCGCCCACGCGCGCGGCCGCGCCATTGGGGCCACGGAACACGATGGGGCAGCCCATCTGGCCGCCGGACATGTACAACGTCTTGGCGGCGGAATTGATGATATGGTCAATTGCCTGCATGGCGAAATTGAAGGTCATGAATTCCACAATCGGGCGCAGGCCGCCAAAGGCCGCACCGACACCGATCCCGGCAAAACCATGCTCTGTAATGGGCGTGTCAATCACGCGGCGCGCGCCGAATTCATGCAGCAAACCTTGCGTGATCTTGTAAGCGCCTTGATATTCGGCAACTTCCTCGCCCATCACGAAGACATCGCCATCCCGCCGCATTTCTTCGGCCATGGCATCACGCAGTGCTTCACGCACGGTCTGGGTTTTCATGGCTGTGCCAGCGGGCCAGTCGGGCGCGGTATCTGCTTTGGGCGCAGCGGGTGCAGCGGCGGCGGCGGCAGGTGCTGCCACGGGCGCGGCTTCGGCCTTTGGCGCGGCGGGTGCGGGCGCAGCATCTGCGGCGCTTTCCCCATCGGCCAGCAAAACCGCAATCGGTGTATTCACCTTCACACCTTCGGTTCCCGCCGCAACCAGCAATTTGCCGATCACGCCGTCATCGACGGCTTCAAATTCCATCGTGGCCTTGTCGGTCTCGATCTCGGCGATGATATCGCCAGAGGCGACAGTATCACCCTCTTTGACCAGCCATTTCGCCAATGTGCCTTCTTCCATGGTGGGAGAGAGGGCGGGCATCAGGATCTCGGTTGCCATTGTTCGTATCTCCTCCCCGGATTTATGCGTAAATATCTGTCCAAAGCTCTGCAAGGGCAGGCTCTGGGCTGTCTTTCGAGAATTCGGCGGCATCGTTCACGATGGCCTTGATCTCTTTGTCGATATTTTTGAGATCATCCTCTGTCGCATGTTTTCCGGTCAGCAGCAGGTCGCGCACGTGTTCAATTGCGTCACGCTCGCTGCGCATTTTCTGCACCTCGTCGCGGGTGCGGTATTTGGCAGGGTCTGACATGGAATGACCGCGGTAGCGATAGGTCATCACTTCCAGAATATAGGGGCCTTTGCCCGCGCGGCAGTGGGCCACGGCTTTTTCGCCTGCCGCTTTCACGGCCAGAACATCCATGCCATCCACTTCTTCGCCCGTGATCCCATAGGCTGCGCCGCGTTCCCACAAAGACGGGGATTTGGTGGCGCGCTGCACGCTGGTTCCCATGGCGTATTTGTTATTCTCGATCACAAAGACGACCGGCAAATCCCAGAGCATGGCCATGTTATAGGTTTCATAAACCTGCCCCTGATTGGCAGCACCATCGCCAAAATAGGTAAAGGTCACATTGTCATTGCCTTTGTATTTGTCACTAAAGGCCAGCCCCGCGCCCAAGGGAACCTGAGCGCCGACAATACCATGGCCGCCGTAGAAATGTTTCTCTTTCGAGAACATATGCATCGAGCCGCCCTTGCCTTTGGAATACCCGCCCTCGCGGCCCGTCAATTCGGCCATCACGCCTTTGGGATCCATCCCGCAAGCCAGCATATGCCCGTGATCCCGGTAAGAGGTGACGCGCTTGTCACCTTCTTTTGCCGCCGCTTCCAGACCGACGACAACAGCTTCCTGCCCGATATAAAGATGGCAGAACCCGCCGATCAGGCCCATGCCATAAAGCTGGCCCGCCTTTTCCTCGAATCGGCGGATCAGCAGCATGTCACGATAGTAGCCCAGCAGCTCTTCCGCGGAAACATTTGATTTTGTGGTGGATTTTCGTGTGGCCATAAGCGGCGCCTCCTCCCCTGAAGCGATAGTTCAACGTTAAACCATTTATTAGCGTAAAATTGCCGCGCTGGCGAGAGTTTTTGCGCATGTCTGACATGCACAAGGCGCAACCCTTAGCCGGGCTTGGCGACCAGCATATCGGTTGGCGGTGCGCGCATCAGATCGCGGGCGTAATTTCCCAAACTGGAAGTGTCGCGCCCGGAATTGCTGCCAATGACCACAAGATCGGGCTGCAATTCGGCAATGCGGAATTGCAGAACCTCATGCACGCCGCCGGGCACGATTTCGGGCATCTGCAGGGCAGCGGGCAATCCCTTCAGGGCCATGAACGCCTTGCGCTGCATTTCGGCCTCTTTCACTTCGGCACATGTCATCACATCGACCAACGGCAATTTTGCACTGAGCGGCAGTTGCACGGCGTGAATGGCATGAAATTCGGCATCTGGCGCCAGCCCCTGTGCCACTTCCAGCGCTCTTGCAGAGGGGGGCGCGAAGGTGACTGCGCCCAGAACCCGGCGATAGGGCCGAATATCTGGTGTATGGGCGATCAGCACCGGGCAGGTGGCCGCCCGTGTAATGCGCTCCAGCGTTGTCAGGCGCATGGTATCCAGCACGCGGCGCGCCAGATGCAGCCCCAAAACAATCAGATCGGCCTCAATCTCCTGCGCGATCCGGGGAATAAGAAGATGCGGTCTTTCTGCCTCGATACGCCATTCCACCGGGATATCTGGCAGACTGTCGCGGAGCGCGGACATTTCGGCTTCGGCGCGGGCCGCAGGATCAGGCGCTGTGCCAAGGCGCAACCTGCCGGGCGGGCGGCTGTGTACCGGCAGCGCATGCACCAGTACCAGCCGCGCGCCATGCTGGCGGGCAAGCGCACCCGCCCGCCCGGCAACGGCCCGCGAGCGCGGGGTGAAATCTGTTGCCGCAAGAATGGTGCGCAGCGGATACACGCGAGGGGCCTTTGCAGTTTTTTGACGGATTGCCCCGCAGCCTGCGTTATCTTTTGGTCTGACGCAAGAGCGCTTCGCGGATATCCGCTGTCATCTGTGCAAGCGGCATATCTTGGGCAAAATGCGCTTTCTGGTTCAGATGGGGAAAGCGCTGTGCCAGATCCTCGGCCAGCGCTTCGGGCAGGCGTTCCACTGTGGCGCGTGAAACCAGCATGCTTTCTGCCGGGATACCTTCCACATAGATGATCTGATGATGATCAAACACAAGGCTGTAATAGGTGACAAATCCCCCCTGACGCTGCAAAACCCGCGCGCCATCGACAAGGCTTTGCGCCTGCACAAGGATTTCAGGGCGCGTGCCCAGCCGTGCCTCGCCGCGCTGATACAGGAAAATGCGCTGCAAGGGGCCAAGGGTCAGCGGGCCAAGATTGCCAAGCGTGCCGGGTGCGAATGTGACTGGGGCAAAGATACCATGCGCGCGCTGCGTGGCCTGCCCGATCCAGCGCAGGGTTTGTGGCCCATGATCGCGGGTGCGCAATTCCATGCCTGCCCGCAGATGTTCCACCGCGCAAAGGCTGCCATCGGACATGCCAACCCGCGTGCCAGTGGCAAAGCAGCCCTGCACCAGTTCAGCCATGCGCAGCGCAGTGGCCGTGCGATCCAGCGCTATCAGGCTGTATCCGGTGTGCGGGCGCAGGGGATGCAGCGGCAACACCATATGCCGCCCCGCGCAGGCAAGCAGCATGGCCAGCACCATTTCGCTATCCGAAGACATGAAGCGCAATTCGCCGCATACCTGCACTGCGCTGCCTGCTGGCAAATCGGCCACAGGGGGGGGGCTGGCGGCAAGCTGTGTTTGTGCGCCGACAATCGCCAACCGCAAGCGCAAGGGCTGGGCCTGATCTGCCAGCGCGAAGATATCGCCAAGGCAGATCATGTCAGGCGGCCCAAGGCACTCCCCCTCATTGATGCCCCAAATCACGCGCAGATTTGCACCATCAAACACATCGCATTCATAAATCTGGGCCAAATCGGTGCTTTCTTCCAATGTGTTGCGCCGCATTGTGGCGCGCAAAAGTTAATATTTGCGCGCAAAAGGGAATACAAGCGCTGGCTGCGCCCTCAATTCGGGTGCGCCTGCATCTGGCCGTGGGGCGCTTGGGGTGCTAGGTCACGCTCAACCCTGACCAGATGGAGGAAATACAGGATGGATTTGGGAATTTCGGGAAAGCGCGCGCTGGTTTGCGCCTCTTCCAAGGGCTTGGGCCGGGGCTGCGCCGAAGCTTTGGCGGCAGAAGGCGTGCATCTGGTGATGAATGCGCGCGGGGCAGAGGCGCTTGACGCCCACTGGATGGGGGCGCGGCCAAGGCGCAGGGCGTATCTGTGGCCGAGGCCCGCAAGCGGCGCGAGGCGACAATTCCGGCGGGGCGCTACGGCACAGCGGCGGAATTCGGCGCGACATGTGCGTTCCTGTGTTCGCAACATGCCGGATTCATGGTGGGTCAGAATGTGCTGCTGGATGGCGGCGCCGTGAATGTGACGATCTGAAACGGGCGCGCGGGCTGCGCCTTGCGGCCCGCGCACGCCTTACAGCATGGAGGGAACGACCTGATCTGGCGGGCGGTGGCCGTCATCAAAGGTCTTGATGTTGATGATCACCTTCTCGCCCATCTCCATCCGGCCCTCTACAGTCGCCGATCCCATATGCGGCAGCAGCACGACATTTTCCAATTCGCGCAGGCGCGGATTGATGCCTTGCCCGCGCTCGAACACATCCAGCCCCGCGCCCGCAATCTCGCCCGCGCGCAAGCCGCGTGTGAGGGCGTTTTCGTCAATCACTTCCCTGATCACATCCATCCGCGCGACCATCTGATCAAGGCTCTCCCAATAGCTGGCTTCAAGCGCCTCTTCCACATCAGGGCGCAGGCGGCGGCGGTTGTGGTAGTGGATTTGCATCCCAAAGGCGCGGGCGCGCCGCGCCACGGCCTGCCCGATGCGCCCCATGCCCAGAATCCCCAACCGCTTGCCGCCGATCCGCGTGCCCAGATGCGCCATGGGCGACCAGCCGCGCCATTCATCGGCCTGCATGACCGCCAGCCCCTGCGGGATATGGCGCGTCACAGCCAGCATCAGCGCGATGGTCATATCTGCGGTATCGTCTGTCACCACGCCGGGGGTGTTTGACACCAAAATCCCGCGTTGCCGGGCGGAATGCACATCAATGTGATCCACCCCCGCGCCATAATTGGCAATCAGTTTCAACCGCGCGCCAGCCTGTGCCAGCAAGGTGGCGTCAATCTCGTCGGTGATTGTGGGCACAATGACATCAGCCGTGCGCATGGCCTCTGCCAGCTCTTCGCGGCCCATGGGCGTGTCATCCTCGCGCAAGGTGACATCGAACAATTCCTTGAGCCGGGTTTCAACCACATCCGGCAGGCGTCGCGTTACGACAACACTCAGGCGTTGATTGGGCATTTGCGCGTCTCACCTCTTTGCATTTCCGGGTATTTGGGGCAAACTGCCAGCAGTTGCGCCATTCTACAAGCGGTCAAATGCCGCGCGACTGGCTGAAGGTGAAGATTGCGCCATCATAAGATGGCCAAAAACCGGGCTAACCGGACAGGCAGGCAAATGGGACGACAGAGTTTTCTGAGCGCGGCCTTAGGGGTGTTCTTGGCAACCGTGCCTTTGGGCGCGGGGGCGCTGGAGCCGGGTGCCGTGCCCGCAACAGCGGCAGAGCAGGCGCGCGGGCCGGTCACGAACCTGCCCTTGCCGCGCTTTGTGTCGCTGAAATCCAGTGAGGCCAATGCCCGGCGCGGCCCGGATCAATCTCACCGGATTGATTGGGTGTATCGCCGCCGCGATCTTCCCTTGCGCGTGACCGCGGAATTTGAAAACTGGCGGCGGGTGGAGGATGCAGACGGGCAGGGGGGCTGGATGCATCATGCCTTGTTGTCAGGGTTGCGCACGGCGCTGGTGCAAACGGATATGACGCCCCTCTATCAGCGCCCAGACCTGCAAAGCGACCAGACCGCGCTATTGGAACGCGGCGTGATTGCGCGCATGCGCAATTGTGAGCGCGATTGGTGCAGGCTGGAAGTGGAGGGCGCGCGCGGCTGGGCCGAAAAGCGCCATCTTTGGGGCGTGGACGGGGATGAGGTGTTCGATTAGCACCCCGCAACCGGATGCCCCTATTCAATCCGGTATGGCAGCAATTCGCGGTAATCGTGATCAATGCGCAAGCGCCGCTCCAGCGGTGGGACAGAGCGTTGGTGGCAATTGTCACGCTCGCAAATGCGGCAGGAAATCCCGATAGGTTCAAACCCCGCCGCGCGCCCCAGATCCATCCCATCGGCATAGACCAGCGCCGCCGCATGGTCGATCTCGCATCCCAAGCCAATGGCATAGCGCCGCACAGGCGCATGAAAGGCCCCGCCGCCCTTTGTGACCGCCAAAGCAAGGCAGAAATAGCGCATCCCGTCCGGTGTTTCGGCCAGCTGGCGCAAAAAGCGCCCCGGTGTTTCAAACGCGCGATGCACATTCCAAAGCGGGCAAGCCCCGCCAAAGCGGGCGAATTGCAACCGTGTGGCGGAATGGCGTTTGGTGATCGTGCCGGCCTGATCCACGCGCACAAAGAAAAACGGCACCCCTTTCGCGCCCGGCCGTTGCAGGGTGGATAGCCTGTGCGCCACTTGCTCGATGGATGCGCCGAAGTGATCGGCCAGCGCTTCCAGATCGTGCCGGGTGCTTTGCGCGGCCTCCAGAAAGCGCCGATAGGGCATCAACGCCGCGCCTGCGAAGTAATTGGCCAGCCCGATTTTGGCGATCCCGCGCGCCTCGTCCGATTGGAAGCGCGCCAGATCCAGAGTGGCATCCAGCAAATCGGCCTGTGTCAGCAAGGCCACCTGATGCAGCATCTGAAAGGCCTGGGTTGCGCGTGTGGCCTTGGCCGAGATTTCCAGCGTCTGGGTGGCGGGATCAAGATGGCGCAGCGTATTGCCGGTTGTCAGCCGCAGGGTGATCTTGCGTTGTGCCAGGGCCTCGCGCGCAAGGGTCAGGGCATCGCGCCCCTGTGTGGCAAAGCGTTCTGCCGCGCGATCCACGGCATCGATGTAATTGTCGCAGTAATGGAAGAAATCGCGCACCTCTTCCCAAGGGCTGAGGCGCAGCGTGGTATCTTCGCGGCCCAAAGCCTCGTCCAGCGAGGCAAGTTGTTCTTGCGCCTGCCTGTAAGCGCGGTGGAGTTCGAGAAAGGCGCGCGCAAAACCCGGCGCATTTGCCCCCACCAGCCGCAGATCAGGCAGGGCCAGGGGGGTGTTGCCAAATAGCGGGTCTGCAAAGGCTTCGCGCAGATCAGAGACCAGACGCTCGCTGTCGCCCGCCGAAAGCTGCGTCACATCCATCCCGAATTCGCGCGCCAGCGACAGCACCACGGCCGTGGAGAGGGGGCGGTTGTTATTCTCCATCTGGTTCAGATAGGGCAGCGATACCCCAAGCCGGGCAGCGAAATCCTTTTGCGTCAGCGCCAGTTGGCTGCGTGTTTCGCGCAGCTTTGCCCCGGCATACAGCTTTTGTGGTGGCATCGGCCCTCGCCTTGGTTAGCTAACCCTGCGGCTAGGGTTTGCAAACTGGTGCGCGCTGGTCAAGCAGAAATGCGCCCTTCGCGGTGCAGCACATAGAAGAGCGGCACCATGGCAAGGCCCGTGGTAATCACCATCAACCAGATCAGCGGCGCAGCCCCGCTTTCAGCGGTCAGAAGGGCACCCGCCAAGGCCGAAAGCCCCGCCCCCCCGCCGATCATGATCGCGCCCCCCGATGCCACTGGCCGTGCCTGCCAGATGCGGGCGCACCGACATCATCCCCGATGTGGCCGACGGCAGCAGCATGCCATTGCCCAGCCCGGTGGAAATGAAACACCCGAAAAACACCGGCGCGGAGAGCTGCCCTGCCAGATACAGCGCGGCCAGAAGCACCATGCCGCCAAAGCCTGTCAGGCAGCCCAGCAGGATCATGCGGTTCACACCCACCCGCGCGGCATAGCGCCCGGCCAGAAAATTGCCCACCGCATAGCCAAGCGCCGGAGCACCGAAAAACATGCCCAATTGCGACGGCGACAGCCCGAAAACAACTGTTCCCACAAAGGGCACGCCGCCCAGATAGGCAAAGAACGCGCCAGAAGCGAGAGTTGCGGTGCTGCAATACCCCCAGAAGCGGCGCGCGCGCATAAGTTCGGGGATACCTGTGAACATGCCCCCGCGCGCCCCGCCAAGGTTGAACTTTGTCTCTCCCATATCGCGCCAGCTGAGTGCCAGAACGGCAATGCCCGCAATCAGCATCAGCGCGAAACTGCCGCGCCAGCCAAAGGCTTCATCCAGCAGCCCACCGATTGCCGGGGCGATCATGGGCACAATCGCCATGCCCATCGTTACATAGCCGATGCGCGAGGCCGCCTCTCCCTCTCCCATCACATCGCGGATAGAGGCGCGGCTGAGCACGATGGCCGTGACGACCACAGCTTGCAGCATGCGAAAGATCAGGAATGTGAGGGCCGTTGTGGCCAGAAGCGTGCCGATCGTGGCCAGAATGAAGCCAATCAAGGCCGCCAGCATCACGGGCCTGCGCCCAAACCTGTCAGATATTGCCCCGATAAACACTTGCAGCACAGCATTCACCAGCAGATAGAGTGAAACCGACAGTTGCATGACCGCATAATCCGTCTGGAAATAGCTGGTCATAGAGGGCAGCGAGGGCAGAAACACATTCATCGCCAATGCCGCAATTGACGCCTGCGCCACCAAGGTAGAGACATGGGGCGGGGTTGTCGGGTCGAGAAACCTGATGTCAACAGCAGGGGGTGTTTGCGGCATGCGGCACTCTTTTCGGGGGCGGCGGTGGGGGTAGGGCAGGTGGAATGTTACACATGTGTAGCGACTGGGCAAGCGCTGGAAGTGTTGCTATTTCGCTGAATTTGCAAATTTGCTATGCCGCAACAAACTGTCTTTGCAAATTATCATAATTTTTCTTTTCGGATCGCATTTGCGCAAGTATGTTGCGCGCATACTGCCCAAAATCGGGCTGCTGTCAGTTCTGGGGGAACCGCATGAAGGATATTTTGCAACAGCTTGAACAGCACCGCACCACTGCCCGCAGCGGCGGCGGCGCGCGCCGGGTTTTGGCGCAGCATTCCAAGGGCAAGCTGACAGCGCGCGAGCGGATTGAACTCTTGCTGGATGAGGGCAGCTTTGAAGAATTCGATATGTTTGTGGCCCATCGCTGCACCGATTTCGGCATGCAGGCCGAACGCCCGGCAGGCGATGGCGTGGTCACAGGCTGGGGCACCGTGAATGGCCGTCAGGTCTATGTATTCGCACAGGATTTCACAGTCATGGGCGGGTCTGTGTCAGAAACCCATGCCGCCAAGATTTGCAAGATCATGGATATGGCAATCCGCAACGGTGCGCCGGTGATCGGGCTGAACGATTCGGGCGGTGCGCGCATTCAGGAAGGGGTGGCCAGCCTTGCGGCTTATGGCGCGGTGTTTGATCGCAATATCAAAGCCTCTGGCGTGATCCCACAAATCAGCGTCATCATGGGGCCATGTGCAGGTGGCGCGGTCTATAGCCCCGCGATGACCGATTTTATCTTCATGGTGAAAGATTCGAGCTATATGTTTGTCACCGGCCCCGATGTGGTGAAAACCGTGACGAATGAGGTTGTCACGGCAGAGGAATTGGGCGGCGCAGTCACACATACGCGCAAATCCTCTGTGGCGGATGCGGCCTTTGAAAATGATGTGGAGGCGCTGATCGAAGTGCGCCGCCTGATTGATTTCCTGCCGCTGAACAACCGCGAAAAGCCGCCTGTACGTCCGTTTTTCGATGATCCCGCACGGCTGGAGCCAAGCCTTGACAGCCTGATCCCCGACAACCCCAACAGCCCCTATGATATGAAAGAGCTGATTGAGAAAGTCGCGGATGAAGGGGATTTCTACGAAATTCAGGCCGATTTTGCCAAGAATATCATCACCGGCTTTATCCGTCTGGAAGGGCGCACTGTGGGTGTGGTGGCCAATCAGCCCATGGTGCTGGCGGGCTGTCTGGATATCGATTCCAGCCGCAAGGCCGCGCGGTTTGTGCGCTTTTGCGATGCGTTTGAAATTCCGATCCTGACATTCGTGGATGTGCCGGGCTTTTTGCCGGGCACGGGGCAGGAATATGCAGGCGTGATCAAACATGGCGCAAAGCTGCTTTATGCCTATGGCGAGGCCACGGTTCCGAAAGTCACCGTCATTACCCGCAAAGCCTATGGCGGGGCCTATGTGGTTATGGCCTCCAAACATATGGGGGCGGATTTAAACTATGCCTGGCCCACGGCAGAGATTGCGGTGATGGGATCCAAGGGCGCGGTTGAAATCCTCTATCGCTCGGAACTGGGGGATGTGGAAAAAACGGCGTCGCGGATCAATGAATATGAAACCCGCTTTGCCAACCCGTTCGTGGCGGCCGAAAAGGGCTTTATTGATGAAGTGATCATGCCCCAATCCACCCGCAAGCGCGTGGCCCGCGCATTTGCTTCGCTGCGCAACAAAAAGCTAGATAACCCTTGGAAAAAGCACGACAATATCCCGCTTTGAGATTGCTGGGGGCCGTTTGCCGCAGGCAATGGTCTGGGAGGACGGATGAACGGCCCCAGAAGCGTTTCGATCTGTGTTGCCCTGTGCGTGACTGCACAGATGGGGCATGCGTCAGAGGTTTTGCTGCCGTCTGGCGTGGTGGCGCTGCATCATGACACGATCTGGGAAGAAGAGTTTTCGACCATCCGCATGCGCTTTGTCGTGCCGCGGCTGGGAGAGCCGGGAAGTGTTTATGCGGCAGACGGGCTGCGGGTGTTCGAAGATATGCTCTGGTTGTGCGAAACGCAGCTGGCACAGGAATTCCCTGAGGGAGAGGTTCCGCAAGATATGGGGTGGCATTCGGTCGTGATTTCGCTGATGGACAGGCCCATAGAATTCGGAATGCGCGATGCGGAGGTGTTTCAGGTGTTTGAAGGGTTTGTGTTGACGATGGATGGATGCGAGTTGGAATTGGATCTGTACGATGAGTGACTATGCGGCCCCAGTCTCGAATGATGCAGTCATGCCACAAAAGGTGACGCGTGCGATATTTTCATGGCCAGAAATCTCTAAAGAGGGTATTCTTGCCGCGCATGCGTCAATTCCGGCGCGTGTAAAGCAAAACCAAAGGGCCTGTGCAGATCAAACAACACGCCCAAGCATAACGAGCAGGAGAATATTATGGCGAAACTCGCTTTGGCGGTCGCTTTTGTTGTATCGCTTTTCCCCGCATTCTGTACGCGCAAGGCACCAGAACCAAGCTATGGGTTCGAGCCTATCTCGGCCCCGATTTATGTCGAGCCTGCATCGCAAAAAGGCATGCGCTGATACACTGACGGGGCAGGGCGCGCGCCCTGCCTCACTCTGGCCTACAAAGGCTCCCTGCGTCATGGCTGTAACACAAGCCATGATCACAAATCTGTGTGCGTTGTTCCAGTGGCAAAGTTTTCTTGGCTGCGATAATCTGGCCACGCAGCGTGCGCATCATGCGCACGCGGTAGCACCGCCGATCACATTCAGCCACGCCGAAGTGACGGCGCCATCTGAGAACAGGAGCCTCTCACAATGTCCAAACTTACAATCATGCTCGCCATTGGCGCAACTGTGGCTCTGGCCGCTTGCTCTCGTCCGGCACCAGAGCCTGCACCTGTCGTTGCTCCGATCGTGGTCGAGCCGGTCAGCGGCAAAGGCTTCTGATCGCGCGCCGGCGCACAGATTCGTTCGTGACAGCGATCTGAAACAGGCTGCCTTCAGCATCTGGGGGCAGCCATGTTAAAGCATCGCGGCTTTCCCGGGCGTTTGCCCAGCACTGATTTTCAATTCACCATCCGCCGTGCCAATCCGAAAGGGGCTACGCCTCTGGCGGCACGCAAGCGCTTTGCCGACCGCCGCGCCATAGATCGGCGCGCAGATGAAGCCTTTCTTGGGGCTTTGCTTGCCCATTTCGGAGAAGAACCCTTCGAGCGCGGCAATCTGGATGCAGGCCGATTGTCCTGGCTTTTCGGGCGCGAAGTTGTGCCCGCCTCTGACCCGTTTGACCCCACCAGCTATGAAGCGCTTTTGCGCGTGGATCTCCGCGCAGCCGAAGCCAGCTTTCCGCAGCTTTTTGACGGGTCTTCCGAATTTGCCTTCGACACATGGGAAGAATGATGCCGCGTGTCGCCCCATTCCCCCAGCCCAGCCCCGGAAAGGACTTCGCATGTTTTCCAAGATATTGATCGCCAATCGCGGTGAGATTGCCTGCCGTGTGATAAAGACGGCGCGCAAGATGGGGATCAAGACAGTCGCTGTCTATTCGGATGCGGATCGCAATGCGCTGCATGTGCGCATGGCCGATGAGGCCGTGCATATCGGCCCTGCACCTGCGAACCAATCCTATATCGTGATTGACAAGATCATGGAGGCCATTCGCCAGACAGGGGCGGAAGCGGTACATCCGGGCTATGGGTTCTTGTCTGAAAACATGAAATTCGCCGAAGCGCTGGCCAAAGCGAATGTGGCCTTCATCGGCCCGCCTGCCGGCGCGATTGAAGCGATGGGCGACAAGATCACCTCTAAAAAGCTGGCGGCGGAAGCGGGTGTCAGCACAGTTCCCGGCTATATGGGCCTGATTGCCGATGCCGAAGAGGCTGTGACAATCTCCAACCAGATTGGCTATCCTGTGATGATCAAGGCCAGCGCGGGCGGCGGTGGCAAGGGTATGCGGATTGCCTGGAATGATGAGGAAGCGCGCGAGGGGTTCCAATCTTCCAAGAACGAGGCCGCGAACAGCTTTGGAGATGATCGGATATTCATAGAGAAATTCGTCACCCAGCCGCGCCATATTGAAATTCAGGTGCTGGCCGATAGCCATGGAAATTGCGTTTATCTGAACGAGCGGGAATGCTCGATTCAACGCCGCAATCAGAAAGTGATTGAGGAAGCGCCGTCGCCGTTTCTGGATGCCGCCACGCGTAAGGCGATGGGAGAGCAGGCTTGCGCCTTGGCGCAGGCGGTGGGCTATACCTCTGCCGGGACAGTGGAATTCATTGTCGATGGCAACAAGAATTTCTACTTTCTGGAAATGAACACCCGCTTGCAGGTGGAACACCCTGTCACCGAATTGATCACCGGGGTTGATCTGGTGGAACAGATGATCCGCGTTGCCGCCGGCGAGGCGCTGCCTTTCGCGCAAGAGGATCTCAAGATCAACGGTTGGGCGATGGAATCGCGGCTTTATGCCGAAGACCCTTATCGTAACTTCCTGCCCTCGATTGGCCGTCTGACACGCTACCGCCCGCCTGCCGAAGTGGCAGAACCCGCGCGCGCGGTGCGCAATGATACCGGCGTCTATGAGGGCGGCGAAATCTCTATGTATTATGACCCGATGATTGCGAAACTATGCACATGGGCGCCCACACGGGGCGAGGCGATTGAGGAAATGCGCCTTGCCCTCGATGAATTCGAGGTGGAAGGCATTGGCCACAACCTGCCGTTTTTGTCGGCTGTGATGGATCACCCGCGCTTTGTCTCGGGCGAGATAACAACCGCGTTCATTGCCGAAGAATACCCGGAGGGCTTTGACGGCGCCACATTGGACGGCGCGCTATTGCACCGCGTGGCGGCCTGTGCCTGCGCCATGAACCGCGTGGCCGAAATTCGCCGCGCGCGTGTTTCTGGCCGCATGGACAATCACGAGCGCGTGGTGGGCACGGACTGGGTGGTCAAGATTGATGGCCATAGCCTGAGCGCCAGCATCGCTGCTGACCGCGAAGGGGCCACTGTCACGCTGGCAGGGCATAGCTACCGCATCACCTCGGACTGGCTGCCTGGCCAGCCGCTTGCGCGGCTGATGGTGGATGGCGTGCCTTTGGTAATGAAAGTGGCCAAGCTGCCGGGCGGATTCCGGCTGCGCTTGCGCGGCGCGGATCTGAAAGTGCATGTTTTCTCGCCGCGTCAGGCCGAACTGGCCGAGTTGATGCCTGAAAAACTGCCGCCAGATACATCCAAGCTGCTGCTGTGTCCGATGCCGGGGATGGTGGTTTCCATTGCGGTGGAAGAGGGGCAGGAAGTTTATGAAGGCCAGGCGCTTGCAACAATTGAAGCCATGAAAATGGAAAACATCCTGCGCGCGGAACGCAAGGGACGTGTTGCCAAGATCAATGCCGCCCCCGGCGCCTCGTTGGCGGTGGATGAAGTGATCATGGAGTTCGAATGATGAAGCGTACGCCCCTGCGCCTGTTCCTCACCTATTTTCTGTGTTTCTTCGCAGCGCTGGTGCTGGCTTGGGTAATCTTGTCACAACTGACAGAGGGTATTCGCGAGGGTTATCTGGTGCTGGCGCTGCTGCCGCCATTGGGGGGGATGGCGCTGTTTCACGGGCTGTTCCCGCTGCTCAGTCGCATCCGGCTGGGGATGGAATTTGTGGCGGTGGGCGGGGCGCTGGTTTACGGCGCCGGGGCCATCCTGACAGGGGTGGCGTGGCTGGGCCTGCTTGATCCGGGCACGGCGCTTGTCTTTTGGCTGGTGGCAGTATTCGGGCCGGGCTGGTGGCTGATGTCCACCTGGGCCGAGAAGATCGGCTATTACAAATGAGCATTGCGCCGCGCCTTACTGTTACCTGCAAGGCTGCGGCGCAGTTTGGTCTCTGTGCTCAGCGACCAGAGGGCAGGCGCTCCAGCATCTCTTGGCGGCGCGTGGGGAAGCGGTCTATCACCGCCATCAGCTCGCGCCCGGTGCGCACGGCGGGGCGGCGGGCCTTGACCTCGCCATCCTTGTCGATGATTGCTGTCACAAAGCCGCGCGGGCGCAGCACCTGGCGCAAGGGGCTTTCATCTGCGGGATGGGCATCAAAGATCACCACCACATCGCGGGCCAGAAATTCATCGGCCCGGTCGCGCAATGCGTCTATCTGGCGGCCAAATTGCGGGTCATCCGGTGTGTCGGCCATCACAACGACGATGCGATGGTTCCAGATGAATTCGCGCACATCAATCTCGCGTGCATCCAGAAACAACAGCTCTTCGGGCTGCGCGGCCTCTGGTTCTGTGGCCGTTGCGGACAAGGTGCTATCTGGCGCGGGCGCATCTGTGGCCATCAGCGCCATTGGGAAAAGAGTTGCGAAAACAAGCGTGAAGAACGGTTTCATAAGGCCTCCTGCTGGTTGTGCATATAGGGGCAAATCTGAAGAAAACACCATAGGGCGCGCAAATTTGCTTGCGCCTCAAGACAGAAAGGACGTGCCATGAGCGATCCGAAACAGCGCTGGTCTGCACTTGCCGCGAAAGAACTGAGAAGCCGACCTGTAGAAAGCCTGACATGGCAGACGCTGGAAGGGGTTCCCGTTCAGCCGCTTTATACCGAGGATGATATCGCGGGCCTGCCTCATCTGGGCAATGTGCCGGGAGAGGCCCCCTATACCCGCGGCGTGCGCGCCACGATGTATACGGGCCGGCCCTGGACAATCCGCCAATATGCGGGCTTTTCCACGGCAGAGGAAAGCAACGCCTTTTACCGCAAGGCCTTGGCCGCTGGCCAGCAGGGCGTTTCCGTGGCCTTCGATCTGGCCACCCATCGGGGCTATGACAGCGATCATCCGCGCGTGGAAGGCGATGTGGGCAAGGCCGGTGTGGCGATAGATTCGGTCGAGGATATGAAAATCCTCTTTGACGGCATTCCGCTGGAAAAAGTCAGCGTTTCCATGACAATGAACGGGGCTGTGATCCCGATTCTGGCGAATTTCATTGTCACGGGCGAAGAGCAGGGTGTGGATCGCAAGCTGTTATCGGGCACGATCCAGAATGACATCCTCAAGGAATTCATGGTGCGCAATACCTATGTGTATCCGCCCGAACCCTCCATGCGCATCATTGCCGATATCATCGAATATACCAGCGCCGAGATGCCGAAATTCAACTCCATCTCAATTTCCGGCTATCACATGCAGGAAGCGGGCGCCAATCTGGTGCAGGAACTGGCTTTCACCTTGGCAGATGGGCGCGAATATGTGCGCGCTGCGATTGCGCGCGGCATGGATGTGGATGCTTTCGCGGGGCGGTTGTCATTTTTCTTCGCCATCGGCATGAATTTCTTTATGGAAATTGCCAAGCTGCGGGCCGCGCGGTTGCTGTGGTCGCGGGTGATGGAAGAGTTTGATCCCAAAGATCCGAAATCTTCCATGCTGCGCACCCATTGTCAGACCTCTGGTGTGAGCCTTCAGGAGCAAGACCCCTATAACAACGTGATCCGCACCGCATATGAGGCGATGAGCGCGGTTCTGGGCGGCACGCAGTCGCTGCACACCAATGCGCTGGACGAGGCGATTGCCCTGCCCACGGATTTCAGCGCACGGATTGCCCGCAACACGCAGCTGACGGGCAGTTACTACATTGAAAAACTGACCCATGATCTGGCCGAAGCCGCCTGGGCGCTGATGCAAGAGGTGGAGGATGTGGGCGGCATGACCAAGGCCGTGGCCTCTGGCATGCCCAAGCTGAAGATTGAGGAAACCGCCGCGCGCCGTCAGGCCATGATCGACCGGGGCGAAGAGGTGATTGTTGGTGTCAACAAATACCGCAAGGACAAGGAAGACCCGATCGATATTCTGGATATCGACAATGTAAAGGTGCGCGATGGCCAGATCGCCCGGCTTGCGCATATGCGTGGCAGTCGCGATCAGGCCGCCTGCGATGCGGCTTTGGCCGAAATCACGCGCCGTGCGGCGGAAGGGGGCAACCTTCTGGAAGCTGCGGTTGTTGCCGCCCGCGCGCGGGCCTCTGTCGGAGAGATCAGCATGGCTATGGAAAAAATCTTTGGCCGCCACCGCGCCGAGGTCAAGACATTGGCGGGGGTTTATGGGGCCGCCTATGCGGGCGATGATGGCTTTGCCGCCATCCAGCGCGATGTCGAGGCTTTTGCCGAGGCCGAGGGCCGCCGCCCGCGCATGCTGGTGGTGAAAATGGGCCAGGATGGGCATGATCGCGGCGCAAAAGTGATTGCCACGGCATTCGCCGATATCGGCTTTGATGTGGATGTGGGGCCTTTGTTCCAAACCCCCGCCGAGGCCGCGCAGGACGCGATAGACAATGATGTGCATATCATCGGGATTTCCAGTCAGGCGGCAGGGCATAAAACCCTTGCGCCGAAGCTGGTGCAGGCTTTGAAAGAGCAGGGCGCAGAGGATATTCTTGTTATCTGTGGGGGGGTTATCCCGCAGCAGGATTATGATTTCCTCTATAATGCCGGGGTGAAGGCGATTTTCGGGCCGGGTACGAATATTCCCGATGCCGCCAAGAAAATCCTTGATCTGGTGCGCCATGCGCGCGGCTTGTCCACCCCGGACTAAGCCCGGATCAGATACCCAAAAGGGCGGGAAACCCCGCCCTTTTTTGCATTTCGCTGCGCAATCAGGCGCGCGCGGTCTGGCCTTGGCCCAGTTTGGCATCAAGCGACCACGCGCCAGCACCTGCCACCCAAACCGCCAGATAGCCGCCGGCAAGTGCCAGGTTTTTCAGAAGCTGTGTTGTCTGCATCTGATCGGCCAGATCAAAGTGATAGAGAAAGCCGGAAGCCACACAGAACGCGCCCAATGCCAGCGCCGCGATTCGGGTTTGAAAGCCCACGATCAGCGCAAGCCCGCCCAGAATTTCAAACAGCACAACCGGCCATGCCAGCACTGCCGGAACCCCGCCAGAAGCCATATAGGCGCCAAAACCCTCGACATTGCCCAATTTCCCGAAACCGGCCATGACGAACAAAAGCCCCAGCAAAATGCGAGCGGCAAGAAGTGTAGATGCATTGTCATAAGATTTTCTCCGTGTTGATGATGCGGGGCATATAGCCCTGCACACATGCTTGCCGCCATTACGCACAATCCCACAGAGCATGTGCGCGAAAGAGACATGCGGCGTTCTTTGCCCAAAGGCGTGAGGCTGCATCTTGTGGCGGGTGGCAAAGATCACCGCTGGCCGCTTTGCGCCTTCATTTCCCAGCGCCCGGCGTCTTGTGACCAGTATTCCGCGACCATATCCGTGGCCGCGATGGCCTTCCATTGCCCGCGCGCATGGGCAAGCGCCTCTGGGTCATTGCCATCGAACAGAACCCAAAGCCGTTCCAGCGCGCCCAGCTCTTCTGGCCGCACCTCTGCACTGTCGATCAGCATCAGGATGGCGGGGGCATTGGGGCTATGGGGGGCAGTTGTCAGCAAGATGGGCTGTTCGGCGGCATGGGGGCTGTCTGACAGGCCATGAGGCAGGAAATCCCCTTTCTCTCCCAGCCACAGCACCTGATCCAGCCATTCCATCCGCGCGGCAACCCGCCCGCGCACCGCGACGCGCAACTGCTGCCCATAGGCGCGGGCCAGCAGGTTGCGCGCTGTCACTTCCAGCGGGTCGCGTGTCAGATGGTAAAACATGGCCTTGCCCATCGGGCCTACCTGCTTTCAAATTTCGCCCGGATCAGGGCATCGAGCGCCAGAACCCCCCCAGCCTGTCGCGCCTTTGGGCGCATAGGGGCTGTCGGTTTTTGTCAGGGCCACGCCCGCGATATCCAGATGCATCCATGGCATGCCGGGTTTGACAAAGCGTTGCAGGAATTGCGCGGCGGTGATCGATCCGGCTGGCCTGCCGCCGGTATTTTTCACATCGGCGATACGGGATTTTATCAAAGGCTCGTAGCAAGCGTCCAGCGGCATGCGCCATGCGCCTTCGCCCGTATCGGCAGCGGCCTGCAAGAAGGCGGCGGCAAGCGCATCATCATTGGCGAAAACCCCGGCCTTCTCATGGCCAAGGGCGATGATGATGGCCCCTGTCAGCGTGGCAAGGTTGATCACCGCACTGGGGGCGAAGCGGGTTTGCGCATACCACAGCACATCTGCCAGCACCAAGCGGCCTTCGGCATCGGTATTGATCACCTCGATCATATCGCCCTTCATGGATTGCACCACATCTCCGGGGCGTTGCGCACGGCCATCGGGCATATTTTCCACCAGCCCCACAAGGCCCACAACATGCGCGCGCGCGCGCCGTTCTGCCAGCGCCTGCATCAGGCCCACTGTCACCGCCGCGCCGCCCATGTCCATGGTCATCTCTTCCATGCCCAATGCGGGTTTGAGAGAGATACCCCCGGTATCAAACATCACGCCTTTGCCCACAATCGCCAGCGGCGGCCCTTCGGCCCCGTGCCATTGCAGGATCGCCAGTTTCGAGGGGCTTTCAGACCCCTGGCCCACGGCCAGAAGCGCGCGCATTCCCAGCGCTTCCATTGCGGCCTCGTCCAGGATTTCTACCGTCAGGCCAAGGGCTTGCATGGTTTCTATCTGGGCGGCAAAACTGGTGGTGGTCAAGATATTTGCAGGCGCATTCACCAGATCGCGTGTCAGATGGGTGGCGCGGGCCAGCGCTTCGGCCTGTGCCAGAGCATCGCGCTGGCTGACGGGGCTGCGGGCCATGAAATGGATGGGGCCAAAGGGTGGTTTTGGGTCTGATTTCTGCGCCTCATATTGATAGGCGCGCAACAATGCGGCTTGCGCCAAAGCGCCAATCGGCAGCGCATCGGCACAGACAAGACAGGGCTGGGGGCCATGTGCCTTGCCGATGGTAACGCCCGCCGCGCGCAGGGTTTTGGTATCGGGCTTTGCAGGCATGCGGATCAGATGCAGCGCCTCGGTTTGCAGGCCAGTTGGCCATGACAGGGCCAGACCTTCGCCGGGTTTCAGCTTTGCGAAGGCATCTGACGCCACCGCCCGTGCCACGGCCCCCTTTGTCAACTTGTCGGCGCGCTTGGTGGCGCGCGGGGGGGCTGCTTCCGGGTTTGCGAAAACAACCACGTGGCCCGAATGCGTGGCGATGGCGTCCAGATCAAACGCTTCCAGAATTGCGCGCGCGGTGTTGGTCATATTGCCCCCTGAAACGATGCTTGGGTAAACCTAGCGCGCAAAAGCGTGCTTGACCATGCCCGCAACTGCCCCGCGGTGCTTAAAAGCTTTGACAATTCCGGCAGAGTTAGAAACGCAGGTTGAAATGCCGCGTAAGCCCGATCTCGCTGGCCAATTGTCCGCGGCGTCCGTGTTGCACAATGGGCGAGGCCGCCGCATCCCCGCGCAGCCTGTCAAAGCGCAGGCTGCCGGTTATCCCCCAATCTGGAGAGAGCGGTTGATAGGCCCCAATTTCGAACCCCACCGAATGCACCCCGCCACCGGGCCGAAAGGCGGGGAAAGCCGCGCCATTTAGCACCTCGTGATCGGTGACACCAAAATAGCTGCGTGCAAATCGCGCAGTGCCGAAATCTGCGCGCGGGCCGCCATGCAAGATTTGCCCGCTTGCGCTGCGCCAGATCAGATTTGCGCCCAATTCGCCCCGTATCCCGTGATGGCCAATCGCGCCGTAGCGGATATCGGCATAGATTTGCCATATGCGTGCCGTGTGGTGCAGCCCAACCCCCACTTCAACGGCGCGGCCAATAGCTTGCATTCCCGCCAGTGTGCCTGTGCCTGCGCGCGGTTCGATCATGTCAAACGCGCCCCGAAACCCGGTTCCGGGGGCAAGGCGGGCTGGGCCGGGCATGGGCTTATCACCTGCGCCATGGCGGATGGCGCCAAATTGCAGGCCGGTGACGCCAAATTGGCCCCTTGGGCGCAAGCTGCTTTCCCCGGCCCCCGGATAAAGAGGGGCAACACCTGCACCCATGCCAAGCGAGAATGTAAGCAGTGAGCCTTGCGCGCGTGCTGGTTGGGTGATCAGCACAGAAGCACTAAAAAGCGCAAGCAGGGCGCGAAGGGCAAGCGGCATGAATGACTATCCAGAAAAAAGGGTATCAGAATGTCTTGGGCACGGGCTTTACACGCGGCGCGCGCTTACTTTATGGCGTAGCACGGAATTCTGGAAATTTGGTTACCAGAGCAGCAGCGCGAAAGCGCGAGGGGAAGGCAGATGCCATTTACCATAGCCATTGATGGCCCGGCCGCCGCAGGAAAGGGCACAATAAGCCGCGCCTTGGCGCAGGCCTTTGGGTTTGCGCATCTGGATACAGGGCTTTTATACCGTGCCGTGGGCATGAAAGGCGGTGATCCGGTCGCGGCGGCACAAACACTGTTGCCAGAGGATATGGCGCGCCCCGATCTGCGCGGCATGGCGGCGGGCGAGGCTGCAAGCCGCGTGGCGGCCCTGCCGGAGGTGCGCGCCGCACTCGTGGCCTTTCAGCGCGACTTTGCACGCCGCGCGGGGGGGGCGGTATTGGATGGGCGCGACATAGGAACCGTTATCTGCCCTCAGGCCGAGGTGAAGATTTTTGTCACCGCCAGCCCCGAATGCCGCGCAGAGCGGCGCTGGAAAGAACTGGGCGAGGGCACATTTGCAGAGGTTCTGGAGCAAGTGCGCGCGCGCGATGCGCGCGATATGGGCCGCGCCGATGCGCCTTTGCGGCCCGCCGCCGATGCGGTGATCCTGGATACAAGTGATCTTGATATTGCCGAGGCGATAGCAAAAGCCCGCGCGATTGTAGCCGCGCGGTTAGGCCGATAACAGATCAGCGCCCGCGATAGGGTTCGACATATTGAAGCGCCATATCCCATGGAAAGAAAATCCATGTATCCTGGCTGACCTCAGTAATGAAGCTGTCCACCATCTCGCGGCCCATGGGCTTTGCATAGACTGTGGCAAAATGGGCTTTGGGGTAGAGTTTGCGCACCAGTTCCAGCGTTTTGCCGGTATCGACCAGATCATCGATGATAAGAACGCCCTTGCCATCTGCGCCCATGATCTCGGCTTGCGGGGCCTTGAGGATTTTGGCCTCGGTCTGTTCCTGCCAGTCATAGGATTTCACGCTGATCGTATCGACCACGCGAATATCCAACTCGCGCGCGATGATCATGGCCGGGGCCAGCCCGCCGCGCGTGATTGCCACCACTGCGCGCCATTGCCCGCCATCGGGGCCTTGTTTGTCCAGCCGCCATGCCAGCGCGCGGCTGTCGCGGTGAATTTGATCCCAGCTGATATGAAAGCCTTTTTCATGGGGCAAACGGTCGGTCATCTCAGGCGTCCTTCTTGCCGGTCACAACGTCAATATCAGGGGCATCTACGGCTTTCATGCCCACCACATGATAGCCTGCATCCACATGCAGGTTCTCGCCTGTCGTGCCAGACCCCAGATCGGAGAGCAGATAAAGCGCGGCCTTGCCCACTTCTTCCTGCGTCACATTGCGGCGCAGGGGGGAATTCAGTTCGTTCCATTTCATGATATAGCGGAAATCGCCAATGCCGGATGCGGCGAGTGTCTTGATCGGCCCGGCGCTGATGGCGTTGCAGCGGATACCATTCTTGCCCAGATCTTCGGCAATATACTTGACAGAAGCTTCCAGCGCCGCCTTGGCCACGCCCATGACGTTATAATGCGGCATAACCTGTTCGGCGCCATAATATGTCATGGTCAGCAAACTGCCGCCATCCGGCATGATCTCTGCCGCGCGTTTGCACACGGCGGTGAAGGAATAAACAGAGATGTCCATCGACATGGCAAAGTTTCCGCGGCTGGTGTCGACATAGCGCCCGCGCAATTCGTTTTTGTCGGAGAACCCGATGGCATGAACCACAAAATCAATCTTGCCCCATAAATCTTTCAGCCCGGCAAACAGGGCATCCACAGAACCCATATCCGCAACATCGCATTCAAACAGATGCGGCGTGCCCAACTGTTCGGCCAAAGGCAGGACGCGCTTTTTCAGCGCTTCGCCCTGATAGGAAAAGGCCAGCTCCGCGCCGTGATCCGCCAATGCCTTGGCAATCCCCCAGGCGATGGATTTGTCATTCGCCAGCCCCATGATCAACCCGCGCTTGCCGCTCATCAATCCGTTCATATGTATGTCTTTCCTTAGCTGTGGCCCCAGAATTGGCGTTATGTTGTTCTATGCCAAGGGCGTGTGCGCCGCAAGCATCTGTGCGTCTGTCGCGGCCTGCGGCGCGGGCCTGCAGAAACAAAGGCCGAGGGTAAAACCGGCGGCACAGTGTGAGGATCGGGCTTGCGTCACAAAATGAATTTGTTAACAAGTATGAAGATTTCGCCGCACGGAATTTCGTGACGGAGCTTCGCCGGCGTTCCTTGTGAGATGGCCAGTGGTCTTGTCGCGATCAGTTGGGTAAGCTGGGCCGGTGCAGGGGCCTTGGCAGTTGGAGGAGCTTTGAGCGAGAGAGACGGAATATTTGCGGGGGATGATCCGTTTGCGATTGTCAGGCGCTGGCTTGCAGAGGCAGAGCTGACAGAGCCGAATGACCCCAATGCAATCGCCCTGTCCACGGTGGATTCTACAGGCATGCCAAATGTGCGCATGGTGCTGTTGAAGGATGTCACCGATACCGGTTTCACCTTTTACACCAATTTTACCAGTGCCAAAGGCATGGAGTTGGATTTTGCAGGCAAAGCGGCGTTTGTGCTGCATTGGAAATCCCTGCGCCGCCAGATCCGGGTGCGGGGGCATGTGTCCATGGTGGATGGGCCGGTGGCGGATGCCTATTTCGCCTCTCGGTCGTTGAAAAGCAGGCTGGGTGCGTGGGCGTCGCGCCAGTCGCAGCCACTTGGCTCGCGGGCAGAATTGATGGCCGAAGTCGCGCGCCAGACTGTGCAGCATGGAACCAACCCGCCGCGCCCGCCCTTTTGGGGCGGCTTCAATATCACGCCGGTAGAGATAGAATTCTGGGCAGATGGCACCTTCAGGCTGCATGACCGCTTTCGCTGGCGCAGGCCACAAGAAAACATGGCTTGGGACGTGCTGCGCCTTTCCCCGTAACGGGGCGGGGCGCGGGTTTGTGTGTAAAAACACTGTGTGTAATATGACGACTGTGTGCCTGTGATCTGATGGCCACCAAAATTAAGCGAGTATAAGACAATGGCGATAGATGAACACTCTTCCGACGTGATCGTGGGTGTTGTCAAATGGTTCGACCCCGCCAAAGGCTTCGGGTTCATTTTGTCTGACGAGGCCGAGACAGATATCTTGCTGCATGCAAATGCCTTGCGCAATTTCGGGCTGAGTTCTGTCTGCGACCGGGCGCGCATACGGATCACGGTTCAAAATACGGCGCGCGGGCTGCAAGCGCATGAGGTGCTTGAAGTGCTGCCCCCAGAGGCCGAGGGCGATGCGCTGGTGGAAGGCGATGGCGATCTTGCCCCCATAGACAAATCCATCCCTCTGGAACCCGCGCGCGTGAAATGGTTTGACAAGGTAAAGGGGTTTGGCTTTGCCAATGTTTTTGGCAAAACGGATGATGTCTTTGTGCATATGGAAACGCTGCGCCGTTCTGGCATGGCGGATTTGCAACCGGGCGAGGCCATTGCCCTGCGGGCTGTTGCCGGAGAGCGCGGGCGCATGGCCATTTCGATAGAGCCTTGGGAGGCGGGGTTGCCAGAGCGCAGCGCAACCGCGACAGGCCAATGATGGTGGGGGTGCGTGGCCTGTGCGCGGCGCTGCTGCTGGGCCTGTGGGGGGCAAGCGTGCAGGCCGCATGTGCGCTCGATCAGGTGGATTTGCGCGGCCCCTGGGGCCAGGCGCGCTTCACCGTGGAGATTGCGGATACAGAACCATTGCGCGCCCTTGGCCTGATGAATCGCGAACAATTGGCGCGTTCGGCGGGGATGTTGTTCATCTATGACGCACCGACAGAGCCAGCCTTTTGGATGATGAACACCCTGATCCCGCTGGATATGATATTCGTCGATCCAACAGGCACGGTAACGCGCGTGCATTCCAATGCGATCCCCCATGACAGAACCCCGATCCCCGGCGGGCCGAATGTTTTGATGGTGCTGGAAATCAACGGTGGCCTGGCCGAGCGCCTTGGAATTGCGGCTGGCAGCGAAATGCGCCATCCCCGTCTTGACCCCGATCAAGCGGCCTGGCCCTGCGATTAGGCAAATTCTTTTCGCCCGGATTGGTTTTTGACCTTTTCACGCTCTGCCAACCTCGGTAAAGAGCGCTTAGTCGGGGCGTGGCGCAGCTTGGTAGCGCGACGGTTTTGGGTACCGTAGGTCGTAGGTTCGAATCCTATCGCCCCGACCATTTCGGGCAGAACAGAGCATGCAGCAAGTTTGGGCAGTGGCCCGGACAATCGGCTATTTTTCGCAATCGCTGGCCTGATATGCCAACTTACCCTTGTTTAAGCTTTGCCAGCCTATATCTATACAATAACGCCAAAAGGAGGCCCGCGATGCCAAAGCTCGTGAAACTCTATATCCAGCAGATTTTTATCGGCTTCGGGCTGTCGGCGATATTCACGGCCATCCTGATCTATTTTGACATTGGCAATCTGCAACGGCTTGTCTTCGGGTCTAGCGATGGCTTGCTGGGCCTGTTTTTGATCTTCTTCTTCAATGGCCTTGTCTTTGCCGGGGTGCAATTTGCCATCCGCATCATGCGTATGGGCTATGAGGATGACGATGACGATGATGATGATCGCGGTATGCCAATCCGCATGAGTGATCTTGCCCCGATACGGATTTCGCACCAAGGCGAAACCCATGGGGCGGGTGGCCAGAGGTCTGGAAGATATGGGCGGCAGGCCCGCAGCGACCGTGGCGGCGTGAATTTCCCGAGAGCCTGAGTTAATCAGGTGGGCACCAGATAGCAGAGCCAGGACCCTGCCAGAGCCAGCTCCCTCGGAGATGCTTATCGGCCACTGGAAAAGGGCCACGCACGCGAAGAGCAGAACCTGCCTCCCCCTCAGATAAGGCGCGCAACCCGGCTGTGCAAGGGGTGTGTTGCTGCAAGTTCAGCTTGACTGATGTTCATGAAATGTTCACAATGTTGGCATGGCTGAACTTCCGCAAAAAGACACTGCGCCGGGCATGCGGCTGGCACGGGGTGTGTGCCGCTATCTTGCCGATGCGGGCTTTGCCCCGCTGACAGAATTTGCGCCAGAGCGCGGGGCGCGCGTGGATGTCATGGCCCTTGGCCCAAAAGGCGAGGTCTGGATTATCGAGTGCAAATCCAGCCGGGCCGATTTCACCTCTGACCGCAAGTGGCAAAGCTATCTTGCGTGGTGTGACCGGTTTTTCTGGGCGGTTTCGCCTGATTTCCCTGTGTCACTGCTGCCGGCGGATACGGGCGTGATGCTGGGCGATGATTTTGGTGCAGATCTGGTGCGCATGGCCCCGGAAATCCCCCTTGCGGGCGCGCGGCGGCGCGCGTTGACGCAGGCTTTCGCCCGACAGGCGGCACTCAGGCTGGCGCGGGCGCGTGATCCGGGGTTTGGAGTGGGGCGCGAGATGTAAAAAACCCGGCCATCTGGCCGGGTTTTTTGCGCGTCTTTCTTGGGCTTGGCTTATTCGCCCAGTTGCTCGTTCAATTCAGCAAAGGCTGCGGTAAATCCGGCAAGCGACATGGTCAATTCCACAACCTGATCGGGGGCCGCAACGGGCACAAGCTGCCACACCGCACCCGCACCACGGCGGAAGCTATCCACTTCTTCGGCTGTAAAGCCAACGCGTGCGATGCACCCAATCGCGGTGCAGAATGTGAACGGATAGCGCTTTGCCGCGCCTTGATCCACCTGCATGACCAATTGCGCCGTGAGGAGTGTTTCAAGCGGTGTCAGGATGGTTGCACCAGCGGCCGCTTCCTGTCCGGGCGGCAAAGGGAACATTGTGATTTCTGCCGTCGCGTTGCCTTCGGAATCGCGCAGAAGCTGATACATCTGGCAGGGATCTTCCTGATCTGCCAGCCGCACGCAGATCATTTCCCAATCGCCATGGGTGTTGCCAACATAGCTTTCGCCTTCGCCATCCCCGTTCACAACCTCACCTGTCGAAAGTGTGGTCAAGGGAGAGTCGGCTGCCTGCTCTGTCTGCGCAGCAAGCCCCATCCCAAAAACGGCCAAAGCGGCGGCAAGCGCTGTGGTTTTCAACAGGCCCGAAGCGGTATCTATCATGTTCATTCCCTCACATCACTGTCTGGATTTGGTGCCTGATACCATGCGCTCTGGGCTGTGTCAGGTGTAAAAGCGCGGTTGTCGTGCATGTGAACTTTTGCGCAGCCCCGCCCTCATTCGGGGCGCCATGGGCTATGGGGCGGGCGCATTCCACGCCTGGCCGCGGCAGACCTGCAACTTGCCCCTGACATAAAATAAGGGCCCGAAGGCCCTTATTCCGTTCTTCTTTTTTTCGCTCCCTGTCGGACCGGCCGACGAATTGAGCAGACCGTAAGATGATTCATTCTATCCGTCAACACTTATCTCGTGACAGGAATTTTCCCTCAGAATGCGCGTTCTTGACCCCTTTTGACACAGGTCTTGTGCCCGCGCCGGTGGCCGGTGTCTGGCCATAAAAAAGCTGCGCCCGCAGGCGCAGCCAGTTGACAGGGAGGAAAATGCAAAACTGATGTCAGCAAGTCTTGCAGACTCCTTCTATACGGGAGGATGGTTAAGAAATCTTTTTGCTTGCGTCCGGCGCGCAGATGGTTTGCAACTTTTCCCAGTAGCCGTGCGAGAGGGTTTTGCCATGTCAGAAACAGCAGATGCCATTTTCGTGGGCGGCGGCGGCGAGAGCCAGCAAGAGCCTCAGCTCTTGCGCTTGGGTTTTGGCAATCGCCACGGGCTGATCGCCGGTGCAACGGGCACGGGCAAGACCATCACACTCCAGATTCTGGCCGAAGAATTTTCCAATGCCGGGGTTCCGGTGTTTCTGACCGATATCAAAGGCGATGTCAGTGGCATGGCGGTTCCCGGCACGCCGCGCGGCGGGTTGGAGCGGCGCGCCGCAGCCATCGGGCTGGAGGGCTATGCCTACCGCGAAAGCCCTGTGATCTTCTGGGATTTCTTTGGCGAACACGGCCACCCCGTGCGCGCGACCATTGCCGAGGTGGGGCCGCTTCTGCTCTCGCGGATGCTGGATCTGACAGCGGCACAGGAAGGCGTGATCAATGTGGCCTTTCGCATTGCCGATGCAAAGGGGCTGCCGATCCTTGATCTGAAAGACCTGCGCGCGCTTTTGAATTTTCTGGGCGAGAACCAGCGCGAAATCTCGCTGCAATATGGCAATGTGACAACCCAGAGCATTGGCGCGATCCAGCGCAAGCTTTTGGTGTTGGAAAATCAGGGGGCCGCGCAGTTTTTCAGCGAACCCGCGCTGGAATTGTCGGATTTCCTGCGCGTGGCGCCAGATGGGCGGGGCTATGTCTCTATCCTGCATGCCGAACGGCTGATGGGCAGCCCGCAGCTTTATGCGACATTCCTGTTGTGGCTCCTCTCTCAGCTTTTTGAAGAGCTGCCGGAAGTCGGGAACCCGGATAAGCCGATTCTGGTGTTTTTCTTTGATGAAGCGCATTTGCTGTTCAACGGCGCGCCGCGCGCCTTGGTGGAAAAGATTGAACGTGTGGCGCGGTTGATCCGCTCCAAGGGGGTGGGGGTGTATTTCGTGACGCAAAACCCCGATGATGTGCCCGATACCGTTCTGGGCCAGTTGGGCCACCGCATACAGCATGCATTGCGCGCCTTTACCGCGCGTGATCAGCAGGCGCTGCGCCGCGCTGCCCAAACATACCGCCCCAATCCGCGCTTTGATATTGGCGATGCGATCCGCGATGTGGGGGTGGGCGAGGCCGTTACCTCGTTTCTGGAACCAAGCGGTGCGCCGGGGATGGCAGAGCGCACGCTTATTCGCCCGCCCTCGGCGCAGATGGGGCCGATAGAGGAGGGCGCGCGCCAGATGCTGATGCTGCGCTCTCCGGTTGCAGGGAAATATGAGCGCTTGGTGGATAGTGACAGCGCCCATGAAATGCTCGCGCGCCGCGCAGAGGCCGCAGCCAAAGAAGCGCAGGCCAATTTGCAAGAGATCGCCACAGAGAAGGCGGCAGAGCGCGAATATAACTCCGCACGCCGCTACGAGGCCCCGACACGCAAAACCAGCCGCCCTGCATCGGCCCGCGCCCCCGCACGGCGCAGCGATAGCGCTGTGGATGCTTTCACCAAATCCTTGGCCCGCCAACTTGGCTCTCGCACAGGGCAAGCCTTGGTGCGCGGTGTGCTGGGAGGGTTGCTGAAAGGGCGTTGAGCGCGTTGCGCCTGCGCGCATTTCACGCTAAGCGGCTCTCTCGAAGCCAATGGAGTGCGCGTTATGAAATTTCTCGATCTTGCCAAGGTCTATATCCGCTCTGGCGGGGGTGGGTCTGGCTGCGTGTCATTCCGGCGCGAGAAGTTCATTGAATATGGTGGCCCTGATGGCGGCGATGGTGGCAAAGGCGGCGATGTCTGGGCCTGGAAACCGTCATCGCCGATCTGACCGAGGTCGGCCAGCGCGTGCTATTGGCCAAGGGGGGAAATGGCGGCTTTGGGAATTTACATTTCAAATCTGCCACCAATCAGGCCCCGCGCCGTGCCAATGCGGGGCAGGAAGGGGTAGAGCGCACCATCTGGCTGCGGCTGAAACTGATTGCCGATGCCGGGCTTGCGGGCCTGCCAAATGCGGGGAAATCCACATTTCTGGCCGCCACATCCAATGCGCGGCCCAAGATTGCCGATTACCCCTTCACCACGCTTCACCCCAATCTGGGGGTTGTGGGTATTGATGGGCGCGAATTTGTCATGGCCGATATTCCGGGCCTGATTGAAGGGGCCAGCGAAGGGCGCGGCCTTGGCGACCAGTTCCTTGGCCATGTAGAGCGCTGCGCGGTGCTATTGCAGCTTGTTGATGGCACATCCGAGGATGTGGCCGAAGATTGGCGTATCATTGATCACGAGTTGGACGCCTATTCGCATGATGTGGCGATGAAGCCGCGCATCATTGCGCTCAACAAGATTGACGCGCTGGACGACGAAGAACGCGCCGAGAAGAAGGCCGCGCTGGAGCAGATTTGCGGGCGGCCTGTCTATATGATTTCGGCAGTATCGGGCGAGGGGATGCAAGAGGTGTTGCGCGCGCTTCTGGCGCGGATTGACCGCGCCAAGCCCAAGGCAGAGGATGACGGCCCATGGCAACCCTGAATGCCGCCAGCGCGCTTGTGGGCGCGCGGCGCGTGGTGGTCAAGATCGGCTCTGCCCTGCTGGTGGAACGCGGAGAGTTGCGCGCCGAATGGCTGCGCGCCTTGGCGGCGGATGTGGCGGCGTTGCGGGCAGGGGGGGCGGATATTGTGCTTGTTTCTTCCGGCTCTATCGCGCTGGGGCGGGGCGGGCTTGGCCTGCCACCGGGCCTGCTGCCATTGGAGCAAAGCCAGGCTGCGGCCTCTGTCGGGCAAATCCGGCTTGCGCGCGCCTATGAAGAAGCGCTTGCACCCCATGGCATAACGGCAGGGCAAGTATTGCTGACACTGGAAGATACGCATGATCGCCGCCGCTACCTCAACAGCCGCGCCACATTGGCCACGCTGCTGGGCTTGGGCGTTGTGCCGATTGTGAATGAAAATGACACAATCGCCACAGATGAAATCCGCTATGGCGATAATGACCGTTTGGCCGCGCAAGTGGCGGTGACGATTGGCGCGGATTTGCTGGTGCTGCTGTCTGATGTGGATGGCCTCTATTCCGCCAACCCGCAAAGCGATCCAAATGCGCGCCATTTCGCGCAGGTTGAGGCGATCACGCCAGAGATAGAGGCCATGGCCGGAGAGCCGCTGTCAAGCCTGTCCAAGGGCGGGATGAAAACCAAGGTCATGGCCGCCAAAACCGCCGTGGGTGCGGGTTGCGCCATGATCATCACGGCCGGGGCAGAGTTGCACCCGCTGGCGCGGCTGCGCGCGGGCGCGCGCGCCACCTTGTTTGTGGCGCAGGGTGATCCGCTATCGGCGCGCAAGCGCTGGATTGCCGCGATGAAGCCCAAAGGCGTGGTGCATGTGGATGCAGGCGCGGTGCGCGCATTGGCGCAGGGGAAATCCCTGTTACCTGCCGGGGTAACCCGGATTGAGGGGCAGTTTCAACGCGGTGATCCTGTCATGATCGCAGGGCCGGACGGGCCATTGGGCCTTGGGCTGGCGGGCTATTCCAGCCCGGAGGCTGCCGCGATTGCGGGCCACCAATCGCGCGAGATTGCAGAAATACTGAACTATCCGGGCCGTGTGGCCCTTATTCACCGGGATGAGATGGCATTATGACAGAGATCAGCGCCGAGATGTTGGAGATGGGCGCGCGCGCCCGCGCCGCCGCCAGCCAGTTGGCCACGGCCGCGCCACAGGCGAAGGCGCAGGCGCTGGAATCGGCCGCCGATGCGCTGTTGGCCGCGCGCGCCGAAATCCTCGCCGCCAATCGCCGTGATTTGCAGGCAGGGCATGACAAGGGACTGTCGGGCGCGATGATGGATCGTCTGATGCTGGATGACGCCCGCTTGCAGGGCATTGCCCAGGCGCTGCGCGATGTGGCCGCACAGCCTGATCCTGTGGGCGCTGTCATGGCCGAATGGGACAGGCCCACGGGCCTGCATATCCAGCGCGTGCGCACACCTTTGGGGGTGATCGGCGTGATCTATGAATCGCGCCCCAATGTAACGGCCGATGCGGGCGCGCTATGCCTGAAATCAGGCAATGCGGTGATCTTGCGGGGCGGGTCGGAAAGCTTTCATTCCTCGCGCGCCATTCATGCGGCCTTGGTCGCGGGGCTGCGCGCCGCTGGGCTGCCCGAAGATGCGATCCAGCTGGT
Organism: Paracoccaceae bacterium; assembly: GCA_043561795.1. Lineage (GTDB taxonomy): Bacteria > Pseudomonadota > Alphaproteobacteria > Rhodobacterales > Rhodobacteraceae > Roseinatronobacter. Next base: position 3,633,412 of record CP121316.1, on the reverse strand, counting down.
ACAAACCACCGACCGCGCGGCAGTCTCTGACATGCTGCGGATGGTGGAACATATTGACGTTATCGTGCCGCGCGGCGGCAAAGGGCTGGTGGGGCTGGTGCAGCGCGAGGCGCGGGTTCCGGTATTTGCCCATCTGGAAGGGATTTGCCATATCTATGTAGATGCCTCTGCCGATCCGGCGAAGGCGCGCGCTGTGGTGCTGAATGCCAAAACCCGGCGCACGGGTATTTGTGGGGCGGCGGAATGTCTGCTGATCCACCGCGATATTGCGCAGGGTCTGGGCGCGCAGATCATCTCCGATCTGGTGGCGGCGGGGGTGGAAATGCGCGTGGGCGAAGGCTTGCAGCATTTGCCCGGCGTGATCGCCGCACAGCCCGATGATTTCGGGCGCGAGTTTCTGGATATGATCATGGCGGCCACGGTGGTCGAGGATGTGGAGGGCGCAATGGCCCATATCCGGCGCTATGGCTCGCAGCACACGGAATCGGTGATTGCCGAGGATGGGGCTGTGGTATCTCGCTTTTTCGCGGGGCTGGATTCTGCGATCCTGATGCACAATGCCTCTACCCAGTTTGCCGATGGCGGCGAATTCGGGTTGGGGGCAGAGATCGGGATTGCCACAGGCAAACTGCATGCGCGCGGCCCTGTGGGGGCAGAGCAATTGACCAGCTTCAAATATCTTGTCACCGGGGATGGCACGATCCGGGCGTAACGCTTGGGGTCTGGCGTTGCGATGTGGCGCCACCAGAACCAAGCGCGGTTTGGGTTGTTTGCTGGCCGCCCGAACAGTGCTCTAGCCCGCCCCCATCAGGCCGCGCACCCGCGCGGCCAGCCAATCCAACTCTGGGTCGCGCAAGCCAAGCTCTGCCAGATGGGCGGCCGTGTTGAACAGATATTCCGCGTTCGGCCCCCGGCCGCCCACAGCATGCAAGATGATCTGCGCCTGATCTTCCAGCGACAGGCCCGCGCAATATTGGTCATGGCTGCGGTCAATCACATAGGTGATCGCCTGCACCACTGCCCCATCGGACAGGGTGACAGGGGCGCTATGTTCCAGATAGGCGGCAGAGATCAATTCGCGCGCGCGCAGATATTCAAGGCTCTCTTCGGCAATGCGGGCGGGGATTTCAAAGGCAACCCCCTCGCAGCTTGCCGCCCCTTCATCCAGCGCCAGCACCAACCCCGGTTGCGCAACTGTGCCGCGATGGTGGATAGAGCGCATGCAGAAACTGCGCCGAAACCCCTCCAGCCGGGCCAGCGCGCGCCGCGAATAGGCAAAACCCGGCTCCCAGATAAGCGATCCATACCCGAAAACCCAGACCGACGATGACAACTGCATTTCAATAGCCTTTTTGTGCCGCCCCAGTGTAAAGCGATTTGGCGGGAACCGGAAGAGAGGCCCTTGGAATGCGTGCGCTGGTATATGTCTGTGCTTTGGCCCTTGTGCTGCCTGGCGGGTACTGGCTTGGCGCGGCGCAGCTGCTGCCCGGTTGGCTGAATGCCGAAATTGCCCGCCAGCCCGATCTGGATGGGCGCGTGCAACCCGTTACAGGATTTCCCGCGCGGTTTGATCTGGTGCTGGACAATCCGGCATGGCGCAGCGCAGAGTCTGATCTGGAATGGCGCAGTGCCCTTGTAACGGCCAGTATTCCCAGTTTTGCGCCCAACCGGCTAAGGCTGGATTTGTCCGCCCCGCATGATGTGGTCTTTGGTAGGGTCGCTTTGCAAATGGATAGCGCCCGCTTTGATGGCGATATCGCGCTAGGCCTTGATCTGGCTTTGGCAACTGCCGGGATAAGCCTTGCCGATATGCGGCTTACACCCGCGCTTGCCGTGCATACCCTTGCTGGCCTTGATATGCGGCTGACAGCGCAAGAGGGCGCGCATTATGGGCTGGCGCTGGAGGGGCGTGACCTGCATCTGGCGCCTGCGCTTTTGGCCAATTTCGGGCCAGAAGCGGATTTGCCCGATATCCTGTCTGCGTTCGGGCTGGATGCAGTTTTGGCCTTTGAACGGCCCTTGGCCGTGACTGCGCCCCTTCCGGTTTTGCGCCAGATAGACCTTGCGCGCGCAACGCTTGTCTGGGGGGATATCCAGCTTGGGCTTTCGGGGCAAGTGCGGCGCAATGAGAGCGGCGATCTGGATGGTGATCTGACAGTGGTGGCGCGCAACTGGCAGCCGCTTTTGCGCGCGCTTGTGGCGGCGGGGGTGCTCGCGCCGGATATTGCGGGATATGTCGGAATGTTCCTGACAGGGCAGGCCGATCCCGTAACGGGCGAGGTGGCACTTCCCTTGCTGCTGCGGCGCTCTGTGCTCAGCCTTGGCCCATTTGCCTTGCTAGAGGTGCCAAGGTTTTAGCCAGTGCCTGAAAATCTCGCGCCCGGCGGGGAGGGCGGCCAAAACTCCGAATGCATTGGCGAAAAAATCGCCCCATTCCCGGCCCCGGCCAAAATTGGGCTGCACCATCTCTGTCACCCCGCCATAGCATATCACCAGCGGCACGAACCACGGCCAGATGCGGGGTGCCGCGCTGAGGCCGGGCAGGGCTATGAGGAAGAACATCAGGACATGCACCAGCTTGTCCAGTCCGCTCAGGCGCGGGGCGGGCATGCCAGACAGCGGCATGAACAGCAACACTGACACAGCGCAAGCCAGAAGCAGCGACAGCGCAACGCCGATTTTTTCAATTCTTGCAGCTGCGCGCATTCTTTGCCCCCGGTGTGGTATCGGAAGGCAGCCATGCCACGCGGTTTGCGCGGGTTCAACCGGTTGCGGCCAGTTGTGCAGCTTCGCGCACAGAACTGGTGATCCGCGACATGGCGCGTTCTTCCAGCTGGCGCACACGTTCCTTCGAGATGCCCAGATCGACGCCAATTTCGGCGAGGGTGCGGGGGCTGTCATTGAGGTGACGCTCTGAAATGATCCGCCGCTCGCGTTCGGGCAAGGCAAGCACAGCCGAATACAGCAATTTGCGCCGGCGCTGGGTTTCCATATCCTCCAGGACGCGGGTTTCTGTTTCGATTGTGCTGTCCTCTATCGTATCCAGCCAATCGCGCCCGTCTTCACCATCGCTTTGCGGGGTGTTCAGCGACAGGTCTTGGCCCGACATGCGCCCCAGCATGATTTCCACCTGTTCCTCTGGCACGTCCAACTCGCGGGCGATGGATTTGCTCAGCGCCTCATACCGTATTTCGCCATCTTGCAGCTTCACCAATGTTTTGCGCAGATGGAAGAACAGCTTCTTTTGCGAGGCATTTGTGGCCGTGCGCACAACTGACCAGTTGCGCATGACATATTCCTGCATAGAGGCCCTGATCCACCATGCCGCATAGGTGGAAAACCGTGCACCGTTTTCGGGGTCATATTTCTCGGCCGCGCGCATCAGCCCAAGGTTGCCTTGCTGAATCAGGTCATCCAGCGGCATGCCGTAGCGGCGAAAACGGGTTGCTACCGAAATTGCAAGCCGGGCATAGGCGGTAATCAGCCGGTGCAGGGCGGCTTCATCGCGTGTATCACGCCATGCAAGCGCAAGGTCATGCTCGGTTTGTGCATCCAGCATCTCGCTGGCCATCGCGTTTCGGATAAAGCTGCTTGTGCGGGGATCGCGGGGTTCCATTGCGGCGCCTTATTTTGTTTCGAGTCGCTACAGTAGTGAATCGCTATCACTTTGGGCGCGGGCTTGTCAACTCTTCGGGCCGGGTTTATCTCATCGGCCATGAGCACCGATATTTCCGCTTCCGGCAGCGATCTGGCCGATCTGATTGTGTATCTCTCGCGGCTTGGCCAATCGCCGGGGCGCAATGGCAGTGCTGTGGCACAGGTGCAAAACCTGACAGCGGCCCAATGGACAGCGCTGCGCTATTTCGCCCGCGCCAACCGCTTTTCGCGCACCCCTTCGGCTTTTTCCGAATTTCACGCCACCACGCGCGGAACCGCTTCGCAAACGGTGAAATCCCTTGTGGCGCTGGGGCTTTTATCGCGCCAGATGCATGAAACCGATGGGCGCAGCACGGTGATAGAGGTGACATCGGCCGGCCATGACATGCTGCAGCATGACCCGATGGCAGAATTGCGCCGCGCGCTGGAACGTCTCGCACCACAGGCGCGCGAGGCGGTGGCACAGGCCTTGGGGCAGGCGGTGTCCCATCTGGCGCAAAGCCGCAATGCGCCAGTGTTTGGCAGCTGTTCCGATTGCAGCCATTGCCAGACAGATGCGGGGGGCAGCTATTGCCACTGCACCCAAAGCTTGCTCAGCTTGCCCGAAATGGATGCCATCTGCGTGGATTTCCAGCCCAGCCGCAGCACGGCCTGATATCGGGCGCAGAAGGGCCTTCAGGCCCGACGCGGGCGCAGCCCCCCTCAATGGGGGGCAAGGCCGCTTTTCCGGTCGTGATCAGCGCGCGCTGTCAAGTTGTGCAATGGCCGCGCGCAACCGCCCGATTTCCTCGCGCAATTGCGCGGCACGCTCGCGCGCCTCGCTCACCACCTCTTCCGGCGCGCTGGCCACGAATTTCGCATTGCGCAACCGCCCGTCAATTCCGCCCAATTCCTTTTCGGCCTTGGCGCAGGTTTTCTCCAGCCGGTCACGCTCTGCCGCGATATCGATGATCCCTTCCAGCGGCAGGCCGAATGTGCCGCCCTCGACTGTCACAGTGATAGAGCCTTTGGGCAGGCTCGCGGCCTCTTCCAGCGCGGCAATCCGCGCCAGCCGCATGACCAGCGCCATGTTGCGCGCCAGCGCTGCGCGGCCCTCGGCTTCCAATTCAAGTTGCACCATGTTCAGTTTCAGCCCCACAGGCACGCGCAATTGCGCGCGCGCCGAGCGGATCGTCTCGATCAGCCCAATGACCCAACGCATTTCGCGCATGGCCTCTGCGTCAACCAACTCTGCCCCGTGGCTTGGCCAATCGGCATGGGCACACAGCTTTTCGCGCGTGCCGGTCAGGCCCCAAAGCTCTTCTGTGATAAAGGGCATCATCGGGTGCAGAAGGATCATGCACTGATCCAGCACCCAAGCCATCGTTGCGCGGGTTTCCTGCGCATCCGGCCCGTCAAAGAGCGGCTTGGCGAATTCCACATACCAATCGCACACCTTGCCCCAGACAAAGGCATAAAGCGCATTTGCCGCATCGTTGAACCGATACTCTGCCAGTGCCGCATCCACCGCCTCGCGCACAAGTGCAGTTTCCGAGATGATCCAGCGGTTTACTGTCGCCTGCGGCTGGGGGGGCGTTGATTGGGTGGCGTGGTTGTCCCACACCCCGTTCATTCCACCACAGCCAGCTGCATCATCATCATCCGCGCAACCCAGAAAAACAGGATGTCCTGCCCGGTGACCAGTGTGGAGGTCGGGAAGTATTTTTGCAGCTCCTCGGTCTGTTCCGGCCAGCCCAAAGTGCCAATGGGCCAGAGGCCAGAGGAAAACCAAGTGTCCAGAACGTCTGGGTCGCGGTAGATAGGATAACGAAGAAGTTTTCCTTCACGTATATCATTGTTCTCCCATGACGAAATTAACATCTGACGGGCAGCGGCTTGATCTTTGACTTCAACAACCTCAGCGTTCGCAAATCGAGTTCCGAGCGTCGCCAATACCTCTCGAAAGGCTGTTTGGGCATCAAGGAGGTTAGCAACCACTCTTCGCGTGTCTTTTGGACCGAACAAATCTTGATTGGGCCCCGGACCCCCAGTATATTGGGCGTATAGTTCATCTTTACCTTCAGCACCCTTCATGTTTGGTAAGGTAATGCCATACCAAACTGGTATCTGGTGCCCCCACCACAGCTGGCGTGAAATGCACCATGGCTCGATATTCTCAAGCCAGTGATAATAGGTCTTTTCCCCGCTTTCCGGCATGATTTTCACGCGCCCGGAACGCACGGCCTCCAGCGCTGGCCCCACCACTTTTTCGGCATCGACAAACCATTGGTCTGTCAGCATCGGCTCGATCACCACTTTGGAACGGTCGCCGAAGGGTTGCATGATCTTCTTTGCCTCGACCAAGGCGACAGGCGCTGCGGGATCATCGTCTTCCGCCAGCTTGCGCCCCAAGCTGGCGTCAGAGGCCCCGGTCATCACAGCCAGCCCTTCGGCGGTAATCTCTTCCACCACCGCCTTGCGCGCGGCATAGCGATCGAGGCCGCGCAGATGGTCGGGGACAAGGTTGAGCGCGTCTGCCTCTGCTTCGGACAAGCTGCGCTCGCCCCGCGCGACAGCACCCGCAATCGCAGCGGCCTCGGCATATGCCGCGCCATCGGCGCGCATCTGGGCGCGGGTATCCATAAGGCGGTACATGGGAATGCCCGCGCGCTTGGCCACGCCGTAGTCATTGGCATCATGCGCGCCCGTGATCTTCACCGCACCCGATCCGAAAGCGGGGTCGGGATAGTCATCTGTGATAATCGGGATCAGACGGCGGTGCTCTTTTGGGCCAACGGGAATTTCGCAGTATTTCCCGACAATTGCCGCGTACCGTTCATCCGAGGGGTGCACCGCGACCGCGCCATCGCCCAGCATCGTCTCGGGCCGCGTGGTGGCGATGGAGATGTAATCGCGGATTTCATCCACGATCACCGCGCCCTCTGCATCCTTCTCGACATAGCGATAGGTGGCCCCACCCGCCAGCGGGTATTTGAAATGCCACATGTGGCCGTCGGTCTCGATGTTCTCGACTTCCAGATCGGAAATCGCGGTCTCGAAATGCGGGTCCCAGTTGACCAGCCGCTTGCCGCGATAGATCAGGCCCTTGTTGTACATCTCCACGAAGACCTTGATGACAGCATCGTGGAAATTGCCCTCTTCGCCGGGCGGGCAATTGGGTGCGCCTGACATGGTAAAGGCGTTGCGCTCCCAATCCAGCGAGCAGCCCAGGCGCTTGAGCTGCCCGATGATCGTACCGCCGGATTGCGCTTTCCACTCCCAGACACGCGCCAGAAATTCGTCGCGCGTGAAATCGGTGCGTTTTTTGCCCTCTGCGGCCAGCCCGCGTTCTACCACCATCTGCGTGGCAATGCCTGCGTGATCCTGCCCCGGTTGCCACAGCGTGTCGAAGCCCTGCATCCGCTTCCAGCGGATCAGGATATCTTGCAGCGTGTTGTTGAACGCATGGCCCATATGCAGGCTGCCTGTCACATTGGGCGGGGGGATCATGATGCAAAATGTCTCGTCGCGGCGCTTGTTTGCGCCCGCGCGAAAGGCGCCCGCCTCTTCCCACAGCGCGGCTATCCGCGCCTCGGCGGTTTTTGCATCGAAATTCTTGTCCATTGCCATCTGTCCGGCCCCATCTGTGTGGATTTGTCTGTAAGGGCGGTGCGCGCCCAAAGCTTGGCGCGGTTGTAACGCCCTGCGCGCGCAAGGGAAAGCCCTTGCGCGGACGGGGCAAGTGGTCTGCAGCTTGCACAAGGTGCCCAGAGGCAGGTTTGAGGGGGGAGGGGACATCTGAGCAAAGCACCAAGCGCGGAGTCAAGGCCGAAGGCCGCCGCGCATCGCCGGGCCGCCCCCCGGCACGGCGATTTGGCTGCAACCTGCGCATAGCTTCAATTTCGTTCGGACATTGCCGCCATAAAGTGAGATAGCCTCAAGGTTAAATCGCCGCACCGCGGCCCGGCGCTGCGCGGCTTTGCGAATGTCCCCACCCCCCCAATATCCGCCCCTATGGCGAACCCTTGCCGCTGGTGCAGACCACGCGCTTGGAGCATGCCGCGCCTAGCGGTGGCTGCGGATCGTATCGCCAAGGCTCAGGCGTGGGGCCAGTTCCACGGTTCTGCCGCCGATGATACCGTCTTCGCTCTTTCCCGCCACAATCTCTGCGGCGCGCAAGCCGATCTCGTGGCGGCAGGCATCGGTTGTCGCCAGTTTCAGGCGGAATCCGTCCAGCAATTCCAGCCCGTTAAAGCCCGCAAGCCCGATCTGGCCGGGCACATCCAGTCCCTTGTCCAGACAATATAGCAGCCCGCCCGCGCCGATCATGTCATTCGAGAAATAGAGGAAATCCAGATCAGGGCGGCGGGTGAGGATGGCCTCTGTCATCTCGCGCCCCTTGGCCAGGGAAGAGCCGCCAGCGTAATGCTCTGTTTCTGCCAGTGAAACACCCGCCGCGCCCAATGCTTCGGAAAACCCTTCCAGACGTTTGCGGGCGCGGTGGTCATCGGGCATTTTTGACCCCAGAAAGCCGATCTTGCGATAGCCTGCCGCCAAAATGGCCTGAGCCATTTCGCGCCCGGCGCGCTTGTGCGAAATCCCCACGGCCGAATCAATCGGCGTGCCGTCAATATCCATGATTTCCACAATCGGGATACCGGAATTGGCCAGCATGGCCTGCGCGGCCTCGCTATGTTCCAGCCCCGCAACGATCATCCCGCTGGGCCGCCAAGAGAGCATCTCGTAAATCACATTCTCTTCGCGGTCGGATTTGTAATCTGTCGCGCCAAAGACGGGTTGCAGGCCGGAATCTTCCAGCGCAGCGGATATACCCCCCAAAACTTCGGGAAATACCATGTTTGACAGCGAGGGAATGACCACCCCCACGAGATTGACCCGTTGGCTCGCCAATGCTCCGGCAATCTTGTTCGGCACGTAGCCCAGCGATTTCGCCGCCGCGATCACCTTTTCGCGCGTCGCGGGCGAGACATCGGCGCGATTGCGCAACACGCGGCTGACAGTCATTTCGCTGACACCGCTCAATTCGGACACATCACGCAAGGTTAAAGGCCGCTGTGCTTCGGGGGGCAAGTATGGGGGCAAGGCAAGGCGTCCTTCTTTATGGAAATTAACGCATGTTAGCGCCACATGCCGCGCGGGCCAAGCGAGAGTTGCGCGTTCTTGCATCTGATGGCGTGACAGCGCCAAGAAAAGCGGGTATGCGCTCTCGCAACTGGCCCCGTGGCTCAACTGGATAGAGCAGTCCCCTCCTAAGGGATAGGTTACAGGTTCCAAGTCCTGTCGGGGTCACCAAAAAACCCAGTAAAATATGGCGTTTTGTCAGGGGCTTGTGAAAGCGGCTGTAGAAACGCCCGTTTGATTCCCGGGGAAATCTGGGGCGGCAGACAGGATTTCTGTACAAAACCTGTACAAGTTGAGCCCGGTTCAGGCCTTCGCGGGGCGCGGCTATGAGCTGGCGTGTCGCGAACGAATGCGCCGACCGCCGCTTCGGCAGCGCCGCGCGCAAGCAGATCATCATGTTCCTGGCCGACAAGGCGAGCGATGATGGCTCGGGCATCTGGTGCTCCAAGGGCACGATCCAGCGCCACACCGAACTGGGTGAAAGCACCGTCAAGCGGACCATCACCGATTTCCTGCGCGAGGGCATCCTGATCGAGACCGGGCGGCGGCCCTGCAAGAACGGGTTCACCGTAATCTACCGGATCGTGCTGGACCGCGTGACGGCGCTGGAAAGCTCCGCCGAGCCCGACGAGGGGACGGGGTCCACAGTGGACCTCGTCCAGCGTGACCCCGGTAGGGGGTCCAGGGTGGACGGGGTACCGGGTCCACGGTGGACCCCAAACCACCCTAAAACCATCCATAAACCACCTACGCGCAAGCGCGCGGAAGCGGCAGCGGTTGAGGATGAAAGATTTGAGAAGATCTGGGCGGCCTATCCGAAGGACCGCCAACGCGGCAAAGATGCGTGCCTTGCCCGGATCGCAGAGGCCCTGAAGGAGGGCATCGACCCCGGCGACCTGCTCCGCGCCGTGCAGGCATACGCGACCGAGAGCGCTGGCTTCACCCGCTCGAAGGTCTGTTTCTCGGACAACTGGTTCGCCACCCGCCGGTGGCAGCGCTTTCTTGAGGGGATGGCCGAGGAACGGCAGGCGCAGAAGGCGCTGGCCGCTGATCACCACGCCCGGCTCGCCGCATGGGTCCGCGACCGCAGCCCGATGTGCAAACACATCACCGCCCCGCAGGTGACGGCGCTGGTGGCTGCAGGGCTGGTGACCGACGGGCAACTGCGCGCGGCGGGGTTGGCGGGATGAACGGCGCGTCCTCTGCAAACTGCGCCGCGCATCGCGTCCCGTGCATCGCGCTTTCCGGAGCGTGCGTCCCGTCCCGCGTCTTCTGCGCCACGCCTTCCGCAGCCCGCATCACGTCTTTTGCGCCGCGTTTTCTGCCCAGTGCCGTGCGCAACGCGTTTCCCGCATCGTGTCCCCTGCACCCCGTCCAACCAAGCAGACCCACTGAAACGAACGCCAAGCCCCTGACCCACCTCCGCTGACGCTGGGAGGCGGGGGGCTTGGAGGAAGTTGGCAAGAAATAGGAACGTAAACTTCACATGTGCCATCATCGCAAACTGACCGACGACGAACGCCGCCAGATCATCGAAGCCCGCGCCGAGGGTACCCCTGCAGCCGCTCTGGCGCGCCGCTTCGGCGTCTCGACCCGGACTGTCTACAACACGCTTAGCCGGGCCAAAGGCGTGCCCCTTCGCCCAACCACGACGATGAGCATGCGCGTGAGTACGCGCCAGCTGGCGGGGTTTCAGGCCGCATTGGCGCGTCGCGGCATCACCGACCAACCCGCTGCCCTGCGCCGCCTGATGGAAGCGGTCGACATATTGCTGCGCCCCGTGGATCAGGTCGTGCTGGACCATCTGCAAGCCTGGGGCGCGCAGGTCGCCACCGAAGGCGCAGCGGTCAACCACATCGCCCACAAGCTGAACGAGGCCAAGCTGCGCGGCCGCCCTATGCCCTGTAAGACCGCATGTCTTTTTTCACCGGCCCGCCGCTGACGGATCATCGCGTATCTTGATCGTTGGACGGTAGATGCCGTCCTTTTGCGATGGAGAAAGGCATGCCCGAAGCACAAGCATCGATTTACGTTGGTATAGACGTGTCCAAAGACAAGCTCGCGGTTGCGATTGCCACTGGTGAGCGGCGTGACGAGGTCCTGAGTCTGGGCACGTTCGAGAACACCCCGGGGAGCGTCGACAAGCTTTTGAAGAAGCTTTCGGGGCGGGGAACTATTTCTGTCTGCTATGAGGCCGGGCCGACAGGATATGGTCTCTACAGGCAGGTACGGGCCTTTGGGTACGACTGCTGTGTGGTCGCGCCGTCGCTAATCCCGGTGCGCGCTGGTGAGCGGGTCAAGACGGACCGGCTGGATGCCATGCGTCTGGCGCGCCTGCTCCGAGCAGGCGAGCTAACTCCGGTCTGGGTTCCCGATGAGACGCATGAAGCGATGCGTGATCTGGTCCGAGCGCGGGAAAGTGCGGCAGAAGATCAGCGTCACAAGCGGCAGCTTGTCTCTGCTTTCTTGCTGCGCCATGGACTGACCTATCAGCGAACCAAGCCGTGGACGATGCGGTATCGCCGGTGGTTGCAAAGTCTGGCCTTCGATCATCCCGCCCATCAGATCGCGCTTCAGGAGATGCTGCAGGCCGAACGAAACGCGACAGAGCGCCTGGAACGACTGACCGGGCACATCGAGGCCCTGCTGCCGGAATGGGATCTGGCACCAGCGGTGAATGCACTCCAGGCCCTGAGAGGTGTCGCTCTGATCAGCGCCGTTACCTTCATGGCCGAAGTCGGCGATGTGCGGCGGTTCGAGACACCGGTCAAGCTGATGGCCTATCTGGGGTTGGTGCCGAGTGAATATTCGACGGGCCAGACGACGAGGCGCGGAAGCATCACCCGGGCAGGCAATGCCCGGGTGCGCCACAAGCTCATCGAGGGCGCGTGGACCTACCGCCTGCAGGCACGACCAGGTGAGCGAAAGCTTTATATCCTCAAGGAGCAGCCAGCGGAGATCCAGGACATTGCCTGGAAAGCCCAGTCGCGTCTTACCGCTCGATATCGAAAGCTCATGCAGCGCGGAAAGAAATCGACCGTGGTGACGACGGCCATAGCGCGGGAAATGGCGGCGTTCATGTGGGATATCGCCCGCCGCACAATACCCGCGCGCTGAACGTGGTCACAAATGCGCCCAACGGCGGGCGCGAGGTCAACGGCAGGGGAATATCCGACAATCGCTTTGTGGCCAGCTTCATGCTGACGCCCGTTGTAAGACAGGAATAGCCCCGAGACGCACAATCGGTCCTGCGGTATTCAGCCCGCGCATCAGAGCTTGTTCACCGACGTCTTCAGACCTCGTGCCCACCTTTGGGCGTCCAATTCGCAACAAACGCCTTGGCGTCCCTGATTGCATGAAAAAATTACTTGAAAAAAGACATCAGAGCGTTCTCTGGTCCCCACCTTCTGCCTATCCGTTTGATCTGCGATTCCGCGCCTGATGGAGATTGGGCAGGAGTTTCGCGATGGCGACTACGGTGGAGTTTCTCAGGGACTACGGGGTGGAGATACGGGCGAACGGCCAGAAGCGGTGGCCTGACGAGGTCAAGGCGCAGATTGTGGCGGAGAGCCTGAAGCCGGGGGCGACGGTGAATGCGGTTGCGGCGCGGTACGGGCTTCGGGCGAACCATTTGTCGGAATGGCGCGGGCGGGCGCGTGATGGCCGTTTGGTGCTGCCGGCATTGGAAGACGATGTGTTCGGCTTTGTGCCGGTTGTTCGGTCGGTGGGCGACCGGGTGGCCGCGGCTCTGCCAGAGGCAGGAACGCCTGATCGCGACTGGATCGAGATCGCCTTTTGGGACGTGACAATTCGATTGGACCGCGCCACGGGGGCCGAAAGAATTGCCGCGATCGTGCGGGCGATTGGACCCTCGGCATGATGTTTCCGTCGAACCGGGTGCGGGTTCTGGTCTCGACGCAGCCCATAGATTTCCGCAAAGGGCACGACGGATTGGCGGCGCTGGTGTCATCGGTGCTGCGCAAGGATCCGTTCACGGGCACGGTGTTTGTGTTCCGGTCTCGCAAGGCAGATCGGCTGAAGCTTTTGTATTGGGATGGCACCGGTCTGGTGATGGCCTACAAACGTCTCGAGGATGCGACCTTCACTTGGCCTGCCATCAAAGACGGGATGATGGCGCTCAACCATGCGCAGTTCGAGGCGCTGTTTGCCGGGCTTGACTGGCGTAAGGTCAAGGCGCTGGAAACCCGCCCACCTGCTGCGGCAGAATGAATCATCTGATTGATTTTGCGTGTTTTTACAGGGGGTTTCTGATAGAAATCGCCCATGTCAAATGCCCCAGCCCTCGACCTTTCCGCCATACCGATTGCGCAGCGCGCAGCGGTTTTGGCATTGTTGGATGAGGTTGCCGCGCTCAAGGACATCACCAAGCGCCAAGAGCATCTGATCGCCGAATTGAACCACGCGCTGCATGGCAAGCGGTCCGAAAAGCTGACCGAGGACGAACGGCAACTGGCCTTCGAGGACCTGTCCATCGCGCTGGCCGAGGTCGAGGCGGAGAAGGAAAAACGGGCCACAAAGGCAGGTGATGGGGCGTCCACCAAGCCTGCGCCAAGGCGCACCATCGGCAACCTGCCAGCCGATCTGCCGCGCGTCATGGAAATCATCGAACCTGACAGCCTGATCTGCCCCTGTGGCTGCGGCCTCATGCACAAGATCGGCGAGGATCGCACCGAACGGCTGGACATCGTGCCAGCCCAGTTGCGCGTCATCGTGACCGTGCGCCCAAAGTATGCCTGCCGGACCTGCACCGACGGGGTGACCCAAGCGCCTGCGCGCATCCATCTAATCATGGGTGGCCTGCCGACCGAGGCGACCATTGCCCATGTGCTGGTCGAGCCAAGTATGCGGACCACCGTGTGTCCTGAGTACCGACATGGAAAGGAGGTGCGTAACTGCAAAAGAGATGAGGGTAGGCCCCTCGGGTTCGGCGATCAGGAGCCGATCCCAAACCACCACAAGCTGCTGTCGTAAAGAGCGATGGTGGTGAGCGTTGTGGAAACGACGGGGCGCGATCCCGTCAGGTACGATCCAGAGAGACGAGCGAAAGCGAACCGTCGATGAACTGCCGAAAACGTATGGTTGATGTCAGAACCGGGGGTGGTGGTCACCCCGGGATGAGTATGGGCGGTGTCCTGAAGTCCGGCCCATGCGGCATCCGGCTCGAAGGCGGCGTGAATCTGGATCAGGCTCTTTTGCGGAACAGGAGAACCTGTCGTCCCGATGCTAAGGGAGACGACCGATTGGGAAGCCCCCGAAAGGTCCAGAGTACCGATGCGGGGCACAGGGGCAGAACAGCCCGTAGTAGGGTTGAAGGCGCTGTAATGGCGCTGGATCGAAGGGGCTGTGGTGTTCAGCCGCTGCCGCTGGCCAACTGGTAACAGGATGAGCCGGATGACAGAGGCAAAGCCGTTTACGATTGAGAAGAGAGATGTCTGGGAAGCGTTCCAACATGTGGACGCCAACCAGGGTGCAGCTGGTGTAGATGGGCAGACGCTCGAAAGTTTCGGGGAACGGCTTGGTCCGAACCTCTACAAGCTTTGGAACCGAATGTCCTCTGGCAGCTACATGCCATCGCCGGTACGCCGGGTGATGATCCCCAAGGCGGATGGGGGCCAACGGCCGTTGGGCATCCCAACGGTCACGGACCGCATCGCGCAGGAGGTCGTCCGGCTTTATCTGGAACCACTCGTGGAACCAGTATTCCATAGGGATTCTTATGGGTATCGGCCCGGACGCTCCGCCATCGACGCCATCCGGACGGCGCGTCAGCGATGCTGGCGCTTTGACTGGGTGCTGGACATGGACATCAAAGGGTTCTTTGACACCATCGATCATGAGCTTCTGCTCAGGGCGGTCCGCCATCACACGGATTGTCGCTGGGTGCTGCTTTATATCGAGCGGTGGCTGAAGGCACCGGTGATGATGGAGGATGGCAGCCTTGTCTCGCAGGACTGCGGAACGCCACAAGGTGGGGTTATCTCGCCGCTGCTGGCAAACCTGTTTCTGCACTACGCTTTTGACAAATGGATGGATCGAGAGAACCCGCATGTGCCCTTCGAGCGTTATGCGGATGACATCATCTGCCACTGTCGGACGGAAGGTGAAGCGCGTAGGCTCTGGCGGCAAGTCGAAGACCGGCTTGCAGGCTGTGGCCTGACACTTCATCCGCAAAAGACAAAGATCGTTTATTGCAAGGATACCAACCGGAAGGGGTCCTTCCCTTCGGTTGCATTCGACTTTCTTGGCTACAGGTTCCAGCCCCGGCTGGCGATCTGGCGCGGAGGGTTGTTTGGCGTATCCTATCTTCCGGCGGCCAGCCCCAAAGCCCTCAAGGCGTTCCGACGCCGGGTGCGCAATTGGGGATTGCAGCGGCGCAGCGACAAGGGGCTGATCGATTTGGCCCGCATGTTCAATCGACAGATTGAAGGCTGGATCGGCTACTTCAGGTGCTTCTACAAATCGGCGCTCTATCAGACACTACGTCTGATCGACGCACATTTGGTTCGATGGGTGATGCGGAAGTATAAACGCTTCAAGCAACGGCCCCGGCAAGCGCGGCTCTGGCTTGCCAGACTCGTGAAATCCACGCCGGGATTGTTCGCCCATTGGCCTCTTCTCTACGCAAATAGCCGAACGCTGGGAGCCGTATGAGTCGAGAGGTTCACGTACGGTTCTGGGAGCGCGTGAGGGTGAAATCCCCTCGCGCGACTCGCTTGCCATTGTATCGCCAAAGCCAGATCCTCGCGCGGGCGGGCCTTGATCTGCACCGCGCTGTGCTGGCCATGTGGGTAGGCAAGGCCGCGTTCCACCTGAAACCCGTCGTCGACCGGCTTGCCGAGCACCTGAAACGATCCGGTAAGTTGTTCATGGATGAAACCTCTGCCCCGGTGCTGGATCCGGGGCGCGGGGCGACCAAGACCGGATATCTCTGGGCATTGGCCCGCGATGACCGGCCATGGGGCGGCGAGAACCCACCGGGCGTTGTCTACTTTTATGCCCCGGACCGTGCGGGTGTGAATGCCGAAACCTTCCTGACCGGCTTCGATGGCATTCTCCAGATTGACGGATACACCGGCTACAACCGGCTGAGCCACCCCTCGCGCAAGGGCGGCGCGCCCATTCGGGTGGCGCATTGCGAGCTATGCTTGAATTTGGGTGACGCGCACTTTCAGGCGGCGCGGCTTGGTGCGTCAAAACTCACTTCGACGCCGTCGTTGAATTTGATTCCTTCGATGACTTTTGGCAACTGATTTCTGCCATTGAGGCGCAACCATTTTTTGGATGCGGCCTGAATGAGGGTGAATACCATCAATTTGGCCGTCTTTTGCGAGAGTGCGCCTTTGGTGCGAACCGTCCTGTGCCGGACCGTGGCGAAGACGCTTTCAATGGGGTTTGTCGTGCGCAGATGGCCCCAGTGATCAGCTGGGAAGTCGAAGAAAGCCAGCAAGGCGTCACTGTCCTTGGTCAGGCAATTCACGCCTTTTTCGTATTTTTGCTTATATTTCTCGCTGAACAGATCCATTGCGGCCTTCGCTTCCGCTTTCGTAGCGGCATGCTGGATATCATCGAGATCAGATTTCACGGCTGCGGCCATCTGCTTGGGAAAGTAATTCTGCACATTCTTCACCTTATGAACCCAGCAGCGCTGGTGCTTCGTGCTGCCAAATGCCTTGTCCAATGCATTCCAGAACCCCAAGGCGCCATCGCCCACCGCGATCTTGGGGGCGACAGACAGGCCCCGAGCCTTGAGGTCACTGAGCAATTCATGCCAGCTCTGCGAGCTTTCCCGAAGCCCGACCTGAAAGCCGATCAGTTCCTTTTTTCCCTCCGGTGTCGCACCGATGATCACCAGCATGCATTCGGCATTTTCTTCCATGCGCGCCTGCAAATAGACCCCATCCGCCCAGATGTAGACGTAGTTGCGCGCAGACAGATCACGCCGCGCCCAGGCGTCATATTCTGCCTGCCAGCCTGCGGTCAGGCGGGATATCACGCTCGGTGACAGGTTGGGCGCATCGGGTCCCATAATGGCTGACAGCGCTTCCTGAAAATCGCCCGTGGAAATGCCCTTCAGATACAAAACTGGCAACAGCGCGTCCAAGCTGACCGAGCGGCGCGCCCATTTCGGCAGGATGTTCGAGGTAAAGCGGATCTTTTCTGCACGATCGGGTGTCGCCATCCGGTCGCGCACCTTGGGCCGCTGGACATCCAGAGCACCAATACCTGTCTGGATCTGCCGTTCAGGGCCAAGTCCATGGCGGACGATCCGTTGGCGGCCATCGTCAAGTCTCTCGTCCGCAAAGCTGGCCACAAATGCATCAGCTTCGGCCTTCAGCGCTTCCGCCAGCATCCGGCGTGCGCCTTCCCGTGCCAGTTCTGTCAGCGGATCAACGATAGTTTCTGATTGGCGAAACCGTAGAATGGTTGTATCGTTCTTCATAGGCGTATTGCTCCTCGTGAGGTTCTGGCCGGCTTTGACACCCGCCACAATACGCCGCCTTTCAAATCACGCCATCACCCAAATTCCCGCATAGCTCCGCATTGCTGGGCGCACGCACGACGCAAACTCAAGGAGATCTTCGATCGCGACGGATCAGAGATCGCCGCCGAAGGCTTGCGCCGCATCGCTGAATTCTATGCCGTCGAGGCCGATATCCGTGGCATCTCGCCCGGCCAGCGCCTGTCCGCCCGTCAGGCCCGCACCGCGCCGCTGGTCGCAGCCTTCGGAGAATGGCTTCAGGCGCAGCGCCGCAAGATCTCCGGCAAATCCCGGCTGGGCGAAAAGCTCGCCTACATCCATAACCACTGGGACGGGTTGCAAACCTTCCTGCATGACGGCCGCGTTGAGATCGACAGCAACAGGGTCGAAAACCTGATCCGCCCCATCGCGCTCAATCGCAAAAACGCGCTCTTCGCCGGGCATGACGAGGGTGCTTTATACTACACATCTACGTATGCCTCTGTAATTTCATGGTTATTTGAAGCGGATCGTCAGGCGGCGGGCGTCTTCCGCGGCGTGCATCGGCTGCTTTTCGAGCGCTGTCTGTCTCAACAGCGTGTTGCCTGATGATCCAAGGGGCACCTTTGCAGGTCTGGTCGGCCGACAGATCTCCAGCTTCGATCAACCTTCGCACCGTCGATGGACTGACGTCAAGGATAGCGGCCGCTTCATCCAAGGTGAGCTCTCCGCGCTCTTGACGTTCGCCTTCACGATACGTGGGGATATCATGCCTGCTGCGCAAGCTGCAGACACGGCTTCGGTTCCAGGTGAGGCCTTTCCCCGTCATGCGGCCTGCGCGGTTCAGTATCGATGCGATATGCTCATCAGGCATCTGACGTGCCAAGACACGGACAAGATCCAGTGTTTCACCGGAAATCGTCCAGCGTGTTTGGCCCGCCTTGTTTTTCTTGACACTTAGGCGCGTGTGATCACCGCCCTGCCAATGGATGATCAGCGCCAAGCTATCTTCGGTCATGTCGACGATGATCTCGCGTATCATAAGCCGCAAAATCCGCTTTTGGGTCTCCGGTGTGACGCCGGGTCTGCTCCACGCCTGCGTCAGATCGGCCCCCAGGCTCATCAATCGCTCTCGATCCGGCACGGATACGGTGACGGGCGTTTCCGCCTTGAGCCTGTCTATATGAATTTCGAGTTCGCGCACCCGATGCAGCGTGTCGTTCCAGCGCCGTTCCAGTTCGTCTGCTACCAGCCTGTTATCCGGGTCGACCGCATCATACCGGCGCTGCGCGCGCTTGGCTTCGAAACGCGCCTGCTCCAGTGCGTTCTCCATCTGCTGAAGCTTGTCGTTTTGCTTTTCTTCATGCGCAATGACCGCGGACAGGGCGGCCTCTATCCCCATGGGTTGCAGGCGGTCCAGAACCTCCGTCGCGACCGCGCGATCAATTCGCATGCCGCCAAACACGATACAGTTGGGCCGCGCGTTGTTACCAAAGGTGCCATGACAGACGTAGCGCTGCGTGTTGCCGCATTTCCCGGAATAGGCCACTCGCAAACGTCGGCCACAGCGCGCACATCGCAATAGTCCGGGTAACAATGCTTCGCCTCGGCGGATCGCGCCGCGCCCGGCATAGCCACTGCGATTTGCGTTCTCGGCAATCATGCTTTGCGTCTTTTTAAAAGTTTCCCAGGAAATGTAGCCAGAGTGGTGGTCCCGGATCAGAACATCCCAGTCGTTCCAGTTGCGCTTGAAGCTTTCACGGCTTTGGCGTTTTTGTCCATCCTTGATGATAGTCCGGCTGCCACGGCGCCCGAACGCATAGACCCCGGCATAGACGGGATTGGTCAGCATGTGGTGCAGCGTGGGATAGACCGGCAACGTCCATGTGATACGCGGGGCCCCACCGCCGTAGATTGCGCGCGGCAGCATCACCTCCTCGTCCCGAAACCAGAGAAGAACCTGACGGATTGACTGCAATTCGGCAAATTTCCGGAACACCAGAGCGATGGCGTCCTGAACGCGACGGTCGGGGTCCTTTTCGATCCGGTTGTCATCGGTCTTGATGTAGCCGACCGCCAAGGTTGTCAGTAATTCGCCCCGGCGAGCCTTTTGTTTGATGGCTTCAGCCGAGCGCTGCCGGAATACCGACACCTCCATCTCGCTCATCGTGCCTTTCATGCCCAGAAGCAGGCGGTCATTTATCAGACGCGGGTCATAAAGACCGTCCTCGTCCACGATCAGTGTCCCCAGCACAGCGCAAAACTCCAACAGGCTGTGCCAATCCCGCCCGTTGCGCGCCAATCTTGACGCTTCAAGGGAAAGCACTGCGCCAACACGGCCCTCGCAGATCGCGGCCAGAAGCTTCTGAAATCCCGGTCGCTCCGTACCCCCACTGCCGGATTTGCCAAGGTCTTCATCAATGACCTCGATGCTTTCCCACCCCAACTGGCGTGCTCGCTCGACCAACCCATATTGCCGGCGTTGGCTCTCCAAGTTGTTGGCCACCTGATATGTGGAAGACTGGCGGATATAAATATAGGCGCTGCGCCCCAGATGCTCAGGCGAGATCTTGGTCATTGCCGGCCTCCTGTTCGATCAGTGGCTGATTTGGCAGGAGGGGTTCGCTCATCGCCTCTTGCAGCAAATTCCGAAGAAGCATTATGGCCTTCTGACGGTCGCCTTGCGTCCAGTGAACTTCGGGCGCCAGATGCGCGAACAGATCGGGTTGTTGATATGTGGGGCGGGTCATCGACATCTCCTGTGCTGGCCGTTTCGTCCAAACAGGAGTGTAGAAGCTGATCCAGCAGCGCACGAAGATCGTTTAATCGCTCAAGCGGAAGCCGGGGTGTGTCAACAACCTTGATCAACTTTGCTTCGGGGGCAATCATCCACGCTGGAAGATAAAAGGCTCCGCCATGCAATTGACGGATAAGAAGGTGGCGGCAAAAGTCGTGCTCGACCGATCCGACCACTTCCACTGTCTGGCCACAAAGCGGGTGAAAAGGGTATGTGACAACCGCGTCAAAACCCAGACTCCCGGCATCATGACGCTGCTTCCGACGAAGGCGGTATTGCCTGGGGCCGCATCGCCTCGCTGATCGAAACATGCAAGATCAACGGCGTCGAACCCTTCGCCTACCTCAAGGCCACCCTGACCGCGATCGCCAACGGCCATCCCCAAAGCCGCATCGATGATCTCATGCCATGGAACTTCACGCCGTCAAGCTAGGCAACCCGTGTTGTCCTGCGAACGCTCTGATGTCTTTTTTCAAGTAATTTTTTCATGCAATCAGGGACGCCAAGGCGTTTGTTGCGAATTGGACGCCCAAAGGTGGGCACGAGGTCTGAAGACGTCGGTGAACAAGCTCTGATGCGCGGGCTGAATACCGCAGGACCGATTGTGCGTCTCGGGGCTATTCCTGTCTTACAACGGGCGTCAGCATGAAGCTGGCCACAAAGCGATTGTCGGATATTCCCCTGCCGTTGACCTCGCGCCCGCCGTTGGGCGCATTTGTGACCACGTTCAGCGCGCGGGTATTGTGCGGCGGGCGATATCCCACATGAACGCCGCCATTTCCCGCGCTATGGCCGTCGTCACCACGGTCGATTTCTTTCCGCGCTGCATGAGCTTTCGATATCGAGCGGTAAGACGCGACTGGGCTTTCCAGGCAATGTCCTGGATCTCCGCTGGCTGCTCCTTGAGGATATAAAGCTTTCGCTCACCTGGTCGTGCCTGCAGGCGGTAGGTCCACGCGCCCTCGATGAGCTTGTGGCGCACCCGGGCATTGCCTGCCCGGGTGATGCTTCCGCGCCTCGTCGTCTGGCCCGTCGAATATTCACTCGGCACCAACCCCAGATAGGCCATCAGCTTGACCGGTGTCTCGAACCGCCGCACATCGCCGACTTCGGCCATGAAGGTAACGGCGCTGATCAGAGCGACACCTCTCAGGGCCTGGAGTGCATTCACCGCTGGTGCCAGATCCCATTCCGGCAGCAGGGCCTCGATGTGCCCGGTCAGTCGTTCCAGGCGCTCTGTCGCGTTTCGTTCGGCCTGCAGCATCTCCTGAAGCGCGATCTGATGGGCGGGATGATCGAAGGCCAGACTTTGCAACCACCGGCGATACCGCATCGTCCACGGCTTGGTTCGCTGATAGGTCAGTCCATGGCGCAGCAAGAAAGCAGAGACAAGCTGCCGCTTGTGACGCTGATCTTCTGCCGCACTTTCCCGCGCTCGGACCAGATCACGCATCGCTTCATGCGTCTCATCGGGAACCCAGACCGGAGTTAGCTCGCCTGCTCGGAGCAGGCGCGCCAGACGCATGGCATCCAGCCGGTCCGTCTTGACCCGCTCACCAGCGCGCACCGGGATTAGCGACGGCGCGACCACACAGCAGTCGTACCCAAAGGCCCGTACCTGCCTGTAGAGACCATATCCTGTCGGCCCGGCCTCATAGCAGACAGAAATAGTTCCCCGCCCCGAAAGCTTCTTCAAAAGCTTGTCGACGCTCCCCGGGGTGTTCTCGAACGTGCCCAGACTCAGGACCTCGTCACGCCGCTCACCAGTGGCAATCGCAACCGCGAGCTTGTCTTTGGACACGTCTATACCAACGTAAATCGATGCTTGTGCTTCGGGCATGCCTTTCTCCATCGCAAAAGGACGGCATCTACCGTCCAACGATCAAGATACGCGATGATCCGTCAGCGGCGGGCCGGTGAAAAAAGACATGCGGTCTTACTATGCCCTTCACCGGTAACCGACCGGTTGTCACCGCCTGCCGCGAGGCGGGCTGGTAGCATAAGACACGTGCATAACGACGTCGTTTGCGACGTGTCTTATGCGCGGAGGGGTCATGCGGGGCGAAATTCTGGGGGTCGAGCGGCGGCGGAATTGGGGCGATGACGAGAAGCTAGCGATCGTGAGTGCCGTCGGTGTCGGCGGCACGACGGTGACGCAGGTTGCGCAGCGCCACGATGTGACCCGGCAACAGATTTATGCGTGGCGTCATGAGCTGAAGCGCAAGGGCCTCTGGTCACCGGATGCTGGTGCGCTGTTTCTGCCGGTTGATGCGCCATCCATCTCGGACCTGCCCGCAGTGACCAATCCTGCGCCTGCTGTCTGGATTGAGCTTCGTTTGGCGAAGGGGCGCGTGCTGCGGTTCGAGAGTGACATTGACGAGGCAGCGTTGACGCGTCTGATCCGAGCGGTGGACGGCGCATGATCGGGCCGGGCACCGGTGTTCGTGTCTATCTTGCCTGCGGCGCAACCGACATGCGCAAGGGAATAGCAGGTTTGGCTGCGTTGGCGCAGGACGTGTTGCGCCAGAAGCCGACGGGCGGCGCGGTGTTTGCGTTTCGTGGCCGCAAGGGTGATCGGTTGAAGCTCCTTTATTGGGATGGGCAGGGGTTTTGCCTCTATTACAAGGTGCTCCAACGCGGGCGCTTTCCATGGCCCAACACCTCCTCCGGGGCTGCGCGTCTGACCTCGGCACAGCTGGCCATGCTGTGGGAAGGAATAGATTGGCGGCGTCCGGATTGGGGTGCGCCACCTGCGCGGGTTGGATGATTTATCTGGCTGAAATGCCTTGTTTTTATGGTGTTTCCTGATCAGCTGTGATAGTCAGCGGCATGCAAAATGATGCCGTAATCCTGTCCGAAGATCCCGCGCTGTTGAAGGCGATGATCGCTGCATTGCAGGCCGAGAATGCGCGGATGTCGGCGACAATCCGGGCCCATGACCAGCTGATCCAGTCCCTTCGGCTGCGCATTGCAAAACTGAAGAAGCAGGCTTTTGGCAAATCCTCGGAGAAGGTTGAGCGCGAGATCGAACAGCTCGAATTGGCGCTGGAAGATCTGCTGATCGCAGCGGCTGAAAGCGCCACCGCCCCTGCAGAGGATGCAGCAGATGATACGTCCGCCAACGATGAGACCTCTGAACGCAAACCCCGCCGTCGCCCCCGTGTGTCCGATGCCACCCCGCGCGAACGTCGCGAGCTTGATCCCGGATCGTGCTGCCCGGATTGCGGTGGCGCCCTGCGTCTTGTGGGCGAGGATGTCAGCGAAATGCTCGACCTGGTCGCGGTGAACCGCCCCGGGTTTACCGGAGGGTGATTTGTTCAACGTCAGGCTACTTTATCGAGTGTGTTTAGATTTGCATAGAATGCCTCCTCTGCTTCTGCGGGTGTGATGTATCCGATGGGTCCAAATAGCCGGCGGTTGTTATACCAATCGACCCATTTCAGCGTTTCCCATTCGACTTCGCGCATCGATTTCCACGGTCCGATCTGGTTGATGACCTCGGTTTTGAATAGGCCGATGACGCATTCAGCGAGAGCATTGTCATAGGAATCGCCAACTGTTCCAACCGACGGATCAATGCCAACTTCGACAAGGCGCTCGGTATATTTGATCGACAGATATTGTGATCCGCGATCTGAGTGGTGGATCAAGGCCTTGTTATCAGGCGTTTTTCTTTGCCATACTGCTTGATCCAAAGCGTCGAGAACGAACTGCGTCGCCATTGATGTCGAGACCCGCCAGCCGACGATGCGGCGCGCGAAAACGTCGATGACAAAAGCCACATAGACCGTTCCCGACCACGTCGGAACATAAGTGAAGTCGGAGACCCAGAGTTGATTGGGTCGATCTGCTTTGAACAAGCGGTTTACCTTGTCATCTGGGCATGGCTGAGAGGCGTCTGGGTTCGTGGTGACAACTTTTTTACCACGAACTGCCCCCTTTATCCCCAGGCTGCGCATCAATCGCTCGACCGTGCATCGTGCAACCGCCTCATCGTCTCGTCGCAAGACATGCCAGATCTTCCGTGCCCCATAGAGCTTGCGGTTGTCCTCCCAGGCAGCATTGATCTTGATGCAAAGCTCCGCATCAGACTTTGCACGCACTGACGCCCGCTCAGGATCACGCGCGATGGCGCGCCGCTCATAATAGGTGGATGGGGCGATTTGCAGCATTCTGCACATCGGCTCGACCCCGAACTCACCCCTGTGATCTTCAATGAAAGCAATC
Organism: Paracoccaceae bacterium; assembly: GCA_043561795.1. Taxonomy (GTDB): domain Bacteria; phylum Pseudomonadota; class Alphaproteobacteria; order Rhodobacterales; family Rhodobacteraceae; genus Roseinatronobacter. The sequence goes on along the minus strand of CP121316.1, from coordinate 3,609,131 downwards.
ACTTGCGAAACGGGCGGTCGAGCATCTCAGGCATCGCTCGAAGCGATGCCGCGCTGCCTTCGATCCTGGGCAAAATAAGCGTTCGACCATTGTCCTCGGACCAATGGCGGAAAATGGTCTCACCCTTCTTCAGGATCTCGTTGGCTTGACGAAGTTCACGGTTCTCGCGTTCAAGCTCTTTGAGCCGGGCCTTCTCTACACTGGTTTGGCCTGGCCGCTCGCCGCCATCACGCTGGGCCTGACGAACCCACTCGCGAAGACTGTCTGGCGAACAGCCCAATTTGCTGGCGATCGCGGCATGCGCTGCCGCGTCGCTTCGATATTCGTCGCGATGCTCCGCGACAAGCCGCACCGCGCGTTCGCGGAACTCAGGTGAATACGGCTTCGAGGTCTTCTTTCGATTCTGTTCCATAACGGGCAATTCTCCGAGAGTTTTGCCCTCCGGTAAACCCGGGGCGGTTCACGGCGCAACTCAAAGTCTTGCAGATCGCGCGCCTGAAGAAGTCCTGCCGCCGCTGCGAGCGCATGGTGCAGGAGCCCGCACCCAGCCGTCCGATCCCTGGCAGCATGGCAAGCGCGGCGCTGCTAGCCTACATTCTGGTCTCGAAATACGACGACCACCGTGTGTCCTGAGTACCGACATGGAAAGGAGGTGCGTAACTGCAAAAGAGATGAGGGTAGGCCCCTCGGGTTCGGCGATCAGGAGCCGATCCCAAACCACCACAAGCTGCTGTCGTAAAGAGCGATGGTGGTGAGCGTTGTGGAAACGACGGGGCGCGATCCCGTCAGGTACGATCCAGAGAGACGAGCGAAAGCGAACCGTCGATGAACTGCCGAAAACGTATGGTTGATGTCAGAACCGGGGGTGGTGGTCACCCCGGGATGAGTATGGGCGGTGTCCTGAAGTCCGGCCCATGCGGCATCCGGCTCGAAGGCGGCGTGAATCTGGATCAGGCTCTTTTGCGGAACAGGAGAACCTGTCGTCCCGATGCTAAGGGAGACGACCGATTGGGAAGCCCCCGAAAGGTCCAGAGTACCGATGCGGGGCACAGGGGCAGAACAGCCCGTAGTAGGGTTGAAGGCGCTGTAATGGCGCTGGATCGAAGGGGCTGTGGTGTTCAGCCGCTGCCGCTGGCCAACTGGTAACAGGATGAGCCGGATGACAGAGGCAAAGCCGTTTACGATTGAGAAGAGAGATGTCTGGGAAGCGTTCCAACATGTGGACGCCAACCAGGGTGCAGCTGGTGTAGATGGGCAGACGCTCGAAAGTTTCGGGGAACGGCTTGGTCCGAACCTCTACAAGCTTTGGAACCGAATGTCCTCTGGCAGCTACATGCCATCGCCGGTACGCCGGGTGATGATCCCCAAGGCGGATGGGGGCCAACGGCCGTTGGGCATCCCAACGGTCACGGACCGCATCGCGCAGGAGGTCGTCCGGCTTTATCTGGAACCACTCGTGGAACCAGTATTCCATAGGGATTCTTATGGGTATCGGCCCGGACGCTCCGCCATCGACGCCATCCGGACGGCGCGTCAGCGATGCTGGCGCTTTGACTGGGTGCTGGACATGGACATCAAAGGGTTCTTTGACACCATCGATCATGAGCTTCTGCTCAGGGCGGTCCGCCATCACACGGATTGTCGCTGGGTGCTGCTTTATATCGAGCGGTGGCTGAAGGCACCGGTGATGATGGAGGATGGCAGCCTTGTCTCGCAGGACTGCGGAACGCCACAAGGTGGGGTTATCTCGCCGCTGCTGGCAAACCTGTTTCTGCACTACGCTTTTGACAAATGGATGGATCGAGAGAACCCGCATGTGCCCTTCGAGCGTTATGCGGATGACATCATCTGCCACTGTCGGACGGAAGGTGAAGCGCGTAGGCTCTGGCGGCAAGTCGAAGACCGGCTTGCAGGCTGTGGCCTGACACTTCATCCGCAAAAGACAAAGATCGTTTATTGCAAGGATACCAACCGGAAGGGGTCCTTCCCTTCGGTTGCATTCGACTTTCTTGGCTACAGGTTCCAGCCCCGGCTGGCGATCTGGCGCGGAGGGTTGTTTGGCGTATCCTATCTTCCGGCGGCCAGCCCCAAAGCCCTCAAGGCGTTCCGACGCCGGGTGCGCAATTGGGGATTGCAGCGGCGCAGCGACAAGGGGCTGATCGATTTGGCCCGCATGTTCAATCGACAGATTGAAGGCTGGATCGGCTACTTCAGGTGCTTCTACAAATCGGCGCTCTATCAGACACTACGTCTGATCGACGCACATTTGGTTCGATGGGTGATGCGGAAGTATAAACGCTTCAAGCAACGGCCCCGGCAAGCGCGGCTCTGGCTTGCCAGACTCGTGAAATCCACGCCGGGATTGTTCGCCCATTGGCCTCTTCTCTACGCAAATAGCCGAACGCTGGGAGCCGTATGAGTCGAGAGGTTCACGTACGGTTCTGGGAGCGCGTGAGGGTGAAATCCCCTCGCGCGACTCGCTTTCCGCTCTATCGGCTGAATGAAATCTTCGCCCGGATGGGCGCCGACATTCCCGACAGCACGTTGGTCGATTGGTGCGGGCGCGCAATGAAGGTGCTGGCCCCGCTGATCGAGCGGATCGAGGCCGATGTCATGGCCAGTGACCTGCTTCATGTCGATGATACTCCGATCCGGGTTCTGGACAAATCCTTGCGTGACAGGGGCCTCGGAAAGGGCGTGAAGAAGGGGCGGATTTGGGCCTATGTGCGCGACCAGCGACCTTGGGCGGGCGCATCACCGCCTGGCGCGGTCTATGCCTTCGCTCCGGATTGGAAAGAAGAACACGTCCATCGTCATCTGGCCAACACGCGCGGCATCCTTCAAGCTGATGCCTACAAGGGATATGCCAAACTCTACGCTCCAGACCCTGACGGAACACCCCGCCTGCGCGAGGCAGCGTGCTGGGCGCATCTGCGCCGTGATTTCCATGACGAATGGACCAAAACCAAATCCGCCATCGCCCGCGAGGCGCTGGACCGTATCGGCGCGCTCTATGACATTGAGCGCGAAATCACTGGTCAGCCCGCGGATATCCGCCTTGCTGCACGCCAGAAACACAGCGCCCCCAAGGTCGAGGCCTTCTTCGCCTGGGCCGAAAGCCAGCTGGCGCTGATCCCCGGCAAGGGCGATCTGGCGAAAGCCTTCCGCTATGGCCTCAGCCGACGCACCGCGTTCAGCCTGTTTCTCGAAGACGGGCGGGTGGCCATTGATAACAATCCGGCCGAGCGCGCCCTCAGACCTATTGGAGTCGGAAGAAAGAATTGGTTATTCGCCGGGGCTGACACCGGCGCCGAGACCCTCGCGCGCGCAATGACAGTAATCGAAACCGCCAAGATGAACGGCCTTGATCCACAGGCCTATCTCGCCGACATCCTCGCCCGCATCCACGATCACAAGATCAACCGACTGGACGAACTGCTGCCGTGGAACTGGGCACCCATGCCCACGGCTCAAGAACAGGCCGCCTGATTTGCCGCGGTAACAATCGAGCGGTTACCTTCACCGATGAGGACATGACCATGATCCGCACCTTCGCCGGGGGCTTGGTCGAGTTCGCCGAGGCGTTTCGCAGTCTGTGGGCGGCACAGCTGGCCGCGAAGACGCGCGAGGTCGACAAGGCGTTGGAGGGGTTGGCTGCCAGCGCACCGAAACCCTAAAGCAGGTCCCGCATCTGCGCCGCACGCTGTGTCGCATCGCTCGCGATCGGCTCGCTGACCGCCGCCGGGACCAGATCGCCCACTGCGAGCAGCGCCCGCTCCAGCGCAGGGCCCAGCCGATCGGTCATGTCCTGCAACAGCTCCAGGGCGCGGCCCCTGGGCAGACCCGCCGCGCGGCCCTCGGCCTCGAAGTGGCGCGGCACGATCTCGTCGATGCCGTAGTGGCCGTCGATCGACATGGCGAGGCGGTAGCGCTTGCGCTGCAAGCGTCCGGCACGGACAACCGGGGCGACGCTCAGGACGTCATAGAGAGGGGCGAGCGTGAACCGCGCCCGACGCCCCAGACGCAGGCTGAAGTTCTTGGCGTGCCCGTCCGAGGCCCCGATCAGGAAGAAGAAGATCTGCGCCCGGAAGAACGTCTCCCGATCCTCGATGGGCGTGTCGGATTCCCGCAAAAGCTCCATGATCTGCGCGATGCCGGGGCCGCCCAGCCTCTGGTATTTCATGGCAGAAGGGTAGCCCAGCGACTGGCAGATATCTTCCTGCGGCAGCCGCTTCAGGGTGTCGCCCTGCCAGACGCGGTCGAACCGCTCGACCGACAGAACGACCTGCCCGGGCAATGTGAGCTTTTCGACATGCGCGACGGGCAGGCCGATTTCGCGCGCGAGGGTCATGCAGAACAGCTCGTTCTCGACACTGTCGCTCAGGTCGATCTGCTCGGGGCCGGGAATGAGGCCCATGGGCGTCTTGAAGATGTGGCTCGTCGGCGTGATGCCGCGCGGCTTGGCCCACTGTCCGTCGATATGCAGATAGGCCGTCTTTTCCTGCGCACCGGCGATGGAAATCCGGAAATCCTCGTCTTCACCCAGGGCGAGGGGTGCTGTGGCAAGGTTCTTCAGGTCGGCGACCATCTCCTCTTCGGAAATGACGCGATACTGCATGTCCTGTGCGGACGGGGCCTCGTCCACCGGCAGGAATTGCAGCGCGCCGCCACAGTCGCGCCCGAGCACGGACAACAGAGAGAACACATCCTTGCCCTGCGCCCCGACGCGGGCGGCGATCTTCTCGCGCAGCTCGCCTTCGGCATCGGGCAAGAGGTTGTCGAAGGCGGCGATAACGGGATCGCCCTGCCATTTGAGCTTTGACAGCGGCAGGGCGCTGGCAACCGGGAAAGCGGCCTCGGACGCGAGCCAGTCAGGATCATAGGTGAAGGCGATGGCCCCATCCGTTGCGCGGGTCAGTGTTCCTACCCTCGCCCTTTCGTACCAGACGGCTGTCTTGCTTTGGCGTGTGCGGCGGCCCGCGCGTGCGATGCGTGCCATCCTAGCGCTGCCCCGGGTCCGCTATACGATCCGTCGCGGACAGTTCCGCACCGAGGGCCTCGAGGAGGCGCAGGTAGACGTCAAGGCTAACGGAAACGACGCCGTTCTCGATGTCGGAAATGGTGGATTGCGCCGTTCCCGTCATCTGGCCAAGCTGCTTCTGGCTGATCTTCCGCGCCGCGCGCCGCGCCTTCAGCACGGCCCCGGCTTGGCGCAGGCTTCGGATGGGGTATATCGGGAGATTTTCCATGAAGCTTGATAGCTTGAGGGATATATTGTGTCAATATCGTCATTGAGCTATAAAGCGAAAAAATAGCCTTCAGGCTATAAAGTCTTGAGAGGGTTTGCGCAATAGCTTCATGGATCCTGACCTACCTAAAAGCGGTGCCGCATGGCGGCTGTCGCTTCAGCCTTTAGCAGGCAATCAGCCTAGCCAGCGCCCAGTCATTTTTCTGCTAATCACTGCTCTGAAGACGAGAAGCGAGCTGTCAGGTCCATGTTAGGATCGGCAAGGCAAGATGATGCTTACTTGACCAAGTCCTCCACCAAATGTCATTTGGCCGGGGCCGAAGATGAACCGCCCCGGGTTTACCGGAGGGTGATTTGTTCAACGTCAGGCTACTTTATCGAGTGTGTTTAGATTTGCATAGAATGCCTCCTCTGCTTCTGCGGGTGTGATGTATCCGATGGGTCCAAATAGCCGGCGGTTGTTATACCAATCGACCCATTTCAGCGTTTCCCATTCGACTTCGCGCATCGATTTCCACGGTCCGATCTGGTTGATGACCTCGGTTTTGAATAGGCCGATGACGCATTCAGCGAGAGCATTGTCATAGGAATCGCCAACTGTTCCAACCGACGGATCAATGCCAACTTCGACAAGGCGCTCGGTATATTTGATCGACAGATATTGTGATCCGCGATCTGAGTGGTGGATCAAGGCCTTGTTATCAGGCGTTTTTCTTTGCCATACTGCTTGATCCAAAGCGTCGAGAACGAACTGCGTCGCCATTGATGTCGAGACCCGCCAGCCGACGATGCGGCGCGCGAAAACGTCGATGACAAAAGCCACATAGACCGTTCCCGACCACGTCGGAACATAAGTGAAGTCGGAGACCCAGAGTTGATTGGGTCGATCTGCTTTGAACAAGCGGTTTACCTTGTCATCTGGGCATGGCTGAGAGGCGTCTGGGTTCGTGGTGACAACTTTTTTACCACGAACTGCCCCCTTTATCCCCAGGCTGCGCATCAATCGCTCGACCGTGCATCGTGCAACCGCCTCATCGTCTCGTCGCAAGACATGCCAGATCTTCCGTGCCCCATAGAGCTTGCGGTTGTCCTCCCAGGCAGCATTGATCTTGATGCAAAGCTCCGCATCAGACTTTGCACGCACTGACGCCCGCTCAGGATCACGCGCGATGGCGCGCCGCTCATAATAGGTGGATGGGGCGATTTGCAGCATTCTGCACATCGGCTCGACCCCGAACTCACCCCTGTGATCTTCAATGAAAGCAATCACTTGCGAAACGGGCGGTCGAGCATCTCAGGCATCGCTCGAAGCGATGCCGCGCTGCCTTCGATCCTGGGCAAAATAAGCGTTCGACCATTGTCCTCGGACCAATGGCGGAAAATGGTCTCACCCTTCTTCAGGATCTCGTTGGCTTGACGAAGTTCACGGTTCTCGCGTTCAAGCTCTTTGAGCCGGGCCTTCTCTACACTGGTTTGGCCTGGCCGCTCGCCGCCATCACGCTGGGCCTGACGAACCCACTCGCGAAGACTGTCTGGCGAACAGCCCAATTTGCTGGCGATCGCGGCATGCGCTGCCGCGTCGCTTCGATATTCGTCGCGATGCTCCGCGACAAGCCGCACCGCGCGTTCGCGGAACTCAGGTGAATACGGCTTCGAGGTCTTCTTTCGATTCTGTTCCATAACGGGCAATTCTCCGAGAGTTTTGCCCTCCGGTAAACCCGGGGCGGTTCAGTCTGCAGCTCTTGGGCGCTGGCGTTGCGCTTCGCGTTGATCTTGGCCTGGATGAGGCCGAACAGGCCGTAAATGGCTATTCCGGGAAGCATCCAGAGCCAGATCGTGAGCGATCCGGTTGCGCCGTAAAGGAACGCGTGGAGGAAAGGCCAGACCATGAAAGGCAAACCTGCCAGTGTTGCGAGCCTGAGCGGTTTCAGTTTACGCTCCGCTGCCGTCGAGAGACGCTCAAGCTCTTCGGCCAGACCACGTTCGTAGGCGAAGTATTCGTCTTCGATCTGGCCAGCGAGGTAGTGGCCGCAGCGACAATATTCGCGGGTGATGTATTCGACCTGCCCGCAGGCTGCACAGCGGATCGCATTGGCGCTGTCGGCGTTCGGGCGCAGGGCCTGTCTGTCGCGTGACCTGCCGGAGTCTTCTACGGTGCCACACACACCTTCCAGCAAACGCTCGACATCCCGGCCAAGCCGCAACTTGCGCGGACGCAGTTTCATCACTTCATCAGGAAATTCTTGATCCAACATCAGCTTACAAGCCTCAAAACACTGTCAATTCTTGTGGTATCCGGTGCCCCGCCATCGGCGGCTAAGGCATCGGTGTTGAGGAACTCATCGAACAGGAATTCGATGGCATCCCATTTCTTTTCCGGGGTCACGGACAGGTCGCGATCAATTATCCGCCGCTCTACAGCTATCCCGATCTTGCGATAGGCCGCCGCGATCTCTTCATGCCGACGGTTCTTGCCGTCTTCGGTGTCACCCTCCAGCATCCAGAGGGGGTCAACGTCGAAGGCCGCGTAGATTTCCAAAAGCAACTGCGCAGTCAGGTCTCGCTGGCCACGTTCGTAGTTCTGGTAGGCGCTTCGGCTGATGCCAAGCTTCTGCGACATCTCCTCTTGGGAGAGGCGAGCCATGTTCCGTACTGCCGCAAGGCGATGTCCAAGGCCTGATACAGCCATGCTCAACTTTCATTTGTATTTGTGTTGACCTCATTCGTAGTCAACTATATCAAAGTTAGATACGAACGATGGCGACACGCTTGATTCATGCAGGTTCAGCGTAGTTTTGTTTCATTCTGAACGCAAAACGATTTTTCCGCCTCAGTTTGTAAGCAAACGGTTTTAGGAGGCAAAGCATGGAAAAGCTGCTCGAAACCCCAAAGGAACTGGCGGACCGGGTGGGCATCCCCGTGTCCAACATCCGCTATCTGATCCGCGAAGACATGCTGGATCACATCTTCACCGCTCCCGGAAAACGGAACCCGAAGATCCCGAGCGGGGCGTGGGAAAAGTATGTCTCGCAGTTCACGGTCACGGCGGAACGCAAGACCGCCCGTGGCAGCCGAAAGGGGTGAGGCGACGATGAACACGGTACATGCAGAGCAGTCCCAGATCCTCACCACCGGCAAGACGCCTGCTCAGTGGGTCGAGATCATGGCCACGCACGGGATCGAAATTTCCGAGAGAACGCTGCGCGAGCGCGCCAACGACACTGGCGCGTTCTATCGGCTGGGGCGGACCATGCTGATCACACCCGCCCAAATTGACACCATCTTCGAGGAAGGACAGGCATGCCGCTCGAAATCTACAAGCGTGGCTCCGTCTTCTGGGTCAAGGGCTGGGTCGAATACAATGGCCGACCGATCGCCGGTCGATACCGCCAAAGCACGCGAGCGACTACTGAAGCTGGCGCGCGGGACTGGATAAACGACGAGACGCAGCTGCAGATCCGCAGGCACCTTGTCGGGGAAGAGCACAGCCTGCGGTTCGCCGATGCGGTCAATTTCTACCCGGCAACGGCCAAGGACGCACCGCAACTTCTGCCGATCCTGGACCAGATCGGGGATATGCCGCTGGGAGCGATCACCGGCGCGCTGCTGAAAAGCCTTGGCCGCAAGCTGAAGCCGAATGCCTGCACCGATACCTGGTGGCGCGAAATCGTGACCCCGGCTCGGGCGGTCATCAACCATGCGCATGAGCACAAGGGGACGCCGCATCTGACGGTCAAACGCTACGACAAGTTCGAGCGGATCGCGCAGGACGAGCGGCGCGGCAAGACAAGTCGCATCGAACGCACCCCAGCGACGCGCGACTGGATCGAAGCGTTTTGCGCGGAGGCCGATCCTTACAACGCTGCCCTAACCCGTTTCATGTTTGAGACAGCAGCCCGGATCGACCAAGCGATCTCGATCGAACCGAGCGATCTGAGACCATCTTCCTGCCAAGTGAAGATCAAGGCACAGAAGGGTCACCCTGAAGGGTGGATCACCGTCTCCCCGCAAATGATGGCCGAGCTGGTGGCGCTGAAGCCTAAGCGGCCCAAGAACCTCAAGACAGGGCAAGTGCTGTCGCCGCGCGTTTTCGGATACGGAAGCTCGACCGGCTACAACAACCGCTGGATGACGATCTGCAAGCGCGCGGGCATCCCTTACCTGTCCGCCCACCGCGCCGGGCGGCACGGGTTCTACACCGAACTGGTGGTGCGGCAGGGGGTTGATCCCGTCACGGCGGCCAAGGCAGGGCGGTGGTCAGACGCCACATTACCGATGCGAATTTACGCCCATGCAGAGACAGACGAGGCTGCAGTCAGGGCGCGGTTTCGTACAAACCATGTACAGGTGGCCCCCGTTAAGAAGCGTAAGCGCAGAAAAACAAAGAAGGATCAGGAAAATGAATGAATCCCTCCTAAGGGGCAGGTTGCAGGTTCGAATCCTGCCGGGGTCACCAGCTTTTGGGGGCGAATACCCGGAGCGGGTGGTTTGTTTTGCAGTGACTATGGGCAAGATTAAATGCGCGGGGATACGGGTTTCCCACAGTAGCGCGCAGCGGGAACGTGGTTAATACTGCATGGCACGCGATAGGCCGGGGAGGCGTGCCAGATGATGTTAGTGATTGATTCGTTTAACAAACACCAGCACTGCGATATTCTGGTCGAGATGTTCGAATTGCGCGCGCGCCTGTCTGCTGCGCGGCCATGCCTTGTGGATGGGGTGCAGCAGGTGCGGGGCGCGGATGAGTTTGATCGTCTTGACCCTGCCTATGTGATTGGTTTCAACGCGGAGTTTGCCGTCATATCCTGCGCCCGGATATTGCAGACAACCGGCCCACATATGCTGGCCGATACATGGTGCGAATTGTTGAAGGGTGAGCCGCCTTTGCGATCGGCAACGCTGTGGGAGGCCAGTGAGTTTTGGATTGATACGGATCAGCTGCATGTCGTGGGGCAGGGGGCAGGCAGTGTATCTGGGGCGCTTTGTGACCTGATGGCCGGGGTGCTGCACTATGCCCGCACCAATGGCATTCAAGATGTCATCGCCCTGCTGCCGCCGGACTGGGACAATATGCTCCAACAGGCGCAAATTCTGCCGGATGATTATTTGGTGCCCCCCTCCGGCGCGCGCGGGGGCGTGGCGGGGCTATGGGCGTGCGATGATCAGCAGATTGTGCAGCTGCGCGCCGTGGGCCAAAATGAGGGAACGCTTTTTCATGATCCAGCGCAGCTTCGCAAAGCAAGGGCCAGACAGGGCCGTGTCTTGAACCTCAAGCTGGATTTGACAGATGACATAGCGCTTTATTTGCTGGAGCAGATTGACGCGGCCATCACCATGCAGGAATTTCAAGCGGCCATAGCGCTGACACGCCATATGCTGGCCCCCGACATGCCCGGCAAACCGCGGGGCGCTATTTGGGGCTGAGCATGGGCCAGATTTGCGGCCCATGCCTTGCGCAGATAAGCGACACCTTGCGCAGAATTCCGCCCGTTCCTCCTCGCTTGGTGACACTGCAGGAAAAAATATGTATCATGCGGCATTCAAATCATGGCGCGCTGGTGGCGTGACTGTATAAACCTGAAAAATCAGGATCGAGCAGAGGGTAGCAAGATGACAGAGTTTTCCCGCAGAGGCGTTGTTCTTGGTCTTGGGGCCATATCGGCGCTTGCCGCTTGTGGCAATCCGATAGGCGGGGATGGCGCAGCGCGCCTGGATGCGCGTGTGGATGCCGCACGTGATTATCTGCGCAATACATATCCATCCTTGAACGACCTTTTCGCAAATTCCCGTGGTATTTTGTATATTCCTGTTGTGACAGAAGCGGGGTTGTTTGTGGGTGGCTCCTACGGGCGGGGCGCTTTGCGCATCAATGATATGACAGTCGATTACTATTCCGCCACCCGCGCCAGCATCGGGCTGCAGGCGGGGGCGCAGCAATATGCGCATGCGCTGTTTTTCATGACAGAACAGGCGCTGTCCGATTTCCGCTTCTCGCCCGGTTGGGCGGTCAGTGCCGATATGCGGTATGCAACCCCCACGCAGGGCGGATCACTGGGGACAGAGTCGACCACCCAGTTTTCGCCGGTGATTGCGGTTGTCTTTGGCCAATCCGGCATTCTGGCCGGGGCCTCATTGGCGGGTGTGAAATACTCGCGCATCATCCCGTGATCGCTGCACAAAAAGGGCGTTGCCGGGGGGTATCCCTGACAACGCCTTTGTAAAGATATCTGATAAGGTTGCGGCCTTAGCCGTGCAGCGCCGCGATATCGCCGGGGGTGGCAAAATTGCGTGTGACAGCATCTTTGGTGATGCGTTTGATCATGCCAGACAGCGCCTTGCCGGCACCAATTTCCCAAAATTCAGTCACCCCGGCGCCTGCCATCCAGATGATGGATTCGCGCCAGCGCACCGCGCCTGTCACCTGCTCGATCAGCAAGGCCCGGATTTCATCGGCATTTTCCACAGCCTGAGCGCGCACATTTGCAACCAGCGGCACGCGCGGGGCATGCAATGTCACATCTGCAAGCGCCGTCGCCATTCTATCGGCCGCGGGTTGCATCAGCGCGCAATGGAACGGTGCAGAGACAGGCAGCAAGACCGCCCGCTTTGCCCCGCGCGCCTTCGCAATCTCTACCGCGCGCTCGACAGCGGCCTTGTGGCCAGAGACAACCACTTGCGCGGGGTCATTGTCATTGGCGGCCTGACAGACCTCGCCCTGTGCGGCCTCTTGCGCAACTTCGGAAACAGTTGCGAAATCCAGCCCCAGAAGGGCCGCCATGGCCCCGACCCCCACAGGCACGGCCTCTTGCATGGCGCGCCCGCGGATGCGCAACAGGCGCGCGGCATCGGCAATGCCCAAAGCCCCGGCGGCCGCAAGGGCGGAATACTCGCCCAGCGAATGCCCGGCCACGAAACTGGTGTCTGACAGGGCAACGCCCTCAGCCTCCAGCGCGCGCAAAACGGCCAGAGAGGTGGCCATCAGCGCGGGTTGTGCATTTGCCGTCAATGTCAGTTCAGCGATATCGCCTTCCCAGATCAGGCGCGATAGCGGCTCGCCCAAGGCCTCGTCCACTTCATCAAACACGGCCTTTGCGGCGGGATAGGCTTGCGCCAGATCCAGCCCCATGCCGATGGTTTGCGCCCCTTGCCCTGGAAATACGAATGCCCGGCTCATGTCTTTCCCCCGTCCAGAAATTTGCCGTGACATGCCGCAAACCGGGCGCTTGTGCAAGCCATGCGCACTGTGCCAGCGGTGAAAATAAGGGCTTATGCGGCAGCTTGGGCCGCAACCGATTGAATGCGCCCCACCATGGCGCGCAATCCGTTGGATCGCTGGGATGACAGATGCTCGTCCAGCCCCAGCCGCGCCAGTTCGGCCATGGCATCCACGCGCGTCACGTCAGAAATCGTCAGCCCGGCATAGAGCGCATGCAGCACGGCAATCAGCCCGCGCACGATCATGGCGTCACTGTCGCCCTGGAAATCAAAGCGCGCGTCTTTGCCCTCACCCTCCAGAATTGGTTGTATCCAGACCTGGCTTGCGCAACCCTCAACCTTGGTTGCCGGGGTTTTCAACGCCTCTTCCATAGGCGGCATGGCGCGTCCCAATTCGATGACATGGCGATATCGATCTTCCCAGTCATCCAGGAAATCAAACGTCTCTGCGATGTCTTCAAAGGCTGCTGTGGCCATGATCCGCCTGTGTCTTTGCCGCTGATGCTGTCGGGTTAGAGCTAAGCGCTAATCACCGCAACGTCCAGCCTTTCGCGCAGATTTGCAGGCAGACTGCGTGCCTTCAACGCATTCCACGCCCTTGGCACTTTTCAAAGCTGTGATATTGGGGTAACTCGTTAACAAGCGCATGTAAGACAAGCTGAGAGGAACCTCTATGCAAAAGCCGCTGATTGCCGCCCTTGCCGTGGTGCTTGTGCTTGGGGCCTGCGGGTCTGTGCGCGACTCTCGCCTGAACCCGATGAACTGGTTTGGTCGGGAGAGCACCGAAACACTTGCGCCCAGCGGCGGATGGGCGACAGAAGTGGATCGCCGCGCGCTTGTCCCGACTGTTACCGAGATGGAGCTGATCCAGACTACGGGCGGTGCGCTTTTGCGCGCCTCTGGCGTGACACAGACACAAGGTTGGTGGGATGCGGAATTGCGCGAGGTCAATGAGGGCCGCCCCCTTGATGGTGCGCTGATTTACGAATTCGTGCTGGCCGCGCCACGCACGCAGACCGCGGTTTCCACCGAAGCGTCACGCACTGTGACAGCCGGGGTGAAGATACCGACGGCCCGGCTTGGGGGCGTGCAGCGCGTGATCGTTCGCGGCGCAGGAAATCAGCGCAGCGTTCAGCGCTAAGGCCAGCACCCCAAGAACACCATCCAGACCGAAGATTTGCGGCGAATCCTGCTGCCAAAACCCCTGTATATGCGGTTTTACGCGCGGCCAGTGCTGGCTGTGCATTGACGCGCTGCATTGCGCGGCGTAGGTGCAAGAGCACCAAAAAGGACGGACGCGATGAACCTGTTTTCTGATATTCGCACGCTTGTTATTTCCTGCCTGGAGGCAATGGTGCGCACAGGCGGTTTGCCTGAGGGATTGGATTTTGCCCAAGTTGCGGTTGAACCCCCGCGCGATCCGGCCCATGGCGATATGGCCACCAATGCCGCGATGGTGCTGGCGAAGCCTGCGGGCCTGAAGCCGCGCGACATTGCCGACGCGCTGGCCGCCCTGTTGCAGGCCGATCCGCGCATTGCCGCCGCAGAGGTTGCAGGGCCGGGATTTCTGAACCTGCGTCTGGCGCCGTCTGTCTGGCATGGAATCATTGACGCCGCACTTGCGGCGGGGAATGGCTTTGGCCGCTCGGATATGGGGCAGGGGCGGCGGGTGAATGTGGAGTTCGTCTCGGCCAACCCCACGGGGCCTTTGCATGTGGGGCATGTGCGCGGGGCCGTGGTGGGCGATGCGCTATGCAATCTTCTCGCCTTTGCCGGCTATGATGTGACGCGCGAATATTACATCAATGATGGCGGCGCGCAGGTGGATGTGCTGGCACGTTCCGCCTATGAGCGCTACCGCGAGGCGCATGGCCTCTCGCCCGAAATTGCCGAAGGGCTTTATCCCGGTGAATATCTGATCGAGGTGGGCGAAGCCCTGAAAGCCGAATTTGGCGCACAGTTTCTGGAGCAGCCTGAATCCGTCTGGCTGGAACCTGTGCGCAATTTCGCCACGGCGAGGATGATGGTGATGATCCGCGAGGATCTGGCCGCGCTGGGCGTGACGATGGATGTCTATGCTTCTGAAAAGGCGCTTTATGGCACGGGCGAGATTGAAGCGGCAATAGAGCAGCTGCGCGGGCAGGGCCTGATTTATCAGGGCGTGCTGGAACCCCCCAAGGGCAAGACCCCAGAGGATTGGGAGCCACGCGAACAAACGCTGTTCCGCTCTACGGCGCATGGCGATGATGTGGATCGCCCGATCATGAAATCCGATGGCAGCTGGACATATTTCGCGCCAGATATTGCCTATCATTACAATAAGATAAAGCGCGACTTTGATCTTCTGATAGATATATTCGGCGCCGATCATGGCGGCTATGTCAAGCGGATGAAAGCGGCGGTTTCTGCGCTCTCGGGTGGCCGGGTTCCGCTGGATATCAAGCTTATCCAGCTTGTGAAGCTGTATAAAAACGGCGAGCCGTTCAAGATGTCCAAGCGCGCGGGAACCTTTGTCACCCTGCGCGATGTGGTGGAAGAAGTGGGGGCCGATGTTACCCGCTTTGTGATGCTGACGCGCAAGAATGATGCCACGCTGGATTTCGATTTCGACAAGGTGCTGGAGCAATCCAAAGATAACCCCGTTTTCTACGTGCAATATGCCAATGCGCGCGCGTCCTCTGTTCTGCGCAAGGCGCGTGATCTGGGGTTGGATATCAGCGATCCTGCCCTTGCCAAGGCCGATCTGGGGCAACTGGATCATGAGGCAGAGCTTGCGCTGATGCGCAAATTGGCCGAATGGCCCCGCATCGTCGAACTCGCGGCCCGCACGCAAGAGCCGCACCGCGTTGCCGCCTATCTGTCAGAACTGGCCGCCGAATTCCATGGATTGTGGAACCGGGGCAATGATGTGCCCGCGCTGCGCTTCGTGCAAGAGGGCGATATGGCAACAACTGCCGCAAAACTTGCGCTTGTGCGTGCTACAGGCGTTGCGATTTCTGCGGGTCTTGCTATCTTGGGGGTAACGCCGGTTGAAGAAATGCGCTGAAGCGCGTCATAATCGGTGAATTCAGGTATGGCGCAGGATTGCGTGCCATGCCCTTAAATAACAAAGCCGCGAAAAGCGGGGTATTTCGGCAGTGTCGAGCAGGCATCTTGCCACAGACTGAACCATTAAGCCCATTCGCCGCAGGCGACGGGGCGCAAGTGAGGTTGGCATGAGTGAGAGCAGGGGCTTTTCGGCCATCAGCGGTATGCGCCATTCCGCGCATCGCGCACCTTCAGCGATGAAGGCACCCTATCTTGTGGCGCAGCGCGCGCAGCATGACCCGGCACCGCATTTCCATAGCCAAGAGGCCCCATGGCCTGCCCCCGAAACTGCGGCGCCCTATTATGGCGCGGATGCGTATGCAGCCCATGGCTATCCCGATGATCGCTATGAACCGCCATATGCCCATGACAGCCGCTATCAGGAACCGCCCTTGCAGCGTGCAGCGCCGCAGCGCTTTGCCGCAGCACAGATGCCTGCGGGCGGGTTGCGGGCAGACCCACGGCTTGCCACGCAAGCCGCGCGCCCTGTGACTGAACCGTATCATACCCAGGCCCAGCCCCGCTATCCGGGCCAATATGCAGACCATGCCGCCGCCGTTTATCCAGGGCAGGCCCAGCCAGACGCACAGCCAAAACCGCGCCCCTCCGTGAATGCCTTGATGCAATCCGCCGGGGCGCTGCTGTCTGTGGCGCTTATTCTTGGCTCTGGTGCCTGGGTCTGGCAGATGATGCAGCGCGATGTGGCGGGCGTGCCTGTGGTGCGCGCGCTGGAAGGGCCGCTGCGCGTGGCCCCGGAAGTGCCCGGTGGCCGGCAGGCAGAGCATCAGGGGCTGGCAGTCACCCAACTGGCCGGATCACAAGACCCTCAGGTGCAAGGGGATATCGTGCTTGCGCCCCCCCCGCCCGAATTGCAGATGGATGATGTGCCGGCCCCCTTCGCCACGGCCCAGCAGGCGCAGACGGCGCAGGATGAAAGCCAGCCCATTCTTGCGGCGCTGCAACAGGCTGTTGATATGCCCAGTTTCCCGTCAGAGCCTTTGGGCATAAACAATCCAACCGCGCGGGCGGTTGTGCTCTCGCCGCGCCCGGTTGCGCGCAGAGGCACTCCCGGCCCGGAATTTGCAACCGCCCCTGCCGTCGCGCCTGCGGGGGCCTTGGCGCTGGATGATCTGGCGGCCTCTGTCGCAAGTTCGGTGGCCATGGGCCTTAGCGGCATGCAGGAAATTGATATCGATCCGGCCACAATCGGCCCCGGCACCCGGCTTGTGCAACTGGGTGCATATGACGATGCCGCCAGTGCGCGTGCGGCCTGGGATCAGTTGAAACAGCGTTTCTCGCCGCTGTTGGATGACAGGGGCCGCGTGATAGAGGCCGCGCATAGTGGCGGGTCTGTCTTCTACCGCCTGCGCGCGCATGGGTTCAGCGACGAGCGGGACGCGCGGCGCTTCTGCGCGGCGCTGGTTGATCAGCAGATCGATTGTATCCCGGTCTTGATCCGATGACAGGGCAGGGGCCGCGCGCCGTTATCTTCGGCTGTGCGGGCCTGCGCCTGACGCCTGCGGAATTCACCTTGTTTCGGGAGGCCGATCCCTGGGGCGCGATCGTGTTTACCCGCAATGTTGAGACCCCCGCACAGCTGCTGGCGCTGACCGATGATTTGCGCAATGCGACAGGGCGCGAGCTTCCGGTGCTGATTGATCAGGAAGGGGGGCGGGTGCAGCGCCTGCGCCCCCCCCATTGGCGCAGCTGGCCGCCTGCGCTGGATCAATGCCTTTCCGCGCGCGACCCCGCGCGCGCCATGTATCTGCGCGGTCGGCTGATTGCTGCAGAGTTGCTGGCATCCGGGGTAACGGTGAACTGCGCCCCGCTGGCAGATATCGCAACCCAAGCAACGCACCCGATTTTGAAAAACCGCTGTTACGGCACGGATCGTGTCAGTGTGATCCGTCATGCCCGCGCCATGGCCGATGGGCTGCTGGCGGGGGGCGTTCTGCCAGTGCTGAAACATATTCCCGGCCATGGTCGCGCAACGCTTGACAGCCACCTTGCCCTTCCTGTGATAGATACGGCCGCAGAGGCTTTGTGGAACGCAGATTTCGCCGCGTTTCGGGAATTGGCAGATCTGCCCTTGGGCATGACAGCGCATCTTGTCTTTTCCCGGATCGATCCCGCCGCGCCCGCCACGCAATCGGCCCGCATGATCAGCTTGATCCGCCAGGATATTGGCTTTGACGGTTTGCTGATGACAGATGATATCTCCATGCAGGCGCTGCAGGGCAGTGTCACCGCGCGCGCCACAGCGGCTCTTGGTGCGGGGTGTGATGTGATCTTGCATTGCAACGGCGATTTGCTGGAAATGGAAGCACTTGCCGCCTGCTGCCCCCGGCTGGATGGCCAGGCCGCACAGCGTGCCGCGCGCGCCCTTGACGCCCGCTGCCCGCCCTTGCAAGAAGATATGCAGGCACTTGCGGCGTGCACCACGCCACCGTGATCCGCCATATAGATGCGCTGGAAGACAGGATCAGCGTGCGGCTGTTTCAACGCCATGCCAAGGGCTATACCCCAACAGAGGCCGGGCGCGCTCTGTTCGAAACCGCCGCCGAGACAGAAAAGCGTTTCGAGCAGCTGGCCACACGCTTGAAGAATATGCAAGAAGGTGTGCGCGGCCAGGTGATCATCACCACCATTCCCGAACTCAGCATTCTACTGCTGCCTGTGTTGGCCGATCTGGTGGCCCAGCATCCGGAACTGAAACCCTGTCTGCGTACAGAGGCGCGCATTTTGCGGCTGGAATATGGCGAGGCACATCTTGCCTTGCGGGCAGGCCCACAGCCACAAGAACCTGACAATGTGGTGCAATCCTTGGGCACCTTGTCTGTCGCGCTTTATGCAAGCCCGGCTTATCTGCAAGCCCATGATGTGCAAGAGGGCGATGAGGAAAACCTGAAGCGCCAGCGCTTTGTCGGCACATCCGACCCGGAATCGCGCGCGCCCCACGATCTGTGGTTGCGCAGCTTTGATGCGGATTTTGCGCTATGCAGCAATGATTGGGGGTTGCGGCTGGCCGCGATCAAGGCCGGGGTGGGGATTGGCTTTTTGCCTGTCGCACAGGGGGGTTCAGAGGGTCTGCATGCCGTCAACCCTCCGAGAGGAGAGTGGCAATCCACCCTCTGGCTGGTCACGCATGTGGATTTGCACCGCAGCCCCAAGGTGCAAAGCTGCGCCAAGCTGCTGCGCGCCCATTTCGCCCGGTTGAATGCGGATCATGACGGGGCCAGCCCCGGATAATTCCCCGCGTTGCGTGACCTTTTCCCGATTTTCCGCTTGCGGCCCTTGGTTGAGATCAGTAAACCCACCATCGGAGATGTGGCCGAGTGGTCGAAGGCGCTCCCCTGCTAAGGGAGTAGGCCCGGAAGGGTCTCGTGGGTTCGAATCCCATCGTCTCCGCCAACTTTTTAACAGAATAAAAGTATTTAAAAGCATAGGTTTGTGAGGTTTTCCCGTTTCGTGCGGCCGTCATCGGGATAGCCTTTGGGGACATTGCTGCCCAACAGTTCTGCAAAATTTCTGAAAACCCATAAAGACAGGGCCGCTGGGTCTATTTCCCCCGTGGCCCTCTCAGGCGTATCTGAGAATCAGCCACCAGCTTGCCCAAGCCTCAGATCCCGGCGCAATCCATCACCACAGCCGCCCCCAAGTGTTTCCATTGTCCCCGCACCTTGCGCCCCCGGTGAGCCCCTGTTCTACTGGCAGCGCGTCCCCGGGGGCCTTGAGGTTTGCATGGGTGCGCAGCCCCTATGCCAAGATCACAACTTGCCATCTGTATCGCGCCCAAGGATGATCTCGCGCGAGGATGAGGAGAACTCGCGGCTCCAAACCACCCATGCCGTTACTGCCACGCCAACCAGCATAGCGAAGGCCCCGCCCAGCCATGTAAGGGCGCAGAGTGCGAAATACATGGATCGCAGACCTGCATTGAAGTTGATGGCCGCGCGGCCATTCAGCTTTCCGGCCTTCATCGCCAAAGGCTTGGCTTGAGGGTGTTCAGGGTCATTGGGCACGGCGCCCATAATGACAGAACAATAGCCGAAAACGCGATTTGCCCAGACAAATTTCAAGAATGCATTGCCCAGCATGAAGAGCGGCAAAAACAGCTTGGTCTGAAGCACGGCGCTGGTGTTTTCAAAATTGCTCAGCCGTGTGGCCACGCCGCCCAGCAGATCCGCGTTACCGATCAAGGCCAGCAGACCGCCCATGGCCAGAAGGCAGGTAGAGGCAAAAAAAGCCGTGCTCTGCCTGAGGCTCATCATGAGCTGCGCATCAAAAATGCGCGGCTGGCGTGTGACCATCACTTCCATCCACTGCAATCGGTAATCCGACATCAACACTGTCACCGAAGGCCGCGCGGCTGAAGGATGCCCAATGCGCCAGCCAAGCCATAACCAGACCGCAAGAAATACGGCCAATGCAAAAGCATCAAGCCAAGCGAAGCCGTTTGTAATGTTCAAAAAGGTCATAATCCTACTTTAACCGAGTTTTACCGTCCGCCTTGGCCGATTGGCCCGTTGTTGCACGCAGCATTGCCACATTCGCAGCGCAGATCAAGCATCCTGCGCCAAGGAAGCATCCAGCGCTGCGAAACCAACTGTGACGGTGTAAATCAGATACCAGATTTGGATTTAGGTTACCGCGAGCGCGGTTGAGACATGCTGATGTTTCTGTAGCGCAGTGGTTGGCACCAGACTGCCCGTCAGGACATTGTTTGCCGCAAGGCTGCAACATCCGCGGCCGATAGTGCCATCCGCACGCCGATGCTTCCGCCTTGCACGGGCGCTTTGCGCAAGCGCGCATCAACTGACAGTATCTGTGGATAGGCCATGCAAGCCATCACGATCCGGGACAGAAGGTATTCTTGTGTTGTATAGTGCTGTGCGCGGGCGATCTGGTTTATCTTGGCCAGCAAAGGATCATAATCGAATACCAGCGCCATATCGTCGGCTTCCACCTGCAACAGCTCTCGCGTCACGTTCAGCAGCAGATCCAGCACATGCGTATTGGGCGCAATGGTTCCCGGCGCGTAATGCCCGATCACGCAGGGCAGATGCAGATTTTGAAACTCTATTTGCGCGGGTACAGTCATGGCCTGTCAAATTCGTTCAGATCAACGCTATCTATTACCAGCCGCCGGGTCAGAAAGTTTTCATAGCGGCGCTGCAGCGTGCAGGCCCCTGCGCGGGCTGCGCGCCAGTCGGCAGGCTTGTCTTGACCTATATTTTCAAGATTGGCGGTCTGTTCGATCTGCCGGGCATCTTTTGGATATGTGAAACTGGGCATCAATGCGCTCCATTATACATGCGGGCCTTATGAGCCTTGGAATGCTCTGCGGGCTGCCAAAGCTTGCGGCTGCTTCTGCCGCATTGGCGCGGGCCTGATCGAGGCTTGCCTGCGCCTCTGCCCGGCTGGCTTCAAGGGCGCGGTGCGTTTGCATCAATGTCGCATGTCGCACCGCAAGGTTTGCTTCCGCCTGCAGCACTGCGCCTTCAAGTGCCGCTGCAGTGTCCAGCCATGCCAGCGTTTCACTGCGTGCAACACTGTCGCCAATGGCTACCAAAATCTCGGCCACATGCGCGTCCCTCGCGCCGTATGGTGCGGCAACCACGGCCACATCTCCGCGCGGCATGATGCGTGCCAAGCCTATCACATCCGAGGGCAGCACCGTTTCCGCCATGTGTCGCGGCAGCGCTATACAGCCATCTGTCAATCATCGGGCCGAAGCATCCGCTGCATTATGTTATTCTTGAGAAAGATACGGTGGAAGGGCACCGCCAGCACATGCAAAGCGATCATTGCCAGCAAAACAATCTTTAGGACATTATGGGCCTGTGCGGCAGCAGCGATATCGCCGAACCACATCATCCCGCCTGTGATCGACATGGCCGCCAGCACTGCGTAAAATCCCCAATGTGCGACATGGCTCAACTTTTTAAGCGCTGCTGGCTCATTCTCTGGCGCGGGTGGCACACCATGGCTTTGCCGCAGGACAAGCCGCCAGATCACGAAAGCGAAGATCAGCATACCCCCCGCGACATGGGCGAACACAAGCGGCGAAAAAGCGATCTCTTGCCCCTGGCTGTGCGTGTCCCAGGCCGATGCGATATTATCTTTGAAGATATATTGCCCGGCCACAAGCACAGCCACAATCCAATGCAAGGCGATCTGAGTGGTGGAATATCCGGTTGTCTGTTTCATGATTTGGCCCTCTATGCATAATCGCGTGGCATTTCCATGCACTGCCACGCCAAATTCCAGCCAAGTCTTATCCGGCCTTGGGGGGCGTGTCATTGATATGCATCAGACGTTTCAACATCGTTGCAGGCGCTCGGAACACCAGCGGCATCCCTTTGGCAGCGTCCGGGCGCGCTGAACATTCCGCCCGCGATGGTGGCTGTTACAGGGCGGCCGCGGCGCGTGCGGCTTGATCGTAGCTGCCTGAAAGTGTTCGCAAAAGCGCGGCAATCCGGCTTAGATCTTGCGGGTCATGGCCCAATTGCGTGATTGTCTGCACGACCAGCGCCTCTCTGATTTCGGCATAGATGGTGCAAATGCGCGCGCCTTTCTCGGTGATTGCAACCGTCTTTTCCTTGCCAGCCCGCCCGGTTTTCACCAGCGCTTGCGCGGCCAGTTTCTTGATGGCGTAATTTGCCAGATGTGTATCCTCGATATTCAGCACAAGGCAAATATCGGCCAGGGATTTTGCGCGGCCACGATGGTTTACCAGATGCAGGATCAGCACATCCATGGGCGAGAGGCCCGGCAGGCCCGCCGCCGTTGCGCAGCGCACGATCCAGCGCTGGGAGGCGTGATTGGCCATGGTCAGGGCAAATTCGATCTCGGAAAGTGCGGGAAGGGATGATGTGGCAAGATGGGCGGAGCTTACAATAGGGCCGATTGCGGATTGCGATTTGGGGGGGGATGACATGCGCGGGGCCTTTTATCGGAAATGTGTCTTGAGACTACGTTGACAATTTATCAGTAAAATGTCAACAAAGAGCAAGGGCGATTTGGCGAAAGGTGGCGGTATGGCTGATATGCAAGCTCCAAACGGGGGAAATATGGCCTTGCCCGCGATATATCCGCTTGGCGTGGATGGTCTTCTTATCCGCTTTGGCACACAGCTTGGCGAGGCCGCCAATCGCGCGGCTCTTGCATTTCGCGCAGCGGTTCAGGGTGATCCCCCGGTGGGAGTGATTGAAAGCGCAACATCGCTGACATCGGTGTATCTGCGGTTTGATCTGGAAAAAACGGATCATGCCCGCCTGCGTGAAGCCCTGCACCCGCGCCTTGCCGGGTGTGACTGGTATCAATCCGCACTGCCGCAGGGCCGCCGCTTGTGGCGTGTGCCTGCCGTTTTCGGAACCGATCTTGCCCCGCAACTGGCAGAGGCGGCAGAGCTGGCCGGTTTGACCCCCGATCAGGCCATCGCCTCTTTATGTGCCGCGCCATTGCGTGTGCAAACCATAGGGTTCGCACCCGGCCAGCCCTATCTGGGGGAATTGCCGCCGCACTGGGATATCCCCCGCCAAACGGCCCTGACACCGCGCGTGCCAGAGGGGGCCTTGGCCGTAGCGATCCGGCAGATGGTGTTGTTTTCCGTCAGCACGCCAACAGGCTGGCGCCATGTTGGTCAGACAGCGGTGCAATTGTTCCGGCCGGATCAGGATGATCCTTTCTTGCTGCGCCCCGGCGATGAGGTGCTGTTCCAGCCTGTCAGCCGCGCCGAATTTGAAAATATCCGCCGGGCTGGTTGTGATGGCGGCGCTGTTGCCACGAGGCTGGGATGATGGCCGAAATTCGCATTCACCGCGCGGGGCCGGGTGTCACCCTTCAGGATATCGGGCGGGCGGGATATCTGGCGCAGGGGCTATCGCGCGGTGGGGCGGCGGATCAACTGGCCTTGCACGAGGGGGCGGCCCTTTTGGGGCAAGATACAGGGCTGGTTGCGATAGAGATTGCAGGCAGTTTCCTGAGCCTGGAGGTGACTGCCCCGATCCGCGTTGCTTTCACAGGAGCGCCCATGCGCGCGCGCGCCGATGGGGTCGCGCTGTCCTGGCAGGCCAGCCATGCGCTTGCCGCAGGCACGCGGCTGGATCTTGCGGGCAGCCGTGGCGGCTATAGCTATATGCATGTCGGAGGGGGCATTGCGGCGCCACAATGTCTTGGGGCAAGCTCTGCCCATCTGGGCGCGGGGATTGGGCGCATGTTGGATACAGGCGACAGGCTGGCGCTTGGGCCGGACAGGGGCAGGGCGGTGGGCCGGACATTCACGCCGCTGGATCGCTTCGAGGGTGGCATTTTGCGCATGATTGATACGCCGCAAACAGCACTCTTCACAAAATCTGAATCTCGGCGCTTTACCGACACCATCTTTCACAAAGATGCGCGCGGCAATCGCATGGGGCAAAAGCTGGTGGCCGATGGGGCGGGCTTTGCCGCGCAAACTGGCCTGAGCATTCTCTCAGAGGCAATCGTTCCCGGCGATATCCAGATCACCGGCGATGGCGCGCCATTTGTCCTGCTGGCCGAATGCCAGACAACGGGCGGGTATCCGCGGATCGGAACGGTGCTGCCCTGTGATCTGCCAAGGCTGGTGCAGGCCCCAGGCGGGTCCGCGCTGCAGTTTCAGTTCATCTCACTGAAGGAAGCTGTCGCGCTGGAACGCAGCGAGGCCAGACGCCGTGCCGAGATTGGCCAGACTCTGCGCCCCTTGATCCGCGATCCGCATGACATGGCCGATCTTCTGGCCTATCAGTTGATCAGTGGTGTGACATGCGGCGATGATCTGGAAAGGGGTATGCCATGATCCGGCAAATCGATCTGAATGCAGATATGGGCGAAAGCTTTGGCCCCTGGACAATGGGGGCAGATACAGAGCTTTTGAAAATCATCACATCCGCCAATATCGCTTGCGGCTTTCACGCGGGTGATCCCGATGTGATGGCGCAGGCCATGGCGCTTGCGGTTGCCAATGGCGTTGGCATTGGCGCGCATCCGGGTTTGCCGGATTTGCAGGGTTTCGGGCGGCGCAGGATGCAGATTTCGCCAGATGAGGCGCGCCATCTGGTTGCCTATCAGCTGGGCGCGGCACAGGCGATGGCACGGATCGCAGGCGGGGCGGTGCGGCATCTGAAATTGCACGGCGCGCTGGCCAATATGGCGGCGGAAAATGAGGCCCTGGCGCGCGCCTGTTATGAAGGGGCGCTGGCCGTGTGTCCCGATATCATCTTGGTGGTGATCTCTGGCACAGCGCAGGCCCGCGCCGCGCAGGATTTGGGCGCGCGCGTCGCGCAGGAGATATTCGCCGATCGCGGCTATACCGAAGATGGGCTGTTGATGGATCGCCGCTTGCCCGGCGCTGTGATCCACGATCAGGCGGAGGTTTGCGCGCGTATTCTTGCGATGCTGCGGGCAGGGGCGATTATCACGGCACATGGCACGCATCTTCCCGCCCAGATCGATACGATTTGCCTGCATGGCGATACACGCGGGGCCGTGGTTCTGGCGCAGGCCCTGCGCGCCGCCCTTGGCGCCGATGGCATATCTGTAGCCCCTTTTGACGGGCGCCCCGCGCCGTGACGCTGGATCAGTTGCAAACCTTCCTGTGGGTGGCCCGCCTGCAAGGCGTGCGCCGCGCGTCAGAGCAGATGAATATCTCTCAACCCGCCGTTACGGCACGCTTGCAGGCTTTGGAAGATACGCTTCAGGTCAGGCTGTTCGAGCGCAGCTCGCGCGGGGTGGTGTTGACGCGCGAAGGCGAGTTGTTGCGCGGATATGCCGAACAGATGGCCTTTGTTCAGGAAGAAATCCGCCAGCGCGTCAGCGATCCGACAGGAATTGCGGGGTTGTTCCGGGTCGGGGCTTCGGAAACCATAGCCGAGACATGGTTGCCGCGTTTGCTGGAACGTCTAAGCCAGAATTACCCGCGTCTTAGTCTGGAATTGACGGTCGATATCTCTAGCAATCTGCGCGATGCGTTGCTGGCACGTCAGCTTGATCTGGCCTTGTTGATGGGGCCTGTCTCTGCCTTTTCTGTCAATAATATCGCGCTGCCGCATTTTGATCTGGGCTGGTATCGCGCCGCCGGGCAGCCTGACCCGGATTTTCTGACCACGCCCGTAATCAGCTATGCGCGCAATACGCGCCCTTACCGTGAATTGGTTGAAGAGTTGAGCAAGCGCCACGGCCCCGGTATCCGGGTGTTCAGTTGCGCGTCGCTCTCGGCAAGTATCCAGATGATTGCATCTGGCATCGGGGTTGGGCCAATTCCCAATGCTTTGGCGCGGGATCGTGTTGCATCCGGTCAGTTGCAGCCGTTTGATCCGGGATGGCTGCCCAGCCCGCTGGAATTCACCGCCTCCTGGATGGCAGAGCCACGCAATTCTCTGGCAGAAGAGGCCGCCCATCTGGCGATGGAGCTTGCGGGCGGCTATTGATCAAAATTATTGATCACCATATATCAAAATATACGATTTGAATTGATATGAAATTTACGCAACCCTGCCTGCAACAAAGATCATGTGGCGGTAAGGGTGGGGCGTGACATATCAGGAACTTGAACCTTTCAAGACAGTGAAAGACCTGCGTTTGGCTATTCGCGCGGGTGAATTCGCGGGGCATACTGCCGGTCTGGCACCGGGCAAGTTGCAGTGCAATATTGCCATTCTGCCTGCGGATCATGCTTTGGACTTTTTGCGCTTCTGTCTGCGCAATCCCAAACCCTGCCCGATTGTCGGCCTGGGCGAAACAGGTGATCCCGCCTTGCCCACATTGGGGCCGGATATCGACATTCGCCATGATCTGCCGCGTTACAGGCTGTATCGCGATGGGCATTTTGAAAGCGAAGTCACCGATATCGCGCGCCATTGGCGCGACGATATGGTGACTGTTGCGCTGGGCTGCTCATTCACCTTCGAGCGCGCCCTGATGGCGGCGGGCATCCCCATGCGCCATGTCCAGCAAAACCGGACTGTTCCCATGTATCGCACGGCCTTGCCGTTGGAACCGGGTGGGGTATTCGGGGGCACGATGGTTGTCTCCATGCGGCCTTTGCCCCAACAGGATGTGGCCCGCGCGGTAGAGATTTCGGCGCGCTATCCGCTGGCGCATGGCGCGCCGGTGCATCTGGGCGATCCCGCTGCAATCGGGATTGCAGATATTGATCGGCCAGAATGGGGCGAGGCGGTGTCGGTCGCACCTGATGAGGTTCCGGTTTTCTGGGCCTGTGGCGTGACCTCGCAAAACGCGCTGCTGGCCGCGGCGATCCCGCTCGTGATCACACATGCGCCGGGACATATGCTGATCAGTGATGTCAACGAGGATGCCGAACATCCAATTTGGAAACCCTAACCAACAGTGGAGACAGACATGAAGCTCAAAACACTATCCGCATTTATGCTTTCAACGGCCCTGGTGGTGCCTGCCAGCGCAGAAACCCTCTCGGTGGTCGGCAGTTGGTCTAACCTGCCATTGCACCGCCAATTCGAGGCGCCCTTTTGGGGCGAGTTTCTGCCCCAAGCCTCTGGCGGTGCGCTGGACGTGGCGCTGACCACGCATAATGAAATGGGGCTTGGCGTTGGCGATATCTACAACCTGCTGGGAGATGGTGTTTATGATGTCGCCATGACAGTGGCCGATTATGCCGTTGCCGATGCCCCGGAACTGGAAGCGTTGGATGTCCCGCTGATTGCAATGGATGCCGATGCCGCGCGCGCCAAAACCGATGCGGCCCGCCCCATGGTGTCCGATATCTTTCGCGCGCGTTTTAACAGCCATGTTCTTGCAATAGCGCCTTATCCGCCGCAAATCGTTTTTTGCAATGCTGAAGTCAGTGGCTTGGATGATATGCGCGGGCTGAAGGTGCGCGGATCGGGCCGGATGACAGCCAAGCTGTTGGAAGCGCTGGGCGCCGAGGGCGTGAATGTCGATTTCGGCGAGGTTCCGGGCGCCTTGCAGCGCGGTGCGATTGATTGCGCGGTGACAGGGGCGGGATCTGGCTATAATTCCGGGTGGTGGGAAGTTTCAACACATCTGGTGACGCTGCCATTGGGGGGCTGGGATCCTGTTGTGACCGCGATAAACCTTGATCGGTGGAACAGCCTTTCGCCAGAGATGCAGGACTTGATCGCGACAAGCATCAAAACCGAATTTGAAGATCCGGCCTGGCAGGTTGCGCAAGATGGGCTGGTCAATGATATTGCCTGCCTGACGGGCAATGGCGCTTGCCCCTATGGCGAGGCCCGCGACATGGTTCTGGTGGAAGCAAGCGAAGCCGATCTGGCGCGGGCAACCGAAATTCTTGTGACCGAGGTTTTGCCCGAATGGGCAACGCGGGCCGGGCGCGACTGGGCAGAGCGCTGGAATACGGAAGTGGGCAGCGTGGTTGGCGTGACAATTCCGCTCGACTGATCAAGCCGAAAGGGGCAGCACATGGTCTTGCGAATTTTCGATCTGCTACGCAGCATCAACCGCGCGATTGCGCTTTTGGTGGGCATGGGGCTTTTGGCCTGTGTGGGCTATGTGTTGCTTGAAATCACCCTGCGGCGGCTAGGCTCGTCGCTGGGTGGCACGACAGAGATAACCGGCTATGTGATGGCCGTGACAACCGCCTGGGGGATGGGGTTTGCCCTTCTGGAACTTGCGCATATCCGCATAGAGGTGTTGCGCACGCGGCTGGCAAGCTGGGGCAGGGTGTTTCTGGATCTTCTGGCGATGCTGGCCATGTCTGCGACAGTTGTCATCATCGCCATGCGCGCCTGGCCCGTGCTGTTGCGATCAATCAACAACGAGTCCCGCGCGAATACGGTTCTGGAAACACCGCTCTGGATACCCCAAAGCCTGTGGTTCGCGGGCTGGGTCTGGTTTGCGCTGATGTGCTGCGCCGTGACCATGCTATCGGTGATTTTGGTGTTTCAGGGCAAGCTTGGGGCGGTAGAGCGCCGGATCGGTATCCGCAACGAGGTTGCCGAAGAGCTGGAGCAAGCGCAATGATCCTCTATATCTTTGGTGGCCTGCTGGGGCTTATGGCGCTGACAATTCCTGTAGGGATTGTTCTGTTTTTGCTGGGGTTTGGCGTTGACCAGTTTTTCACGCCCTTCCCCCTTATCCGTGGGCTTGGCCAATTTGTCTGGTCTGCGTCCAATTCATCCACGCTGATCGCCATTCCGTTCTTTGTGCTGCTGGGCGAGGTGCTGGTGCGCGGCGGTGTGGCTGCCAAGACATATGCCGCATTGGATCGCTGGCTCAGCTGGCTGCCCGGTGGGCTGATCCATGCCAATATCGGCACGGCCACATTGTTTTCGGCAACATCGGGATCATCAGTGGCCACAGCGGCAACAGTTGCCACGGTTGCCATGCCGCAGGCAGAGCGTCTGGGCTATGATCCGCGCCTATTTGCCGGGGCGATTGCCGCAGGCGGCACGCTTGGCATCATGATCCCGCCATCCATCAATCTTATTGTCTATGGGTTCCTGACCGAAACCTCTATCCCCCAGCTTTTTGTCGCGGGGTTGATCCCCGGTCTTATGTTGGCTGTGGGGTTCAGCCTTGTTACGGCGCTGATCTGCACAATCCGCCCGGAATTGGGCGGAGAATCGCGGCGGTATCCGCTACGCGAGATGCTGGCGGTGCTGGTGCATCTGATTCCGATTTTCCTGCTCTTTGCGGCGATTGTTGGCTCTATCTATCGTGGTTGGGCCACCCCCACAGAGGCGGCAGCGGTGGGCGTTGGCATGGCCTTTGTCATTGCGGGCTTCTCTGGCGGTGTGAACTGGCCGATGCTGCGCGATTCGCTTTTTGGCACAATGCGGATCACCGCCATGATCATGCTGGTTGTGCTGGGGGCGGCATTTCTGAACTTCACCCTGTCCAGCGCCGGACTGGGGCGCGAATTGCGCGCCTTCATGGACGGGTTGGGGTTCAGCCCGCTGATGACGCTGATGGTTATCGTTGCCATCTATATCGTGCTGGGCTTTTTCATCGAGACTTTGTCGCTGATGGTGATCACCATTCCCATCATGGTGCCTATCGTTGTGGGGCTGGGTTATGATCCTGTCTGGTTCGGGATTTTGATGATCGTGCTGGTGGAAATGGCGCTGATCACGCCGCCTGTGGGGCTTAACCTGTATGTGGTGCAGGGCGCCCGGCGCGGGGGCAATCTGTCAGAGGTGATGGTTGGTGCAATCCCCTATGCTGTCTTGATGCTGTTTATGGCCTTTTTGCTGATCGCTGTTCCGGGGCTGGCGCTATGGCTGCCTGCCAATCTGTGAGGGGAAAATGCAATCATTTCAGTTTCACACCGAAGATGGCCCGGTCTCCATAGCAATGCGCTCTTTGGTAATTGCCGGCTGGACAGGGCGCGATGCCGCCGCCGTGCAGCATCACATTGCAGAGCTGGCGGCGCTGGGGGTGAAACCGCCTGCGCATGTGCCCCTCTATTATCAGGCCGGGTGCGAACTGCTGACACAAGCGCCGCAAATATCGGTTCTTGGCCCCGCAACATCCGGCGAGGTGGAGCCGATGATCGTGTCAGATCAAACCGGCACCCTGTGGCTTGGGCTTGCATCGGATCATACAGATCGGACGCTGGAAACCGTATCTGTGGCAAAATCCAAGCAGATTTGCCCCAAACCCCTTGCCAGCACGCTATGGCGGCTGGAGGATGTTTTCGGGCATTTGGACAAGCTGCAACTGAGATCTGAAATTCTGGAAGCGGGGGCGATTGATTTTGTGATGTATCAATCTGGAACCCTGGCCAGCATCCGCCCGCTGCAAGAGCTTATGTCTGGGCTGCCAGGCGGCGCGCTTGCCCCCTCAACCGTGCTTCTCTGCGGGACAGTTCCGGCGATTGGCGGCATTCGCCCGGCCGACAGGTTCAGGATGTCTTTGCAGGATCCTGTGCGCGGAAAAACAATCGCCTTCGACTATGCAATCTCTGCCCTGCAGATTGTGGAATAGGTGATTACCAGAAACTTGGCTTCAGAATGTAACGCCACAGGCTTGGGCAGGCGGTGGCGTTGAAAGATGTTTATGGCGCTTTTGCCATATGGCGAAGCCGGGCAGTTGTCTGCCAATGGACACCGCGCTTTGATCTGTACCAAAGCGCGGTTTTACTTGGCAGTTAAAACCTCATTCCACCCGGTTGGCATTCAGAAAACCAAGCAGGTCGATACGGTCTTGCGCATCGCGCAGCCCGCGAAAGGCCATCTGATTGCCGGGGATGTAGCTGTCTGGGTTTTCCAGCCATGCAAGCAAGGCCTCTACAGTCCAGACGCCCCCATGTTCCGACAAGGCCCGCGAATAGCGCCAGCCTTCGGCCGCGCCGATATCGCGCCCGATGATATTGACCAGATACGGCCCGCCGCGGTTTTGCTGGGAATCAAAAACATGGCATGCGGCGCATTGGCGCCAAACGCTTTGCCCATTCGCGATATCAGCGCTTGCCAATAGGGCAAGGCCCATATCCGCATCGCCAGCGCCGTCTGACGTGGCGTCTGCCGTGGCGTCGGCTTGCTCTGTCGCTGCCACAGCCTCTGGCTTAGCCTCAGCCACAGCCTCTGGTGTGGCTTCTTGCGGGGCTTCGGCCAAATCCGCCTCTGCCGCTGCCTCTGGCATGGCGTCTGCTTCTGCCGCGGGTTCTGCCTCTGGCAGGTCTGGTGCTGCCGGATCAGCAAGTGCCGTTTCTGCCTGTGCTACCTCTGCGGGTTCTGCTGGCATGGGCAGGTCTTCTGCCGCAGGCTCCGCCAGTTGAATGACGCTCTCATCGGCGGCCACCATCCTGCTTTCGCTGGCCAGATCGCGTGGCACGTTGTAGCGCGTTGGCACGGTTGCTGTCGGGGCTTGTTCTGCCACCAGACGCATGGTTTCGCGCACTTGTGGCGCACGATCGCGCGCGCCGAAAATATCTACGACCACCACAACCGCCAAAACCACTGCTCCGCCCAACAGAAAAACGCGCGGCGCAGAATCGCCCAGCAGACTGTTCCGAATTCGTGTAAGCAACTGCTCCATCGTTATCCCCAATTTTCGCGGTGCACCTCTGTTCGTCTTAGGGGATATAGGGAAAGTGCCGCTGTTTCCAACAGTGTTTTCCGTTTTTGCTGAAGAGTCACACGGCCTGTCTGCAAAAGATCGCTTATCTTTGAACGCAGTCTTCACGCCGCAGATGCCAGAAAACACATTGCGCGAATTGAGATCGGCGCGCGGCTGCGAAATCGCGCTTATAAGTGCTTGACGCGGGTTTGTGTAAAACCTAGACAGCGGTGGCATAGGGGTATAGCTCAGTTGGTAGAGCATCGGTCTCCAAAACCGAGGGTCGCGGGTTCGAGTCCCTCTGCCCCTGCCAGTCGCAAAGCGACTGAAACGCATTGCATAGCGCCAAAATTTTCAGTGATTTTGCAGTGATACGGGGCGTCGGGGCGTAATTGCTTTTGCGCGACACGGCTTGTGGGCCATGCCGTGCCATGACAGGCCGATGTTTCTTTGTGGCGGCTTGTCAGATGCCCCCTTGCTGCGGGACAGGTCTTTGGCGGCGTCTCTCCGGGTGCGAGGCGATTCTCGCCTGTCGCAATCGGCCCTTGTCAGGATGGGCCTTCGATATAATCCGGCATTGCTGGCCCATTCATACCCCATTCAAGGCCACCGCCTGCAAAATCGGCTTGAAACCGGGGCAGGGGCTGCGTATGTCCTGCATCAGCTACAAGGATGTTTGTGATGGCCAAGACCAACCCTTTCCAGTTCATGCAACAGGTGCGTGCCGAGACCGCCAAGGTGACATGGCCCACCCGGCGTGAGGTTGTTGTGACCACTGTCATGGTGTTGATCATGGCAGCACTTACGGCAGTATTCTTCTTTCTGGTGGACTTGCTGATCCGCAGCGGGCTGTCGGGACTGTTGGGAATTTTCAATTAGGGCGCAACAGCGCGCGCAGAGGGGTTGAAAACCCGTGCGCCTGTCTGTAATGCACTCGCAAAAGCGCACCGCTCTGGTGCGCTGTTTGTTTTGACCTTTTGTCGGGCGGCGGCGCAATCGGGGCGCGTCTGGCATTCCGGGGCTGTTTGCCTTGGTTAAAAGCGGAAAGATGGGAAACATGGCCAAGCGCTGGTATTCGGTAAGCGTTCTGTCGAATTTCGAAAAGAAAGTGGCCGAGGCCATTCGAACTGCCGTATCCGAAGCCGGGCTGGAGGATCAGATCGAAGAAGTTCTGGTTCCCACCGAAGAAGTGATCGAAGTGCGCCGCGGCAAGAAAGTGACGTCAGAGCGCCGCTTCATGCCGGGCTATGTGCTGGTGCGGATGGAAATGAGCGCCAAAGCCTATCATCTGATCAATTCGATCAATCGCGTGACGGGCTTTCTGGGCACCCAGGGCAAACCCATGCCCATGCGCGATGAAGAGGTGAATGCAATCCTGAACCGCGTGCAGGAGGGTGAAGAGGCCCCGCGCACCCTGATCCATTTCGAGATCGGTGAACAGGTCAAGGTCAATGACGGGCCATTCGAAGGCTTCTCTGGCCTTGTGGAAGAAGTTGATGAAGGGGCCAGCCGCCTGAAGGTGATGGTCTCTATCTTTGGCCGGGCAACCCCGGTCGATCTGGAATTCACACAGGTGTCGAAAGATATCTGATGTGATGCCTGTGGGAGGCTGATGGGCGCGCCCGGACAGCCTGACCACTAAACCGCAACAGCCCCCGGCACGCGTGCGCATGGGGCGAGGTGAGAAGAAGGAGAGGCCAGATGGCCAAGAAAGTAATCGGGCAGCTGAAGCTGCAAATTCCGGCGGGCAAAGCCACCCCGTCACCCCCTGTTGGCCCTGCTCTGGGTCAGCGCGGGATCAATATCATGATGTTCACCAAGGAATTCAACGCCCGCACCGCAGAGATGGAGCCGGGCTCTCCCATTCCGACCGTGATCACCTATTATCAGGATAAATCCTTCACGCTGGATCTGAAAACGCCACCCGCGTCCTGGTATCTCAAGCGTGCTGCGGGCCTCAAGCCGGTGGGCAAGCGCAACCGCGCCAAAGGCTCTGATGCACCGGGCCGCAAAGTGGCCGGAACCGTGACAACCAAACAGATCCGCGAGATTGCCGAAGCCAAGATGAAAGACCTGAATGCGACCACGATTGAGGGCGCAATGCAGATCATCGCAGGCAGCGCGAAATCCTGCGGTATCGAGGTGAAAGGTTAAGATCATGGCAAAAGTTGGAAAACGGATCAAATCCGCCCGCGAAGCCTTTGTCGGTCAGGATAACCTGAGCGTGGAAGCCGCGATCACGCTGGTAAAGGCAAATGCCTCTGCCAAGTTTGACGAGACAGTTGAAATTGCGATGAATCTGGGGGTTGACCCCCGCCATGCCGATCAGATGGTGCGTGGCGTGGTGAACCTGCCCAACGGCACGGGTAAAACTGTGCGCGTGGCTGTGTTCGCACGTGGCCCCAAAGCCGATGAAGCCAAGGCCGCTGGCGCCGATATCGTGGGCGCTGAAGACCTGATGGAAACCATCCAATCGGGCAAGATCGAGTTTGACCGTTGCATCGCAACGCCAGACATGATGCCGATTGTGGGCCGTCTGGGCAAAATCCTTGGCCCGCGCAACCTGATGCCCAACCCCAAGGTTGGCACCGTGACGATGGATGTGGCCGAGGCCGTGAAGAACGCCAAAGGCGGCCAGGTTCAGTTCAAGGTGGAAAAGGCTGGTATCATCCATGCCGGGATTGGCAAAGTGTCCTTTGACGCAGCGCAACTGGCCGAAAACCTGCGCGCCTTTGTCGATGCTGTGGCCAAAGCCAAGCCGTCGGGCGCAAAGGGCGCTTACCTGCGCAAAGTCTCTGTCAGCTCTTCCATGGGCCCTGGCGTGTCGGTTGACGTGACCAGCGCGACCCAAGGGTGAGATTTTTGCTGGAAAGATAAAGATGGGCGGCCAAGTGACCGCCCTTTTTTATTGGGCCTTGTCTGCACGATCTTGCCTGTACTTTGGCCATGTTCAAAAAGTAAGGGGCTTTGCCCCTCTTGGGCCTTTGGCCCAATTCACCCCAGGATATTTGGGCCAAGATGAAATCACCAGCGGGTGAGGGCGGCCTCGTCGCTGGCCTTGGCGGCTACCCAGTCTGACCCGTCAGTGCGGGTTTCTTTTTTCCAGAACGGGGCGCGGGATTTCAGGTAATCCATCAGGAAATCGGCGGCCGCGAAAGCATCGGCGCGATGGGCCGAGGCTGTTGCCACCATCATGATCTTCTCGCCCGGTGTCAGCGGCCCGTAGCGGTGGATGATCAGGCAATCGGACAGCGCCCAGCGGCGCTGCGCGTCTTGGGCGATCTGAGTGAGGGCGCGTTCGGTCATGCCGGGGTAATGTTCGATTTCCATCTGGTGCAACTGGCCCTGATCTTGCCCGCGCACGATACCGCAAAAGGTGACAATCGCCCCGATATCCTGACGCCCTGCGCCAAAGGCTGCGCATTCGCGGCCATAATCGAACGGATCGGATTGGACGCGGATTTCCATGTCACCCCCCTGTCATGGGTGGAAAGAATGCCACTTCGCGCACGCCGGCCAAGGGGGCCGCGAATTCGGCAAGTTCCTGATCGAGGGCCACGCGCAGGGCCGAAAGATCGGAGAAGGCCAAGGCATAGCGGTCTTCGCGCGCGCTGAGTTCGGCCACCAGATCGGCCACTGTTGCGGCAGTCGTTTCTACCGTTTCGCGGGGGACGCCAATACGTTCGCGCAACCAGGCGAAATAGAGGATTTCAAGGGTCATTTCGTATCATCCTTCAGGAAGGGCAGTGCCTTGCGGAAGTAATCCCACCCTGTCACCAATGTCAGCAAGGCTGCGATCCAGATCAGGGTCAGGCCAACTGTCCAGACCACATTTCCACTTTGTTGCGCAAGATCGACCACGTTGATATCCTCGGTGCCGATATCGCTGAGCGTGGCGATCAGGGCGGCATGGCTGCGCTCTTGGCTGGCTTCGCGGATATATTCCAGCCCCATGGCCAGAAACAGCACAGCTATGGCGGTCATCTGTGCCGTGGTTTTCCATTTCGCCAGAACTGTCACTTTCAGCAGGCCCGCAGTATTGCCCAGAAACTCGCGCAGGCCGGAAACGAAGACTTCCCGGAACAGGATGGCGGTTGCTGGCAGGATAAGCCAGGGATCCATGCCCGAATATCCGGTGATCACCAGAAGCGCGATAACCACCATCGCCTTGTCGGCGATCGGATCCAGCATTGCGCCAAGCCGGCTTTCCTGTTTCCAGGCGCGGGCCAGATAGCCATCAAAGAAATCCGTGATGGCAGCCAGCGCAAAAAGGATCAGTGCCAGCCAATCCGCCCAGGGCCTGTGAAAATACAGAAACATCACAGCCACACCCGGCGCGGCCAGCAGGCGCAGGATTGTCAGGATATTGGGCAGGTTCCAGCGCATGGCAGCTTGTCCCGCAGGGGGGGTGAGGTCTGTCTTCATGGGCGGTATCCTGAAATCCCAAACGCCGAAATGCAAGCCCTCAGAGGAGAGCGGCTTGCCCTATGCCCTATCTCATATATGTCCGGCAAGCCATTCTCCAATCAGATAATGCGCGATCGAGCCTTTGCGCGCGGGCACGATATTCGGGTGCTGCCCGCTCCAGGAGGCCAAAACCTCTTCGCGCGACAACCAGCGTGCATCTTCCAGCTCATCATCCAAGGTTATCGCGTCGCCATTCGCCTCGGCAGTGCAGCCAAACATCAGCGAATTGGGAAAGGGCCATGGCTGCGATGCGATATAGCGGATGTTGCGCGTGTGCAGCCCGGTTTCTTCCAACACTTCGCGCGCCACGGCGGTTTCCAGTGTTTCACCGGGTTCAATGAACCCTGCCAAGGCGGAATACATCCCCTCTGGCCAACCAGCAGAGCGGCCCAGAAGCAGGCGGTTGCCCCGTGTGACCAGCATGATGACCACTGGATCGGTGCGCGGAAAATGCTTGGCGCCGCATGCCGGGCAGTGGCGTTCCCACCCTGCCTGGGCGATCAGGCTTGCAGCGCCACAGGCGGCACAGAATTGATGTGTGCGATGCCAGTTATAGATCGCGCGCGCCGTTGCGGCCAAGGCGGCTTCGGGTGGGGGCAAATGGGCCATGGCCAGGCGCAATTCCCCGAATTGCCCGCCTTTGGGGGCATCGGGGTGAATCTGGATGCTGGTATCGGCAAACATTGCAAGCGCCGCGCGATCCAGCAGCTCGGGTTCCCAACCGGAGATATCGGCGGCAAACAGATCGGCCCCGTCCTGTTGGCCCAGATAAAGGAAGGGCTTTGAGGCTTGGGCAAGCATCGGATGATCAGACTGAACCCATCCCAGCGACTGCCCCTGAAGATGTGGTTTGCCGCGCCAAAGCGGCAAAATGCGGGTTTGTGGAAGCGACAGGCTGGCCGCAAGGCCCTCTGCCATGCTGCGGCGTTCTGCCGCGCGGGTGTCCCAAAGCGCCCCAAAGGCAAATTGCATGCGTTCCCCCCGGCGGTGGCGTGCCCTGTCTGTTGCAGGTTTCTGCAGGTACGGCAATCACTTTGCAAGGGGGCGTGACAATCTGCGATTGTGTCGCGAATATGGTTGCCCTAGGGTGAGCGGTGTAAATATTTTCTTGATTGCCATAAAATCTCATGATTGACGCCGAAATCCTGCCCCATCTCTGCTTCAGGGTTCCTGAGAAATGACCTTGTGACATGCAGAGTGAAATGAAACAGCATCGGCT
Organism: Paracoccaceae bacterium; assembly: GCA_043561795.1. GTDB lineage: Bacteria > Pseudomonadota > Alphaproteobacteria > Rhodobacterales > Rhodobacteraceae > Roseinatronobacter. The sequence continues at coordinate 3,571,851 of CP121316.1, read as the reverse complement.
TGAAATTGACCATAGTCTTGAAGTTTCCGCCATTGTGGATCTGCGGATTCTGGAAACGACGGATTTGCATGTGCATCTGCATCCCTATGATTACTATGCAGATTGCCCGAACCCGGATCTTGGCTTGTCGCGCTTAGCGGAACTGATAGATCAGGCGCGCCAGCAGGTGCCCAATTGCCTGCTGTTTGACAATGGGGATTTTTTGCAAGGCACGCCCGTAGGTGATTTCTTTGCCTATGATACGGGCGCGCGCAGAGGAGATTTGCATCCTGTCATGGCGGCGATGAATGCCTTGCAATATGATGCGATGACCTTGGGAAATCATGAATTCAGCTATGGGCTGGATTTCCTGATGCGCTCTTTGGATCAGGCTGAATTTCCTGTTGTTTCGGCCAATATCCTGCACAAAGCGGGCGCGCAGCCGCGCAAGGATCGCCATCTGGTAAAGCCCTATCGGCTGTTGCGGCGCCAGATCACAGACAGGGCAGGGCGCGCGCATCCCATCTGTATCGGGGTGATTGGCTGTGCCCCTGCCCAGATCACCTTGTGGGAGCGCCAGCATCTGAATGGCCGTATCCAGACGCGCGACATGGTAGAGGCCGTTACGGCCTGGGTTCCCGAAATGCGCGAGGCCGGGGCCGATCTGGTGGTGTTGCTGGCCCATACCGGGATAGGCCCGATCCGCCATACAGAGAACATGGAAAATGCCATTATTCCCCTCTGCGGGATAGAGGGGATTGATGTGGTGCTCAGTGGCCATACACATCAGGTTTTCCCATCCCCGCTTTTCGCCGATATTCCCGGCATAGATGTTGTGCGGGGCACGATCTGCGGCAAGCCAACTGTGATGAGCGGGTTTTACGGGTCGCATCTGGGGGTGATTGATTTGCAGATGGTGCGCACAGGCGCGCAATGGGATGTGCTGGATGTGCGGGTGGCGACCCATGCGCTGCGCGATGCCGCAACGCAATTTGCACCGATCACATCGCAGCCCCGCAAAGTGCCGCTGCTAAGCCCCAAGGTGCGCAAGATCATAGAGCGCGCGCATTCCTCGGTGCTGGAAAATATTCGCCAGCCCATCGGCCAGACCGAGACAGCCATCAACAGTTTCTTTGTCTATCTGGGCCAAAGCGCCGCCACCGCCCTTGTGGCGGCCGCACAGCGAGAGTTCGTGGCACAGCATATGGCAGATACGGGCTTGCGGGATTTGCCGTTGCTTTCGGCAGTGTCGCCTTCCAAGGCCGGGGGGCTGGGGGGGGCGAATAACTTCACCCATATCAAGCCCGGTGTGCTGACGCTGCGCTCTTTGGCTGATCTCTATGTTTTCCCCAACCGGGTAGCGGCATCGCGTCTGACCGGGGCGCAAGTGGCGCAATGGCTGGAGCGTTCGGTTTCCGCCTATGCCCGGCTTGACCCCGACAGCCCCGACCAGAGGCTGATGAATCCCGATTTTCCCGGCTATAACTTTGAAATCATCTACGGGCTGACATATGAGGTGGATCTCTCCGCGCCAGCGCGTTTTGGCTCTGATGGGGCCGAGCGCGACGGGGCCGAGGGCCGCATTCGCAATCTGCGCTGGAAGGGCAAGCCCTTGGACATGGCGGCAGAGTTTATCATCTGCACCAACAGTTTCCGCGCGCAGGGGGCCGGGGGCTTTGCCGGAACCGGGCCGCAGAGTGTGGTACTGGAACACCCTGCCACCACGCGCGATATTCTGCGTGATCATGTCAGCGGGAATGAGCCGCTGGTCGTGGATCCGCAAGCGCCCTTCAGATTGCGTGCCGGGGCGCAGGCGGTGTTGCACACAGCCATTTCCGCCCATGCGCATCTGGACATGATTTCACACTTCACCCCCGAAATTCTGGGTGCGGATGAGCGCGGGTTTTTGCGCCTTCGTGTAACGATTTAATGCCTACGTTGTAAGGCGTCTAACATTCAGCGCGTCCAGATAGCTGTCGGTCACGTCACACAAAGCGCGCGCCACGGGCCGCGCGCGCGGGTAGCGCGGGGCCATGCGGTCATCCAGCACCGCCGCCCAGCCCGTTGTGCTCTCGAAAAACCGCGCCACGCCTGCGGGGCCAAATTCCGTCCAGAACCCTTCTATCACCACATCCAGATAACTGAGGGTAACGGGGGCATCCGGGCCGGGCAGGGCGGAACCTTCGCGCGCAACTGCATAGATTTGCGCGCAGGCGGCACGCGGCGCGATGATCTGCTCTGGCGCCAAAGGCAGGCGCTCATACCCTGCTTCGCGGATATCGAGCGCGCCCCAATCGCCCCCCGGCACGCGCGCAACCAGCCCGTCAATCTGGGCGCTGGCATCGGGCACAACGCTGAGAAATGTCTGCCCATAGGCAAAGGATTTCCGCCATTCCCGCCGCCAGCCGCGAATCGTGGCAGGGCTGGTATCGGCGTAAACATGGGTTTGCCGGTTTACCAGCGAGCCATAACCAAAGAAAAAACCATCTGTCATGTCGTATTCGGCCCTTTTTGCGGGTGTTTTGTGCAACTGCGGAAAAACACTTGCCACGCCTGCCCGATTTCCGCTAGCAGGGAAATTGTTGGAACGGGAGACACTGGCGCTTGCGTCAGGGCCGAAGGAGCAACCGCCCCGGTAAACTCTCAGGCAAAAGGACCGATCCGACAAACAGACTCTGGAGAGAGGCGCGGCAAAACCCGCGCCCGCCGAAGGGATAGCGATCTCAGGCGCAACGGACAGAGGGGGCATGATCTGCAAGGGGGCTTTTCCTTGCGCCATGAACCGGGCCTTGCGGCCAAACCATAGGGGCGACATGACTGAGAACCCGACCGAGTTGAAGCGCACGCCGCTTCACGCACTCCATCTTTCGCTGGGGGCAAAGATGGTGCCCTTTGCGGGCTATGCCATGCCGGTTCAGTACCCGAGTGGTGTCTTGCACGAGCATTTGCACACCCGCAGCAAAGCGGGCCTGTTTGATGTCAGCCATATGGGGCAGGTGAGGTTGGAAGCGCTGATGCCCGTGGCTGTGTCCGGCCTTGGGGTAGGGCGCCAGCGCTATGGGCTGTTCACCAATGCCACGGGCGGTGTGCTGGATGATCTGATGTTTGCCAATCGCGGCGATCATATTCTGATGGTGGTCAATGCTGCGTGCAAAGCGGCCGATATCGCCCATTTGCAAACCCATCTGGCCGATGTGGCGCAGGTGCTGCCCATCACAGACCGTGCGCTTCTGGCCTTGCAGGGGCCACAGGCCGAAGCGGCGCTGGCGCATTTTGTGCCTGCTGTCTGTGATATGCGCTTCATGGATGTCATCACCGCTGACAGCGCCTTTGGCCCGCTGTGGATTTCGCGCTCTGGCTATAGCGGAGAGGATGGGTTTGAAATTTCCGTGCCAGAGGGGCAGGCAGAGGGCTTTGCCCGCGCTTTGCTGGAAATTGAAGGCGTGGCCCCGATCGGCCTTGGCGCCCGCGACAGCCTGCGGCTGGAAGCGGGCCTGTGCCTTTATGGCCATGATATGACGGCAGAGATTACCCCCGTTCAGGCCGGGCTGGCTTGGGCCATTCAGAAATCCCGCCGCAAGGGCGGTGCGCGCGCGGGGGGCTTTCCGGGGGCCGTGCAAATTCTGGCCGAACTGGACACTGGGCCAGCACGTATCCGCGTGGGTCTGCGCCCCGATGGCCGCGCGCCCATGCGCGAGGGAACCTCGCTTTGGGATGCAGCGGAACAGGGCACCCGGATTGGCACGATCACTTCCGGCGGTTTTGGCCCTTCGCTAGAGGCCCCGATTGCCATGGGCTATGTGCCCCCCGGCCTTGCCACACCCGGCACGCAGCTTTGGGGAGAGTTGCGCGGCAAGCGTCTGCCCGTTACCGTTTGCGAACTGCCGTTTCGTCCATCCACCTACAAGCGCTGAGGAGCGTTTCGAATGAGATACACTGAAGAACATGAATGGCTGCGCATCGAGGGCGATGTCGTGGTTGTGGGCATTACCGAACACGCCGCCGAGCAATTGGGCGATGTTGTCTTTGTGGAATTGCCAGAGATTGAAGCACAGGTTGGCAAGGGCGATGAGGTCTGCGTGATCGAATCGGTCAAGGCGGCCTCTGATATCCTGGCCCCTGTCGATGGCGAGATCGTCGAGGTGAATGAGGCGCTGACGGATAATCCCGGCCTTGTGAATGAAGACCCGCAAGGCGATGCGTGGTTTTTCAAGATGAAGCTGGATGATCTGAGCGTGCTTGATGAATTCATGACCGAGGATGAATACAAGGATTTCCTTGGTTAACCCGCTTTCCCCGGCCAGCGCCGTGGCACGCCCACAGCGCTGGCCGAAACCCTGTATCTTGCGAGGCAGCGCCTGATGACCTTTACCGCCACGGATTATAATCCCTATGATTTCGCCAATCGCCGTCATATCGGGCCAACGCCCGAAGAAATGGCCGCGATGCTGGAAGTGCTGGGCTGCGAAAGCCTTGACCAGCTGATAGAGCAGACCATCCCCGCCGATCTGCGCCAGCGCGATGGGCTGACATGGGCGCCGCTGTCTGAGGGCGAGTTGCTGGGCAAATTGCGCGCTGTGGGCGCGAAAAACAAGATCATGACCTCGCTGATCGGGCAGGGCTATTATGGCACTGTCACGCCGCCCGCGATCTTGCGCAATATCTTTGAAAATCCGGCATGGTACACGGCCTACACCCCCTATCAGCCCGAAATTGCCCAAGGGCGTCTGGAAGCATTGCTGAATTTTCAGACCATGGTGGCCGATCTGACAGGGCTGCCCGTGGCCAATGCCTCGCTTCTGGATGAAGCCACAGCTTGCGCCGAGGCGATGGTCATGGCGCAGCGCGTGGCCAAATCCAAGGCGCGGGCCTTCTTCGTGGATGAAAACTGCCATCCCCAGAATATTGCTGTCATGCAAACCCGCGCGGCCCCTTTGGGGATAGAGGTGATCGTGGGTGCGCCTGATAGCCTGGATGCAAGCGCGGTATTTGGCGGTATTTTCCAATATCCCGGCACATATGGCAATCTGCGCGATTTCACGCCCCAGATTGCGGCGCTGCATGGCGCGAATGCGGTGGCGATCATGGCCACGGATCTTCTGGCGCTGACCTTGATCCAGGAACCCGGCGCGATGGGGGCCGATATTGCCGTGGGTAGCGCGCAGCGCTTTGGCGTGCCTATGGGCTATGGTGGCCCGCATGCCGCCTTCATGTCTTGCCGCGATGCGTTCAAACGCGCTATGCCGGGGCGGATTGTGGGGGTCAGTATTGATGCGCGCGGCAACAAGGCTTACCGCCTGTCGCTGCAAACCCGCGAGCAACATATCCGGCGCGAGAAAGCCACCTCGAATGTCTGCACTGCGCAGGCGCTTTTGGCGGTCATGGCCTCTATGTATGGGGTGTTTCATGGCCCCAAAGGGCTGCGCGCCATTGCAGAGCGCGTGCATTTTCTGACCCAGCGCCTGTATTCAGCGCTGCGCGATGCCGGCGCGCATGTGGTGGCGAAAGAGTTTTTTGACACGATCACTGTGGATGTCGGGGTGGGGCAGGCTGGCATTCTGGCCGCTGCCCGCGCCGAGGGGCTGAATTTCCGCAAGATCGGCAGCACCCATGTGGGCATTTCACTGGATGAAACCACGGATGAGCAGGTTTTGGCCCGCGTCTTGCGGGTGTTTGGCATAGAGGGCCTGCCCCCGCACCGGGCCGAACTGGGCTTCTCCGCGCCGTTCTTGCGGCAATCGGCCTATATGACCCACCCGATTTTCCATATGAACCGCGCTGAGACCGAGATGATGCGCTACATGCGTCGCCTTGCGGATCGGGATTTGGCGCTGGATCGAGCGATGATCCCGCTGGGGTCTTGCACGATGAAGCTGAATGCGGCGGCAGAGATGATGCCGCTCAGCTGGCCAGAGTTCTCCACGCTGCACCCGTTCTGCCCGCCCGATCAGGCCCAGGGCTATGCCGAGGCCATTTCCGATCTGAGCGTGAAACTCTGCGAGATTACGGGCTATGATGCGATGTCCATGCAGCCCAATTCCGGCGCGCAGGGGGAATATGCGGGCTTGCTGACAATCCAAGCCTATCACCGCGCGCGGGGCGAAGGCCACCGCGATATCTGCCTGATCCCGGTTTCGGCCCATGGCACCAATCCTGCCTCTGCCCAGATGTGCGGCATGCAGGTGGTGGTTGTGAAATCTTCGGCAAATGGCGATGTCGATCTGGAAGATTTCCGCGAGAAAGCGGCACAGGCGGGCAACCGGCTTGCCGCCTGCATGATCACCTACCCCTCCACACATGGGGTGTTTGAGGAAACCGTGCGCGCGGTCTGCCAGATCACCCATGATCACGGCGGGCAGGTTTATATTGACGGGGCCAATCTGAACGCCATGGTCGGGCTGGTCAAACCCGGCGAGATTGGCGGCGATGTCAGCCATCTGAATTTGCACAAGACATTTGCCATTCCACATGGCGGCGGCGGCCCCGGCATGGGGCCAATCGGGGTAAAGGCGCATCTTGCACCCTTCCTGCCGGGCCATCCCGAAACGGGCGGCACAGAGGGGCCGGTTTCTGCCGCGCCTTATGGGTCGGCGTCTATCTTGCTTATCTCCTGGGCCTATTGCCTGATGATGGGCGGGCCGGGGCTGACACAGGCCACGCGGGTGGCCATTCTGAACGCCAATTACATCGCCGCGCGGCTGCGCGGGGCCTATGAAATTCTGTTCATGGGCAATAAGGGCCGCGTCGCGCATGAATGTATCTTAGATACCCGCCCCTTTGCCGAGGCTGGCGTGACCGTGGATGACATTGCCAAGCGCCTGATCGACAACGGCTTTCATGCCCCCACAATGAGCTGGCCCGTGGCGGGCACATTGATGGTGGAACCTACGGAATCGGAAACCAAGGCCGAGATTGACCGCTTTATCACAGCGCTTCTTGCCATCCGCGCCGAAATTCGCGCGGTAGAGCAGGGCGACATCAGCTCCGAGGCCAGCCCGCTGCGCCATGCGCCCCATACAGTGGAAGATCTGGTGGCCGATTGGGATCGGGCCTATTCACGCGAAGCAGGCTGTTTCCCGCCAGCAAGCTTTCGGGGGGATAAATACTGGCCGCCTGTGGGCCGGGTGGATAATGTGTTTGGCGATCGCAATCTGATCTGCACTTGCCCGCCTGTGGAAAGCTATGCCGAAGCGGCGGAATAAACCAAAAAGGCCCCGGAGATGATCCGGGGCCTTTTGGTTCCAGCTCGTCGATAATCTCCATCGCCCGCACTTTCGGCGCGCCGGAAACGGTGCCTGCGGGAAACCCGGCCAGAAGGGCCGAAAGCGCATCCTGCCCCTCTGCCAATTCCCCCACCACATTCGAGACGATATGCATCACATGGCTATAGCGCTCTATGATGAATTCTTCTGTGGGCCGCACAGTGCCGATTTTCGCAACCCGCCCCACATCATTGCGCCCCAAATCCAGAAGCATCAGATGTTCGGCCAGTTCTTTCTGATCGGCCAGCAAATCGGCTTCCAGCGCGCGGTCTTCCTCTGGGGTGGCACCGCGGGGGCGCGTGCCTGCGATGGGGCGGATTGTCACTTCGCCTGCGCGCAACCGCACCAGAATTTCCGGGCTGGCGCCAATAATCTGGAATGGCCCGCCGCTGGCGGTGAAATCGAAATAGAACATGAAGGGCGACGGGTTTGTGCGCCGCAGCGAGCGGTAGAGCGCGAAAGGCGGCAGCGCAAAGCGCTGTGCCCAGCGTTGCGAGGGCACAACCTGAAAGATATCGCCCGCGCGAATGTAATCCTTGGCGCGTTCCACGGCCTCCAGATAGGCGGGCTTGTCAAAATTGGACTGTGGCGCGCCAATGGGGGCCGTGTCGCTTTGCAACTCGCGCGGGGCTTGGGGCACACCGCGTTCCAGATCGCGCACGGCATCCATCACGCGCTCTGCGGCCTGCGCATAGGCCGCGCGTGCCGACAGGCCAGAGCCAACCCAAGCGGGAGAGACAACTGTCACCTCGCCCTTTACCCCGTCGAGAACCGCCACCACTGAGGGTCGCAGCATCACCGCGTCGGGCAGGCCGAGCGGATCGGGGTTCACATCCGGCAGATGCTCCACCAGACGGATCATGTCATAGCCGAGATAGCCAAACAGCCCGGCAGATGCGGCGGGCAGCTGGATGGGTGTGGATTGGCGCAGGCTGGCAGCGAAATAGCCAAACAAGTCTTGCGCGATGCTTTGCTCCACCTGCACCTCCAGCGCGGCGCGCAGATTGGCCACATCTTCCAGCATCAGATCCGGGCTTGCGACCGTGTGAAGCTGAACAAGGTGAATGCGGTTCACACCGTCGAAGCTGCGGATCTCGCCCGGTTCCATGTCAAAGCCCAGTGCGACCAGTTCGCGCGGCAGATCAGGCAGGAAATCGGTGCGCCGCAACCCGTCAAAGCGGATCGGAGCGATTGCGGTTTCCGCCTCTGTGCCGCTTTGGATTGCGCGTTCCAGATCATCCACCACAAGGCGCAGCCCGTCCAGAATCTGCTGGTTTTGCCAATCTGTGATCACTTGCGTGCGAATATCCTCCAGCGGGCGGGGTACGGCGGGCAGGGCTTCGATGAATTCCAGCGCAAAGAGACCGCCATCTTCCAGAAAGCCTATTTCCGCGAAATCGCCTGCATTCAGTCCTTGCGCGGCATTGCGCACACTTTCATAGGCGGCAATGCCTTCGGTCTGACCGGGCCGCCAGTCCAGCGCGCCTGCCCGCATATCGGTTTCTTCTGCCAGTTGCGCGACAGTTGCGCCACCTGCCAACAGATCTTCATAAAGATCATAGTCATCTGACAAGACACGCCGCGCCAGATCGGAAAGCTGCTCTGCCTGCAAATCTTCGCGCACATCCTCGAAGCTTACCTCTTGCGCGGCCAGAATGGCATTCATGCGAAACAGGGCCGGGCCAAGCGAGGTTTCGACAGGGCCTGCGATACCCGGCTCTGTCAGGGCAAATACGGCGTCTGCAGCTTGGCCCAGATCAGCGCGGCTGACATCGCCCATATCGGTATCATCCAGCTGCAACCCGCGCTCTGCCACCAATGCCTCGAAAGAGGTATCACCAGCGTTCAGCCGCTCTCGTGCCGCTTCGGCGCTGGCCAGATCGGGAAAGACCAGACGCTCTACCAGCCGCCGTTCGGGTTGCGAGAACTGCGCGCGCCGCGCCTCATAGGCGGCGCGCAGGATGTCTTCATCCACTTCCAGCGTATCTACCAGCATATCGGGTGTGATTATCGCATAGGCAATGCGCTTGCCCTCCGGCTGCATGTAGCGCTCGGATTGCGCTTCATAGAAAGCCTGCAAGGTGGCCGCGTCGGGTTGGCCTGCGGGCTGGGGCAGATTGGCTGCTGTCAGGGTGGTTACAGAGATATCACGCGTCTGGGCCTGATAGTCCATCAGCGGGGCAACAATCGAGTCCGGGGCAGAGGCCCCGCCAATGACCGAAAGTTGCAAAATGGTGCGCGCCACATCTTCGCGGATTGTGGTTTCAAACTCGGCCTCATTCATGCCCGCATTTTGCAGGGCAAACCGATAGGCTTCGCGGTCTATCTGGCCATCAAGGCCCTGAAAGGCCGGGATTTGCATGATCTCGCGTTGCACGGTTGCGTCACCGGCAGAAACGCCCAGCCGCGCGGCCTCGTTATCCAGCACGGCAGAGGTGACCAGCTGTTCCAGAACCAGCTGATCCATGCCGAACAGGCGGGCCTGTTCCATTGTGATGGGTTGTCCGAACTGGCCCTGCAGCGCGCGCAATTCGTTTTGCATGGCGCGGGCATATTGGTTGGCCGTGATCGCGCGATCCCCAACTGTGCCCACATTCTGCACACGGCCGCCAAAGCCTTCCACCCCAAAGCCCAACAGGCTAAGCGCGAGCAAGGCCATCAGAAAGGCTGCGGCCATGTTCTTTGCGCTCATCTTCTTTTTCGGCGGGTTCTTGGCCATGCGCTCTCTCTATGCTGTGCAAGTGGTGGGCGGATATCTTGGTGCTGTGTAAGCAAAGCCGCTTGCAGGGGCAAGCGTTCAGAGATCACGAATTTCGGCCAAACGCCGGGCAAGTTCCGCAATTCCGGCGCAATCGGCATTGGCAAAGGCAATCCGCAAATGGCGTGCGCCTTGCGTGTCACCTTCGGGGCCAAACATCGATCCGGGCAGAACCAGCACCCCTGCCGCGCGTACCAGATGACGGGCAAGGGTTTCGGCATCTTGCGCGAAGGGATGCGCCACATAGCCGAAATAGGCCCCGCTGCCGCGCAAGTGCCAGCCGTCCAAACCCTGAAATGCCCTGACAAGGGCCGCGCGCCGGTGCAGGATTTCGGCACGCTCTCCGGCCAGCCATGCGCGCAGGTTGTCCAGCCCCCAAAGGGCCGCGCGCTGGCCAAGCCCGGTGGGACAAATGGTCATGCTGTCCAGAAATTTCTCGATCTCGCGCAGCCGCGCTGGGCTGGTGGCAATCGCGCCTACCCTGTGGCCTGTCAGGCGGTAGGCTTTGGAAAAGCTGTAAAGATGGATGACCACCTCTGGCCAGTCGGGATCTGTGAACAGATCATGCGGGGCATCGGGGCTTGCATGGAAATCGCGGTAGGTTTCATCAAGGATCAGGGCCAAGCCGCGCTTGCGTGCCAGATCACGAAAGGCGGCAATCAGGGCAGGGGGGTATTCTGCCCCTGTTGGATTGTTTGGCGTGACCAGAACAATCGCGCGGGTGCGCGGCGTGATCAGTTCTGCGGCCTGTTCGGGGCAAGGCAGCATATCCGGCCCGCAGGGCAGGGGCTGGGGGGCAATCCCGTTCATCTTCAGCCACATTGCATGATTGAAATACCACGGCACTGGCAAGATCACGCCATCACCGGGGCTGGCAAGGCTGGCGATTGCGGCGCAAAAGGCTTGGTTGCATCCTGATGTGATCGCGATCTGGGCTGCGTCTATCTTCCCGCCGTAAATCTCTGTCATCCGCGCGGCGAGGGCTGCGCGCAGCGCAGGCAGGCCAAGAACCGGGCCATAGATATGGGTGGCCGGATCGGCCAGCGCGGCACTCATCGCCTCTTGCAGGGGCGCGGGTGGGGGCAAGACAGGTGCGGCCTGGCTCAGGTTAAGGAGTGGGCGCTCTGGCGTGAACTCCACCCCTTCCAGCCAGCGGCGGGCTTCCATCACAGGGGGGGCAGGGGTTGCGGCAAGGGCAGGGGCGATCAGCATGGGGCATGTCCTGAGCACAGTTGCGGCACGCTATCGCGCCGCCATGCGCATGGTCAATCGTCAAAGGCCGTTGAGTTTGCGCGCGCCGCATGGCAGAGGGGCGATATGCTGTCTTATCAACATCTCTATCATGCCGGAAATCTGGCCGATCTGCACAAACATGCACTTCTTGCATGGGTGCTGGAGTATATGACGGCCAAGGACAAGCCGCTCAGCTATATTGAAACCCATGCCGGGCGTGGGCTTTATGCGCTGGATGCCCCGGAGGCGCAGAAGACAGGCGAGGCGCAAGCCGGTATTTTGCGGCTGGAACATGGCTTTGCCCCCGATCACCCTTACCGGCGCGCAATCGCGGCCACGCGGGCGGCGCATGGGCCTGCCGCCTATCCCGGATCGCCGCTGATTGCCGCGCATTTGCTGCGCCCGCAAGACGGGCTGACACTGGCCGAACTGCACCCGCAGGAATTTGCCGCGCTCTATCAGGCGATGGCGGGGCATTTCGCCCATTTGCGACAGGCGGACGGGTTGGAACTGGCGCTTGCGCTCTGCCCACCCGCCCCGCGCCGGGGGGTGCTGATGATCGATCCTTCCTATGAGGTGAAAAGCGATTATGCGACCCTGCCCAAGCTGATCTCTGATATTCGGCGTAAATGGAATGTGGGGGTTATCATGTTGTGGTATCCTGTGTTGCTGTCAGAACCTCATGCGCCCATGCTGGCCAGCCTTGCCGCACAGCACCCTGATCTGGATGTGTTTGAAACCCGCTTTCCGCCCATCCGGCAGGGCCACCGCATGACAGGCTCTGGTCTTGCGGTGCTCAACGCCCCCTGGGGCATGGCCGAGGAAGCGCGCCGCATTGATGCCCTGATCCGCGCGGGGCAGGGTTAGGGCCTTTGGGCAAGCTATCTGCGTGCGGCGCTGAAACCAGACCAGTGCTACGCGTTGAATCGGGCCTATGCTGCGATTTCGCCGGTTGGCTGGCCCGGACAGGCAATTTCACGGCAAAATACCGCTTTTGGCCCGGATAATCACGGCATTCTCTGCGCCAAACGCTTGTCACAGCCCCTGCTTGCCCCTATAGAGCGGGCATTCAAGACGACCGGTAGGTCACACGGCCAGTAAGAACAGGGTCGGGCGCAGGCTGCGACCTTTTTGTGTTTGATGTTCTTCAGCTGTGGGGCTGCGGCTCTTGATGCAAACCCAAAGACCGGCGGAGGCAACCGCCCGGCCAGCAACATGACCCAAAGGAACCTGATTTATATGTGCGCTAAAACAACTATGGAAGAATTCGAGGCCCTGCTGAACGAGAGCCTTGAAATGGACACGCCCGATGAAGGCAGTGTTGTTACCGGCAAGGTTATCGCCATCGAGGCAGGCCAGGCAATCATCGATGTCGGCTACAAGATGGAAGGCCGCGTTGATCTGAAAGAATTCGCAAATCCCGGCGAGGCCCCGCAAGTTGCAGTGGGCGATGAGGTGGAAGTCTATCTTGAGCGCGTGGAAAACTCGCGCGGAGAGGCTGTTGTCAGCCGCGAGAAGGCCCGCCGCGAAGCCGCTTGGGATCGTCTGGAAAAAGCCTATGCCGATGAAGCGCGCGTTGACGGCGCAATCTTTGGCCGCGTCAAGGGTGGCTTCACCGTTGATCTGGGTGGCGCAGTGGCATTCTTGCCCGGCTCTCAGGTAGATGTGCGCCCCGTGCGCGATGCCGGCCCGCTGATGGGTCTCAAGCAGCCCTTCCAGATTTTGAAAATGGATCGTCGTCGTGGCAATATCGTTGTCTCGCGCCGCGCCATTCTGGAAGAAAGCCGCGCCGAGCAGCGCGCCGAAGTCATTGGCAAGCTGGCCGAAGGCCAGATCGCCGATGGTGTGGTCAAGAATATCACCGAATATGGTGCATTCGTTGATCTGGGCGGTGTTGATGGTCTGCTTCATGTCACCGATATGGCATGGCGCCGCGTGAACCACCCGTCCGAGGTTGTGACCATTGGCGAAACGATCAAGGTGCAGGTCATCAAGATCAACAAGGACACACACCGTATTTCGCTGGGTATCAAGCAGTTGCAGGCCGATCCGTGGGATTCGGTTGAAGTGCAATATGCGCTTGGCACTGTCCATAAAGGCCGCGTGACCAATATCACCGATTACGGCGCATTCGTCGAACTGGAAGCTGGCGTTGAAGGGCTTGTCCATGTTTCTGAAATGAGCTGGACAAAGAAAAACGTCCATCCCGGCAAGATCGTTTCCACCTCGCAGGAAGTGGATGTCATGGTGCTGGAGATTGACGGCGCGAAACGCCGTGTCAGCCTTGGCCTGAAGCAGACGCAGCGCAACCCATGGGAAGTGTTTGCCGAAAGCCACCCTGTTGGCAGCCAGATTGAAGGCGAGATCAAGAACATCACCGAATTCGGTCTGTTCGTCGGCCTTGAAGGCGATATCGACGGGATGGTGCACCTCTCTGACATCAGCTGGGATCAGCGCGGCGAAGAGGCCATTCAGGATTTCCGCAAGGGCGACATGGTCAATGCCGTTGTCTCGGAAGTGGATGTCGAGCGTGAGCGGATTTCGCTGTCCATCAAGGCGCTGGAGAATGACAACTTCTCCGATGCGGTTGAAGGCGTGAAGCGCGGTGCGATTGTCACCTGTGAAGTGACTGCCATCGAAGAAGGCGGCATCGAGGTGGAATATAACGGCATGAAGAGCTTCATCCGCCGTTCCGATCTGGCTCGTGACCGCGCCGACCAGCGCCCAGAGCGTTTCCAGGTGGGTGACAAGGTTGATGCCCGTGTGACCAGCGTTGACAGCAAAACCCGCCGTCTGGGCCTGTCGATCAAGGCACGCGAGATTGCGGAAGAAAAAGAAGCGGTCGAGCAGTATGGCTCTTCCGATGCCGGTGCAAGCCTTGGGGATATCCTTGGGGCCGCGCTGAAAGATCGCAGCTGATCGCGTTTCGCAACGCGCTTAGCGCATAATGAGAAAACCCCGGCCTTGTGCCGGGGTTTTTGCTTTGCTGCGGCGGCTGTTGGCACGGATGGTCTATAATTCCTTGTTTCTTCGCGTTAGATTTGCGCATATAGTCGCCTGATAATAGCCAGAACGCCCGCCAAGGGTGAGGGCGTCCGACCGGGGGTAACAACGCATGATCCGTTCAGAACTGATCCAGATAATCGCAGATGAAAACCCGCATCTCTATCAGCGAGATGTCGAGCGGATTGTAAACACGGTCTTTGGTGAGATTACCGAAGCTCTCGCCCGTGGCGAGCGCGTGGAACTGCGCGGCTTTGGCGCTTTCTCGGTGAAGAAGCGCGATTCCCGCACCGGGCGCAACCCGCGCACGGGCGAGAGCGTGGCGGTAGAGGCAAAGGCCGTTCCCTTTTTCAAAACCGGCAAGCTGTTGCGCGACCGGTTGAACGGGCTGGAGGGCTAAAGCGACATGATCGCATATTTGCGCTATGGGTTTGCGGCGGTGATCGCCGTTATCTTTGTCACCGTGGCTGTTGCCAATCGCGCCTTTGTGGAAATCAAGCTGTTGCCTGATGCGCTGGCGGCCTTGCTGGGGTTTAATTTCAGCCTTGCTTTGCCGGTTTTCCTGTTGCTGGGGCTGGCCATCGTGCTGGGGCTGGTGCTGGGCTTTGTCTGGGAATGGTTCCGCGAGCATGGCTACCGCGCCGAGGCTGCGAAACTGCGCCGCGAAACGGCCAGCATGCGCGCAGAGCTTCACCGCGCCGAGAAAGTGGCACCCCAAATGCGCAAGGACGATGTGCTTGCCCTGGTCGAGAGTAAGTGACGCGGCATTATGTCTGATCCGGTTCATGTGAAAATCTGCGGCGTGACCAGCGCCGCGGCGGTGGCAGATGCTGTGGCCGCAGGCACGCGGTATCTGGGGTTCAATTTCTACCCGCCATCACCGCGCTATCTGACGCCAGATCACGCGCGCGCCCTGATGCTGGATGTGCCAGAGGGCGTGGCGAAAGTGGCGCTTGTTGTTGATCCCTCGGATGATGCACTTGCCGCGCTTATGGCCGATTTGCCGGTGGATTTCTTGCAACTGCATGGCCATGAAAGCCCGGCGCGCGTTATGGAAATTCGCGCACGGTATGGCTTGCCGATCATTAAGGCAGTCGGCATTGCCGTTGCCGATGATCTGGCAGGGCTGGATGAGTATCTTTCTGTCAGTGATCAGATTTTGGTAGATGCCAAGCCCGCCAAGGGTGCCGCATTGCCGGGCGGAAACGGCTTGGCCTTTGACTGGCGGCTGCTTCAAGGGCGGCACTGGCCGCGCCCATGGCTATTGGCCGGTGGGCTGACGGCGCAAAACGTGGCCGCTGCGATCCGCCTGACAGGGGCGCGGCAGGTTGATGTTTCCTCCGGGGTGGAAAGCGCGCCGGGCATAAAAGACCCCGCCGCCATGCGCGCCTTTGTGGCGGCGGCCCAATCCGCAAGCAAAACTGCACAGGTGTAGCCGGCGCCTAGCCTGTCACCAGTTCGGGGATCGGGCGTGCCAGAAAGCCTGCTGCGTTGGTTTCTGAACTGCATTTTGCAGGCAGTCGCGGGCCATCCATGCTGAGCAGCGCGTCCAGGCCCGAATTGCAGGACACGAGATCCGAGAGATACAATTCATCCAGCGCTGAATAAAACGCCTCGACCGCGCGGGCCAGATGGGGGCGCATGATGCAATGGGCTTTCAGGGGGCATGTATTGTGATCCGAAAAGCACTCGATAAAGGGCAATTCCGATTCGAAGGTTCGAAATACCGCCCCTACGCTGATTGAAGACGCTTTGCGCGCCAGATGAAACCCGCCATGCCGACCACGCAAGGTGGTGACGAAACCTTCTTGTGCAAGCTTGTTGATAACCTGCGCCAGATGATTTTCAGAGGCATTCACCGCAGATGCGGCATCTTGCTTGCGCACAAGCCTGTCTTTGTTCACGGCGCAGAACATCAGGGTGCGAAGTGCGAGATTTGTTCGTGTTGTCAGTCGCATAAATACCTCTCCTCATGCGTCACGGGCGCTGTCCCCGCATGCAGAAATCTTCCCCTCAGATAGGTAATATCGGTTGTTTTCACCTGCGCAGCCTTGATCCGTATCAATAAAACAAGGGCGCGGCTGTGTTATTTTGCCGCAGACGCGCATTGCGGGAGATTTGATGTAGATCAAAGATAGGAATATCGCTATGTGTGATTGTGAACATATGTATGCAATGCCGGGGAGGAGCGCATGATGGATTTGGAAAAGATCGCAGCCAGCCGCAGGGGATTTCTGGGCCTTGCAGGTGCGGGCGGTGCTGCATTGGCCTTCGGGGCAGGCAGCGCAGAGGCTGCGAAAGTGCGCACGAGCGCGCGCATCCTGATCCTGGGTGCAGGCGCGGGCGGTGCCGCGATTGCCAATCGTCTGTCAGAGCGCTTGGAAGGTGCACAGATCACAGTGCTCGATGGCCGGCCCCAGCATTGGTATCAGCCGGGTTTCACGCTGATTGCCGCAGGCTTGCGCAAGGCGGATTATTCCATTTCCTCGACCACACAATGGTTGCCGCGCGGGATCACCTATATCAACGAATATGCCGCAGAGCTTGACCCGGAGGCAAATCGCGTTGTCACCACAGGCGGGCAGCGCATAGAGTATGATTACCTGATCGTGGCCACCGGGCTTGTGCTGGATTGGGACGCGATTGAAGGGTTCGATCTGTCCATGGTCGGGCCTGAAACCGGGATATCGGCGCATTACGCCAGCCCGGAGATGGCCGAGAAAAGCTGGCACGCGCTGGACAAATTCACCGATGAAGGTGGCGTTGCCCTGTTTGGCCGCCCTGCGACCGAGATGAAATGTGCCGGCGCGCCGCTCAAGATCACATTTCTTGCCGAAGATATCGCCACCCGCAAAGGCAACCGCAACAAGGTTGAGTTGATTTATAACTCTCAGGCGGACAATCTCTTCGGTGTGCCTGTGGTGGACCACCGTGTCCGGCAGTTGTTTGATGACCGCGATATCACATATCGCTGGAAACATGTGCTCAAAGCCGTGGATGCGGGCACGAAAACCGCCACATTTGCCACGCCCGATGGCGATGTGACCAATGATTTTGACTTCATAAATGTCATCCCGCCGCAGCGCGCGCCGCAGGTGGTGCGCGACTCTGGCCTGTCATGGGCAGATAAATGGACGGATCAGGGCTGGATCGAGGTGGATCAATCCACGCTGCGCCATTTGCGTTATGCCAATGTCTTCGGCATTGGCGATATCAATGGTGTGCCCAAGGGAAAAACCGCGGCAAGTGTAAAGTGGCATCAGCCCGTGGTCGAGGATCATCTGGTCAGCGAAATTGCAGGGCGCGAGGGCACCAAGACCTTTGAGGGATATACCTCTTGTCCGCTGATCACCCGCATTGGCCGCGCCATGTTGATCGAGTTCGATTACAAGAACCACCTTGTTCCATCTTTCCCCGGAGTGATCGCGCCTTTGGAAGAGCTGTGGATTTCCTGGCTGATGAAGGAAGTCGCGCTGAAAGCCACTTACAACGCCATGCTGCGCGGTCGCGCCTGAGACAAAGCCGGGGGCTGCCGCCCCCGGACCCCCGCGGATATTTGGGCCAAGATGAATGACTGGCCTGGTGTGTAAAGGAAAAGAGAATGGAAAGTTTGAGTTTGACGACCATCCTGGCCGTGTTCGAGGAAATGTTCGGGCGCGGGCTGTTTTGGGTGATGGTGCTGGTCGCGGTGGCGATTACGATGGCTTATCTTTATGTGCTGATCCGTGATCGCTCTATGTCGATGCGGAAATTTTTGCTGGCGCAAGTGTCGATGCCCTTTGGCGGGGTAGCGGCTGTGGCATTTGTCATGCTCATGACAAATTCTGGTTTTCGCGATATTGGCGGGCCGATAGATTGGCTTGTTCTTCTGGGCGTATTCGGGGCCGGGGCCGTCGGGTTTGCCATTCTTGTCTATGTGGCGCAATCTTTGATGCGCGGAAAATCGGCCCAAATCTGAGTTGGTCTGACGCGGGGCTTTGCGGCGCGGCGCGCCTTTGGGCTGTGCGATTGTGGGTTGCGCCCGCGCCTTTCCTGTCGGAGGCGCGGGCGCTTGTTTTTTGGGCTTGGCGAGGTGAAGGGGAGAGGATAGTGTCGCGCGTATGAGACGCTTGACCTGCACCCTTTGCTGCTGCATTTGCCGCTGAGTTTCTTGGCGGTTGGTCTTGTGACAGTTTTTCATGTCTGACAGCACCTTCCGCCGGGCCTTGGCCTGAGAGGATGGCATGACCGAAATCAGATTGCACAATTCGCGCACGCGCAAGAAAGAAATCTTTGCGCCGATCGCGCCTGAAAATGTGCGGATGTATGTCTGTGGCCCGACGGTTTATGACCGCGCCCATCTGGGCAATGCGCGCCCGGTTGTGGTGTTTGATGTGCTGTATCGCTTGTTGCGCCATGTCTATGGTGCCGAGCATGTCACCTATGTGCGCAATTTCACCGATGTGGATGACAAGATCAATGCGCGCGCGCGGGCATTGCAGGCGGCAGGGGACGGGCGGGCGCTGAACGCGATCATCCGCGCGCTGACCGATGAGACGATCAGCTGGTATCATGCCGATATGGACGCGCTTGGGGCGCTGCGCCCCAGCCAAGAGCCGCGCGCGACCGAGTTTATCGTGCAGATGGTGGCGATGATCGAGGGATTGATCGCGCGCGGCCATGCCTATGCGGCCGAGGGCCATGTGCTGTTTGATGTGCGCAGCTACCCCGAATATGGCGCGTTGTCGGGCCGTTCGGTTGATGACATGATCGCGGGTGCGCGGGTGGAGGTGGCCCCTTACAAGCGCGACCCGATGGATTTTGTGCTCTGGAAGCCCTCCAGCGATGAGGAACCGGGATGGGACAGCCCCTGGGGCCGGGGGCGGCCGGGCTGGCATATTGAATGTTCGGCCATGAGCCATGACTTGCTTGGCCCTTCTTTTGATATTCATGGCGGCGGGATTGATCTGCAATTTCCCCATCATGAGAATGAGATCGCGCAGAGTTGCTGCGCCCATCCGGGTGCGGGTTTTGCCAATTTCTGGCTGCATAATGAGATGGTGCAGGTGGATGGCAAGAAGATGTCCAAGAGCCTGGGCAATTTCTTTACCGTGCGCGATCTGCTGGATCAGGGCGTGCCGGGCGAGGTGATCCGCTTTGTCATGCTGTCCACGCATTATCGCAAGCCGATGGACTGGACGGAGGAGAAGGCGCGGGAGGCTGGGCGGACTCTTAGGAAATGGTCTCTTCGACTTCTCGATGCCGGATATAACTCGAAGATGATTGAATTGTTTAAAGAAAACGGTCTCTGGGTGCCTAGTGAAAAGGTGGTTGATGCAGTAGCGGATGACTTAAATGGACATTTGGCGATAACTGAGATTCGCAAAATGAACGCAGACGGATCAGCCCTACAAATCGTCCAGTTCGCTGCTTCGATTGATTTTCTTGGTTTAGTTTCGAATTGGGACGAGCTTGGGCTGCAGGGGGGGCTTGGTGTCGGCTATGTCGGAGAAAGAGAGCACTCAGAATTAGTTGCGGCGCTCTTGCTGAAGCGAAACTCTGCTAAAATCTCAAAGAACTATGCCGAAGCAGATCGAATACGTAGTGTTTTGACTGACGCTGGTGTGAAAATTGTCGATAGGCCGGGCGGGCTATCAGATTTCGAGATCATGTCAGACTTCGACCCATCCAAACTTGAGAGCCTTAAATGACAGATGGACAGCATAGCCTGGCCCCCTGCGCAAGAGCGGGGGCGAAGCGGGCCGCGGGCGACCCGTGCCTGACAGAAACCTTGTGCGCATCGCCGAGTGTTTCACTTGTTCGCCAGGGTTTAGAGGCCCTGAAATGACCCGCGAGCGCCTCACCCTTTACGACACCACCCTGCGCGATGGCCAGCAGACCCAGGGGGTGCAATTCTCCACTGCCGAAAAGAAGCAGATCGCGGCGATGCTGGATCAGCTTGGGGTGGATTACATCGAGGGCGGCTGGCCCGGTGCAAACCCCACGGATAGCGAGTTTTTCGCCGCCAAGCCGCAGACAAAGGCCATGCTTACCGCCTTTGGCATGACCAAGCGCGCGGGCCGCTCTGCCGGGAATGATGATGTTCTGGCGGCGGTGCTGAATGCGGGCACGCAGGCGGTGTGCCTTGTGGGCAAAGCGCATGAGTTCCATGTGACGACAGCGCTGGGCATCACGCTGGACGAAAACGTCGAGAATATCCGCGCCTCTATAGCGCATTGCGCGGCGCAACAGCGTGAGGCGCATTTTGACGCCGAGCATTTTTTTGATGGCTACAAGGCCAATCCTGACTATGCGCTTCAGGCGCTGCGTGCCGCCCATGACGCAGGCGCGCGGTGGGTCGTGCTCTGCGATACCAATGGCGGCACATTGCCAAGCGAAATTCACGCCATGACGAAGGCGGTGATCGCCAGTGGCATTCCCGGTGCCCATCTGGGTATTCATTGCCATGATGATACGGGCCAAGCCGTGGCCTGTTCGCTGGCAGCCGTAGAGGCGGGCGCGCGCCAGATACAGGGCACGCTGAACGGGCTGGGGGAGCGCTGCGGCAATGCCTCTCTCACCACGCTGATTCCCACCTTGCTTTTGAAGCCCGCTTATGCCGAACGTTTCGAGACGGGGGTAAGCCCGGAGGCGCTGCAAGGGTTGCTGCGCATTTCGCGCAAGCTGGATGATATCCTCAACCGCGTGCCATTGCGTTCCATGCCCTATGTGGGGGCCTCTGCCTTTGCGCATAAGGCGGGGCTGCATGCCAGTGCGATCCAGAAAGACCCCAGCACCTATGAGCATATTGACCCCGCCTCTGTGGGCAATACGCGGGTTGTGCCGATGTCCAATCAGGCCGGGCAATCCAATCTGCGGATGCGGCTGGAAGATATGGGCATTGCGGTTGAAAAGGGCGATGCGCGATTGGGTGCAATTCTGGACATGATCAAGGCGCGCGAGGATGTTGGCTATGCCTATGACAGTGCGCAGGCCAGTTTTGAATTGCTGGCGCGGCGCGTTTTGGGGCAGGTGCCGGAGTTTTTTGAAGTGAAACGCTACCGCGTGACAGTCGAGCGGCGCAAGAACAAGTATAATCAGATGATCTCGCTGTCCGAGGCGGTGGTCGTCGTCAAGATCGGGGATGAGAAGAAGCTCTCTGTCTCTGAATCCATGGATGCCGAAGGGCATGATCGCGGCCCTGTCAATGCGCTGTCCAAAGCGCTGGCCAAAGATCTTGGCCCCTATCAGGGCGCGATTGATGATATGAAGCTGGTGGATTTCAAAGTGCGGATCACCCAAGGGGGCACAGAGGCTGTGACCCGTGTTATCACCGATTCTGAAGATGGGCAGGGGCGGCGCTGGTCAACTGTCGGGGTCTCGCCCAATATTGCGGATGCGAGCTTCGAGGCGCTGCTGGATGCCGTGACATGGAAACTTTTGCGCGATGGGGCGGCGGAATGGACGAAGTAACACCGGATGAGGCTTTTCTGACCGTCTATAGCGATCTGGCGCGCGAAGGGCCGGGCATGCCTGCAGATGTGGCTTGGGCGCTTTATGTGGCGGGCACGCCCATTGCGGGGCGCATTATGGATGCAGGCTGCGGCTCTGGCGCAGATACGGTGACTTTGGCCAAGGAACGCCCCGCCGCGCAGATAGAGGCTGTGGAACAGATTGGCCAATATGTTGCCGCCGCGCAAAAGCGCTGCGCGCCGTTTGGGGCGCGGGTGCAGGTGCGTCAGGGCGATATGGCGCAGATCACAGGCCCGTATGATCTGATATGGTGCGCCGGGGCGTTGTATTTCCTGGGGGTGACAGAGGGGTTGCGGCTCTGGCGCAATGCGCTGGCACCGGGCGGGGCTGTGGCGTTTTCCGAAGCCTGCCTGTTGCCAAACCCGTCGGCCAATGCGCTGGCCTTCTGGTCACAATACCCGCAAGTCACGAATGCCGAAGGCATTCGCGCGCGCGTGGCTGCGGCGGGCTATCGCAGCTTGGGCGAGCGTATGGTCATCGGCGCGCCGTGGGAGGCCTATTACACGTCCATGTCCGCGCGCATTGCGGCACTGCGCCCCACCGCGCAAGGCAGCTTGCGCGACGCGCTGGACGAGGCAGAGGCCGAAATCACACGCTGGAAGGCCGCGCCTTCGGAAATCGCATATCTGCTGATGGTGGTCGCGCCGGAATGACTGCTTTGGCCGAAATGGTGCGCGCGGGCGATTCTGATCGCTACGCCGCAACCTTGGCCGCGCCTGTCGCTGCGCAGCAAAAGCTGTGGCCGCTTTATGCGTTCAATCTGGAAATCGCGCGCGCGCCCTGGGCCACGCGCGAACCGATGATTGCCGAAATGCGGCTGCAATTCTGGGCCGATGTGCTGGAAGATATCGCCGCAGGCAAACCCCCGCGCGCCCATGAGGTTGCCGCGCCATTGGCGCAGATTTGGCAAGATGCCGGTTTGCCGGTGGCCCTGGGTCATGACATGATCGCCGCGCGGCGCTGGGATATCTACCGCTCCCCTTTTGACGATGCAGCCGCGCTGGAGGCCCATCTGGATGCCAGCAGCGGCGCGCTGATGTGGCTGGCTGCACAAGTGTTGGGCGCGGGGGCAGGGGCCGAGGCTGCGGTGCGCGACATGGGTTTTGCAGCGGGGCTGGCCAATTGGTTTGTGGCTGTGCCGGAACTGCACGCCCGCGGCTGCCCCGCGCTGCCTGATCGCAGTGATACGGCCATTCGGGCGCTGGCGGAGCAGGGCCTTGCGCGGCTGGCGCAGGCGCGCGGCGCGCGCGCGCATGTGCCGGCCATGGCTGCGCCAGCGCTTTTGGTGGGCTGGCAGGCGGGCGGCATTTTGGCGCGTGCGGCCAAAATGCCTGCGCTGGTGCGCGAGGGCGGTTTATATCCCGCCGAATTCAGACGCCGGGGCGGCTTGATGTTGCGCGCGGTTTCCGGGCGCTGGTAGGCCCGCGCGCGCGTTCACGCAGTTGCGACAAAAACCGCCCCCGCGCGCGCCGAAATGCCTGCCCATCTGCCTTGCCATTATGCGCCCCTGCCAGTAGGGTGCGCGCAAATTTGCCCCGGTTCGGGGGCGGTAAACATGCCCTTTCAACCGGGGCCATAACTGACAGGAGCTTTCATGTTCGTCACCCCTGCTTATGCGCAAGATGCCGGTGCCGCCGGTGGTCTGATCTCGATCATCCCGTTCATTCTGATTTTCGTGATCATGTATTTCCTGCTGATCCGCCCCCAGCAAAAGAAGATGAAAGAGCATCAGGCCATGGTTTCTGCCCTGCGCCGCGGTGATCAGGTTGTCACCCAGGGCGGGATCATCGGCAAGGTCGTCAAAGTCAAGGAAGATGGCGAAGCTGAAATAGAGATTGCCGAGGGCGTGAAGGTGCGTGTTCTGAAATCGACTATCGCCAATGTGATTTCCAAGACAGAGCCTGCCGCGAAAGAGTGAGGGGCTTTGCCCGTCGCTGCCAGCCCTGCCTGATACCAAACCGGGAGCCTGCCCCTGATGCTGCAAATACCAATGTGGAAGCGCATTCTGATTTGGGGAACCTGCGCGCTCGCACTCCTCTTTGCGATGCCGAACTTGTTTTACGAGCGGACAGAGCGCCATAATGACGCTGTGGCGCAGCTTGCGGCAGGGCAGACCGGCGCAGCGCTGGAGGCCGATCTTGCGGCCTGGCCGTCATTTCTGCCGTCTTTTCTGGTCAATCTGGGGCTTGATCTGCGCGGCGGGGCACATCTGCTGGCAGAGGTGCGGGTGGCGGATGTCTATGCTGACCGCATTGATGGCATGTGGCCCGGTGTGCGCGACCGTCTGGCGCGCGAACGCGCGCTGGTGGGTGCCGTGCGGCGGATGCCTTCGGATGATGCAGGCGAATTGCGCGTGCGCATTGCCAATCAGGAGGCCTTGGCCGAAGCGGCGGCATTTGTGCGCGAATTGGCACAGCCCACACAATCCATGACCGGTTTCGGGCAATCCAATGATCTGGAAGTGCGGGTTGAGGGGGAAGAGATTGTCGTCACCCTGTCAGAGGCCGAGCGCATGGCCACGGATGAACGCACTATGCGCCTGTCTTTGGAGATCATACGCCGCCGTGTGGATGAGGCTGGCACGCGCGAGCCAACCATCCAGCGGCAAGGGGCAGACCGCATTCTCATTCAGGTGCCGGGGATCGGTTCTGCCGAAGAGCTGAAGGCGCTGATCGGCACCACCGCACGGTTGACCTTTCATCCCGTTGTGAGCGTGACGTCCAACCCCGAAGATGTGCCGGGGCCGCGGCAGGTGATCTACCCCTCCATGGATGAACCGGGGGTTTTCTATGTGCTGGATCAAACACCTGTCGTCACTGGCGAGCAACTGGTCGATGCCCAGCCAAGCATGGATCAGAATAACCGCCCTGCCGTCAGCTTCCGCTTCAACCCCGCAGGGGGGCGCGCGTTCGGGCTGTATACGGCAGAGAATATCGGCAATCCCTTCGCCATCGTTCTGGATGGCGAGGTTGTCTCTGCCCCTGTGATCCAAAGCCATATTCCCGGCGGCTCTGGTATCATCACAGGGCGTTTCACGGTGGAAGATACCAGCCGTCTGGCGGTGTTGCTGCGTGCAGGCGCGCTTCCGGCAGAGATGGATTTTCTGGAAGAGCGCACCGTCGGCCCCGAACTGGGGCAAGACAGTATTGACGCGGGCAAGATTGCCGCCATCGTGGCCATGGTTGCCGTTCTGGGCTTCATGATCGCGACCTATGGCATTTTCGGGATTATCGCCAATATCGCGCTGATCTTGAATGTGGCCATGATCTTTGCGCTGCTCTCTTTGATCGGGGCCACGCTGACATTGCCGGGCATTGCCGGGATCGTGCTGACGATCGGGATGGCGGTGGATGCAACAGTGCTGATTTTCGAGCGGATACGCGAGGAAATGCGCAGTGCCAAAGGGCCAGCCCGCGCGATAGAATTGGGATATGAAAAGGCGCTCTCTGCCATTCTGGATGCCAATATCACCACCTTCATTACAGCGCTGATCCTGTTTGCCATGGGCTCTGGCCCGGTGCGCGGCTTTGCTGTCACGCTGGGGCTGGGGATCATTACCTCCGTCTTTACCGCGCTGTTGGTCACGCGGTTGATGATGGTCATGTATTTCGAGCGTCGTCGCCCGAAAACTCTTGCGATCTGAGGGGGTTGCTGATGCGTCTTAAAATGGTTCCTGACGATACCACGCTGGATTTCTTTCGTCATGCGCGTCTGACTTTCGGCGCCTCTGCGGTGGCTATGGTGCTGTCAGTGGTTGTGTTTTTCACGATGGGGCTGAATTTCGGGATTGATTTCCGGGGTGGCACATCCATCCGCACAGAGGCTCAGGCGCCGGTGGATATCGGTGCCTACCGCGCCGCGATTGTGCCGCTTGGCTTTGGGGATGTCGCGATTACCGAAGTGTTTGACCCCAGTTTCGGCCCCGACCGCAATGTGGCCATGGTGCGCATTCAGGCCCAGGAAGGGGTAGAGGCGATCACGCCAGAGCAGATCAACGCGGTGCGCGAGGCATTGGTGGCCGTTGATCCCTCGCTGGTTTTTGCGGCGGTGGAATCTGTTGGCCCGAAAGTTTCGGGGGAGTTGATCCGCTCTGCTGTGATCTCTGTCGTGCTGGCGCTGGCGGCTGTGCTGTTCTACATCTGGTTGCGGTTTGAATGGCAATTCTCTGTCGGCGCGGTTGCCGCGCTGGTGCATGATGTGGTTCTGACAATCGGGATTTTCAGCTTGCTGCAAATCCGCTTTGATCTGGCCATTATCGCGGCCTTGCTGACGATTGTGGGCTATTCGCTGAACGATACTGTTGTGGTTTTCGACCGCGTGCGCGAAAACCTGATAAAGTTCAAGAAGCGCCCGATTATCGAGGTGTTGAATCTGTCGATCAATGACACCTTGTCGCGCACGGTGATGACATCTGTCACCACGCTATTGGCGCTTTTGGCGCTGTTTACCCTTGGCGGCGATGTGATCCGGGGCTTTGTTTTTGCAATGATCTGGGGGGTGATTGTGGGGACTTATTCTTCGGTCTTCGTGGCCTCTGCCGTGCTGTTGCGCCTTGGGGTGAAGCGCGATTGGTCAAAGAATTCGGGAGATACCGCAGGCACGCAATTTGGTGTGAAGGAAAGCTGACATGCGCCTGAGCGAGATTGATTTTGGCGCGGCCCAACCGGTTGAGGGGTATGGCCCGGATTTCTTTCGCATCGGGGGTGTGGCCCATCCCGCGCCACTGCTGATCGTGCCCGGCGCTGTGCGCCCCTGGGGCGGCTACGAGGATGCAGAGGCGCTGCTTGCGCTGGCGGGACAGGTGGATGTGCTGTTCATTGGCACAGGTGGCACGGTGGCGCATATCCCCGCTTCCCTGCGGAACCAGTTGGAAGCGGCTGGCCTGGGGGTGGAAAGCATGGATAGCCCCGCTGCCTGCCGCACGTATAACGTGCTGCTGTCAGAAGCGCGGCGCGTGGCGCTTGCTGTAATGCCCGTGGGCTGATTGCGGGGTGCAGGCATTTGGCAGCATAGGACGGGCAGGGCGAACATGCTGAGCGTTCATAATCTGGCCTGTGCGCGGGGTGGGCTGCCCTTGCTGGAGGGGGTGAGTTTCGCGCTTGCCCCCGGTCAGGCACTGGTGCTGCGCGGCCCGAATGGTTGCGGCAAGACCACGCTTTTGCGTTGCGTGGCCGGGCTGCAACCGGCGCTTGCCGGTCAGATTACAGCGGCACCCGATAGCATTGCCTATGCCGCCCATGCCGATGGCATAAAATCCACCCTGACAGTGGCCGAGAATCTGGAATTCTGGGCCGCGATCTATGGCACTGCCGGGATCGCGCAGGCGTTGGAGCGGATGAACCTGAAGGCATTGTCAGCGCGGGCGGCGCAAAACCTTTCTGCCGGGCAGAAACGCAGGCTGGGGCTGGCGCGGCTGATGGTCACAGGGCGGCCTGTCTGGGTGCTGGATGAACCCACAGTGTCGCTGGATCACGCCTCTGTCGCGCTATTTGGCGATGTGGTGCGCGCCCATCTGGCGGGCGGCGGGATGGCCTTGATGGCCACCCATATTGAGCTGGGTTTGCCAGAGGCAGAAATCCTTGATCTTGCGCCCTTCAAGGCGCAGATGCCGCAATCGGGCAGTGGCGCATTTGACGAGGCTTTCTTGTGATTGCGCTGCTGACACGGGATTTGCGGCTGGCCTTGCGTGCGGGCGGCGGATTTGGGCTGGGGCTGGCCTTTTTCCTGATCCTGGCCGTGCTTGTGCCTTTGGGGGTTGGGCCAGAACCGGCAACGCTGGCGGTGATCGCGCCGGGTATCTTGTGGCTTGGCGCGCTTTTGGCCTGTTTGCTGTCGCTAGACCGCATTTTCGCGCTGGATTATGAGGATGGCTCGCTTGATCTGCTGGCAACGGCCCCTGTGCCACTGGAAGCGGTGGTCAGTATCAAGGCGCTGGCGCATTGGCTGACAACCGGGCTACCGCTGGTTCTGATCTCTCCGGTTATGGGGCTTTTGCTGTTCTTGCCGGGTGAGGCTTATCTTTGGTTGATCCTGTCGCTTTTGCTGGGCACGCCCGCGCTTTCGGTGATCGGCACATTCGGCGCAGCGCTGACGGTTGGGCTAAAGCGCGGGGGGCTGCTCTTGTCGCTTTTGGTGTTGCCACTTTATATTCCGACACTGGTTTTCGGGGCAGAAGTGGTGGCGCGCGGCGCGCAGGGGCTAAGCACGGCCACGCCGCTTGCGCTTTTGGCAGGGATCACGCTGGGGGCTGTGGCATTATTGCCCTTTGCATCTGCCCTTGTGCTGCGGATAAACCTTCGGTGAACCGCGCATGCGCGGCCTTGAGAGTGAAGCAAGCGAGAGATAGGTGATCCCCATGGCGTCTTTTTGGGAATATGCAAACCCGCTGAAATTTATGCGGACAACCGATTGGCTGTTGCCCATCGTGGCGGTGGCGGCTGTTGTTGTCACAAGTATCGGTTTGATCTGGGGCTTCTTCTTCACGCCCGATGATTTCCGTCAGGGCGCGACCGTGAAAATCGTGTTCCTGCATGTGCCTGCCGCGATGATGGCGATCAATGCCTGGATCATGATGCTTCTGGCCTCGCTGGTCTGGCTGGTGCGCCGCCACCATGTCAGCGCGCTGGCGGCCAAGGCGGCGGCCCCTGTCGGGCTGGTCATGACATTGATCGGGCTGATTACCGGCGCTGTCTGGGGCCAGCCCATGTGGGGTACATGGTGGGCCTGGGATCCGCGCCTGACATCCTTCCTGATCCTGTTCCTGTTTTATCTGGGCTATATCGCGCTTTGGGCGGCGATTGATGATCCCGATACAGGGGCCGATCTGACAGCTGTTTTGTGCCTTGTCGGTTCGGTTTTCGCGATCCTTTCCCGCTATGCGGCGATTTTCTGGAATCAGGGCCTGCATCAAGGCGCGTCGCTGTCTGTTGCCCCCGGAACGCGGATGGATTGGGCCTATAAGGCGCCGCTCTACATCTCGATGACAGGGTTTGGTCTGATCTTTCTGGCCCTGGTGCTGGCTGGCACGCGCACCGAAATACGTGCGCGGCGCATGAAAGCCCTTGTGATGCGGGAGCGTATGGCATGATGCCCGATCTTGGACGCTATGCGCTGGAAGTGTCGCTGGCCTACATCGCCTCGCTTGGGCTGATTGGTGCTTTGGCGTTGTGGTATTGGCTGCGTGCGCGCGCGGTGCGGCGGCAATTGCAAGAGATAGAGACAAGACGAGGAAAAGATGGGTAAATTCCGGCCACTGATGTTTCTTCCTCCCGTGCTGTTCGCGGCTTTGGCGGCGCTGTTCTGGTTTGGAAACATGCGCGATGATCGCGACGCGCTGCCCTCTGCCCGCGAGGGGCAACAAGCCCCTGCCGTGATGCTGACGCAACTGGGTGATCTGGATTTGTTTGATGATGCCACGCTTCGCGATGGCGAGGTGAAGCTGGTGAACTACTGGGCCTCCTGGTGTGCGCCGTGCCGGGCTGAGCATCCGCTCTTGGAAGAACTGGCACAGGAACTGCCCGTCTATGGGATCAACTACCGCGATCAGGCCGATCGTGCGTTGGATTTTCTGGATGAGCTGGGCAATCCGTTTGCGGCAAGCGGGCAAGATGCAAGCGGCCGTATGGCGCTGGATTGGGGCCTTTATGGTGTGCCCGAAACCTATGTTGTGGCAGGGGATGGCACAATCATTCTGCGCTTTGCCGGCCCGATCACGCGCGATGTGGTCGCAAACCGCATCCTGCCCGCGATAGAGCGCGCCGCCGCGCGATAACGCCGCTCTCACGGCTGGCGCCTTGCCTTCCAGCAGTCAGAATTCGCGCAGGTTGCGCGCGCCATGAGGGCGCGTTCATCTTTGTGCAAGGCGCGTGATTACTCGCGCACGATAAAGGGCATGGTTTCGCGCTCTGCCCCCACAGTCAGCACCAATTCCCAGCGGCCCGGCCGTGTCATCTGGCCAGAGCCAGACCATGCGCCGCCGCTATCTATGCCTGTATCCAGCGGAATGGCCTGCCCGCCAACAGGGCGCAAAATCACATCCGGGTCTTGGCCCTGAGCATGTTCGATTGTCAGATCAACGCGGTAGCCGCCATCTATTGCCACGGCAGTGCGGATTTGCGGTGTCAGATCGACGGTGTGCAACAAAAGCGTCTGGTTGGCGCCGACAATGGGCAAAGGCTCGCGCACGAAGAATGTGACAGAGGCCATCAGGATGATAAAGCCCATCACAAGGCCAAGCAATGTCAGAGCTATGATGCGGGTGGGCATGATGTGCTGCGTCCTTTTTGCCCTTTGGCTAATCCCATCTGAACCCGGCGTCAACCAAGCTGCTTTGCAAAAAAAGACCCCGGCTTTTGCCGGGGTCTTTCAGGGCAGTTCTACCGCCTTATCAAGAGGCTTTTGCCAGATCGCGCAGCACATAATGCAGCACGCCGCCATGTTCGACATATTCCTTTTCAATGCCTGTATCGATCCGGCATTTCAGCGTGATCGTCTTTTCGCGCCCATCGGCATAGGTGATGGTGCAAGGCACTTCTGAAAGGGGTTTCAGATCCCCTTCCAGCCCGGTGATGGAAACAGTTTCATCCCCTGTCAGACCCAGCGATTTCCGGGTTTCCCCGCCTGTGAATTCGAAGGGAATAACCCCCATGCCCACAAGGTTGGAACGGTGAATGCGCTCGAAGCTTTCGGCGATCACGGCTTTTACGCCCAGAAGGTTTGTGCCCTTTGCCGCCCAGTCGCGGGAAGAGCCTGCGC
Source organism: Paracoccaceae bacterium (assembly GCA_043561795.1). Taxonomy (GTDB): domain Bacteria; phylum Pseudomonadota; class Alphaproteobacteria; order Rhodobacterales; family Rhodobacteraceae; genus Roseinatronobacter. Next base: position 3,541,350 of record CP121316.1, on the reverse strand, counting down.
CATATTCCACCCCGCCAAAGATCACCAGCGGCACCCCAGCGGCCTGATAGGCCATTGCGGCATCAAAGATAGAGGTCTGCGCCCCGTCTGGCCCTTTGGTATAGCCGCCCTCAACCCCGTCGAGCATCTCGTTGCGGATGCGGATATTGGCGAATGTGCCGCGCATCATCACCCAGAAGTGCGAGGATACGCGCGCCTGCAATGTTGGAAATTACGCCCGGTTCCTTGGCCATCCCTTTGAAATAGGGCGGGTTCTGGATATAGGTGGATGATGATGGCCAGTCATAGGTTTCGGAATCCGTGGTTTCCACGGCCTGCCATTTCTCATCACCTTTGAACACATCAGCGTATTTCGACAAGAAGGCTTCGCGCGTCACAGTCGCCTCGACCAGTTCTGCCACTTCCTGCGATGTGGGCCAGATATCCTTGAGATAGACATCCTTGCCATCTGGCGTCTGGGCGATCGGGTCGCGGGTGATGTCGATATTCATATCGCCCGCCAGCGCATAGGCCACCACGAGCGGCGGTGAGGCAAGATAGTTGGCGCGCACATCGGGCGAGATGCGGCCCTCAAAGTTGCGGTTGCCCGACAGCACCGAAGTGGCGATCAGGTCGTTGTCGGCGATGGCCTTGGAGATCGGCTCCTCCAGCGGGCCGGAATTGCCGATGCAGGTGGTGCAGCCATAGCCCACGAGGTTGAAACCGATGGCGTCGAGGTCGTCCTGAAACTCAGCGGCTTCGAGATAGGCCGACACCACCTGCGCTGCCGGTGGCGAGCGAGGTTTTCACCCAAGGCTTGCGGGTCAGGCCCAATGCGCGGGCCTTGCGGGCCACCAAACCTGCACCGATCATCACATAGGGGTTCGATGTGTTGGTGCACGAGGTGATAGAGGCAATCACGACAGAGCCATCGCGGATCGTGTAATCCTCGCCCGCAACCGCCGCCGTTTTGCGCGGATCGGCGGGGGCAGTTGGGGCCGGGCCTTCAGAGGCCATCGCCGACGCTGCGGCATCGGCGGCGGTGCCACGATATTCGTTGACCACCTTCAGGAAATTCGGCGCTGCCTGATCGAGCGGGGTGTGATCCTGCGGGCGCTTGGGGCCAGAGATGGCAGGAACAACCGTGCCCATGTCCAGTTCCAGCGTATCCGTGTAGATGGGCGCATAATCCGGGCCGCGCCAGAAACCGTTTTCCTTGGCATAGGCTTCGACAAGGGCAATGCGCGCCTCTTCGCGGCCCGTGCCGCGCAGGTAGCGCAGGGTTTCGTCATCAATCGGGAAGAAGCCGCAGGTCGCGCCATATTCAGGCGCCATGTTTGCGATGGTTGCGCGGTCTGCCAGTGGCAAAGAGTCCAGACCGGGTCCGTAGAATTCCACGAATTTGCCGACAACGCCTTTCTTGCGCAGCATCTGCACCACTTTCAGCACCAGATCGGTGCCGGTTGTGCCTTCAACCATGCGGCCCGTCAGTTTGAAGCCCACAACTTCGGGTATGAGCATGGAAACAGGCTGGCCAAGCATTGCGGCCTCGGCCTCGATCCCGCCAACACCCCAGCCAAGAACGGCCATGCCGTTGACCATGGTGGTATGGCTGTCTGTGCCCACCAGCGTATCAGGATAGGCGACAGTCTCGCCGTTCTGATCGGTATCTGTCCAGACGGTCTGGGCCAGATATTCAAGGTTCACCTGATGGCAAATGCCTGTGCCGGGCGGCACAACGCGGAAATTGTTGAATGCGCCCTGGCCCCATTTCAGGAAGGTGTAGCGCTCCATATTGCGCTCATATTCGCGATCCACATTCATCTGGAAGGCGCGCGGATTGCCAAACTCGTCAATCATCACGGAGTGGTCGATGACCAGATCAACAGGGTTCAGCGGGTTGATCTTTTCCGCGTTGCCGCCAAGTGCGACCAGATCCCGTCGCGCATCGCCGCGAGATCCACGACAGCAGGCACCCCGGTGAAATCCTGCATCAACACGCGTGCGGGACGATAGGCAATCTCGCGTGGGTTCTTGCCACCGGCGGTGGCCCATGCGGCAAAGGCGCTGATGTCATCCACGGTTACGGTCTTGCCATCTTCAAAGCGCAGCATGTTCTCCAGCACCACTTTCAGGGCTGCCGGCAGTTTGGAGAATTCGCCAAGCCCTGCGGCCTCGGCTGCCGGGATAGAGTAATAGGCGACAGTCTTGCCGCCTGCTGTCAGGGTCTTGCGCGTGGCGGCGCTGTCTTTTCCGACAATTATGGTCATGGGGCTTTGGCCTCCCTTGGGGTTGAAAGGGGTGTTGCTGCCACTGCCTTACCCCTTTAGGGCAAGGCCAATCAAGCAAATTCCGGCGTCTGTATACCGTTGTGCACAATTTTTTGCGCAAGCTGCGCCGATGCGCCCCTGTGTGGCGAACTTGTCGCGATTTCATATTCTCTCAAAACCTTGATTGGCCCCCCGCACTGTGCATGGTTAGATCATCGCCACGTCAACAACCGGGATTGTCTTATGCGACTGGATTATCGCCTTCGGGTCTTGCTTTTGGCAGCGCTCGGCTTTGCGAGCCCGGTGGCCGGGCAGGATAATCCCGTCTTGGTGGAACTCTTCACCTCGCAAGGATGTGCGGCTTGCCCGCCTGCCGATCAGTTGTTGCAAACCCTGGCCGACCGTGAGGATGTCATCGCACTGGCGCTGCATGTGGATTACTGGGATTACATTGGCTGGGCAGACAGTTTTGGCCAATCCCAATTCAGCAAACGCCAGAAAGATTATGCCCGCATCAAGGGCCGCGCCTCTGTCTATACCCCGCAGATGATTGTCGGCGGCATTGACGAGGTTAAAGGCTCTTCGCAAGTGCAGGTGATGGGCACGATTGCCACACATCTGGGCATGCGATTTGCGCCCAATGGTGTGTACCTGAACCTGTCGCGCGGGCCGGGCGGAGAGATCAGGATAGAGGCCGTTGCCGAAAAGGGGCTGGCCCATGCCGCCGATGTGCAGCTTGTGCGCTACCGCGATTCAGAGACGGTTGAGATTCTGGCTGGTGAAAACTCTGGGCGCACAGTGACTTACCGGAATATCGTGACGTCATGGAACCAGATCGATATCTGGGATGGTGCCCAACCCTATCGTGCAACAGTGCAGCTGGACGGGGATGACGCGGTGGTAATTGTGATCCAGCAACAAGGCCAAGGCCCGGTTCTTGCTGCCGCACGCCAGCGATAGGGATGGCGCGCTGACCATTGCCGGGCCGCGCACCCGTTGGCCCGATACTGCCTGCAGGGGATGGGGTGTGATGCCCTACAACCCGGATTTTGGCCGCGCCTCCATGGACTGCACATCGTGGCGTGTTTTTCCGGGTTTTGGCATGCCGCACCTTTCCGCTTGCCAGATTGCCGTGAGAGCGGCTTTTCTTCCGGGGCAGGGGGCGATAGGCTGACGCGACAAGAAATTTTCGGGGTTTCGCGCGGGTGAGTCGGATTGACAGATATCTTCTGGCGCAGCTGATCACTGTCTTTGCGTTCTTCACGCTGGTTCTGGTCTCTGTCTACTGGGTCAATCGCGCGGCGCGCCTGTTTGATGCGCTGATCGGGGATGGCCAGAGTTTTTGGGTATTTCTGGAACTTTCCGTGCTGACACTGCCCAATGTGATCCGCGTTGTGCTGCCGCTTTCGGCCTTTGCGGCGGCAGTATATGTGGCGATCCGCCTGACGCGCGATAACGAGATGGTGGTCTTGCAGGGCACGGGGCTGTCATATGCGCGCATGCTTCTGCCGGTTTTTGTGTTTGGTGTGATCGTGGCGGCAATGCTGGCGGCGCTGATGCATGTGCTGATGCCGCTCTCGCGCGCGCAACTGGCCGAGAGGCAGGTGCAGATTGCCGAAAACATTACCGCACGACTGCTGCGCGCCGGAGAGTTTCTGGAACCCGCGGACGGGATTGTTGTGTTTTTGCGCGATGTCACACCAGAGGGCAAGTTGCTGGATGTGTTTCTGGCCGATTCGCGCACAAACGGCATGCGGGTGGAATATAGCGCGGCCTCGGCCTTGTTGGTGCCGGGGCCGCAAGGGCCGGTGCTGGTCATGCTCAATGGGGTAGCCCTTGTCCATTCCGAAGCCACCAACCGGCTGACCACCATTGCCTTTGATGATCTGAGCTATGATGTGGGCGCGTTGATCGGCCCTGCCGGGCGGGGTGCTGATGTGCGCGAATTGCCCACGGCGGTTTTGCGCAATGCGGATGCGGATATGCTGGCCAGTATGGGGCTGACACAGGCCGAAGCGCGGTTTGAATGGATGTCGCGCAACGCACAGCCCCTTTTGGCGGTGGTCACATCCCTGATCGGGTTTACGGCAGTGTTTCTGGGGCAGTTCAGCCGCTTGGGGGCATGGCGGCAAGTGTTGGGGGCGATTGTGGCCTTGGCGCTGATCCAGCTTGTTGCCAATGCGACATCGGGCTTGGCGCTGCGCGATGCCGCGCGCGCCGGGCTTGCCTTTGTGCCTGTGGGCCTTGGGCTGGCGCTGGTGCTGGCAATGCTGGCGCAGGCAAGCCTGCCGCGCCGCCTGCGATTGCGGGGGGCCGCATGATCCTGGAGCGCTATCTTCTGGCCCGGCTGGGCGCAAGCTTTCTGATGGTTTCGGGCATATTTCTGGGCATGATGCTGCTTTTGGACATGGTCGAGCAGATGCGCCGGCTGGCGGGGCAAGCAGTCGGTTTCGGGCAAATTCTGCGCCTGTCTGCGCTTAATCTACCAGAGGGTTTCTACGAGATCGCGCCGCTTGTGCTGATGCTGTCGGCGCTGTGGGTGGGCTTGGGCTGGTCGCGGTCTTCGGAATTTGTGGTTATCCGCGCAACAGGGCGTTCCGTTCCACGGCTGATGCTGTTGCCTGTCATTGTGGTTTTGCTGGGCAGCATGGGCTTTGTTGCCGTGATGAATCCACTTGTCGCCAGCGCGTCGCGTGAATACGGACGTAGCCTTGCGCAGCTGCGTGATGGCCCGATGAATGTTGTGGCACTGGTGGAAGAGGGGCTATGGCTGCGGCAGGCAGATGCGCAGGGGCAGACCGTGATACATGCCAGTACCGCAGAGGCCACGGGAACCCAGTTGCGCAACGCCACCTTTCTTGTGTTTCACGAGGTTGATGGCGTGTCCTTGCGCCTGCAAGCCCGCGAAGCGCAGCTGCGCCCCGGCCAATGGCAGTTGCAAGATGTGAAAATCTGGAACCTCTCTGCGCTCAACCCCGAAAACGCGGCGCAGTATCTGCCACAGATGGCCATTCCCACCGATCTGACACCAGAGCAAATCCGCGACAGTTTCGCACAGGTGCGCGCGATACCACTTGCGCAATTGCCCGGCTTTATCGCCACGCTGGAACGCGCAGGCTTTGCCGCGCTGCCCCATCGCATGCGGCTGAACATGGAACTGGCGCTGCCTGTGATGTTGTGCGGGATGATGATCCTCGCGCTGGCACTGAGCATTCACCATATGCGGGCGGGAACGGCAGGTCTGCGGGCGCTGATAACGATTCTTGCTGGATTCAGCCTGTTCTTTCTGCGTAACTTTGCACAAGTTCTGGGGGAAAGCGGGCAGATTCCCGTGGCGCTGGCTGCTTGGGGATTGCCTGTGGCGACCATTCTTCTGGCCTGGGGGCTGCTTTTGAATTTAGAGGAGGGGTGATGCCCTTTTGGCATCCGACAGGGCTGAATATCCGCAAGCTGGCTGGCGCTCTCGCCAGTGCCGTTTTTGTGTGGATGCTCTGGGGCGTGACGATCTCGCCTGCTGCTGCGCAAAGCACTGGGGATGCAGATGAATTTGCAACACTCGTCGCGGATAGCCTGTATCTGGATGGCCCCGACCGCCTGATTGCGCAGGGCAATGTCGAGGCGCTGATGCGCCGCACGCGGCTTCAGGCCCGGCGGGTTATCTATGATCGCTCAACCGGCCGCCTGACCATCGAAGGCCCGATTGTGCTGGCCGAGGGCGATGAGGTGGTGATTCTGGCCGATCAGGCCGAACTCTCCGAGGGGATGACGCAGGGGTTAATTCGTTCTGCGCGGGTTGTATATGACCAGCAATTGCAGATTGCCGCACATTCCATAAACCGCGTCGATGCGCGGTTTACCGAGATGAACGCCGTGATCGCGTCTTCATGTGAAATCTGCGCCACGCGCCCGACCCCGCTATGGGAAATCCGCGCGCGCCGGGTGGTGCATGATGACGCGGCCAAGCAGATTTATTTCGAGAATGCCCAGTTTCGCCTGTTGGGGGTGCCGGTTGTCTATATCCCGCGGTTGCGCATTCCCGATCCGCGGCTGGAGCGCGCGACAGGGTTTCTCAGCCCGCGTTTTGTGTTTGATACCAAGCACGGGCTTGGCTTGCGCGCGCCCTATTTCATTGTCCTCTCGCAAGATCGCGATTTGTTGCTGACACCGTTTGTCGGGACAAAGGGCACACGCGCGCTGGAGTTTCGGTACCGCCAAGCCTTTGCATCGGGGATGCTGGAACTGGGCGGGCTTGTTGCGCGCGATTCGATCCGGCCGGGTGACACGCGGGTGGCTGCCAGTATGGCAGGTGAATTTGCGGTGGGGCGCGGCTATCAGCTGCGCTTCAACCTGATACAGCCATCTGACAGGCAAGTGCTGGAAGATTACGGACAGACAGATGCGCGCCTGACAAATGAAATCACGCTGGAGCGTGTGCGCCGTGATCAGCGCGTTCGGGTTCAAGCCCTGCAATTCCGGTCTTTGCGGCTGGGAGAGGTGAATGCCGCCCTCCCCAACCGTGCTGGACAGGCTGTGCTGGAGCAGCGCATGGACATGCCCGCCATTGGCGGCGTTGGGGCCTTTCGGCTGGAAGCCCATCTTCACCAGCGCGAACGCAGTGTGCTGCCCTTCGATCCCACCGATCCGCGCCCGCGTGACGTGTCGCGCCTAAGTCTGGATCTGGAATGGCGCCGCGATGCTGTCCTGCCCCTCGGTGTTCTGGGGGCAATCGGGGTGCAACTGGGTCTGGATCAATTCCAGATATCGGGAGATGTGGGCCTGCCGCGCTCCCCGTCCCGGATAACGCCCAATGTGATGGCAGAATTGCGCTGGCCCTTGCTGCGGCATGGGGCGGATGGGGTAACATATGTTATTGAACCCGTTGCCCAGATTATTTGGGGCCGTAACCGCACAGGGAATTTCCCCAATGACACAAGCCGCTTGCCAGAGCTGGATGAAGGCAATCTGTTCAGCTTTGACCGGTTTGCAGGGCGCGATATCCGCGAAAGCGGAACCCGCGCAAACCTTGGAATCAGCCTGACCCGCCATGACCCCGAAGGCTGGTCAAGCCGTTTTACGCTGGGCCGTGTGTGGCGCGCGCGGGATCTGGGCCAGTTTTCGCCCGATACGCCTTTGGGGGGGGCGCAGTCTGATTGGCTGGTCGCGGCCAGTATCGGCACGGTTTACGGGCTGGAATTTGCAACACGCTCGCATTTCAGTTCGGATTTCAGTTTGCAGCGCACAGCGCTGGAACTGGACTGGACGGGTGAGCAACACAGCCTGTCCACCAGCTATATGCGGATAAAGAGAAATCCGTTCGAGGGGCGCGCGCGGTCGGCCTCGGAATGGAGTTTTGAAGGCGCACGCGAGATTGACGAGATGTGGACAGCCCGCATCGGCTGGCGCTACGATATCGCCCAAAAGCGCGCGGCCCGCGCCAATTTCGGGCTTGACTATGAAAACGAATGCCTGCGCATGTCTTTGGGGCTGGAGCGGGAATTTGCTTCGGCAACCACCCCTGCGCCCCGAACCGCTTTCGGGTTGAACATTGATATTTTGGGTATCGGCGGCAACCCCTCGCGCGCGCGCAGGGCCTGTACGGAGATGTAATGCGCATAAGAGCTTGCGCTTGCATTGATGTGCAAGTGTAATGACATTCTGTGCCAAAACGTGTAACTGCTGGAAAAGAGGCTCTTGCGGGGGCCAAGGCAAGAAAACGGAAAGACACTTATGCTTGTTTTCAGAACATCGCTGCTTGTGCGGTCAGGCGTGGCGCTGATGGTCTCCTTGCTCGTCTGGGCGGCCACAGCCCCGATGGCACAGGCGCAAAACCCATTTGCGCCCGTGCGAAAGGTCAATGACCGCATCATCACCAATTTCGATATCGAGCAGCGGATCAGCTTTCTGACCTTGCTGAACGCGGGGGCGGCAGATTTGCGCGAAGAAGCGCTGTTGTTGCTGACGCAAGAGGCCGTGCAACGCGATCAGGCGCGCCGTCTGAATTTGCGTGTGGATCGTGATGAGATTGCAGAGGGCATTGCCGAATTTGCCTCCCGCGCCGATCTGACCGCTGATGAGTTCATCGCGGCCTTGGCCGAGGGCGGGGTCGAGCGTGAAACAATCGTGGCTTTTGTGGAAGCGGGACTGTTGTGGCGCAAGGTCGTGGCGGAGCGTTTTCCCCAGCTGGTGCAAGTGAGCGCGGGCGATATAGAGCGCGCGCGCGATATTGCTGCCATTCTGGGCCGCGAGCGGGTGATGATTTCGGAAATCTTCTTGCCCACGGATCCCCAATTTGCCGAACCTGTCGCGCAAATTATCGAAATGATAGAGGCCGCAACCACAATCGCGGAATTCTCTGGTATTGCGCGCGAATTCTCGCTTGCCGGGTCACGCGATCAGGGCGGAATGCTGCCAGATTGGGTTGCCATGGAAAACCTGCCAAGCCAGATCCGTGGCCCCTTGTCTGCGGCCAGCCCCGGCCAGATCATCGGCCCGATTGACATGGCCCCAGAGGCTTTTGCCTATTTCCAGTTGCGCGCCAAAGACAGCAGCCGCGATATTCCGCCCGACCGCGTGCGCCTGACATATAGCCGCCTTGCACTGCCCAATGCCGATAGTGCCAGCACTGCCGCCCAGCTAGAGGCGATCCGGCGCGATGCCCTGACATGTGCCGAATTGGCCCCATTCGCGCGCGGCCTGCCTGACGGTGCGCTGCAAGAGCGCGAAGCTTTGGTCAATGACATCCCCCGCACCGAGGCTCTGGAACTGGCCCGCCTTGATCGCTACGGCATTTCCACAAGTCTGGTCGAAGGCGGGCAGCGCATTGTGCTGATGTTGTGTGCGCGTCAGCTGCAATTTGATGAAGAACCAAGCGATGATCAGGTGCGCAATATGGTTTTCGACCGTCGGTTGAGTGATCTGGCAGAGTTGCGGTTGCAAGAGCTGGTGGCAGATGCCGATATTCAGGATTTCTGAACAATAAGGCGCGCGCTTGCTTGGCGCGCCTTTTTACCCAGTATCAGCTTTCCATATCCCGGCTCGGATGCGCCCCGCGCTCTCTATAGGGCGTGGTTTCGTAATGCGCGCGGTAGCATTTGGAGAAATGCGAAGGAGAGGTGAAGCCTGTGGCAAGCGCCACAGAGATAACGCTCATATCCGTTTGCATCAGCAGGTTGCGAGCGCGTTCCAACCGCAATTCCATGTAATAGCGCTTGGGGCTTTTGTTCAGATAGCGCCGGAACAGCCGTTCCAGTTGCCGCGTCGACATGCCTGCAGCATCCGCCAGCTCTGCCGGGCTGATGGGGGTTTCGATGTGGTTTTCCATAAATTCAATAACCCGCCCCAGTTTCGGGTGGCGCACGCCAATGCGTGCCGGGATAGACAGGCGCTGCGTATCGCGATTGGTGCGGATGGACGAATAGATCAGCTGGTCTGCAACAGCATGTGCCAGATCCGCCCCTTGCGCCGTTGTCAGAACTGTCAGCATCATATCAAGTGGCGCTGTCCCCCCGGCTGATGTCAGGCGCTTGCCGTGAATGACAAAAACCGATCTTGTCAGTTCAATATCCGGGAAATCTTCGATCAGCGCATCATGGTTTTCCCAGTGGATTGTGGCCCGATACCCATCCAGCAGCCCGGCCTTGGCCAATGTCCAGGCCCCGGTGCAAATGCCCCCGATGGTGTTGCCGTGGCGTGCGCGCTTGCGCAGCCATGACAGGATTGCAGGCGTTGTGGCACGCTGTACATCCACCCCACCACACACAAAGATCATCGCATCTGCGGGCAAATCTTCCAGCCCGTCCGAAACCGCAATCTCGCTGCCATTCGAACAGCGCACGGTTTTCCCGCTCTCGCTGACCAATTGCCAGGAATATAACGCACGCCCGGCAACGCGATTGGCCAGGCGCAGCGGTTCTATTGCGGCGGCATGTGCCATCAGGGTGAACCGCTCCAGCAACAAGAAAACCACATGTTTTACAGCACCTCCAGAGGGGCGCGCGATTTGTGACATTGGGGCGATGGGATGTATCTCAGGCATATCTCAGGCTCTGGTTGGGATGACACAATCAATTTTCTCTCTTGCGTGCAAGGGCAATCGTATTTGCATGCCCGCACAGCCTTTTGTATAGAGGCCGCGACAGGTGCGACCGCTAACGGCGCATTCACAGTTTTCACTCCGGGAGGCAACCATGACACATGGCTGGACAAAATCGACATGGCGCACAAGGCCGAGGATCCAGATGCCCGATTATCCCGATCAGGCGGCGCTGCACGCTGTCGAGGGACAGCTTGCAAAATATCCGCCGCTTGTCTTTGCAGGCGAAGTGCGCGCGCTCAAGCGCAAACTGGGCGCGGCCGCCAAAGGCGAGGCATTCCTCTTGCAGGGGGGCGATTGCGCCGAGAGCTTTTCGGAATTCACGGCAGATGGTATCCGCGATACATTCAAGGTGCTGCTGCAAATGGCCATTGTGCTGACATACGGCGCCAAGGTTCCGGTGGTGAAAGTGGGGCGCATGGCCGGACAGTTTGCCAAGCCTCGCTCTGCGCCCATGGAACGGATTGGCGAGCAGGAATTGCCCAGCTATCGTGGCGATATCATCAACGGGTTCGATTTCACGCCCGAAGCGCGCAATCCAGACCCCGCGCGCATGTTGCAAGCCTATACGCAGGCTGCGGCCAGCCTCAACCTGCTGCGCGCCTTCTCCAAGGGCGGCTATGCCGATATGCACCGCGTCCATGCCTGGACATTGGGCTTCGCCGATGGCGAAAAGGCGCAGCGCTACCGCGAGATGACAGATCGCATCACCGATACGCTCGATTTCCTTACCGCGGCCGGCATCACCTCCGAGACCAGCAAAGAACTCTCATCGGTGGATTTCTACACCAGCCATGAAGCGCTTCTTCTGGAATATGAAGAAGCCTTCTGCCGGATCGATTCCACCTCTGGCTTGCCAGTGGCCGGCTCTGGCCATTTCCTCTGGATTGGTGATCGCACGCGCCAGCCCGATGGCGCGCATGTCGAATTCTGCCGTGGTGTGCAAAATCCGATCGGGCTGAAATGCGGCCCCACCATTTCCACCGATGATCTCAAACGCCTGATCGCGCGGCTCAATCCCGAAAACGAACCGGGGCGGCTTACGCTGATCGCACGTTTTGGGGCCGGGCAGGTGGGTGACCACCTGCCGCGGCTGATCCGCGCAGTGCAGGAAGAAGGGGCGAATGTGCTCTGGACATGCGATCCCATGCACGGAAACACGATCAAATCCTCATCGGGCTACAAAACCCGGCCATTCGAATCTGTCTTGCGCGAAGTGCGTGAATTCTTTGCCGTCCATAATGCCGAAGGCTCTATCCCCGGCGGCGTGCATTTCGAAATGACAGGCAAGGATGTGACAGAATGCACCGGCGGTTTGCGCGCTGTCACGGATGAGGATCTCTCGCAGCGCTATCACACCGCCTGCGATCCACGGCTGAATGCCAGCCAATCGCTCGAACTGGCGTTTCTGGTGGCCGAAGAACTTGTGGGCCGCCGCCAGAGCCTCGCCGCTGCCGCCTCCTGATCGGGCTTTCATCTTGGGTGTAAATATCCGCGGGGTTTCCCAAGGGGGGCGCGCCCCCCTTGGGGCGCTAAGGGATGCACACATCTTTAGGAATGGTTTCCCTTGCCGTGCGCTTGACGGGTTTTGTTTTGCATGGTTCGATTGCCCTACCTTAAATGGAGGGCGACTTGTGGTGACTTCGGAAGGCTGTGGGTTGGGCGATTTCGGAGACGAGCGCCTGGCAAAAAGGGGGGTCTGCTGCTCGCGGAAATGGTGGCGCGCACGAGCACCTGCCTGCGGCGTCTGGCGGGTGGCCAACGCAGTGGGATTGTCGGATTTTCGCGCTTTTTGGCCAATCCGCGTGTGACGGTGGAGGCCCTGGTTGATGGCTGGGGAGCGGAGCTTTCGCAAGCCTGCGCGGGCCGGCATATACTGGCAATCCAAGATACCAGCGAATTCAATTTCTCGACGACCAGAGAGCGCAGCCGCGGTCTAGGCGAGATCGGCAAGGGATTAGGGCGCGGTGTTTTGCTACACGCGATGCTGGGTGTGGATGCCGAGACAGGTGGCATTGTGGGTTTGGCCGCGGGCCGGATATGGACACGCGATGGCCGGGTAAGCGTTCCCCACCGGAGCCGGCCGCTGTCAGAGAAGGAATCGCATCGGTGGCTGAGCACGGCAGAATCCGCCAAGACGGTTCTGGCCCGGGCGCATATGGTGACTGAAATCAGTGATCGCGAGAGCGATATCTATGAGAAATGGGCGCGATTGCCTGAGCCGGGCTTTCATATCCTGACCCGAGCCATGGCGGATCGTTCAATTCTGGAAGGTGGCGGCAAGCTTTCCTCCGCACCGCTGCAATTCGCGGGTACGGCCAATGTGGCGGTGCGCGCACGCCCTGGCCGTCCGGCCCGCACCGCCAGGCTTGTGGCCCGATTTGGGTCCGTTTCGATCAAGCGTCCCGGCAATCTGGCCACGCAGGCGGGGCTGGCCGAGACGGTAGCAGTCCACCTGATCGAGATCTGCGAGGTGGATGCGCCACCGGGCGCCGCGCCCATCTCGTGGCGTCTTCTGACCACCCATAAGGTAGAGGATGCAGTGATGGCCTGGCGCGTAGTTGGCTGGTATCGGCAACGCTGGCATATCGAGCAATTCTTCCGAACGCTGAAACAGCAGGGCCTCCAACTGGAAGACAGTCAACTGGAAAATGCCGAGCGGTTGATCAAGCTGACCGCGATTGCCGCCCGCGCTGCCTGCACAATCATGCAGCTCGTTCAAGCGCGCGATGGCAGCTCCGAGCAAGACGCCAGGATCGCCTTCTCGCCCTCCGAAATCCAGGCCCTCCATGCACTCCTGCCCGAACTCGAAGGCAAGACCACACTTCAGAAAAACCCCCATCCGCCTGAAACGCTGGCTTGGGCCGCATGGATCATCGCAAAGCTCGGCGGATGGGACGGCTATCCGAAATCCAAACCGCCCGGACCAATAACCTTCCGCCACGGTCTCCAGTACTTCAAATCCTTCACCCACGGATGGACGCTCAGAAATGTGTGAATCGCCTAGCCTTGGGGCGGGGGGGTAGGGGGGCGGCAGCCCCCCAATCTTGCTTTCCTGTTGTCGCGCCTGCGCTGATTTGCCTTGCAGCCGCCCCCCCTTTTGGCTGATAGATTGCTCTTATGTCGATCTGGTCTCGCATAAGTGAAGCGCTGCGCGCACTCCGTCACGGAGAGCCGTTGAGCCATGTATTCGAGCGGTTGCGCACGCCCCCCGAACGCACGGTGGCCTTCACCATCGCTGTCATTGCCTTGGGGGCGAAATTGGCCAAGGCCGATGGGGCCGTCACCCGTGGCGAAGTGGCAACCTTCCGGCGCATTTTCACGATCGCCCCGGAGGATGAGCCTGCTGCCGCGCGCGTGTTCAATCTGGCGCGGCAGGATGTGGCGGGGTTTGATCTTTATGCGCGCAAGATTGCCGCCATGTTCCCGCCGCGCGATCCTGTCTTGATGGATCTGATGGAAGGGCTTTTCGAAGTGGCCATGACAGATGGCCATTTTCATCCGATGGAAGACGCATTCCTGCAAGAGGTGGCAGGGATTTTTGGCCTGTCAGAGCGCTGCTTCCTGTGTTTGCGTGCGCGCTTTGTGGGGGATGTTCCGCCCGATCCCTATGACGTGCTGGAGGTGAGCCCAGACGCGCCACTGGCCGAAATCCGGCGCGCCTATCGGCGCGCTGTGCGCGAAACTCATCCCGACAGGCTGGCCGCGCGGGGCGTACCGCCAGAGGCGGTGAAACTGGCAGAGCATCGCTTGCGCGATTTGAATCTGGCATGGGAGAATATCCAGCAAAGCCGCGCGGCCTGATCGCTGCGGCGCCTGATTTGCGCTGTCGCGCGCTTGGCGTAAGCGCGCGAAACAAGGCTCTGGTCTGGATTGCGCCGAAAGGCTATATTTGGCGCATGCGGCGGGTCTCGGTCATCATCAGCGTAGCGTCCGCGTTCCTCTTGTCCGGAGCGTTTTTCGCGCCTGTCTCTGCGCAGACTGACCCAGTTCCCCCGGCACAGGATGAGACGCAACAGGAAGGCCCCATCCCGCTTACAGATTTGTTCGAGCGTCTGTTACGCGGTTTTCTGTCCGAAGCAGAGCCGCAATTGCGCGAGTTGGAGCGCGGATTCTCGGCGCTGGAACCGGAAATCCAGCGCTTTCTGGATGAATTGCGCGGCATGACGCAATATCATCCCCCCGAAATTCTGCCCAATGGCGATATTCTGATCCGGCGCCGCGAGGAGGTGCCGCCCTTGGAGGATCATTCCGCGCCCAATGGCGATGACGGCACGCCGTTTGAACTGTAATTGCGGCGCACGCGCACTTTCGCCGTTGCTTCCATCTGATTCGCGAGTGCGGCAAACCGTTGCTCTGCCACTTCGGTGAACAGGGCCTGCGTGTCGCGTTCCAGCACCAGTTCCAGCACGGCTTTCTTGGGATAATAGCGCAGTTCCCCCGCATTTTCCGGCCCATCCATAGAGAACATGGCCCCAAATCGCAGCGCTCGCCCCAGCATTTTCGCCTCTGCCAGATCTTTTTCTTCCAGCAGTCCCGCGATATCCTTGATTCGTGGCCGCATGCCGCTGGTCTTATAGCGGTGCATCAGCGCGATCCCCAGATAGACACGCCCCTGATGATCAAGCCCGCCCAGATTGGCGCGGGTGGTGGTGTCAAAACAGGCATCGGCCCGGTAATCTGGATGGGCGCGCCAATTCACATCATGCAACAGGCAGGCTGCGCGAATCAGGCGCAGCCTTTCTGGTGGGCGGTTGCGATACAGCGGCAGCAGGAATTCATACAGTTTCTTGCCAAAGCCGGGAATGCGCGCGCTGGAATGTTCCATGAAATGACAGGCTTCAATCAACGGGTCGCGCCTGCGCAGGATTTCCGGCATTTGTTCGTACAAAATGCCTTCGCGAATGCCGTAGCTGGAAACATAGACATGTTTGGGGCTGAACACATGCACCAATTGCCGCAGCACTTGGGCTGCCAGGGGAATCAGGCTCATGCGCTCTGCCGAAATGCCCGTCATGGCGCGCAGCTTGGCGGGGTCTTGCTCAGTGATCCAGTCTATCGTCTTGCGGATGGATTTGGGCGTCATGGCATATTCATGCAGCACTTTCAGCGGATAGCCGCGCCGCTCCATATCCAGACGCGCGATTGCCCGCCATGAGCCACCCACCAGATACAGCGCATCATGGTGTTTCCCGACCGATTCGCGCAGGCCAAGCAGCGTATCGCCAATATGTTGGCGCAGCCCCTTTTTGCCGCCCGCCACCTGTTGCAGCCGAAACGGCCCCAATCCGGAACTGACATTGCTATGCACCCGGCCTTCGCCGATTGCTGCCAACTCCATGCTGTTGCCGCCGATATCACAGACCAGCCCTTGCGCCTCTGGCCAGCCTGTCAGCACACCCTGGGCGGAAAGCCGGGCTTCTTCCGGGCCTTCGATCACGCGCATGCGCAACCCTGTTTCCGCCTCTATCAAGGCGCGGAATTCTTCGCCATCCTCTGCCTCGCGCATGGCTGCCGTGGCAACCATTGTCAGATTGCTCAGCGACATACCGCGTGCCAGAAGCGCAAAGCGCTTCAGCGTGGCCAGCGCGCGCGCGCGTCCATCGGGGTTGAGCTTGCCGGTTTCCGCCAGCCCCCGCCCCAGCCCGCACAGCACTTTTTCATTGAAGAAATAGGCCGGGCTGCGGGCTGCGCCATCAAAGACGACCAGTCGAACAGAGTTCGAGCCGACATCTATAACCCCCACCTGCGCCAAAGCGCGGGCCTGAGCATCTGTGAAAATGGGTTTATCGAATAAACCCGCCTGTGACGCGGGGTTCTGGCCCGCATCTGTCGCGAGCGCATTGCCATCCATTAGGGCAGCTCCTGTCTGGCATCGTGTTGGGGTACATTAGCCGCTCTGCCGGGCTTGGGTCAATCTACTGCGTTGCAGCAATTTGACGGCACTGCAACAGGGCCTTCCGCGCGCGGGCGCATTGCTGCATAAGGGGGCGGAATTTGCAGCCCCCATGAAAGCGAGAGCCGCCATGCACGATATCCGCGCCATCCGTGAAAACCCCGCAGCCTTTGATGCAGCGCTTGCCCGGCGGGGGCTTGTGGCGCAATCTTCAACGATTCTGGGCCTTGACCAAGACCGCCGCGCCGCCATTGCCGAGGCAGAGACAGCCCGCGCGGCGCAAAATGCGGCCTCGAAAGATGTGGGGGCAGCCAAGGCACGCGGCGATGATGCCGAATTTGAACGCCTGCGCGCGCTGGTGGCCGAGAAGAAGGCAGATATCGCACGGCTTGAAGATGAGGCCCGCAAAGGCGATGCGCAGCTGACAGCGCTGCTGGAAACCCTTCCCAACCTGCCGCTGGACGAGGTGCCCGATGGTGCGGATGAAAGCGGCAATGTCGAGCTGCGCCGCTGGGGCAGCCCGCGCGCCTTCAATTTCCAGCCGGTCGAGCATTTTGAAATTGGCGCGGTTGCGCCGCAGATGGATTTTGGCACCGCCGCGAAGCTGTCGGGCGCGCGTTTTGTGGTTCT
The DNA here is from genome assembly GCA_043561795.1 of Paracoccaceae bacterium. GTDB lineage: Bacteria > Pseudomonadota > Alphaproteobacteria > Rhodobacterales > Rhodobacteraceae > Roseinatronobacter. Next base: position 3,524,483 of record CP121316.1, on the reverse strand, counting down.
GCGCGGTGCGGTGGCGCGGTTGCACCGGGCATTGGCGCAATTCATGCTGGATTTGCATGTGGAAGAGCATGGCTTGCGCGAGGTCAACAGCCCCGTTTTGGTGCGTGATGAGGCCATGTATGGCACAGGGCAATTGCCCAAATTTGCCGAAGACAGCTATCAAACAACGAATGGCTGGTGGCTGATCCCGACATCCGAGGTGACTCTGACGAATTTTGCGGCAGGTGAAATTCTGGATGGCGCGGTGCTTCCCTTGCGCTTTTGTTCGCATACCCTGTGCTTCAGATCAGAAGCAGGCAGTGCAGGCAAAGATACCACTGGCATGTTGCGTCAGCACCAGTTTGAGAAGGTCGAGATGGTGTCCATCACCGGGCCTCAGGATAGTCTGACAGAGCATGAGCGCATGACCCGTTGCGCCGAAACCGTGCTGGAGCGGTTGGGCCTGCCCTACCGCACGATTGTTCTGTGCACCGGTGATATGGGCTTTGGTGCGCAGAAAACCCACGATATCGAAGTCTGGATGCCGGGGCAGGGGAAATATCGCGAGATTTCAAGCGTCTCTGTCTGCGGCGATTTTCAGGCGCGGCGGATGAATGCGCGGTTCCGGCCTGCCGAGGGGGGCAAGCCCGAATTTGTGCATACGCTCAATGGGTCTGGTTTGGCCGTGGGGCGCTGCCTGATTGCCGTGCTGGAAAACGGCCAGCGCGCCGATGGCGGGGTTGATCTGCCCGAAGTGCTGCACCCCTATTTGCGCGGGCGCAGCCAGATCACGCCTGCCGGCGAGCTGGCCTGAGCAAGGCTTTTGCGCTTTGGCCGGGTTTGCGCCGCAAACCCGGCCAAAGCTGGCCATATTTCCGGGGTTTCATCTGCGTGTGAGCAAAAACTTCAAAGGTCGTGCCATGTCTCCGACAGCCCCGAAAAAACCTGCGCCGCAACCGCGATCTGATGGCGCGCAAGCCCATACTCCCTTTGCTGCGGCGCAAGCAGCCCATGCCCGAATGGGCGCACAGGCCCCCGTTGCCCGATTTCAGGATTGGGCGCTGATTTAAGCTTTGCCGCGCCACAATAGGCTGATTTTTGCCGAATGGCGCGCATGGCTTGCGCGCCTTGGCAGAAATTTCTAGGCGCGCTGCGGGTGTCAGGGTAGCTGTTTTTCCAGCTTGCCCCATCGACGGGGTGTCATCTGTTGTGGTTTTATGTCTGCGCCTGTTTCCTCCATTCGCAACCTTGGGCCAGCTATGGAAGCGGCCTTGGCCCAAGTGGGCATAACCAGCGCAGAGGCGCTGCGCGCGCTTGGCGCCGATGCTGCCTATGCGCGCCTGTTGAAGGCTGGCAACAAGCCACATTTCATTTCCTATTATGTGCTGGAAATGGGCCTGCAAGGCAGGCCATGGAATGATTGCAAAGGTGCCGAGAAAGAGCGCCTGCGTGCCAGATTTGATAGGTTGAAATCTGAAAATATCCCTGAATTCAATGCTCTGGATGCTGCTCTTGATGAGATTGGTGTAATTCCGGCTTTGCGAAAGGTTACTCCCGCATGATCCGCCCCTTGATCCTCTGTTGCGCCGCATTCGCGCTTTTGGCCTGTGCCAAACCCAATGCCGATGTAACCCGTGCGCCCGCCGCGCCTTCGGCGCTGTATCCCGGCGAAACGCCAGAAATGCGCCGCCTTGTGCAGCGCTTTGCCCAAAAGCACGAGATACCCGAAGCGCTGCTGCACCGTGTCATTCAACGCGAAAGCAATTATCGCGCCAATGCGCGCAATGGCCCCTATTGGGGCCTGATGCAAATCCTGCCCCAGACCGCGCGGCAAATGGGGTTTCAGGGCCGCCCGGAAGAGTTGCTGGATGCGGAAGTGAACCTAACCTATGCGGGCCGCTATCTGCGTGGGGCCTGGCTGGTTTCCGGGGGCGATATTGATCGCGCGGTGATGTGGTATGCGCGTGGCTATTACTTCGAGGCGCGTGATCGCTGCATGCTGGTTGCCACCGGGCTGAATACGCGGGAAATTCGGCGCGATTGCCCGACCGCGCGCGCACCATCACGGACGTAGAAAGGGGGGCGCTCGCGCCCCCCTCTTGCGGCTTTGCCGCAATTCACCCCCCTGAGGATATTTTTGCCAAGATGAATGGCCAGGTTATGGCGAAGGGCCGGGCGCGGGTTACTCCTGCCACCATCAGATATCTGGCTGAAACCCGATCCAATCGCCGTAGATCGGTAAGGTGTCCGGGAAGCGCAATTCTTTTGCATGGGCAATGCGCGCGCGGTCATTGAACCAGAAGGGCACGACAAAGCGCCCGGCAATGAGCACCCTGTCCAGCGCCTGGGCGCTGGCGATGAAATCTGCTTCATCGCTGGAGGTGAGAAGACGGGTGATCAGCGCATCTATTGCCGGGTTTTGCACGCCCATCCAGTTGCGCGAACCGGGGATGGTGGCGGCTTGGCTGCCCCAATAGCTTTGTTGCTCTATGCCGGGGCTGAGCGACATGGCGCGCACCATATAGGTCATGTCGAAATCGAAATTCGTGGTGCGTTCGGTATATTGGGCCGAATCGATCTGGGTGACGGTGACATCCATTCCCAGCCGTTTGAGGGCTTCGGCATAGATATCGGCGATGGAGAGGACTTCGGACGAGCCTTGGCGCAAGAGAAGCGTGAAGCGGAACGCCTCGCCCGCGGTATTGCGCAGCACGCCTGCGCTGTCGGGCTCCCATCCCGCCTCTGCCAACAGGCCAAGGGCGCGGCGCATATTCGCCCTGTTGGCCACAGAGCCATCCGAGACAGGCAGGCGATAGCCTTCCAGCGTTCCCGGAAGCAGATCGGCCGCGAAAGGGGCCAGAAATTCAGCCACGCGCCCTGTTGCCGGGCCGTCTTGGAGGGCGAGGGAAGAGTTGGAGAAGTAAGATGTGATGCGCGGATCGACGCTGTCATTCACCACCTGAGAGACATATTCGAAGTTGAACGCGTGGATCATGGCCTCGCGCACGCGCCAATCGGCAAAGAGGGGGTTGCGCATATTCATCACGAAACCCGCAATGCCAGAGGGGCGCTGATGCGGGATTTCGGATTTCACCACGGCCCCGGATTGCACGGCAGGAAAATTGTAGCGGCTATTCCAGGCATTGGCATTGGTTTCACGCATGGTGTTGAGCAGGCCAGAGGTAAAGGCTTCGAACATGGCATTGCCATCGCCGAAAAACTCCATGCGGATTTCATCCAGATTGGCTTGGCCGCGCATGAAGGGCAGATCATTGCCCCAATAATCGGGATTGCGTTTGAGATAGACATAGCGCCCTGCTTCAAACTGGTCGATCACATAGGGCGCTGTTGTGATGGGAATGACCGAGGTTCCCGATTCGGCAAAATCCAGGCCCGCCCATTGTGCCTTTTTCAGGATCGGGCGCAGGCCCAGAATCAGCGGCAATTCGCGGTCGGGTTCGGTAAAGGTGAAACGGATACTGCGCGGCCCTGTGGCTTCGGCCTGTGCCACGCGCGCCCAGGCGCCATGGTAGCGGGGATGGCCGATTGTGCCCAGGGTTTCATAGCTCCAGAGCACATCTTCCACGGTAACGGGGCTGCCATCCGAGAATCGGGCTTCTGCGCGCAGGGTGAATTCCACGAAGCTGCGGGCCGCGTCGGTTTCGACCGATTCGGCCAAAAGCCCGTAAAGGGTGAAGGGTTCATCCCAGGATCGGCCCATCAGGCTTTCATAATTCAGATATTGCAACTGCCAGGGGGTGCGCCCTTTCAGGATATGCGGATTGAGGGAATCGAAGCTGCCGACTTCGCCTTGAACAATGCGCCCGCCTTGGGGTGCATCGGGGTTCACATGCGGCAAATGGGCAAAATCTGGTGGTAAGGCAGGCTCTCCATACATAGCTATGCCATGCAGGGGTTGTGCGCCCAGTTGGGAAACACTCAGGACAGGCGCCAAGGCCAAGGAAACTGCGGCAAGTATCTGGCGCAAATCTGGTTTCATACGCGCGGCTCCGGGGTGAAAAAGGGGTGTCGTTTCGCCAGACGCTACAATGCGTTGCGAGAGTTTTCAAACTTTTAGCTTGGAAGGGCCTGACAGAATGGTTATATATGGGTCACTGCTCGATAGGTTTCTTGCCTGTATGAAACCTGCCTCAATAACTGCGCCCGCCTTGTGCGGGCGCTTTTTTGTGCACTTTGGGAGGGGCCGGGCAGGGCGGCTCTGGCCTTTGGCCGCATGGTGGCTATGCTGCGCCCTGTATGCAGATGCGAGAGGGAGACAGGCGATGCAACTTTCAGGCAAGCGCGCGGTGGTCACAGGATCAAATTCCGGGATCGGTTTGGGAATCGCGCGTGAACTGGCGCAAGCTGGCGCGGATGTGGTGATCAATTCCTTTACCGATACGCCAGAGGATCACGCTCTTGCCGCAGAACTGGCGGCACAGAGCGGGGTTTCGGTGCGCTATATTTCGGCCGATATGTCCAAGCCAGAGGAATGCCGCGCGCTGATAGAGGCGGCGGGGGGCTGCGATATTCTGGTCAATAATGCGGGCATTCAGCATGTGGCCAAGCTGGAGGAATTCCCGACCGAGAAATGGGATGCCATTATCGCCATCAATCTGAATTCCGCATTTCATACCAGCGCCGTGGCGCTGCCGGGGATGTATGCGAAAGGCTGGGGGCGGGTGATCAATATCGCCTCGGCACATGGTCTGACGGCAAGCCCCTATAAATCGGCCTATGTGGCCGCCAAGCATGGGGTTGTGGGGCTTAGCAAGGTGACAGCGCTGGAAGCGGCGGGCAAGGGTGTTACCTGCAATGCCATCTGCCCCGGCTATGTTCTGACCCCGATTGTGGAAAAGCAAATCCCCGATCAGATGAAAACGCATGGCATGGATCGTGAAACGGTGATCAAGGAAGTGATGCTGGCGCGCCAGCCTTCGGGCGAGTTTGCGACTGCCGCGCAGATTGGGGGCAGTGTGGTTTTCCTGTGCTCGGATGCTGCCGCGCAGATTACCGGGACAACCATCTCTGTAGATGGGGGCTGGACAGCGCTTTAGGGGCTTTCCGCGATGGGTAAGGTATAGGTGAAAAGCCGCGTGCCGCAGTCTTGGCGCGTGGCGGGTTTGGAGGTGAAAGCATGGTCAAGCGGATCAATCTGGCGCTGCAAGGCGGGGGCGCGCATGGCGCATTCACCTGGGGGGTGCTTGATCGGCTGTTGCAAGAGCGCGATGTGGAGATTGCTGCGATTTCGGGCACTTCCGCCGGGGCGCTGAATGGTGCGGCGCTGAAGGCTGGCTATGCGCAGGGCGGTAGAGAGGGGGCGCGCGTGCTTCTGGATCGCATCTGGCATCAGGTGGGCGCGGTGCATGATTTGCGCCTGACAGGCTGGATTGCGCAGGCCCTGCCGCCGGTGGGCATGGTCAATTCATGGATAGAGGCGATGATGCCTGTCTCGCCCATGAACGTGGCAGCGCTTGTGACCAGCCCATATCAATATGGGCCGCTATATCGCAATCCATTGGAATCGGTGGTGCGATCCCTGAATTTCAATCAGGTTTGCGCACAAGATGGGCCGGAATTACATATTGCAGCCACGAATGTGCGGAGTGGCAAAATCCGCGTGTTTTCCGGCCAGGAGGTGACATGCGAGGTGATCATGGCCTCGGCCTGTTTGCCAACGCTGTTTCAAGCGGTGGAAATCGATGATCCTTTAACCGGCAAGCGCGAGGCGTTTTGGGATGGCGGCTATACCGGTAACCCGGCGCTTTTTCCCCTCTTTCGTCGTCATTTGCCCGATGACATTGTCATTGTGAACATCAACCCGCTCTTGCGCGACCAGATCCCCCAAACCCCGCAAGAGATACAGAACAGGATTAATGAGATCAGTTTCAATGCATCTTTGTTGCGGGAATTGCGCGCGATAAAATTTGTCAAACGTCTGATAGCCGAGGGCACAATGACACCGGACAGCATGAAAGATGTCTTGGTGCATATGGTGGCCGATGATGATCTGATGAATACGCTTTCGGTCACCAGCAAGCTGACACCTACACCCTTTCTGCTCCACACTCTGAAAGAGGCCGGGCGCAAAGCTTGCGACACGTTCCTGAGCGCGCATAAGGATGATCTGAACACACGCGAAACTGTCAATCTGGAAGAGATGTTTGGCTAGGCAGGGGCTTTGCCTTGCGCGATTCGGGATAGACAAGCCCGGCAGAGATGATCAGCTTCGCGGCATCCTCTATCGGCATGTCCAGAATGATCACATCCTCACGCGGCACAAATAACAAAAACCCGGTTGTGGGATTGGGGGTGGAGGGCAGGAAGATCGACACCATCTCGCCGCTTTCGGCCAGATGATCGCCAATTTCGCCGCGCGTCTGCGTGGAAATGAAGGCCACCGCCCACATTCCGGGGCGCGGGTATTGCACAAGGCAGGCGCGCTCAAAACTGGGGGTTTTGCGGGCAATGACGGTTTCTGCGATCTGTTTGACGGCATTATAGATTGATCGGATGATGGGCATTGTTTCCACAATCCGCTCGCCCCATGTCACCAGCGTGCGCCCGATCAGGCCCTTGGTGAAATAGCCCATGATCAGCGTGAAGATGACAAACACCACCACGCCCACGCCCGGCACATCCCAACCGATAAAGATTTGCGGGTGAAAGCGGCGCGGAATGAAATTCAGCACAATGCCATCAATCCAGGTGATGACATTCCACACGATCCAGATTGTCAGAACCCCCGGCGCAAGGACTGCCAACCCCGCCAGAAAATTGCCCCGCAAAGAGGCGATAAGCCCGCGTTTGCCCGTATCTGGCGACATGTCTGTTCCCTTTGAAAACGTTGCTGGCCCTAGATGGCCTGAGGGGCGGGGTTATGCAAGCTGTGCCGTGCCAAGGGCCTGTGCGATCTGGGCGGCAAGGCGCGCATTGTTGCGCACCAAAGCAATATTTGCGGGCAGAGAGGCCCCCTCTGTCAGATCATAAATGCGCTGCAACAAAAACGGGGTCACATCCTTGGCGGCGATGCCCTGCGCCTCTGCCTCCGCAATGGCGCGGGTGATCAGGGGGGCCAGCACAGCGGCGGGGATTTCGGCCTCTGCCGGGATGGGATTGGCCACAAGCTGCCCCCCCGGCACCCCAAGGCGCGCGCGCATCAGGTGGCTTGCGGCAATCTGGGCCGGGGTATCCAGCCGCAAGGGCGCCTTCAAATCGCTCTCGCGCGACCAGAAGGCAGGCAGGCTGTCTTGCCCATAGGCGATGACGGGCACACCCAGGGTTTCAAGCACTTCAAGCGTTTTGGCGACGTCCAGAATGGCCTTGGCCCCTGCGGCCACCACTGTCACGCGGGTTTGCGCCAGTTCCTGCAGATCGGCGGATATATCGAAACTGTGCTCCGCCCCCCGATGTACCCCGCCAATGCCGCCCGTTGCAAATACCTCTATCCCGGCAAGGGCTGCGCAAATCATTGTCGCGGCCACAGTTGTCGCCCCCACACGGCCCGTGGCCAGCGCCACGGCCAGATCGGCGCGGCTGAGTTTGAGCGCGTCTTGCGTCTGTGCCAGCCGGGCAAGATTGGCCGCGTCCAGCCCGATATGGATTTGGCCATCCATGATGGCAATGGTCGCAGGCACGGCCCCGGCAGCGCGAATATCATCCTCTACGGTTTGGGCCATGTGCAGGTTCTGGGGGTAGGGCATGCCATGGGTGATGATCGTGGACTCAAGCGCCACAAGAGGCGCACCCGCCGCGCGGGCGGCTTGCACTTCGGGTGAAAAGGTCAGGGGCGGCATTGGGGCTTCCTTCAGCAATCTGGCATGGGGCGTGTGATATGTTGGCTTGCGGCAGCCAGTGCGGCATTCAGTGCCGCCATGCGCGTCTGGCCCTGCAATTCGGCGCTGATATGCGCGGCGGTAAAGGCATCTCCGGCGCCTGTAACGCGCAAGGGGATAATCCGGGGCGGTGTGGCGGTGATAAACCCTGCCGCTGTGGCATCGGTTGCGGGGTTTGGCCCATCCGTAACCAGCACCCGCGCTGCCCCCCGCGCGATCAGCGCGCGCGCGGCGCTGGCGCTATCGGGGAAGGTGGTTGCGCAAATTGCGCCTGCCTCTGCCAGATTTAGATAAAAACAGCATCCCATCCGCCCCAGAAACGGGGCCAGGCGCACGGCCTTGGCGGGTGATACGGCGGCAAGGCGCAGGTCTGTGCGCGCCAGCTTTTGATCTTGCGCCAGCTCTCTCAGCAGCCCCGGCGCAAGCCCGCTATCGAGCACAACGCATGAGGGGGTTTCGGGCAGCTTCTCCAGAGCCTCTGGCCCAAGGCTTTCCAGCGCATCAGAAGCCGCGATGGCGGCAATCAGCCCATTGCGGCCCTCTATCGCGATGTAACTGTCTGTGGGCAGGCCGGGCAGGGCGATCAGATATTCCGTGCCAATACCTCGCGCCGCCAGCCATGCGCGCAAATCATCTCCCGGCTGGTCATGCCCGATAGCGGCCATCAGTGCGGGCATATGGCCCAGCAGCGCCAGATTTGCCGCGATGTTGAGCGCCACACCCCCCGGCCTGCGCAGAATGCGGCCGGGCAAATCCGCGCCCAAAGCCACAGGGGCCGGGCTGTGGCCGATGATATCCCAATGGGCGGCCCCAATGCAGAAAAGATGCTGCGCGCGTGTCATGGCGCTGTGGTGCCGCAAAGCTGGCGATTTGGCAAGCGGGGCCGTGTTGGCAGCATATGCGGCAAGCACTGGGTTTGCGCTGAACACTGGCCGCGCCGTCGCGCGGCTGATAGGGTTTGCCCATGTTCGAGGATTATTCAGAGCGGTTATTTGCGCATTTCGTGGCGGGCCAATGGCGCGCGCCCTTTGGCGCAGGCTGCGTTTGCGTGCCCATGCCGGGGGGCAGGGGGCCTGGCCAGATCGTGCCTGCAGGGCCAGACGATGTGGCGCGCGCGGTCGCGGTGCGGCGCGGGGCCGATATGGCGGCAAGTCTGCGCTTTGCATCTGTGCTGAATGCCGCCTTGCCCGAGTTGACCGACATCTTTGAATTGCCCCAAATTGCAGAGCCGCAGGCGCAAGACAGCCCTGTCGGGGGCTGTATCGTTCTTGGCTCTGCCAGCACGGCGCTGCCAACCTTGCTGCGCAATTTGTCTGCCGGGGTTCTGGACGGGGTAATCTATTGCCCCGCGCCAGAACAATCGGCCTTGGCTACGGCAATCTCTGGCCTTGCCCAAAACGCGGATTTGCCACCGGGAAGCTATGCCATGCTGCATGCCCGCTTGCCTCAGACAGAAGCGGCCTTGCGCAATACGGGCCTGCCGTTGCAAGTGCTTTAAGCGATCAAAGCCCCATGCGCGCCCCAAACACACGCTGCGCCACATCCGCCCGCGTCATGCCGCGTGCAGCAAGTTCGGCATCGCTAAGCGCATTGTAGCGCATGATATCGCGATAGGTGGGCGAGAAACGTGCGATTTCTTCCAGCAGAGCGAAAAACCATGCGCTGAGCTTGTTCAACTCCGGTTTTTCGACTGGTGTGGTGTTGGTGGTGAAGCTTGCCATTTTGGAAACCCTTATCAAAAGTGTTTCCCCCCTGTGAGAAAGGGTAGGTCATCTTTGCTGACCTTGCTACAGACAATCCGGCAATGCCGCATTGCAGCAGGCGCAAGCCTGCCATCGACTTGGTATGTGAAAGAAATTGTTAACCAATTTACCATAGCCTGATCGGGCGATATTAAAAGTTCTCGCTTTGTTTCGCGATATGGGTTAAGGAACATTTATCGAACATGACCGCACCAAACGGGCGATTGCCGCGCAGGGCGTGCTGTGAAATAAGGGGCAAAGGAAATGGCAATGGCGGATCTTCTGACAATGACCGACAAACGGACGGCAGAAAAACAAAAGGCGCTGGAATCGGCGCTTGCGCAGATTGAACGGCAATTTGGCAAGGGTTCAATCATGCGGTTGGGCGGTGACAACCCGGTCACAGAGATCGAATCAACCTCTACAGGGTCGCTTGGGCTGGATATCGCCTTGGGGATCGGGGGCTTGCCCAAAGGCCGGGTAATTGAAATCTATGGCCCGGAATCCTCTGGCAAAACCACGCTGACGCTGCATTGCGTGGCGGAAGAGCAAAAGAAGGGCGGAGTGTGCGCCTTTGTCGATGCCGAACATGCGCTTGATCCGCAATATGCGCGCAAATTGGGCGTTGATCTTGATGAATTGCTGATCTCGCAGCCCGATACGGGCGAACAGGCGCTTGAGATTGTTGACACACTTGTGCGCTCTGGCGCTGTCTCTCTGGTGGTGGTGGATTCGGTTGCCGCCCTGACACCAAAATCCGAACTTGAAGGTGACATGGGCGACAGCTCTGTCGGGGTGCATGCGCGGCTTATGAGCCAGGCCATGCGCAAGCTGACAAGCTCTATCTCGCGGTCAAATTGCATGGTGATTTTCATCAACCAGATTCGCATGAAAATTGGGGTGATGTTTGGCTCTCCTGAAACCACAACAGGGGGGAATGCGCTGAAATTCTATGCCTCTGTGCGTCTGGATATCCGGCGCATCGGTTCTATCAAGGATCGGGAAGAGGTTGTGGGCAACCAGACCCGCGTGAAAGTGGTAAAGAACAAGGTCGCGCCCCCGTTCAAGCAGGTTGAATTCGACATCATGTATGGCGAGGGCATTTCCAAGCGCGGTGAATTGCTTGATTTGGGGGTCAAGGCCGGGGTGGTCGAGAAATCTGGCGCCTGGTATTCCTACGGGGATGAGCGGATCGGGCAGGGGCGCGAGAATGCCAAGAATTTCCTGAAGGAAAACCCGCAAATGGCCTTGCAGATTGAAGACAAGATTCGCGCCGCCCATGGGCTTGATTTCCATATGAGCGACAGCGACGATTCGGTGCTGGAAGAATGAGCCATGCCACGGCCGCTGAATTGCAGGCGGCTTTGGCGCATATTCTGGCCGCCCCCGAAACCGGCGGCCAGATAGAAATGCTGTGCCTGCGCCCGGATTACAGCGCGCGCAGATTTGTGGAAGAAATTTCTGTAACGCGCGCTGCGGGCATTCCGGGTGAGCGCTGGGCAACCCGCCCCTGGCTGCGGCAGGCCGATGGCAGCCCGCATCCCGGCATTCAGGTGTGCATCCTGTCGCGCAGGGTGCTGGATTCTGTGTGGCGCGACCGGGAAAACACTCCGCATCCGGGAGATACGTTTATAACGGATATGAACCTGTCAGAGGAAAACCTGCCAGCCGGACAGCGGCTGCGCGCCGGGACGGCTGTTTTGGAAGTGTCTGACATTTTCAACGATGGATGCGTAAAATGGGCGGCCCGGTATGGCAAGGTATCGCGCGATTGGATCAATGCGCCGGAAAACCGCAATCTGCGTTTGCGCGGCATCTTGTGTTCTGTGGTGCAAGACGGCGTCATGCGCGCGGGTGATCTGCTGGCGAAAACTTAGCCAGTTTCCGGGCAACAGGCGGCATCGCCCCCTCGTGACAGCCGCGCAGATAGCGTGCTTTTCCATGCCTTTCAGCAACCTCGGCCAGAGCGGGGCTTACTCAGGTGTGGACAGCCCCAGTGCGCAGCGATAAACCGGGCCAACCCGAATTCCCCCGGAGGACGATATGGCCAGCCTCACTGATATCCGCTCGACTTTCCTGAATTATTTTGCACGGCAGGGCCACGCGATTGTGGACAGCTCGCCGCTGGTTCCGCGCAATGATCCAACGCTGATGTTCACCAATTCTGGCATGGTGCAGTTCAAGAATGTTTTTACCGGGCTGGAACACCGCGATTACAATCGCGCCACGACCGCCCAAAAATGCGTGCGCGCCGGTGGCAAGCATAACGACCTCGAGAATGTGGGCTACACCGCCCGCCACCATACATTTTTCGAAATGCTGGGCAATTTCAGCTTTGGCGATTACTTCAAATCCGAAGCGATTCCCTTTGCGTGGGAATTGCTGACCAAGGATTTTGACATCCCCAAAGACCGCTTGCTTGTGACCGTCTATCACACCGATGATGAAGCCGCGGATATCTGGAAAAAAGTGGCCGGCCTGTCCGATGACAGGATCATCCGTATCCCCACAGATGATAATTTCTGGCGCATGGGGCCAACTGGCCCTTGTGGCCCTTGCACCGAGATTTTCTTCGATCACGGGCCTAGCATCTGGGGTGGCCCTCCGGGCAGTGTAGAGGAAGATGGGGACAGATTTATCGAAATCTGGAACCTCGTGTTCATGCAAAATGAACAGCATGAAGACGGCCGCCTGACAGATTTGCCCCGCCAGTCCATCGATACAGGCATGGGGCTGGAACGTATTGGCGCGCTGCTGCAAGGCAAGCATGACAATTACGACACCGATCTGATGCGCGCGCTGATAGAGGCATCCAGCCACGCCACGAATTCCGACCCGGATGGCCCCGGCAAAACCCATCACCGCGTGATCGCAGACCATTTGCGCGCCACCTCGTTCCTGATTGCCGATGGCGTCTTGCCGGGCAATGACGGGCGCGGCTATGTGCTGCGCCGGATCATGCGCCGCGCCATGCGTCACGCGCATATGCTGGGCGCGCAAGACCCGGTCATGCACCGCCTTGTCCCCGCGCTCGTGGCGCAAATGGGCGGGCATTACGGCGAATTGCGCGCAGCGCAAGCGCTGATAACCGAAACCCTGCGCGCTGAGGAAACACGCTTTCGCCAGACGCTGGATCGCGGGTTGAAACTGCTGGATGCAGAGTTGGAAGGGCTGGCCGAAGGGGCGGCGCTGTCAGGTGCCGCCGCGTTCAAACTCTATGATACATTTGGCTTTCCGCTGGATCTGACGCAAGATGCCCTGCGCGAACGGGGCCGCACCGTAGATATCGCGGGCTTTGATGCCGCAATGGCCGAACAAAAGGCGCGTGCGCGCGCCAGTTGGGCCGGGTCTGGCGATGCGGCAGATGCCACCATCTGGTTCGATCTGGCCGAGAAGCATGGCGTGACCGAGTTTTTGGGCTATGACATGGAGAGTGCGGAAGGCCAGGTGATGGCGCTGGTCGCAGATGGGGCAGAGGTTGCAAGCGCGGGCGGCGCGGTTCAGATCATCGTCAACCAAACGCCGTTTTATGCAGAATCGGGCGGGCAAGTGGGCGATTGCGGGTTTATCCGCTCTGCCACAGGCGCAGCGCAGGTGACAGATACGCGCAAGATGGCGGGTGTCTTTGTCCATATCGCCCAAGTCACAGAGGGAGAGATTGCGCGCGGCCAGCCTGTCAAGCTGGAGGTGGATCACCGCCGCCGCAGCGCGATCCGCGCCAATCATTCTGCCACGCATCTGTTGCACGAGGCTCTGCGCCGCGCCCTTGGCGATCATGTGGCGCAAAAAGGCTCACTCAACGCGCCCGACAGGCTGCGCTTTGATTTCAGCCATGCTGCGGGGCTGTCAGCGCAGGAATTGGCGCAGGTCGAGGGCGAGGTGAACAGGTTCATCCGCCAGAACACCCCGGTTGAAACGCGCATCATGACCCCCGATGATGCCCGCGCCCTTGGCGCGCAGGCGCTCTTTGGCGAGAAATATGGCGACGAAGTGCGCGTGGTTTCCATGGGCGTGGATGCCAATTCCGGCAAGGGGCATGATGGGCATACCTATTCTCTCGAACTGTGCGGCGGCACCCATGTGGCGCGCACCGGGGATATCGGCGCTTGCGTCATATTGGGCGATTCCGCGTCATCCGCCGGGGTGCGCCGGATAGAGGCGCTGACGGGTCAGGCCGCACTGGATCATCTGCGCGCCCAAGACAGCAGGCTTGGCGCAGTGGCCGGGCTGTTGAAAGCGCCCGCGCAGGATGTGCCAGACAGGGTAAAGGCCCTGATCGACGAACGCCGCGCGCTCGCCAATGAAATCGCCCAGCTCAAACGCCAGATCGCGATGGGCGGCACCGGCGCCGAAGATGCGCCGCAAGATGTGGGCGGGATAAAGCTGATCGCCAAGATCATGACAGGTGTCAGTGGCAAGGATCTTCCACCTCTGATCGATGCCATGAAAGAGAAACTCGGCTCTGGCGCTGTCGTGCTGATCGCTGATACCGGGGCCAAACCCGCTGTCGCGGCAGGTGTGACAGAGGATCTCACCACGCGCCTCTCTGCGGTCGATCTCGTGCGCGTGGCGGTCACAGCACTTGGCGGCAAAGGGGGCGGGGGGCGCGCGGACATGGCCCAGGGGGGCGGCGCGGATATCTCTGGCGCTGACGCGGCGCTTGCTGCAATCACAGCTTATCTGCAAGGATCAAAACCATGAGCGCACTTTGGATTGCCCATGTCGAGGTAACAGACCCGGATGCCTACGGCGAATATGCCAAACGCGCCACAGGCGCGATTGCCGCCCATGGGGGCGTTTTTCTGGCGCGCGCCGGGCGCTATGTCGTGCTCGAAGGCAAGGCGCGCCCGCGCAATGTGGTTGCGCGTTTCCCTTCGGTCGAAGCGGCCGTGGCCTGCTATAACTCTCCCGCCTATCAAGAGGCGCTGAGCTACGCCAAAGGCGCCTCTGAGCGTGATCTGATCGTGGTCGAGGAAGTGGACTGACCCTGCCCTTCATCTTGGCATAAATATCCGCGGGGGGTGCAGGGGGGCAGCCAGCCCCCCTGCCTCGGCTCACTCCCGCGCGAAAGGGTCGGATGGGTAGCCAACACCGGTCAGATACAGCCCATCGGGTGGGCTGACAGGGCCGCAAGCCGCGCGATTGCGGGCCTCCAGCGCCTCTTTTACATCTTCGGGCGCCCATGCCCCCGCGCCCACCCGCTCCAATGTGCCGACAATGCTGCGCACCTGATTATGCAGGAAGGATCGCGCACGCAAGGTGAAGTGATACTCCACCCCGCAGGGGCGCTCATGCGCGGCAATGCTCAGGTCATCCAGTGTTTTTACAGGCGATGCCGCCTGACATTGGCTGGCGCGGAAGGTTGTGAAATCATGCTGGCCCAGCAGGTGTTTTGCCGCGTCCTGCATTGGCCGAAGGTGCAGGGGATGGCGAATATGCCAGACTTGCCCGGCCTCGAATGTCGGGGGCGCGCGGCGTGCAAGCAGGCGAAACAGATAGCGCCGCTCTACTGCGGAAAACCGGGCATGAAAATCATCGTCCACACGCGCGCAATCCAGAATTGCAACGGGCAGGGGGCGCAGGTGGTGATTAAGCGCCTCACGCAACCGGAAAGCCTCCCAATTGCGCGCCATGTCGCAATGCGCCACTTGTCCTGTGGCATGCACCCCAGTATCTGTGCGCCCGGCTGCGGCAATCCGGGCAAGCCCCGGCTCCAGCCGGGCGAGGGCGGCCTCTATCGCCTCTTGCACAGAGGGTTGTCCCAGTTGCGCTTGCCATCCGCAAAAGGGCCGACCGTCATATTCGATTTTCAGGGCATATCTGGGCATAAGGCGCGCATTAGCGCGCCTGAGAGCGCTTTGCAATCAGCCTTCGGCCTTCAGGATCGCTGCCAGCCCGCTTTGGTAATCGGGGTAGAGGGGGCTCCAGCCCAACTCGCGCTTGGCGCGGTCATTGCGCACGCGCTTGCTGTCGGAATAAAAGCTGCGCGCCATGGGCGAGAGATCGGCCTCTTCAAAGCTGACTTCGGGGGGCGGGGGCATACCCAGCAGGGATGCTGCATGTTCCAGCACATCTTGCGGGGGGGCGGGCATGTCATCGCACAGGTTGAAAACGCGGCTTCCGATATCAGAGTGAATGGACAGTTCCAGCGCCAGCCCGATATCTTCTGCATGGATGCGCGAGAAATATTGCCCCGGTTTTATCACCCGTTGCGCCGTGCCGTTGCGCAGCTTCTCGAACGGGCCGCGGCCGGGGCCATATATCCCGGCCAGCCGGAACACATGCACCCGAAACCCGGCTTTTGCGCCCAAAGCCTGCCATGCAGCCTCTGCCGCGATACGTGCCTGGCCGCGTGCAAGCCTTGCGCTGGTGGGGCTGTCCTCATTCACCCAGCCGCCCTGATGGTCGCCATAGACCCCCACAGTTGAAAGATAGCCCACCCATTTCAGGTGCTGCGCCGTTGCAAGCTCTGCGCCATGGGCCTCTAGCACCGGGTCTGTTGCCAAGGGTGCAACGGAGGTCAGAACATGGCTGGCGCGTTCAATCGGCAGCGCCTCTCCCGGCCAGATGATCGCGTCCATCCCCTGCGCGCGCAGCCGCGCCGCCTTGTCCGGGTTGCGTGTGGTGGCGATGATATGCCAGCCCTGCGGCAAAAGCCTTTCTGCCAAAGCCTGCGCGCTATAGCCATGCCCGATGGAGAGGAGGGTTTTCCTCTGTTCGCTTGGCTTGGCTGTGGCGGGGTTTGTGTTCATGGTTTTATCCGTATGGGCGTGCCGTCGCGCACCATGGCATAGACATCTTCCATCTCTCTGTCACGAATGGCAATGCAACCATCTGTCCAATCCCCGCGTGCGCGCTTAAAGCGCGGTCCGCGCCCGTGGATGAAGATGTCACCGCCGGGTTTCCAGCCATTCTCTTCGGCCCGCGCGCGATCTTCTTCATTTGGATAGTCTATGCCCAAAGACAGGTGAAAAGCGCTGTTGGGGTTGCGCCGGTCGATGATGTAATCCCCCTCTGGCGTGCGGCGGTCACCCTCACGCTGTTTATGGCCGATGGGATTGCCGCCCAGCTGCACATGGAAGGTTCGTAGCCTTGTGGTGTGGTGGTACAGATCCATACGCCTTTCGGATTTATACACCACCACTTGCGTCACTTCCGGCCCAGTATATGTGCGGAATTTATTATGGGGTTTGCCACACCCAGCCAGTGCTGCAAGCAGCGCCAATGCGGCAAAGACGCGAAAAAAACTCATATGACTGCCTCTGATTTTTTCCTGCAACAATGCCGCAGTTCTGCACCTGTGCCAAGTGTGCATGATCGCGCAATCACAAAGGCGTCAATCGGCTTTGGTTGTCGTGCTGTTTTCCTGTGCGTTCAGTCTTGCCTCTATTGCCGCCAGTCGGCGCAAGACCTCATCGCGGTAATCCTCTGTCGCCTGATTGCTTTCTGCTGCATGGGCGTCTTGCATGGAATTCACGATCAAACCCACAAGCAAGTTCACCACCGCGAAGGTTGTCACCATGATGAAGGGCACAAAGAACACCCAAGCATAGGGATAGGTTTCCATCACGGGCCGCACAATGCCCATTGACCAGCTTTCCAGCGTCATGATCTGAAACAGCGTGTAGGCCGAATTGCCCAGATCACCAAACCAATCGGGGAAGCTGTTCTGAAACAGTTTTGTTGCCATCACTGCGCCGATATAGAAAATCATCCCCATCAGCAGAAACACCGATCCCATGCCCGGCAGGGCGGTGATAAACCCTTCCACCACGCGCCGCAGATTGGGGCTGACAGACACCACCCGCAAGAGCCGCAAGATGCGCAGCGCGCGCAACACAGAGAAGGTTTGCGCGCCCGGCACAAGCGAAATGCCCACAATCAGGAAATCAAACACATTCCAGCCAGAGCGGAAAAAGCCCAAACGATGCGCGTGGAATTTGAGCGCAATTTCGATGACGAAAATCGTCAGGCAAATCTTGTCAAGCGTGACAATCAGGCCCCCAGCCGCGCCCATCAAACTGTCCGAGGTTTCCATCCCCAGCAGCACGGCGTTAAACACGATCACCCCGATGATCCCGTTGCGCACCCATGCCTGATCTAGAAAAGTGGCGGTTTTTTCACGGCTGAACATGACAATTCCTCTTGGCGTCTGACTATGCGCCATATGCTATCTGGTAAAACGTGCTGCAAGTTCCACATGCGGGCTAAAGCGGAATTGGTCAATCACTTGCACCCATTCCAGCCGATAACCGCCTGCAACCAGCAGTTTGGCATCCCGCGCGAAGGTGACAGGGTTGCAAGAAATCGCTCCGATACGGGGAATACGGCTCGTGGCAAGGGCTTGGGTCTGCGCCTCGGCACCGGCGCGGGGCGGGTCGATCACGGCGCAGTCGAACTGCGCCAGTTCTTCGGGCAGCAGGGGGCGGCGGAACAGGTCGCGCGCCTCGTGGGTTATGCGCTTCAATCCGCTGACTTGCCTCCAGCCTTTGTCGAGTGCCACAAGCATATCGGCCGCGCCCTCTACGGCATGAATTTCCGCCTGTTCCGCCAAAGGCAGGGAGAAGGTGCCGCAGCCTGCGAACAGATCCACCACGCGCCTTGCGCCTTGTGTGATCTCTTGCAAGGCCGCGCACATGGCTGCTTCGGCTTGGGGGGTTGCCTGCAAAAATGCGCCCGGCGGCGGGGTGACACGGGCGCGGCCCATTTGCTGCTCTGGCGGGCGGATTTGGGCAACCACCTCGCCCTCCCATGCCAGCCGCGCAAGGCCAGATTGTCCGGCCCATTGTCCAAGCTCCAGTAGCAGGGGCGCATCCAGCGGTTTGCCGCCTGTGACCGCCAAATCCAACCCGCCCAAGGATTGCGTGAGCGCAAGCGCCATCTCGCCTTTGCGCGCGCCGGTGCGTTGGGTCAGATCCTCCAGCAGGGGTAGGGCGGCAATCAGATCCGGGTGCAGAATCTGGCACTCTGGCACGGCGGTTACCACATCCGAGGCGCGGGCATGAAAGCCCACAAGCGCCCCTTTCTTCAGCCTGCGCCCCGCAAAAGTAGCGCGGCGTCGGCTGCGCAGCGGCGAGATATGGGGCGCGCGAAACGTGGCTTCCAACCCATGAGCCGCCAGCGCGTGCCGGATGACGCTTTCTTTCCACTGTGTCACGAAATCGCCATGCGCATGTTGCAACGCGCAGCCGCCGCAGCTGCGATAATGCGGGCAGGCAGGTTTTACCCGCTCTGGCGCGGGGTGCAGGATGCGCGGCATGTCCATCCGGCCTTGGTGGATCAGCCCTTCAACCACTTCGCCGGGCAAAGTGCGCGGCGCGAAAACCGGGCCTTCCGCCACCCCATCGCCCTGATGGCCAAGCCGGGTGATGGTAATTTGCCGCGCTATGTCCTGCTGTGGCGTTTTGGGTGCTTCAGCCTTGCTGCCCGTCATCATCCGTTCCCAAAAATCCGCCCGATTGCCGCGCCCAGAACCGGGCATAGGTGCCGCCCTGTTCCAACAGCGCGTCATGCGTGCCTTGCTCAAGGATGCGGCCTTCGTCAAGCACGATGATGCGATCCAGCTGTGCAATGGTCGACAGGCGGTGCGCGATGGCCAGCACGGTCTTGCCCTCCATCAGAGGAATAAGCGCATCCTGAATCGCGGCCTCTACTTCGGAATCCAGCGCAGATGTCGCTTCATCCAGCACCAGAATCGGCGCGTTTTTCAGGAAGGCGCGGGCCAGCGCAATACGCTGGCGCTGCCCGCCTGACAGGCGCACACCGCGTTCGCCCAAGCGTGCCTCGTAGCCCTTGCGCCCTTCATGGTCTTGCAGGCCCAGAATGAAGTCATGCGCTTCGGCTGCGCGGGCGGCGGCCTCTACCTCGGCGCGGGTGGCATCGGGGCGGCCATAGCGGATGTTTTCATAGGCAGAGCGGTTGAACATCGCGGTTTCTTGCGTGACCATTGCGATATTGCGGCGCAAGCTTTCCTGCGTCACGCCCCGGATATCCTGCCCATCAATCGTGATGCGCCCGGTTTCGACATCATAAAGCCGCAGCAAAAGTGCGACCAGCGTGGATTTCCCCGCGCCAGAGGCCCCCACGATCCCGATCTTTTCTCCCGGCGCAATCTGCAGGCCAAGCCGATCTACCCCGCCCGTCTGGCGGCCATAGGCAAAGCTGACATCTTCAAAACCTATAGCCCCGCTGGCGCGGCCCAAGGGCAGGGCATCGGGCGCATCTTCCAGAGTGGGGCGGGGGGTGAGGGTTTTCATCCCATCTTCCACCTCGCCCAGATTGCCGTAAATCGCCATCAGCACAAAGCTTACCCAGCCTGTCATCTGCGCAATGCGGATTGCCACGGCCCCCGCTGCAGCTATGGCCCCCGGTGTGGCCTGTCCCAGTGCCCAAAGCCAGAGCGTGCCGCCAATCAGCAGCACCGGCAGCACGCCGGCACAGACCATCAGCCACAGGCGGAACCATGCCTGCACTTCGCCAAATTCTACAGCCCTGTCGCGGAATATGCCCATCGCATTCAGCGCCGCGCGATCCTCGAAATCTGCATGGGCGAATAGTTTTACGGTTTTGATATTGGTGATTGTATCCACCACCTGCCCGCTCACCTGCGCGCGCGCCCCCGCCCGCGCGCCAGAGCGCGCCCGCACTTGCGGCAGGAAATGGCGGATCAGCGCCAGATAGGCCACCAGCCACACCGCCAGCGCCAGCGCGATCCGCCCGTCTATCGTAACCAGCAGCACCACCGACCCAAGGATAGAAGCCAGCGCAAAGGCCATGGTATTGATGGTTTCATTGGCCACATCTGTCAGCGCGCGGGCTGTCTGAACTTGTTTCTGGGCAATGCGGCCTGCGAAATCATTGTCAAAGAAGGTGACAGCCTGGCCCAATGTCCAGCGATTGAGCCGCGATTGCACCAGCACATAGACATTGGGTTGCACCACGATGGAATTGGCCGCCGATGACAGGCCAAAGGCCACAGGGCGCAGCACGACAAAAAACAGGATGAAAGCGGTGATTAGCCAGAAATGACGGTCAAAAAACCCCAGCGGGCCAGTTTCCACCACCGCATCGATGATCAAGCCCAGCAGCAGGGCCGAGACAACCTCTGTTACCCCCACAAGCGCCGATATGACAGCGGCGAGGATAAGAACCGGCCAAGCGCCGCGCACTGACCACAGCATGAAGGCCCACAGGCTGCGCGGCGGGGCGCTTTCTGCCGGGGCAAAGGCATCTATCAGCCCTGCAAGGCGCTGCGCGTGGCCGTTGCTGATTGGTTCCGGGGTGGTTTTCTGTAGCACTTGCGGCCCTCTTTTCTAGCGCCTGATATAGGGGCGCATCGGGGCAAAGGCCAGTCAGCCTAGCAACCTGTCTTTGCTCATGCTGAAATTCGAGGCAATCCAGAGCTGTTCCAACCGGCGCAACTCTGCCCCCAAGGCAGGGCCTTGCAAATGTGGCAGGTCGCTGGCGCGCAGTGGAAATTGCGCCTGCGCGCCACGCGCGATATCGGCCTGCCAATCTTGGGGCAGGGGCGTTTCCAACAGGGCCGCGCGGGCCAGAATCGCGGTTTCTGCCAGAGATTGCCCCAGCGAATAGCCCAATTCCGCCGCAGTTTGCGATCTGCCCACGCTGTCGCGCAGATGCTCCAGCGCGCGCGCTTCTGCCTTTGTCAGACGCAAGCGCGCCAATTCACCCCCAAGAACCACCAGACGACGCAGGAAATCGGGTTCCATCGCCTCTGGCTCCAGATGCACCAGCACTGGCACGGCGCGCGGGTTGGCCCCCGGAAGTACCTGCGCCAGAACCCCGGTTTGCGCCATGGCGGCAAGGGCAGGGGCGGGGTCTGGCGCGGCCAGCAGCTTGCGCATTTCGGCGGTGATACGTTCGGCAGAGAGTTGGCGCATATTATCCGCGCCCGCAGCACAGGCTGCCAGCGCTTCGGCATCCAGCCCTGCTTGCGGGTCGCCATATTGCGCATGAAAGCGGAAGAAGCGCAAAATCCGCAAGTAATCTTCGCGAATGCGCGCGGGCGCATCGCCCACAAAGCGCAAGCGCCGTGCCATCAGGTCTGGCAAGCCACCGAGCGGGTCTATCACCTGCCCATCGGCGCGGGCATAAAGCGCGTTCATGGTGAAATCACGCCGCGCGGCATCTTCGGCCAGATTGTCTGAAAATTCTACAGTTGCATGGCGGCCATGGGTTTGCACATCGCGCCGGAATGTCGTGATCTCAAACCCTTGGCCCGCGATGACGACCGTGATTGTGCCATGTTCCAGCCCCGTGGGCACAGCGCGCAGCCCTGCCGCCTCGGCCAGCGCGATAACCGTTTGGGGCCGCGCATTGGTAGAGATATCAACATCTGTGACCGCAACGCCCATCAGCGCATTGCGCACGCAACCGCCCACCACATAGGCCTGATATCCGGCCCCTTCCAGCATGTGCAGCGCGTCTTGCGTGGCCGGGGCCTCTAGCCATGCACCGCTTACGCGCATGGCCCCACCCTGTCGGCCAGCCCGCGCAAGATTCGCGCTGTGGCCCCCCAGATATAATAGGGCCCCCACGGCACCGCGTAATATTTGCGCCATGTGCCGCGCCAGATGCGCTGTTCTATCCGAAACCGCGCGGGGTTCATCACATGATCGAAGGGCGCAGAGAAAATCTCTGCCACCTCTTCGGGCTGGGGGCGGGGTGTGAAATCTTGCGCAATCAGGCCCAGAATGGGCGTGACCTGATACCCTGTAACCGTTTCATGCGGTGGCAAGGCGCCCAGAATTTCCACTGCGGCAGGGGGCAGGCCGATTTCCTCTTCGGCTTCGCGCAAGGCGGTGGCCACAAGATCGGCATCGCCCTCATCCTTGCGCCCGCCGGGAAATGCAATCTGGCCGGGATGGTTGCGCAGATGCGAGGCGCGTTTGGTCAGCACCAGCCGCGGCCCCGCCTGCCCATGTGTGGCAATGCCCACCAGCACTGCAGCAGGCCGCAAAACCCTGTTTGCGGGCAGCACGAGGCCGGGGTTCAGATCATAGTCGCTTGAATGCGACGCGGGCCGCGACAGGCTGGCCCGCAAGCGCGATAAAGGGTCACTCGCCATCGCTCCGCGCCTCGAAACCCAGTGAATCGGGCTGCATGATGTAATGCGCGCCGCAAAATTGGCAGTCCGCCGTTACCGTGCCTTCGGGGGTTGTCATGGTGGCGATATCCTTGGCCGAATAGATGGACAGGCTTTGACGCACCTTGTCTTCGGAACAGGAACAGCCGAAATGCACCGCCTGCGGATCATAGACGCGCGGTGTTTCCTCGTGGAACAGGCGCAGCAGCAATTCGGGCGGCTGCACATTCGGGCCAATAAGTTCCAGTTCTTCCACGGTTTCCAGCAGCATATTGGCGCGGTTCCAATCCTCGGTCAGCACATCGCGCTCGCGCGGCGATGTGCCAGAGGCCTGAGGCATGTGCTGCAACATCACCCCGCCTGCGCGCCACTTCTCTGGCTGGCCGGGCAGGGTGGCACGCCCATAGCTGAGGGCGAAGCTGGTGGGCAATTGTTCGGATTGTTCGAAATAGGCCTCTGCGCAATGGGCAAGGCAGGATCCCGCAATGGGGGTAATGCCCTGATAGGGCGTCATATCCGGGCCCTGATCTATCAGGATGGCAAAGTAACCTTTGCCGATTTGCGGATAGGCCGGGCCATCGGGATCAACGCGCGTGGCATCGAAACTGGCATAGGCGCGAATGCGCGCGGGCGCGCCTTCTGTTTCTGGTGCGTAATAATCCGTTGCAATCAGCCGGATTGGCCCATCGCCGCGCACCTGCACGGACAAACGCCAGCGCAATTTGATGGTCTGACCAATCATTGCTGTCAGCAACGCGGCTTCGGCAATCAAGGCTTCTACGGCGGGGGGGTAATTGTGGCGCGCCAGCACACGCTCCAGCGCAGTATCCAGCCGCGCAACGCGGCCCCGGATATCGCACCGATCTAGCTGGAAGGGAAGAACAGTGTCATCCCATGCGATCTGTCCGCCAATGCTCATGGCTGTGTATTCCTTGTCCTGCCGGGCAGGTTTGGCCCGTGTGTCAGCCCCTACATATAGGACTTAACAGGCAAGGGCCAAGCGCGTTTGCGGCACAGCACCTGCGCAGATTTGGGATATTGCGCGATAGCAATCAACCGATGCACCCAAAACCCTACTCTATAGCGGGCATGTTCTGGTCAAAGCTGTCGGCCCCGTGCGGGGTCTTGGCCGCATTTTCAAATTCCAACAGCGCACCCGATACATCATCGTCAAATTCTTCGCGCCCGGCCCATCGCGTCAGCTCCCATTTTAGCGCATCCATGAAATCAGCGCCTTTCAGGCCAGAGAGCGCAGTCATTATTCGGCTTACCCCCTCTTGCCCGAATTGTGCGCCCTTGCGGTTTGTGCATTCCGTGATCCCGTCGCTATAGATAAACAGCCTGTCCCCCGGCGCCATTTGCGCCTCGACTGTGCTGAAATGAGCATGCGTAAACAGCCCGATGGGATGCCCGCCTTCGCCAAGGATATCCAGCGTTCCGTTGGCGCGCTGAATGACAGGGTGCGGATGGCCAGCCTGCACCAGCCGCAATTTGCCGGTTTTCAGGTTGAATTCAGCATAAAGGATCGTGAGATATGTTTCCGCGCCGAATTCATCCAGCATCAGATCATTGATTCGCGCTGCAACCTCGTGAGGGGCGCAGGCAATGCTTCCCCCGTTAAGCCTGTCGGGTTTGAATACGATATTCTGATGGTGGTCGCGTGCGGAAAACAGCCCGGCGATCCGGGCGCCCAGCATTGCCGCCGCAACGCCGTGCCCCGCCACATCAATGGCGTAAATTCCGATTTGATCCGCGCTGATCTGGAATGTGCCCACCATATCGCCGCCCACATGCCCGGAGGATTGCAGCAAAAGCGCAAGGGCGCTGCCATCAAACGCGTGCTCGCGTTTGCGAATAAGCGATTGTTGCAGGCGGCGGGCTTGCATCAGATCGCGATCAAGCGCGTCATACAGGAGTTGCAATTCCGCAAGCGCTGCGCGCAATTCCGTGTTCTGTTGGACGGCGCGGGCCTCGGCGCGGCGCGCGGCTTCGCGCGCTTCTGTCAGTTCTGTCACATCAACGCGCAGCCCGACGCGCCCGCCATCAGCGGTTCGGCGCTCTACGATCTGCAAGACGGTGCCATCTTGCAGGCGCTGCTGCGAGCGGCTGCTCTCTTGGCGCTTTGCCAGTCTCTCTCTTATCCAGATATCTTCTTGGGTCAGGGTGTCTGAAAACTGTCCGTATTCCAGCCCATAGCGCAAGATATCTTCAAACTTGGCCCCCGGCACGAGTGCGGGGGCGCTGAGTGCATAAAATTCTCTGTATTTTTCATTGGCCAGAACCAGCCTGTCATCGGCATCGAAATAGATGAAGCCATCATCCAGCGCTTCTACGGCAGCAACAAGCTGGCTGCGTGCGCTGCGCATCTCGCGCTCCATTTGCAGCAACCGCTCCCCAGCGCGGATTCGCGCCCTCAGTTCATTTGCGGCGACGGGTTTGGACAAGAAATCATCCGCGCCAACATCCAGCCCCTGCGCCACGGCATCCTTCTCGTTTTTGGAGGTGAGCAGAATGAAATAGGTATAAGCATCCTGACGCAAAGCCCGGAATGCACGGCAAAATTCCAGACCATCCATTTCGGGCATGATCCAATCTGACAAGATAAGATCGAAATGCTGTGTTGCGCATAAGTCAAGCGCGGCGCGGCCGGATACGGCTTCTTGTGTGCTGTATCCCCAAGATTCCAGCTTTTTGGTAAAGAGCAGCCGTTGTGTGCGGCTGTCATCCACGATCAGCGCGGCCTTGTCATAAACGCGCGCTTTGGTTGCATCATCACACGCTGTCAGCACCGTGATTCCCCTCGGCGCACAGGCCATGGCTGTTGACTTTGACAGGGTTTCGCAAAAAGTTCTTAACTTCTGGTGAAGGGTTTGTCGGGTGTTTTTGCGCTGGCAAGAACTGTGCCAACAGGCAATCAAAGTTTAAGAATTTCGCGTCATGCTGGATCAAGATAACTCAAAAGGTTTCCCATGATTGATTGGTCACGCGTTTCGGAACTGTATGAAGATTTCGGGGAAGAAGAGTTTTCCGAAATCATTGACGTATTTCTGGAAGAAGGGGTGGAGGGGCTGGAGCAGTTGTCTTTCGCCGAAAGCGCGGGTCAGAATATGGCCGCGTTCCATTTCCTCAAGGGGGCGGCGCTGAACCTTGGCTTTGTCGAGCTTTCACAGCTTTGCGCACTGGGCGAGACTGCCGCACGCGAAGGGCAGGATGTCGCCTTGCTGAAAGCCCAAGTCATGGAGCATCTTCCAATGACATGCGAGATTCTGAAATCCAAATGGAAAGAATATCTTGTGAATAAATCTTAAACCAAAACCTTAAATCACGAAACCTGCGATCACATCGTCTTCGGTAATGTCGGAGAAGGTGAAACCCGCAGCCCTCATGCGTGCGAAAAGGCTTTCAAAATTCTCTGGGCGCACTGTTTCGATCCCGATCAGAACCGTTCCGAAATTGCGCGCGGTTTTCTTGAGGTATTCAAACCGGGCAATGTCATCTTCTGGGCCAAGCATTTCCAGAAAATCGCGCAACGCGCCGGGGCGTTGTGGCAAGCGAAGGATCATGTATTTCTTGGTTCCTGCGTGGCGCATGGCGCGCTCTTTGACTTCGGGCAAGCGCTCGAAGTCGAAATTTCCGCCAGATGTCAGGCAGATGACGGATTTGCCGGCGATCTGTGGTGCCAATTCGGGCAATACATCCAAAGAAAGCGCGCCCGCGGGTTCCAAGACGATACCTTCTACATTCAGCATCTCCAGCATTGTGATGCAGATGCGGTTTTCCGGGGCGATCAGCACATGATCGGGGGCAATATCGCGCAGCTGCGCGAAGGTTTGCGCGCCAATCCGCGCAACCGAGGCCCCATCTACAAAGCTGTCTATCTTGTCCAGTGTCACAGGTTCGCCCGCTGCAAGCGCCGCTTTCAGGCTGGCGCCGCCTTGCGGCTCGACATAGCGCAAGGCCGTTTTTGCGCCGCTTTCCCGCAAATAGCGGGTCACGCCCGCGCTTAGCCCACCCCCGCCCACAGGCAGGATCACCATATCGGGTGCATGGCCCATCTGTTCCAGCATCTCCACCGCGACACTGGCTTGCCCCTCAATGACATCGGCATCGTCAAAGGGCGACAGGAAATGTGCGCCTTGTTGCTGGCAATGGGCCTGCGCGGCGGCAAGGGATTGATCAAAGAAATCGCCGACCAGCCGGATCGTGACATATTCGCCGCCAAAGCTGCGGGTTTTCATGATTTTTTGCTGCGGTGTTGTCACCGGCATGAAGATCGTGCCCTGCACCCCGAAATGGCGGCAGGCATAGGCCACGCCCTGCGCATGATTGCCCGCACTGGCGCAAACGAAATGGCGTTTGTCGGGGGCAGTGGCCAGTTGCTTGCGCATGGCGTTGAACGCCCCCCGAATCTTGTAGCTGCGCACGGGGCTTAGGTCTTCGCGCTTCAGCCAGATATCCGCACCAAAACGGTCTGACAGATAGTCATTGCGCAATAGGGGCGTGGGCGGAAAGATTTCGCGCATGTCTTGCGTTGCGGCGGTGGCGGCGGTGACAAAGGCGCTCATGGCTGGGCCAGCCAATCTTGCAAGCGCGCCCGGATGGAATCGGGCATGGGGGCGGATTGGCGCGTTTTGGGATCGAAAAACACCTCTGCCAGATCATAGGTGGCATGAACCACGCCTGTATCTGCATGGCACATGCGCAAATGAAAGCTGCAACTGCGCGTGCCAAGCTTGCTGACTATCCCGTCAATCACAATCAAATCCCCCGCCTTCAATTCGCGCAAAAAGCGCGTTGTCGCCTGCGCTGTCACGCAATGCAGGCCATAACTCTCTAGCATCTGGCTGTAGGGCAGCCCAAGGCGCGCCCAGATATGATAGGCAGCGTCATCGAAAAATGGCGCATAATGGCGCACATTCATATGCCCGAAATGATCATGGTGCCACGGGTGAATCACCCCGCGCATCAGTTCCAGCCTGCCTTGCATGGGCGGATTCCTTCCATTTCGTGCAAGACTTAGCATATAAGCGCCATTTGCAAAGCCCCGCAGCCCTTGCAGCGCGCGCCAGATGCCAATAGACGCATGCTGAACTGGCCCTGCAACGCAACGGAGTGATCATGTCCGCCCCAAAACGCGCCCCCAAGAAAGTCGTGCTTGCCTATTCGGGCGGGCTGGATACCTCTATCATCCTGAAATGGCTGAAAACTGAATATGATTGTGAGGTTGTCACCTTCACTGCCGATCTGGGGCAGGGGGAAGAGCTGGAACCCGCACGCGAAAAGGCCCTGCTGCTGGGTATCGCGCCAGAGAATATCTATATTGAAGATCTGCGCGAGGAATTTGTGCGCGATTTCGTGTTTCCCATGTTCCGCGCGAATGCGGTCTATGAAGGGCTGTATCTGCTGGGCACATCCATTGCGCGGCCGCTGATTTCTAAGCGGTTGGTGGAAATTGCCGCCATGACGGGTGCAGATGCGGTTGCACATGGCGCGACCGGCAAGGGCAATGACCAGGTGCGGTTTGAACTTTCGGCCTATGCGCTCAACCCCGATATCAAGGTGATCGCCCCCTGGCGCGAATGGGATCTGACATCGCGCACCAAGCTTCTGGAATTTGCAGAAGCCAATCAGATTCCCATCGCCAAAGACAAGCGCGGAGAAGCCCCCTTCTCGGTGGATGCAAACCTTCTTCACACCTCGTCCGAGGGGAAGGTTCTGGAAAACCCCGCCGATGAAGCGCCCGATTATGTCTATCAGCGCACCGTAAACCCCGAAGATGCGCCCGATACGCCCGAAGTGATTGAAATCACCTTCGAGAAGGGCGATGCCGTGGCCATCAATGGCGTGGCGCTTTCGCCCGCAACGATCCTGACCCAGCTGAACGACTATGGCCGCAAGCATGGAATCGGGCGTCTGGATTTCGTGGAAAACCGCTTTGTCGGCATGAAATCGCGCGGGGTTTATGAAACACCGGGCGGCACGATCCTGCTGGAAGCCCATCGCGGCATTGAGCAAATCACGCTTGATAGCGGCGCGGGTCACCTCAAAGACAGCCTCATGCCGCGCTACGCTGAGCTGATCTATAACGGCTTCTGGTTCTCGCCCGAGCGCGAGATGCTGCAAGCGCTGATCGACAAGAGCCAGGAACATGTGAGCGGAACTGTGCGCCTGAAGCTCTATAAGGGCCATGTGCGCACCATCGGGCGGTGGTCCGATCACAGCCTCTATTCCGAAGCGCATGTGACGTTCGAAGATGACGCCGGCGCTTATGACCAGAAAGACGCGGCAGGGTTCATCCAGTTGAACGCGCTGCGGCTGAAATTGCTGGCCGCGCGCAATCGGCGGCTGAAAAAGGGCTAAGCGCGCCTTATCTATCACCAGAGGCGCACGCGCCTCTGGTTTTGCCATAGAAGGGGATTTCCATGTCAAAGCCGGTTGTATTGTGCATTCTGGATGGCTGGGGCCTGTCACAGGCGCAAGAAGGCAATGCCGTTGCCTTGGCCGATACCCCCAATTACGACCGCGTGATGCGCGATTGCCCAACGGCCACGCTGATCACCCATGGTCCCGATGTGGGCCTGCCGCAGGGGCAGATGGGCAATTCCGAAGTGGGCCATATGAACATAGGCGCGGGCCGTGTGGTGGCGATGGATCTTGGCCAGATTGATCTGGCGATTGAGGATGGCAGCTATGCCAGCAATCCCGCACTTTTGGCTTTCATTGCCAAGCTGCGCGAAACCGGGGGCGCGGCGCATGTGCTGGCGCTTGTCTCTGATGGTGGGGTGCATGGGCATATGCAGCATTTGCAGGCCACGTTGCGTATTCTCGCGGCGGCGGGTGTGCCGGTTGTCATTCATGCCATGACAGATGGGCGCGATGTCGCGCCGCGCTCTGCCGGTGGGTTCTTGCAGGCATTGGAGCAGGATTTGCCTGAACTTGCACGCATTGGCACCGTCACAGGGCGCTATTACGCCATGGATCGCGATAACAGATGGGAGCGTGTCGCGCGCGCTTACGCGGCCATCACCCGCGCCGAAGGGCTTGGCGCGGCAACTGCAACAGATGCTGTGGCCGCGGCCTATGCGCGCGGCGAGAATGACGAATTCATCCTGCCCAGCGTGATCGCGGGCTATGGCGGGGTAAAGCCGGGGGATGGGCTGTTTTGCCTGAATTTCCGCGCCGACCGCGCGCGCGAGATTTTGGCAGCACTCTGTGCCCCAAGTTTCACCGGCTTTGACAGGGGCAAAGCCCCCGATTGGGCGGCGGCTTTGGGCATGGTGGAATATTCGGATGCCCATAATGCTTTCCTGTCCACGGTCTTTCCCAAACGCGATATTCGCAACGGTTTGGGCGCATGGGTGGCCGCGCATGGCTTGCGGCAGTTTCGGATTGCCGAGACAGAGAAATACCCCCATGTGACGTTTTTCCTGAATGGCGGCAAGGAAGAGGCAGAGCCGGGCGAAGACCGTTTCATGCCCGCCAGCCCGAAAGTGGCCACCTATGATTTGCAACCCGAAATGGCCGCGCCCGAAGTCGGGGCACGGCTGGTGCAGGCCATTGGTGAGGGGACTATGACCTGATCGTCGTGAATTTCGCCAATCCCGATATGGTGGGCCATACGGGCGATCTGGGGGCCGCGGTGCGCGCCTGCGAAGCTGTGGATAACGCCCTTGGCGCAGCCCTTGCGGCGCTGGAGAAAGCTGGTGGCACGATGGTTCTGACGGCAGATCATGGCAATTGCGAAACCATGATCGACCCAGAGACAGGCGGCGCGCATACGGCCCATACCTTGAACCCCGTGCCCCTTGCCCTGATCGGCGGGCCAGAAGGGGCGGGGTTGCGCGCGGGGCGGCTGGCAGATGTTGCGCCCACGCTGCTGGCGCTGCTGGGCCTTCCGCAACCGCCAGAGATGACGGGCGAAAGCCTGCTGGTTCCGTAATGACGCGTGCAGGGCTTGTGGGGCTGTTCTGTCTGGCTTGGGCGGGTATGGCCGGCGCAGACCCTGCCGAACGCGCCATGGCTGCTGCGCATGCGCTGGAAGCGGCCACACAGGCCATGCAGGCCGCGCAGTCCGGGCGCGACCAGATTGCAGCGCTGACGCAAACGATCCAATCCTATGAGGATGGCATGATTGCCTTGCGCGATGGTTTGCGCAATGCGCAGGTGCAAGAAGCTGCGCTGGCGCAGCAATTCGCCGCGCGGGGGCAGGATTTGGCACGCCTGCTCTCTGTCTTGATGGCGACCGAGCGTCTGGATACGTCACTTGGCTATCTGCATCCTGACGGCGCGTTGGAAGCTGCGCGTGCGGGGATGCTGCTGTCAGATGTAACCCCGGCGCTGGCGCGCGATGTGGCGGAATTGCGCGATGCGCTGGAAGATTTGCGCGCCCTGCGCCGCGCGCGGCAATTCGGACTATTGGCGCTGGAACAAGGGCTGGTCGCGGCTCAAGAGGCGCGGGTTGCCTTGGCGCAGGCAATTTCGGATCGTGGCCCCCTGCCGCAAAACCTGACAGATGCGCCCGGCCAGCTGGAAGCGCTTGCGCGCAATGCCGCCACACTCAGTGATTTTGCCATTGAATTGGCCGATCGCCCGCTTGTGTCTGAAAGCCGCACGGCACGCACCTTTCGCGCGGCAAAGGGCACATTGCCCCTGCCCGTGCGCGCAACGCTGTTGCACCGCTTCAACCAGCCAGATGCGGCCGGGGTGGTGCGGCAGGGTATGGTTTTCGCGACAGCGCCAGAGGCCTTGGTCACAACGCCCTGGCAAGCAACAGTGCGTTACGCAGGCCCCTTGGCAGGGCATGGGATCATTGTGATCCTGGAGCCGGGCGAAGAGATGCTGCTTGTGCTGGCGGGCTTGGGCGCGTCTTTGGTGCAAAGCGGCGAAATTCTGCCACAAGGGGCGCCGATTGGTGTGATGCCTGTGGCGCAATCTGGCGAAATCCCCTCTGGTAGTCGTAGCCAAACACTCTATTTTGAATTGCGAGAAGCGGGGAACCCCATTGACCCAGAGCCTTGGTTCGCATTGAGTGGGTCTCAAGTTTCCCGATAATACCCTGAGGGTAGGGGCAGCGCGACAGGCCGGGGTTGTGCTTTGGCAAGATAGGATAAAGCAGTATGAACAAATATGTTATGGCAGGTCTTGGCGGGGTCATTGGCGGGGTTTTGCTTGCAACCCAGGTAGCCGGGCCTTTGCTGGCGCAAGAGCGCGTGCGCGCGACATCCGTTTATGACCAGCTTGATCTGTTCGGTGATGTGTTCGAGCGTATTCGCAACCAATATGTTGAAGAGCCAGACACCGCCAAGCTGATAGAGGCGGCGATAAACGGCATGCTCATGTCGCTCGATCCGCATTCCGGCTATATGCCGCCAGATGATTTTGACGATATGCGCACCCAGACGCGTGGCTCTTTCGGGGGCTTGGGGATAGAGGTGACGCAGGAAGATGGCTTTATCAAGGTTGTAACACCCATGGATGGCACGCCCGCTGACAAGGCCGGGGTGGAACCGGGCGATATAATCACCCATGTGGACGGTGAATCGCTGATGGGGCTGAATTTGGGGCAAGCGGTGGATATGATGCGCGGGCCTGTGGGGTCTGAGATAATCATAACTGTTGTGCGCGACGGGGTTGCAGAACCCTTTGATCTGTCGATCATTCGCGACACAATCCGGTTGCAGGCCGTGCGCGTGCGCACAGAGGGTGATATCGTTATTTTGCGCGTTACCACCTTCAACGAGCAGACTTTTCCCAATCTGCGCGATGGCCTGAGCGAGGCGATTGCAGAGCTTGGTGGGCAAGAAAGCCTTGGGGGCGTGGTGCTGGATTTGCGCAATAACCCCGGTGGGCTGCTGACACAGGCAATCCAGGTCTCTGATGCGTTCCTTGATCAGGGCGAGATCGTGTCAACCCGTGGACGCGAGGAAGGCGCCGGAGAGCGGTTCAATTCGCAACCCGGCGATCTGATCAATGGCAAGCCTTTGGTGGTGCTTATCAACTCCGGCTCTGCCTCGGCGTCAGAAATTGTGGCGGGCGCGCTGCAAGATCACCGCCGCGCGATTGTGGTTGGAACCCGCAGCTTTGGCAAAGGTTCGGTTCAGACCGTGATGCCCCTGCGCGGGGATGGTGCGATCCGTCTGACAACATCGCTGTATTACACCCCCTCTGGCCGCTCTATTCAGGCTTTGGGTGTTTCACCAGATATCTTGGTTGAACAACCACGCCGGCAGCCGATTGAAGAGGGCGAGGAGCAGGCTGCACCGCAAACCCGGTCGGAAAATGATCTGCGTGGCCGGTTGGAAAACCGTGACATGTCCGAAGACGAGCGCCGGCAGATGGAAGAAGAGCGCCAGCAGGCCGAAGATGTGGCGCGGCTGCGCGACGAGGATTATCAACTCGCCTATGCGCTGGATATTCTGCGCGGGCTGACAGCGCTGAATGGCCAAAGATGACGCCACAGGCGATTGCAGCGCTGCCCTATCGCCCCTGTGTGGGCGTGATGCTGATTAACCCACAAGGGCTTATCTTCGCCGCACAGCGCATAGATAGCCCAACCCCTGCCTGGCAGATGCCGCAGGGCGGAATTGATCCGGGCGAAAACCCCGGCACAGCCGCGTTGCGCGAATTGGAAGAGGAAATCAGCGTCACCCCCGATCTCGTGGCCCCGCTGGGCGAAACGCAAGATTGGCTACGCTATGATTTGCCCCCGGATATGGTTCCAAATATTTGGAATGGCCGCTATCGGGGGCAAAAACAGCGCTGGTTCCTGATGCGCTATCAGGGGCGGGATGAGCAGATCAATCTGGCCACGGCGCATCCCGAATTTTCGGAATGGCGCTGGATTGGACCTGATGAAATGCTCTCTGCGATTGTGCCCTTCAAGCGCGATCTCTATGCACAGGTGATTTCAGAGTTTCGCGCGCATCTGGCGTAACAGCCGCTTACTCTGGCGCGGTTATGTGCAACATCGTTGTGCGCAAAATCACATCATGCAAGCCCTGCCGATAGGGCGAGAGCAAGATCATCGCCATAGAGGCGATTTGTAGCGGAAAGATTGTCCAGAGCGCGGCATGCAACGCGCTATAGCCCAAGGCTGTCATGGCATCGGGGCTGCGGCCATCCAGTTGGCGCCATTTTAGTGCTGTGACCATCATCCCCAATGTCGCCCCATAGCGCGCCAGCATCACTGTGCGATAGGCGATAGAGACTGTCGCAAACAGGACAGGCAGAAACAGCAGACTGACAAAGAATGTCAGCAGCACACCAAAAAACGAGAGTATGCAGACTGCAACAAAATCTATGGCCCAGGCCAGTGCCCGCTTGATTGGCACATCGCGGTAGAATTCTGGTTGTAATTGGGGGTCTGGCAAGGTCATTCTGTGAAATCCGCAAGTTTGGCATTGGCAAGAGAGATAAGCATTTGCGGTGCAATTGAAAAGACATGGCGCGGCGTTCCCGCTGCGGCCCAGACCAGTGAAAAATCCATCAGGCGCGGATCGATCCATGTGGCAGAAAGCGTGAGATGGCCAACCGGTGATACCCCGCCTATGGCAAAGCCCGTTTTGGCCCGCACCAGATTGGCATCGGCGCGCCCCAAAGCCTCGCCCGCAAGTTGCGAGGCTTTGGCCACATCAATCCGGTTGCCGCCTGCCGTCAGAAACAGCTTGATGCTGCCGCTTTGCTGGCCGCAAAAGATGATGGATTTCACGATCTGGTCAATCTCGCACCCGCAAGCCTGCGCTGCAAGCTCTGCCGTGCGGGCCTCGCCTGCCTCGGAGATTGTGTTGGGCAGGCCCGCATCCTGCAAGGCGCGGGCCACGCGGGCAAGGGATTTGCTCATCCCTTAGTCAAGGCTTTCCAGCACTTCCGCCAAAGTGCCGATCAACTGGTCGATATGTGCTTTCTCGATAATCAGCGGCGGTGACATGGCGATGATATCGCCGGTCGTGCGGATCAGAACACCCCTTTCATAGGCTTTGAGGAATGCTGAAAACGCGCGTTGCGTGGGCGCACCGGGGATGGGTTCCAATTCTATCGCGCCAATCAGCCCCATATTGCGAATATCGATCACATGGCGGTGGCCTTTGAGGGAATGCACCGCCTCTTCCCAATAGGGCGCAATTTCGGCGCAACGCTCGAACAGCGCTTCTTCGCGATAGGTTTCCAGCGTGGCCAGCCCGGCAGCAGAGGCGATGGGATTGCCGGAATATGTGTAGCCGTGGAACAGCTCTATCATATGTTCCGGGCCGGTCATGAACGCGTCATGGATTTCCGCGCTTGTCAGCACCGCACCCATGGGAATAACGCCATTTGTCAGGCCCTTGGCGCAGGTGATCATATCGGGCACAACATCAAAATGCTGCGCGCCAAAGGCGCTGCCAAGCCGGCCAAAGCCTGTGATCACCTCGTCAAAGATCAGCAAGATACCGTGTTTGCGCGTAATCTCGCGCAGGCGCTGCAAATAGCCTTTGGGCGGGATCAGCACACCGGTAGACCCTGCCACAGGCTCCACAATCACCGCGGCGATTGTATCGGGGCCATGCAGGGCGACAATGCGCTCCAACTCATCGGCCAGATTGGCGCCATGTTCGGGCTGGCCCTTTGTCCACTGGTTTTGGGGGATATGGGTATGGGGCAGGTGATCTACGCCCGCCAGCATCGCGCCGAAATGGCGGCGGTTATTGACAATCCCGCCCACCGAAATGCCGCCGAAATTCACGCCATGATACCCGCGCTCGCGCCCGATCAGGCGGGTGCGGCTGGCATTGCCTGTGGCGCGCTGATAGGCGATTGCAATTTTCAGCGCCGTTTCAACGGCTTCCGAGCCTGAATTGACAAAAAACGCATGATCGATTCCTTCCGGGGCCAGATCCACCAAGCGATTGGCCAGTTCAAAAGCCTTGGGGTGGCCCATCTGGAAGGCAGGGGCATAGTCCAGCTCTGCCGCTTGTTTCTGGATCGCCTCTACAATCTTGGGGCGCGCATGTCCGGCATTGCAGCACCACAGGCCCGCCGTGCCATCCAGCACCTGACGCCCGTCAGAGGTGGTGTAGAACATCCCCTCTGCCGCGACCATCATCCGTGGCGCCTGTTTGAACTGGCGATTGGCGGTAAAGGGCATCCAGAAGGCGCGCAGATCATTCGGGGTGGTGCGGTCAAGGGCCATTGGGAAAACTCCGGCAAGATTTGATCAAAAGACGCTAGCAGATTTGCGCCCCAAGGCAAGGGGGGAGAGATTTGGCCTAGAGAAAGACCATGAACGCCGACAGCGCCAAAAGCGCGGCCATAACCCGCATGAATAACCGCCAATGCGCTGGCGATTGGACAAGCCGAGTTAAAAGCGCACCCGCGCTGGCCCAGAACAGGCAGACCCCCAGATTTGTGCCGCTGAAGGCAAGGGCCAGACGCGCTGCTTCCTGCACGGGGGGCAGGCCCGCGCCATAGCCTGCCGAGGCTGCGAAAGCCACCGCCCATACTTTGGGATTGATCCACTGGAACAATGCGCCCTGCCATAATGTCATGGGCTGGCCCATATCTTGTGCCTCTGTCGTAGGGCGGCGGGTGGCAGTGTAATAATTCCACGCCATCCACAAAATCCATGCCGCTGCACAGCCACGCAGCACCAGCCCAAGCACCGGATTTGCCAGCACCAGTGCCCCCACACCCAGCGCCGTGACTGCGGCAATCACGCCCACGCCCAGCACCACCCCAAACAAATGCGGCAAACTGCGGCGAAAGCCAAACCGCGCCCCGGAGGCCGTAAGCATGATCACATTTGGCCCCGGCGAAAACAGGCCAAGGAACACAAAACCATAAAGCAGCGGATCAAAGAGCATGGGCAGACCGTGACAGGGCAAAGGAGAGACCCCGGCACGCGGGCCGGGGTCTGCGATGGTGTTAGCGCTTTGTGCCGTCGCTTACAACAGCCGCCCCGGCAACCAAAGCACCAGTTGCGGGTAAAGGAATACCATGATCACAGCCAGCACCTGCAACAGCACAAAGGGGATCACGCCCTTGTAGATATCGATGATTGTCACGCTGGGTGGGGCGACGCCCTTTAGATAAAAGAGCGAGAACCCCACAGGGGGCGTGAGGAAGGATGTTTGCAACACCACTGCGAACAGCACCAGAAACCAGATTTGATCGAACCCAAGCGCCACGACGACAGGAGAAACCAGTGGCAGCATGATGAGCGAGATTTCCAGCCAATCCAGAAAGAACCCTGCCAGAAAGGCGATGAACAGGATTGTCAGGATTATCCCTGATGGGCCAAAGGGCAGCGCTTTGAGCGATTGCGAGATGAATTCATCCCCGCCAAGCTGGCGCATGACCACCGCAAACATCGTGGCCCCAAGGAAGATGCCAAAGATGAAAGCCGTGGTGAGTGTGGTTTTCATGCCCACATCTTTCAGCACCGCAAGGCTTAGCTTGCCATTTGCCGCCGCCAGAAGGGT
The DNA here is from genome assembly GCA_043561795.1 of Paracoccaceae bacterium. Classification (GTDB taxonomy): domain Bacteria; phylum Pseudomonadota; class Alphaproteobacteria; order Rhodobacterales; family Rhodobacteraceae; genus Roseinatronobacter. The sequence goes on along the minus strand of CP121316.1, from coordinate 3,487,369 downwards.
GGCCCCGAAGGCACCAAGGCCAGAGGCTTCGGTCGGTGTGGCAAGCCCCGCAAAGATAGACCCCAGCACCGCGATGATCAGCAAGAGCGGCGGCACGACAGCCAGCAGGGTATCGAAAATCAGCTTGGCTGTCACAGGTGGCAGGTCTGTTGGCGCAGGTGCCAGCTTTTTGAAAAAGGTAGCCGCCCCCATGATGTAGAGAATATAGAACACCCCCAGCATCAGCCCCGGAACAAGCGCGCCCATGAACAGCCCGCCCACAGATACCGACATCAGATCGGCCATGATGATCAGCATGATCGATGGGGGGATCAAAATACCCAGCGTACCCGCAGAGCATACCACCCCAGACGCAAAGCCCTTGTTATAGCCCTGTTGCAACATGATCGGCATCGACAACAGCGCCAGCAGCACCACCGATGCGCCCACCACGCCCGTCGAGGCCGCCAGCAGAATGCCAATCAGCACGACACCCAGTGCCAGCCCGCCCCGGAACCGCCCGAATAGCTGGATGAAATTCGACATCAGCTTTTCTGTCACGCCAGAGCGTTCCAGCATCAGGCCCATATAGATGAACATGGGCAGCGCAACCAGGATCCAGTTGGACATCTGGCCCCAGACGCGCTGAACGAAAATGCCGAAAATCCGCCAGTCGGTCAGGAAATAGGTTTCCCAATCGAAATATTCGTAGCCAAGCACAGCAATCGCGCTGAACAGCAACGATACCCCCGCCAGCACCCAGGCAATCGGAATGCCAGTGAAGATAAGTGCGATGAATGTGCCGAGCATCGCAACCACAAGTATTTCGTTAACTTCCATGCTCTAGTCCTTTTGAACCCTGCGGGCCAAGCGCCGTTTTGTGGCCCGATATGCCACGCGCGGCGGATATGATGCAAAGAGTCTCGCGACTCAGTTGGGGCGATGTGGAAGGGAGCGCGGGAAGGCGAACAAAAAGCTTGTCACGCGCGTCAACCGGGCAAAAGCCGCGATTCCGATATAGGCAAAGGCCAGAACGATTACCGACTTGATCATCCAGCGATGGGTTAACCCACCAGGTGCAGAGGAGGTTTCACCCCGTCTGTATGAGAGTTCGACAAAGGGGATCGCATAGCTGACCATGATATAGGACATCGGCAGCAAAATCAGAACGATCATGAACAATTCTATCCATGCGCGTGTCGCAGGCCGGAAATTCGCGGCCATCGCATCGACGCGCACATGCGCATCATGCAAGATTGCGTAGCCTATCCCGAACATGAACCCCACCGCATAGAGGTGCCATTGCACTTCCTCTACCCAGACATTGTTCACGTTGAACACATAGCGCATCGTCACGTTCACGACGATGATCATGACCAGAATTATCCAGATCGAATTGAGGATATAGGAAACTGCACCAAGCCCCGTTTCGAGAATGCGGGAAATCCGGGTCTGGGGGAAGTTCAGGCCACTGCCATGGCCCGCCGCCTCGATCGTGTTTTCGGCAGCATTGTCTGGTTGGCTCATGTGTCTATCCCCTCGCGGAAATCAAGTTCTGCCTGTTTTCAATTTGAAAGAAGCTGCGCCCTTTCGAGGGGCGCAGCCTGTGATCCCAACTGGATCAGATCATTCGCCGATACGGGTCTGCCAATCGCGTGGCAGGTAGCCTTGCTCTTTCCAGGGGCGCAGTTCTGCCTGATAGGCCATCATCGAAGAATAGACCTTGCCGAACATTTCGTCCCGCTCTGACCAGCTGCTCAGCACTTTGTTGGATGCTTCGCGGAAAGCTGCGATCTGCTCGTCTGAATAGGTGCGCACATTCACGCCACGCTCTTCATAGCGTGCAAACACGGCCCCTTGCAGCGCTTCTGCGCGGGCGATGGCATAGGCATTGCCGGCCATGCAGGTCATCTCGATCAGCGCGCGGGTTTGATCTTCCAGCCCGTTCCAGACATCAAGATTGACATACAGGAACTGGTTGGTCGAAGGCTGGTGCCAGCCGGGCATATAGAAATAATCCGCCACTTCGAAGAATGCCAGCTGCTCGTCCACTGTTGGCAGGGAGAATTCTGTGCCATCCAGAACGCCGGTTTCCAGCGCCTGATACAGTTCGCCGCCCGGCAGCAGGGTTACGGACATGCCGAATTCACCAAAGATTTCGCCACCTACACCGGCCGCGCGGAAGCGAAGCCCTTGCAGGTCTTCAACTGTCGCCACTTCCTGGCGGAACCAGCCAGCCCCTTCCGGGCTGATTGTGCCGCAAAGAACGGGATGCACGTTATAGGGGTGGAAGGTTTCTTCCAGCAGTTCCTGACCGCCATGATGGGTCATCCATGCCAGGAATTCGATGGATTCCAGGCCAAAAGGCGTTGCACCAAACAGCGCGGAAGCAGGAACAGTGCCCCACTCGTAGCCCATCCAGCTGTACCCGGCGTCAATGTTGCCCTGCGACACATTCTCGAAGATCGAGAGTGCGGGAACAACGGCACCCGGCTCTGCCACGCGCAGATCAATATTGCCCCCCGAAACGGCGCGCAGTTGATCGGCCACCCATGGCATTGTATCCCCCAGCGCTGTCAGCGTGGATGCAAAGCTCATGGGGATCTGCCAGCGCACGCGCTCTTGCGCCTGAACCGCGCCTGCCACAAGGCTGGCACTGAGCGCAGTGGTGATAAGCAGTTTATTCATTTTTGTTCCTCCGGTTGTTGGACATCGGTCGCATTTTCCGCCGACAGAGGCAGCAGCCGCAAATAAAACCGCGACACTGCCGCGCAATATAATTGCGCCAAGCTGCCGCTTGTTTTCTGAAACGCTCCTCCCTCTGAATGCAGTGGTAAAATAAACTAACCAATTCTGACAAGCGAAATCTTTGCATGGCTGTTCAAAAACTATCGCCCCGGCAAATGTGGCGCGATCCAAGCCCCGGAATTCTTGCGCGTCAGTAAGGTGTTAGGGCAATTGACCTGCCTTTGGTGAAAGGGCATTCTGCCCGTATGGAATTTGGCCCTTTAACACGCTCGCCACTGCCATATGACGCCGAATCCGGCGCAGAGGCGCATGCGCTTTATCCCGACATCTCTGGCCCTTACCGCGATCTGGTGGCAGGGGTGGCCGGATGCAGCCCCTATTTGCGCGATCTTTTGGTGCGCGAACGTGACTGGATGGCCGCCGCCTTCCAACGGCCGCCAAAAGCCAGCCTTATGGCGGAATTGGACGAGCTTGGCACCGTTGCGCTGCCCGATCTCTCATCCCGGTTGCGCCGGGCCAAGCGGCGCATCGGGCTATTGGCCGCGGTGGCCGATCTGGGGGGGGTGTGGCGGCTGGATCAAGTGACGGGCGCGCTGACGGATCTGGCCGATCGTGCGACAGATGTGGCATTGCGTGCGCTGGTGGCAGAAGAAATCCGCCGTGGCAAGCTGCCGGGCGCAACGCCTGCAGATGCGCAAACCGGCGCTGGAATGGTTGTTCTGGCCATGGGCAAAATGGGCGCGCGCGAATTGAATTATTCGTCCGATATTGATCTGATCTGCCTGTTTGACGAAACCCGCTTCACCTCCGATGATTACCACGAGGCCCGCGCAGCTTTTATTCGCGTCACGCGCAAGCTGTGTGGCCTGTTGTCCGATCACACCGCCGAGGGCTATGTCTTTCGCACCGATCTGCGGTTGCGCCCCGATCCCTCTGTTACGCCCGTATGCCTGTCCATGGATGCGGCAGAGCGGTATTACGAAAGCCTTGGGCGCACATGGGAGCGGGCGGCCTATATCAAGGCGCGCCCCTGTGCCGGCGATCTGGCAGCGGGGGCGCGGTTTCTGGAAACGCTGCGCCCCTTTGTCTGGCGCAGGCATCTGGATTATGCCGCTATTCAAGATGCCCATGACATGCGTTTGAAAATCAAGGCGCATAAAGGCTTGGGCGGGGCTTTGACGTTGGAGGGGCATGATATCAAACTGGGGCAGGGGGGGATTCGAGAGATCGAGTTTTTCACCCAGACGCGCCAGCTTATCGCCGGGGGGCGTGACCCGGATTTGCGCAGTCCCCGCACTGTTGAGGGGTTGGCCGCCCTTGCCGCAAAGGGTTGGTTGCCCCGGGATGTTGCCGACAAACTGAGCGCCCATTACACCGCGCATCGCGAGATAGAGCACCGTTTGCAAATGGTGCAAGACGCCCAGACCCAGAAAATGCCAACATCCCCCGATGGGTTTGACAGGATCGCCCGGTTTATGGGGGTTGCCGATACGGCAGAATTTCGGGCGCATCTGAAAGCGCGGCTTGCAGATGTGGCCAGCCTGACAGAAGGGTTTTTCGCCCCTGAAAGCCCCAGTGCGCCAGAGCCAGACCTGTCAGAGGCCGCGCAAGAGTTGATTGCCGGTTGGCATAGCTACGCTGCCCTGCGATCCGGGCGCGCAAAGGAAATCTTCAAGCGTGTGCGCCCTGTGATCCTGAACAAGCTGCAAGATGCCGCCGATCCCGATGCCGCCCTCATTCAGTTTGACCGCTTTCTTGGCGGCCTGCCTGCTGGCGTGCAGCTTTTTTCGTTATTCGAGGCTAATCCTCAGCTTATCGCATTGATTGTTGACATATGCGCAACAGCGCCCCGCCTTGCGTCCTATCTGTCGCGCAATGCGGCGGTGCTTGATGCGGTGATTGGCGGTGCGTTTTTCGCGCCTTGGCCGGGGACGGCAGCACTTCAACATGAACTGGCGGATCGTCTGGCGCTGATTGACGATTACGAGCGCCAGTTGGATGCGGCGCGTATCTGGGCGCGGGAATGGCATTTCCGCATTGGTGTGCATCATTTGCGCGGGCTGGTAGATGCTTTTGAAGCTGCGGCAGAATATGCCGCATTGGCGGAGGCGGCGCTTGGGGCACTCTGGCCCGTGGTGCAAGCCGAATTCGCGCGCAAGCATGGGGCGCCGCCGGGGCAGGGGGCGGTTGTACTGGGCATGGGCTCGCTTGGGGCAGGGCGGTTGAATGCGGCCTCTGATCTGGATTTGATCGTGATCTATGAGGCCGATCATGACGATATGTCAGACGGCCCCCGCCCGCTGGATGCCCGCAGCTATTATGCGCGGCTGACAAAGGCATTTCTGACAGCCATTTCCGCCCCCACCGCTGAGGGGCGGCTCTATGAGGTGGATATGCGCCTGCGCCCCTCTGGGCGGCAAGGGCCGGTGGCCACAAGCATGGCCGCGTTTCAGCAGTATCAGCGCGATGAGGCCTGGACATGGGAGCATCTGGCGCTGACACGCGCGCGCCGTGTGGCCGGGTCTGTGGCCTTGGGGGAAAGGCTGGAGGCGTTTCGCCGCGCGCTTTTGGCAGAGAAATCCGGCGGGGCCACAGTGGCGCAGGATGTGGCCGATATGCGCGCGCGTCTGGCAGAGGCAAAGCCCGCCCATGGGCTGTGGGATGCCAAAGCCGGGCCGGGGCGGTTGATGGATATCGAATTGATCGCGCAATTTTGCGCCTTGCGCACAGGCCATTCTGCGCGCCGCGTCGAAGCGCAATTGCGCGCAGGCGCGAAAGCCGGTGTACTGGGCGCAGAGGCGGAACAGGCGCTGTTGCAGGCTTATCGGCTGTGCTGGGGCTTGCAGGCAACGGGGCGGCTCTTGGCAGATCAGATTTCCGATATCGCGGCCCTTGGCCCCGGTGGCCAGAAGCTTATCTTGTCATCCGCAGGCGCAGAGACTGCCGATGCGCTGGCCGCCCTGTTGCGCGAGAGTTGCGCGCAGGCGGATCACGCGATAACTGCCATACTGGCAACAGAGGCGGCCATGGCCGGAAAGGACAAGAATGCTGACCAGCCATGACCCGAAAGGGCTGATACGCGAGAGTTACAGGATGGAGGGGATTTCAGACGGAGAATGCCGCTCTATCCTGATTGACTGGGCGCTCAGCCTGCCCGCAGAGGCCGACCAGCGCACCGCCCTGAATGATTTGCTTGCCCATTATGGCGCAGATCACCCCGGCCACCCCATGACCGCGCTTTTGCAAGAGGGGCTTGCGGCGCCTGCGCCCAAGCGTGGGCGCAGGCGGCGCGAGGGGTAGGGCGATGGCGTCAGATCAAATCTTTGCAGATGTCGAATTGGATGCAGTGGGGCTTTTATGCCCCTTGCCTGTCTTGAAGGCGCGCAAGCGGCTGAAAGCCATGGAGTCTGGCCAGGTGCTGTGTGTCTTGGCCAGTGATCCGGCAGCGGTGGTGGATATTCCGCATTTTTGTGCAGAATCGGGCCATATGTTTCTGGACATGCAAGACCGCCCAGAGGCTACCGCCTATTTCATCCGCCACAAATAGCGCGCAGATCATGCCACAGGGTCTTGGCCCCCGCGCGCGGCAAGCGCGCCTTCCAGATCGCCATAGCCTGTAAAGCGCCGTTCATAAGCCAGCCCCAGCCGCGCGGCGCAGGCACGGGCCTTTGCATCCAAGGCGGGGTCTTGGGTTTGGGCCTGATAGATCAGCTTCGTGTAATTGCCAAACATCATGGGGATCAATTCGGGATGGCGGTCAAATCCCATCGGTTTCCAGACAAAGGCGTCAAACTGGCGCACCAGAAAATCGGTCAGATAAAACGCGGTCATTTCATCTTCGGCCTTTGCCGCAAAGGCCTCGACCCCTTCAAAAAACGCATAGCAATGCGGCCCTGCCACCATCTCTACGCCCAAGTCCGCGCAGCGCGCCTGCAACAGCCCGCCCGTGCCGCAATCGGCATAGACCACGAAAACCTCGTCATAGCGCGGGCCATGGTCACGCACCGCCTTTTCCACCGCATCGGGAATCCGGTCTGGCCAAAGATGCAGATTGGCAGGCAGGCACAGCAAATCCATATGATCCCAGCCATTCGCGGATTTCAGCGCCAGTATCTCGCGCGCCAAAGCGCCACAGGCCAGAAGCAGAATGCTGCCGCGCCCTTCGGGGGCAAGCCCTTTCTGTGTCAGGGTTTGGTCATCGGGCTGCATTGTGCTTCTCGCGTGCCTTTGCGGCGTTCCAGAGGGCATCCATCTCTTCCAGCGTGCTGTCTTCGGGGCGGCGGCCATCTTGTGCCAGCGCCGTTTCTATGGCCCGAAAGCGGCGGGTAAATTTGGCATTGGCCGCGCGCAGGGCCGCTTCGGGATCAATCTTCAGATGGCGGGCAAGATTGGCCATGACGAAGAGAAGATCACCAAACTCTTCTTCCCGCTCCTTTTGGCCAAGGCTGTCGCGCGCCTCTGTCAACTCGCGCGCCTCTTCCACGATCTTGTCAAGCACCTGGCCGATCTCTGGCCAGTCAAACCCCACCCTTGCAGCGCGTTTTTGCAGTTTGACCGCGCGCATCAGCGCAGGCAGGCCAAGCGCCACATCATCCAGCACCCCGGCTTGCGCGCGCGCCGCGCGTTCCTGTGCCTTGAGCTTTTCCCAATCCTGCACCTGATCTTCGGCGCTTTTGTCGCGGCTCTCATCCCCAAAGACATGGGGATGGCGCGCAACCATCTTGTCGCTGATCGCGCGGGTGATGCTATCGAGCGTGAAATGCCCGGCCTCTTCGCCCATCTGCGCATGATAGACGACCTGCAACAGCAAATCACCCAATTCCCCTTCCAATGCGGGCCAATCGGCCTGTTCAATCGCATCGGCCACTTCATAGGCCTCTTCGATTGTATAGGGGGCGATAGAGGTGAAATCCTGCTCTATATCCCAAGGGCAGCCTGTATCCGGGTCGCGCAAGGCGCGCATGATTGCGCGCAAGCGCTCTATGCTGCCATCGGGCGCGAAGATAAGCGGGGTATGGGGCATGGGCTACTCCGGGTGGTACTTTGCTTTGGTGTTACAGGCCCACGCGCGCCTGTCCAGCCCAAAGCCCGCGCAGGACAAGCGCTGTGATGGCGGCCAGTGCGACGCCTGTTGCCGCCTGAACCAGCACTGTGCCCCCCAGATTGGCCACCAGAACACCGATAAAGGCCCAGATCACGGCAAGCCCGTATTCCGGCGCCTGAGGTTTGCGCAGCAGTATCACCCCTGCAATCACAGTTGCGCCGGTCAGGGCCAGCAGTGCGGCGGATTGCGCAGTCATCACCCCATAGCCGCCCAGAGTGACACCTAGCGACACATGCGCCGCCGCTGTCAGCCATCCGGCATAGAGTGCCAAAGGCGCTTGCAACAGCCAGCGATCTTGCGCAGGCGCGCGCAACAAGGCCCAAATCGCGAAGGCCAGCATCCAGAAAATCAGGATACTTGCCCCAATGGCGGAAATTCCCGCCAGCCAAAGCCAAAACGCCCCCGGCCCAAGGCTTAGCGCAAGTGGCAGATGAACATTCTGCCAGCGCTTGTCACTGCGCCGCAGGGTTGCGCCTGTCAGGGCCAGCACAGCAAGCCACAGATAAATCACGCCCCAGATTGCGAAGGCATAGCCTGCCGGCTGCACTGGGGGATTGATTTGTGGCACAGGAAAACGCTCTGGCGCAAAGCCTGTGAAGGGATCTGTCACAAAGGGCGCGAGCAGAAAGGCCAGCGTTGCAAAAAGGGTCAGATATGGCAGGCTGCGTTTCATACCCTGCAGCTATGCTTGCGTGGGGTAAGTGCCAAGGGGCTGGCAGAAAAAAACCGCCCCGAAGGGCGGTTTTTGCATCATCTCAGCGATCCGCGCGATTTTCGATCTCGGTATAGCTGCGGCGGGGGGCGCCAGTATAGCGCTGGCGCGGGCGACCGATTCATTGGCACCGCCATGAGCAGGCCCCCACAGGCAGGCAATACCCGCTGCTATACAGGCAAATGGATTTGCTCCCGAGGAACCAGCCAGACGCACTGTAGACGTGGATGCATTCTGCTCATGATCGGCATGCAGCATCATGATGCGATCCATTGCGCGGCTCAGGATCGGGTCTACCACATATTCCTCTGCGGGAACCGCAAAGCACATATGCAGGAAATTGCCCGAATAATCCAAGCTGTTCTTGGGGTAAACGAAGGGCTGGCCGATGGAATATTTATACGCCCAAGCGGCGATTGTGGGCATTTTGGCGATCATGCGGATCGCGGCAACCTCGCGCTGCCAGGGATCATTGATATCGGTCGAATCGTGGTAAAAGGCCGACATCGCGCCCACAACGCCCGTCATGACGGCCATCGGGTGGCTGTCACGGCGGAAGCCACGGAAGAAATACTGCATCTGCTCATGCAGCATTGTGTGCCGTGTTACCCGGCTTTCAAAATCTTCCAGATCGGCGGCAGAGGGCAGTTCGCCGTAAAGCAGCAGATAGCAGCATTCCAGAAAATGCGATTTCTCTGCCAATTCTTCAATCGGGTAGCCGCGATACAGCAATTCGCCTGCATCGCCGTCAATATAGGTGATGGTCGAAGAACAGGCGGCAGTAGAAGTGAAGCCGGGATCATAGGTGAAGACATCGCCTTGCGCATAAAGCTTGCGAATATCCAGCACATCCGGGCCGACAGAGGGTTTCATGACCGGAAGGTCGATCACCTTGTCGCCGATCGTTAGCTTTGCCGTCTCGCTTCCGTTCGCCATTCTGCATCCTTTCAAAATGGCCTGTAGGCATGATGCCCGTCAGGCTGTCCCATCTCCCGCCCTGGTGTCATTTTTCACCCGGTCAGGTTGCCGCATCTTCTATACGGCGCAAGCTTTCAGCTTTGCCAAGAATAAGCATCATATCAAAAATGCTGGGGCTGCTGGTGCGTCCTGCCAAGGCTGCGCGCAAGGGTTGCGCAAGCTTGCCTAGACCCAGTCCATATGCCTGCGCAATCTCGGTAACAATGCCCTCCAGAAATTCCCGCTCCCACGTAGCATTTTGCAAGCGCGGCGTCAATTCCCTCAGTATACTACGGGATACAGTATCAAGGGCGGCCGCTGCAGTTTCATCGGGCACAATGGGGCGCTCGGTTAAAATAAAGTAAGCCTTTTCATAAATTTGTCCGAAACTCTTTGCCTTCTCCTTGATGACCGGCATTGCTTTCAGCATTCCCGCAAGTTGGCTGTCTGTCAATGGGGCTGCACCAGTTGCCGCAAGATATGCGGTCAATTCATGCAGCAGTGCAGCATTGTCGGCCGCTGTCATATGCTGGGCTGTCAGATGATCCAGTTTTTTGAAATCCAGACGCGCAGGGGATTTGCCAATGCCAGAGATGTCGAACCATTCCAGCGCCTGCGCATCGGTGAAAAATTCGTCATTGCCGTGGCTCCAGCCCAGCCGGGCAAGGTAGTTGCGCATGGCGGCAGCGGGGTAGCCCATGCGCTGATATTCCTCGACCCCAAGCGCGCCATGGCGTTTTGACAGTTTCTTGCCATCCGGCCCGTGGATAAGCGGGATATGCGCCCAGACTGGTATTTTCCAGCCCATAGCCTGATAGACCAGCATTTGCCGGGCCGCGTTGTTGAGATGGTCATCCCCCCGAATAACATGGGTTACGCCCATATCATGGTCATCCACCACCACGGCAAGCATGTAAGTGGGTGTCCCGTCAGAGCGCAGAATGATCATGTCATCCAACTGATCATTGCGGATACGCACATTGCCTTGCACCTGATCTTGAATCACGGTTTCCCCGGCCAGAGGCGCTTTGACACGAATCGCATAAGGGGCATCGGGGTGATCCGCCGCTGCCGCATCGCGCCAGGGCGAGCGGTAGAGGGTAGATTGTCCTTCGGCGCGGGCCGATTCGCGAAACGCTTCGATTTCCTCCTGGGTCGCGAAGCATTTATAGGCGCGGCCTTGGGCCAGCATTTGATGGGCCACTTCGGCATGGCGGGGCGCGCGGTCAAACTGGCTGATCGGCGCGCCATCCCAATCCAGCCCCAGCCAGGCAAGCCCCTTCAGAATTGCTTCGGTTGCCTCCGGGGTGGAACGCGCGCGGTCTGTATCTTCGATTCGAAGCAGAAATTTCCCGCCGCGCCCGCGCGCATACAGCCAGTTGAACAATGCCGTGCGTGCCCCCCCGATATGCAGATAACCGGTTGGAGAGGGGGCAAAGCGGGTGACGATGGCATCTGACATGCTGAGTTTAACCTTTTGGAAACCAGTTTTCGGGCAGGGTTCTGGCTTGGGTTCTAGGCAAGCTGCGGGGCGGAAACAAGGGTGCGTCTGGTCTCATTCACTGGCGGGGGGGATGTGGCGCGCCTATCGGCGCTGCGTTTGGCTGTGGCGCAGCAAAACGGGCGCTTCTTTCTGGCGGCCCCCGTGGCCCTGGCAATCGGGATCGGGCTGTATTTCGCCCTGCCACGGGAACCGCTTGCAGCGGAGTGGGTGGCGCTTGGCGGGTTGGGGCTATGCTCTGTGCTGCTCGTGCGGTTGCTGCCGGAAGAGGGGGCGCCCTTGGCGCTGGCGCTGGCGCTTGTGGTACTGGGCTGTCTGGCGGCAGGGTGGCGCGCGGCACATGTGGCAGCCCCTGTTTTGAACATGCGCTATTATGGCCCGATTGAAGGGCGCGTGGTGAAGATAGACCGCGCGCCCAGTGATGCGCTGCGCCTGACATTGGACGAGGTTGTGTTGCAGGGCCTGACCAAGACCCGCACGCCAGAACGGGTGCGGGTAACGCTGCACGGCGTGCAAAACTTCATCCAGCCAGAGCCGGGCTTGCGGGTTATGACAACCGGCCATCTTGGCCCACCCCCCGCGCCAGCCGAACCGGGGGGCTTTGATTTTCGCCGCCTTGCCTGGTTTGAGAGGTTGGGCGCGGTGGGCTATACCCGCGCGCCTGTGCTGAGTGCCGCCCCTGCAGAGGCGGGCGCGGCAGGGCTGCGCCTTCACCGTCTGCGCATGGCCATTTCCGCACAGGTGCAGGCGCAATTGCCCGGCGATGTGGGCGGTTTTGCTGCGGCCATCCTGACGGGGGACAGATCGGGCATAGCGCAGGAACGGATGGAGGAATTGCGCCGCTCCAACCTCGCGCATTTGCTGGCCATATCGGGGCTGCATATGGGGTTGTTGACAGGGTTCGTTTTCGGGCTTTTGCGGTTGTTGATGGCGCTTGTGCCACCCGTCGCGCTGCGGGCGCCAACGCGCAAGATTGCGGCTGTCGGTGCATTGGCGGCAGGGGCGTTTTATCTGGCGCTGTCGGGCGGCAATGTGGCGACAGAGCGCGCGTTTATCATGGTGGCTGTCATGCTGTTTGCGGTGCTGCTGGAGCGGCGGGCGGTGTCGCTGCGCTCTGTCGCCTTGGCGGCGATGGTGATCTTGCTTATCCGGCCCGAAGCGCTGGTGCAGGCCGGATTTCAGATGAGTTTCGCCGCAACTGTGGCACTGGTGGCGGTGTTTCGCTGGCTGGCGGATGAGAGGGCATGGCGCGGGCAGATCCCGCGCTGGGCATGGCCCGCAATCAGTCTTGTGATCTGTTCCATTGTGGCGGGCGTGGCCACGGCCCCGGTGGCGGCGGCCAGTTTTAACCGGCTTGCGGAATATGGGCTGATTGCCAATTTGCTGGCGGTGCCGCTGATGGGGACTGTCATCATGCCCGCCGCCGTGCTGGCCGCGCTTTTGGCCCCATTCGGGCTGGAAGGGGTGGGGCTGTCCATAATGGGGCCTGCGATTGGCTGGATATTGGCGGTCTCGGCCCATGTCAGCGCGCTGGACGGTGCGGTCATGCCAGTTATCCAGCCCATGCCTGCGGTTATGCCGTTGCTGAGCCTTGGTGCGCTCTGGCTGATCATCTGGCAGGGGCGGGTGCGGCTGGCGGGTCTGCCAGCGATGGGGTTGGGGCTGGTGCTATGGGTGCACAGTGATCGCCCGGCACTGCTGATCGCGCCAGAGGCGCAGGTGGTGGGGCTGATGCTGGAGGGCGAGCGCGTGATAAGCCGCGCGCGCACGGGCAGTTTTGTGGCCGAAAGCTGGCTGCGCTCTGATGGGGATGGGGCCAGCCAAGCGCAGGCACAGGCGCGCAGCGGGTATGATGGGCGCGCCAATATTGTGCATCTGCGGGGTGGCGGTTTTGATGTGGTGCATCTTTCGGGCGAAGAGGCGGCGGCACAGTTGGAGGCGCTCTGCCTGCCGGGGCGGATTGTGGTGGTTTCTGTGCCTGTTGCCCCGGCCCCGCGCGGGGGGCGGCGCTGCGATGTGATCACCCCCCGCGACATGCGCGAAACGGGCGCGCGCGCCTATGATCTGCGCGAAGGTGTTTTGCAGATGCGCAGCGCGGCATCCAGCGCCGGGGCGCGGCCCTGGACGCAGCCATGACAGACGAAAGGCCCCGGCAAATCACCGGGGCCTTTCGGGCTGTCGGACAAAATGCAAGCCTGCCCTCAGGCATTGGCCTCGCGGATTTTCTCTGCCGCGTCTTTGTCATAGGCCACGCCTTTGGCATCAAACAGCTGATCCAACTCGGATATCGCAACCGCCAACAAATTCGCCCTTCACATAGAGCTGTGGAACGGTGGGCCAGTCCGAATAATCCTTGATGGGAAACCCCTCTTTCAACAGGGTTTCCAAGTCTTCTACTGTGATGGCCATGGCCCGGCTCCTATTCTTCTTCGCCTCAAGGTAATCCCGGTGGGCGGGCAGATCAAGCGCTGCCGATCGCTGCCGCAAAGGCCCCGCGATAAAGGGCAGAAAGCTCTGCCAAGGGGGCGCTGTCATCGCCCATCTGCACGGTTTCGCCGCCAAATTTCCCCATACAGGCCAGCGTAACCCCAGCCTTGCCAGCCGCGACCATCAGCGCTTCGGCCTGATCAAAGCTTGCAGCCAACAGATAGCGCGCCTGATCTTCGCCAAAGAGGGTGGCGATATCGCCGCTATCAAGGCTTAGCCCCAGCCCTGCGGCCTCTGCCATTTCAAAGGCGGCAAGGGCAAGGCCGCCATCGGACAGATCGGAGGCCGCCTTTATCAGCGCGCGGTTTTCGCGCAGGAATTCGCCATTCTGCCGCTCTTGCGCCAGATCAACATGGGGCGCATCGCCTGCTTCCATCCCGAACGCCTCTGCCAGAAGGGCGGATTGGCCCAGATGGCCATGGGTTTCGCCCAGCACCAGCAACAGATCACCGTCTTGCGGCAGGCCGCCGATGATCTGGTCGCAATGCTCTATCAGCCCCACGGCGCCGATTGTGGGCGTGGGCAAAATCGGCTGGCCATCGGTTTCATTATAAAGCGAGACATTGCCAGACACGATGGGCATATCCAGCGCTGCCACGGCCTCACCAATGCCCTGAATGGCACCAACAAACTGGCCCATGATTTCGGGTTTTTCCGGGTTTCCGAAATTCAGGTTATCGGTTGTGGCAAGCGGCGTTGCCCCCACGGCAATCAAGTTGCGATAGGCCTCGGCCACGGCCTGCTTGCCGCCTTCGACCGGGTTGGCGCGCACATAGCGCGGCGTCACGTCCGAGGTGAAGGCCAGCGCCTTGTCCGTGCCATGCACCCGCACGATCCCAGCCCCCAAACCCGGAATGCGGATTGTATCTGCCATGACCTGGCTGTCATATTGCTCCCACACCCACGCTTTGTGCGCATAAGAGGGCGCGCCAATCAGCGCGCGCAGCGCGGCGATTGGGGTGATTTCGGGAATATCGCCCAAGGGGGCAGGGGCCGGGGTTTCTACCCAGGGGCGGTCATATTCCGGCGCGCTGGACGAGAGTTTGGACAGCGGCAGATCGGCTTTGATCTCATTGCCATGCAGGATCAGAAAACGATCTTCGGCAATGGTTTCGCCCACGATTGCGAAATCCAGATCCCATTTTTCAAAAATCGCGCGCGCTTCGGCTTCTTTGGCGGGCTTGAGCACCATCAACATCCGCTCTTGGCTTTCGGAGAGCATCATTTCATAGGCGGTCATCCCGGTTTCACGCTGTGGCACATGATCCAGTTGCAGCTTGATCCCCAAACCGCCCTTATCGCCCATCTCCACCGCAGAACATGTCAGGCCAGCCGCCCCCATATCCTGAATGGAAATCACCGCGCCAGAGGCCATCAATTCAAGGCAGGCTTCCAGCAGGAGTTTTTCGGTGAACGGATCGCCCACCTGAACGGTTGGGCGCTTGTCCTCGATTGTGTCGTCGAATTCGGCGCTGGCCATGGTTGCCCCGCCCACGCCGTCACGCCCGGTTTTTGCACCCAGATAGACAACCGGCATTCCTACGCCACTGGCGGCGGAATAGAAAATAGCGTCTGCATCTGCCAGCCCGGCGGCAAAGGCATTGACGAGGCAGTTGCCGTTATAGGCCGGATCAAAGCGCAGCTCGCCGCCCACAGTGGGCACGCCGAACGCATTGCCGTTTTGAACACCACCGCCTGACCATCGCCAATATCCACCACGCCCGCATTTTCGCCTGGCCCGCAAATTACTTGTGGGCCTGTGGTGGGCAAGGTGCGCAACCATTTCTTGGAGGATTTGTAGGAACAATGCTCATTCCACATGGCCGAGAAGATGCCCAATTCCGTAAAGCTGGGCGCGCGGCCGATAATTTCCAGAATGCGGGCATATTCAT
The DNA here is from genome assembly GCA_043561795.1 of Paracoccaceae bacterium. Classification (GTDB taxonomy): domain Bacteria; phylum Pseudomonadota; class Alphaproteobacteria; order Rhodobacterales; family Rhodobacteraceae; genus Roseinatronobacter. The sequence continues at coordinate 3,471,989 of CP121316.1, read as the reverse complement.
CTGGCTTCAGGCCATGCGCGGCGATCAATTCTTCGGTCAGAATGGGGTCGGTCATGTCGAATTACCCTTCAAGCGGTCTGGCAGGGGGGCTGATGGTTCTCACCAGCCGTTTGCTTCCCCATAAGGCAAAGGCCGCGAGGGGGAAAGGGGGCGCGCGCGACAGGGGGCGCCCAGACCGGAAAACCCTGTGTCAAGAAAAACCGATGATTTGCGAGATTTCCCAAGTTCGGTGGCGTCAACTCAGGCAAAGTGCATGGTATTTAAGCATTTATGGGTTTGCAGGCTGTAGCGCACCCCGCGCCGCCCCGGTGGTTGCGGCGAAAAACACTGCAGAAAGCCCGAAAAAAAAGGCCGAGCGCAATGCTCGGCCAAAGTCCAACAGGGAGGTAAAGGCGGAAGACAAAATCACTCACGCCTTGGGGTTTGATTAAGGTATTGCTTATCCATTACGCAAGTTAAATTATCTTGCATATGCAACATTGCCGGTATGCGTTGCATACATGCCTCATGCAGGCTGGCACTAGCTTTGCCGCCCGCGCCGATAGGCAACAATCTCTTCCACGACAAAATCGCGGAATGCGGAAATCCGGCGGGAATGGCGCAATTCTTCGGGATAGGCCAGAAAAACCGGGATATCACCGCTGGCAATCTCTGGCAGCACATGCACCAGCTCTGGGAAATCCTCTGACACATAGTCCGGCAAAACGCCGATCCCAAGATGGTTCAGCACGGCTTGCAGCACGCCGAAATAGTTGTTCACCGTGAAGCTGGATCGCAGCGGGCGGGCCGTCAATTCCCGGATCAGTTGCGCGCCGACGCTTACTTGCGCCGAGGTGATGTTTTGCGAAACCAACCGGAAATCGGCCAAATCTTCCAGTTTTGCAGGGGTGCCGTTGGCCCGCAGATACTCTGCCGAGGCAAACAGGCGCATGTTCACCGTCATCAGCCTTTTGCGGATCAGATCGGCCTGACTTGGTTCTTTCATGCGGATTGCAACATCTGCCTCGCGCATGGGCAAATCCAGAACGCGCTCTTCCAGCATGAGATCAATTTTCAGATCGGGGTATTGCGCATAAAGCGCAGGCAGGCGCGGAGCCAGAAACAGTGTGCCAAAACCCGTTGTCGTCGTCACGCGCAACTCGCCGAACACCTCGTCTTCGGCATCGCGGATGCGTGCGGCGGTAGATTCCAGCGTGCGGGTCATGGCCTTTGTGGCCTCAAACAGCAATTCCCCTTGCTCTGTCAGAATCAGGCCGCGGGCGTGGCGGTGAAAGAGGATCGAATCAAGCCCTTCTTCCAGCGCGCGTATCTGACGGCTGACGGCGGATTGCGACAGTTGCAGCACATCCCCCGCATGCGTCAGGCTGCCTGCATCGGCCACCGCGTGAAATATTCTAAGCTTGTCCCAATCCATCCCGAAATATCCAATAAGACTGTTTGTGCTAACACGACAGCATCTTTCTACGCCGATTTTGCCAATCACAAAAGCACTTATCGCCAATATTCCGCTTTGTAGGTCATAAATATTGACCTATGATGATGCCATACGCAGCAATGCCTTGGGAGGTGCGGACGGTGCGTCAGGATATCTCGCTTCAGGATCGGTTTGACATAGATAAATCGCCAGTGCTGCTGAATGGCACACAGGCGCTTGTGCGCCTTATGCTGGCGCAGGCTGCGCGCGACAGGGCGGCGGGGCTGAATACGGCTGGCTATGTGACGGGTTATCGCGGCTCTCCCTTGGGGGCGGTGGATCAGCAGATGGCGCGCGCACGCAAACTGTTGGAGGGCGCGCATATCCGCTTTCAGGAAGGGCTGAACGAGGATCTGGCCGCAACCGCGCTTTGGGGTAGCCAGCAGGCAGAATTGCGCGGCGAAGGGCGCTATGACGGGGTGTTCGGCCTGTGGTACGGCAAAGGGCCGGGCGTGGATCGCACAGGGGATGTGTTTCGCCATGCCAATATGGCCGGCACCTCGCCGCGTGGCGGTGTGCTGGTGGCGATGGGGGATGACCATACGGGCGAAAGCTCTACGGTGCTGCACCAGTCCGATTGGGCCATGGTGGATGCCTATATCCCTGTCCTGTCACCTGCCGGGGTGCAGGAGTTAATAGATTACGGCCATTACGGCTTTGCCCTGTCACGTTTCGCGGGGCTTTGGGTTGGTCTGAAAACCATGAAAGACACGGTAGAAGCCACAGCCGTGATTGATGGCAATCCGCACCGCCTGCAATTTGTAACCCCTGATTTTACCATGCCGGAAGGGGGGCTGAATATCCGCCTGCTGGATACCCCTGTGGCCCAAGAAGCGCGGATGATTGACTACAAGCGCTTTGCCGCCGAAGCGTTCAGCCGTGCCAACCGGATGGATAAACGCATCTGGGGCCAGCCCGGCGCCAAGATCGGTTTTGTGGCGGCGGGCAAGAACTGGCTGGATCTGGTGCAGGCGCTGAACCTTCTGGGGATATCTGAGCAAGAGGCGCGGCATCTGGGCATTACCACCTATAAGGTGGGCCAAAGCTTCCCGCTGGATATGGAGAGCTTTCACGATTGGGCCGAAGGGCTGGAATTGATTGTGGTGGTGGAAGAGAAGCGCAAGCTGATCGAAGTGCAGGTGAAAGAAGCAATTTTCGATGATCGTCGGGGCCGGCGCGTTTATGGCTGGCACAAGGGCGATACTTGGGAAAACGGGCGGCGGCTGGAATTATTCCCAACCCGCTATGCGCTTGATCCTATCATGATTGCCGAAAAGCTGGGGGAAATCCTGTTAGAGGAAGGGCGCGGCACAGACCGCATTCGCGCCGGTCTGGCCATGTTGGCCGAAGCCCGGCGCGCAGATAACGCCCCCGATCTGGCCGCGCGGCTGCCCTATTACTGCTCTGGCTGCCCGCATAATACCAGCACCCGCGTTCCTGATGGCCACCGTGCCTATGCCGGGATTGGCTGTCATTACATGGTGCAATGGATGGATCGCAACACAACCGGCTTTACCCAGATGGGGGGCGAGGGTGCCAACTGGATAGGCGAGGCGCCGTTTTCGACGCGCGACCATGTGTTTCAGAATCTGGGCGATGGCACCTATAACCATTCGGGCGTGCAGGCCATTCGCGCCGCTTTGGCGGCAGGCACATATATCACCTATAAAATCCTCTATAATGATGCCGTGGCCATGACAGGCGGCCAAAAGAATGAAGGCGCGCTGTCACCCGCGCGCATTGCGCATGAACTGGCCGCGATGGGGGTGGGCAAGATAGAGGTGGTCTTTGACGAGAAGGAAGAACCCCTCCGCGCCGAGTTTCCCAAAACGGTTGGCTGGCATCCGCGCGCCAATCTGGAACCTGTGCAAAAGGATTGCGCCACTTATCCCGGTGTATCAGTCATCCTCTATGTGCAAACCTGCGCAGCCGAAAAGCGCCGCCGCCGCAAGCGCGGCGAATTCCCCGATCCCGATACCCGTGTTTTCATCAATACCGATATCTGCGAGGGCTGTGGCGATTGCGGGGTTCAATCCAACTGCGTCTCTATCGTGCCGGTTGAAACCGAATTTGGCCGCAAGCGCGCGATAGATCAATCCAGCTGCAACAAGGATTTCTCTTGCCTCAAGGGGTTTTGCCCGTCTTTCGTGACGCTGGAAGGGGCGAAGCTGCGGCGCGCGGCGACGGCAGAGGTGGATTTGCCGGATATGCCAGATCCAAAGCTACCCCAAATTCAGGGCACGCATAATATTGTCATTACCGGCGTGGGTGGGACAGGCGTTGTGACCATTGGCGCAATCCTGTCAATGGCTGCGCATCTGGATGGCAAAGGCGCGGGCATGATAGAAATGGCGGGGCTGGCCCAAAAGGGCGGGGCCGTGCATATCCATTGCCGAATTGCGAATGCGCCCCAAGATATCAGCGCGATCCGCGTGGCACTGGGCGAGGCGCATTGTGTCATTGGCGGTGATCTGGTGGTGACAGCCGGGGCCAAGACAGTGGGGCTTATGCGCCATGGCCAGACGGGCGCGGCGGTGAACAGCCATGACATCATCACAGGCGAATTTACCCGCAATACCGAATTCCGCATTCCTGCGGAGGATCTGAAAATCGCGCTTCAGGCCCGGCTTGGGGCAAAGCTGCATCTGTTTGATTATTCCGAACTGGCACGCCGCCTTTTGGGGGACAGCATCTATTCCAACATGATCGCGCTGGGGGCCGCGTGGCAAATGGGGCATGTCCCACTCTCGCAAGCGGCAATTTTGCGCGCGATTGAACTGAACAAGGCCGCAGTCCCCGGAAATACCCGCGCTTTCGCGCTGGGGCGCTGGGCCGTGGCGCATCCCACAGCCGCCGCGCAGGTGCTGGCTGACACGGTGGTGCAAAAGCCCAAATCGCTGGAGGAGATGATCGCATTTCGCGCGGCGCATCTGGCCGAATACCAATCAAAGCGGCTTGCACGCCGCTACCGCAAGCTTGTGGATCAAGTACCCGATAAACGCCTGCGCGAAGCTGTGGCAAAGGGCTATCACAAGTTACTTGCCTATAAGGATGAATACGAGGTGGCGCGCCTGCATCTGCAAACGCTGGACAAGGCGCGTGCCGAGTTTGAAGGCGATTTCACCCCGCGCTTTCATCTGGCCCCCCCGCTTCTCGCGCGCCCCGGCCCGGATGGGCGGCCTGCAAAGCGCGCCTTTGGCCCGTCCATGCTGCGCGGCTTTGGGATGCTTGCGCGGCTGAAATGGCTGCGCGGCACGCCGCTGGATGTGTTTGGCTATACTGCAGAGCGGCGGATGGAGCGCCAGTTGATCCGTGAGTATGAAGCGCTGGTTGCGCAAGTGCTGGCCGGATTGACCCCGCAAAACCACGCGGTAGCCGTGGAATTGGCGGAATTGCCGCTATCCATCCGGGGCTTTGGCCCGGTCAAGCACCGCAATGCCGAAGCCGCCGCCAAGCGCCGTGCCGAATTGCTGTCCGCTTTCACCAGCCCGCCCATGCAGATGGCCGCCGAATAGGCGCAAACAGGCTGGATTTTCGCCCCTTGCAGGCTTATGCAAGGCGCAAGAACTCTGGCTGGGGCAGGCGGCATGGCGGTTGGCGTATTCGATTCGGGGCTTGGCGGCCTGACAGTGCTGGGCGCGCTGACAGAGCGCATGCCGGAAGTGCCTTTGGTCTATCTGGGCGATAACGCACATGCCCCTTACGGTGTGCGCGATGCCGAAGATATTTACAATCTTACCTGCGCAGGGGTTGAAAGGCTATGGGCCGAAGGCTGTGATCTGGTTATCCTTGCCTGCAACACCGCCTCTGCGGCAGCGCTGAAGCGCATGCAGGAAACATGGATTCCCCCGGAAAAGCGCGTTTTGGGGGTATTCGTGCCGCTGATAGAGGCCCTGACAGAGCGGCAATGGGGCGATAATTCCCCCCCGCGCGAAGTGGCGGTAAAGCATGTGGCGCTGTTTGCCACGCCCGCCACGGTGTCCAGCCGCGCGTTTCAGCGCGAATTGGCGTTTCGGGCGATTGGCGTGGACGTTGAGGCACAGGCCTGCGGCGGGGTGGTGGATGCGATTGAACAGGGCGATATGCAACTGGCGGAAGCACTTGTGCATAGCCATGTGGAATCGCTGTTGCGGCGCATGCCGCGCCCTGAAGCGGCGGTTTTGGGATGCACGCATTACCCGCTGGTGGAACATGCCTTTCGCGAGGCGCTGGGGCCGAAAGTGGCGGTGTATTCGCAACCCAATCTCGTGGCCGCCAGTCTGGATGATTACCTGAAGCGCCGCCCCGAAATGCTGGGCGAAGGGCGCGACAGCCTGTTTCTGACAACGGGCGATCCGGTAAATGTGTCGCGCAAGGCCACTCAGTTTTTGCGCCGTCAGATCAGCTTTCGCGCGGCCTGAGCCGCGTTTGGCCCGAAGACCAATTGCGCAAGGCGCGGATCATTCATCGCATGCGCAAGCCTAATGCAAAGGGAAACGCCCCATGACCAAATCCATCGCCATTCTGGGCGCCTCTGGCTATACAGGTGCCGAACTTGTGCGCCTTATTTCCACCCATCCCGATATGCGCATCACGGCCCTGACGGGCGAGCGCAAGGCAGGGCAGCCCATGGCGCAGGTTTTCCCTTTTCTGCGGCATCTGGCATTGCCGGATCTGTGCCGGATTGAAGATGTCGATTTCAGCGCCGTTGATCTGGCGTTCTGCGCGCTGCCGCATGCCACATCACAAAGCGTTATCAAGGAATTGCCGCGCAATCTTAAGGTTGTTGATCTGTCTGCGGATTTCCGGCTGCGCGATCCTGCTGTCTATGAGAAATGGTATGGCAAACCCCATGCCGCGCCAGAATTGCAGCGCGAGGCCGTCTATGGCCTGACAGAGTTTTACCGCGATGAGATACGCGCTGCGCGTCTGGTGGCGGGCACAGGCTGCAATGCCGCTACGGGCCAATACATTCTGCGCCCGTTGATAGAGGCCGGGGTGATTGATCTGGATCGCATCATTCTGGATCTGAAATGCGGGGTGTCCGGGGCCGGGCGCGCACTCAAGGAAAACCTTCTGCATGCCGAATTGTCAGAGGGAACCCAAGCCTATGCCGTAGGGGGCACGCATCGGCATTTGGGCGAGTTTGATCAGGAATTTTCCGCCATTGCGGGCCGGCCTGTGCATATTCAATTCACCCCGCATTTGCTGCCCATGAATCGCGGGATTCTGGCAACGGCATGGCTGGATGGGGATGCAGGCCAAATTCACGAAGTTTTGCAGGCTCGATATTGCGATGAATCAATGATTTGCGTGCTACCTTTTGGCACAACCCCCTCGACACATGATGTGCGCGGCTCCAACTTCGTGCATATAGGTGTTGCTGGTGATCGCGTGCCCGGTCGGGCGCTGGTGGTGGCTGTGCTGGACAATCTTTGCAAAGGTTCCAGCGGGCAGGCCATCCAGAATGCGAACCTGATGCTGGGATTGGATGAGGTGGCAGGGCTGATGGGCGCGCCACTCTTTCCGTGAGAATGAGGATGCGATGAAAAGCCTGAAGAAAACCCGCCGGATACAGATTATCTCCGTGGCTGCTGTCGCGCTGGCGTTGTCAACGGCGCTGATTGGCTATGCCATGCGCGACGGGATCAATTTCTTCCGCTCGCCGTCGCAGGTGGTGGCCGAACCGCCATTGCCCAATGAAGTGTTCCGCATCGGGGGGCTGGTAGAACCTGGGTCTATCATCCGCGGCCAATCCGATACGGTTATTTTCCGCGTCACCGATGGCCCTGCATCGGTAGAGGTGCACTACCGGGGCATTCTGCCTGATCTCTTTTCCGAGAATGAGGGGATGGTTGGCACGGGCCGTTTGATCGATGGCGTATTTCAGGCCACAGAGATTTTGGCCAAACATGATGAAACCTATATGCCGCGCGAAGTGATGGAAGCGCTGAAAGCACAGGGGGAATGGTACGGCCCAGACCCCCAAAGCCTGCCAGAGCCACAAAGCTGAATGCCGCTTTAGCGGCCTTCAAACTGTGGCGGGCGCTTGTCCAGAAAGGCCAGCACCCCTTCCTGAAAATCGCGCGTTTTGCCGGTTTCGGATTGCAAGCGCGCTTCCAGCGCCAATTGGCCATCCAGACTGTTTGACAGGCTGGTTCGCAGCGCGCGGCGAATATTGCGATAGGCAATAGTTGGGCCTTGGGCCAAAGTTGCCGCGCGCGCCTGCCATGTGGCGGCGAAATCGGCATCTGGCACAGATTCCCAGATCATGCCCCAGTCGGCTGCCTGTTTGGCGCTGATCTTTTCTGCAAACAGCATCGCCCCCATTGCGCGGGCAAATCCGATCTGGCGGGGCAGGAAATAGGTTCCACCTGCATCCGGGATCAGGCCAATCCGGCTGAAAGCCTGAACAAAACTGGCCGATTCCGCTGCGATCACAACATCTGCCGCAAGTGCCAGATTTGCACCCGCCCCCGCCGCTACACCATTAACCGCTGCGATAACCGGGACGGGCGCGTCATAAATTGCGCGCAGCATGGGTTCGTATTCTTCCCGCAGGGTGCGTTCCAGATCTATCTGGGTGGCATTGCCACCGCTGCCCAGATCCTGACCAGAACAAAAAGCGCGTCCTTCACCTGTCAGCACCAGAACCCGCGCGCCATTGGGGATAAATTTTAGCGCATGCGTCAACTCTGCCCGCATCTGCTTGGAAAGCGCGTTCATCACTTCCGGGCGGTTCAGTGTTATGACGCAAACCCCAGCATCACTCTTTACACGCAATGTCTGATAATCCATCTGCCCTCCGGTTTTGTCTGCGCGATCATAGCAATCGCGCAGCATAGGGAAAGAGCAGAGATGCAGTTACTCTTTGAGAATTTCCTGCAAGCGCTTTTGGTCTTCTGCGCTCAGGCCCTTTGTGGTCGGGTCTGGCGCTGCGCCACGCTGGCGCAGGTATAGCCCCGCTGACAATACGGCAATCAGAAACAAAACCGGCGCCGCCACCCAAAGGATCATATTTGCGCCCTCGGTGGTGGGGCGCAGAAGAACATATTCGCCGTAACGCTCTACGATAAAGGCAACAACCTGCGCGTTGCTGTCACCCTCTACCAATCGCTCACGCACCAAAAGCCGCATGTCGCGCGCCAGATCAGCGTTGGATTCGTCTATGGATTCGTTACGGCACACAAGGCAGCGCAACCCGCCAGAGATGTCGCGCGCACGCGATTCCAGGGCAGGATCTTCCAATATCTCATCGGGTTGCACTGCCACGACCGGGCTTGCAAACCCCATGGCCAGGGCCAGCACCAATAGCGCAAGCCCCTTCATTCTGCCGGAACCGCGTTGCGGGGGTTGCGTTCGGCCCCGGCTGCGACACGGAAGCGCCGGTCACTCAGGCTGAAAATCCCGCCCAAGGCCATCAGGAAGCAGCCAAACCACAACCAATTCGCAAAGGGCTTGATATAGGTTCGGATCGCCCAGCCGCCATTATCTTGCGGATCCCCCAGCGTGATATACAGATCGCGCGTGATGCTGTAGTCAATCGCCGCTTCTGTTGTGGGCATCCCCGCTATGGGGTAAAACCGCTTCTCTGGCTGCAAGATCGTCACCAGGCGGCCATCGCGCCAAGCTTCCAGCGTCCCCATGGTCGAGACGAAATTAGGCCCTTGCACGCGATCTACCGCTGTCAGTGTCAGCGTATAGCCGCCTTTGTCAAAGCTCTCGCCAATCTGGACAACGCGGATATCTTCCGATTCCCAGCCAACAAGGGCGGCTACGGCGAAGACCGATATCCCCAGCCCGATATGCGCTGTCGTCTTGCCCCAATCTGCGCGTGGCAGCCGGCCCAACCGGGCAAAGCGGTGGCCAAAGGTGCCGCGCCCTGTGCGTGTCCAGATATCCAGAACCGAACCAAGCACCACCCATATCCCCAATGCCAAACCAATCGGGACAAGCGGGGAATTTCCGGTCTGCAAGGCCCAGGTAACTGCCCCCATCGCGACAGAGAAGGCCGCAAGCCCCCAAAGCGGGCGCATTGCGCGTGCCAGATTACCCCGTTTCCACGGCAGCATCGCCCCAATTGGCAAGACCATGGCCAAAGCAACCATAAACGGCGTGAACGCCATGTTGAAAAACGGCGGCCCGACAGAGAGCACGCGGTCAAACAGCATCTCTGCGATCAGCGGCCACATGGTGCCAATGAAGATCACAAAGCTGGAAACCGCCAGCAGCACGTTATTGATCACCAGGGCCGATTCGCGACTGACTGTCGCAAACACGCCTTTTGCTTCCAGCACCGGGGCGCGGAATGCAAACAGCGTCAGCGCACCGCCCATGAAAGCCGCCAGAATCATCAGGATGAAAACACCGCGTTCCGGGTCCATCGCAAAAGCATGCACAGATGTCAGCAGGCCAGAGCGCACGATGAATGTGCCCATCAGCGAGAAGCCAAAGCCAAGGATGGCCAAGAGGATGGTCCAGCTTTTCAGGCTTTCGCGCTTTTCCACGACAATGGCCGAATGAAGGAGCGCTGCGGCAATAAGCCAAGGCATGAAGCTCGCGTTCTCAACCGGGTCCCAGAACCAGAAACCGCCCCAGCCAAGCTCGTAATAGGCCCACCAGCGCTGCATAGCTGAAGGCCAACAGCATAAATTGGACAGTGGCCATGGGATTGGCCACCACCATCCAGTCGCGCCAGCCTTTATGCGCGCCAACCAGCGGGATTACGGTTTGGGCCAATGCCACGGCAAAGGCCAGAATCAGGGCGAAATGTCCGAGTTCTACTATCATGCTGGGTTTTTACTGCAAAATGCCGCCATCGCAAAGGGATAGCGGGGCCAAAAGGCGCGGCCTTCGGTCACATATGGGTCAGGCCCCAGATGGGCTTGGGCCTTGTCCAATGGTCGCAAAGCGTGATTGCTTGCTTGACCTCGCAGCCCCCACGCGCCAGCCTGCCATCAGGGGCTCAAAGGGGCAGGGCATGACGGAACAGATGACAAGCATTGATGATGTGCAGGCGGCGCTTTCCAGCCAGTCCTATCTGGCCGATCGCGCGCTGGCGACAGTGGTCTTTCTCGCCCTCACCCTCAAACGCCCCATCTTCCTCGAAGGCGCGCCCGGCACCGGCAAGACAGAGATCGCCAAAGCCATCGCCACAGCGCTTGGGCGCCGCCTCATCCGGCTGCAATGCTATGAAGGGCTTGATGCCTCCTCTGCGGTTTATGAGTGGAACTTCGCAGCGCAAATGATCGCCCTGCGCGCGGCAGAGGCCGGAACGCCCGCTGTTGCAGGCCATGCGCCCACAGCCCGGCGGCGCGCCTGTGCTTTTGATAGATGAAATCGACCGCACGGACGAGCCGTTCGAGGCCTTCCTGCTCGAAGCCCTGTCCGATTTTCAGGTCACGATCCCGGAACTTGGCACAATTGCCGCGGAAATGCCGCCGATTGTCATTCTCACCTCCAACCGCACGCGAGAGGTGCATGACGCCCTCAAACGACGCTGCCTGTATCATTGGGTCGATTACCCCGATTTTGCGCATGAACGCGCCATCCTCGCGGCCCGCGTGCCCGATGCCAGCGAAACCCTCTCGCGCGAGGTGGTGGCCTTTGTGCAGCGCTTGCGCACCGAAGACCTGTTCAAAAAGCCCGGCGTGGCTGAGACCATCGACTGGGCAAAATGCCTGCTCGCGCTGGATGTGATAACACTCTCCCCCGAAGTCATCTCTGACACGCTTGGCGCAATCCTGAAATATCAAGACGACATCGCGCGCATACAGATCTTCCGGCTGTATTGGCGCGATCCACGCTATCTGGAACATATGATGTCGCTGATGCTGCCTGCAATGCGCAATGTGGCCGAAGAAAAGGCGGCCGAAGCGGCGGCAAAGCGCGCGGCGGAAGCGCTGACAGATGGTGCGATGGCGCCAGAGCGCCCAGAAGACAGCCGCGAGAGCGAGAATACTGAAATCGAGATCGACGCCTCCAACACCGCTGCAAGCGCAGAGCGGTTGCGCAGTCTTGATTTCGAACAGATGTCCACCGAGGAAGCCGCCGCTGCCCGGCGCATGCTGGCGCGGCTGGCGCTGCCTGTCAAACCCCTGGCCACGCGCCGCCTGAAAGCCGACCCACAGGGGCGCAGGCCCGATTGGCAGCGCACATTGCGCGCCTCTCTGCGGCAGGGGGGCGAGGTTACGGCGCTGCACCATCGCCGCCCTGGCCAACGCTGGCCCGCGCTGGTGGTTTTATGCGATATCTCCGGCTCCATGTCGCAATATTCGCGCATGGTTTTGCATTTCGTGCATGCTGTGGCCAATCGGCAGGGGCAGGGGTGGGCGCAGGTGCATGCGTTCACCTTTGGCACACGGCTTACGAATATCACCCGCCATTTGCGCACCCGCGATGTGGATGCCGCACTGGCAGCGGCGGGGCGCGAGGCGCAGGATTGGGAGGGGGGCACGCGGATCGGGGCGTGTTTGCGCAGTTTCAATCTGGACTGGTCGCGCCGGGTGCTGGGGCAGGGGGCCGTTGTCTTGCTCATCTCTGACGGGCTGGACAGGGATGATCCCGCCGCGCTGGCACGAGAGATGGAGCGCTTGCATCTTTCTGCCCGCCGCCTGATCTGGCTGAACCCGCTTTTGCGCTGGGATGATTTCGCGCCCCGTGCGCGCGGTATCCGTGCGATGCTGCCCCATGTGGATGCGTTTCGCGCGGCCCATTCCATCGCCTCGCTAGAGGCTTTGGCCGCCGCCATTTCTGATCCGCAGGACAGGGGCGAGAAGGCGCGGCTTATGGCGATGCTCGATCATTGATCTTTCGCGCCCCTTGCCCCACCATGGGGCATGATTGCAAGGAGGGGAAAGATGCAGATCGCAACCACTCATGATGGCCAGACAGTGATCACCACCTTCGAGATGACGCCGGGCACCTGTGCCGATGTGCTGGAAGCGCTGCAAGAGGCTTATGAGACAGTCATCCGCCACCAGCCCGGATTTCAGGGCGTGGCCATTCATGTCAATGACGCCCAGACGCGTATTGCCACCTATTCGCAATGGCGCGCGCGCGGAGATTTTCAGGCCATGCTGCGCAGCCCGGCAATGCGCGAACGCAACCGCGCAATTGGCGCGATATGCGCGCGGTTTGAGCCTGTGATGTATGAGGTTGCCGCAACCTTCGCGCCAGCATAAGGGCCGGATCATGCGGGTTTTTCTGGCGCTAGATCTGCCCACTGCCATTCGCAGCCAGCTTGTGTTGCAACAATTCCTTTTGCCGGTCAAGCGCAAGCAGCCGCCAGAGAATTTCCATATCACGCTGGTATTCTTGGGAGAGGCGCAGCCTGCGCAACTGGAGGAGCTGGATTTGGCGCTGTCACGCTTGCAGCTTGCGCCTCTGACATTGCGTCTTGCCGGGCTTGGCCTATTTGGCAAAGCCAAGGCGCATAATCTCCATGCCCTTGTCACCCCCACACCAGAATTGACGGCTTTGCAGGAAAAGCTTGTTCGCCTTGCGCGCGCCGCAGGCTTTGCGCCAGAGGCCCGCCGCTTTGTGCCCCATGTGACCCTTGCCTATCTTGCCCCCGGCCAGTTCAACCAACCCGAACTGGAAGCGGCTGTGGTGCGCGATGCGGGGTTTCAGACAGACAGTTTCGAGGTGTCGGAACTTGCGCTGTATCGGTCGCATTTGCGCGCGGATGGCGCGCAATATGATCTGTTGGAGCGTTATCCGTTTTCCGCCAAAGGCCGTGCGCTGAAACTGTAGCTGTGCAGCTCTGCGCCATGGGCGCGCAGCCAGGCCCGGTGATGGGCGTAATCGGGCATCATACCCCGCACGCAGGCCCAAAAGGCGGGCGAATGATCCATATGCACCAGATGCGCGACTTCATGTGCGGCCACATAGTCCAGCACATTTGGCGGGGCCATGATCAGCCGCCATGAATACATCAGCCTTCCCTGCGCCGTGCAAGACCCCCAGCGCGAGCGTGTATCGCGCAAGCTGATGGCGCTGAAACGGCGGCCAATCTGTTTGGCATAGCCCTCGCTTGCGGGCAGAAGTGCGGCTTGCGCGGCGGTTTTCAGATAAGCAGCCACACGCAGCCCGGTGCGGCTGCCATGTGGATCAGGGGGCACCAGCAGCATATCCGGGGCCTCTGTCACGCGCGGCAGATGCTTGCGTTCCGTGATTCGCACGCGCAGCCCCCGCAACAGGATTTCCGCGCCCGGCATAACGGGCCTTGGCCCGGCCACCCGCCCAACCGCCGCCCGCAGCCAGCTTTCCTTTTCGTGCAAAAAGGCCAGCGCCTCGGAGAGTGGCAGGCTGGTGGGCATGGTCAAGCTGACGCGCCCATCCAGCCCCGAAACACGCAAATTCAGCCTGCGTGCCTGTGCCGAACGGCGCAGCGCGACCGGAACATCCGGCAGCCCCTGCAAATGCGCGGCACCATCCCTGATTTGCACATCTGCACCCGTGTTGCCCAACATATACAGCCCTTTCAGCCCGGAAAACGCCCCTCGCGCCCAGCTACGCGGCGCAGAGGTCTTTACAGCCTGTCAGAGTTATGGCACGGCACAGGGCTTGAAGGAAGGCACGCGAACAAAGGAAATTTCGATGTCCAATCCAGAATGGGGCGTAAAGCGCGTCTGCCCGGAAACCGGTAAACGGTTTTATGATCTGAACAAGACCCCGATCATCAGCCCCTATACAGGGCAGGTTGTGGTCATTGAAACGAATGATCGCCGGGGCGATGCAGCGGCAGCGCTGGCCAAAGCCAAAGCAGCATCCGTAAAGGATGTTGATGATGATGATCTGTTGGTCGATGACGAAGCAGGTGTCGAAGTAGATGATGATCTGCTGGAAGATGATGATGATGACACTGTCGCGCTGGATGATCTGGCCGATGTGGCATCGGATGACGACGACTGATCATCATTTCGTCACGCCGCGCATTTTTTCTGTTGCACTGCCCTGCGGGCTTTCGTAATAGGCAGCAACGCAGAAGAAATGACGCGGCAAAGTGGGGCCATAGCTCAGTTGGGAGAGCGCTTGAATGGCATTCAAGAGGTCAGCGGTTCGATCCCGCTTGGCTCCACCATACTAACGCCGCTTCAATTTATGGCGGTATTACAACGGCTTTTTACCTGCGCGGTAAGGCAAGTTTGTTGAGAAAATGCTCTTTTCGCCGCGCGCGGCGCATTGTGGCGGCAGAGCATGTTTTTATGGCAGCCGGTTTCGCAGCAAGGCCAAATCTATATGAATATTGTTGCTGTTACCGCACTTTACAACATTGGCAGAGCGGGTGTTGATGGCCGCGATATGGGAACATATATCGCTTGGCTGAATAAAACGCTGCAAGTGCCACTAAAGTTTATTGTATTTCTTGATCCAGATATAGACGCTTCCGAAATAGCGCTAAAGCCGGGTGATCAGATCATATCTATTGCCAAGGATGATCTGGCAATGTTTGCCCATCGCGCGCGGGTAGAGGAGATTCTGGCCACCAGCCGCACGATTAACCGCAAGGATATTTCCTATCAGCTCAGCGATTATGGCATGATGGTCATGTCAAAAATTGATCTGATGCGGCGTGCGTCAAAGCTGGTTGATTCAGATTATCTGATGTGGCTGGATGCGGGCCTGTGCCGTTTTCTGCCCGATCTGACAGATGCCAAAATCATCCGCACGCCAAAAGATGTGGGTGGGGCAAGTATGCTGCTGAATACCACCTATTATTTTTCGCAGCGCCAGCGCCTTGGGAAAATTCCAAAGGTTTCTGTAAATGGTGCAAGGGCGCTAATGATGGCAGGTGATTTGTTCATCGCGCGCGCGTTCATTGAGGAATTGGACGCGCGTTTCCGCTTCATGGTTGAAACGGAATGGCTGCCAAATGGGCTATGGTCGAATGAGCAGGTTGCTCTTGGCACGCTTCTCTTTCGCAAAGCATTACCCGGCGCAAGAATTTTGCGCACGGAACTCAGCCCTCTGGCTGCGACAACCTGCTGGTTGTTCGGCGTGCCCTATTTCAAGCGCCGCATTCAGCTTTATGTCTGGAAAAGCTTTGTGCGCGATGAAATCCAGATTCGCAGGGCGCCGGCAGCACAATCTTTTCTGCCGGGTGATTTCCCCGAAGATGCGTTTCGCGCGTGGTGGCTGGCAAACCCCGCCTGATGCCTGAATTTTCGGGGGGTCACGTTATGCAGCGCTGCCGCTATCAGGAAACGCGTATTGTCCATGGCCTGCGCGCTTTGCGCTTCCAATAAGATACCTGAAAAAACCGTTGAAATCTGTTTACAGGGTTTTTCTGGTTCACTTGCTGCCTACCGCTTTCAAGAAAAGAGGGCGTTTTTTCAAGTGGTGGCTGGTGCATCAAGCGCGGAACAGCCAGCAGTTTTGGAATCTGTGTCACATCGCAGGGCCAATCCGCTGGCCGCGTTATTGGCAAGCCATTCTTGCAAAGAAAAACGGCGGCATCGTGGTTCAGGGTGTAGCCCGTAATCGGATGCGTTATTTGTGCTGCAACCCCGGCCTTGAACCCCGCACCCAAATCAATATACCCGTCTTTCCGCCAGATAAGCCCGCCCGTATGATCCAGTTGGATCAGCGCGCCGCCTGTGTAGCATTTCTCTAGGCGAAACCGCGCGAATTCAGGCGCGATTATGGCATCATCTTCCAACACAATCGCGCCGGGCAGCCCTTCTTCAATGATCCGCTGATAAACCGACATATGAGAGAGCGCGCAGGCATACTCTCCATCTGACATGGCCCGTGTGAAATTGGTCTTGGTGCCCTCGCGATCTATCAAATGCTCGTATTCTGCAGGCAGCTTTTTTCGCCCGTCAATCGCATCCATAAATTCAAAGGGAATGGACAGTGCCGAAAGCTGCGCCGTAATACTGGCGCGGCGTTCTGTGGCGTCGGGCAGGGAAATAACGAAAACGGGCCAGAAATCAGGGTGTTTCGTATCGGGCGGCTGGATATCATGCTGGCTGTTGGTCATGTATCTTCCAGTTTCAATCTTGTTTTGCAATCAGAGCCTTGCGCGCCCAGCGGCGAGAGAGGCGGCGGTAATTCCAGGCGCGCAGCAGGCTGAAGGGTTTATAGGTTGCCTCCAGCACCCGGTAGCGCCATCGCGCAAACCCGCCAAGCCCTGCATCTGTCAGCGGGGGCAACATGGAGTGCATGTAATGGCCCGAATCAAGCCCCTGATGCGCTTTGAGATCATCGAACATGGTATAGCGCAGCCCCTCTACCCATGCACAGATCTTGCGGTGGGGGTGGTCTTCGCGCAGGGCGTGGATGGCGCGCGTATAGGCGTTTGGCCCCATCACCTCCAGCACACCCTTGCCGCCATGGCCAAAGCGGAAGGGGGTGTAGCGCTCCACATTCTCCAGCACCTGTTCCAGCACAGCTGCAAGAAAGGGGTGGCCGGGCTCTGCGATGACAAACCATTGCTCATATTCGCCGCCCGGAATATCGCGCAATGTCTTGCGCGTGCCCACGCCGGGAAACATGCCGTCTGGCCCGTTATCCCATTGCGACAGGATAAAGCGATCATCGGGGCGCAGGATTTCATCCAGCGGGCGTGTCGTGCCGCTTTTCAGATCCAGATAGGCGCCACCATGCAGATAGACGGCCACATAGCGAAACAAATCCGCACGCGCGGCCCCATAGCGGGGCTGAATGCGGGCATAGGCGCGCAAAAAACGATCCGAGCAGACGGATTGCAGAAATTCAAGCTGGCGCGCATCATCAAAAAGCCGATGTTCCCAGCCGGGATTGGTTGCTTTCAGCCTGGCGATGCAGCCAGCCAGTTCTGGCCGGATCTGTGTGCGGTCGCGCGTTGTTTGCCACAGGATGCGCGGAATGAAGGGCAGCGCCTGTGGCACCGGGTCTGGCCGGATGCCTGGCTTGAGAAAGCTGTCTGGGGTCGCGTTCATGCCTTTTCCGCTTTGCCTGCCATAACCCGGCCTTCGCGGCCAAGGCCGGGGTGGGTGTGATCATTTATTCCAGAGATGGCTTGATCGCCTGATCCGGGCCTGTGATCAAGTGGTTTCCACCTTTTGACAGGCAAATGGGGCAGGGCGGCGGGCCAGTGTTGTGCCGGCCCGCAAGGCAGATCAGGTTACAGGTTTATCGTCGGGTCGCCAAAGCCTTGGGGGACATACAAGTTATGCGGCCCAAGATCGGCCACATTGGTCTGGCCGCAAAGCGCCATGGTGATATCCAACTCTTTATGGATAATCTCCAGCGCCTTGGTGACGCCCGCTTGCCCCATCGCCCCCAACCCATAGGTAAAGGCGCGCCCGATATATGTGCCCTTCGCGCCAAGGGCCAGCGCCTTGAGCACATCTTGCCCCGACCGTATGCCACTATCGAGATGGATTTCCACATCCTTGCCCACGGCATCCACAATAGAGGGCAACATGCGGATAGAACTGACAGCCCCATCCAACTGCCGCCCCCCATGGTTTGACACAACAATCGCATCAGCGCCTATATCAGCCGCGCGGCGGGCATCTTCGGCCTCCATAATGCCCTTCACGATTATCTTGCCGCCCCACCATTCCTTGAATTGGGCAATGCGATCCCAGTTCAGCGCGGGGTCAAAGGCTTCGGCCGTCCAGGTGCTGAGCGACGAGGGATCACTGACGCCCTTTGCATGGCCCACGATATTGCCAAAGAAGCGCCGCTTCGTGCCCAGCATCTCCAACCCCCAGGGGATTTTTGTCATCATATTGGCGATGGATTTGGCGGTCAGTTTGGGCGGGGCCGACAGGCCATTTTTCAAATCTTTGTGGCGTTGGCCCAGAACCTGCAAATCCACGGTTATGACAATGGCAGAGCAGTTTGCCGCATGCGCGCGGTCAAACAGGCGGCGCATGAAATCATCATCTTTCAGCGTATAGACCTGAAACCAGAATGGCGCCTTGGTATGGGCCGCCACATCCTCTATCGAACAGATCGACATGGTGGAGAGGGTGAAGGGCACGCCAAATTTCTCTGCCGCGCGGGCGGCTTTGATTTCACCATCGGCCGATTGCATGCCTGTCAGCCCCACAGGGGCCAAGGCCACAGGCATGGCCACGTCTTGCCCCAGCATCTGCGCGCGGGTGCTGCGCCCTGACATATCAACTGCCACACGCTGTTTCAGGCGGATATGCTGGAAATCAGAGCTGTTCTCGCGAAAAGTCTGTTCGCTCCAACTGCCTGATTCCGCGTAATCGTAGAACATGCGCGGGGTGCGCCGCTCGTATATCCGGCGCAGGTCTTCGATATTTGTGATGACGGGCATTCAGGCTCCCCCTCCGAATTGGTAAAAAAACTTTACCGAAAACGCAGGGCTGGCACAAGCCTTCAGCGCATGCCCCTTAGCCCAGAACGCGCTTGAACCAGCCTTTTTTCTCTGGCGTAGGCTGGTCATCGGTGCTGGCCTCTGCTGCTGCGGCGGTTTCTGCCTCTGCGGGGCCTTCGATTTCCGCCTGAAAGCGGGTAAAAAACTCTCCTGCCATGCGCCGGGCGAAGCCATCTACAATGCGGCTGCCAAGCTGCGCCAGCTTGCCGCCCACTTTGGCATCCACCTCATAGCGCAGCAAAGTGCTGCCATCCGGCCCATCTGACAGCTGCACCCGCGCGTCGCCCTTGGCAAAGCCCGCAGCGCCGCCTTTGCCTTCACCCGACAGGGTGCAGCTTTCGCCCTCTACCACATCACTCATGGTGACAGTGCCTTTGAAGGTCGCTTTCACTGGCCCCACTTTTTGCACCACCGTCGCCTCATACCCTTCAGCGGCAGAGCCTGACAGCTCTTGGCAGCCGGGCACGCAGGCTTTCAGCACCTCCGGATCAAACAAGGCGGCCCAGACCACGGGGCGCGGGGCTGCAATCTGGCATTCATCGGACATCTGCATGGCTGGGCCTCCCTTATCTTTGCTCAAGCATAGACTAAGCCAATTGCGCGCGATGGGGAAGAAAGGCTTTGGTCGCATGAACTTTGGTCGCAAATGACAGCGGGAATTGACCCCGCATGTGATTTGTGATCACAGTTTGCAGATGAACGAGCCTGTAACCCGCCAAGCCATATTGCCCGATCCCCCCGCGCATGACCGGGTTTATCGCGGCTTGCGCCAAATGGTGATGCATGGAGAGATATTTCCCGGACAGGCCCTGACATTGCGCGGGATAGGCCGGCAATATGGGGTGTCCATGACCCCCGCGCGAGAGGCGCTGCGCCGCTTGACAGCGGAAGGGGCGCTGACGCTCTCAGCCTCTGGCCGCGTGACCACGCCAGAGCTGAGCAATGACCGCATAGAAGAACTTGCCCAGATTCGCGCGCTTCTGGAACCGGAACTTGCCAGCCGCGCCTTGCGCCGCGCGCATCTGGCCTTGATCGACCGGATGGAGAGTATAAACGAGGCCAATGCCCGCGCCATCCACCGCCAAGACCCGGTGGAATATATCCGCACCAATCTGGAATTTCATCGCACGCTTTATCTGCGCGCCCAAAGCCCGGCCATGCTGGGGCTGTTGGAAACGGTCTGGCTGCAGCTTGGCCCGACCATGCGCGCGCTTTATACGCGGTTGCGCCGCACGACGGCGCCCCCGCATCATCGGCTTATTCTAGAGGCTCTGCGCGCAGGCGATGATGCCGCCTTGCGTCTGGCCTTGCGCACGGATGTGACCCAGGGCTTGCGGCATTTGCAAGGGTAGGGGGCGGCCCTAATCTGCCTTGATCTGCCCGTCCTGCATGCGCACGACCCTGTCCATACGCCGTGCAAGATCCAGGTTATGGGTGGCAATCAGCGCCGAAAGCCCCGTTTCGCGCACCAAGGCCATCAGCGCGGCAAACACCTGATCCGAGGTGTTGGGATCAAGGTTGCCCGTTGGCTCGTCTGCCAGAAGCAGGCTTGGTGCATTGGCCAAGGCCCGGCAAAAGGCCACGCGCTGCTGTTCGCCCCCTGACAGCGCGGCGGGGCGGTGATCGGCGCGCGCGCCCACGCCAACGCGTTCCAACAGATCGCGCGCGCGTGTCTCGGCCTGACGGGCTGGCACTGCATTTGCCAGTTGCGGCAGCACAATGTTTTCCAGGGCGCTGAATTCGGGCAAAAGATGGTGAAACTGATAGACAAAGCCAATCTGCCCGCGCCGGGCCGCCGTGCGCGCGCGGTCGCCCATTCGCGTCATATCCACCCCATCTACCAGCACTGAGCCGCGATCAGGTGTATCCAGCAGGCCCGCGATATGCAAAAGGGTTGATTTCCCTGCGCCAGACGGGGCGACAAGCGCCACAACTTCGCCGCGCGCGATACTGAGAGAGGCGTCACGCAGAACCCGAACTTCATTCGGCTTGCCCGCATTGTAGGTTTTATGGATGCCATCCAGAACAAGGGCCGTGTCATTCATAGCGCAGCGCCTCTACCGGGTTCATGCGCGCCGCGCGGCGGGCCGGAAAGATTGTGACAATGAACGACAATGCCAAGGATAGGCCCACCGCTTTGAGCACATCCGCCAGCCGCAATTGCGCGGGCAATTCGTAAATGCCCCGGATAGAGGGATCCCAGACCCCGCCGCCAGAGACATAGTTCACAAAGCTGAAAACCGGATCGATATAGATTGCAAACAGGCAGCCCAGCACCACGCCCGCCGCCGTGCCAAGCACGCCCACGCTGGCCCCGCAAATGAAAAACACCCGCAGAACCGATGCCTCGCTTAGCCCCATTGTGCGCAAAATCCCGATATCGCGCCCTTTGTTTTTCACCAACATGATAAGGCCACTGGTGATGTTCATCGCGGCGATCAGCACAAGGATCGACAGGATGATGAACATCACATTGTCCTCCACCTCCAGCGCGCGCAAAAACGCCCCGGCCGAGTCGCGCCATGTCCAGAGCATCGCGCGCTCGCCACCTGCGCGCAGCAAATCCAGTTGCATCCCATCAATCTGGTCGGGATTGGCGACCATCACCTCCATTTCATCGGCAACGCCATCGCGGTTGAAATAGATTTGCGCCTCTGCAAACGGCATGTATATCCGTGTGCGATCAATATCATACCGCCCGGCGGTGAAGATATAGACCACCTCATAGGCCGAAATGCGCGGGCTGGTGCCAAAGGCGGTGCGCACCCCGTCAGGAGAGATCAGGCGGATGGACTCTCCAACGCCCACACCCAATTCGCGTGCAATGCCAGACCCAATGGCAATCCCGTTTTCAAATCGGGTTATATCGCCCAAAGCTTGCTCTGGATCGGCCACGCGGGGGATTGTCAGCAAATTTTCCGCGCTTATGCCAAAGACTTCGGCGCCAGTGTTGCGCCCATGCGCAGAGGCCATAACCTGCCCGCGAACAAGCGGCGCAACCCGTGTTACGCCGGGCACGGCAGACAGGCGTTCGGCCATATCGGCGTAATCATCTATCACCCGGCTTGTGCGCCCGGCCTCATCCACATGGACACTGGAATAGACGGTGACATGGGCATTCGCGCCCAAAATCGTATCCACAAACTCTGCCCGAAAGCCAGAGCGCACGGACAGTGTAGCGATCAGGGCAAAGACGGCCAGCATGATCCCCAGAAAAGAGATCACCGTCATGGCGCTTACGCCACCTTCGGCCCGGCGCGCGCGCAGGTATCGCCACGCGATCATCCATTCAAAGGCTGCGAAAGGGGGCGTCTTGCCTGTCATCCAAAAGGTTCCTGCTTGTTCTGCCGGGCTAGGGTGTCGGAATACGGCCTTGGGTCAAGCGCAAAGGCGCTTGCGGCTATCGGTTGGGCAAGACCCTTTGCCAAGCGCCATGTCACGCATGATTGCCCCGCATCCGTCGCCATGACGCGGGGCCACGTTTTGGTTGCGCCGCTCAGTCGCGCAGGCTTTCGGCAATATCAATCAACGCATCGGCAGGCACAAAGCCACGGATCATTTCGGTTTCCATAACAAAGGTGGGGGTTCCCGAAATTTGCAGGCGTTGGGCCAGCGCCCGGTTTTCCATCAGGATATCGCTGACAGCATCGCTCTCCATTTCGGCGGCCACAGCGGCAAAATCAAGGCCCTGATCCCCGGCCAGTTCTTCCAGAAACTCCAGCGTGATCGCATCATCATGGCGCATCAGCCGGTCTTGCAATACCGCATAGACATCATCCCCCCCAAGGCGCAGGCTGGCCACAGCAAAGCGCGACGCCAGTTCGGATTCTGGCCCAAGAATTGGGAATTCTTTCAAGATCAATCTGATACCGCCATCTCCTTCCAAAAGCGCGGCCACTTCATCATGCGCGCGTTTGCAAAAGCCGCAACGGTAGTCGATGAACTCTACCAAGGTGATATCGCCTTGCGGGTTGCCACCCACCCAGGAATGGCCATCATTGAACAGCGCATCCGCATTGGCCGCCAGAATGGCGCGATCCATATCCACTTGCGCTTCGGCGGTGCGTTGCTCATAGGCGGCCACGGCCTCGAAAATCACTTCGGGGTTTTGCAGCAAATAGGCCCGCACTTGCGCGCCGAATTCAGCATCCACCGCCTGCACGCCCGCCACAGGGGTCGCGCCCAGATCGGCCAGAATATCGGGCGCTGTGCCAACAGTTTCTGTCTGCTCTGCGGTGAATTGAGCTTCCGGGCTTGTGGCTGTGCCGCTTCCACCGCCCGATGTCAGCACCAAAAGCCCCAGCGCTGAAGCCGCCAGGCACGATCCGATCAGGGCAGTGTCGGTCAGGGGAAGTGTCATCTCAGGCTCCTCGTTGTTTCGGCCTGTCACATTCGGGCCGAATTTGGCCTGTCGCGTTCGGGCCGAATTTGGCACGTCTCTTTTTCGCGCCTGTTAAAGCTTGTGCAAGGCCGGGAATCAACCCTTTCGGCTGCGGCAAATTGCGGGTTTCGCGGATGTGATCGCTTTTATCATACTCCGGTATGGTCAGAATGGTTCCCTGCACGCCAAAGCAAGTGTATTGCTGCGCGGCAGAGGGTGAACAGGCAGGGGTGCTGAGTGACACTGGCAGGGCAAATCCGGTTGATCTGCGCCATTCTGGCGCTTTGGCTGCTCTTGCCTGTGGCTGCGGCTGTGGCGCAATCGGCAAACGCTGCGCGGGGCATGGGCGGGCAGGCGCATGTGCTGGAGCAGGGCACGGCGTTTTCTGTCACGCGCGAGGCTGTCGCTTTCGATCTGTCGTTAAGCCAGCCTGTGCCGTTTCGCTTGCGCCTGATTGGCGCGCCGCCGCGTCTGGTGATGGATTTGAATACAGTTGCCTGGGGGGAAACAGATTTGCAGGCCCTTGCGGAGGCGCAGGGGCTTGCGGGCTTGCGGGTGGGGCATTTGCCCGATGGCTGGGCGCGGCTGGTTCTGGATCTGGGTGGGCCTTTTGTGGTTTCGAGTTCGGAACAGCGCGTACAGGCTGACACTGGCCAGGCGGTGATAGCGCTGCGCCTGCGCCGTGTCGCGCTGGAAGAGTTCGAGGCTGCTGCGTGGGATGAAACGCAGTTTCTGGCCCAGAGTGTCGGGGATATGCTGCACCCGGAGGCGCGCGGGGCCATGGCCGCTGTGGTTGCCCGAAAACCCCTTGTCATGCTTGACCCCGGACATGGCGGAATAGACCCTGGCGCAGAACGGGGGGGGCTGCGCGAGGCCGATCTGGTTCTGGCCTTTGCGCGGCACTTGCGCGAAATCCTGCTGCGGCGGGGGGTGTTCGATGTGGCCATGACGCGCGATGCGGATGAGTTTGTGTCGCTTGATGGGCGCATTCGGGCGGCGCGCGGGGCCTCTGCGAATGTGTTTGTGTCGCTGCATGCCGATGCTTTGCCCGAAGGCATGGCAAGTGGCGCGGTGATGTATTTGCTGGGCGATGCGGCCAGTGACGATTCCGCCGCCTATCTGGCCGAACGCCATGACCGTGCCGATATGCTGGCGGGGGTAGATTTGAGCGGTGCCACTGATGACATTGCGCGGGTTCTGATGTCGGTGGCCTGGCAAGACACGCAGCCGCGTGCGCGCGCCCTTGCAGAGGCTTTGGTGGAAGGGGTTGCCGGGGCTGGTTTGCGGCTGCACCGCAGGCCCATCCAATCGGGCGCCTTTACCGTGCTGCGTGCCGTGGATATGCC
This sequence comes from Paracoccaceae bacterium, assembly GCA_043561795.1. GTDB lineage: Bacteria > Pseudomonadota > Alphaproteobacteria > Rhodobacterales > Rhodobacteraceae > Roseinatronobacter. The sequence goes on along the minus strand of CP121316.1, from coordinate 3,447,468 downwards.
TTCGGTTCTGGTTGAACTGGGGTTCATGTCAAACCCGCGCGATCTGGCGAATTTGCGCGATCCGGCATGGATGAACACCATGGCCGAGGCGCTGGCCGATGCGCTGGAACTGTGGCATTTGCGCGATCAGGCCCAAGCGCCTTTGCGCCGCCGCTAACGGCCGCGTCAAACCCTTGTGACTGCGCATCATTTGCGCCGCGCGGTTTTGACCTTCTGCGCCAACTCCCGTATAGATTAGGGCGTCTATGCAAGAGGGTTCCAGTGCTGCGCGCGATTCTGTCTTTTTTCGGGGGGCTGTTCAGCTTCGCCATTACATCGGCGTTTTTTGCCGTTGTGGCCCTTGGCGGGGTGTTCTGGTTCTACAGTCAGGATTTGCCCAGCTATGAACAGCTTGCCAGCTACGCCCCCCCCTCCATCAGCCGCATTTATTCGGCCGAGGGGCGATTGATTGATGAATTCGCGCTGGAACGGCGTCTGTTCACCCCGATTGATGATATTCCAGAGCAGGTGAAGAACGCCTTTATCGCCGCCGAAGACCGCAATTTCTACAGCCATGGGGGCTTTGATGCCCGCGCCATCGCCGTGGCGGCCTATGAGGCGATTGCCTCGCGCGGGGAGAATTTGCGCGGCGCATCCACCATTACCCAACAGGTGATGAAAAACTTTCTGCTGTCGGGGGATCGGACGGGCGAGCGCAAGATCAAGGAATTGATCCTTGCCACCCGCGTTGAAGGCACGCTGAGCAAAGACCAGATCCTTGAACTCTATCTGAACGAGATTTTTCTGGGTCAGAATTCATATGGTGTCACTGCGGCCGCGCAGACCTATTTCAACAAAACCCTGGATGAGCTTGATCTGCACGAAATGGCGTTTCTCGCGGCATTGCCACAGGCCCCCTCTAACTACCATCCGGTGCGCAACCGTGATCGCGTGACAGCGCGGCGCAACTATGTGCTGGGAGAGATGTTGCGCAATGGCTTCATCTCGCGCGCCGAACATGACGCGGCGCGCGACATGCCACTTCTCACAGTGCAATCGGGGGATTTTCCAAGCCCGCGCGCCAACATGCCCGCGCGCGATTATTTCACAGACGAGGTGCGGCGCCAGCTGTCAGGCAGTTTTGGGGAAGAAGAGTTTTTTGCGGGTGGTCTGTCCATTCGCGCCACGATAGACCCCGAAATGCAGGTGCATGCGGCCCATGCCCTGCAACGCGCGCTAGAGGAGTATGATCGCGGTTTGGGGCGGTTGCGCACAACAGGCCAGACCATAGCACCCGATTTGCTGGCAGATGATCAGGCATGGCGCAGCGCCTTGGCGGAACTGGAACTTGCGCGCGATGTAACGCTTGGCGGGCGCTGGTATCCGGCTGTTGTGCTGGATGTCAGCGCAGATCGCGCGCGCTTGGGGATAGAGGCCGTGGCGGCGGATTACCATTCTCCCCATGTGGTAGAGCGTGCCGATATCTCCTGGGCGCGCGGCTCTCTCTCGGATAATCTGAATGTGGGGGATGTGGTCTATGTGCGCCGCGTCACCTCTGACAGCGATGGCAGCCATATCCGCTGGTCTTTGCGCCAGATCCCGGAAGTGCAGGGCGGCTTCATGGCGATGGATGTCAATACGGGCCGCGTGATCGCCATGCAGGGGGGCTTTTCTTATCAGCATTCGGTGTTCAACCGCGCCACACAGGCACAGCGCCAGCCCGGTTCGGCCTATAAGCCCTTTGTCTATGCCGCCGCGCTGGATTCGGGCTATACCCCCGCCACCATCATCGTGGATGCGCCGATAGAGATTGAAACGCCCCAGGGCCTGTGGCGTCCGACCAATGCGTCCAACGAGTTTTATGGGCCAACACCGGTGCGCCGGGGCATAGAGATGTCGCGCAACCTGATGACAGTTCGGCTGGCGCAGGAGATCGGGATGGATCTGGTGGGCGGCTATGCTGAACGCTTTGGCGTTTATGACCGGGCGCAGCAATTCCTTGCGGCATCGCTTGGTTCGCAGGAAACAACCCTGTTTCGGATGGTGGCCGCCTATGCGATGTTCGCCAATGGTGGAGAGCGTGTGGAACCAACATTGGTTGACCGTGTGCAGGATCGCTGGGGAAATACGATCTACCGCCATGACCAGCGCAACTGCGTGGATTGTGCCGAACGTGCCATGCCCGCCGGGCGCATCCCCTGGATCACCTCTCAGCGTGCCCGCGTGATGGATGCGGTGACCGCCTATCAGCTGACCTCGATGATGCAGGGCGTGGTCGAGCGTGGGACTGCGGCGCGCACGGTCAACCTGCCCGTGCCCACAGCGGGCAAGACTGGCACCACGAACGAGGCGCGAGATGTGTGGTTCGTGGGCTATACCTCCAATATCGTGGCCGGCTGTTACATCGGGTTTGACCAGCCTCGCCCCTTGGGGCGCGGGGCAGGGGGTGGCACGATGTGCGGCCCTGTCTTTAATGATTTCATGCTGGAAGCTGTGAAGAAATACGGTGGCGGGCGCTTTCGTGTGCCAGAGGGCGGCTATTTCATCAAGATTGACCGCGATACAGGCGCAAGGCTGCCAGACAGCGCAACAGGCGCGAATGTGGTAACCGAATTTTTCCGTGAAGGGATAGAGCCTATCTTTGGCCTTGCCGCAATCATTGACGGGGGCTTTTCGCTTGGCTCTGATCTGCCCATCTTTGCGCCCGGCGAAAGCTATGACGCCTTGCAGCGCGAAGATGAGGGTCAGGGCTCCTTGCCCGAACCAAGCACAACCCCTAGCGGCCCCGCCTCTTTGGGCAGTGTCTCCACGGGCGGATTGTATTGATCTGCGGTTTTGCAGATGGCAGGCTGTGCAGGCCGCGCGAATGCTTGCCCCCCGCGCAGGGTCGCGCTATGCACGGCGCCAACTGACAGCCCATCAACCAAGGTGATACGGAATGCGCTCCGAGACGCTCAACACAATTGACGCGATCCGCAAATCGCTTGCCCTTTTGGGGCAGCGTATGGATATCGAGACTGCGCCGCACCGGCTGGAAGAATTTGACGCAATGACGGAAAACCCCGATTTGTGGAATGATCCGGCCCGCGCGCAAGACCTGATGCGCGATCGCAGGCTGTTGGCCGATGCGCTGGAAACCTATCGCAAGATCAAGCAGGAGCTGGAAGATCAGATCGGCTTGATCGAAATGGGCGAGGCCGAGGGTGACAGCGATATCGTCGCTGAGGCAGAGGCAGAACTTGCCGCCCTTGGCAAACTGGCGGCCGCCAAGGAACTGGAAGCGCTTCTAAATGGCGAGGCCGATTCCAATGATACTTTCCTTGAAATCAACGCAGGCGCAGGCGGCACGGAAAGCTGTGACTGGGCCTCTATGCTGGCGCGGATGTATGTCCGTTGGGCCGAGAAGAAGGGCTATACCGTAGAATTGATGTCCGAAAGTGCGGGCGAGGAAGCGGGCATTCGCTCTGTCGCCTACAAAATTTCGGGTCATAATGCCTATGGCTGGCTGAAATCGGAATCCGGGGTGCACCGCTTGGTGCGGATTTCGCCTTTTGATGGGTCTGCCCGGCGGCATACCTCCTTCAGCTCTGTCTGGGTGTATCCGGTTGTCGATGACAATATCGAGATAGAGATCAACCCTTCTGATATCCGCATCGATACTTACCGCTCTTCCGGGGCGGGCGGGCAGCATGTGAACACCACCGATTCTGCCGTGCGGATCACGCATATCCCCACCGGGATCGTGACCACCTCCAGCCAGAAATCACAGCATCAGAACCGCGAAATTGCGATGAATGCCCTGAAATCGCGCCTGTATGAGATGGAATTGCGCAAGCGCACAGAGGCGATAGAGGCCGCGCATGACGCCAAAGGCGATGCAGGCTGGGGCAATCAGATCCGATCCTATGTGCTGCACCCCTACCAGATGGTAAAGGATCTGCGCACCGGGCATGAGACATCAGACAGCCAAGGGGTGCTGGACGGTGCTCTGGACGGGTTTATGGCGGCAACTCTGGCGCAGAATGTGGCCGGAAAATCCCGCGCAGAGGCAACAGCAAGCGATTAACCCGAATACCGGCACCGCAGTTTCCGCTTGCGCGGCAGAATGTCGCAGACATATGCTTTCCCGAAAGGGAGGGAACACATCATGTCCGAGCATCTGTCAGAGCCAGCGCATCTTCCACCGTCTGAAATACCGCAGCCCCAACAGATTGGGCTGTCTGATCTGGGGGCCATCCTGCGGGCGGGCGCGCAGGATTTCCGCCGCGCGCCCCTGTTCGGGATAGCGTTTTCGCTGGTCTATGTTCTGGGCGGGCTGATCTTGTATGCGATCTTTCTGGCATCGGGGCAAAGCTGGTGGTTTATCCCGATTGCCGTAGGGTTTCCGCTATTGGCCCCGTTCGCCGCAACCGGGCTATATGAGGTAAGCCGCAGGCTGGAACAGGGCGCGCCGCTGAGTTGGGCTGCAGTTGCAGGCTGCGTGCTGGCCCAGAAAGACCGGCAAATTCCATCAATGGCGATGGTCATCATGCTGGCCTTCATGTTCTGGGTCTTTGTCGCGCATACAATATTCGCGCTGTTTTTCGGGCTGCAACCCATTACGAGTTCCACCGCAGATATGCTGATATCCGCGCCGGGGGTAAAAATGCTGATCGTGGGCGGCACGATCGGCGGGGGGATGGCGGCGGTTCTGTTCGGGCTGACAGTGGTTTCCCTGCCGTTGCTTCTTGATCGGGAAGTGGATTTCATCACCGCGATGATCACCTCGTTCAACGTGGTTTTGGTCAATCTGGTTCCGATGCTGGTTTGGGCCGCCTTGATCGCGGGGCTGCTTTTCTTGGGCATGTTGCCCATGTTTCTTGGCCTATTTGTGGTTTTGCCTGTTCTGGGCCATGCGACATGGCATTTATACCGGCGGGTTCTGCCCTGAATTTGAACGCTCCAATGCCCTTTCCGGGGCTGGACACTCCGCGCGGGGCAGGGCAATCTACACCAAAAAGGGGAGTGGATCATGCCCGCAACAGCGCGTCGTAGTCTGGTAATGACAGTGTTCGGGGTTCTTGGAACCCTCTGGTTTGTGCTGCATGCGGTAGAGTATGTTTACGCCCGCTATGACGCCTTGCAGGCGCGTTTGCCGCTGCCCGATCCGCTGGGGCTGTCAGAGGTGTTTGCGGCCATGCCGCAATGGGCGGCAATCGCGCTGACAGCCACCATCTGGCTTGGGCTTTTGGGGGCGTTGCTCTTGCTGCTGCGGGATTCGGCTGCCGTCCTTATCCTGTCGCTGACGCTGATTGCGACTTTGCCAGTTGCCGCTTGGGCAGTCATCGCCTTTTTGGGCGGCGTGGCTTTCGTTGCCGGTGTAAACCTTCTTTTCTTTGCGGCCGGACAGGTAGCGGTGACATTTGGCCTTTGGCTTTACGCCCGCACGGCCAAGCGCTACGGCCTCTTCTGATCCCTTCGCGTCTGCCAGCCTGCAAGGGCTGGCACGGCTGTAATTTCCGTTTGGCTGCGCGCGCGGCCAAAAACACCGGAGCAAAACATGACAATCCACGCCAATCTGTCACAAGCCATCGGCAATACGCCCCTTATCCGCTTGAACAAGGTCAGCGCGGCGACAGGTTGCGAAATTCTGGGCAAGGCAGAGTTTCTGAACCCCGGCCAATCTGTAAAAGACCGCGCGGCGCTTTATATCATCCGCGATGCGGTGGCACGCGGCGCGCTGCGCCCCGGCGGGACGATTGTGGAAGGCACGGCCGGCAATACCGGGATCGGGCTTGCGCTTGTGGGCGCGTCCATGGGGTTTCGGACGGTTATCGTGATTCCCGAAACCCAAAGTCAGGAAAAGAAGGACATGTTGCGTCTGGCCGGGGCAGAACTGGTAGAGGTTCCTGCGGCCCCGTACCGCAACCCGAATAACTATGTGCGCTATTCCGGACGTCTGGCAGAGGAATTGGCCAAGACGGAACCCAATGGCGCAATCTGGGCAAACCAGTTTGACAATACCGCCAACCGTCAGGCGCATATAGAGACCACGGCACCCGAAATCTGGGCGCAGACCGGCGGCAAGGTGGATGGCTTTATCTGCGCCGTTGGCTCTGGGGGCACTTTGGCAGGCGTTGCACAGGTGTTGCAGCCCAAAGGCGTGAAAATCGGGCTGGCTGATCCGATGGGGGCTGCACTTTACAGCTTTTACACCACGGGCACATTGGCGTCAGAGGGTGGCTCTATTACCGAAGGGATCGGACAAGGGCGCATTACCGCCAATCTGGAGGGGTTTACCCCGGATTTCTGCGCGCAAATCCCCGATGAAGAAGCGCTGCCAATCGTGTTTGATCTGCTGGCAGAAGAAGGCCTGTGCCTTGGCGGGTCATCCGGGATAAATGTAGCGGGGGCCATGCGCATGGCGCGGCACATGGGGCCGGGGCATACCATTGTCACGATCCTGTGCGATTATGGCACGCGCTATCAATCCAAGCTGTTCAACCCCGATTTCCTGCGCTCCAAATCCCTGCCTGTGCCGGAATGGCTGGATCGTCGCGCGCGCGCCCTTCCCGATGTCTCTGAAGGCTGATAAGGTCTTCTCATGCAGATGATAAGAGCTCTCCTTCTGGCGCTGGTCTGCGCCACATATGCTGTTGCACCGGCCATGGTGCAGGCCCAATCCTCAGAGCAGGCCGCCGCGCAAAACGCAAATGGCGCCCCCGATTACGAGGCATGGCGCAATTTTGCCCAAAATGCCGAAGCGCTATTGGATCGGCCCGGTGCAAGCAACGAAGCCTTGGCCGAACTTCGCAGCGAATTGGTAAATTTTCGGGCGCGGTTTCTGGCGGCACAGAATGCGGATCAATCGCGGATTGCAAGCCTGCGTGAACAAATCGCAGCACTTGGCCCGCCCCCGGAAGACGGCGCAACAGAGGCCGCCGAAATATCGGAACGCCGCGCCGAATTGTCAGAGCAACTGACGGTGCTGCAAGCCCCCGGCATCGCCGCACAGGAAGCGTTTCGGCGTGCGGATGGGCTGATCCGCCAGATTGATATCACTCTGCGTGAACGCGATGCAGAAGCATTGCTCTCGCTCTGGCCCTCGCCTGTCAACCCGGTGAACTGGGTTGTCGCCGCAGATGCGGTTTGGGGCACGACCTTCACGTTCGCAACCCAGATCATTGGGGCCACCGAAGACCCCGCCAGGATGCGTGAATTCCGCTCTAACCTGCCGGTTTCGCTGGTTTTGCTGCTGTTTTCGGGCTTTGTGTTATGGCGTGGCCGCGAATGGATAGAGAAAGTCGTCTCGCGCCTGCTGGATGCGGGGGGATCGCGGCGCAGCAAACGGGTTTTGGCGCGGCTTATGTCATTGGCGCAAATCATCGTGCCTGTGACAGCCGTTTTCGCCCTGACATTCGCGCTGGAACTGACATCACTCTTTGGCAATATCGGCAGCGAATTGGCCGCTGGCCTTGCTGCGGCGGGATTTGCCTATTTCACATCCCGTTGGGCGGGGCGGCAGATTTTTCCGATTATCGATAGCAAATCTGCCGCATTGAACCTGCCGCAGGGTCGCCGCCGTGAAGGGCGTTTCTGGGCAAATCTTATCGGCGCGGCGCTGGCCTTTCATGCAATTCTGATCGCATTTTTGCCACCACAGAATCAGGCTGATGCGGCAAATGCTGTTATCGTATTTCCCGTTCTCGCGCTGAGCGGTCTTATCTTGTTCCGTATCGGGATGCTGTTGAACCAGCATAACCGTCATGAAACCGATACAGCACGCGAAAGCCGGTTCTTTGATCGGCTGGTTCCGATTTTGGGCAAGGTTGTGATGGCGGTGGGCATTGGCGCCCCGCTATTTGCGGCCATCGGCTATGTGCAGGCATCGCAGGCGCTGTTATTCCCGACCATCATATCACTGGGGGTAATTGCTGGTTTGCTGTTCCTGATGGAATTGCAAGAAGACGTGTACGGCATTCTCACCAAAACCGGTGAGGAAGACACGGATACGCCGCTTATCCCGTCTTTGGTGAATTTTGCGCTGGTGATATTCTCCTTGCCAGTCTTCGCCCTGATCTGGGGTGTGAGGCCCACGGAATTGCTGGAATTCTGGCAAATGCTGCGCGAAGGATTCCGCATTGGCGAGACCCGCATTTCGCCTGCCAATATCCTGAGCTTCGTGATCGTATTTTCGATTGGCTATGTGATCACGCGGATGATCCAGGGTGCGCTCGAAAGCTCTGTCCTGCCCAAAACGAAAATCGACAAGGGCGGGCAGAAAGCGATCAAATCCGGCACGGGCTATGTCGGTATATTCATTGCCGCCCTTGTGGCCATTTCGACGGCAGGGATTGACCTGTCGGGCCTTGCGATTGTTGCGGGGGCATTGTCTGTGGGCATCGGCTTTGGCCTGCAAAACATTGTGTCAAATTTCATCTCTGGCGTGATCTTGCTGATAGAGCGGCCCGTGGCAGAGGGTGATTGGATTGAGGTGGGGGGCACGATGGGGACAGTCCGTTCTATCTCTGTGCGCTCTACCGTGATCGAGACATTTGACCGCACAGATGTGATTGTCCCCAATGCCGATCTGATTTCGGGCACGGTTACCAACTGGACACGCTACAACTCTCTGGGTCGGATTATCATCCCGGTCGGGGTGGCCTATGGAACAGACAGCCGCAAGGTTGCGCGCATCTTGCAAGAGATTGGCGAGAATGAGCCGCTGGCGGTAATAGACCCCAAACCGCAAGTGCATTTCGTCAATTTCGGCGCGGATGCGCTGGAATTTGAATTGCGCCTTGTGCTGAGCGATGTGAGCTTTGGGCTATCGGTGCGCACAGAATTGCGCCACCAGATTACAGAGCGCTTTCGGGCCGAGGGGATTGAGATACCCTTTGCGCAGCGTGATATCTGGTTGCGCAATCCCGAAGCGCTGCGCGCAGATGCGCCCCAGCCCCCCGAAATCGTGCCAGAGCGCGACGTGGAGCGCACGGAAATGCGGCGCAACGAGATAGAGGCCGAGGGCGAAAGCGGGGCGGGTGACGACGCGCGATAAGGCAAGCAATTTGTTCCAGATCAAAGCGTTGCCGCGCAAAGCTGGTAGTGTCAGGGGCAGATGGAAAGAGGAGTAACCCCATGTCGCACACCCCGCATGAATTGGCCGAAGAATTTCCGCAAGCTGTGGAATTGATGCACAAGCTGAAGCTCGATAATGCCCATTTCGCCCGGCTGGCAGAGGAATATCATGACGTGAACCGCGCCATTCACCGCGCCGAAACCTTGGTAGAGCCTGTCTCGGATGTGCATGAAACCGAGATGCGGCGCAAGCGCATGGTGCTGAAAGACGAGATTGCGCGGATTTTATCGGACGCGGCATAACGCCCGCATGCCGGGCCTGCATGGCCCGGCATTTGCCCCTTATGGATTATGGGGCCATCACGGCGCAGGCCTGCGCGCCCAGACTGTCTATTGCAAGCCGCACATGATCACCCGCCTGTAGAAATTGCGGTGGTGAAAGCCCCATTCCCACGCCGGAAGGTGTGCCAGTTGCGATAATGTCGCCGGGCAGCAATTCCATATAATGCGACATGTGGGAAATGATCTGTGCGACCGGGAAAATCATATCGGCAGTTGTGGAATCCTGCCGCAATATGTCATTCACCCAAAGCCGCAAACCCAGCGCTTGCGGGTTCGGTATTTCATCTTTTGTGACCAGCACCGGGCCGATCTTGCCAAAGCCGGGGCAGGATTTCCCCTTGATCCATTGGCCCCCGTGATTGAACTGATACTCCCGCTCTGACAGGTCATTGACGGCGCAATAGCCTGCCACATAGTCCAGCGCCTCTGCCTCTGTTATGCGATAGGCACGCGTTCCGATCACCACGCCAAGCTCTGCTTCCCAATCCGTTTTTTCCGATCCGCGCGGCAGAAGGATAGGGTCTTGTGGCCCGGAAAGGCAGCCGCTGGCCTTGGAGAAGAGGATCGGCTCTGCCGGTGTGGCGGCCCCTGTCTCTGCGGCATGCAGGGCGTAATTCAGGCCAATGCAATAGAAATTGGGCACAAAAGCAAGGGGCGCGCCCAGCCGGGGCTGGCCTTCGACAACTGGCGCTTTGTTCAGATCAATCTGGCGCAGGGCGTCAAGCGCGGCACAGGATACACTATCGCCCCCGAAATCCGCGATTATCGCGCTCAGGTCACGAAGCTGCCCGCTATCATCCAGACAACCCGGTTTTTCATGGCCCTGCGGCCCAAAGCGAACAAGCTTCATAGATGTTTCCTCATATCGCACACCAAGGCTGCGGCCCAAATCCGCAACCCTCTGTGGCAGGGGTTAACCCTTTGAAATGGCTTCCAGCCTGTCGCGCGACAATTCCCCCGGAACGATGGTAATGGGAATGGGCAAGCTGCCGGAATTGCGCGACATCTGCGTGACCAGCGGGCCGGGCGTATTGCCCTCTGTGCCCGCACCCAGAACAAGAATGCCGATTTCGGGGTCGGATTGGATTTGCGCCAGAATCTCTTCCACCGGTTCGCCCTCGCGGATCACAAGCTCGGGGTTTATGCCCTGCCGGTCGCGCATCCATTTGGCGAAAACCTCGAAATGGGCCTCTATCCTTTCGCGTGCTTCGGCGCGCATCAGATCGGCCACACCAATCCAGCCCTGAAATTCATCGGGGCTGATGATAGAGAGGATTTGCACCTGCCCACCCGTCTGCGCCGCGCGTAGCGCCGCAAAGCGCATTGCGTTCAGACATTCGCGGCTGTCATCAAGGACGACCAGAAATTTACGCATGCAGGCTCCGTTCGCTGTGGCAGGCTCTCTATCTTGGCCAAAAGCGGCGGCTATGTAAACACAAAGCCAACAGCCTAGAGCGTGTCGCGTTCCTTCGCAGTCACGCGACCCCCTCTAACTTAAAGTGGTCGCATGTCTTTTTGCGCAAAACCGGTTCCCACTTTTGCGCGACATGCTCTAACCCCAGATCACATCGCCCAGAAAGATATATCCCGCGCCATAGATGGTCTTTATCAGCCGCGGATTGCGCGGGTCTTCGTCCAGTTTCGTGCGCAGGCGCGATATCCGCACATCCATGGCGCGATCAAAGCTTTCGCCTGCACTGCCGCCAAGGGCATCCAGCATCTGCGCGCGTGAAATCAGGCGTTTGGGGCTGTCCAGAAACAGGCGCAAAACCTCGCCTTCGGCATGGCTGAAGGGGATTTCCCGGCCTTTGGCATCTATCAGCACATAGCGGTCAAATTCGGCTGTCCAGCCATTGAACTTGGCGCGCGCGCTGCGCGCTTCTGGCTGTGTGCCGGGCTTGCGCAGCCGCGCCCGAATGCGCGCCACCACTTCTGCGGGATCAAAGGGTTTGATGATGTAATCATCGGCACCCAGTTCCAGCCCCGTCACGCGGTCTTGCACCTGCGCGCGCCCAGAGATGATGATGATCGTCGCGCCCGATTCCAGCGCAAGCCGGTGCACCAGCGCCAGCCCGTCACGATCTGGCAAACCCAGATCCACAAGGCAAACATCCGGTGTTATGCGCTTGAGCGCCGCTTCAAACTCTGTGGCGCGCGCATAGGTGGTTGTCTGAAATCCCGCCTCTTGCAGCGCATGGGATAAAACCTGCCGAATTTCGGGTTCATCATCCAGAATGGCGATATGGGGTTGGGTCATTGGGCATGCTCCAGCGCGGCGCGCAGGGCGGGCAGCGCAAAGGGTTTGGGCAGAATCGGGAATTCAGCCGCCGCCTCGCGCCGCAAGGGATCATTTGGCGGCAAGGCTGTCATCAGATGCAGGCGGGTCAGCCCGCGCGCGCGGCAGATGCGCAACAGATCAAGCCCCGATCCGCCCCCCGCCAGATTGATATCGGACACAACCAGCCCTATGCCGGGCAGATCAATCAGGCCCAAGGCCTCGTCATGGCTGGCGGCCTCTATCACGCTATGGCCAAGATCGCGCAGCATTTCGCGCACGCTTTCGCGGATGCTGTCGGTATCTTCCACCAACAGCGCCAAGGCACGCCCGCCGAGATCGGTGGGGGTATCGGCCAGTTTCAGTGGCAGGCGCAGTGTTACCTTTGCGCCGCCAGATGCGCGGTTTGCCAGCCGCACTGTGCCACCTGACAGCGTGATCTGGTCATAGACCATCGCCAGCCCAAGGCCAGAACCCGCGCTGCCCTTGGTGGTAAAGAAGGGGTCAAGGCCCTTTTCCAGCGCATGCGGGCTAAAGCCGCTGCCCGTGTCAGAGACACAGATTTCCAGCCATGTGGTGCTCACGCGCCGGGCATCCAGCCGGATCACGCCGGCAGGCCCTGCCAAAGCATCGCGCGCGTTCAGGATAAGGTTCAGCAACGTGTCTTGCAATCCGCCCGCATCCAGCATCAGGGGGGGCAGATCTTCGGCCAGGGCCACCTCCAATCTGACATCGGGCGGCAGGGCCGGGCGGGCCATCAGTTGCAGATCATCCAGCAGCGCGGCCAGATCGGTGGGTTGGGGGCGCAATTCGCGGTGGCCCGAAATCGTGGCAATGCGTTCCAGCAACACGCCCCCCCGGCGCGCGGCCGCAGTGGTGGATTGCGCGATTTGCGCAATCTCTGGCGGTAGATCGGGTTTGCGGGCCAGTTGTCCTTGCAGGCCAAGAATGATGGTGAGTAGATTGCCAAAATCATGCGCCAAACCGGAGGAGAGCTGCGCGGCAAGTTCGCGCTTGCGCGTTTGCGCAAGGGCCGCGCGGGCCTGTGTTTCTTCTGTCACATCCATCGACATCACATAGATACCGTTTATCGGCCCGTCCCCCAGCTGATCGGGGGTCAGGGACAGGCGGATGCGACGGCCACTGGCATCATGGGTGAATTCATGCACCAGATTTTCGCCCGCCAACGCGCGTTGCAGCAAGGGCGCGATCTTCTCAAACACCTCGCCCAGCGCCTGTTGCGCCTGCAGCCCCACAATATTCTGCGGCAAGCCCGGAAAGACGGCGGATAATCGACGGTTGGAAAAGGTGTAGCGCAAATTGCGGTCGATATGGGCAATATGGGCGGGCATCATTTCGGTTGTCAGGCGGGTGCGCGCTTCCATTTCCGTCAATTCGCGCTTGGCCTCTTCCAGCGCGGCATTGGAGGCTGCAAGTGCCCGGTTCGTTTGCGCCAGTCGTTTTGTATGGGCCATCAATTCGCCCGACAATTCGGCCGAATGGGCTTGCAACAGCCGCTCTTGCAGCTTCACTTCGGTGATATCGGTATAAACTGTTACCCAGCCGCCCTGCGGCAAGGGTGCGCCTTCCACGCTTATCCAGCGGCCATTCGCGCGCTCGCGTTCCATGTAATGCGGCACGAAATCGCGCGCGGCCTCAACCCGGATACGCACGGCATCTTCGGTATCCTGCACTGGCCCATATTCCCCGCGCGTGACCAGATAGCGGATGGTGTCTTCAAATTCTGCACCCGGTTCCACCAGCCAATCGGGCAGTTCAAACATTTCCTGATAGCGCCGGTTGCAGACTGACAGGCGCAAATCACGGTCAAAGATGGAAAGCGCCTGCTGAATCATGTTCAGCCCGGCCCCCATCAGCTTGATGCGCGTTTCCTCGGTTCTGGTCATCGCGGTCTCATCTGTGATTTTGTCCCAAGGTTAGACGGCAAGCGCGCCAACGGAAAGCCCAGATCATGGCGCGTTACAATTCGTAAGGATTGCGCAAAACTGGGGCAAGAATCACTGCGCCAGATGGCGCACAGGGAGAAGACAGGCGGCCCAGCCAGCCTGCATATCTATCGCCGAGAGGAGGAGGCCCCGTGATCAACACGGCCCAGACCAGCCAAGAGCTGGATGCGTTTTGTTCAATCCCCGCGCTATTGGCCCGCAATGCCGGACGCTTTGGCATGCAGACTGCCTATCGGGAAAAGGAATTCGGCATCTGGCAAAGCTGGACATGGCGCGAGACAGAAGCCGAAGTGCGGGCCATGGCGCTTGGGTTTTTGGCCCTGGGCATGGAACGCGGGGATTATGTGGCCATCATCGGGCGCAACCGGCCCGCGCTCTATTGGGCGATGGTGGCCGCACAATCGGTCGGGGCGATCCCGGTGCCGTTGTATCAGGACGCGGCAGCCGAAGAGATGGCCTATGTGCTGGATCATTGCGGCGCCCGGTTTGTGGTCTGCGGCGATCAGGAACAAGTGGATAAGGTGCTGGAAGTGCAGGAAAAGGTAACCTGCATAGAGGAAATCACCTATCTGGATAAGCGCGGAATGCGCAAATACGATCACACCCATATGAATTGGCTGGAAGATGTGATGCGCGAAGGCCGCGCGGCCCAAACCCGTCTGGGGGCCGAGTTGGATAAGCGCATGGCCGAGCTGACGCTCGATCATACCTGTGTCATGCTTTATACATCGGGCACGACAGGCAAGCCCAAGGGTGTGGTTCTGTCGAACCGCAATATCATTGTCACCTCCAAAAATTCGTCCGAATTTGACAATCTGCGCCCCGGAGACGAAATTCTGGCCTATCTGCCAATGGCATGGGTGGGAGATTTCATCTTTGCCATCGGGCAGGCCTATTGGACGGGGTTTTGCGTAAACTGCCCCGAATCCGCGCAAACCATGCTCACGGATTTGCGCGAAATCGGGCCAACCTATTACTTCGCCCCGCCGCGCATATTCGAAACCATGCTGACAACTGTCATGATCCGCATGGAAGATGCCTCGCCTCTGAAACGGCGATTGTTTCATTACTTCATGGAACATGCGCGCGATATCGGGCCAAAGCTTCTGGATGGCAAGCCCGTGGGGCTGGGCGAAAAGCTGAAATATGCCTTGGGCAATTTTCTTGTCTATGGCCCGTTGAAAGATACGCTGGGCCTGCGCCGTATTCGCGTGGCCTATACGGCCGGAGAGGCGATCGGGCCAGAGATTTTTGATTTCTACCGCGCTTTGGGGATCAATCTCAAACAGCTTTACGGCCAGACAGAGGCCAGCGTCTTTATCACCCAGCAGCCTGATGGACAGGTGCGATCCGATACAGTGGGCGTGCCTTCACCGGGGGTAGAGGTGCGCATTGCCGAGAGTGGCGAGGTTTTCTACCGCTCTGCGGGCACGTTTGAGAGCTATTACAAGAATGCCGAAAGCACGGCCTCTACCAAGGATGCCGAGGGTTGGGTGGCCACAGGGGATGCCGGCTTTTTCGAAGAGAGCACAGGCCATCTGCGCATCATAGACCGGGCCAAGGATGTGGGCAAAATGGCTGATGGCAGCATGTTTGCCCCCAAATACGTTGAAAACAAGCTGAAATTCTTTCCCAATATTCTAGAGGCGGTGGTCTTTGGCAATGGCCGCGAAAACTGTGTGGCCTTCATCAATATTGATCTGGGCGCGGTTGGGTCTTGGGCAGAGCGTAACAACATCGCCTATTCCAGCTATCAGGAACTTGCAGGGCTGAAGCCCGTGCTGGATCAGATTCAGGCGCATGTTGAACAGGTCAATGACAGTGTGGCCAAGGACAAGATGCTGTCTGGCTGCCAAATTCACCGCTTTTTGGTGCTGCATAAAGAACTGGATGCCGATGATGGCGAGATGACGCGCACCCGCAAAGTGCGCCGCCGCATCGTGGAAGAGAAATTCTCTGATCTGATTGCCGCGCTTTATGGTGGCGCGGGCACCATCTCCACGGAAACCGAAGTCACCTATGAAGATGGCCGCAAGGGCAAGCTGAAAGCCACATTGGAAATCCGCGATGCGCGCGTTCATGGCGCGCGCGCGCAGCAAGTGGCCGCACAATGAGCGGGCAGGGGGAGGCGATGCGCGATACACAGGCAGATGACGGCTACATGACCGCCGATGGCCGCAAGATTGGCGGTGTGGCGATGGAGCTTCGCAATATTACCCTGCGCTTTGGCGGGGTGGTGGCGATCAAGGATATCAGCTTCGATATCCGCTGGGGCGAAATCCGCGCGATTATCGGGCCGAATGGTGCGGGCAAATCTTCGATGCTCAATATCATTTCGGGCTTTTACCACCCGCAAGAGGGCGAGGTGATCTACAAGGGCTTCAAGCGCCCCCGGATGCGCCCCTATGAGATTTCGCGCCAAGGGATAGCGCGCACCTTCCAGAATATCGCCCTGTTTGAGGGCATGAGCGTTCTGGACAATATCATGACCGGGCGCTTGCACCATATGAAGGCCAATCTGTTCCAGCAGGCAATCTGGTGGGGCAAGGCCCAGCGCGAGGAAGAGGAAAACCGCGCGCAGGTGGAGAAGATCATCGATTTTCTGGAAATCCAGCATATCCGCAAAACCCCGGTGGCGCGCTTGCCCTATGGGCTGAAAAAGCGGGTGGAACTGGCGCGCGCGCTGGCGGCAGAACCGGCCATCCTGCTGCTGGATGAACCCATGGCGGGCATGAATGTGGAAGAGAAAGAGGATATGTGCCGCTTCATTCTGGATGTGAATGATGAATTTGGCACAACCACGGTGCTGATAGAGCACGATATGGGCGTGGTGATGGATCTGTCCGACCGTGTGGTGGTCATGGATTATGGCCGCAAGATTGGCGATGGCACCCCCGAAGAGGTGCGCAACAATGACGAAGTTATCAAAGCCTATCTGGGGGTGGCGCATGAGTGATTGCAGCGTGACGGGGGGGCATGGCTATGTCTGATACGCTTCTTTTCGCACTGGAGGCCACGCTGAACGGCCTGACAGCCGGTGTGATGTATGCGCTGGTCGCGCTTGGCTTTGTGCTGATCTTCAAGGCCAGCGGGATTTTCAATTTTGCGCAAGGGGTCATGGCGCTCTTTGCCGCGCTGACGCTGGTCGGGTTTCAATCTGGCCAAATTCCATTTTCGCACCTCATCAACGCGATGTTCGGAACCAAGCTGCATCATTTCGGCTGGAACATGCCCACATTGCTGGCCATTCCCGCCACAGTCTTGGTGATGATCGCGCTGGCCATCTTGATCGAGCGCTACATCCTCAAACACCTCGTCAATCAGGAACCGATCATCCTGTTCATGGCCACAATCGGGCTTGCCTATCTGCTGGAAGGGCTGGGCGATGTGATGTGGGGCGCAGAGGTGAAGGCGCTGGATGTGGGCCTTCCCAAGGGCATGTCGGGCGCAGTGGATGATATGACATTCGCCTGGTTTGGCTATGGCTTTTACATTGACAGGCTGGAACTGTGGGCCGCGGGGATCGCGGCGGTGCTGGTGGCCTCTCTGACCGTGTTTTCGCAATACACCAAACAGGGCCGCGCGCTGCGCGCTGTGGCAGATGACCATCAGGCCGCGCTGTCGGTGGGCATATCGCTGCGCTTTATCTGGGTGCTCACATGGTCAATCGCGGGGATTGTGGCGCTGGTTGCGGGCATCATGTGGGGGTCGAAATCCGGGGTGCAATTCTCGCTTTCGCTGATCGCGCTCAAGGCGCTTCCAGTGCTGATCCTGGGCGGCTTCACCTCTATCCCCGGCGCGATTATCGGCGGGCTGATTATCGGGGTGGGCGAGAAACTGTTTGATTTCTTCATGCAGCCCGTCATTGGCGGGGCTACGGAAAACTGGTTCGCCTATATGCTGGCGCTGGTGTTCCTGCTGTTCCGCCCACAAGGCCTGTTTGGCGAAAAAATCATCGAGAGGGTGTAGAAAGATGCTGTATCGTGAAGCCGGTGATTTCAAGACAAACTATGTCGCCGATAGCCAGACCTTTCCCATCAAATTTGATCGCTACGGCTATTACTTCCTGTTGGGCTTTGCCTTTCTGGTCATGCCGCTGATCATCAATGACTATTGGGCCAATTCCATCGTTGTGCCCTTTCTGATCTACACCATCGCCGCACTGGGGCTGAACATCCTGATTGGCTATTGTGGCCAGCTCTCGCTGGGGACAGGGGCATTCATGGCGGTGGGCGCCTATGCCAGTTACAAACTGATGACAGCCTTTCCTGGCCTGAATATTGTCTTTGTTGTCCTTTTTGCAGGGTTTGTCACGGCGGCGGTGGGCGTTCTTTTTGGCCTGCCATCCTTGCGGATCAAGGGGTTCTATCTGGCGGTGGCAACGCTGGCCGCGCAGTTCTTTCTTGTCTGGCTCTTCACCCGGCAGCCATGGTTTTACAACTATTCGCCCACCGGCATGATCTCTGCCCCGCAAAGAGAGCTGTTTGGCGTAGCTGTCACCGGCCCGCGCGCCAGTGCGGTGGCGATGTATATGTTCTGCCTGTGTTTTCTTGTCTCGCTGGCATGGCTGGCGCGCAATCTGACGCGCGGCACGCTGGGGCGGCAATGGATGGCCATTCGCGACATGGATATTGCGGCAGAGATCATCGGGGTCAACCCGCTGATGGCCAAATTGACAGCCTTTGCGGTGTCCAGCTTCTTTGTGGGGATAGCAGGTGCGCTGTTGTTCACGGTCTATCTGGGCGCGGCAGAGGCGGGAGAGGCCTTCGGGATCGACAAGTCTTTCCTTGTTCTGTTCATGGTCATCATCGGGGGGCTTGGGTCTATATTCGGGGCCTTTGCGGGCGCGGCTTTTCTGATAATCGGGCCGGTTTTGCTAAAGCTGTTGCTGGTCAACACGTTGGGTTGGCCCACCGATCTGGCCGCACATCTGGAAATCATGATCATCGGCGCCCTGATCCTGGGTTTCCTGATCCTGGAGCCGCATGGCATCGCTGCACTCTGGCGCACGATCAAGGAAAAACTACGCCTCTGGCCTTTCCCCTATTAGGGGGCGGGCCGCCCTGAAAGACGAAACCAGAAATCTGTCATCCATATGGGAGGAGAACCGATGAAGATGCGCAGACTTGCCACAGCCTTTGTGGCCACCATGATCGCAGCCGCGCCAAGCCTGGCCGATACGCTGCATTTCCCCTCGCTCAGCTATCGGACGGGGCCTTTCGCGGCAGGGGGTATCCCCTTCGCTGATGGCTATTCCGATTACCTGACGCTGATCAATGAACGCGATGGCGGCATTGGTGGCGTGCCCATCCGGCAATCGGAATGTGAAACCGCCTATAACACGGAACGCGGGGTGGAATGCTACCAATCCATCCGGGGCGATAACCCGCTGGTGCTGCAACCCTTGTCCACGGGCATCACCTACCAGCTGATCCCGCGCACCATTGAAGATGGCATTCCCATGCATACCATGGGCTATGGGCGTACATCCGCGCTTAATGGCGAAGTGTTCAACTGGACATTCAACTATCCCGCCAATTACTGGGACGGGGCCAGCGTGATCATCAATTACCTGTTGGAGGAAAACGGCGGCACGCTGGATGGCAAGAAGATTGTGCTTCTCTACCACAACTCTGCCTATGGCCGCGAACCTATCCCGACCCTGACGCGTCTTGCAGAACGCCACGGCTATGAATTGCTGACAATCGGCGTTGATAGCCCCGGTCAGGAACAGGGCAGCCAGTGGCTGCAAATCCGGCGGGAGCGGCCTGATTATGTGGTGATGTGGGGCTGGGGCGTGATGAACCCGACAGCCATTCAGGAAGCCGCAAATATCCGCTTCCCGATGGAAAATTTCATCGGCGTATGGTGGTCTGGCTCGCAACAGGATGTGTTGCCTGTAGGCGCGGGGGCGCATGGCTACAAGGCGCTGGCCATGCATGGCACAGGCATGGATTATCCGATCTATGCTGATATGCAGCGCTATGTGATCGAGACTGGCAAACAGGCAGGCACTGGCGCAGAGGTGGGCACAGTGCTCTATTCGCGCGGCATGTATGCGGCCATGCTGGCCGTAGAAGCTGCGAAGAAGGCGCAGGAAATCCACGGTGTCGCCGCGATCACCCCGGCCATGATGCGTGACGGGATGGCCAATCTGGAAATCACCGAAGAGCTGATGGCAGAGCTTGGCTTGCCCAATTTCGGCCCGGCCTTCTCGGTGTCTTGCCAAAACCATGGTGGCTCTGGCGCGGCGATGATCCAGCAATGGGATGCCAATGCCGGCGAATGGAACCTGATTACCGACTGGATTCAGCCTGATCGCGAATTGATCATGGAAATGGCAATGGAAGACAGCCTTGCCTTTGCAGCCGAGAACAACATGACCCCGGCCTGTCTGAACTAAGCGCAGCCTTGGCCCCGGCCATGTGCCGGGGCCAGTTATCCGGCCCGATAGCGAAAGCCCGATCCGATGCGAGATACCAGCCCCACACAGACAACCCTTCTCGAAGTCAACAATATCGAAGTGCTTTACAACCATGTGATCCTTGCTTTGAAGGGGGTTAGCCTGTCTGTGCCCAAAGGTGGGATTACAGCGCTTTTGGGTGGCAATGGTGCGGGCAAATCCACCACGCTCAAAGCCATCTCGAACCTGATCCATTCGGAACGGGGCGAGGTGACAAAGGGCACGATCCTCTATGACGGCAAGAATATGGTCGGCCTAGACCCGGCTGATCTGGTCAAGGCGGGCGTTGTGCAGGTGATGGAAGGGCGGCATTGTTTCGAGCATCTGACAGTTGAAGAAAACCTGTTGACCGGTGCTTATACCCGCACCGATGGGCGCGGGGCCACAGCCGCCGATCTGGACATGGTGTATGAATATTTCCCCCGCCTGAAAGAGCGGCGCAAATCGCAGGCGGGCTATACCTCTGGCGGCGAGCAGCAGATGACAGCCATTGGCCGCGCGCTGATGTCGCGCCCCTCCATGATCTTGCTGGACGAGCCGTCGATGGGCCTTGCGCCCCAGCTTGTGGAACAGATTTTCGAAATTGTCTCGCGCCTGAACCGCGAACAGGGCGTGACATTCCTTCTGGCCGAACAGAATACCAATGTGGCGCTGCGCTATGCCCATACCGGGTTCATCATGGAAAACGGGCGCATTGTGATGGAAGGCAACGCGCAGGATTTGCGCGAAAACCCCGATGTGAAGGAGTTTTATCTGGGCATGTCCGATAAGGGCCGCAAGAGCTTTCGGGATGTGCGCTCTTATCGCCGCCGCAAGCGTTGGTTGGCGTGATGACAGCCCATCTCGCCCCCTCTCACCCTGTCGCAAAGAGCTTTGCCATGTCCCCTTATGACACGCTGGAAACCCGCTCTCCCGATGCCCGCGCAGCAGCGCTTGCCGTGGCCTTGCCTGCCGCAATCGCCCGTGCACAGGCCGCACCGGGGCAGGCCGCTTTTCTGGCGGGGATTGACGCGCAAACGATCACCGATCGCGCGGCGCTGGCGCGGTTGCCAGTGTTGCGCAAATCCGCCCTTGTTGCTGCGCAGGCATCACAGCCCCCCTTTGGCGGGCTAAGCGCGCAGCCCTTGACGGCGTTTGAACATGTCTTTCAATCCCCCGGCCCGATCTATGAGCCGGGGCGCATTGGCCAGGATTGGTGGCGTCTGGGCCGGTTTCTGCATGCCTCTGGCGTGGGGCAGGGCGATATTGTGCAAAACTGCTTTTCCTATCATCTGGTGCCCGCAGGCATGATGTTTGAAAACGCGGCCCGCGCTGTGGGGGCCACGGTTTTGCCCGCTGGCACGGGCCAGACTGAATTGCAGGTCATCGCCGCGCGCGATATCGGCTGCACTGCTTATGCAGGCACGCCGGATTTTCTGAAAATCATTCTGGAAAAAGCTGATGAAATGGGGGTTTCCCTGTCTTTCAGCAAGGCTGTTGTCGGGGGGGGCGCGCTGTTTCCCAGTTTGCGCGCCTATTATGCCGATCGCGGGATAACCTGCCGCCAATGCTATGCCACTGCCGATCTGGGCAATATCGCGCATGAAACCGATGCGATGGAGGGCATGGTGGTGGATGAAGGCGTGATCGTGGAAATCGTGCGCCCCGGCACCGGCGATCCCGTGCCAGAGGGCGAGGTGGGCGAGGTGGTTGTCACCAGCCTGAACCCCGATTACCCGCTCATCCGTTTTGCCACGGGTGATCTGAGTGCGGTTCTGCCCGGCCAAAGCCCCTGTGGTCGCACCAATATGCGGATAAGGGGATGGATGGGCCGGGCCGATCAAACCACCAAGATAAAGGGTATGTTTGTACGCCCGGAACAGGTGGCGGCCTTTGTGGCACGCCATGCCGAAGTCCACCGCGCCCGCGTTATTGCCACGCGATCTGGTGAAAAGGATGTGATGACAGTGCGAATTGAAACCCGCGCCGTCAATCCGGCATTGTATGAAGAGAGTGTGCTCTCTACTCTGAAGCTGAAGGGTGAGGTCGAGCTTGTGCCACCGGGGTCTTTGCCCAATGACGGGTTGGTGATCGAGGATTTGCGCCGTTACGACTGACCCCGCCCGCGACAGCGACAGGAGGGTTGGCAATGCGCAATGCGATTCTGGGGGCAGTTCTTGCGATTGGGCTTGCCGGGCCACTGGCTGCCGAAAACATAGCGCTTGTGATCGGCAATCAATACCACGAAAATCTGGCACAGGCGCGGGGCGCAGGGCAGATGGCGGATGCTGTGGCCCTGTTGGAAGATATGGGCTTTACGGTAATCTCCGCGGCAGATGTGTCTGCGCCGCAGATGCGCGAAGACCTTGCCGCCCTGCACACCCAGATAGCAGATACCGGGGCAGAGCGGGTTGTGGTCGCACTTGCAGGGCATTTCGCGCATTCCCAAAGCGGGGCATGGCTGATGGGTGCGCCGGCAGAGCGTTTGGGCCTTGCGCGCGCCGATGGGCAGGGTCTGCGGCTGGAACCTGTGTTGGAAATTGCGGCTCTTGCCAAAGATGCTGCCGTGATCTGGCTGGCGGAAACACCGGTGGAAGAGGCTTATGGCCTGGGGTTGCAACCGGGCCTGCCGGAACGGCTGATGGTTCCGCAGGGCGTTGGCGTTGTGCGCGGGCAGCCCGATGCGATACTTGCCGGAATGCGCGCGCTCTTGCGCCCCGGCACGGCGCTCGCGTCAGTTGTGGATCGCAATCGCAACCTGACAGGCGAAGGCACGATTCCAGCACTCATTCCCTTCCTGCCCGTTGGTTATGCCCCTGCCGCGCGTGCCGATTTGCGCGCTTTTGTTACCGCGCAAGAGCAAGATACCGAAGCGGCCTATCTGGCCTATCTGGATGCATTCCCCAATGGCCAGAATGCGCAAGCCGCCCGCGTGGCTTTGGAGCGATTGCGCAACGCGCCCGAACGGGTGGAAGAGCGGCTGTTGCTTACCCGCGATGAACGCCGCGCCATTCAGCGTGATCTGACAGTTCTGGGCCATGATACCCGTGGCATTGACGGGCTGTTCGGCCCTGCCACCCGCCGCGCGATTACGCTTTGGCAGGGCCAAAGCGGCGCAGAGCAGACAGGCTATCTGACCCGCGATCAGATTTTCACCCTCGCTGCCGAGGCTGCCCGCCGCAGTGCCCAGATAGAGGCCGAAGAACGCGCCGCGCGCGAGGCCTTGGAGCGCGCGGATCGCGAGTTTTGGGCCATGACAGGCGCGGCAGGCGATGCGCCGGGATTGCGCAGCTATCTTGAACGCTACCCAAACGGCATTTTTGCATCTCTCGCGCGTGATCGTCTGGAGACGCTGGCAGAGATTTCGCGCGCCGAAGACCGCGCGCGCGATCTGGACGCATGGCGCCGTGCGCGTGCCGCAGATACCGACAGCGCCTATCAGGCCTATCTGAGGGATTTCCCGGAAGGAGAGTTTGCCCCCGCAGCGCGTGCCACTTTGGCCGCCCGCGCCCCCAGCCCCGCAGCCCCCGAAGCCGAGGATAACGCCGCAATTGCCGCCGCCCTTGGTGCAGAGCGCGCGCTGGGGCTAAGCCAGCCCACCCGCCTTTTGATCGAACAGCGCCTTGCCCGGCTTGGCTATGATCCCGGCCCGCTGGATGGGGTCTTTGATGACCAGTCGCGCCGCGCAATCGCGCAGGCGCAACAGGCGTTTGGATTGGATGAAACCGGCTTTGTGTCGCAGGATCTGGTAACGGCACTTCTCAGCAACCTGCTGCGCGATTTCTTTGATTGATCATCAAGCCCGCCATAGTGGCACTGCGAAGCTGGCCCCGGATGTCTGCTTGGCCACAGGGGCGGTTGCACGGCGCGGCGTGCTGGCCTATGCGGTATCATAGCCAGCCATAGCGGAGTTTTGCCCCATGTCGCACCCCAGCACCCCCCCCAGCCCCCTTGCCGATGACCGCCTGATCGTGGCGCTTGATGTTCCCAATGCGCTGGCCGGGCTGGCCTTGGCGGAAAAGCTGGGCGATGCCGTGTCATTTTACAAGATCGGCCTTGGCATGCTGACAGGCGGCGGGCTGGCGCTGGCCAACGAGTTGAAGCAGGAACAGGGCAAACGCATTTTTCTGGATATGAAATTCTTCGATATCGGCGCAACCATTACGGCGGCTGTGCGCGGGATTGCGCAATATGATCTGGATTTCCTGACAGTGCATGGTGATCCCCATGTGGTGCGCGCCGCCAAAGAGGGGGTGGGCGGCTCTGGTCTGAAAATTCTTGCCGTGACAGTGCTTACCTCTCTGGATCGTGCCGATCTGGATGACGGGCTTATGCGCCCCGGTGATCTGGCAGAGCTGACCCTGGAGCGCGCGGCACGTGCGTTTTCTGCGGGGGCGGATGGTGTCATTGCCAGCCCGCAGGAAGCCGCCGCCATTCGTGCGCTGCCCGAAGCCGGGGGCAAGCTGATTGTGACCCCCGGCGTGCGCCCGGCCGGCGCGGAACTGGGCGATCAGAAACGTGTGGCCACGCCGCGCAACGCTTTGCAGGCCGGGGCCGACCATGTGGTGATCGGCCGCCCCATCTGGCAAGCGGCTGATCCGCGCGCCGCCGCGCAGGCCGTGCTGGCCGAGATGGCGCAGGCGATATAGGCCGTGCTCGTGTTTTGCGCCTGACGGAGGGTGCTCATGGGCAGGTTTGAGCGGGTTGGGGACATCTAAGCAAAGCACCAAGCGCGGAGTCAAGGCCGAAGGCCGCCGCGCATCGCCGGGCCGCCCCCCGGCACGGCGATTTGGCTGCCGCTAGCGCTTAGCTTGGGTTTCGCGGGGACATTGCCGCCATAAAGTGACATAGCCTCAAGGTTAAATCGCCGCACCGCGGCCCAGCGCTGCGCGGCTTTGCGAATGCCCCCCATCCCCCCAAAGCTGCCCGTCATGCCGGATCCCTCCGTCAGGTGCGGGCCACCAGAATGCGTTGCGTTCGTCCGCAGTCACGCAACACACTCCACCCCCTGTGGCGGCGTGTTGTTTGCAAAACCGCTTCTCAGCTTTGCGCGATAGGCTAATGCTTCGCGCCCCAGCTCAGAGAGGCATGCTGGCGGGTATAGAAATCTCCCAGCAGCCCCAAAAACAAGGCGACCAGTGAGAAAAGCAGCGGATACAGCGCCGATGTATGCATGGGGGTGTAATTGATGAAGGCGAAACCGCGCGCCTGATCTATGGCGTGAAAAAGCGGGTTCCACATGAAATATGTCAGGAAGGATTCAGGCAGCGAATTGGCCAGAAAGAACTTGCCCGATGCAATCATATTGATCCGGCTTATCACCTGCGTCAGCAATTTGCTTGCAGAGGGCGCCCATGGTTTGAGCGCATAAAGAATAACCCCGATGGCCACGCCCGCCAGCCACCCGGCCAATAGCATGCTGAAAGCTGCAATCGGCATATACACTTCCACAGGTGTCCAGATGACATGATACAAAAACAAGATCACCACCACGGAAAGTGTCTGGATATACAGCTCTGCCAGCGCCGCGCCGCCGATGGCGACAATCGGGTTCATGGGCCTGTGTTTCATCATGGCAGATGTCGGCCCCTCTGCCGCGCTGACAGCCCCCAGCACCTTGATATGCGCCATGAACAGGAATACCCCGGTCATCAGATAGATCAATGCATCCCCGCGCACGGCAGAACCGCTCATGCCAGAGAATACGAAGATCAGCATGAACACGGCCACAAGGATCATGGTTTGCACAATGTTCAGCAACAGTCCGATGATGGCATTGCCATGATTCTTGCGCACATCCCGCACCGCCTGATTGAAGATCAATTCACAGGTGGTGTAGAACAAAGAGAAGGTAGAGATGCGGCGGGTCTTGCTGAACATGCTTCGCGTATTCCTTGCGCCCGAGGGGTTTGCCATGGCTGAACAGGCCCCAAAGATACCGCATGACAGCTTAAGATACAATTGCTGCGCCATCGGCAGCACGCTGCCCGGACAATAATAAGGACGCAAGAGAAATGAGCGATCTGGATTTCGCCGCTGTCGAAAGAGTGTTGCGCCAATTGGCCTTGCAGGCCGGGGCCGCGATCATGGAGGTATACAACCGCCCGGAAATCGAGGTGGCGCATAAGGCAGATGCCAGCCCGGTAACAGAGGCCGATCAGGCGGCGGATCGGCTTATCTCTGCCGGGCTGCAGGCGGCTTTTGCAGATATTCCGGTTGTCACAGAAGAACAGGCCGATAGCCACAGCATTTCCGCCACGCGGTTTTTCATTGTTGATCCGCTGGATGGAACCAAGGAATTCATTCAGCGCCGGGGCGAATTTACCGTCAATATCGCGCTTGTTGAAGATGGCAATCCCTTGCGCGGCATTGTCTATGCCCCCGCGCAAGAGCGGATGTTCTACACGCGCGCCGATGGCACGGCGACCGAGGAAATTGGCCCGTTTTCCGATGCTGGCCCACAGCTGCGCCGGCCCTTGCAGATGCGCGCCCCTAGTCCGGGGGCCTTGGTCATTGTGGCCTCGAAATCCCACCGCGATGCCGCGACAGAGGCGTATATTCAGCGCTACCCGGTATCAGAATCGCGTGCCGCCGGATCCTCGTTGAAATTTTGCCTGCTGGCCGCGGGCGAGGCTGATTTCTATCCCCGTCTTGGGCGCACAATGGAATGGGACACGGCCGCAGGGCAGGCCGTGTTGCAAGCCGCAGGGGGCGAGGTGCTGGATTTCCACAGCCATAGCCCTTTGCGCTATGGCAAGCCGGGGTTTGAAAACCCCTTCTTCCTAGCTCGTCACCCCGATGTCGCGCTTGTCGCACCCGATTAGCCGGGCGCGCATTGGGGCAACTGCCGTGATAAAAGCCTGCAAAATGTCACCTTTCCTGCGCAATTCATCACAAACCCGCCGGAATTAACCGGTTATTTACGAATACCAAGACCAAAGTTTATTGCAGTAGGAACATGATATGTCACGCAAGGTTACCAAAGCTGTATTTCCTGTCGCTGGTATGGGCACGCGTTTTTTGCCCGCAACAAAATCCGTCCCCAAAGAGATCATGACGCTGGTTGACCAGCCCTTGATTCAATACGCAATCGATGAAGCGCGCGAGGCGGGCATAACGGAATTCATCTTTGTCACCTCGCGCGGCAAAGGCGCGCTGGAAGATTACTTCGATCGCGCCCCGGAATTGGAATCCTCGCTTATTGCCAAAGGCAAGACAGAGCTTTTGGCAACGCTGAACGCCACCAATATGGATAGCGGCGCCATTGCCTATGTGCGCCAGCATCAGGCGCTTGGTCTGGGCCATGCTGTGTGGTGTGCGCGCCATCTGATCGGGGATGAACCCTTTGCCGTGCTCTTGCCCGATGATGTGATCGCCGCTGACAAACCGTGCCTGAAGCAGATGGTCGAAGCCTATGCCCAGACAGGCGGCAATATGATTGCCGCCATGGAAGTGGCACCTGACAAAGCTTCCAGCTATGGGATCATGGATGTGCCGCCTGCGATTGGCCGCGTGCTGCCCATGCGCGGGATGGTGGAAAAACCTGCCCCCGGCACGCAGCCTTCCAATCTGGCAGCGATTGGGCGCTATATCCTGTCGCCCGATGTCATGCGTCATCTGGGCCAGATCACCCCCGGTGTGGGCGGTGAGATCCAGCTGACCGATGCCATCGCCCGCGAGATTGCCGAGAAGCAGAATGTTTACGGGTTCCGCTTTGATGGGCAACGCTATGATTGCGGTTCCAAAGCGGGGTTCTTGCAAGCCACGGTTGCATTCGGGCTTGCGCGGAGTGAACTTTGCGAGGAGTTGGGCGATTTCCTGCTGGACATGATGGCCCAGCGCAGCGCCGCACAATGAGGGCGGCCCCTGCGCCTGCGGCCTGTGTGATTGGGCATTGGGCGCAGGGCGCAGAGTCATGCTAGGCAGGCTTCCCCCATGGCAAGAGCGCTGGTTTGCCTTTCGCATGGTGTGGAAGCGCCGCCGCTTTCAGATGCGCGCCCTCGCAAAAGCGCGGGAATTGACATGTTTGCAGCGAGGGCACTGGCCGAAGGGCGCGATCTTGCTGTTTTGCACCCTGCGCAACGAGGCAGAACGCATTGACTGGTTCTTGCAGCATTATCGCGCGCTTGGGGTCGGGCATTTCATCTTTGTGGATAATGCCAGCACCGATGGCACGCGCGCGCGCCTGCTGGCGCAGCCCGATTGCACGGTTTACGGCACAGATGCCAGCTACAAGGCCGCGCGTTTCGGGATGGACTGGATCAACTGGCTGATGCTGCGCCATGCGCGCGGCCATTGGTGTGTGGTGGCGGATGCCGATGAATTGCTGATCTATCCGCATTGGCCTGACCGCCCCTTGCCCGCGCTGACAAACTGGCTGGATCGGCAGGGCCAACAGATCATGCCCGCCATGATGCTGGAACTTTATCCCAAAGGCCCGCTAGACCAAGCGCCCTGCCATGCGGGCATGAACCCGCTTTCTGCGCTGGAATGGTTTGATGCCGCCAATTACACGATCGCCCACAAGCCCTTGCTGGATTGCCTGCTGATCCAAGGCGGCCCGCGCGCGCGCCTGTTTTTTGCCGATACCCCAAATCGCGCAC
This sequence comes from Paracoccaceae bacterium, assembly GCA_043561795.1. Lineage (GTDB taxonomy): Bacteria > Pseudomonadota > Alphaproteobacteria > Rhodobacterales > Rhodobacteraceae > Roseinatronobacter. The sequence continues at coordinate 3,418,803 of CP121316.1, read as the reverse complement.
CCACACTGACAAAGCTGCCGCTTGTGAAATGGGGCGCGCGCAATGCCTGGGTGAACTCCACCCATAGCATCCTTCCGCGTGCCCTGAATCGCGCCTTTTCAACGGATGGCGGGGAGGGGATTTCAGGCGCTTTGTTGCACACAAAATTTCTGGCCACCGTGGTCGAGAAATCGCGCATCGAAAAGGCGCGCGCCGAACATTTTGGCAATGCCCCTGTCTTTGATGCCTATTACGACCAACTCGCACAGGCCCCTGATCTGTGGTGCATGCACTCTACCCGCTATGAGGGGTGGGAACAGTTGGAAACGCTTGGTCTGATGTCGCGGGGCGGATGGGGCTAGGGGATCGCGCAATCTTTGTTGCAATCCATGCCTTTATTCGGCAAAAGAATATAAAAAACAACTTAAGTTTGGATTGAGGCTTTAAGTAAGACGTAAAGCGGTCAGGCCCTGTTGGCCAAGGGCGCTGGGTGAGGGGCAGCAGGTTCATGGGGATGCTTGGTCAGTTCCGGCTGCGCGCAGAACGGCATATAAAGCTGTTTCGGTGCCTGCGCAAAAGTGCGGCACTGCGCAAGCGGATCACTCGCACAGACAGCATTCGGCCGGGCGATGTTCTGGCCTTTGTGGTGCTGCGCAATGAACTGGTGCGGTTGCCGTATTTTCTGGAATATTACCGCGCGCAGGGCGTGCGGCATTTTCTGATGGTGGATAACGGGTCAGATGATGGCACGGCGGAGTATCTGGAAAGCCAGCGCGATGTATCCCTGTGGACAACGCAGGCCAGCTACAAGGGCGCAAGCTATGGGGTTGATTGGCTAAACCATCTGCTTTGGTTGTATGGTGCCGGGCATTGGGTGCTGGTGCTGGATGTGGATGAATTTCTGGTCTATCCGTTTTGCGACACCCGCCCGCTCTCTGCGCTGACAGACTGGCTGGACAGCCAGGGGCGGCGCTCTTTCGGGGCGATGTTGCTGGATATGTATCCCAAAGGCCCGATTTCGGCGCAGCCCTATCATTCTGGCCAAAACCCGTTTGAAATTGCGCGCTTTTTCGATGCGGGTAACCTGGGTATACGGCGCAATGCCCGCTATCAGAACCTTTGGATACAAGGCGGCGTGCGCCAGCGCGTGATCATGGCCAACCAGCCCAAAGCCGCACCCGCGCTGAACAAAACCCCGCTTGTGCGTTGGCATCGCCAATATGCCTATATCAGTTCCACCCACACGCTTTTGCCGCGCGCCCTGAACAAGGTTTATGATGATAGCGGCGGTGAATTTGCCTCTGGCGTCTTGCTGCATGCAAAATTTCTGGACACGATTTTGGCAAAAACACGCGAAGAACTCAGGCGCGGCGAGCATTATGCCGCCAGCCGCGAATACCAGGCCTATGCGGCCAGTCTGGCGCAGGGTCAGGATTTGTGGTGCGACTGGTCAAGCGAATACATCAACTGGCGCCAGTTGGAGATATTGGGCCTGATGTCCAAGGGGGATTGGGCATGAGCGGGCTGGGCGCGCCTTTGGGCATTATCATGTTGTGCCATACGGCCTTGCACCGGGCGGCGCAGGTGGCGCGGTTCTGGCTGGAGGCAGGGTGCCCGGTTGTCATCCATCTGGATCGCGCGGCCTCTCATGCGGATATGGATGCACTGCGCGCAGCACTTGGCGCGCATCCGCTCGTGCGCTTCAGCCCGCGCCATCGCTGTGCCTGGGGGTCGTGGCAGCTGGTCGCTGCCACGCTCGATGCTGCCGAAATGATGCTGCGCGATTTTCCCGACACCGGGCATGTGATGCTGATATCGGGCGCCTGTCTGCCCCTGCGCCCGGCAGCAGAATTGCAAGCCCATCTTGCCGCCCATCCGCAGACGGATTTCATCGAATCCGTGGCGATTGAACATGCGGACTGGATTACAGGCGGCTTGTCCGAAGAGCGTTTCACCCTTTACTTTCCATTCAACTGGCACAAACAGCGCTTGGCCTTTGATACATTTGTGGATGTTCAGCGCAAGCTGGGTATCCGGCGCGAAATCCCGCGCCCATTGCGCCCGCATATGGGGTCGCAATGGTGGTGTCTGACGCGCAAAACCTTGTCAGCCATCCTGACAGACCCAAGGCGCAAGCGCTATGATCGCTATTTCCGCCAAAACTGGATACCGGACGAATCCTATTTCCAGACCCTTGCACGGGTGCATGCGGCCCAGATTGACAGCCGTTCCCTGACGCTGGTCAAGTTTGATCGCAATGGCAGGCCAAACCTGTTTTACGATGATCATCTGCAACTCTTGCGGCGCTCTGATTGCTTCGTGGCGCGCAAAATCTGGCCGGGGGCCAACAGGCTTTATGATTTCTTTCTGTCGGATCAACTGGCCAGACAGCCCCGCTTGCCTGCCGAGCCTGCCAAGATTGACCGCTATTTCGAATTGGCCGAACAGCAGCGCCGCGAGGGGCGGGCGGGGCTGTATATGCAAAGCCGCTTTCCCGCCCATGACAGCGCCGCCGCCAAAACGGCCGGGCCATATTCGGTTTTCAGCGGCTTTGATCATCTGTTTGAAAATTTTGAACATTGGCTTGGGCAGGTAAGTGGCACGCGCGCGCATGGCCATCTCTTTGCGTCTGAGCGCGTGCAGTTTCATGGGGGGGCGCGCGTCTGGCATGGGGCGATCAGCGATTCTGCCGCCATACGCGATTACAATCCGCGCATGTTTCTGACCAATCTGTTATGGGCGGCACGCGGAGAGCGGCAATGCTTCGCCTATGGCCCCGAAGATATGATGGATCACGAAGTCAACTGGTTCATGGCCACAGATACCAATGCAGAGATACAGCTCATCCGGGGCGCGTGGATAGTGCCGCTATGGCGGCGCGCTGTGGTGTCGGATGCCGTGGTGGCCGAGGTTGCGCGCCTGCAAAAGCGCGAACAAGATTGGCTGGAGGTGCTGGAATCGCGTTGGGTATTGGCAAAATGCAAGATTTGGACAGTCTCGGAAATCTGCGCCGCACCAGAGCAATGCCTTGCGATGGCGGTGCAAGACAGCGCCAATGCCGCAGCGCTGGCGGCCCATGGGCTGGCCCAATTACACCGGCTGGAGGGGTTGCCAGACTTCCTGACCGCGTTGCGTAATCAAGGGCTTCCGCCGCAGAATTTCAAAGATTTCAATATTTAAAAGCTCAAAGCTCACAGATAACATTATGTCACATCCCCCCAGATTTCAGTATTTTGTCATTCTTGCAGATATGCGCACCGGGTCTAACCTGCTGGAAGCTTGTTTGAACAGCTTTGCAGGGGTGGCCTGTCTGGGAGAGGTGTTCAATCCCCATTTCATCGGCCAGCCCAAGATCGAGACTGTTTTGGGCTTTGACAAAGCGGCCCGCGATGCCGATCCCGCCGCCGTATTGGCGCGGTTTTCCCAAAATCCCACATTTGCCGGGTTTCGCTTCTTCCACGATCACGATCCGCGCGCCTTGGCGCAATTTCTGCCCGATCCGGCTTGTGCGAAGATCATTCTCACCCGCAACCCGCTGGACAGCTATATCTCTCTGAAGATTGCGCGGCAAACCCACCAATGGCGGCTTGGGGATGTAAGCCAGCGCAAGGGCGCGCAGGTTGTCTTTGATCCAGCCGAATTTCAGGCACATGTCGCAACACTGCAAGAGTTTCAACTTCAGGTGCAAGCAGGGTTGCAGCGCAGTGGGCAAACGGCATTTTACTTGTCTTATGAAGATATTACAGAATTGGATATCCTGAACGGCCTGGCCGCGTGGCTGGGCCTTGCGGACAGGATAAAGGAACTTCCCAAAAAGCTGAAACGTCAGAACCCCGAACCCTTGGATGAAAAACTGATCAATCCCGAAGCTTTGGCAGAAGGTGTGGCGCGGTTGGATCGGTTCAATCTGGCCCGCAGCCCCAGTTTTGAACCGCGTCATCCGCCTGTGCTTTGGGCCTATCGGGCCTGCCGCAGCCAACCGCTTGTGTACGCTCCTGTGCCGGGTTGCCGTGAAGATGCCATATTGGCGTGGATGGCGCAGATTGATGGCGCGGGGGTGCAAGATTTGTTGGCAGATTTCACCCCTGCCCAATGGCAAGACTGGCAACGCGCAACGCCCCGGCGCATGGCGTTCAGCGTGTTGCGCCATCCTGTCCGGCGCGCGCATGAAAGCTTTGTCGATCAGGTGCTTTTGGGCAAGCGCGAGAATGTGCGCGTCTTTATCCAGCAGGTGACAGGGCAGGAATTGCCACGCCGCGCCGATGATTTGGCGCATTGGGGTGCAGCACAGCATCACGCCGCGTTTCTGGCCTATCTGGGCTTTGTCAAAGCCAATCTGAACGGGCAGACAGCGCTGCCCATTCGGCCCGTCTGGGCCAGCCAGTCACGCCTGATAGAGGCGATCTCTGCGCAATGCCCGTTGCACCGCCTGATCCGGGAAGAGCATTTGCAAGATGAATTGCCGCAAATGGCCGCTGGCCTTGGTCAGGCGTTGCCGCCCTTCAGGCCAACACAGCACAAACCGGCGCTGGATTTGGCGGCAATCTATGATCGGCGCATAGAGGGTGCTGCGCAGGCCGCCTATGGCCATGATTACGCCCTGCTGGCATTCGGCCCGTGGCGCCGCATGGCATGAAGCGCGCGCTCAGGCCGCTTTGCTGGATTCGGTGCTGCTCAGGATTGCAAAAATCTTCGCCGGGTCTTCATTGGCGCGCAGTTTTTCGCAGATTTGCGGGTTGCGCAATGTGCGAGAGATGAAGGCCAGCGCTTTCAGATGCTCTACCCCGGCTTCGCGCGGGGCAAACAGGGCAAAGACCAGATCAACCGGTGCTTTATCGACAGAGCCGTAATCAAGCGGCTTTTCCAGCCGGAAAAACACCCCAAGCACCTGCTCGATCGTATCCAGCCGCGCATGGGGCACGGCAACGCCATGGCCAACGCCCGTCGGGCCAAGGGTTTCACGCTCTTGCAGCGCGCCGATAACCGTTTCTGTATCCAACCCATATACGCTTTGGGCCACTTCCGCGATACTCTGAAACAAACGCTTCTTCGATGTGGCCGCGCCGATAAAGCGCACTGCCTTCGGGTTCAGAAGCGTTGTCATATCCATTATCAGGTATCCCCAGATTTATGATACAGGAACCACCCTCAGGGCCGGGCCTGAGGGTGGCGTTTAGAGCAGTCAAATCTTACTGCGGGTCAATCCAGCCAATATTGCCATCATCGCGCCGATATACCACATTCAGCCCGCCATGGCGTTCATTGCGGAACACCAAAACAGGGGCATGGGCCAGTTCCATTTGCATAACTGCCTCTCCTGCGCTCAGCGATGGAATGCGTGTTTCCATCTCTGCAATGATGATTGGCTGCAACGAGTCAGGCTCGACCGCCGCATCGGCTTCATCCGAGGCGACGATATACGAGGATGCGTCGGCGAATTCAACAGGGGTCGCGCGTTCGCGGTGATGGTCTTTCAGGCGGCGCTTGTAGCGGCGTAGTTGTTTGTCCAGCTTTTCGCGGCAGGATTCGAATGCGGCATAAATTTCGCCGGCCTGCGCGCGCGCAGCCGCTGTCAGGCCAGTTGAAAGATGCAGCGTGGCTTCGCAGACATGGTTATGGGCATCGCGCGAGAAAATCACCACTGCCTCTGTCGGGCGCTGCTGGTATTTCTCGACGAGTTCGCCGAATTCGGACTTTACATGTGTTTGCAAAGCCTCGCCAATGTCTATCTGTCTGCCGCTGATCTGATACCGCATGCGCTTCTCCTCGCTGTTTTGGCGGGGCGGTTGCCCCGCCGGGTAATGCTGCGCTGCTTGCCTTGGGGTGCGTGCGGTTCTTGGTCTCTCGCCGCTACCCTGGCCTGCCTCTTGGGGGTATTTGGCAACGGATTACAGGAAGATGTCAATGGTTTCCGACAGTCTTGGTTGCGTGATCGCTACGCTAATCCAGCCGGAAATCGGCCCCCAGATAGACGCGCCGCACATCTGTATCGGCCACCACCTCTGCAGGGGTGCCCTCTTTGAGAACGCGGCCATCATGCAGAATATAGGCCCTGTCCACGATTGCCAGGGTCTGGCTGACATTGTGATCTGTGATAAGTACGCCAAGGCCACGGGTTTTCAGATCGGCCACAAGCGCGCGGATTTCGCCAACGGCAATCGGATCTACCCCTGCAAAGGGTTCATCCAGCAGCACATAGCGCGGATTTGCAGCAAGGGCGCGCGCAATTTCCACCCGTCGCCTTTCACCACCCGACAGGGCCAGCGCAGGCGAATCGTGCAGATGCTCTATCGAGAATTCCTGCAACAATTCGCGCAGGCGCGGCGCGCGGCGCGCGCGGTCAGGTTCGGCAATTTCCAGCACTGCCATAATGTTCTGGGCCACGCTTAGCCCCCGAAAAATAGACATTTCCTGCGGCAGATAGCCCAGCCCAAGGCGCGCGCGCCGGTAAAGCGGCAGGCCAGTGGCTTCCGCACCATCAATCCGCACGGCCCCGCCTTCATGGCGGACAATGCCCGCGATGCAATAAAAGCAAGTTGTTTTGCCGCACCCATTCGGCCCCAGCAGTGCCACAACTTCGCCGGGGCGCAGATGCAAGGATACATCGCTGATGATAACGCGCTTGCCATAGCGCTTTTGCAGATGCTCAACCTCTAGACAGGCTGTATCGGGATCAGACAATTCTGGTTGCATGATGTCAGGGATTGGTCTGGATCAGAGTGCGCACATTGCCATCCATGCGGCCTTGGCCCGTGCGCAGGTTCACATCAAGCCTGTCGCCTGACAGAATGTTTTGCCCCTGTGTCAGGATTACGGCACCCATCAGGCGCACTGTGCCCTGTTCCACCTCATAGACAGCGCTTTGCGCCTCTGCGGCTTCTTCGGCTGTAACCAGCGTTACCCCGCCCGATGCTTCCAGCCTCTCGATGCGCTGCGTGCCTTGGGTTGTGTAGATAATGCGGATCACAGGGGCCGCAATGCGCATGTCGCCCTGGCCCAAAACGGCATTGCCGGAAAACACGGTTTCTCCGGTGGTATTGTCAACCTCCAGCTGGTCGGCGCGGATTTCGACAGGCAGGCCGCGCACAGCATTCATGCCAGAGAGGGTCAGGCTGGTGCCCTGCGCTGCCAAAGGCGCATTGCCAAGCGCGATCAACAGCGCGGCTGTCATGGAATATGTCAAAAACCGCACGCAACTATCCCTTTTATTCTTCTGGAAGATATAACAGCCTAACATTGCCCCGGAAGGCAAGCAAATATCCGCCGGAATTAGCAGGGCTTGGGGTCAGTGCCACAGAATCGGCTGAAATCTTGCCCGGCGGGCCTTCGGCAGTGATCCCGCCAAGGCCTTCAATATGGGTTTTGCTCAGCGCCGCGCGCAGCTCCGGCATCTGGGCGATATACCCGTCCGAGGTTTCCAGCCAGACATCCCCCTCCAAGCGCATCACATCTGCGGCCTGATCAATCCGGCCCGCCATGCCGCGAAACTCCACCAAACGATCCTGCGGAAAACTCAGCGCGCCGGCGGGGCGCTCAAGGCTCAGCAAAATCGGCGCATCTTGCTGCAAATCCTGGCCAGAGCGCACAGTCTGCGCTGTCACGGTCAGGGCCGTGTTTTCCTGGGTTACAGCCGCAAAACGCGCTGTGCCGATCCGCGGCTCGCGTGTCAGTTCGGCAATGTCAATATCCGCCAGCTCTACCGCGCGTTGTGGATCAATGCTGCGCGAAAACAGGAATACTGTGGATAAAAGTGCAACCGCGCCCAAGGGCAACACCACCCGCGCCAAACGCAGTATCTGTGCCCCTATGCTGGAATATCGGCGCGCAGTTGCCATATCGGCCCTCAATGGGTGAAAATATCCGTTTCGGGCCATCCCAGAAGGTCTAGCTCTGCGCGCACGGGCAGGAAGGCGAAGCACTGTTGGGCCAACTGCGTGCGGCCTTCGCGCGCCAGCATGCCATCCAGAACATCGCGCAATCTGTGCAAATGCAGCACATCAGAGGCCGCATAGCTTTGTTGGGCCTCACTCAGCCGCGCCGCCCCCCAATCCGAGCTTTGTTGCTGCTTGGAGATATCCACGCCCAGCAATTCCTGAAGTAGGTATTTCAGGCCATGCCGGTCCGTATAGGTGCGCACCAGTTTAGAGGCGATCTTGGTGCAATAGACAGGGGATGTCGTCACACCGTAGCTGTGGCGCAGAAGGGCGATATCGAACCGGCCGAAGTGAAACAGCTTCAGCACAGTCTGATCGGCCAAAAGCCGCATCAGATTTGGCGCTGGCTGAATGTCGCGCGCAACCTGAACCAGATGTGCGCTGCCATCACCGCCGGACAGTTGCACAACACACAGCCTGTCGCGATGTGGGTTCAGGCCCATGGCTTCGCAATCAATGGCCACCACTGGCCCAAGATCCAAACCATCGGGCAAATCATCGGCGTGTAGGTAAATGGTCATTCGCGCCCCGTATTTTCGCTGTGTTCCCCTCAAGGTGGGGCTAGGCGGAATGGGGCGGGAAATCAAGCGATTTAGCCAAGGCGCGGCCATGCTGCGCGCTGCTGCAGAACCTTTCGCAACAGCGTGGGCTTGTCGGTGATCACCCCATCAACGCCCAGATCAAGCAGGCGCGTCATCTCTGGCCCTTCGTTGATCGTCCAGACTTGCACCGCCACGCCCGCACGATGGGCCGCGCGCATAAATCGCGGTGTTATCAGGTTCAGCCCTTTCCAGCGCATGGGGATTTGCACCACCCCAAAGCCCGCCAGTGGCAGTGCCAGACCCCAACCCCGCGCCAAAAGCCGCGCCACCTGCGCATGGGCGGGCGACCATAACAGGCCCGGCCCAAGCCGGGCGACGGCCTCTGCGGTGGCGGCGGGATCAAAGCCGCCGATACAGACACGATCCAGTGCGCCAAGCCGGGCAATCAGATCACAAAGCGGCGCAACCGCTGCACGCGCTTTCACCTCTATCACTGTATGAAGCGTGGGAAAATCGGACAACAGGGCTTCCAGCGTCGGAATTTCCGCGCCTGCGCGCGTGCGGATCTGGCGCAGCTGCGCATAATCCAGCGCCGCAATCGCGCGCGGATCATCACATAGGCGCATCAGATCAGGGTCATGATGGATAACCACAAGCCCATCGCGCGTGGCGTGAACATCCAGTTCCACATGGCTATAGCCAAGCGCCACGGCATTGGCAAAGGCGGGCAGGGTGTTTTCCTCTGCTTCCAGCGCGCCGCCCCGATGCGCGATTGCCATCGCGCCGGGGGCTGCAAGAAACGGATGTGAGAACGGCGCGCTCATGCCCCTTTGTTGCCGGGTTTTTTGGCCATGTCGAGAGGGCGAATGCCGGACGGTTTGATCTGGGTCATTTTTTGCACTTTCGGCGCTTGTTAATTTTGATATGGTAGCGGGGGGGAACGCTTATGTCAGATACAGCGCGCGATGTTTCACAGCATATACCACGCAAGATTTGCCGAAACACCGAGGCGCATGAAACAGCTATTCTGACACTGGCCTTGCGCTCTTTGATGGCGGTAAAGGCAGAGCATGATGCCAGCTGGCCCTTCCGGGTGCAGCCTTTGTGCCAGAATTCCCAACCCAACCGGTTCTCGTAACGGCCAATATGATGGCGCGCCTATGCGCCCAAGGTCGCATTTGCCAAGCTGCGGGCAAGCTGCCATCCTGTGGCTGTGGAAATGGACGCTGGGGGGCAGCATGGGCGGATATGACCAGATACCCGAAATCGCGCTGCAGTGGCACGAGGCCGGGTGCGGTGCGGTCATTGCAACTGTCGTGCAAACATGGGGATCTGCGCCGCGGCAAGCGGGCAGCCAATTGGCCATCTCCGGCACGGGCGAGATGATGGGCTCTGTCTCTGGCGGTTGTGTGGAAGGGGCCGTGGTGATGGAGGCCATGGAGGCGCTGACCAAAGGCCAGCCGCGCCTGTTGCGCTACGGCGTTGCCGATGAAACGGCCTTCGAGGTCGGATTGGCCTGTGGCGGCACAATAGAGATCTTGGTGGAACCCGTGGGCGAGCAGGCCCCGGCCTTTCCTGTTGCGCTGTTGCGCGATCTGGTCGCCGCGCGCGCCGCGCGCCGCCCCATCGCCTGCGTGACAGAGTTTGACACTTGGGCGCGCAGCCTGTGCGGGCCGGATGTGCCGGATCTGGCGGCGGCTTTTCGTGCCGATCTGTCGGGCCGCGATGCGGCGGGGCGTATGGTCACACTCTATAACCCGCCCTTGCGGCTGGTGGTGGTGGGGGCCGTGCATATCGCTCAGGCGCTGATGCCCATGGCGCGGCTTGCAGGCTATGCGCCCGTGCTCGTCGATCCGCGAGAGGCTTTTGCCACCCCCGCCCGTTTCGCCGGCGAGGTGATCTTGCACGATTGGCCCGATGCCGCGCTGGAGGGCATGGGCCTTGACGCGCGCAGCGCCGTTGTCACCCTGACCCATGATCCGAAACTGGATGATCCCGCCATTCTGGCGGCGCTGCATTCGGATATATTCTATCTGGGCTGTCTGGGATCAACCCGCACCCATGCCAAGCGGTTGGAGCGGTTGCGCGCGGCTGGCATAACCGCCGATAACCTTGCGCGTATTTCGGCCCCTGTGGGCCTCAATATCGGCGCCCGCACGCCAGCAGAGATTGCCATTGCAACACTGGCGCAGATCACCCTTGCCCTGCGGGGGGCGCGATGAAGTTCGGGCCTGTGCCACTGGCCAAGGCCGAGGGCGCAATATTGGCGCATTCCGTGGCGCTTGGCGCGGGGCGATTGCGCAAGGGGCGGGTGCTGGATGGGGCCGATCTGGCAGCATTGCGCGCGGCGGGCCATGAAAGCCTGACAGTGGCGCGGCTTGATTCGGGCGATATGCACGAAGATGCCGCCGCGCTGGCACTGGCGCAAGCGCTGGTGCCCGATCCGGCAGCGGCGGGGGTGGCGTTGCGCGCCGTGGGTACAGGGCGGGTGAATGTGATCGCCACAGGGCCGGGGCTGGTGCAACTGGACGCTGCGCGCATAAACGCACTCAACCATATTGACAGCGCGATGACGGTTGCCACCTTGCCCGATCTGATGCGCATAGAGGCAGGCGCGATGCTGGCCACGATCAAGATTATTCCTTACGGGGTTGCAAGCAGCGCGGTAGAGCGCGCTTGCGCCGCAGCGCGGGGGGCAGGGGCGGGCGCGTTGCGCCTGTTGCCCCCCGTCATCCGCCGCGCAACCCTGATCCAGACCTTTGTCAACACTGCAGATACAGGCGCGAAGGGCCATGCTGTCACGGCCGCGCGGCTGGCGCGCCTTGGTGTGGCCCTTGATCCGCTGTGCCTTGTGCCGCATGATGTGGCCCCGCTGGCGCAAGCGCTGGCGCAGGCCGGGGGCGAGGTGGTGCTTATCCTCACGGGCTCTGCAACCTCTGACAGTTATGATACCGCACCGCAGGCCATGCGCGCCGCGGGGGGCGACATGGTGCATTTCGGCATGCCGGTTGATCCGGGCAATCTGCTGTTTCTGGGCAGGCTTGGGGCGCGGCCCGTCATCGGCCTGCCGGGCTGTGCCAAAAGCCCCGCGCTCAATGGGGCGGATTGGGTGTTGGAGCGGGTCATTTGCGGGCTGGAGGTGACACCCGCGGCCATAATGTCCTTGGGCGTGGGCGGGTTGCTGACTGAAATCCCCACCCGGCCCAGACCAAGGCGGCAGGGCGAACCTGCGCCCTTTGCCGCAGACTAAGCCGAAGGTCGCATAGGCGGCACGGCAAAAGCGTGGTCAACTGCGCATATCACTCAAGGGAGGATTTGATGGCACATGTGAAGATGAAGGTGAACGGGCGCGAAATGGGCGCCAGCGTAGAGGGGCGCACATTGCTGTCCAGCTATCTGCGCGATCTGCTGGGGCTGACAGGTACGCATGTTGGCTGCGATACCAGCCAATGCGGGGCCTGCGTGGTGCTGGTCAATGGGCAGGCGATCAAATCCTGCACCACTTTCGCCGCTGATCTGGACGGGGCAGAGGTGACAACCGTGGAAGGCATGGCCAATCCCGATGGCAGCCTTGGGCATATTCAGCAAGCCTTTCAGGATTACCACGGGTTGCAATGCGGCTTTTGCACGCCGGGGATGGTGATGTCCACCGCCGCCCTTCTGGCCGAAAACCCCAAACCCACCGAAGAAGAGGTGCGCCATTATCTGGAGGGCAATATCTGCCGCTGCACCGGATATCAGAATATCGTCCGCGCCGTCATGGCCGCCTCAGGGCAGGATGCCGGGGCGCTTGCCGCTGAATAAAAGCCCGATGGATGCGTGGCTTCCACGCATTGCACCAGCCAGTTTTAGGAGGATCACATGCCAAAAGATGACGGCATAGGCGCCAGCACAAAGCGGCGCGAAGACCTGCGTTTCCTGACAGGAAACGGTAAATACACCGATGATATCAACCTGCGCGGCCAGTCTTATGTGCATTTCCTGCGCTCTGATGTGGCACATGGCAGGATCAATGGCATTGACACCGCCGCCGCTGCCGAGATGCCCGGCGTGCTGAAAATTTTCACCGCCGCCGATTTCGCCTCTGCGGGCGGTATTCCCTGCGGCTGGCAGGTGACAGACCGCTTTGGCAAGCCGATGCAGGAACCCAAACACCCTATTCTTGCCGATGGCAAAGTGCGCCATGTGGGCGATCCCATTGCCGCAGTGGTGGCCGAAACCTATGAACAGGCCCGCGATGCGGCAGAGGCGATAGAGCTGGATATCGAAGAGCTGGAGCCGGTGATCGACATGAAAGCGGCGCTCGCACCCGATGCGCCCAAAGTGCATGACGATCTGACATCAAACCTCTGCTACGATTGGGGCTTTGTCGAGGAAAACCGCGAGGCGGTGAATGCGGCCTTTGACAGTGCCGCCCATGTTGTCAGTCTGGAACTGACGAATAACCGCCTTGTGGCAAACCCGATGGAACCGCGCGTGGCCGTGGGCGATTATGATCCCTGGGGTGATAGCCACACACTCTATACCACCAGCCAGAATCCGCATGTGATCCGGCTGTTGATGGGGGCTTTCGTGCTCAACATCCCCGAACACAAGCTGCGCGTTGTCGCGCCCGATGTGGGTGGGGGCTTTGGCTCAAAGATCTATCACTATGCCGAAGAGGCGTTTTGCACCTATGCCGCCAAAGTGCTGAAGCGCCCGGTCAAATGGACAAGCTCGCGGTCAGAGGCGTTCATCTCTGATGCCCATGGGCGCGACCATAAAACCACCATCGAATTGGTGCTGGACGGCGATCATAACTTCCTGGCCATCCGCACTGATACCTATGCCAATATGGGCGCGTATCTCAGCACCTTCGCACCCTCTATCCCCACTTGGCTGCATGGCACGCTGATGGCGGGCAATTACAAAACCCCGCTGATCTATGTGAATGTGAAGGCCGTTTTCACCAATACTGTGCCAGTCGATGCCTATCGCGGCGCAGGCCGGCCAGAGGCCACCTTCCAGCTGGAACGGCTGGTAGACAAGGCCGCACGCGAATTGGGGGTTGATCCGGTAGAATTGCGGCGCAAGAACTTCATCAAGCCCGACCAATTCCCGTATCAGACCCCGGTTGCGGTTGTGTATGATACAGGCAATTATGACGCAACACTCGACAAGATGCTGGAGCTTGCCGATTACGCCAATTTCGATGCGCGCGCGGCCGAAAGCAAAGCGCGCGGCAAGCTGCGCGGCTTTGGTATTGCCCATTATATCGAGGCGTGCGGCATCGCGCCATCCAACCTTGTGGGCCAGCTTGGCGCACGGGCGGGGCTTTATGAAAGCGCCTCTGTGCGGGTGAATGCGACAGGCTCCATCTCTGTTTACACTGGCAGTCATAGCCACGGGCAGGGGCATGAAACCACCTTTGCCCAAGTGGTTGCCGATATGATCGGGGTGGATGCATCCAGCATCGAAATCCATCATGGCGATACATCCAACAGCCCAATGGGGATGGGGACATATGGCTCGCGCTCGCTGGCGGTGGGGGGATCGGCCATTGTGAAAGCCACCAACAAGATCATCGACAAGGCCAAGAAAATCGCCGCCCATCTGCTGGAAGCCGCACCAGAGGATATAGAGTTGAAGGACGGCAAATTCTCTGTCGCGGGCACGGATAAATCCGTGGATTGGACAGGGGTAACACTGGCAGCCTATGTGCCGCATAACTACCCGCTGGAAGATCTGGAACCGGGGCTGGAAGAGACGGCTTTCTATGATCCGTCAAACTTCACCTATCCCTCTGGCGCCTATGGCTGCGAGATCGAGCTTGACCCCGAAACCGGCAAGATAGACATCCTGCGCTTTGTGGCGGCCGATGATTTCGGCAATATCGTCAATCCCATGATCGTGGACGGGCAGGTGCATGGCGGGCTTACCCAAGGGATCGGGCAGGCCTTGCTGGAAAACTGTGTCTATGATGATCAGGGCCAGCTGCTTTCAGGCAGTTTCATGGATTACGCCATGCCACGCGCCGATGATGTGCGCGGCTTTACCGTGGATCATAGCTGCATCACACCCTGCACCCATAACCCGCTTGGGGTGAAAGGCTGTGGCGAGGCGGGGGCAATCGGATCGCCCCCCGCCGTTGTGAATGCCGCGATTGATGCACTGCACCGCGCGGGCCATAGCCATATCACCCATATCGACATGCCCCTGACGCCCTCGCGCGTTTGGGCGGCAATGAACAGCTGAGGGAGGAAAGAGAACATGCATAATTTCGAGTTCGTAAAACCCTCGACACTGGCAGATGCCGTGGCGGCTTTGGGCAATGACGAGGCGCAGCCGCTTTCGGGTGGCCAAACCCTGATCCCCTCCATGAAAGCGCGCCTGAATGCGCCGGCCGTGCTTGTTAGCCTGACAGGCATTGCAGAGTTGAAAGGTGTGTGCCGAGAAGGCGATACGCTGGTGATTGGCGCGGCCACAACGCATGCCACTGTTGCCGCCGATGCGGCTGCGGATTTCCCCGGCCTTGCCGCGCTTGCGGGCCAGATCGGGGATCCTGCTGTGCGCAACCGGGGCACGATTGGCGGCTCTCTGGCCAATAATGACCCCTCTGCCTGCTACCCGTCTGCCGCGCTTGGCACAGGCGCAACCATTGTTACCAATGCGCGCGAAATCGCGGCGGATGATTACTTTCAGGGCATGTTCACCACGGCGCTGGAAGAGGGCGAGATCATCACCTCGATCCGCTTTCCCATCCCGCAACGGGCAGCCTATGCGAAATTCCTGCAACCGGCCTCGCGTTTTGCACTGACAGGGGTGTTTGTGACGCAATATGCATCTGGCGTGCGGGTGGCTGTTACGGGGGCGTCTGAAGGCGGGGTGTTCCGTTGGGCAGAGGCAGAGGCAGCACTTTCGGCGCAGTTTGACGCCGATGCAATTGCGGGCCTGTCGCACCCCGCAGATGGCATGATTTCCGATTTGCACGGCACGCCGGAATATCGCGCCCATCTGGTGCGGGTGATGACCCAGCGCGCCGTGCGCGCCGCGCAATAACGCGCGCTGCCTGTGCAGAAATGAAGGGGGCCTATGCGGCCCCCTTTTTCGTTTTGGCCTTGGAATTCGCGCATGGATGCTTAGCTTGTGCAGCAATTCGTATTCACAGGAGGCTTTATGAGCATTGATCTACATTACTGGCCCACGCCGAATGGCTGGAAAATCTCCATCGCCCTGGAGGAGATGGGCCTTCCCTACACTGTGCATTTCGTAAATATCGGCGCAGGTGATCAGTTCAAACCCGAATTTCTGAAAATCGCGCCCAATAACCGTATGCCTGCAATTGTCGATCCCGACGGGCCGGATGGTGCGCCCATCTCTATTTTTGAATCTGGCGCAATCTTGCAGTATCTGGCGCGCAAGACTGGCACATTCTATGGCGAGAGCGCGCGCGACCATGTGGCCGTTGATCAATGGTTGATGTGGCAAATGGGCGGGCTTGGCCCCATGGCGGGGCAGGCGCACCATTTCCTGAAATATGCCCCGGCACTGGAACCGGCCCAAGACCTGCCCTATGCGAAAACCCGCTACCGCAACGAAGTTGCGCGGCTGCTGGGGGTGTTGAACAAGCAACTGGCCGATAACCGCTATGTGGCAGGCGATTTTTATTCCATCGCCGATATGGCCATCTGGCCATGGGCGGTTTTGTGGGAAGGGCAGGAACAGACGCTGGAAGACAAGCCCCATCTGGCCCGCTGGCTGGACGAGGTGGGCGCGCGCGCGGCAGTGCAGAAGGGCAAGGCGCTTGGTGCAGAAAAGCGCGCCAATGTTCAGACAGATCGTGACGCGCAAAAAGTATTGTTCGGCAAGCGCGATTAAACACAAGGCGCGCGGCGGCAACCCTGCCGCGCGCTTAGTCTTTTGGCGCTGAACTGTAGCGCTCGAACAATTTTGCCTGTGCCATGAAAAACGCAAACAGTGCCAAAGGCAGCACGAAGGTACGGAAATTCACCCACATATCGGTGGACATGCTGCGCCAGACAATTTCATTCGCCAGCGCCATGGCCGCAAACATCAACGCCAAGCGTTTTGTCAACAGCATCCAGCCTTCATGGCGCAGGGGCAAGGCCCCTTCCATCACCAGTTCCAACCAGCTTTGCCCACGCGCAAGCCCGATGAACAGCAAAAGCGCAAAAATGGAATACACGGCGGTGGGCTTCATCTTGAAAAACCGCTCGTCATTCAGCCAGACTGTCAGCCCGCCAAAGACAACCACCATCACAAGCGTGACAAGCTGCAATTTGCTCAGGCGTCCAGACAATTTCCACAAAACAAAGGTTGCCAGCGCCATAACGGGAATAAAGGCGGCCGTCAGCAGGATGAAGGCATCATATTCGGTGCCGCCAAAGCTGTAGCTTTGCCCGCGTGTGGTGATATAGCCCACGAAAAACAGAAATACCGGCCCCAGTTCGAGCGCGATTTTCACTGCGGGGGAAACCTGCCTCTCTGACATGTCAATCCTTGTTTTCTAAGCGTCAACGCCTGCTTATCACGGCTCAGGAGGCCAGACGCAAGACCACATCACGCCCCCGGCGGATATAGCGCAATTCGCTGTCGCCTATGGCAACAACCTGCCCGCCATCAAGCGTCTCTCCCACCCGCACTGTCACGACATTGCCATTGGACAGGCGCACCAGTGCCCGCCGGTTGGACGGTGTGCCCATAACGCCAATCAGGTTGATCTGGCGCAGGTTGATGGCGCGGGCCTGTGTGGCTTCGCGCGCCACAGATGCCGATGTCGGAATGGCCGGCACGGCGGAAACTGCGGCGCGCGCGGTCTGCACCGGCTCTGGTGCAGGTGCAGCTGCGGCAGGGGCTGCGGCTGGCTGGCGCGCCGCAAGGCTGCGCTGCACCACTGCCGCAAATTGGCTTGGCCGTGCATCCGGGCGCAAAGAGGCCGCAACCGCCAGCCGCGATGCGTCTGCAAACACCTCCGGGGCCTCTGCCGCGCCGGGCACGGCGAGAATGGTTTCGGGGCGCGCTTGCGGCCGCAACGCGCTTAGCGCAATGCCGCCCGGAGAGGCGGCATTTGCGGCTGTGTCTGTGTCCGTCCGGCTGTCTGTGTCTGGTGGCGGGCTAAGACTGCTCTCCTCGCTTGGTGCTATCGGCACCTCTGGTGCTGGTTCTGGTGCCAAAGCTGCTGGCCGTGGCGGGGGAACCACGCCTGGCCGTCCCTCTGTCACGGAAATTACCACGCCCGATTCATCGGCAGGGGCCGCTTGCGGATTGGGCGCTGCCGCTTCAGGGGCGCCGGGTTGCGCAAGTGCCTGCAATTCTGCCAATACATCTTCCGGCACCAGCCCTTCAGGCCGTGACGGGGGAATTGCGGGCGGTGTGCCTTCGACAACCTCTATTTGCAGCAATGCTTCGGCAGGGTCGCTGCCAGCATTTTCCGTTGGCAGGATATCTGCCACCTCTTCACCGGGCGCATCCGGAACAGGCAAGGCCGTTTCATCTGCGCCAGGTTCTGGAACTGCCTGCAATGCCGCCAATTCCGAACGCAAGGGCGCTTGCGCCATCTCCTCGAACGGCGGGGGGGGCGCAGATGACAATGGCACAGGATCTGGAACGCTTGGCGCAATCACCCCGGTAGAGCGCAGCGCGGCAATGCGGCCCCCCTGCATATCGGGCGCAGAAAACGGCACGGAACCTTGCAAATCCGGGGTGGTTTGCGCGATGGGTTCGGGCCGATCATCCGGCAATTGCTGTGCGGCATCTTCCAGCCCAAGCGCCGCCTCGATCTCGCCCAATGCAGAGAGATTATCTTCCAATGCAAGATCAGGCGCGGGTGCGGTAATACTGTCTTCTGCCGGGATGGATGTGGAAATCTGTGGTGCAGGATCGCGCGTGTAGAAATACAATGCCCAAACCGCAACCGCGATCAAAAGCAGCGTCACGCCACCAAGGATCAAAAGCGCATTTTGCGCTGTAGCGGACGGCACGGCCTGATGATTGCGCGCGCCGAAAATTGTCAGCCTTTCGGCTTCCTTGTCTTTGGGTTTGCCTGCCCCGCGCTCGCGCAGGGTTGTCAGGGCATCTTTGCGCGCGGATGGTTGTTCTGATTGACGCTCTTGCACGCGCGCCGGGTTCTTGGGCGCTGGCTTGGAGGGCGCTGATGTTCCAGATGCGGCTTTGGCAAGCTCAGATTGTGACGCCGGCATGCTTTGAATTTTGGGGGCGCGGCCAGATTTGGCAGCAGTCAAAGCTTTTGGCAGCGACAGGCTTTTGGCGGCTTGTGGCAGTTTTGCAAAGATTGCACCAATCGCGGTTTGGCTTTGCGCAGCCAGCTTCGGCAACTCGCCCAGATATGAAGATAAAGACGCCATCGCCTTGGGTGTTTTGGCAACCGCCGCGCGGGCGGGTTGTGGCTTTGGCGGTGCGCCACGGCGAGAGCGAAAAGTCGCGGCGGGGTCTGCGCGCAAATCTGTGGCCAGCGGCTTGGCATCCATTGCTTGCGTGCCCAATGGCAATGCGGGCTGTGGGCTGTCCGTTTTTGCGGCGGTGTTTTTGGGCGGCTGCGGTTCCACCTTTGGCGCAACTGCGGGCTTATCAACAGATGGGGCGGGCGCGCCTGCACGATCGGGTTTGGCCGAACTGGCATCGGCAGGGCGTGTTTGTGGCACCTTGGGCGCATCTTCCAGCGCGGGGGCGGGCTTTGTGTCTGGTGGTGTTTCAGCCAGTATCGTGGCCGCAGGTGCAGTTTCCACAGGCGCGGCGGGGGGGATCACTTCGGGATCGGGCAGGCGGGCCATACCCATTTCGCGCACCAAATCGCGTGGCAATGTGGCGATATCCTGCGCGGGATACAGCTTGCGCCCGGTGCGGGTTATGCAAAACAGCGGCTCTTGCGTGAAAGCCTTGCCTTGCGGCGCGGCTACGGCACAAACAGGGTTTAGCCCGTAAGTGATTGCAAAATCTTCTGCCTCTATCACGGTTTCGCGTGCGACAACTGCGAGATGGGTTTGCGCGCCATCCTCGCACCAATCAAATACCAGATCCTCTACCGGATAGGGTGTGCGGCCCACAAGCGCCGCGCGAATGGCGCGCTCTTTTTCGGGGCCGGGCAGGGATGGCATGGGCAAACTGGTGAACAGGATTTGCGCATCGGGGATCACCAGCTTTGTGGTAATCCCGTCCGGTGCCATGGCTGCCGCGATCTGCGCGAGATCGTTCATTTCCGCATCCAGCGCCACGCTCTCTAGGGCCACGGCCCCAACACGCAACCACCCTGCGGTATCTTTATACCACAGGGTGATCCCGTCTTCAGTCAGTCCCAGCGCGAAATTTGGTGTCATGGTTCGGATCTAACACAGAATTTACAGTTACGGGGAGTCACAATCCCATGCCAAACAGGGCAAGCGCGAAAAACCGCCAATTGCCTGCCCCATTGGCAGATATTTTTTGCGCCAAAGGCCAGATTCACCCGCAGGCCTTGTCCAGCGCCTGCGCCAGATCGGCGATGATATCATCGGCATCTTCCAGCCCAATGGACAGGCGCACCACATCCGGCGCGGCCCCTGCTGCGATTTGCTGGGCCTCGCTTAATTGGCGATGCGTGGTAGAGGCCGAATGGATGATCAGCGACCGCGTATCCCCCAGATTGGCCACATGGCTGAACAGATTTACGGAATCGATCAGTTTCACACAGGCTTCATACCCGGCCTTTAGCGAGAAGGTGAATAGCGAGGATGCGCCTTTGGGGCAGATTTTCGCCATGCGCGGATAATAGGGCGAAGACGGCAGGCCCGCATAGGTGACATAGGCCACACGCGGATCACGCTCCAGCCACTCGGCCACTTTCACGGCATTGGCGCAATGCCGATCCATGCGCAGGGACAGGGTTTCAATTCCCATCAGCGTATAATGCGCGGCCTGCGGGTTCAGCGTCATCCCCAAATCGCGCAAGCCTATGGCAATGGAATTGAAAGTGAAGGCAAGCGGGCCAAAGGTTTCATGGAATTTCAGGCCGTGATAGGCTGGTTCTGGCTCTGACAGCGACGGGAATTTCCCGTTCGACCAGTTGAATTTGCCCGAATCGATGATTGCACCGCCCGTGACAGTGCCATTGCCTGTCAGGTATTTTGTCAGCGAATGCACAACCAGCGTTGCGCCATGTTCAATGGGCCGGCACAGATAGGGGGTGGCGGTGGTATTATCCACGATCAGCGGCACGCCTGCGCGATCCGAGATTGCCGAAACGGCATCCAGATCGGTGATATACCCGCCGGGATTGGCGATGCTTTCACAAAATACCGCGCGGGTATTGTCATCAATCGCGGCTTCCAGCGCGGCCAGATCATCGAAATCCACAAATTTCGCAGACCAGCCAAACCGCCGGATTGTCTGGCTGAATTGCGTGACAGTTCCGCCATAGAGCCGGTTGGAGGCCACAATATTCAGCCCCGGCCCCATCAGCGGGAAAAGCGCCATGATCTGTGCGGCATGGCCAGAGGAACAGCACACCGCCCCCGCGCCCCCTTCCAGCGTTGCCATGCGCTCTTGCAGCGCGGCAATGGTGGGGTTTGTCAGGCGGGAATAGATATAGCCAAGCTCTTGCAGGTTGAACAAGGCCGCCGCGTGATCGGCATCGCGAAAGACAAAGGCTGTGGATTGATAGATCGGCACCTGGCGCGCGCCGGTTGCAGGGTCAGGCCGCGCGCCTGCATGGATTTGCAACGTCTCAAAACCGGGTGTTTTCTCTGTCATTGGGTGCTCCTCCGCCGAAATGATGTGCGGGACGCTACGACAGTGGCCCGCGCAAGGCAATTGGCCTTGCAGAAAATAAACGCGGCGCGGCAATCAAAGCCTTAGCCGTGCAAATCTTGCGGCGGTGGTTCCAGCTTATCGCCCCAGCGCGACAGGATGCGGCTGCGGTAATTCTGCCAGCCCTCTGAAATGGCGCTGTCCAGCCGCTGCCGCGCCTGCCATTTGGACAGGGTTTGCACTGTGCCACGCGCCTTTTCCGGCTGGCCCATCTCTGCGCGCCAGTCCAACCCCAAAGCGCCCAGCACCGGCGCAAGCTGTGCTTCGGGCGCGGCAACCAGATCGGCCAGCGCTAACCTATGCCAGTTTGCACCCGCCCGCGCCCGCCATGTATCGGACATGGCCAGATAGCGCTGATACTGCCCCCAAAGCGTTGGAAAATCCGTGCTATACCCATGGCCATGCGCAAAATCATTGCGAAAGCAACTCCAGCACGTTGCCAGCGGGGGGCGGCGCGGCTCCAGAATAATGGCATCGGGAAAGAGCATCGGGATCAGCCAGCCCAACCAATAGTTTTCGGGCATCTTGTCTATCAGGATCGTGCCGCCCTTGGCCTTTGGGGCAATGGCGGCCAGATAAGCGGCGCGCATATGCGCAAGGCGTGGCATGGTTAATGTGGTGATAAAACGCAGGTAGTCTGCATCCAGCCCTTTCACGATCCGGCCAAGCGCCGTAACCTCGCCCAAAGGTGTCATGGCCGGGTGCATGCCCAGCATTTGCGACAAGATCGAACTGCCAGAACGTGGCATGCCCAGAATGAACACCATGCGCGGCGCGCAGGGCGCAAGCGCCATGGGTTCCAGCTGCGCGACAGCTTGCAAAGCGGCTTTTGCAAGCTGCGCATGCCGCGCGCTATCAAAGGGCACATGCGCCAGCGCATTTGCCGCGACAAAGGCTGCGAAAGCCCCATCGTAATCGCCAATATCATCCAGCGCTTTGCCCAGCAAAAACTGGATCTGGCTTTGCATGGGCGCGCGCAGTTGCGTGGCGCTGCCAAACGCCCGCAGCCGCGCCAAGACGGGATCATCCGGCGTAATCCGGGTGACAGAAACATAGGTTTGCAAGGCGCCCAGAATGCCGGGATCATGCTGGAAAACAAGCTGGCAGAGCGCGCGCGCCGCTTTGAATTCACCTGCAACCGACAGATGGCTTGCTTGCGCAAGAACGGCTTTGAGTTGCGCATCATCCATTGCGGCCCCTTGTGCTGGCTTTGCCGTGACAGCCCCTATCCCCGGCGCAGTTGTTCCAACATGGCCCGCGAGGGCTGGCCGGTGACATCTTGCCCCCGTGCTTGCTGCCATGCCCGTATCGCGGCTTCGGAATTAGGGCCGATCACACCATCTGCACCCTGGGTGTCAAACCCCGCGCGCGTCAGCAGGCGCTGGATTTCCTGCCGCTCTGCCAGCCGCAGGCCAAAGCGGTCTGGCTGGAAATCGCCCAAAATCGGCCCGCCCCCGCGCAAGCGATCAGAAAGATGACCAATTCCAATAACATAGAATTCAGAGCTATTGTAACGCATGAGCACCGAGAAATTGCGGAAAATCAGGAATGCCGGGCCGCGCGCGCTATCGGGCAGGATAACGGATGCTGCGCCATGATCGGGCAAGCTGCCTGCGCGCATGGTGCGAATTCCCATCGCGGCCCATTCGGCCACGGGCCGCGCGCTGCCACGCCCGGCCAGCGACGTATTGAAACCCTCTGGCAGGCGCACTTCTACGCCCCAGGGCTGGCCGCGTTGCCAGCCCATGCGCGCCAGATAATTTGCGGCAGAGGCCAGCGCATCTGCGGGGTTTTCCGCCCAGATATCGCGCCGCCCGTTGCCTGTGAAATCCACCGCATATTCCTGATAGGTGGTTGGGATAAACTGGGTATGGCCCATCGCCCCGGCCCAGGAACCGCGCAGATTGGCCGCTGTGGTATCGCCACGCTGCAAGATGCGCAGCGCAGCTAGAAGCTGGCTTTCAAAGAACGCGCCGCGCCGCCCGTCAAAGGCCAGGGTGGCCAGCGCTGAAATGACGGGGATATCCCCGCGCTCAGACCCATAGCGCGATTCCAGCCCCCAGATGGCGGTAATCACCTCTGGTTCCACCCCGAACCGGGCTTCAATGGCGCGCAGTGTCGCCCCTTCACGCGCCAGCGCCGCGCGCCCGCCTTCCAGCCGTGTGTCGGAAGCGGCAATGGCCAGATAATCTTCCAATGTGCGGGTGAATTCGGTCTGTCTGCGGTCGCGCGCGATCACATCCGGCAGAAACCCTGCTTCTGACAAGGCCCGATCTGCTATTGCGGGGGGAATGCCCGCGCCCAGTGCACGGCCCCGGAACTGCGCGACCCATGCATCAAATGCGGGGTTGGGCACGGGCCGCATGGGTGTTGGGCGCGCGGCAGGGCTGCTCATGGGCACACCGCCGCCCATGCAGGCAGAAAGGGACAGGGCCGAAAACCCCAGCATATAGCTCCGTCGGGAAAGATACATGGCACTGCGCGCCTCTTTATATGATTTTGGCCCAGCCTAGCCGATTGCAGGGGCACTGTTAAGACGGGCCATAATAGAAATCGCGTCATCTGGCTTGGTTTGCGGCTTTGCGGCGGGTAAGCTTGTGCAAACTGGCAAAGGGTGTTGGGATGCGGTTTTTGGCATTGGCCTTGGTCTTGGTGCTGCCCGGTTGTGGGGGGGCAAATGTCGCCTCTTCGCCGCGGCCTGAAGCGCGGGCAGATGCCGCGCCCGTGCAGGTTGGGCGCGATAGCTTCGCCACATGGGTAGAAGGGTTTGGCACGCGCGCACAGGCGCAGGGTATCCGCGCGGCCACATTGGCGCAGGCCCGCCCCCATCTGCGGTATCTGCCCGACAGTATCAGACTGGATCAGCGCCAAAGCGAGTTCGGCGCGCGGGTGTGGGAGTATATGGATAGCGCCGTGACCCCTGCGCGCATATCGCAGGGCCAAGCCATGCTGCGCCAGCATGCCGCCCTTTTGGCGCGGATCGAGGCGCGCTTTGGCGTGCCGCCCGAAGTGGTGGTGGCCGTTTGGGGGCTAGAGACATCTTACGGCGCGGATCGGGGGCGTGCGCCAATATTGGCCAGCCTTGCGACACTGGCCAAAGACGGGCGGCGCGGCGCGTTTTTTGAAGGGCAGTTGATAGATGCGCTGCGCATTGTGCAGGCCGGGGATATCCGGGCCGCCGATATGATCGGGTCTTGGGCGGGGGCGTTCGGGCATACGCAATTCATGCCCTCCAGCTATCTGGCCTATGCCGTGGATTTCACAGGCAACGGGCGGCGCGATTTATGGGCCAATGATCCCTCTGATGCGCTGGCCTCTGCGGCCAATTATCTGGCGCGGCGGGGCTGGGTGCGCGGCCAGCCCTGGGCGGTGGAAGTGGTTTTGCCCGAAGGGTTTGACCTGCGCCTGACAGGCGCGCGGCAAAACAGCGACGCATGGGCGCGCGCGGGCCTGCGCGCGGCGGCGGGGGGTGGGTTGGCAAACGGGCCATCGCGGCTGATCCTGCCGGGGGGCGCGCGGGGGCCTGCCTTTCTGGCCTATAACAATTACGATGTGATGAAAGAATATAACATTTCAGATGCTTATGTTTTGGCCCTTGGGCATCTGTCTGACAGGTTGCGCGGTGGTGGCGCGCTGCGCGGGCAATGGCCGCGCGGCGACAGGGCGCTTGATCTGACTGAGCGTATAGAGGTGCAGCGCCGCCTTGTGGCCTTGGGCTATGATACAGCGGGCATCGATGGCCGCCATGGCCCGGCCACAGTGGCGGCAGTGCAGGCATGGCAACGCGCGCAGGGCTTGGCGCCAGATGGCTATATCAACGCCGATTTGTTGGCGCGGCTGCGGCGTTAGCGGGTTGGCGCGGCTGGCGGGGTGGCCCCTGCGTGCTTGCCACTTGCGTGGCAGGATGCGCCGCGCCCCAGATTTTCGCGGCATCGCGCGCCAGCATCCGGGCCTCTGCCCGCGCAAGTGCCGCGCGCGTGGCGGCCAGATTGCCCTTGGTGTCGCGCAGGCTGCGCTGCCAGAGGCGCAGCGCGGAATGCGCGCTCCAGGGTAGGGCGGCACTGGCCAGCCACTGCCGCAATTCGGGGGGCAGGCGATCATAATGTGCCATCGAGCTTTGCCTGCGCCGCAGATGTGTCACCAGATTGCGCGCCATGTTTTCAGGCCGCCTGTGCCTTGCCCCAGCGGGGGAATGGGTCTGGCAGAGTGGCCCAAGCGTCTGGCGTGAAGCTTTCTGCATCCATCAAGCAGGCATCCAGCGCCGCAATCAGCGCCGTGCGATCCATATCTGCGCCGATAAAGACCAGCTCTTGCCGCCTGTCGCCCCATGGCTCTTGCCAGTTCGCGCGCATTTTCGCCAAGGCCTCCGGGTGGTCTGGCCAGCGCGCTTGTGGAATGGCGGCCCACCAACCGCCCAGGGGCGCAACGCTGGACAAGGCCCCGGCAAGCGAAAATTCGGCCACCCATTCGGGCCGTGTCGCGATCCAGAAATGCCCCTTGGCACGAATGACCCCCGGTAGCGGGCCATTCAGCAGGCCATGAATCCGCGCCGGGTGAAAGGGCCTGCGCGCCCGGTAGACAAAGCTGGATATGCCATATTCTTCAGTTTCGGGCATATGATCGGCAAAGCCATACAGCTCTTTCGCCCAAAGCGGGTGTTCATGCGCGCGCTCGAAATCAAAAAGGCGCGTGTTGAAAATGCGGTCGGGATCAACTTGGGAATGATCCGTCTCTATCAGCACTGCCGAAGGGTTGAGCGCCTTGATGATCTTGCGCGCGGCATCACGGCGCGCAGGCCCGGCATCAGTGATCTTGTTCAGCAAAATCACATCGGCAAATTCAATCTGCTCTGTCAGCAAGGTAACAAGACTGCGGTCATCATCCTCGCCAAGGCTCTCGCCCCTGTCAGACAGAAAATCATGGCTGGAGAAATCCTTCAGCAGATTGACCGCATCCACCACTGTAACCATTGTATCCAGCCGCGCGACATCCATCAGGCTCTCGCCGCCTTCATCGCGAAATTCAAAGGTTGCGGCCACAGGCAGGGGTTCTGCAATGCCGGTAGATTCGATCAGCAGATAATCGAAACGCCCTTCGGCCGAGAGGCGGCGCACCTCTGCCAGCAGATCATCGCGCAGGGTGCAGCAGATGCAGCCATTCGACATCTCCACCAGCTTTTCCTCGCCGCGTTTCAGATCTACCCCCGCGGCAACCAGATCGGCATCGATATTCACTTCGGACATGTCATTGACAATCACCGCCACCCGGCGGCCCGCGCGATTGTTCAGAACATGATTGAGAAGCGTGGTTTTCCCGGCCCCCAGAAAACCGGAAAGCACCGTGACAGGCAGGCGATTATCGGGATTTGGCATTGGGTGCTCCTGTTATGTAATATTATAACAAATACCCAAGCTGCGATTTGCCCGCAAGCCCCAAATCTTCATTCCATGTTATGAAAAACGCGCCCCGATGGGGGGCGCGTTTGCAGGCAGGGTGCCTGCATGGCACGCGTGTTCAGGGAGGGATCAGGCTTTACCCTTGTAGATATCCACCAGCTTGGAGAGCATCGCCAACGCCTCTTCCCGGTCACGCTGGAAGCTATTGCGCCCGATGATAGAGCCATTGCCACCACCGTCGCGAATGGCGCGGGCATCATCATAAACGGAATCAGCGCCCTTTTTGGCCCCGCCCGAAAACACCACAATGCGCCGCCCGTTAAAGCTCGCCTGCATGCAATGTTTCACCCGTGCAGCCTGTGTGGCAATGTCGATCTGCTTTTCCTCATAGACTTTCTTGGCCTCTGGCAGCATCAGATGATCGGTCGAGAGTTTGATCTTGATGATATGTGCGCCCAGAAGGGCCGCGATTTGCGCGGCATAGGCGGCCACATCAATCCCGGTTTCGCCATCTTTGGTAATCGCCTCACCCCTCGGATAAGACCAGATCACGGTCGCAACGCCCTTTGCCGCCGCCTCTTCGCGCATGGCAGAGATTTCTTCGAACATATCCAGCGCGCAATCGCTGCCGGGATAGATGGTAAAGCCGATGGCCGCGCAACCAAGGCGCAGCGCATCATCAACCGAGGCCGTGATGGCCTGATTTTTGCCAGCCGTGTCTGACATCAGCGAATTGGCCGAATTCACTTTCAGGATTGTCGGTATCTGCCCGGCATAGGTATCTGCGCCTGCCTCTATCATGCCCAAAGGGGCGGCATAGGCGTTCAGCCCGGCATCCAGCGCAAGCTGATAGTGATAATGGGGGTCATAGGCGGCTGGATTGGCGGCAAATGTGCGCGCGGGGCCATGCTCAAACCCCTGATCCACAGGCAGGATGATCATTTTGCCAGTGCCGCCAAGCTTGCCCTGCATCAACATGCGGCACAGATTGGCTTTCACACCGGGGGCTTCGCCTTCGTAATTGGCAAGGATTTTCTGAACAATTCGTGTCGCGCGCATGGGCTGCTCCTGTCCGTTTGGGTTTGGGGCAGGGTTAATCCGGGCAATGCGGCAAAACAATGGGAATTTGCGGGCAAAGGCGCGATGCTGGCGCTAACCTGTGGCAGATGGCGCGGTTTATGTGCCCAAAGCTGAAAGAGAATGGAGCGGGTGAAGGGAATCGAACCCTCGTATTCAGCTTGGGAAGCTGCTGTTCTACCATTGAACTACACCCGCAATGATCCGCCCAATACCTTGCGCGGATCGTGGCGTCAAGCACCCCTCAGAAGGGGATTTCATCATCCATATCGGCGGGGCCGGCCGGTGAGGATTTGCCATATCCAGAAGAATAGCCCTGATCGCGGTCATAGCCGCCGCCTGCGGATGGGGCAGGGGCGCCGCCACCCTCGCCGCGTCCGCCCAGAAGCGTCAGTTCCCCCCGATAGGGGCGCAGCACGATTTCGGTTGTATAGCGGTCTGCGCCAGACTGGTCTTGCCATTTGCGGGTTTCAAGCTGGCCTTCGATATAGACGGTCGATCCCTTGCGCAGATACTGTTCCGCAATCCGCACCAGCGGTTCAGCGAAAATCGCCACGCTATGCCATTCGGTTTTTTCCCGGCTCTCGCCAGATGTCTTGTCGCGCCACCGCTCCGACGTGGCGATGCGCAGATTGCACACTTTGCCGCCGTTCTGGAAGCTGCGCACCTCTGGGTCACGCCCCAGATTGCCAATCAAAATGACTTTGTTCACCGATCCGGCCATAACGTCCCCTTTCCTGCTGGTGATGCGCTTGTCATCCAATTTCGCTGCAACCGCAATCAGTTTTCCGGGCAGTGTCTGACAGGATGGTAAAGAAACGCTGAAGATACGCAAGCGCGCTGAAAAGCCCCTTGCGTGGCCAGACTGGTCAAGGTGCGAAAATCGGGGTATTGTTACTGCTTAGGGTAGGATGCAGGGGCGGTCATGCATAAACTGGCGTTTTATCTTGTTGCTGCGGCGCTTGGGGTGTCTGTCAGTGCCGTGGGCGCGCAGGGGCTTAGCCTGTCGGGAAATTCCGGCGCATCGCGATTGGATACAGTGCGCATGGCCAGCCGTGTGCTGGATGGGCGGCTGTCAGAGCAATATTCTGCATCTGCGCGGTTTTTGCCAAATGCGGGCCAGCAGGCAGAGCCGATGATCCCGCGCTATACGGGGCGCTATCAGGGCGAGTATCTGGAACTGGCCCGCGCCGCTGCACGCCAGCACAATATCCCCGAAGACCTGTTCTTGCGGCTGGTCTATCAGGAAAGCCGCTGGAACCCGAATGCCATATCCCACAAGGGCGCGATCGGGCTGGCGCAGCTTATGCCCGGAACGGCCCAGATGTTGCGGGTTGATCCCAATGATCCACGCCAGAATCTTGAAGGTGGCGCGCGCTATCTGCGCATGATGTATGACCGCTTTGGCAATTGGCGGCTGGCACTGGCCGCCTATAATGCCGGGCCGGGGGCCGTGGAACAGCATGGCGGCATTCCCCCCTTCACCGAGACGCGGGATTATGTGCGTATCATTCTGGGGGCGGGATAGGTTTTCGGGCTTGCGGCTGCGGGCGCGGTTGCGCAAACTGCCGCGAAAACCACACCCGGAGGCCAAATGCCCGCGCCACAGCTTGATCTGGATTTCGTTCGCGCCCAATTCCCTGCTTTTGCTGAACCCAGCCTGCGCGGGCAGGCGTTTTTTGAAAATGCGGGCGGATCTTATACCTGCCGTCAGGTGATAGACAGGCTGACGCGCTATTACCATAGCCGCAAGGTGCAGCCCTATGGGGCCTATCCGGCCTCGCAACTGGCCGGGGCAGAGATGGACGAGGCCCGCACGCGCCTGTCCGCCATGATGGGGGTGGAGGCCGATGAACTCAGCTTTGGCCCCTCGACCACGGCCAATACCTATGTTCTTGCCCATGCCTTTGGGGAATGGCTTTCGCCCGGTGATGCGATCATCGTAACCGATCAGGATCACGAGGCGAATTCGGGGCCGTGGCGGCGTCTGGCCGCGCGCGGGGTGGATGTGCGCGAATGGAAGCTTGATCCCCTGTCCGGGCATCTGGACCCCAAAGCCCTGTGGGCGCTGATGGATGACAAGGTGCGGCTGGTCTGTTTCCCCCATTGCTCCAACGTGGTTGGAGAGGTGAATGCGGTGGCCGAAATCTGCGCGCAGTTGCGTGCGGCGGGGGTGTATAGCTGCGTTGATGGTGTGTCTTACGCGCCCCATGGCCTGCCGGATGTGGCGGCATTGGGGGCTGATATCTACCTCTTTTCCGCCTATAAAACCTATGGCCCCCATCAAGGGCTTATGGTGATCCGCCGCGCCTTGGCCGAGGTGCTGCCCAATCAGGGGCATTATTTCAATGCCGATATCTTGTATAAGCGCTTTACCCCCGCCGGGCCAGACCATGCCCAGATAGCCGCTTGCGCGGGTATGGCCGATTATATTGATGCGCTTTATGCCCATCATTTCGGCACGAGCGCGGCCGCCAGCCCGCTTGCGCGCAATGCGGCTGTGCATGATCTGATGCGCGCGCAGGAAATTGCGCTGTTGCAACCCTTGCTGGATCATCTGGCGGGGCGCAATGATCTGCGCTTGCTTGGCCCGCGCGATGCCGCGCACCGCGCGCCCACTGTAGCGCTGGCCCATGCCCGCGCGGGCGGCGATCTGGCCCGCGAACTGGCTCCGCATGGCATTATGGCGGGGGGCGGCAGTTTTTATGCCAACCGCGCGCTTGAAGGGCAGGGGGTTGATCCCGCCCATGGGGTGCTGCGGCTGTCTTTCGTGCATTATACCGCGCCCCAAGAGCTTGACCAATTGATCGCCGCGCTAGATCGGGTGTTGTAACCAAACCCAAGGCCCGGAAATTGCAAGAAACATCGCCCATACTTCTCTGGTTTCGCCGCGATTTGCGCCTGGCCGATCATCCTGCCCTGACGGCTGCCGCGGCCAGCGGGCGGCCTGTGATCCCGGTTTTTCTGTGCGATGAGGTGATAGAGGGTTTGGGCGCTGCACCCAAATGGCGGCTTGGTTTGGGGCTGGAAGCTTTTGGGGCAAGCCTGCAAGGCTTGGGCACAAGGCTGGTTCTGCGCCGGGGCCGGGCGTTGGAAATGTTGCAAGCGCTTATCCGCGAAACCGGGGCAGGTGCCGTGTGGTGGACGCGCCACTATGATCCCGACCAGCGCGAGCGCGATACGCAGATCAAATCCAGCCTGAAAGGGTCAGGCATAGACGCGCGCAGCTTTCAGGGCCATCTGTTGTTCGAACCCAGAGATGTGGCCACAGGGCAGGGCAAGTTTTATCAGGTCTATACCCCTTTCTGGCGCGCAGTGCAGGGGCGTGATGTGGCCGCGCGCCTGCCCGCGCCAAAAGCCCTGCGCGCACCGGAACTCTGGCCCGAAAGTGAGAGGCTGGAAAGCTGGCAGATGGGCCATGCCATGCGCCAAGGGGCAGAGGTGGTGCGCCCGTACTTGCAGATTGGCGAAGCCGCAGCCTTGGTGCGGCTGGAAACCTTCGTGAACAGCAAAATAGCGGGCTATGCGCGCGACCGTGACAGGCTGGATCTGGATGCAGGATCGGGCCTGTCGGAAAACCTGACATATGGCGAAATCAGCCCGCTTGCGCTGTGGGATGCAGGCCAGAGCGCGCTGGAGATGGGCGCGGCCGGGGCAGAGACATTCCTCAAAGAAGTGGTCTGGCGCGAATTCGCCTATCATCTGGTGTATCACACCCCCCATATCACGCGGCAGAGCTGGCGCGCAGGGTGGGAGCATTTCCCATGGCAGGGCGAAAGCGCCGACAGTTTGCGCTGGAAGCAGGGCCGCACCGGGATAGAGGTGATCGATGCCGCCATGCGCGAGATGTATGTGACAGGGCGCATGCATAACCGCGCGCGGATGCTGGTGGGCAGCTATCTGACCAAGCACATGCTGACAGATTGGCGCGTGGGCCTGAACTGGTTTGCCGAATGCCTGATAGATTGGGATCCTGCCGCCAATGCGATGGGCTGGCAATGGGTTGCAGGCTCTGGCCCCGATGCGGCCCCTTATTTCCGCATTTTCAACCCAGATACTCAGGCCCAGAAATTCGACCCGTTGCGCGCCTATCGCCGGGCATGGGTGGCAGAGCTCTCCTACAACCCGCCCGAAACCGCCTTGCAGTTTTTCAAAGCCTGTCCAAAAGGCTGGAAACTTGCGCCGGGGCTGCGCTATCCTTCACCATTGGTGGGGCTGGCAGAGGGGCGCGACCGCGCGCTTGCCGCCTATCAAACACAAAAAACAAGGGCAGAGACAGCCATGACAGGGACAGACCAACAATGACGGATTTCGCGCTCACCTCGCCGCCCATGGGCGATGCTCTCACATCGCTTTCCGGGCAGCAGGGCTTGCCGCGCTATTTTGCCCAAGCCTTCGCGCGGGCAGAGCGGCTGAACAAGGGGCGGCTGGATGTGGTGTTGCCCGATGGGCGGCGTTTTCGCGCGCAGGGGGCCGCGCCGGGGCATGTGGCGGAATTGCATGTGCATGACCCCGATCTTTTCGCTCGCCTGATCCGCGAGGGCGATGTGGGCTTTGCCGAAAGCTATATGGATGGCGGCTGGTCAACGCCCGATTTGCAAGCGTTTATGGATCTGGTCAATGACGATAACCCCTCTGTCTATGACGAGGCCGTGGGCATGCGCCTTGTGCGCGCGCTTGAACAGCTGCGCCACTGGCTGCGCGCCAATTCCAAAGCGCAGGCGCGCAAGAATATCTCTTATCACTATGATTTGGGCAATGATTTCTACAGCCTCTGGCTGGATGACAGCATGACCTATTCCTCGGCCATTTTCACCACCGGGCAGGAAAGCCTGGAGGCCGCGCAAGAGGCCAAATATGCCGCGATGGTGGATCGCATGGGGGTGAAACCGGGCGATCATGTGCTGGAAATCGGCTGCGGTTGGGGCGGATTTGCCGAATATGCCGCCGCCAAGCGCGGGCTGAAGGTTACTGGCCTGACCATCTCTCAGGCGCAGCATGATTTTGCGGTGGCGCGCATGGCGCGGCTGGGCCTGTCGGGGCAAGTGGATATCCGCATGCAGGATTACCGCGATACGCGCGGCGAGTTTGATGGCATCGCCTCGATCGAGATGTTCGAAGCGGTGGGTGAAAAATACTGGCCGCGCTATTTCCGTGCTGTCTGCGACAGGTTGAAGCCGGGCGCACAGGCGGTGATCCAGATTATCATGGTTCCCGATGAGCGCTTTAACTTCTACCGTAATCATGTTGATTTCATACAGAAATACATTTTCCCCGGCGGCATGCTGGGCGCGCCTTCCCCTGTGCGGCGGGTGGCAGAGGCGGAGGGGCTGCGCTTTGTGGAAACCCATGATTTTGGCCAAAGCTATAGCGAAACCCTGCGCCGCTGGAATGCCACATTTCAGGAAATGTGGCCCCAAATCGCGCCGATGGGTTATGACATGCGGTTTAAACGTATGTGGGAGTTTTACCTGACATCCTGCGCCGGCGCGTTCAAGGCAGGCAGTTGCGATGTGACGCAGCTTGTCTTGCAGCGTCCTTAACCGCAGCGCGGGGCGCGCGGGGAGGCGGCAGTGATTGCATGGCCTATGGCTTTGCGCTAGTCTGATTGCATTGAATTCGCATCAGGTTATTCATGCCAACAATTACCCGTCTTGCCGCACTGGTGCTTTTTGCGCTTGCGGCCTATGCGCTGACAGAGCTGTATTATTCAGAGCATGCGCTGGCGCGCAGGTCACAGGCTGGCAGCTATATCATGACGGTTTTTGCATCCCTGGTTGGCTGGCGGCTGGTCGGGCCGAAGATTGACGGTTCTGTGTTGCGCGCCTTTGGGCAGGTGTTTCAAGGTATGGTCAGCACCTTGTTTTTTGCGCTGTCCTTTTCTGGGCTTGTGGCAATTTTCACCAATCCCGCGCATCGGCGCTTCAATTCGTTGGAACAGGCGGCAAAGCTGCTGTCGCAAGAGATGTGGGAACATTTTGAAAGGCTTTTTGCAACCGCATTTGCGCTGCGCCTGTTGGAAACAGGCGCCTTGGTGGCATTGCTTCTTGTCATGGTCTTTCGGCTTGCAGAGGCGCGGCGACTGGCGCGTTAGGGCCTTGATGCGCGCCATCTGGCCCAGGTTTCTGGCGTATCAAGATCAACCAGCGCGCGTTCATCTTCCAGTTGGTGCAAGCGCGGGGGGTGGTCTGCAAAGACCATGCGCGCGCCTGCATCGCCATGCAGGGCTTTCATCTGGGCAAAAACGGCTTGTGGCAAAATCACAGGGTGGCCGGGCCTGCCTGCGGGGGTGCAGGCCCGCAAAGCCCTGTCGGGCATTTCCGCCTGAGCGGCAATCAGCGCGCTCATATCCCTGTCTGTAATCTCTGGCATATCGGGCAGGGCGATCATCAGGGCCGTGGCGCCAATGCCTTCGGCCCAGACTGCGCCCGCGCGCAAAGAGGCGGCCATGCCTTCTGCCGCATCGGGCACTGGCACAATCTCCAACCCCAGCCCGGCCAAAGCCTGCCTGCGCGCGGCATCGTCGGGGCGCAAAGTTACGGCAATATCTGCCCCTGTTTGCAGCGCGCGCAAGGCCACAAGGCGCAGAAGTGGCACATCATCCACCAGTTGCAACAATTTATCCGCCCCGCCCATTCTGGCCGAGGCCCCCGCAGCGGGCAGAACAATTGCGCAACCGGGCATATCAGCGTTCCGGGATCAGCCCTTTGGGGGCAAAACGCAGCATCAGCAACAGGGCAACACCCATTGTCAACAGCCGCATATAGGCTGCGGAATCCAGCAGGTGCTGCTTCAGGCCAGACCCGTCAGCCATGCCAGAGGTGACAAGCTCCATGAACCAGCGCCCCGCCGGTTCCACCTGCACCCAGAGAAACCAGATCACAAAAGCGCCCAGCACAGACCCCCAGTTATTGCCAGACCCGCCCACAATCACCATCACCCAGATCAGGAAGGTAAAGCGCAACGGCTCATAGCTGCCGGGGGTAAGCTGGCCATCCATGGAGACCATCATTGCCCCCGCCAAACCACAAACGGCAGAGCCAAGAATAAAGATGTTCAAATGCCGCTTTGTGACATCCTTGCCCATTGCGCGGGCCGAAACTTCATTGTCGCGGATCGCGCGCATCATCCGCCCCCAAGGGGAATTCAGCGCGCGTTCGGCCAGCCAGATCAGCAACGCCAGCACTGAAAGAAACAGTGCCGAATAGCCAAGGCCCGAAACCACAGTTGCGGTTTGCGACACAGGCCAGCCCAGGGTTTCGGCCAATGACTGAATCCATGGCAGCGGTTGCAGATCAATCGGGCGGGTGACAGGGCGTTCAATGCCTGTGACATTGTTTACCCCGCGCGCAAGCCAGCGTTCATGCTTGAGCACCGCAATCACAATTTCAGAAATGCCCAAGGTTGCAATCGCCAGATAATCCGAGCGCAACCCAAGAGAGACCTTGCCCACCAGCCAAGCCACCCCCGCCGCAAAGACAGCGCCCACCGGCCATGCCAGAATGACAGGCAGGCCCGCGCCGCCCAGATATCCCTCAGACGCCGGGTTGACCGCCTGAACAGCATCTGTTGCCGGGCCAAAGACATAGGATGTCAGCAAATAGCCCAGAACCAAAACGCCAAAAATGGCAGCACCGCGCAGTTTGCCCGGTTGCATGCGCTTGTAAACGATAACAGCCGCCAGAATGCTGGCCACGCCCAGCATCAGCCCCAGCAAAATGCCAAGCCCGCCAGCGGCCCATGCCTCTGGCACAGGGGGTTGGGCCACCAGCACCACGGCAAGCCCCCCCACGGCTGTAAAGCCCATGATCCCGACATTGAACAGGCCCGCATAGCCCCATTGCATATTCACGCCCAAGGCCATGATGGCCGAAATCAGGCTCATATTCAGGATGGTGACAGCCAGTTGCGGGCTTTGGAACATGGCCACCATGCCCAGCACAGCTGCCATGCCTGCAAAAAGGCCAAGGTCGCGCGCGGTCAGGCTCATAGCACTTTCCCCTTGAAAATACCGGTCGGTCGGAACAGCAGCACAATAACCAGAATGGCAAAAGTGACGGCGAATTTATAATCCACCGGCAAAAGCTGCATCATGGCGCTTGGCTCCATCCCCTCTGGCATCAGATAGGCAAAGACGCGCCGCCACGCATAGGTGATCCCCATCTCGGCAAAGGCCACGACATAGGCGCCCACAATCGCCCCGATGGGCGATCCAAGCCCGCCCAGAATGGCCGCCGCGAACATGGGCAGCAGAAGCTGGAAGTAGTTGAACGGGCGAAAGCCTTTATCAAGGCCAAAGAGTGTTC
The DNA here is from genome assembly GCA_043561795.1 of Paracoccaceae bacterium. GTDB lineage: Bacteria > Pseudomonadota > Alphaproteobacteria > Rhodobacterales > Rhodobacteraceae > Roseinatronobacter. The sequence goes on along the minus strand of CP121316.1, from coordinate 3,382,768 downwards.
CCGCCAGCACAAGAAGGATCCCCGTGATCACCCATGTAATCACCACCACGCGTTCGGGGTTGATGCCGGACAAGAGCGCCAGATCCTCGTTATCCGAATAGGCGCGCATGGATTTTCCCGCGCGCGTGCGGTTCAGGAACCAGAATAGCGCAACCATGACAATCAGGGCTGTCACGATAGTCAGCGCCTGCGCCGAACGCAGCGCCATCCCTTCATCAAGCCCTGTGACATCGCGAAACTGCCGGACAGTGAAGATGAAACGCTCGCCATCCTCGAACCGGGTTTCCCCCACCCCCATGAACAGGCGCGTGATCCCGTTGGTTACAAACATCACCCCAAGCGAGGCCATGACGAAAATCATGGGCTTGGCTTTCACCCGCCGGTAATAGCGGTACACCAGCCTGTCGGCGGCCAGCAGATAAGCGATCATCACCAACAGCCCGAAGGGCACGGCCAGAAGGGCGGTTGGCAGCGGCCCGATGCCAATGCCGCGCGCCTGCAAAAACCATGTGCCCCCGATCACAGCGGCTGTGCCCAGTGCCATCGTATCGCCATGGGCGAAATGGGCAAAGCGCAGGATGGAATAGATCAGCGTGATCCCCAGCGCGCCAAGCGCCAACTGGCTGCCATAGGCAAAAGCCGGGATAAGCATGAAATTGGACAGGCTGACCAATGCGTTAAGCGGTTCCATTTCTCAGCCTCCCAAAAAGCTTTTGCGCACTTCGGGATCGGCCAAAAGCGCCTGCCCGGTATCGGTAAACCGATTTGCGCCTTGCACCAGCACATAGCCCTTATCGGCAATCTCCAAAGCCTGCCGCGCGTTTTGTTCCACCATCAGAATGGAAATGCCTGTTCGGGCAATTTCAATAATGCGGTCGAACAATTCATCCATCACAATCGGGCTAACCCCGGCTGTGGGTTCATCCAGCATCAGAACCGAAGGCTTTGTCATCAGCGCGCGGCCCACGGCAACTTGCTGGCGCTGCCCGCCTGACAGCTCTCCGGCCGCCTGCCGCCGTTTGTCGCGCAGGATGGGAAAGAGGGTGTAAATCTGCTCTATCGTGTCGCGATACTCATCGCGGCGGATGAATGCGCCCATTTCCAGATTTTCTTCCACTGTCATGGAGGGGAAGATATTGTTGGTCTGGGGCACAAAACCCATGCCCTTGCTTACACGCGCTTGGGGGGTAAGGGCGGTAATATCTTCCCCATTCAGCCGCACCGCACCCTTGCGCAGCTTCAGCATGCCAAAAACAGCCTTCATCGCGGTGGATTTACCCGCGCCATTGGGGCCAACGATCACTGCGATCTGGCCCTTTTCAACCGCAATCGTGCAGTCGTGCAAAATATCCGCGCCGCCATAGCCGCCCGTCATTGCATCACCAATCAGGAATGGTTCTGTCACCGGGGTATCAGACATGGCCCACCTCTTGCTTGACCTTGTTTTTAAGCCCGGTGCCCAGATACGCCTCTATCACCTGTTCATTCGCCTTTATCTCATCCAGCGTGCCTTGCGCCAGAACGCGGCCTTCGGCCATGCAGATCACGGGATCACAGATGCGGCCTATGAAATCCATGTCATGTTCAATGACCACAAATGTATAGCCCTGTTCCTTGTTCAGCCGGACAATGGCATCTGCGATCGTGTTCAGAAGCGTGCGGTTCACGCCTGCACCCACCTCGTCCAGAAAGACGATGCGGGCGTTTGTCATCATGGTGCGGCCCAGTTCCAGCAGCTTTTTCTGCCCGCCCGAAATCTGGCCTGCCTTTTCATTGGCGATATGGCTGATTGTCAGAAATTCCAGCACCTCATCGGCGCGGGCGCGGATGCGGGCCTCTTCCTCGCGCACGCGCGCGCCGTGAAACCATGCCGACCACAGGTTTTCCCCCGATTGCCCCGGCGGCACCATCATCAGGTTTTCGCGCACCGTCATGGAATGGAATTCATGCGCAATCTGAAAAGTGCGCAGCAAGCCTTTGTCAAACAGCTTGTGCGGGGGCAGGCCGGTTATATCCTCGCCCTCCATCAGCACGCGGCCAGAGGTGGGGGGAAGCACACCCGCGATCACGTTAAAAAGCGTGGTCTTGCCCGCGCCATTGGGGCCGATCAACCCGGTGATGGAGCCTTTCGCGATCTCCAGCGAGGCGCCATCGACAGCATGAAAGCCCCCGAAATGCTTGTGCAAATTTTCGACCCGGATCATGGCCATCTCATGTCTCCCTGTTTTCCGCAGCGCAAGAGCCTGTCGCTTGTCAGAAAACGGCCCGGAGGCAGTGTCTCCGGGCCGGAAGGGGGTGTTAAGCCCCCGGTTTCGTCGGTGTTAGTGGAATTTGACCGTCACGAATTCGCCATTTTCCACGACATATTCACGATAGAATCCAGCAGCCTCGCCCGGCCCGACAAGCGTAACATTCGTTGCGCCCTCGTAGTTGATTTCACCACCATTTGCGAGGATTTCCAGACCCTTGGCCAGTTCACCCGGCAGGATCGGTTCGCCCGGCTCGTTCGCCACATTCAGGATATTGGCGGCAATGCCGGCAGGCGTTGCTTCACCAGCGGCCTGTGCCGCCAGTGCCAGAAGGGCCGCCGCATCATAGCTTTCGCGGGTATAGCTGGACTGGCCCTGAACGCCTGCAGCTTCTGCCATTGCGTGAAACAGGTCTGCACCTTCGCCAGCGGCCCAGGGGATTGTGCCCACAGTGCCTTCCAGCGCGTCGCCCACATTCGCGATCAATTCATCGCCGAACATGCCGTCACCCATGAAGAAATTCTCAAACGCGCCCAGCTCATAGGCTGTGCGGATCATGGAGCCACCACCATCGACATAGCCCAGCACGACCAGCGCCTCGCCACCGGCAGAGGCCAGCTGCCCCACTTCGGCAGAATAATCGCCGCGCGCTTCTTCATGCGCCACTTTTGAAGTGATCGCGCCGCCCATCTCAATAAAGGCCGCTTCAAATGCATTGGCAAAGCCTGCGCCGTAATCATTGTTGGTATAGGTCAGCGCCACTTCGGAGAAACCGCGCTCTTTCACGATCCCGGCCAGAACAGCACCCTGACGCGCATCAGACGGGGCTGTGCGGTAGAACAGGCCGTTTGATTCTGTTGTGGTGAAAGCGGGCGATGTTGCCGAGGGTGAAATCATCGGAATACCTGCCGACATGGCCACGTTTTGCAAAACGGCCATTGTCACGCCAGAGCAATCCGCGCCCATGATCGCCACAACCCCATCGGAAGAGATCATGCGCTCTGCGGCAGCCTGGGCGGCAGAGGAATCCACGCAGGTTGAATCCGCGCGCACGGGGGTGATTGTCTCGCCACCCAGAAACAGGCCGCTTTCGCTGATTTCGCGAAATGCCATTTCTGCGCCATCCGCCATATGCGGGGTGATCGATTCAATCGGGCCAGTGAAGCCCAGCAAAACGCCCATCTTCACTTCGCCAGCCGCCATGCCTGCGGAAACGGCCAGCGCGGTGCTGGCAAGAAGAAGCTTTTTCATAAGAAGTCTCCCACAAGTTTGTTATCTCCTGACACACATGCCGTGCATGCGCATCCGGCGGTTTAAACCGCCTTGCCCACTTGCCTAGCATGGGGTTTAGACAAGGGAAAGATTTTTCGAACGCTGCAAAATTCCATGCTGAAAAGCATGTAGCATTCCGGGCATGTGCCGAAGCTCTGGGCGCTATTCCAACTCGATCGTGCCGGGCGGTTTGCTGGTGCAGTCGTAAAATACCCGGTTCACCCCACGCACTTCGTTGATGATCCGCGTCGCGGTTTCGCCCAGAAACTCGTGGGAGAACGGGTAGTAATCCGCGGTCATCCCGTCCACCGATGTCACGGCGCGCAAGGCAAGGGCAAAATCATAGGTGCGCCCGTCGCCCATGACACCCACGGTGCGCATGGGCAAAATCGCCGCGAAAGCCTGCCAGATATCATCATAAAGGCCATGCTTGCGGATCTGGTCGATATAGACAGCATCGGCGCGGCGCAGGATATCCAGCTTCTCGCGCGTAATCTCTCCGGGGCAGCGAATGGCAAGGCCGGGGCCGGGGAAGGGGTGGCGGCCAATGAATTTGTCCGGCAGCCCCAGTTCACGGCCCAGGGCGCGCACTTCATCCTTGAAGAGTTCGCGCAAAGGCTCGACCAGCTTCAGCCCCATTTTTTCAGGCAATCCGCCCACATTATGATGCGATTTGATCGTGACCGACGGCCCGCCGGAGAAGGATACCGATTCGATCACATCGGGATAAAGCGTGCCTTGGGCCAGAAACTCTGCCCCTTCAATCTGATTGGCGTATTTCTGGAACACATCAATGAACAATCGCCCAATGATCTTGCGCTTTGTTTCCGGATCGGAAACGCCTTCCAACTCGCCGAGGAAAAGATCGGATTCATCGGCATGGATAAGCGGAATATTATATGTGTCGCGGAACATGGAGACGACTTCTTCCGCCTCATTGAGCCGCAACAGCCCATGATCCACGAAAACGCAGGTCAGCTGGTCGCCAATCGCTTCATGGATCAGCACCGCCGCGACAGAGGAATCAACACCGCCCGACAGCCCGCAGATCACCTGCTTGTCACCCACCTGCGCGCGGATTTTGGCAATTGCTTCTTCGCGATACGCGCCCATTGTCCAATCGCCCGTGAACCCGGCAAGGCGCAGGAAATTGCCCAGCATCTGCGCCCCTTGGGGCGTATGGTGGACTTCGGGGTGGAATTGCACGGCATAGAAGCGGCGCGCATGATCGGCGACAATGGCAAAAGGCGCATTGGGCGAGGTGGCAATCACCTCAAAGCCCGGTGCAAGATCGGTCACGCGGTCGCCATGGCTCATCCAGACCTGTTCGCGCCCGGCCTCGAACATCCCGGCGAATATCCCGTCAGAGATATGGCCTGCCGCAGGCTCCACATAGGCGCGGCCAAATTCCGCATGGTGGCCCGATTCGACCCGCCCGCCAAGCTGTTCCATCATCACCTGTTGGCCATAGCAGATGCCAAATAGGGGCACGCCCATTTCAAACAGGTAGTCTGGCGCGCGGGGGCTGCCCGATTGCGGCACAGAACCGGGGCCACCCGAAAGGATAACCGCCTTGGGCTTGCGCGCCTGAAGGAATGCCGCATCGACATTCTGAAACGGGTGAATTTCGCAATAAACCCGGCTTTCGCGCAAACGCCGCGCAATAAGCTGGGTAACTTGCGATCCGAAGTCGATGATAAGGCAGAAATCATGCTGTGTCATGGCGCTTCGCTTATGCCAAAGGCGGCGGTCAGGCAAGGGTTCACGCGCAAGAGAGGATCTGCAAATCGGCCACATTGGTGCCCGTGCCGCCGGTGATCAGTAAATCCCCGGCCAGCGCAAGGGCGCGGTGGCTGTCATTATTGGCCAAAAGTGCTGCCGGATCGCCCCCCGCCGCGCGAATGCGCGCGCAGGTTGCGCCATCCACCACCGCGCCCGCGGCCTCTGTCGGGCCATCGCGGCCATCGGTTCCGCCAGAGAGAAAGCGCCAATCCGCGCGCCCTTCCAATTCCAGCGCAAGGCGCAAGGCAAGCTCCTGATTGCGCCCGCCCAGCCCTGTGCCGCGCAGTGTGACTGTGGTTTCCCCGCCCATGATATGCAGGCCGGGCCGGGTTTGGGCCAGATGGGCAAGGGTTTGGGCTGCCGCGCCCACATCGCCCACAAGCGGCATGTCCATAGGCAGCGCATCCGGCCGCGCCTCGGCCATTGCCGCAACAGAGCGCGCGTTAGACCCGATGAGGCGGTTTTCGGCGGCTGGCAGATCACCCCCGCTTTCGTGGTGCAAAAGTGCCACGCGCGCGGGGTCTGGCAAGTGCTGCCAAAGGCCGCGCTTTTGCAGATCGGCCACCACATCCACGCGCGCGGCAATCGGGGCAACTGTGGGGCCAGAGGCAATGGCGCGCAGATCATCGCCTATCACATCCGAGAGAATCAGCGCTGTCACCGGGGCCGGGGCGGCGGCGCGTAACAGCCCGCCCCCTTTCAGGCGTGACAGGTGCTGGCGCACGGCATTCATGGCCACAATATCCAGCCCCGCGCCCAGCAAAATCTCGCTTACACGCGCCTTGTCTGTCAGCGACAGCCCCGCCACCGGCGCAACCAGCAAGGCAGAGCCACCGCCAGAGACAAGCACCAACACCCTGTCATCTGCCCCGGCCTGCGCAAGCAGCGCTTCTGCCGCTTGGCCTGCGCGCAGGCTGTGTTCATCGGGCACAGGATGGCCCGCGGCAATCACTTCTGCCCCTGTCACGGCCACGGCATTTTCGGGATTTGTCACCACCAGCGCCGCCGCAGGTTTCGCGATATGGGGCAGGGCGGCTTCGGCCATTGCGCAGGCGGCCTTGCCAAAGGCCAGCAGGAACACGCGCTTGCACGGGGGCAACGGCCGGGCCAGCAAGCTGTTGCGCACCGCTGCGCGCGGGTCTGCGGCCTGCACCCCGATTTGAAACAGCGCTGTCATCTCATCGCGTGTAAGCGGCATTATACTCTCCCGTTTGGGACTGTTTTCGGGTCATTTCCCGAAGCATGCAAGGGCCAACTTGGGAATGGCGCGCGTTGCGCCCGCTTGCTATAGAACGCGCCAACGCTTGATGCTCAGACAGCCGAAAGGAATAGCAATGTTCGATCTGACAGGGAAATGCGCGCTTGTAACCGGAGCTTCTGGCGGGATTGGGGCAGAGATTGCACGCGCGCTGCATGGGGCAGGGGCCACAATCGCCATTTCCGGCACGCGCGAGGCCCCTTTGGAAGCGCTGGCCGCAGAACTGGGCGCGCGTGTGCATGTCCTGCCCTGCAACCTGTCAGACCCACAGGCCGTAGAGGCCCTGCCAAAGGCGGCTATCGAGGCCATGGGGGCCTTGGATATTCTGGTCAATAATGCCGGCATCACCCGCGATACGCTGATGATGCGCATGTCAGACGAGCAGTGGTCGCAAGTGCTGGATGTGAACCTGACCGCCGCCATGCGCCTGATGCGCGCCAGCCTGCGCGGCATGATGAAAGCGCGCTGGGGACGTATCATCAATATCTCTTCAATCGTCGGGGCAACGGGCAATCCGGGGCAGGCCAATTATGTGGCGGCCAAGGCGGGGCTTGTGGGCCTGTCAAAGGCGCTGGCGCAAGAAGTGGCTTCTCGCGGGATAACGGTAAATTGCGTGGCCCCCGGCTTTATCGCCACGCCCATGACCGAGGCGCTGACAGAGGCCCAGCAAGAGGCGATCAATCAACGCATTCCCGCAAGCCGCATGGGCACCCCTGCAGAGATTGCGGCGGGTGTGCTCTATCTTGCCAGCCCAGAGGCGGGCTATGTTACCGGGGCGGTGCTGCATATCAATGGCGGCATGGCCATGGTCTGAATACGCGAATCCATTTGAGGCGCGCGAGGGCTGTGCTATAGCCATGGCGTGCGGCAACGGACAACAGGCTTGACCTGAAGCGCCTTAGGCCCTATTGGCCGCGCAACATGCCGAATTCACGGCGGTGAACGAGGGATTTCAAGGCCGGAACCCGGCAAAACCTAAGGGGAAGAACATGAGCGATATCGCGGATCGTGTGAAGAAGATCGTGGTCGAGCATCTGGGCGTCGATGAAGGCAAGATCACGGAAGGCGCGTCCTTCATTGATGATCTGGGCGCAGACAGCCTGGACACTGTTGAATTGGTGATGGCTTTTGAAGAAGAATTCGGGATCGAGATTCCGGATGATGCCGCCGAGAACATTCAGACGTTTGGCGATGCGGTGAAATTCATCTCCGAAGCGGCCTGATCCCTTTCGGAAACAGGGTTTTTAAAACGCCACCTGCTTTGCGGGTGGCGTTTTTCATTGCAGAATCAAGATCACATCTGTTCAGGGCGGCGCCGATGCTCTTGGCGCGCCTGCCCCAAAGGCGTAGAACACAAGCCCAAGATTGAAGGATAACCCCGTGCTCGATTCCGCTTTGCGCATTACCCAGAACATTGCCACCGAAATTCAGGCGCGCCCCGCACAGGTGGCCAGCGCGATCACGCTTCTGGATGAAGGCGCGACAGTGCCTTTTATCGCGCGCTACCGCAAAGAGGTGACAGGGGGCTTGGATGATACGCAATTGCGCCTTCTGGCCGACAGGCTGGGCTATTTGCGCGAGTTGGAAGCGCGGCGCAAAGTGATCCTCGAATCAATCGCGGCGCAAGACAAGCTGACAGATAGCTTGGCGCGCGATATTGCGCGGGCCGAAACCAAGGCCGCGCTGGAAGATATCTATCTGCCCTACAAGCCCAAGCGCCGCACCAAGGCGATGATTGCGCGCGAAAACGGGCTGGAACCCTTGCTGCGCGCGATTCTCGACAATCGCGCCACTGCGCCAGAGGCTTTGGCCGAGGGCTATATCTGCGAAGCTGTCCCAACCGTAAAAGCCGCCCTTGATGGCGCGCGTGATATTCTGACAGAAGAGCTGAGCGAGAATGCCGCCCTTCTGGGCAAGCTGCGCGGCTTCTTGCGCGACAATGGCCTGATTGCCGCGCGCGTCTCACCGGGCAAAGAGGGCGAAGGCGCGAAATTCTCGGATTATTTTGATCATACCGAGGCTTTGGCGAAAATCCCCTCGCACAGGGCCTTGGCCATTTTGCGCGCGGCCAAGGAAGAGATTGTCACCATCGATATCGGCCCAGACCCGGAAACAGGGCTGTCACGGGTGCAAGACATGATCGCGGCGGAAATCGGCATACGCGGCACGGGGCCGGGGGATATCTGGCTGCGCAAGGCGGCGGAATGGACATGGCGGGTAAAGCTAAGCCTGTCGATGTATTCTGATCTGATGGCCGAATTGCGCGCCCGCGCGCATGAAGATGCAATCGCGGTTTTTGCCCGCAACCTGAAGGATTTGTTGCTGGCAGCACCGGCCGGGCCAAAAGTGACAATCGGGCTTGATCCGGGTATTCGCACCGGGGTGAAGCTGGCGCTGGTAGATGTGACAGGCAAGGTTCTGGCCACAGATACCCTGTATCCGTTCCAGCCGCGCAATGATCTGCGCGGCGCGCAAGCGCGTCTGCTGGAGGTGATCCGCCAGCACGGGGTAGAGCTGATCGCCATCGGCAATGGCACGGCCAGCCGCGAGACACAGGCCATGGTCACTGACGCGCTGAAGCTGCTGCCGCAAGGCGCGCCAAAACCTACAAGCGTCATCGTGTCAGAGGCGGGGGCCTCGGTCTATTCAGCCTCGGAACTGGCGGCGCGCGAATTTCCCGATCTGGATGTCTCGTTGCGGGGGGCTGTTTCCATCGCGCGGCGCTTGCAAGACCCTTTGGCCGAATTGGTGAAAATCACGCCCCAATCCATCGGCGTGGGCCAGTATCAGCATGATGTGGATCAGCGCCGCCTGACACAGGCGCTGGATGGCGTGGTGGAAGATGCCGTGAACGCGGTGGGGGTAGAGTTGAACATTGCCTCTGCGCCTTTGCTGGCGCGTGTGGCGGGTCTGGGGGCCTCGCTTGCGCAAGCCATTGTCGCCCATCGTGACGCGCATGGCGCTTTCCCCAATCGCAAGGCGCTGCTGAAAGTGGCCGGGCTCGGCCCCAAGGCGTTTGAGCAATGCGCCGGGTTTTTGCGCTTGCGCGACAGTTCCGAGCCACTGGATGCCACATCGGTTCACCCCGAAGCTTACGGCGTGGCCCGCAAGATCGTGGCCGCCTGCGGGCGCGATATTCGCGCCATTATGGGCGCGCCAGAATCCCTGCGCGGCCTGCGCGCCGAAGATTTCGTTGCTGAGAATTTCGGCCTGCCCACGGTGCGTGACATTTTCGCCGAGCTGGAAAAACCCGGCCGCGATCCGCGCCCCAGTTTCGTGACAGCCAAGTTTGCCGATGGGGTGGATGATATCCGCGATCTGCGCCCCGGCATGCTGCTGGAAGGCACTGTCACCAATGTTGCGGCCTTTGGCGCCTTCGTGGATATCGGGGTGCACCAAGACGGGTTGGTGCATGTCAGCCAATTGGCCGATCGTTTCGTGAAAGACCCGCATGAGGTGGTCAAGGCGGGCGATGTGGTGAAAGTGCGGGTGACAGAGGTGGATGTGGCGCGCAAGCGCATTGGCCTGAGCATGCGCAAAGATGCCGCCGCACCAGAGCCGCGCGGGCAAGAGGCACGCGCAAAGCCTGCGCAAACAGGCCGCCCCGCCAAAACCCAGGCCGCGCCCGCAAAACCCGCCAGCGATCAGGGCGCCTTGGGCGCGGCCCTGTTGCAAGCCATGCGCAAAACCTGAAAAAAGCCCCGCCTGTTGCGGCAGGCGGGGCTTTTTTCCTTAGCTGCGCGGAATAATCTGGCCCCAAAGGTCATATTCGCCGGTTTCATCCACCAAAACCGTGACAATATCACCGGGCGCAAGCCCCTCTGTGCCCGAATCGATAAACAGATTTCCGTCAATTTCTGGCGCATCGGCCTTGGTGCGGCAGGTTGCAACGCCATCGGCGTCAATCTCATCCACGATAACCTCCAGCCGTTGCCCAAGTTTGGCGGCAAGCTTCGCTTCGGAAATCGCCTGCGCCTTTTCCATGAAGCGTTCCCAGCGTTCGGCCTTCACCTCATCGGGCACATGGTCGGGCAGCGCGTTTGACCGCGCACCTTTCACGTTTTCATATTGAAAACAGCCCACACGATCCAGTTGCGCCTCATCCAGCCAATCCAGCAAATGCTGGAACTCCGCCTCTGTCTCGCCGGGATAGCCTACGATGAAGGTAGAGCGCAGGGTGATGTCCGGGCAAATGCTGCGCCATTCGGCTATGCGTTCCAGCGTTTTCTCGCCCGCCGCCGGGCGGGCCATGCGGCGCAGCGTTTCAGGGTGGGAATGTTGAAACGGAATATCCAGATAGGGCAGCACCAGCCCCTCGGCCATCAAGGGGATCAGGTCGCGCACATGGGGGTAGGGGTAGACGTAATGCAGGCGCACCCACGCGCCCAGGCACTCAGCGCCCCAAGATCACGCGCCAGATCGGTGATATGGGCGCGGTGGCCCTTGTCGGTTGCGTGTTTGGTATCCACCCCGTAAGCGGATGTATCCTGACTGATCACCAGCAATTCGCGCACGCCCGCCGCCACGAGCTTTTCAGCCTCGCGGATCACCGCATGGGCCGGGCGCGATACCAGCCGCCCGCGCATATCGGGGATAATGCAAAACTTGCACTTATGGTTGCAACCCTCTGAAATTTTAAGATAACTATAGTGACGCGGTGTCAGGCTTACGCCTGTTGCGGGCAAGAGATCAATAAACGGATCGGGCGCGGGGGGCACGGCTTTGTGCACGGCATCCAGCACCTGTTCATATTGGTGGGGGCCTGTTACGGCCAATACCTTGGGGTGCGCGCCGGTGATGTATTCCGGCTCTGCCCCCAGACAACCGGTCACGATCACGCGCCCATTCTCCGCCAGCGCTTCGCCGATGGCGTCAAGGCTTTCGGCCTTGGCACTGTCGAGAAAACCGCAGGTGTTCACGATCACCGCATCAGCCCCTGCATAATCGGGGAGATACGCCATAGCCTTCGGCGCGCAGGCGCGTCAGGATCACGCTCCAGCGCGCGGGGGAAGAGGGTTTGAAAGGGCCGCGCATAGATCAGCGCGCGAATGCGGCGCGCGGCCTCCATTTCGCGATGAATATAGGCGAGATGGCGCTGATATGCGGGCAAGGCAGCTTCTGGCCCTTGGCCTGCAAGCGCCTCAATCGTAGCCAGCCCCGCCAGATGGCCGGATTTCAGCGCCCATGCAATTCCTTCACCTGTGATCGGATCCACCAGCCCCGCCGCATCGCCCGCCAGCAAAACCCGGCCCTCGCCGGGGATTTTGCGATAGGCCCCGAAGGGCAGAAATGCCCCTTTGCAATGGATATTTTCCATATCTTCCAGATCGGGTGCGTGATGGGCCAGATAAGCGCGGAAATGGGCTTTCATATCGGGATTGCGGGCATGAATGCCCCCCACGCCCAGAGTAATAGACCCCGCTTTGGGAAAGACCCAACCATAGCCCCATTCGGCTGCGCCCAGATCAATTTCAGTCGTATTATCGGGGGTCAGGGCGCGCGGTAGTTCTACTTCCAGCCCGAAACCTATTTTGGCAGAGTCGAAGGCCCGGCCATAAAGGCTGCGTGCCACGGCGCTATTTGCGCCATCTGCACCAATCAAAACCGCGCCATACAAGCTGCGGCCATCCGCAAGGGTAACGCAAGCCGCTTTGGGGTCGATCGTGACAATGCGCGCGGGCGCAAAGACCTGCGCCCCGGCCATCCCGGCCTGGCGGTGCAGTTCCGCATCAAAGGCGCGGCGCATCGTCATATGGATAACAGGAGCAGCGTCATGCTGGCTAAGCAGGCGGCCTTGATAAGTCAGGCGTACGCTGCGCGAGGGCAAGAACATGTTGTCTGGCGGGAGAGGGGCGAAGATCTCGTTCAAATACCCTATGGCGCGCCCCGTCACCCCACCCCCACAGAGTTTTTCACGCGGAAAGGCAGATTTATCAACCAGCGCCACCGATAGCCCGGCTTTTGCTGCAGTCAGGGCACAGGCGCTTCCTGCCGGGCCAGAGCCGATGATGATGACGTCAAATTTCATAGACTTTCCTGGTTTGAAAAATCCTTGGTCTTGGGCAGAGTGTTACGCCAATCTGATTTGTGGGGCCAGTCCATTATCTGGCGTGGGCGCTTGCGCTCTTTGGGATCTTCCCGTTTGCGCGCTCTGTGCAGTCATTCATGGCACTGCACCGGATGATAGTTTGTCAGATACATGTCAGGGGGTAGCTGTCACCTCCAAGGCGGATGTGACATGCCACGCGGCTTTCGGGGCCATACGCGCGCGCAGACGTTCCAGCCGCCATATGGGGCTGATCTGGGATTGTGTTGGCGCAGGTGCATTGCATGGCGCCAGATGCCAGCGGCTTTCTACCCCCGGCGCGCCCCCTTGCTCTGGGGTCAGAACCACGCCCCACAGCTGCTTGTCGGCACGCCGTGCAAGCCCGGCTTCTGCGGCCAGATGCAGGCGGCGCAGCGGTGTCAGTGCTGGCGGGCTGGAAAGCTCGATCACCACCAAGGCCACCGCACCAGAGCGCAGCGCCTCTTCGGCGCAACCCAGCGCCTCTGGCGCGCGCGGCGGGCTAAGCACGATAAGCCCCTCCGGGCTGGCCCATTCCGCCACGCCCTGCGGGTGCAAGTGTTCCGCACTCCAACCGGGGCGCAGCCAGATCACTGGTGCGCCCACAGGCAAACGCGCCATCAGCCAAACCGCAAGCGTTCGGCGCGCAGGCCCGCAAAATTCATGTGCCCGGCCTGGCTGCAATTGCAGGATATCGGCCAATATCTCCGATGAAGCGGCAGGGTGGTGCGCGAGGCTTTGCATATATGTTCCATTTTTGTTCTAAAGTGCCATATCCCCCGCACTCACGCAATCCTGTTTGGGCAAAGGCGGAAACAGGGTGCGGGGCGGGGGCGGATTTGCTAGGCTTGGGCCACTCGCAGAAAGGATGCTTGCCCATACCACGCGCGCTGATATTTGCCGCCCTGCTGCCCCTTGCCGCCTGTATGCAAGAGGGCGTACAAGACAACCCCGCCCCCCTGTGTCCGGCAGAGGCGATGCAAGCATCTGTGGGCCAACCTCTGGCCGTGCTGGATCGCGGGCAATTATACCAGCCCAACCGAATCATTGGCCCCGATACGGCCGTCACGATGGATTGGCGCCCGGAGCGGCTGAATATCGAGCATGACAGCGCCATGATCATCCACCGCATATACTGCGGCTGAAATCGCGCCTTTCCATGACGTGAAAACTGGTTAGATTGCGCCGGGCAAGGACACATAAAAGAGGCGATGATGCAGAAACACAAGCTGGGGCAGTCCGATTTGATGGTATCGGCCTATTGTCTGGGAACCATGACATTCGGCAGCCAGACAGATGAGGCTGATGCGCATCGTCAGTTGGATATGGCGCGCGATTTCGGCATCAACTTTCTGGATGCGGCAGAGATGTATCCCGTCAATCCGGTAACGGCGGAAACAGCTGGCAATACAGAGGCCATTATCGGGCGCTGGATTGCCAAAACAAAACCCGCCGATCTGGTGATTGCAACCAAGATCGCTGGCGAGGGGTCTATCACTGTCAAAGATGGCGCACCGATCACGCCTGCGCGGCTGCGCGAGGCGGTCGAAAACTCGTTGCGCCGCTTGCAGGTTGATTGCCTTGATATCTATCAACTGCACTGGCCCAATCGCGGCTCTTACCATTTCCGCAAGAGTTGGAGCTATGATCCCTCTGCTCAAAACCGCGCAGAAACCCTGGCCCATATGCGCGAAATCCTGATCGCCGCGCAAAAGCTGATTGCGCAGGGCAAAATCCGCCATATCGCACTGTCCAATGAAACGGCTTGGGGGCTAAGCGCATGGGTGCATCTGGCCGAAACCGAGGGTTTGCCCCGCGTGCTGAGCGTGCAAAACGAATATTCTCTGCTGTGCCGGTATTTCGATCTGGATATGGCAGAGGCCTGCACGAATGAAAATATCCCGCTTTTGGCCTATAGCCCTTTGGCGGCAGGGCTTTTGACAGGCAAATATGCGGGCAATGTCACACCCGAAGATTCGCGCCGTGCCCGCAGCCCGGATCTGGGCGGGCGCGTGACCGGGCGTGTCTTCGAGGCCGTTTCCGGCTATATGGCGATTGCGCATGAATTTGGCCTTGATCCCGTTCATATGGCTGTGGAATGGACACGCAGGCGCCCTGTCACCACTTTGCCCATCATCGGGGCCACCACTTCGGAACAGCTGGCGCATCTGCTTGCAGGTGAGGGAACCACCTTGCCGCCAGAGGCGCTGGCCGCGATTGACCGTCTGAACCGCGCCATGCCGATGGTGTTTTAAGGCGCTGTCATGCGGCTGTCATGGCCGCGCAGTAGCGCGATGATGGAGCAAGCGCAGGGGGCGGCGGGAATGGCATTTTCACAGATCAGTGCAATCCTTTTTGACAAGGATGGCACCTTGTTTGATTTTTCGGCCAGTTGGTCGGGCTGGGCCTTCGGGGTGATCGAAGGCTTGTCGGATGGGGACATGGCCCAAAAGGCGCGGCTGGCAGAGGCCTTGCACTTTGATCTGGGGTTGCGCCAGTTTCTTCCATCCTCGCCCGTGATTGCAGGCACGTTGGAGGAATCGGCTGATCTGATGATGCCGCATTTGCCGCATCTGACATTTGAGGCGCTGGTGGCACATCTGCTGCAAAGCTCGACACAGGCGGAAATGATCGCCCCTTTGCCGCTTTCGCCCCTGCTGGAGGGGTTGGCACAGCGCGGCTTTGTGTTGGGTGTGGCCACAAATGATGGCGCGGCCTCGGCCCATGCACATTTACACAGTGCGGGGATTCTGGGCCATTTTGCGCATGTGTTGGGCTATGACAGTGGCTATACGCCCAAACCCGCGCCAGATATGCTTCTGGGCTTTGCGGCACTTGCAGGGCTGGCACCAGAGCGCGTGGTGATGGTGGGCGACAGCACCCATGATCTGATTGCCGGGCGCGCGGCAGGCATGGCCACGATCGGGGTTCTGACAGGGATGGCGGGGGCGGCAGATCTGGCCCCCCATGCTGATCTGGTCTTGCCCGATATCGGGCATTTGCCACAGGTCTTGGCCGGGGCGGCGTGACAGGCTATTGGGCGGTATCCAGCCAGATCGTGACTGGCCCGTCATTGACCAGATGCACCGCCATATCCGCCCCGAAGCGCCCGGTTTGCACGGCCACGCCCAAGCTCTGCAACGCGGCGGCGAAATGCAGGTATAGACGCTCTCCGAGTTCAGGCGGGGCGGCGGTGGAAAAGCCGGGGCGGTTGCCGCTGCGCGTATCGGCGGCAAGGGTAAACTGGCTGACCACCAGCGCCCCCCCGCCGGTATCTTTCAGCGCCAGATTCATCTTGCCCGCATCATCGCGGAAAATGCGCAATTTGTGGATTTTGGTGGCCAGCGTCTCTGCCTCGGCCTCTGTATCGCCCTGCATGGCGCAAATCAGGATCATCAGGCCCGGCCCGCATTGCCCAACCGTTTCCCCATCAACATCCACGCGGGCCTCGCGCACCCGCTGCACGAGCGCGCGCATCAGAGTTCCTGCGCAAAGGGCGGGTTTGCGCCCGCACGCGCCACTGTCACCGCCGCCGCGCGCACCCCAAGCGAAAGGGCCGCGCCCAGTATGGCAGGCGACAGCGCATCCAAGCCCGCCTTTTCCAGCGCGCCCGCCTGTTCCAGCCCGGCCAGAAAGCCCGCGTTGAACGTATCGCCCGCGCCAACAGTATCCACCACTTGCACAGGTTGTGCGGCCATCTGCTGCACGCCCTGTGCGGTGAACGCGCGCGCGCCCTTTGCGCCTTCGGTAATCACCACAATGCGCGGGCCTTTGGCGCGCAGCACATGCGCCAGTGCCTCAATCTCTCCCGCGCCCATCAGCCAATGCAAATCCTCGTCCGAGAGTTTGACGATATCGGCGCGTGCAAACATCTCGTCCAGCCGCGCGCGGTAAGCCGCTTCATCGCGGATAAAGCCGGGGCGGATATTGGGATCAAGCATTACAACGCGCCCGCCCGCTTGCGCGGCCAATGCCGCGAAGGCCGTGCCGCAAGGCTCGCCAACAAGCGAGATGCCCCCGAAAAACAGTGCGTTTACATGGGCGGGCAGGGTGGGCAGCTCTGCCAAGCTGGTTTCGCGCAGGGCGGTGGAGCTGTCGTAAAACGCATAGCGCGCCTGACCATCAACAAGCGTGACAAAGGCCAATGTGCAGGGCCTGTCCACGGCGGGGGAAAAGCTGTCATCCACACCCGAACCCCGCAAGGCCGCGCGCAACTGTGCGCCGAACAGATCATCCGAGAGCGGGCAGAAAAACCCGGTCTTTACCCCCAAGCGCCCCAGTGCAATCGCGGTATTGAACACGGCCCCGCCGGGATAGGGGGCAAAGCAGCGCTCTGCTTGTGCGCTGTCGCGCGGCAGCATGTCAATCAATGCCTCTCCTGCACATAGGATCATGGCGAACGCTCCTTAAAAACCACCCATTTCCGCGACATAAAAGGCAATTGCCAGAAATGCCAGCGCTAACAGGGCAGCGCCCGCGATCTTCCAGGGCGACCACGGCCTTTCACCCTGCACGCGGCCTGTCTGGCCATTGACGATAAAGCGAAATGATTTCCCCCGATAGCGATAGGCCGCCATCCATATGGGCAAAAGCAGGTGTTTGAACCGCTCATCACTGTAATCGGTGCTGACAGAGGTGATGCGCTGTTCATCGCCACCGATATCGCGGGCGATATCGGCGCGGATTTGCTCTGCCATCCGCTCGCGCGCGATTTCAAACCCTTCCGGCAGTTCCACTGTATAGCCTTCGGCGCGAAAGCCTGACAGGTAATCCGGCGAATAGGGTTGCAGATCGGCCATTGTCCACGGCTCCAGCCGCCGGATATTCGCGCGCGGCAGGGAACGCGCAGCCATGACCAGCAAATCCAGAAATTGCCGTTGCACCTGCCCGGATGCGGGTTGCCAGCGTGTGCGCCGTTCTTGCCGGGCATCTTTGCCCGACCCGACAGTGACATAATAATGCGTCCCCCGTTGCCCCTGATAGCGCGAGCGCGTGGCCACATCAAAGGCCCAATAGGGCACATACAGCCCATTCAGCTTGCCGGTGCTGCGCGCATATTTCGCAAGCGCATTGGGGGCAAACCACAGGCCCTTCAGCCATTTGCCCATCTTCTCATGCGCCTCGCGCTCTGACAGGCGAAAGGGCAGGATCGCTTGTGGCTTGATATGGCGATGTGTGCCTGTATCTGTCACCACGGGGCTGGCGCAAAACGGGCATTCGGCAGAGTGGATATGCGCCTCGAATTGCACATCCGCGCCGCAAGTGTCGCAATGCACAACGCGCGTTTCTTCCATCTGCTCGATAGGCAGGGATTGCGCCACGGCCTCATGATAATCCAGCGATTGCAGCGCGGTAACGCGGGTGGCGTCATCCATCTGCGGGATGGGTTGTTCATGCCCGCAATAGTCGCAAGACAAGCGCGCCTGACCGGGGGCAAAGCGCAAGGATGCCCCGCATTGCGCGCAGGGAAAGCGGTGTTCCTGATCAATGACTGCCATTGTGCGAACTTATATCAGCCCTTAACCGGCAGGGGGCGGAGGCGGCGGCATGGCTGCAAAAAGCCGTGCCAATTCGGGCAGATCGCCCGCTTTCAGCCAGCCCGACTGCCCCTCGCGCCAGACAAGGCTGTCGCGGGTGATCTGGCCTGCAAGGGCAGATTGCGGGATGGGGCCGCGCGTCTGGCCATTCTCGGCAATGTGCCACATCGTTTCTGATACGGGCGGGGGGGGCGGCGGGGGCGCGGCGTGGCCGCCTGCCGTATTTTGCCCCATGGCCTGGCCCATGGCTTGCGCCATTCCCATGCCCATGCCCATCCCCATGCCAGCCCCAAGCCCGGCACCCATGCCGCCATCACCGCCCTCGGCGGCCTTGGCCATGGCTTGCGCGGCAGAGAATTGGGTAAACTTGTTCAGATCGCCCACAATTCCCATGCTGGTGCGCTGATCCAGAACTTTCTCCACTTCCGGTGGAAGCGAGATATTTTCAATATACAGCTCTGGCATGGCCAGCCCGTATTCGGCCAGTGTGGGCGCAATCGCTTGCGACACGACATCTGACAAATCCCTGGTATTGGCGGCCATGTCCAGCGCCGGAATGCCGCTTGCCGCCAGCACGCGGCTTACCTTCTGCACCACGATATTGCGGATTTGGCCTGCGATTTTCTCTTGGGTGAAATCCCCATCCGTGCCCACAATTTCGCGCAAAAAGGTGGCGGCATCCTGCACCCGCACGGCATAAGAGCCAAAAGCACGCAGCCGCAATGGCCCGAATTCCGGGTCACGCAGCATGACCGGGTTTTGCGTGCCCCATTTCAGGCCCGTGAATCGGCGCATATTGACGAAATAGATTTCAGATTTGAAGGGCGAGCTGAAGCCATGATCCCAGTGTTGCAGGCTGGTCATGATGGGCATGTTGTTGGTTTCCAACATATACATGCCCGGTTCAAACACATCAGCCAACTGGCCCTCATGCACGAACACGGCCATCTGGCCTTCGCGCACTGTCAGTTTTGCCCCGTATTTGATCTCGTTGCCATAACGCTCGAAACGATACACCATGGTGTCACGGCTGGAATCTGTCCATTCGATAACATCGATGAACTGGCCTTTTAGGAAGCTGAAAACCATTATGACACCCTATCTGGTTGCTTTGCGGTTGCGGGGGGAAGTATGGCGCAATTCGGCCGGTGCTTCAATTCAAACCGGCCCTCAGCTCTCGCCGCCCATCAAGTCGCGCGCGATGACGCGGATGAGAGGGCGGGCCTCGCGTTCGCGCATGCCGGGCCTCAGGCGTGAATCATAAAGAATGCGCAGCAATTGCTCATCCATCGCGGTCAAGACTCCGAATTCCGCAGTATCATTGAAGAGAGAGGGGCGCGCGCGCGGGCTGTCATTGGGCAGGCCCATGCCTTGTGCCAATTCCTCGTGATAGCAGGCATGGCGCGACAGATCGGGCAGTTCGGCGCGAATGATGGCAAGGGCATCGGAATAGACATCGGTTCCGCTGCGCGAGAAGGCCAGCACAAGACAAGAGACAGTGATGGGCAAATTCTGCACCATGGCCACTGTCACATCATCCACACCCGGCACAAGCTGGCGCAGCCTTTGGCCGATATCCTGCCGCTCTGCTTCTGACATGACTAGGACATGAAAATTCGCGCCCCTCTCCGCCAGCGTTACCGGATGGCCGGTCAGACGGCCCAGGCGCGCGGCATAGGCTGCAACAAGGGCGCGATCTGCAGTCTGGCGCGCCTGGGGGACAGAGGGGCCAAATTCCAGCGCCATGCGCACAGGCACTTCCCACCGCCGCAAGGTAGAAGGCGAGGGGCGCTGGATGATGCGGTTCCCCACATAGGTATATTCATCATAAAGCGCGATCTTGACAAACGCCTCTTCCAGATCGCGTTTGGAAAAAGGCAGATCCGCCGGGCTGCGATTTTGTCGCAGCAGACCATCGCGCAATCTGCGGGCTTCCAATGCCGTGAAATGCGCGCGCACGCGGTCATCTTGTTCAGGAACGTCCATGGCAACGGGCACTGAACGGGGCGGCGGGGCCGGGCTTGTTGCGGGCGGTGGATCAGACATGCGCGGCGCAAAAGCGTTGCAGCCTGCCAGAGATATGGCCGCACCCAGCACAAGCGCGGCCTGCCGTGCCCTGCTCTGGGGTCGGATGGGCGCGCGCGTGCTCATAGGGTCAGTCAGCCCCGTTTGCAGGTGCCTGTGCTGCGCGCGCACTTGCCGAAGCCAGCGAATTGCGCAAATCACCTTCCATTTTGATCAGGTCTTGTTCGGCTGCAGCACGTTTCGCCCGGCCCGCATCTGCAATCTGAAGGCTGTCTTCGATTGTGGCAATCAGCGCTTCATTGGCGCGTTTCACAGCCTCGATATCAAAGACGCCGCGCTCTATTTCCTCGCGCACCTCGCGATTGGCTGTGCGCAGGTTATCGGCATTGGCGGTCAGAAGTTCATTTGTCAGATCATTTGCTGCACGCACCGCTTGCGCGGCTTCGGTCGAGCGCTGGATCGTCACGGCTTGTGCCAATTGAGTTTCCCAGAGTGGCACGGTGTTCACCAAGGTTGAGTTGATCTTGGTCACCAAGGATTTGTCATTTTCCTGCACCAGACGGATCGAGGGCAGGGATTGCATCGTCACCTGCCGTGTCAGTTTCAGATCATGCACCCGGCGCTCCAGATCATCGCGCGCAGAGCGCAGATCGCGCAATTCTTGGGCGCGCAGCATCTTGTCGTTATCGGCCGCGGCCTCTATGGCGGCTTCTCTGGCGGGAATATCGGTGCTGTCGAGCTCTTTCAGCTTGGCTTCGCCTGCCGCGATATAGAGGGCAAGCTCGTGATAAAACTCAAGTGTTTTTTCATAGAGCTTGTCCAACGCCTTGATATCTTTCAACAGCGTGGTTTCATGCGTGAGCAGGTTTCCGGTTATCCTGTCAATCTGCCCTTGGACGGTGGCGAATTTTTCCTGAAATTTCACCAATGGCGCGGCTTTGCCTGTCAGGCGCTCCCACCAGCTTTGCTTGCGCCGTGTGTCCAGCTCTGACACCGAAAACCCGCGCAATGTGGCCACCATATCGCGCAACCCATCGCCTGCGGGGCCAAGATCCTTGTTTTTCACATCGGCCAGCATGGATTGGCTGATCTGTTGCAGATCAAGCTGCGCGCGGGCACCAAAACCGATGATGGTGCTTGTCTGGGATATGTCGATCTCGCCCATGCGCGCGCGGATGGCTTCGGCCTCTGGGGCGGGCGCATCTGCCAGCGCAATAACGGTGTCGTCTGGCGCAGCCAGCGGCATCTCCACCAATTGCGAGATTTCCTTGGTCAAGCCCTCGGCCTGTTCGCGAATTGTCTGCGCCATGGTTCTTCCCTCTATGTGATTTTGCTATGGTTTGCGCTTTGGCGGGATAAGTTGCAATTTAATTTCAAGGGTCTGGCCGAAGCCCTTCGCGCGCCAGCCGTTCGCGCAGAACCTCGATTTCGATATCCAAAGCGCCCCTGTCATCAGCTAGCAGCGCTTCGCGCCGCTGATCAAACCTGCCTTCCAGATCATCCAGAAGCGCCTCATAGGCAGTGCGCGCGTTTGCGTCTTTGCTGCGCGCGTAGAGGTCTGAAAATTTTACCGTCGCATCGCGCGCGCCCACAAGATAAATTCCCAGATAGCGCCGCGCAGCGCTTAGGCGGCGGGGGTCATTTTCCACGGCACGAAACAGCGGGCGGATGGTGGCGGCGAAGCGTTCCACCCGCTGCGCAAGGGCGCGATCACCACTGCGCCGGATCGCGTCTTGCATCGCGCTCAGATGGCTTTCAGCCTCTTTCACGGCATGTGCCGCGCGTTCTGTCTGAAAGCTGTCGATCCCCTCCATGCCCTTGTCGCGTAGGGGATCGGGGCCAAAGGCCATCACATGCAGCGTGGCCCCAAAAGCGGCCAGGATCACGGCGGCGGCAGGGCCGCCGGCAAACGTGGCCAAACCAAGTGCACCCCCTGTCAGCGCCGCTGCAAAGATTTTGCGCGGAATGGCAGGGCGGCGCGCTATGGCGCGTGCCTCATAAGCGGCATGTGCCAGCACGCCTTCGCGCGTCAGCCATGCCGCCAGCATCAGCAAGCCGAAGGCCAGCAAGTTCAGCGCCAACCCTATGGGTTCCTGGAAAAACGCCTTTATTGCAAAGAGGAAGGGCAGCAAGAACAGCATATTCACCCGTGCGCCGACAGGATGCGGGCGCGCGATTGTTTGCGGCGCAGTTGTTTGGGCATTCGGGCTGAAGCGCCCGCCAAAGCGCTGGCTCATTCCTTATCCCCCGAAAAACGCGGCATAAAACATCAGCGCAATCAGCAATGTGAAAGCCGTTTTCTGTAGTCCCGTCGCTGACATCGCGCGTCCTCAAAACTTTGCAGGTTCAAATATAAGAGAGGCAAAGATATTTTGAAAGCCTGCGCCACATTCGCAATGCCCTGTTATGGCCTGAAAGACGTGCTTTCGCCACTCCAATCACAACAGAGTGACCATAAAAAGCCTATCGTCCGGGGGGTGGGCCTTTGCGCGGCCCGGTTGCAGGCCCGCTACGCGGTGCCATGCTGCCACGTTTGCCGGGTTTGGCCGCGCCAGCACCTGGCTTGCGAGAGGGCGCCTTCTCCTCGCGCGCATCCCATCCCCGCGCGCGCGATGGCTTGCCCTGCTGCGGCACGCGCGGTGTTTCGCCGGCAATTTCCGCCGCATTCTGGCGCCCGCTTTGGCTGGTTTTCCGGTCTGGCGATCCTGTCTTGCCAAATCCCTTACCTGGCCCCTTCGCCGCAACCTTTCCCGTTTTGCTGGCCTTGCGGCCTGTTTCCACCGGGCGATCTTCGGCAGGGCGCGACAAGCCAAGCTGCTCGCGCAGAACCCGCGCCTTCACCTCTTCCACCGCACCGCGCGCCAAGGTGCCCAGCTCAAACGGGCCATAGCTGACCCGGATCAGCCGGTTCACGCTCAAGCCCACATGGAACAGCGCGCGCCGGATTTCCCGGTTGCGCCCTTCGCGGATACCAATCGTCAACCAGGCATTTGCACCCTGCTGCCGGTCAATCGCCACATCCATCGGCAAGAAAGCCTCACCATCCAGGGTTATCCCCGCGCGCAAGGGGGCAAGCATGGCATCTGTGGGCGCGCCATTCACCCGCACGCGATACTTGCGCAGCCAGCCTGTGCTGGGCAATTCCAGCTTGCGCTTCAACTCGCCATCATTTGTCAGCAGCAACAGCCCTTCCGAATTCAGATCCAGCCGCCCGATGGATACCACGCGCGGCAAGCCTTCGGGCAGATTGTCAAAAACCGTGGGCCGCCCCTCATCATCGCGGGTTGTTGTCACCAGGCCCAGGGGCTTGTGATACAACCATAGCCGCGCGGGCTGGCGCTCCGGCAGGGGTTTGCCATCTACCGTGATGCGGGCATTGGGGCCAACATTCAATGCGGGGCTGTCAATCACCTTGCCATTCACGGCCACCCGGCGCGCCTGGATCATCACTTCCGCCTCGCGCCGAGAGGCAACACCCGCCCGCGCGAGAACCTTCGCAATGCGCTCTCCCGCAGGGGCCGCACCGGGTTTTGCCGTATTCTCCATCAGCGCTCTTTCATCTTGGTTCAAATATCCTGGGGGGAGGGCGGCTTGCCGACCGGGGGGCAAAGCCCCCCATGCGCCGCCCGCCTCATGGCGCCCAGCTTAGGAAGTTCGCGATCATCCGCAAACCCGTGGCTTGCGATTTTTCGGGGTGAAACTGTGTGCCGATGATCGTATCGCGCGCGACAATCGCAGTCACAGGGCCTGCATACTCCACATGCGCCAGCAAATGCGCGGGGTTGGCCACATGAAACTGGTAGGAATGCACGAAATAGGCATGATCACCCGCCGTAATGCCTGCCAGCACCGGATGGGTGCGATCAAGGATCAGATCATTCCAGCCCATATGCGGCACTTTCAGGCTTGGATCGGCGGGCGCGATGCGCCGCACTTCGCCGTCAATCCAGCCCAGGCCCGCCACATCCTCATATTCGCGCCCAAGGCTGGCCAGCATCTGCATGCCCACGCAAATCCCCATGAAGGGCACAGCGCGGCGGAGCACGGCGTCTTCCAGCGCCTCTATCATGCCATCCACGGCGCCAAGGGCGCGGCGGCAGGCGGGAAAGGCCCCGTCGCCGGGCAGCACGATGCGATCAGCGCGCGCCACATCCTCTGTGCGCGCGCTGACCAGCACTTCGCCGCCGCCCACCTCTTGCGCCATGCGCTGAAAGGCTTTTTCGGCGGAATGCAGATTGCCGCTTTCATAATCTACCAGAACCGTCAGCATCCGCCCTTACAATGCCCCCTTGGTCGAGGGGATGGCATCGCCCTTGCGGGGGTCTGGCTCCACCGCGGCACGCAAAGCCTGCGCGCAGGCTTTGAACGCGGCCTCTGCGATATGGTGGGAATTGATCCCATGCAGCTTGTCCATATGCAGCGTGATTCCGCCATGGCTGGACAGCGCCTGAAAGAACTCGCGCACCAATTCGGTATCAAAGCTGCCAATTTTCGCGCTGGGAAAGTCGATATTCCACACCAGATAGGGCCGGCCCGACAAATCCAGCGCGCAGGCGATCTGGGCATCATCCATGGGCAGTTGGCACGCGCCATAGCGGCGAATGCCGCGCTTGTCGCCCAGGGCCTGCACCAGCGCCTGACCTATTGCTATGCCGCAATCTTCCACTGTGTGGTGATCGTCAATATGCAGATCACCCTTTGCGCGGACGGTGATATCAATCAGCGAATGGCGCGCAAGCTGATCCAGCATATGATCAAAAAACCCCACGCCCGTCTGGCAATCATAGCGGCCCTCGCCATCCAGATTAAGGGTGACCGTGATCTCTGTCTCAGATGTTTTGCGTGTTATGCTGGCTTGCCGCATGGTTTATCCTGTCCCTGTTCACCATCATCCCTGCGCGCCGATCTATAGGCGCTTGCGCTGCGCGGGGGAAGGGGGCAATCTGCCGCCAGACCAGCAGGCGGGGATAAAGATGACGATTCATATAGGCGCCGAACCGGGCCAGATTGCGGAAACGGTGCTGATGCCCGGTGATCCCTTGCGCGCCAAATGGGCGGCAGAGCGGTTTCTGGACGGGGCTGTCTGCATCAATCAGGTGCGGGGCATGCTGGGATATACCGGGCAATGGCGCGGGCAGCGCGTGACGATCCACGGCTCTGGCATGGGCATGCCGTCGCTCTCGATCTATGCAAATGAGCTGATCCGCGATTATGGCGCGAAAACGCTTATCCGCATCGGCTCTGCGGGGGCGATGCAACCGGGGATCGGTATTCGCGATATCGTGCTGGCGCAGGCTTGCACCACGCTCTCCACCCCCTCGCGCGGGATATTTCGCGAGATCAACTTTGCCCCCTGCGCGGATTTCGGGCTTTTGCATGCAGCGCGTGCAGCCGCGCAGGCACGCGGCGCGCGGGTGCATGTGGGCAATATCTATTCCTCGGATGTGTTTTATGACGAACGCCCCGATCTGGGCGAGATCATGCAGCGCCACGGCGTGCTGTGTGTGGAGATGGAGGCGGCGGAGTTGTATTCTGTCGCCGCGCGCCATGGCGTGCGCGCACTGGCCGTGCTGACAATTTCCGACCATCTGCTGACGCATGACGCCCTGCCCGCGCAAGAGCGCGAGCAAAGCTTCGGCGAGATGGTGGAACTGGCACTGGAGGCCGCTTTTGCCTGATTGGGCGCCATATCGGGCCTGTTGCCGCGCAAAGCCCCTTGCAACCGCGCCGCAAGGGCGCTAAGGCAGCGCCACTTCACAGGCAGAGGTTGGGCCGTGGGATCAAAATCCCCCGCGTGTCCACCGGTTGAGGCAGCAGGGCGCAAGCCCAAAGCCTTGAAACCCTCTGCTCAGGCGCAAACCGGAAAGGAAAACGATATGGCGCTTCCTGATTTCACGTTGCGGCAGCTTTTGGAAGCTGGCGTTCACTTCGGCCACCAGACACAGCGCTGGAACCCGCGCATGGCGCCCTATATCTATGGCGAGCGCAATGGCATTCACATTCTTGATCTGACACAGACCGTCCCGATGCTGGACGATGCGCTGAAAGTCATCCGCGACACCGTTGCCAAGGGCGGCAGCATCCTGTTCGTCGGCACCAAGCGTCAGGCGGCGAAATCCATCGCTGATGCGGCCGAGCGTTCGGCACAGTTTTACATGAATCACCGCTGGCTGGGCGGCACGCTGACCAACTGGAAAACCGTTTCCCAGTCCATCCAGCGCCTGAAAGCCATTGACGAGCAGCTGGAAAGCGGCGCCGGTGGTCTGACCAAGAAAGAACGCCTAGGCATGGAGCGCGAGCAGGCCAAATTGCAGGCATCGCTTGGCGGTATCCGCGATATGGGCGGCCTTCCCAGCCTGCTGTTCATCATCGATGTGAACAAGGAAGATCTGGCCATTCTGGAAGCCAAGAAACTGGGCATCCCGGTTGTGGCCGTGGTGGATACAAACTGCCCGCCCGAAGGTGTGGATTATATCATCCCCGGCAATGACGATGCGGCGCGGGCGATTGCGCTTTATTGTGATCTGGCTGCGCGTGCGGCACTTGATGGCATGAGCGCGCAGATGGGCGCTGCCGGGATTGACCTGGGCGCGCTGGAAGAAGCCCCGGTAGAAGAAGTTCTGGCCGAGGCCGGGATCGAGACAACCGAAGCCTCTGAGGCGTGATCAGACGCGCTTTGACATGAATTTGTGACAGGGTTGTGCCGTATTGGCCCTGTCACTTTTCCCATTTCTGCAGGAGAGCAAGAGTATGACAATCACCGCTGCAATGGTGAAGGAACTGCGCGAATCGACCGGCGCAGGCATGATGGACGCCAAAAAGGCGCTGACAGAAACCAATGGCGACATGGAAGCGGCCGTTGACTGGCTGCGCACCAAGGGCCTGGCCAAAGCCGCCAAGAAAGCTGACCGCGTGGCCGCCGAAGGGCTGGTGGGTGTGGCCGTTGAAGGTGGCAAGGGCGTTGCTGTCGAGATCAACTCTGAAACAGATTTCGTGGCCAAGAATGCCGAATTTCAGGGCATGGTCGGCGCAATCACAAAAGCAGCCCTTGGCGCAGCTGATGTGACAGCGCTGAAAGCCGCCCATGTGGATGGCAAGCCCGTTGAAACCGTGCTGACAGATGCGATTGCCAAGATCGGCGAGAACATGACCCTGCGCCGCATGGATATGGTCGAGGGTGAGAGCGTTGCGGCCTATGTGCACAATGCCGCCGCCGATGGCATGGGCAAAATCGGTGTTCTGGTTGCGCTGAAAGGCGCAGATAACGGCATTGGCAAGCAACTGGCCATGCATATCGCTGCCACCAGCCCGCTGGCGCTGAATGAAGCGGCCCTTGATCCTACTGTGGTCGAGCGCGAGCGCACCGTGCAGACACAAAAGGCGCTGGAAGAGAATGCAAGCTCTGACAAGCCAAAGCCCGAAGCGGTGATCCAGAACAATATCATCCCCGGCCGGATGAAGAAGTTTCTGGAAGAAAACACGCTTGTGAACCAGAAATTCGTCATGAACCCCGATATCACTGTGGCGCAGGCCGCATCGGAAGCGGGTGTGGAAATTCTGGGCTTTATCCGCATGGGTGTGGGTGAAGGCATTGAGAAAAAAGAAGAAAACTTCGCTGAAGAAGTGGCGAAAATGCAGGGCTGAGCCTGCAGATTTTGCCAAGGATGGAAGCGGCGCCTGTTGCGGGCGCCGCTTTCTTTATGGCCAGGGCGGCGCTGTGAGGCGGGCGGCGCAGGGGGGCGCTCGCGCCCCCCTCTTGGGCCTTTGGCCCAATTCACCCCCCTGAGGATATTTGTGCCAAGATGAAAATCCGCCTGAGCTGCAAGCTTAGGCCTGCAGCTGCGGGCGTGCGGTTTCACAGCGCGCGCGGCTGAGGGTTTGGCTGCTCAGGGCCGGTGACAGACGCTGCATGGCATCGAATTGGGTAAGATGCACCTGACCTGTCAGCTCTGTCAGAAAATGGCTGCGTGTCAGTTGATCCATGACCGGGCCTTTCACCTCTGACAGGTGGAAGGAGACCCCTGCCTCTTGCAAGCGCTGATTGATGGCTTCCAGGCTTTCAAGCGCGGAGGCATCGATGTAATTTACCGCGCTGCATTGCAAGATGACATGGCGCAGTGCTGGCGCTTCGGCCAGGGCCTGGACAATCCGGTCTTCAAGCGCGCGGGCATTGGGGAAATAGAGCGATTCATCCACCCGGATCGCGAAGATGGCGGGATCTGTCACCACCTCGTGGCGGGCGACATTTCGGAAATGCTCTGTTCCCGGCACCTGGCCTATAACGGCCATATGGGGCCGCGAGGTGCGGTAAAGATAGAGCAGGAGCGACAGCCCGACCCCTGCCAGAAGCCCTTGTTCCACCCCGATCAGAAGCGTGACCCCCATGGTCGTGGCCATGGCGGCGCCATCGGCGCGGGAATAGGCGAAAATCCGGGGCAGGGCGCGCAGATCCAGCAGCGAGACCACAGCCACGATGATGATGGCGGCAAGCGTGGCGCGCGGCAGGAAATAGAGCATGGGCGTGAGTGCAAGAAGTGCCACCCCGATGAACAGCGCTGTTATCGCGCCTGCGGCAGGTGTGGCGGCGCCTGCGTCATAATTCACGATCGAGCGTGACAATCCGCCTGTAACCGGCATGGCCTGGCTGACTCCCGCGCCCAGATTTGCCAGCCCCAGCGCCACAAGCTCGCGGTTGGGATCAATGAACTGGCGCTTTTTCGCGGCCAGTGTCTGGGCGATGGAGACAGATTCGACATAGCCGACAATCGCGATCATGAGGGCTGGCGCAAGGAGGAGTTGGATCAGGCCAATATCGAATGCCGGCAAGCCCATTTGTGGCAGGCCGCGCGGGATATCCCCCACGATGGCCACGCCATGATCGGTGAGGTTGAAGGCCCAGGTGGCCAGTGTTGTGCCGGCAACAGCGATCAGCAGCCCGGTTTTTCCCAAAAGCCGCGCGGGTGCCTGTGATAGTCCCGCACGGATCAGAAGCCGCCCAAGCCCGGCGCGCGACCAGAAGAGAAATGCCAGAACCAGCGCGGAGAGCGCAAGTGTCGGGCCTGAAACTGTGCCCAGCGTCGAGATGAGGGACGGGATCACCTCGGGCAGGGTTTTGCCCTGGATATCGGCGCCTGTCAGGTGGCGCAATTGGCTGGCGGCAATCAGAATTCCGGCTGCGGTGATAAAGCCGGAGATCACAGGGTGGCTGAGGAAATTTGCCAGAAACCCAAGGCGCAGCACGCCAAGCGCAAGCATCATCCCGCCAGAGAGAAGCGCGATCCAGAGCGCGGCAAGATGGTAGCCTTGCGAGCCGATAGCCGCCACAGACCCCGCCGCTGCCGCTGTCATAAGAGCCACGACTGCTACAGGCCCGACGGCCAGCGCGTTGGAACTGCCAAAAGCCGCGTAGAGCAGCAAAGGCAGAATTGCCCCGTAAAGCCCCGCCTGAGGTGGCAGCCCTGCAAGCATGGCATAGGCCATGGCCTGCGGAACCAGCATGATCGCAACCACGGTTGCGGCGATGATGTCATGCGTTGCGTCTGTCCGGGAATAGTGCCGCGCCCATGTCAGAAAAGGTAGAAAGGTGTGAAGCATTGTCGGATACCTGATGCGGGAGGGCGGATATTTGGGCGGCATATGCGCAGCGGTCAGGGTGCTATATACTGGCGCAGAAATATATTGCAAGTTTTGAATGTTTTGTGGCCGCCAAAACAAAAAACCCCCGGCGGGATGGCCGGGGGGGAAGGCGTGTGTTCGGGGGCAACGGGCCGCGCGGATTAACCTGCCACGCAATCGGCTATGGATTGCGCCAATCCGCGCATCAGGCTGGGGTAGAGCATTGGCCCGGGTTCCAATGTCATGCCCTCTGGATCAAGCGCGCCACCGATGCGGATATCTGTACCTTCCACCACCACATCCACATAGCGCGCCGAATGGTTGACTTCGGGGAAGATGCAGACCGCGCCCTCTTGTTGCAATTGGGCGCGCAATTCGGCCAGGCGCTGTGCGCCGGGGGCGGCGGCGTCCCCCAAGGCGATGGTGCCTGCCACATTCACGCCAAACTCTTCCGAGAAATAGCCATAAGCATCGTGGAACACGATCAACGGCGCCGTGCCAACAGGGGCCAGCGTTGCGGCAATCTCTTGACGCAGTTTGCCAATCTCTGCGCGGGCGGCGGCGGCATTTGCGGCATATGTCTCTGCGTTCTGGGGGTCTTTTTCGGAAAGCTCGGCAGCGATCTGGGCCAGCCAGATTTCCACATTGCCCGTATTCATCCACAGATGCGGGTCTGTTCCGGTATGGGCGTGGTCATGCTCATGCGCGTGGTCGTCATGCCCGTGGTCATCATGCGCGTGGTCATCATGCCCGTGGTCGTCGTGCGCATGGTCATCATGCGCGTGGTCATGCCCGTGGTCGTCGTGCACGTGGTCATCATGCGCGTGGTCATCATGCCCGTGGTCGTCGTGCGCGTGGTCATCATGCGCGTGTTCATGCCCATGGTCGTCATGGGCGTGATCCTCATGCCCATGATCCTCGCCAAATTCGCGCAGGCGCAGGCCCTCTGCCGTGATCAAAGTTACGATCTTGCCTTCGGCTTCCACCCCGGCAAGGGCGCGGGCCAGCCATGGGGTCAGTTCTTCACCAACCCAGAAAACCAAATCAGCCTGTGTCAGATCGCGGGCTTGCGAGGGGCGCAACTGGAAGGAATGCGGATCTCCCCCCCTGTCCAGCAACAAATCTGCTGTGCCGGTTTCGCCCATCACCATTGAAACCAAAGAATGGGTCACAGGAAAATCTGTCACCACGCGCAGTGTATCTGCGGCAAGCGGTGTGGACATCATGGCGCAGGCCAATGCGAGGGAGTAGCGCATCCCGGTCTCCTTGTGTTATACAATCACAAGACACATCTAATGTTATACCATAACAGTCAAGGCGGAAATCATGACAAATCACGCAGCGGGGGGCGGCTTTTGCTGTGCAGACCATAGCGGGACAGCCAATGCAGACGCGATTCTGGCGCAAGCAGAAGGGCAGGCAAAGGCGCGCGGCGTGCGCCTGACCCCTGTGCGCAAGCGCACGCTGGAGATTTTGTTGCAGGCGCATGGCGCGCTTGGGGCCTATGATGTGTTGCAGCGGTTGGGGGAAGAAGGGTACGGCACGCAACCCCCGGTCGCGTATCGCGCGTTGAACTTTCTGGTGGAACATGGTTTGGCGCATCGCATCCGCCGCCTGAACGCCTTTACCGCCTGCGCCCATCCGGGCGAAGAGCATCGCGCCGCCTTTCTGATTTGTGAAGGGTGTGACTCCGTGACAGAGGCCCCGGCGCGCGGGGTGAGTGACGCGCTGGCGCTTGCGGCTGATGCAGTGGGCTTTCATCTGGAACGCGCAACAATAGAGGCGGTGGGCCTATGCGCCGCGTGCAAAGGGGCGCGCGCGTGAGCCTGATTTCAACGCGCGGCCTTGGTGTCAGCTATGGCGGGCGGCAGGTGCTGTTCGACATCAATTTCCAGATCGACAGGGGCGAGATTGTGACCGTGGTTGGGCCAAACGGGTCTGGCAAAACAACATTTTTGCGCGCGCTTCTGGGCGTTGTGCCCCCATCGCGCGGGCAGGTTCAGCGGGCCAAGGGGCTGCGCGTGGGCTATGTGCCGCAGAAATTGCATATTGATCCCGGCTTGCCTTTGCCTGTGTCGCGGTTCTTGTCACTGCCCCGGCGGCAAACTGCCGCCGCAATTGCCGATGTTCTGGCGCGGGTGGGCGTGCCGGATGTGGCGCATCAAGGCATGACCACCTTGTCGGGCGGGCAGTTTCAGCGCGTGCTGTTGGCGCGCGCGCTTCTGGGCAAACCTGATATTCTGATGCTGGATGAACCAACCGCGGGGCTGGATCAGCCCGGTGTGGCCAGTTTTTACCGCCTGATAGACGAGGTGCGGCGCGATATGGGCTGTGCGGTGCTGTCCATAAGCCATGATTTGCATGTGGTGATGAGCGCCTCTGACAGGGTGATTTGCATAAACGGGCATGTCTGCTGCGAAGGTGCGCCGCATGTGGTGCGCGCAGCGCCTGAATATCGCGCGCTGTTCGGGCTGGGCACAGGCGGGGCCTTGGCATTGTATCAGCATAGCCATGACCATGACCATGACCATCCCCATGACCATGAGAAGGATCATGTCGATCATGCTGGATGATTTCCTGATGCGCGCGCTTCTGGCGGGGCTGGCTGTCGCTTTGGCAACCGGGCCTTTGGGCTGTTTCGTTGTCTGGCGGCGCATGGCCTATTTCGGCGATGCAACGGCGCATGCCGCCATTCTTGGCGTGGCTTTGGCGCTTGGCTTTCAGATCAGCATTTTTGCGGGCACGATGGTTGTCGCGCTGATGATGGCCATGACAGTTTCCGTGCTGGCGGGGCGCGGCTGGGCCATGGATACCACCTTGGGCGTGCTGGCGCATTCGGCGCTGGCCTTTGGGCTGGTGGCGGTATCTTTCCTGCCGGCAGTGCGGGTGGATCTGTCGGCCTATCTGTTTGGCGATATTCTGGCCGTGTCGCGCGCTGATCTGGCGGTGATCGGTGCAGGGTCGGGGCTGGTGCTGGCTTTGCTGTTCTGGCGCTGGTCAGGCTTGCTGACAGCAACACTGAACGAGGATCTGGCCCATGCCTCTGGCATACATCCGGGGCGAGAGCGGCTGGTTCTGACATTGGCGCTGGCGGTTGTGGTTGCGGTTGCGCTGAAAATCGTGGGGGCGCTGCTGATTGCGGCGCTGTTGATCATCCCGGCCGCTGCGGCGCGCAATTTTGCGCGCGGGCCGGAAAGCATGGCCGTGATGGCAGTTGTGCTGGGGGGGCTGTCGGTCTGGGGCGGGTTGCAGCTGTCACTGGCCCAGGATACGCCCTCCGGCCCGTCGATTGTGGTGGTGGCGGCAGTGATCTTTCTGCTCAGCACATTGGCAGGCAGCGTGTTGGCGCGCTTGGGGCGGTCATGACGGCAGGCAATCCGCACCTATTCCGGGTGCGGGCTGTGCCGCACATGCAGGCCCCGTTATGCCGCTTGCCCTGCGGTAAATTGCAGCCGTGCAAGGCGGGCATATAGCCCCCCTTGGGCGACAAGTTCGTCATGCGTGCCCGTTGCCACGATCCGCCCCTCATCGAATACGATAATCCGGTCGGCCTGTTTTACCGTGGCCAGGCGGTGGGCAATCGCAATTGTGGTGCGCCCTTTCGAGAGGTGATCGACGGCGCGTTGCACGGCGGCTTCTGATTCCGCGTCCAAAGCACTGGTCGCCTCATCCAGCAACAAGATGGGTGCATCGCGCAAAATGGCGCGCGCAATCGCCACGCGCTGTTTTTGCCCGCCCGACAGCATCACCCCACGCTCGCCCAGTTCGGTGCGATACCCCTCTGGCAGGCGCGCCAGAAAATCATCTGCATGCGCGGCTTTTGCGGCGGCAATAACCTCGCTGTCAGAGGCGCCGGGGCGGCCAAAGCGGATATTGTCCATCGCGCTTGTGGCAAAGATCACCGGGTCTTGGGGCACAAGCGCAATCGCGCGGCGGAAATCCGCGCGCGTCATATCGCGCAAATCCAGCCCATCAATGCGGATTGCGCCGGATTTCGGGTCATAATAGCGCATCAGAAGTTGCAAGATCGTGGTCTTGCCCGCGCCAGAGGGGCCGACAAGCGCCACCGTCTCGCCCGGAGAGACTGTCAGGCTGACATTCTGTAGCGCTTGCTGGCCGGGGCGCGTGGGGTAATGGAAGACGACATTCTCGAACCGCACTTCACCGCGCGCGGGGCGGGGCAGGGGGATGGGGTGTTCCGGGTCTTGCACGCTGTCTTCTGCGCTGAGCAGTTCCACCAACCGCTCGCTTGCGCCTGCGGCACGCTGCAATTCTGACCAGATTTCGGATAGGGCACCTACCGATCCGGCCACAATCACGGCATAGATCACAAATTGTGCCAATTCACCGGGCGACATGGCACCCGCCGCCACATCGCGCGCCCCCATCCACAAAGTGCCCAGAATACCGGCAAACACAAGGAAGATGACAATCACAGTAAGCAGGGCGCGGGTGAAAATACGCCTGCGCGCCACATCGAAACTGGTTTCTGTCACGCGGTCAAAGGCGGCGCGGCTTGCGGCCTCGTGCGTATTGGCCTGCACCGTCTGCACGGAACTCAGCGCCTCGGAAGCATTGCCCGAAGAGGCCGCGATCCAATCCTGATTTTCACGCGAGAGTTTGCGAAGCTTGCGCCCCATAACAACAATCGGCACGATGATTACAGGCACCATCAGCAGCACAAACCCTGTCAGCTTGGCCGAGGTCAGCGCCAGCAAAACCAGCCCGCCCAGCAGCATCAACGCATTGCGCAGCGCGATAGACACAGAAGATCCGATCACAGATTGAATGAGCGTGGTATCGGTGGTCAGGCGCGAGAGCACCTCGCCGGTCATGATGCGTTCATAAAATGCGGGGCTGCGATCTATCACACGGGCAAAAAGCGCTTTGCGGATATCGGCCACAATCCGCTCGCCCAACCGGGTTACGAAATAGTAACGCAAGCCCGTTCCCAGCGCCAAAAGCCCCGCAAGGCCAAATGCGCCCGCGAAATACTGGTTCAAGAGGATCATTTCGCGCGCTTCAAACCCGTCCACCACGCGGCGCACAGCCAAAGGCAGCGCCAGCGTAATGGCCGCGGTTGTGACAAGCGCAACCATGGCCAGCGCCAGCAGCGCGCGATAGGGCCGGATAAAGGGCCAAAGCCCCTTCAATGCGCCGAAATTCCTGGATTTCGCGCGATCTTCCAACGCGGATGCGGGTGTATCTGCCATGCTGTCTTGCTCTTGCCTGTAACAAGACGGGTTTAGGTCAGCATTTCATAAGGGGCAAGCCCTAGTGCAGTCGCAGGGGCCGCGCCATTTTTGCGCAGTCGCTCCGCTCAGGCCGCTTTTTCCATGCGCAGAAAGGTGAACAGGCCAAGGCTGGTCAGGGGCTTTTCCTCTATCAGGTGCAGATCGCGCACGCCCAGAACCCTGTCTTTGGCAAAATTGGAATGCCAGCCCATCCAATCGGCGAAAGGGGCGAATTTGCGTTCCAGCCATGCCAACCAGCCTTCGTCGCGGGCAAAATGGTTGACAAGCAGGATTTGCCCGCCCGGTTTGCACACGCGCGCCATTTCGGCCATAACCTGTTCCGGGTCGGGCACGACAGAGATAAGATGCATCGCCACGACAGTATCAAAGCTTGCATCGGGGAAATCCATCTCGCGCGCATCCATCTGGCGCAATTCATTCACATGAGAGAGGTTTTCGTCGCGCACCTTGGCGCGCGCGCGTTCCAGCATGTCTTCGGAAAAATCGATGCCCGATACTTTCAGCGCCGGGTTGTAATAGGGCAGGGCAAGCCCCGTGCCCACGCCCACTTCCAGAACATGCCCCCCGCTGTCATTGGCAACTTTGGTTGCATGTTTGCGCCCGGCATTGGTGATCTGCCCAAATGTCATGTCATAAATCGGCGCCCAACGCCGGTAGCTGGAAGTAATGGCCTCGGGTTTCAACTATGTGTCTCCTCACCTGTTGCCAGAGAGGGTGGGCGAGGCTTAACGATTGGTCAACCTCATATATTGCATCGAAAAGGCAACATTTGCGTTATCGCGCGCCATTGCCCCGAAAACGGGCAGCCCGGCGCCCTACATTGAAAAGCTTATGCCACAACCACAACTGGAAGAAGCGTTGGGATTGTCGATCACGAAGCGCGCGCCGATCAGCTCTTCGGTGAAATCGATCACCGCATTTGCCAGAAAGGGCAGCGAAACCGGGTCTATCAGCACTTTGTGACCGTTTTTTTCCAGCACCAGATCATCTGCCGCGGGCGCGTCAAAGCGGATGTCATATTGAAAGCCAGAACCCCCGCCGCCATCGACAGCCACGCGCAGGGCCTTGACCTCGCCGGTATCTTCGGCAATTTCGGCCAGTCTGGCAAAGGCGCGTTCGCTCACACGGGGGGGGAGGGTCAGGGTCATGGCTACCGGCTGTTATATTTCTGATTACTTTGGTCTGATATAAGCCGTATAGCGGTTTTCGGCAAGAGAGCAGGAGAGAATATGCTCAAACCCTACGCAACAAAGCCCGAACAGTCGCGCGGGCGGCTGCATGGTGAGGCGATGAGCACCTTCCGCTCGCCCTTTCAGCGCGACCGGGACAGGATTATTCATTCTTCGGCCTTTCGACGGTTGAAGCATAAAACACAGGTGTTCATTGAACATGAGGGCGATTATTACCGCACCCGCCTGACCCATTCCATCGAAGTGGCGCAAGTGGCGCGCACTCTGGCCAGTGCTTTGGGCCTGAATACCGATCTGGCAGAGGCGATTGCGCTGGCCCATGATCTGGGCCATCCCCCTTTTGGCCATACGGGTGAAGATGCGCTTTGCGAATTGATGGCCCCCTATGGCGGGTTTGATCATAACGCACAGGCGCTGCGGATCATCACCAAGCTGGAACGCCATTACGCAGATTTTGACGGGCTGAACCTGACATGGGAAACGCTGGAAGGCATTGCCAAGCATAATGGCCCTGTGACCGATGCCTTGGGCAACCCACTGAAAGGCGATGTGTTGCCCTATGCGCTGGCCGAATGCAACGCGGCCTTTGATCTGGAATTGTCAGGCTATGCCAGCGCCGAGGCTCAGGTGGCCGCGATTGCCGATGATATCGCCTATAACCACCATGATTTGCATGATGGGTTGCGTTCTGGCCTGTTTACCGAAGATGATCTTATGGAACTGCCCATAACCGGCCCTGCATTCGCAGAGGTGGACAAGCTGTATCCGGGGTTGGAGCGGATGCGCCGCAGGCACGAAGCCTTGCGCCGGGTGTTCGGGGTTATGGTGGAAGATGTGTTGGCTGTGGCCTCTACCCGGCTTGGGCCGGCCGATCTGACATCGGCGCAGGATATCCGCGATCTGCGGCTGACGATTATCCGCTTTTCCGACCGGCTGTTCCGAGAGCTGAAAGTGATCCGGCAGTTCCTGTTCACGCGCATGTATCGTGCGCCCTCTGTTGTGGCCATGCGCGCCGAGGTGACAGAAATGGTGCGTGCCCTGTTCCCCCTGTTTCTGGCGCAACCGGATTTGTTGCCCGCCGAATGGCGGCGCGATCTGGGGGGGGCGCGGGATGAAACGGCGCTGGCACGCAGTGTGGCGGATTATGTGTCTGGCATGACAGACCGTTTCGCCATTCAGGAATACAGGCGGCTGATAAAGGGCATTGCCCCAGATACCGGGCGTTATTTGTGAATTTATTTCCTTTCGGCATATCAGGCATTTGCGTTAGGCTTTGCTGCATATGGCCGGGGTGATCTGACTGGACAAGCCGGGCATTGCGCGGTAAAGGGTGCATGATAGCGCTAACGGAATTGGGTTCCGGGCGCAATTTGGCTGACAAGAAGCTGATAGGGAATTGGTATGGTTGCGCGCGTCATTCCGGTAGAAAGATTTGATCTGGTCATCTTCGGCGCGTCGGGCGATCTGGCGCGGCGCAAAATCCTTCCGGGCCTTTATCGGCGCCGGAAGGAAGGGCAAATTCCCGAAGGCGCGCGCATTATCGGTGCGGCCCGCAGCGACATGACAGATGCGGAATTTCGCGCACAGGTTGCGGGCGCGCTGGAAGAGTTTCTGGAACCGGCCGCCCTTGTGCCTGAAGTGGTTGCAGGCTTTCTGGAAATGCTGGCCTATGTCAGGATAGATGCCAAAGGCGATGCGGGCTGGGAAGCGCTTGCCGCGATCATGCGCAAGGATGTGGTGCGCGCCTTCTACCTCTCGGTTGCGCCCGCGCTGTTTGGGGATATTGCACAACGCCTGCACCAGCGCGGCATTGCCGATCGGGCCTCGCGGATTGTGGTGGAAAAGCCCTTTGGCAAGGATCTCAAAACCGCGCGCGCGCTCAATGCCGCTTTGGCGGAATATTTCAACGAAGAACAGATTTTCCGGATCGATCACTATCTGGGCAAGGAAACCGTACAGAACCTGATGGCATTGCGCTTTGCCAATATCCTGTTTGAACCCTTGTGGAACGCGCAATTTGTGGATCATGTCCAGATCACCGTGGCCGAAACCGTGGGTGTGGGCGGGCGCGGCGAATACTATGACAAATCCGGCGCGATGCGGGACATGGTGCAAAACCACCTGATGCAGTTGTTGTGCCTCACGGCGATGGAGCCACCCGCCAAGTTTGACCCTGACGCTGTGCGCGATGAAAAGCTCAAAGTGATCCGCGCGCTGGACCCGCTGAAACCCGGCGAATATGTGCGCGGGCAATACCGTGGCAAGGGCGGCGATGATTACCTGTCGGAAGCCGGCAATCCCGACAGCCGGACTGAGAGTTTCATTGCAATGAAACTGCATGTTTCCAACTGGCGCTGGTCGGGCACGCCGTTTTATCTGCGCACCGGCAAGCGCATGAAATCGCGCGTTTCCGAAATTGCTGTGACGTTCAAAGAGCCACCGCATTCGATTTTTGGCGAATCCAACCAATGGCGCGAAAATGTGTTGGTGATCCGCCTGCAACCCGATGAAGGGATGGATCTGCGCGTCATGATCAAGGAACCGGGGCCGGGGGGGATGCGCCTGAAAGATGTGGCGCTGGACATGAGCTTTGCAGAGGCCCTGGGCAATGATCTGGACATCCCCGATGCCTATGAGCGGTTGATCATGGATGTGATCCGCGGCAACCAGACGCTGTTCATGCGCGGAGATGAGGTAGAGGCCGCCTGGGCCTGGGTTGATCCGATCATCGACAGCTGGGAAATGCGCGGAGATCAGCCGGAGGCGTATGAGCCGGGATCGACAGGGCCAGAGGGCGCACTTATGTTGATGCATAGGGACGGGCGGCGCTGGCGGGAGATCCGGTAATGGAATTTCACGAATACCCTGACCGCGAAATGATGATGCTGCGTCTGGCGCAGCGCATCTCCTCGGAACTGGGCGAGACATTGCGCAGCGCGGGGCAGGCCACCTTGTCTGTGCCCGGCGGAACCACGCCGGGGCCAGTGTTTGACACGCTCAGCGGGGTTGATCTGGAATGGCAGAAAATCGCAGTTGTTCTGAATGATGAACGCTGGGTGCCAGAGGATAGCCCGCGTTCCAACACACGCCTGTTGCGCGACAGGCTGCTGACAGGGCGCGCAGCAGGCGCGCAGCTTGTGCCCTTGCGCACGGATGCCGCCACGCCTGAAGAGGGGCTGGCGCAGGTGCGCGCGGGGCTGGAACCGCATTTGCCGATTTCCGTGCTGCTTCTGGGCATGGGCGAGGATATGCACACGGCCTCTCTGTTCCCCGGCGCGGATAATCTGGACGCTGCCTTGCGCGCCGATGCACCCCCCGTCATGGCCATGCGCGCCGAAGCTGCGGGAGAGCCGCGCATCACCCTTACAGCGCCTGTCTTGCAAAATGCGTTGCGGGTGCATGTGCTGATTACCGGCGCAGCCAAACGCGCGGCATTGGAACGCGCCCTGACCCTTTCCCCGACAGAGGCCCCGATTGCCTGCATTCTGGATCAGGCGCAGGTGCATTGGGCGGAATGAGCCGCGCGCAATAATTATTACCAAAAACCACAGGGGCAGAGAATGACACGCTGGAACGAGCTTGCCAAACATCAGCGCGATTGCGAAGGGCGGCATATATTGGAACTGTTTGCCGATACTGCCCGCGCTGATGATTTTACCGTTGCGGCGGGTGAGATGCGGTTGGATTATTCCAAAACCAACATCGATGCGCGCGGGCGGGAATTGCTGCTGGCTTTGGCCGAAGATGCAGGGCTGCCAGAGGCCCGCGCGGCCATGTTCGGGGGCGCAAAGATCAACGAAACCGAAGGGCGCGCCGTGCTGCATGTGGCGCAGCGCGCGGGCGAGGGGGCCGCGATCATAGTGGATAGGGCAGATGTCATGCCCGATCTGCGCGCCACCCGCGCGCGCGCCTATGCCTTTGCCGAAGATATCCGCAGTGGCCGCGTTGCCGGGCAGGGCGGCAAGATCACGGATGTGGTGAGTATCGGGATTGGCGGGTCTGATCTTGGCCCGGCCATGGCCACGCTTGCGCTTGCGCCCTATCATGATGGGCCAAGGCTGCATTATGTCAGCAATGTGGACGGCGCGCATCTGGCCGATACATTGCGCGGGCTTGATCCCGAAACCACGCTTGTGATCGTGGCCTCCAAAACCTTCACCACCATAGAGACGATGACAAATGCCCAAAGCGCGCGCGACTGGATGGCCCGGCGCGTGGCCGATCCGGGCGCGCAATTTGCCGCCGTTTCCACCGCGCTGGATAAAACCGCCGCTTTCGGCATTGCGCCCGATCGTGTTTTCGGCTTTGCCGATTGGGTGGGGGGGCGCTATTCGCTTTGGGGGCCAATCGGGCTGGGGCTGATGATTGCGGTCGGGCCTGTGCAGTTTGACCAGTTTCTGGCGGGTGGCCGGGCGATGGATGATCATTTCTGCACCGCGCCCTTGGCCCAGAATATGCCGGTTCTTCTGGCGCTGGTGGGCCTATGGCATAACCAGATTTGCGGCCATGCCACCCGTGCTGTGCTGCCCTATGATCAACGCCTTGCCCGTCTGCCTGCCTATTTGCAACAGTTGGAAATGGAATCCAACGGCAAGCGCGTGGGCATGGATGGCCGCGATCTGGAACGCCAATCCGGCCCGATTGTCTGGGGGGAACCGGGCACGAATGGCCAGCATGCTTTCTATCAATTAATCCACCAAGGCACGCGCGTTGTGCCCTGTGAATTCCTGCTTGCCGCGCTGGGGCATGAGCCGGATATGGCCCATCAACACCGCCTCTTGGCCGCAAATTGCCTTGCGCAATCCGAAGCCTTGTTGCGGGGCCGATCTCTGGATGAGGCGCGTGGCCTGATGGCCGCCAAAGGGCTCAGCGGGGATGAGTTGGAACGCCAGACCCGCCACCGTGTTTTCCCCGG
The DNA here is from genome assembly GCA_043561795.1 of Paracoccaceae bacterium. Taxonomy (GTDB): domain Bacteria; phylum Pseudomonadota; class Alphaproteobacteria; order Rhodobacterales; family Rhodobacteraceae; genus Roseinatronobacter. Next base: position 3,341,606 of record CP121316.1, on the reverse strand, counting down.
CAACCGCCCGTCAACAACCCTGATTTATCCCAAACTGACACCCTTTACCTTAGGCCAGATCATCGCGCTTTATGAACATCGCGTGTTTGTGGAAGGGGTGATTTTGGGGATCAATTCTTTCGACCAATGGGGGGTAGAACTGGGCAAGGAATTGGCGACGGCACTGGGGCCAGTTCTGGACGGCGCGGATGCTTCGGGTAAAGACCCGTCAACGCAAGCGCTTGTGGCTTACTTCCGCGCGCATCAGCAATAGAACTAATCGCCGCGCGGGCCGCATATGGCCCGCGCGGCAGTGTTTTCAGAATTTCACGATGGTTTCAAAATCCGTCATGCGCTGTGTCGCGGGCGCGATCAAATCCTCCACCCCCATGACAACCGTGGCGCGCGTGCCATCTTCGGAAATCACAGCGGTAGAGCTTTCAATCTCGCGCCCCTGAATGGTGAAGGAAATGGACATGCCCGCAAACATCTGGCGCATCATGGCCAGCATTTGGGGGTCATCCTCTATCTCTGCCATATCATTGGTCATGCTGGACAAGGGCAAAAAGGCGCGCACCCGGTTTTCGCCCAGATAAGTCAGTTCGCCTTGCAAATCTGTTGGCGCGTCACTTTCGCTGTCAGATTGCATGATTTCGGCAAATGTGCCGGTTTGATCAAATTCGCAACGCGCATGGGTTTCTGTCAGAGCAAAGGTTCCACCATCCTCGGGGTTGCAGAAAGACGCATCCCCGCCCGACATGTCAAACATCTGGCGTTCCATTTGCATGAAGCCCGTCAGGCGGGCTTCATCCTCGCCCAGCACCTCCACGGTCATATCAACTTCGACACAAGCTGCCAGTGCAAGCGCCGCAGGAAGGGTTATAAACAGGGCACGCATCCAAGGCTCCTTCTGGTCATGCTTTCCGGGGTCGAGGGTAAACCGAAACCCCGCTTCAGGGCCAGCAGGAATTGTGCCTAGCTGCCAGAGCAATGCGCCCCGCCCGGTGCCTGCCCAGAGCCAAGAGCAAAGGCGGGTGGTGCGGCAAACAGGTCTGGCGGCGCGCTTGTTGCCAGATCAACCGCCAAGATCAGCGCGATGCTCAGCAAGGCAAGAAACCCAACCACAGGCCGAGAAATGCGCGCGCTCATGCTGCCACCCCTTGCGCTGCGGCAGGGCGCAACACCCATGCGCGCAGTTTTATCCCGATAACAGAGCCAGCGAATGCGGCCACCATCCAGACCCAACCATGCACCGAACCTGTGGAAATGCCGCTGAAAAACGCCCCCACATTGCAGCCAAAGGCCATGCGCGCAGAATATCCCAGCACCAGCGCCGCCAGCACCACCCCGCCATAAGACCCAAGCGTAAGGGCTTGGGTTTGTGCTCCGGGCTGTGCGCGCCAGCGCATTACAGCAAAAGCCCCGATCAACAGGCCAATATTGGTCAGCGATGTTACATCCGTCAGAACAGAGGACGCCAGCCGTTCGGCATTGCCCGGCGCGGCCCAGAAGGCGCTTTGCGCCAGATCAGCCCCGCCAGCCTGCGCCAGTTTGGCGCCCCATAGCCCCAGACCGTACACAATGCCCCAAGGCTGGCCCGCAATCACCAGATTGGCCAGCGCCAGCAGCGCAATCAGCGCCGCCGCAATCCACAGGCGCCGGGGCGGCAAGCGTTTGCCGGGCGCGGCGTGATAGATCGTCAGCGCCGCCACCAGCCCAAGCCCCGCCAATGTGACCACCAGCCCCAGATTATCCCCGAAAACCCCTTGCATGGACAGAGTGGGCAAACTGCCCAAGCCCACCCACCAGCCAAGATGAAGCGTGCCTGCGAAACTGCCCGCGATAAACCCAAAAAGTGCCAGCAACCCCACCAGATTGCCGCTGCCCGCATTCACCAGCGTGCCAGAACCGCAGCCCATGACAATTTGCATTGCCGCGCCAAAAACGAATGCGCCAATGATCATGGCAAGGCCAACAGGGGCATGGGCCGGGGCAAGCTCTGCCCCATTTGCCGCCAGCAAGGGAAAGGCCACAGCCGCCACAAGGGCAATGGCGATCAGTTGCGCCAGCACGCCGCGCCCGTCGCGATCTGTCACAATCAACCGCCATGGCCCGGCAAAGCCAAACCGCAACCCTTCCAGCACAAGGCCAAAGCCAAGCCCCACAAGCACCAAAAGCCCCGCACGGGGGCCAGCCATCAGAAACGCAAAGCCGATAAAGCCAAGGGCAACCAGAACAACAGATGCACGTTGCAACACCATGAGAATGGGCCTTTCCAGATCAAAGCTGCGCCGCGCGCGAATGTCGCGCGCGGCCAGAAAGAGTATGCGCAGGGTTTGCGGCTTTAGAACAGCCCTTCCACCCAGCGCTTGGTGGATAGCCACAGATAGGCAACGCGGCCCGGCGCGTTATCCAGTGCATGGCCTTGGGCGGCATATTCGGCCATGCTTTCGGCATAAAGGCGGGTATTTTCAACCCCGGCCAATTCCGACAGCGCAAACCAGTTGATCGCGGCCCAATGCCCTGTATTGCAGAATGACACGGTGATCGGCGCATCTTCCAGCCCGTTGGCCTGTGCGACAATGCGCGCCTGCTCTGCGCTGACCATGCGATTGCCCTCGAAGAAATCGGCAAAAGCCACATTTTCAGCGCCGCGCACTGTGCCGGGGCGCGCGATAGACCATGTGATCCCCTCGAAAAACCCTTCGGGGCGGCTGTCGATCAGGCGGGCTTCGCCGCGCTCTACCAACTCTGCCACTTCGGCGGTGGAGATATACCAATCTGTTGTCCAGCTGCCCGTAAATTCAGAAGGCGCGATTTCTGCGGCGGTGGTGGAAACAGGCAGTTGCGCCGCGCTCCATGCCTCAAACCCGCCATTGAGCAAGGCCAGATCCTGCACGCCCAAAGATTTCAGCGTCCAGTATACCCGCGCGGCGGTGCCCATATCGGTTGGGTTTGCGCCGGAATGCACGATCACGACGGGAGTATCGGCATTGATGCCAAGGCGCGCGGCCTCTGCGGCATAGGTTTCAGGTGCCAGCAATGCGCCGGGATTGGCGGGGCCACCGCGCCAATTGGCATAGGCCGAAAACGCCGCGCCGGGGATATGGCCTGCATCAAAATCGCCGCTGACATGGATGATGCGCAGGTTATCTTCAGCATCCAGTATGGCGGCAAGCTCTGCAGGCTCCAACAAGGGGCTCCAGCCTTGGGGGGTGGCAAAGGCGGCGAAGGGCAGGGTGGCGGCAGACAGGCTTAGAATGGCGGTGCGCAGCATCGGGGTTCTCCTTGCAATGCGAGGCGGTGTTGAGGGGCAGCTAGACCGGGGGCATGCATCGTGCAAGGGTGCGCACAGTTGCGCGGCGCAGCACGGGGCGGCGGAAATTTCGCCATCATCCGATAAAGGGGTTTTTTGTCCCCAGTCTGCGTGCATCTTGGAAATCTGTTCCCAGCCTTTGACTGGAGGAGAATATAATTGTCTTATTTCCAGATTTGCCGCCATTTTCACAAATCTTTTCCCGCAGGGCGCGGCAGTGCCCGCGCGGTGGCGATAAACGCGTGCGCCCGTCTTGCCAATTCATGCCCTGCGCCTTAGCTGCAAGCCTGCAGAAGAAGGGGCGCATAAATGACACAAACCCTGTTGGATCAGGCTTGGGCAGAGTGTGAGGCCGCACCAGATGACGGCGCGCTGCGCCTGCGCTATTATGCGCGGCTGATAGAGGCCGAAATCGTGCTGCTGCTGGAGCATGAGGCGACTGGCGACACGCTGACGCCCAAAGTCTTTGATCTGGAAGATGGCCCGCTGGTGCTGGCTTTTGATCTGGAATCGCGGCTGACAGAGTTTACGGGCCTTGCTGCCCCCTATGCCGCAATGCCGGGGCGCGCGCTGATTGAAATGCTGGCGGGCGCGAATTTGGGGGTAGGGCTGAATTTGGGGGTTGCGCCATCTTCACGCTTGTTGCCGCCAGAGATTGTGGATTGGTTGGCGCAAATGATCTCAGAGCGCCCCGAAGAACTGAGCACGCGCATTTCTGCGCTTCATGCCCCCAAAGGATTGCCAGAAGCGCTGCTTATTGCGCTGGATCAGCGCCTTGCACGCATGGAGGGGTTGGCACGCATGGCCTATCTGGTGGGCGTGGCCTATGAAAGCGGCGCGCGCGGGCATATGCTGGCCTTCATAGATGCCGCGCCCGGTGCCGACAGCGCGCTTGCGCGCGCGGTGCAGGCGGCGCTTGGCTTTTCCGGGGTCGAGGCCGGGATGCTGGATGTCACCTTTCTGACAGCGGATGACGCGCGCGCGGTGGAATGCGCGCGCGTGGGCCTGCGCTTTGATCTGCCACAGCCTGTGGTGCAAACCGACAATCCCCCTGCCGCCCCCGGCACCGACCCCAAGCGCCCGCCACGGCTGCGCTAGGGGCCTGCGGTGGCCGGAAATCCGGAAAAACATGGGGTAATATAATACCTAAATTTTAAGCCATTGTTTTACCTGCAATATTGTGACTATTGCCCGCTTGACCTGCGCCGCGAAATCGTTAGAAAGCGCACATCCCGCAGGGGTTGCCCGGCGGTTCTTTCTCCCATTCTCAAGGGTCTTGATATGAAAACCTACTCTCTCAAAGCCGGCAGATATCGACAAGAAATGGATCCTGATCGACGCCGAAGGCATCGTTCTGGGTCGTCTTGCGTCGATCATCGCCACGCGCCTGCGCGGCAAGCACAAGGCAAGCTTCACGCCCCACATGGATATGGGTGACAATGTCATCGTGATCAATGCGGACAAGGTGCAGCTTACTGGCAAGAAGCGCGACAAGCCCAACTACTGGCACACTGGCCATCCGGGCGGGATTAAATCGCGCACCACGGGCGAAATCCTTGAGGGCCGCTTCCCAGAGCGTGTGGTCATGCAGGCTGTAAAGCGCATGCTGCCCGGTGGGCCGCTGTCACGCCAGCAGATGACACATCTGCGCGTCTATGCCGGCACAGAGCATCCGCACGAGGCACAGCAGCCCGATGTGCTGGATCTGCGCGCGATGAACAAGAAAAACACGCGGAGTGCATGATCATGGCTGAAGATCTCAAAACCCTCGACGATCTGAAATCGGTCGTAACACCCGCAGCCGAAGTTGAAGCTCCGCGCGAGCCCGTGCGCGACGCACTGGGCCGTGCCTATGCCACCGGCAAGCGTAAAGATGCGGTCGCCCGCGTCTGGATCAAGCCCGGCTCCGGCAAGGTTGTCGTGAACGGCAAAGAGATGAAGGACTATTTCGCGCGTCCCGTGCTGCAAATGATCCTGCGGCAGCCGTTCCAGGTGGCCGGTGTTGTGGATCAGTTTGATGTGCATGCCACCGTCAAGGGTGGTGGGCTTTCTGGTCAGGCAGGTGCGGTAAAGCACGGCATTTCCAAAGCGTTGCAGCTTTATGACCCCGCGCTTCGCGGCGCTTTGAAAGCGGCGGGCTTCCTCACACGCGACAGCCGCGTTGTGGAGCGGAAGAAATACGGCAAGGCCAAAGCGATTGTGAGTGTGCCTTCTTCGGGGTAAAGCGTGATTTTGGGTTTGGGCGACAGGGTGGCCAAAATCTCGTTAATCTCGCGCTGCGCCCGCACAAGTGTTTCGCGCTGGGTTTCGCGCTTGATCTCTGGCGCACTGGCTTTGTTGCCAAACAAAAACTTGAACACGGCTATCTCCCTCTCATGACATATGGCTTAACTTGGCTTAGCGAAGCGCGGCCCTTTGGGAAAGCCCATCTGCCGCATTCGCCCAAGTTTTGCGCAATCACATATCTGTCACACAAATCCCGGTGCGGTGCGGAGTGCCCCTGTCACAATCGCGCGCCGGTTCAGTTGTGGCCCCAGATAGCGCTGTGCCACTGGGTGCGTGGCATCCAGCCCGGCATGGCGAATCATCAGCGCCGTAATGGCTGCTTCTGCCGCGCGCACCCCGCCATCCACGATCTTTAGCGCAATTCCCAAACGCTCTTGCGGCAATATGGCCACGAATACGGCTTCAGCGCCGGTTTTCAGCGCCGCGCGACCGTTCAGCGCGCGCATCAGATCGGTGCAGGCGCGGGTTTCGCCTGCCACCAGTTCCGGGTGCTGTATCATGGCGCGGCGCAGCGCCACCATGGCGCGCGCGCGGGCATCGCCGCTGTCTGACGCGCCGGCAAACTGCGCCATGGCAAGCCCAAGCCCCGAAAGCGCTGTGGCGAAATTCGGGGCCGAACACCCGTCAATTCCGTATCCGGGCGAAGGCTGGCCCGTCACTTCCTCGAATGCGGCGCGCACGGCCAATTGCACGGGGTGATCGGGCAAGACATATTCCGCATCCCCGCCCAAGTGCTTGTTCAACGTCAGAAACCCGGCATGTTTGCCCGAACAGTTATTGTGCAACTGGCAGGCGGATTCACCGGCGCGGGCAAGGCGTTCGCGTTCCGGGATATCCTCTGCGGCCTGACAGCCGCAGCGCAGATCGCTTTCGCCCAAGCCCAGATCACCCAGCCACCGCGCCACGCGGGTGACATGGATCGCCGCACCCTGATGCGAGGCACAGGCAAGCGCCAGATGCGTGCCCTCCAACGCGCGCCCCGCGCCTGTTTCCAGCAAGGGCAGCGCCTGCACCATCTTGCAGCTTGATCGCGGATAGATCAGCGCGTCAGGCCGCCCCCAGCTTTCCACAATCTCGCCCGTGTCGCGCATGACAACCGCATGGCCGCGATGCAGGCTTTCCAGAATATCGCCGCGCCACAGCTCTATCAACGGCACGGCGCCTGTATCTACAGTGCCAAAATTCGGCATTTTGTCGCTCATTTCGAAGTTTAATCCCTGCAATTTTCACGCCTGCGCGATTTCGTGCCAAGAGGGCTTTGAATTTCCATTGGCTTCACGATAAGAAACGGGGTGTTAGGCCCGATTGTCGCGCGTCAAGCCATGCGTGACGCAAAAACGGGGCCGGGTCAATTGGAGGCAGAGGGCAGATGGCGTTACAACGGTATTTCGGAACGACAGTTGCAAGCGCGGCGCTGATCTTGGTCTTGGGCGCATCCGGCATGGCGCAGGCGCAAGAAAGCACCAATCGTGTCGCGGCCGAAACCGATTGGAGTGTCTTTGTCGAAGAAAGCCCGAAGGAATGCTGGGCAGTTTCCGCGCCACGCGAAACGGTGAATACCCGTGGTGGCCAGCCCGTTCAGGTGCGCCGGGGCAGTATCTTGCTGTTTGCAACCTATCGGGGGGATGGCAGCGCGCCTGAAATCTCTTTCACGGGGGGCTATCCTTTTGCGGGCGATTCCACCGTGGGCTTGACGATTGGCGCAAATGAATTTCAGCTTTTTGTCGATGGTGAATGGGCTTGGGCGGCATCGCCAGAAGATGACCAGCGCATTTTTGCGGCCATGCGGGGCGGGGCCGAGGCCGTTCTGACAGCGCGCTCTTCGCGCGGGACGGCAACACGCGATACGTTCTCGCTTTTCGGCTTTAGCGCGGCATCGGATGAGGCCGGGCGGCGCTGCGCAAGCTGATCTCAGAAAACAGCCAAAAATCCGCCCGTCTGGCTGTAAATGCCGGGCGGGTTTGTTATATGATACAAGACACTCTCCCAAACGAGGCCAAAGGCATGGATGCTCCGATCACTCAGGATGTGCTGACCATTCCGCGCAAATTGCCGGAAGAGGGCAAGCGCAATCTTGTGGGCCTGACCCGCCCGCAACTTCTGGAGGCGCTGGTGGCCATTGGCACGCCAGAGCGACAGGCGAAAATGCGCGTGGGCCAGATCTGGCAATGGATTTACCATTGGGGTGCGCAGGATTTCGAGGCGATGACAAATCTTGCCAAAGGCTACCGGGCCGAACTGGCACGCCATTTCCAGATTGCCCGGCCAGAGATTGTCACCCGCCAGATTTCCGAGGATGGCACGCGCAAATATCTGGTACGCATCGCGGGCGGGCATGAGGTGGAAGCGGTTTACATTCCTGAAGAAAGCCGTGGTACCCTGTGTATTTCCAGCCAAGTTGGCTGCACTCTGACCTGTTCGTTTTGCCATACGGGCACGCAAAAACTGGTGCGCAACCTGACAGCGGCCGAGATTGTGGGGCAAGTGCTGGTCGCGCGCGATGATCTGGGCGAATGGCCTGTACCCGGTGCGCCAAAGGATGAAACCCGCCTTGTCAGCAATGTGGTGCTGATGGGGATGGGAGAGCCGCTTTATAATTTCGACAATGTGCGCGATGCGATGAAAGTGGTGATGGATGGCGAGGGGCTGTCCATCTCGCGCCGCCGGATCACGCTGTCCACATCCGGGGTTGTGCCCGAAATCGCGCGCACGGCGCAGGAAATCGGCTGCCTGCTGGCAATCAGCTTTCACGCCACCACGGACGCGGTGCGCGACAAGCTGGTTCCCATCAACAAGCGTTGGAATATCCAGACTTTGCTGGATGCGCTGCGCGACTATCCCCGCATTTCAAATTCGGAACGGATTACGTTTGAATATGTGATGCTGAAGGATGTGAACGATTCCGATGCCGATGCAAAGCGGCTGGTCAAGCTGATTGCGGGCATTCCTGCGAAGATCAATCTTATCCCGTTCAATGAATGGCCCGGCGCGCCCTATCAGCGCTCAGACTGGGCGCGGATCGAGGCGTTTTCGGATATCGTGCACAAGGCAGGTTATGCCAGCCCCATCCGCACCCCGCGCGGCGAAGATATCATGGCTGCCTGTGGGCAGTTGAAATCCGCAACCGAACGCGGCCGCCAGCGCGCCGCCGATATTGCCGCGCAGGCAGGGCTATAGCCTATGCCGGTAGTGGTTCTTATTGTTGTGGGTGCTTTGGCAGGGGTTCTGGCCACACGGCTGATGAAGATGAATACCGATTTGCCCACCGCGATGGTGATCGGGGTTTTGGGGGCAGTGATCGGAGGGCTTGGCTTTCGCTTTGTGATGACCTCTGCCTCCTGGGTGGGCGCATTCGTGCTGGCGCTGCTTGGCTCGCTTGTGCTTTTGTGGCTGTGGCAGCGGTTTCAGGGGCGCCGCTAAGAGGCTTGTTACTGTTTATACTGAGTTGGTTAAGGTTAATTTTATGAATGTCTGATAAAAACACCAGCAATATTCCGCTATGCGTTGTCAAATCGCTTGGCTGTGCTGGGTCTGCCTTTCTTTTCACAGCGCAAGCTGTCGATAATCTGGTGGCCCATCTGTTCGGCCCCGGCGCATTTTGGCTGATTACATCGTTTTTGTTTGCTGGCGCTTGGGGAATGGAGTATTTTTGTATCCATGGGAAAAAACGCTGATCGCCAGATAAAGGCCTTTTGCCTTCTTTGCTTCCTTTTCGGCAGGGTAGCCCCTTGGCTACTGCTGATTGCAGGGGCTGGGTTGTCGATGTTTTCGGGAAATGAGGCTGCGGAAGCAGTATCAGCTTGGTTGGTATTGTCCGGGCTGGTCTTGATGGCGCTATCTGTGATCGTGTCGCGCACAGTTGCTACGCTGGGGCGATAGCCAGCCGTCCCAATTTCAATTCCGTTTGGGCCTGCTTTTGTAAACTGGCAAGCACCAGCCAAACAGCAGCGACCCCGCGCGCAAGGCGAATGTTGTGGCCCCGCATGCCAAAAGCACCACAAGGGCAGAGGCCCCAAGATAATCCAGAACCAGCGCTGCCAGCGCGCCGCTGAAAGCGGCGGTGGCGTATAGCTCGCCCTTTTTCAGGACAAGCGGCACTTCATTGCACACGACATCGCGCATCAACCCGCCAAAAGTGCCAGTTGCGACCCCCATGATCACCACAATCGCCGCCGATTGTCCCATGCCCATCGCCACCCCAACCCCGGCAGGCACAGCCACGGCCAGCGCCGCCGCGTCGCACCATTCCAGCACACGCAGGCGCGATTCGAACAAATGCGCAGTGAAAAACACCACAAAGGCCGCCACGCAGGCCGAAAAGATCATTCCCGGATCAGAAACCCAGAACACTGCCTCGCGGTTCAGGATCACATCGCGCAGCGTGCCGCCGCCCACGGCTGTCAGACAGGCCAGAAACAGAAAGCCAAGGATATCCAGTTGCGCGCGGCTGGCGGCCAAAGCGCCTGTCAGGCCGAAGATGAACACTGCCAGATAATCCAGCCCCTGAAGCAAAGTCATGATGTGGCCTTGAAAGGGGCCATGCCTTCGCGGGCAAGGGCATCTGCGCGCTCGTTCTCCGGGTGGCCTGCATGGCCTTTCACCCATTCCCAGATCACCTTGTGGCGGGCCTGTGCCAGATCCAGCCTTTGCCAGAGTTCGGCATTCTTAACGGGTTTGCGGTCTGCGGTGCGCCAGCCATTGCGCTTCCAGCCATGTATCCAGCTTGTCACGCCGTTTTTCACATAGGCGCTATCGGTGACAATGGTAATTTCGCTGGGCTGGCTGAGGGTTTCCAGCGCGCTGATAGGCCCCCCAGCCGCCGGGGCCGGGATTGCCCGAACAGGCGCCGTCGGTATAGGCAACAAGCGCTGGCATCACAGCGCCTCGAACCCGTCACGCGCCTGCACCCGCGCGATCCAGTCTTGAATTGCAGGGAATTGCGCCAGATCATAACCGCCCCGCGTCTGGGCGGAATGGGTATAGGCAAAGAGGCAGATATCGGCGAGGCTGATTTCCGCGCCCAAAAGCCAGTTTTGGGTGGCAAGCCTGTCTTCCATGATCTGCAACAGTTGATTGCCGCGTTCCAGAAGCGCCTCCATACGCGCGGGCGTGGCCTCTGCGGCGCGGTGGGGGTAGCAGCGTAGCGCGGCGCGCACAGCAATCACGCCTTCATGCTGGTTTTGTTCCCAGAACATCCATGCCAGCATCTGCGCACGCGCAAGCGGGTTTTGGGGGATGAAATTCGTGCCTTCGCCCAGATAGCACAGGATCGCGTTGGATTCGGGCAAGGTGGTTCCATCCTCCAGCACCAGAACGGGCGCGCGGTCAAAGGGCAAATGCCCCGCGGCCTTGGCCGTGGCAAGCGCGGGGGTTTGATATTCAACATCTCTCAGCGTCACATCACGCCGCCCCAGAAGCGCCAGCAAAAGCCGCACCTTATAGGAATTGCCGGAAGAGGGCATGGAATAGAGGATCATGGAACAGGCTTTCAAGTAAGGGGGCTAGTCCAACCATAGCGCCAAGGACAGGGCCGCCACCACCCCGAATGTCAGCATCAGGCGCAAGGACATCCACCATTTTGGCGCAAGGCCCCAGCGGGTGAATTGCAAATCCAGCAGCAGCAGCAGCACAAAGCCTGTGATCAGCGCGCTGAGCGCCTGTTGCACCCCGCCGCCCACAAAGAAAAACGCCCAAAGTGCGGGCAAGACCGACAGACCATAGCCAAGCCAAAGCTTTTCCGCCGTCCCCCGCGCCGCAAAGCCCCAGAGAACACCGGACATGAAGCATAAAATCACAGTGCCATACGCGATCAGCCTTGGGGGCCATCGCCTTCACCGCCTCTTGGCGGTTGGTGGTGGCGTAGCAAATATCTTCCTTATGCGGCCCGATAATGGCGGGAAAGCGGGCTTTGAGAGCCGCGACCACCTCGGCGGTATCATCTACCGAAAGCGTGGTCTGGGTGATATAGGCCAGCTTTGCAGGGTCGCGCACAAACAGGCCCGCCACATCGGCTGGCGCTTCCACCAGCAGGACTTCGCCTTCTGGCAGTTGGCCCATCGTGCCAATGGTTTCCGGGTGGCCCGCATGGCCGATCATCACCATTTGCAAGCCGTTTGCATGGTGGCGCTCTGCCTCGATATGCACTTTGCTGACAAGCGGGCAGGTGGCATCGACATAGAGCATCTGGCGCGCCTGTGCCTCTTGCGGCACGGATTTTGGCACACCATGGGCAGAGAAGATCACGGGCCTGTCGGGCGGGCAATCTTCCAGCTCTTCCACAAATACGGCGCCTTTGGCGCGCAACCCGTCCACCACATATTTGTTATGCACGATCTCGTGGCGCACATAGACAGGCGCGCCCCATTTTTCCAAGGCCATCTCAACGATCTTTATGGCGCGATCCACGCCCGCGCAAAAGCCGCGTGGCGCTGCCAGATAGAGGGTGAGGGGGGGAAGTGCGGACATGGCTGACCCTTCAATTCATCTGGCCCAGACTTAATGCGCCCGGCCGCAATCGTCCAGCATTTAGCGGCAGGCTGCGGGTGGGTTTGTGCCCTGTGCTTCCGGGCATGCCACAGGCATGGCCGCCAGCAGGGGCCTGCGCGGCGGCCTTTGGCCTTTGCGCCGCGCAAGGGGGTAGCTTGGCCGCCCTTTCCCTGCTTAAACCAGCCGAGGGGCGCGCAGAAAACTAGCCAATACGATAATTCGGGCTTTCGCGGGTGATCTGCACATCATGCACATGGCTCTCGCACCCGCAACAACCCGCGTTGTGCAGATAGAGCCGGGGCCAATGCCCACTTTCACCGCATCCGCGCCCGCACCAATCAGCGCGCGCGTGGCCTCTGCCGTGGCGACATTGCCCGCGATCACCTGCACCGCGCTTGATTGCGCTTTTATCCGCTCCACAGCCTTCGCCACGCCTTCGGAATGGCCATGCGCGGTATCGATCACCACCAGATCAACCCCGGCCTCTATCAGCGCCATAGAGCGTTCAAACCCCGCATCCCCGACGGTAGAGGCCGCCGCCACCCGCAGCCGCGCCAGATCATCCTTGCAGGCCGTGGGGTTCAGCACCGCGCGATCAATATCGCGCAATGTCAAAAGCCCGGTCAGGCGGCCCTGGGCGTCTGTGACCAGCAATTTTTCTATCCGCCGCGCCTGCATGAGAGAGCGCGCTTCATCGCGGTCGGCAGGTTCGCGCAGAATGGCCAGATTGTTCGATGTCATCATCACCTTTACGGGTGTGGCATCATCGCTGGCAAAGCGCATGTCGCGATTGGTGACAATGCCCAGAATGCGGCCTTTTTCATCCACCACCGGAAAGCCCGTCACATTGTAGCGCGCCTGCAATTCCTTTGCATCGCGCAAGGTCTGTTCTGGGGTAAGGGTGATCGGGTTGAACACGATGCCCGATTCAAACCGCTTCACGCGGCGCACTTCGCTGGCCTGTTCCTCAGGATCAAGATTGCGGTGGATCACACCAATCCCCCCCGCCTGCGCCATGGCAATCGCCATACGCGCTTCGGTCACGGTATCCATGGCCGAAGACAGCAGCGGAATATTCATCCGAATGGATTTTGTGACAAATGTGGTTGTATCTGCCTGATTGGGCAAAACGCTGGATGCCTGCGGAACCAGAAGCACGTCATCAAAGGTGAGGGCCTCGCGAATCTCCATGATCGGACTCCTTGAAGGGTGGATCGCTTGGCAGTTTCCTTTTTCATGTCTGGTCAGAAATGAAAACCCCTCAAAACCCGCGCTGGGGCGTGTTTTCGGGGCTAGGGGGCGCATTTACGGGCATGGGCAAGTAACACATCCCCGGCGGCGCAAAGATGGGTATGCAGATCATCAAACCACAGGCCCCCCGCGCTGGTCTGTCGGCGCACAAGTGCCAATTGGCGGGCCGGTTCGGGCGCTTCAAAGCGGCGCAAGTGGATATGGGGGGCAGCGGTGGTTTCGGCAGCAAGGGCGATTTCGGGCAGGAATGTCAGCCCAAACCCCTGCGCCACCAGCCCGCACAGCGTGGCCAAGGAAGAGGCCCCCAGATCCAGCCGTGTCTGGCGGCGATCCAATTGGCAGAAGGCAAGGGTCTGGTCGGCCAGACAATGCCCCTCATCCAGCAAAAGCAGGTGATCGGGGCGCAAGGCCACAGGGCGCAGCGCTTCAGAACCCGCACCCAGCGCATCCAGCCGGGCAGGCGAGCCAGCCAGAAGAAACCGGTCACGAAACAGGGGCGCGATATGCAAATCAGGGTCGGGCTTGGGATCGGCCAGAACCACCGCATCCAGCCGCCCTTCGCGCAGTGCCATCAGCAAATCGGCGGTTTGCGCCTCGCGCAGGCGCAGATCGCGGGTAATATCGGCGGCGCGCAGCCGCGCCAAGGTGCCTGCCAGCAGATAGGGCGCAACTGTGGGGATCATCCCCACATTCAGCGCCGCACCAAGGCTTGCATGCTGGGCCGAGGCTTCCAACTCCATCGCCTCTGCCAGCACGCGCTCTGCGCGCTCCAGCACGGCGCGCCCCTCACGCGTCAGGCGCACATCGCGCGGTAGCCGTTCCACCAGCCGCACGCCCAAGATGTCTTCCAACTCTCGGATCTGCATGGAAAGCGCGGGTTGTGTGACATTGACCACTTCCGCCGCGCGGCCAAAATTGCGCGTTTGCGCCAGCGCGCGGAAATAGTGCAACTGTTTGAGCGTGATCTTCATGCCGCTTTGCGCGCCCTCATAGCCGCGCTATGCGTTCCAGAAGCAGCGCAAAAAACCCCTCGGCATCCACATCGCCCATAAAACGCGCATTGGCCGGGCGCCCCGTGACGCGCCACCAATCGGCCACTGTCATCCCAAGGGTCAATTCCGATCCGGTTTCTATCTCCACATTGATCTCGCGGCCCGAAAACAGCTCTGGGCGCAGCAGATAGGCAATGGTACAGGGATCATGCAGCGGCGCGCCTTCAGAGCCGTATTTATCCTTGTCATACCGCTCGAAGAAATCTGTCCAGCTGGCCACGGCAGGCCCGACGCGGCCCGGCATGGCGCGAAATGCGTCCACCCGCGCGCGGTTTGTCAGCGCCTTATGGGTCACATCCAGCGGCATGACGGTTTGCGGCGCACCTGCGCCAAAGACAATCTTGGCCGCTTCGGGATCGACATAGATGTTAAATTCTGCCGCGGGCGTAATATTGCCCACTTCGAAATAGGCCCCGCCCATCAGCACGATTTCCTGAATACGTCCGATGATATCGGGCGCGCGCTGCATGGCGGTTGCGATATTGGTCAAAGGCCCGATGGGGCAAAGCGTGACAGTGCCCGCAGCTTCGCGGCGCAGGGTATCGATCAGGAAATCTACGGCGTGTGCATCTTGCAGCGGCATTTCGGGATCGGGCAGGGTGATGCCATCCAGGCCCGTTTTGCCATGCACATGCTCTGCCGTGACCAGCGCGCGGGCAAGGGGTTTGTCACACCCTGCAAAAACCCTGATATCGGGGCGCTGCGCCAATTCGCAGACAATGCGCGCATTCTTGGTTGTCAGGGGCAGCGGCACATTACCCGCAACACAGGTAATCCCCAGAACCTCCAGCTCTGGCGAGGCAAGGGCAAGCAGGATTGCCACGGCATCATCCTGTCCGGGGTCTGTGTCGATAATGATCTTGCGCGCCATGTGGGGTTTCTCCGATTGCAGATTTGGCGGCAGAATGCGCCAGTGGCGCGGCAAGTGCAATTGGCCGCAGCGGGGCCAGAGCGCAAATTTCATTTGACGCAGGGCCTGTGCTGCGCTTATTAAATGAACAAGCGTTCAGTTGTGGGAGGCAAGACGCAATGTTCACAGCATCCATGCAGTTTGATCTTGGCGAAGATATCGGCGCCCTGCGCGAGATGGTGCATCGCTGGGCGCAAGAGCGGGTCAAGCCTCTGGCCGCCGAGATTGACCGCAGCAATACCTTCCCAAGCGCGCTATGGCGTGACATGGGCGATCTGGGCCTGTTGGGCATTACCGTTCCCGAAGTTCTGGGCGGCGCGGGCATGGGCTATCTGGCCCATGTCATCGCGATAGAGGAAATCGCGCGCGCCTCGGCCTCGGTCTCGCTGTCTTATGGGGCGCATTCCAATCTTTGCGTCAATCAGATCGCGCTGAATGGCACGGATGAACAACGCGCAAAGTATCTGCCCAAGCTGATATCTGGCGAGAATGTGGGCGCATTGGCCATGTCCGAGGCTGGCGCGGGGTCGGATGTGGTGGGGATGAAGCTGCGCGCGGAAAAGAAAAATGACCGCTACATCCTGAACGGCACAAAATACTGGATCACCAACGGCCCGGATGCCGATGTATTGGTTGTTTATGGCAAAACAGACCCAGAGGCCGGCGCGCGGGGGATCACCGCCTTCCTGATCGAGAAATCCATGACCGGATTTTCCACCAGCGCGCATTTTGACAAACTGGGCATGCGCGGATCAAACACGGCGGAATTGGTGTTTCAGGATGTGGAAGTGCCGTTTGAAAACGTGTTGGGCCAAGAGGGCAAGGGCGTGCGCGTGCTGATGTCGGGGCTTGATTACGAGCGCGTGGTTCTCTCGGGCATCGGCACAGGGATCATGGCCGCCTGTCTGGACGAGATCATGCCCTATATGGTCGAGCGCAAGCAATTTGGCCAAAGCATCGGCAATTTCCAACTGATGCAGGGCAAAATCGCCGATATCGGCGCGGGCACATCGGAAATCCGGCGCATGCTGGTGGGGCGCGAGTTGATGGCGGCGATGGGGTGATTTGGCTTGCGCCACGGGGCAGGGCGGGGCAATCCTACCCTTTTTTCACCCTCTAGAAACGAGATTATACCTTATGCGTCCATATATTGCCATTTTCGCCCTGTTTGCCACACCAGTTGCCGCGCAAGATCTGTCCTTCACGCCGCAGGCCACAGACTCATGCTTGATCAATTCGGGGCATGAGGGTGACAAATCCGCCTGTATCGGCCTGTCTGCTGTTGAGTGCATGGCCACGCCAGATGGCCAGACCACTATAGGGATGGGGTTTTGTCTGGATGCCGAACTGGCCTATTGGGATGACATGCTCAATAGCGGCTATCAGGCTTTGCGCTCTGCGATGCAGGCGTCTGATGCGGGTTTGCCAACGCATCTGGCTATTCAAGCCGAGCAGTTGCGCGATATGCAGCGGGCCTGGATTACATTTCGCGATGCGCGTTGCAGCTACGAGGCATCGCTTTGGCAGGGCGGCACTGGGGCCAGTCCGGCATTTTTGGGGTGTATGATGACAGTGACAGCCCAGCAGGCATTGTATCTTATGGGCATTTACTCTGGCGAGGGGTAAGCGCGCGCAAGGCCAGCAGCGGGGGGAGAGTTGGGAGGTGGTGAATGAAGATTGAATCTGCCATTCTGACGGGATCAGAACAATTCCGCGCCAATCGTGCCGCACATCTGGCCGCGCTGGCAGAGGTGGCCGGGGCTCAGGCCCTGGCCCGCGCAGGCGGGGGAGAGACAGCGCGCGCGCGCCATGTATCACGCGGCAAAATGCTGCCGCGCGACCGGGTTGCAAACCTGCTGGACAGGGGCGCGCCCTTTCTGGAACTGGGCATGACCGCCGCGCATGGCCTTTATGGTGGCGCGGCCCCCTGTGCTGGTGTGATTGCTGGAATTGGCCGCGTGTCCGGGCGCGATTGCATGATCATTTGCAATGATGCCACGGTTAAGGGCGGCACATATTATCCCATGACCGTCAAAAAACACCTGCGCGCGCAGGAGGTTGCCGAAGAAAACCATCTGCCCTGCATTTATCTGGTCGATAGCGGGGGCGCCAACCTGCCCAATCAGGACGAGGTTTTCCCCGATCGCGACCATTTTGGCCGCATTTTCTACAACCAAGCACAGATGAGCGCGAAGGGGATTGCCCAGATCGCAGTTGTAATGGGGTCTTGCACGGCGGGCGGGGCTTATGTGCCTGCGATGTCCGACGTGACGATCATCGTAAAAGAACAAGGCACGATCTTTCTTGCCGGTCCGCCACTGGTCAAGGCCGCCACAGGTGAAGTGGTCACCGCCGAAGATCTTGGCGGCGGGGATGTGCATACGCGGTTGTCCGGCGTGGCCGATTATCTGGCCGAGGATGATGCGCACGCGCTGGCACTGGCGCGGCAAGCGGTGGGCAGCCTTGGGCCGATGCAAACGCGCAGCCAAACCACTCTAAGCTACGAGGCGCCGGCCTATGATGCGGAAGATATCCTTGGCATTGTCCCCGCCGATTTGCGCACGCCCTATGATATCCGAGAGTTGATTGCCCGCGTGGTGGATGGATCACGATTTGACGAATTCAAGCCGCGCTTTGGCGAAACGCTGGTAACGGGATTTGCCCATATCATGGGCGTTTCTGTGGGCATTATCGCCAATAATGGCGTGCTGTTTTCCGAGGCCGCCGTGAAAGGCGCGCATTTTGTCGAACTCTGTTCGCAGCGCCGCATTCCCTTGATATTTTTACAAAATATCACAGGCTTTATGGTGGGGCGCAAGTATGAGAATGAAGGAATTGCCCGCCACGGCGCAAAGCTGGTGACAGCCGTTGCCACCACCTCGGTTCCCAAAATCACAGTGCTGGTGGGGGGCAGTTTTGGCGCGGGCAATTATGGCATGGCCGGGCGCGCCTATAGCCCGCGCTTTTTATGGACATGGCCCAATAGCCGCATATCGGTGATGGGCGGCGCGCAGGCGGCGGGCGTGCTGGCCACGGTCAAACGCGATGCGCTGGAGCGCGCAGGGCAGGCGTGGAGCGCGCAAGAGGAAGAGGATTTCAAGCGCCCCACGCTGGAGATGTTCGAGCGCCAATCGCACCCGCTTTATGCCTCTGCCCGGTTATGGGATGACGGGATCATTGACCCGCGACAAACGCGGCAGGTGCTGGCCCTGTCGCTGGCCGCCAGCCTGAATGCGCCCATCCCGCAGACGCGTTTTGGCATTTTCCGCATGTAACGCCGCGCGCGTGGGCCAAAAAGGACACCAGCCATGTTTGACAAAATCCTGATTGCCAATCGCGGGGAAATCGCGCTGCGCATCATCCGCTCTGCCCGCGCCTTGGGGGTGAAAACGGTTGCTGTCTATTCCGATGCCGATGCAGGCGCGCTGCATGTCGCCCAGGCAGATCAGGCGGTGCATATTGGCGGCGCTGCGCCGCGCGACAGCTATTTGCGCGGCGATGCCATTATCCGCGCGGCCCTTGCCACAAGCGCGCAAGCCATTCATCCCGGCTATGGGTTTTTATCGGAAAACCCCGATTTCGTGGCCGAGGTAGAGGCGGCGGGGCTGGTCTTTATCGGGCCTTCTGCCAGCGCGATCCGGGCCATGGGGCTCAAAGACGCGGCCAAGGCGTTGATGAGTGAAGCAGGCGTTCCGGTTGTGCCGGGCTATCATGGGGCCAATCAAGACCCGGAGCATCTGGCGGGCGCGGCAGATGCGATTGGCTACCCGGTGCTGATAAAGGCCGTTGCAGGTGGTGGGGGCAAAGGCATGCGCCTTGTGGCCGCACCAGAGCAATTTATGGATGCGCTGGACAGTGCCAAATCCGAAGCCGCCAGCGCCTTTGGCAATGATGCGGTATTAGTGGAAAAATTCATCCCCAAGCCGCGCCATATCGAAGTTCAGGTCTTTGGGGATGGCGTGGATGCCGTGCATCTGTTCGAGCGCGACTGCTCGCTCCAGCGCCGCCATCAGAAGGTGATAGAAGAAGCCCCCGCACCGGGGATGACCCCGGAGATGCGCGCCGCGATGGGCCAAGCCGCTGTGCGTGCCGCCCGTGCGATTGGCTACAAAGGTGCGGGAACAGTGGAATTCATTGTCGATGGCGCGCGCGGGCTGCGCCCCGATGGGTTCTGGTTCATGGAGATGAACACCCGCTTGCAGGTGGAGCACCCTGTTACAGAGGCGATTACCGGGGTTGATCTGGTAGAATGGCAATTGCGCGTTGCCTCTGGCGAAAGCCTGCCGCTTGCCCAAGACGAACTGGCCATAGATGGCCATGCGTTTGAGGCGCGTCTCTATGCCGAAGATGTGTCTGCCGGTTTTTTGCCCGCTACAGGGCGGCTGGAACATCTGCGCTTCAGCCCTGATGCGCGCATAGAAACCGGGGTGCGCGCGGGCGATGAGATCAGCCCTTGGTATGATCCGATGATTGCCAAAATCATCACCCATGGCCCAACCCGTGCAATTGCGCTTAAACGTCTGGAAGCGGCTTTAAGCGCGACCGAAGTGGCGGGAACGGTAACCAATCTGGCCTTTCTGGGGGCGCTGTCGCGCCATGCAGGTTTTCGGGCAGGCGATGTGGATACCGGGCTTATCGCGCGCGATCTGGCCAGCCTGACGCATGTGCCAGAGCCTTCGAATTGGGAACTGGCTGCCGCCTGCGCTTATGCGGTGGGTTTGCACGGGCTTTGTGATCCGCTGGCGGGGTTCAGCCTTGGCGGCCCGATCTGGCAGGATGTGGCGTTGGAGGGGCATTCGGATTTGCGCCTTGCCGTGCTGGGGCCTGGCCGCGCGCAGGTGCGGATTGCGGGGCGCGAGCTGGAGGTGGAGGCCGTGCCAGAGGGGCTGCGCGTGGCAGGCGCGCCCGGACTTGTGGCCGGTGTGCGGCTGTCAGGTGGTGTGGCGCTCTTTGGCGATGTGCCGCGCGCCTTTGCCTGCCCAGATCCACTGGCGCGCGATGCGGGCGGCGGGCTGGGCGCAGATATCGTGCTGGCCCCCATGCCGGGCTTGGTGAAAGTGGTTTTTGTGGCTGCGGGCGATGATGTGGCGCAAGGCGACAGGCTGGCCGTGCTGGAAGCGATGAAAATGGAGCATACGCTTGTGGCCGGGCGCGCGGGCCGCGTGGCAGAGGTGCTCTGCGCTGCCGGTGCGCAGGTGGAAGCGGGTGCTGCCTTGGTGCGGCTGGAGCTGGAAGAATGAACGCGCCTGCCGTCCCGCCCAAAAGGGCGCAGCCATGATCCGGCTGTGGCATGTGGCACAATCGCGGTCTTTCCGGGTGCTCTGGGCCTTGGAGGAGATTGGCGCGCCCTATGAGGTGATCCATTGCAGCTTTTTTGACACATCCTTGCGCAGCCCCGAACATCTGGCGCGTGCGCCCGCGGGCCGTGTCCCGGCCATAGAGATCGACGGGAAAACGCTGTGTGAAAGTGGCGCGATCCTTCTTTATCTGGCCGAATGCCGTGCCCCGCATCTGCGCCCGGCCGAGGGCACGGCGCAGCGCGCAGCCTTTCTGCAAGGGTTGCATTATGCCGAAACCTTGGGCGCGATGCTCTCCAATCTGACGCAGCATCATATTGTTTTGCGCAGCGCGGACATGCGCTCTGCCACTGTCATGCGGCTGGAAGCGCGGCGGCTGGAAAATGCGCTGCGCAGCCTTGGCCCGGATTGGGTAGCGGGGCAATTCTCTGTTGCTGATATCGCGCTGGGTTACGGTGTTTTGTTGGCCAAGCGCTTTGTCACCTTGCCAGATGGGGCGGCGGCCTATCTGGAACAGGCCGCCGCGCGCCCTGCCTTTCAGCGCGCCTTGGCGCGCGATGGGCAGGCGCAAATCTACCTGCGCGATTTCTATCCGCCGCCAGAAAAGCCACCAGAGGGGCGGGGGTAGCAATGGCATATGTCGAGATATTCGAGGTTGGCCCGCGCGATGGCTTGCAAAACGAAAAGCGTCTGATCCCGACTGCCGCCAAAGTGGCGCTGGTAGATTGCCTGAGCGGCGCGGGCTTTCGCCGGATGGAGGTGGCGAGTTTCGTCAGCCCCAAATGGGTGCCGCAAATGGCCGATAGTGCCGATGTTCTGGCACAGATCACACGGCGCGCGGGCCTGCGCTATGCCGCACTTGTGCCCAATATCACAGGGTTGGAACGCGCGCTTGCCGCGCGTGCGGATGAGGTGGCCATATTCGGCGCGGCGTCCGAAGGGTTTAGCAAGGCCAATCTGAATTGCACCATTGCCGAGAGCTTAGAGCGCTTTGCCCCTGTCGCTCATGCCGCGCGCGCTGCGGGTGTGCCTGTGCGCGGCTATGTCTCTTGCGTGACAGATTGCCCCTATGATGGCCCTGTAGCGCCTGCGCAGGTGGCTTGGGTGGCGGCCCGGTTGCGCGATCTGGGCTGCTATGAAATCAGCCTTGGCGATACTATCGGGCGCGCCACACCAGAGACGATTGCAGCAATGCTGCGCGCCGTGTTGCAAGAATTGCCCGCAGCGCGGCTTGCAGGGCATTATCATGATACAGGCGGGCTGGCGCTGGCGAATATCGAAGCCTCGCTTGACATGGGCTTGCGGGTGTTTGATGCCGCAATAGGCGGCTTGGGCGGCTGCCCCTATGCGCCCGGTGCTTCGGGCAATGTCGCCACAGAGGCCGTGCATGAATGGCTGACAGGGATGGGCTGGCAGACGGGCCTTGATCGCAAGGTTTTGGCGCAGGCGGTGCAGATGGTGCAAAACATGCGCCATGAAAGGGGTCGCGATGTTTGAAACGCTGGAGATGGAGACCGACACACGCGGCGTGGCATGGCTGTATCTGAACCGCCCCGACAAGCATAATGCGCTGAATGCGCAGATGATTGCAGAACTCAGCGCTGCCGCCGCACGGCTTGGGGCTGATCCGGCCGTGCGGGTGGTGGTGCTGGGCGCGCGCGGCAAAAGCTTTTGCGCGGGCGGTGATCTGGACTGGATGCGCGCGCAAATGCAGGCCGATGGCGCGACGCGTGCGAAAAGTGCGCGGGCGCTGGCCGAAATGCTGGGCGCGCTGGACAGCCTGCCCAAACCGCTGATTGGCCGTGTTCAAGGACAGGCCTTTGGTGGCGGGATAGGCATGATGGCGGTCTGTGATGTTGCCATCGGCGTAGAGGGCGCCTGTTTTGGCCTGACAGAAACGCGCCTTGGCCTGATCCCGGCCACGATTGGCCCTTATGTTCTGGCCCGCATGGGCGCGGCAATGGCGCGGCGCGTGTTCATGTCGGCGCGGATTTTTGAGGCGACAGAGGCGGTGACCCTGGGCCTGTTGGCCCGCACAACCCCGCCAGAGGGGTTGGATTCTGCGATAGAGGCCGAAATATTGCCATACCTGTCCTGCGCCCCCGAAGCCGTGGCGCGCGCCAAAGCCTTGGCCCGCCATCTGGGGGCAGGGATATCACCCCAGGATATAGATCATTCGATTGCCGAACTGGTGGCCTGCTGGGACGGGGAAGAGGCCCGCGAGGGAATAGATGCGTTCTTCGCGCGGCGCAAACCATCCTGGGCCAGATAGGCGCTGCCCCAGTGATTCTGCATTGCAGCGTTTGCCGGCAGATGACGTAAGGGAAACTTGGCCGGATGCGGGGCTTCCTGCGGTTTTATAACGGTTGTTTGGTATACGGTTGTATTCAGAACCATGATTTTTCCACCCTGATCGCATCTACTTTAGTTGACCCTATCGGCCTTCGGGAGTAGATGAAGGGCAGCCAAGTTGCGGCACGGGCAAGGCCCACCGCGCGTAGAAGGAGCCAAAGGTGGAAGACCTCATAGCATCCTACCTGCCTATCATGATTTTTCTGGCCATTGCGGTTGCTTTGGGGCTGGTTTTGCTGCTCTCGGCAATCTTGATCGCGGTGCGCAATCCCGACCCGGAAAAAGTATCTACCTATGAATGTGGGTTTAACGCCTTCGATGATGCGCGCATGAAGTTTGATGTGCGGTTTTATCTGGTGGCCATTTTGTTCATCATCTTTGATCTGGAAATCGCGTTCCTGTTCCCCTGGGGTGTTGCCTTCTCGGAAATGTCCATGACGGCGTTCTGGTCGATGATGGTGTTTCTGGGCGTGTTGACCATCGGCTTTGCCTATGAATGGAAGAAGGGAGCGCTCGAATGGGAGTGATGGCTGGTTCCAACACCGCTGGCGCGGATCGTGAAGTGGCGACCCAAAGCCTGAACCGCGAATTGCAGGACAAGGGGTTTCTGCTCACCTCGACCGAGGATATCATCAACTGGGCGCGCAATGGCTCGCTGCATTGGATGACATTCGGGCTGGCCTGCTGCGCGGTGGAAATGATGCACACCTCCATGCCGCGCTATGATCTGGAACGCTTTGGCACTGCCCCGCGCGCCAGCCCCCGCCAGTCTGACCTGATGATCGTGGCTGGCACACTGACCAATAAAATGGCGCCTGCGCTGCGCAAGGTTTATGACCAGATGCCAGAGCCGCGCTATGTCATCTCCATGGGCTCCTGCGCCAATGGTGGCGGTTATTACCATTACAGCTATTCCGTAGTGCGTGGATGTGACCGGATCGTCCCGGTCGATATCTATGTGCCCGGTTGCCCGCCCACCGCCGAGGCGCTGGTTTATGGCATCTTGCAGCTGCAACGCAAAATCCGCCGCACAGGCACTTTGGTCAGGTAAGGAGAGCGCCCATGTCTGACGCATTGAACGAACTGGCCGCCTTGTTGGAAATGCGCATGGGCGATGCAATCGTGCGCCATGATATCGCGCATGACGAATTGACTGTCACCACGACGCTCTCGCATCTGGTAAAGCTGGTGCGCCATTTGCAGCATGATGAAAGCCTGCGTTTTTCAACGCTGGTGGATATTACGGCGGTGGATTGGCCGGGGCGGCGCAAGCGGTTTGAACTGGTGTATCATTTCCTGTCAATGTATCTGAATCATCGCATCCGGGTGAAGGTTGCAATGGGCGAAGATGAGATTGCCCCATCCCTGACAGCACTTTACCCCGCCGCCAACTGGTTTGAGCGTGAAGTTTTTGACATGTATGGCCTTCTCTTCTCTGGCCACCCGGATTTGCGGCGTTTGCTGACAGATTATGGCTTTCGCGGCCACCCGCTGCGCAAGGATTTCCCGACAACGGGTTATACCGAAGTGCGCTATGATGAAGCGCTGAAGCGTGTTGTCTATGAACCGGTGCAACTGGTGCAGGAATACCGCCAATTTGATTTCATGTCGCCTTGGGAAGGGGCGGATTACATCCTTCCCGGTGACGAGAAGAAAGAGGGTGCGCGATGATGGACGGCTCCAAAGGGTTTCAGGACGCGCAGACATCTGAGCAGCGCATCCGCAATTTCAACATCAACTTCGGCCCGCAACACCCTGCCGCGCATGGTGTTTTGCGTCTGGTTCTGGAACTGGATGGCGAAGTCGTGGAGCGGGTTGACCCGCATATCGGGCTGCTGCATCGCGGCACGGAAAAGCTGATGGAAAGCCGCACCTATCTGCAAAACCTGCCCTATTTCGACCGGCTTGATTATGTCGGCACGATGAATCAGGAACATGCATGGTGTCTGGCTATCGAGAAGCTGACCGGGGTGGAGGTGCCGCGCCGCGCCTCTCTGATCCGGGTTTTGTTCTCCGAAATGGGCCGTGATCCTGAACCATTTGCTGAACGTCACCACGCAGGCGATGGATGTGGGCGCGCTGACGCCGCCGCTCTGGGGCTTTGAAGAGCGCGAAAAGCTCATGGTGTTTTATGAGCGGGCCTGCGGTGCGCGGCTTCATGCGGCCTATTTCCGGCCCGGTGGTGTGCATCAAGACCTGCCACCCGCGCTGATAGACGATATCGAGACTTGGGCGCATGAATTCCCCAAGTTGCTGGATGATATTGACGGGCTTTTGACAGAGAACCGCATTTTCAAACAGCGTAATGCCGATATTGGCGTGGTGACAGAGCAAGATATTCTGGATTGGGGCTATTCCGGCGTGATGGTGCGCGGCTCTGGGTTGGCATGGGATTTGCGCCGCGCGCAGCCTTATGAATGCTATGACGAGTTTGATTTCCAGATTCCCGTCGGCAAGAACGGCGATTGCTATGACCGTTACCTCTGCCGGATGGAGGAGATGCGCCAATCCACCTCGATCATCCCCTGCATCTGCAAAGCATGGATTACATCGCCAAAGGGCACCAACTGGCCGATGTGGCCGCCATTATCGGCACGATGGATGTCGTTTTCGGAGAGATTGACCGCTAATGTTGCGCCGCCTGCACCCAGACCAGCCCAAAACCTTTGCCTTCACGCCCGCCAACCAGGCCTGGGCCGAAGGGCAGATCACGAAGTACCCCGAAGGCCGTCAGGCGAGCGCCATCATCCCGTTGCTGTGGCGCGCGCAGGAGCAGGAGGGCTGGCTTACGCGGCCTGCGATTGAATATGTCGCCAATATGTTGGGCATGGCCTATATCCGCGGTCTCGAAGTGGCGACATTTTACTTCATGTTCCAACTGCAACCTGTTGGTTCCGTTGCGCATATCCAGATTTGCGGCACAACAAGCTGTATGATCTGCGGCGCAGAAAAGCTGATTGACGTGTGCAAAGAGAAAATCGCGCCGCGCCCGCATATGCTGTCACCCGATGGCAAATTCAGCTGGGAAGAGGTGGAATGTCTGGGCGCTTGCGCAAATGCGCCCATGGCCCAGATCGGCAAGGATTATTACGAGGATCTGACGGCTGAAGGCTTTGGCAAGATGCTGGATGACATGGCGGCGGGCAAAGTGCCCACACCGGGGCCACAGAACGGGCGTTTTTCCTGCGAACCTCTGGGCGGGGCAACCACCTTGAAGGATATGACGGGCGAGGGGCAGAATGGCTCTGTCGCGCTGGCAAGCCGCATTGGCGATACGCTGAAGCGCATTGACGGAACCGAAGTGCCGTTGATCGCGCCCTGGCAGGGGAAATCTGCGCCAAAGGCAGCAAAAGGCACAGCAGCAGAACCGAAACCCGCAGCAAACCTGCCCGCCGATGAAACGGGCGTGAGCAAGCAGGAAGCGCCAGCCATTTCCAAGGCCAAACCCGTTTTGGAGGGTGCGACAAAGCCCGAAATGCTGGCAGAGGCGAAAGGCGCGGCGGATGATCTGAAAAAGATCAAGGGCGTTGGCCCGAAGCTTGAAGCGCAGCTGAACACCATGGGCATCTTCCATTTCTGGCAGATTGCCGCATGGGGCCCGCAAGATGTGGCGTGGATGGATGAGAACCTTGAAGGGTTCAAAGGCCGCGTCAGTCGGGATGATTGGGTTGGACAGGCCAAAGCCCTGGCTGGAACGGCTTAGGCTTGGCAGATGAAAGGACAGCGGGCAGATGACCAAACCCACCAAGGCCGACATGGCACGCGCGCGGCAGGCAAGGCTTGCGGCAATCGTGATGTGCGTGGCGATTGTGGGGTGGTTTTTGCTGCAGCAGATCGGCCGGGAATATGGCTGGCAGGCGCGCTTTGCCTTTTTGATAGATTTCGCAGCGTTGGCGGCCTTTGGCTGGGCGCTGTTTGTGACATTTCGCATCTGGCGGCAGGGCAGGGCCAACCGCTAGGGGCAAGGAAAGGGCAAGCTTATGCTTAAAGATCAGGATCGCATCTTTACCAACCTCTATGGGATGCATGACCGCTCTTTGAAAGGTGCGATTGCGCGGGGCCATTGGGATGGCACCAAAAAGATATTGGAAAAGGGCCGCGACTGGATTGTTGATGAAATGAAGCAATCGGGCCTGCGCGGGCGCGGGGGGGCTGGCTTTCCCACAGGCTTGAAATGGTCTTTCATGCCCAAGGAAAGCGATGGTCGCCCAGCCTATCTTGTTGTGAATGCAGACGAATCCGAACCCGGAACCTGCAAAGACCGCGAAATCATGCGCCATGATCCGCATACGCTGATAGAGGGCTGCTTGATCGCCAGTTTTGCGATGAATGCCCATGCCTGCTACATCTATATTCGTGGCGAATATATCCGCGAGAAAGAAGCGCTGCAAAACGCGATTGATGAAGCCTATGAGGCGGGGTTGATCGGCAAGAATGCTTGCGGGTCTGGCTGGGATTTTGATCTGTATCTGCACCATGGTGCAGGTGCCTATATCTGCGGCGAGGAAACCGCGCTTTTGGAAAGCCTTGAGGGCCGCAAGGGCATGCCGCGCATGAAACCCCCGTTTCCGGCTGGCGCGGGGCTATATGGCTGCCCGACGACTGTGAACAACGTGGAATCGATTGCCGTTGTGCCCACAATTCTGCGCCGTGGTGGGGCATGGTTTGCAGGCTTTGGCCGGCCCAATAATGCGGGCACAAAACTGTTTGCGATTTCCGGCCATGTGAACCGCCCTTGCGTGGTGGAAGAGGCCATGTCGATCAGCTTTGAAGAGCTGATTGAAAAGCATTGTGGCGGTATTCGGGGCGGTTGGGACAATCTGCTGGCCGTCATTCCCGGCGGTTCGTCTGTGCCCTGTGTGCGCGGCGAAAAGATGCGCGATGCGATCATGGATTTCGATTACCTGCGCGGAGAGTTGGGGTCTGGCCTTGGCACGGCGGCGGTAATCGTTATGGACAAGCAGACAGATATCATCAAGGCCATCTGGCGGCTGTCAAAGTTCTACAAGCATGAAAGCTGCGGCCAATGCACACCCTGCCGTGAAGGTACAGGCTGGATGATGCGCGTGATGGACAGGCTGTTGCGCGGCGAGGCCGAGGTGGAAGAAATCGACATGCTCTGGGATGTGACCAAGCAAGTTGAGGGCCACACAATCTGCGCGCTTGGCGATGCTGCGGCATGGCCCATTCAGGGCTTGATCCGCAATTTCCGCGATGTGATTGAAGACAGGATTGCATCCCAAAAGGCCGGGCGCGCGGCGAAAGTTGCGGCGGAATGATCATGCGGGCCAATACCAAGCTTGCGGCGATTGTGCTGGGAGTGGCGCTTGCAGTTGCCGCGCCCGCGTCCGCGGCGCAATCTCAGGCCGAGGTGAATGACACGTTGCGCAATACGCCAGCCATTTATAACGGGTTGTTCACGGCGGCGCTTATCAAGCATGTGGTCGATACCTGCCCTGCCGTCAGTCCTCCGGGGCGGCTGACACGCGTCAATTATTTCCTGTCGCTATATAACCGCGCGCGCGGGCTTGGGTTTAGCCGAGCCCAGATCGAAGCCTTTGTGGAAGATGAGGCAGAGCGCGCGCGTTTGCGCGGGATCGTGCTGTCGCATCTGCGCCGCGCGGGCGTTGACCCTGAAAGTGAAGCCGAAGTTTGCGCTTTCGCGCGCACCCAAATAGCCGAGCGCACGGCGCTTGGTCGCCAGTTGCGGGAGAGGTAAGCCATGTCCCAGTTACGCAAGATCATCATTGACGGCAAAGAGCTGGAAGTTCCCGCCGAGATGACGCTGATCCAGGCGTGCGAGCAGGCCGGGATCGAAATCCCGCGCTTTTGCTACCACGAGCGGCTGTCGATTGCCGGGAATTGCCGCATGTGCCTTGTCGAAGTCGTCGGCGGCCCGCCCAAGCCCGCCGCAAGCTGCGCCATGCAGGTCAAGGATTTGCGCCCTGGCCCAGAGGGCCAGCCGCCCGTGGTGAGAACCAATTCCCCCATGGTGAAAAAGGCGCGCGAAGGGGTGATGGAGTTCTTGTTGATCAATCACCCACTGGATTGCCCGATTTGTGATCAGGGCGGCGAATGTGATCTGCAAGATCAGGCCATGGCATACGGCGTGGATTTCTCGCGCTTCCGCGAGCCGAAACGCGCGACCGAGGATCTTGATCTGGGGCCGCTGGTTGAGACCCATATGACGCGCTGCATTTCGTGCACGCGCTGCGTGCGCTTCACCTCCGAGGTGGCGGGTGTATCTGTCATGGGCCAGACAGGCCGGGGCGAGGATGCAGAGATCACCACCTATCTGGGGGCGCTGATCGAGTCTGAAATGGTGGGCAATATTGTAGATTTGTGCCCCGTGGGCGCGCTGGTTTCTGCGCCCTACAGCTTCACGGCGCGGCCTTGGGAGCTGACTAAAACCGAAACGATTGATGTGATGGACGCGCTTGGCTCCAACATTCGCGTCGATGCGAAAGGGCGCGAAGTGATGCGGATGCTGCCGCGCAATCATGACGGCGTGAATGAGGAATGGCTCTCGGACAAATCCCGCTATATCTGGGACGGGTTGAAGCGTCAGCGCCTTGACCGCCCCTATATCCGCGAGAATGGCAAACTGCGCCCGGCCACATGGCCAGAGGCGCTATCTGCCACAGCGGCAGCGATGAAGGGCAAAAAGCTGGCCGGGCTGGTGGGCGATCTTGCCTCCGCCGAGGCCGCTTATGCGCTTAAATTGTTGATAGAAGGGCAGGGCGGGCAGGTTGAATGCCGCACTGACGGCGCGCATCTGCCGGCGGGCAACCGCTCTGGCTATGTGGGCACAGCGGCGATTGAAGATATCGACCACGCCAACCGCATCTGGCTGATTGGCACAAATCCGCGCCATGAAGCCCCCGTTTTGAACGCGCGTATCCGCAAGGCGTGGATGCATGGCGCAGATGTGGCGCTGGTCGGCGAATCCGTTGATCTGACATATGATTACACCCATCTGGGCACAGATCGGGCAGCGCTTGCGGCCTTGCTGAATTCGGCCAAGGCCAGCGATGCAGAGGGCGTTGTCATCATTGGCCAGGGCGCCTTGCGCGAGGCCGATGGCGCAGCCGTTCTGGCTGCGGCAATGGCGCTCTGCGATGCAACTGGCGCGCGGCTTTTGGTGCTGCACACAGCCGCCGCCCGCGTTGGGGCCATGGATATCGGCTGCACCTCCGAGGGCGGGATCAAGGCGGCGGTCGAGGGGGCCGAAGTGATCTATAACCTTGGCGCAGATGAAATAGACATCGCGCCGGGCGCTGTTGTGATCTATCAAGGCAGCCATGGCGACAGGGGCGCACACCGGGCGGATATCATCTTGCCGGGCAGCGCCTATACTGAGGAACAAGGGCTCTTTGTGAATACCGAAGGGCGGCCCCAACTGGCCCTACGCGCGGGCTTTGCGCCCGGTGAGGCCAAGGAAAACTGGGCCATCTTGCGCGCCCTGTCTGCCGAATTGGGCGCAACGCTGCCTTTCGATACAATCACCGCGCTGCGCACGCAGCTTATGGCGGCTGTGCCCCATCTGGGCGAGATTGATCTTTTGGCAGAAAACGCATGGCAACCGCTGGAACAAGGCCCGCTGGGCAAGGCCGATTTCCGCAATGCGATTGCGGATTTCTACCTGACCAACCCGATCGCGCGGGCTTCCAGCCTGATGGCCGAACTTTCCAGCATGGCAAAGGCGCGCAGCGCCGCGCCGTTGGCGGCGGAGTAACCGGGTATGGCGCGCACAGTGTCCAGCCTTGCACTGGTCGGGGTCGCCTGTGGCGGCCTGATGGCCTGTGGCGAAGGGCAGGCCGCGCGCGCGTCAGTCACACCCCCAAGCGGGGCGCAGTATCTGGGGGTTGAAACGCGGCTTCTGGATGCAAACACTGTCAGCTTTCTGGTGCGAATGGACGGTGCGCGCAGCAGGGCGGATGTGGTGGCCTATGCGCGTTGTGCGGCGGCGCAATATGCGCTAATCCGCGGCTACAGTTTCGCCCAGCATGTGCGCACGAATGTCACGCGCCGGGGCAGTGTTTTGGAAGCGGATGGCGGTTTTGTCATCTCGGCAGATTTGCCCTTGGGGCTGCGCAACATGGACGCCGAAGTGATCGTGGATGATTGTCGGGAACAAGGCATCCCCACGGTATGAGGAATTGAGGGACGAATGACAGAGTTTCTGCAAACCGGATTGGGGATCACCGTGCTGATCGCGGCGCAATCGCTTTTGGTGGTGGGCTTCGTGATGATCAGTCTGATTTTTCTGGTCTATGCCGACCGCAAGGTCTGGGCGGCTGTCCAGATGCGGCGCGGGCCGAATGTGGTAGGCCCCTGGGGCTTGTTGCAAACCTTCGCGGATGCGATCAAATTTGTGGTCAAGGAAGTGGTAATCCCTGCAGGGGTTGATCGGCCTGTCTATTTCCTTGCCCCGCTCTTGAGTTTCGTTCTGGCGATGCTGGCCTGGGCGGTGATCCCGTTCAATGATGGCTGGGTGCTGGCCGATATCAATGTCGCGATCCTGTTTGTGATGGCGATTGCCTCGCTTGAAGTCTACGGCGTGATCATGGGGGGCTGGGCCTCGAACTCGAAATACGCGTTCCTTGGCTCGCTCCGTTCTGCCGCGCAGATGATTTCTTACGAAGTGTCTTTGGGCCTGATCATCATTGGCGTGATCATCTCTACCGGCAGCATGAATTTTGGTGCCATTGTTGCGGCGCAAGATACGGGCTGGGGCGCGCTGGGGTGGTATTGGCTGCCGCATTTGCCCATGGTCGTGCTGTTTTTCGTCTCGGCGCTGGCCGAAACGAACCGCCCGCCATTTGATTTGCCCGAAGCGGAATCCGAATTGGTGGCGGGCTTCATGGTGGAGTATGGCTCTACGCCCTATCTGCTGTTCATGGCGGGGGAATATATCGCCATTTTCCTGATGTGCGCGCTGATGTCGCTGCTGTTCTTCGGCGGCTGGCTCTCGCCTATTCCGGGGCTGCCTGATGGCTTTCACTGGATGTTCCTGAAGATGGCGTTCTTCTTCTTCCTGTTTGCCATGGTGAAAGCGATTGTGCCGCGCTACCGCTATGACCAGCTGATGCGCATTGGCTGGAAAGTATTCTTGCCGTTTTCGCTGGCCTGGGTCGTGCTGATTGCATTCCTGGCGAAGTTTGAAGTGATGGGCGGGTTTTGGGCTCGCTGGGCGATTGGAGGGTGAGTCATGGGATTTGATTGGAACCGCGCGATCAAATACACGCTGATGACAGATTTCATCAAAGGCTTTGGCCTTGGAATGAAATATTTTGTCGCGCCAAAGCCTACGTTGAATTACCCGCATGAAAAGGGGCCGCTTAGCCCGCGCTTTCGCGGCGAACATGCGCTGCGCCGCTATCCCAACGGGGAAGAGCGTTGTATCGCCTGCAAGCTGTGCGAGGCGATCTGCCCGGCTCAGGCCATCACGATTGATGCAGAGCCGCGCGAAGACGGATCGCGCCGGACAACGCGCTATGATATTGATATGACCAAATGCATCTATTGCGGTTTCTGTCAGGAAGCTTGCCCAGTGGATGCAATTGTTGAAGGTCCAAATTTCGAATTTGCGACTGAAACTCGCGAAGAACTTTATTATGACAAGGCAAAGCTCTTGGAAAATGGCGAGCGTTGGGAAGCTGAAATCGCTCGCAATCTGGAAGTTGATGCACCTTACCGCTAAGGCGTGCTGCGCAAACGCTGTGCGAACACGATACCGGGGCGCGCAAGCCGCCCAAAGATTATAAAGGAACCCGAGGGACATGGGTATTGCCGATATAACATTCTACGCATTCGCGGTGACGCTCTTGGGCGCAGGGTTTCTTGTGACAATTGCGCGCAACCCGGTGCATTCGGTGCTGTGGCTGATCCTGACCTTCCTGTCTGCGGCGGGGCTGTTCGTGCTGCTGGGGGCAGAGTTTTTGGCCATGCTGTTGATCATCGTCTACGTGGGCGCGGTCGCGGTGTTGTTCCTGTTCGTGGTGATGATGCTGGACGTCGATTTCGCCGCATTGAAAGGGGAAATGGCCCGCCATTTCCCGATCGCCAGCCTTGTGGGCATTGTGCTGCTGATGCAGATGGCGCTTTTGTTCGGCTCATGGCAAGAAGCAGAAGGTGCGCTGTCCCTGCGTCAGGCCCCCACGCCTGATCTGGCAGAGATGCACAATACCAAAGCCCTGGGCATGATCATTTATGACCAGTATTTCCTTCTGTTCCAGACAGCCGGGCTGATTTTGCTGGTGGCAATGATTGGTGCAATCGTTCTGACATTGCGCCATCGCAAGGATATCAAGCGCCAGAATGTCGTGGCGCAGATGCACCGTGACCCTGCGAAGGCGATGGAGCTGAAAGACATAAAGCCGGGGCAGGGGCTGGGCTGAGGCCCTGTTGTTGCACGCCAGAATAATGCGGGCCGAAATGCGCCCCGATACAAACGGAACGAGGGAACCGGATGGTTGGACTTGAACATTACCTGACAGTGGCAGCGGCGCTGTTTGTGATCGGCATATTCGGGATATTCCTGAACCGAAAGAATATCATCGTCATCCTGATGTCGATTGAACTGATGCTTTTGGCGGTGAATATCAATCTGGTCGCCTTTTCTTCCTTCCTGAACGATCTGGTCGGGCAGGTATTTACCATGTTTGTGCTGACAGTTGCGGCGGCAGAGGCGGCGATTGGTCTGGCCATTCTGGTCTGTTTCTTCCGCAACCGGGGCACGATCGACGTTGAAGACGTCAATGTGATGAAAGGCTGATCAGATGGCGGTTACAGTTCTTCTGGCGCCCTTGCTGGGCGCGATCATCGCAGGGTTGTTCTGGCGTGTGATTGGCGAGCGTCCGGCGCAGATTGTTGCAACGGGCCTGCTGTTCCTGTCGGCGTTTCTCTCTTGGGTGATTTTCCTGACGCATGACGGCTCTGTGCAGCAAATCACGCTGATGCGCTGGATCGATAGCGGATCGCTTGTGGCAGATTGGGCGATCCGGCTGGACAGGCTGACAGCGGTGATGCTGATCGTGATCACCACCGTTTCGGCACTCGTGCATCTGTATAGCTTTGGCTATATGGCGCATGATGACAACTTTGCAGAGAACGAGAGCTACCGCCCCCGTTTCTTTGCGTATCTGTCGTTTTTTACCTTCACCATGCTCATGCTGGTGACGGCGGATAACCTCTTGCAGCTCTTCTTCGGGTGGGAGGGGGTCGGCCTCGCGTCCTACCTGCTCATCGGGTTCTATTTCCGCAAGCCAAGCGCGGGCGCCGCTGCGATGAAAGCGTTTATCGTCAACCGTGTGGGCGATATGGGGCTGATCCTGGCCTTGATGGCGCTGTTCTTTCTGGTCGATTCCGTCCAGTATGATGATATCTTCGCCGCCGCACCCCTGCTGGCTGAAACCACAGTCAGCTTTTTGTGGACAGAGTGGAACGCCGCCAATCTGATCGCCTTTTTGCTGTTCATGGGCGCCATGGGCAAGTCAGCGCAATTCCTGCTGCACACCTGGCTGCCAGATGCGATGGAAGGCCCGACACCTGTGTCAGCCCTCATTCATGCTGCAACCATGGTAACTGCGGGCGTATTCCTGGTGGCGCGCATGTCACCGGTGTTTGAATACGCGCCCGATGTGCTGGCATTTGTGGTGCTGATCGGCGCGCTGACCGCGTTTTTCGCCGCGACTGTTGGTCTGGTGCAAAACGATATCAAGCGCGTGATCGCCTATTCCACCTGTTCGCAGCTGGGTTTCATGTTCGTGGCGATTGGCGTGGGTGTCTATTCGGTGGCGATGTTCCACCTGCTGACGCATGCATTCTTCAAAGCCATGCTGTTTCTGGGTGCGGGGTCTGTCATTCATGGCATGCACCACGAACAGGACATGCGCAATTATGGCGGTTTGAAAGATAAACTGCCCTACACGTTCTGGGCCATGCTGATCGGCACTTTGGCGATTACGGGCGTGGGTATTCCGCTGACGATGTTTGGCTTTGCGGGCTTTGTTTCCAAAGATGCGATCATTGAATCGGTCTTTGCCTCTGGCACGGGCTATGCGTTCTGGATTTTGGTGATTGCGGCCTTCATGACCAGTTTCTACAGCTGGCGGCTGATGTTCCTGACATTCTGGGGCAGCCCGCGCGGAGATCATCATACGCATGAGCACGCGCATGAAAGCCCGATGGTGATGCTTGTGCCGTTGGTGGTGCTGGCCGTTGGTTCGGTTCTGGCGGGGATGGTGTTTTATGGGCCGTTCTTCGGCTCTACAGGGCAGGTGCGCGATTACTTTGGCGCGGCGATCTTTATTGCCGAGGATAACAACCTTGTTTCAGAGGCGCATTATGTGCCGAAATGGGTGAAAGTGGCGCCTTTCGCGGCCATGCTTATCGGTTTGGGGCTGGCGTGGCTGTTCTATATCCGCAACACCTCGCTGCCCAAGCGCTTGGCAGATACTTTCCCCGGTGCCTATCAGTTCCTGCTGAACAAATGGTATTTTGACGAGATTTATGAGGTGCTTTTCGTGCGCTCGTCCAAATTCATGGGCCGGTTCTTGTGGAAAAAAGGCGATGGGGCGGTGATTGATGGCGGCATAAACGGGCTGGCCATGGGAATCATTCCCTTCATCACAAAACTGGCGGGCCGCGCGCAATCGGGCTTTGTATTTCACTATGCGTTTGCAATGGTTCTGGGGATTGTCGTGATTGTTACCTTTGTCACGCTGGCAGGGGGGGCAAACTGATGTTGAACCTTCTGTCCATTATCACGTTCACTCCGGCCATTGCGGCGGCAATTCTGGCAATCTTCCTGCGCGGGGATGACGAAGCGGCGCAGAATAACGCCAAATGGGTGGCGCTCGTGGCCACGCTGGCCACATTCGCGGCCTCGCTGATCCTGCTGGTGGGGTTTGATCCGCAAGATACCGGGTTTCAATTCGTGGAAGAACACGAGTGGATCATGGGCTTTACCTACAAGATGGGGGTGGATGGCATTTCGATCCTGTTTGTGATGCTCACCACCTTCCTTATGCCCATCACCATTGGCGCATGCTGGAACGTGACGCACCGGGTAAAAGATTACATGATCGCCTTCCTGCTGCTGGAAACGCTGATGATCGGTGTTTTCGTGGCGCTGGATCTGGTGCTGTTCTACCTGTTCTTCGAAGCAGGCCTGATCCCGATGTTCCTGATTATCGGCATTTGGGGCGGCAAGGATCGCATTTATGCGGCGTTCAAATTCTTCCTTTACACCTTCCTCGGCTCTGTCCTGATGCTGGTGGCCATGATCGCGATGTATGTGGATGCGGGCACAACCGATATCCCGACATTGTTGCAGCACCAGTTCAGCACCGAAACTGTCAGCCTTGCGGGATGGCAGATCATCGGCGGCATGCAAACGCTGCTCTGGCTGGCTTTCTTTGCCTCGTTTGCAGTGAAAATGCCGATGTGGCCGGTGCATACATGGTTGCCCGATGCGCATGTGCAGGCGCCGACTGCCGGCTCTGTCATTCTGGCGGCGGTGCTGCTGAAGATGGGGGGCTACGGGTTCTTGCGGTTTTCGCTGCCAATGTTCCCTGTGGCGTCTGATATTTTTGCGCCCCTGGTGCTGTGGATGTCGGCGATTGCGATTGTCTATACCTCACTGGTCGCGCTGGTGCAGGAAGACATGAAAAAGCTGATTGCCTATTCCTCAGTCGCGCATATGGGCTTTGTGACAATGGGGATTTTCGCGGCCAACCAGCAAGGGATTGATGGCGCGATTTTCCAGATGATCAGCCATGGCTTTATTTCCGGCGCGTTGTTTCTGGCTGTGGGCGTGATCTATGACCGCATGCACACGCGCGAGATTGCGGCCTATGGCGGCCTGATCAACCGCATGCCGGTATATGCGGCGGTGTTTTTGCTGTTCACGATGGCCAATGTGGGCCTGCCGGGCACATCGGGCTTTGTGGGCGAATTCCTGACCTTCATGGCGGTGTTTCAGGTGAATACCTGGGTGGCGTTTTTCGCGGCCACAGGTGTGATCTTGTCGGCGGGCTATGCGCTGTGGCTGTTCCGCCGGGTGGTAATGGGCGAATTGATCAAGGAAGCGCTGAAAGGCATCAAGGATATGGATCGGCGTGAAAAGCTGCTGATTGCCCCCCTTGCCGCCATGACGCTGATCCTTGGTGTTTATCCCGCACTTGTCACCGATATCATAGGCCCCTCTGTCACGGCGATGGTTGAGGGACATAATCTGGCATTGCAGGCCCATGAGGCCGCATCCCAACTGGCACAGAACTGAAAGGGCTTGCGAGATGATCGGAGCTGATCTGTACACGGCGCTGCCCGAAATCACCCTCGCCTTGTTTGCGATGGCGGCTTTGATGGTGGGTGTCTATGGTGGCAAGGACAAGCTGGCAGAGCCGATCCTCTGGGCTACGGCGGCTGTCATGGTTCTGCTGGGTCTTTATGCCGGTTCCAAAGGGCTGGACGCGCAGACCGCGTTTAACGGCATGTATATTGCCGATACTTTCGCGCATTTCTCGAAGATGATCATTCTGTTCTCGGCTGCGGTGGTTCTGGTCATGGGCCAGAGCTACATGGTGGCGCGGGGATTGCTGCGGTTTGAATATCCCATACTTATCGCACTGTCGGTGGTGGGCATGATGCTGATGGTGTCCAGCGGCGATCTTATCGCGCTGTATATGGGGTTGGAACTGCAATCCCTCGCGCTGTATGTTGTTGCCACCATGAACCGCGATTCCGCACGTTCGACCGAAGCAGGATTGAAATATTTCATCCTTGGTGCGCTGGCATCGGGCCTGTTGCTGTATGGCGCATCGCTGACATATGGCTATTCCGGCACAACGCTTTTTGCGGGCATTATCACCACGATTTCGGAAGATGGGATGTCTGTTGGGTTGCTGATGGGCTTGGCCTTCATGCTGGCGGGGCTGGCGTTCAAAGTGTCTGCCGTGCCCTTCCATATGTGGACACCGGATGTCTATGAAGGGGCGCCCACCCCTGTAACCGCCTTTTTCGCCACAGCACCCAAAGTCGCTGCCATGGCGCTGATCGCGCGTGTGGTGCATGAAGCTTTTGGCACAGTGCCGGGCGATTGGTCGCAGATCATCGCCTTTCTTGCACTGGCTTCCATGTTTGTGGGCGCAGTTGCGGCAATCGGTCAGCGCAATATCAAGCGTCTGATGGCCTATTCCTCGATCTCGCATATGGGCTTTGCGCTGGTGGGTCTGGCTGCGGGCACGGCGCAAGGCGTGCAAGGGATGCTGGTGTATATGGCGATTTATGTCACCATGAATATCGGTGTCTTTGCCTTCATCCTCACCATGTCGCGCGATGGCAAGCCGGTGACGGATATTGACAGCCTGCGCCAATATTCCAAAGCAGAACCCCTGCGCGCACTGGCGCTGCTGGTCTTGATGTTCAGCCTTGCGGGCGTGCCGCCTTTGGTTGGGTTCTTTGGCAAATTCTATGTGCTTTGGTCGGCCGTGGAGGCTGGTCTGACATGGCTGGCCATTGGCGGTGTCGTGGCTTCTGTGATCGGGGCGTTCTATTACCTGCGTATCGTCTATTACATGTATTTCGGTGCCGAAGCAGAGCCGCTGGATACAGTGCGCGCGCCTGTGCAGGCAACCTTGCTTGTGGCCTCTGCCGCGATCATGGTGCTGGGTGTGATCAACCTCTTTGGGGTTGAAGGGGCAGCGGCCTTGGCGGCGAATGCTCTTGTCAAATAACTGGCCCGACGGCGTGGGGCGGCTGGTGCTGCCCCAGATCGACAGCACCAATGCCGAAGCCGCGCGCCTTGCGCCAACGCTTGCAGGCCCGCATTGGATATTGGCCCTGCGCCAAACCCAAGGCCGGGGGCGGCGCGGGCGCGACTGGCACGACCCGGACGGGAATTTTGCCGCCACCTATGTCAGCAAACCCGGGGGCCCGCCCGACCTTGTGGCGCAGCGGTCTTTCATCGCAGCACTTGCGCTCCATGAGGCGCTTGTCACCGTCACCGGGCGGCCAGAAGCCTTTGCGCTGAAATGGCCCAATGATGTGCTGCTGAATGGTGGTAAACTGGCGGGCATCTTGCTGGAAAGCATCGGCCACGGCGCACAGGTTGGGCATCTGGCGATTGGCATCGGCGTTAATCTGCGCGCGGCCCCGCAAGGCGAAGCCGGCGCGCTGGCCCCTGTCAGTCTGATGGGCGAAACCGGGCTTGCCATTTCGCCAGAGGAGTTTCTGGATATTCTTGCGCCCGCCTATGCGCGCTGGGACGCCCAGCTTGTCACTTATGGCTTTGCGCCCATTCGGCGCGCCTGGATGGAGCGCGCGGCGCGATTGGGCGAGACGATCACTGCGCGGCTGGTCAATGAAAGCCATGAGGGCGTGTTCGAAGGCATAGACGAGAGCGGCGCGCTGATCTTGCGCGGCCCGCAAGGGCGGCGCATCATTGCCGCGGCAGATGTGTTCTTCACATAGAAAAACAGGGGTAGGGGCCATGCTTCTGACCATAGATTGCGGCAATACGAATACTGTCTTTTCGGTTTGGGATGGCAGCCAGTTTGCGGCCACATGGCGCACATCTACCGATGTAAAGCGCACAGCTGACCAGTATTTCGTCTGGCTCAACAGCCTTATGAGCCTGACCGGCATTTATGCCGATATTGATGATGTGATCATCTCTTCCACAGTGCCGCGCGTGGTGTTCAATCTGCGCGTGCTGTGTGATCGTTATTTCAACTGCCGCCCGCTGGTGGTGGGAAAGCCCGAATGCCTGCTGCCTGTGCCCCCGCGCGTGGAAGAAGGGGTGCGCCCCGGCCCCGACAGGCTGGCCAATGCCGCAGGCGCCTTTGACCGCCATGGCGGTGATGTGGTGGTGGTGGATTTCGGCACGGCCACGAATTTCGATGTTGTGGCGCGCGATGGGGCCTATGTGGGCGGTATTATCGCACCGGGGGTCAATCTGTCGCTGGAGGCCCTGCATCAGGGTGCAGCGGCGCTGCCGCATGTGGATATTTCGCGCCCCGACAAGGTGATTGGCACCAATACGATCACCTGCATCCAGTCGGGTGTATTCTGGGGATATATCGGCCTGATCGAGGGGCTGACCGCGCGGATCAAGCGCGAATATGGCCGCCCGATGAAGGTGATCGGCACAGGCGGGCTTGCACCGCTATTCGCACAGGCCGAGAACCTGTTTGACAAGGTCGAAGATGATCTGACATTGCATGGCCTTCGCGTGATATACGACTATAACAAGACAGAGAATGAGCAGGAGCGGGCATGAGCAAGGACAGGCTGATCTATCTACCCCTTGGCGGGGCGGGCGAAGTGGGCATGAATGCCTATGTCTTCGGCTATGGCCCCAAAGGGCGCGAGCGGCTGATCCTTGTGGATTTGGGTGTCACCTTTTCGGATATGGAGTCCAGCCCCGGTGTTGATCTGATCATGCCGGACTTGCGCTGGCTGGAAGAGCGGCGCGACCGGTTGGAAGCGATCTTGATCACCCATGCCCATGAAGATCATGTCGGCGCTTTGGGCCATATGTGGAGCAAGCTGCAAGCGCCAGTCTATGCGCGCGATTTCACCGCGCGCATCGCCCGGCTGAAAATGCAGGATGCAGGCCAAGACCCCGCGCAAGTGCGCGTTGTGGGCAAAGCGCCAGAAGCGCTGGAGCTTGGGCCGTTCCGCGTGCAATTCTTCCCGGTGGCGCATTCGCTGCCCGAAGCCTCTGGCCTGATCATTGATACGCCCGCCGGGCGCGTGGTGCATTCAGGAGATTTCAAGGCCGACCAAACCCCCTGCGTGGGAGAAGCGCATGATCCCGTTATGCTGTCCGAGATTGGGCGGGAAGGGGTGAAGGTGCTGCTCTGCGACAGCACAAATGTTATGAACCCCGATGCCGGGCGTTCCGAGGCCACGTTGATCGAACCCATCACACAGCTGATGCGCGATGCCAAGGGCATGGTTGTGGCCACGACATTTGCCTCGAACGTCGCACGGCTAAAGACACTGGCATTGGCGGCGCAAGATGCGGGCCGTTCGGTCTGCCTGATGGGGCGTGCCATGCTGCGCATGACCCAAGTGGCGACAGAGGCCGGTATTCTGAAAGACATGCCCCCCACAGTCAGCCCAGAGGCCGCAAAGGATGTGCCGCGCGAAAACCTGCTCTTGATCGTCACCGGATCGCAGGGCGAGCGGCGCGCGGCCTCTGCCCAATTGGCGCGGGGCAATTATATGGGCCTGAGCATGAAAGAGGGCGATACATTCCTGTTTTCCTCCATGACAATCCCCGGCAATGAGCGCGAAGTGGGGCGCATTGTGAATTCGCTATCGGCGATGGGGGTGGATGTGCTGGACAATGCACAGCGGCGCTATCATGTCTCTGGCCATGCCAACCGGCCCGACCTGATGCAAATGCACGATCTGATGAAACCGCAAATGCTGATCCCGATCCATGGCGAACACCGCATGATGCGCGAACATGCCAAACTTGGCCTTGCAGGTGGTATGCGTGCAACGGTTGTGCCCAATGGCTCTGTCTGTGATCTGACGGGCGATGCGCCAGTGCTGGTGGATGAGGTGCAAACCGGCCGTATCTATCTGGATGGCAGCCGCCTGATTGGCGCGATGGATGGCGTGATCCGTGATCGCCTGCGTATGGCGATGGGCGGGCATGTGTTTGTCACGCTTATCCTTGATGACGAGAATGAGGCGCTTGGCGCACCTTGGGCAGAAGTTGCGGGCCTGCCCGTGCAGGGGCGTTCGGGCCGTATGCTGAACGAGGTTATCGAGGATGAGCTGGATGAATTTGTCGGGCGTGCAGGGCACAAGGTGCTGGCCGATGATGACAAGCTGAATGACGGGCTGCGCCGCGTGGTGCGTCAGGTTGTGATGGAAGAGATTGGCAAGAAGCCCGAAGTAACGGTTGTTGTCAGCCGCCTGCTGAACGAATAACGCGCGGCCCCCATGCTATGAAGCACCCAAGCGGCCTTGCCCGGAACCAGCCGGGCAAGGCCGCTTCTTTTACCGCCACAGATAGGCGTAGCTTGCAAACAGCCCTTGCAGCTTTGCAAGCGCGCGCAGGCTTGGGCTGTGGGGTGTTGCGCCTTGGGCGAGCCGTTCCAGTGCAACTTCGGGCGGGCAGGGCAGGCCGCTTATGGGGTCTCGGTAGCGCGGATAGGCAATCAATACCGCATGGGCAAGCGCGCCCAGACTTGGGCGCGCGCTGCGCCGCGCCGGGATTTGCCCCAGATCGCGCGTCAGCCCCCAGCCCGCATAGAAGGGCGCGCCAAAGGTGGTGACAGGCACGCCGCGCAAC
The DNA here is from genome assembly GCA_043561795.1 of Paracoccaceae bacterium. Taxonomy (GTDB): domain Bacteria; phylum Pseudomonadota; class Alphaproteobacteria; order Rhodobacterales; family Rhodobacteraceae; genus Roseinatronobacter. Next base: position 3,299,359 of record CP121316.1, on the reverse strand, counting down.
AGGGCTTCAAACCCAAGGGTAGAGGTGATTGTCCAAACCTCTTGCACCACCCCCAGCAGTGCTGCCGCATCGGCGCGGTCGATAATCTGGTTTGCATAGCGCAACGCCAGATCAGGCGCGATTGCGCCGGGGCGCAGGCCCGCTTCCACATCGGGATGCGGTTTGTAAAGGATAATTGCATCGGGGTTCTGGGCGCGTGTTTCGGCCAGAAGCGCCAGATTGGTGGCAATCGCCCCCGCACCCAGCCGGATAGAGGCATCATCTTCCACCTGACCGGGAACCAGAATGCGGTAGCCATCGGGCAAAACCGGCACTGCGCCGGGCAGATTGTATTTGCTTACGCCCTGCGCGCGAATGGTCGCAATCAGGGCATCTGCGCGCGCCTCTGCGCCCGGTGGCAGGGGCGCTGCAATCAGTGTTTCCAGCCGAGAGGGGGTGCCTGGATCAAAATATATCCCCAGATCATCGCGGATCAGGGATATGGGCGGGGTTAGCTGCGCGCCAAGGCCCCGCGAGCGGAGAAAGCCATCTTCAACCCGGATTGCCCCTTGGGGCGCGGGTGCTGCCCCCCAAACCAGATTGGGCCTGTCTGGGCTGGGGTGGCGGCGAAAGCGCAGCTTTTGCCAGCGCCCGAAAAAGCCTTGCAAATGCGCGCGCTTCCACAGCCGCATATTCAGCGCGACATAGCCCTTGTGATCTTCGCGCCATGCGCGGCTTTGTGCATCCAGATGATCCAGCGCCTGTTCAAAGCTGCACAATCGGTCGCGGCAGGGATCATACCACAGCGGATAGCGCAGCATCGCGGTGGCAAAAAGCTGCTCTGCGCTTAAGGAACGGCCCCGGCGGGGATGGGGCGTTTCATCCACACTCAAACCCCAGCCCGCATAGAAGGGCAACCCAAAAACGCGCGGGCGATGGCCTGCCAGGATCGCCTCGAACCCCAGTTGCGAGCAGACAGTATAAACCGCCACCGCCCCCGCCAGCAAATCCCAGCTGGAGACCGGATCACGGAGCAAGGTAATCCGCCCGGCCTTGGCATCTGCCGCGCTGTAATGCCCGGCACGGTGGCCCGCAATGGTTTCCGGGTGGGTGCGGATAATGATCTGGCTGTCGGGAAATTCTGCACAGGCCGCCGCAAGCATGGTTTGAAAGATATCGGCGGGCAACGGCCCCGCCAGCCCACCATGGCGCAAGGACGCATCGCCGCGCGTCTGATCGATCACCAGCACATAGCCGGGGGCGGGTGGGGCCAGATCGGGCGCGAATGCTGCGTATTTTGTCAGCCGCAAGACCCGCATCCGCGCTATGCCCAGTTCGGCGCGCGCCAGCAGGGCCGGATCATCCAGCGGATCGGTCGCTAGAATTGTTTCCAGATCAGAGGGCTGGCTTGGATCGTAATGAATGCCGCTGCGATCCAGCAGAAGGCCGATTGTCGGCTCTCCGCCCCGTCCGGGAAAGAGCGAGCGCAAAAACGCATCTTCCAGCCGCACCAGCCCCGCGCCGCTGCGCGCGCTGACCCATTCGCCGCGTGCGGCGCGTTTGGCATGGCCCCAGACTGCGACGCTTTCGCCTGTTTCGGGCCAGCCAAAGTGCAGCCTATAGCCTGAAAGCGCCAATATGCGCCGAATGCGGCGGGCTTGGGCAGATGGCCCAAGCAGCCCGCCGGAGAAGGCGCAAAAGCGTTCATGCGGCAGGGTTTGCATTCAACCTTAGTTGCCTCCGGCAGAGCGGCGCACAGAATTGGCCGCCGCCAGATTGCCTGTCAGCGCCGCAATTTGCCGCGCCCAAAGCACGGATGAGGCTTCGGTCACAAATATTGTATCCCCATCGCGGATTTTGAAATCGCGGGCCTCGAACATGCCTGTGGGCGCTGTCAGATCCAACACATAGACAAAGCGCGCATCCGTCAAGAATGGACCAAACCCCAAAATCTCGGTCGCGATTTCGGGCTTTTCATCGCGGAAAATGAACACACCTGTGGGATCGGCACGCAGTGGGTTCAGACCGCCCACCATTGCCAGCGCATCAATGGCGGAAATCTGCCTTGTATCAAATGTCATGCGATTGGCGGCCCCTGTCGCCCCCAGCACCGAAAACGCCCGTTGATCGGCGCGCACAAGCACCCTGTCACCGGGGCGTAAGGCGATATCCAGCGAGGGGTCGCTATAGATATCTTGCAGCCACGCCGTATCTTGCCGATTGCCGCGCGTGACAAGCACTTGTGCTGTTTCCAAAGGAATACCAACCCCCCCGGCAGAGGCGATAAGCGTGCTCAGCCGATTATTTGCGCGCGTGATCGGATAGACGCCTTGCGCATTCACCCCGCCTGCAATGGAAACCGTGGCCCCGTCCCCTTGCTGGCGGATAACCACAACCTGCGGATCGGGGGTTTGTTCATCCAGGGATTGTGTCAAAAGACGGCGCAGGGCATCCGGGCTTTGCCCGGCGGCGCGCACGCGGCCTGCATAGGGCACAAAGATAAAGCCTGCATCATCCACCTGCAAATCGGTCAGAACCGCGTTATTTGTGCCAACGCCGGACAGCAGCCCTTCGGGAACATTCTCAAAGACATTGATCGCGACCAGATCACCGGGGCGGATTGTATCGCCGCCCATCAATGCACCAGAGCGCAGCGCGTGACTGAAACCCAAGGCATCGGGCCGCGCGGCGGCTTGGGAGACACGCCTGTTGACCATGATGATATGCGCATCACCCGATCTGAGCACAGAGCCTTCAAAAATTTCACGCTTTGTCGGGCCATCGCGGGGCACCCCGCAAGCGGCCACCAAAAGGCCAACACCCAGAATGGCCAGAAATCGGCCTATGGTAAAAGATGATGCAGTCACTGCTCTCGCTCCTTTTGGAGGTTAAACCTCTCTTAGGGGCAACATTACCTCTTTTGGGGCCTCACGCCAAGCAGGGATTGCGGCCTGTCTTACCGCACCATGCGCAACTGTTGCCGTGGTGTCGCGTCACCTTGGATAAGCGCCGTATAGGGGTCTTGCTCTGCCAGCATCATATCTACCAGATGGCGCATCAATTGCCGCCGCCCCCCCAAAGAATAGTATCCCCCCGGCACTTGCGAGGTTTCCAGCAGAAAATGGCGGTAATCCCGATAGGCCCGCGCATCTGGCCGGTTTGGACGCGCAAAAAACCGCCTCAAGGGTTGTTTTGAAACAAATTCCGGCTTGTCATACACCGCTTTGCCAAAAATACGCAGCGGCATTCCACGCCAAAGCACCTGTTGCGCGGCGGTGGAATTGACGGTCACGGCAGAGCGCGCGTGATTGAGAAGCCGCGCCAATTTGCCTCCGCGCAAATAATGCACGCGGCCATGCAGCGCGTGTTTCTCGGTCAGGGCGCGGATTGTTTGCCGAATTGGGGCGCGGCCATCTTCCAGCGGATGCGCCTTGACGACCAGGTGATGGTGTTTCGGTGCGCCCTTGGCAAAGCCGGAAAACACCTTTTCCAGAAACTGCACCTGCGAGGTGAAAGGGCTATGGGCGCGAAAGCTGCTGTCATGTTCCAGCTGCAACAGCACAAGATGATAGGGAAAGCCGCCATTGCGCACCCGCCAGCTTGCAATCCGGCGTTCCAGCGAATGCCAGGGCATCAGGCCCAGCCGCTTGAGATAAAGGTGAAATTCCTGCCCCACTGTCATATCCCGATGGGGGCGGAAATTTCGGTAGCGATGATTGAAGGCCATGACAAAGAAATGATACAGCGCCCCATAGAATATGTGCTGGCGCATATCGCCCCAATGTGCGGGCGGATCGGGCAATTCCAGATCATATTTCGCCAATGCGGCGCGCATTTCCGGCAATTCTATCTGCATTAATTTAGAATTGCCGTTTGAACCCTCGCGTTCATAGGTCACCCAATAGGGGCGCAGATAGCCTTCTTCAAAGACATGGATCACAAGCCCAAGCTCGCGCGCGATAGAAATGGCTTGTGCATGAATGGGGCGGACATCGCCATATAATGCGATATCTGTAATACCATGCTGTGCAACAATGGCGCGAAACCGCGCGGGCCAGGCCTCTGGCGTATCTGTAAAGGGAATATAGCGCGATTTGTCCTGCCAGAACATCGCATCCCCCTGATTGAACCCAACGCGCCACACCTGAGCGCCCGCGGCATGCAAGCCGCGCCCAAGCTGGTTGAAAAACCAGCCATGCGGCCCTTGCAGGAACAAGATGTTCCTATTCGCGCCTGTATTCTGCATTGCCAATGCCCTAAACGATTCTGCTCTTGATATGCATTTTTTATATTCAGATGTGGTAAACACATCCGGCCTGTCATGTCATCATAATGATTAAGAATTGCGGTGGTTTTGTGGCGCGCTTGCCAAGGGCTGCCATGCAGGCTAGCTCTGTCGCGAAAGCCTTGGGCGAAAGGGGTCTGAAGATGTTCACGGGGATTGTCACGGATATCGGGGTGGTGCGCAGCCTGACGCAAGAGGGTGATTTGCGTGCGCGCATTGGCACAGGCTACGATATGGCATCTGTTGACATGGGCGCATCCATTGCCTCTGACGGGGTGTGTCTGACAGTCGTGGCCAAGGGGCCGGATTGGTACGAGGTGCAGGTTTCCGCCGAGACGGTTTCAAAAACCAATCTGGGCGCTTGGCAGGTGGGAAAGCGTGTCAATCTGGAACGCGCCTTGAAGCTGGGGGATGAACTGGGCGGTCATATTGTGTCTGGCCATGTGGATGGTGTGGCGGAAGTGGTGGGGCTGGTGCAAGAGGGTGACAGCACGCGCCTGCGCTTTCGCGCGCCCGATGCTTTGGCGGGGTTCATTGCGCCCAAAGGCTCTGTTGCGCTTAATGGCACATCCTTGACAGTAAACGAGGTGGAGGGCGCCGAATTTGGCGTAAATCTTATTCCCCATACAAAACAAGTGACAAACTGGGGCGAAACCGCGCTTGGTGACAGGATCAATCTGGAGATTGACACATTGGCGCGCTATGTCGCGCGGCTGCGCGACTGGGAGCGTCACCTGTCTGCTGGATGATGGACAAAGCCCCCTGCGCCGCGCTAGGTTGGTGCGAAACAGGGGCCGCGCATGTCCGACACATTTGAAACAGATGACACACTCGGCGCAAGGCTGGCGGCCGAAGCGCTGATTGTGGATGTAGAGGGTTTTGAAGGCCCGCTGGATCTGTTGCTCACCCTGTCGCGCACGCAAAAGGTGGATTTGCGGCGCATTTCGGTATTGGAACTGGCCGAGCAATATCTGGTATTTGTGGAAAAGGCGCGCGCGCTGCGCATTGAACTGGCGGCAGATTATCTGGTGATGGCCGCTTGGCTGGCCTATCTGAAATCGCGCCTGTTGTTGCCGCCAGACCCAACCGAGGAAGGGCCGACAGGCGCAGAACTGGCCGCGCATCTGGCCTTTCAGCTGGAACGCCTGCAAGCCATGCGCGAGGCCGCAGCGCGCCTGATGGGGCGCGACCAGAAAGGGCGCGATTTCTTCGCCCGCGGCGCGCCGCAAGCGCTGGCCGTGGCGCGCAAGACAGTGTTCGAGGCCAGCTTGATTGACCTGATGCGCGCCTATGCCCGGCTGCGCACGCGCGATGAATTCCGCCCCTATGCGTTTGATAGGACAGATATTTACCCCTATGAGGTGGCGTTGGAACGGTTGATGGCCATGGTGCCCGGTGCGTTGGATTGGACAAGCCTGCAAGCCTATCTGCCCGAAGGCTGGCGCGGCGCGCCTGCGCGTAAACGCTCTGCCATTGCCTCTACCTTCGCGGCCACGCTGGAACTGGCCAAGCAAGGCCAGATAGAGTTGCGCCAATCGGATACTTTCGCGCCCTTGCAATTGCGCCGCAGATCAGGGCTATAACCCCGCCATGACCGAACACAGCCAAGCGCCCCTGCACAATCCTGATAGCCCCAGCCTGTTTGCCGCGCCCCCGATTGCGGAACAGGAACGCATGGTGGAAGCAATCCTTTTCGCCTGCGCCGAACCGCTAAGCCTGGCCCAGATCAGCGCGCGTTTGCCGCAGGGCTGCGATGCTGCCGAAGCGCTGGCACATCTGCGCTCGCGCTATGCGGGGCGCGGGGTAAACCTGCTGCGCATAGGCGATAATTACGCGCTGCGCACCGCGCCTGATCTGGGGTGGCTCATGCAGGCTGAACGGGTGGAAACGCGCAAATTGTCGCGCGCGGCGATAGAGACATTGGCCATTATCGCCTATCACCAGCCTGTCACCCGCGCCGAGATTGAAGAAATCCGGGGCGTGGCTGTTTCGCGCGGAACGATTGATCAATTGCTGGAACTGGAATGGATCAGGCTGGGGCGCAGACGCATGACACCGGGCCGCCCGGTGACATTTGTCGTGACAGAAGGGTTTCTGGATCATTATGGGCTGGAAAGCGCCCGCGATCTGCCGGGGCTGAAGGAATTGCGCGAGGCAGGCTTGCTGGACAGCCGCCCTCCACCGGGGCAGGCAAGCTTTCCATCTGATGAGGATGATGACGACGATCCGCTTGGCCAATCCGAGTTATTCGAGGATTGAGCCAGTCCCCCTTTGAACAAGGTTTTTTGCCGTTGCAAAACCACGAGAGCAGAAAAAGACTGCCAAATTCACAGGAGTGAAAACAGGCCTATCGCGGCCTGAGCGTGATCAAAGCGCTTTGAGTCTTGTACAATACAGTGCATTTGACGCAGGATTCAAGAGTATTTATTTTAATATAAATAATTAAAACATCATCTTGCGAGCGATTTTTAAGGTAAAAGCCATTCAGGCTTGACTCCGGGCTTATGTCCTAGTCCAATTTGGGGCATGGGGTATGTGGTTTGCCGCGCGACAGCGTGCGCCCATTCTCTCAGGCCAATCTGCAAGACTGGCATTCACATCTTGGAGGACATCATGAACAATCGTTTTACCGCAGGCTTCATTGCTGCAGGCATGCTGATGGGCACATCGGCCTTGGCGCAGGAAACCTTCATCTCCATTGGCACCGGCGGGGTGACGGGCGTCTATTATCCGGCTGGTGGTGCGATCTGTCGCCTTGTCAATCGTGACCGGGCAGAGCACGGCATTCGGTGCGGTGTGGAATCCACGGGCGGATCCATCTTCAACATCAATGCCATCCGCTCTGGCGAGCTGGAATTCGGCGTGGCGCAGTCTGACTGGCAGTTCCATGCGTTTAACGGCACCTCGCAGTTTGAAGAAACCGGCGCATTCGAAGGGCTGCGCGCTGTGTTCTCATTGCACCCGGAACCCTTTACAGTGGTTGCGCGTGCCGATGCCGGGATTACAAATTTCGATGATCTGGCGGGAAAGCGCGTAAACATCGGCAATCCCGGTTCGGGCCAGCGCGGCACGATGGATGTGGTTATGGAGGCGATGGGCTGGACATTGGACACATTCGCCCAAGCAACCGAATTGCCGCCGGCAGAGCAATCCCTGGCGTTGTGCGACAATAACGTGGATGCCATCATCTACACGGTAGGCCACCCTTCCGGCGCGATTCAGGAAGCGACAACCGCTTGCGATACAGTGCTGGTGAATGTGGATAATGACGCAATCCGCGCTTTGGTCGCAGATCGTCCCTATTACCGCATGGCCACCATCCCCGGCGGTATGTATCGCGGCTCTGCCGAGGATGTGACCACTTTTGGTGTGGGTGCGACCTTTGTGTCTTCGGCGGATGTGCCGGAAGAAGTGGTGTATCAGGTCACGCGCGCTATTTTTGAAAATCTGGATCAATTCACCGCGCTGCACCCGGCCTTGGCAAATCTTGACCCGGCGGAAATGGCAAGCGATGGCCTGTCAGCCCCCCTGCATGATGGCGCTGCGCGCTATTTCAGCGAAGCGGGCCTGATTGACTAAGCCAACAGCATCGGTGCGACGCGGCCTTTGGCTGCGCCGCACCCGCTGCACCGCAAAATGCGAATGAATGAGACAGGGAACACGCGCATGTCAACTGTGCTGAAATCCAAAGGGCGCAAGCTCTCGGAGCAAGAGCTGGAAGAGCTGGTCGCCAGCACGGATTCCGGCGGGCGCAACCCTGACAATCGTGCCATTGCGCTGCTGATCGCAACAATAGCCTTTTTATGGTCAGGCTTTCAAATCTGGATTGCGGATTTGCAGTTTCAGTGGGCACAGCACATTCCCTATGTGCGGGTTATCGGATCAGACATGACCCGGCCCATGCACCTGACATTTGCACTGTTTTTGGCGTTTCTCGCCTATCCCGCCTATAAATCCGCGCCGCGCCGCTATATCCCGTGGTATGACTGGGCGCTTGCCTTCCTTGCGGCGGGGTGCGCCTTTTATGTCTTTTGGTTTTCAAGAGAGATATCTTCAACCGCGCGTTCCGGTTTGCCTCGGCAAGACCAGATAATCGTTGCCGCAATCGGCCTTGTTTTGTTGCTGGAGGCCTCTCGCCGCGCGCTTGGGCCTGCGCTGACAATCGTGGGCATTGTGTTTCTGGCCTATAGTTATTTCGGGCAAGGGTGGCTTATCCCCGATCTGATCGCGCATGAAGGGCGCAGTCTGACAGCAATATTGAACACGCAATGGCTATCCACCGAAGGGGTGTTTGGCATTCCGCTGGGGGTATCCACCGCCTTTGTGTTTTTGTTCGTTCTGTTCGGCGCGCTGTTGGACAAGGCCGGTGCGGGCAATTATTTTATCAAACTGGCCTTTGCGGGCCTTGGCCATTTGCGCGGCGGGCCTGCGAAAGCGGCAGTTGTTGGCTCTGGCGCAACGGGGCTGATTTCCGGCTCTTCCATCGCCAATGTGGTAACAACCGGCACTTTCACCATCCCGCTGATGAAGCGCGTGGGCTTTAGCGCCGAAAAGGCGGGCGCGGTAGAGGTGTCCAGCTCTGTCAACGGGCAGATCATGCCGCCTGTGATGGGGGCTGCGGCCTTTCTGATGGTAGAATTTGTGGGGATTTCCTATCTCGAGGTGATCAAGCACGCCTTCATTCCGGCAGTGATTTCTTACATCGCGCTGGTTTATATCGTGCATCTGGAAGCGCTGAAAAACGGCATCCCCGCTTTGGGCACAGGGGCCAGCCTGCTGACAATGCTGTGGAAAACGGCGCTTGGTTTTGTTGTCGCCGGGGGCGCGTTTTACGGGGTGATTGCGGGTGTGGGTGTGTTGCGCGAGGTTGCGCCAGCGCTGTCCGGGGCGATTATCTTAACTTCGGTGCTGGCGCTTTATCTTGGCTGCCTATGGGTTGCAGCGCGCCGGCCTGATCTGGCCATGGATGATCCGAATGAAAAGAAGATCATTCTGCCCGTAATGCGCGACGTATTCCCGACTGGCCTGCATTATCTGCTGCCGATTGTCGTTCTTGTCTGGTTTTTGATGGTAGAGCGCCAATCGCCTGCGAAATCTGCCTATTTTGCTGTGCTGATGATGCTGTTCATCATCGTGACACAGCGGCCCATCAAGGCGCTTTTGCGCGGGCAAGGGGGGCTGTTGGACGAATTGCGCGCGGGCGTGGTTGATCTGGTGGGTGGGATGATCGCGGGCGCGCGCAACATGATAGGGATTGCGGTTGCCACCGGGGCGGCTGGGGTGATTGTGGCCACTGTGACCCGCACCCCAATTGGCACCGAACTGGCGGGGCTGGTGGAAATGCTGTCCTTGGGCAACCTGTTTTTGATGCTGTTGCTGGTTGGTCTTTTCTCGCTTGTTCTTGGGCTGGGGCTGCCAACAACGGCAAATTACATTGTTGTATCCTCGCTTATGGCGACAGTTGTTGTCAGTCTGGGCGCGCAAGAAGGGCTGATTATTCCGCTGATTGCGGCGCATCTGTTCGTGTTCTATTTCGGGTTGATGGCGGATGTCACGCCGCCTGTGGGGCTGGCCAGTTTTGCGGCTTCGGCCGTTTCTGGCGGTGATCCCATCAAGACCGGGTTTCAGGCGTTTTTCTACAGCCTGCGCACTTTGGCGCTGCCGTTTTTGTTTATCTACAACCCCACGCTTATCTTATACGGGGTTGATCTGGGAACATCTGCCGGGCTGGCGCAGGCCGCGTTTATTTTTGTCATTGCAACCTTTGCCATGCTCCTTTTTGCCGCTGCGACACAGGGATATTTTCTGGCGCGCTCGAAGCTGCATGAATCGGCGGCGTTGTTGCTGGTGGCGTTTACGCTGTTTGTGCCAAATTTCTGGCTGGATCGGATTCAGCCAGAATTTGAAGCTTTGCCGGGCCTGCAATTTGAAGACATCCTGCAAGCTGCGGATGCAGGCGATCAATTGCGGCTGGAAATTATCGGGCCGGATTTCAACACAGGCCAGACGCGCAGCCTGACGCTGGTTCTTCCGGTGGAGGATGTCGCACCTGAAACGCGCGTGGGGCAAACAGGGCTGTTCCTGATGCCAGAGCCAGATCGGATGGTGCTGGATGAACCGGCCTTTGGATCACCTTTACAAAGTGATCTTGGGGATTTTGATTTCTATGGCCGCGAGCAGGTAGAGCTTGTTTCTGTTCTGCGCCCGGCTGACAGGCTGCCAGAGCAGATTTTCTATCTGCCTGCATTGTTGCTGCTGCTGGGGGTTATCTTGCTGCAACGCCGCCGCCAGACACAGCCGGCCTTCTAGGCGCAACCGCGCCTAGAATAGCGCATGCTCGCCCAGATCGTTGCTGCCTTCGCCCCGGATAAGGGCCGCGTAATGGTCGCGCAGGGTATCGGCGCCAAAGGCAGGGGTTGCGCTTTCATCATAGCGCTGCGCCTGCGCATCCCAGACCAGCATGGATTCGGTCGCGTAATACCGCCCGATACGCGCAAATTCGGCCTTTTCCGCCATGGCGGGGCTAAAGCGGCCCAAGGCCCCCAGCGTGGCGACAATGCCATCCATCAGCGCCACAGGCACTTTGCGAAAGCGTGCGGGCTTGCCCAGAAGGTCAAACAACATCTGGCCTTGCGCGCGCGGTGTCAGGGCAGGGCCGGGGCCGCCGATGGGCAGAATGCGGCCCTGCCGTTCGGGCATATGCAGACAGCCAACAATATAGCGGGCCAAATCCCTGTCGCTGATCGGGGTGCAGGCGGTTAGCGTGCCATCACCGAACAGCAAAAATGGCTTGCCCGCCCGCACCCGCGCCACCTGCCCGGAGAGGGATTTGAAAAACGCGGTTGGGCGGATGATTGACCACGCAAGGGGCGCGGCCTGCAATTCGGCCTCAAAGGCCAGTTTGGCGCGCTGAAATTCCAGTTCCGGCTTTTGCACGCATATGGCGGAGAGAAGGATAAACTGGCCCACACCCGCTGCCATGCCAGCCTTCAATACTGCCAAATGCGCGGCATAATCCACCGCCCAGGCATCTTGCGGGCGGCCATTGCGCGAGGCCATGCAGGATATCACCGCCCCCGCGCCAGAGGCGCGCAGCGCCTGCACCACATCGGCAGGATTGGCGAAATCAACAGTCAGACAAGCTGCACCATCGGGCGGCGTGCTGCCTGTGCGCAAAAGGCATGTCACAGATTGGCCTTGCGCCAGCAATTCGCGCAAGACCGCGCGCCCGATTGTGCCGGTTGGGCCCAGCAGAAGCACCGAATTGGGGGAAGCGTGCATATAACACCTGTCATGTATTCCTGACAGTGTTGCGGCTTTTGGGGAAAGGTGCAAGGGGCGGCCTGCCCGATTCAGCCCCGGTCAGGGTGCCTCGATCCGCCCATAGCCGCCTGAAAAGAAGCTCAACCCCGCGCCGGGCGCAGTGCATACGCGCAGCACTTCGCCCACCACAATCGCATGATCGCCGCCGGGATAAACCGCATGGCGCGCACATTCAAACCGCGCCAGACAGCCAGAGAGAAGCGGCACATTGCCCAATCCCTCTGTGACATCAGGAATGGCGAAATCATAGCCATTGGCCGCGAAATGCTGCGCCAGCCGCAATTGATCTGCGGCCAGAATGTGAATGGCGAAATGTTCGGCCTCTGCAAAAGCCGCAAAACGGCGCGAAAACCGCCCCGGTGCCCACATCACCAAAGCAGGCTCCAGCGAGAGGGCGGCAAAACTGTTGGCGGTTATTGCCACAGGCCCATCGGCTGTATGCGTTGTGACCACTGTCACACCCGTTGCGAACCGCCCCAAAGCATCGCGGAAAGCGCGCTGATGGGCGGCATCGGGGGTAAAGCTCTGCTCGCTCATGATTGCACCATCCATGTTTTGCCCCTTTGCCGCTCTGTTTGCTGCGCGAGAGGTAAATCACGCATACCGCGCGGCAAGATCAGCCATCATCCTTTTGCGCAGAAGATTTGCCGAAAACGGCCTCTTGCAAGCTGGCCACATGCGCGGCCAGCCGGGGCAGGCGGCGCAATACTTTGCGAATTTCCAGCTGCGTTTCCAGTTTTGTGGCCGGATCGCCCAAGATGGTGCGCCCGGCGGGCACATTGGTATAAACGCGGCTCGCGCCTCCCACAATCACATCATCCCCGATGAAGATATTGTCATTGACCGCCACCTTGCCTGCCAAAAGCACCCGGTTGCCAATCTGGGCAGAACCGGCCACCCCCGCCATGCCACACATCATGCAATCTTCGCCCATCTGCACATTATGCCCGATCTGGCACACCGAATCGATCTTTGTGCCCGATCCGATCACAGTGTCGCGGATCGTGCCCCTGTCTATCGAACTGTTCGCGCCCAATTCCACATCATCGCCAATCCGCACCGCCCCAAGCGACTGGATTCGGTGCCAGCGCTGCGCACGCAATTGCCGCTCTCCCGATAATGTGGCGCGCACATCTTCGGCGCCCGATGGCTCTGGCGTGACAAAGCTGAATCCGCATCCCCCCACCACCGAATTGGGCTGCCCGATATAGCGATCCCCGATCACGCAGCGCGCCCCGATCCGCGCGCCAGCATGCAAGATCACATCTGCCCCGATCACCACATCTTCGGCCACAGTGACATTGGGCGCAATCCGCGCCCCCGCGCCAATCCGCGCGCGCGGGCCAATGCTGGAAAAGGGGCCGATTTGCGCGCCTGCGCCAATTTCGGCGCTGGGGTGGATATAGGCTTGGGGGTGGATGCCATCGCCAAAATCATAGCCCGGATCAAGCAATTCACAGACCCCGGCCATGGCCCAGCGCGGGCGCGGCGCGAATATCGCGGCCTCCAGCCCAAGCGCGCGCCAATCCGCGCCGGCCCATAGCATCGCGGCGCGAGCCTGGCCTTTGGCCAGCCCTGCCGCATATTTTGGCGTGGTGGCCATGGCCAGCGCGTCAGGGCCTGCATGTGCAGGCTCTGCGGCATGGGTGATGGTCAGATCCAGCGCACCTTCGGCTTGCAGGCCAAGGGCGCGGACGATTTCGGCAATCGTATGGGGCATGGTGCGATCCCTGTTGCGTCTTGGCCTTTGTCATAGCGAAAGGACGCGGCGGGGGCCAGCCCCGGTAGTGGGGCTTGAATTGCAAGGGCTTTCCTGACAGGAGATTTGCAAAGACAAGGAACAGCCCGATGCCCGACAAACCCGCAAAACCCGACCGCCCCAAGCGCCCGCAACAGATTTATACATTACTGGTGGAGCTGGGCCGCAAGGATAATGATGATCTGCCCAAAGGTGCCACAGGGGCCGCACTTCTGGTCTATGCCACCGGTGTGGACGAGGCAGAGGCGGTGCGCGAAACCGTGGCCGTGCTGAAAACCGCAGATGTCGCGCCGCTGAATGTCACCAGCTACGGCACATTGGAAGAACGGATTGAGGCTGGCGATACCATCCCGCAGGAAGAGCGCGATTTGATGGCGCGCGCTTTGGCAGAGAATGCGGTGATTGTGGCGCAAAAAACATGGTTCACCGACGAGGCAGAGGATGACTGAACCTGTCTGCCCTGTTGCGCTGACGCGCGATCTGATCCGCTGCCCCTCTGTCACGCCGCAAGAGGGCGGTGCGCTGGTGCTGCTGGAAAACCTGCTTGGCCGCGCGGGGTTTGAATCTGTGCGCGTGGATCGCAATGGCACGCCAAATCTTTTTGCGCGTTGGGGTGCGAAGGGGCATCCGCGCAGTTTTGGCTTTAACGGGCATACAGATGTTGTGCCCTTGGGCAATCCCGCCGATTGGACGCGCGCGCCTTTTGGAGGTGAACTGGCCGAGGGCCGTATCTGGGGGCGCGGGGCGTGTGACATGAAATCGGGTGTTGCAGCCTTTGCGGCGGCGGCAGTGGATTTCGTGCGTGATACCCCGCCCGATGGGGCGGTGATCCTTGCCATCACAGGCGATGAAGAAGGGCCGGGCCATGATGGCACAATTGCCATACTGGATTGGATGGCCACACAGGGCGAGGCCATGGCCGGCTGCCTTGTGGGCGAGCCGACCTGCCCTGACGCCATGGGCGAGATGATCAAGATCGGGCGGCGCGGACTCTGGCGGCACGTCGGACGCACGCTTCATGAAGGATCATTGCCCGGTGGTGGAATGTGGCCTTGTGGGCAAATCCATGCATCAGGTGGATGAATATGCGGAAATTGCCGATATTCACACGCTGAAGGCTGTGTATGGGCGCATTCTAAGGCAGTATTTCGCATGACCCTTCACGTAGAGCTGACAGATGATCTGGCGCTATGCCATGCGTTGCGCCGGATTGTGTTCATAGAGGAACAAAACGTGCCAGAGGCCGAAGAGGTGGATGGGCGCGACGCGGGCGCGCTGCATCTGCTGGCGCGGCTGGATGGGCAGCCGGTGGGCTGTGCGCGCCTGTTGGTTATGGGCGATACTGGAAAGATCGGGCGCGTCTGCGTGCTGCAAGAGTATCGCGGGCAGGGGATTGGCGTGGCCCTGATCCAAAGCGCGCTTGAAGTGTTGCGCGCGCAACCGGGTGTGATGCGCGCGAAACTTGGATCACAAACCCATGCCATCGGGTTTTACGAGAAGCTGGGCTTCACCCCGGTCGGGCCGGAATATCTGGATGCCGGGATTGCGCATCGCGACATGGTGCTGAGTTTCACGAATTGGCCGTGACGCTGGCTGCCACCCATGCTAGGGGCAGAGAATGACACGCATCGTTTATCCCCTCGCTTTCTGGCGCTTCCCATCCGCGCTATGTGCAGCTTTGGCCTTAGGGGGCAAGGTATGAAACAGCTTCCCTCGCTGGATGATCTGCGCCAATGGCTGGCGGAAAACCCCGGTGCAAACCGGCGCGACATTGCCAAGGCTTACGGGATCAAGGGCAGTGCCAAGATTGATCTCAAGGCCCTTCTGCGCGATCTGGAAGAGGAGGGCACACTTGCCCCGCGCCGCTCTGCGCGGGCAAGTGGGGGCTTGCCGCCTGTCACAGTGCTGGAAGTGCTGGCCCCCGATGCCGAAGGCGATCTTTTCGCGCGCCCTGTCGAATGGCGCGGTGATGGCACGGCCCCTGTCATCCTGATGATCACCCAGCCCGGTGATCCGGCCTTGGGGCAGGGCGACAGGGTTTTGGCAAAGCTTTCGGAAATCCGCGGCCCCGATTACGATTATCAGGCCCGCGTGATCCGCAAGATTGGGGCAAATCCCAGCCGTATTCTGGGTATTTTCCGCAAGGAAACCCAAGGCGGGCGGATTGTCCCGATTGACAAGGGCGCAGACAAGTTCTGGACAGTGACAGAGACAGGCGGCGCGATTGACGGTGAATTGGTGCACGCCGAACCTGTGGGGAAATCCCGCTTTGGCCCCATGCGTGCTAGAATCATCGAACGGCTGGGCGATCCGACCGCACCCAAAGCCGTGTCTTTGATTGCCATTCACCAGCATGGCATACGCGATGCGTTCCCGGATGCTGTGATTGCCGAGGCCGATAGTGCCGGGCCAGTGGTGGAAAAAGGCAGGCGCGATTTACGCGCGATGGCGCTTATGACAATCGACCCATGGGATGCGCGCGACCATGATGATGCGATTTATGCCGAGGCAGACCCAGACCCCGAAAACCCCGGCGGGTTTATCCTATGGGTGGCGATTGCCGATGTCGCGGCCTATGTGCGCCCCAATTCCGAACTGGACAGAGAGGCGCGCAGGCGCGGCAATTCGACGTATTTCCCGGATCGTGTTGTGCCTATGCTGCCCGATATCCTGTCGGGCGATTTGTGTTCGTTGCATGAAGGGGTAGATCGCCCCTGTATCGCGCTGCGCATGGTCATAGATGCTGCTGGCAACAAGCGCGCGCATGAGTTTTACCGCGCGATGATGTGTTCCAAAGCCTCTCTCACCTATGAACAGGCACAGGCGGCAGATAATGGCACGCTGGACGAGGCCACGGCCCCGCTTGAACAGCCGCTGGCCGATCTTTTCTCTGCCTACCGCGCGCTTCACACTGCGCGCACGCGCCGCCAGCCGCTGGATCTGGATTTGCCAGAACGTCAGATCATCCTGTCGGATGAAGGGCGCGTGACTTCGGTTGCCTTCAAAGAGCGGTTTGACGCGCATCGGCTGGTCGAGGAATTCATGGTGCTGGCCAATGTGGCCGCGGCCGAGACACTGCGCGAGAAGGGCAGTGCGCTTTTATACCGCGTGCATGAAGAGCCCAGCGTTGAAAAGATGGACTCCTTGCGCGAATTGGCGCGGGAATCGGGCTTTGCGCTGGCCAAGGGCCAAGTGCTGATGACGCGCCATTTCAACCAGCTTCTCAAGCAGGCCGAAGGCACGGAATTTGATGAATTGATCAATATGGCTACGCTGCGTTCCATGACGCAGGCCTATTATGCGCCGCAGAATTTCGGGCATTTCGGGTTGGCCTTGCGCGAATATGCGCATTTCACCTCGCCCATCCGGCGCTATGCCGATCTGATTGTGCATCGCGGCCTGATTGCGGCGCATGGCTGGGGGCCAGATGGGCTAAGCCCGTGGGATATAGAGCATCTGGACGAAACCGCCAAAGCGATTTCCGAAGCCGAACGCCGCTCCATGGCCGCAGAACGTGATACGGCAGATCGCTATCTTGCCGCCTATCTGGCCGACAGGGTGGGTGCGGAATTTACCGGCCGCGTTTCTGGCGTGGCGCGCTTTGGGGTGTTTGTAAAGCTGGATGAAACCGGCGCGGATGGGTTGGTTCCCATCCGGGCCATCGGGGATGAGTATTTCCGCCATGACCCAGAGGCGCAAATGCTGGAGGGCGAGCGCACAGGCTTTCGCATTGTGCTTGGCCAGCGCGTGAAGGTGAAACTGGCAGAGGCAGAGCCTGTAACAGGCGGGATTGCGCTGGAATTGCTGGAGGTGGAGGGCGAAGCCCCCACGCGCAGCAGCTCTGGCCGGCGCGGGCGCGGCGGGCCGCGTGGGCGCGTAGCCGGCAAGGCGCGGGCAGCTGTGGCCAAGGCCAAGAAAAAGCTGAAGCGCCAGCGGGGCCAAGCCTGAATTGGTTGTGAACAAGAGGTGAACATTTGGCTTGACGCCTGCGCGTCAGACGATATGTCTTGCGCCATGACAGCCCATAAAACGCCCCCTGTTCTTGTCTGGTTCAAGCGTGATCTGCGGATTGCAGATCATCCGGCCTTGGCTTTGGCGGGGCCTCATATTCTGCCGCTATATATCATCGAACCCGATTACTGGGCGCTGCCCGATACATCCGCGCGCCAATGGGCCTTTACGGCAGAGGCGTTGGCTAGCCTGCGCGCCGATCTGGCCGCCCTTGGCCAGCCGCTGATCCTGCGCAAGGGTGAGGCCGTGGAAGAACTGGCGCGCCTGTGCAAGGCCCATCGCATTACGCGCATGATAAGCCATGAGGAAACCGGCAATGGCTGGACTTATGCGCGCGACAGGCGCGTGGGCGCTTGGGCGCGGGCAAATGGGATTGATTGGCAGGAACTGCCGCAATCGGGGGTCGTGCGGCGGCTGGAAAGCCGTGACGGCTGGCAGGGCCAGCGCAACCGCTTCATGCGCCAGCCCCTTGTGCCTGCGCCAGAGGCGCTTGCGCCACTGGCGCGCGAAATTTCCGGGCTGGAACATTTGCCCGATGCCCGCGCCTTTCGCATGGCCCCCGATCCTTGCCCCCATCGGCAGACAGGGCATAGGCGCGCGGCCCTTCAGGCTTTGGACAGCTTTCTTGCAACACGGGGCGCGCGCTACCGGGTGGCCATGTCTTCGCCACTTACGGCAGAGCGGGCCTGTTCGCGCCTCTCTCCCTATCTGGCGCTTGGGGTTGTATCTGTTCGGCAAGTGGAACAGGCCCGCGCGGCCGCACGCGCCGACCATCCCGGCGCGCCAGATTGGGGGGCCGCGCTGAACAGTTTCGCCAAGCGTCTGGCATGGCGCGATCATTTCATCCAAAAGCTGGAAGATGAACCCGCGCTGGAATGGCGCTGCCTGCACCCTGCCCATGAAACCCTGCGCCCGCGCGAGAGTGACAGCGCCCGTTTGTGCGCTTGGGAAATGGGGGAAACAGGGGTGCCCTTTGTCGATGCCTGCATGCGCTATCTGCGCGCCACGGGCTGGCTGAATTTCCGCATGCGCGCAATGCTGATGTCTTTTGCCAGCTACCACCTGTGGTTGGATTGGCGCGCCACTGGCCCAATCCTTGCGCGGCTGTTCACGGATTACGAGCCGGGCATCCATTGGCCGCAGGTGCAGATGCAATCGGGGACAACCGGGATCAATACAATCCGCATGTATAACCCCGTAAAACAAGGGTATGACCAAGACCCCGATGGCCAGTTTATCCGCAAATGGCTGCCAGAATTGCAACATGTGCCCGGCCCCTATCTGCACACGCCCTGGGCATGGGGCGCGGGGGCGAAGGCGCTGCAAGCCCGCTATCCCGCCCCGATTGTTGATCTGGCCCAAGCCGGGGCGGCGGCGCGTGATGCCATCTGGGGTTTGCGCAAATCTGCGGGGTTTCGGGATGTGGCGCGGGCAGTGGCGTTCAAGCATGGATCGCGCGCATCAAACACGGATCGCGCCTCTGCCGGGGCTATGCGCGTGGCAAAGCGCAAACAGGCCCACCCCGATCAGCTGAAGTTTGATATATAGACCGCATTATCCGGGCTTGTGGTATCTGCCATATCGCAGGTTTCTCGGCTTGCGCCAAAGCTCTTTCGGGTCGTGACCTTTGACGGTGTTTATATTTACCCCTTGACCTTCCACAAGATGGAACCCCCATCTAGGGGGTAATCTGTCCATAAAGGGATAACACCGCGTGAATACCATGATGCCGCCTGTCAAAACCCCTGCAGCCAAATCCGCCACGGAAGTGCGCTTGCCAATCGGCAATCTGAGCTGTGCGGGTTGTGTGCGCCGGGCCGAGGCCGCCTTGGCCACTGTGCCGGGCGTGACAGAGCCTGCGGTAAACCTTGCCACCAGCGAGGCGGTTTTGCAGGCAAGCCCTGATCTGGATATGGCCGCATTGCGCCAAAGCATGCAGCGCGCAGGCTATCCGTTGCGCGTGGCCCAGATAGAGCTGGCCTTGGAGGGCATGACCTGCGCCTCTTGCGTAAACAGGGTGGAAACAGCGCTTCATGCGGTTCCGGGCGTTTTGCGGGCGGATGTGAACCTTGCCACCGGGCGCGCGCAGGTGGA
Organism: Paracoccaceae bacterium; assembly: GCA_043561795.1. Lineage (GTDB taxonomy): Bacteria > Pseudomonadota > Alphaproteobacteria > Rhodobacterales > Rhodobacteraceae > Roseinatronobacter. The sequence continues at coordinate 3,279,908 of CP121316.1, read as the reverse complement.
GCATCTGGCCGGGCAGGGCGATGCAGCCGCGCTGATTGCCGCGACAACCCGGCTTGGCTATCCGGCGCAGGTTCTGGGCGCAGACAGCCCGCCAGAAGACCCCCAAAGCCGCCATGAAACGGAGGCGCGGGCAATACGCGGCAATCTGATTGCCGCAGCCGCCCTGACATTGCCTGTTTTCATTTTGGAAATGGGCGGGCATGCCGTGCCTGCCTTTCATCACTGGTTGCATGACCTTGTTGGCATGCAAGCACTTTGGCTGGCGCAGTTTTTGCTAACCACCCTTGTTCTGATCGGGCCGGGGCGGCGCTTTTATACGGTCGGGTTGCCTGCGCTGATGCGCGGCGCACCTGATATGAACAGCCTTGTCGCCATTGGCACGCTGGCGGCATGGGCCTATTCCACGCTGGCCACCTTCGCGCCATCGCTGCTGCCTGCCACGGCGCGCGCGGTGTATTTCGAGGCCGCGGCGGTGATTGTCACCCTCATCCTTCTGGGGCGCTGGCTGGAGGCACGGGCCAAAGGGCGCACGGGTGCGGCTATCGCGCGGCTTGTGGGGTTGCAGCCGCGCACAGCGCGGGTGATGCGGGCGGGCGAGGTGGTGGAAATCGCCATCAGCGATTTGCAGGGGGGCGATATCGTGCATATGCGCCCCGGCGAGCGTGTGCCTGCCGATGGTGTGCTGATCTCTGACAATGCGATTCTGGATGAGAGCATGATCACCGGAGAGCCGATCCCCGCCACCAAACAGCCCGGCGACATGCTGATTGGCGGCACTGTCAATGGGGCAGGGGCGCTGCAAATGGAGGTCACGCGCACCGGGGCGGAAACGGTCTTGTCGCAGATCATCCGTATGGTGGAAAGCGCGCAGGGCGCAAAGCTGCCGGTTCAGGCGCTGGTGGATCGGGTAACAGCCGTTTTTGTCCCTGTTGTGATCGGGGTGGCGGTGCTGACAGTGCTGATCTGGCTGGCCTTTGGCCCTGATCTGAGTTTCGCGCTGATTGCGGGGGTCTCGGTTCTGATTATTGCCTGCCCCTGTGCCATGGGGCTGGCCACGCCCACCTCTGTCATGGTGGGCACAGGGCGCGGGGCAGAACTGGGGGTGTTGTTTCGCAAAGGAACCGCGCTGCAACTGCTGGACAAGGTGGATACCATCGCCTTTGACAAGACAGGCACCCTCACAGAGGGCCGCCCCATGCTGACGGATCTGCAAACTGTGCCGGGCTGGCAGAAAGACGCCGCATTGCCACTGGCCGCCGCGCTGGAGAAAGATAGCGAGCATCCCATCGGGCGCGCGATATTGGCCGAGGCTGAAACGCAGGGCTTGGCATTGCCGCAGGTGAGCGGTTTCAAATCCCTGACGGGTTTGGGTGTGCGTGGCAATGTGGAGGGCGCGCGCGTGATCCTGGGTGCGGCGCGTCTGATGGCGCAGGAAGGGGTTGATACAGCGCCCCTGGCCGCGCAGGCAGAGGCGCTGGCAGAGCAAGGGCGCAGCCCTTTGTATCTGGCCGTGGATGGCGCCTTGGTAGCGCTGATCGCGGTGGCTGATCGGCCCAAACCCGGCGCAAAGGCGCTGATTTCTGCGCTGAAAGCGCGCGGCTTGCGCGTGGTCATGATTTCGGGCGATGCGCGCGCCGCCGCCCATGCCGTAGGCCGCGATCTGGGCATTGACGAGATCGTGGCCGAGGTCATGCCGAAAGGCAAGGTAGAGGCGCTGGCAAAGCTGCGCGAGAATGGCGCACAGGTTTTGGCATTTGTGGGTGACGGGATCAATGATGCGCCCGCGCTGGCCGAGGCCGATGTGGGCATCGCCCTTGGCACGGGCACCGATATCGCCATGGAAACCGCCGATGTGGTGCTGATGTCTGGCGCCCCAGAAGCGGTGCTGACCGCGCTTTCGGTATCCAGCCGGACAATGGGCAATATCCGGCAAAATCTGTTCTGGGCCTTTGCCTATAACACGGCGCTTATTCCAGTGGCGGCGGGGCTGCTATATCCGGCCTTCGGGCTGTTGCTGTCGCCCATGCTTGCAGCCGGGGCGATGGCGCTCAGTTCGGTCTGTGTGCTGTCAAACGCATTGCGGCTGCGCTATATCGCGCCGGACAAGCTGAAAGGGAATGCCTCATGAATATTTCCGAAGTCGGCAAACGGGCAGGGCTGCCACCCAAAACCATCCGCTTCTACGAGGAGATCGGATTGATCACCCCAAAGCGCGAGGCGAATGGCTACCGTGTTTTCTCTGAAAACGATCTGCACAGGCTGGCGTTTTTGCGCCGCGCCCGCGCGCTTGGCTTTTCGGTGCAGGAATGTCGGCAATTGCTGCACCTGTACCAAGATGAAACCCGCGCCAGTGCCGATGTGAAATCTTTGGCACGCGAGCATCTGGCCCGGATTGACGCGCAATTGGAAGAACTGCACCAAATGCGCGCCACTTTGGCAGATCTGATAGACGCCTGCATGGGCGATAATCGGCCCGATTGTCCCATATTGCGCGATCTGGCGCGCTGAGCAGCCCTTATGCCGTAACGACGGCAGGTTCGGTTTTTGCTTTCACGACCGCCGGTTTGGCAGGCTTGTTTGCCGCCTTCAATGTGGCCTTCACGGCTTCGGCTTCGCGCGCCAAGGCGGCAGCGTTTTCCTGCGGCAGTTTTTCGGCGAAGGCACCCAGCATGCGGATATAGGTTTCGTGCTGTTGTTTGAACATCTTCATCCAGAAAACAGTGCCTTGCATCCATAGCGAAATCGGGTCAAACATTGTCTTTCCTCCCAGTATGATTATCGTTCGGCACCACCAGTTTACCTAGTGTAAGGTCTTTGCCAGATGGTCAATCATACCGCGGGGTGGGTAACAGTTAATTGACACAGGGTTTGCGCCAAGCGATGGATCGCGATGGCATATGACACAACCAAAAGGCGAAGAACATGTCCAAAGCTTACTGGGTGGCTCATGTTGATGTCAAAGATGTTGAGGGCTATGCCGCCTATATTAGCGCCAACAAAGCTGCTTTTGACAAATTTGGTGCAAAATTCATCGTTCGCGGGGGCGCGCAAGAGCAATTGGAAGGCAAAAGCCGTGCTCGCACTGTGGTGATAGAATTTCCTGATCTCGCCACGGCCCGCGCCTGCTATGACAGCGCCGAATATCAAGCGGCCAAAGCCTTGCGAGAGCCTTTTTCCTTTGCCGATCTGGTTATTGTGGAAGGCTATGACGTCTGATCGCCCGGCGCAGGGCCGTTTCAGCGAATGATGATATCATCAGGCCGGGCAAGCCCAAGCACATCACGCGCACGCTCGTCCAGCAGATCCAGATCCAAAAAATCATCCGATAAGCGGCGCGTGCGGTTGGTGACCTCTGCCAGCTCCAGCTTCAGGCTGTCACGCTGTGCGCGCAGCAGATCGCTTTCAGCTTCCACCTGCACCCGGTTGAACAGGCCAAACGCGCCTTGCACCGCAGCGAAGGTGAAATACAGCCCCAAGACAACCGCAGTTCCAAAGTAAAAGAGTGGCCCTATTGCCGGAGAGCTGCGCTTCATCTGCCTTGCCTGTCTTTATGCGCCATTCTGAGGGCGCGATTTCGCATAGTATGGCACATTTGCCCCAGCTTATGAAAGTAGAAGTTTAGGGCGTTATTTCAGGAAAATCCCGATAACCACCATCATCAGCCCAAGGGTTGAAACGGCAAGTGCGGCGAAATTGATCATCACCGCGCGCTGCATGCGCGCGCGCATCTCTGTGTCATCCAAAGTCAGGCGGCGCAGTTTCAACACATAAAGGATGCACCAGCCCAAGCCCAACACACCCGCCAGCGAAATCGCAGCCCCGATCCAGATCAGAATGTCCATAGGTCTTTACTCTTTCTCTAGCGCGGCAACACCGGGCAGGGTTTTGCCTTCCATCCATTCCAGAAAAGCGCCCCCGGCCGTGGAAATATAGGTGAAATCTTCGCCCACCCCGGCGCGGTTGAGGGCAGAAACCGTATCCCCCCCGCCAGCAACAGAGATAAGATGCCCTTCTTTTGTCAGGCGCGCGGCGTCTTGTGCGGCGGCATTGGTGGCGGCGTCAAATGGGGTAAGTTCAAACGCGCCCAGCGGGCCATTCCAGACCAGCGTTTTACAGGTGCTAAAAACCTGCGCAATCGCGGCCACAGTGTCTGGCCCGGCATCAAGGATCATGGCATCTGCGGGGCAGGCGCTTGCAGGGACGACTTCATGTGCGGCATTGGCGGCAAATTCGCGCGCCACAACGATATCGCTTGGCAAATGCAGGGTGCAGCCTGCATCTGCCGCGCGCGCCATGATATCGCGCGCGGTGTCGGTCATCTCGCGCTCTGCAAGGGATATGCCAATCTCTATTCCCTGCGCGGCCAGAAATGTATTTGCCATGCCCCCGCCAATGATCAGGTGATCCACTTTCGTAATCAGGTTGGACAATAAATCCAGCTTGGTGGAAACCTTCGCCCCCCCCACAACCGCCGCCACAGGGCGGGCGGGGTTGCCAAGCGCTGCCTCCAGCGCCTGCAACTCTGCCGCCATCAAGCGCCCGGCACAAGCTGGCAGCAAATGCGCCAAACCTTCGGTCGAGGCATGGGCGCGATGGGCGGCAGAAAACGCATCATTCACATAGATATCGCCCAAAGCCGCCATGGAGGCGGCAAGCAGCTTGTCATTCTTTTCCTCGCCCTCGTGAAAGCGGGTGTTTTCCAAGAGCGCCACATCTCCTGCCCGCATGTCAGAGACCACACGCTTTGCAGGCCCGCCAATGCAGGATTCGGCAAAGGCGACAGGCTGGCCAAGTGCCTCTTCCAGCGCCGGGCGCACCAGCGCAAGCGACATATCCGCATTCGGCTTGCCCTTCGGGCGGCCAAAATGCGCCAAAAGCACCACTTTTCCCCCGGCATCGGCGATATGGCGAATGGTCGGCACAATCCGCCCGATTCGGGTGGTATCGCTCACCACGCCATTTTCGATTGGCACATTGATATCCACCCGCACCAACGCGGTTTTGCCTGCGAAATCCATATCATCAAGGGTTTTGAAGGCCATGACCCGGAACTCCCATTCTCACTTTCGCGCTATGTGGCGTGAAAGGGGGGGTGTGGTCAATGGTTGCAACCGTGTGAGGGGGGTTTTCCTGACAGGTTTGGCGCAGTAGGGTGCGACCAGACCAAAACAAGGAGTGCCATAGATGGCCGAGATCAAAGACCCGGAAAACACGATCCTGATGGAACTGAAAGGCGGCACAGTCATCATTGAACTGCTGCCCGATATCGCACCGGGCCATTGCGCGCGCATGAAGGAACTTGCCCGCGCGGGTGCCTATGACAATGTTGTGTTTCACCGCGTGATTGATGGCTTCATGGCCCAGACAGGCGATGTGGCCAATGGCAACACCGAAAACAACTACAATCCCGGCCGGGCGGGCACAGGCGGGTCTGACCTGCCCAATCTGAAAGCCGAATTTTCGGGTGTCCCGCATGATCGTGGAACACTGGGCGCGGCGCGTTCCGCAAATCCGGATAGCGCCAACAGCCAGTTTTTCATCAATTTCAGCGACAATCATTTCCTCAACCGTCAATACACCGTCTATGGCCGTGTGATTGCAGGGATGGAACATGTGGATGCCATTACCCGTGGCGAGCCGCCTGCAAACCCCGACAAGATGCTAAGCGTCAAGGTGGCTGCAGATGCGTGACAAGCTGATCTTCGGGGGATTGTTTGCGCTTGGTCTGGGTATTCTGGGGGCAAGCTGGCTGAACCTGATGAGTGTAAACGCCGATACTGCCGTGCCAGAGGGCCATTCTGGCCCTGTCATGGTGATAGAGGTTGCCGGCGAGGCCACTGGCGAAATACGCATTGCCTTGCGCGATGATCTGGCCCCGCAGCATGTGGAGCGCATTGTCACCTTGGCAGAGCGTGGCGATTATGACGGGGTGGTGTTTCACCGCGTGATAGATGGCTTCATGGCCCAGACTGGCGATGTGGCCAATGGCACGGAAACAGGTGATCCCCGCCGCTGGGGCACCGGCGGATCCGATCTGCCCGATCTGCCAGCGGAATTTAGCGCGCAATCCTTCGAGCGCGGGGTGGTGGGCATGGCGCGATCACAAAACCCCAATAGCGCCAATAGCCAGTTTTTCATCATGTTTGCCCCCGCGCCCCATCTGGATGGGCAATATACTGTCGTGGGGCAGATGATTGAGGGCTATGATGTGCTGGATGCCATCAAGCGCGGCACAGGCGGCAATGGCGCCGTCATCGGCACACCCGACCGCATGGAACGCGTCACGATCGCGCGTTAAAAGACACACCGGGGCCAGCTTGGCCCCGGTGCAACCCGGCAGTTACTCTGCAAAAGCTTCGGCAAAGCGCGCATCAATGCGCGCGGCCAGATCGGGATCGGCGGCCGCCGCTTCGCCAATGGCGATATATTCATCAATGCTGATATCTGGCGTTGCATCCACCACATTCAGAATTGCTGCATCCGCTTCCTGAATGATTTCCATTTGCGCGGCTTCATCTGTCACCGTTTCCAGCTGCGCGATATAGCGTGCCCGTGTTTCAGACACAGCAAGCGCGGCTGCGATAAAGGCATCAATCTTGCCATCCTGCGCGGCAATTTCTGCCCCCATCTCGGCGTCTTGCGCCATGGCTTGGGGGGCCAGCAGCGGCGCGGTTGCCAAGGTTGCGGCAAGCAATGTCGTGCTCAGAAGGCGGTTCAGTTTCATAAGTCTCTCCTGTATCAAGCGCATGGGATTGCGCCCATGCTTGAGGCAGACCTATGGGGGCGCACCTGGGATTGCAAACAGGTCGGCATTTTTTCGCTTATAACGCTTTAGGTTATCAAGCGACGTTAGCGTGACAGAAGCTTTATCCCCTGTGAGATGCCTGCAAGGGTCATTGGCACCATGCGCCCTTCAAAAATCTCTGAGATCATACCAACCGACTGTATATGCGGCCAATTCTGCGCAGGTGTCGGATTGATCCAGATGTGGTCTGGCCATTGTGCCCGCGCGCGGTGCAGCCAGATTTCGCCCGCCTCTGCGTTCCAATGCTCATTCGCACCGCCGGGCGATATGATTTCATAGGGTGACATTGCAGCATCCCCCACAAAGATACATTTCCAGTCACTGCCATAGCTGCGCAGCATATCCCAGCTTGGCAGGCGTTCATTCCAGCGGCGCGCATTGTCGCGCCAAACAAATTCATACAGGCAATTGTGGAAATAATAATGTTCCAGATGCTTGAATTCAGCTTTGGCGGCGCTGAACAGCTCTTCCACCGCGCGCACATGATCATCCATAGAGCCGCCGATATCCAGCAAAAGCAGAACCTTAACGGCGTTTCTGCGCTCTGGCCGTGTCTGGATATCCAGATAGCCATGCTCTGCGGTGGCGCGGATCGTGCCATCAAGATCCAGTTCGTGCATGGCCCCGTCGCGGGCCCATTTGCGCAGGCGTTTCAGCGCCAGTTTGATGGTGCGCGTGCCCAGTTCCACCCTATCATCCAGATTGCGGAATTCGCGCTTGTCCCAGACTTTGACGGCGCGCCGATGGCGAGAGCCGTCTTGCCCGATCCGCACCCCTTCGGGATTATAGCCATAGGCCCCGAAAGCCGATGTTCCGGCCGTGCCAATCCATTTATTGCCCCCCTGATGGCGGGTTTGCTGCTCTTGCAGCCGCTGGCGGAAGGCCTCCATCAATTTGTCAAACCCACCAAGGGCCGCAACTTCTGCCCTTTCTTCAGCGCTAAGATGCTTTTCGGCCATTTTCTCCAGCCAGTCGCGGGGCAGGTCTATCGCGTCCAGCACCTGCGCCGCGCTGATCGCTTCCAACCCTTGGAAACTGGCCGCAAAGGCGCGGTCGAACCGATCCAGATGGCGTTCATCCTTTACCATCGCGGTGCGGGCGAGGTAGTAGAAGCCATCCAGATCATAAGTGACCAGCCCTGCCTGCACGGCCTCCAGAAACCCCAGAAATTCGCGCAGCGTAACCGGCACGCCGTTGTCTTTCAGGGTTTGGAAAAAGGGCAGGAACATGGGCTACAGCAGCTTTTCCACGCCGATCGTGACAAACAGGCCCACAAGCCCCCCCAAAATGGCACCCACAGCCGCATATTGGGCAATATCCTTGCGGTTGCCACCGCGTTTGCGGGCGGATTGCGCGGCCCAGACTGCCCCAGCCACAAGCCCAAAAATAACGATCATCTTGACAAACTCTCCTGTTTTTATCGGCTCAGCGCGGCAATCTCCGCGCGCCTGTCCTCTGCGGCCCGCAAGGAGCCAAAACCGAAAATCGCATAGGGCTGTGCCTCGCGGCGCAAGGCTTCGGCCTGCGCGATCTGGCCTTGCGCGGCCAAAGCTTCGGCGCGTATCAGCATCAGCGAAGACAGCAATGCCCCATTCTCCGAGCGGCGCGCCGCAGGCATTGCGGATTCTGTCAGGCGCAGCACAATATCCACCTGTCCTGCCGCCAATGCCTGCGCGGCAAGATGCAGATCAACATGCGCCCGCGGGACAGCACCGCCGGGGCGAGCGGCATAAATGGCGCCAGCCGTCAAAAGCGCCTCCAAAGCCTGCTCTCCAGCCGAAGAGGGGGCGTAGCGTGCTGCCAGAAACAGGCTGAAGGCCAGGCGTTCATCTTGCCACCGTTCCTGTATCGCAATCCGCACAGCCCTTTGGGCCAGATCAAAACTCTGCCGCCGGTTGGCAGCACCCAAAGCGCCTTCGATGGACTCTGTCCAATTCCGGGGTGTCGGGATCGGATCAAGGGGCACAGTTGTGCGGGCGCCGCGCGGATTCAGCTGTGCAAGAATTGCAGGCAGGCGCGCGGCCACTTCGCCACGGCTCATGCCGGGGCGAAGTTCCGGGTGGTTCCAGACGCGCAGCACCAGCATGTCAAAGCCAGTCAGTGCTGTCTGAAAGTTGTCGTCATTCCAGACTGTCTCGCCAATGCGGTACAGATCGTTGAGCGGCCCCAGGGCCTGTGCCAGTTCTTCATGCAGGCAATCGCGCATCTCTTGCATGGTTGTATCAGCAGGCGCGATCACAAGCGCGCGCTCGCGGCGCCGGATTTCTGCCCAATCCAGGCTGCGCGCACGCGGTGCTGCGCGAAAGGCATCCCAGCTTGCAACATTTGGCAACACAAAGCATGCCGCTTCGGGAACCAAGCGCCGCATGGTGGCGCGGGGGACAAATTCCACGACAATCTGGGCCGGCCCTTGGGCCACGCGGCGGATTTCAAGGCCCGCTTCATTGCGCAGCCGTGCCAAAAGGCGGTCTGTCTCTTGCCCGGCCAAAGGCGGAATCTGCCCTGCAAGCCGGACAGACACTGGCCCCTCAAAGCGCGAGAAGAATGGCAACATGCGTCCCGATTCCAACCGGAAGCCCAGCTCCAGGATATCTTGAGCGATTTGGGCATTGCTGCGCTCTGGCGCGAAGGGCCGGGGCGGGCCGAAGAGCGCGGCGGAACTGATAGCGCGTGTCTGTGCATCCAGCGGCGCAGGCGTTTCGCGCGGGGCAGGGGCGCCGCAAGCGGCGAGAGCCAGAAGGGCTGCAAAGGCAAACGCGGCTCTCATGCGGGGCGCACATATTTTATGAAAGGTGTCAGCTGCCCGATCTTGTCATACAGCGCGCGGGCGGTGTGATTGAAGTTTTGCGTTGTCCAATAGACATTGGAAACCCCATGTGCATCGGCCGCATGGTAGACGGCCTGTATCAGCGCGCGGCCAACACCTTTTCCCCGCGCTGCGCTGTCTGTAAACAAGTCTTGCAGGTAGCATACGCCTTCGGGATGCCAGCAATGGGCATGAAAAAAATAGTGCACCAAACCCAACACCTGCCCGTCACTTTCTGCCAAAAGACAACGCGGGTTTTGGGACGTTCCCACGAAAAACGACTCAAAAGTTGCGTCATAGACTTCGGGTGGCAAGCTAGTTTCATAATAGGCCAGATAGCCTTGCCAAAGCTCTGCCCAACGGGCTTTGTCAGCGCGCGTGATGGGGCGAATCTCAATGGCCATGTTTCCCCTCCTCAGCGCCCTTGACGCCGCGCCATGAAGGCCAGCCTCTCGAACAGATGAACATCTTGCTCATTCTTCAACAGCGCGCCATGCAGTTTGGGCAGGGCATCAGCCCCCCCGCGGCGCAGATCTTCGGGCGAGAGATCCTCGGCCAGAAGCAGTTTCAACCAATCCAGCACTTCCGAGGTAGATGGCTTTTTCTTCAGCCCCGGCGTTTCGCGCAATTCGTAAAACTGGGTAAGCGCGGCTGTCAGAAGTGCAGGTTTGATCCCCGGAAAATGCACTTCCACAATCGCTTTCAGCGTTTCAGGATCTGGAAAACGGATGTAATGAAAAAAGCAACGCCGCAAAAAGGCGTCAGGCAAGTCTTTCTCGTTATTGGACGTGATGATCACGATCGGTCGGTGCTTCGCCCGGATTGTCTCGCCCGTTTCATAGACGAAAAATTCCATTTTATCAAGTTCTTGTAACAGGTCATTGGGGAATTCTATATCTGCCTTGTCAATCTCGTCTATCAGCAAGACAACCCGCTCTGTGGCTTCAAATGCCTGCCAAAGCTTGCCCTTGCGGATGTAATTGCGCACCTCTTCCACCCGCGCATCGCCCAACTGGCTGTCACGCAGGCGCGACACGGCGTCATATTCATATAGCCCTTGCTGCGCGCGGGTGGTGGATTTGATAGACCATTCGATCATCGGTAGGCCCAGAGACTGTGCAATCTGTATCGCAAGTTCGGTTTTTCCGGTGCCCGGTTCACCCTTCACCAGCAGCGGGCGCTGCAATGTTACAGCCGCATTTACCGCAACTTGCAGATCATCGCTGGCAATATACCGCGCTGTCGAGGTGAAACGCATGTCTGGCCCTGTTCTGGATGGGATGGGCCAGCCGAAGGCCCCTGTCTGACGCAACCTAGCTTGCCATTTGCCGCACGACAAGGTGAGTGCGCATCTGCGAATGCGATTGTGCAAAAAGCGCTGTGTGAAAAGGCGTGACAATTCCGGGAGCATCCGCTATCTCGCCCCCAACAGTGCGGGATATAGGTGAATCGCGATGAGCAACCTCAACACTTATGATCCGGCGGGAAGACAGGAGCGGGGAATGAAACCAGAAGTTTTCCTTCCGGAAGATTATCGGCCCGCCGAAGACGAGCCTTTCATGAATGATCGCCAGCTGGAATATTTCCGCCGCAAGCTGATTGTCTGGAAAGAAGATATTCTGAAGGGCAGTCAGGAAACTTTGGCAGAATTGGCAAATTCCAGCCGCAATATTCCAGATGTTGCAGATCGCGCGTCAGAAGAAACGGATCGCGCTCTGGAACTGCGCACCCGTGACCGCCAGCGCAAGCTGATTTCCAAGATTGATGCCGCATTGCGCCGCATCGAGAACGGGGAATTTGGCTATTGCGAGGCTACGGGCGAACGTATCTCGCTCAAGCGGTTGGATGCACGCCCGATTGCCACGATGACCTTGCAGGCCCAAGAGGCCCATGAGCGCAATGAGCGTGTGCATCGCGACGATTAACAGAGCGGCGCGACCGGAATTGACATTGGGACACCGGGCGCTTTTTGCGACCCGGTGTTTTTTTCATATAGGGGTGTAAATGCTGCTGTCTGGGCTGGATGTCGTGGTGGTGGGCGGTGGCGTTGCCGGTTTGGCCGCAGCCGCAGCGCTGGTGCAGCGCGGGGCCAATGTTACCTTGCTGGAGCAGGCAGGCGGATTTCTGGAAGTGGGCGCGGGCCTTCAGATCAGCCCCAATGGGGCGCGCGTTCTTGCAGCTTTGGGGCAGGGGGAGGGGCTTGCGCAAACTGCGCTGCGCAGCCGCGCCGTTGTGCTGCGCGAGGGGCAGGGCGCGCGCGAGGTCTTGCGCCTTTCCCTTCCAGGGAATGGCCCCGGCTTTCATCTGATCCACCGCGCTGATGTCATCTCGCTTCTGGAACGCGCGGCGGTCGGTGTGAAGACGCGCTTTGTGGCGCAAGTCACCCGGATTGCCCCAGAAGGGCCGCGCCCGAACGTTACCTTGGCCGGGGGGGAGCGTATTGACGCCGATCTGGTGCTGGGCGCGGATGGGTTGCATTCGGTCTTGCGCAAAACCCTGAACCCAACGGCGCCCGATGCCCCTTTTTTTACAGGCCAGGTTGCATGGCGCGCGCTGATCCCTTGCGCGCCCGATGCCCCATTCGAGGCAGAGGTTTTCATGGGGCCGGGGCGGCACCTTGTCAGCTATCCGCTGCGCGGTGGCGCGTTGCGCAATATCGTGGCGGTGGAAGAGCGCCGCGCTTGGGCGCAAGAAGGTTGGAACCACCCAGACAACCCCGCGCATTTGCGCCACGCTTTTGCGGGATTTGGCGGCCCTGTGCCGGGCTGGTTGGCGCAGGTTGAAAAACTCTGGCTTTGGGGGTTGTTCCGCCATCCCGTTGCCCCGTGCTGGCAGGCCGGACATGCCGCAATCCTGGGGGATGCCGCGCATCCAACGCTTCCGTTCATGGCGCAGGGCGCAAATATGGCGCTGGAGGACGCATTCGCGCTGGTGCGCAGTCTGGAAAAGGCGGCCAATATTTCAGAGGGTTTGGCGCGCTACCAAATGGCTCGCCACGCCCGCGTTGCCCGCGTGGTTGCTGCGGCCACCAAGAATGCACGCAATTATCATTTGCGCACGCCATTGGCGCAAATCGCGCATCTGGCCCTGCGGGTATCGGGCAGGATTGCCCCAAATGCGCCGTTGCGCCAATTTGGCTGGATATATGATTATGATGTCACGGAAACGTGAGGGCAGATGACATTGCCCCAAACCCGCACCACATAGGCACTATGGAACAACGGGGCTGTTGATGGATTCCGATCAGGTAATGCGGCTGGTGTATCTGGGTGTCTGGGGCACAGTGTTGATCAGCTATTTTCTGGTCGCGCGCAGCCAGGGCATAGGCCAAAGCCTGCGCCATCTGGTGCTGTGGGGGTTGATTTTTGTAGGGGTCGCTGCTGGCTATGGCCTATGGCAAGATATCACCCGCGACGACAGTATCACTGTCTCTGGCACGGGCGCAATCGTGCTGCGGGCAGGGCGCAACGGGCATTTCAATCTGGATTTGCAGGTGAATGGGACGCCGGTGAGTTTTATTCTTGATACTGGTGCCTCTGATCTGGTGCTTTCGCAGGACGATGCCGCGCGGGTGGGGTTTGATCCGCAAAGCCTGCCATATCTGGGCCGGGCCCGCACGGCCAATGGCGAAGTGGGGCTGGCTCGCGTTACGCTGGATGAGGTTGTTCTGGCGCATGCGGGCCTTGAAATCCGCGATGCGAATGTGCCCGCTTTCGTCAATGAGGGGGAGTTGGATGTCTCGCTTCTGGGGATGGGCTATCTGCGCCGCTATGCCCGGATCGCAATCGAGGGCGACCGGTTGATTCTGGAACGCTAGGGCATGGCCACGATTGCTGCTGTGGCCCGTTCCCGGTCATACCACGCGCAATTCCCTTGTCTGGACGCTGTCAGAGCGCTAGGACATGGCCAAAGCCAGAACGACGGACACATAAAGGACAGCGGAAATGCCAGATGATCTGATCAATTCCTTCATGACAGGCCCGGATGAACAGGGCCGCTTTGGCATTTACGGCGGGCGGTTTGTTTCGGAAACGCTGATGCCGCTGATTTTGGCGCTGGAAGCGGAATATGAACATGCCAAAACCGATGCGAGTTTCTGGGCGCAGATGGATGACCTTTGGACACATTATGTGGGCCGACCCTCGCCCATGTATTTTGCCGAACGTCTGACAGAGCATTGTGGCGGGGCCAAGATTTACCTCAAGCGCGATGAGTTGAACCATACCGGCGCGCATAAGATCAACAATGTTCTGGGCCAGATCTTGCTGGCCATGCGGATGGGCAAAACCCGGATTATCGCAGAAACCGGGGCGGGCCAGCATGGTGTGGCAACGGCCACGGTTTGCGCGCGTTTCGGGTTGAAATGCGTGGTCTATATGGGCGCGCATGATGTGGAACGCCAGGCACCCAATGTGTTTCGTATGAAGCTGTTGGGAGCAGAGGTGGTGCCCGTACGCTCTGGCCGGGGCACGCTGAAAGATGCGATGAATGACGCCTTGCGCGATTGGGTAACAAATGTGCGCGACACCTTCTATTGCATTGGCACAGTTGCAGGCCCACACCCTTACCCCGCCATGGTGCGCGATTTCCAATCTATCATCGGCAAGGAAGCGCGCGCGCAGATACTGGAACGCGAAGGCCGCCTGCCCGATACGATCATTGCTGCAATCGGTGGCGGATCAAATGCAATGGGGCTGTTTTTCCCGTTTCTGGATGACAAGGATGTGAATATCATCGGGGTAGAGGCCGGAGGGCGCGGCGTGGATGCACGGATGGAGCATTGCGCCAGCCTGACAGGCGGGCGCCCCGGCGTGCTGCATGGCAATCGCACCTATCTGTTGCAAGATGAGGATGGTCAGATATTGGAAGGACACTCCATCTCTGCGGGCCTTGATTATCCCGGTATTGGCCCCGAGCACGCCTGGCTGAAAGATGTGGGGCGCGCGCAATATGTTTCCATCACAGATGATGAGGCTTTGGCCGCATTCCAGACATGCTGCGCGCTCGAAGGGATCATCCCTGCGCTGGAACCCAGCCATGCGCTGGCCCATGTGCTGAAAATCGCGCCAAACCTGCCCAAGGATCACTTGCTGATCATGAATATGTGCGGGCGGGGGGATAAGGATATTTTCACCGTCGCAAAGCATCTGGGCTTTGAGATGAACACATAAGCCAGCATTGGCCTTGAAAATGAAAAAACGCGCCGGAAAGCCTCCGGCGCGTTTTTTGATCTGCTTTATGCAATCAGGCCCAGTCGCGCGGGGCACGCAGGAAGGATTCGACCGAATCCAAAGTTTCGGTATCGAAATCCCCGCCGCGCCGGGCTTCTGCCAGAACATCCCACCATGTGCACAGATAGTGCAATTTCACCCCATGTTCGGCCAGCCGCGGTTCGGTTTCGGGGAATATGCCGTAGTAGAATATAACCGCCGTATGGCCGCATTCTGCACCTGTCTCGCGGATGGCATCGACAAAGCTGAGTTTTGAGCCGCCATCGGTGGTCATGTCTTCGACCAAGAGTACCCGCTGACCTTCGCTCATCACGCCCTCGATGCGGGCATTGCGGCCATAGCCTTTGGGCTTTTTGCGCACATAGGTCATGGGCAGAGCCATGCGTTCTGCCACAAGTGCGGCAAAGGGAATGCCTGCGGTTTCTCCGCCCGCGATATTGTCAAAGGCCTCAAACCCGGCATCTTCCAGCACGCGGCATGTCAGGAAATCCATCAGGCTGGAGCGGATGCGCGGAAAGCTGATAAGCTTGCGGCAGTCGATATAGGTGGGCGCTTTCAGACCGCTGGCGAAGGTAAACGGCTCTTGCGCATTGAAATGCACGGCCTTGATATCCAACAGCATGCGTGCGGTCATGCGGGCAACGGTGGCGCGATCGGGGAAAGAGCTTGGGATCATGGGGCAGGGCCTTTGCTTACAAAACGCGCCAATATAGCGGGAAACCTGGGTCAAACACTGTGGCAGGGCCAGCGCCTGTTTCGATCTTGGCGGGGTAGGATATGGGGGTGGCGGATTTCTCCAATGTCACTGTGCCGCTATTGACGGGCAGGCGATAGAATTCCGGGCCATTGCGAGAGGTGAATCCCTCCAGCTTGTCCAGCGCGCCAGCCTCTTCAAACACATGCGCCAAAATGGAGAGCGTGTTGGTGGCCGTAAAGCAGCCCGCGCAACCACAAGCATTTTCTTTGGCATCATCCGTATGAGGGGCGCTATCCGTGCCCAGAAAAAACCGCGCATCCCCGGATGTGGCCGCCTCCACCAGCGCCACGCGGTGTGTTTCGCGCTTGGCCACCGGCAGGCAGTAGTAATGCGGCTTGATGCCGCCCACCAGGATATGGTTGCGGTTGATCACCAGATGATGGGTTGTGATTGTCGCGCCCAGGTTTTGGGGCTGGCTGCGCACATAGGCCACGGCATCGGATGTGGTGATATGTTCCATCACGACCCGCAACGCAGGCGTTGCGCGGCGGATGGGATCGAGCACGCGGTCAATGAACACAGCCTCACGATCAAAAATATCCACGCTGTGATCTGTCACTTCGCCGTGGCACAAAAGCGGGATTCCCGCTTCTGCCATGGCCTCCAGCACCGGGCGCACGCGGTCGAAATCGCGCACGCCAGAGGCCGAGTTGGTGGTTGCACCCGCCGGATACATTTTCACCGCTGTGATGATCCCGGCCTTATGGGCGGCCACCACATCTGCCGGATCGGTGTCTTCGGTCAGGTAGAGCGTCATCAGCGGGGTGAAGCCCGGCCCCGTAACGCCCAGAATGCGGGCGCGGTAGCTATCCGCATCGGCGCCGCGCACAACAGGCGGTACAAGATTGGGCATGATAATGGCGCGGGCAAAATGGCGTGCGCTTTCTGGGGCGATTCCAGCCAGCATCGCGCCGTCGCGCAAATGCACATGCCAGTCGTCGGGGCGGAGCAGCGTGATGCTTTGGGTCATGGCCTATCCTATCTGGATGGTTCTGACCTACTGCCAGATCAAACCGGCGTCAAACCGGTTCTTGACATGGCGCTTTCCCCAGATCCGACATGTGGCGCGTATGCCGGCGCCTGCGCAGCACGTGAGAAAATTGTCATGTTTCGTTTACAGATTTTCAAGTTGTTTGATTTGGATCAAAGCTTTGAGGCCGCAAAGATCATATTTAGAATCATGTTTTCAGATGTCGCACAGGTGTTTGACAACATTTCCTCCCTGTCCCGCCGACACGCGGGAAACTCTGCCGCCTCGGGCCTCCGAGGCGGCTTTTTTGTTAAGTTTGAAGCTATGACAGGCATGGCTTGCTGTCTTGAACCGGCGCGGGCATAGTGACGCCACGGATGGATGGGGGGCGAATGCGGACATATCTGAGGCGCATCTGGCGATACATCTTGGCCATGGCAGTTTTGCTGATGGTTGCACCCTTCCTGCAGCCGCTTGCCGCCCAAGACCTCAGCGGCGCAGCCTTGCCCGAATTTCGCGCCGCACTTGCCCAGTGGCTGGAGGGAGAAGAAGAGGCGGCCCTGGCCGCCTTTCGGGAACTGGCGCATGTGCAAAATCTTGCCGCCCAGACAATGCTTGCCATCATAGACAAATCCGGCCACTTGCAAGGCCCCTATATTTACAGCCTGCCGCGCACAGAGCGCATCGCGCTTTTGCGCGCAGATGGCGGGATTTCGGGGCGCAGCTGGATACATACGGCCGCAGAGGGATCACATCTTGCCCAGAACCTGAACGCCCTGTGGACAGTTGCCGCAGACAAGACCCTTGCCCAGGAATTTGCCAAAGCGGGCGAAGCCCGCGCCGCGCGCGCCACATTGCTGGTTGTTGCCGCGCGGCAGGAAAAGGGTTTCTCTGAGGCGTTTCGCGCGCAAGACTGGTATCCGGCAAGCCTGTTGCATCTTGCCGGGCCACATCTGCCCGACACCATAAGTGTGGATCGCCTGCATCCCGGCCACCCGGTGCGCGGCATGCTGGGCCAGCCTGTGACAGACGGGCCGCTTGCCAACTGGTTAGAGCAAACGCCTTTGGCGCTGCCTTTGCGCGGGGCCTGTGCGCGCCAGTGTCCGGGCGATGTTCCGGCCTGCACGCTGGCCCTGTATCACGCGCTGGATAGTTACCACGCGCTGCTGAAACTTGGCAGCCCCTTGGCAAGCCTTGTGCCCGAGGAAGAATTTGCACAGTCGCGCCGCAGTGCCGAAGCATTGGCCCGGCGGATCATGCTGAACCACACTGCCCGCATACGCGAGGCCATGCAAATCAGGATTGCCGAAATTGATGGCTGCGCCGCCACATGGCTGGCCGAAGAAGCCGCCCGCTACACGCCAAGGCCGCGCATGCCTGTGATGAAGAATTAGCGCTTTAGCGGGGCGCGCTGCGCAGGGCCTCTGACAGCCGGCACCAGCCTTCAAGCCCGATTTCTTCGGCCCGTGCCGTAGGCGCGATTCCCGCATCGCGCAGAATATCTTCGATACGCGGATGCAGCCCTTTCAGCGCGGCGCGCAACATCTTTCGGCGCTGGTTGAAGCCAGCCGCCACAACCCTTTCCAAAATTGCCGCATCGGCAGGGAAGCGCGGCGCGTCGCGCCGCGTGATATGAACCACCGCAGAACTCACCTTGGGCGGCGGGGTAAAAGCCTCTGGCGGCAGATGCAGCACAATGCGCGCATCTGCGCGCCATTGCACCATCAGCGCCAGCCGCCCATAGGCTTTGGAGCCGGGCTGCGCGACGATCCGCTCTGCCACTTCGCGCTGGAACATCAGGGTCAGACTGTCCCAGAACGGTGGCCATTGGTTGGGTGTCATCCAGCGGATAAGAAGTTCTGTGCCCACATTATAGGGCAGATTGGCCACCACTTTTACTGGCGCTTGCATATGCGCCAGCGGATCAACCGTCAGCGCATCACCTGCAATCACCTGCAAGCGGCCCGGATAGGCTGCTTCAATCTCGGCCAATGCCGGCAGGCAGCGCGTGTCCTTTTCGATGGCCAGAACCTTGCGCGCCCCTTCGGCCAACAGCCCGCGTGTCAGCCCACCGGGGCCGGGGCCAACTTCCAGAACATCAGCGCCATGCAAATCCCCTGCCGCGCGGGCAATGCGCGCAGTCAGGTTCAGATCCAGCAAGAAATTCTGGCCAAAGCTTTTCTTCGCGCGCAGATCATGCGTTCGGATGACATCCCGCAGGGGGGGCAGATTGTCTATCATGCGCGCGCCTGTGCCATCTGTGCCGCCATGCGCAGCGCCGCGATCAGGGATGCGGGATCGGCCATTCCTTTGCCCGCGATATCGTAAGCCGTGCCGTGATCGGGCGATGTGCGGATAAAGGGCAAGCCCAGTGTCACATTCACCCCACCTGCGAAATCGATGGTTTTGATGGGGATCAGCGCCTGATCGTGATACATGCAGATTGCCACATCATAGCGCGCGCGTGCTGTCGCGTGAAACATGGTATCGGCAGGCAAGGGGCCTGCAATCGTCATGCCCTGCGCCCGCAACCGTTCCAGCACCGGGGCGATAAGCTGCGCCTCCTCATGCCCCATCGCGCCACTTTCGCCCGCATGCGGGTTTAGCCCCGCAACTGCCAGCCGGGGCTGTGCAATCCCGAAATCACGTTTCAGCGCGGCCTCTGTCAGGCGCAGGGTTTGCTCCAATAGCGCGGCGGTAAGGGCCTTTGGCACATCAGATAGCGGGATATGGATGGTGACAGGCACAACCCGCAAATCGGGGCAAGCCAGCATCATCACCACAGGCACATCCCCTGCAAGCGATGCCAGATATTCCGTATGGCCGGGAAACGCAAAACCTGCGCCCTGCTTGAGCGCCGCCTTGTTGATGGGGCAGGTGACAAGGCCCGCAGCCGCCCCCGTTTGCACCAGTTCCACACCGCGCGCGATAACCTCTATCACCGCGGCGGCATTGGCGGGGTCGGGCCTGCCCGGATGTGCCGGGGCCGGGAAGGGGTGGCGCAACACCGGCATAACATCTGGTGCCACTGTGGCCGCCTCTGCCACTGCGCCCACCTCCTGCCAGCATGCGCCCTGTGGCAGATGGGCGGGATCACCAATCCAGACAAAGGGCAAGGCATGGCCAAGCGCCAAGCGCGCACCGATCGCTGTTTCAGGCCCAATCCCGGCAGGATCGCCACAGCTCATGACAAGTGGTTTCATGGAACCCCCAAGGCCCAGTTTCAGCCCAGTTACCCTGAGCACCCACCGGCCCGCAAGGCAAAGACGGGCACAGCCGCGCTTTTCCTAGCTGCCGCCCTTCCATATCCAGCCGCCGCCAAAAACACGGCTGCTCTCTGGATCATAAAACACACAAGCCTGACCGGGGCTTACCCCTTCTTCGGGGGTCAGCAATTCCACTTCCGCCGTTGTCTCTGACAACGGGCGGATAATGGCAGGCGCAGGCGGGCGGGTGGAGCGCAATTTGACCTCCAACTCCCACTCCAGCTTTGCCGTGAAGGGGGTATCGCCCAACCAGTTGATTTCGCGCACAGGCACAGTGCGCGTGGCCAGCGCGGCCTTTGGCCCCACCACCACGCGCCGGGCATCTGGATCAAGCCGCACCACATAAAGCGGATCACTCAGCCCACCAATACCAAGCCCCTTGCGCTGGCCAATCGTGTAATGAATGACCCCCTGATGCTGCCCCAGAACAGTGCCGTCCAGCGCAACAATCTCACCGGGATCAGCCGCGCCGGGGCGCAGTTTCTGGATGACAGCGGCATAATTTCCATCAGGCACAAAACAGATATCCTGGCTGTCGGGCTTGTCTGCCACGCTCAGGCCATGGGTAGCGGCCAGCGCGCGGGTTTCGGCCTTGGTTTCCAGATGTCCCAGAGGGAAGCGCAAGAATTCCAGCTGTTCGCGCGTGGTGGAAAACAGGAAATAGCTTTGGTCACGAACAGGATCGGCGGCACGGTGCAATTCAGGGCCAGCCACCCCCATTTTGCGCTGAATGTAGTGGCCCGTGGCCATACAATCGGCCTCCAGATCGCGTGCTGTCTCCAGCAGATCCTTGAATTTCACCCGCTCATTACAGCGGATGCAGGGCACAGGGGTCGCCCCTGCCAGATAGGCATCTGCGAATTCATCAATCACGGATTCGCGGAAATGGGATTCGTAATCCAGCACATAATGCGGGAAACCCATATCCTCGGCCACACGGCGCGCATCATGAATGTCACGCCCGGCGCAGCAGGCCCCTTTTTTTGCAAGGGCTGCGCCATGATCATAAAGTTGCAGCGTCACGCCCACCACGTCATAGCCTTCGCGCGCCAATTGCGCTGCCACAACCGAGCTGTCCACGCCGCCCGACATGGCCACGACCACACGGGTCTCGGCGGGGGGCTTGGCAAATCCAAGCGAATTCAGAGGCGGGTCATAGGGCATGGGATTCTCCGGTGATCTCGCAAAATATAGGAAAATCCTATCTATTCTCAACCCCCATACGGCGCGATGTAAACGCTGCATTAATCACAGCACGCCACCCTCTCTTGCAGTCTTGGGGACTGGGTGAAGAAGGACGACGACATGTATATCAAACGCATCGAAGGGCCGCGCGCGGTAACATTGCAGGATGGAACGGTTTTGACACTTGCCGATCTGCCGCCAAAAGATACCCGGCGCTGGGTTGCAAGCCGTAAAGCCATTGTCATCCGCGCGGTAGATGCGGGTTTGCTGACGCGCGAGGCCGCGTTGGCGCGATATGACCTTTCAGAGGAAGAGTTTGACTTGTGGCAGCAAGCCGTCAGCCGCCATGGAACGAACGCGCTGAAGGTGACCGCGTTGCAAAAATATAGACAACTATAGAGAGAAAATTTATCTTAATCTCACTCGGTAACCGAGAATTAACTTTTTTGCGAAATCATGGGTTAACCGAGATAGAGGAGAAGATTGATGCGGGTTTTGCTTGTTGAAGATGATCCGACGACTTCGCGCAGTATCGAACTGATGCTTACGCATTCGAATTTCAATGTTTATTGCACTGATCTTGGTGAAGATGCGATCGAGTTAAGCAAAATCTACGATTACGATCTTATGCTTCTTGATCTGAATCTGCCCGACATGGCGGGGCTGGACGTGTTGCGTCAAGTCAGACAGGCGCGCGTGGATACTCCTATTCTGATCCTGACAGGTGATTCGGATACGGATACCAAGCTGCGCGGCTTTGGCGGTGGCGCGGATGATTATCTGACAAAACCGTTTCATCGAGAGGAACTTGTCGCGCGCATTCATGCAATCATCCGGCGCAGCAAAGGCCATGCGCAATCGGTAATCTGCACGGGCAAGATCGCCGTAAATCTGGATGCAAAAACCGTAGAGGTTGAGGGCAGCACAGTGCATCTGACTGGCAAGGAGTATCAGATGCTGGAACTTCTGAGCTTGCGCAAGGGAACCACCCTGACAAAGGAAATGTTCCTGAACCATCTATATGGCGGCATGGACGAGCCAGAATTGAAGATCATCGACGTCTTTATTTGCAAATTGCGCAAGAAATTGGCCGAAGCGACTGGCGGCGACAGCTATATAGATACGGTATGGGGGCGGGGCTATGTCTTGCGCGATCCTGTCATTGAATCGGGCAAACTGGTGCGCGATGCCATTTCGGCCTGAGCGGATTTGCGGCACCGGGGGCTAGACCTGACGCGCCCACAGACCTATCACTCTGCCTATGATGAACAGGTCATACAGGGGCAGGGCCTTGGCCGGGAAAACGCAAATCGACAGCGCAGACCAGATGCGCGCCATTTCCGATCTGGACGAAACAGCCGCGCGCGCGGAACTCGCGCGGCTGGCGGAAATACTGGGGCAGGCGAATAGGGCATATCATGCAGATGACGCGCCGATCATGTCGGATGCGGAATTTGACGCACTGCGCCAGCGCAATGCCCGGATTGAGGCGCGGTTTCCCGCATTGATCCGCCCCGACAGCCCCAGCGCACAGATAGGCGCGGCCCCATCCGACGGGTTTGGCAAAATCAGCCATGCCAAGCGAATGCTTTCGCTGGCAAACGCGTTTGATGATGCGGATGTGGCGGATTTCGTAAGTGGCATCCGGCGCTTTCTGTCTCTGTCCGAAGATACGCCCCTGACCTTCACCGCAGAGCCAAAGATTGACGGGCTTTCGCTGTCACTGCGATATGAGGGCGGCAAACTTATTCATGCCGCGACGCGCGGGGATGGTGAAACCGGTGAAGATGTAACCGCCAATGCCCGCACCATAACAGAGATTCCGCAGGTTTTGGCGCATGCCCCGGATGTGCTGGAAGTGCGCGGCGAAGTGTATATGTCCCATGATGATTTCGCCGCGCTGAATGCGCGGCAGGCACAGGCGGCGGGAAAAACATTCGCCAACCCGCGCAATGCCGCTGCCGGATCTTTGCGGCAATTGGATGCCGAAATCACCCGCGCACGCCCCTTGCGCTTTTTCGCCTATGCCTGGGGAGAGGTGTCAGAGCCGCTTGCCCCCACCCAAAGCGGGGCTATTGCCCGGCTGGCGCAGCTTGGCTTTACCACCAACCCGCGCTTTCGGTGCTGCCGCACGCTGGCAGAGATGCTGGAAACCTATGCCCAGATCGCGGGTGAACGCGCAACGCTTGGCTATGATATTGATGGCGTGGTCTACAAGCTGGATGATCTGGCCCTGCAAGACCGGCTTGGCCTGCGCGCAACAACCCCGCGCTGGGCGATTGCACATAAATTTCCCGCCGAACGCGCCTGGACAGTGCTGGAAGGCATAGATATTCAGGTGGGGCGCACAGGTGCGCTTAGCCCTGTGGCGCGGCTAAAGCCTGTAACAGTGGGCGGCGTCGTCGTCTCTAACGCCACATTGCACAATGAAGATTACATTGCCGGGCGCGATTCTCGTGGCCAGCCCATTCGGGATGGGCGCGATATCCGCGCGGGCGATTGGGTGGAAGTGTATCGCGCGGGCGATGTGATTCCGAAAATCCGCGATGTTGATCTGGCCCGCCGCCCCGACAGCGCCACCCCTTTCCAAATGCCTGACACATGCCCCGAATGCGGCAGCCCCGCGCTGCGAGAGCCGGGAGATTCCGTGCGCCGCTGCACGGGCGGCATGATCTGCCCGGCGCAGGCAGTAGAGCGGTTGAAAAATTTTGTCAGCCGCGCGGCCTTTGACATCGAAGGCCTGGGCCCCAAGCAGATAGAGGCGTTTTGGCGCGATGGCTGGATCACCTCGCCGCAAGAGATTTTCACCTTGCAAGACCGCTTTGGCCCCGGCCAGCCCCGACAAGTAAAAAACCGCGAAGGGTGGGGCGAGAAATCGGCGCAAAACCTGTTTGTCGCGATTGACGAAAAGCGCAAGATCCCGCTGGCGCGGTTTATCTATGCATTGGGAATCCGGCATGTGGGCGAAACCTCTGCCGGAATGCTGGCGGCGCATTACGGCACTTGGCCCGCCTTTCAGCAGGCAATGGCAGAGGCGCAGGATGCCGAAAGCGCAGCCTATGCAGAGCTGACGGCGATTGATGGCGTGGGCCCGGTCATGGCGCAATCGCTTCTGACCAGTTTTCAGGCAGAGCGCGCGGAAATCCACGCGCTCGCTGCGTTGCTGGAGATTGAAGCCGCCAAGGCCCGCGCAACAGACAGCCCCATAGCGGGCAAAACCCTTGTCTTTACCGGCACGCTGGAACGCATGAGCCGCGCCGAGGCCAAGGCCCGCGCCGAAGCGATGGGGGCCAAGGTTGCAGGCTCTGTTTCCGCCAAGACAGATATTCTGATTGCCGGGCCGGGTGCGGGCAGCAAAGCCACCAAAGCCGCAGCATTGGGGATAGAGGTGATTGACGAAGACGGCTGGCTTGCCATGATCGGGGCCGGATAACATGGCCGCGCGGCCAGAAATTCTGTTTCCCCTGTTCGCCGGTCTGGAAACGCTGGACGGGGTTGGCCCCAAAACGGCCAAAAACTTTGGCGCTTTGCATGTGCATACCCCGCGCGACCTGATTTTTCATCTGCCCCATAACCTGATAGACCGCACGCGCCGCGACAGCCTGCGGGGCCTGGAGTTTCCCGCAATCGCCACGGTGGAGGTGGTGATCGGCGCGCATGCGCCCCCGCGCAGCCGGGGCAAGCCATACCGGGTTCATGTGCGTGACATGCTGCAAGAATGGCAGTTGGTGTTCTTTCACGCGCGCGGGGAATATCTGCAAAAGCTGCTGCCCACAGGGCAAAAGCGCCTTGTTTCCGGCAAGGTAGAGCTGTTTGATGGCATCGCGCAAATGGTGCACCCGGATCACATTTTGCGGCCAGAGGACGCGCAGGAATTACCGCAGACAGAGCCTGTCTATGCGCTTTGCGCGGGGATAAATGCTAAGCAGGTGGTAAAGGCCATCGCCGCAGCGCTAGAGCGCGCGCCTGTTCTGGCAGAATGGATCGATTTGCCGTTGAAGGCACAGATGGGCTGGCCAGATTGGCAAGACGCGATATTGGCGGCGCATAAGCCCGCCACCGTTTTGGATCTGGGCGCAGACAGCCCGGCACGGGCGCGGCTGGCCTATGATGAATTGCTGGCCCACCAACTTACCCTTGCGCTCGCGCGGGCGCGGGCGCGGCGCAAGCCGGGCCGCGAGAGCCGGGGCGATGGGCATTTGCGCGCAAAGGTATTGGCGGCACTGGAATATTTGCCAACCGGGGCGCAAGATCGCGCCATCGCTGAAATTGCGGCAGATATGGCTGCGCCAACCCGCATGAACCGCCTCTTGCAGGGTGATGTCGGCGCGGGAAAAACCCTTGTGGCACTGATGGCCTTGCTCATCGCGGTCGAATCCGGCGGCCAAGGGGTGATGATGGCCCCCACCGAAATATTGGCCCGCCAGCATTATGAAAGCCTTGCACCCTTGGCCCAAGCGGCAGGGGTGGAACTGGTGCTTCTGACAGGGCGGGACAAAGGGGCAGAACGCGCGCGCAAACTGTCCGATCTGGCGCAGGGCCGCAGCCAGATCATTGTGGGCACACATGCGGTATTCCAGAAATCGGTGGAATTTGGCGATCTGCGCCTTGCCGTGGTGGATGAACAACACCGCTTTGGTGTGGCGCAGCGGGCGGCGCTGTCAGAAAAGGGCTTGGGGGTGGATGTGCTGGTGATGACAGCCACGCCCATTCCGCGCTCTCTGGCGCTGGCGCAATATGGGGATATGGATGTCTCTGTTCTGGATGAGAAACCACCGGGGCGCCAACCTGTGCAAACCGCGCTTATCTCTACCGGGCGCATGGGTGAGGTGATTGACCATCTGCGCCGCGCAATTTCGGAGGGTCGGCAAGCCTATTGGGTTTGCCCGCTTGTCGAGGAATCAGAGCTGAGCGACCTGACAGCCGCAGAGGCCCGCTTTGCCCATCTGCGCGCGGCTTTGGGCGAAGGAGCGGTGGGGCTGGTGCATGGGCAATTGCCCCCGGCAGAGAAAGACGCCGCCATGGCCCGGTTTGTGGCAGGGGAAACCAGCCTTCTGGTTGCGACCACTGTGATTGAAGTGGGGGTGAATGTGCCCAATGCCTCTATCATGGTGATAGAACGCGCAGAGAGTTTCGGGCTGGCGCAATTGCACCAGTTGCGCGGGCGTGTGGGGCGGGGGGCCGCTGCCTCTACCTGCCTTTTGATGTATGAGGCCCCTTTGGGCGAAACCGCCGCGCGCCGTCTGAAACTCTTGCGCGATACCGAAGACGGGTTTCGCATTGCCGAAGAGGATATGGCCATTCGTGGCGCGGGTGATCTGATTGGCACTGCGCAATCGGGCCTGCCACGTTTTCGCGTGGCCGATCTGGAACGCCAAGGCGCCCTTATGGCCATCGCGCAGCGCGATGCGCGTAAGCTGCTGCAAGATGACACCGAACTTGCCAGCCCGCGGGGGCAGGCGGCACGGGTGTTGCTATGGCTGATGGAACAGGACAAGGCGATCCGATACCTCTCTGTTGGTTGATGTTCTATTTATGTTCTTGACTGAACCCGCTAGGTATGCGAGAACATTATGGCAACATATGCAATGGAGGATGCCATGACCCCCGAAAAAGCTTTGTTCTGGAAAGATCTTGCAGGCGCCGCCGCTTTGGCTGTTCTGGTGGTTGCCACACTGCATTTGCCGCTTTTTGCCTGACCCTGCTGGCCGCAGCTTTGCGGCTTTTACCATCTGCCTTGCCTGACTTTCGCCGCCATGCCCGCCCGCATGTGCGGCGTTTTTTTATCCCCACCATTTGCCAAAGCCGCTGGCAGGGCCTATCTGAGGCGCAAATCAATAGGTGCAGCATGACACAGACACTCCACATCATTGGCGGCGGCATGGCCGGTTCTGAAGCCGCCTGGCAGGCGGCAAATATGGGGGTGCAGGTGGTGCTGCATGAAATGCGCCCCAAGATTGGAACATTCGCGCATCAGACAGAATATCTGGCCGAGATGGTCTGCTCCAACTCGTTCCGCTCGGATGATGATGAGCAAAACGCCGTGGGCCTTCTGCATTGGGAAATGCGCGCGGCTCGAGGGGGAAACCGCGGGCTATTTCGATGGCTGCTTGCCGATCGAGGTGATGGCCGAACGCGGGCGCGAGACCCTGCGCTTTGGCCCGATGAAACCTGTTGGCCTGACGAACCCGCATGCGCCGGATGTCAAACCCTATGCGGTTGTGCAGTTGCGCCGCGATAATGCCCTGGGCACGCTATACAATATCGTGGGCTTTCAGACCAAGATGAAATATGGTGCGCAAACCGCTGTTTTCAAAACAATTCCTGGGCTTGAAGATGCCTCTTTTGCGCGGCTTGGCGGGATTCATCGCAATACATTTCTCAATTCCCCGACGCTCTTGGATGATCAGTTGCGCCTGCGTTCCAAGCCTCATATCCGGTTTGCGGGCCAGATTACCGGGGTTGAGGGCTATGTGGAATCCGCGGCAATGGGGCTTCTGGCGGGCCGCATGTCGGCGGCAGAGTTGCTGGGCACGCGCCTTGATGCACCGCCGCGCGAAACGGCAATGGGGGCGCTTGTGCATCACATCACCGGCGGGGCAGAGGCGAAGACTTTCCAGCCCATGAATGTCAATTTCGGGCTGTTTCCGCCTATAGATGCCAAAGGCGGGCGGCGCGGGCGCCGGGATCGCTACAAAGCCTATACAGACCGCGCCAAGGATGCGTTCAACGCATGGCTGGGCCATGCCGGGCGCGATGCGGCCTGAGGGGCCAATCACCCGCTTTGCCCCATCGCCCACAGGGCCGCTTCATCTGGGCCATGCCTATGCGGCCCTTGTGGCGGCGCAGCGCGGGGCAGGGCGGTTTGTGCTGCGGATAGAGGATATCGACCAAAGCCGCTGCCGCGCGGCATATGAGGCGCAGATCTATGCGGATCTGCGCTGGCTGGGCCTTGAATGGCCCGAACCGGTTATGCGCCAATCCACCCGGCTAGGGGCTTACCGCGCGGCCCTGGCGCGGCTGGCGGATATGGGGCTGATCTATCCCTGCCGCTGCCGCCGCGCCGATATTCGCGCGGCGCTGTCTGCCCCGCAAGAGGGCGCTATTCCAGAGGGGCCGGATGGGCCGATCTATCCGGGCTTGTGCCGGGGGCAAACAATGGCAGAGGCCGGGCCAGAAGATGCGCTGCGGCTTGATATGGCCGCCGCGATGGCGCGCGTGGGGGCCGTGCGCTTTGTGGAATTGGGGCCAGAGCATTTTGGCACCCATGAAAGCACCACCGCAGAGATGATTGACGGGATTGGTGATGTGGTGCTGGCGCGGCGCGATATGGGAACAAGCTATCATCTGTCGGTTGTGGTGGATGATGCCGCGCAGGGGATAACCGAAGTCACGCGCGGCGCGGATCTGTTCACGGCTACAAAACTGCATGTCCTGCTTCAGATGGTGCTAGAACTTCCAACGCCAAGATATTACCACCACAAGCTTATCCGGGATAATGCAGGCAAGCGCCTTGCCAAGCGCGATGATGCGCGTGCGCTGGCGCGCTACCGCCTCGAGGGGGCCAGCCCGCAGGATATCCGGCTTATGCTTGGTCTGTAAGCGGGGCCATCAATTCCACCTCTGCCCCATCGCGCACTGCTGTATAGAAACAGCTTTGGCGCAATGTGTGACAGGCGGGGCCAGATTGTTCCACCAGCACCAGCAGGCAATCGCGGTCACAATCCAGCCGGAAATCGATCAGCTTTTGCACATGGCCCGATGTTTCGCCCTTTACCCAGAATGCTTGCCGCGAGCGTGACCAATAGGTGACACGCCCGCTTTCCAAGGTGCGCGCCACCGCGTCTGCGTTCATCCATGCCATCATCAGCACTTGCCCGCTGGCATAGTCTTGCGCAATGGCCGGGATAAGCCCATTTTCATCATATGTGAGGGTTTGCGGATTGAATGTCATGCGCTATGTCCTGTATAACATGCCCGCTTCTAACGCGGCACGCGCGCAAGGAAAACCCGCCATGGCCGAGAATGCCGATCTGATCAAACTCTATTCCGCCCGGATTCTGGCGCTGGCTGCCGATATCCCGCATCACGCGCGGCTCGATGCCCCGCAAGCCAGTGTCAAACGCCGCTCGCCGCTTTGTGGCTCTACTGTGACGGTTGATCTGGATATGCAGGACGGGCGCGTCAGCCGTTTTGGCCAAGATGTGAAAGCCTGCGCCTTGGGGCAGGCAGCGGCGGCCATTCTGGGCCATGCCGTGATTGGGCGCAGTGCAGAGGAGCTGGCGCGCGCGCGCGATGACCTGCGCGCGATGCTGACCAGCGATGGCCCCATTCCGGCCCCCCCATTTGAGGGCTATGAGGTTTTGATACCCGCGCGCGAATATCGCAATCGCCACGCTTCGATCCTCTTGGCGCTTGATGCTGCCGCCGAGGCCAGCGCCGAAGCCGTTGGCGCGGCGCAAGCGCGCTAATCAGGTGACAATATCGGGCTTTGCACGCCCCAGCCGCGCAGAAAGGCCCGTCATCTCTTCACAGGCGGCAATGACAGGGCCAAGTGCCGCTTGCGGATCATGGTGCAAACCATCGGGGCCGGGGGCGTAGTGTTCCAGATATACCCGCAACGTGGCCCCGGCAGTGCCGGTGCCTGATAGCCGCAGCACCAGCCGCGCCCCTTCGGCAAAGCTGATTTGCACGCCCTGGCCAGTGGTTACGCTGCCATCAACCGGGTCGGTATAGGCGAAATCTTCGGCCTTTTGCACAGTCAGCGCCCCAAAGCGCTGGCCCGGCAGCGCGGCCAGCCGCGCGCGCAGATCGGCCAGCAGGGATTCGGCGGCGCTGGCCTGCACTTCTTCATAATCGTGGCGCGAATAGTAATGGCGCCCGAATTCCTGCCAATGCGTGGCCATGATCTGTGCAACGGATTGGCCGCGCACGGCCAGAATGTTCAGCCACATCAAGACAGCCCAAAGCCCATCTTTTTCGCGGATATGGTCAGAGCCAGTGCCAGCCGATTCCTCGCCGCACAGCGTGGCGCGCCCGGCATCCAGCAAATTGCCAAAAAACTTCCAGCCCGTAGGTGTGGCATAGCAGGGCAGGCCGCGTGCCTGTGCTACAGCATCCAAAGCCGCAGAGCTGGGCATGGAACGCGCCACCCCCGCCAACCCTTGCGCATAGCCCGGCACAAGATGGGCATTGGCGGCAATAACAGCCAGACTGTCAGAGGGGGTTACATATACCCCGCGCCCCAAAATCATGTTGCGATCCCCATCCCCGTCCGAGGCCGCGCCAAAATCGGGCGCATCTGGCCCCATCAGGCTATCCACCAAATCACGCGCCCAGACGGGGTTTGGATCTGGATGGCCGCCACCAAAATCGGGCAGGGGGGTGGCATTGCGCAGGGCAGTTTCCGGCGCACCCAGGCGGCGCTCCAGAATTTCGCGCGCATAGGGGCCGGTAATGGCGTGCATGGCATCAAAGCTGATCTGGAACCCAGAGGCAAAAAGCGCACGAATGGCTGGAAAATCGAAAATCTGCTCCATCAATGCGGCATAATCGGCGACGGGATCAACCACATCCACGGCCATAGGGCCAAGATGCTGCTGCCCCGGCACAGAGATATCAAGATCGTCGCTTTGCCAGATCTGATAAGATGTCAGGCTTTGCGTGGCGCTATAAATTGCCTCTGTCACCGGTTCGGGCGCAGGGCCGCCATTGGCGGTATTGTATTTTATCCCGAAATCACCATCCGCGCCGCCCGGATTATGGCTGGCCGACAGAATAATCCCGCCATCTGCCTTGTGCAGGCGGATAAGATGCGAGGCGGCAGGCGTGGATAAAAGCCCCCCTTGCCCCACAATCACCCGCGCCGCCCCGGCGGCTGCGGCCATGCGCAAGATGATCTGCACCGCGCGATCATTGAAAAACCGCCCGTCACCGCCCAGCACCAGCACCTTGCCTGTCACACCGCCAATGCCGTTCCAGATGCTTTGGACAAAATTCTCCAGATAGCCCGGCTGGCAAAAGAGGGCGGTTTTCTTGCGCAGGCCCGATGTGCCGGGTTTTTGGCCTGATATCGGTGTGGTTGCGATTGTCGTGATCATCTATGCCTCTGAGGTCAAATTCGGGGGTATGGTCGTGGTCTTGCAGTAGCGTTAACGTTTATTTTTGTCATTCAGATGAAGTAAAAATGCCCCAAAAGCGGCAAGATTTGTGTCAGATCAAGGCCCCGGCAGGGTGCTTGCACCATAAACACGGCCAAACGAATGGAGATGCAAAATGCGGGTATTGGTGTTTAATGCGGGCAGTTCCTCGTTGAAATTCGGGGTATTCGATATCGTGCCGCGCGCAGAACTGGCGCAAGCGGCCTGTGTGTTCAAAGGCAGTTTTGACAGGTTTGGGGCAGGGGGGTGTGAGTATACATCCAGCGCAGGCCAAAGCCGCGCCCCACATACATCACTGGCAGAGGCCACGCAGGCCGTGCCAGATGCGCTATCTGCTGCCGGCATTTCGGGAATAGAGGCGGTTGGCCATCGCATAGCGCATGGCGGCGCAGAATTTGCGCATGCCCAAGCCATAACACCGGAAATAATCACCAAAATCACAGCGCTTATCCCTCTGGCGCCATTGCATAACCCCGCCAATCTGGAGGCAGTGCAGATTGCCCGCCGCGTCTGGCCAGATGTGCCGCATTGGGCCGTATTCGATACCAGTTTTCACCTCACCAATCCCGCACGCGCCACCACCTATGCCGTGCCATCTGCATGGCGTGCCGCCGGGCTGCGCCGGTTTGGGTTTCATGGCACATCGCATAAATATGTGGCGCAGCGCGCCGCGGAAGAATTGGGCCAGAACTTGCGCGATCTGCGCATCATCAGCTTGCATCTGGGCAATGGCGCAAGTGCCTGCGCGATTGCGCGGGGCGAGAGCATTGACAGCTCTATGGGGATGACACCTTTGGAAGGCTTGGTCATGGGCACAAGATCGGGCGATGTCGATCCGGGGTTGTTTGGGTATCTCTCTCGCCAGATGGGGTTAAGCATAGCGCAGATCGAGGCGGCTCTTTACAGCGAAAGCGGGCTGAAAGGGCTGACAGGTTCCTCTGACATGCGCGATGTCGAAACCCGCGCCGCGGCCGGAGATGGCGAGGCGCAGCTTGCCATCAATCTCTATGCCTACCGGGCGCGCAAATATATCGGGGCTTATGCCGCTGCCATGGGGGGCTTGGATGCGCTGGTATTCACGGGCGGCATTGGTGAAAATTCACCCTCCATGCGGCGGCGCATTTGCGACGGGATGGAATTCATGGGGCTGAAGCTGGATCATGACCGCAATATGGGCCTGTGCCTTGCCGGGCGCGCGGCCCCCCAAATTCAGGCTTACGGGGCGCGGGTGAATGTGCTGGTTACAGAAACGGCAGAGCAATTGATGATTGCGCAGGAAGTGGGCAATGCAATTGCCGCCCCCGCTGCACTGGATTTGCGGATACCTGTGGCCGTCTCTGCGCGCCATGTGCATCTGTGCCGCAAGGCCGTGGATGCGCTATTCGGGCCGGGATATGAGCTGACGCCCGACAAACCCTTGCGCCAGAAAGGGCATTGGGCCGCGCGCGAGCGCGTTACCCTGCACGGCCCCAAAGGAGAGCTTGCCAATGTTGCCATACTGGGGCCATTGCGCGCGCGAACACAGATTGAAATTTCGCGCACCGACAGTTTCGCACTGGGCATAGATGCCCCCATCCGCCAAAGCGGCGCGCTGGACGGCACGCCGCATATCCGCCTTAGCGGCGCTGCCGGCCAGTATGACACGGATGGCCTGATCCTGGCCGCACGCCATATCCATATGAACAGCGCCGATGCGCACCGCCTTGGGCTGAAAGATGGCGATATGGTGGATGTGACGCTGGATGCCACAGGCCGCGGGTTGACCTTTGCCAAAGTTCTGGTGCGTGTGTCTGAAAACGCCTTTACCGAAATGCATATAGATACAGACGAGGCCAATGCCGCTGGCATAACTGGTGCGGTAGAGGGCGCGCTGAGCGGTGAAGCCTTTATGAAAGGGGCAGGGGGCTGACATGAAAACGCCCTGATGCGGTGACACATCAGGGCGCGGCAATTCAAATTTTGCAGGCTTAGCTGCTGACAGGCGTAATGCATACCGAAGTGGCGGCATCCCAAACCTGCCCCTCTGCACAGGCAGAGGCGGTTTGTTCCGGCTTCATGCCCGAACACATGGCCGAAGCAATTGCAGGGCTAAGGCTGAGCACTGCTGCGACGAAAGCGATTTTCAGTTTCATGTCAGTCTCCCTTGTTGCAGTGTTGCAAAGCTTAGCACGAATCTTGCGCAATCAAGCGCAAAACAGACATTATTCGCCAAAAACGCGGGCAAAAATCGTCTCTACATGCTTTGTGTGATACTCTAGATCAAATTTTGAGCGGATTTGATCCTCTGACAATGCCGCGCGCACATCACGATCACCCAACAATTCTTCCAGAAAATCGCGGCCTTCTTCCCAAACCTTCATCGCATTGCGCTGCACCAATGTATAGGAATCCTCGCGGCTGACACCGGCCTGGGTAAGGGCCAAAAGCACGCGCTGCGAATGGATAAGGCCCCGAAACTTGTTCATGTTGTTGATCATGTTATCCGGATAAACCACTAATTTATCGATAACATTTGTCAAACGTGCCAAGGCGAAATCAAGCGTCACGGTGGCGTCTGGCGCGATCATCCGCTCAACCGAACTGTGCGAGATATCGCGCTCGTGCCAGAGCGCCACATTCTCCATCGCCGGGATCACCGTCATCCGCACAAGCCGTGCAAGCCCTGTCAGGTTTTCTGTCAGCACGGGATTGCGCTTATGCGGCATCGCGCTGGAGCCTTTTTGCCCCTTGGAGAAAAACTCTTCTGCTTCAAGTACTTCTGTGCGCTGCATATGGCGGATTTCAATGGCGACATTCTCTATGGAAGATGCAATCACGCCCAAAGTGGCAAAGAACATGGCGTGACGATCACGCGGGATCACTTGGGTGCTGATCGGCTCTGGCTCTAGGCCCATCTGGGCGCAAACATGCGCTTCCACGGCAGGATCGATATTGGCGAATGTTCCAACAGCCCCAGAAATCGCGCCAGTGGCCACTTCGGCACGCGCCGCTGCCAGCCGGGCGCGGTTGCGCGACATTTCGGCGTAAAAGCGTGCGAAAGTCAGGCCCATTGTGGTGGGTTCGGCATGAATGCCGTGGCTGCGGCCCATGCGAATGGTGAACTTGTGTTCCAGTGCACGCCGCTTCAGCGCGGCCAAAAGCGCATCCATATCCGCCAGCAACAAATCTGCCGCGCGCACAAGCTGCACATTCAGCGTGGTATCCAGCACATCGGAACTGGTCATGCCCTGATGGACAAAGCGCGCTTCATCATTGCCGATAATTTCTGCCAGATGGGTCAGGAAGGCGATGACATCATGTTTTGTGACCGCTTCAATCTCGTCTATGCGCGCGACATCGAATTCCACATCCTTGGCTGTCCACACGGCAGCAGCGCTTGCAGCTGGAATGACGCCAAGCTTTGCTTGGGCATCACAGGCATGGGCCTC
This sequence comes from Paracoccaceae bacterium, assembly GCA_043561795.1. GTDB lineage: Bacteria > Pseudomonadota > Alphaproteobacteria > Rhodobacterales > Rhodobacteraceae > Roseinatronobacter. The sequence goes on along the minus strand of CP121316.1, from coordinate 3,245,300 downwards.
AATCTCGAACCAGATACGGAATTTGGTTTCCGCAGACCAGATTGCAACCATTTCAGGGCGAGAGTAACGCGGGATCATTGGGCCAGACCTTTCAAGCTATTCTCGCGCCTGATACATCCAGACCCGCGCAGCCGCAAGCTTTCTGCACTGCTCATACCTTATATATTTAACATAATACTGATTATGGGTTTTATGGCAATCCTGAATCACGGTCTCCCCGCCAGCCCAGAACCGCTTACAAAAGCGCTGATAACTCGTCAGCGGCCTGTTTCAGCCGTGGCAGATGGCGATAGCCATCTTCCAGTGAAATACGCTGTTTTGGCCCCTGAAACGCAATTGTTGCGGGCATGCGCCCATATGGGTCACGCAACGGCATCGCAAAGGCAATCACACCTTCAAGAAATTCCTCGTTATCTATCGCAAAACCTTGCTCACGCACCTTCATGATTTCAGCGCGCAATGTATCGGGATCAGTAAGTGTTGCAGGCGTAAGTTGTGCCAGATCGGCATTGCGCAGATAGCTGTCCAATCGCAAATCACTCAGCGTAGAGAGGTAGATTTTCCCCCCTGCCGTGCAATATAGCGGCACTTTCGCCCCTTCGGAGAACTGCACCCGCAAGGGCCATTCGGTTTCAACGCGATCCAGATAGATCATCGCCTCGCGGTCGGGGATGGCAAAGTTGCAAGTCTCGCCAGTGTCTTTTGCCAATGCGCGCATGATGGCCAGTCGTGGTGTGCGCATGCGCATGCTGGACATGGTTGCAACGGCCATCCGGCGCGCGCGCGGCCCGACAGAGTAAGCGCGGCCATCGGGTTCGCGCTGCAAATATCCTTCCGCCTCCAGGGTTTGGAACAGGCGGTGCAGCGTGGCCTTGGGCAGATCTGTGGACGGGCTTAGCTCTGTTGGGGTTACCGGCCCGCCCCGTCGCACCACCTCCTCCAGCAAGGTCAGCAGCCTGAGAGTGGTTGGAATGCGCTCGCCGCGCTCTGCGTCGGTTGGGGCCGGTATAGGTTGCGTCATTGTCTGCGCTCTGGCTTGGGCCCCAAGCGCGATCAGGTCAGGACAAGCGACAGCCAGGGAACAAAGGCCACCAACATCCACACCGCGATCAGGGCGATTAGATACGGCACTATATACGACAGCAATCGCATATAGGGCACCCCTGTCACACCACTTGCGACATAAAGGTTCAACCCATAAGGCGGGGTAATGAACCCGATAGACCCGCCAATAAGGAAAATCACAGCGAAATGCACGGGATCAACCCCCACACTGGCGGCGATCGGGGCCAGAATTGGGGCCATGATGATCGTGTTGGGCAGGCTTTCCAGCACCATCCCGGCCACAAAGACAAAGGCCATCGCCATCAGCAGCACAGCGTAATAGCCGCCGATTCCTGTCATAAAGGCTTCGATTGCGTCTTTTGCCCCCAATAGTGACAGAATCTGCTGCATGACCACCGAAATCCCGATCAAGGGCGCCAGCATCCCGGCAATGCGCGCCGAATTCAGCACCACTCCGGGCAGATCGCGCAGGCGGAACCCTTCCACCAGCACCATTTCTATCCAGCCTGGGGTGCGTGTCAGATCCTCGCTTTCCCCCCTGCCCCGATTGATCAGCAAATATAGCGGGCGCGAGATGAGCGCCACGATGATACAGAAACCCACCGTCACCCCGGCCGCCTCTGTGGGAGAGAATTTGCCCGTGTAAATGCCCCAGAGCACCAGACCAATGGCAAAGAAACCCAGCCATGCACCAAAGGCGGTGCGGATCATCCGGTTGATCTCAAAACGGATCAGATGGCCCCAGCCATTGCGGCGGCAGATGATCCAGCAGGTCAGCTGCATTCCAAGAACCATCAGCAGGCCCGGAATGATCCCGGCCAGAAACAGCTCTGAAATGGACAGGTTCATCAGGAAACCATAGACGATGAAAATGATCGACGGTGGAATGATAATGCCCACCGTGCCCCCTGCTGCCGCAGTGGCGGCGGCAAAGCGTTCGTCAAACCCGTTCTTCACCATGCGCGGGTGCATCATGGCCCCGATTGTTGCCGTGGTGGCAGAGTTGGAACCGGAAATCGCAGCAAACAAGCCGCAAGCCCCGATACTGGCCATACCCAGCCCGCCCCGCAGCCAACCAAGGCACGCATAGGCAAAGGCCGACAAGCGCTGTGCAATGCCAGAGCGGTTGATCAAATCGCCCGTCAGGATGAAAAGCGGCATGGCCAGCAGTGCGAAAGATGTCGTGAACACAGCCGAAAACGCATAGCCGATATTGTCCAGCGTCAGGTTCACGACAAAGCTCATACCCACAACCCAAAGCCCGATCACCAGAAAGATCGGCACACCCAGCATGAAAAGGCCAGTGGCAAGCAAAGAATAGATCAGCGTCAGGGTGCCATCAGTCATAGCGGATTTGTCCTATTCACGGGCAAGTTCATTGGTCAGGCCAAATTCCTGACCGGCGCGATATTTGTGGAAATCTTGGAGCAAATTTTCCAGCACGCGGGCATAAAGGATAAGCCAGGAAATTGGCACGCAGATATAGAACCACCAGCGCATCACATTATCTGTTCCAAGCAGCATCTGAAAATTCGCCGCCGAATTTGCTGTCAGGCGCAGTGTGGCGACAACCACAATAACGGCCATCACATACCATAAAAACGCATCCAGAAATGACATGGACAGGCGCATTGTTGGCCGCATCATTGCCCGCACTTCGCCAAAGGACAGATGGGCGCGCAGTTTCACATTATAGGCGCAGCCAATCCATGTGAGCAGCAAAAACAGATAGGGCGGCAAGGTCGTTGACCATGCAACCTGAACATTGAAAAAGAAGCGACGGATCACCTCTACAAAGATGATCATGGCGATTGTCATATAGATCATGAACATGGCCGTCGGTTCCAGATACCGATCCAGCAGTCTGACCTTGCGAAACACGATCATGATAACAATCGAGAGCGGCAAGATCGCGGCACTGATCACCCAATAAAATGCGGGGTTGCGGATGGCGCGCGAAATGGCAAAGGGCTGTCCCCCTTGCAGCGCATCCCAGATCGCCACGATCCCGGAGAAAACCTCTTGCATGCTGGCTGTGCCTCTGACTGGTTGCAAATGCAGGCTTGCAGGCTGCTTGCCAGCAATTTGGGCAAACAGACGCTGCGCGGGAATAAGAGAGTTCCAAAGCGTATCCCCTGCCCGGCATCAACTGGCCGGGCAGAGGGTGTCAGGACATCAGGCGCGCCACCAGCGGCGCGGCTCTACATTCTCGACCACCATATCGGCCGGAATTTCGCGCGCGACATCGTGGATCAATTGATAGGTATCAAGACCACCAGACCAGCCATTGATCCGCTCGCGCCACTGTTCCCATGGGCCGGGCTGGAATTCGGGCGAGCACATTTCTTCCGCCTCGCGCCGTGCTTCTGGAGTCAGGAAGGCATTGCGCACGCCGTTTTCGGCAAAGATCGTGCCGGGCTTTTGCGGATCGGAGAAACCGACAGTGTTGATCAGCGCAGCCTCATTGGCATATTGCGCTGCAATCTGGGCCAGATAGGAAGATTCCATCACCGCATCTTGCAGATTGCCTTCCAGTTTATCGAAGCTCTCGGCAGACATGGCGGTATGCTCTGTCCCGCAGAAGAAGCGCAGATCGATACACTGTGACACAACTGGCGCCATATTGGCATAAGCCACAGCAGAGGCCCAAGTCTCTGCGCCATCAATCAGGCCCTGACGCAAGCCATCCAGCGTTTCTTCCCAAGCGATCGGGCGCGGGTTGAGGTTCATCAATTCCATCGCGATGCGGCCCAATTGCGTGCCTGTCACGCGGTTTGATGTGCCTGCAATATCGGTCACGCTGGTGACAAGCGGGCGGTCGCGCCAGCTATTGCCCAACATGATGCCCCGCAATTCGCAATGCGTGAACAGGAACTTGATGCCATGCATCCGCTCCAGCGGCTCGCGGAAAACGCGGTTGCTTTCGGGATGATAGAAGAAATAATACTGTGAAGCCCGGCTGGGGAACATATAGGCATAATCCAGCACATTCATATAAGGCGCGCCGCCAGCGGAATTCTGGGTCGATGCCGAATAGATATCGACAATCCCTTCCTGCGTTTTGGATACGCAATCCAGCTGCCCGCAGATCTGGTTGTCACCAATGAATTCCACCCGGATTTCGCCATCCGTCCGCTCTTCCAGATCGCGCACGAATTCCAGAATGCCGTTGCGCTCTACCAGCAGATTGCGCGCATTAAAGCCCGCCGCACCGTAGCGCAGCGTATGGCGCGCTTCTTTGCTGAAGCGCTTTTCATATTTGGATTCCACCGCCTTGGCCAGGCTGGGCAGCGTGATCACGCCCGTCATCCCGCCAAGCGCAAGCATGGTCGAACTCATCCCGAAGCGCTGAGTGATACGCAGGAAATCCCGGCGCGAGATGCCGGAAAGGTCTCGTTTAGTCATGGTCTCCTCCCAAAGTTAGACTAAGCGGCGATTTTCAGTAGGTTCAATTATTGAGACTTGTGGTTTCAAAAAACCATCCATATTCTTTCAAGTCAAGAAGTTTTAAACCAATATCATCAGCGGGAGGGGCAGATGTTCGACGATGAGGCGGATATTGTCATTGTGGGGGCAGGATCGGCGGGATGCGCTATTGCCAACCGATTGAGTGCAAACCCGAATTTGAAAGTCATCTTGCTGGAGGCCGGTGGGCGCGACCTCAACCCCTGGATACACATTCCGGTCGGATATTTTCGCACAATGGGCGATCCGTCGCTTGATTGGTGCTACATGACCGAAGCTGACCCCGGATTGAATGGCCGCCGCCTTCCCTGGCCGCGTGGCAAGGTTCTGGGCGGGTCATCATCCCTCAATGGGCTTTTATATGTGCGCGGGCAGCACGAGGATTATGATCGCTGGCAGCAAATGGGAAATCCGGGTTGGGGCTGGGATCAGGTGCTGCCCTATTTTCGCCGCGCCGAGAATCAGGAGCGCGGCGCAGACGAATTTCACGGCACAGAGGGGCCGCTATCTGTAAGCGATGCGCGGCTGTCGCGGCCCATATGCGATGCCTGGGTTAAGGCCGCACAGGCGGCGGGCTACCCTTTCAACGCGGATTACAATGGCGCAACACAGGAAGGCGTTGGGTATTTTCAGCTGACAACCCGTAACGGGCGGCGGTGCAGCGCAGCGGTGGCCTATCTGAACCCTGTGCGCAACAGGCCCAATCTGCGTATTATTACCCGCGCCCATACACAAAAAATCTTGCTGGACGGAAAGCGCGCGGTCGGGGTGGCGTGGAAAGGGCCTGACGGGGCGGTGCGGCATGTGCGGGCGCGGGCGCGGGTGGTATTGGCGGCAGGCGCAATCGGCTCTCCGCATATTCTGATGCTGTCTGGCATTGGCCCGGCGGATCAGCTGCGCAAGGCCGGTATCACCCCCATTATCGATTTGCCCGGTGTCGGGCGAAACCTGCAAGACCACCTGCAAGCCCGGCTTGTATTTCGCACAAAAAAGCCAACCCTGAATGACGAAGTGCGCAATCCTCTGGAAAAGCTGAAAATCGCGCTGAAATATGCGACAAGCCGCAGTGGCCCGATGACGATGGCCGCCTCTCTGGCCACAGGGTTTTTGCGCAGCTCGCCCGATCTGGCCACGCCGGATATCCAATTTCATATCCAGCCATGGTCAGCCAATAGCCCCAGCGAAGGCGTGCATCCGTTTTCTGCGTTTACGGCCTCTGTCTGCCAGTTGCGCCCTGAAAGCCGGGGGCATCTGGAGATTGCAAGCCCCGATCCCGCGCGCGCGCCGCTGATACATCCCAATTATCTGGCCACGCCCACGGATTGTAAAACCATGGTGGACGGGGTGCGCATTGCCCGCAAGATTGCCGCGCATGAACCGCTGCTTGGTGAGATACGCGACGAATACGCCCCCGGCGCGCATATTGCCGATAGCGATGATGCAGCCCTTCTGGAATGGGTGCGCAACAGTGCGACTACCATCTATCACCCCACCGGAACCTGCAAAATGGGGCCAGAGGGTGACAAAATGGCCGTGGTCGATGCGCGGCTGTGTGTTCGCGGCATATCGGGGCTAAGCGTGGCCGATTGCGCCATCATGCCCGAAATCGTGTCCGGCAATACCAATGCCCCCGCCATCATGATTGGCGAGAAAGCCAGCGACATGATTGCCGAAGATATAACGCGCGCGTTAACCGTTTCGGCCTGAGTATCACACCGGGGGCAAAGCGCCCTGCCCCCGGTATTTTCGGTTTACGCCTGCGCCACTTCTGCCAGCGCGCCATCAATCGCGGCCGTGATTGCGTCAATATCCTCTGGCGTGGCAACCAGCGCGGGGCTTAGGCACAATGTGTTGTTGAACCCCGGAAGCGAACGGTTGGTCACCCCGATCATCACACCGCGCGCCAAAGTGGCGGCCACGACCGCGCGCGCCGTTGCCTCTGGCACAGGGTCGCGGCTGGCGCGATCCTGCACCAGTTCCACCCCCCAGAACAGGCCCTTGCCGCGCACATCACCGATCATGGCGTGTTTCTCTTTGAGCGCTTCCAGATTGGCCCCCAGCCGCCCGCCCATGGCGCGGGTGTTTTCCAACAGCCCTTCTTCTTCAATGATGCGCATATTCTCCAGCGCTGCTGCCGGACCGGCCGTGCAGCCCCCGAAGGTAGAGATATCGCGGAAATAGTTCATCGGGTCGGTTGCGTCGTCCTTGAACATCTCGAAGACCGCTTCGGTGGTCACGCAGCACGAAATCGCGGCGTAGCCGGAGGCGACGCCCTTGGCCATGGTCACGATATCGGGCTGAACACCGAAATGCTGATAGCCAAACCAGGTTCCCGTGCGGCCCAGCCCGCAGACAACTTCGTCAATATGCAGCAAGATGTTATATTGGCGGCAAATCTCTTGCACGCGCGGCCAATAGCCTTCTGGCGGCACGATCACGCCACCCCCGGCGGTAATCGGCTCCAACACGATCGCGCCGATTGTATCGGGGCCTTCGCGCAAGATCACCTCTTCAATCGCATCGGCGGCGCGGCGGCCATAATCCGCATCACCCCATTGTGCGCGATATTCCAGACAATGCGGAACCTGAACAAAGCCATCCGGAAATGGCCCATATTGCGCCGCGCGTTCCGGCTGACCACCAGAGGCAAGCGTGGCGATGGTTGTGCCGTGATAGTCACGCTCGCGATACAGGATTTTCCATTTCTTGCCGCCATACTGGCGCTGCGCGATCTGGCGCACCATCTTATAGGCTTTCTCATTCGCCTCAGACCCGGAATTGGAATAATAGACCCGCTGCATGCCGGGCATTTTATCGATCAGCATTTGCGCGAAAACCGCACCCGGCACAGTGCCCATGGCGCCCGCAAAGAAGTTCAGCTTCACCAACTGGTCACGCACCGCATTTGCAATCCGCTCGCGCCCATAGCCGACATTCACTGTCCAGACGCCGCCAGATACGGCATCAATGAATTCGCGCCCTGTTGCATCCCAGACGCGCAGGCCCTTGCCTTCCACGATCACGCGGGGATCAATAGTTTCAAACGCCTTGTGCTGGGTCAGATGATGCCAGACATGGGCCTTGTCGGCCGCGACCACGGCGCTCAGGTCATTGCGAAAGGAAAGATCATTCATGGCAGGCTCCGTGACTATGTGAATTTGTCCATGATATGCGCCTAATTTCGTGCCAAAGTTATATCCAGAAATTCTTTTCTTTAAGGCCAGTTTCGGACTATGATTGACTATATCAATTTTTCGGGGCGCGCGGGTGCATGTCGATTGCGGTTGAATCCTTTCTGCTAGATCCCCGTGCCAGCGGCTCCTTGCAGCACCGCATCCGGCAGATGGTGGCGCAGGGCATCATATCGGGCCGGCTGCGCCCCGGAGAGCGTATGCCTTCCAGCCGCAAGCTTGCGGCGCATCTGGGGGTAAGCCGGATTACCGTAACACTGGCCTATGCCGAATTGGTGGCCGATGATTTCCTGACAGCCAAGGGCCGGTCTGGCTATTTCATTTCCGCCAGCGTGCCGCGCCCCGCAACGGTAAGCCGCGCGCCAGACAGTTCCAGCGTGGATTGGGCGCGGATGCTGGGCCACAGGCCCCCATCGGGCGATCTGAATCGCGGCAAACCCCGAAACTGGCGCGATTACCGTTTTCCCTTCATCTACGGGCAAACCGATCCCACATTGTTTGATCACGCCAATTGGCGGCTGTGCATGATGGAATCCTTGGGGATGAGGGATTTTGCGCGCATGTCAGATGACCAGTTTGAACAGGATGACCCTGTTTTGCTGGAATATATCGCGCGCCATTCGCTGCCACGGCGGGGGATTCTGGCCCGGCCAGATGAGATACTTGTTACCCTTGGGGCGCAAAACGCGCTTTGGCTGGCGGCGCAACTCTTGCTGAACCAGCGCCGCTGCGCGGGGATAGAGGAACCGGGCTATCCCGGCCTGCGCGCGATATTGATGCAGACGCGCTGCCATCTGCTGCCCATTCCTGTCGGGCCAAGCGGCTTGCGCCCTGCTAATCTGCCGCAAGGGCTGGATGTGCTGTTTTGCACCCCAAGCCACCATTGCCCGACTGGCGCCACTATGCCCATAGCAGACAGACAGGCCCTGATTGCCGCAGCAGAGGCGGATGATTTCCTGATTGTCGAAGATGATTATGAATTTGAAATCGCCCAAGGCCGCGCGCCCCTGCCCGCGTTGAAATCGCTCGATCCCTCTGGCCGGGTGATCCATATTGGCAGCTTCTCGAAATCGCTGTTTCCGGGGTTGCGGCTGGGTTTCATGGTCGGGCCAGAGCGATTTATAACCGAGGCGCGCGCCTTGCGGGCCACGGTTTTGCGCCACCCGCCGGGGCTGTTGCAGCGTGCTGCGGCGCGGTTTTTGTCCCTTGGCCATTATGATGCCATGTTGCAGCGCCTGACACGCAGTTTCGCGGCGCGGCGCGAGGTGATGCTTGCCGCCATCAGGGCAGAAGGTTTGATCATCGCTGGCGCGCAGGAGGACGGGGGTTCAAGTTTCTGGATGCGCAGCCCCGATGGTATCAGTGCCAGCACCCTTGCAGAGGCATTGAAGGCTGAAAGTGTCTTGATCGAAACGGGCCTGCCCTTTTTTGGACAGCCTGACGCGGCTGATTGCTTTTACCGCATCGCCTATAGCTCTATCCCGGCAGAGCGTATTCCCGAAGGCATTGCCAAAATTTCCCGATCTATAAAGGCCCTGAGCTAACCTGCACCATCTGGCTATATAGCCAGATGGTATCTGGCCCTAATACCTGGCCGCGCAATAGTGTTTCTTGGCAAAGCAAGACGCGCCAGCCGCGCGATGATTTACCTGTCAGCAAGGAAACCAGCCATGCGCATGACCACCGAAGAAGCTTTCATCAAAACCCTGCAACTTCATGGCATTGAACATGCCTTCGGGATTATCGGCTCTGCGATGATGCCGATATCAGATCTGTTCGACAAGGCGGGGATCACGTTTTGGGATTGCGCGCATGAAGGCTCTGGCGGGTTCATGGCCGATGGCTACACCCGCGCCACTGGCAAAATGAGCATGATGATTGCCCAAAACGGCCCCGGCATCACAAATTTCGTGACTGCCGTAAAAACGGCCTATTGGAATCATACGCCCTTGCTGCTGGTCACACCGCAGGCCGCGAACAAGACAATCGGGCAAGGCGGGTTTCAGGAAGTTGAGCAGATGAAACTGTTCGAAGATATGGTCGCCTATCAGGAAGAGGTGCGCGACCCGTCGCGCGTGGCGGAAGTGCTCAACCGGGTGATCCTGCAAGCCAAACGCCATTCCGCGCCGGCACAAATCAACATGCCGCGCGATTTCTGGACGCAGGTCATTGATATCGATCTGCCCGAAATCCTGACATTCGAGCGCCCCGCTGGTGGCGAAGAGGCGATGGAGCGCGCGGCCAGATTGCTATCCGAGGCGCGTTTTCCAGTTATCCTGAACGGTGCAGGCGTGGTGATTGGTGGCGCGATTGACGCCTCGAAGGTGCTGGCGGAAAGGCTGGATGCGCCTGTTTGCGTGGGTTATCAGCATAATGACGCATTTCCCGGCGCGCATCCGCTCTTTGCCGGGCCTTTGGGTTATAATGGTTCCAAGGCCGCAATGGAATTGATCGCGCAGGCAGATGTTGTGCTGTGCCTTGGCACACGGTTGAACCCGTTCAGCACCCTGCCCGGCTATGGGATAGATTACTGGCCCAAAGATGCCCAGATCATTCAGGTGGATATCAACCCCGACCGCATTGGCCTGACAAAGAAGGTCAGCGTCGGGATCGTGGGTGATGCCAGGAAAACCGCTGAAGGGATTTTGGCGCGCCTGTCTGATACGGCAGGTGACGCGGGCCGCGCAGAGCGGCGCGCAGAGATTGCCAAACGCAAATCCACATGGGCGCAACAACTCTCCTCCATGGATCATGAAGAGGATGATCCGGGCACAAACTGGAATGAGCGTGCGCGCACGGCAAAGCCCGACTGGATGAGCCCGCGCATGGCGTGGCGTGCCATTCAATCGGCGCTGCCCAAAGAGGCCATCATTTCGTCCGACATTGGCAATAACTGCGCGATCGGCAATGCCTATCCCAGCTTTGACGAAGGCCGCAAATATCTTGCGCCGGGCCTGTTTGGCCCCTGTGGTTATGGCTTGCCGTCTATCGTGGGGGCAAAGATCGGTTGCCCGGATGTGCCGGTGGTGGGCTTTGCCGGTGACGGTGCATTCGGGATCGCGGTTACGGAACTGACAGCGATTGGCCGCCCCGAATGGCCCGCAATTACCATGATCGTGTTCCGCAATTACCAATGGGGCGCGGAAAAGCGCAATTCGACCCTGTGGTTTGAAGATAACTTTGTTGGCACGGAACTGGACGAGCAGGTCAGCTATGCAGGCGTTGCGCAGGCTTGCGGATTGCAAGGCGTGCAAGCCCGCACCATGGAAGAGCTGACAGCCGCCTTGCACAAAGCGATCGAGGACCAGATGAAACATGGCAAGACCACCCTGATCGAAGCGATGATCAATCAGGAACTCGGAGAGCCGTTCCGCCGCGATGCCATGAAAAAACCTGTATCCGTGGCCGGGATCAGCCGGGCGGATATGCGCCCCCAGACTGTCTGACGGGGGTATGGGCCTCTCCTCTCTGGGGCTGGAAGCATGGCAGATGGCGTATCTCGCCATCTGCATTCTTGGTGCGGCATGGGTGCGGGGCTATTCGGGCTTTGGCTTTTCGGCGCTTGTGATCACCTCTGCCGCGCTGGTGACAGATCCTGTGCCCTTTGTCTCGACGCTGGTTTTATGTGAAATCGCGCTGAGCGTGGGGCAAGCGCGCGGGTTGCGCGCGCAAGCGGATTGGCGGCGTATCTGGGCCATGCTGGCGGGTGCGGCGGTGGTCATGCCGTTCAGCTTTGCGCTGATCGCGCGCATGGGCGAAGATGTGGCGCGCATGGCGATTTCGGCCATGGTGCTGCTGATCTGTCTGGCCATGGCACGCGGGTTCCAGTTTGGGCGCGAGATGGGCACATTGGGCAATCTGATTGCGGGCATGACATCGGGCCTTGCCAATGGCGCGGCGGCGGGCGGCTTGCCGATTGCGGTTTACATGGCCGCGCAGCCAGTTGCGGCGCGCGTATTCCGTGCCACGCTTATCGCGTATCTGACGCTCTTATGCCTGATCGCGCTGCCCTCGCTTTACCTGACAGGGCTTTTGACGGTGCAAAGCTTTGTGATGCTCGCGGCCATGCTGCCCCTGATGGCGCTGGGCCTATGGATTGGCGGGCGGCGATTTGCGTTCTCCAACCCGCAGGATTTCAAGAAATTCACCCTTATCCTTTTGATCCTGCTGGCAGGTTTTGGCCTGTTGCGCAGCCTGTTTTGAAAGCACTCATGGAAAACGCAGTGTTGGTGTTGAATGCGGGATCATCGTCTATCAAACTGACGGTCTTTGCCCCCGATCTAAGCGTCTTTCTGACAGGCATGGCCGACAGGATCGGTGGGGCGGGCATGCTGCGCCTTGGTGAGATGCGGCAATCCGTGGATTTGCCGGATCACGCAACCGCGCTGCGCCGCATGTTCACGGCGCTGGCTGCGCAGGGTCTGGATTTTGGCAAACTGGCCGCGGTTGGGCACCGGGTTGTGCATGGTGGCCCAGATCTGACCACGCCCCAAGCCATTACACCCGCGCTGCGTGCAGCAATTGCCGCCTGCATTCCGCTGGCCCCGTTGCATAACCCGCATAATCTGGCCGCGATTGACGCAGTTGCCCAGCTTGCGCCAAGTCTGCCGCAATTTGCTTGCTTTGATACGGGCTTTCACGCGACCAACCCGGCAGTTGCCACGCACTATGCCTTGCCGCCGGATTATGCCGCGCGTGGCCTGCGCCGCTATGGCTTTCACGGGCTGAGCTATGCGTCTTTGATGCGCAATTACATGCCACTTACCGGCCAGCCTGTCCCTGCGCGCGTGCTGGCCTGCCATCTGGGCAACGGGGCCTCGCTTTGCGCCATCCGGCAGGGGCAATCTGTGGCAACCACCATGGGCTATTCCCCGCTGGAAGGGCTGACAATGGGCACGCGCGCGGGCAGCATTGATGCCAATCTGGTCTTGCGGCTGGTGGCAGAAGAGGGGCTGGAGGCCACGCATACCCTGCTCAATCACCGCTCCGGGCTGTTGGGCCTGTCGGGCCATAGCGCCGATATGCGCGCCCTGGGCGCAGATGGCAGCACTGACAGTGCCTTTGCCATGGCGCATTTCTGCTATTGGGCGGCGCGGCATGCGGGCAGTATGGTGGCCGCCATGGGCGGGCTGGATGCCATAGTCTTTACAGGTGGGATAGGAGAGAATGCGGCCAATATCCGGGCAGGGATTCTGGGCCATCTGGGTTGGCTGGGGCTGGCGCTTGATCCGCAGGCGAATGCACAAAACGCGCCGCGACTGCACCAGACAGACAGTGCGGCGCAAATCTGGATTATCCCAGCCGATGAAGAACGCGAAATCGCCCATTATGTGCGCGCCCTGATGCGGGCCTGAAACACGGCAGTTTACCGCCAGAACCCATGCTTTTGGCCTTTTCAAAGCGGCAAATCTCCCCTATAGCCCCCCTACTTGCGGCCCGCACCCTTGGAGGCGGGCCGTTCATCTTGTAAAAGGAATGTCCAAATGGCTGGTGAGATTCCTGATCTTATCGCTGAGGCACGGACGGGGACAGGCAAGGGGGCCGCTCGTCAAGCTCGTCGTGAGCAACTCGTACCCGGTATTGTTTATGGTGGCGGCGCAGAGCCTCTGCCGATCAACTTCAAATATAACTACCTGCTGGCGCAGTTGAAAGCAGGGCGTTTCCTGTCCAAGCTTCTCAATCTGAAGATTGAAGGTCAGGAAGATGTTCGCGTTATCTGCCGCGGTGTGCAGCGTGATGTTGTCAAGGGCCTGCCCACGCATGTTGACCTGATGCGCCTGCGTCGGACAACTCGCATCAACCTGTTCATTCCGGTTGACTTCATCAATGCAGAAAAATGCGTTGGCCTGAAGCGCGGCGGCACATTGACAGTTGTTCGCCCCGAAGTGGAACTGAACGTGCTGGCGGGTGATATCCCTGAAAAGCTGGTGGTGGATCTGGAAGGCCGCAAGATTGGTGACACGATCACCATTTCGGCAATCACCCTGCCCGAAGGCACGAAGGCCACAATCGACCGTGATTTCGTGATTGCGAATATCGCCGCACCGCGCGCTTTGGCGGCTGCGGATGACGAGGAAGACGCAGAATAATCTGCGCCTGACATCGGATTGGGGGGCATGCAGAAACGCATGCCCCTTTTTCATGCGCCAGCGCCTGATTGCCCGCGAATGCACTGCACAGAGTCGTAGATTTCCAACTCTGGCGGGCCAAGATAGATCGCGCCATGGTCACGCACGCCTTTGTGCGAGCCGCGGAAATTTTGCGATTTCGCCCAACCTTCAAACGCGGCCTTGTCACGCCACAGGGTATGCGACAGGTAAACCGTGGCCTCTGCCGTGCTGGCCCCGCGAAACAGGTGGAATTCCACAAACCCGTCCAATTCTGGCAATTTGCTCTCGCGCCCTGTCCATATCTCCTCGAAAGCGCTTTCCTGTCCGGGGCGCACTTTGAAACGGTTGATTGTCAGATACATCCTGCCTCCTGCACTGTGATTGGTGACAGTCTAACGCGCCTGGCCATAGGCGCAAGCAACCGCTTTCCCCCAAGGGCGGGCTTGGCTATGGTATGGCCCAAGACGACAGAAGAGGGCGGGATGAAGATTTTTGTGGGCTTGGGCAATCCGGGCACGAAATATGCCGCAAACCGGCACAATATCGGCTTTATGGCGCTGGATGCCATCGCAGCGGCGCATGGGTTTGCCCCATGGCGCAGCAAGTTTCAGGCAGAGATTGCCGAAGGGCGGCTGGGGGCCGAAAAGGTGGTTCTGATAAAGCCGCAAACCTTCATGAACCTTTCCGGGCAGTCAGTGGTAGAAGCCCTGCGCTTTTTCAAACTGGAATCAGCCGATCTGGTGGTTTTTCATGATGAGCTGGATCTTGCCCCCGGAAAACTGCGCTGCAAGCAGGGGGGCGGGCATGCGGGGCATAATGGCTTGCGTTCCATCCATGGCCATATCGGGCCGGATTATGCGCGCGTGCGGCTGGGCATTGGCCATCCGGGCCACAAGGATCGTGTATCGCCCTATGTGTTGTCAGATTTTGCCAAGGCAGATCAGGGCTGGCTGGATGACATGATGCGCGGCATCGCCGATGGCGCGTTGGCATTGGCACAGGGTGACACTGCGAAATTCAGCAATAAAGTGGCGCTGTGCATGGGGGCTGGCCCCAAAGCTGACGCCCCTACCCCATCCTCTGCGCCTGCCCCATCCTCTGCCCCCCCTGCCGCATCCGCCGCCCCGCCAGATACCCGCTCGGCCCTGCAAAAACTGGTGGATCGGTTTCGCTGATACTGCGCACTGGAATTCACCGTGGCGCAGGATTAGGTCTTGCTCAAACATCACAAGGGGCAGAACATGAGCATCAAAATGGAACCGTCGGTCAATGTTCTGGGCGGCAGGCTTGCCCCCTGCTCGCGCGATCCGATGACAGGGTTTTTCCGCAATGGCCTGTGCGATACCTGCCCGGAAGATCAGGGCAGCCACACTGTCTGCGCGCTTATGACCAAAGAGTTTCTGGCCTATTCCAAATATCTGGGCAATGATCTGTCCACACCGCGCCCGGAATTTGCCTTTCCCGGTTTGCAAGCCGGCGATCAGTGGTGTTTATGTGCCAGCCGCTTTTTGCAGGCCCATCACGAAGGTGTTGCCCCGCGCGTGGTGTTGCGTGCCACACATCAACGGGCGCTGGATATTGTGCCCATCGAAATCTTGAAAATTTACGCCGCAGATATTGATTGAAACCACACGCAGGGTTTGGTTTTCTGAAATCCGGGGTTGGCTGTGGGAAAAGCAGGCGTTTTTTCGGCATTATGCCGGGGTGGCTATGGCCGCTTGCCCTTCCATAGCGCGGCAAATCCCGGTATTGCAGGGAAAAATAACGGTTTTCGACGACAGGAGAACAGGTGAATGCGCAGAGTCGTGGTCACAGGGCTTGGTTTGGTCACACCCTTGGCTTGTGGGGTAGACGAAAGCTGGTCGCGCTTGTTGGCGGGGCAATCCGGCGCCGGGCCGATTACCCGCTTTGATGCCAGCGCCTTCGCCACAACCTATGCCTGCGAAGTCCCGCGCGGGGATGGAACCGATGGCACATTCAACCCAGATGACTGGATGGAACCAAAAGAAGCCCGCAAGGTGGATGAATTCATCCTATACGGTGTCGCGGCCGCAGATCAGGCCGTGCGCGATTCCGGCTGGATGCCGCAGGATGAGGAAAGCCGCCAGCGCACAGGCGTAATGATCGGCTCTGGCATTGGCGGTTTGTCTGCGATTGCCGATACCTCAATACTCCTGAAAGAACGCGGGCCGCGCCGTGTATCGCCCTTTTTCATACCTTCGGCGCTGATCAATCTTGTCTCCGGGCAGGTCAGCATTCGTTACGGGTTCAAAGGCCCCAACCATGCAGTTGTGACCGCCTGTTCCACAGGTGCCCATGCCATTGGCGATGCCGCGCGCCTGATTCAGTGGGGCGATGCGGATGTGATGATCGCAGGCGGGGCCGAAAGCCCGATTTGCGAAATCGGGATTGCGGGCTTCAATGCCTGCAAGGCCCTGTCCACCAAGCGCGCGGATGATCCCAAAGCGGCCTCGCGCCCTTATGATGCTGATCGTGACGGCTTTGTGATGGGCGAAGGCGCAGGCGTCGTGGTGCTGGAAGAATATGAGCACGCCAAAGCGCGGGGCGCAAAAATATATGCAGAGATTTTGGGCTACGGCATGTCTGGCGATGCCTACCACATTACGGCCCCGTCAGAAGATGGCGATGGCGCGCTGCGATCCATGAAAGCAGCAGTTGCGCGGGCAGGCATTGCGCCTTCCCAGATTGATTACATCAATGCACATGGGACATCCACCATGGCAGATGTAATCGAACTGGCCGCGGTAGAGCGGCTGTTGGGCGATGCGGCAGGCCATGCGACCATGTCTTCCACCAAATCGGCCATTGGGCATTTGCTGGGGGCCGCTGGCGCAGTAGAGGCGATTTTCTGCATTCTCGCCATTCGCGACCAGATTGCACCGCCGACACTAAATCTGGATAATCCGGCGGTTGAAACGCCGATTGATCTGGCCCCACATACCGCCCGCAAGCGCGAGATTTCCATCGCGTTGTCAAACAGCTTTGGCTTTGGCGGGACAAATGCCAGCCTGATCATGGGGAAAGTGGCGGAGGCATGATCCGACATATTGTCGCAAATGTGCTCACACTAATGATTGTGGGCCTGATCGGGCTTGCCGTCGTTATTGCATCGGGCAAGCGCAGCTTCTACGCGGCAGGGCCGCTGGCAGAGCCGATTTGCTTCCGGGTGGCGCAAGGTGCATCTTTGCGCGCGGTATCAACCGGGCTGGCCGAACAGGGCGCGATTGCCTCAGAGCAGATTTTTCGCATTGGCGCGCAATATACCGAACGCGCAGGGGCGTTGCGCTTCGGGTCTTACCTGATCCCGGATGGCGCATCCATGGATACGATTCTGGAGCTTTTGACACGCGGCGGTGCATCCACCTGCGGGTCTGAAATCCAATACCGGATTGGTGTAACGCGCATTGACACCCTCGTGCGAGAGCTTGATCCCGCAACCCAGCGCTTTGAGGTCATTGTCCAATTCGCATCGGATGAAGACGCGCCAGAAGAATACGCAGCTTTTACCGCGCAAGCAGATATTCAATACCGCATTACCGTGGCTGAGGGGGCAACCAGCTGGCAAATCTGGGAAGGGCTGCGTCTGGCAGAGTTTCTGAGCGGAGAGCCGGGGGATGTGCCGCGCGAAGGCTGGCTTGCACCAGACAGCTACGCCGTGCAGCGCGGGGCCGACAGGCAAAGCCTATTAGCTGAAATGGAAGCACGGCAGGAACGCATTCTGGCAACGGCTTGGGAAAACCGCGCCGAAGGGCTGCCCTATGCCAGCCCGGAAGAGGCGCTGATCATGGCCTCTATCGTGGAGAAGGAAACAGGCGTGGCGGATGAACGCCGGCAAGTGGCATCCGTTTTTGTGAACCGCTTGCGCATTCCCATGCGCCTGCAAACCGATCCAACTGTGATTTATGGCATCACGCAGGGACAAGGCACGCTGGGGCGCGGATTGCGCCGATCAGAGCTGGATGCCGTTACACCCTGGAACACCTACCGTATTGATGGCCTGCCCCCCACCCCGATCGCCAATCCCGGCCGCGCGGCAATCCTTGCAGCGCTAGACCCCGATGACACACCGTATATTTACTTTGTGGCGGATGGCACAGGCGGGCATACGTTCACCACCAATCTGGCCGATCATAACCGCGCCGTTGCACGCTGGCGCGAGATCGAGGCCGAGATGCGCGCGCAGCAACCTGAAAACGCCAATTGAAGGCATGGGGCCGTGGCTATGCCACGGCCCTGCCCCGCTAGAATTTCAGCGCGTGATGCAGGATGACGGGAACAACAAGTTCCTCCTCATCTTGCAAATGCCTGTCCAAAAACCTCTCGAATCCGTCCAGACGTTTCAGCATATCGCCTGCACTGGCGCGCATATCGCCACCAGTTGACAGCTTGCGAAGATGGGCATTTGTGGCCTCTGTCAGCGCGTGCAGCTCTGCGTCAAGGGCATGGTGATCGGCATCCAGCAGATCAAACCCATGCGCCAGCCGCTTTTCAGCCCCAGAGAGAATCGGGAAATAATGGGTATCTTCAATATGGTGATGGCCATGCAATTCATTGATCAAAAACCCGCCAATCCGGGCTGTCAGCTGCCCATGCTGGCGCGGATCGCGGTCCTTATCAAGATAGGCTTGCGTATCTTCCTGCCATTGCCCCAGGGCACGGCGAAACATCAAATGCTTATCCAGCCAGAACCGTGTCAGACCATCAAAATTATGATGGCTTTCCCACAGGGCGCGCGGGTATTGCTCTACCAACACCCGCAGCGCATCGGGAAGGGCCTTTCTGTGGCGCAGATCATCCATAGATTTGGGCAAGCCGATCAACGGCCGCCTCTGGTGACATTTCTTCGCTCTCGCCGCTGCGCCGTGATGTCAGTTCCACCACACCTTTTTCCAGCCCGCGCGGGCCTACCGTGATCCGCCACGGCAGGCCAATCAGATCCATTGTGGCGAATTTCGCGCCTGCGCGTTCACTGCGATCATCATAAAGCGGCTCCAGCCCCTTTGCGACCATGGCCTTATATAGCCCCTCGCACGCTGCATCTGCCGCGCTGTCGCCTTGCTTGAGATTTACGATCCCGGCATGGAAAGGTGTTACCCCTTCGGGCCAGATGATACCGCGTTCGTCATGGCTGGCCTCGATTATCGCGCCCAGCAGGCGCGACACGCCAATCCCGTGGCTGCCCATATGCACAGGCACGCGCGCGCCCGTGTCGGTTACGACAGTTGCATTCATGGCCTCGGAATATTTCGTGCCGAAATAGAAAATCTGCCCCACCTCGATCCCGCGCGCGGAACGGCGGCGCGCTTCGGGAACCTGCGCTTCAAACACAGCCGCATCATGGGTTTCATCCGTGCGCGCGTAGCGCGATGTGAATTCCTCCAGAACGGCCTGACATTCCGGCACTGAATCGTAATCCACCGCGCGATCCCCGAATTTCAGATCGGTGATTTCGGAATCGTAGAACACCTCAGATTCGCCTGTATCTGCCAGAACCAGAAATTCATGCGTATAATCGCCGCCAATCGGCCCCCCATCGGCCCGCATGGGGATAGCTTGCAGCCCCATACGCTCATAACTCCGCAGATAGCTGACCAGATGGCGGTTATAGGCATGGAGCGCGGCATCTTTGTCGATATCAAAGTTATAGCCATCCTTCATCAGGAATTCACGCCCCCGCATCACGCCAAAACGCGGGCGGATTTCGTCGCGGAATTTCCATTGGATGTGATACAGCGTCAGCGGCAAATCCTTGTAACTGTTCACATGGGCGCGGAAGATGTCTGTTATCAGTTCTTCATTCGTCGGCCCATAGAGCATGTCGCGATCATGGCGATCCTTGATGCGCAGCATCTCTTGCCCGTAATCGTCATAGCGCCCGGATTCGCGCCACAGATCGGCCGATTGCAGCGTGGGCATGAGCATGGGGATATGGCCGGCGCGGATTTGCTCTTCATGGACAATCTGTTCAATCCGGCGCAGCACTTTGAACCCAAGCGGCAGCCAGGAATAAATCCCGGCGCTGGCCTGTTTTATCATGCCCGCGCGCAGCATCAGCCTGTGGCTGACAATCTGCGCCTCGGACGGGGTTTCTTTCAGGACGGGCAGGAAATAGCGGCTCAGGCGCATGGGCTTGCCTTCTGGTCAAAACGTGGCTTTGCACATGGGTTTAGGCGAGGACGCGGCCGGGAGCAAGGTGGCGCAGCACATGACAGGCCCAAACCTGCAAAACATTTACTTAGATTACAGGACTATATCGCACCAAACAGGCTTCGAAAACCGCCCAGAGAACCGGCCCGCGATTTGGCCCGCGAATTGGCGACATAAAGGCTAAAGATAACGGTTCCAAAGGTTTTCCAGCCGTTCCTGACGACCACTTCGCGGTTGCGGCTCTATCCCGCCGGCCAATACCGGTGCTGCGGCCTGTTCCAGACTGCCTGCCAAAAGTGCCTGCGCAGCCGGTTCATCCCATCCCGCATAGCGCGCGCGGCGCGCGGTTTCCAGCGCATCGGAAGCCAGCGGCGCCGCTGCGCATTTCAGCGCCCGCGCGCAAGTATCCATTGCGCCAACATGGGCAAGAACCAGATCCTCGGCATCAAGTGATTGGCGGCGCAGCTTGGCATCAAAACTGGTGCCGCCGGTCGTATAGCCGCCCGCCCTGAGGATTTCGTAAAAGGCCAGCGCCTTTTCAGCATGGTTGTTGGGGAACTGGTCTGTGTCCCAATACAGGGCGCAACAGGCTCAGCGATACAGTGGCCTGTGCCAATAGCGCCTGATCTTCACCAATCAGAATTCCTTTCAGACCGGATGTGCCCAGATCAAGGCCCAAGTAAACCGCCCTGCCCTCGCGTTGCATATCTTGCCTCCTGAAAACCGCGACAGGTGGCTTGTCAGCCAAGCCCCATGGAAGTGTTCGCCATCAAATACCGTGTCCCGTTTCGCGCGGCCAAGTTAGTGGCCCCGATCACCAGTGCGGTTAAGGAAATGTGCCAGCGCCTCACTCTGATCTGTTTGCAAAGCACCAATGCCGCACTCAAGCAGATGCCCCTAGACGGCGACAGGGTTGGTCAAGGCACGGCTGTCGGACAGATCCAGACTGTGAACCGGATCAAGCGTGTTCGTCCATATCCCGACATTGCGCCGGGACAGAACGCCCGAAAGCTGTCGCAGTTCTTCCAAATCGCGGAACTGTATTTCGACCATGGGCGCGCGCAGCCGCTCGACAATACGGGTAACGGAGGCCACCAGCGCGCCCTTGGGCGCATCCAGGATCACAGGCATGAAGGCAACCTTGCCAAACCAGTCGCGACCAAGGAATTCCGATCCATCATCGTCATGGCTGACGATCATCTTCATCAAGACCTGATCTGTCATGCCCATCTCGATCACCGTGGCGCAGGCCGCATCGAGGTCTTCTCGCATTTTGGTGTCGATGTTGATCATGCCCTTGCCGCGCAGGGCCTCAAGCATCTGGGGCAGACGGGGCAGAGCCGCCATTTTCAAAGTTAAAGCCCAGTTGGCCAGGGTTGGCCGCCATCCATGCGGCCAACTCTTCAACTGTATCGGGAAGATCGGCCAGATTTACGCGCGAGGGATCATAGGCAAGGCACGTCTGGTTGCCCCAAAATTGCGCCGCATGGCCACCCCAATCTGCCCCCTCCACAACCGGGTTCAGCGCGGCCCCTTCGGGCAGAACGGGGGTGATCGGCCCCATGAACAGCTCAGCAGGGGTGATGCGGAAGCCCGTGGCGCCACCCATCGACATCAGGTCGATATCGGTGCTGCTCAGCGAGCGTTCGGCTATCAGCTTGTTGAGCACATCATCGCCAGAGTTGACGTCGGGGATGGTGACGGCAAGCCCGTATTCAGCCTCAAAAGCCTTGACCACTTCGCGGAATTCAGGCTCGAAATACCTGTTGTACCAAGTCACCCGGCCTTCTGTCTTTGCTTGCGCGACGATCTCTTCCCAAGACATTGACAAGAGCGGTTCATTTGCAAAAGCAGTGCCTGACATAGACCCGACAAGGGCCGTGGTGATAATAAAATTGCGCAACATGGTTTCCTCCTTTGCTTGCGGTAGTATCAGCCTTTGCCGGAGACATTGGCGGGATTGGCGGATTGCATCAGGCGTTCCAGCACAAAAAGCAGTGCCACATTGGGAACAACCAGAACGAGGGCCACGACAGCCGCATTGGGGCGGATGAAATCATAGCCAAGGTATGCGTAAAGAATGGTCGGGATCGTGGTGAAAGACGGCGAGCCAACGATGAAGGCCAGTGCGAATTCTTCTATCGACAGGATAAAAACGATCAGGAAGGCCGCGAAAAGACCGGGCTTGATAACCGGCCAAAAGGCCACGCGGAACACACCATAAGGCGACGCGCCCAGATCGCGGGCGGCATTGATCACCTCTGGGTTCACCTGTGCGAAAGATACCGAAAGAATACGCACCGCATAGGGCATGAATACCACGACATGCCCCAAAAGGATGGCCAGATACCGAGAATAGGCCCCGAAAGACACAAGGATTGAGGCAAAAAACACCGCTGTCACGAAACCCGGCAGCACGATGGGCGTCAGGATAAGAATTTGGGCAAGGGTCTTGCCCGGAAATTCCATCCGGCCAAATGCATAGGCTGTGGGCGCGCCCAGAAGGATGGCAATGACCCCCGCCACCGGGGCCAGAGAGTAGGAATTGATCATTGCGGTCTTGAGAGATGATGTCTCCCAAATGATCCGTCACCGTTCGAAAGACAGGGCGGGCGGGAAAATATCGGGATAACTCCAGGGTGTGCCCGGATCCACCAGCGACCACAAAAGCGCCATGACGAAGGGGATCACGATCCAGGCAATCAGCGTGATGATCAGCAAGGTTGCAAGAAGCGTGTTCAAACGACTTTGTGACATCAAGCGCGCCCCATCACTTTGGTGATAATCTGAACCAATGCGGCAAAAACAACCGATCCGATCAGCGACAGCACCATCAGCGTCACACCGACCGCCGCCGCCGCGTTCCAATCGGCATGGTTGACGCCCTGATAGGCCACCATCAGGGTCGCGAGTGAATTCTCGCGCGTTGGCCCCGCCACCGCCTGAAAGGTAAAATCACCTGCTGCGCCAATGAAAATCAGGATCAAAGCCGCCTGCATCGCCTTCACAGTCAGGGGCAGCACAACTTTGCGGAACCTGTCTCATGTGTCCGCGCCAAGGTCTTGGGCGGCATGCAGCACGCTATCGGGAATGGCGGCCACTGCACCCGAGAGCAGCAAAAAGGCCAGCGGCAACTGTTTCCAGACCTGCAAGCCGGTAACCGCATAGCCGTTGCGGTCATTTTGCAGCCGCATCGGCGCATCGAAGAGGCCAACCGCCCTGCCCTGCGCTCGCTGGTAGAGGATCTGCGGGCAAATGGGATCGATGTCGCCGGGGTTGAGGATTTGCGCCAGCGCTTTGATCCGGCATGGCCGGGCATAGAGGGCTGGATCGCGCGGGTATTGCCACAACTCACACGCATCATCTTTGGCCTTCAGGGCATTATCGATCCAGAAGCTATCGTTTTTGGCGGGCAAATCCCGCGCGCTTTGGCCGACACTCTGATCGCGCGCATCAGCTTTGGGGAAAGCGCGCGCTATAACCGCCCCCTTCCCGCCCCGGTGCTGATAAAGGGAGAGGCCAGCGGCGAACCCGCCGCAACCGGCGCGGCGCTGCTCGCACTCAAGAAAAGGTATTTTCTGTGATGGCCATGTTGGCACCCGAAGAATCGCTGCGCGATGCGCTGGAAGCCTGTTTGCGGCAGGCGGGCGCAGCGGCGCTGGCGCGGTTTCGCGCGCGTGATTTCCGCATGGAAACAAAGGGCGCGCAGGATTTCGTGTCGCAGGTCGACCGCGATACGGAAATCGCGCTGCTTGACATGCTGGCCAAGATCCTGCCCGGCGCACGGGTGCTGGGAGAGGAATTTGGCGGCAGTGCCGAAGGTCTGGCCTGGGTCATAGAACCGATCGACGGGACATCGAATTTTGTCCGGGGGCTGCCGCTGTGGTGTTTGTCGGTGGCGCTGGTGAAAGATGGCGTGCCCGTGGCAGGCGCAATTTACGACCCCAATGCAGACGAAATGATTTCGGCCATTCGCGGCGGTGGGACGCGGCTGAACGGCCTGCCCGTCCATGTCGCCACCACTGCCAGTCTTGATGCCGCCCTGCTGGGCCTGAGCTTCAGCTTCAAATCGCGGCCAGAGGCGCATCATGCTGTATTGCGGGCGCTGATGGATGCGCGTGGGCTGTATCGGTTTCTGGGGTCTGGGGCGCTTGGCCTGGCCTATTGTGCGGCGGGGCGGGTTGACGGGTTTTGGGAAGATTGGATGATGCCCTGGGACGTTGCGGCAGGCTTGATTCTTGTTACCGAAGCAGGCGGGCTGGTGTCTGATTACGCCGCCAATGATGGCTGGAACGCGGGAAATGCGATCCTTGCCTCATCCCCCGCGATGGCGGCAGCCTTTGGCCGCATCACCGGGCTGGATGCTGGCACCGGGGGGCCAAGATGACGGATTTCAGCCTTGCGGGGTTTTTGCTGTCGCTCGCGGCGGCAGCGGCATTGCTGATCTGGTCGGTGCGTTTGGTGCGAACCGGGGTTGAACGGGCCTTTGGCCGACAGTTGCGGGGATGGATGGCCCGATCCGCCCAGTCGCGGCTGACGGCGGTCATTTCCGGGCTGGTGGCGGCGCTTCTGTTGCAAAGCGCAACAGCGGTCTTGGCCTTGGTGGCGGGGTTGTGGGCGGGGGCGTTCTCTGTTGCGGCGGGAACGGCCTATTCTCGCGGTCATAAATCGTTAACGAGGGGAAAATGGCGCACCCGAAGGGATTCGAACCCCTGGCCTCTGCCTTCGGAGGGCAGCGCTCTATCCAGCTGAGCTACGGGTGCGTTGCGCTGTCTATAATCGGCAAGACGCCGCGTTGCAATCACCCATTTCAGGCAAAAAGATCATGGCAGAGTTCCAGCGCCTCGACCAGTTTATCCACTTCGGCGCGGGTGTTATACACAGCGAAAGATGCGCGGCAGGTGGCGGATACACCCAGATGATCCATCAGTGGCGCGGCGCAATGCTGGCCTGCACGCACAGCGATCCCCTTCTTGTCCAGCACCGTAGAGATATCATGCGCATGCGCGGCCCCATCCAGCGTAAAGCTGAAAATCGCGCCTTTGCCCGGCGCAGTGCCCTGCACTGTCAGCCAGTTCAGGCCCGCAAGCCGCGATTGCGCATAATCGCGCAAATCGGCCTCATGGGCGGCAATCGCCTCCATCCCCAGGCCCATCATGTAATCCAAGGCAACGCCAAGCCCGATTTGTTGCACGATGCCCGGGGTTCCGGCCTCGAACTTGTGGGGGGGATCGTTGTAAACCACAGTATCGCGCGTGACTTCGCGGATCATGTCACCACCCCCAAGGAAAGGGCGCATCTGTGCCTGTCGGGCGCGGCTGACATAGATCGCACCAGAGGCAGAAGGGCCATAGAGCTTATGCCCGGTCACGGCGTAAAAATCGCATCCAATCGCTTGCACATCCACCGGCATGTGCACAGCGGCCTGAGAGCCATCCACCAAAACCGCCACGCCCTTTTCGCGCGCACCTGCGCAAATTGCAGCGACATCCACCACAGTGCCCAGAACATTGGACATATGGGTGATTGCCACCAATTTCGTGCGCGGGCCAATCGCATCGAGCACCGCTTGCGGATCAAGGCTGCCATCGGCTGCACACTCCACCCATTTGATGACAGCGCCTTGGCGTTCGCGCAGAAAATGCCACGGCACGATATTGGCGTGATGTTCCATGATGGACAGAACGATTTCATCGCCCGGTTCGAACCGCGGCATGGCCCAGCCATAGGCGATCAGGTTGATCCCCTGCGTGGTGCCTGTGGTGAACAGGATTTCATCTTCATACGCCGCATTCAGGAAGCGCTGCACTTTGCCGCGCACGGCCTCATACTTGTCCGTCGCAAGGTTTGAAAGGTAGTGTAAACCTCTGTGAACATTCGAATATTCTTCGGCATAGGCGCGGGTTACAGCCTCTATGACCGCACGCGGCTTTTGTGCCGATGCCCCATTGTCCAGATAAACCAACGGCTTGCCATTCACCTCGCGCGAGAGGATGGGAAAATCTGCGCGTATCTGTTCGATATTCAGCATCTTACAACCCTCCGGGGCCAATGCCCATTATTCCCAGCAAAATAGCCAGAACCAGTGCAATGGCAAAAAAGGAAAAGATGATCCCCACGAACACTTTGACAGGTGATGTGAACCCATGCAGCGCCATGACAAAATTGGTGAGCATGAACATGAAGAAAACAAGGGAAATTATTGTTATCATTCCAAAAAGCGCCGGAACCAGCAACAGGCTTACAATCTGGAGAAGCTGAAATACCAGCATAACGAATTGCAGCCATGCCACCAGCAACAATGTATCGGGAAAACTGCCCTTGCCGCCCAAGGCACGGCCCACGCCCTGAACTGCCACAACCATCCCCAGCAACAGCATGGTCTGGAACATGGCCATGAACAGCATGCCGCCCTGAAACCCGTCATCGCCCATCAGCAAAACGGATACTTGCCCAACCAGAACTGACAACACCACCACAATGACAAACCCCAGCCAACGGGCATCATCGGGCACATTCAGCGCCACAATCCGGGCCGCCGCTTCGCGCGGGCGCGAGAGGGACAGGCGCACCAGCGCGCTGACAGTGGCGAGGTTGAGATCCATACTCTCGATCCTTTGTAAATCAGCTTTTACCGGGGGCGCCCGGCATTTCAGGTTTGGGTCGGGCCAGATGCATCACGGCCCGCAACCCTGCCCCCAATATGTAAAGGAAGGCCGCCGCCACCACAAACCCGAAAGCCGAAACTGCGGCATTTGCACCCAAGAAGGCCGATAGCCCCCCTTGAAACAGCATCAGGGGCGAAACCGCCAGCAGCGCCCAAAACAGCGACAGGCGCACATGCAAACCCGCAACCGGGCGGGCAATACCGCGCAGGGCAAGTTGCAACATGGCGGCCAGCCCATACAGCAGCAGCGGCAGCATGAACATAACGCCAAACAGGGCCCCGCCCATACGTTGCTCGAAGGTGATAGAGGGATCGAGCATTGCCGCGCGCGACAGGCCGGGCCATTGCGCCACAAAGATCAGACCACAGGCCAGCAGGCCAAAGAACAAGACCTGAGGTTCCCGTAGATCACCTTGGGCAAGGTGGGAGACTACTTTCCCCGGCGCGCGGTAGCTGCGCACGATATTCAGCACTAATGACATGATCTGTTCACAGCCCTTGGTGTGGCAGTGGCCGGGCAATCCTGCGCCCGGCCCCAAAATCATACAAAAACCGCATTCAGTGCGATCAACTGCGCCGCTTGAACCAGCTTTCCAGCCTGTCGCGCAGATCATCCGCATAGGCGGGATCGGCGATTTCTTCCAGCGCTTCGGACAAGAAGGCCAGCACCAGCAGCATCTTGGCGCGATCTTCCGGCACACCGCGCGCGCGCAGATAAAACAGTTGGTTCTGGTCTATCTCGCCCGATGTGGAACCATGCGAACATTTCACATCATCGGCATAGATTTCCAGCTCTGGCTTGGCCAGAAATTGCGCGTCCTCATCCAGCAAAAGCGACTGGCTGATCTGATAACCATCTGTCAGCTGCGCGATCTGATCGACCAGAATCTTGCCCTGAAAAACCCCGACCGCCCCGTGGCGCAGCACTTTCTTGAATACCTGACGGCTTTCGCAGCGCGGTGCGCCATGGGTGACAAATACCGTATCATCATGATGAAACGCACCATCGCCCACTGTGGCCCCGGCAATATGGGCAGAGCCTTCGGCCCCATCCAGCCAGATCACGGCCTCATTGCGCACCAGCGCGCCATTGGCGGACAGGGTGAAAGACTTCAACTGCGCGCCCGCGCCGAGTTTCGCAAACAGATGCGTAATCCCTGCGCGTTCATGGTCGCGGCCCTGCGCGCGGATATGATGCAGGGTTGCACCATCGGCAATATCCACCTCTGTCACCTGATTGAAGCGCGCGGCCATGGGGCCGTTTTCTAAAATGGTCGCTTCTGCCCCGGCCTCTACCCGGATGACATGATGCACCATCGCATCGCCCGCCAGATCGGCACGGCGATAGACCAGCGCAATCGGCTTTGGCGGTGTGGCCGTGATCCGGATAAGAAGCCCTTCAGTGGCATGGGCAGTGTTCAGGCTGGCCAAAGAGCGCTCTACCGGGGCTTGCCCGCGCGCTTCCAAGGCGCCGAACAGATCACGCGCCCAGTGGAGATCTGTGCGCGCAGCATCGGCCAGCGTGCAAATCTCTACCCCTTGCAAGGCCAGCGCATCAGAGGCTTGTGGATCAAACACACCATCCACAAAGACCAGTTTCAGACGGTCGAACCCGTCAAAAAGGGGTGCTTCATCATCTGTGGGGTGCAGTTTCGCAGCCTCTGGCGCTGGCGCTGTCAGGCGGCGCGGGTCTGTGTAGCGCCAATATTCATCGCGCTTGCTGGGCAAGCCCATATTTGCCACACGCGACGCAGCCGCTGTGCGCGCCTTGGTAATCCACGCGCCACCCGCAGGCAGTGCCCGCGCAGCAAGCAGCGCCCCGGCGGCCTCTACCTTCTGGGCCTTGAGTTTCGCGCGCGGCATCATGCGGCGGCCTCCGCCAACAGATCGGCATAGCCGTTCTCTTCAACTTCCAGCGCCAGTTCCGGCCCGCCGGTTTTGATGATCCGCCCCTCGGACATGATATGCACCACATCGGGTTTGATATGGTTCAGCAAGCGCTGGTAATGGGTGATTACAAGGAAAGAGCGGCCTGCATCGCGCAGCGCATTCACCCCGTCGGAGACCAGCTTCATCGCATCCACATCAAGCCCGGAATCGGTTTCATCCAAGATGCACATCTTGGGTTCCAGCATCGCCATTTGCAGGATTTCGTTGCGCTTTTTCTCGCCGCCTGAAAAGCCCACATTGACAGGGCGCTTCAGCATATCGGCGTCAATCTGCAGCTCTTTCGCCTTGGCGCGCACCAGTTTCAGGAAATCCCCTGCCGAGAGTTCATCTTCGCCGCGCGCCTTGCGCTGGGCATTCACGGCGGTGCGCAAAAATGTCATATTGCCCACACCGGGAATTTCCACAGGGTATTGGAAGGCCAGAAACAAGCCCGCCGCCGCGCGCTCTTCGGGTTCCATCTCCAGCAAATCCGCGCCTTCCAGCGTGGCGCTACCATCGGTGACAGTATAGCCATCGCGGCCCGACAGCACATAAGAGAGCGTCGATTTCCCCGAACCGTTTGGCCCCATGATGGCATGCACTTCGCCGGGATTGATGGTCAATGACAGGCCCTTGAGGATCTTCACTTCGGAATCATCTTCAAGTTCGCAGTGCAGATTTTCGATTTTCAGCATATTTATATTCCTACGCTCTGGCGCTGTGCGCCGTGTTCCCTTGGGGCCTTAGCAACCGCCTCTTCCTCGTCCATCCCGCGCGAGCGGCAATAGAACATCTGGTCATCATCCACCTTGGAGGTTGTCGCCTCATGTTCTACCCGGCTGCTGTTGTTTTTGACCTCGATGTAAGGCACCGTGTGCGCCCCGCATTGATCGCCAATCAACAAGCTGTCGCATTGGGTGTAATTGCGGCTGTTGCTGGCCTTAGGGTGCATGGACACAAGCCCGCGATAGGTATTCTGCGCATACCCCGCGCTGATCCCCTTGGAGACGATCCGCGAGCGGGTATTCTTGCCCAGATGCACCATTTTCGTGCCCGTATCGGCCTGCTGCCAGTTATTCGCAATGGCGATAGAATAGAACTCACCCTGCGCCTCGTCTCCGCGCAGAATGCAGGAGGGATATTTCCATGTAATCGCAGAGCCGGTTTCCACCTGTGTCCACATCACTTTGGCGCGGGCCTCTCGGCAATCGGCGCGTTTGGTGACGAAATTGTAAATCCCGCCCTTGCCGTTTTCATCGCCGGGGAACCAGTTTTGCACAGTGGAATATTTCACCTCTGCATCTTCCAGAATAACGATTTCCACCACTGCCGCATGCAGCTGGTTCGTATCGCGCTTGGGCGCGGTGCACCCTTCCAGATAGCTGACATAGCTGCCTTTTTCGGCCACAATCAGCGTGCGCTCAAACTGGCCGGTATTTTCGGCATTGATGCGGAAATAGGTGGACAATTCCATCGGGCAGCGTGTGCCTGCGGGGATATAGACAAAGCTGCCATCAGAAAACACAGCCGAATTCAGCGCGGCAAAGTAATTGTCATTCTGCGGCACGACAGAGCCGAGATATTTCTTCACCAGTTCCGGGTGCTTTTGCACAGCCTCGGAGATGGAACAGAAAATCACCCCGGCGGCGGCCAGTTCCTTCTGGAATGTCGTGCCAAGGCTGACAGAATCGAATACCGCATCCACAGCCACCTTGCGCGGCTCGTCTGCGCCCTCTACCCCGGCCAGAAGCATTTGCTCTTTCAGCGGAATTCCCAATTTTGCGTAGGTTTCCAGCAATTTGGGATCGACATCATCCAAAGATTTGGGCTTTTCGGCCATGGATTTGGGTTTGGCGTAGTAGTACTGTTCCTGATAATCGATTTCAGGGATTTTCAGCATCGCCCAATCGGGGCTTTCCATGCTCAGCCAGCGGCGATAAGCATCAAGGCGCCATTCCAGCAGCCATTCTGGCTCTTTGTTCTTCTCCGAGATCAGACGAACGATATCTTCATTCAGCCCCTTGGGGGCGAATTCCATCTCGATCTCTGTTTCCCAGCCATGCTTATAGGTTCCAGCCATGGATTGCACGGTTTCCACGGTTTCGCGGTCAACGCCCTCGCGCAATTGCACTTCATCCAATGCCGCCATGTGCTTTCCTTCTCCAGTTCGGCCCGTTGCCGGGCGCTGAGTTCCGTTCATGCGGCGCGTGCCGCAAAGCGCCGATATTCCTTCAGCCACGCATCTGCGAAGCGCAGCACATCTTCTTTTCGGGTTTGCGGCCCAAGCGATACCCGGATTGCCCCGGAAGCTTGTTGCGCATCATATCCCATCGCCCCCAATACCGCAGAGGCCCGCATTTTGCCCGACGAACAGGCAGAGCCTGCCGAAATTGCAAAGCCCGCCAGATCCATTTGCATGACCTGCGTTTCCCCCTTCCAGCCTGCTGTTGCAAGGCAAATGGTATTGGGCAAACGCTGCGTGCCTTTCCCGACTAAAATAGTCTTTGGCGCCTCAGCGTCCAGAGCCTGTTCTAGAATATTTCTAATTTCAACTACAGAATTCCACACGCCATCCGCAAGATCTTTCGCGGCCGCCTCTGCCGCCGCGCCAAATCCCGCAATGCCGGGAATGTTTTCGGTGCCTGCGCGCCGTCCCATTTCCTGCCCGCCGCCCCGGATTTGCGCGGCCAGATCAGTGCCGCGCCGCATCACCAGCGCGCCAATCCCTTTTGGCCCGCCAATCTTATGGGCAGAGATGAACCCCATCTCCAGCCCCAGCCAGTTGAAGGCAAAAGGCAGCTTGCCAAAGCCTTGGGTCAGATCGCTGACAGCCAGCCCTTGCGGCAGATCCTGCACCACGCCTGTCTCGGAATTGGCCAATTGCAACGTGGCCCGCGCAGGGTCTGGCACAGTGACGCGCCCCAACCCATCCACGGCCAGACTGTCATCCGCCCAGGCGCGCACCGCGTCATGTTCCACCGCAGCACCCGCCAGCCCGCGCCCGGCCAGCGCCAGTGCGGCGGCCTCTGTCGCGCCGGAGGTGAACACAATATCGGCCCCATCGGCCCCCAGCGCCGCAGCAACCTGTGCGCGCGCCTTTTCGACCACCGCGCGCGCCTTGCGCCCTTCGGCATGCACGGACGAGGGGTTGCCCACAATATCCAGCGCCCCCAGCATGGCCGCGCGGGCCTCGTGCCGCAAAGGCGCGGTGGCGTTGTAATCCAGATAGACGCGCGATGTCATGGCCGACATCTCCCTGTCTGTCGTCCGCTACATTGGGCCAGTGCGCTGCTCACTCGTCCACCACCTCGAACAAGGTGGGCACGGCGGGGCACGGTGTCAGCGAATTTCCCGCCACATCCGAAAGCCGCGTCTGGTGCAAAAATACATAGACATGCGCAGACAGGCTCTCCCACAGACGGTTTGTCATGGATTGCGCCTTGGAGCCGGAGAGCGCCCCCGATGCCCCCGCCCCTTTGTGCATTGCGCTGACAGTTTCTTCCACAGCTTCCAGTATCTCTGACACGCGAATGGCTTCCGGGGCGCGCGCCAGTTTATAGCCGCCGCCCGGCCCGCGAACCGATTCCACCAGCCCCACGCGGCGCAATTTCACAAAAAGCTGCTCCAGATAAGCTAATGAGACCTGCTGGCGCAGCGCGATTTCATTCAGCGACACCAAAGCGCCATCCCGTGCCTGCGCCAGATCCACCAGCGCGATCATCGCGTAGCGCCCTTTCGTGGAAAGTTTCATTCATTTCCCCTGTTTCACATGCGCCCTGATGCGCGCTACGCCAATAAAGGTTGACGCGCGCGCAACACGCGCCTAAATCCGCTAGGCACCAAGCGCCTTGTGATCTGTCGGCCAGTTACGCAATTTAGAACATTTCTAAAATGTCCGAAGTAAAGAGTCAAGAATTGCCGAGACCCCAAAAGACAGAAACGCGCGCGATGACGGACACCTGTAGCACAAGATAAGGCCCCGAATGCCCGAGATTATCTTCCCCGGCCCCGAAGGCCGCCTTGAAGGCCGCTATCACCCGCAACCCAAAGCAGACGCGCCTATTGCCATTGTGCTGCACCCGCATCCGCAATTTGGCGGCACGATGAATAATAAGGTGGTCTATAACCTGCATTACACCTTTCACAAAATGGGGTTTTCCGTGCTGCGGTTCAATTTCCGTGGTGTCGGGCGCAGCCAGGGTGAATATGACCAAGGCATCGGCGAATTGTCGGATGCAGCGGCAGCGCTGGATTATGTGCAGGCCCAAACCCAGAATGCGCGCCATTGCTGGGTGGCAGGGTTCAGTTTTGGGGCATGGATTGGCATGCAGCTTCTGATGCGTCGCCCCGATATTACAGGCTTTGTCTCGGTTGCGCCCCCGGCCAATCTGTATGATTTCAGCTTTCTTGCGCCCTGCCCTGCCTCTGGCCTGATCATCAACGGCACGGCAGATCGTGTTGCCCCCCCGCGCGACACAAAATCACTGGTGGGCAAGCTGCAAGAACAGCGCGGCATCACCATCACCCATACAGAGATTGAAGGCGCAGATCATTTTTTCAAGGATGAAGAGCGGCATATGCAACCGATGCTGCAAACCGTTTCCGAATATGTCAGCCGCAGATTGACAGAGACAACCCGCTAAGCGCTCCTGCCCCCCTGCTCTCTGAGGTGTGAGTGGGGGCGCAGGCGATCTGCGTTATCTTCCGACGCGCGGCGCCCGATCTGGTGCGGCAATCTTGGGTTTTGAAGGATTACCGGGGTTATGGGGCGTTTTTTTCGGGCCGTATTTACAAGTTTCTTCGCAACTCTGGCGCTTGCTGCCTGCACGTTGGAGCCGATGGCCCAACTGCCTGCGCCCCCGCTGCAACCTGCAAGCGCCGTGTCAACGCGCGCGGATTTCAACGCAGTGGTTGCGCGGATGCGCCCCATTGCAACACAGGTCTGCCGCGAACGCAGCCCGCAGCTGGACTGCAATTTTACCGTCATTCTGGATGAACGCCCCGGACAGCCGCCCAATGCCTTTCATTCGCGCGGCGAAAACGGGCGCCCCATTATCACCTTTACCGAAGCATTGCTGCGCGATTTGCGCAGCCATGATGAAATCGCCCTCATCTTTGGCCATGAAGCGGCGCATCACATCGCCGACCACTTGCCCCGCATCCAGCGCGATGCCATGACGGGCGCGCTGCTGGGCGGGCTGGTTGCGGCTGTGTCGGGGGTAGATCAATCCACCGCGCAACAATTGGTCAATGCCAGCGCAACAGTTGGTGCGCGGCGCTATTCCAAAGCGTTCGAGCTGGAGGCCGATCGCCTTGGCGCTGTGATAACGGCACGAGCGGGGTATGATCCACTGCGCGGGGCCGCCATTTTCCGGCGCATTCCCGATCCCGGCAATCAGTTTCTGGGCACACATCCCCCCAATGCCGAACGCTTGCGCGAAGTGGAACGCGCTGTGGCCGCAATGGCCGCAGGCCAGCCAATCTGAAAGAGGTGCCGATGCACTGGCTATATCTTGGAGTTGCAATTCTGTTCGAGACGATTGGCACAACGGCGCTGAAGGCCAGCGACGGAATGACCCGCGCAGGCCCTGCGATTGTGGTTGTGCTGGCCTATGCGCTGTCCTTCTGGCTTTTGGCGCTGGTGTTGCGGGTAATCCCGGTGGGCGTGGCCTATGCCATCTGGTCGGGGCTGGGGGTTTGCCTTATTGCGGGTATTGGCTGGGTGGTGTTTGGGCAACGGCTGGACGCCCCCGCAATGCTGGGCTTGGGGCTGATCATTGCCGGAATTCTGATCATCAACATATTCAGCACATCTGTGGGCCACTGATATGGCAGCGCCCATACCTCACACAATGCTGGAAGATGCGCAGGGGCTGGCCTTTGGCACAATCATGTGCGCCTTTGCGGTGCTGATCCTGACAGGGGCCGGGCTGGTTACTGGCCAGACAGCCGGGGCGGCGGTGCTGATCTCTTATGTCACAGGCTATAGCTTTAGCGCGGTCTTTTTCATCATAAACCTACCCTTCTACGCGCTGGCATGGGTGCGGCTGGGGCCTGCTTTTACGGTAAAGACATTTCTCTCTGTCGCAATGATTTCTGCCGTATCACTGGTCTTGGGCGATCTGGTCACTGTCAACCCCGCGCATCCGGCCGTTGCGGCGGTGTTGTTCGGGCTGGTATCCGGCGCAGGGCTTTTGGCCATTTTCAGGCACCGCGCCAGCCTGGGCGGGGTCGGGATTATTGCCTATGATCTGCAAGAGCGGCTGGGCTGGCGCGCGGGCTGGGTGCAACTGGGCTTTGATCTTGTGCTTTTTACCGTTGCACTGCTGATATTGCCCGCGCAACTGGTGCTCTGGTCGCTCTTGGGGGCGGCTGTGCTGAATGCGATTATCGGCATCAATCACCGCCGGGATCGCTACATCGGAACGTGACCCCCGTTTCAGGGGTAGCCAGACGCGCCACAATCGGCTAATGCGGCGGCGCAGCATCAAAAGGCCAGAGCTATGACACTTCGCAATATCGCGATTATCGCCCATGTTGACCACGGCAAAACCACGCTGGTTGACGAACTTCTAAAACAATCCGGCGCGTTTCGCGAAAATCAGGCAACAGCCGAGCGGATGATGGACAGCAATGATCTGGAACGCGAGCGCGGGATCACGATTCTGGCCAAAGCCACTTCGGTAGAGTGGAAAGATGCCCGTATCAATATCGTGGACACACCCGGCCACGCCGACTTCGGTGGTGAAGTAGAGCGTATCCTGAGCATGGTTGACGGTGTTGTTCTGTTGGTTGATGCCGCAGAAGGCCCGGCAGACCCTTATCTGGGCCGCATTCTGACAGGGCGGGTCGAATCCGGCACGTTGAAAGCGGGCGAAACCATCAAGGCACTCTCGCGCAATGGCGACAAGCTGGAGCAATTTCGCGTCACCAAGGTTCTGGCGTTTCGCGGTCTTGGCCAGCAGCCTATCGATGCGGCGGAAGCGGGTGATATCGTTACGCTGGCGGGCATGTCCAAGGCCACTGTGGCAGATACGCTTTGCGCGCTTGAAGTGGATATAGCCCTTCCTGCCCAGCCGATTGATCCGCCCACAATCTCTGTCACCTTCGGGATAAATGATTCGCCCCTCGCCGGGCGTGACGGTTCCAAGGTGCAAAGCCGCGTGATCCGTGAGCGCCTGATGAAAGAGGCGGAGTCGAATGTGGCCATCAAAATCACCGACACGCCGGGCGGCGAAGCGTTTGAAGTAGCAGGCCGCGGCGAGTTGCAGTTGGCTGTTTTGATTGAAACCATGCGCCGTGAAGGGTTTGAACTTTCCATCTCGCGCCCCCGCGTCCTGATGCGCGATGAAGGCGGCCAGCGGCTGGAGCCGATGGAAGAGGTCACCATTGATGTGGATGACGAGTATTCCGGCGCGGTGATCGAGAAAATCACAGGCGCGCGCAAAGGCGAACTGACTGAGATGAAACCGGCAGGCGCTGGCAAGACCCGCATCATTGCGCGGGTGCCCTCATGCGCGCCTCTGGCACGGATGACGCTGTAAAGCTGACACCGCCTGTCATCATGTCGCTGGAACAGGCGATTGCTTATATCGATGATGATGAACTGGTGGAAGTCACCCCCAACGCGATCCGTCTGCGCAAGCGCTTTCTTGATCCGCATGAACGCAAGCGCCAGTCACGCGCCAGCGCCTGAGATAAAAAAGCCCCGGCAGATTTGCCGGGGCTTTTTTCTGTCTTGCAAGGGCTATCAGCGCAGATCGGGGGGGGTTGCTTCCAGCCGCAGGCTTTCGACCAACGCCTCCAGTGCCACGGTTTCTGTACGGGTTTCGCCCAGACGGCGCACGGAAACTGTGCGCTCTTCCACTTCGCGCGCGCCCACGGCCAGGATGACCGGCACTTTGCCTACCGAATGTTCGCGCACTTTGTAATTGATCTTTTCATTGCGCAAATCCAACTCTGCCCGCAGCCCTGCCGCTTGCAGTGCTTCTGCCACCTCGCGGCAATATTCATCCCCATCAGAGATGATAGAGGCCACAACCACCTGACGCGGGGCCAGCCAAAGTGGCAGTTTGCCAGAGAAGTTTTCGATCAATATGCCGATAAAGCGCTCGAAACTGCCCAGAACAGCACGGTGCAGCATAACGGGGCGGTGCTTGGCCCCGTCCTGCCCGACATAATTGGCATCCAGCCGCTCTGGCAGCACGAAATCCACCTGCAATGTGCCGCATTGCCAATCGCGGCCGATGGCATCGGTCAGCACGAACTCCAGCTTGGGACCGTAGAACGCCCCTTCGCCGGGGTTTTCCTCATAGGCATAGCCTGCCGCCTCTGTGGCGGCGCGCAGCGCGCCTTCGGCGCGATCCCAGACATCATCCGCGCCCGCGCGCGTTTCCGGCCTGTCTGAAAACTTGATGCGAAACGCCTCGAATCCCAGATCCCGGTAAATCGCGCTCAGGAAATCGATGAATTTGCGGGTCTCGCTTTCAATCTGGTCTTCGCGGCAGAAGATATGCGCATCATCTTGCGTAAAACCCCGAACGCGCATGATCCCATGCAGCGCGCCCGAAGGCTCGTACCGATTGCATGACCCGAATTCCGCCATGCGCAAAGGCAGGTCGCGGTAGGATTTCAGGCCCACATTGAAAATCTGCACATGGCAGGGGCAGTTCATGGGTTTAAGCGCGTTGATGGCTTTCTCGCGGGCATGTTCTTCATCCACTTCGACGATGAACATGTTTTCCTGGTATTTCTCCCAATGCCCGGATGCTTCCCACAGCTTGCGATCCACCACTTGCGGTGTGTTCACTTCCACATAGCCGCCCCGGCGTTGCTGGCGGCGCATGTAATCTTGCAGATTGGTATAGATTGACCAGCCATTGGGATGCCAGAACACCTGCCCAGGCGCTTCTTCCTGCATATGAAACAGGTTCATTTCGCGGCCCAGCTTGCGGTGGTCGCGTTTTGCGGCCTCTTCCAGCATGGTCAGATGGGTTTTCAGATCATTTCGGTTCTTGAAGGCCACGCCATAAATGCGCTGCAACATGGGCCGCGTGTTATCCCCCAGCCAATAGGCGCCGGCGATATTCATCAGCTTGAACGCATCGGCAGGCAGTTGGGCTGTATTTTGCAAATGCGGGCCGCGGCACAGGTCTTGCCACGGGCCATGCCAATACATGCGCAGCGGTTCTCCCTCCGGGATGCGGTTGATCAGCTCTACCTTGAAGGGCTCATTGGCCTCTGTGTAATGCGCGATAGCACGGGCGCGATCCCAGACCTCTGTCCGCACCGGATCGCGCGCATTGATGATCTCGCGCATCCGCGCCTCTATCCGGGCCAGATCATCGGGCACAAATGGTTCTGCGCGGTCGAAATCATAAAACCAGCCTTTGTCGCGCACTGGCCCGATTGTCACTTTCACATCAGGCCAGATATCCTGCACGGCGCGCGCCATGATATGGGCCATGTCATGGCGGATCAGTTCCAGCGCCTGCGCATCATCTTGCATGGTGTGAATGGCGATTGTGGCGTCTTGGGTGATGGGCCATTGCACATCGAAATGCGCGCCATTTACTGTGGCCGAAATCGCTTTTTTCGCCAATGAGGGCGAGATGCTGGCGGCCACATCGGCAGGCGTTACACCCGCATCATAGCTGCGGATATTGCCATCGGGAAATGTCAGGGAAATCTGGGCCATTGGCCGTGCTCCTCGTCGTTTTGGCGCCCACGGAACGCCCGGTTGCGGGTTATTTGTTGCGCAGGGTTTGGCGAGCGTGGCGCAGAAAGTCAAGCCATGACATGCGCTTGGCCTGCGCCCTGCTGCGCGCTATAGCAGGGGGGTAGCAGGAGCACGAGAGGGCCCATGGCATCATATCTGAAAACCGCACAGGGCCGCAATCTGGCCTATCACAAAACCGAGGGGCGCGGGCCGGGGGTGGTATTTCTGGGCGGGTTCATGTCGGATATGTCGGGCACAAAGGCCGTCTATCTGGAAGACTGGGCGCGCGCACAGGGCCGGGCTTTTCTGCGCTTTGATTATTCGGGCCATGGCCAAAGCTCTGGCACGTTTGAAGAGGGCTGTATCGGGGATTGGGCCGAAGATGCTTTTGCCGCTGTCAGCGCCCTGACAGAGGGGCCGCAAATCCTTGTCGGATCTTCCATGGGGGGATGGATTGCGCTGCTGCTGGCGCGGCGGATGCCCGCGCGCATTGCGGGGTTGGTGGGCGTGGCCGCCGCGCCCGATTTCACCGAAGACAGCATGTGGCCCGCCCTGACGCCCGCACAAAAGGCGGAAATCGAGAGCGCGGGCAAAACCCTTCTGGAACATGACTATGACAGCGCGCCCTACCCTCTGACGCGGCGCCTGTTCGAGGATGGGCGCAATCAGCTTGTCTTGCGCAGCCCTTTGGCACTGCCATTTCCCGTGCGGCTGGTGCAAGGCACTGCGGATACGGCCGTGGCCACCTCTGTGCCCTTGCGCCTGATGGAACATGCCACCTGCCCCGATCTGCGCCTGACCCTGGTCAAAGGCGCGGATCACAGGTTTTCAACACCGGAATGTCTGGCGCTGATGACCCGAAGCATCGCGGAAATCTGCACGCCCTAGCCTTGCAACCGCGCCAGCGCCAGCGCATGCAAGGCCGGGTTGGCCGCGGCCAATACCTGCCCGCTGCCATCTGTCGGGCCGCCCTGCCAATTTGTCACAACTCCCCCCGCCGCATGGATCACGGCTGCAGGGGCGGCGATATCATAGGGGTTAAGCCCGGCCTCTATCACCAGATCAATATGGCCCGCCGCAAGCAGCGCATAAGCATAGCAATCCATGCCGTAGCGGGTCAGCTTCACATCTGCCGCAACGCGATCAAAGGCGGCGCGCTCTGTCTTGGTTCCGATTTCGGGGAAAGTTGTGAAGAGTAGCGCGTCATCCAGCGCCGTGGTTGCGCGCGTGGCCAGCGGCTTTGGGCCTTGTGGCCCGGTCAACCGGGCCTCTCCCAACCCGCCCAAAAAGCGCTCTGCGATATAGGGCTGGTCAATCACCCCCAAAAACGGCCCGTCTTCATCGGCCAGCGCAATCAGCACCCCCCAGCAAGGTGTTCCGGCCAGAAAGGCGCGGGTGCCATCCACCGGGTCGATAATCCATGTCAGCCCGGATTGACTCGGCTTTGGCGGAAATTCTTCGCCCAAAACACCGTCTTGGGGGCGCATGCGCTGCAAATGCGCGCGAAGCGCGGCCTCTGCGGCGCGGTCGGCCTGCGTGACCGGATCAAACCCATCCGAGAGCTTGGTCTCTGCGCTGAGCGCCACATTGCGAAACCATGGCAGGGTTTGTGCCCGCGCGATATCGGCAAGGGTTTCAATGAGGGCCAGCATGCTGCGGCGCTGATCTGCGTCAAGGTTGCGATCCTGCATCCTGTTCATCCCGGCAAAGAGCAAATTTCGCGCCTGCGTTACAGCCTTCGGGCCAAAACGCAACCACCAATTGGCCCGTTACCCCGTCTGGCCCAAAGCCTGCGCCAGATGCAGCAGGCGTTTGCGCTGGTCATCCGGGATCTGGTAATAGGTGCGCAGCAATTCCAGCGTTTCGCGTTTCTTCAAAAGCTGGGCGTCGTCGGACTCCGCATCACAGGACTCGTCCAGCCCCTCGAAGAAGAAATTGGGCTGCACATCCAGCACGCGCGAAATATCCCACAACCGGGATGCAGAGACACGGTTCATACCCGTTTCGTATTTCTGGATTTGCTGAAACTTGATGCCCACAGCCTCTGCCAGCTGTTGCTGTGTCATGCCAAGCAGCCATCTGCGCTGCCTGATTTTCTGCCCGACATGGATATCCACCGAATGCGCCATAACGCTAACCTTATACCGAAAACCACACTCCAACCGCTGCACCGGAACCGCGGCACCCTAACTCCCGAAGCAAGCCGGAAATCTTGGCGCTTTGGCACTGCTGCAAACCTCACAGCGCGATAAGATTTGCCAAAACCATGGCGCAGGATGTGAAGCAATCGCCTCTCAGACGAAAGAAAGACATGCATCCCGTGCGGATAATTGCAAATTGCAACGCAGTTCGCAAGCCGCACATGATATCTGGTCAGAGTTAACACTTGCACACCCCCACGGCACAAGCCAAATTGCGAGACAATGCTGCCATTTGGGGTGATCATGCGCGCGGTAATGCTTCATAGCTTTGGCGACAGCCCGGCATTGGTGGAAACAGAGCGCCCCCACCCCAAGCCCGGAGAGATATTGATCAAAGTGGCCGCCTGTGGCCTGAATTTCGCAGATCTTCTCATGGCCCAGGGAAAATATCAGGAAACGCCAGAACCACCCTTCATTATGGGCATGGAAGTGGCGGGCCAAATCGCAGCAATCGGCGCGGGTGTTTCGGGCTTTCAACTGGGTGACAGGGTTGCAGCCTTTGTTGGAACCGGCGGATTGGCTGACTATGTCTGCTGCCCGGTCTCGCGCTGTGTAGCTTTGCCCGACAGCCTGACAATGCCGCAAGCTGCCGGGTTTCTGGTTGCTTACGGCACATCACATCTGGCCTTGCGTCACCGCGCGCGCTTGCAGCCCGGTGAAACCCTGCTTGTTCTGGGGGCTGCTGGTGGCGTGGGCCTAAGCGCGGTGGAAATTGGCCATGCCCTTGGCGCGAAAGTGATCGCCGTGGCGCGGGGGGCCGCCAAGCTGGAGGTCGCGCGCCGTGCGGGGGCAAGTGCCATCATCGACAGCGACACGCCAGATTTGCGCGCGGCCCTGAAGGAATTGGGTGGCATAGATGTTGTGTTCGATGCCATCGGAGAGCCACTTGCAACCCCCGCCCTGCGCGCCCTGCGCCCGGAGGGGCGCTTTCTGACCATCGGCTTTGCAGGCGGCAAAGTGCCGCAGTTTCCGGCCAATATCTTGTTGGTCAAGAACCTGACAGTGATGGGGCTGTATTGGGGCGGCTATCTGAGTTTCGCGCCTGCCGCCCTGACAGAGTCCTTGCGCGAATTGCTGGGCTGGCAGGCCGAGGGCCGTTTGCGCCCACATATCAGTCATTTGCTACCGCTAGAGCAATTTGCAGACGGGTTTGACCTGCTGCGCAGCCGAAATTCCACTGGCAAAGTCGTTATCCAGATTGGATCTTGATCTCTGGAAAGGCAAACACGACGATTCCAATCAAATCCTGTCTATTTCACTCCGGAAATGCTTGAAACCGAAGCCAAGGTTGACGATATTGCTTGCAAGCGGGAGGCGGTAACGCCGATTGCACACATTTACGGAGGTAATAATGGCAGATTTCAATACAATGCGCGCGCAAACCGTCAGCGGCACACGCGCCGCCGAGATTGATGCGGGCCTACGCGCCCACATGAATAAAGTCTACGGCACCATGTCCGTGGGTATGCTGATCACAGGCGCCGCCGCATGGGCAATTTCCGGGCTTGCAACCACAACAGACCCAAGCGCGGCAGTCGCGCAATTGCCGAATGGAACAATGCTGAACGCGATGGGCGCGGCGATCTATGCCTCGCCCCTGCGCTGGGTGATCATGTTCGCCCCCTTGGCCTTCATCCTGTTCGGCTGGGGTGCCCTGATGCGCCGTGCATCGGCAGCAGGCGTGCAGCTTGGGTTTTTCGCCTTTGCAACGGCGATTGGCCTGTCGCTCAGCTCTATCTTTCTGGTGTTCACCACCTATTCGATCACACAGACATTCCTTGTGACAGCCATCGCCTTTGGCGGGCTTAGCCTGTATGGCTACACCACCAAGAAAGACCTGTCAGGCATGGGCACATTCCTGATCATGGGTGTGATTGGCCTGATCGTGGCGATGATCATCAATATCTTCCTGCAAAGCCCGGCAATGATGTTTGCCATCTCGGCCATCGGCATTCTGATTTTTGCAGGTCTGACAGCGTTTTACACGCAGACGATCAAAAGCGAATATGTGATGCACGCCGCCGCGGGCGATCAGGACTGGCTGGACAAAGCCGCAGTTGACGGCGCTTTGTCCTTGTATATCAGCTTCTTGAACATGTTCCAGTTCCTGCTGATGTTCATGGGCCAGCAAGAATAACCAGCCCAAATCACGACTGTTGAAGGCGCGCCACTGGCGCGCCTTTTGTTTTGCGCCATGGGCGGGGCGAAGTTATCCCCAGAATTCTGGTGCGATACGCAGATTTTCCTTTACAGATTGATTGTTTCGCCACACCATATCTAGTAAGCGCACACAGAGGCGCGTGGATAGATAGCGGTCTTATCTGTGTCTTGGGGTTCAAGCCACGATCAACGCAAAGAGGCGGGTCATGTCAGCAGCCGAGCTATATCTCTCATCCGACAGCCTGAATCCCATAGACATGGTAGAAACCCTGGCCGAACACCACGACTGGGATTTCGACCGCATGAATGAAGACCAGATTGCAGTCGCCATGCAGGGTTTGTGGCGGACATATTCGCTGTCTTTGGCCTTGGCCCCGAATGAACGCATGTTGCGCTTGATCTGCACATTCGAGATGGATCCGCCAGAGACCACAATGGCCGCGCTTTATGAAACCATTAGCCGCGCCAATGATATGGTTTGGTCAGGCGCATTCAGCTATTGGGAAAGCCAGCGCCTGATGGTGTGGCGCTATGGGCTGTTGCTGAGTGATGACCAACCCGCAAGCATTGACCAGATAGAACGCATGCTAACTGCGGCTTTATCGGCATCTGAACGGTTTTATCCAGCATTTCAGCTTGTTGCCTGGGCCGATCACAGCCCCGCCGCCGCTTTGGACATGGCCTTGGCAGAGGCGGTTGGGCGCGCATGATCCTTCCCCCCTCTTGACCCGTTGATGCCACCGCGCAACAAGGGGCCAAAGAACAGGGGAAAGGTGACAGATGCAATTTGACCAGATATCCGCATCGGGAATGGTGCTGCTTGGCTGTGGCAAGATGGGTTCGGCCATGCTGAAAGGCTGGCTGCAGGGTGGTTTGCCCCCAGCCTCAGTGCATGTCACTGAACCACACCCCTCTGACTGGCTGCAAGCGACAGGGGTGCATTTGAACACCCCACTGCCGAATGCCCCGGCTGTGGCCATTCTTGCCGTCAAGCCACAGATGATGGGTGCGGCCCTGCCCGGCCTGCAGGCGCTGGGCAATGGCAAGACATTGTTCATCTCTATCGCTGCCGGCACATCCTTGCAGCGCTTGGCAGAGACATTGGGCCAGAAAAGCCCCATCATCCGCGCCATGCCCAACACCCCCGCCGCTGTTGGCTGCGGAATCAGCGCGCTGGTAGGCAATGCGCAGGTATCAGAGGCGCATATGGCGCTGGCAGAGGCGCTTTTGGCAGCGGTGGGCGAAACTGTCCGGCTGGAGAATGAGGCCCAGATAGATGCGGTCACGGCCCTGTCCGGCTCTGGCCCCGCCTATGTGTTCCACCTGATAGAGGCGATGGCGCTGGCGGGCGCGGCGCAGGGCCTGGCACCTGATCTGGCCATGCGCCTTGCCCGCGCCACTGTGATCGGTGCCGCCCAACTGGCGGCAGGCAGTCCAGAGACAACAGCCGCGCAGCTGCGCGAGAATGTGACCAGCCCCAAAGGCACAACAGAGGCCGCCTTGCGCGTGTTGATGGATACTGACGCTGGCTTGCCCCCGCTGATGGAACGCGCCATCGCCGCAGCCCATGCCCGCGCGCGCGAGTTGGCCCAATGAGCGCACCCATCAGCTTTGATGATTTCCTGAAAGTGGATATTCGCGCAGGCCGGATCATCCGTGCCGAACCCTTCCCAGAGGCCCGAAAACCCGCGATCAAGCTTTGGATAGATTTCGGCCCGGAGATTGGGGAAAAGAAATCTTCAGCGCAGATCACAACGCTTTATACTCCGGAAGCGCTGATCGGGCGGCAGGTGATGGCGGTGGTAAATTTTCCGCCCCGCCAGATCGGGCCATTCATGTCCGAGGTGCTGGTCTTGGGTGCCTCGGATATTGAGGGGCGCATTTCCCTGCTTGCGCCGGATCATGAAGTGCCCTGCGGCGCGCGAATGCATTGAAAAGAGGCTTAGAGATGAAGGAATTATATATCACCCGGCCCATGCCGGAAAAGATGCTGGCGGCCGCACGCGAAAGATTTGCCGTCACCCAGCGCACGCAAAACACGCCCCTAAAAAAAGGGGAGATGCGCGCGGCACTGGTGCTATATGATGTGGTAATGCCAACTTTGGGTGATCTCTTCACCGCCGAAGTGTTCGAGGGCATGAACGAT
Source organism: Paracoccaceae bacterium (assembly GCA_043561795.1). Classification (GTDB taxonomy): domain Bacteria; phylum Pseudomonadota; class Alphaproteobacteria; order Rhodobacterales; family Rhodobacteraceae; genus Roseinatronobacter. The sequence goes on along the minus strand of CP121316.1, from coordinate 3,200,480 downwards.
GCGCGCTGCCGCTTGCTGGCAAATTTCGGGGTTGGCTATAATCATATAGATGTAACCGCCGCCCGTGCGGCGGGAATTGCGGTAACAAATACCCCCGGCGCAGTGACAGAGGCCACCGCCGATATCGCCATGACCCTGATGTTGATGACCGCGCGGCGCGCGGGCGAAGGCGAAAGACTGGTGCGCGCGGGCAAATGGACAGGCTGGAACCCTACGCAAATGCTTGGCCTGCATTTGGGCGGCAAAACCTGCGGGATTATCGGCATGGGGCGCATTGGGCAGGCCATTGCGCGGCGCGCGCATTTCGGGCTGGGGATGGAGGTGATTTATCACAACCGTTCGGCCAGGGCGCTGGATATGCCAGCGCGACAGGTCACCTCACTGGAAGCCCTGATGGAACAGGCCGATATTGTGGTTCTGGCTGTGCCGGGCAGTGCCGAGACGCGCCATATGATCGGGGCCGCGCAACTGGCCGCGATGCGGCCCCATGCCCATCTTATCAATATCGCGCGTGGCGATGTGGTGGATGAAGCGGCCCTTATAGCGGCGCTGCAAGCGGGGCAGATCGCGGGCGCGGGGCTGGATGTCTATGAGCATGAACCGGCTGTGCCAGAGGCTTTGCGCAGAATGGAGAATGTTACGCTTTTGCCGCATCTGGGCACAGCCGCTCTGGATGTGCGGGAAGAAATGGGAATGATGGCGCTTGACAATGCCATTGCCCATCTGGAAGGGCGCGCGCTACCTAACGCGGTATAGCAGCTTTACAGGCTGCGTGGCGGGCCACGCAGCCAGAGCCTGTCACTCCATCGCTTCCAATTCGTCAATGAAGCCTGCAATCATGGAAAGCCCCTGCTCCCAAAAGGCAGGGTCAGAGGCATCCAGCCCGAAAGGTGCCAGCAAATCGCGGTGGTGCTGCGCCCCGCCGGCAGAGAGCATGGCGAAATACTTCTCCTCAAACCCCTCTGGCGCGGACTCGTAAGTTGCATAAAGCGCGTTTACCAGCCCATCCCCAAAGGCATAGGCATAGACATAGAAGGGCGAATGCACGAAATGGGGGATATAGCTCCAGAAGCATTCATACCCGTCCATATACTCGAACACGGGCCCAAGGCTTTCGGCCTGAACACTCATCCACAGCGCGTTTATATCTTCGGGCGTCAATTCCCCCTCACGCCGCGCCGCATGCAGCTTGCATTCGAAATCGTAAAACGCGATCTGGCGCACGACGGTATTGATCATGTCTTCCACTTTGCCCGCCAGCAGGATTTTCCGCTCGGCTGGCGTGGTGGCTTTGGCCAGCATCCGCCGGAATGTCAGCATCTCGCCAAAGACAGAGGCGGTTTCAGCCAGGGTGAGCGGGGTGGAAGACAGCAATTCACCCTGTCCCGCCGCAAGGCGTTGGTGCACCCCATGCCCCAATTCATGCGCCAGCGTCATCACATCGCGCGGCTTGCCCAGATAATTGAGCATGACAAACGGGTGGGCATCTGTGACTGTGGGATGGGCAAAGGCGCCCGGTGCCTTGCCGGGTTTCACCGCCGCATCAATCCAGCCCTGAGAGAAGAACGGCTCTGCCAGTTCTGCCAGCTTGGGCGAAAAGCCTGAATAGGCTTCCATCACCGTGGCGCGGGCTTCTGCCCAGCCAATCTTGCGCGGGGCATCCAAGGGCAAGGGCGCGTTTCTGTCCCAGACTTGCAGCTTCTCCAACCCCAGCCATTTCGCTTTCAGCGCGTAATACCGGTGGCTCAGGCGCGGATAGGCGGCCACAACGGCATTGCGCAACGCCTCTACCACCTCTGGCTCTACATGGTTGGCCAGATGGCGGGCATGCTGCGCCGAAGGCATCTTGCGCCAGCGATCCTCGATCTCTTTCTCTTTGGCCAACGTGTTATGAACCCGCGCGAACAGCTTGATATGGCGCGAAAACACCTCGGCCAGCGCGCGCGCGCTCGCTTCGCGGCGTGCGCGGTCTGCATCTGTCAGCAAATTGAGCGTGGCTTCCAAGCCAAGCGGTTCTTCCTCGCCCTCAACCTCGAATTCCAGCCCGGCCATGGTTTCATCAAACAGCCGGTTCCACGCGGCAGCGCCGACAGTGGATTGGTCATGCAGGAATTTTTCCAATTCGTCAGAGAGTTGATGTGGCCGCATGGCGCGCATGCGTTCAAAAAGCGTGCGAAAGCGGGCAAGATCGGCATTTTCAGCCAAGAGCGCTTCAAAGGCCGCATTATCTATGCGGTTCATTTCCAGTGTAAAAAACACAAGGGGGGTGGTGGCCACTGTCACCTTGTCTTGCGCATCTGACATGAATTTGGCGCGCGCGGGGTCAAGCGTGTTCTGGTAATAGCGTAGGCCCGCAAAAGACATCAGCCGCCCCGCGATCATGTCAATCTTTTCATAGCGGCGCACGCACTCCAGCATGGCAGGTGCGTCAAGCTGGTTTAGCTTTCCTTCATAAGTATTTGCAAAATATGCGCATTCGGTAGAAAGCCAAGCAAAATCGCGCGCCACTTCCTGGGCATCTGGCCCGGTATAAAGCGCGCTCAGATCCCAATCGGGCAAATCGCCAAATTCGGTCTTGGTGCTGGTCTGCTGGTCTAGGGCCATGAATATTCTCCGCTGCGGTTACAGCGTCAGACTTAGGCCGCATTGCCCGCACTCGCAAGATGCGGGCGGATTTCTCTGGCCTAGTCCATTTCCTTGAAGGGCCAGGGCTTGGCATCTGTGGCCAGTGCCAGATAGCGCGCGGCCTTGGCCACCCAAGCGCCAATCATGCAGCCGAAATCCGCAAGCCGTTCATTTGGCTGGCGATTATCCAGCAGCAGCACGATAAACTGTATGACAGCAATCAAAAACAACAGCGATTGCGCAACAGAGAGCATGGCCGCGATGATCAGCATGAATATGGCGCGCTGCCATAGCGGCTCTTTGGGTTTGTCCAGCGCCGGGCTGGGGCGGTCTTGATCGATATCATCCATTCTCGCAACCCTCCTGCCCTGCATATCTCAGGGCGTGCTGATTTCCCCGCCGCCCACAAGGGCCGCAACCCCGGTTGTGGATGGGCAAGATGTCGGCAGGCCGCGCGCTACGCGCATGGCCAGATAAGCGAAAGCCTGCGCTTCTATCATATCGCCGTCAAGCCCTGCTGATTCCACGGGCGCAATCGGACAAGGCAGATGGGCCGCAAGCCGGGCCATCAGATCTTGGTTATGGCGCCCCCCGCCACACACCAACACTTGCGCAGGCGGTTGCGGCAGATGATCAAACCCGGCCGCAACAGAGGCCGCGACACATTCCGCCAGTGTGGCCAGTGCATCGGCATCGGCCAGATGCGCCACCCGCGCGGCAAGGCCGGGAAATTCCCGATCCAGTGATTTGGGTGGAATGCGGAAGAAATATGGCTCTTGCAAAAACGCTGTCACAACCGCCATGTCCGGCTGTCCGGTTGCGGCCATTGCGCCCCCCTCGTCGCGCGCAAGGCCCAGGCGGGCAAGGCAAAGATCATCCAAGGGCGCATTTGCCGGGCCAGTATCAAAGGCCAGAAGCGCGCCCTCTGCCTCTGGTTTGGGCTTTGTCGGGTCTATCCATGTCAGATTACCCACCCCGCCCAGATTGAGAAAAACCAGCGGTTTGTCTGCCCCGATAAACCGCGCCAGCGCAAAATGGTAAAACGGTGCAAGGGGCGCGCCCTGCCCACCCAACCGCACATCGGCAGTGCGAAAATCCCAAACCACCGGATAGCCCGCAAGCAGCGCCAGCACCGCGCCTGATCCGGCCTGATGCGTGCCCCGCCCGCGCGGATCATGCGCCAATGTCTGACCATGAAAACCCGCCAGTTCCACCCCGTCGAATCGGCCCATCACTTCGGCATGGGCGGCCTCTATCAGCTCTGCGGCTTCCTCCACCCCGGCCTCGGCTGGCCAGCGCCCAAGGGCCGCGCGCAAGACCGCGCGCTCTGCCGTGCTATAGGGGCGGTAATGGCTGGGGCCAAAGCCTGCAATCACCTCGCCATCGGTTTCCAGAATGGCGCCATCCACCCCATCCAGCGAGGTGCCAGACATCATTCCCAACACGCGCTTGATCCCGCTTTTCAACATGGGCTTTCCCTTGGCTGGCTGCACCGCTATAGATCGCCCCATTCTGCCAGCCGGGACAAGCGAAAATGACCTACAGCCCTAAATCGGATTTCATTCGCACCATGCAAGAGCGCGGCTTTCTGGCCGATTGCACAGATTTGCAAGGATTGGACGAGGCCCTGATAAAGGGGGTTGTGCCCGCCTATATCGGCTATGATGCCACCGCGAAATCGCTGCATGTGGGGCATTTGCTGAATATCATGGTGCTGCGCTGGTTGCAGAAATGCGGCCATAAACCCATTACGCTGATGGGCGGCGGCACGACCAAAGTGGGCGATCCCTCTTTCCGGTCGGAAGAGCGGCCGCTTTTGGATGCACAGGCGATTGATAGCAATATCAATGGCATGCAGCAGGTTTTTGCAAAATACCTGCGCTATGATGACAGCCCGCAAGGAGCGATCATGCTCAATAATGCCGAATGGCTGGACGGGCTGAATTATCTGGATTTCCTGCGCGATGTGGGACGGCATTTCAGCGTGAACCGCATGCTCAGTTTCGAGAGTGTGAAATCACGGCTGGATCGCGAGCAATCGCTTTCCTTCCTTGAATTCAACTACATGATCTTGCAGGCCTATGATTTTGTTGAAATCTACCGCCGTCATGGCTGCCTGTTGCAAATGGGCGGATCAGACCAGTGGGGCAATATCGTTAACGGGATTGACCTTGCGCGCCGCATTGCCGATGCAGAGATATACGGCCTGACAACCCCGCTTCTGACCACCTCTGACGGGCGCAAGATGGGCAAATCGCAAGGCGGTGCGATCTGGCTGAATGCTGATATGCTAAGCCCCTATGAATTCTGGCAATTCTGGCGCAACACCACAGATGCCGATGTCGGACGCTTTTTGAAACTATATACCGAACTGCCAGTGGCGGAATGTGACCGGCTGGGCGCATTGCAAGGCGCAGAGATCAACGCTGCAAAGGTTATTCTGGCCAATGAAGTGACGCGCCTATGCCACGGGACAGAGGCCGCAGAGGCCGCAGAGGCCACCGCGCGCGATGTGTTCGAGCGTGGCGGCTTGGGCGAGGACTTGCCAACACTTGCCTTGAATGCCGCCGAAATTGCGGATGGCATTTCCATCGCGCAGCTTTTCACGCGTGCCGGGCTGGCAAAATCGGGCAAAGATGCCAAGCGGCTGATCCTTGAAGGCGGCGCACGGGCCAATGATGTAACTGTCACAGATGCCGGGCAAATGATTTCAACCAGTGATCTGGCAACGCCTCTAAAACTGACAGCGGGTAAAAAACGCCACGCGCTTGTAACCTTGGTGCAATAACTGGCGCAAAACGTGGCAATGCGGGCTTTTGCGCAACAGTTGCGCTTTGCCCACGGCCTCGTTACTTGCGTTTTGGGCGTTCACAAACACATATAGCCGCAGGAATACGAAACTTTCGGAGATTGCAGTCATGACCAAAACGACATTCTCGCGCCGCGCCCTGCTAGGAACCGGGGTCATCGCTCTGGGCGGCTTGGCCATGCCTTCGGTGTTGCGCGCCCAAGCGTTGCCCGACTATGAATCAGAGGGAAATGTGCGCACGGCGCGCCGCAACGTGATGGGCTTTCGGAGCCATGTCTGGCGTGATCATTTCAGCAATCTGCGCCGCGGCGCGATTTTGTGCGATACCTATTCGCGCGCCATGCACTATTGGTCAGAGGATGAAAGCATCGCACTAAGCTACCCCTGTTCTGTGCCGATGACAGAGGACTTTACCCGCCGCGGGATGACAGAGATCACCCTCAAGCGTAACTTGCCAACATGGATTCCCACCCCCAACATGCGCGAGCGTGACCCCAGTTTGCCAGTGCGCGTGGAAGGTGGCGATCCGAAAAACCCGCTGGGCACACGCGCGCTCAACCTCGGCTGGCAATATTACCGCATTCACGGCATCGACAATCCCGCCAAAATCGGGCGCCGGGCATCCAACGGGTGTTTCGGGTTGATGAACCCGCATGTTGAAAAGCTGTTTGAATTGGTGCAGATCGGAACACAGGTGCGCGTGATCTGAGTGATCCCGCTGCAATCAAAAAGGCCCCGGAGTGTTTCCGGGGCCTTTTTGATTGGGCATGCCGGGCGTCAGCCGCGCGACCGGATAAGCCCCACGATCTCGCGCGTGTTGCGCAAGATGGGTTCGGCAATCGCATTCGCACGGTCTGCCCCATCGCCCAAAATGCGATCAATCTCGGCGGCATCCTGCATCAGGCGGCTCATCTCGGCATTGATGGGGGAGAGTTTGGCCACTGCCAGATCCGCCAGCGCGGGCTTGAACGTGCCAAATCCCTGCCCGCCAAATTGGGAAATCACAGCCTCTGGCGTCATATCACCAAGCGCTGCATAGATATTCACCAGATTGCGCGCCTCTGGCCGCTCTGCCAGCCCATCCAGAGTTTCGGGTAGGGGTTCGGGATCCGTGCGCGCCTTGCGGAATTTTTGGGCAATCGCATCGGCATCATCTGTCAGATTGATGCGCGACTGGTCGGACGGGTCTGATTTTGACATTTTCTTCGTGCCATCGCGCAGGGACATCACGCGCGTGGCCGCACCCTCAATCACAGGCTCCACGATGGGAAAGAAATTCACGCCATAATCATGGTTAAACTTGATCGCGATATCGCGCGTCAGTTCCAGATGCTGTTTCTGATCCTCCCCCACCGGCACATGGGTGGCATGATAGGCCAGAATATCGGCGGCCATCAGATTGGGATAGGCAAACAACCCGACAGAGGCTTCTTCAGCATGTTTGCCAGCCTTGTCCTTGAACTGCGTCATCCGCCGCAGCCAGCCCATCCGCGCCACACAGTTGAAAATCCATGCCAGTTCTGCATGGGCGGGAACCTGGCTTTGGTTGAACAGGATGGAACGCGCGGGATCAATCCCTGCCGCAATGAAACCCGCCGCCAATTCGCGCGTGGCATGGCGCAGTTTGGCAGGCTCTTGCCAGACAGTGATCGCGTGCAAATCCACGATGCAATACACGGTTTCAATGCCGTTATCCTGTGCTTCCACAAAGCGTTTCAAAGCGCCCAGATAATTGCCCAAAGTCAGCCCGCCAGAAGGCTGGATACCCGAAAAGATACGTTTGGGGAAAACGGGTTGCGGCGCGTCGGACATGCGAGGGGACTCCCTGCTGGAAATGGCGGTCACGCTGCATTAGCCTTGCGGGGTTGCAAGGTCAACCAAAGGGCCGCCCAAGAATGATACAGGATAAACCCCTTTCCCCGCCCTTCATTTCCCTGCCTTGGGGCGTGTGGGGGCTGGTGCTGGCGATTGCGGGGATGGAACTGGTGCTTTCAGCCGCAGGGCATGGGCTGGTCAACTGGCCAGACAGCGCGGGCTGGCGTATGCGGGCGGTTGCGGCGGTAGGGATCACACCCGATGTGCAGCGCTGGATGCTGGAGAGCCATCAGGCCCCAATCGAACACCTGCTGCGCTACCTTTGCTTTGGCTTTGTGCATCTTGGGCCAGCGCAAGCCGGCCTTGTTGTGGCAATCCTTGCAGCCCTTGGCAAATATTGCGCGCAGGCGCTGGGATCACTCAGGATGCTTGTGATCGCCGCTTTGGCGCAGGGGGCTGGGGCATTTGCTTTTGGGCTGGTTGCACCCTCTGGCGCATGGCTGATCGGGGGCTATCCGCTGATTTTCGCGCTTGCGGGGTGTTACGGCGCTTTGGCACTGCGCGCGGCAGAGGATCGGCGCGCGCAAATCTTGGCGCTGGGGCTTGTGGGGATGCTATTGGCAGGCCGCATCGGGCTTGCGCTGTTGGTAGGCGGCGGGGCCGATTGGCTGGCCGATATCGCCGCTTGCGCCACAGGGGCCGCGCTGGCCTTGGCCTTGCGGCCCGGATTACGCGCCCGGATTCGCCGCGCGTGAGCGGCGCAAGGCCGCGCGCAATTCGCCAAGGCTGAATGCGCCAATAACTTGGCCGACGGCGAAATATACCGCCGTGCCCCCAAGGATAAGTGCCAAAAGTGCCAGATACCGCTTGCCCGAAACCGCCAGCCACTCTGCCACAGCCAGATGAAGCCCATATAGCGCAGCCCCCATCACAACAGAGGCCAGAATGATCCGCCACAAACGCGTTTTCATCTGCGCATCAAGCTGCGCCGCCTGCCCCATCCCGCGCGCGCCATACCATAACTGCCAGACCATCACCCATGCGGCCAAGGTTGTAGCAAGGGCCGCAGCAATGAAGCCGATAAAAGGCATCAGCCCGATCGCCACCACCGCATTCACGACCAAGGACACAAGCGCAAATTTGAAGGGGCGCTTGGTGTCGTGGCGGGCATAGTAAAGGGGTTGCAAAACCTTGTGCAGCACGAATGCAGGCAGCCCCAGCGCATAGATGGCCAGCGCCAGCGCGGTGGCTTGGGTATCGGCCTCTGTCCATGCACCCCGCCCAAAGAGAACCGAGACGATGGGCGTTGCAATCACCACCAGCGCCACTGCCGAGGGCAAGGTCAGGAAGAGTGAAAATTCCAACCCCCGGTTAAAACTATGCTGGCCCGCGCCCTCATCCCCCGCGCGCAGACGGCGCGAAAGTTCGGGCAATAGCACAACCCCAACAGCAATGCCCACCACTCCCAAAGGCAGCTGATACAGCCTATCGGCATAAGAGAGCCAAGAGACTGCATTTTCGGTAAAACTGGCAACCTGTCGCCCGACAATCAGATTTATCTGCACAACGCCCCCTGCCAACACTGCCGGGGCCGCGATGATGGCAAGGCGTTTGAGTTCGGGTGTCAGCCTTGGGCGACGAAACCGCATCTTGAAACCCGCCTGGCGCACCGCAACCCATAGCAAGACAAGCTGCGCCACGCCTGCAACAGGGACGGCATAAGACAGCGTAAGCCCCATCGGCCAGCCAGCGCGATCGGCAAGCAGCATTGCCGCCACAAAAACCACGTTCAACAGCACAGGGGCCGCAGCCGCAGCCGTAAACCGCCCCACCGCATTCAGCATCCCCGATAACAGCGCCGTCAGCGAGATGAAGAAAATATAGGGAAAGGCCACACGCCCAAAGACCACCGCCATATCAAAGCGCGCATCCTGCGCAAACCCGGCAGCCATGGCCCAGACCAGAAACGGCATGGCAATTACGGCCAGAGTGGAAAACACCAAAAGCAGCGCCGCCATGCCCCAGAACGCATCGCGCGCGAAACTTTCGGCATCTTCTCCGGCCTCGTGCTTTTTGGCGAATATGGGCACGAAAGCGAAATTGAACGCCCCTTCGGCAAAAAAGCGGCGGAACATGTTGGGCAGCGAAAAGGCCACGAAAAACGCATCTGTCACCGGGCCAGCGCCAAGATACGCGGCCATCATCACATCGCGCACAAACCCGAATACGCGGCTTAGCAGCGTCCATAGCCCAACCGTCAGAAATCCCGCCACCAGCCGGATACGGGCCATCAGCGCGCCGCCCGCTCTGCCCCGGCGGCAATTGCCGCGCGCATCTTGCGTTCCAGCGCATCTTGCTTGGATTTGGAATGCAGCTTTAGCCCGAACATGTCTTTCACATAAAATGTATCTACGGCCTGCACGCCATATGTCGCAATCACGGCGCTGGCAATATAGACATTGGAATCCGCCAGCGTGCGGGCCAGATCGAACAGCAGCCCCGGACGGTCGCGGGTATCCACCTCGATGATCGTGTAAATCTCCGAGCCTTCATTATCAAAACTGATATGGGTGGGCAGGCGAAACGCCCGCTCGCGCTTTTTCACCTTGTCACGATCTGCAAGCGCATGCGACGCGACCACCTCGCCCGCAAGCGTTTTCTCAATCATCTTGCGCAGGCGCGGCAGGCGCTCTTCCTCATAGGGGTGGCCATCGGCATCCTGCACCCAGAATACCGCAGTGGCAAATCCGTCTTTCGTTGTATAGGTGCGCGCATCCACAATATTCGCGCCCACCAGCGCCAAGGCACCCGCGAAGCGCGCGAAGATACCGGGGTGATCTGACAGCACGAAACAGGCGCGCGTGGCGTCGCGGTCGGGGTCTGGGTGCAGATCTATGCGGATTTCATCGCCCGAAATTCCTTGCAGCAGGCGCGCGAATACCAGATGGGTATCGGTTGGCAGACCCTGCCAGAATGGATCATAATGGCGCGCAAGTTCTGCGCGCAGTTCTGCGCGCGGCCAATCCTCCAGCGCCTCGCGCAGGGCGCGCTTGGCTTCATCCGTGCGCTTTTCGCGGTTGATCTCTTCCAGACCCTTTTCCAGCGCTGTGGCCGTTTCGCGGTAAAGCGTGCGCAAAAGCTGGGCTTTCCAGTTATTCCACGTGCCCGGCCCCACGCCGCGAATATCGCAGACCGGGTGCTGATGCATTGGATCGTATGCTCATCCACGGTGTAACTGTGATACATATTGAACTGCATCATCGCCACAATCGGCTCGAATTCCGGCAGAAAGGCCGCCAGAACCCCCAGCTCATTCATGCGCCGCAAGGCCCGTTCGGGATTGGCATGTTTCAACATCAACCGCAGAAACAGCTTTTGAGCCTCTGGGTTTTGGCGCAGCTTGTCATCTATCAGGTGCAGATTGGCAGCAATCAGGCGCATGGCATTGGGATGAAGCAAGAACCCGGTAATCAGCCCTTCTTCAAACAGGCGCAGAATATTCAGGGGGTCTGACAGAAAATCTGCCGGATCGGCGACATCCAGTCGGTTATGCACAACTTTAAGGCCGTGGCGCATCTGCTTGCGACGATTGAAGAAATGCCGCAAGATTGGCTCGCGCTTCACATGGCGCGCTTCCAACTCGGTCAGGAAAATGCGCGTCAGATCGCCCACATGGGTCGCATGGCGGAAATAGTCTTGCATGAAATGCTCGACCCCGCGCCGCCCCCCGTGATCGCTATAGCCCAAGCGCTCGGCCACGCCCACTTGCAGATCAAAAGTCAGCTGCTCTACCGCGCGGCCAGAGAGGTGGTGCATATGGCAGCGCACGGCCCAGAGAAATGTTTCTGCCGCGCGGAATGTCTCATATTCCTCGGCTCTGAAAAACCCCAGCCCAACAAGCTCTTGTGCCTGATCAACCTCGTGAATGTATTTCGCGATCCAATAGAGGGTTTGCAGATCGCGCAAACCGCCTTTGCCTTCCTTGACATTCGGCTCCAGCATGTAACGCTGATTGCCGATTTTCGTGTGGCGCTCTGTGCGTTCGGCCAGTTTGGCTTCGACAAAATCGGCATGGGTCTTGGCGAATAGCTCTGTCCATAATCTGCGACGCAGCGTATCGGCAAGGGCCTGATTGCCCATTAAAAACCGATGCTCCAGCAATGCGGTGCGAATGGTCACATCCTCGCGGCCCAAGCGCAGACATTCATTCACACTGCGGCTGGAATGCCCCACTTTCAGCCGCAAATCCCACAGGATATAGAGCGTGGATTCAATGACCTTCTCCACCCATCCCGTTACCTTCCATGGCACGAGAAACAGCAGGTCAATATCCGAATGCGGCGCCATTTCGGCGCGGCCATAGCCGCCCACAGCCAGCACCGCTATCCGCTCTCCCTCCGAGGGGTTGGGATTGGGGTGAAGCCGCGTTTGCACCAGATCCAGCGCTGTCGTGACAATCACATCTGTCAGCCAGCTTTTGGCCGCTACAAAGGCGCGGGCATCTGTCGGATGCTGGACAAACAGCGCTTCCAGTTGCGCATCTGCCTCTTTCAGCGCGGTTTTGAGCACAGAGACAATTGCCCCGCGCTGTGCCTTGCCGTCATCGGCCGGGGCTGCGCCCAAAGCCGCCCCAAGCTGCGCCTGCATCTTAGTTATGTCCAAAACATGCTCTGGCGGAAAAAATTCTGCCCAGGACGCAGACAATTGGGGCATTTCGCGCCCGAAGCTTTCGCTGGTGATATGGTGCGGCACGCTCAGGCCCCGCCCCCCGCAAAGCTGCGCGGCGCAGGGCTAAGCACGACCACTGTCTGTTCGCGGATTTCGGCCAGCGCCAGCCCCCGTTCATTGCTGCCATCACGGCGGAAGCGGAACACACCCGTAACCCCTGCAAAGCCCGATGGCTGGGTCAGCGATTCTGCTGAAAAAGGCGCCGGGCCACCACGGCGGATCAACGCACCGATGGCGGCAATTCCATCATAGGCCAAGGCCGCAACGGCATTCGGGGCTGCACCGTAAGTATTGGCATAGCGCCCTTCAAACTGCGCAGTCAGCCCGGGATCTGGCAATGCAAACCACCCGCCCTGCAACCCGGAGATAGACAGGCTGGACGGCGGGATATCCCAACGCCGCAAGCCCATATACTGTATCATGCTGGGGGAAAGTCCGTTTTGGGGCAACAGTTCCGCCAAGAGCGGCAAGGCATCATTCGGCCCCGCCGTCAGCATCAGGCTTTGCGCGCCTGTTGCGCGTGCTGATGAGGTTATGCGCGGCAATGCCTGCACAATGCCCTGTTGCGACAGCTCGTAACTTTGGGCGGCCACAATAGAGGCACCCGTGCGCGCCGCGGCCACACGGATCGCGCGCTCTGCCACCTGCCCGGCCTCTGTCTGTTCCGACACAAGCATGACGCGGCCCTTGCCCTGCGCCACCGCATACCCCAGAACCCGCGTGGCCGTGTTGTCAAACATCGGCCCAAGCAGAAAGATATTGCCCCCCGCAACATCGGGGTTATTGGAAAAGCTCAGAACGTTCACCCCCGCTTGAGCAGCGACTGGGCCAACGGCCCGCGCGGAATCTGCAAAGAGCGGGCCAAGAATGATCTGTGCGCCGTCTGATACAGCACGCGCGGCCATGGCCCCGGCGCGCTGCGGATCGCCCGCTGTCTGATATACGCGCAAATCAATTTGCACGCCCTGCAAATCCGCAATTGCAAGCCGCGCGGCATTTTCCAGATTGCGCGCCAATGCGTCCCGGTCTTCATTGCCGCCACCGCCGGGCACAAGCAGCGCCACCGCGACAGGCCGCGCAGGATCAACACGCGGGCCAGACAGGCCGGGGACGGGCATGTCGCAGGCCGCAACAAGCACAGTAGCCCCTGCCGAAAGCAACATGGCCCGCCTTGACAGCGCGCCGCGATAGCCGGATTGAGAAGGCCTGTTCATGTGCTTCATGCTCCTGTCTTGTCACGCATCCACCGACTCGGCACAGTAAATAAGGGCGCAGATGAAGTAAACGCTCTGATCCCCGCGCCTTGCACAATCGCGCAAGACCCTCAAGGACACCCAAAATGCCCATTCCCGATACATTCCCCCCGCCCGGCAGCGCCAAAGCTATACCCGCCGGGCTGCATCTGATCGCCACCCCCATTGGCGCTGCGCGCGATATAACCCTGCGCGCCCTTGATCTGCTGGCGGGTTGCGATGTGCTTGTGGCCGAAGATACCCGCAGCCTGCGCCGCTTGATGGAAATTCATGGCCTGACCGTTGGTGGACGGCCTTTGCTGGCCTATCACGATCACAATGGCGCGCAGATGCGCCCCAAGATCATGGGGTATCTGCAAGCCGGGAAATCGGTGCTTTATGCCTCCGAAGCAGGCACGCCCCTTGTGGCCGATCCCGGCTATCAGCTTGCCCGCGCCACAATCGCCGAGGGCCATGCGCTGCACTCTGCCCCTGGCCCTTCGGCGCTGCTGGCGGCCCTGACAGTGGCCGGACTGCCCAGCGACCGCTTTACCTTTCTGGGATTCGCGCCGTCGCAATCCGGCGCAAGGCGCAAATTCCTTCAAGAGGCCGCGAAACTTCCCACAACGCTTGTTTTTTACGAATCCCCCAAACGCATTAGCCGTTTCTTAGGGGAATTGTGCGAGGTTTTGGGGGCAGAAAGAGAGGCGGCGCTGTGCAGGGAATTGACCAAACGCCATGAGGAAGTTTTGCGCATGACTTTGGGGGCCTTGCATCAGGACGTGCAGGCGCGCGAAGCGGCAGACCGAGCTTTGCGCGGAGAAATCGTGCTGGTTGTGGATCGTGCGGCGGCCGTTCCCGCCACCGAAGATGCGCTGGATGCCGCATTGGAACACGCATTGCAGCATATGCGCGTGAAAGACGCTGTTGCGCATGTGGCGGAAGCTTTGGGATTGCCGCGGCGGCAAGTGTATCAGGCCGCCTTGGCGAAAGGGACACAGAGATGAATCAGGCCCGAAACTATCATGCGGGGCTGGCGGCGGAAGACATGGTTCTGCGCAGCTATCAAAGCGCGGGCTATACGCTGCAGGCGCGGCGGTTTCGGGGGTTGCGCGGCGAAATTGACCTCGTTCTGGGGCGTGGCGCGGCTGTGATCTTTGTGGAAGTCAAGAAAAGCAAAAGCTTTGAGGCCGCAATGGCGCGGATCGGGGCGGGCCAGATTGCCCGCATTTATGAGACCGCAAACGAATATCTGGGCACCCAGCCGCATGGGCTGTTGACAGAGGCGCGCTTCGATGTCGCCCTCGTCAATTCCCATGGCGAGGTGAAGGTTCTGGAAAATGCGCTCTGTCAATAACAGGGCAGGCATTGCAACGCTGCCAGACATGGGCCATCTACTGAGGGCGTGGGCGCGGCCCGCCGCCAGATCAGACCAGATGAGGAACGCATGGGCTTGCAAATCGCCTACCAGATGGACCCGATTGAAACCGTAAATATAGATGCAGACAGCACATTCCGGATTGCGCTGGAAGCCCAGACGCGCGGGCACAGAAACTTTGTCTATTCGCCCGAAAAGCTGGTCTTCCGCGAAGGCCGCGTCCTGGCGCTGGCGCGCGAAGTCACTTTGCAACGGGTCAAGGGGGCACATGTCACCTTTCAGGACGAAGCGCTGATCGATCTGGCCGCGATGGATGTGGTCTGGCTGCGCCAAGACCCGCCCTTTGATATGGGCTATATCACCACCACCCACCTTCTGGACATGATCCATCCCAAGACTTTGGTGGTCAATGATCCGTTCTGGGTGCGCAATTATCCCGAGAAACTGCTGGTGCTGCAATTTCCAGAACTCACCCCCCCAACCATGATCGCGCGCGATCTGGGAACGATCCGCGCCTTCAAGGACCGCCATGGGGATGTGATCCTCAAGCCGCTTTATGGCAATGGTGGTGCGGGTGTGTTCCGGCTTGACCCGAATGACCGCAATCTGGCCTCGCTGCATGAACTGTTCACCACCATGAGCCGCGAGCCGCTGATCGTGCAGAAATATCTGCCTGCTGTCAGCAAGGGCGACAAGCGCATCATTCTGGTCGATGGCGAAGCAATCGGCGCGATCAACCGCGTGCCTGCGGTGGGAGAGACACGATCCAACATGCATGTTGGCGGGCGGCCAGAGAAAATTGGCCTGACGGCGCGCGACCGCGAAATCTGCGCCGCCATCGGCCCGCTTTTGCGCGAAAAGGGCCAGATTTTTGTGGGGATAGATGTGATCGGCGATTACCTGACCGAGATCAACGTCACCTCGCCCACCGGCCTGCAAGAGTTGGAGCGTTTTGATGGAACCAATGGTGCGGCGCTGATCTGGGAAGCAATCGAGGCGCGCCGCGCGCGATGAGTTGGCAGCTAAAGGCCCTGCGCGTTGTGCTGCGCCGGTTTGTGCGCCCGGCCCTGCGCCGCCAGCGTGACAGCCTGAGCGCGCGCAAATGGTTTGAACGCGGGGCCTTTTTGAATGCACGCGGCAGGCCGTATTTGAACTTTGCGCCAGATACCTTGGGCAAGGTTCCGGCGCTTTGGACAGCGCGGCCCGCGCAGGATGCGCCCGTTATCCTCTATTTCCACGGGGGCGGCTATGTCATGGGAAATCCGCGCAGCCATGCGGCCCTTGCCCGGTTTCTAAGCCGCAAAAGCGGTTTGCAAACCTGCCTGCCGGATTACCGATTGGCCCCTGAACACCCATTTCCAGCCGCGTTCGAAGATGCACTCTGCGTCTGGAACGCATTGGCAGCGCGCGGCATCACGGCAGATAAAATCGCGCTGGGGGGCGATTCGGCAGGGGGCGGGTTGGCGCTGGCCTTGCTGGCGCATTTATGTGCCAACAATCTGCCGCGCCCGGCTTGCGTTTTTGCCTTCTCTCCCTTTGCCGATCTCACGCTGTCAGGCCCCTCCATCACCGCCAATGCACAGCGCGAAATCCTGCTGCCCGTGCAACGGTTGCAGGATCTGCGCGCGCGCGTGTTGCAGGGCGCAGATCCGCGCGATCCGCGCATCTCGCCGCTATTTGGGCAATTTGAGGGCGCACCGCCTGTGCTGCTGCAAGTCGCGCGCAGCGAAATCTTGCTGGATGATTCGCGGCGCATGGCAGAGGTTTTGCGCGCAGCCGGTGCAGAGGTCAGCTTGCAGGAATGGGGCAATCTGCCCCATGTCTGGCAGTTCTTTCATGGCTGGTTGCCAGAGGCGCGCGTGGCCCTGACGCAAGCGGCCAGTTTCATCAACTCAGCGCTTCCTGCGCCATCATCAGACGGTAGCTGATCGCTTCGGCCATATGTGGCGCGCGCACCTGAGCCGCACCTTCCAGATCGGCAATAGTGCGCGCCACGCGCAACAGCCGGTGATAGCCCCGCGCTGTCAGGCTAAAGCGTTCTGCCGCGCGCGTCAGCAGCGCGCGCCCTTCCGCATCGGGTGTTGCGATTTCCTCCAGAAGCGCGCCTTCGGCATCGGCATTCACGCGCAGGCCCGGATATGCGGCAAACCGCCCCTCTTGCAGCTTGCGCGCCTGCGCCACGCGGCCGGCCACTTGGGCAGAGCTATCGCCTGTGGGCGGCAAATCCAGATCGGCAAAGGCAACTGGCGGCACATCCACCCGCAAATCAAACCTGTCCAGCAATGGCCCGGAAATACGGCCCATATAATCATCCCCGCAAGCAGGGGCGCGGGCACAGGCGCGGGCAGGTTCTGACAGATACCCGCATTTGCAGGGGTTCGCTGCCGCCACCAGCAAAAAGCGGCAAGGATACTTGATATGGGCATTGGCGCGCGCCACAATTACTTCGCCTGTCTCTATCGGCTGGCGCAGGGTTTCCAGCACCATGCGCGGAAATTCGGGCAATTCATCCAGAAACAGAACCCCATTATGCGCAAGCGAGATTTCGCCGGGCTTGGCCCCTTTCCCGCCCCCCACAATCGCGGCCACCGAGGCCGTGTGATGGGGTTCCCGAAACGGGCGTTGGCGCGAAATGCCACCCTGTTCCAACAGGCCCGCGATGGAATGGATCATCGATGTTTCCAGCGCTTCACTTGCGGAGAGTTCCGGCAAGATGCCCGCCAACCGCGCGGCCAGCATGGATTTCCCCGATCCCGGCGTGCCAACCATCAACATATGGTGCCGCCCCGCCGCCGCAATTTCCAAGGCGCGCTTGGCGCGTTCCTGCCCTTTCACATCAAACAGATCCCGCGCTGTTGTCGGGCGCGTCACATCGCCGGGCAATGCAGGCGCGAGCGGGGCTTGGCCTGTGTAATGACGGATAACTTCTGTCAGGTTTGCGGCGGCAAAAACCCGTGCATCCCCCACCCAAGCGGCTTCTGGCCCGCAGGCTTTGGGGCAGAACAAGGTAAATCCTTCCTCTGCTGCCGCCATGGCCGCAGGCAAAGCCCCTGTCACCGCCACCAAAGCGCCATCTAACGACAACTCCCCCAGCGCGACAGTATCGGCAACATCCTCACGCGGGATAATCTCCAACGCGGCCAAAAGCGCCATGGCGATAGGCAAATCAAAATGTGACCCTTCCTTGGGCAGATCAGCGGGCGAGAGGTTGATGGTAATGCGCTTGGACGGCAAAGCGACAGAGAGCGCGGAAAGCGCTGCGCGCACACGCTCGCGCGCCTCTGACACCGCTTTGTCAGGCAGGCCCACAATCTGAAAGGCAGGCAAGCCCGGCGACAGGGCACATTGCACCTCTACCAACCGCGCTTCTATCCCTTCAAATGCTACTGTCAAAGCCCGTGCGACCATGACCACCCCCAAAACACCCTGAAATATGGTTAACGCAAGAAGGCTTACAAATTGGTTAATACCAGCCTTCAACCCGGATGCGCCGCAAAACAAATTGCAAAAACGACACTTGAAAATGAACCAATCCGCGCTTGGCCGCGTATCAGTTTCAAATGATCGCTTCAGGGGGAAATAATGGCACTCGATTTTTCCGATGATCGCAAGATGTCGCGTCAGGCGATGAAAGCAGAATTGCTGGATGCTGAAACCGAATTGCAACTGACGCGCGCATGGCGCGATCACCGCGACGAAGAGGCGCTTCACCGTCTGATCACCGCCTATATGCGGCTGGCGATTTCCATGGCGGGCAAATTTCGCCGCTACGGTGCCCCCATGAATGATCTGATTCAGGAAGCCGGGCTTGGCCTGATGAAGGCGGCAGACAAGTTCGACCCCGAACGCGGCGTGCGGTTTTCCACCTATGCGGTGTGGTGGATCAGGGCCAGCATCCAGGATTATGTGATGCGCAACTGGTCAATGGTGCGCACGGGTTCCACCTCTAGCCAGAAAACACTGTTTTTCAATATGCGCCGCGTGCAGGCGAAGTTCGAGCGCGAAGCAATGGCGCGCGGTGAAGAACTGGATTCGCACCAGCTGCGCGAGCTTGTATCGCGCGAGGTTGGCGTGCCCTTGCAAGATGTGGAAATGATGGAAGGGCGTCTTTCCGGCTCTGATTTCTCTCTCAATGCGCTGCAATCCAGCGATGATGACGGGCGCGAGTGGATTGATGCGCTGGAAGATGACAGCCAGCAGGGCGATGCGGTGGTCGAGCAGGCCCATGACATGGCCCAGCTGCGTGATTGGCTGATGGTGGCCATGAATGGGCTGACAGAACGTGAGCGTTTCATCGTGCGCGAACGCAAGCTGCGCGAGGAGCCGCGCACGCTTGAATCCCTCGGCGAGGAACTGGGCCTGTCGAAAGAGCGTATCCGGCAGGTGGAAGCGGCCGCTTTTCAGAAGATGCGCAAAAGCCTTGAATCGCAATCCAAGGAAGTGTTCCATTTCCTGACGTAAATTCCAGCTTTGCAATTGGCAATGCTAGACCCAAAGCTCTGGGGGTGACACACCCCCAGAGCTTTGTTTTGCCAAGCAAGGCCTTTCACTGGGCGCTTCAAAAGCGTATGCCTTAGGGGCGGCGAGATGTGGCGGAAAGTAGGGACATGCTGGCGGGAAAACGGGTTACACTGATCATCGGGGGCGGGATTGCGGCCTATAAATGCCTAGATCTTATCCGCCAGTTGCGGCGCGCTGGCGCGCAGGTGACACCCGTTCTGACACGGGCCGCGACCGAATTTGTCACCCCCCTTGCCGTTGCGGCCCTGGCAGGCGAACAGGTGTATCAGCACCTGTTCGATCTGAAGGATGAGGCAGAGATGGGGCATATCCAACTCTCGCGCCAATCAGATTTGTTGGTCGTGGCCCCTGCAACGGCCAATATGATGGCGAAAATGGCGGCTGGTCATGCCGATGATCTGGCCACCACACTGCTTTTGGCCACGGATAAGCCCATTCTGATCGCGCCTGCGATGAATGTTCGGATGTGGGAACACGCCGCCACAAAGCGCAATCTTGCCCAACTGCGCGCCGATGGCGTGGCTATTATCGGCCCCGATAGCGGCGATATGGCTTGCGGCGAATTTGGGCCGGGCCGCATGTCAGAACCCGCTGCAATTCTGGCCGCAATCGCGGCAAAGCTGCGCGCTGGCCCTTTGGCGGGCAAGCGTGTTCTGGTCACATCCGGGCCAACCCATGAACCGATTGATCCTGTGCGCTACATTGCCAACCGGTCTTCCGGGGCGCAAGGCACAGCGCTGGCAGAGGCGTTGCGCGATCTGGGGGCAGAGGTGGTGTTTGTGACCGGCCCGGCCACAGTGCCCCCGCCACAGGGCGTGACGCTGCACAGGGTCGAAACTGCGCGCGAGATGCTGGACGCCGTTGAAGCCGCCCTGCCTGTAGATGCCGCGATCTTTGCAGCCGCCGTGGCGGATTGGCGGGTAGAAAATGCCTCTCACCAGAAGATGAAGAAAACCAAGCAGGGCGCGCCAGAGCTGGTCTTTGCCCAGAACCCCGATATTCTTGCAACTGTGGCCGCCCATCCCAAGCGGCCTGCGTTGGTCGTGGGTTTTGCCGCAGAAACAGAGCAGGTTATCGCCCATGCGCAGGCCAAGCTTGCCCGCAAGGGCTGCGATTGGATTGTGGCCAATGATGTCTCTCCCACCACGGGAATAATGGGCGGGGCGGAAAATGCCGTGCATCTGATCAGCCAAACCGGGGTCGAGGATTGGCCGCGCCTGCCCAAGCAAGAGGTTGCCAACAGGCTGGCCGCGCGTATTGCAAAGGCGCTTGCATGAGTATTGTCATCCATTTTCAACGTCTTGCAGGCTCTGACCCGGCCATCGCCCTGCCTGCCTATGCCAGCGCCGGGGCGGCCGGGGCAGATATCCGCGCCAATCTGCCCTCAAATTTGCGCGGTTCAGGGATAGAGATTGCGCCAATGGCGCGGGTGATCGTGCCCACAGGGCTGGCCTGTGAAATACCGCAAGGGTTTGAAATGCAAATCCGCGCCCGCTCTGGCCTTGCGCTGCGCCACGGCATTGCCCTGCCCAACGCCCCTGCCACGATAGACAGCGATTATCGGGGCGAAATTGGTGTGATTTTGATAAATCTGGGCGCTGCGCCCTATATCGTGGAACATGGCGCACGGATTGCGCAGATCGTGATTGCCCCTGCCCCGCAGGCCCGGTTTGAACTGGTGGCCCGGCTGGACGAAACGGCGCGCGGCGCTGGGGGTTACGGCTCTACCGGGGTGGAATAGATGGGGTTTGTGCTGTTTGTGATGGCCGCGCTTTGGGGCTTGGGCTGGGTGATGAAAACACCGCCCAAGGCGCGTTTGGTCATGATCGGGCTGGTTTATATCGCTGTGGTCAGCGCGCAACTGGTGCTGCCAGAGGGGGCAGAGCTGCGCCGCGCCACGGGCGGCGATGCGCGGCCCTGGCTGGTGCTGGGGGGTGTTGTTGCCCTTGGCTTTGGCTATATGGGTCTGATCCGTCGTTTGCGGGCAAAAACGCCACAGACAAACCCGCAAGCCCCCATCCCCGGCACCTTCCGGGAAGCAGAGCTGAACCGCTATGCCCGCCATATCGTCTTGCGAGAAATTGGGGGCGCAGGGCAAAAAAAGCTGAAAGCCGCGAAAGTGCTTGTTATTGGTGCAGGTGGGCTGGGTTCCCCTGCCCTTCTCTATCTTGCGGCGGCGGGTGTGGGCACGATTGGCGTGGTGGATGATGATGTGGTGGACGGGTCAAACCTGCAACGCCAGATTATCCACAAAGACGACACCATTGGCATGCCCAAGGTGTTTTCGGCGCAGGCTGCGATGGAAGCGCTAAACCCCTTTATCACAGTGCGCCCCTATCATCGCAGGCTGGATGCAGAAATCGCGCAGGCGCTGTTTTCTGACTATGATCTGGTTCTGGATGGTACGGATAATTTCGATACCCGCTATATGGTCAACCGGGCTGCAGTGGCGGCAGGCGTGCCGCTGATTTCTGCCGCCATAACGCAATGGGAAGGGCAAATCAGCCTTTATCACCCGGCAAGTGATGCCCCCTGCTATGAATGTGTCTTTCCCACACGCCCCGCCCCCGGCCTTGCGCCCGCATGTGCCGAGGCCGGTGTGATTGCCCCGTTGCCGGGCATTCTGGGCGCGATGATGGCGCTGGAGGCGATCAAGGAAATTACGGGCGCAGGCGAAGGCTTGCGCGGGCGCCTGTTGATCCATGATGCACTTTATGCAGAAACACGCAGCATGCGCGTTAAACGCCGGAAAGATTGCACCTGTTGCATGCCCGCAAATGCGACAGCAGAAATGCCTGCCTAAGGGCAGGCATTAAATATTTCAGATCAGCCAGATATTAGACAGGCTCTATCTGGAATTTCTCGATCACGGTATTTGCAAGCAAGCGTTCGCACATCTCGCGGGCGATAGTTTCGGCTTTGGCAGCGTCATCCTCTGCCAGATCAAGCTCGATCATCTTGCCTTGGCGCACGGAATTTACGCCATCAAAGCCAAGCGCACCCAGTGCGTGCCGAATTGCCTCGCCCTGCGGATCAAGGACTCCGGGTTTCAATGTGACAAATACACGATACTTCATTGGCGCAGCAGCCTCTCAATTCATCAGCTTGGGTTTTGTAATCGGAGTGGGCGATTTCGGCATCACACCAAGGCGCCGGGCCACTTCGGAATAGGCATCTGTCAGATTGCCAAGGTCACGGCGGAACACATCCTTGTCCAGCTTCTGCCCGGTCTTCATATCCCACAAGCGGCAGCTATCGGGGCTGATTTCATCTGCAATGATCAGGCGCTGCATCTCGCCGTCAAACTGGCGTCCGATCTCGATCTTGAAATCTACCAGCTTGATTCCCACGGCCAGCATGATCCCGGACATGAAATCATTCACTCGCACGGCCAGAGCGACCATATCATCCAGATCCTGATGGCTGGCCCAGTTGAAGGCCAGGATCTGATCCTCTGTCACCAGCGGATCCCCCAGCGCATCATCCTTGTAATAGAATTCGATGATCGGGCGCGGCAGCGGTGTGCCCTCCTCAATCCCCAACCGCTTGGAGAGAGAGCCAGCCGCAACATTGCGCACAACAACTTCCAAAGGGATGATTTCAACCGCGCGGATAAGCTGCTCACGCATGTTTATGCGGCGGATGAAATGGGTTGGAACGCCAATCTGCGCCAGCCCGGACATGAAATATTCCGACAGCAGGTTGTTCAGAACGCCCTTGCCCTCGATCACATCGCGCTTTTCGGCGTTGAAGGCCGTCGCATCATCCTTGAAATACTGCACCAGTGTTCCCGGCTCTGTCCCTTCATACAATATCTTGGCCTTGCCTTCGTAAATTTTGGTGCGGCGTGCCATTCATATCTCCGGTTCTGTTGGAAATGTGCAGTTAACTTGCCTGCCCTATAGCCCAGCACCGCCAGCATCGCAAGCACGGCCTGTTTGCATAGGCGATAACGGGTTTTCGTCTTGCAGCGCAGCACCGCACGGGCCATATGTTATCACAACCCAACCCACAGCAGAGAGGCCAGAGATGAGCACTTTCAACGATCGTGAACGCGCCTTTGAAAACAAATATGCCCATGACCAGGAAATGGTTTTCAAAGCTGTCGCCAGACGCAACAAGAAACTTGGCCTTTGGGCTGCCGGGCTTTTGGGCCATAGTGGCGAAGCCGCCGAAACCTACGCGCTGGAGGTGGTCCGTGCGGATTTCGAAGAAGCAGGTCATGAAGATGTCGTGCGCAAGCTGACAGCCGATTTGGGCAATCTGGCGGATGATGCGACGATTCGCGCCAAAATGACCGAATTCCTGTCTGAAGCGAAGGCAGAACTTTCCGAGGGGTAAGCCTTCGGCACGCAGCATGTTTTGCCTGCAACACAGAATTCAGGTGCGCCAATGTGAGCGCACCTCATTATCCTTATGTGAAATATGAATTTGCGTCTGATGCGAGAGTGTGAAACGTCGCACTATCGTTGCGCAACTTGCGTTTTGCGCTCTCCGACCGGGAAAGGCCCAAGATGAGCAATGTACTCTCCGATCTACTGGCAACGCGCGGCTGGCTGCTGGCCGATGGCGCGACAGGAACAAACCTGTTCAATATGGGGCTTGCCTCTGGTGATGCGCCGGAATTGTGGAATGACGAACAGCCCGACAATATCCGCGCGCTCTATCGCAATGCGGTGCAGGCAGGCTCTGATCTGTTTCTGACCAATACATTCGGCGGCACAGCCAGCAGGCTGAAACTGCATAACGCACAGCACCGGGTGCACGAGTTGAACCGCCTTGGCGCAGCACTGGGGCGCGAGATTGCCGATGCCGCCGGGCGCAAGGTGGTGGTTGCCGGCTCTGTCGGCCCGACGGGCGAGATCATGGCACCGATGGGGCCATTGACCCACGAACTCGCAGTCGAGATGTTTCATGAACAGGCCGAGGGCCTGAAAGCAGGCGGGGCAGATGTGCTCTGGGTGGAAACCATCTCTGCGCCAGAAGAATTCAAGGCGGCGGCAGAGGCTTTCTCCCTGGCCGGTATGCCATGGTGCGGCACAATGAGCTTTGATACAGCCGGGCGCACAATGATGGGCCTGACGTCTGCGGGCATGGCGCAAATGGTGGCCAAGCTGAAATACCAGCCGCTTGCCTTTGGCGCAAATTGCGGGGTTGGGGCATCCGATCTGTTGCGTACTGTGCTGGGCTTTGCTGGCGCAGGCAGCGATTTGCCCCTGATCGCCAAGGGCAATGCGGGAATTCCGAAATATGTGGATGGCCATATCCATTACGACGGCACACCCGAATTGATGGCCGAATATGCCGTTCTGGCGCGCGATTGCGGCGCCCGGATCATTGGCGGGTGCTGCGGCACAATGCCCGACCATCTGCGCGCCATGCGTGCGGCATTGGAAAGCCGCCCCCTTGGCCAACCCCCATCGCTGGAACAGATCACCAGTGTTCTTGGCGGCTTTTCCTCTGCCGTAGATGGCACCGAAACAGACGGGTCAGGCCCTGCCCCCCGGCCCAGCCGCGCAGGCGGGCGCAAGCGCCGCAGCGAAGGGTAAGAACCACCGCGTCCGGCTGATAATCACGCGCAGGTCGCCCCATGTCGGGGCCATGTCGCAATTGGAATAGTGCGTCAGCGCTTTGTGCCTGAAAGCAAAACAAAAGTCCTTCGCCGCATAAACCGGCACGCCTGAAAGGGAAGTTTCATGTCTGACGATGAAGAAATCATCCTCTCCGATCTTAGCGACGACGAACTTGTCGATCAGATGATGGATGACCTCTATGATGGCTTGAAAGAAGAGATCGAAGAATCCGTCAATATCCTGCTGGAACGCGGCTGGACACCTTACGACATTCTGACCAAGGCGCTGGTTGCAGGCATGACCATTGTGGGCAATGATTTCCGCGATGGTATCTTGTTTGTGCCCGAAGTCTTGCTGGCCGCCAATGCAATGAAGGGCGGCATGGCCATTCTCAAACCGTTGCTGGTAGAAACCGGCGCGCCGCGCATGGGCAAGATGGTGATCGGCACGGTAAAGGGCGATATCCACGATATCGGCAAGAATCTGGTCGCCATGATGATGGAAGGCGCAGGATTTGAGGTGATTGATCTGGGGATCAACAACTCTGTCGAAAAGTATTTCGAAGCATTGGATCGCGAACAACCCGATATTCTGGGGATGTCAGCGCTGCTGACAACAACCATGCCCTATATGAAAGTGGTGATTGATACGCTGGTGGCCGAGGGGCGGCGCGAGGATTACATCGTTCTGGTGGGGGGTGCGCCCCTGAATGAAGAATTCGGGCGCGCCATCGGGGCCGATGCCTATTGCCGCGATGCAGCTGTGGCGGTGGAAACGGCCAAGCAATTTGTTGCGCGCAAGCATAACCAGATGGCGGCGGGCTAAGGCAAACACGCTTTTGCCCCGCGAAACCCCGAATTTTCGGGGTTGCGCGGGGTCTTCAATCCACGAAGGCCTTTTCCACCACATATTCGGCGGGGTTGGAATTGGCGCCTTCGCGCAATCCGGCATCTTCCAGAATTTTCTTGATATCCAGATTGAAGGCCAGCGAGCCGCAGACCATGGCGCGATCATGGGCGGGATCGAGCGGCGGGATATCCAGATCGGCAAAGACTTTGCCAGAGCTGAGATTATCCGTCACCCGCCCCATGATCGGGCTGGCCTCGCGCGTGGTGGCGGGGTAGTAGCGCAGCTTGCCGCCCACCAATTCGCCAATCAGCGGGTCATCTGGCAGCGCCTCGATCAATTCGCGCCCATAGGTCAGCTCTGCCAGCTCGCGGCAGGTATGCATCACGATCACCTGCTCATATTTCTCCCATGTTTCCGGCTCGCGCAGCAGGCTGGCGAAAGGGGCAATGCCCGTGCCCGTGGCCAGCATCCATAGCCGCTTTCCGGGCAAAAGCGCGTCCAGAACCAGCGTGCCCACGGGCTTGGGGCGCAAGATGATCTGCTCGCCGGGCTGGATATGCTGCAAGCGCGATGTCAGCGGGCCATCGGGCACTTTGATGGAATAAAATTCCAATTCCTCGTCCCATGCGGGCGAGGCGATGGAATAGGCGCGCAGCAAGGGCTTGCCATTCTCCCCCATCAAACCAATCATCACAAACTCGCCCGACCGGAAGCGTAGGCTTTGCGGGCGGGTGCAGCGAAAGGCAAACAGGCGATCGGTATAATGACGCACCGATGTGACCACCTGCGCATCGGGCAAGGTGGGGGTGGGTTTTTCTACATTAAGAGTTATATCTAAAACCATGATTCAAAACCTTTTACCTTGAAGCTTGCTTTGATAGCCCAGCGATTTCCAATCGCTGCGCGCCAGCCGTAATTGCCGCGCAATGGTGAAGCCGCGCCCATCGGCAAAGCTCGGGAAATCACGCGCTCCAAAAGCGTGCGGGTTGCGGCCTGATGGCGCTTGCGCCCCGTTATCCAGCCTGCATAGCCCTGCAAGGCGCGCGCCAATGGTTCGGCCTTGCGCAGCTGGCAGCAGGATTCGGGATCGGCACGGTGCAGCAGCGCCTCTGGATCACGCTTGAAAAGCTCCGTGCGCTCCGGGGTGATGATCTGAACATTGCACAGGCCCAGATGCTGCGCCAGCGCGTGCTGATAGGCCAGCGTTTCCGGGAAAAGCGCCAGCGTATCGATAAAGAGCACCGGAATGGCGCGGTCAATCCGCGCCAACATATGCAAAAGCACAGCCGAATCCGCCCCGAATGAAGATACCATAGCCACCGGGCCAAGCTGCGCCAGCGCCGATTGCAAGAAGTCCTGCGCAGGCTTATCCGCATGATCGCGCAGCAGCTTGGCCACCTGTTTTGCCGGGTCATGCAGCATTGGCTTGCCCTGCTGTTTCATACAAGGCGGCCTTGAAGGGTTGCGCCCCAAGGCGGCGGAAGGCCGCAAGAAAATCTTCCTGCGGGCCAAGACGCAGCGCCAGATAGGCATCCACCAGCCGCTCCAGCGCCGGGATGATCTGATCATGGGCAAAGCCGGGGCCAGCGCGTTCGCCAAGTGCGGCAGTTTGCGTGGCATCGCCCCCCAATGTGATCTGATAATTCTCTACCCCGGCACGATCCAGACCCAGAATACCGATATGGCCCACATGGTGATGGCCGCAGGCATTTATGCACCCTGATATCTTGATTTTCATGCCGCCAATCTCGGCCTCTCGCGCCTGAAAACGCTGCGCGATTTCCTGCGCGATGGGAATGGAACGCGCCGTTGCCAGGGCGCAGTAATCCATGCCAGGGCAGGCAATGATATCGGAGATGAGACCCACATTCGCCGTGGCCAGCCCTGCCGCTTTCAGCGCGCTGTGCAAAGCGGGCAGATCGGATTTGTGAACATGGGGCAGAATGACATTCTGCTCGTGGCTGATACGCAATTCATCATGGCCATAGCGCGCGGCCAGATCGGCCATCAGGCGCATCTGGTCTGCGGTGGCATCGCCGGGGGTGGCGCCATGGGCTTTGAGGCTGATGGTGACAATCGTATAGCCATCCTGCCAATGCGGGGCCAGATTGGTATCCGCGAAGGCGCGGAAAACAGGGTCAGTCTGATAGGCGCGCGCAAAGCCATCAACGGGGGCCACGCGAAAGGCCGGGGGCGCGAAGGCGCGGCGCAGATCATCCAGCACAGCCTGATCGGCACCCGACCATTCCGCGCGCAGGCTTTCAAAGCGGCGGGCCACACGGGCGCGCAGCTCTTCCAGCCCCAATTCATTAACCATGATCTTGATGCGCGCCTTGTATTTGTTATCGCGCCGCCCAAAGCTGTTATACGTGCTTAGGATTGCCTCAATATAAGGAAGAAGATCACGCTCCGGGATGAATTCGGCCAGCACTTTGCCGATGACGGGTGTGCGCCCAAGCCCCCCGCCCACAATCACCTCAAACCCGCGCTGGCCCTGTTCCAGCACCATCCGCAAGCCAATATCATGGGCGCGCGTGACGGCGCGATCATTGGGGCTGCCTGTGATGGCAATCTTGAACTTGCGCGGCAGAAACTGGAATTCGGGGTGATCTGTTGACCATTGGCGCAGCAATTCCGCCACGGGCCGGGGATCAGCAATTTCATCCGCCGCCGCGCCTGCAAAATGATCGGCCGTAACATTGCGCACGCAATTTCCCGAAGTCTGGATGGCATGCAGGCCAACTTCGGCCAAGGCATCAAGCATATCGGGCACATCTTGCAGGCGCGGCCAGTTGAACTGGATGTTCTGGCGCGTGGTGAAATGGCCATAGCCCTTGTCCCAACGCTGCGCGATATAAGCAAGCTGGCGCATTTGTGCGGAATTGAGCGTGCCATAAGGAATGGCCACCCGCAGCATATAGGCATGAAGTTGCAGATAGAGGCCATTCATCAGGCGCAGAGGTTTGAATTCATCCTCTGTCAATGCACCAGACAGGCGGCGGGCCACCTGCGCGCGAAACTGGGCATTGCGGGTTTTGAGAAACGCATGGTCAAATTCGGAATAGGCATACATGGCGGTTATCCTTTTTGGGGGGGTATGGGGAGAAATGTTGGGCCTTGGTCAGGATCAACACAGCCCCTCGGCCTGCTTGCCATGGGAATAGTTTGACGGGCCGCGCGCGCGAAACGCCTCGCGGAAATGGGTGGGTTCGGGGCCATTTGGGCCGGGGCGCGCGGCGGCCAGATAAACGCCAACCAATCTGTCTGGCTGGGCCTGTGCCTGTGCCAGCGCGGTGCTGGCGCTCTCGCCATCGGAGAACAAGAGCGCCTCTTGCAAGCGCCGCGTCCAATGGCCAGAGGCTGCAAGATAGACAACATCACCTTCCAACAGATCATTGGCTGTCAGAACAGAGGGGGTAAAGCGTTCAGTCATGGCGCAGTTTCCTGAAATTGCAGGGCCTCGGTGGCCGCTTTGGGTGCAAGACCCAACAGAATGATTGCCGGGCCAGACAAGGCGGCGGCCTGATGCGGCAGGCCCGCCAGCGTGGTCGCAATGACCCGCTGATCGGAGCGCGAGGCGTTTTCCACCAGTGTGACCGCCATATCGGGGCTGGCGCCATGCATGAAAAGCCGCCCCTGCACAAAACGCGCCGCGCGCTTGCCCATATAAACCGCCGTTACAGCGCCCGGCACCGCCAGCGCGCGCCAGTCCTGATCTGCATAGCCCTGCATGTCATGGGCGGTGATCAAGCGCAGCGCACGATTGCGGCCCCGGCTTGTCAGGCTTTGGCCGATACTCGCCGCCGCCGCAGAGGCCGCCGTGACACCGGGCACCACCTGCCACGCGATCCCGGCCGCAGTTAACGCCGCTGTCTCTTCATCCAGCCGCCCGAAAACCGAGGCATCGCCGCCCTTCAACCGCACCACATGCGCCCCCGCCCCGGCATGGGCAATCATCAGGCGGTGAATCTCGGCCTGGGGCGTGGAAGGGCCAAAGCCTTCCTTGCCCACCGAGATCAGCAGCGCCTCGCGCCGCGCGAGTTCCAGAATCTCAGATGTCACCAAACGGTCATGAATGACCACATCCGCCCGATCCAAAAGCGCGCGCGCTTTGAGTGTCAGAAGTTCGGGATCACCGGGGCCAGCACTGACAAAATCCACATGGCCCTTGGCCGGGGCCGCCGCGATATGGCGCGCGAGCAAGGCATCAAGTGCGGTTTCAACGCCCAACTCTCCACCAGCGGCAAAGGCGCGCGGGCCTGTCGTGTCATAATACTCGGCCCAGAAATCCCGCCGCCGCGCGCCTTGTGGCAAATGCTCTGCCATGGCGCGAAATCCTTTGCCAATCCGGGCCAAGATGCCCAGCGATTGTGGCAAAGCCGCCTCCAGCTGCGCCTTTATCTTGCGCGCAAGAACAGGGGCCGCGCCTTCTGTGCCGATAGCCACAACCACAGGTGCACGATCCACAATCGCGGGGGTGATGAAATCGCTGGCCTCCAGATTATCAACCACATTCACAAGCGCCCCTGCCCGCGCCCCCAAGGCCGCAATGCGGGCATCTTCGCGCGCAGTGCCGCTGGCCGCATAGACAAGCCGCGCGCCCTGAAGATCACAGCCCAGAAGCGGGCGGCGCACCAGCGTGATGCGCGGGGCAAAAGCGGCAATCTCTGGCAGGATATCGGGCGCGCAAAGCGTGATCTGGGCCTGGGTTTTCAGCAACAGGCGCAGCTTGGCCAAGGCAATCTCGCCGCCACCACCGATCACAACCCTTGCGCGCGTCATATCCAGAAAAACAGGGAAATGCTGCATGGCCGACTCCTTCACTATCTTGCAGCATTATAGAAGTTTTTCCCGCATAAGCGCCATAGGTGGAATTTTATAAGGATGTTTTGCAGTTTTGCACCTTCAATCGCAAATTTTATTCTGCATGTTGGATTTGCAAGGCAGCAGCATTCCAACCACGCAGAATACGCGCGGGCTTTGTGCCTTGTGACATAGGAAAAAAGCGGGGGCTGACTGCCCCCGCACCCCCGTGGATATTTAAGCCAAGATGAAAGACAGCGTTGCTTAGCCCGGACTGCGTTCGGCCCAGCCCGCGAAGATTTTCTCCAAGGCGACAACGATGTAGTAGAGTACGATGCCAAGAAAGGCCAAAGCGATGAGAACCGCGAACATGAGCGGGAAATCAGAATTCGTGCGCCCGCTGTCAAAGAGCGCGCCAAGGCCGCGGCCATGGGGGCTGACGATTTCCATCAGATTGGTTCCGATAAAGGCCAAGGTGACGGCCACTTTCAGCGCGCCGAAAAATTCCGGCAAGGTTTTGGGAAGGGCGATTTTCCAGAAGATCGTGGCTTGCGAAGCCCCCAGAGAGCGGAGGATATCGCGGTATTCCGGCTCCAGCGTGGAGAGGCCGATCGAGACCGACACTGCGATCGGGAAAAACGAGATCATGAAGGCCAGAAGTACTGTGTTGAAATCATGCTGGCCCACGAACATCAGCGCCACGATGGGGACAACAGTTGCCTTGGGGATGGCGTTGAACCCCACAAGAAGAGGGTAGAGCGCATCGCGCATGATGCGTGAAAAGCCCATGATCATGGCCAGAAGCGTGCCAAAGATAACCGCCAGCACCAGCCCCAAAACTGTGCGCCACAGGGTTTGCCAGCCCATCGAGACAAAGAGGTTCCAATGCCGTTCATAGGCCGGGAGCAGATCAGAGGGCGCGGCCATCTTGAATTTCGGCCAGCCATTGACCCATACGAGCCATTCCCAGAACAACAAGAAAATCACCACTGCAATCAGCGGCACGCCAATGGCGCGCAAAGATTTCTGAGCCATCATGCGGCGGTATCCTCGGATTGGGCGCGGCCTTGCGCGATCTGGATCTGGTGGCGCAGGATATTGAGCTGCTCTGCGGCGACAGGTGTATAGAGATCATCCAGCGTGCGCGGCCCGGTTGAGGGAACATCGAGCACATATTGCGTGCGCGCGGGCCTGCCTGACAGCACCACCACCTGATCGGCCAGGAAGATGGATTCGCGCAGATCATGGGTAATCAGAACGCCGGTAAAAGGTTCGCGTTCTTTCACCCTATGCATGGTTTGCCACAGGTCTTCGCGGGTGAAGGCATCCAGCGCGCCGAAGGGTTCATCCAGGATCAGAACATCGGGCTGGTGGATCAGCGCGCGGCACAGCGAGGCGCGCTGGCGCATGCCGCCGGACAGTTCGGACGGGCGTTTGTCTTCAAACCCTTCCAGCCCCACCAGCGACAGCAGAAAGCGCGCGCGGTCTTCGGCCTCTTTGCGCGAGAGTTTGGTGGGCACGATTTCCAGCGGCAACAGCACGTTTTTCAGGATCGTGCGCCATTCCAGCAAAACCGGGTTCTGAAACGCCATGCCGACCGTAGAGCGTGGCCCTTTCACGCGCTCGCCATGCAGCCAGACTTCGCCCTCATCGGGTTTCATCAGCCCTGCAATCAGGCGTGTGAGGGTGGATTTCCCGCAGCCGGACGGGCCGACAACGGCCACAAACCCCCCTTCCGGCACAGCGATTTCAAGCCCGTCCAAAACCGGCAAAGGCCCTGCATCTGTGCGGTAAGCATGCCGCACCCCCTTGATTTCAATAAGATTTGTCATTCAGCCCCCGGAATGTGAAACCAGCGCCACAGGGGCGCTGGTTTGGATCTGCTATCAATCCAGCTTGAACCCGCCTTCTGGCAGGAACGCCTCTGTGAAATAGAGGCTCGCATCCGGCTCTGTCTGGTAGTCATAGGTCAGTTTGATCTGTTCAATCGAATTTGCAAAGCGATCAGCATCAATGATCCCCATACCGTTTGCCAGCACCCAGTCTGTGACCACATTGTCACGCAGGGCCAGTTCAAGGCGGCGCAATTCCAATTCGGAATCCATGGCCGGGTTTACTGCCACAAGGCTTTCGATTGCGGCGGCGGGGTCTGCGATAGTATCAACCCAGCCCTTTGCCACAGCTTCCAGAAAGGCCGAAACGGCTTCGGGGTTTTCGGCGGCGAAATCAGTATTCACAATGATCACATTGCCATAAAGATCAACCCCGTGATCGGCCATCAGAATGACCGAGATATCCTCTTCCGGCACGCCAAGCCGCGCTGTGTTCAGGAAAGAGGTGAAGCTGAAACCTGTTACAGCCGCAACTGTGCCCTCGGCCAGCGACGGTTCGCGCGTAGGAAAGCCCACCGGTTCAATTGTGACGGAGCTTGCATCTATGCCGGTTTCAGCCACGAAAATTGGCCATTGCGCAAAGGCGCCATCGGGTGGCGGCGCGCCCAGAACCTTGCCTTCCAGATCAGACGGAGTTTCCACCCCCAGAGAGCGGCGGCCCACAATGGCGAAAGGGGGCTTGTCATAGACCATCATCGCGCCAATGACAGGTGCGCCGGGGTTTTGATCAAGGAATTTGATCAGGCTGTTGATATCGGCAAAGCCCACAGGGAAAGCGCCGGTTGCCACTTTCGGGATGGCATCCAGACTGCCTTGGCCGGCGGTGACTTCAACGCTCAGCCCGGCCTCTGTGAAATAGCCTTTGTCGATGGCCACGAAATAGGGCGCCGATGGCCCTTCAAAGCGCCAATCCAGCGCGAATGGCATCGCGGTCTGCGCTTGGGCAGAGATGGCAAGGGCGCTAAAGCCGATTGCAGTCAAAATGGAACGGTGCAGCATTTGGATCCCTCCGGTTCGTTATCACAGTATTGGCTAGGCCTTGTTCTTGTGCCTGTCATTCATGATAGACAGCATTTGCCCCAGCCGCATACCGCATTGCTGCAATCTTGGGCAAAAAATGCCCATTTGCAATCTTATTAAGCAAGGCATCTGCCCAAGTTTTGATCATGGCCAATTTTTTCCGCTTGAAGCCTGTTTGGCCACAAGACACATTGGCGCAGAAAGACACACGGGGGCAACAGGTGCAGGATTTTGGCCAGTTTGATTATGTGATTGTTGGCGCCGGGTCGAGTGGCTGTGTGCTGGCCAACAGGCTGAGCGAAGACCCGAAA
This sequence comes from Paracoccaceae bacterium, assembly GCA_043561795.1. Taxonomy (GTDB): domain Bacteria; phylum Pseudomonadota; class Alphaproteobacteria; order Rhodobacterales; family Rhodobacteraceae; genus Roseinatronobacter. The sequence continues at coordinate 3,166,924 of CP121316.1, read as the reverse complement.
ACGCGGGTTCTGCTGTTGGAGGCGGGCGGGTCTGACCGCTATCATTGGGTGCATATTCCGGTTGGCTATCTGTATTGCATTGATAATCCGCGCACCGATTGGCGCTACCGCACCGCGCCAGAGCCGGGGTTGAACGGGCGCAGCCTGATTTATCCGCGCGGGCGGGTGCTTGGGGGGTGTTCGTCGATTAATGGAATGCTGTATTTGCGCGGTCAGGCTGCCGATTATGATGGCTGGCGGCAGATGGGCAATACGGGCTGGGGCTGGGAGGATGTGCTGCCCTATTTCCTGAAATCTGAAGATTACTATGGCGGTGAAAGCCCCGGCGCGCATGGTGCGGGCGGGGGATTGCGGGTGGAAGAACAGCGCCTGAGCTGGGAAATTCTGGATGCGTGGAAAGAGGCCGCCATTGCGGCAGGCATACCGGAAACGCCAGATTTCAATCTGGGTGACAATTTCGGGGTGGGGTATTTCAAGGTCAATCAGCGCAAAGGGCTGCGCTGGTCGGTGGTGCGCGGGTTTTTGCGCCCGGCCATGGGGCGGCCCAATCTGACAGTGCTGACCCATGCCCAAACCGAACGGGTGATCTTGCAAGACAGGCGCGCCGTGGGGGTGCGCTTCTTGCATCAGGGCCAGCCATCGCAAGCCATGGCAGGGCGCGAGGTGATCTTGTCTGCCGGGGCCATCGGCACGCCACATCTGATGCAGTTATCGGGGCTTGGGCCGGGGGCGCTGTTGCGCACGCATGGGATAGATGTGGCGCATGATATCCCTGAATTGGGCGAGAATTTGCAAGACCATTTGCAAATCCGCTGTGCCTACAAGGTGCAAGGAGCCAAAACGCTGAACACCATGGCGGCAACCCTATGGGGCAAGGCAAAAATCGGGCTGGAATATCTGGCACGCCAGACCGGGCCAATGTCCATGGCCCCCAGCCAGTTGGGCGCTTTTGCCTATTCGTCCCAAAGCGTGGCAAGCCCCGATCTGGAATATCATGTGCAGCCTGTATCGCTAGAGGCCTTTGGCCAGCCGCCTCACAGTTTCCCCGCCATTACCGCCAGCGTCTGCCATCTGCGCCCCGAAAGCCGGGGGCATGTGCGGCTGAGCACCCCTGATCCAAGGGCGCATCCCGTCATACAGCCCAACTACCTGTCAACCGAGGGCGACAGGCTGGTGGCCGCCCGCGCCATAAGGCTCACGCGCCGTATCATGGCGCAGGCCCCGCTTGCGCGCTACAGCCCTGAGGAATTCAAGCCCGGCCCCATGTTTCAGACAGATGCCGAACTGGCCAAGGGCGCGGGCGATATCGCCTCGACCATCTTTCACCCGGTGGGAACGGCGCGCATGGGAACAGACCCGCGCGCGGTGGTGGATGCGCGCTTGCGCGTGCAGGGGCTGGAGGGGTTGCGGGTTGTCGATGCCTCGGTCATGCCGCGCATTACATCGGGCAACACACAAGCGCCCGTTATCATGATTGCAGAAAAAGCCGCCGATATGATCCGCGCAGATGCCCGCGCCTAGCGCTTGCGCCACCACATGACACCGCCACCAAGCACCATGCCCAAACTTGCCGGCAAAACAAAGACAGCCAGCACCACCGCATAGCCAAGCCCCTGCATATGCTGGCCTTGGCGGGCGGCAAAGAACAGGCCCAAAGCGGCAAACACATGCGCGGCCAGAAAGGCGCCATAGGCGCGCGCCCAGCCATTGCGGATAAGCGCGCCGCCCAAGGCAGCCCCCGCCACCAAGGATGCCGCCATAAGAAGATAAACGCGCAATTCCGGCCCCATTATGCGGCCTTCGCTTGCAGGCGCGGCAAAAGCCCATGCGCCCAACCCGAAATCGTGCCCGCCCCCAGACAGATCACCATATCGCCCGGCCCGGCATGGGCGCGCACCAGCGCTTCCAATTCATCCTCACTGCTGACGGGATGGGCCGCGCGGTGGCCATGTGCCTTTAACCCGGCCAGCAGATCATCCCGGCTGGCCCCGGCAATCGGCTCTTCCCCGGCAGCGTAAACGGGTGCTATCCCCACCACATCGGCTTCATTGAAGCAGGTGCAAAACTCCTCGAACAAGCTGGAAAGCCGCGTATAGCGGTGGGGCTGATGCACCGCAATCACACGCCCCGTGCCGCCCAAAGCCTGACGCGCGGCGCGCAGCACGGCTGCAATCTCTACAGGGTGGTGGCCGTAATCATCAATGATGGTCACGCCCCCCACTTCACCCACGCGGGTAAAGCGACGGTTCACACCGCCAAACTTGGCCAGCGCACTGCGAATTTCGGCAGCATTCATCCCCAGATGCCGCGCCGCCGCCACAGCCGCCAGCGCGTTAGAGACGTTGTGATCCCCCGGCATTGGCAGGCTGCACCCTTTGATCACCCGCCGCTCATCCTGCAGGGCAATGTCAAAATGCGCGATCCCGCCGTCATAGCGCAAGTTCAGCGCCCGGATATCGGCCTGCGCGTTGAAGCCAAATGTCACCACGCGCCGATCCGTAATCTTGGCAACCAATGCCTGCACTTCGGGATGATCCGTGCAACAGATCGCCAGCCCGTAAAACGGAATGCCCGATACAAAATCCTGAAACCCTTTGCGCAGCGCATCAAAACTGCCCCAATGCTCCATATGTTCGGGGTCGATATTGGTGACAATTGCAATCGTGGCTGGCAGGCGGTTGAAACTGCCATCAGATTCGTCGGCCTCGACCACCATCCACTCGCCCGCACCCGCCCGCGCATTCGACCCATAGGCATGGATCACCCCACCATTGATGACTGTGGGGTCAAGCCCGCCCTCGTCCAGCAATGCGGCAACCATGGTTGTGGTGGTCGTTTTGCCATGCGTGCCGCCAATCGCGATATTGGAACGCAGGCGCATCAGTTCTGCCAACATTTCCGCTCGGCGCACCACTGGCAGGCCAAGGCGGCGCGCTTCCATCATTTCAGGATTATCCGCCCGTATGGCCGTAGAGACAACCACAACCGCCGCCGCCCCCAGATTTTCGGCGCGCTGCCCGATCATCACCTGCGCGCCAAGCGTTTCCAAGCGCTCTGTAATGGCGCTGGCCTTCAGGTCAGAGCCTTGCACATCATAGCCCAGCGTCATCAGCACCTCGGCTATGCCTGACATGCCAATACCCCCGATTCCGATAAAATGGATCGGCCCGATATCGGTCGGCAGTTTTGTGGCTGGGCTCATGTCGTTTCCTTTCGGGCAAGGCTTTCAACCATATCGGCCAAATGATTGGCCGCATCCGCGCGCCCCGCACCAAGTGCGGCGCGGGCCATCGCTTCGGCGGCTTTGGGATTGGTCAGAATAGAGAGGATCGTGTCGCGCAGCGCGTCTGACGTAAACTGACTTTCGGGATACACCACAGCCGCATCAGCCGCAGACAGCATCCGCGCATTGGCGGCCTGATGATTGCCCGCAGCCGCAGCATAGGGCACCAGAATAGAGGGGCGGCCAATCACGGATATATCCGCCACAGAAGAGGCCCCCGCGCGGCTGATCACCAGTTGGCACTCCGACAGGCGGCGCGGAATATCGGCGAAGAAGGGCGCAATCTCTGCCGAAACCCCACCGGCATTATAGGCAGCAATCACGCGGTCGATATCCTCCGGGCGGGCCTGATGGGCCACTGTAATGTTGCGCTTCACCTCTTCGGGCAAAGCACCAATCGCCTCTGGCACCACATCGGACAAGATGCGCGCCCCCTGAGACCCGCCTATCACCAGAATATCCATAGGGTAATCCCCGGGCGGAATATATCCCGCCCCTGCCCGCTCCAACACAGCCGCGCGCACAGGGTTGCCGGTAAATTCTGCCGCTATCCCGTCTGGCATTTCCGTGGGCCAGGTGCCGCAGGCAATCTTGTTCACGCGGCGCGCGAAATTCTGGTTCACACGGCCCAGCACCCCGTTTTGCTCATGGATCATGCGCGGCACGCGCAGCACAAGCCCGGCCGCCAGCGCCGGAATAGAGGGATAGCCCCCAAAGCCCACCACAACCCGCGGCCTGTCCAAAACCATCCCCAGCGCGGCCCGCAAAAACCCGGCCACCAGAACAAGCGGCACTTTCAGCTTGTCGCCCAAGCCCCCGCGCGCAAACGTGGCCGCGCGCACTTGCTCTATGCGCACAGCATCAGGAAAGCCTCCCGCATAGCGTGCACCGCGCGCATCGGTGGACAAAACCACCCGCCAGCCCCGCGCCAGCATCACCTCGGCCAATGCCTGAGCGGGAAACATATGTCCCCCTGTCCCCCCGGCAGCGATCAACAAAAGCGGTTGCTTGGCCATGATCTCGCCCTCAACTCTGCGCGCGCCGCGCCAGCATCTCACCAATTTCACCCTGCGGGCGGGCGCGGGTAAAGGCCAGCAACATGCCAATCGCAATACCTGTCGCCAAGAGAGACGACCCCCCATAGCTCACAAATGGCAGCGTCATCCCCTTGGCCGGCAAAAGCCGCACCGCGACGCCCATATTGATCATCGCCTGAATTGAAAACACAATCACAATCCCCGTCCCCGCCAGACGAATGAACGCATCACGCTCGCGCATCAACCGAAACAAAGAGCGCATGAGGATGGTGGCATAAAGCCCGATGATGAAAAGCACAAGGATCAGCCCATATTCCTCTGCGGCAACTGCGATGATGAAATCGGTATGCGCGTCGGGCAAATTCCATTTCACACGCCCCTCGCCCACGCCAGTCCCGAAAAACCCACCCTCGGAAATGGCGTTTTGTGCAAAACCCATCTGCGTGCGCGGGTCAATCTCTGCTGTCAGAAACCCGTCAATCCGGCGGGCAAAATGCTCTGACGAATGATAGGCAAGATAGCCCCCCGCCACAACCAAACCCGCAAAACCAAGCAACAAAAAGATGGGCGCGCCTGCGATGAAATACATCACCATCCAGCCCGCCGCGATCAAGGCCGCTTGCCCAAAATCGGGCTGAATCACCAAAAGCCCAAGAACAACCAGCGTAAAGCCCAGCGATAACGCCCTACCCGGCGGGCCATTCTGCACCTGCCCCGACGCCATCAACCAGGCAGAGAACACTGCCAACATGGGCTTAAGAAATTCGGAAGGCTGAAAAGACCCAAAGCCAAGGCTGAACCACCGCACCGCCCCTTTGCCAAAATCCGTGCCAAAAAACGGCAGCAGCAACAGCGCCAGCAAACTCAGGAAAAAACCGACAACCCCGATCCGCCTTATCCGCTCTGGCGAGCACATGGACATCAGGATCATGACCACAATGCCCAGCACCCCGAAAAACATCTGCCGTTGCACATAGAAAAACGGCGGCAGCCCATTGCGTGTCGCCAAGGGCGGCGAGGCTGCAAGGCCAAGCAACAGGCCAACAGCCATCAGCAACAGCACCGATGTCAGCGTCACCTTGTCAATGGTGCGCCACCATTTCGGAAGCACAGGCTCCACAATCCGCGCAGGCGCGGTACCATAGACCATTTCCGTCATCTAACTGCCTCGACCATTTGCCCGGAAACACCCGGATTGCCTGTATATGCCCGTTTCCCGGGTCTCTGGGCACAGCATATCGCGAAACCTGCAGCCAATCCAGCGCTAAGACGGGGCTGGCGGAAATCTGCCCAATGTCACCGCGCCCGCCCTTGCCAGAAACAGCCATATGGTTTCATCTTGGCTCAAATATCCTCAGGGGGTGAATTGGTCCGAAGGGCCAAGAGGGGGCGCGAGCGCCCCCTTCAGCGCCGCCGCAGCGGGCGCGCAGCCAGAGGGATCATCCGCGCCGCCTGCCCCGTGACAATGGCAACTCCGCTTGGAACCAGCGTATTCAAAGGGGCCTGATCATGATCCAGCCCGCCTGTATATGTGCCATAAGCTGGCAGGATCAGGTGCTGCGCCCCGATCAGAAAAGCCGCGCGCCTCTGGCCCAGGACGCGAAATTTTGGATGGTAATGACCAGAAATATCGGGGCCTTCGCCCGCAATGTGGCGCAGCGCCAGGCCAGAGAGCGTCACCTCAGCGGCCACCTGTCCGGACAGCCCGACAGGTGCAGGATCGTGATTGCCCGTTATCCAGAAAAGCTCGGCGCCCATCGAAAGGCAGGCAAGAAGATGCTGCGCCCTGCGCGTGCCTGCTCCACTGTCCTGCTCACGCAATGTCACGCCTGCAAGGTCATCATCGAAACTGTCGCCCAGCAAGAACAATTTGCGCGCTCCGCTTTCAGCCAGATCGGCCAGCAGGCGGGCCAATGTGGCCTCGGTCTCGAACGGGGGTAAAAGCGGGCCACCGCGCCGGGCCATGCGTTCAGATTTCCCCAAATGCAGATCAGCGGCCAAAAGCGCGGCTTGCGCAGGCCAATGCAGCGCCCCAGACGGGTAGGCAATGAAATCTTCGCCGCAATAGCGAAAGGCACAGCTGCTCATGCCCCGCTTTTGGCCTCTGCTGCCTCCAGCGTCAAGCCAGCCTCTGCCATCATCCGCGCCGCCTCTTGCTCCAACAGCCGCTCTGTGCCAGAGGCGCGGATTGGGATGCGCCCCGCCTCCAGCAACAGCGGTGCGGCCAGGGGTGTGACATGGGGGGCCATGACATGCACAATCTTCCCCCGCGCGCGCAACATCTCTTCAATTCGGCCAAAATCTGCCAGCCCGCGTTGTGCTTCGCGCCGGGTGATACGCAACAGCAGATGGTCGGGGTCATATTTGCGCAAAGTGTCATACAGGATATCACTGGAAAACGTGGCCTGCTTGCCGCTTTTGCGCTGACCGGGCAAATTGCGCTGGATCAGACCGGCCACGGTGGCAACGGCGCGAAAGCTGCGTTTCATGACGGCATTTTCCGCCAGCCAGTCTTGCAGCCCTGCGCGCAAGCCCTGCGCGTCCAGCAAGGGGCCGGGGTCGCGCACAGGTTCCAGCCCCCAGACCAGAAGCGCGTAATCCGTGGCCACAAATCCCAAAGGCGCCAGTCCCAGCTCTTCCATCCGATGCGTCACAAGCAAACCCAGGGTTTGATTGGCGTTGCGCCCGGCAAAAGAGTAGAGCGCGAAATAGCACCGCCCCGCGCGTTCAAAGCTTTCGCAAGTCATTGTGCCCGGTTGCGGCAAATGCGAGATGCGGCCCTGCAGCTCCAACCAGTCACGGCACTGGTCTGGCAAGGCCACCCACGCCGCCCGATTGCCGATCAGCGCCAGAACACGGGCCGATAACTCGGTGGATGTGGCCATCTTCAGCCCGTTGAACACGGCGATTTTCGGATCGCGCGCGGGTTGGGGTGTGACTTCCACAATCATGTCGCGCAAACGGTCATAGCGCACCGTTTGCCCACCGATCAGGAAAGTATCACCGGGCCGCAAGCTGGCGGCAAAGCTTTCCTCTATATCGCCCAAGGGCGCCCCCCCGCGCGGGCCGCGCCGCACGCTAAGCAATTCCGGCGCAACGATTGTCCCAATATTCATACGGATATCACGCGCCGCGCGCGGGTCGCGCAGCTGCCAGCGCCCATCGCGCAAGACAAGCCTTTGCCATCGGTCATAGGCGCGCAGGGCATAGCCGCCCGTGGCCACGAAATCCAGACAGGCGTCAAACTCTGCACGCGCCAGCGCGGCATAGGGGCCAGCGCGGGTTACCTCGGCAAAAAGCGCGTCTGCGTCCAACGGGCCGGCGCAGGCAAGGCACAGGATATGCTGGCACAACACATCCAACGCGCCCCCCTCCATGTCATCAGTGCCGTCCAATTCGCCCGCCGCCACGGCCTGCAGGGCTGCGACACATTCCATCACCTCAAAGCGGTTGGCAGGCACGATCCGCGCGCGCGACGGGGTGTCATACCGGTGGTTTGCCCGCCCGATGCGCTGGACGAGGCGTTTGACGTTCTTGGGCGCGCCAATTTGGATCACCAGATCCACATCCCCCCAATCGATCCCCAGATCGAGGCTGCCGGTCGCCACAACGGCGCGCAACTGCCCCTCAGCCATGGCGGCCTCCACCTTGCGCCGGGCCTCGCGCGACAGGCTGCCATGGTGCAGCCCGATGGGCAGATTGCGTTCATTCACAGCCCAGAGCGCCTGAAAGAACAGTTCCGCCTGCGCACGGGTATTGATAAACACCAGCGCCAGCCGCGCGCCTTCGATTGCGGCCATGACATCGCGCGCGGCATAAGCCCCGCCCGCGCCCGACCAAGGCGGGGGCTGGCGTGTTGGCAGCATGGCGATATCGGGGGCGGGGCCGGGATCGGCCAGCACAATCTCTGCGCCGCCCATGAAACGTGCCAGCCGCTGCGGGTTTTCCACCGTGGCAGACAGGCCCACCACCTGCAGCCCCGGCGCAAGGCTATGCAGCCGCGAAAGCCCCAGCATCAATTGATCCCCGCGCTTGGACTCTGCAAGCGCGTGAATCTCATCCACCACCACGCGGCGCAGACCGGCAAAAATCCGCGGCGCTTCGGGATAGGACAGCATCAGCGCAAGGCTTTCGGGCGTGGTCAGCAGAATATGCGGAGGATCAACCCGCTGGCGCGCCCGCAGGCTTGCGGCGGTATCGCCGGTGCGATCCTCTATCCGCAAATTCAACCCCAGATCAGCCACGGGCCGCGCCAGATTGCGCGCAATGTCATGGGTCAGCGCCTTGAGTGGCGAGACATAGAGCGTATGCAACCCCTGCCCCATCGCCCCTGTGCAGGCCCGCGCCAATGTCGGCAAAAACCCCGCCAAGGTTTTACCGCCCCCGGTTGGCGCGATAAGCAAGGCATTCTCGCGCGCCGCGAGCATTTGCAACTGGTGGCCATGCGCCGCCCAGCCCTGCGCGGCAAACCAGCCCGCAAGCGGGGCTGGAAATTCGGGGCTTGGGAAATCATCAAATCCGGGCATAGCCAACCAAGTGCAACAGTGACGAAGGGCAAGGGTAAAGCGCAGACGGCTCAGGGCAAGCGCATCTTGGCAGGCCCTTTCCCCCTTTCCCTATCCGCGATTGCAGATTATCTGCGAGGGATGAATACACGCGCGCGCTATTGGGAAACCATCCCCCTTGCAGACATGACCCCGGAAGAATGGGAAGGGCTGTGCGATGGCTGCGGCAAATGCTGCCTGAACAAGCTGGAAGATATTGATACCGGCGAGTTGATCTTCACGCGCGTGGCCTGCAGGCTGTTCGATGACAGCACCTGCAAATGTTCCAATTACGCGCAGCGCAAAACCATTGTGCCCGAATGCGTTGTCCTGACCCCAGACACCTTGGATGACATCGCCTATTGGATGCCAGAAACCTGCGCCTACAGGCTGTTACATCAGGGCAGCCCCCTGCCAGACTGGCATCCGCTTGTTACCGGAAACCCAGACTCCACGCATCAGGCGAAGATATCCATGCTGGGCCGCACGGTATCGGAAACCGCCATAGATGTGGAAGATTGGGAAGATTACCCTCTGGATGACCAAGCCTAAAGCTGGCGCAACTGCAATTCCCGCGCCACTTCGGCACGCACCAATTTGCGGATATTCCGGGTGATTTTCTCGCCAAGCTCGCCTTGCAATTCCTGCCGCACGATATGGGCGACAATCTGATACAGCATGCCTTCATCAATTACATCGTCCAGCGGCCCCTCATCGCCAGAAAGCGCCTCTGTGCCAGCGGGGCGCGTAGCGCCAGAGAGCACGGCTTGCAGCCGCGCCAAAGTGGCATCCAACGCGCGATCCTCTGGTGAGGGGGCAGAATACGGGGTGTCTGTGGTCATCTGGGCATCAGACATGGCAGGATCATAGGCAGTGACGCCATCTTCTGACACAGGATCATCCATCGCGCGCGCGCCGCCAGACGCAGATGGGCCAGCCTCTGGGGCTTGCCCCGCATCCTGTGTCTGAGCAGGCGCAGATTCTGCCGGGGCGCTGGCGTTTTGCTGCTCTGCCTGCACAGTGTCGCGCCCGGCATCAAGGGCAGATTGCTCTGCATCATCCACCCGCAAAGCCGGTGTCAGCAGAAGCTTTTCTTGTGAGGCCGGCTTTGTCGGTTCCGGCAATGGCGCGTCCTGCGCCACCAGCCTGCGGATGGAAGAAAGCACATCTTCGCCCCCATTACGCGACACAGCCTCTGTCATCCCATCATGCCTTTTCAAAATACCAAAGCCCGAAAACGGCTCATCACCAAGCGCGCGGTGCTGCCCCATGGGCAAAGGTTAGCGCGGCTTTGGCCTGCGCACAATCGGCAAGACAGGCGCAGGCGCAATTCAAGGCCGAAAAAACGTGCCTGCCCTTACTCGCGCCCGATGGCGCGCAAAACACGATCCAGCGCTTCCCCCTGAGGCGAGCCAAGCGGCGCATTGCGCACGGCATTGAAATAAGCTTCGGCATCATAGGTTGGAATGCCCAGACCCAGATGATCCACTGTCAAAAGCCCCATTGCAGAGAGAAGGTTATATGTCGCAATCTGCTGCGCGGCCTGGGATTGCAAAAGCGTGGTGCGGGCATTCAGCAAATCCGTTTCGGCATTCAGCACATCCAGCGTTGTGCGCGCGCCAAGCCGGGCTTCCTCGCGCGTGCCTTCAAACGCGCTCTCAGAGGCGCGCACCTGCTGCTGGCTGGCGGCAATCCGGGCACTGGCCACATCAACATTCGCCCAGGCAATTGCCACTTGCTGTGCAATCTGTGCAACTGTCTGATGCAACCCCGAACGCGCCGCATCACGCCGCGCCAAAGCCTGGCGCGTCTGTGCATCTACCCGCCCGCCCTGATAGATCGGGCGCGCATAGCGAATGCCCAATTCGCCGGAGTTGAAACTTGAACCGCTATCGGGAAAAGTCCGTCCGATCTGCGCATTTGCGGTAACAGAGCCATGTCGCTGCGCGGATACTGCCTCTGCCGAACGCTCGGCCGCTGTAACCTGATGCTGGGCCTGCAATATCAGCGGATGCGTGCGCTGTGCGATATCCTGCGCAACCTGCACCGATGGCGCCGTGCGGGGCAATGCAGGGGGCAGGCGCAACTGGCCGGGATATTCACCTGTGACAAGTTTATAGCCCTCGCGCGCGGCGGCCAGATCGCCCTCGGCGGCCGCAAGGTTGGAACGCGCGCCCGCAAGCCGCGCTTCGGCCAGCGATACATCGGTGCGCGTAATTTCGCCCAGATCAAACCTTTCGCGCGCGGCGTTCAGCTCTTCGGTGATAACGCGCACTGTGGCACGGCTTAGCGCCACGGCCTCGCTTGCACTGCGCACATCCATATAGGCGGAAACGGCATTCAGGAGCACGCGCTGTTCAATATCAACAAGCGCCTGACGCGTGGCCATCACCTGCGCTGTCGCAGCTTCTTGCCCCAAACGCCCGCGCCCGAAATCGATCAGCGTCATCTCTGCCGAAAGGCTAAGGCTGGCTGTCACGGTATCTGGCTGCAAAGAACTGTAGCGCGCCCGCGCATCTGCCACAAAATTGAGCACAGGCCGCAAACCGGCCACCGCAATCGCCACATCTTCATCCGCGGCACGCAACAGCGCGCGATTCTGCTCCAGCAAGTTGGAATTCTGATAGGCGGCCACAAATGTATCGGCGAGGGTTTGTGCCGTGATGGGGGAAGATACCGTGAGCAAAACTGCAAACAGAACAGAAAACCGTGCTTTTCGTGCCATGTCATGCGCCTCTCTTTTGGCTGCCATTTATTGCGGCAGTCGCGCTTGGGACTATATTAGAAATTGAAAACTGCCGTAGCTGCAAAACCCGGCAAGACAGGCGCAGCGGCGTTGAAAATATCGCGCCACGTCACTTCATCCCCCTTGCGGATGCCAAGGCGCACCACACCCAAAGCGCCCTGCATGAATAGCGCGGCAACCCGCCCGCCTTCGCGCAATTGTCCGACCAGCGCTTGCGGGAATTCTTCAATTCCGCCCTGCACGATCATCACATCATAAGGCGCATGCGCCTCTGCGCCTTGTGCCAAAGGGCCTTTGTGCAGAACAACTGTTTCAGATCCGGTGCGCGCCAGCGCGGCTTCGGCAGCATGTGCCAGCGCATCATCTTCTTCCACGGCAACCACAGCCTGCGCCATGCGCAGGATCAACGCCGATGAATACCCCGTTGCACAGCCGATATCGAGCACCAGATCAGAACGTGTAATTTCCAGCGCATCCAGCATTTTGGCCAGCGTGCGCGGATCAAGCAGCACCCGCCCCCCGTCAAGGGCAAGATTCTCGCCGATATACGCAGCTTCCACCAGAGCATCGGGAACAAATTCTTCCCGTGGCAAGCGCAACATGGCATCAATAATCGGGAATTTTGTGACATCCGAGGGGCGCACCTGAGTGTCCACCATCATTGTGCGGCGAAGGGCGAAATCCGTCATATACTGAACTCTCTGGTTTAGTTTCGCATGATACCGTCATTGCCACAGAATAGCGCGCCCCGCAACAGGCGAGAACGGCCAAAGCAAAGGTTTGGCCCGCGCGCCGACTATGCTAGATCACGGGCCACAGATGTCGAAAAAAGGGGGATGCTATGCAGCTTAATGTCTATCTGGCCGGAGAAATCCATACAGACTGGCGCGATGTGATACGCGACGGGGCGGCCGATCTGCCAGTCACATTCACCAGCCCCGTCACCGATCACGCGGCCTCTGATGATTGCGGCGTGGTGATTTTGGGGGCGGAAGACCAGAAGTTCTGGCATGACAACAAGGGCGCGAAACTCAATGCCATCCGCACCCGCAAAGCCTTGCAGGATGCTGATATCGTTGTGGTGCGATTTGGCGAAAAATACCGTCAATGGAATGCGGCCTTTGATGCAGGCTATGCGGCCGCACTGGGCAAGGCGCTTATCGTGCTGCATGGCCCAGACCATCAACACGCGCTGAAAGAAATTGATGCTGCGGCGCTTGCCGTGGCCGAAAGCCCGGAACAGGTGGTGCATATCCTGCGCTATACCGTGTTTGGCACATTGCCCTGATGGAAACCGCACGGCCTGATAAAAGGTTCCACTACCCTTTGCGGCGCAGTATATGTTGCTCATTATATATGTAATTCGAGGGATAGCTCATGCTGCAAGAATTCAAAGCCTTCATCGCACGCGGCAACGCGCTGGATATGGCCGTCGGTATCATCATCGGGGCGGCGTTTACCGCGATTGTCACATCGCTGGTGGATGATCTGGTCAATCCCCTGATCGGGCTGTTTGTTGGCGGGGTAGATTTCAGCGCCATCAGCTTTGGGCTGGGAGATGCCCAATTCATGATCGGGAATTTTGTCAATGCGGTGATAAAATTCCTGATCATCGCCTTTGTGGTGTTCATGCTGGTGCGCAGTGTGAACAAGCTTGCCGCCTTGGGCAAGAAAGAGGCGGCCCCAGAGCCTGAGGCTGCCAAAGGCCCCACAACCGAAGAACTGCTCACCGAAATCCGCGACGCCCTGCGCGCGCGGTAACCCCGATAGCCCCGGCGCAGCCGCCGGGGCTAAATCTCGACCGCTGTTGTTTTCACCACGGTACGCAGCGCGAAAGAGGATTGCATCTGCACAACACCGGGCAAGCGGCTCAGATAACGGCGATGAATGCGCGCGAAATCTTCGGTATCGGCGGCGATGATTTTCAACAGATAATCGGCGCTGCCCGCCATGAGGTGACATTCCAGAATATCTGGCACGCGCGCCACCTCGCGCTCGAACGCATCCAGAATCTCGTCGCTTTGGCCGGAAAGTTTGATCTCTACATACACAACCGTTGGCCGCCCAATGCGCTTGAGATCCAGCAACGCCACATAATCGGCGATATAGCCCTCTGCTTCCAGCCGCTGCACGCGCCTGTGACAGGCCGAAGGTGACAGATGCACCAATTCGGCCAATTCGGCATTGGTAATCCGCCCCTGCCGTTGCAGCACCCGCAAGATGCGGCGGTCTGTCGCGTCTAGCTGCATTGCAGCGCAACCTTCTTCTGCTCTATTGGCCATATGCGCAATTTTCTGCGTCAGAAATCCCTATAAAAGCAGAAACTGTCAAGGAAATCTTCCAACTGTCGGGATATTATCTTTTCATGCAATCAAGGAGAAGATCATGCTGATCGGATGCCCAACAGAAATCAAACCACAGGAATTCCGCGTGGGCCTGACGCCCAATGCCGCACAGGAAGCCATCGCCCATGGGCATAGGGTGCTGATCCAGAAAGGTGCGGGCCTTGGTGCAGGCTTTACCGATGACGATTACAGCGCAATCGGGGCGGAACTGGTGGACAGTGCCGCAGAAATCTTTGCCCGCGCCGAGATGGTTGTGAAGGTGAAGGAACCGCAAGCTATAGAGCGCGCGCAACTGCGCGAAGGTCAGATCCTGTTCACCTATCTGCATCTTGCCCCAGACCCCCAGCAAACCCGCGATTTGCTGGAATCGGGCGTGACCGCGATTGCCTATGAAACTGTAACGGACCGCAATGGCGGCTTGCCCCTTCTGGCGCCTATGTCGGAGGTGGCCGGGCGGCTCGCGCCGCAAAGTGGGTCTTGGGCGCTGCAAAAGGCCAATGGTGGCAGCGGCGTGTTGATGGGCGGCGTGCCCGGTGTGCGACCCGCGAATGTGGCGATCATCGGCGGCGGTGTTGTTGGCACGGCGGCGGCCCGCGTGGCCGTGGGCATGGGCGCGAATGTCACGATCCTTGATCGCTCTATAGGCCGGATGTCGTATCTGGATGATATATTCCACGGTCGGCTGACCACGCAATTCTCTGACAAGGGCGCTGTGGCCGATCTGATTACGCGCGCCGATATGGTCATCGGGGCGGTGCTGATCCCCGGTGCCGCCGCGCCCAAGCTGATATCAACCGCGCAACTGTCCAGCATGCAGCCCGGCTCGGTTCTGGTGGATGTGGCGATTGATCAGGGCGGGTGTTTTGAGACCTCGCGCGCCACCACGCATCAGGACCCGATCTATGATGTGGACGGGATCATCCATTACTGTGTGGCCAACATGCCGGGGGCTGTGGCGCGCACAGCTACAATCGCGCTTGGCAATGCAACCATGCCGCATATGCTGGCGCTTGCCGATAAGGGGTGGCGCAAAGCCTGCGAAGATGATCCGCATTTGCTGGAAGGGCTGAACACCCATGCGGGCCACCTGACCTATTATGCCGTGGGTCGTGCCTTGGGAATAGATGTGCTTTCGCCCACCAAGGCGCTCAAACTGTGATCACCACGCCCGGCAGCGCATTCTGCCGGGCGCTGACACTTCTGTGCAAGCGTTGCGAAATTTACATTCACAACTTGCAATGTGTTACATTGGGTATATATTCCGAATACACCCTGAAAGATGGAGACGAGAATGACACCCGAAGTAACCGCCTTCTTTGATGAAGCCACATTCACCGTCACCTATATTGTGCGCGACCCCAACAGCGCAAAATGCGCCATTGTCGATTCGGTGCTGGATTTCGACTATGCGTCGGGGCGCACGGATACGCGCTCTGCCGATGCCGTAATCGCCTTTGTGCGCGAAAAGGGCTATGAGGTGGAATGGCTGTTGGAAACCCATGTCCATGCCGATCACCTGTCTGCCGCGCCCTATCTGCAAGCGGCCTTGGGCGGCAAGATCGCCATCGGCGAAAATATTCGCATGGTGCAGGATACATTTGGCAAAGTCTTTAACGAGGGCACAGAGTTCCAGCGCGACGGCTCGCAATTTGATGCGCTGTTCACAGAGGGCGACAGTTTTCACATTGGCCAGATGCGCGGTGATGTGATGCACACACCCGGCCACACGCCCGCTTGCCTGACCTATGTGATTGGCGACGCTGCCTTTGTGGGCGATACCTTGTTCATGCCCGATTTTGGCACGGCGCGCTGTGATTTCCCCGGTGGCTCGGCAGAAACAATGTGGGATTCGGTTCAGAAAATCCTCGCCCTGCCAGATCAGACGCGGATTTTCGTGGGCCATGATTACAAGGCCGAGGGGCGCGATACCTATGCCTGGGAAACCACAGTGGGCGATCAGAAGCGGCTGAACAAGCATGTGGGCAGCGGCAAATCCAAAGAGGATTTCGTGCAGGCCCGCAATGCGCGCGATGCACAGCTTGCCATGCCCCGGCTGATTGTGCCCTCCTTGCAGGTGAATATGCGCGCGGGCCAAATGCCCAAGGCAGAGGAAAACGGCACGGTTTATCTGAAAGTGCCTGTCAACACGCTGTGACCCGCAAGACATGAACCAACACAGACGCGGCCCCATTCGGGCCGCGCCCTTTTGCGAACAGGGAAAAGAAGATGATTGAAACAGATTGGATATGGGGCCTTGTTGGTGGCCTGATGATCGGGGTTGCGGCGGCCGTGTTCTTGCTGGGCAATGGCCGGATCATGGGCGCAAGCGGGATTATCGGCGGACTGGTGGATCGCACGGGCCTTGGCAACTGGCCAGAGCGCGCGGCCTTTCTGGCAGCGCTTGTGGTTGTGCCTGCGCTGATGCTGCCGCTTTATTCGGTGGATGTCAGCACCAATATCACCTCCAACCTGGCTGTGGTCATTGCCGGGGGCCTGCTGGTGGGGGTTGGCACGCGGATCGCCAATGGCTGCACCTCCGGGCATGGCGTTTGCGGCATTTCGCGCATTTCGCTGCGCGGGATTGTGGCAACGGTGTTTTATCTTTTGGCAGGCGGGCTGACGATGGCCCTGTTCCGCCATGTTTTCGGGGTGATCTGATGCAGCGTATTTTTCTTGCCGCCCTGTCGGGCGGGCTGTTTGGCGCAGGTTTGCTGGTGTCTGGCATGACAGATACAACCAAGGTTCAGGGCTGGCTGGATGTCTTTGGCGCATGGGATCCCACCCTTGCCTTCGTGCTGGGCGGGGCGATTATTCCCATGCTGATCGCATGGAACATGACCACCCGGCGCGCACATTCGCTGGTGGGCAAACCCTTCCCCCCCCGGCCAGAACCAAGGCTGGAGCATAACCTTGTCATTGGCTCTGTCCTGTTTGGCGCAGGCTGGGCGCTGGCGGGCCTGTGCCCCGGCCCTGCGATTGCCTCTCTCAGTTGGGGGGGGACAGGTGGTATCGCCTTTATCCTTGCCATGATCGTGGGTATGATGATCGCTCAACCCGTCAAGCTGCGGATCGACAGGATCGCGGCACTCTGAATGGAAGCTGCCCCATGGATATCAGACCCCTGACCGAAACTTATGCTGTCTCTCCACAAATCATGCCGGAAGACCTGGCCATGATTGCGCAGGCGGGCTTTGCAACCGTGATTTGCAACCGCCCCGATGGTGAAATCCCGCCAGAGGTGCAGGCGGATGCAATCCGCGCGGCGGCAGAGGCTGCGGGGCTGCGCTTTGTTCTCAATCCTGTGATTGGCGGGGCCATCACCTTTGACAATGTCACCGCGCAGGGAGAGGCTATTGCCCATAGCTCAGGGCCAGTGCTGGCCTATTGCGCCTCTGGCAACCGATCTTCGATTGTCTGGGCCTTGTCGCAGGCGGGCAAGCAGCCCACCGATACGCTTATCGCGATTCCCGCGCGCTATGGCTATGCACTGGAACCATTTCGCGCCACGATAGACGATCTGGCGCAGGGCTGATTTTCTCGGCAAGATGTATAAAAACCCCGGCACGCGCCGGGGTTTTTTATTTACCGCCAGTGATAAACTCTCACACCTGACAGGCAGGAAGCGCGCGCGTGAAACCTGCAATATCGGCGCGCTTGCGTGCGTCGCGCATAGGGGGCCAATCCTTGGCCACACCGCCCCAATTGCCGGGGCCGCCCACAACCACCTGATCGCGCTCTACCGCCTGTGCCGCAATCCGCGCGGCGCAGCGCAGGTTTGTTGGCCCGTCATACAGCCCGTTGGGATGCGACAGATCGCAGCCATAAAACCGCGCAGATGTTGGCCAGATCTGCAACAGCCCGCGATAGCGCCCCCCTGCCCCTGCAGCATCCGGGCGCCATGTGCTTTCATAGCCCGCAAGCCCGGAAAACAGCGCTGTCCAGAAGGCCTTGCGTTCCTCGTCATCCGCGCCTTCATATCCGGGGCAGAATACGGCGATATCCTGTGGGACGGTTTCCACCAAAGCGCGCCCATCTGTTTCGAGGGCTGCAAATTTTGCCTCTGTCCAGCGTTGCGCTTCGGGGCGGTGATCCCAGCGTGTCACGACATCTGCGGCCCGTGTCGCCTCGACAGCGGTTTTGGGGGAAGAAAGCGTGCACCCGGCAGTCAGGGACAACACAGCCGTTACGGCAAAGGCCGAAAGGGGAAGAGAGCGGAACATCCAATTTCCAATTGTGGCACAACGCCCAAATTGCGCTGCGGGACAGGCAATGGGCGAATCGCACGGGAATGGCAATCCGACCCACCGAAAAGCACAGCTTTTCGGCGGTGTTTCGCCCAAAGCCCCCCTTGCTGCGCCGCCATAGCGGGGCTAGAAGGCAGGTATAACACCCATCAGGAGGCGCAGGCAGGATGCTGGATCTGGACATCAAAGCCCCCAAGCCCAAGGTTATTTCGGGCGCAACCGGGGATTGGGAACTGGTTATCGGCATGGAAATCCATGCGCAAGTGGCCAGTCAGGCCAAGCTGTTTTCGGGCGCCTCAACCAAATTCGGGGCCGAACCCAATGCCAATGTGGCCTTTGTAGATGCCGCCATGCCGGGCATGCTGCCTGTGGTCAATGAATATTGCATCGAACAGGCCGTGCGTACGGGGCTGGGATTGAAAGCTCAAATCAATCTGGTTTCGGCCTTTGACCGCAAGAATTACTTCTACGCCGATTTGCCGCAGGGCTATCAGATCAGCCAGCTCTATCACCCGCTGGTGGGTGAGGGCGAGGTGCTGGTGGAACTTGCGCCCGGTATTGCGCGGCTGGTGCGGATAGAGCGTATCCATGTGGAACAGGATGCTGGCAAATCCATCCATGACATGGATCCCAACATGT
The DNA here is from genome assembly GCA_043561795.1 of Paracoccaceae bacterium. GTDB lineage: Bacteria > Pseudomonadota > Alphaproteobacteria > Rhodobacterales > Rhodobacteraceae > Roseinatronobacter. Next base: position 3,148,086 of record CP121316.1, on the reverse strand, counting down.
CCTTTGTCGATCTCAACCGCACCGGCGTGGCATTGATGGAAATCGTCTCGCGCCCCGATATTCGTGGGCCAGAGGAAGCGGCCGCCTATGTGGGCAAGCTGCGCCAGATTTTGCGCTATCTGGGCACATGTGACGGCAATATGCAAAATGGCAATCTGCGCGCGGATGTGAACGTGTCAGTCTGCCGCCCCGGTCAGTATGAGAAATACCAAGAGACCCAGGATTTCTCGCATCTGGGCACCCGCTGCGAGATCAAGAACATGAACTCCATGCGCTTTATTCAGGCCGCGATTGACGTCGAGGCCCGCCGCCAGATCGCAATTTTGGAAGATGGGAGCAAGGTGGTGCAGGAAACGCGCCTCTATGACCCCGACAAGGGCGAGACGCGCTCCATGCGCTCCAAAGAGGAAGCGCATGATTACCGCTATTTCCCGTGCCCCGATCTCTTGCCGCTGGAGATTGAACAGGCTTGGGTAGATGATATCGCCGCCAATCTGCCGGAATTGCCCGATGCCAAGAAGGCACGTTTCATGGGCGATTTCGGGCTGACGGATTATGATGCAAGCGTGCTGACGGCCGATGTTGCCAATGCCGCCTATTTCGAGGCCGTGGCTGCAGAGGCAGGCGATGGCAAACTGGCCGCCAACTGGGTGATAAACGAGTTGTTCGGGCGGTTGAAGAAAGACGGGGCAGAAATTGGCGAAAGCCCCGTTTCGGCCAATCAACTGGCAGGCATTATCCGGCTGATCATTGCTGGCGATATTTCGGGCAAGATCGCCAAGGACGTGTTCGAGATTGTCTATACCGAGGGCGGCGATCCTGCCCAGATCGTGGAAAGCCGGGGGATGAAGCAAGTCACCGACACTGGCGCGATTGAGAAAGCGGTGGAGGAGATTATCGCGGCCAACCCTGCTCAGGTGGAGAAGGCGAAAGCCAATCCCAAGCTTGCCGGCTGGTTCGTGGGCCAGGTGATGAAGGCCACAGGCGGCAAGGCGAATCCGGCAGCTGTAAACGAGATTGTCAGCGCAAAGCTGGGGCTTTAACGCCCCCGCCTTGTGGGCAAGCGCGGCACGGATGCACTGGAACAAAAAAACCGCGCCCGAAGGCGCGGTTTTTCAGTTAGTCAAAACGGGCAATGTTACTTGATCTTGCCTTCTTTGTATTCCACGTGCTTGCGCACAACCGGGTCATATTTCCGGATCGTCATTTTCTCTGTCATCGTGCGGGCGTTTTTCTTGGTGACATAGAAATGGCCCGTGCCCGCGGTCGAGTTCAGGCGGATCTTGATTGTGGTCGGCTTCGGTTACCCGGCACCCTTGCCTCATGGAGCCCGGACTTTCCTCGCACCCTGCAACAGGGCACGCGGCCATCCGACCATCCGCACCAATGCCTCATACGCGCCTGCACCCAACCGTGCAAGCACGGTTTGTGCCGGGGCAATTTGCCGGCAATGGGTGCAAACTTCTGCCTGCGCCCTTGCCGATGCGCCCCCTCTGGACTAAGCACAGATCAGGCCGTGTACGGGGGGAAGATGCGCATTCTTGTAACCAATGATGACGGGATCAACGCGCCGGGCCTTGCGGTGCTGGAAGAGATCGCGAATGCCATTGCCGGGCCAGAGGGCGAAGTCTGGGTTGTTGCCCCGGCATTCGAGCAATCGGGCGTTGGCCATTGCATCAGCTATACCCACCCGACAATGATCGCCAAACTCGCACCAAGGCGCTACGCGGCTGAGGGATCGCCTGCAGATTGCGTGCTGGCGGGGGTTTATGATGTGTTGCAGGGCGCAAAGCCCGATCTGGTGCTCTCTGGCGTGAACCGGGGCAATAACGCGGCAGAGAATGCGCTTTACTCCGGCACAGTGGGTGGGGCGATGGAAGCGGCCCTGCAGGGGCTGCCCGCGATTGCGATGTCGCAATATATCGGCCCGCTCTCGGAAGATTTGCCCTCGATCTTTGATGCCGCAATCGGGCATGGCCGCGCTGTGGTGGAACGGCTGCTACGGCAGGCAATCTGGGATCAGGGCGATTACAGGCTGTTTTATAACGTCAATTTCCCCCCTGTCGGACAAGGCGCTGTCAAGGGGCTGAAAGTCGCGCCGCAAGGCTACCGCAAAGATACGTTTTTCGGGGTAGAGCCTCATATCTCGCCATCGGGGCGCAAATTCCTGTGGGTCACAGGCGGGCCGCAGCACCTGCCCACCGCACCGGGCACAGATGCTGCCGTCAATCTGGACGGCTATATCTCGGTCACGCCCATGCGCGCCGATCTGACAGCGCATGACGCGCTGGAGGATGTGCGGAAAGCTTTGGAATGACAGACACGGGCAAACCTTCGCCAGACCAGATGGAAGCGCGAATGCGCTTCATCTATACGATCCGCTCGCGCGGGGTGACAGATGCGCGGGTGCTTTCGGCCATGGAAAAAATTGACCGTGCCGCCTTTGTAACCGGTATTTTCGCAGATCGCGCTTATGAGGATATGCCCCTTCCCATTGCCTGCGGCCAGACGATCAGCCAACCCTCTGTCGTGGCGCTGATGACAGAGGCGTTGCAGGTTGGCCCGCGTGACAAGGTTCTGGAAGTGGGCACGGGTTCTGGCTATCAGGCCGCCATCCTCAGCCAGCTTGCGCGGCGGGTCTATACTGTCGAACGCCATCGCCCGCTGGCGCGGGATGCCCAAAAGCTGTTTGATACGCTGGGCCTGACCAATGTCACCGCCATGGTGGCCGATGGCAGCCATGGTTTGCCTGATATCGCGCCCTTTGATCGCATTATCGTGACTGCCGCCGCCGAAGACCCGCCCGGCCCCCTCTTGGCGCAGTTGCGCAAGGGGGGTATCATGGTCGTGCCGGTGGGCCAATCAGATACGGTGCAAACATTGATACGGGTTGTTCGGCATGACACAGGATATGACTACGAGGAATTGCGCGCTGTGCGCTTTGTTCCGCTGATAGAAGGCACAAGCCACTAGGCGGAACACGGCGCAATACAGGACAATGGGCAATACCATTGCAGCCAGCGACACAAGAAAGGGCCGAGCAGATGCTGAGGACTTCACGGACGTTACTTCTATGCTCTGCCGCAGCCTTGGGGCTGGCGGCCTGTGGCGATGTCGATCTGGATATGCGCCGCTCCGAGAACGGGTTTTCCACAGCCGAGGCCGCGCGCAACCCCACTGTTGCCCGCCCGCGCGCCGATGCGCTGGGGGTCATCACTTACCCGGATTATCAGGTGGCCGTTGCCCGGCCCGGTGATACCGTGGCCAGCGTGGCCCAGCGGGTCGGGATCGGGGCGGCTGAACTGGCCCGCTTCAATGCTCTGACACCCGAAACCAGCCTGCGCGGGGGTGAGGTGCTTGCCATGCCGCGCGGCACCGGCACCGCGGGCACTACCCTGCCTTCGGGTGGTGGCACGATAGAGATTTCAACCCTCGCAGACAGCGCCATCGCGCGGGCCGAAGGCACCGCACCAGCGCCCGTCACCCAACCGATTGCGGCCCAACCTGCCAGCCAGCAACCCATCCAGCACCGGGTTCAGCGTGGTGAAACAGCATTCCAGATTGCACGGCTTTACAATGTCGCCCCGCGCGCCTTGGCGGATTGGAACGGGCTAGACCCTGAAATGCGTGTGCGCGAGGGCCAGATCCTGATGATCCCGCTTGCCACACAAGCAGGCGCCGCACCTGCCGCAAGCACGCCCCCTGCGCCCGTGTCGCCGCCCGCGCAGGTGGCCGCAGTTACCCCGCCCGGCGCTGGCAGCCCGACACCGGTTCCCCCCAGCGCCTCTATGCCGCTTCCCGCGCCTGTGCCGCCCGCGCGTGAGGCCGATGCCGCCGCACAAGAAGCACGCCCGCCATCGCCCGACCTTGGCCAGGATCGCACGGTTGCCACAAGACCCCGCTTCGTCATGCCTGTGGATGGCAGGATCATCCGGGCCTATCAACCGGGACGCAATGAAGGGATTGGCATTGCCGCCAGCCCCGGAACAGCCGTGCGGGCCGCAGCCGCTGGCCGCGTTGCCGCGATTACCGAAGATACAAACAAAGTGCCGGTTGTTGTCATCCAGCACGATAACGGCCTTTTGTCGGTCTATGCGCAGCTCGATAACCTGACAGTGGCACGCGGCGCAACTGTAACACAGGGCCAAAGCATTGGGCGTGTGCGCGCGGGTGATCCCAGCTTCCTGCATTTTGAAATCCGCGATGGCATGAACAGCGTCGATCCCATGCGGTATTTGCAATAGCGATCGCGGCCTGAAAACACCTTTCAAATCGACAGAGGCAGTGTTGCATCTAACTCCGCCTGCACAGTGTGCTTGCCTGTATGTGTTTCTCTGGTATAGAAAGCGGCGTTAGCGCTAACTTCAGGAGCCATAGCATGACCCCGACCGAGCAAAGCCAACACGCCCTTGCCCTGTGCCAGATGGCCCCTGTCATCCCGGTTCTGGTGATAGAGGACATCGCCCATGCCCTGCCACTGGCGCAAGCGCTTGTGGCTGGTGGCCTGCCTGTGCTGGAAGTGACATTGCGCACCCCTTGCGCGCTGGACGCGATCGCAATCATGGCGCAGGTGGACGGGGCGGCGGTGGGGGCCGGTACTGTGCTCAGCCCTGCCCAGATGGAAGATGCCCGCAAGGCGGGCGCGCGCTTTGCTGTCTCTCCCGGCGCAACGCCAGCGCTGATAGATGCCGCGCGCCTCAATGACATGCCGCTTCTTCCCGGCGCGCAAACCTGCTCTGAGGTGATGGCCCTGCTGGAGCAGGGCTATAGCGTGCAAAAATTCTTCCCTGCCGAAGCGATTGGCGGCGTCAGCGCGCTGAAATCCATTGCCGGGCCACTGCCACAAGTCACCTTCTGCCCCACAGGCGGGATCAGCGTTACCCGCGCGCCAGATTATCTGGCCCTGCCCAATGTGGCCTGTGTGGGGGGAAGCTGGGTTGCCCCCGCTGCCGCCATGAAGGCGGGGCAATGGGCAGAGATTACCGCGCTTGCCCGCGCCGCCGCCGGTTTGGCGCGCGCGCCTGCATAAGCGCGCGCTCACCGGGCCTCAATACCCCATGATCATGCCTGTCAGAGCATCTTTTTCCAATTGAAGCTCTGACATTCGCGCGGCCACCACATCGCCAATCGAGATCAGCGCGATCATCTTCTCGCCCTCCATCACCGGCAGGTGACGAAAGCGCTTGTTTGTCATGGTTTGCAAGACCAGATCAGCGCTATCCTCTGGCTTGCAGCCAAAGACATTTCGCGTCATCACATCTTCCACCTTGTCGCTCATGCAGGCCACGCCGCGTTTGCCCAACTCGCGCACGATATCCCGCTCTGACAATATCCCCGCCACCTTTTCGCCATCTGCCGAAATGACAACGGCACCGATACGCTTTTCAGATAAAAGCTTAGCCGCCTCTGACAGGCTTGTGGCCGGACGGATGGTAACAACGCCCTGATGCGCCTTATTGCGAATGATCTGACTGACAAGCATGGAAAACGCCTCCCTCTTCCCGTGCAATGGGCAAATGCGATCCGCCCTGCCCTTACAGGCAAGGTCGGTCAGCGCGCGCCAGTCTGTCAAGGAAAATAAGCGCCATCATTGCGCTTGGCGGGGTCAAAGCCTCATGCTTCCAGTTCTGTATCCCAATACAGGTAATCCAGCCAGCTGTCATGCAGGTGATTGGGCGGAAACCGGCGGCCAAGATTGCGCAGCTGTTCGGATTCCGGGCGCATCGGGCGGGCGCGCAGGGTCATTCCTGCCTCGCGCAAGGTCTTTGATCCTTTGCGCAGATTGCAGGGCGCACAGGCTGCCACCACATTTTCCCAGCTTGTGACACCCCCAAGCTTGCGCGGCAGGACATGATCAAATGTCAGATCATGTTTTGCGCCGCAATACTGGCAGGTGAATTCATCGCGCAGGAACAGGTTGAACCGCGTGAAGGCCACGCGCTTGCGCGGCTTTACATAATCGCGCAACACCACAACCGAGGGGACGCGAATTTCCATATGCTGGCTGCGCACCACATGATCATATTCCGCCAGAATATCTACCCTGTCCAGAAATACGGCCTTTACCGCATCCTGCCACGGCCAAAGCGACAAAGGGTAATAGGACAAGGGGCGATAATCCGCATTCAGCACAAGCGCCGGAAACTGACGCAAGGCGACAGGGTCGCGCACAAATTCGGTTCTGAAATCACCATCCACAGGTGCTGCCTCCGTTCAAGCAGCCCTTGGGGCGTCGTCTTGCGCGCGCCCCGCAGGGCCGTCGGCGTGCTGCGCCACAGCATCGCCATGCGCCACACTATATCTGGTGCGAAGCATCTGGCAAGCGTTTAGATTGCACCAAATGTCGCAAGCCAAGGCTTAGGCCCGCGACATATCAGAATTATGACAGCCCCGGCGGAGACTGCGCGTTATTTGGGCAATTTCTCGCGCAGGAAAGACAGTGCCAAGGACAGGCCATCATGCGCAATTCCGTGGCCTGTGCCTTTGGAGATATGGCTATAGGTTTCAAATCCTGCCGCTGTCAGCGCATCGGCGGCCTGCGGCAAGCTGGCCAGTGGTACAACCTCGTCCTGATCGCCATGCACCAGCAACACAGGCGGCTTCGAGAGCGTGGCCGCTTCCAGCAATTCCGGCTGCATCAAACGGCCCGAAAACCCTACCACGCCCGCAATCGGGGCGGCACGGCGGGGGGCGACATGCAGGCTCATCATTGTGCCTTGGGAAAAGCCCACCAGCGCCAGACGGTCGGGCGTCAGCCCCTCTTCTGTCAAAAGCCCATCCAGATAGGCATTCAGATCATCCGCCGCAGCAGCAAGCCCGGCCAATGCCTGCTCTTCGCTGGAGCCATCCAGCCAGGGGATTGGAAACCACTGATAGCCAAAGGGATTGGCCGAACATTTCTCTGGCGCGTTGGGCGCGAAAAAGGCCGCGTCGGGCAAATGCGGCCCCAAGGGATCGGCCAGCCCCAACAGATCATTCCCATCCGCGCCATATCCATGCACGAAAACCACAGCCGTTTTGGCCACCCCGCCCGAAGCGGGGGCCCGGCGACCAGATGCAAGCGCGCGTGTCATGTGATTCCTTCCCTCTCGGTTTCCACACGGTAATAGGCCCAGAGCAAACCCGCCGCAACACTGCGCCATGGCGTCCATGCCGCCGAGAGCTTGCGCAACGCCGCTTCTTTCGGGCGCTCTGGCAGGGCAAAAAGCCGCCTGGCAGATTCCTGCAAGGCAAGATCAGCAGGTGCAAACACATCCGCGCGCCCAAGGCTGAACATTGCATAAATCTCGGCAGTCCAATGACCTATGCCGGGAACTTCAACCAAAATGCGCACCACATCCCCATCGGGCAGATCGCGCAGCGCGGCGAAATCAATGCCAGATGCCGCCAAGGCACGGGCATAGCGCATTTTCTGCCCCGACAGGCCCGGCGCGCGCAAAGTTTCATCATCGGCGGCCAATACGGCCTCTGGAGTGACCAGCCCCGCCGATTCCATCCGCCCCCAGATGGCGCGGGCCGCATGGGTGCTGACTTGCTGGCTGACAATGGCGCTTAGAAGATGTGCGAAGCCATCAGGTTTGCGCCGCAAGGGCGGTGTGCCCGTCAGGCGCAGCGCATGGGCGAAACGCGGCTCTTGCGCGGCCAGCCAGAGCGCGCCTTCCTCCATGCACGCTTGCGTTGTCAGGATGCGCCCCACCATCAGCCCTGCGCCTTTTTGCTGCACATGTAAAACACCTCTTCCCCCCGCACGAAATCAGGTCTAATCCTGCGCGTATGAGCGAGACAGTTGCAACCCCCGATAACACCCGCGCCAAGCGCAATGTCCTGGTTCTTGTCGCAGCCCAAGCGGTTGTGGGCGCGCAATTGCCGATCCTGTTCATTATCGGTGGGCTGACAGGGCAGATGCTGGCCTCTAACCCCTGCTGGGCCACTTTGCCCATTTCCATGATTGTGCTTGGCTCCATGGCGGCGGCAACGCCGCTTTCCAGCTTCATGCAGGCCTATGGGCGGCGCGCGGGGTTCTGGCTGGCCTGCGGGGCGGGCGCCGTGGGGGCGGCGATTTCGGCCTATGCGCTGATGCTGGGATCTTTTGCGCTGTTTTTGCTGGGGTCATTCATCACCGGAACCTATATGTCGGCCAACGGGTTTTACCGCTTTGCCGCCACAGATACCGCCAGCCCGGAATTCCGGCCCAAGGCGATTTCCTATGTCATGGCGGGGGGGCTGTTATCAGCGGTCTTTGGGCCGCAGCTTGTATCTTTGACCACAGATGCCATGTCGGTTCCGTTTCTGGCCACCTATCTGGCGGTCATCGGGTTGAATATTGCAGGCGTTGTGCTGCTGAGTGCGCTGGATATCCCAACACCGCCAAAACCCACAAGCACAACCGTTGCCGGGCGCTCGCGCCGCGAATTGCTCAGCGTGCCTGTGATCGCTGTGGCGGTTATTTGCGGGACAGTCTCTTATGCGCTGATGAATCTGGTCATGACCTCTACGCCCTTGGCAGTGGTGGGTTGCGGCTTTGCCACATCGGATGCGGCCAATATCGTCTCGGCCCATGTTCTGGCCATGTATGCGCCCTCATTTTTCACGGGCCATCTGATTGCGCGCTTTGGCGCGCGCAGCATTGTGGCCCTGGGGCTGGTTATCCTTGCAGCCTCTGGCGGCGTGGCCATGACAGGGGTGGAGTTGGAGCAGTTTTACATCGCCCTGATCCTTCTGGGCGTGGGCTGGAATTTTGGCTTTATCGGGGCCACAAGCATGCTGACGGCCGCACATTCTCCCGAAGAGCGCGGGCGCATTCAGGGCATGAATGACATGATCGTCTTTGGCGGCGTGTTTCTGGCTTCGCTCAGTTCCGGAACGCTGATGAATTGCGCTGGCGGAACCGCAGAGACAGGCTGGCAGTTGGTTAATCTCGCGATGCTGCCGTTCCTTGTTCTGGCGGGCAGCGCGCTGATCTGGCTGGCGCTGCGCCCGCGCCTGGTGTGAGCCGGCGACAGCCCCCCGCAGGTCGCACATAGTGAGTCATAAAAGACGCATAGACAGACAAAACCGCGCGCCAGCGATTGACAGATTGCCTCATTTTCGCAATTTTTAGATAAAATTATAACTAATGAGGCGATTATGGGCAGTCATTTGACAACACCGCTTTTGGCGGTGGGTATTTTCGCGATTGCGGGATGCGGCGGCGGGGGCGGCGGCGGTGCTGGCGGAACCCCGTTTGTGACGCGCAATTCAACCACGATCGACAGCCAGACATTCGCCGCCTCTGCCGCGCGCGCCAACCTGTTTCGCCGCAGCAGCGATGGCGCGATGGTGTTGCAGATTACAGACGGGCCGATGGCCGGTGTCAGTGTCAGTTGCCGTGATGACCACTTGCAGAATTGCACCGTTCTGGGCGGGCGCGACAATACCGGAACGGGCGGGCTGACGCAGCATTTGCAGGGGCAGTATGCTTTTGTCGGGAATTTCCGCATTGACCAGCGCATTGATGGCACAGATGCCAGCGCCGCGCAGCTTGTGCATGAGGGGGCCTTGGATAGCCCGGCGACTCAACCGAACTTGCCACGCAGCGACATCCCGACAAGCTATCAGGGGCAGTTTCGGGGCAGTGCAGGTTTGATGGATGGCCCGAATGGATTGGTCGGCGGGGACGCTGCGCTAGAGGTAAACTTCGCAGCAGGTCTGCTTGCGGCCCGATTCGATGGTGGGTTTGAAAATGGTGGAGCACCTGTTTCAGCGGCTTTCAACAATGTGACCATCAATTCCCAGACCGGGCAATTCACCGCAACCGGGAACACGGTGATGACATTTCAGGGCACCAATGCAGGCGGCAATTTTGACGGCGCTTTCTATGGCCCCACAGGGCAGGAGGCGGCGGGGATTTTCGATCTTGGCAATGACAGCGGCGGCATGAGCGCCATCTTTCTTGCCTGCGAAGGCATGACAGAGTGCATTCGCGAGAATTAAGCCCGGCGTCAGAGGCGGCCAAAGCGTTCCAGCAGCGCCGCCTCGATTGCGGGAGAGACGAATTTCGATACATCCCCCCCCAGCCGCGCGATTTCCTTCACCAGCTTCGAAGCAATCGCCTGATGCCGGGCCTCTGCCATCAGAAACACGGTTTCAATGCTGTCATCCATCGCGCGGTTCATGCCCACCATCTGGAATTCGTACTCGAAATCCGCCACCGCCCGAAGACCGCGTACGATGATGCCAGCCCCGACATCGCGGGCGCAATCAATCAGCAGGTTCTCAAACGGATGGGCGACAATCTCAACCCCGGTTTGGCGGCTCAGTTCGGCGCATTCGGCCTCGATCATCTCGACACGCTTTTCCAGACTGAACAGCGGCCCCTTGTCGCGGTTGATCGCAACCCCGATCACCAGCCGATCGACCAGATGCGCTGTCTCGGATGCAGCACTGATCATTCTTGGCGTAACCAGCTTTGGCAAGATCGTAACATTATTGCCATGGGTGGAACCTGTGATGCGCTATGCAGGGGCCGCGTTTTTGCTGTGGTATGGGGCGCGAAGCCTGCGCGCGGCCATATCCTCCACTGCGGCTTTGCATGTCAGCGCGGGTGGCGCGACAACCCCGCTTGCAACCACGCTTCTGGCCTGTCTTGCGATCACCTGGCTTAATCCGCATGTCTATCTGGATACAGTTGTGCTTCTTGGCACAATCTCGACAGGGTTTCCCGGTCAGGAAGCGGTATTCGGCGCGGGGGCGGTTTCGGGATCATTCTTGTTCTTTTTTGCGCTGGGATATGGCGCAACCCGCCTGCGCCCCGTTTTCGCGCGCCCCGGTGCGTGGCGGGTGCTGGAAGGGGCGATTGCCGTTGTCATGTGGGCCATCGCAGCAAAACTGGTCTTTGGGTAGGCCAGGGCCTGGTTGCGCAAATGGCCAGCCTGTCGCATAGTGCTTCAACGGCATTGTCCCCGCGCCGGCCGAATACGGCACATATGCCGAAACGCGGCACCCTTCCGCCCAAAGCCGAAAAAGGGATAAACCAACAAGCGCCAAAAAAATGGGCACATATCAGATCATTATCTGATATATGCAGCACTGCCTGCGCTAGAGGGTCACATTGCGCATGATCCACGATAGCTTGGGCCAAGCACATCAAGAACTGGATTCCGACCCATGGCCATTCATGCCAGCATCTATCACCTGACACATTACACTTATGACCGCCCGGTCATGCTTGGCCCCCAAGTCATCCGCCTGCGCCCTGCCCCGCATTCGCGCACCCGCGTGATTTCGCATAGCCTGAAAGTCAGCCCCGGCGGGCATTTCGTGAACCACCAGCAAGACCCTTATGGCAACTGGCTCGCGCGTTTCGTCTTTCCTGAACCCGTGCGCGAGTTGAAAATCGAAGTCGATCTGACAGCCGATATGTCAGTCTATAACCCGTTTGATTTCTTTACCGAGGAAGGCGCGGAGCACTGGCCCCTCACCTATCCCGCCGATCTGGCCGAGGATTTGGTGATCTATAAACGCGCCGAACCCGCAGGCCCGCTTTTGCAAGCATTTCTGGATAAATTCCCGCGCGAGTCCCTGCCCACAGTGGATTTTCTGGTGCTGATCAACCGCACGGTAAATGCCGCCATCCGCTACACAATCCGCATGGAACCCGGCGTGCAGACGCCGGAAGAAACCTTGGGTCGCGCCGAAGGATCGTGCCGCGATTCCAGCTGGCTTTTGGTGCAGGCTTTGCGGCATCTGGGCGTTGCGGCGCGCTTTGTCTCTGGCTATCTGATCCAGCTTGCGCCCGATGTGAAAGCGCTTGATGGCCCCTCTGGCACAGAGGTGGATTTCACCGATCTGCATGCCTGGGTAGAAGCCTATATTCCCGGCGCGGGCTGGATCGGGCTTGATCCCACATCGGGGCTGTTGACAGGCGAAAGCCATATCCCCCTTGCCGCAACCCCGCATTACCGCAACGCCGCCCCCATTTCCGGCGGGTTTTCCGGCGCGCCCGATACGAAGATTGATTTCAACTTTGATATGCGCGTGCAGCGCGTGGCAGAGCATCCGCGCATCACCAAACCCTTCAGCGATGAGGCATGGGAAAAGCTGAACGCGATGGGCGCAAAGGTGGATGAGGCATTGGATGGCGCCGATCTGCGCCTGACAATGGGCGGCGAGCCGACATTTGTTTCTATCGATGATTTTGAAAGTGCGGAATGGAATACAGAGGCCGTTGGCCCCACAAAGCGCGATCTGGCCGATACCCTGATCCGCCGCTTGCGCACCCGTTTCGCGCCGGGCGGTTTTTTGCATTATGGGCAGGGCAAATGGTATCCGGGCGAAACCCTGCCACGCTGGACGTTTTCGCTCTATTGGCGCCGCGACGGCCAGCCTGTGTGGAAAAACCCCGATCTGGTGGCGCAAGAGGCGCAAGATTACAACGTGGGCGCAGATCAGGCCGGGGAATTCCTCAAGAGCTTTGCTCAAAAGCTGGGGATCGAACCAGACTATGCGCAACCCGCCTATGAAGACCCGGCAGAGTGGATTTTGAAAGAGGCGCTTTTGCCGCCCAATGTGACGCCCGAAAATTCTCGCCTGAAGGATGCAGAGGAGCGCGCGCGCATTGCCCGCGTCTTTGATCGCGGCCTGACAGAGGCGGCAGGTTTTGTGCTGCCGATCCAGCGCTGGCAGGGTGCGGCCCATGCGCCGCGCTGGCGGTCAGAGATGTGGAAACCCCGGCGCGGCAAGCTGTTTCTTGTGCCCGGTGACAGCCCTGTGGGCTTTCGCCTGCCGCTGGGCAGCCTGCCCTATGTGCCGCCCGCGCAATACCCCTATACCTACCCTGCCGATACATCGCTTCCGCTTGCGCCCCTGCCCGATTTCCATGCGCGCCACACCCCCCAGCGCGCCGAGGTAGAAGCAGAGATAGAGCGCATCGCCCGCGAGGCGGCCGAGCAAGAAGCCATGATGCCCCCGGTGTCTGCCGGGCATGAGCAGGCGGGCAAGGTGACGCTGGATGACACCCACCGCCAACGGATTGTGGCGCAGGATGGGATTGATCCCGAACAGGGCACAGTGCGCACCGCCATCGCAATAGAGCCGCGCGCGGGCAGGTTATGCCTGTTCATGCCGCCTTGCGAAACGCTGGAGGAATATCTTGATCTTCTGGCCGCAGCAGAGGCCACGGCGGCGGAATTGTCGCTTCCCATCCATATAGAGGGCTATGCCCCGCCCAATGATCCGCGCCTGAATGTCATTCGCGTCGCCCCCGATCCCGGCGTGATAGAGGTGAATATCCACCCCGCCCATAGCTGGGCAGATTGCGTGGCCACCACCGAGGCAATTTATGACGAGGCCCGCAATTGCCGCCTTGGGGCCGATAAATTCATGGTGGACGGGCGCCATTGCGGCACGGGCGGCGGAAATCATGTGGTTGTCGGTGGGGCCAGAATGGAGGATAGCCCCTTCCTGCGCCGGCCTGATCTGCTGAAATCCCTGATCCTGATCTGGCAGCGCCACCCCTCGCTGTCCTATCTGTTTTCTGGCCTGTTCATTGGCCCGACCTCGCAAGCACCCCGCATAGACGAGGCCCGCCATGACAGCCTGTATGAGTTGGAAATAGCCCTTGGCCAGATTGGTGATCCCGTTGCGGGCGGGCCATTGCCGCCACCTTGGCTGGTGGACAGGTTGTTGCGCAACATCCTGATAGATGTAACAGGCAACACCCATCGCGCCGAGATTTGCATTGATAAACTCTATTCCCCTGATGGCCCGACAGGGCGTCTGGGGCTGGTGGAGTTCCGGGGCTTTGAAATGCCGCCCCATCCGCGCATGAATCTGGCGCAGCAACTCTTGATCCGCGCCATCATCGCGCGAGTGGCGCAAGACCCTGTGCGCTCTGCCCCGGTGCGTTGGGGCACGGTGCTGCATGACCGGTTCATGCTGCCCCATTTCGTGTGGGAAGATTTTCTGGCGCTTCTGGCCGATCTGCGCGCGCATGGCTTTGATCTTGATCCCGAATGGTTCCGCGCACAGGCTGAATTCCGCTTTCCGTTTTGTGGCCAGATCGCGGTGGAGGGCGTGCATCTGGAACTGCGTCAGGCTTTGGAGCCGTGGCATGTTATGGGCGAAACGGGTGCGATTGGCGGCACCGTGCGCTATACCGACAGCTCGGTTGAGCGGCTGCAAGTGCGGCTGAGCGCGCTGCATCAGGATCGTTACCGCGTGATGTGCAACCAACGCCCCGTGCCCTTGGCAAAAACGGGCATATCGGAACAGGCCGTGGGCGGTGTGCGCTTCAAGGCATGGCAACCTGCCGCAGCACTTCACCCGGTCTTGCCTGTCAATGCGCCGCTGACATTCGATATCTATGATGATTGGACAGGGCGCGCGATTGGCGGCTGTGTCTATCATGTGGCCCATCCGGGCGGGCGCAATTATGATACTTTCCCTGTGAATGGCTACGAGGCCGAGGCGCGCAGGCTCTCTCGCTTCGAAGCGCATGGCCATGCGCCCGGCGCCTATCTGCCTGCGCCGGAGCGGGTGCATCCTGAATTCCCGATGACCCTCGACTTACGGCGTGCGCCCGTGCCATGACTGCATGATGAACCAGCCCCGTGCCCATGCTTTGCCCGATCTGCTGAAAGGCTATACCCCTCATGCAGGGGTATCAGATGAATTATTTGACGCGCGTGGCGCGATGCGCCCTGTCTGGCAAAGTTTCATAGATCAGCTCTCGCGCATGTCTGCGGCAGAAGTAGAGGCACGCTTTACGCGCGGCGATCAGTATTTGCGGGATGCTGGCGTGTATTTCCGCCATTATTCCGAAGGCCCGGCACAGGAACGCGCATGGCCGCTAAGCCATATCCCGGTGCTGATTGCAGATGCCGAGTGGACACAGATTTGCGACGGTCTTTCCCAACGCGCCGATCTTCTGGAACAGGTCTTGGCCGATTTATATGGGCCAGCGCATCTGGTGGCACAGGGCCATTTGCCGGCCGAACTGGTGGCAGGCAATCCCCATTGGCGTCATCCGATGGTGGGTATGACCCCCAAATCGGGCTATTGGCTGCACCATCTGGCCTTTGAAATCGGGCGCTCGCCCGATGGGTCTTTTTTCGTGCTGGGGGATCGTACAGAGGCCCCCTCTGGCGCGGGGTTTGCGCTGGAAAACCGCATGGCCGCAACGCGCATGTTTACAGACCCCTTTCCGCGCGCCCATGTTCGGCGCTTGGCTGGTTTTTTCCGCAATTTCCGCGCAGCACTGGAAGATCTGGCCGGGCTGGGCCGCGAGATGGCCATTCTTACACCGGGGCCAAATAATGATACCTATTACGAGCATACCTATATCGCGCGCTATCTGGGCCTGATGCTGCTGGAAGGCGAGGATATGATCGTGGAAAACGGTCAGGCCATGGTGCGCACAGTGCAAGGGTTGCAACCGCTGGGGCTGCTCTGGCGCCGGTTGGATGACGATTTCGTCGATCCGCTGGAATTGAACGAACATTCTGCACTGGGCACGCCGGGGCTGTTGGGGGCGTTGCGCCAACAGGGGCTGAGCATGATCAACGCCCCAGGCTCTGCCGTGCTGGAAACCCGCGCTTTCATGGCGTTTTATCCGCGAATGGCCAAGGTGCTGCTGGGTGCGCCGCTGAAACTGCCCAATATTGCAACATGGTGGTGCGGGCAGGCGCGCGAGCGCGCCCATGTGCAGGCCAATGCGCGCCAGATGATTATCGGCGGCGCATTGGAAACCGGCCTGCCGTTTGCCATTGGCGCAGATGCGGCCCTGGGGGGGGAGTTTCGGGGCGCGGCCCCGACGGCCCCGCTGGAAGATTGGATTGCCTCTTGCGGCGGTGCACTTGTCGGGCAAGAGGCTGTCACCCTCTCCACCACGCCCGCCTGGGATGGCGGGCGGCTGGTGCCGCGCCCGATGACAATCCGGGTCTTTGCGGCGCGCGGCAAGGATGGCTGGGTGTTCATGCCCGGCGGCTATGCACGCATTGGCAAAACCCAGGATCCTACCGCGCTGGCCATGCAGGCGGGCGGGTCTGTGGCGGATGTCTGGGTCATGGCTGACCGCCCTGTGCCCGCAGATACATTGGTCGCCAGCACCAGTTTCGAGCGCGTGCCCGCCGGCATACTGCCCGCACGCGCTGCCGATAACCTGTATTGGCTGGGCCGCTATGTGGAACGCACGGAAAACGCGATCCGGCTGTTGCGCGCCTATCATTTGCGGCTTGCGGAAACAGGCGATCCCCAAGACCCGACGCTTGTGGCGCTGGCCGCCTATCTGGGCGGGTTAAATCTGGCCCCCGCACGGCCCATCCCCGATGCCTTGCCCGCGCTGATAGACGCCGCGCGCAATGCCGCCGCCAAAGTGCGCGACCGCTTTTCGCCCGATGGCTGGCAGGCGCTGAATGATATGGCCAAAACCGCCCGCCGCTTTGCAGTGCAGGTAGAGGCCGGGGATGATGCCGCCCGCGCCATGTCGGTTCTGCTGCGCAAGCTTTCGGGCTTTTCCGGGCTGGTGCATGAGAATATGTATCATTTTCTGGGCTGGCGCTTTCTGTCACTGGGCCGCGCGCAAGAGCGCGCAGATACGATGCTGATGCAGCTTTTGGCCTTTGCCGCCCCCAATGCGGTGGCAGGCAGCCACGAGATTGCGATTGAGCTGGGTGACTGCATCATGACCCACCAGCGCCGCTACCGTTTCGGCCCCTCGCGCGAGACTGTGCTGGATCTGCTGGCGCTGGATGGCGATAATCCGCGCGCGGTTCTCTATCAGCTGTCAGAGATGCGGGGGCATCTGGCCGCCCTGCCCCGGCCAGCCGATTCCGGCGCGCGCATGAACGATGTTGAAAAGCTGTTGCTGGAACTGGATACCGAATTGCGCGTGGCTACACCGGATGCCATTTCTCCTGAATGGCTGGCCACATTCCGCACTCATCTGTCGCGCGTCTTCGATCTGCTTTCCGCACAGTATTTCAGGTGATCCATGCGCTATGATATCCGCCTGACATTGGAACACAGCTATCCCTCTGCCTCGGATCATGCGCGCAACCTGTTGCGGCTTTTGCCCTCTGACAGGCCAAACCAACGGGTCATGCGCAGGCTTTTGACAATAACACCCGCACCGGATGAACGCCGCGACTGGTCGGATTATTTCGGGAATGTCACAACCCTTGTTGCCTGGCATAGCCCTATTGCCGCCATTTCCTACACGCTTTCGGTGCAGGCAGAGCGGCGCGGGGGGGACGAGATGGATATCTCTGCCCCGCTGCATGCGTTGGCGCCAGAGATCAAGGCGGCGGGCCTGACACCAAGCGCGCCACTGCATTTCCGCGGCCCGTCTGCGCGGATTGTCCAAACCGAAGCCATATCCCGTTTCGCACAAGACGCATGCCAAGGCGCCTATTCCACGCGCGAGGCCGTGGAGCGCCTTGGCCGCGCGCTGCATGCCCTGATGCGCTTTGACGCAAGCGCAACCGAGGTAACAACCCCTCCCGCCGAAGCATTCGCCGCGCGGCGCGGGGTGTGTCAGGATTACGCGCAGATCATGATTTGCGGCTTGCGCGCAGTTGGCATACCGGCGGGCTATGTGTCTGGGTTTATTCGCACCACCCCGCCACCGGGCCAAAAGCGCCTGGAAGGTGTGGATGCCATGCATGGCTGGGTCATGGCATGGTGCGGGGCCACCCAAGGCTGGCTGGACTATGACCCCACCAATGCCCAATGGGCGGGCGAAGATTACATCACCGCCGCGATCGGCCGCGATTACGCCGATGCCGCACCTGTGCGCGGTGCAGTGCGCACTGCAGGGGCCCAAAAAACAAAGCACGCCGTGGATATGATCCCGCTCTGAGTGCTCCGCCGCGGGCGTTTGACGCCAAATCCGCGGCACGTCTTTGGCAAATACCCTTCGAATTTTAAACACATTCCCGCGCGCGCCAGCCTATGCCGCGTGAATTGGCCGCTTGCCATGGTGCAAGGCAATCCCGGCCCCCGTTTTGCGCCAGCGCAGGACGTGCGCGTAGCACAGTACGTCCCCAGCGCGGCTAAAACCTCGGTCGCGATGGACGTTAAACATAATATCGCGCGCATGGCGATTTTCCTCAATCTCGCCCGAAGGAGCAATCATGATCCCATCCCCCCTTTATATGACAGGGTCGCTCAGACAATCGGATGTCGGCGATCTGCAGCGCAAAACACTAGATCAGATCGATCAGGGTGGCATTCTGCTTTTGAATGACGGGCTGACAGAGCTGGAAAGCGGCCCGCTTCAGGTTTTTCTGGCAGCGGCAAAAGAGGCCCGCAGCCGCAATCTGCCCTGCGAATTAGAGGCCAGCGCGAAACATGTTTTTAACACTATGCTTGCTAAGGTGAGTCTCGCTGAAGCTGACAGCTATTTCACGATCATTTCAGACAGACAGGCGCTAATTTCAAAATGAGCAAAACCATTCTCACAGTCGATGACAGCCCTTCCATTCGGAATGTCGTGCGTATGACATTGCAAGAAGCCGGATACACAGTAATTGAAGGATTCGACGGACAGGACGGTCTGGAAAAGGCCACCACAAACCGCGTTGACGCCATAATTGTAGATCAGAACATGCCGCGCCTGAATGGGATTGGCATGATCAAGGCATTGCGAGAGCATCCAAATGGCCAGGGCGTGCCAATTGTGGTGCTCTCCACCGAATCCGAAGACAACCTGAAGCAACAGGCCCGCGATGCCGGGGCGCTGGGTTGGATGGTCAAACCCTTCACGCAAGACAAGCTTCTTGCCGTGATACGCAAGGTGGTAGGCGCATGAATGAAGATCTAGCCGCAATCTTTCAGGAAGAGCTTTCCGAACTGGTTGAGAGTCTGGAGCGCGCGCTGCTGGATCTGAAATCGCAGCCGGATGATATGGGCCTGATTAATCAGGTATTTCGCGATCTGCACACGATCAAGGGCAGCGGCGCGATGTTTGGATATACCACCCTTGCGGGGTTTATCCATGATTTTGAAACCGCCTTTGACAAAGTGCGCAACGGGGCCCAAAGCATTACCCCCGAATTGATCCGCCTGTGTCTGGCCGCCCGCGATCTGATCCCGTCATTGCTGGAAGATGAACCCGACCCACAAGACCAGCGCGGCCAGATTCTGCGCGCGCTGCGTGCCGAAACCAGCGGCGCGCCGGGCGGGCAACCGCCCCCCCCGGCCACGCCCGAAGGCGCTGTTCTGTCCTTCAATCTCAAAGGCAAAGCTCTTGCACTGGGGGCCAGACCCGATCTGGTATTGGAAGAACTGCGAACTCTGGGCGCGACAGAGATTGAAGCGGATATCAGCACCCTGCCACCGCTTGCCGATATGGATCCGGACATGTGCTATATGTCGTGGAAAATGGCCGTGCCAGCCAGCGTGACAGAGCAGGATCTGGAAGATGTGTTCGTGTTTGTCGATGCAGATTGGCATTTGCAAAGCGCCACTGCCCAGGCGGCACCAGCCGAACCGAACACGGCCAAACCGCCAGAGCCGGAAGCCGAAACCCAGCCCGCCGCCCTGCCCCCGCCTATGACTGACACCGCAAAGGAAAGCGGCACCCCCAATTCCACACCCAAAAAGGAGGCAGCCAATTCAGGCGATGGGATGGCGACAGTACGCGTGCCGGCGGCGCGGCTGGACACCTTGATGGATACAGTGGGAGAACTTGTCACTGTCGAAGCGCGGCTTGCAGACATGGCCCGCTCAAGCGGCGATCCCGCGCTTGTCTCGACAGCGGAACTGATTGCCCAGCTTGCCACACAATTGCGCGATGCCACCATCGTCATGCGCATGGTTCCCCTGCGCAGCATCATAGGGCGCTTCCGCCGCCTTATTCTCAGCCTGTCAGAGAGTTTGGGCAAACCCGTGGATTTTGTTGTCATCGGGGAAGAAACCGAACTGGACAAGACCATGATCGAGAAATTGGCGGATCCATTGGTACATATCCTGCGCAATTCTATTGATCACGGGATGGAAACTGCGCAAGAGCGTGGAAAGACCAGCAAATCCGCGACAGGCCGGATAGAGCTCTCTGCCATCCATGCCGGCGGTGAAGTCCTGATCCGGGTGCGCGATGATGGGCGTGGCATGAGCCCGGAGCGTATCCGCGCAAAAGCGGTCGAACGGGGCCTGATCGCGCCAGATGCGCAACTGACCGATAGCCAGATATTCTCACTGATCTTCGAACCCGGCTTTTCCACCGCAGACGTGGTGACAGAGCTTTCCGGGCGCGGTGTCGGCATGGATGTTGTGCGTCGCACGATTGAAACATTGCGCGGCACGATTGATGTCGATTCCCGCCTTGGAACCGGCACAACAGTTACAATGCGCTTGCCCCTGACGCTGGCAATCATTGATGGGTTGATGATCAAAGTGGGCGCGGAAACCTACACGCTGCCGCTGTCTTCGGTGAAAGAGATCATCGAACTGCCCAAGGAAAAAGCCACCGCCAGCGAAACTGACGATTTTCTGGATATCCGGGGAAAATTCGTACCTTTCCTGCGCCTGAGGAACCTGCTGGAGTGCACCGCACCTGAACCCGACAACCAGAATGTTGTGATCGTCGAATCCGGGGATGGCTGTGTCGGCCTTGTCGTGGATCGCATTATCGGAACCAGCCAGACCGTTATCAAGCAAATGTCAAAGCTGCATAGTCGCGCGCGATTGATATCAGGCGCGACCATCCTCAGCGATGGCAGTGTGGCATTGATCATAGATGTGTCGCATCTGGTCAGCGCTGCCCACCCTCACTCCAAACTGACACAGGAGTTGGCCGCATGAGCAGTCAGAAAAATCAGACCGCGCAGATGCATGTCCTGACCTTCTCTCTGGGCAATCAGAAATTTGCAATCGCCGCAGGAAATCTGCGTGAAATCCTTGACCCCATGCCCTGCACCCGCGTTCCGGGGGCTGGCACTGTTGTCCCTTGGGTGCTCAATGTGCGCGGATCAGTCGTTCCGCTGGCGGATTTGCGCATGCTTTTGGGCATACGGAAATCTGCCCGAGATATGCGCAGAAGTTGGTGATGCCTGATCAGGCGGTTGCTTGAAGTTGGCGGAGGCCATCGCGAAACTCAACCCCTTGGATGATCTCGAGCAGGCAGTTCCGGCCGTCGAGTGTGCGCCGACATCATCAACTTGAACGCCATGGCCAGCCCGGTCTTGCGGCTGAGGCATCCTTTCGTGCGTTTTGTGCGATGTCGGACGGTGGCGAAGGTGCTCTCGATCGGGTTTGACCTCCGGATGTGTTTCCATTGCTCGGCCGGGTAGTCGTAGAAGTTCAGAAGCGCGTCCCTGTCCTTGACCAGCTTGGCGACAGCCTTGTCCCATTTCACACCGTAGGTTTCGACGAAGAAATCGAAGGCGGCTTTCGATTTGGCTTTTGTCTCGGCTTGCCAGATGTCGTGCAGATGGCCCTTGGCTTTTGCTTGCACAGATTTCGGCATCGCGTTCAGCACGTTCATGGTCTTGTGGACCCAGCACCGTTGTTCCCGCGTCGTGGCGAATACCTCGCGCAGCGCGGTCCAGAACCCGAGCCCGCCATCACCGATGGCCAGTTTCGGGTCCTGTTTCAGGCCGCGACGTTTGAGATCGAGCAGCAGCTCTTGCCAGCTTTGGGTGCTTTCACGGAAGCCGTCGGTCATGGCCAGCAGTTCCTTGCGGCCATATTCATCAGCACCCACGATCACCAGAACGCAGTGTTTTTCCTCAACACGCCCTTGAGGTAGAGCCACGGCAGCAGATCCTCGACCGACTTTGCCTTACGCAAATACCGTGGCAGGATGCTGGGCGTGAACGTGACCTTGTCTTCGCCAGCACCCCGGTCCCGCACGCGTGGCACCTTCACGGGCACCGGACCAATGCCGGTCATCACCTCGCGTTCGGGCAGATGACCGTGTCGGACCAGGCGTGCCCGCCCGTCCTCGAGCTTGTCCCCGGAAAAGGCGTTCATGAGCGCGGTCAACTCGGCGTGGATCGCCTGTTCGATCAGCTTGCGCGCTCCATCGCGCAGGACGTCGGTGAATGGGTCGGCGCTAAATCCCGATGGATCGGGCAGTTGGGTAATGGTAGTCTCTGACATGTGGCATATCCTTTTCTCAACAGAGAATCGACGGCGTCTGAACACCGCCATGATATGCCGCCCCTCAGGGCATCACCAACTTTCGCGCGTTTCTCAATCTGCCCAGGATGAAAGCGAAACACGTCGCCTGGTCGTGCTGGAAGTAGCGGTCGGAGAAGATCTGATCACAACAGCCATCATCGCCGATGCCGTGCATGAGGTGACAAGCATTTCTTCCGCCGCAATCGAACCTCTACCCGCTGCAAGCCAGTTTCCAGGTGAGTTCATCAGCGGTATCTGGCGCGGTGAAACAGAGTTTTATCTGCTCCCTGACCTCACCGCAATTTTCTCCACTCTCGCAAATCGTAGCAACGCTGCCTGACCCATAGGATGTTTCATGAAACTCAGCATCAAACTCAAACTTATAATGACATTTGCCTTTGTCTTTCTGCTATTCGGGGCATCGGTGATCACCTCTTTGAACGAATTGCGCAATGCAAACAATCAATTCGCAGAGTTGAATTACGAAATTCACAAGCTTGAAGTTGCAGACAGGCTGACGATCGACATTCTGGGCACACGTTCTGCCATGGCAGGTTTGCTGATCGAGATGGAAAACCCACCTGCCGGGCTTAATGCAAGCCTGAAAGAAGATCTCGCATCATACATCTCGAAGATCGACACTGATATGGAGAGAATGCGCGAACTCGCCGGCGATCCAGCTGTCCTCCTTGAACTGGACGACCTTTCAAAGATGATCGCGGACGCGCAGCGAAACATCACGACAATGCTGAACATTTACGAAAGCAACCTGAAATCCGCCGCATATACGATGTTCCACAATCAGATGCGGGACTCCACGCGCGACATGGTCGCGGTAATCGAGCGGATCAGAGGCCATATTTCGGTTTCTATCGCAGGCCGGGAAGCCAGTGTGCTGGAATCCTATGAAGCGTCCAAGACCAAGCTTTGGATCATGTTTGCAGCCTCTGTCCTGGTGGGGTCTTTGGCTGCAGGGACTGTCACCTTGTCAATCTCTCGCCGTGTGGCAAAAACGGCCGAACTGGCCCGCGCTATGGCTCAAGGTGATCTGACAAAAACGCTCGAATTGCGGGGCGGTGACGAGATCGGGCAGCTTCAGATTGCTATCAATGACATGGTGGCCCGCTTGCGCGAAATTGTAACCACAGTAACGGAATCCGCGCAAAACCTGGCGTCCGGGGCCTCGGAAATGGCCGCAACATCGGAAGAGCTTGCACGCGGCGCGACCGATCTTGCCTCGGCAACAGAAGAGGCATCCGCTTCCGTAGAGGAAATGACTGCAAATATCACCCAAAGCGCCGAGAATGCGAAGACCACCGAAGGGATTGCCGCGAAATCTGCTGAGGATGCCCTGACAAGTGGTCGTGCAGTTGCCGATGCCGTGACCGCAATGCAAACAATCGCTGATCGGATCATGATCGTGCAGGAAATCGCGCGCCAAACGGATCTGCTGGCGCTGAATGCGGCTGTCGAGGCTGCACGCGCAGGCGAACATGGACGCGGATTCGCAGTTGTGGCTGCAGAGGTGCGCAAACTTGCAGAGCGCAGCCAGACAGCTTCGGCCGAAATTTCTTCCCTATCTGCGTCAACCTTGCGTACGGCAACCAGCGCGGGCACGATGCTGCAGGATCTGGTACCAAATATCGAGCGCACCTCAGAGTTGGTTACCGATATCACACTCGCATCGCGCGAATTGGCTACCGGATCGAGCCAGATTTCCTTGTCAGTGCAGCAATTGGATCGTGTCACCCAGGCAAACACC
Organism: Paracoccaceae bacterium; assembly: GCA_043561795.1. Taxonomy (GTDB): domain Bacteria; phylum Pseudomonadota; class Alphaproteobacteria; order Rhodobacterales; family Rhodobacteraceae; genus Roseinatronobacter. The sequence goes on along the minus strand of CP121316.1, from coordinate 3,124,223 downwards.
TCTGCATCAGAAGAGCTATCTTCGACGGCGGCAGAACTCTCCACGCTTGCTGCAAACCTCTCTGATACAATCAACTTCTTTAAAGTTGAGGGCGGAGCGATGACAAGCGCGCCAGAAGAGAAACATGCCAAGGTATCCGTCGCCAAACCGGGCAAGGGTTCCGCATCGGCATCGCGCGAAAAAGCGGCGCCGGAAAGTGGCGGGTTCAACTTTGATCTGGACATCGAGGAAGACGATTCCGACAAGCGCTTCAAACGCCGCGAAGTCGCCTAAAGGAGGACAGGAAATGAACCGCGGCTCTGATTTCGTGTCACTGGAACTTGACGAAGTTCTGTACGGTATTCCTGTTGAAAGGGTTCAGGAAATACTGGATGTCTGCAAGGTGTCGTTGATGCCAAATGCTCCTGGTTATATGTTGGGGGTGATAGATCTGCGCGGCGAGAATGTGCCGATTGTGGATTTGCGCATCCTCATGGGGCTGGAACCAAAGGCAGACACGCCTCAGACCCGGTTTATCTTGGTGCAATTGCAAAGCGGAGTGGCAGATTCTGTAATTGGCTTGCGCACCGACCGCGTGATTGATGTCGCACAGCTGGACTCAGGCGAGCTTCAGCCCCTTTCGGAGGGGCAAAAGCTCGCCTGGGACGGGCTGTCAGTTCTAGGCATTGGCCGGCGAAACGGGGCGTTAATCAGCGTGATCGATCTTGAAGGACTGTTCGCGCGCAGGTTGAATATTCCAGTGAACGACAAAACCCAGTCGGAACCGGAGGGAGTGGCCTGACATGCGCGCCACGCAACCTGTTCATGTGCAAGATGTCTTCACAAGGTTTCGCGCCCAGATCTTGAAGGAAACGGGGATCAGCCTCAGCGCATCCAAAACCTCCATGATTGAGCAAAGACTGCGAAATCGGGTGATGAGAAACGCGCGAAAGTTGGTGATGCCCTGAGGGGCGGCATATCATGGCGGTGTTCAGACGCCGTCGATTCTCTGTTGAGAAAAGGATATGCCACATGTCAGAGACTACCATTACCCAACTGCCCGATCCATCGGGATTTAGCGCCGACCCATTCACCGACGTCCTGCGCGATGGAGCGCGCAAGCTGATCGAACAGGCGATCCACGCCGAGTTGACCGCGCTCATGAACGCCTTTTCCGGGGACAAGCTCGAGGACGGGCGGGCACGCCTGGTCCGACACGGTCATCTGCCCGAACGCGAGGTGATGACCGGCATTGGTCCGGTGCCCGTGAAGGTGCCACGCGTGCGGGACCGGGGTGCTGGCGAAGACAAGGTCACGTTCACGCCCAGCATCCTGCCACGGTATTTGCGTAAGGCAAAGTCGGTCGAGGATCTGCTGCCGTGGCTCTACCTCAAGGGCGTGTCCACAGGCGACTTCAGCGAGGCTCTGGAGGCGCTGCTTGGTCCGAATGCCAAGGGCCTGTCTGCCAAGACCGTCACGCGGCTGAAGGCCGGCTGGTGGAAAGACTACGAGGCTTGGCAGAAACGCGACCTTGGCAACCGGCGCTTTCTCTACATCTGGGCGGACGGGGTCTACTTCAAGCCACGGATGGCCGAGGAAAAGCAATGCGTTCTGGTGATCGTGGGAGCCGATGAATACGGCCGCAAGGAGCTTCTGGCGATGACAGACGGCTTCCGCGAAAGCACCCAAAGCTGGCGCGAGGTGCTGCTCGATCTCAAGCGCCGCGGCCTGAGGCAGGACCCCAAGCTGGCCGTCGGTGACGGTGCCCTGGGGTTCTGGACCGCGCTGCGCGAGGTATTCGCCACGACGCGGGAACAACGCTGCTGGGTCCACAAGACTATGAACGTACTGAACGCGATGCCACAATCCATCCAAGCCAAGGCGAAGGCGCATCTGCACGACATCTGGCAGGCCGAGACAAAAGCCAAGGCGAACAACGCCTTCGATTTCTTCGTCGAAACCTACGGTGTGAAATGGGACAAGGCTGTCGCCAAGCTGGTCAAGGACAGGGACGCGCTTCTGAACTTCTACGACTTCCCGGCCGAACACTCTGGAAGCACATCCGGACGTCAAATCCGATCGAAAGCACCTTCGCCACCGTCCGGCATCGCACGAAACGCACCAAGGGGTGCCTCAGCCGCAAGACCGGGCTGGCCATGGCCTTCAAGCTGATGATGTCGGCGCAGAAGAAATGGCGAAAACTCGACGGGCAAAACCGCCTGCCCGAGATCATCCAGGGGGTTGAGTTCCGCGACGGGATCCGCCAACTTCAAGCCGCCGCCTGATCACGCGTCACCAACTTTTGCCCATATCTCTCGGGTGATTGAAAACAAGTTCAACAAGACTGAAGATTATTTGACCGCGCTGCTCTCCGAACGACTGGGGCCACAGGAAATGGGCATCGCGGTGGATATGATAACCACCAACACAACCAGCTTTTTCAGAGAAAAACAACATTTCGACTACTTGTCGGATGTGTTGCTGGCGCAAATGCTTTCGAACCGCCGCGAACCTGTGCCCCGCCTGAAATTATGGAGCGCGGCAAGTTCTGAAGGGGCCGAAGCGTTTACCCTCGCCATAATTCTGGCCGAAGCTCAGCGTCGTGGTATGCGGTTTGATTGGGCCGTGTTGGGAACGGATATTTCCGGTCGCATGGTGGCAAAGGCACGGCGCGGGATTTACCAGTCAGACCAGATCGAGCAGATCGCACCCGATCTGCGCCAGCGTTATACAATGGCTCCAAACTCGCCGGAGCATGGTAATCTGGTGCGCATGGTTCCCGAACTGCGCGCAAAAGTCCAGTTCAAACAGATGAATCTGATGGATGCAAATTATCCTGTCGATGATGGAGTCGATGTCATTTTCTTGCGCAATGTGTTGATTTATTTCGAAGCCGACGCACGGCAGAAAGTGGTCCGGAATTTGCAACGCCATCTGCGGCCTGGTGGTTACCTATTTGTCGGGCATTCAGAAGGCATGTCGGTGCAATGCGCCGGATTGGAACAAATCAAATCCACGATCTTGAGGAAGACATCATGACCACACCCCAAAGCCCAGATCATATCAAGGTCATGGTCGTGGATGATTCCACCTCATCTCGCGTGATGTTGCGCCGCATAATCGAAAGTGACGCATCTTTGCGCGTCACTGCGATGGCGCAAGATGCTTTTTCTGCAGCGCATCTGATGAAATCCGAATTGCCGGATGTCATTTTATTGGATCTGGAAATGCCGGGTATGGATGGGATGACATTTCTACGCCGGATCATGCAGCAGCATCCTTTGCCTGTCGTGATCTGCTCATCACTCACCGAGGAAGGATCGCGCCGCAGTGTTGAAGCGATGGAAGCTGGGGCTGTTGATGTGATCCGCAAACCCGAGATGCATGACGCCAATTCCCGCGCAGAGGCAACGATGCGTATCTGCGATGCGCTTCACGCGGCGGCGGCATCTACTTCTGGAAAGCGGCTGCGTGTTACCCGTTCGCAACGGCCCCTCTTAGGCAGCCCGAAATTGTCAGCGGATGAAATCTTGCCGCCTCCAAATTTTCGTCGTTCCGTTCCGCCGGGCGAGTTGGTGGTTTGCATTGGCGCTTCGACCGGGGGCACCGAAGCCCTGCGCGAACTTTTATGCGCCTTGACGCCAGAAGCACCCGCCATCGTCATTGTTCAACACATGCCGAAAGGGTTCACCGCAGCCTTTGCCCGACGGCTGGATAGTTTGGCACAAATCCAAATCCTCGAGGGTGAAGATGGTATGCCTGTTTCGCGTGGCCAGGCAATCATTGCTCCGGGCGACAGCCATATGCTGCTACAACGTAAACCTATCGGCTATCAGGTTCAGGTGCGCAGTGGCCCCTATGTCTCCCGCCATCGCCCCTCAGTGGATGTTTTGTTCCGATCCGGGGCGATAGCGGCAGGGCAAAATGCGATGGGCATCATTCTGACCGGAATGGGCGATGATGGCGCCGCATGTCTGGGCGAAATGCAGCGCAGCGGGGCAGTAACCATCGCACAGGATGAAGCAAGTTCGGTCGTCTATGGAATGCCGCGAGAGGCCGCGAGACTGGGCCATGCACATCATATTCTTCCTCTGAACAGGATCGCCCCAATGATCATGGGCTTTGCTGAAGGAAAGATTACAGCCGGGGGTGCGGCATGAGCCTTGATGAAACATTTACCCATCCCGCCGGAAATACGCTGCGTCCCTTCGATGCCCTGTTAGGGATTTCTGAAGAAGCCTTTCTGAAATCCGGGCAATTTCTGGAAGAAAGCCTTGTTCAACTTCATGTCCTGCGTAAATCATTTGGCTCATTGGATGAAACACTGGGGGCGGGCGCAGATGCCCAATTCAAAATATGGATAGAAGCGATTACCGAACAAAGTGATGGGCTGCGGCATGGCTTTGTCCAGATAAGTGAAACAACCCGCAATTTGCGTAGCGTCATGGTCGGAATGCGCGCCGAAATGCGCGATCTTGGGGCGATCATCAAGCTGATTGCCAATGTATCAATCAACGCCCGCATTCAAGGCAATAGCCTCAACCGCCAAAAACACCAGATAACCTCTTTTATCGAGACATTGGGGGATCTTTCGGCTAAGGCGGATATGATCTTGCTTCATGTGACCGAAGCGATGGCGGAAACCTTGCAAGCGGTCTCGGATTTCGAGGCAGCTCAGGTGTCTCTTTCCGCCGAATTGCGGTATACGACATTCCCTGCAATTGCGCGCTTCACAAATCTGGCGCGCAGCATTGGGGATGAGCAGACTGATTTGCACGCGGCCTCAATGATGATAGCGGCGCAGGTGGAGCTGGCCTCGCATGATGTTGCGCGCCTCGTGACCTCGCTTCAAATGGGAGATACGCTGCGTCAACAATTGGAAAACGTGCACTCTGCCCTCATCATGGCAGGGCCATGCAAGAATGATATGGGCCTGTCTTTGCAGCTCGGCGCAGTCTTGGCGGAAGGTGCGCTGCAAGCCGCCCTCCCACCTATAGAAGATGCGCTCGATGCGCTGGATGCTGTCGGGCGGCGCGGCGTGGAAATCACCCATGCAGCAGCAACCTCTTCTTTCACGCATGGTGCGCTGCGTAACGCCCAGACAGGGGAGAACCATTTTGACACATTCCGAAACGGGCTTGAGAATGTCCGCGCGCAATTTGCCACCATGCAAGCCGCAGCAACACGGGCACGCGAACAGATTGAAATCATCTTGCAAAGCAACCCGGCTTTGCAGCGGATCGCCCAGGATCTGCGTGTTGCGGGCATAAACGCGGTGATCACCTGCGCCAAACTGGGCGAAGAGGGGCGGTCTTTACGGGAATTGGCCCAATGGTTGCGCAGTGTCACAGATGACTGCGATGGCACTATGCTGCGCCTGGAACAGGCGCTGGATAACTCGCGCACCGCTGTTTATAGCGCCAGTGATGATTTGATCAGCCAGTTCGATGTCAACCTTGGCAGTTTTCTGGCCGTTGCCTCGGATCTGGGGGGGGCGATAAATACGGCGCATGATGCGCTTTCGCAGGCATCACGCCAGTTCGATATAGCCTCTGTCATGCTGTCGCGCAAAATCACGCTCTCGCGCCAAGAAATGGCCAATCTGCGCGACCAGATAAAAGATAGTGCACCGGCTCTGGCAAGTCTGCAGTTTCTGGCCTCTCTCACGCCGAAACCTGATCCAGAAACCGAAACTGCGGTGGCATATCTGGCCCAAATCCGGCAAAAATACACAATGGCTTCGGAACGCAGCCTGCACGATCAACTGGTTGCGCGGCTTTCCGGTTCAGTGGCCCCGCCAGAACATGAAAGTACTGCCAAAGCTTCAGCAGCGGTGACTGAGGCAGACGATCTGGCCGATATTTTGTTCTGATGGCTTTCCCCGGAAAGAACACAGGCCAGAATTTCCCTGCCCTCTAACCTTGGCTGGCGGCGCGTGACGCTGGAACGGATAAGGTGGCGGATGTGGCATTGCCCATAATCTGGCCTTCAAAGAACCTGACCACGCCTTTGGATAGTGGGCACGATCAGCACCCTTGCCTGTGAAAGCGCGGGCATGACCGGTGCGCGAAAGCTCTGCTACCCACGGGTTTGTCGCCTGGTCAAGCCTCGCTACAGGCAAAACAGTGCTGCTTATCTTCGGGGTGAGAACCGGGTTTCACTGCCGGTGCAGCCTTATGCACGCAATGCAGGCCGAAACGGTGCAATAATTAGCGTTGGCAATCCACTCTCTGCACGGCGCAGAACATAGGCCCCATATATTGCACCATCCAGGGTAATCTGATTGTTTTGATACAAGCCTGCTTCACCGCGATAGGCCCGTGGCGGGCAGACTCTTGGGAACCCCGCCAGCCATTTCCGGCCCACCACCCGTTTCATAAAGATATCTGTCACGCCCGCTCTGAGAGCAAGAAAATAAAGCGCCCCCGGTGATGCCGAGGGCGCTTTTGGATCATCCTGCGCGCCGGCGGATTGCGCATAAGATCACAAGATCACCTCCGCCGTTTAATCAGCCTGCCGTTCCGCACCGGTGACAGGCAAATGCAAACGGTTCTTCCCGCCAAACACTGCGCACCCGTCGTGCCCATGCTATTGGGTCAGCTGCGAAGGAATAGAGAAGGCATTTTCTGCAAACCAGCGGGCGGCACCCGGGTGGAAGGGCAAAAATGTGTTGTGGATATGGTTTTGCGGCAAGGTTTCCACACTTGCCGGGTGAATCTGGCGCATGCGGGCATTATTTTCCATCACAAGCTTGGTGATTTCATAGGCCAGACTTTCTGGCATGGCCGAATTCACAACGGCAAAATTCCACATGCCGAAAGTGGCCTGATCTGCTTCTTGGGTGACATAGGTATTTGCAGGAACTTTGCCACCCGACAATTCCTGAAATGCGGACAAGATTTTCTGCTGCTCCTGAGCAGATACCGAGAATGGACGCGCGCCAAATTCATTGGCAAGGGTCGTGAAGGTAGAGTTCGGCAGCCCGCCCGCGAATAAGAACGCATCCAGATCGCCCGCTTTCAACTGCTCAGCCGCTTCTGTCGCGTTTGTGTTGCTCATGGTGACAGATATGTCCAGCGCGTCCAGAATGCGGGGCCAATACGTGCCCGGCGTCCCACCAGCCGGGCCTACGCTGACGCGCTTACCTGCCAAATCAGACAAAGACGTGATATCTGAATCGGCAAGCGCAATACCCTGAAAGACAGTTTCATACATCGGGAACAATGCGCGCACGCTGTCATGGGGCACACCATTGGCCAACTCGCCAAGCCCCGTCAACGCCTCCAGCATGGGGCCCATTGTTACCAGCCCGATATCATTCAGCCCCATCTGAATCAGGGTGGCGTTATGGGCTGGCCCCCCGGTAGCTTTCGGGCTTGTGGGCACACCCAATTCCGTCGTGATATAATCCGCAAGTCCCGCACCAAAAACATAATAGACCCCGCCCTCACCCGCTGTTGCAAGTGTCATCACATCTGGCCAACCAGCGCGGTCTTGGGCCTGAGCCGTGTTCAGCGCGATACAGGCCATCGCGGCAAATGCTACATATTTTCCGAACTTCATTATAGCCTTCTCCTAATTATCAGCTGCATCACGCCCCTCCTGATATGGACAGGCAGATAGACACCCATGAGAGGGCAGAAGTTACGCGGAATTTGCTTACAGATGATTGACGCGCGCGCGCAAAAACGACTGAGATCCAGCTTTGCCAGCGCAACGATTGCGCAGACGGCACCTGGACGTCACAGTGCGGCTGTCACTTCCACCTCGACCAGAAATTCCGGCCGTGTAAAGCCGGAGACAATCACCAATGTGGAAGCGGGTGGAATATCGCACTGAGCAAAAAACGCGTCCCGCGCCGCCATATACCCCGCCATATGGGCGCGATCGGTGACAAAGGCGTTCACCCGCAGCACATCTGCCGCCCCTGCCCCGGCCTCGGCCAGAATGGCGGCGATGTTCTCAAAGCACAGCATTGCCTGAGCTTCGGCCCCTGTGGGGACAGTGCCATCTTTGCGAATAGGCAATTGCCCCGATGTCACAATCAGGCGCGAAATCTCAGCGCGGCTGCGGCCATGGGCATAACGGGCAAACGGGGGGTGCAGGCTTTCAGGGTTCAACAAATCCATCGCTCTGGCCTTCTTGACTGGGGACAGGGTGATCTACCCTTTTTGCGCTGATTCTGCCTGCGCTTGTGGATAGAAAGCGCATATTCTGCCCGATATTCGGGCAGAATATGCGCATAGTGCTGAATAAACATTCAAAGTTTTGCGCCATCTGCCTGCAGCAAATGCAAGCCCTTGGAAACCGCTCGCGGGTAGCGAGGATAGGGCATCTGCGGTCTAGAACAGGATTTTCTCCCATGCGTTCACTTGCCACCTGCTGCGCTGCCCTTCTTGCCTTCTCCACGCCTGCCTTTGCGCTAACGCCTGTCACCTTTGGCACGAACTGGCTGCCACAGGCCGAACATGGCGGGTTTTATCAATCTGTTGCAGATGGAACCTATGCCGCATGCGGCTTGGATGTGACCATCGTTTCCGGCGGGCCGCAGGTGAATAACCGTGCCCTTCTTATGGCGGATCGCATTCAATTTCATATGGGCGGGGATTTGCTGCAGGCATTCAACGCCGTGGCAGAGAATATTCCCGTTGTGGCTGTCATGGCCACATTCCAAAAACACCCCCAAGTCATCATCTCGCACCCCGGCGAGGCCGATACTTGGGAGGCCCTGAAAGACCTGACCCTGTTTATCGGGGATAACGGGTTCACATCTTATTATCAGTGGATGATTTCGGCCCATGGATTCACCGTGGAACAGCGCCAGCCCTATACGTTCAACCCCGCACCCTTCCTTGCGGACAAGCGCACCGGGATGCAGGGGTTCTTGTCATCCGAGCCCTATGCGATCCTGAAAGAAGCGGGTTTCATGCCCAATGTGTTTCTTATCGCGGATGCCGGCTATTCCACCTATGCGACCACTGTGGAGGTGATGCAAAGCACGATAGACACCAAGCCCGAAGTGGTGGAGTGTTTTGTGAATGGGTCGATCCTTGGGTGGTATAATTACCTTTACGGCGACAATGCAGGCGCAAATGCGCTGATTTTGGAAGCCAATCCAGACATGACACAGGACAAGATCGATTTTGCCATCTCGATGATGATCGAGAATGGCATTGTCGATAGCGGTGACTCTCTGGAAATGGGGATTGGGGCAATGACATCTGAGGCCGTGGAAGGGTTCTATACCTCGATGGTGGAAGCCGGAGTCGTCGCGGATGGGCTGGATTGGGCGACAGCGGTCAATTTTGACTTCGTGAATGCTGGTCTGGGTCTGGAGTTGCGGCCCTAAGCCCCACAACCCACCAGTTTGCCCCCAAACGACGGAGCCATCATGCAAAGCTTACCCTTGGGGCAGCGCCCCGCCGTGCTGGACATGTCCAATGTGACAAAAACCTTTAACGGCGATGTGGTGGCCCTGCGCGAGATGAACCTTGGTGTGAATGCCGGGGATTTCATCTCGCTTCTGGGGCCATCTGGATGTGGAAAATCCACAGCCCTGCGTTTGATTGCAGGGCTGTCCAGCCCCAGTTCGGGGCGGATAAGCTGGGCAGGCGGGCAATCTGAAAATGATCTGGGCGTGGTGTTTCAGGAACCAACCCTCATGCCTTGGGCCACAGTCGCGCAAAATGTCTGGCTGCCTTTCCGGCTGAAGGGCAAAAGCTATGCCTCTGTCAAAGACGAGATACTGGAAGCGCTGCGCCTTGTGGGCTTGGAAAAGTTTCTGGATGCCTACCCGCGCGAATTGTCGGGCGGCATGAAAATGCGTGTCTCTATCGCGCGGGCCATGGTGACAAAGCCCCGGCTTATCCTGATGGATGAACCCTTTGCCGCGCTGGATGAAATCACGCGCTTTCGGTTGAACAATGATCTGTTGAAGCTGAAAGCAAAAATTGGCTGCACGGTGATTTTTGTAACCCATTCCGTGTTTGAATCGGTGTTTTTGTCAGACCGGATTGTGGTGATGGCCGCCCGTCCGGGCCGGGTGATCCGCGAGGTGCAGGTTCCAGCCCCCTATCCGCGCGACGAGGCGTTTCGCACCTCTGCCGAATATGCCGCGCTGTGCCGCCAAGCGTCAGAAGCGCTGCATGATGCCATGGGAGAGCACGCATGAGCATTGCCGAAAACCAGCCGCTTTATGATGCCGAAGACCTCAAGCGCCTGCGCGCTGCGCGGTTTGAGCGCTTTGGCAAATGGCTGCTGCCTGTGGCCGTGATGATCGTGATGATCTGGTTCTGGGACAGGCTGGTGGTTTGGAACAACATCCCCCATTTCATCTTGCCGCGCCCGGGGTTGGTGCTGCAAACGCTGATCTCTGATTGGCCGATGCTGTTTGATGCGCTGCTGGTCACCTTGCAAATTACCCTTATGGCGCTTGCAGTGGCCGTGATTGGCGGGGTGGGGCTGGCGGTTTTGTTCACCCAAAGCCGCCTTGTAGAGATGTCTTTCTACCCCTATGCCGTGATTTTGCAGGTAACGCCCGTTGTTTCCATCGCACCGCTGATTTTCATCTATGTCGATAGCCGCACAGCCGGGCTGTTGATCTGCGCGTGGCTTGTGGCGTTCTTTCCGGTGCTGGCCAATACAACGCTTGGCCTGAATTCGGCCGATCACAACCTGCGCGATCTGTTTCGCATTTATGGCGCAACCCGCTGGCAAACCCTGCGCTATCTGCGCCTGCCCTCGGCCCTGCCCTATTTCCTTGGCGGTTTGCGGATTGCAGGCGGGCTGGCGCTGATTGGCGCAGTGGTGGCCGAATATGTGGCGGGGACAGGGGGCATCGGCTCTGGCCTTGCCTTCCGTATTCTGGAAGCGGGGTATCGGCTGAACATTCCGCGCATGTTTGCGGCGCTTATCCTGATCGCTGTAACAGGTGTGATTATCTTTGCGGGACTGTCTTTCCTAAGCCATATGTTGTTGCGCAAATGGCATGAAAGCGCAGTGAAACGAGAGACATGATAGATTTCAAAACCCTTCCCGCCTCTGGCCCGTTCCGGCTGGAGAATATCACTGTGCCCGCCTGCCTGTTGGGGCAGGAGGGTGGCTTGATCCGCCACAGCCTGACAATAGAGGGGGGCAAACTATCCGCCCGCCCGGATGCGCCCGCCATCGATATGGGCGGGGCCATGGTGCTGCCCTGCTTCGTCGATATGCACACCCATCTGGACAAGGGCCATATCTGGCCCCGCGCCGCCAATCCCGATGGCAGTTTCATGGGCGCGCTGGAAACTGTGGGCGCAGATCGTGAAATGAACTGGAGCGCGGGCGATGTGCGCGCCGCATGGATTTTGCGCTGCGCTGTGCCTATGCCCACGGCACTGGGGCCATCCGCACCCATCTCGACAGCCTTGCCCCGCAAGACGCCATTTCATGGCCCGTCTTTGCCGAAATGCGCGAAACATGGGCGGGGCGGATTGATCTGCAAGGCGCGGCACTGGCGGGGGTGGATCGGATTGACATGTCCGGCGATTATGCCCGCACAGCCGATATTGTGGCCGAACATGGCGGCGTCTTGGGCCTTGTGACCTATCCCATTCCGGGGCTGTCAGAACGGCTGCGCGCCTTTTTCGGGCTGGCCACAGCGCGCGGGCTGGAGGTGGATTTTCATGCCGATGAAACTGGCGATCCAAGCGCCGCCACCCTGCGCCTGATTGCCGAAACTGTGCTTGATCTGGGCTATGACAAGCCTGTTACAGTGGGGCATTGCTGCTCTCTGGCGGTGCAGCCAGAGGCCGAGGCCCTGCACACACTCGATCTGGTGGCAAAGGCGGGGCTGAACATCGTTTCTCTGCCGATGTGCAACATGTATTTGCAAGATCGCACTGCCGCGCGCACCCCGCGCTGGCGCGGTGTGACTTTGGTGCATGAGATGAAGGCGCGCGGGATCAATGTCAGTTTCGCATCGGACAACACGCGCGATCCGTTCTATGCTTATGGGGATCTGGATATGATAGAGGTGCTGCGCGAAGCCACGCGCATTGCCCATCTGGATCACTCCGATCCCGATTGGATCATGGCCTTCCTTGGCAATCCCGCCCGCGCCTGCGGCTTTGCCGCGCCCAGCCTTGCGCCGGGTGCGCCTGCCGATCTGGTGATCTTGCGCGCGCGCTCTTGGGGCGAGGCCCTTTCTCGCCCCCAATCCGATCGCATCGTGCTGCGCGAGGGCCGCGCTATAGATCGCACCCTGCCCGATTATGCCGAACTTGACCATCTGATGAGGACATCATGACCCCCAATCTCGCCGCTGCCAAAGCCGCCCTTGCGCATCTGGAGCTGGATGAAAACCCGGTCTCCATCCGCGCCAAATCGCGTGATTTCTTCTGGTACTCGCCGGTTCTGAAACCGCGCATGGATCATCTGGAAGGGGATTTCGTGGTGGCCCCCCGCACCGAGGCCGAGGTGATAGAGGTGCTCAAAACCTGCTATGCCCATAACGTGCCCGTCACCACACGCGGCGCGGGGACAGGCAATTATGGCCAGGCCATGCCCATGGCCGGTGGGTGCATCCTGCATATGAAGAATATGGCGGCGGTGAAAGAGGTGCATCCGGGCCGGGTAATCGTAGAACCGGGCTGCCTGCTGAAAGATGTGGATGCCGCCTGCAAAGCCCATTCGGGGCAAGAATTGCGCATGTTCTCCAGCACATGGGCCACGGCCACGATTGGCGGCTTTGTCGCGGGTGGCTCTGGCGGGGTTGGGTCTTGCACCTGGGGCAGTTTGCGCGATTTGGGCAATATCATCCGCCTGCGTGTTGTCACCATGGAAGAAACCCCCCGCGTGCTGGAATTTCGCGGCGAGGAATTGGCGCGCGTCAGCCATGCTTACGGCACAAATGGCATTATCACCGAATTGGAAATGCCGCTTGCCCCGGCCTATGACTGGGTGGGCCTGTTCGTGGCGTTTGACGATTTTGATGCAGCCCTTGGCTATACGGAAGAACTGGCCAATCAGGACGGTATCCTGATCAAGATTGCCTCTGTCTATGAGGCCCCCACAGCGCATAGCTATTTCCAGCGCATTGCGCCCTATGTGTCCGAGGGCACGCATCTGGTGGGGCTGATGGTTGCACCGCAGTCGATGGATGGGTTCAACACCTTTACCGCGCGCCGCCCCTTTGCGAAGGTCATCTACCATTCTGGCGAAAGCGATTGGGCGCGCGATCCGGGGCCAGTGTTCGAATATGGCTGGAACCACACCACTTTGCGCGCGCTGAAGGTTGATCCAAGCATCACCTATCTGCAAGTGCGCTATGGCTACCCCACCCATGCCGAGAAGGTGCGCGCCATGCGCGCCGCACTCTCGCCCGAAGTGCTGCAGCATCTGGAAGTGATCCGCGAGCAAGGCAAGGTCATGTTCGCGGGGCTTAGCCTTGTGAAATTCACCACCGAAGAACGGTTGGACGAGATTGTGCGCCTGCATGAGGAAGCCGGGTGCATGATCTTCAACCCCCATCGCTTTACGCTGGAAGAAGGCGGGCGCCAGACTGTCGATGACCGCCAGCTGAATTTCAAGCGCGAGGCAGACCCGAAGGGCCTGCTGAACCCCGGCAAGATGATCGCTTGGGATGATCCGAACTGGAAGTTTGACCGCATCTACAGCTATCCGGGCATGAAGGCTGCCGAATGACGCGCGCGCTTGTCCTCTTTGCCCATCCCTGCGCCGAAAGCTTTTCGGCGGCCTTGCATGAGAAAGTTGTCTCCACACTCTCTGGGCGCGGGTGGGAGGTGGATGATTGCGATCTGAATGCCGAAGGCTTTTCGCCCGTGCTGACAGAAGACGAACGGCGCGGCTATCACGAGGTTGGGCCAAATCTGGCCCCTGTCCAAGCCTATGTGGACAGGCTGCACGCCGCGCAAGCCTTGGTGCTGGTCTTTCCGGTGTGGAATTTTGGCTATCCGGCCATTCTGAAAGGGTTTTTCGACCGTGTGTTTCTGCCCGGCGTCTCATTTCGGCTGGAGAATGGCAAAGTGCGCCCCAATCTGACCCATATCCGCAAATTGGCGGCTGTTACCACCTATGGCGGAACGCGGCTGCGCGCGCTTCTGGCAGGTGATCCCCCGCGCCATGTGGTCAAGCGCGCTGTCTGGCATGTAACGCGCCCCGACAAGCTGCGGTATCTGGCCCTTTATGACATGAACCGCGCCACTCAGGCGCAGCGCGCCAGGTTTCTGGCCCATGTGGGCCAAGAGATGGAGCGGTTTTGATGCGCGCCCTTGTCATCTATTGCCACCCAGACCCCGCCAGCTTTACCGCGGCAATTCGGGATGTGGTGCTGGACAAGTTACGCAGCTCTGGCGCAGACGTGCGGCTGCATGATCTTTATGCCCAAGGCTTCCAGCCCTGTCTGACACAGGCCGAATGGCGAGCCTATCTGGATAGCCCCGCCAATCGCGCCCCTGTGGCCCATCCCGCGCAAGATCTGGAATGGTGCGATACTTTGATCTTTGTCTATCCGACATGGTGGTATGGCCTGCCTGCAATGCTCAAAGGCTGGCTGGATCGCGTCATGCTGCCTGATCTGGCCTTTCTCATGCCTGATGGTGCGCATAAAACCATTCGCCCCGGCCTGACGCAGATTACCCGCATGGGGGTTTTCACCACCTGCGGCGCAAGCCGCTGGCTGACATTTCTGGTAGGCGCGCCGGGCAAGCGCACGCTCTTGCGCGGGGTGCGGCTGTTATGCGCCAAATCCTGCCGCACAGCCTTTGCGGCGCATTACCTGATGGACAGCTCTACCCCTGCCAGCCGCAAGGCGCATCTTGCGCGCGTGGGCCGTGCCATGGATAAGCTGATCGGAACAGGTGCAAAACAGCAAGAGGCCACGGCATGACATTTCCGGTTCTGGATTGGGCCGAACACCAGCATAACCCCGAAGGCTTTGCCCGCCAGCTTGGCGCGGCGTGCCGGGAAACGGGGTTTTTCCTGCTCAAAGGCCACGGGCTGCATGCGCGCCAGATTGCCGATGTCTTCACCACCGCTGCCCATTTCTTTGCCCAAAGCGAAGCGGCAAAGCGCCCCCTGTCGATTGCCACCAACCCCCATAATCGGGGCTGGGCCTATCTTGGATCGGAATCGCTGGATGAACATTCGGGCAAGACCGACCGCAAGGAAGCTTTCAACATAGGGCTTGATCTGCCCGCCGATGATCCGCGCGTGCTGGCCGCAGAGCCGTTTCGCGGTGTCAACCTTTGGCCCGATCTGCCGGGGTTTCGCGAAACGATGCTGGATTATTTCACCCATGTCTGGGCGTTGGGGGTGGGATTGTTGCAGCCTGTGGCGCGCGATCTGGGTTTGCCACCCGATCATTTCGCGCCATTCTTTGATGCGCCAATGGCAACGCTGCGGCTGTTATCCTACCCTGCTGCAAGCGGGGCTGTGGGGGAAATCGGCGCGGGCGCGCATACAGATTACGGCGCGCTGACACTCTTGCTCACAGATGGCGCGCCGGGGTTGCAGGTGCGCCCGCGCGGGGGCGCGTGGCTGGATGTGCCGCATATGCCCGGCGCGTTTATCGTCAATATTGGCGATTGCCTGATGCGCTGGACAAATGATCTCTATGTCTCGACCCCGCATAGGGTGCTTCCCCCGCCGCGCCCGCGCCAATCTGTTGCTTTTTTCCTTGATCCCAACCCGGATGCGCTGATCACCGCACTGCCCGGCACTGGCCCGGCAAAATACCCCGCCGTGACAGGGGCCGAATATCTGCACATGCGCCTAAGCGCCACTTACAAGACATGAGGATATAATGCGACGGCTGGATTGGGCAGAGTACCGCACCACGGAATACACGCAGATTGACCCGATGCGCACCATCGCCATTCTGCCCACGGCCGCCATAGAACAGCATGGCCCGCATTTGCCTGTGGGCGTAGATACGATGATTGCCGAAGGCTTGCTGGCGCTTTTGCGCCAGCGCTGCCCGGAGGATCTGGATATCCGCATTCTGCCCGTGCAGGCCGTCGGCAAATCGAACGAGCATCTGCACGCCCCCGGCACGCTGACGCTAAGCGCAGAAAACGCGCTGCGCATCTGGGTGGAAATTGGCCTCTCGGTAGCGCGGGCGGGGGTGAAGAAGATTGTGATCGTCAACAGCCATGGCGGCAATCTGGATCTGATTTCCATTCTCTCACGCGAATTGCGGGTGCAGGCGGGCATGCTGGCGGTGAAATGCCAATGGGGCAGTTTTGGCCAGCCGCAAGGCATGTATCCGCCCGAAGAACTGGCTTACGGCATTCATGGCGGTGATGTGGAAACCTCGCTCATGCTGGCGCTGCGCCCGGAATTGGTGGATATGGGGGCCGCCGCAAATTTCCGCTCCAGTGCTGAAACAGGCAGTATATCCCCCATTGGCCCCATTTCTTATGGCTGGATATCCAGCGATCTGAACACAGATGGAACCGTGGGCAATGCCGCCAATGCAACCGCTGCCAAGGGCCATGCCACAGCCGAGCATTATGTGGCCGGTCTGATTGGCCTGTTGCAAACGGTTGCCGCCCACGCCCTGCCGGGATAATGCGCAGCCCTGCTGCCCATGGTCGAACCTGCGCCGGAACTGGCGCGGGTGATGTCGCAGATCATGCATAAGCGTTGCATTGTAACATATTGAAAATATGTTTTTAATCACAGCAAGTCCCAGGGCGGAGCCGCCCTGTTTCCGGCAAAAACCACGCAGCACAAAGCTGCACCCGACACCCTGCCAGATTCCTGAAAATCACCAAATCCCCCACCTTGACATGGTAGCGGAAACGGCAGAACACTTGATGCAGTTCTCCGCTCAGAGAGACGACTCCGATGCGGAGAGAAAACACAACAGGGAGACTAAGATGTTTACCAAACCAATCCTGCGCACAGCGCGCCATGGGCTGATGATGGGTGTGGCAGCAGCCGCGCTTGTCCTTTCGGGCGCCTTGGCCGAAGCAGAGACAATCCGCTGGGCCCGCGTTGCCGATGCGCTGACACTTGACCCCCACAGCCAGAACGAAGGCCCCACCCATACGCTGAACCATCATATCTATGAAACACTGGTGGGGCGCGCTTTGGATGGCAGCCTGATCCCACGCCTTGCCACCGAATGGGGCATCAGCGCAGAGGATGATACTGTCTGGGTATTCCAGATCCGCGAGGGAGTCACCTTCCATGATGGCACGCCCATGACTGCCGAAGATGTGGTTTTCTCGCTGGATCGCGCGCGCACCCCGCCATCTGGCATGGCAGCCCTGCATGCCGCCGTGCAAGAGGTAACGGCGGTGGATGATATGACAGTGCATGTGCGCATGTCCGGCCCCGCACCGCTTTATGTGCAAAACCTGACCAATACATTCATCATGTCCAAAGCCTGGGCTGAGGCGAATGGTGTGGTTACGGCCCCCAATTTCGCCGCTGGCGAAGAGGCCTATTCCGTGCGCAATACCAACGGCACCGGCCCCTATATGCTGGTAGAGCGTGACCCGGAAGTGCGCACAGTTCTGCGCGCCTTTGACGGGCATTGGGGTGAAGCGCCTGCCGTGACCGAGATCATCTATACGCCCATTTCCGAGGCGGCGACCCGTGTGGCCGCCCTGCTGTCGGGCGAGGTGGATATCGTGCAGGATGTGCCGGTTCAGGATATCGCGCGGCTGGAGCAGACAGATGGCATAAAGGTTGCGCGCGGCCCGGAAAACCGCAACATCTTCTTCAGCTATGACATGGCATCTGAAACGCTGCGCTCGTCCAATGCCGAAGGCAACCCTTTCGCGAACCCATTGGTGCGCGAAGCCATGTCGCTGGCGATTGACCGCAATGCCATCCAGCAAATTGTGATGCGTGGCGAATCGCAGCCCTCTGCCGCGCCGCTGCCGCCTTTCGTAAATGGCTGGACAGAAGAAATGCACGCCTTTGGCGATCCAGATCTGGCCCGCGCTGGCGAGTTGATGGCCGAGGCTGGCTTTCCCAACGGCTTTTCCGTGCAACTGGATTGCCCCAATGACCGGTATCTGAATGATGAGGCAATCTGTCAGGCGATGGTCGGCATGCTGGCGCGGATCAATATCGCGGTAGATCTGAACGCGCAGGCTCGTTCGCTGCATTTCCCGCTGATCGAAAATTGGGAAACCGATTTCTATCTGCTGGGCTGGGGCGTGCCAACATTTGACAGCCAGTATGTGTTCGATTTTCTGGTTCACACCCGCGAAGGCAGCTATGGCTCTTTCAACGGCGCGCGCTATGCGAACCCGGAACTGGATACCAAGATCGAGGCCCTTGCCACGATGACAGATCTGCAAGCGCGCGATGCCTTGATCGCAGAGATCTGGGCAGAGGTGATGGAAGACCGGGTTTTTCTGAATGTGCATAATCAGGTTCTGGCCTATGCCATGCGCGACGGGATCACGCTGGATGTGCACCCCGAAAACCAGCCGCGGATGACGACTGTCACTTTCGACTAAGCACTCTTGACCATTTGGCCCGCGCGGGATACCCCGCGCGGGCTTTGGCGTTTATGGCAGCAAGCCTGACCAATTTCGCCATCAGACAGAGGTGTTGACATGATCGCTTTCATCCTGCGCCGCCTTGTGCAATCCGTCATTGTCATGCTGACAGTGGCGCTTGTGGCTTTTGCGCTGTTTCGCTTTGTGGGCGATCCCATTGCCTCCATGGTAGGGCAGGAAACCACATTGGCGGAGCGCGAGGCCCTGCGCGACATGCTGGGACTGAATGATCCGTTCCTGTTGCAATTCTGGAATTTCGTGGCCCGCGCGGCGGTGGGGGATTTTGGCATTTCTTACCGGTTGCAACAGCCGGTCATGGAATTGATCCTCTCGCGCTTGCCTGCCACGCTGGAACTGGCGCTTGTCTCTGGCATTCTGGCCTTTGTGTTTGGCGTGGGCTTTGGCGTCTATACGGCGCTGCGGCGGGGCAACTGGCTTTCCGGCTCTATCATGACACTGTCGCTTATCGGGGTCTCCTTGCCCACATTCCTGATCGGGGTGCTGCTGATCTGGGTGTTTGCGGTGGAATTGCAGATGTTGCCGTCTTTCGGGCGCGGCGATGTGGTAGAAGTGGGCAGTTGGTGGCGCACCGGGTTATTGACGGAATCGGGCCGCGCCTCGCTTATTCTGCCAGCGATCACCCTGGGCCTGTATCAGATGACGCTGATCATGCGGCTTGTGCGCGCCGAAATGCTGGAAGTGCTGCGCACGGATTACATCAAATTCGCCCGTGCACGGGGCCTGTCCAACCGCGCGGTGCATTTCGGCCATGCGCTGAAAAATACGCTCGTGCCTGTTATCACGATTACCGGTTTGCAGATGGGCAGCATTATCGCCTTCTCCATCATTACCGAAACCGTGTTCCAATGGCCGGGCGTTGGGGCGTTGTTCATCAATTCTGTACGTTTTGTCGATGTGCCGGTGATGGCAGCCTATCTGATGCTGATTGCGCTTGTCTTTGTGGTGATCAATCTGATCGTTGATCTGCTGTATTACGCCGTTGATCCCCGCTTGCGGATCGACCGTGCGAATGCGCGTCATTGAAGGGGAAATCTGATGAGCGATATGACAGAAAAGCCCCAACCCGGCGCCTATGCGCGCGCATGGGATAGCGATATTGCCTATTCCTTCCGCAAATCGCCCCTGGCCATTCTTGCGGCGCTGGTGTCATTGCTGATCATTCTGGCCGCAACTTTCGCGCCATTCATCGCGCCGCATGATCCGTTCAATCCGGCCACACTCAACCTGATGGATGGCTTCACCCCCCCGATGGAGCCGAACCAGTTTACCGGCAATCTCTATTGGCTGGGCACGGATAATCAGGGCCGGGATGTGTTTTCCACCATCCTCTATGGCGCGCGGATTTCGCTATTCGTGGGCTTTATGGCCGTGCTGCTGGCGATGGTGCTGGGCATTACGCTTGGCCTGATTGCGGGCTACCGTGGCGGCTGGGTCGATAGCCTCTTGATGCGGGTTGCCGATGTGCAGCTGACATTTCCGTCTATCCTGTTGGCGCTGCTGATTTTCGGGGTGGCGCGCGGTTTTATCCCGCCGGCCTACCGCGATGCCATGGCCATCTGGGTGCTGATCGTGGCAATCGGCTTGTCAGATTGGGTGCAATATGCCCGCGTGGTGCGTGGCGCGACAATGGTGGAAAAGAGCAAGGAATATGTGCAGGCCGCGCGCGTGATCGGGGCGCACCCGGCCAAGATACTCTTGCGCCATATCCTGCCCAATGTGATGGGGCCTGTGCTGGTGATTGCCACGATCGGGCTGGCATTGGCGATCATTGCCGAAGCAACCCTGTCATTTCTGGGGGTTGGCGTGCCGCCCACCCAGCCCTCTCTGGGAACCCTGATCCGAATTGGCCAAGGGTTCCTATTCTCTGGCGAGTGGTGGATATTGCTTTTCCCTTCAATCACGCTTCTGGCGCTCGCGCTCTCGGTCAACCTGTTGGGTGACTGGCTGCGCGACGCCCTGAATCCAAGGTTGCGCTGATGGCTGAACCGCTTCTCTCTGTTCGTGATCTGGTGGTGGAATTTCCCACACGGCGCGGCACGCTGCGCGCGCTGGACAAGGTGTCTTTTGACATTGCCGAGGGCGAGGTTCTGGGCATGGTGGGCGAATCCGGGGCGGGCAAATCGCTCACCGGCGCGGCCATCATCGGGCTGTTGGAACCACCGGGCCGCGTGGCAGGCGGTGAAATCTGGCTGCGCGGCCAGCGAATAGACAATCTGCCGCGCGAAGCAATGCGCCGCATTCGCGGGCGGCGGATTGGAATGGTGTTTCAAGACCCGCTTACCAGCCTGAACCCGCTCTATACTGTCGCGCAACAGTTGATAGAGACGATCCGCACACATATGGATGTCCCGGAAAAAGAGGCGCGCATACGCGCTGTGGCGCTCTTGGATCGCGTGGGAATACCGGCTGCGGCGCGGCGGATAGATGACTATCCGCATCATTTCTCTGGTGGTATGCGCCAGCGCGTGGTGATCGCCCTTGCGCTTGCCGCAGAGCCGGAATTGGTGATAGCGGATGAGCCGACAACCGCGCTTGATGTGTCTGTTCAGGCGCAAATCATTGATGTGTTGAAAGAAATCTGCGCCGAGCGTGGCGCCTCTGTCATGCTGATCACGCATGACATGGGCGTGATCGCGGAAACGGCAGATCGCGTGGCCGTTCTTTATGCGGGGCGCTTGGCCGAAATTGGCCCGGTGCGCGATGTCATTCAGGCAGCCGAGCACCCCTATACTGTGGGGCTGATGGGGTCTATCCCGACACTGACGCAAACCGCAGACAGGCTGACGCAAATTCCCGGCTCCATGCCCCGGCTGAATGCAATCCCGCAAGGCTGCGCCTTCAACCCGCGCTGCACCCGCATGATGGAAAAATGCCGCCGTGACAGGCCGGAACTGATCGCGCGCGGCGGCGCACGGCAAGTGGCATGCTGGCTGTATGAACGCACAGAGGAGATTGCAGATGTCTGATGTGCTTTTATCTGTATCCGGGCTGACACGGCGCTTTGATGTGTCAAAACCCTATCTGAACCGCCTGTTAGAGCGCGAAGAAAAGCAATTTCTGACGGCCACGGCAGATGTGAATTTCGACATCCGGCGCGGAGAGACATTTGCATTGGTGGGCGAAAGCGGCTCTGGCAAATCCACCATTGCGAAGATGATTGTCGGGCTGCTGGAGCCATCGGCGGGGGAAATCCACTTCGATGGGGCGCGGATGGATTTTGCCTCTGGTGCGGCCATGCGCCAGTTGCGCCGCCGCTTTCAGATGATCTTTCAAGACCCGTTTGCAAGCCTCAATCCGCGCTGGCGTGTGGGGGATATCATTGCAGAACCGATCCGCACCTTTGGATTGCTGCAAGGACAGGCCATCACCAACGAAGTGGGGCGCCTGCTGGAATTGGTCGGCCTGTCACGCCATGATATCGAAAAATTCCCGCATGAATTTTCAGGCGGGCAGCGCCAGCGCATCGCGATTGCGCGCGCGCTTTCTTCCAAGCCTGAATTCATTGTTTGCGACGAACCCACATCGGCGCTGGATGTTTCGGTTCAGGCGCAAATCCTGAACCTTATGCGAGATTTGCAAGATGAATTCGGCCTGACCTATCTCTTGATCAGCCATGATCTGAGCGTGGTGCGCCATATGTCAAACCGCATTGGCGTTCTCTATCTGGGCCGATTGGTAGAGCTGGCTGATGCCAAGCGCCTGTTTGTGGAACCACAGCACCCTTATACGCGCATGCTGTTGGATGCGGTGCCTGACCTTGCCCTGTCGGGGCGCAGACGGACACCTGTCACAGGTGAAATCCCCAACCCGATCAATCCGCCATCTGGCTGCGCCTTTCATCCGCGCTGTCAGCATGTCATGCCACGGTGCCGCAGCGATATTCCGCAAGCAACCGCCACAGCAACCGGAGAGGCGGCCTGTCATCTGCTTGTTCCAGAAACACAGGGCGCCTAAAGCCGCCCTGGCGGCCCCGGTTGAAATCAGGTTTTGACAACTTCCAGCCTGCGCGGCGGCCAGTTTGCGTTGCGATGCGCAGCCATCCACGAAGCATCATAGGCAGTTTCTTCATATGCGTGATAGTCAAGCGGCGCATATAAGAAAACACTGCGGATAGTGGGCATATCAAAAGCAAGGCAGGCCCGCCAAAGCCTGTCTAAAATCATATCCAGCTCCGCCCGAGAGACAGAAAGCTCTGTCGCGGTCAGAATGCGGGGATGGTCTGTGCCTTTGGGATTGTTGCCGATCAGCAATTCCTCATACAGCTTTTCACCTTTGTTCAGGCCCACTATCTTTATTCCGATGTCACCACGGCTTGCGTCCTTCTGGTCGCCCGCCTCCATCAAATAGGGTTTCAGGCCATGAAGCCGGATCATGCTTTTGGCCAGATCAAGGATTTTCACAGGCTCGCCCATATCCAGCACAAAGACATCACCGCCCCTTGCCATCGCGCCAGCCTGAATCACCAGTTGCGACGCCTCCGGGATTGTCATGAAAAAGCGCGTGATCTCGGTATGAGTAACGGTAACTGGCCCTCCAGCCTCTATCTGCGCCCGAAACCGTGGGATGACAGAGCCTGAAGACCCCAGAACATTGCCAAAGCGCACCATGGAGAACACAGTCCTCCCGCTTTCGCGCGCCAGCGCCTGACAGACCAATTCCGCCAGGCGCTTTGACGCGCCCATGTAATTGGTGGGCCGCACGGCCTTGTCCGTGGAAATGAGGATAAAACTCTCTACCCCCAGATCGCGCGCGGCCTCTGCCAGAATCTTGGTTCCGAAAACATTGTTGCGAATGCCCTCGACCACATTTTCCTCTACCAATGCGACATGCTTATAGGCTGCGGCATGGTAGATTGTCTGCACCTTGAATGCGCGGATCACACAGCGCACACGGTCTGGGTTTTGAACAGAGCCAAGCAGCGCTTCGATGGGAAAAGCCCCTCCGTGCTGCGCCACGGTTTCACGCAACTCCATGGATATCTGATACAGCGCAAATTCCGAGACTTCGAACAAGATCAGCGCAGCGGGGTTTTGCGTTATGATCTGGCGGCACAATTCGCTGCCAATAGACCCCCCGGCCCCAGTGACCATAACAACCTTGCCCGAAATATTTCGGCCCATCAAATCCGCAGAGGGCGGCACAGGGTCACGCCCCAACAAATCTTCGGGGCGCACCTCGCGCAAATCCCCAAAGGATGCTTTGCCGGAAATCAGGTCTTCCACTCCGGGGATGGTTTTGATTTCTACGCCCAATGGCTCCAGCCGGGCGACAATTTCGCGCCGCCGTGCCCGGCTGGCACTGGGAATCGCAAGCAAAATGGATTGAACACGTTCTTCGGCCACCAGCCCTGCGACATGAGCGGGTGAAAACACGCGCTTGCCGCCCACAATCGCGCGCTGCAACTCTCTGTCATCGTCCAGAAAAGCGACAATTCTATATTCCTGCGCATGTTGCAGCGCATTCAGCAACTGGCGCCCGGCAGTGCCAGCCCCGTAAATCAGAACAGGGGCGCGCAAGCGCAAATTTGGCTGCCGCAGCAAGGTTTGCACCAGAAACCGCACCCCGCCCAGCGAACAAAAGGCCAAAAGCGCAAATATGCCCGGCACAGAACGCGGCACCGGGGCCGCCCCAAGATGTGCCGACAGAAACAATACCAGAGCCGAAACAGCCACCCCAATCGCAACCGCCCCAAGCGCCTGCGCAGTGATGTAGCGGATGACAGTTTTATACAGCCCAAGCAGTGTAAAAACGGCTATCGCCACGGGAAGCATCGGCACAAGCGCCAACCACACCTGTGGCAAAAAGAGGAAATCTACGCTTTCCAGCCTTAGCGCCATTGCCATGCCAAAGCTTGCTGTCAACAGCAGACAATCAGTCACCACCTGTAACCCGCGCTTTGTTCTGCGGCGCGCAGAAAGAAGCTTCGTCAAAACTTCGCTCACCTCAACACGCCCCCAGCGATGACACAGCGCCAAAATTCTCTTTGGTTATTTTAAATATCTTTTTGGCAATAAACTCTCTATTGCGCAAGCTATGATTGCGGCCATGCCAAGAAACCTGCGCAATCAAAAGACAATGTATTAACAAATGCCACGCCATGTGCGCGGTTTGGGGCTTTCATCATTGCGCGGCATCCAACGCGCCATGTGTGTCCACGGCAGCACCACTGCGCCCCACGGCATCATAGGCGATGAACCCCGCCACCATAACGTCAGCAGCGGTATAGATGTTGCGCAGATCGGCCATTCGGGGCACGGCCATGTTCCGCGCCAATCGTTTCAGATCGAGGGCGCGAAACTGATTCCACTCTGTCAGGATCACAACACACTCGGCCCCTTGGGCCGCGATATACGGGTCTGTTTCCCATGCGACGCCCGGTAACAGCGCCTCACCCTCTCTGCGGCCATGTGGATCAACAACACGGACGCGCGCGCCCCCGCCAATCAATGCGGGAATGATGCTCAAGGCAGGGGCTTCGCGCATATCATCGGTTTCAGGCTTGAACGTCACGCCCAGCACAAGAACCGTCTTGCCATTGACAGACCCGCCGCACAGATCAACAATCTTATCAATCATCCGCCGCTTGGTCTGGTCATTTACCACGATCACCGTTTCGGTTATCCGCTGCGGCACGCCATATTCCTGCCCAATCCGCGCAAGTGCGGATGTATCTTTTGGAAAGCACGACCCACCATAACCGGGGCCGGCATGCAGGAATTTGTTGCCAATGCGCCCATCCAGCCCCATGCCTTTCGCAACCGCTTTGACATCGGCGCCCACACGTTCGCACAAGGCCGCGATTTCATTGATGAAACTTATCTTGGTGGCCAGAAAGGCATTGGCCGCGTATTTGATCATCTCGGCCGATTCCAGATCGGTGTAGACAATGGGAAAATCGCGCAGGAAAAGCGGGCGATAAATATCGCCCATCACCGCTTTCGCCCGGTCGCTCTCTATACCCACCACAACGCGGTCAGGCTTCATGAAATCATCAACCGCGGCGCCTTCGCGCAGAAATTCGGGATTCGAGGCCACATCGAATTCCAGATCAGGCCGTGTGGTGCGGATGATATTTGCCACTTTGCGGTTCGTGCCCACGGGCACAGTGGATTTCGTGACAATCACGCCGTAGCCTGTCAGCGCATGCGCAATATCGACAGCTGCCGCCATCACATATGACAGATCAGCATGGCCATCACCACGCCGCGTGGGTGTTCCGACTGCAATGAACACGGCATCGGCCCCCGCGACAGCCTTTGTGATATCGGTGGTAAAGGTCAGACGCCCGGCAGCGGCATTGCGTGCCATGACAGCTTGCAATCCCGGCTCATAGATGGGGATATCGCCGCGCTCCAGCTGCGCAATCTTCTCTGGCAGCTTGTCCACGCAAACCACATCATGCCCAAAATCCGAAAAGCACACTCCAGAGACAAGCCCCACATAGCCGGTTCCGATTATCGCAATTTTCATGGTTCACTGTCTCTTTGCAAATATGCCCAGGGCTGCGCGCGCGCCGTGCCATCTGGCGGCAGCCGTCGTCAGCTTAACAGGCCCTGTTCGCCCAATCCGGCAAAGCGCCAGACGCTGCCGCACAAACACGGCTTCAAAGCCCCCCTGCCCTTACCCTGTGAGTTGTGACATGCCAAAATTCACATTCCGCCGGCAAACAGAGTGTCAGGGCCGTCCCTATAGTTGTATACTTCTCTCTTTAGATGTATCCTTTGCGCGGTTTTCAATGCAAGCAGAAAATCCCGCAGGGCCTGCCCAATCGCACAAGCACAATCTTTGATCTGGCCTTTGGCCCGAAACCTCGGCTATGTCTGTCTTGTGACACAGACAGTTTCTGGCTCTTACATCGCGCGCATTCGGGCCGCTCTTCCCTCGCTGCATCCCAGCGAGCGGCGGCTTGCAGACACCATTCTGTCCTTCCCCGGAGAGATTGCCAGCTATTCCGCCACAGAGCTGGCCCAATTGGCCAATGTCTCGAATGCGACAGTGACGCGCTTTGTCCGCCGTCTGGGCTATGAAAACTTTGACCACGCCCGTCAGGCAGCGCGTGCCACGCAGCAAGCGGGCGCGGCGGTATTTCGGGTATCGGCCAGTGATCAGGGGCCAGAGGCCGCGCTGATGGCCCAGATTTCCCAAGGTCGGCAGAATGTGGAAAACAGTTTCACGGCCATCGCCCTGGCCGAGATTGACGATCTTGCCGATGCCATATTGCGCGCCAACCGGGTCTGGATTGTCGGGTTTCGCACGGCGCAGGCTTTTGCTGTCTACCTTGGGGCGCAGATAGGACAGATTGCGCCCAATGTGACACTGTTGCCGCAGGCAGGGCAAACATTGGGGGAAAGCCTGGCCAGCCTTGGACCAGAGGATGTGGTGATCGTCTTTGCCCTGCGCCGCATCATCCGCCCCTTCCCGGCACTGTGCCGCGATCTTGGAGCCAGCCCCGCGAAGATTGCCCTGATTACAGATGTCCTGTCAGAGCAAGGCGCAGAGGCGCCAGCATTCGAACTCGCGCTTGCGCCCATATGGCGGATGCGTGTGCAAACCGCAGCGCCGGGGCCATTATTCAACCATGCTGCCGTTCTGACCCTGTGCCATATCCTTGCCACGCGCATATTGGAGCGGTCTGGAACAGCAGGCCGCAAGCGGCTTTTGGCCATTGAAGCCTTGCACGATTCGCTGGACGAGCTGTAACGCAGCGTTCAAAAATCGCCTGTTCTTCCAGCAATCAGGGCCTGCTTGCCTAGAAAATCCCCGATTTTGGCGCAAAACTCAGAATTCCCGGTTGTGAAAATATTTTTTCATGTAATCGTATCAGGAAAAAATAATACCTTCTCCTTGCCCCCGTTCGGCACTCTGCCCACCCAACACAAGAGGTAAACCGATGACCTTCTCTTCCAGAATCGCCGCCCTTACCGCCTCTGTTGCGCTTTGCTTCCCGGCGCTGGCGCATTCCACTGTTTTGCAGATCAATTCATCCCTGCCCGATGGCAGCTTTGCCCATGCCTTCTTGACAGAATTCAAGACGCGCGTCGAAGCAGAGCTTCCCGGCCAGATTGATGTTCAGATATTCATGGGAAATACGCTTGGCTCTGAAGAAGATGTGTTGCAGGGCCTTGGCTTTGGAACGCATCACGCATCCCTTTCTGCATCTGCCGTTGTGCAGATCAACCCGCGCGCGGCGGTGTTTGACTTGC
This sequence comes from Paracoccaceae bacterium, assembly GCA_043561795.1. Classification (GTDB taxonomy): domain Bacteria; phylum Pseudomonadota; class Alphaproteobacteria; order Rhodobacterales; family Rhodobacteraceae; genus Roseinatronobacter. The sequence goes on along the minus strand of CP121316.1, from coordinate 3,096,499 downwards.
CCTACCTGTTCGAGAGCCGCGATCAGGTGCAGGCTTTCGCGGCCTCTGCTGCGTTTGATTTGCTGGCCGAAGGCTTTGCAGAGAGCGGCATTGTGCTAGCGGCGCTTTGGGATAACGGGTTTCGTGTTATCACCAATTCCGTGCGCCCCATTGTCACCCCCGCCGATCTGGCAGGGCTGAAAATCCGCACCCCAACTTCGCGCCAGCGCGTTGCCATGTTCAACACACTGGGTGCAAATGCCACGCCGCTTTCCTTTGGCGAAGTGTATTCGGGGCTGGATCAGGGTGTGATTGACGGGCAGGAAAACCCCGCGCAGATCACCGATAGCGCAAGGCTCTATGAAGTGCAAAGCTACATGTCTTTGTCCAATCATGTCTATTTGCCCACATTCATGCTGTTTGGCCAGGCTTGGCTAAACGCGCAAACCCCCGAAATTCGCGAAACCGTGCTGCGCATTGCGGCTGAGACCGCGCCCTGGACATTCGCTTGGGGCGAGGAAACCGATATCAAGGTGATTGCCGATCTGGCAGACAAGATCGCCATCAACGAGGTGGATTTCGAAGCCTTTCAGGCCGCAGCCCTGCCGCTATATGACGATCCGCTTTTCGTAGATGCGATTGGCGCCGATATGATCGCTGTTACCCGCGATGTGCTGGGGCTGGACTAAGCCCACTTGCGGGCCTTGCACCACTTGCGCAAGGCTCCCTTCCCCAAGCTACAGGAGTTTGGAATGGACAATCTTGGAAAAGCCGTGCTTTGGCTAGACCGCTGGATGTGCCGCGCGCTGGATACATTCACAATACTTGTTGCTGGTATCCTTCTGATCCTGCTGAATTACGCGGTGTTTTCCCGCTTCGTCCTGAACAGTTCTGTGTCTTGGGGCGAAGAACTGCCCGCGCATATTCTGGCCATGCTCACCTTCATCGGCGCGGCCTATCTGACACGCACGAACGAGCATCTGGGCTTTGATTCCGCCGCGCGCAGCCTGAATCTGGGGATGCAGCGCGTGCTTGCCTGTATCAACCAAATCCTCATGGCGGGGTTTGGCGCGGCGCTTTTCTGGTTTGGCGGGCGCGCGGCACTCAGCTTTGCCGGGCGCAGTCTGATTTCAGTGGATTTGCCTGTGATCCTCTTTCGCGGCGCTGTTCCCCTTGGGGGGGCTTTGATCATGGTGATCTGCCTTGTGCGCCTTGCGGGCTTGATCATGGGCCGGATCAACCCCGGCGAATTGCTGCCAGAAGGAGATGGCTGATGTTTCTCGCCCCCGGTTATATCATCCTGATCCTGCTGATCGGACTGTTGATGATGGGTGTGCCCATTGCCTTTGTGCTCGGCATTACGGCCATGGTGATGATCTTTCTTGATCCCGCCGTTGTGCCCATGATCATCGGGCTGATCCCCTTTGGTGGGGCCAATAATTATCTGCTGGTTGCAGCACTTTTGTTCATGATCGCGGGCGAGGTCATGAATCAGGGCAAGATCGCAGAAAAGCTGATTGCCTTCGCGTCTTCGCTTGTGGGTCATATCCGGGGCGGTTTGGCACATGTCAACATTCTAACATCCCTGTTTTTCTCCGAGATTTCGGGCACGGCCACATCGGATGCGGCGGCGATTGGCTCTGTGATGATCCCACAGATGAAGCGGCGCGGCTATTCCGCCGCCTTCGCGGCTGCTGTCACATCCACATCGGCCACGATGGCGATCATCGTGCCGCCATCGCTGAACCTGATCCTCTATGCCTATGTTGCCAATGCCTCTATTGCCGAACTTTTCGCGGCGGGCATTTTGCCGGGCTTTCTGGTATGTTTTCTGCTGTTGATGACAGCTTACGGGCTGGCTGTCTGGCGCGGTTTCCCGACCGAGGGCGCGTTCAGCTTTGCCCGCGTGATTGACACTGGCAAAGATGCAGCCTTGCCGCTTACCCTGCCTATCCTGATCCTGTTCGGCATTCTCGGCGGCATATTCACAGCGACAGAGGCAGGCGCAGTTGCGGCGCTATGGTCGATTGTCATGGCAACGGTTGTTTACCGCACGCTCAGCTGGGCCAGTTTCATAGATACGCTGCGCATAGCTGGCAAACGCAGCGCGATGCTGATGTTCATTGTGGCCACATCCACGCTTCTGGGCTGGTATCTGACCAATCAGCGCATTCCGCAAGATATCGCCAATGCCATCCTTGGCATTTCGGAAAATTACTGGGTGGTGCTGCTGGCCATAAATGTGTTCTTCTTGCTGGCGGGAACCATCGTGCATGGCACGCCCGCCATCCTGATGCTGGTTCCGATCTTTCTGCCACTGGCCGACCAGTTGGGCATAGACAGGGTGCATTTCGGGCTGATCATCACGCTCAATCTTGGCATTGGACAACAGACACCGCCTGTCGCCTCTGTGGTGCTGATCACCTGCTCGATTGCCAAAATCACAATCAGCCAGATCATCCCACCCTTGATGTGGTTTATCGGGGCGATGCTGGTGGCACTGACATTGGTCAATGTCTTTCCGGCAATCTCGCTGTGGTTGCCCTCGATCCTGTTGGGATGATGCCATGAAATTACTGATCATCAACCCCAACTCCTCTGCCAGTGTCACGGCGCGGATAGATGCGGCCGCGCAGGCCGCCCGCCAGGCGGGGGAAGACATACGCACCATCTGCGCCACTGGCGCGCCGGATCTGATTGTCACCCCGGCAGATGCACAGGCCGCAGAGGCCGCCGTAACCCGGACTTTGGCCGCACAACAGGGCCAGGTGGACGGAATAATCCTTGCCTCTTTCGGAGATACGGGGCTGGATGCGGTGCGCGCGCAAACATCGGTTCCAGTGGTGGGCATTGCGCAAGCGGCCTATGCCATGGCCTCTGTTCTGGGGCCGCGCATGGCGATTGTGTCTTTCGCCCCTGTCATGGCAGAGGCATTGCGCAAAACCGCGCTCGGCTATGGGCATGGGGACAGGCTGGCGGCGATGCATATGGTAACTGGCGAAACATGGGATGACCCCGGAGAGATACAGGAAACGCTTGCACCTCAGTTGCTGGCGCTGTGTCAGCATTCGGCACAGGTGGACGGGGTAAGCAGTATCGTTTTGGGCGGCGGGCCGCTGGCCGGGCTTGCCGCGCGGCTGCAAGAGGCGGTGCCTGTGCCGCTCATTGATGGCACGACGGCAGCGATTGCCACATTGCGCGTGGCGCTGGGGGCAGCCCCTAAAACCGCTGCCCCGATCCTGCCCGCCCTGCATGCCTGAACTGACGCCCAAAGCACGCGCAAGGCTGCAATTCGCCCTTATCTTCATGGCCCATGCGCTGGGGGCCATGTCGGTTCTGGCGGTTCTGACGGCTGGCCCGCAACTGGTGGCAGCCCTTGGGCTATCCCCTTTGCAACTGGGCGGGTTGGCAAGCATTTATTCGGCAGCGCTGGCAGCGGCATCCTTGCCAGCGGGGTTGGTAACGGACAGGCTGGGCACGCGCGCCGCACTGACAGCAGCGGCCTTCATCATCGCTACAGGCTTGGGCATATCTGCAAGCGCTACGGGGTTTGTGCAGCTCAGCGCAGGAATGGTTTTTTGCGGGGCGGGCTATGGGTTGATAAACCCCGCCGCAGGGCGCGCAATAACCCTGTGGTTTACCCCGAAATGGCGCACCACACTTCTAAGCCTGAAACAAACCGGCGTGCCCGCTGGCGCAGCGCTTGGCAGTGCAACGGCAATCCTTGGGCCGATCTGGGGGTGGCAGGCCGGGGTTTTCGCCGCCGCAGTTCTGACAGTCTTGGCCGGTATCGCCTTTTTGCTGCTTCTCCCAGGCGAGAGCGGCGATAAGCCGATTACATCCTCGCGCAAGGGCCAGCTGGTTGCAGTGCTGACATTGCCGCGCCTTGGCCGCGCTGCCCTGGCGGCTGGGATAACAAATGGCCTTCAATTCGCGCTCTGGGCGCATCTGGCCGATATCTTGCAACGCGCACACACCAATGGTGCAGCGACAGTGGCCTTGTCTCTTGGCGCGCTGCATGTGGGAACCTTTCTGGGCCGGGTACTATGGGGCGCACTGACCGATCGTTACCTGCGGGGTAATGCCGCCCATGCGCTGTACCTGCTTTTGGCGCTGGGCTTGATGGGCGCGGGGGCAATGTCGGTGCTCCCGCTGGGTGGCGGAACACCCCTTGCCGTGGCCGCAAGCTTTGCACTTGGGTTCAGCGTTTGCGCCGCTGTGGGGCTGCATCTTGCGATGATCGTCAATATCACACCGCAAGCGCTGATAGGTGGCGCCTTGGGATATACAATGCTGATCACAAACCTTGGCGGTGTGGCCGTGCCGCTGGTGATTGGGCTGGCTGTCGCTCTTGGCGGTACGCTGGGCGCTGCACTGGCGATTGCGGCACTGGTGGGTGCAGCAATGGCACTCTTGCGCAGCGCAAGCCGATAATGTGCTAAGAGAGTGGCAAATCAAACTTGATATTGCGCAGCATTAGCGCAGCAAGAACCCCCGCCAATACCTTATCGGCCCGGATACCTTCTTGCAAAGCCGCGTCAATAACGCTGGGCGCGGCGCTTGGGTCTTTTATTGTCACGACAACGCGCTCGCCCGCGGCTGCATCATAGACAACCTGATGGCGGCCATTGCGCAATCGCCGAAGCCCCAGAAACTCCTGACCGTTTTCGCTGTGGTAAAACATGCCAAATGCCTCAAGAATATTACCAAGCCATACAGCTACTACATCAGGGATTATTTTCCATCTAAAAAGCAAAATATATAAATTAAAAAGTGACGTGACGTAAATACATCACAATCAAAGGGCGGGTGCAGATTTATCGTGCAAAAGCATTCGGCCCTGGCCTTGCAGTTAAACCATTGCAGCAGGGCCTGTTGCGCTGACCAAACCAGCAATGCGTCACATCAAATCATAAGCGCAAACCACATCGGCACACAAAGCCCCGAATGCGGCAACGGACACTGTGATTTCTCAAACGCCCTTTGCCATGTGTTCTTGCTGCCAAGAATTAGCCCATACGCTCTGACGCATAGGAACCCGGAGATGCCGGGAAAACCACCGTCTTATTCCCGTTCAAAAATACACGGCGGTGAATATGCGCATGAATAGCCCGCGCAAGCACCTGACTTTCCACATCGCGCCCAAGGCTTACATAATCCGCAGGCGACTGGGCATGTGTAACGCGCACAGTATCCTGCTCTATGATCGGGCCTTCATCCAGATCAGCGGTCACATAATGGGAGGTTGCGCCAATAAGTTTTACACCGCGCTCGAACGCTTGTTTGTAAGGATTTGCACCTTTGAAGCTGGGCAGGAAAGAGTGATGAATATTGATAATCCGCCCCGACATTTTTTGACACATCTCATCAGACAAGACCTGCATATACCGCGCAAGCACAATCAATTCAGCGCCAGTCTGCTCTACAACTTCCATGATGCGCGCTTCGGCAACAGGTTTGTTTTCCTTGGTTACAGGAATATAATGAAACGGGATATCATGGTTCACGACAACTTTCTGATACTCCATATGGTTGGAGATCACCGCCACAATATCTATCGGCAGTGCACCAATACGCCAGCGATACAAAAGGTCATTCAGACAATGACCAAAGCGTGACACCATGAGAATAACTTTCATGCGCACAGTTTCGTCATGAAAGGCATAAGCCATTCCCAGTTCCGCGCCAACCGGGGCAAAACCCTTCTCCAGCGTATTCAGATCCGTCCCAGTTTCGCTAACAAAACTGACACGCATAAAAAACCGCCCGGTTTCCCGATCATCAAATTGCGAACTATCGGTGATATTGCAGCCCTGCTGGGCCAGAAATGTGGCAATCGCAGCAACAATGCCGCGGCGCGTCTCACATGTCACCGTCAATGTATAACTTTTCATCACAGGTCTTTCAGGTTGCAGCGCCGGCCCACCTGCCTGCCGACAAGGTGCGAGCCAAAGCGCATATGGATCGATATTGCGTCAGTTTTTCCATGATTTCCGGGAAAGAGCCAAGCGCCAAATTGCGCGCGTTCAGCCCAATCCCTTTGGCTCTTGTTCCTGAATCAATTGGCGAACCGCATAGTCTGCAGCGTCATCGAATGGCTTGAGAACCACGCTGGCCCCCAGATGCAGCAATTCATCTGCTTCGGCCACTTTTTGCACCGAAAGAAACACGCGGCCTTTGTAATTGGCTGATTTCAATCCATGCAAAAGCGCTTGTTGCGGGTCGGCCTCTGTCAGGGCACCCCGATCACGCGGCACGGCAGAAACCACCGCATTCACGCCCGCCAAATCCAGATGCGCCACAAATTCCGGGTCTGTTGCATCACCATAGGTGGCATCCAGCCCCATGCGGCGCCAATTTGCGAGGGCTTCGGGATCGAAATCTATGCCCAGCACACGGTAGCCCTGTTCCTGCAACCGCGCGCCGATGCGGCAGCCATAGCGCCCAAGCCCAAAGATCACAAAATCATGGCCGCGCAACTCTGCCGCGCCTTCCGTATCATCCGCTTCCCGATGGGCGCGGCGGCGCTCGAACAAGCCAAGATATGGCTCGCAGATGTCAAACAGCTTGTGCGACCATGTGATCATGTAAACCGATAGCGCAATCGTCACGAGGCCAACCAATGTGACCAACCCCATCGCCTCATTGCCGACATGGCCAATGGTAATGCCCATCGCCATAAAGATAAGCGAGAATTCAGAGATTTGCGCAACTGTCAGCCCGGCCAGAAAGCCGGTTCTTTTGCGATACCCCATATACCCCATGATCGCCAGAACGATCAGCGGATTACCGATCAGCACGAAGAGCGAGAGCACAACCGCCGGGCCAATCTGATCGCCCAATGTGGAAAGCTGCAATCCCGCGCCCAGATTGATGAAGAAAAACAGCAGCAGGAAATCACGCAAGCTGGCAAGGCGCGAACTGATCGCCTCGCGAAACTCTGTCGAGGCCAGCGATACACCCGCCAACAGCCCCCCCAGTTCCTTGCCAAAGCCCAGCATATCGCCTAGCGCGGCCAGGCTTGCCGCCCAACCCACGGCAAATATCACCATCAATTCAGGAGAGCGCGCAATCTGGCGCAGCAAGGGATCGGCCAGATAGCGGATAAACAGCATGACCGCGCCAACCATCACCGCACCGCCCAGAAACACCTGCACCACATCCCACAGCCCGCCACTTTCTTCGCCCAGCCCCACACCAATGGCAGACAGCGTAACCATGGCCAGAACCACGAAAATATCCTGAACAATCAGAAACCCCAGTGCGATCTTGCCATGCAGCGCGCCGATTTCCTGCTTATCAGACAGCAGTTTCACGATGATGATGGTGGAAGAAAATGTAAGCGCAATCGCGATATAGAGCGATGTTACCGCATCCAGCCCCAAGGCCAGACAGATCAGAAACCCGAAAAAGGCGGTGAACGTAACCTGCCCCAACCCCGTAGCCACTGCCACCTTGCCCAGATTGCGCACAAGGCTGACATCCAGCTTCAACCCCACCAGAAATAGAAGCACGGCGATGGAAATCTGGCTCAGCGTCTCGATAAACTCTACAGAGGAAACCAGCCCCAGTGCATCCGGCCCCGCCAGCACGCCAACCGCGATAAAAGCCACCACAAGCGGCTGTCGCAGCATCAGGCCCACAAAGCCCACCCCTGCGGCCAGCAGCACAAGCAGCGCAATTTCATAAAAGATAGAGGCAAAATTGGCGTCCACGCGGGTCTCCTCAGTCCTTGGGCCTTCTCGATGTGATAGCGGGTTGAACGGGCGCAAGCCAGCCTTGTGCTGCACTTTGTGAAAATCCCATGGAACCCATGGTCTTGAAGCGTTAGCCTATATAGCGTTTATGCCCCCAGCCACCCTGGCTCTGAAAGGAACCCTGTGTCATGCCAAACCCGCTATATGACGCCCTGTTCGCACCGCTGGCAGGGCAGGACAGGCCCTTTCTGACAGTCCCAGACCAAGGCCAGATCAGCGCAGGCGCGTTTCATGATATGCTGGCGCGCTTTGCCCATGCGCTGCACGCGGCAGGGGTGCGCCCCGGTGACAGGGTCGTGGTGCAAGCCGCCAAAACCCCGCAAATGCTGGCGCTGTATGGCGCAGCGGTGGCTTGCGGCGCAGTGTTTTTGCCGCTGAACACGGCATACACCGCGCAAGAGCTGGAATATTTCGTCTCTGACAGCGCCGCGGCGCTTTTGCTGGTCGATCCGGGCGCGGCACTGGCGCTTGCCCCTTTGGCCGCGCGCTTGGGTGTGCGGCTGGAAACTATTGGGCCGGGGGGCAGCCTTGATGCACTGGCGCTGCGCCAGAGCGCGGATTTCACCCCGATCCCGCGCGGCCCCGATGATCTGGCGGCCTTGCTCTACACCTCTGGCACGACCGGCCGCTCCAAAGGCGCGATGATGAGCCAGCGCAATCTTCTCTCCAATGCGCAAACGCTGGTGGGCTTGTGGCAATTCACCCCTGCCGATGTGCTGCTGCATGCCCTGCCCATTTTCCATACGCATGGGCTGTTTGTGGCCAGCAATGTGGTGCTTCTGGCAGGCGCACAGATGATATTCCTGCCAAAATTCGATCCAGATACCGTGCTGGCCGCCCTGCCCCAGGCCAGCGCGATGATGGGGGTTCCCACATTCTACACAAGGCTCTTGGACGATCCCCGCCTGACCCATGACTCGGCGGCGCATATGCGCCTGTTCATCTCCGGCTCTGCGCCCTTGCTGGCGGAAACGCACAAAGCATGGTCTGCGCGCACGGGCCATGCGATCCTGGAACGCTATGGCATGACCGAAACCAATATGAACACCTCTAACCCCTATGACGGCGCGCGCCGCCCCGGCACTGTTGGCCCGCCCCTGCCCGATGTGGAACTGCGCATCACCCAGCCCGAAACGGGCGCCCCCCTGCCGCAGGGCGAAACCGGCATGATAGAAGTGCGCGGCCCTAATGTGTTTCAGGGCTATTGGCAGATGCCCGAAAAAAACGCAGCCGAATTCCGCGCAGACGGGTTTTTCATGACCGGTGATCTGGGGGTGATAGATGATCAGGGTTATGTGCAGATCGTGGGCCGGGCCAAGGATCTGATTATCTCTGGCGGGTATAATATCTACCCCAAAGAAGTGGAACTGGCGCTGGATGACATGCCCGGCGTGCTGGAAAGTGCTGTGATCGGCCTGCCGCATCCCGATCTGGGTGAAGGGGTGGTTGCGGTTTTGGCCGCTGCGGGCCAAGGCCCCGACATCCCGGCCATAAAAGCGGCCCTGTCGGAAAAGCTTGCGCGCTACAAACACCCAAAAGCATATATTGTTTTGCCAGAGCTTCCGCGCAATACCATGGGCAAGGTGCAAAAGGCGGCATTGCGCCAGAAATATGCCGCACAGTTTACGGAGAATGCCGAATGACAACTGCAAGGGTTATCATCTTTGAACAGCCCGGCGGGCCAGAGGTTCTGAAACTGGAACATCGCGAGGTTGGCGAACCGGGGCCGGGCCAGGTGCGTCTCCGGCAACAGGCTTGCGGGCTGAATTATATCGATATCTACCAGCGTTCGGGCGTCTATCCCATGGCGCTGCCGCATGCGCTGGGCATGGAGGCGGCTGGCATTGTCGAGGCTGTGGGCGATGGCGTCACTCATCTGCGCAGGGGCGACCGCGTGGCCTATGCCGCAGCCCCGCCCGGCGCCTATTGCGATTTGCGCGTCATGTCAGCCGCGCAGGTTTGCCGCCTGCCGGATGGGATTGACCTGCGCACGGGTGCGGCAATGATGTTGCAGGGCCTGACTGTGCAATACCTCTTTCACCGCACAGTGCCCTTGAAGGCGGGTGATACAGTTTTGTTTCACGCCGCCGCCGGGGGTGTGGGGCTGATTGCCTGCCAATGGGCGCGCGCCTTGGGCGTGCGGCTGATCGGCACTGCCGGAACAGATGAAAAATGCGCGCTGGCGCTGGAACATGGGGCAGATGCCGCCATCAATTACGAGCGCGAGGATTTCGTTGCGCGGGTGCGCGAGTTGACCAACGGGCGCGGGGTGGATGTGGTGATGGATTCCATCGGCGCGGCCACGTTTGAACGCTCACTTGATTGCTTGCGCCCGGTGGGCATGATGATCAGCTTTGGCAATGCCTCTGGCAAAGTGCCGCCCTTTGATCTGGGGGTATTGGGGGCGAAAGGGTCATTGCAGATCACGCGGCCGACCCTGTTCAGCCATATCGCGCAGCACGAAACCTGTCAGCAGATGGCCGCACAATTGTTCGGGATGGTGGAAAGCGGCAAGGTGAAAATCCGCATCGGGCAAGAATTTGGCTTGGAAGATGTCGCAAACGCCCATCGCCAGATGGAAGCGCGCGCGACCACCGGCAGCTCTATCCTGCTGTGCTAAGGCCGCGCTTGCGCTTTTAGCGGAAATGCCCTGCTGCGCGCGAGAAAAACTGGGGGTATATCACCATGATATACCCCCATCTGCTTGCCGCGCCTCACGCTCCGATTGCGCGTTCAATCCATGCGCGCGATTCCGGCAAGGCGGCTTCCAATTGCGGAAAATCATTCACGCATAGAAACTTGGTTCCCCCGGTTGCGGCACGGCGCAGATGGGCGCGCAGCTCTTCATGGGGGAAATCTATGACAGCGCCTGTGCGCATATGCATGTAATCCTTCACGGGCGCAGGCGCATAGCTTCCGGCCCGAATGGCTGCATGGTTATGCAGGCTCATAGGCTGGAATTGCGCCAGATCGCGAAAGGGCTTGGATATGGTCGCAATGAAAGCGGCGGTATTGCGCGCGAACAGATCCGCCAGCAGCGACCGGCGCAAAGGGTGCACGACATGGGCACTGGCCCACATATGCGCGGGGCTGAACCCCACCATCTGCGCCGCGGTAATCTGCGCATAATGGTTGAACAGCGCGGGGTCTTGGCGTTTGGCCGCATCTTGCGCCAGCGCGCTGTAATCCACCCATTTGCCACGCAACACAGGCGCACCGTTGCGAAACACATCTTCCCGCTGCAAAGGCGCTGTCAGGAACACATCATCATTGAAATACAGAAATGCCTCTGCCAGATCAGGAATGCGCCACAGCATCGCCTCTATGGACAGAGAGTTGAAGGTGGGCAAGACAGCCTCATGGCCCGCAAAGATCACCCGGTGATCTATGACCGTCAACCGAGCGCGCAAATCCTGCGGAATGGCCGAAAGATCGGGGGTTTGCGCATCTGTCACAAGCCAGACATGGCGCAGCCATGGCGCGTGATTGGCAATGCTTGTCAGGCAATAGGTCAATTCATCGCTGCTGCCCCAGCGGTGCGGATTGATCCCATTGGGATGCAAGCGCCCCCCCGCAGCCAAAAGCCGCGCCTGACGTTTGGCGATATGCACCGGGTCTGAACCGTCCACCCACGTGATTACGGCATCAATCGGCGCTGCGTTGGCTGTCATCCATATCCCTTTCGGCACCAAGGCAAACCCGCGCTTCAGGGCAAGAGTGAACGCCTTTGATCATGCCCTTAGCGGCGGCGCATGGAAAAGCCTAGCCAAATATGACGAAAACAAGACAGGGCGTGGCGAAGTTACAGCACTCTGGCCACATGCACATCCTGATAAACCGGGGTTGCGGGCTGCGCCGTCTCCATAAAGGGAATATCGCCTGCATCGCGCCCCGTCCCGATAATCGCCAGATCAGAGGCTGTGCTCATGCCTGTCGCATCGGCAATATGCCAAGCCTGGCCCAGCCACACTTCGGCCACCGCATGAAAATCAGGCGGAGAGACATTGACACCATATCCGGTCGTATAGCGGGCCGGAATTCCAGCCGCACGGGCCAGCGTGCAGACAATATGCGCATAATCCCGGCACACCCCCTGCCGTGTCAGGAACGTATCGATTGCCGTTGTTCCGGCATTGGAACTGCCGGGCACATAAGACAAGGCTGCCGCCGCCCATGCCACAATCGCCTCCATCTTTTCGCCGCCGCGCAGATGGCCAAATTCACTGCCCACGAAAGAGGCAAACATATCAGACTGGCAAAAGCGCGATGGGCGAAGATAGGGCAAGACATCGGGGGGCAGCGTTTCCCAGGCATCCATTTCCAGCCCGTGCCACGGCACAGCGCGGCGGTGAATATCAACCAGCGCGCAAAGCCGCAGCCGCAACCGCTCCGAGGCCGTAACAACCCAGACGCGCTGCCCCACCCCGCCCGCATCATCGATCCAGTGCAGGGATGCATTCTCTACTGACAAATTGCTCTGAATCACGGTCTGGTTTTCAGCCCATACTGGCGCAATCGCCAGCAAAACAGGGTCAGAAAACTGGATCATATACTCCATGCTCAGATCAATTTTCAGCTTCATCCGCATCCTCTGCACTTGGCTTCGTCCTCGATGGATATCGCCAGCACTGGGGGGGGTATTACATTTGCGCCGAAGCCTAAAGGGGAAACCGCCGATATTCTCCGGGCGCGCGCATCTGTCATGATACGGGCGCGCGCAGCACTGCCCCGACATCGCACATCTCGCGCAGCACTTTGACAAAAGTATCCGCTTCTGTGCTCGCTTCAGAATTGGCGCGCTGGCAAATGCCCACGGCACCCATCGGTAATTCGCTGTCAGGTTCCAACTTGGCCAGAGTGCCTGCGGCCAGTTCATCTGCCACCACCCCTTCCGAAATGAACCAGACAATATCGGATTGCATCACCAGCTTACGCCCAAAGGCCAGCGACACAGCCTCGAAGGCTGGCTCCAGATGCGCAAGGCCGACACTGACCAGCCAGGCCCGCACGCCGGGCAGGATAAGTGCTTGCGCGGGCGGCAGCATCAGCTTGTATTGGGCCAGAGCAGGCGTGAAATGCGCCATCTTGCGCAACGGGTGTTCCGGACGCACCACAATGGCAACACGCTCCATATAAAGCTGGCGAAAGGTCAGGCCCGTCATCTGCTCTGCGCCCGGTGCGCGGCCCACCATCAAATCCGCCGTGCCTTCGCGCAATTGCGCCAAAAGCAGCCAATTGGGGCCAGTTGTCACATGCAAGGTGCAATGGGGCAGCAACTGATTGAACTGCAAGGCCGCGTGCGGCAGTAAATCCGTGGCCACTGTGGGCAGCACACCCACATTCAGCTTGGTCACCCGTTCCGGCGCATCGCGCACAGCGCTTTGCGCGGCCTCCAGCGCGCGCATGGCAGTTCCTGCATGTTGCTGAAATATCCGCCCCGCCGGCGACAGCACCAAACGCCGCGCACTGCGATCAAACAGGGCAACTCCCAGAATCTCTTCCAGTTCGCGCAGCGTTTTGGACGCGGCAGGTTGTGAGACGCACAAAGCCTCGGCCGCAGCCGACAGCCCGCCAAGGCGGGCCGTTTCCAGAAAGCAGCGCAAATGGCGCAGGCGCAAGCGGGGATCCATGGAATAACCTTGAAGTTATGAAACTGGCGTAAAAATATAATTTAACAATCTTTGAAACTGTGCAACCTTTTTGCCATGAAAACATTTCGCCATCTTGGAAACATGCTGCATTATGCAGATCAGGGGCCAGCACAAGGCCAGCCGGTTTTCTTTGCCAATTCGCTGGGAACCGATTTGCGGGTCTGGGATCTGCTTTTGCCCCATTTGCGCCCCGGCCTTCGCCTTATCCGCTATGACAAACGGGGGCACGGCCTGTCAGACGCCTTGCCCGCCCCTTACACCATAGACGCCCTGACAGAAGAGGCCGCAGCCCTGCTGGATCACCTGGGCTTGCGCGGTGTAACAGTGGTGGGGCTGTCGATCGGGGGAATGATTGCGCAAAATCTGGCTGCAAAGCGGCCAGATCTGGTGGCCGCGCTGGTTCTGATGGATACAGCCGCCAAAATCGGCACTGCCCAAATGTGGCAAGACCGGATAGACGCCATCCGCACACAGGGCATTGCGGCACTGTCCCAGCCCATTCTGGAACGCTGGTTCGGCCCCGATTTTCACCGCACGCGGCCAGACGATCTGGCATTGTGGCGCAATATGCTGTGCCGCACCACTCTGGACGGGTATCTGGGCTGTTGCGCGGCGATAGCAGACGCAGATCTGACACGGCAAGCGCGGGGCCTGCGCGTGCCTGCCATTGCTATGGCAGGCAGCGCAGATGGCGCAACGCCGCCCGATCTGGTGCAGCAGACAGCCGAATATCTGGGGGCTTCGTTTTCCGTGATCGCGGGCGCAGGGCATCTGCCTTGCGTCGAAGCGCCCCAAGAGGTTGCTACGCTGATAAACCAGTTGCTTGCCAATCTTCCCCCTGCCCTGCCACTTGCCGAGGGGTGATTGGCGGGTTTGGGCATGTTCCAGCTTCGCCTGCGCAACGCGGCATCGGGGAAAACATAGCGCAGCGCTTGGGCGCCGGGATACGCTGTGCTCCATCATGCAGCGCAAGCCAGACAAGCAGCGGCTTTGCCCTATGCGAACACATGCCCCTCCATCAATTTGCGCGCCGTGCGCAAAAACCCGGCAGAGCGGATATCAGCCCCTGTGTGATCCAACAGGATTTCGGTTTGCCCAGAGGGATGCTCTATGCGGAAGCACCCGTCAGATGGCAGGGCCGCAAGCCCATATGCCGTGCTGCCGGGGATCACACAGGCCGCCGCAACGCTGACAGCGGCCAGCACCCCAATCCCGCTATGCACCCGGTGTGGGATAAAACACCGCGTTGCAATGACCCCGCCACCAATGGCAGGCGCAACCAGCGCCATCTTGGGTACGCTGGACGGGCCGACATCGCCCAAACCCATCATAGGCCCGGCTTGCAGGCGGATCGCTTCCAGCCGGGTTTTCACCTCGGCCATGCCTTCCAGTTCATCCGGCCTTTCATATCCAGTAAGCCCCAGATCCGCGGCGCGCAAAATCACCACAGGCATGCCATGATCAATCAGGGTGCAGTCCACCCCGTCAATCACATCCACCGCCCGCCCGCTTGGCAGCACCGCACCACAAACGGCCCCGGCGATATTTTCAAACATCAGACGCACTGGCGCATGCGTGCCGGGCACGCCATCGATCCGGGCATCCCCCTCATATATCACGCGCCCCCCCGGCGTCTGGATATGGGCCAGCGCAATTTCACCTGTGTTGCGCATATGGATGCGCAGGGCGGTTTCCCCCGTCTGCGCGGCAACCAGCCCGCGCTCTATCGCGGCAGGGCCAACAGCGGCAAGAACATTGCCACAAGGCTGGGCCGCACTGATGCGCGGCTGATCCACAAACACCTGCAAGAACAGGTAATCCAGATCGGCATCCTTGCGGCTGGGCGGCGCGAGAATTGCAACCTTGGAACTCAGCGGATCGCCCCCGCCAATACCGTCAATCTGGCGCGGATCGGGGCTGCCCATGATCCGCAACAACAGCGCATCGCGCGCCGTGGCATCACGCGGCAAATCCGTTTCCAGAAAAACCGCCGCCTTGGAGCTTCCCCCCCGCATCCACAGGCAGGGTATGCCCTCAGACATATTTCAGCCCTTTGGCTGCCAGTCTTGGGCGCATGTCATATATATCCAGCCCCAACTCTCCGGCAGCAAGGCGCTGGCGCCGCGCCTCTTCCGAGGCCATGCGCGTTTGCGCCTTTTGGGCCACCTCTGCCGCGCGTTGCATGGCCACAACCACCACCCCATCGCCATCCGCGACAATCACATCGCCCGCATTCACCAACTGGCCCGCGCAGATAATCGGCACATTCACCGAACCCAGCGTCTCCTTGACAGTGCCTTGCGCCGAAATCGCGGTTGACCAGACAGGAAAGCCCATCTCCTCCAGTTCCGCAATATCGCGCACACCGGCATCAATCACCAGCCCCGCGCAGCCCCGCGCCATGGCCGATGTGGCCAGCAAATCGCCAAAATAGCCCATGTCGCAGGGGCTGGTCGGGGCAAGAACCAGAACATCACCGGGGCGCAGCTGCTCTATGGCCACATGCAGCATCCAGTTATCCCCCGGCGGGGCAGAGATCGTAACGGCACTGCCCGCAAGGCGCGGGCCGCGCCAGACCGGGCGCATCTGCGCATGCATACAGCCACTGCGCCCCTGTGCCTCATGCACCGTGGCCACACCGGCGGCCGCCAAACGCGCAATCACCTCTGCGGGGGCGCGGGGGATATTTTGAACAACAACACCCATCCTTGTTATCCTTTGGCTACAGGCGGTGTGCCATGGGTATGGAATGTCTCTATCGTTTTCAGACCCCAGGCCTGGCCCTTCTTGCGGTCTGTCTCTGTCCAGCGCACAGGCTCCCAATCCGGCGCAAGGATCAGGCGCGCGCCTGCATTGGCCAGCTCTACCCGGTTGCCTGCCGGTTCCCAGACATACAGAAAAAACGTGCCCTGAATGGCGTGTTTATGCGGGCCGGTTTCGATATGCACACCGTTTTGCAAAAAGATATCGGCGGCGCGCAGGATATCTTCGCGCTGGTCTGTGGCATAGGTGACGTGATGCAAGCGCCCATGGCCGCCCCCGTGATCTTCGGTGCAGGCCAGATCATAGGTTTTGTTGTTGATGGTGAACCAGCACCCGCCAATGCGGCCATTATCCAACTGGATATATTCCGTTACCCGGCTGCCAAGGCATGTTTCCATAAAGCGGCGGAATTCGGAAACATCCGCCGCCAGAAGATTGAGGTGATCTATCCGGCGCGGCGCCGCACCTGTGAAGGCGCTGGCAGTGTTTTTCAGCGCCGGGCGATCCGCGCCATCGGGTTCGGCGCGACGCGTATCATAATAAATCTCGAACACATGGCCGAAAGGGTCTTCAAACCGGAAGGCGCGGCCATGCCCCAAATCGCCCTCCTGCCAGCCATGCAGCTTGTAGCCAGAGGCCTCGATCACCGCCACGCGCCGCGCCAAGGCCTCTGGGCTTGTCGCACGGTAGCCGATATGGCCCACGCCCGTGGTATGATGGCGCGTCAGTTTGAGCGAGTGAAACTCGTAATCATCCCAAGCCCGCAGATAGGCGCTTGTCTCATCCTGCCCCGACAGTTTCAGACCATAGATGCGGGTGAAAAAATCGAGGCTTTCGTCAAACTTGTCGGTAAACATCTCGACATGGCCCAGATGGGCGATATCAAAACTGGGGGGGATGGTCATGGAACACGCCTCCTCAAAGCTGATCGACTGTGCGCGGGAAAATGGATTGGAAACCTTCCGCATATTGGCAATCCCGCCCGCCGGATTGCCCGCCCGAATTGCGCTTGAAATGATTGGCACGCTGCTGGGCCACGCGGGTGTAATACTCCCACAAATGCACCTGCCCGCCCATCTGTTCCATCGCGGCGCGCTTTTTGTCCCAAACAGGCGTGATGTCCAGAAATGTATCGGGCTTCCAGCCCATCTGCTCGGTTTGATGAGGTTCAAACAGGTAAAGCTGTGGCGCGCCAAGCACTTTTTCACCGGGGTTATGGCCCCAGGCCTGCGCGATCATCCGCGCTTCCAGCGCGATCTGGGTGGTGTACATATGATCGGTGTTATAGGGGTCATACTGGCTATGGCTCAGCATGAAGGCGGGCTGCACCGCGCGGATCAGATCCACCAGCCGCATTTTGTCGGCCTGCTCCAGATGCAAGGGGTAATCCCCCAGATCAAAGCATTCCAGACGGTGAACACCCAGAGCCTGTGCTGCACCCTCTGCCTCGGCGCGGCGGATGGCTTTCACCTCGTCCAGCGTCTTGCCTTCTTTCCACAATTTCGCACTTTCACCCCGCTCGCCAAAAGACAGGCAGGCGACAGTAATCTGATAGCCCATCTGCGCATGCAGCGCGATTGCCCCGCCACAGCGCCAGACGAAATCTGCAGCATGGGCGGAAATCACAAGGGCGGTTTTGGGGCTGGACATAAGAACTCCTGTCTGTTTCTGTCTGGCGTTTGTGCCAAACAGGGCCTGCACACTCAAATCAGAAAGCCGCGTAAGGTCATAAGCGAATGGAACAGAAGCTGGCTGCAATGAGGCGCTGCCGCAGCGCGCGTGGCCTGCACCTGACGGAGGGTTCCGGCATGACGGGCAGATTTGCGGGGGGTGGGGACGGTCAGAGTTGATTGCCCTGCGCGGAGCCAAGGCCGAAGGCCGCCGCGCATCGCCGGGCCGCCCCCCGGCACGGCGATTTGGCTGCACCCTGCGCATAGCGTGAGTTTCGCGCGGATTTTGCCGCCATAAAGCGCTTAGCTATTCGGATGGATCGCCGCACCGCGGCCCGACGCCGCGC
Source organism: Paracoccaceae bacterium (assembly GCA_043561795.1). Classification (GTDB taxonomy): domain Bacteria; phylum Pseudomonadota; class Alphaproteobacteria; order Rhodobacterales; family Rhodobacteraceae; genus Roseinatronobacter. The sequence continues at coordinate 3,078,332 of CP121316.1, read as the reverse complement.
GGCTTTGCGCCCTCCCCCAATGCCCCCCAACCCGCTCAAACCTGCCCCTGAGCACCCACCGTCAGGCGCAAAACACCAGTTCTGCTTGGTTTTGAAATTACATAACCCATAGGATATGCAAATGGCACAAGAATATAATTTATCCTGATTGCATTTCATGCCATGACAGCGATACTCAACTGTCATGCAGCAACACCATGGGGCGAGAGAATGAGCGAGGGGGCATGAGCGAGCGCTATTCGGAAGGGATGCGCATACGGCGCGCGGTGCTGGGCGATGCCCATGTTGAACGCGCCGAAGCCCTGCGCAACGGGCTGGATACGCCCTTTCAAACCCTGATCACAGAAGCCGCATGGGGCACTGTCTGGGCCTCTGACGCGCTCACCTTGCGCGAGCGTTCCATGCTGACGCTGGCCATTCTGGCCGCAACCGGCAATTTTGAAGAAATCCCGATGCATATCCGCGCGACCTTGCGCACCGGGGCCAGCCCGCGCGATGTGATGGAAGCCTTTCAGCATGTGGCAATCTATGCAGGCGTCCCAAAGGCCAATCACGCCATCAAACTCGCCAAGGCGACATTTGCCGAAATGGAGGCGGCAAAAGATGATGACCAATAGCCCCCTTATCCCGCGCAATCGCGCGCTGCACCCTGTGCCCTATGACCCCGACTATAAAACCACGATGGCGCGCTCTCCGCATTTGCCGCTTTTGTCGATGGATTCCAGCACGTCAGAGGAAACTGGCCCGACCTTCGGCCATAACCAGTTTGGGGCGCTGGATAACAATCTGATCCTGAACTGGACACGCGGCGCGGCCCCTGCGGTGGGCGAGCGCATCTTGATGCATGGCCGCGTGGTGGATGAATTCGGGCGCGGCGTGCCGCATACGCTGGTGGAAATCTGGCAGGCGAATGCAGGCGGGCGCTACCGCCACAAGAAAGACGGCTATCTCGCACCGCTAGACCCCAATTTCGGCGGGGCCGGGCGCACTCTGACAGATGCGGAGGGGCGCTATCAGTTTCTCACCATCCGGCCCGGCGCTTACCCCTGGCCCAATCGCGGCAATGACTGGCGGCCCATGCATATCCATATATCCGTCTTTGGCCACAGCTTTGGCCAGCGCCTGATTACCCAGATGTATTTTGAAGGCGACCCCCTGATCCCGCTTTGCCCGATTGCCGCAACTGTGAAAAACCGCGCCAGCCTGGAGCAACTGGTCGCGCCGCTGGACATGGCCAATTCCAAACCCTTGGATTATCTGGCCTACAAGTTCGATATCGTGCTGCGCGGCCGCCGCCAAAGCATGTTTGAAAACAAGCCAGAGGGGATGTGAGCCATGGTTCAGAAACTGGAAATGCTGGCCGAGACCGCCTCGCAAACCGCAGGCCCCTATGTCCATATCGGGCTGATGCCGTCTTACACCGGCAATGGCCAGATATTTGATCTGGAACTGGGGCAAAGCCCGGTTGCAGAGGGCGCAAAGGGCGAGATCATCGAGATCACAGGCTCTGTCTATGATGGCACAGGCTGGGCCATGCGCGATGCGCTGATTGAAAGCTGGCAACCCGATGCACAGGGCCTTTTCGCGGGCGAAGCAGGCGCAGACCCCAAGGTGACGGGGTTTTGCCGCTTTGCCGCCAATGCTGAAAGCGGTGAATTTACCTTGCGTACTGTCAAACCGGGCGGCGTTGCCTTGCGCGATGGGCGGATGCAAGCGCCCCATATCTCGCTCTGGATTGTGGCGCGCGGTATCAATATCGGCCTGCAAACCCGGATATATTTCGAGGATGAGGATAACAGCCAAGACCCGCTTCTTGCCAGAATCGAACAGCGCCCACGGGTGGAAACCTTGATCGCCAAGAAAACGGGGCCGGGCCGCTACCGCTTTGATATTCGCTTGCAGGGGCCGGGCGAAACGGTTTTTCTGGATATCTGACCACCCCGCGCACGCCACTCGACACAGGAAAGACCAAATGACAAACCCCTGCATCATTGCCGTGGCCATTACCGGATCGGTTCCCACCAAGGCCAATAACCCTGCCGTGCCCATCACTGTGGCAGAGCAGATTGAAAGCACGCAGGCCGCGTTCGAGGCAGGGGCCGCAATCGCGCATTGCCATGTGCGCAATGACGACGGCACGCCCAGTTCCGACCCGGATAAATTTGCCGCGCTGAAAGAGGGCTTGGAAAAGCACTGCCCCGGCATGATCATTCAGCTTTCCACGGGGGGGCGCTCTGGTGCAGGGCAGGCGCGCGGCGGCATGCTGCCGCTCAAGCCCGATATGGCCTCGCTCTCCGTGGGGTCGAATAACTTCCCGACACGGGTTTATGAAAACCCGCCTGATCTGGTGGATTGGCTGGCCTCTGAAATGCTGAAATACGAAGTTATGCCAGAGGTGGAAGCCTTTGATCTGAGCCATATCATTCAGGCGTGCAAAATGGCCGAAGATGGCCGGCTCAAGCGCCCGCTTTATGTGCAATTCGTGATGGGCGTGAAAAACGCCATGATCGCGGATGAACGCATTCTGGATATCTATATCGAAACCCTGCACCGCTTTGCGCCAGATGCTTTGTGGTGTGCGGCGGGGATTGGGCCCAATCAGATCGTGGTCAATGAATGGGCCATCGCCAAAGGCGGCCATACCCGTACGGGGCTGGAAGATAATGTGCGGCTGGATCGTGACAGGCTGGCCCCCTCCAATGCGGCCCTTGTCGCCCGCACCGTGGCCCTGTGCGAAAAATACGAGCGGCCTGTGGCAACATGGGCGCAGGCGCGCGCCATGCTGGGGCTACGGGCGGTGGCATGACGCCCGCACCCTTCACCAGCACCCTGACAGCGCCGTTACTGGGTGATCCAGAAGCCGCGGACATCCTGTCTGATACGCGTTTTATCGCGCAGATGATCACGGTGGAGGGGGCTTTTGCCCGTGCTTGCGGTGCAGTCGGGCTGATCTCGCCAGAGGTGGCGCAAGAGATTTGCGCGCGGCTGGGCGGGCGAATGCTGGAGCCACAAGACCTTGGCGCAGGCATGGCCAGTGCCGGGGTTCCTGTGCCCGCACTTGTGGCACGGCTACGCGCTGAAATGGAGCGCGCGGGCGATGGGCTGCATTGGGGGGCCACTTCGCAAGATATTGTCGATTGTGCCCATGTGCTGCAATGGCGCGATCTGCTGGAACTGCTGGAAGGGCGGCTGGCGCGGCTGCTGGATGGCCTGCACGCGCACAGCGATGCGCAGGCCCAAACGCTGATGGCCGGGCGCACCCGCAGCCAGGGTGCAACGCCCATAACCCTTGGCCTACGCATGGCGACATGGGCGCAACCCCTGATCGCGCTGGAAGGTGAATTGCCACATCTGCGCGCGCAAGTTTTGCGCGTTCAATATGGCGGCGCATCGGGTGCAGCCAGCGCCACAGGCGCGCAATCCGAAGCCCTTGGCGCCGCATTTGCCCAGCACCTTGGCCTGTCGCCTGCCCCGTGCTGGCATCTGGATCGCAGCGGGCCGCAGGCGCTTGGGGCGTGGGTGGTGCGGTTGACAGCCGCACTGGGCAAGCTTGCGCGCGATCTGATACTTTCAGGGCGGTCAGAAATCGGTGAAATCCGGGCAGGCACAGGCGGCGGGTCATCCACCATGCCGCAAAAATCCAACCCTGTCGCGGCCGAAGCCATATTAACGCTGGCACAATATACCGCCTGCCTGCAACCGTTACTGGCACAAGCCGCCATGCCACTGGAAGAGCGCGACGGCGCGGCTTGGGCGCTGGAATGGCTGGCCCTGCCCCAGATGGGCATGGCCGCGGCGGCTTGCCTGCGCCACGCTCTACAGCTGATCGACAGCCTACAGCCGGATAGAGAGCGCATGCGCGCGCAACTGCACGCCGGATGCGGGGCCATCATGGCCGAGGCCGCAAGCTTTGCCCTTGCCCGCCACATGGCGCGCGACACTGCCAGCGCGCATGTCAAAGAGGCCCTCGCCACGGCGCGGGCCAAAGGGCTGACACTTGCGCAAGCGCTGGCCCAAGACCCCGCTTTGGGGGCTTTGGAAGAATGGGATATTTGCCTCTCTCCGCAAAACGCCGCCGCCCCGTCAGAGGCCATGCGCCTGCGCATTTGGGCCTTGCGCAAGGGCGCATAAGCGCCTGCGAAACAGACGCGCAGTGTGGGCGTCAGGGCTGCTCCAGCCGCTGCCGATAGGCGCGCGGAGAGAGGCCCGCAAAACTCCGAAAGCGGCGGCTGAAATAGCTGGCATCTTCAAATCCCAAAGCATGCGCAACAGATTGCGCGCTCATTTGCGTATAGGCCAGAAGGCGAGAAGCCTCTCGCATGAGATGCGCCTCTATCAGCGCTTGCGGGCTTAGCCCTGTCTGGGCCTTGCACAGCCGCGCAAGATTGCGCTCTGACATGCCCAGTTGCGCGGCATACCACGATACAGGGAAATGCCCGCTGGCATGGGATGCAATCACATCCTGAAAGCGGGCAAGCCGTTCATCTGTGGCCACAGCACCGCCATCGGCCGCGCGCGGCAGATCATGCAACATCTCGGCCAGGATCAAGGCAAGCCGCGCGCGCAACTGCATTCGCCGCAACCGCCCCTGCCCCAACCAGACTTCGTGCAACGCGGCCACGCTTTGCCCCATATCGGCGGGAACAGCCATTACACGCGGCGCAGCCAAAGCCCCCGCCAATTCTGCGCCCGTTCCAAAGAAGTCCGGATAATGCTGGACAGGCAGGCTGATCACCCAACCCTCGGTATCTGACGAAAAGCGAAATCCATGCACCGCACCGGGCGGCAGACACAGGGCCACAGGCGGCACCAGCCCGTCATGCGCCCCATCTGCCTGAAAGCTGATCTGGCCAGAAAGCAAAACAAATATCTGGAAAAGATGTGTGTGGCGATGCGGCTTTATCACCCAATCCAGCCCCGCCGCCCGGTCGCGAATCTGCTCCATATGCAAAATATCGGGAAAGGCGACATCTTCGCCATAGAGCTGGAAGGCAGGGATCTGGGGCGCGGCTGACATGGCGGAAAAATACCACCTTTGGGGCAATGCGTCCATTCCCGAAAAAGCGCGAAACCCTATGATACATGCAAGACTGAGATTTAGGGAGGGGTGCGGATGCGCACAGAAGTTGCCATCATCGGCGGTGGGCCTTCGGGCCTGCTGCTGTCACATTTGCTGAACCGCGCCGGGATAGAGACCGTGGTTCTGGAACGCCAAAGCCGGGACTATGTGCTCTCGCGCATACGCGCAGGCGTGCTGGAAAGCGGCACAGTCGCCTTGCTGAACCGCGCAGGCGTTGGCGCGCGCATGGCGCGCGAAGGGCATAAGCATTCCGGCTGCTATCTGACCCATGATCAGCAGATGATCCGCATGGATTTTGCCGCCGCCTGCGGGGCCGAGGTGATGGTTTACGGCCAAACCGAAGTCACGCGCGATCTGTATGATGCCCAGGATGCGATTGGCGCGCAGCATATTCACGGGGTCGAGTCCGTGGCGCTGCATGATCTGGACAGCGCCCGCCCGCATGTCACCTATTGGCACAATGGCGAAAGCCACCGTCTGGACTGTGATTTCATCGCGGGATGTGACGGGTTTCATGGTGTGAGCCGCGCGGCCATTCCCGCCTATCTGCGGCGCTACTATGAGAAGGTTTACCCTTTTGGCTGGTTGGGTGTGCTGTCAGAAACACCGCCTTTGCATGAAGAATTGATCTATGCCAACCACCCGCGCGGCTTTGCGCTGGCCTCTATGCGCAACCCGATGCTGTCACGCTATTATATTCAGGTGCCGCTGAGTGATAAGGTTCAGGATTGGTCTGATGCGGCGTTTTGGGAAGAATTTCGCGCGCGTATGCCCGAAGATGTTTCAGCGGCGCTGATTACTGGCCCCTCGATTGAGAAATCCATAGCACCCTTGCGCAGTTTTGTCAGCGAACCCATGCGTTACGGCGCGTTGTTCCTGTGCGGCGATGCGGCGCATATCGTGCCACCCACAGGCGCGAAGGGGCTTAATCTGGCGGCATCTGACGTGCATTATCTGAGCACGGGATTGATTGCGCATTATCGCGACAAAGACAGTGCGGGCCTGAATGACTATTCCCAAAAGGCGCTGGCGCGGGTTTGGCAGGCGATGCGCTTTTCCTGGCAGGTGACCACGATGATGCATCATTTCCCGGAGCATTCCGACTATGACCGCCAGATGCAGCGGGTTGAATTGATGCAACTTGCCACGAACCCGGCCGCGCAACGGATGTTTGCGGAGAATTACACGGGCCTTCCCTATTGAATTCCACGCCGGGCCAGGGGGCGCTCGCGCCCCCTCTTGGGCCTTTGGCCCAATTCACCCCCTGAGGATATTTGAGCCAAGATGAAAGATCACAGCGCCGGGTGACGCCAGACCTGCAACAGGCCGAAATGGGGATGGGTGAAATCCCCTTCATGGGTGCAGCCAAGGCGGCGCGCAAGCCTGGCGGAGCGGTTGTTGTCGGGCGCGATCAGACTGGCGGGGCGCGTCCAGCCCAAGGATTGGCAGGCATGGGCGCGGGCCGCAAGAACGGCCTCTTGGGCATAGCCTTTGCCCTCATAGGCACCCTCCCAGATTTGCCAGGCGATTTCAGGTTCGGGCCAGCCTTCAGGAAAATAGGGGCCAGCCGCGCCGATTACGCTATGGGTGGCGCGATCAACAATCGTGAATACCCCATAGCCGCGCATCACATGATGGCCAAGTGTGACGCAAAAGCGATACCATGCGAGGATGGGATCGGGCTGGCCGCCGGTAAATTCTGCACGGGGCGACATGAAATAGGCCTTGAAAGCCGGATAATCCGCAGGGCATGGTGCGCGCAGGATAAGACGGTCTGTGTGCAGCTCCATCGCGTTTAACCTTCCATATGCATGGCCTTGACCTCGAGAGACCTCTTCGATCCTTCGCGCCCCATACCGGATTGACGAAAGAAGCCAAGGGGTGTTTGGGATCTATGATCAGCCCGTTCACTGCCAGCCCGCCGCTGCGCAAAGGCAAAGCCGCGCTTGGGATCGGCGGAATGGACAGCGCCATTCAACCCGTAAGGGGAGGCATTGGCCTTGCGCGCGGCGTCATCCTCATCGCTATAGCAGGTGACAGAGACGACAGGCCCGAAGATCTCTTCTTGTGCGATTGTCATATCGTCGGTTCTGTATAATAGCCCTTATCCAATCCGCGCGGCCTGTTGCCGCCGCAAAGAAGACGCGCGCCAGCCTGTCGGCGCAAACGCGCATGATATGCTTGCCCACAGGGGGTGACCCGGTAAAGGCCACTTTTTCCACAACGCGGTGGCGCAGAAGGTAATCGCCCCCTTCGCGCGCAGCGGGGACAAGGTTGAACACCCCGCGCGGCAGGCCTGCGGCCTTTCTGCACTCGGCCACGATATAGGCTTCCAGCGGGGTTTCGGGCGCGGGTCTGGCAACCATCGCGCAGCGCCCAAACCTCTCCGCCATCATTGCGGTGGCGGATATCGGTGAAAGGATAGCCCTCTATCAGATCGGCGTGATGGGAAAAGAGCGTGGCATTTTGCGGCACAAGCTTGCGCGTCAGGCCGATGGGCGCGCCAATTTGCATTGTCCGGGCCGAGGCGATTTCCTCCAGCCTCTCTGAGATAAGGACGGCAACACGGCGCAGGCAGGCGGCGCTGTCGCGCGCCGACATGCGCGGCCATGGCCCTTCCTCAAACGCCATGCGCGCGGCAGACACCGCGCGATCCATATCCATATGCGTGGCATCGGGATAGCTGATAAGCTTTTCTTCGGTCACGGGCGAGATGACATCGATCCGCTTCTCCGAGGCAGATCTGACCCGCCAGCCATTGATGAAAAACCGCTCTGGGGCCTTCAGGATCGCAGTTTGCTGCAGTGTAACCATGTCGCCCGCCCTAAGTGCTGACTATAAGCCAACGACGCGGCGCAGATGGCCTGCGCCCTGCCGGCCGGCCCAATCGGCGCAGGTTTGAATTCCGCCCAGCGGAAAAAGATGAAGTTGCGCGGGCATGGCCTCTGGCCGGGTATGTGCCTCTTGGGCCAGGGCCGCGATCAGATCGTCAGGCTCGAAGGGAAGCAGCAATTTGCTCAGATCACGGGCGCGCTTTTTGAGCACAGAAAGCGATGGCCCGACACCGCAGGCAATGGCAAATTTCAGCAGCGTTTGCAGCTTTGCTGGCCCCGCAAGGCCCAGATGCACCGGCAGGCGGATATCCTCTTGGCGCAAGTGCGCGATCCAATCCGTGGCCGTTTTGGCATCGAACAAGAATTGCGTGACAATCGCCATCTCTACCCCTGTCTCGGTGGCGTGGCGTGCCTTCCAGCGCAGCGCTTCATCCAGCGGGGCATGGCTGCCATCGGCGGCGATATCGCGATTGCCTTCCGGGTGGCCTGCCACATGGAGGCGGGTGAACCCGGCCTTGTGAAAGGCGCCGGTTTGCAACATGTCGATGGACGAGGTGAATTGCCCGACAGGGCGCGCATTGCCCCCCGCAAGCACCAACGCCTGATCCACCCCGGCCTCGCCCTGATAGCGCGCGATCCAGTCTTGCAGGGTGGCCAGATCGGGGATGGAACGCGCGGGAAAATGGGGCATCACTGCAAAGCCATCGCGCGCAAGGCGCTTTGCCGTTGCCACCATCTCCTCAATCGGCGTGCCATCGATATGGGCGATATAGACGCGCGTGCCCGCAGGCAGCAGGGTTTTGAAATCGGCAATCCTGGCGGCCGTGCGCGGCATCACCTCGATCGAATAACCCTGTAACATCTGGGCTGCGGAACTGCTGGGATATGTCATCTGGCCTCCTCCATCTGACACTATGTATACGCGATTTTGCGATTAAGGCAAATAATCATCCGTTTTAGCTCATAAAATTCCTGCTATGTATACATGGAATCGAGCCATCATCACGCGCGCGCCGGTGGCGGATATCATCCAGACGCATGTCATCGCGCGCGCGTTCCAACAGGCGGTTCAAGCCGGGGGCATGGACAGTCTGTTCCAGAACCGATTCCAGCGCCTGCAATACGGCCCCGCGAGAGCCTTCAACAGTGCCAACTTGCGTGACATTGATATTGCCGATCTTTTCGGCAGGTTTGACCATTTCTGCCACGATCTTTGGCATGGCTTCCAGCCGCGCAAGTTCTGCCTCATGGGCGAGGGTTTGGGGGCTGCGGGTGCTGGCCGGTGCCTCTGCGTGGCCACCGTGGGGCGCATCGGCCCAAAGCTGCCATCATTTGGGTTGAGATCGGCAAGCGCCCGCACTCTGCCGCAGATCGAGGGGGGCAGCCTGTCACTTTGGGGGCGCTTGCCACCCCGTGCCTTATGCCCGCCGCAACGCGTCGCGCCCGATGCACCCCTGCGCGGGGGAAGCTTCCGGGCGCAACATGACGCTATGTCCTGACCATAAAATTATAGTCTTGTGCTTTCAGATGAACGCTTGGGTCATTTCATGTTGCGCGTGTTACCCTCTGCCCATCATGGTATTGGGCAGATATAGCGCAATCTGCGGGAACAGGATCAGCAGCAGCACACACACCCCCATCGCCAGCCAGAACGGAATGATGCCGCGATAGATCTTGGACAGCGGCACATGCTGCGCCACACCTTTCACCACAAAGACATTCATCCCCACAGGCGGCGAGATCAGACCCATTTCCACCACAACCACCATCACAATCCCGAACCAGATCGGATCATAGCCCAAGGCCAGGATCACTGGCAGCACGATGGGAATGGTCAGCACCAGCATGGCAAACCCTTCCATGAAGGTGCCAAGGATGATGTATAGCGCGATGATGATCAGCAAAATCCCCAGCGCGGGCACGGCCAGTTCCCCCACTGCCGCCGCCAGATTGACGGGGATACGGGTAAGCGCGAGGAAGGGCGCGAAAAAATGGGCCCCGATCAGGATGAAGAACACCATGGATGTGGTTTTGATCGTGCTCAGCAACGCCTCAAAGAACCGCGAGACAGTCAGACGGCGCGACCACAGCGCGTGCAGAAATGTCAGGAATGCCCCGACAGAGGCCGCTTCTGTCACGGTGAAAACGCCTGTGTAAATCCCGCCAATCACAATGGTCACAATAAAGATCAGCGCGCCGGAATTGCCCAAAACGCGAAACCGCTCTGCAAAGCCCACGCGCGGGCCAGCAGGGCCAGCATCCGGGTTCAGCCGCGCTACGATCACGATGGTCGCGACGAAAAGAACTGTCAGCAGCAGGCCGGGCAGAAAACCGGCCAGAAACAGACGGCCCACAGATTGCTCTGTCAAAAGCGCATAGACAATCAGCACAGTCGAGGGTGGAATAAGTATGCCAAGCGTGCCGCCTGCCGCAATCGCGCCCGTGGCAAGGCCGGCATCGTATTTATAACGCTCCATCTCTGGCAAGGCGACCTTGCCCATTGTTGCCGCCGCCGCAATGGACGATCCTGAAAGTGCCGCAAACCCCGCGCAGGATATAATCGTGGCAGAGGCCAGCCCCCCGCGCCTGTGGCCCACCCAGCTATAGGCCGTGCGATACAAATCGCTGCCCATGCCCGATACGGTGGCGAAAGCGCCCATCAGGATGAACAAGGGAATAACGCTCAGGCTGAACACTGCCGAATAGGAATAGGGAAAAGACCCCAGCACATTCATCGCCGCTTGGGGCGAGTTGAGAATCGCAATCCCGCCTGCCCCCACGGCCATCATGGCCAAACCAATCGGCACACGCAGCCCCAAAAGCGCAAACAGCGCTGCAAAGCCCAAAAGGCCCGCCATCAAAGGTGTCATTGTTTTTCCTGCCTGTCACTCTTGCCTGCCGTCATAGTCTTGACGGATTCCAGCGCCAGAACCAGCGCAAACAGACCCAGCGATATCGCCACTGCGAATTGAAACGGATGCTTGGGAATGCGCATCATATTGGTCATGTCCGACCACCGCAAACTGCCAGAAGCATAGATCCACGCCCGCCATGCCACATAGGCCAGAAACACGGCCCCCGCCAGATGTACCAAGGCCGCAAGCCAGCGCATGACGGGCAAATCCAGCCAGCGGCCCAACAGATCAACCGTGACATGCTCGCGCTTTATGGCCGTGTAAGGCAGGCCCAGAGCGACAATCAGCGACATGGCCAGTTCTGTCAGTTCATAGCCGCCCCGGAAGGGGCGGCCGAAGAAGTATCGCATGTTGATTTCATAGATCACCAACAGCATCAGCGCCGCCAGCACCAGACCGCCGCCATAGGCTATGACGCGCAAAACCCGCTCCAACCCGCGTTCAATCTGTGCCAGCATGATCTTAATCCAGCGTCACGCCAGCCACAGCCAGCAATGCGCGCCCGTCAATCCCCTGCGCTTCCATATCTGCGGCCCATTGCGCATAGATGGGTGAAAGGGTTTCCAGAATGCGCGCCTGTTCCTCGGCAGAGAATTCGATCACTTCCTTGCTGGGATCGGCCCGCACAAAGGCCACGCTTTCCTCGGCGCGATCAAGATAGGCTTGGGTTGCCTTGCGGCTTAGTTCAATCCCTGTCGCATTGTCGATAATCGCCTGATGCTCTGGGCTAAGGCGGTTATAGCTATCCTCGTTCATCACAACAGTGAATTGCGAACGCCCGAAGATTGGCCCGGTCAGCGTGTAGTAATTCGCCACTTCATGCATGCGGAAATCAAGGATCGTGGTGAAAGGCACCATCGCGCCATCAATCACGCCGCGTTCCAGCTGCGGGTAAAGTTCGGTGATCGGCATGGCCACAGGCGTGCCGCCCAAAGCCTCTATCTGGCCCGCCTGCGCGGCAGAGGGCGAGCGCAGGATCATGCCTGAAATATCTTCCATGGAACGGATCGGCTTTTCGCGGGTATAGATACCGGCATCATCCGCCGCCCAAAGCGCCAGCACTTTCAGCCCGTCAAATTCGGGATCAAGATAGCCATTGTCCAGCAATTCCCACATCAAAGTGGTTGAGGCCACGCCATCTGCCGACAGGCCCGGCAGTTCGATCATCTGGGTGCGCGGAAATTGCGGCGAGGTATAGCCGGGCAAGCTGAACACCATATCAACCGTGCCTTCTTGCGCCTGCCGGATCAGCTGGGGCGCACCGCCGCCAAGCTGCATGGAGGGGTAAAGCGTAAGTGTCAGTTCACCGCCAGAGGCTTCGGCAATCTCTGCGGCCAGCGGCTCCAGAATATTGGTGAAAATGATGTGGCTGGGGCCTACAAATGTATGCAACCGAAGCTCTGTTTGCGCGCTGGCAAAAGATGCGCCCAACAGGCCAGATGCCAAAGCCACGGCTGCGGCAGATTGGCGGAAAAAGGCTGGGCGTGTATATCCAAGTGTCATGGTCGTCCTCCCTGAGTGTTTCGCAGCTTTTTATGCTGTTTTGTTTTGAACTGTCTGTGGCATGCAGGCTCCCGGCTGCATGCGTCCTCTCCGTTGTCACAATATGTCGCGTTATGAGTTGCCATCAATTATATTCTTTCGTGCGCCACTTAACTTGGCGGCTATGCAAACCTGATCGCCGCCCCGCACAAAATCCCTGTTCAAAGCCTTTCTTGTGTTGTTGCGCATATCCTTTCTGCAAGATGGTCTGCTTCCCCTCTGTGGCACAGATAAGCAAACTGTAGCAGCTTCTGGCCCCATTCTGGCAACAAGCTGCAGTCGATGCAAATAACACTTGGAGGCAACCGTATTGAAATTATCCATAAGCCATAAGTTTTGCGCGAGATGTTACCGCAAACCCGGACCAGGGGCAGAAGCATTGCTTGCTTCCTGCGCCAAAAATTGCAGGAAATCCAGATGCAGCCGTCCCGGCAAGCCTTCGCGCAGAACGGTTACACCAATATCGCGGCCACTGCCCGGAACAGGAATATCCAGCGCCACCATCAACCCCTGTTCCAATTCATACCTGATCTGGTTTGGGGAAATCAGCGCCAATGCGTCTGATTCCAGCAATACCCCCCGCAGCACAACCAAAGAGCCAGTCTCGACATGGCCACCAAGGCGCTGACCAAGGCCGTGTTGCTGGGCAAATGCTTCAAACACACGGCGGGCGGGTGCGTCGCTGCGCGGAACCACCCAGGGAAACTGCCCCAGTTCCGGCCCCGAAACGGCATGCCGCGCCAAAGGGTGCCCGGCGCGGGCCACAACACGAAGCGAATCATTCAGAAGCCGGGTCTCGGCCAGATCATCTGCGCCCGCATCATCACGCAACGCGCCGACAATCATGTCACAAGCCCCCAAACGCAGACGTTGTAGCAAGAACCCATAAGCTCCATCCAGAATCTCTATCGTGGCGCTGGGGTATTTTGCCAATAGCCGCACAACAGCGCGCGGCACAAGCCGGGTGCGCGCCAAGGGCAAGGCCCCGATTACAAGCCGGCTGTCAAACAGGCCACGCCACTCGCGCAATTCGGCATGGGCCATTTCGATCTCGCGCAAGGCAAGGCTTGCGCGGCGGGCCACCGCCTGCCCCATGGCCGTCAGCGTGCGATTGCGCCGACCGCCTTCCATCACGGGTTGGCCCAGAACCCGCTCCAGATCCTTTGCCGCGCGCTGAACCGAAGCTTCTGTCTGGCCCAGGCCCTGCGCCGTGGCCGCAAAGCTGCCCTCCAGCGCAAACAGCGCCATGACGCGCAATTGCGTGATGCTGGCATAGCGTTCCAAAAGGGTGTCCGAAGGCTGCCGCGCCCGGCCCTTGGAAACAAGCACCGGGTCTTGCAGATGCGCAAGTGCCCGGCGGGCGCGCGCTGTCACAATCTGCCCTTCTGGGGTAAGGGTTACAGCATTGCCCACACGTTCGAACAAGGGCGCATCAAAAATACGCGCAAGTTTCGCAATCGCCTGAGATGCTGCGGGCTGCGAGATATGCACCGCGCGCGCCGCCTGTGTCAGCGATCCATCCTGCGCCGCGATGTCCAACAGGCGCAGGTGGCGCATATTGGGCCAGTCAGGGCAGAACGGGTTTGATGTGACGGGCATGGGCATTTTGCCTGTTTGGGGTGAGGCGGCATGGCGCTGTAAACAGGCGCACAGGATTTATTGCAAGCTTGGGCCAGACAACCACAACACCAGCCCAAGACCATTCAAACCCTGCCCGCGTTATAAGTATATTGCACAGCATCTTTGTTGCAAGCATGAAAATTGCCCGCAAATATCTGATAATATTATATTTCATGTCCAAACTGGTCATTGGCTGCGCCATATGGCCTTTGAACAACAGGGTTGAATCTGGGCGCGGTCTGGTGACATTGCAGGACAGACATGAGGGCGGGGGTTCAGTATGAGCGTCATTCTAGCCATTCTGGCCATTCTTCTGGGCGGTGTGATGAAAGGTGCGATTGGTGCGGGCGTGCCCGTAATCGCGGCCCCTGCCCTGACCATGCTGTTCAATGTGCAAACAGCGGTCGCAATTCTGGTTGTGCCAAACCTGCTCAGCAATATCTGGCAGGCGTGGCAATTTCGCAAACAGGCCATGCCGAAGCGGTTTCTGATCCTGTTTGCCGGGGGCGGCATGTTGGGGGTTGCGGTGGGGACATGGGTTCTTGCGGTGCTGCCACAAGAAACACTGTCGCTGCTGGTGGCGCTGTCGGTCATTGCCTATATCGGCTTGCGGCTGGCAAAGCCCGGCTGGGCCTTGGCGCGTGATACGGCAAACCGGCTATGCGGCGCCGCCGGACTGGCGGGTGGGTTCTTGCAAGGGGCCACAGGCATCTCCGCGCCAGCATCCATCACCTTCCTCAATGCCATGAAACTGCCGCGAGAAACCTTTATCGGCACGATTTCCATCTTTTTCGTGGCCATGACAGCCATGCAAATCCCCGCTCTGTGGAGTGTGGGGCTGTTGAGCGCAGAGAAGCTGGCGATGGGTTTGGGCGCGTTGGGCTTGGTGTTTCTCTCAATGCCGCTTGGCAACTGGCTGGGAAAACGCGCCTCTCCCAAAGTCTTTGATATCATCATGCTTGTCACATTGGGGGCGATTGCCCTCAAGATCATACTCGAGACGATCTTTTAGCATAAGGGCGCGGTGGCATGGTTTTTCTGCAGACATTGCTGCCCATTTTCGCTGTAATCGCAATCGGCTTTGGCGCTGTGCGCAGTGGCTATCTGGATCGCGCCCATGTGGCTCCGGCGGGCCAGATTGTTATCCGCATTGCCCTGCCGGCCCTGATCTTTCTGGCCCTTGCCACCACCCCCGCGACCGAAGCTTTCGATCTGCGGTTTTTGCTGGTCTATGGGGCAGGTTCCTTTGCAGTCATGGTGGTCTGCGCGTCTTGCGCGCGCTGGGTGCTGCGCATGACATGGGCAGAGGCCGCGGTGGTGGGCCTGGGGGTATCCATGGCCAATAGCGGGTTTCTGGGCTTTCCCATCGGTCAGGCCCTGTTGGGGCCAGAGGCCGCGATTCGCATTTTTGCCCATTGCCTGATTATCGAGAATCTTGTGATCCTGCCCCTTGCCTTGCTGTTCTTGTCCTTGGCGCAGCAAGAGCCTGCAGCCAGCCCCTATGCGCGTTTGGTGCGCGATGTGCTGCGCAATCCGCTGATGCTGGCGCTTGTGGCAGGGGGCGGTGTTTCGCTGCTGGGGCTGGGGCTGCCGATTGCTGCAAAATCAGTGCTGGAATTGTTGGCGCAGCTTTCGGCGCCGCTGGCGCTGCTGGTGATTGGCGGCATGCTGGCCCGCCTGCCCGCCTCTGGCAGGATTGGCGCAGTGGGGCTGATTGTCGGGGGCAAACTGGTGCTGCACCCGCTGGCGGTGGGTCTGGGCGCGGCGCTGATGCCCGGCCTCTCGGCGCAGATGGCGGCAGGGGGGATTTTATTTGCCGCCATGCCCATGATCACAATCTTCCCGCTTCTGGCCGCACGCGCGGGCCAAGGGCAATTGGCGGCCTTTGGCCTGTTGGTGGCAACGCTTGGCAGCTTTGCCAGCCTGCCGCTTGTTATCCATCTGCTGGGCCTTGCCCAGCCCTGACCAACACACCCGGAGGAATTGCATGTCAGAACCAACCCTCAGCGCAGGCGCAGCCCTTCTGGCACGTTTGAAAACCGTGGGCGTTGATTACATCTTTGCCAATTCGGGCACAGATTTCCCGCCCATCATTGAAGGGCTGGCAGAGGCCGCAGCCAAAGGCATTCCGCTGCCCAAGGCGCTGACAATCCCGCATGAACATGCCGCGATGGGCATGGCGCATGGCTATTATCTCGCCTCTGGCCGCGCGCAGGCGGTGCTTGCCCATACCAATGTGGGCCTTGCCAATTGTGCGATTGGCGCGCTCAATGCCCATGTCGAACATGTGCCGGTTTTGCTGTTCTCGGGGCGCACGCCCACAGTGGAAAAGGGCCGCTTTGGGGCGCGCACCGTGCCGATTGGCTGGGGGCAGGAAATGCGCGATCAGGCCGCGCTTGTGCGCGAGGCCAGCAAATGGGATTACGAGCTGCGCTTTCCCGAACAAGCGCCCGATCTGGTGGATCGCGCCCATGCGATTGCAAGCTCCAGCCCGCGCGGGCCGGTCTATGTATCATTGCCGCGCGAGGTATTGTGCCAGCCCTGCCCCGCCTCAGCGCTGGATACCCCGCCCAGCATGCGCGCGCATGGCCTCTATGCCGCGCCCGATGATATCGCCGCTCTGGCCGCGCGGATTGCCAGGGCCAAAGCCCCGGTTATCTTTGCACAGCACGGCGCCGGCAGTGCTGCGGGGTTTGCAGCCCTTGCGCGGATTGCGCGGGATTGGGCAATCCCTGTTTGCCAATACTGGGCCGGGCAACTGGCTTTGGCCACAGATCACCCGATGTGCACAAGCTGGGAACCCGGCCCCCTGCTGGCCGAGGCCGATCTGATCTTGTGCCTTGATGTGCTGGCCCCCTGGATGCCCGATGCGCAGGAACCCCAAAGCGATGCCTTTGTCGTGCAGCTTGGCCCCAACCCGCTGTCCAGCCGCACACCCATTCGCAATTTCCGCGCCGATCTGAGCATCGCCGCCGATACTGGCCCCGCGCTGGAAGCGCTGGAAACCGCCCTTGCCGCCTATGCGCCGGGGCCAGACGTGGCCGCGCGCTTTGCCCGCATCGCCGCGCGCAACAAAAGCGCGCGCGATGCAGCCCTGGCCGCCGCCGCACCGGATTCAGCACCCGGCATGACCAAGGCGCAAATCGCGCGCACCCTGTCAGATGCATTGGCGGGCGATGACGCCACAATCCTGTCGGAACTGGGCTGCCCGATGGCCCCCATGCACCTGACCCATCCGCAAGCCTGGTATCAAGAACCCCATGCAGGCGGTTTGGGCTGGTCGCTGCCTGCTGCGATGGGCATGCAACTGGCCAATCCCGACCGCCTGATCGTGGCCACAATGGGGGATGGAACCTATATGTTCGCAAATCCCGTTGTCTGCCACCAGATTGCCGAGGCATTGGGCCTCTCGATCCTGATCTTGGTGCTGAATAATGGCGAATGGGGGGCTGTGCGCCAATCGGTTCTGGGGCTTTATCCCGATGGCCATGCTGCGAAGGCCAATCAAGTGCCCTTGACAGGCTTGCAGCCCAGCCCCGATTTCGCCCTTGTCGCGCGTGCTTCGCGGGCGCTGGCGTTCCGGGCGGAAACGCATTCAGAATTTGCCCAGATGCTGCCAGAGGCGCTGGCCCATATCCGCGCGCGCAAGGGCGCAGCGCTGATAGATGTGCGAACCCGCCCCTAAAGACTGGTGAGCGGCTGGATGCGTTCCGCGCCGAACGTATCCGCCAGCCGCGTGAGCTGGATATCACGCACAACACCGCCCTGCGCGAAGGGATCACCTTCGGCAAAGGCGCGCGCCTGCGCCGCGCTTTCGGCCTGCAAGATGCCGAAATTGCCAATGCCTGCCCCCTGCTCATCCCATAGCGCGGCCCCTGTCAGCACCACAGCCGCGCCCGCGCCGCCAGAGGCCACCCAATCCCGGTGCGCCGGGCGCAGAGTATCGCGCAGCGCGGCAATCTCGCGCCCCTCATGGTGATGACAGATCATCAGAAAAAACATCAGCTTACATTCTCCAACAACACCATTCCGGCCCCTGTCATGGATGCGGGGGCAAAATAATGGCTGCACAATTCGCGCACCTGTGCATCCATGCAGCCGCGCATCACCAGCCACATGATCAATTCCGCCCCTTCCGAGCCGAATTCTTCCACATATTCCTCGCGGGTCATGCTGCGATAGCGTTCGGGGTTTGCGCCGATTTTTGCAATCCATTCCCGATCCGCATCGGGGTTGATAAACCCCGCCCGCGCGCCCTGCAACTGGTGCGACAGGCCGCCCGTGCCCATGACGATGATCTTTTCATCAGTCGGATAGCTGTCTATCGCCTTGCGCAGCAACACACCCAACTCCCACATGCGCTGCGGTGTGGGGATGGGATATTGGATTGTGTTCACCAATATGGGCACAACCTTTACGGGCCAAGCTTCCGGGCGGCCAAAGATCAGTTCCATCGGCACCTGAAGGCCGTGATCCACATCCAGCTCGCGGCAGATCATGGGGTCAAAATGCCCCTCCACCATGCAATCGGCCAGATGCCATGCAAAATCTGCCGCGCCTGTGAAATTTGGAACCGGGCGCGGGCCCCAGCCTTCATCGGCAGGGCGGTATTCTTCGGCCACACCCAAAGCAAGCGTTGGCACGCGATCCAGAAAGAAGGAATTGCCATGATCGTTGAAGATGACAATGGCGATATCGGGCTTGTGCTGCGCCACCCAATCTTGCGCGGGGGAATAGCCATCAAAAAACGGCTTCCATTCGTCACTGTTGCGCAAGCCCTTGTCCAGCGCCGCTGCGATAGAGGGGACATGGCTTGTCCCGACCCCTGCCAGAAGCTTAGCCATTTGTGACCTTTCCCAAACGTGTCTCCAGAAAGTCTTGCAGGCTCATCCCTGCTTGTGCCGCGCCAATTTCGCGGATGGGCGTGGGATCTACGGCCGAGATTTTCAGGATGTAGAACAAATTGCCGCCAAGGCGCACCATCTCCGCCCAATCGCGCGCCTTCACGGCAGCGCGCTGCGCCTCTGTCAGGGCAAAGCGGGCGAGATAGGCATCCTCATCGGCCAAAAAGGCCGCGCGCCCGTCCGGGCTGGATAAGCCCATGGCCATCTTGTTCAGCGCATAGCCCGAATTTGCGCGCGCGCGGTCAAACAAGGGGGTGTCGGGTATGCGATCTGCATCAGGGTCTGCGACGCTCATATGCTGGCCTCCGTTTGCAGATGGGGAAGCTGCGAAACCCATTCGGCCAGCAGAGCGGCCACTTTCGCGGGCTGTTCCACCGGGGCGAAATGCCCTGCCCCATCAATGATTTCCAACTGTGCCTGTGGGCACAGGCGCGCAATCTCCTCATGCGCGGCAATGGGCGACCAGACATCCTCGCGCCCTGTCATCAACATCAGCGGGCCGCGCCACTCTGGCATGGATTGGCGTGCATCTGGCCGTTCGATCAGCGCGCGGATTTGGCGCTCATGTATCTCTGGCGTCATGGCGCACACCATCGCGCGCAAGCCCGCCATCACTGCGGGATCAGGATCTATGCCCTGCGCCATCATGCCGGGCAGCCATGTATCTGCCAAAGCGGCCATGCCTTGCTGATGGGCCAAGGCGATGATCTGTTCGCGCTTGGGCAATTCGCCCTCTCTCAGAGGGGCCATGCCTGTATTCAACAGTGCCATGCCATGCAGCCGCGCGGGGGCAATGCGGGCCATTTCCATGGCCACACGCCCGCCCATGGAATGCCCCATCACCACCAGACTGCCCGCATGGCGCGCCAGCAAATCTTGCGCCATGGCAGAGATGCCGGGTTGATGGGTGACATCTGCGATGATTACCTCATGGCCGCCCAAAGCGTGCTGCACGGCGCGCCAGACATGCCCATCACAGACAAGGCCGGGGATCAGAAGAATCCGCGTCATGTTCCTGCTTTCTGTGGGAAATGGGCCAGAGCACAGTCGCTCTGGCCCTCTCTAGCTTAGCTGCCCTTTGTGCGCCAGCTATCGGCATAGTTTTCGCGTGCCTCTGCCGCATAGGGCGTTTCGGCCACCCGCACGCGGATTTCAGTCTGTTTATGCACTTCGGTAGAGGTTTTGCCCGTGGTTTCAGGCTCGCCCCATTTCAGGGTCAGCACATCGCCCACCTGCACCGATTGTTCCACCACACCAAGGCTTAGCAAGCAACGCTCGTTATAGCTGTAGCCGTTGAACATGGACATGCCGACCATCTTGTCGCCCTGCATCACCATATCCGCGCTGGAAGACGCATAGTTGGGCTGGGGGAAGTCGATCCACTTATAGGGTGTGCCCTGCTCGAAGGCAGAGGCGATCACCTTCAGCACATCTTCGCGGTTCCATTCAAAGGTCACTTTTTTGCGGTTGGTGGGCGCATCTTTCAGCGCTGTCAGCGCGGCCTTGCCAATGAAATCCTGCTTTTTCCACCCGATATAGAAGCCATATCCCAGTTCAAATGCGTTGACATAGTAATCTTCGATATTGTCAGACACATAGCTTCCGCCAATCGCGCCCGCAGCCTCGTAGCTGTCTGCACCCAGCCAATCGCGGTAATCGGCCAGCATGCCATCGCCCGTGTAAATGCCCGGCAGAGGGGAAGGGATCCAGCCAGATTCCAGCGTGTTGGTGGAATAGGCGCGGCTGCCACATTGCACCAGACTGACACCCGCATCCCGCGCGGCCTGCAAAATGGTGGAATGGATGTAATCCTTATCCTTGTACGGCCCCCAGATTTCCAGCCCCGGCGCGCCCGACATGCCGTGACGCAGCGCCTGAACCCGCTTGGAGCCGATATTGATCCAATCCACATGGAAGAATTTGATATCGGGGATCGGGCCGCCATTCATTTTCTCGAAAATCTTCGGCGCATCGGGGCCTTGGATCTGGAAGCGGTAATGTTCGCGCAGCACGCGTTCGCCTTCGGGGCGCGAGGGGCTGCGGGGATCATAGCGCAGGCGCACATTCCACTTGCCATAGGCCGCGCAGAACATCAGCCAGTTGGAGGTGGGCGCGCGGCCTACCAGAATATACTTATCCTCACGCTCGCGGAAGATGATGTGATCACCGATGACATGGCCATTGGGCGTGACCGGCACAAAATGCTTGGCGCGGTTCAATTCAAAATTGGCAAAGCTGTTGATGCCATGATGGCTTAGAAATTCGGTAGCTTGCGGCCCCTCAACAATCACTTCATCCATATGGTGCGATTGATCAAACAACACGGCCGTTTTGCGCCATGCTTCCTGTTCAACGCGCCAGTTGGAAAACTCTGGCGCAACAACCGGATACACATACATCCCGATTTTCGAATTGCGCAGCATTTGAACCGGATTACCGGCAGCAGCCATCACAGTGGCCAAACTCTGAGTCATGTCGTCTCCTCCCGTCACATGATGTATACATACAGCTAACCAAATATGCGCAAAAAGCAAGGCAAAAACCCGCGCGCCCTTCAACTTGCCAAATCTATGTATACATGGCGGATGTTATTCAGCAAGCAATGCCAAGCTTGAAACGCCTTCACGCATCGCCGCCTCTTGCGAGAGCAGGAATTCGACATTTCGCCGGGCAGCGCGCGCATGTTCGCGCGCCAATGATTCGGCCCGCCCGCTTTCACGATGTGCAATCGCGTCCAGAATCGCACGGTGCTGGGCCTGCGCCACTGTCAAAATCCGTTGCAGGGTTTCCAGCCTGTCGTGATCTTCCAGAAAGGCAGAGGGCGAGGCGAAGGGCAAAGCCGTGATCCGTTCCAATTCGCGCTTCAAGGTCGAGCTTTGCGCCATATCCGCCAAAAGCGCGTGAAATGCCGTGTTCAGGGCCGAATATGCCTCCATATCGATAATTTTCTGGCCGATCACGCGGTCTATATCGCGCAGCACCTGCTGCGCTTTGGCCAGTTCCGCAGCCGGTGCGCCGCGTTCGGCCGCATAGCGCGCGGCTGTGCCTTCCAGCACGCCCCGCAGATCGATAGTATCCACCACATCGGCAAGGGCAAAGCTGCGCACCACAAACCCGCCGCCTTTGCCCCGCTCCAACAGCCCCTCTTCGGCCAGCCGCGACAGGGCGGCACGAATGGGGGTGCGAGAGATTGCCAGCTCTTCCGCAAGCGCCACTTCGAACAGCCGCGTCCCCCCCAACAGCGCGCCGCCCAATATGCGCTGGCGCAGGGCAATCAGCGCTTTTTGCGTTTGCGTCAGGGAACCGTCTGGCATGGCGTTATCCATCTTGAAGTATACATTGCGATGATAGGCGAAAATCTTGGCTATGTATACATTTAGCAAGCCACCCCTAAGTCGGGGGCGTTTGGCTGCGCAAGATGGTATCGAGATTGCCTTCTATACACCGCGCCAGCGCATGCACCTTTTGTGCAACCTCGCGGCCCAAAGGCGTGAGTTCATATTCCACATGGGGCGGCACAACCGGATAGGCGCGGCGCAGGATGAACCCATCTTCTTCCAGCAGGCGCAGGGTTTGGGCAAGCATCCGCTCTGACACACCGCCAATACGGCGGCGCAGCGCGCTGAAACGCTGCGTGCCATCTTGCAGCACAATCAACGCCAGAACACCCCAGCGGCTGGTGACATGGTTCAACACCTGCCGCGAGGGGCATTTGTCATTCAGCACATCGGGGGCAAAATCTTTCAGCGCGTTCTCAGACATTTTTATACTTACATTTTTGTGTGTACTTCTTTTTTGTAAGTATTCCGTTATCTGCATTCCGTCAACACAAGTTGCAGGAGCAAAGAACATGACAATCGCCATTACCGGGGCCAGCGGCCAGCTTGGCCGCCTTGCCATCACGCATCTTAAAACTCTGACAGACCCGGCCCATATCATCGCGCTGGCCCGCGGCCCGGCGCGCGTGGCCGATCTGGGTGTCACCGCCCGCGCCTTTGATTACACGCAGCCAGAAGGCATGCGCGCCGCTCTGGACGGGGTGACAACGCTGGTTTTGATTTCCTCCAGCGATTTCAATGATCGTTTGGGCCAGCACCGCAATGTGATTGCTGCCGCCAAGGCCGCAGGCGTGCAGCGCATTCTTTATACCTCGATCCTGAAGGCAGATCGCTCGCCCCTGCTTATCGCCGCAGACCATCGCGCGACAGAAGAGATCATTGCGCAATCCGGCCTGCCCGCCACGATCTTGCGCAACAGCTGGTACACCGAAAACTGGACGGCCAATATCGGCGCGGCCATTGGCGCGGGCGCCGTGATCGGCTCCGCCGGAGAGGCGCGCTTCACCCCGGCCACCCGCAAGGATTACGCCGAAGCGCTGGCCATTGTCGCGGCAGACGCAGCGCATACAGGCAAAACCTATGAGCTGGCAGGCGATGAAGGCTTTACCCTTGCCGAACTTGCCGCAGAAATATCACGCCAGACAGGCAAGCCCCTGCCCTATAACGATCTGCCTGCCGAAGTTTATCAAGGCATATTGGAAAGCGTGGGCCTGCCTGCAGGCTTTGCGCATGTGCTGGTTGATGTGGATCTGAAAGCCGCCCAAGGCTGGCTGTCAGACGATAGCGGCACGCTCTCACAGCTGCTGGGCCGCAAGACAGAGCGGCTGGGCGCGGCTGTGGCCAAAGCCTTGGCGGCACTGTAACAGATTGCCCCCCTCCGCGCGTGGCGGTGGGGGGCGCTACCAGAAAGCCGCCACCCCATCCCAGACCAATTTGATCCCCACAAGCACAATCATCGCATACATGAAGGGGTAAAACACCCGCGCATTCACGCGCTTGATGATCATCGCCCCCATCAGCGTAGAAACCGCCGCCAAAGGCAACATCACTGCCGCCGATACCAAAACCCGGCTGTCGAAATTGCCCAAGGCGGCATAGGGCACAACCTTGATGATATTGACCAGCGCAAAGAACACAACGCTGGTTCCCGTATACAGGCGGGGATCAAATTTCAGCGGCAGCACATACACCTGAAAGGGCGGCCCGCCCGCATGGGCCACAAAGCTGGTAAAGCCCGCAACCGCGCCCCAGAACCCGCCGCGCACCCGCCCTTGGCCGCGCGCCACCGATCGATCACGCGCAAAGGCCATCTTTGCCACAAAGCCCAAGGCCACCAGCCCGACAAGCAAGCGCACCATTGCCTCGGATGTTACCGCAGCTGCAAGCGCGCCGATGGTAATGCCCACAAAGGCCCCCGGCAGCAAATGCCACAGCGTTGCACGATCCAGCCAGCCCCGCCATGCCCAGACGCTTATGGCATCCATCATCAGCAAAAGCGGCAATAGCAGCGCCGCTGCCTGCAACGGCGGCATGACCAGCGACAGGATGGGCACGCCCATCAGCGCAAAAGCACCCCCAAGCCCGCCCTTTGACAGGCCCACCAGAAACACCGCAAAAATCGCGGCCCACAGCGTTTGCATGTCATTGAAAAACGTAAGTTCGGCAAGGGTCTGCATGGGCTGCCTCTGGTTATTGCGCGAACCATGGGGAAAATCCGGCGCAAGAACAAGGGCAATACCGGGCGATCTGCCCTGCCACCGGGGCAGATCACCTTTCGCGCATATTGAGCATATTGAGAGTGCTCAATATCTCGGCATGTCCAAGAATGCCGGACGGGGCTTGAATATCTTGCCAGATCACGCAATCGTTGCGCCATGCCCTACACCATGGGGAAAAAGCGCCCATCCCCCGCCCGCACCATCATTTTGCCGGAGGTCTGGCATGCCAGAACAGCTTGTTTTTGACAGCCGCTATTCGTGGCTGAGGCTGGTGGCCACTTTGGCAATTGCCACTATTGGCAATGTGGGAATGTGGTCTGTCATCGTGATCATGCCAGCCGTGCAGGCGGAATTCGGTGTATCGCGGGCGGACTCCTCTTTGCCGTATACGCTGACAATGCTTGGCTTTGCCCTTGGCAACCTTCTGATCGGGCGCGCGGTGGACAGGTTTGGCATAACGATCGCGCTGATCGGGGCCAGCCTGATATCGGCGCTGGGCTATCTCGTGGCTGCGTCCAGCCCCTCGGTGATGATCCTTTCTGCGGTTCATGTGCTGATTGGCCTTGGATCGGCGGCCAGCTTCGGGCCGCTGATCGCGGATATCTCGCACTGGTTTGAACGCAGGCGCGGGATTGCCGTCGCCATTGTGGCGTCGGGCAACTACCTGTCCGGGGCGATCTGGCCCATGCTGCTGGCGGGGGTGCTGGCCGATCATGGCTGGCGGGCTGTCTGTCTGGCGCTGGCGCTGATCGTGACGGCGCTGGTCATCCCGCTGTCATTGCTGCTGCGCCGCCGCGTGCCAGAGCAGACCATGACCGCCGCCGCCGGTTTTTCGGCGGCCAATCGCGCAAAAAGCGGGCTGTCCCCGCGCGCCCTTGCCTGGCTGCTGGCGCTGGCGGGCCTGGGGTGCTGCGTGGCCATGTCCATGCCGCAGGTGCATATCGTGGCCCTGTGCGTCGATCGGGGCTATGGCCCGGCTGTGGGGGCAGAGATGCTGTCGCTGATGCTTATGGGCGGGGTTGTGTCGCGGCTGGTTTCAGGGCTTCTGGCAGATCGGCTGGGAGGTGTGATGACATTGCTGATCGGCTCTGTGCTGCAGATGATTGCGCTGTTTTTGTATTTGCCAGCGGGGGGCCTGGCCTCGCTTTATGTTGTCAGTCTTGTCTTCGGGCTGGCGCAAGGGGGTATCGTGCCTGCCTATGCCCTGATCGTGCGCGAATACATGCCCGCGCGCGAAGCGGGGGCGCGGGTGGGTTTTGTGATCATGGCAACAATTCTTGGCATGGCGCTGGGCGGATGGATGTCGGGCTGGATACATGATCTAACAGGCTCTTACCAGCTTGCATTCCTGAACGGGATTATGTGGAACGCCCTGAATATCGCAATCATGCTGCTTATTCTGGCGCGCACCCTGCGCCCGCGCGTAGAGGGCCAGACCATATAGGGCCAGACACACCCCCCCGTCAGGGCGCACTGATAGTTCGGCCGCAGCCCCCTCAGACGCGCACCATTTCAAAACGCACCCGCGCCACAGGCAGCCCCCAGCGCGTGACAATGGCATCATTGATCACCCGCCCGTCAGGCCCGAAATAGATCACATCTTCAAAGCCCAGCCGCGTCACATCTGCGCCAGAGCGGAAATCTGCCAGATAAGACAGGCGAATATCGCGCCCGGTCTCGACCACCTGCGCAACGCCAACAGTATCTTCGCGCCGCCCTGTCCAGCGTCCGGGGCCTGCGCGGTCAAAAATCCATGTCAGGCGGTTTTCTTCGCCGTCATCATAAAAGAAATCTTCCACCACCGTTAGCCTGTCCCCATCCAGCCGCCCATCCAGCCGCGCTTGAAAGCGCCGTGTGCCCCCTGTCAGGCTGATACGGAACACCCCGGCCCCCACGGCCCGGCCAACAAAGGCGCTTTCCAGCGTGATCGGGGCGACTGGCCCTGTGGGCGATGCGGGGACACGCGCGCAGCCTGCAAGCGCCATAGCGCCCAGAACAAAGGATCGGCGGGTTTGGAACATGGCGCACCTTTCGCTGAGGGGTGAGCGAGATATAGCGCGCGCATGGCGGCAGAAAAGGCCCGATTTCTGCTGGCGATTCCTCAAGCGCCTGGGGGCTGGCTTGCAGGCAAACAGGCTGCACGCAAAGCGCTGGTGCCTGCGCGGACAAGGCCGAAACGCGCAAAAGGGCCGAAATGGCCCGTCTTGCGCGTTGCTACAGGGATTTGAGGTATTCCAGCAAGGCCGCGCGCTCATCATCAGTCAGATCATCGCTATAGCTATGCCCATCCTTGCCATAGCCCGGCAAGGTGGTGTCATAAATCGCCGCACGCTCTGCAGCGCTGGCCGCACCCGCCTTGCCCGTTTCCAGCACCTCGAACTGCCACCCCAGCACCGCAGGATCATAGGCGCGCGGTGTGACATGGCGCCAGAATTGCGGGCGCAAACGGCTGTCAAGCACAGCTGCCAGACTGGGCACGGCGCCATTGTGGAAATAGGGCGCAACGGCCCATATCCCATCCAGCGGCGGCGCGATATACCCCTCGGCCGGGGCTGCGCGCACGGTTCCCCCATGAGGAGAGCGTTCCACCCAGTCAAAAAAGCGATCAAGGCTGCCATCGGTCATGGAGCGGGCATAAAGCGGGTCTGTCCCGATCTCGTCCAGCCCGATTACCCGGTTTGGATAGCCCGGCGCCTCGCCATAGGTTCCGTGACAGGCCGCACAATGGCGCGTGAACAGCGCCTGCCCCTGTTCGGCCAAGCCCGCATCAATCGGATAGGGAAAGGCGGGCGCTTCAAGGCTTGCAAGATAGGCGCGGATATCGGGTGCAAATTGGTCGATCTCTTCCAGCTCTGCCACGCTGTCGGCGCAGAGAAGCGAGGCAAACAGCATATAGCGCGAATGATCCCCCCGCCCGATGGTGGTATAAAACATGGCGTTTTTCTTGCCCATCCACCACCAGGGCGGCGTGCGCAGGGGCACAGGATCGCGCGGGGGGGGATCAATCAGCGGGGTTGGCGACCAGGCCATTGTGCGGGGGTCACGATGCGCCATAAGTGCCCAACTCAGATTGGTGGCGGGGTTCATGCCCAAGGTGCGCGTCTGAATATAGGGCGCAATCCCCTCTATCCGGTCGGCCCAATGCGCCCAGGCCGCGCCATCACTCTGGGTTTGTACAAAGCGGCCCGTTTGCGTCACAAGCTGGCGGGGGTCTTCGGTGAAATCGGCAAAGGCATCGCCCAAGCCGATGACAATCTCATCGCCCAAGCGCGCAGCATGGCACACAAGACAGTTGTTGGAGACGATTTCCACCCCATCCGCATTCACATGCGCTGTCAGGAAATAGGGCAATTCGGCATTGCGCCCCGCGCGCCCCGGCAACAGCAGATCAGGGCTGGTTTCGGGGGCCACCCGGCGATAGGCGGAATAGGGCATTCCGCAACTGACATAGGGCTGGTTCACAAGCGCGGAAAACCCCGCTTCCGGGTTGCCGGGGCGCTGCGGGGTGGCCTGCACCTCTCCCAGAGGCGAGCGGAACCTGTCAGGATCGGGCGTGCCACGCAAGAGCGGCCCAAACGCAGCCCAGAGCGACAGCGCCACCCCCAACAGGCCCGCCCCAATCCAGATACTGCGCTGCCCTATCCGCATGCTCACATCCCGCCTTGTGCCAATTGCAAAAGCCCTGTGCCGCGCACCGGCTGGCCGTTATGAACCCCCGCGACTGTCACCAGACCAGACCAGACAGGGGTTGCAAAGGCGTATTCCTGTGCATCCCATACCGGCGAAACTGTCAAGTCCAGCGTGTCATCCAAGGTTATCTGCCATTCTATTGGCCAAATTCCCAGCTCTCCCTGCCACAGGCGCAGGAATTCCAGCTCTGCGCGCTGCGCATTGATCTGGCTGGCGTGACCATCTGCGCCGATCATGACGGCATCAACCGTGGGGCTGCCCTGCCCATCACGCCGGCGCGAGGTAATCAGCACCAGATCATCGCCTGTATCAAGCTGCACCAGCAACCTGTCTGACACCACAGGCGCCGCCCCCGGCAAGGGCAATTCCCCCCAGACATGATCGAACCATGCAAGGCCAGTTACCGGCATGGCCCCCTCTGGCGTGGTGATTGTGCCGGTAACACCCAGCCGCGACACCGCATAGCCGCGAAAGGGCGCATCCGGGGCCACAAGCGGCAGCGGGGGTTTGAGGCCCTCAAACTCTAGCGCGACCTGCATTTCCCCCGCGGTTGCAGCAAATTGCCAAGGCGTTGCGCCAGTATCATCGCCAAAGCGCAAGGCCCAGTCATCCAGCCGCAATTCCTGCAGATCGTTGTCATAACCGGCCACCCCGGCAAAGCCGCGCGCGAAACGTTCTTCAGCCTGCCCCTGCGCGCCTTGGTAACCCGACGTAATCACATGGGCGCGATAGAGATCGCGCAGATCCCAGATGCTACCGCCTGCGGCATCTGCGGGCGGGGTGACACCTTGGCGCAATATTGAAAACTGCACGGAAATCGGTGCCAGATCCGGCCCCTGCACCTGCGCCGACATCTGCCAGAGTTCCGAACGCTGCGCCGGGTGCGCGGCGTGATCATCTGGCAGGCGCAAGGCCCAATCCCCGGACGGGCGCGCGAACCCCGCGCCGTCTTGCCCGGCCAGGGCAGCCATCCAATCAGCTTGCGCGTCTGGGGCAAGGGATATCTCTGCCGGATCGAAGGGCCGGAACACCAAGGCCGCGCCAATCACCCCCACAAGGCCAAGCAGGGCAAAAAGAGCAAGGGCGCGCTTGCGTGTCATATCCTGCAATCACTCCTGTTCCGAGCCACCCACACAAGGCCGCGCCAAAGCGCCGCCCTGTTCCATATCTAGCGCAATATTACCGCCGGAAAACAGCTTGCGTGCCGCGATCTGGTGTCACGCCTTCAAAGTTTCGCTGCCCTGATATCTGGCAGCAGGGGGCAATACGCCCATCTTTATCTTCTTTTTACAACTTTTGATATTGATACCGCTCATTTTAGAACATATCCATCAAAGGGCAGAGAGGGTCGAGCATGTCTGATGATCACGATGGCGCAAAGTGGTTCCTGGCGCAGCTAAAGCCCAACAGCTACCGCATTGCCAAACGCAATCTTGCGCAGCAGGGCTTTGCCACATTCCTGCCCATGATCGAAGAGACACGGCGCTTACGCGGCGTGTTTGTCACCCAGTTGCGGCCTCTGTTTCCCGGTTACATATTTGTTGCGCTGGATATGCGGCAAGGGGGGTGGCGGTCGGTGAATTCGACACTCGGGGTCACACGGCTTGTCAGCCTTGGCCCCCAGCCAACCGAAGTGCCTGCCGGGTTGATCCAGCAGTTGCAACTAAGTTGTGATCCCTCTGGCAAATTGCAAGCCCATGCACGCCTTGCGCCGGGTGACATGGTCACCCTGCGGTCTGGCCCCTTCGCGGAACTTGTGGCAACCATCGACTCCATTGCGCCCGACCAGCGGGTCTGGGTGCTGATGGACATCATGGGCGCCCAGATGCGCGTTGCCGTCAGCGCAGAACGCCTGCACAAGGCGCGCGGCGGGGTGAGCACCTGATCCGACGGCAGAGGCCGGTTATATCAGATCCAGCCACAACAGCGCCGCAGTTGCCAAGGCAAGCAGAACAACTGTCTCTATCACCACAATCGCCAAATGCCCCCCGCCCACGGCTGTCAGCGCCTTGATAGAGGTTTTCACCCCCAGCGCAGCAATGGCCGTAATCAGGCAGGCGCGCGAAATCGTGTCCACTTGAGCCACCAAAGCGCCCGGAAGTTCCACCACGCTGCCCAAAGCGACAAGCCCCAGAAACAGCACCATAAACCACGGCAAAAGCGGGATTTTGCCTTTGCCAGCCTCTTGCCCCGGCCCGGCCACGCGTAGCACCAGCACAATCGTCACCAGCACCACAGGCAGCATGGCCACCCGAAAGAGTTTGGTGATCGTGGCCATCTCTCCGGCGGTATCGGATACGGAAAACCCCGCCCCCACCACCTGCGCCACATCATGAATCGTGGCGCCGATCAGAAAGCCCTGCTGCAATTCGCTAAATCCAAGCATCTGGAACAGCAGCGGATATGCCACCATCGCCACCGTAGACAGCGCAGTTACCGCCATGACAGTAAAAAGCGTGTTGCGCTCTGTCTTGTCATTGGGCGGGATCACGGCGGCAATGGCCAGCGCCGCCGATGCCCCGCAAATTGCAACTGCCCCGCCCGTCAGCAGCGCAAAACGCCATTGGCGGCGGAACAAAGGGGCCGCCAGAAACCCCGTGCCAATGGTCAACGCGATCAGCCCCATCAGCACGGCTGCGCCAACAAGCCCGATCTGGGCGATATCATCCATTGCGATGCGAATGCCCAATAACCCCACACCCAGCCGCAAAATGAATTTCGCGCCAAATTCCACACCGGCGCGGCAGGGGCCATCTTCGTGCAGGAAATTGAACGCCATGCCCAGCAAAAGCGCAAACAGCATCACCGGCGCCCCATAATGCGCCCCCAGAAAGGCAGATGCGGCGGCAATTGTCGCAGCCAGCATCAGCCCCGGCAGCAGTGGCGCACCCCATGCGCGGAATTGGTCTAGGCGGGTCATGGCGTCCTCGGTCAGATAGGAAAGGGGCAGTCAGATAGCAAAGGGGCGGGCAAGTCGCCCGCCCCCGGTGTTGCGTAAGGCCAAATCAAGCCGAGCGATAGAGCTTTGTCATCGAGAATTCCCGATGCCCCAGCGCCTCAGCGGCTGTCAGGCGGCCATTGGCGGTACGCTTGATCATTTCAATCAGCGCATCACCTGCCTGATCAATGGTCATGTCACGGCGCAAAACGCCTGTCACATCCACATCGATATGCTCTGACATGGTGCGCAGGGTGCGCGGGTTGCCAGAGATTTTGATGACCGGAACAATCGGGTTGCCCACAACATTGCCCTGCCCTGTGGGGAAGGTATGGATCACATAGCCCGCAGCCGCCATCAGCGTCACACATTCCGCCGCCGCCGAAGATGTATCCATGAAATACAGGCCCCGGCCCTTTTCAGGGGCTTCAGCAGGTTCCAGAACATCAATATAGGTCGAGGTGCGGCCAATCTTTTCCAGATTGCCCAATGCCTTTTCCTCGATCGTGGACAGGCCGCCCAGAATGTTGCCCTTGGTGGGCTGGCTGTCGGACAGGTCAGATGTTTTGAACTGTTCGATCACGTCATCCTGATAGGATTTCCATGTTTTCATGAACTTCTCGCCCACTTCGGGCGATGCCGCACGCTTGACGCAGATATGTTCCGCGCCCGTGATTTCCGAGGTTTCCCCGAACACGCCATAGAGGCCATGCGGCAACAGCTTGTCATACATATTGCCCACAGTCGGACAAGAGGACAAGCCCGTGGTGGTATCGGATTCGCCGCACTTGGTAGAGACCCACAAATCTGTCAGCGGGCAATCTTCCTTTTGCAGCTCTGATGCCCAATGGACATATTCCTTGGCCTTCCAGCTGGCCCGGCGGATGGTTTCAAAATCGCCATTCTGCTCAATCCAGAAGCCCTCGACGGGTTTGCCGGTTTTTGCAATGCCATCGACGATGATCTTTGTCCATTCGGGCTCAATCCCGATCACCACAACAGCGGCGACATTGGGGTTAGCGCCCGTTCCGATGATGGTGCGGAAATGCAGATCGAGATCTTCACCAAACTGCAAACGCCCGTAGGCATGCGGAATCGCCATTGTGCCTTTTACGTTATTGGCCACAGCCTCGCAGGCCGCATTGGAAATATCATCCACCGGCAGGATCAGCACATGGTTGCGCACGCCGACACGGCCATTTTCACGGCGCCATGCCTTGACGGTTTCTTGTGTGAAATCAAAAGCCATTCTTTGTTCCCCCTTACCAGCGCTTGGTTTTCATATTGTGGGTATGGACATGGCCGCCAATTTCGGCGCTGCCCACCATCTTGCCGATATCCTCGCCATATTTGATGACGGTATCGCCCTCTTTCAGCGCCGCCAGCGCCACTTTATGGCCGATGGGAATATCAGCTTTCGCTGTCAGGCGAAAATCAGAGTTATCCTCGGTGCATACGCACAGCATATCCGTGCCGGCGGTCAGCCCTTCTACCACGACAACACCGACATTGTCGGCCTTGTCATGGACAAGCAATTGCGGGTGGGTGTTTGCAGTCATGGTCTTGTCTCTCCCTTTGGTTTCAACTTGGGTTCAGCTGCGGGCAAGGCCCGTCAGCGTATCATGCAGCGCTTGCGATATCTCGATCTGTTGCGCGCGTGCCGCGCGCTCTGACATGCGCCGCGCGCCGGGCAGGCGTGCGCCCTCTTGCGCCTCTATTGCGGCGAACATCGCTTCTGCGCGGTCGGTAAATCCCGGCGCAAAGCGCGCAGGATCCAGCACCAGAATAAAATGCGCCAGATCGGGTGCCGGGCCTTTATCGTCGAAAAGCGAGCTTGCCTGATACGCGAAATTCGCCCCTGCCAGCCCGGCTGTCAGCAATTCCACCATCAGCGCCAGCGCCGCCCCCTTGGCCCCGCCAGAAGGCAGCATTGTGCCCGCCATGGCGGCATCGGCATCTGTGGTGGGGTGGCCCGCCGCATCCAGCGCCCAACCTTCGGGAATGGGCTGGCCGGATTTTTGCGCCAGCATCACCTTGCCCCGTGCCACATGGCTCAGCGAGAGATCAATCAACAGCGGGTCACCCTGCAGGCGCGGCGCGGCAAAGGCGATGGGGTTGGTGCCATACAGCGCACGGTTGCCGCCCCAAGGGGCCATGGCCGCGGGCGCATTGGCCAGCGCCAGCGCAATCAGCCCTTGGCGCGCAAACGGCTCTACTGCCTGCCCTGCAACCCCGAAATGGTGCGAATGCGTAACGCTGACCACCGCCACGCCCAGATCGCGCACAACATCCTGCGCGGCCTGCGCCCCTGCCTCTATCGCGGCGAATGCCAGCCCAAAGCCCGCATCCACCCGGATCACAGCACCATCGCGCACCACGCTTGGCGCGGCATCAGCCACAACCTTGCCTGCCTGCATCTGGGCTGCGTAAAACGGAACCCGCGCCAGACCATGCGAGGGCAGGCCCTCTTGCTCTGCCAGCACCAGCGCTGCGGCTGCGGGTGCGGCCAGCGCCTCTGGCATGCCACATCCGCAAAACACATCCTGCACAAGGGCGCGGGCTGCATTGACGGAGAGTGGGACTGTGCTCATGCTAAGGCTCCTGCAAGTGCCGTGTTGAAAACTGTATAGTTTATATGTTATAGCTATGTCAATGCCCCTTCCGGCCAGCCCAGACAGAAAGCCAGATGATGACCGAAATCTCGCAGCCCTTGCGCCCTGTTGCACAGCCCCTGCACCGCCAGTTGCGCGATCTGATGATGGCGCGGATCGAGGCGGGCGAATGGTCGCCCGGCACCTATCTGCCGCCAGAAACCCGGCTGGCCGAAGATTACGGCGTTGCCGTGGGCACGCTGCGCAAGGCTTTGCTGGATATGGCCGCCGAAGGGGTGGTGGTGCGCCGCCAAGGCAAGGGCACTGTGGTTGCCAGCCATGACAGCGACGCGGTGCTGTTTCGCTTTTTCAATCTGCGCCGCGCCGATGGCACCACATTGCGCCCTGAAAGCCGCGTGCTGGCACGCGCGCGCCGCGCGGCCAGCGCGGCAGAAGCGGCGGCACTGGGGCTGGAGGCAGGCGCAGAGGTTATTTGCATCACCCGCGTGCGCGAAGGCGATGGAACCCCCATCATCTATGAGCATATCCTTCTGGATGCCGCACGTTTCGGCGCGCTGGAAACCCATCCCCAAGCGCTGCCAAATACGCTGTATCAACTGTATCAGACGGATTTCGCGGCCACGGTTCACCGCGCGCGCGAACAGGTTACCGCCACAAGCGCCGAAGGGGACTGTGCGGCAGAACTCGGTTTGCCCATAGGCGCGCCGGTTTTGCATATCCGCCGTGTGGCGCTGGATTATTCAGATACGCCGCTGGAATTGCGCCATTCCTGGGTCAATTCCGCCCATCTGCATTATCAAGCCGAAGTGTGATCCACTTCCAGCACGATCTTTGCGGCATTCACACGCCCGGCATCCAGATCGGCAAAGGCTTGGGGGCCAGTGAATAGCGGGCGCATTTCAACCCAGCCCAAGGCCCCCAACTGGCCCGCCCCCAAGGCCGCCAAAGAGGCGGCAAAATCTTCGGGCGTGTAGCAATAGCTGCCAGTGACCGTGATTTCCTGAAGCGTGATGCGGCGGATATCATAGCCCTCTTGCCCCGGCAAAAGCCCCACATGCACGATCACCCCACCGGGCCGCACCAGCCGTGATGCCGCCTGCCGCGTGGCCACTGCGCCCACGGCATCTATGATCAGATCATAGGCGCTGTCACCGGGATCTTCGGTTGTGGGATCAAAGGCCGTGATCCCCGGCTCTTGCGCGACCATCGCGCGCCGCCCTGCATGGGGTTCGGCCAGATCAATCCGCGCCGCCCCCATCAGCCGTGCAACCAGCGCTGCCGCCACACCAATCGCACCGCCCCCTTGCACCAGCACAAGCGGATTTTGCATGTTCAACCGCTCCAGCCCGATACGCATGGCGTGCCAGGAAACGGCCACAGGCTCGCTCAGCGCGGCGTGGCTCAGGCTTAGGTCAGAGGGGACGGGCAGAATATTGCGCTCTGGAATCGTCACATATTCAGCAAATGCCCCTGGACGCGGCGGCATGGAGATGATGGCGCGCGTGGGCGACAGATGCGGCCGCCCGGCCCGCACCACCGGGCAATCGGGGTCAACCACCAGCGGGTTGATGGCAACCGCCGCGCCCTTGCGCGGGCCAGAGGCGATCAGCCCCGCCGCCTCATGCCCCAGAACCAAAGGCGGGGGGCGGCGATCATCATAGCCGTGATAGGCGTGCATGTCAGAGCCGCAAATGCCCACGGCATGCACCGCCACCAGCACCTCGCCCGGCGCAGGCTGGGGCTTGGGCTGTTCGCTGACGATCATCTTGTTCCGGCCAGTATAGACAAGCGCGCGCATGGGTATTCCTTATTTTGCAGTAAACCCGCCATCGACATATAGCGTCTGGCCAGTGATATAGGCGGCGGCATCCGAACACAGAAAGACAGTCGCGCCATAAAGATCCTCCAACGCCCCGTTGCGCCCAATCGCGGTGCGCGCAGCATTGGCGGCGGCAAGGGCCTCGTCATTGAAAACGGGCGCCGTGAGGGGGGTGGGGAAAAACCCCGGCGCAATGGCGTTGCAGGTTATGCCATGGGCGGAAAATTCCTGTGCCATGGCGCGCGTTAGTTGCACCACACCGCCTTTTGCCGCGCCGTAAGGTGCTGAATTGGCAAAAGCGCGCTGCGATTGCAACGAGGCCAGATTAAGCACCCGCCCCCAACCCCGCGCGATCATCTGCGGGGCCAGATGCTGCACCAGCAAAAACGGCGCGCGCAGATGCAGCGCCATATGCAGGTCAAACGCCTCTGGCGTGACTTGGGCATAGGGTTGGCGCAGGTTCACCCCTGCCGCATTGATGATGATATCCACCCCGCCCGTGGCCTGTGCCAATGCGGCCAGCCCGGCAGGATCGGCCAGATCGGTGGGATGAGCCTGTGCGGCAACGCCATCGCGCGCCAGATCATCGCACGCGGCCAGCAATTTCGCACTGTCGCGCGCGGCCAGATGCAGGCTTGCCCCTTGCAGCCCCAAGGCGCGCGCCATTGCAAGGCCAATGCCGGAATTGCCGCCTGTCACCAGCGCGCTGCGGCCTGTCAGATCAAAGAGCGTATCAAGCCGGGGCATGGTGGGCCTTTCTGGTCGCGCTGGCTGTGGCAATCAGCGTATCTGCAACCGCGTCACACTCTTGCGGGCTTAGCCCAAGCGGCAAGCGGATATCGCACAATGTGGCCTGTATCTGGCAGGCGCACGGCACGTCTGCCGCTTGTGCGCCATGCCATTGCGCGGGGTTGGAGCTGTAGCCTTCGGGCTGTTCCGATCCGAACCATTTCACCCAGACACCTGCCGCGCGCGCCGCCTGCACAAAGGCGCGCATCTGTTCCAAAGGCCAGCCCGGCAAACGAAATTGCAGCGAGCTTTGGGCATAGCTCTCGGCCTTGGGGCGGTGCGGCAAAACAAACCCTTCCGCCTGCGCCAGCCGTGCGGCGATATGATCGTGGCTTGCGTTCCAATCTGCCACCCGCGCGGGCAGAAGGGGCAGTTGCGGCAAGGCAAGGGCGGCCACCAGTTCCGACATGCGCAGCGAATAATTCCCGCAGCGCCCGCGCCAGCGTTCCATCACCTCTGCCGGGGGCACAGTGCCATTCTGGCCATAAAGCATATAGCTGCCCGAATGCAGGATTGCTTGCGCGGCGATATCGGGATCATCCGTTACCAGCATGCCCCCCTCGCCCGTGTTCACATGCTTGCCCGATTGAAAGCTGAAACAGCCCGCCAGCCCGAATGTGCCCGCCTGCTGCCCGTCCCAGGATGCGCCCAGAGTATGCGCACAATCCTCGATCACGCTGACGCCCAAGTCGCAACATAGCGCCGAGAGCGCGCGCAAATCGCACAGATGCCCGCGCATATGCGAGAGCATCAGCACGCGCGCGCCACTGGCCTTGGCCTTGGCGCGCAGATCCTCCAGATCAATGGTCAGATCGGGCGTTATTTCCACCAGCACAGGGCGCGCGCCAACATGATCCAGCGCGCCGGGCACAGGGCCAAGGGTGAAAGCATTCATCAACACGGGATCACCGGGGCGCACCCCTGCCGCGCGGAGCGCCAGAAACAGGGCCGCGCCACAGGAATTGACAGCCACCGCATAGGAACGGCCCATCAGGCGCGCAAAAGCGCGCTCCAACTGCGCCACCAGCCCGCCTGTGGTGGCAACCTCGCCGTAGCGGTGCAGGCGGCCCGTTTCCAGCAGCGCCATGGCTGTCGCCATGGCGCTGGCCGGAATTTCAGGCGGTCGCCCCAGATCAGGCAGCGGCCCCATGGTTCAGACCGATTCCACACGCGCGCCCAGATCGGCGTTATGGCCGGGATAGTATTTTGCCATCCGCACATCTGCCGTGCGGGCATGGGCTTCCATCCCTTCCAGCCGCGAAATCCGGGCCGTGCGGATTGCCAGTTCCTTGCTGGCCGCGCGGTCGGCCTGCTGCCATGTCAACGGCTTGAGGAATTTATGCACCGACAGCCCGGCAGAATAGCGCGCCGCGTATTTGGTGGGCAGGATGTGATTGGGGCCAGAGCATTTATCGCCATAAGCCACAGTCGTTTCCTCGCCCACAAACAGCGAGCCGTAATTGGTCAGATTGGCGCGCCACCATTCCAGATCGGCGCAATGCACTTCCAGATGCTCTGACGCGTAGTCATCCGACACTTTAACCAGCTCTTCGCGCGTATCGCACAGCACCACTTCGCCGTAATCCCGCCATGCGGCATCTGCGGCCTCTCGCGCGGGTTCAGGCAAGGTTGCAATCAGTTCGGGCACGCGCGCCATAACCTGTTCGGCCAAAGCCTTGTCATCTGTAAACAGCCATGCGGGGGATTCGTGCCCATGTTCGGCCTGTCCCACCAGATCGACTGCCACAATCTCTGGATCGGCAGTTTTATCGGCCAGAATGCCAATCTCTGACGGGCCGGCGAATACATCAATCCCCACTTTGCCAAACAACATGCGCTTGGCTTCGGCCACGAATTTATTGCCGGGGCCGACGATCACATCGGCCTGTTTGCCGGTGAACAGCCCGTAAGCCATTGTCGCAATCGCCTGCACACCGCCAAGGGTAAGGACGATATCCGCACCGGCCTCTCGCATCGCATAAAGAACATAGGGGTGCATCGCCCCGCCCCGGAAGGGCGTGGAACAGGCGATCACAGTGCCCACGCCTGCCGCTTTGGCTGTCGCCACCGACATCACAGCAGAGGCAATATGTGCATACCGCCCTGTTGGCACATAGCAGCCCGCCACATTGCAGGGCATCCATATTTGCCCGGCCGTCAGGCCAGAGGGCATTGTCATCTGAAAATCTTGCACAGAGGCGCGCTGCGCCAGCGCGAAGGCGCGCACCTGTTCCACTGCAAAGGCGATATCTTCTTTCACCTGATCGGGGACTTCAGCTGCGCGCGCATCCATTTCCGCGCGTGTGACGACAATCTCCCCGCCCCATTTGTCCAGCTTGAGCGCGTAGTCACGCACCGCCGCCTCGCCCTCGGTTTCAATCCGGGACAGCATTTCAGACACAACCTGCTGCGCATGGGCAGATTCGGTTTCCGGCGTTTTTGCAGCTTTCTTCAGATAGGTGATCGCCATCTCTGTGTTCTCATTCCTTGGGGTTATGCCTGCCGCCCTATGGGCGGGCGGCAGGCGTTATCTTGATCATTCGTTATTGGCGAAAGCCCGCAACTCCGGATCATCCATGACCATCTGCATGAATGTCGGGTTGATGTAATCCGCCGCCACCGGGGTGGATTCCGTTGTGCCAACAGAGGTCATGAAATCGCCAATCGCGCTGAGCCACTGGTCAACCTGGCTGTCGCCCCCACTGCGATCGAGCAGTGCAAGCTGCTCTTCCAGCGGGAAGGTCGGGCGCAATTCAAACTCTGCATTCACAGCCGCATCCGAAATCTCCACCCCGCCTTCGGAGTAGAAATCTACGAGATGACGGCGGGCTTCTTCAGGGTTTTCCTTGGCCCAGACGACACCGCGCAAGAAGGCGGCAAGCACGCGCGCCACGCGATCGGGGTGTTCTTCGGCAAAGCCCGGACGCACAACCAGCGCACCGGGAACAATCGCGCCCGCATCTGCGCCAGAGCACAGGTAATCGCTATTCGCACGCTCTTGCAACGTATAGGTATTGGGTGCCCAAACCCCGGCAAGGCTTGCTTCGCCCGCAATAATGCCCGTGATGATCTGTGCCTGACCAAGGTTGATATATTCGACATCAGTCTGGCTTAGCCCCCACTGCTCCAGACAGGACTGGGTCGCAAAATCCACGGTGGAGTTGGTTGTCAGCAAGATGCGCTGGCCCCGGATGCTTTCGGGATTGGCGCGGAACCCCTCAATCGCGTCATTGGTCGCCATGAGCGCATTGCCCGCGCTTTCATCATTTGTCAGACCGATGGTTTGCAGGCCAAAACGCGCGGCCCCAAGCACAGCAGGAACAGAGCCTGTGCCACCCACATCCCAGTCATTTGCCTGTGCGGCCGCAATCTGGGGCGCACCGGCCGGGAAGGTGGTGAAGCTGGGATCAAGGCCCACTTCCGCCCACCAGCCGAATTCCGTGGCCAGATAGAAAGGCAGCGCCCAATATAGCGCGGGCTGATAGCTGAGGTTGATCGGCGTCAGATCTTGCGATTGCGCGGGCGCGATGGTTGCAAAGCTTGCGGCTGTCGCAAGG
Organism: Paracoccaceae bacterium; assembly: GCA_043561795.1. Taxonomy (GTDB): domain Bacteria; phylum Pseudomonadota; class Alphaproteobacteria; order Rhodobacterales; family Rhodobacteraceae; genus Roseinatronobacter. Next base: position 3,038,475 of record CP121316.1, on the reverse strand, counting down.
GCAAGGGCCTTGAATGATAGCTTCATAGGGTCTTTCCTCCTCTGGTGGTCATTGTCAGTCTCAAGCGTGTTGAGCTGCCTTTTCCTCGCGCAGGCTGCGCCAGATATGTGTGCGCAGATGCACGAAACTCTCCAAGTCCATGACATCCTCGATCTTCTCATGGCTGTCCCAGTTCTCGGCATTGCGGATAGAAGCGATATCAAGCACTTCTTTGATCCGCCCCGGTGCGCGGGTCATGATCGCCACGCGGTCGGCCAGATAGACGGCCTCTTCCACGGCATGGGTGATGAACAAGACAGTGCGCGGGTTTTTGCGCGCAAGGCGCACAAGTTCTTCTTGCATGACCACGCGCGTCTGGGCATCGAGCGCACCAAAGGGTTCATCCATCAGCAACACATCGGGATCCAGCACATAGGCGCGCGCAATCGCGACACGCTGCTGCATGCCACCTGACAACTGGTGCGGGAAATGGCCTGCATATTGCGTCAGGTTCATCAGGTTCAGAATATCGGCGATCCGTTCTTCACGCTCGCGCCGCGCAATATTGAGGTTGCGCAACCCCATATCAATATTGTCATAGACCGTTTTCCAGGGAAAAAGCGCGAATTGCTGAAACACCACTGCACGGTTGGGGCCGGGGCGTTTGATGGGCGTGCCGTCCACCGAAACCTCGCCGGATGTGGGATTGTCAAACCCCGCCACCATGCGCAGGCAGGTTGTCTTGCCGCATCCCGATGGCCCCACGATGGCCACAAATTCCTTGTCGCGGATTTCCAGATTGATGTCTTGCAGCGCCTTGAACCCCGTGGCTTTCGGGCCAAAGATTTTGCCAACATCCTTGAACTGGATTACACCCATCTCATTCGCCCCTTTTCATTCTTGTCACTGTCCCAGCCCACGGCGGCGCTGAATGATGCGCTCGATCAGGCGCAGCGCGCTGTCCAGCGCAAGGCCCACAAGCCCGATGGCAACCATCCCGGCCATCACGGTCGTTGTTGAAACATTCGCCTGCCCCTGCACCATCATGTAGCCCACCCCGGCAGAGGCCACGATCAATTCGGCCCCGACCAGCGATTGCCAGCCCAGCCCGGCAGACACCCGCAGGCCAGAGATGATGGAGGGCACGGAAGAGGGCAAAAGCACCTCACGGATCACCCTGTGAGAGGGCGTGCCCAGCATATTCGCGGCCTCTATCAGGCGCGGATCGACGAATTTCGCGCCCCTGTAGGCATTGATCACGCAGGGCGGGAAGGCGCCTGCAAAGATGATCATGATCGGCCCGCCTATGCCTGTTCCAAACCATAGCGCCGCGAAGGGAACCCAGGCAATCGGGGCCACAAAGCGCAAGGCGTCAAACAGGGGCGAGACAATCTCATCCAGCACCTGATACCAGCCCATCAGCAAGCCAAGCGGAATGCCAATCAGCGCCGCGAGGATAAACCCATAGGCAAAGCGCTCAAAGCTGGCGGCCAGATGCCCCGGCAGAGTTGCCCCGGCAAAACGGCGCTCCAGAAGGGTGGTGAAACGGTCATACACTTCCAGCGGCGATGGCAGAAAGACGCTTGGCACAATCCCGCTGCTGGCCAAACCCTGCCACAGGCCAATAAAGCAAGCCAGACCCAGAAACCCCAGCCCGATGGAATGCGCGAATGAAATCTGCTTTTGCATCGCTTTACCCTCTCGCCGCCAAGGCAGCCGTATTCCAGCGCAAGGCCCGCTGTTCGGCCATGCCAAGCGCCTTTGTTGTGCCCCATCCAAGAATTGCCACGGCAATCATCCCGACCAGGATCATCCCCGGATACAGATCTTGCTGCGCCACATTCAGAACCCGGCCAATCCCGAAAAACGCGCCAACAAGCTCTGCCGCGACCAGCGTTGTCCAGCTGGCCTGCAAAGACAGCCGCAGGCCCGTGAAGATCATGGGGCTAGCACCGGGAACCAGCACTTCGGTCACAAAGCGCCCCTTGGGCATGCCCAGCATATAGGCGGCCTCCAGAACCGGGCGGTCGATATTGCGCACCCCTGCATAGGTATTGATGACCGAGGGCACGAAGGCCGAAAACCAGATCACCATCATCTTCGCGGCATCGCCCAGACCCAGCCACAAGATCGCCAATGGAATCCAGGCAAGGGGTGGAATTGGGCGAATAATCAGGAAGATCGGGTTGATGAAGGCTTCGGCCTTGCGGCTCCAGCCCATCAACAGGCCCAGCGGCACGCCCGTGGCGATGGCGAATAAAAAGCCCAGCACCACCAAGCGCAGCGAGGTGTAGACATGGATCGCCAGATCACCCCCACCATACCCGCGACCCGACAGATGGATCAGCGCCGACCATGTTTCGGCCGGGGATGGAAAGCGGCCAGGCGGAATAATTCCCAAACCAGTCGTCAACGCATACCAGAGGATGCAGACGACAAGGATGGTGGCAAAACCTATCGAAACCCTGCGCGGCAATTTGTCTCTCCCTTGTTATGTAAACGCTTTCATATTTTCTCATATCCTGTCAAGAATTTTCCGAAAATTTCTTGATAAACTTGTTTTTTAATATAAAATCCAAAATGTAAATTTTCACAAAGGGCATGAAAATTGTCATTTCGCCGCAAACCCACCCTGAATGACATCGCACGGGAATCAGGTCATTCCATTGCGACCGTCTCGCGCGCCTTGTCACAGCCCGCCTTGGTGCAACCCGACACATTAGAGCGTATTCGTCAGGTCGCCGCCCGCTTGGGCTATGTCCCGAACCGCAAGGCGCGTGCGCTGGTCTCTGGCCATTCCGATACGATCGGGGTTGTTGTGCCCACGCTCAATTCCCCTATCTTCTCATCCACCCTGCAGGAAATGCAGCGCGCTTTTGCGGCGCATGGGTATCAACTGCTGATTGCCTCGCATGAATATGATCCGGCAAGCGAAGCGGCAGCGCTGGGGCAGCTTCTCTCTCATGGCGTGGATGGGCTGGCCGTGGTGGGCGCAGAGCGCCCGCAAGCCAGCTGGGCCATGATGGAAGCCGCCAACATTCCGATTGTCCAGATGTGGGAAGGCCGCGAGGGCCATGATCGCGTGATCGTAGACAGCTTTCAGGCTGGCTATCTGGTGGCGCGCTATCTGCTGGATATCGGCCATAGCCGCATTGGCGTTATCTGTGGGCGGCTGCAAAGCAATGACCGCCAGCAAGCCCGCGTGAATGGCATTCGCGCGGCGCTGCAAGAAGAGGGGCTGCCACTGGCGCGCACGCAGATCAGCGAACAGCCGCTGACGATTTCTGCCGGGCGATCCGGCTGCACCACGCTTCTGGAAATGGTACCCCGCCCCAGCGCGATTATCGGCACAGCCGATCTGCTGGCGATCGGCGGTATGATCGAAGCGCAGGCGCGCGGAATATCCGTGCCCGGTGGCATGTCATTTGCCGGGATCGACAATGTGGATGTGGCGGCGCATTTGTCGCCCTCTCTGACAACGGTGGATATTCCGGCCGCCAGCATTGGCACAGAAACAGCCGCGCTGTTGCTGCGCCGCCTGACCGAACGCGCGCCCGAGGCCGAGGCGGAAATCAGACTGCCGATTACCCTGGTGGTGCGCCACTCCACCGGACGGCCTGACAGGCCCTAACGGCACAAGGGCCCGTCAGCGCGAGCCGGAGGCCACGCGCAGATGCACCGGCGCGCGCGCCGCGCGCGCCTCGGAAGTAAGCGCACAGTCAAACACCACATCACTGCCCAACGCATAGGGGCGCGTTTCAGGGCGCAACGCATCTGCAAGCACAGCGCAGGGGCTGGGCAATGTCAGCCCCTGTGGCCCGCCGCCAATCAGAACCGGCGCAATCGCCACATGCAGGCGCGACAACAGCCCCGCTTCCAGAAAACGCGCAATCGTGATCCCCCCACCCTCGATCAGGACTGTCGTCAAACCCTCTGCGCGCAGAGCCTGAGATATCAGCGCCGGAGCAATCTGCCCGTCTTGCGCATGCAGGCGAATTGCGGTCACGCCATGAGGGCGGGGTTTGTCCACGGCCTGAATGACAAAGCGGCGCGCACCATCTGCGCGCAGCACCGGCGCATCATCGGGCAAGCGGCCATGCGGGTCAATCACGATCCGCGCCGGGTTCGGCCCCGGACATAGCCGCACTGTCAGACGCGGGGCATCATGCAAAGCGGTGCGCACACCGATCACCACCCCATCCACCAAGGCCCTGAGGCGGTGCAAATGCGCCAGCCCATCGGGGCCAGACACATCGCGCGCATCGCCGGTAACAGTGGCAATGCGCCCATCCAGCGATTGGCCGATCTGTGCCAGCGTCACCGGCCCCAGATCACGCCGCGCAATCGGGCCATACAGGGCAAGTGCCGCGCGTTCTGCTGTGCTCCATGTCCCGCAGCAATGACAGCCTTGCCCATGGCGGATATCCAGCAGGCGTTTCCAGACCCGCGATGTGACCTCAACCTGCATTGGACTGCCCCCTGGTGCGTTGCGTGGCGGGTATGGCCAGAATATCCACATGCCCGATCCTGCACCGGGCTTGCGCTACCTGCTCCAAGCGTGCTTGCGCCCATGCGGGCGCATCCGCCGCGCCAGCCTCTTGCGCGGCCTGCGCAATGCCTGCCAGCAGTTCAGCATGCAATTGCGCCATATCCGGGCCGATCTGCCAGGGCGACTGTGCGTCTTGCACTGAAAAACCCGCCGCTGCAAAGGCTGCGACCGCACGCGCGCCAGAGTCTGGCCCAAGCGCTGCGCCAAAGCCTTTATCCCCGCGCTGATGCATGTTGAACGCCGCAGTGATCGCGCCATCTTCGGGGTGCTGTGGTCTCCATGCCATCTGCCCATCATAGCTAAGCGCTGCGTAGAATGGCATGTCCAGCCGGGCCACAAATGCGTGAAGCCAATTCTCTGAGACCAGATCAAGCAAGGCCGAGGCGGTGACGAGCGTCACCCCCTCCAGCGGCAAAGCTGCGATATCGGCAAGATCAGCCAGCACGGGTTGCGCGCCTTGGCCTGCCTGTGCCGCCGCAATCCGCAACAAGGCGGGATCATTATCCAACAAGCGCCAGCGCGTGCCTTCGGGCAGATGGGGCGAAAGCGCGCGCCATGTCGCCCCTGTCCCGCATCCCAGATCAAGGATCAGCGGCTCTGGCCCGGCAGCCTGTGCGGCCGCGCGCAACAACGCGGTATCACGCGCGGCCATATCCGCACGCTCACGCAGCGCCAGCCACTGAGCCGAGAAAGCCATGCTCAGATCGCCCCCTCATACCAGGCGCGCGCGATATGGCTTTCATGCAGTTTGATCCGCAGCCGCCGGACGCGCCCGCCATCGCCCAGCGCCCCTGCGCGCAACCGTGTTGCCATTTGCTCGAAGATGTGATGGCACAAAAATTCCGTTGTGGTGAATTTTCCTCTGAATTCAGGAACCTCATCAAGGTTCTTGTAGCGCAATGGCTCCAGCACCTGCGCCAGCGCCTCTGTTGCAAGGCCGATATCCACGACCATACCATGCGCATCAATATCATCGGTGAAAAATGCGGCATCCACGGTGAATGTTGCCCCGTGCAGCCCCTGTGCAGGGCCGAATACGGGCGAGGGCAGTGAGTGGCCAATCATGATATGATCTCGGACTTCGACAGCGAACATAAGCAGGGTTCCTTCAGGATGTGGGATAAAAAATGCGGTGGCAGAGTGTGTCGGGGTTGGACAGGATCGCGCCATATTGGGCAGGCATGGTGGAAAACGCACTCTCGCCCGAAATAAGCGCATCCAGGGCAGGATCGGCCAAAAGCGCCAGCGCCTTGGCCATGCGCCGCGCATATGTCCAGCGCGGCAGGCGTGCGGCGGGCAACTGGCCCACTTGTGAACTGACCAGACGCAACCGGCGGCTGTGAAACGCCCCGCCCAAGGGCATAGCGGTTTCCCCGGCCCCGTGCCAGCTGCCCTCTACGATCGTGGCTTCTTGCCCGGCCAAATCCAGCGCAAGGCGCAAACCCGCCGCCGTGGCCGAGAGATGAAAAACCAGATCACACTCCCCCGGTGCCTTATCCGGGGTTGCATAAGCGCAGCCCAATTGCGCGGCCAAACCGGCGCGCGCGGGGTTCGGGTCGATCAGCGTCACCTCTGCCCCGGGCAGGCGCGCGGCAAGATACCCTGTCAGCGCGCCCAGAACGCCCGCGCCGATCACAGCGATCCGATCCCCGGCAGAGGCGCCGCTATCCCAGATCAGATTAAGCGCGGTTTCCATATTGGCCGCCAGAACCGCGCGCGCCGGGGGCACGGTATCGGGCACGGCGCTCAGGGCGCTGTCGGGCAGGCGAAAGGCGGTCTGATGGGGGTGAAGCGCAAAGACGATCTGCCCGGTGCGCGGCCCTTCGCAAACCCGCCCAACCGCGCAATAGCCATATTTTACAGGGAAGGGAAACGTGCCTTCCTGCGCAGGCGCGCGCATCCGGTCATGTTCGGACGGGGGGACACGCCCCTCATAGACAAGGCGCTCTGTCCCCCGGCTGATCCCGGTATACAGCGTTTGCACCAGCACGCCCGCGCCCAAAGCGGCGGGCCGCAATGCGCCCTCTTGCGGGCCGATACACCAGAATGCCTGCGCGGTCATGGCAGCAAATGCCCTGACTTGGCTGCTTTTGTGGCAAGATAGGCCGCGTTCAACGGCCCCCGCCCCATATGCAGCGGCACGCGTGAGACCACCTCTATATTTTGCGCCACCAAACCTGCAACCTTGGCAGGGTTATTGGTCATCAGACGCACGCGGCCAATCTGCATCCGGCGCAGCATCTCTGCGCCAATGCGGAAATCGCGCAGATCATCTTCAAAGCCCAGCCAGTGATTTGCCTCTACTGTATCAAGGCCCCCATCTTGCAGCGCATAGGCCCGCATCTTGTTGGCAAGGCCAATGCCACGGCCTTCCTGATTGAGATAGATCAAAACCCCGCCGCCCGCGTCAGACATGGCCGCCATGGCCCCTGCCAGCTGGGGGCCGCAATCACATTTCAGGCTACCCAGAACATCGCCAGTAAAGCAGGCGGAATGCATTCGCACCAGCATCGGCGCAGAGAAATCGGGGCTACCGATCTCGATGGCGTAATGTTCGGCGCGGCTGGCCTGCAGGCGAAACACATGCACGCGCCCTGCATCCGACATCTGCATCGGCAGGCTTGCCTTGCTTACGCAGTCTGCGCTCTGATACCGGCTGAGTTCTGCAAGAACATCACGCGCGGCAATCGCGGGTAAGCCCATACGCGCAATATCAGTGGTCGCGATTGAAACTGTCACGATCACGGGCAGGCTTTCGACAGATTGCGCCAGCGCCAGCCCGGCATCTTGCACATGGGTTGCCTGGCGCAGGCTAAGCCCTTTGGTTGAAAAGGGCGTATGCTGGTCTTTCCCGGCCATGGCCGCAATCCATCCCAAGGATGCAGTTGACGGGATCAGCACCGACAGCGCCTCTGCGCCACGCCCCAAAGACAGGCCCAAGGCGGCAGCGCGGCGCGGCGTTATGACCAGTTCGGGCGCGCCAAGAGCCTGAAACCCGGCATATCGCCGCGCCTGCATCCCTTCGGCCAAAGCCACAAGACAGGCCACATCGCCATCGACAAGCGCCACAGGCAAGCCAAGATGCAAATCGCTGCGCGCGCGCATCACGCGCTCGCTACTGTCGGGCAAAAGGCCCGCGACTGGCAGCGCGCTTTGCGTGGCGGTGGCCATCACATCAGATTGAGAGGGCAGATGCAGCATTGTAACCCTGATTGTCGTAAACCGGTTCATCAATTAGGGCATTTGTCACAGAAGCAAGAGCGCAGACCCCCCGCAAAGTGACATCTCTGCTCGACAGCGCGCAATGCGCGCTATGTTCACGCCAAAGAGCGTAAAAGGAAACGAAATGGATCAATGGTTGGGCATGTTGCGGTCATTGGTGATTTATCACAATCCTGTGACGCTCTGGGCCTGGCGCAGGTTTTACCGCGAAATTCTGGCACCGGGGGATCTGGTTTTCGATGTCGGCGCGCATGTGGGAACACGCGCGCGGGTCATGCGCCGTGCCGGTGCGCGGGTCATCGCCTTGGAACCGCAGGGCCTGTTTGCCCGCTATCTGCGCCTGACCCTTCCCAAAGATATCCAGTTGATCGAAGCCGCCGCAGGCAAAGCCCTCGACATGGCGCAAATGGCCGTATCATCGCGCCATCCGACAGTTTCATCCCTCAAAACAGGTTTTGTCACTCATGCAGCCGATACGCCGGGCTTTGCCCATGTGCGGTGGGACAAGACCCAAACCGTGCGCGTTGTCACATTGGACAGCCTGATCGCGCAATATGGAGTGCCGGCCTATATCAAGATCGATGTCGAGGGGTTTGAACTGGAAGTGCTCTCTGGCCTGTCGCAGCCCGTGGCCCTTCTTTCGGTCGAATACCTGCCGGGGTTTCGAGAACTTACGCTTGGCGTTCTGGAACGGCTGGAACAGCTTGGCACCTATCAGTTCAACCCCGTGCGGGGCGAGCGTGAGGGGTTCTTGTGGCAAGATTGGCGCGATGCGCATGGCTTGCGCGCATGGCTGGCAACCCTGCCCGCCGATGCGCCTTCGGGTGATCTTTTCGCGCGTCTCGTGAAATGACGTTGCCCGCCCTTCGCAACCTTATGATTGCGCCGCAGACACGGCAATCTGGCCACGCCTGCGATACAGCCAAAGCGTATCACGCCCGAAAGACCATAACAGCACCATCGCGCCCGCCCAGAGCACAAGATTGGCCAGCACCGATGGCAAGCCCGGCACAAGCAGCACAATCAGCGCGCCAATCTGGATGGCGCAGGCCAGTTTGCGGGCTTGGCTGGGGGGTAAGGGCCGCGCCATCCATGGCCAGACAAAGGCCGAGGCAACAAATATATAGCGTGGCAGGCCCAGTATCAGAACCGCCAGCCCCACAACCCCAGAGGCCCAGACATTCAACGCCAGGATCAGGCCAAGCGCGGCATCCACTTCCATGTCAAAGCGCGCCCCAAAGGCGGAAACCAACCCCTCGCGCCGCGCAAGCCAGCCATCTACCCCATCCAGTATCAGCGCAACCAGCGCAAGCCCCAGAACACCCCAAGGCGCGGCACTGCCCCATAATGGCGCCAGAAGTGCCGCTGTCAGAACCAATCGGGCATAGGTGACACGGTTGCACAGCCCAAGGCGCGCATGCGGATAGCTGCGCAGCATGTAAAACCCGACAAGGGCCGCACTGATGGCATAGGCTCCCAGCGCCGCAAGAACCGCCACGGGATTGCCACCAACCAATAATGCCCCAAGCCCTGCAACTGCGCCAAAGCCCAGCACAGCCAGAAATATCGCATCTGTCGCAGGGGGATGAAACCTAAGCCGCATGGTATCCTTGACGCCTGTTTGCTGTGACAGAGATGTAGCACAAGCCAAGCGGTTTCAAGCGGCGCGCCATGCGCAGAACGCGCCATCAACTTGATGCCAGCGCACAGGCGCGGTATCAAAACATCACTCTTGTATATCGGATTTTGCCAATGCCCCCTCCTAACGCCAGTGCGGCCTTTCTGCGCCAACCGCAAATCGTCCCGCTCGTCCTTGCGCTTGCTGCGCTGTGTCTGGGGGCGGCCTATGTGGTGGCACAGGGATCGGGGCGGCTGGTGGCGCTGTGGGGCGTGGGTGCGGGGCTTGGCTTTGCGCTGTATCACGTGGCCTTCGGGTTTACGGGGGCCTATCGGGCGTGCATCCTGACAGGGCGCAGCGGGGCGGTGCGGGCGCAAATGCTGATGCTGGCCGTGGCGGTGCTGCTGTTCTTTCCCGCCCTTGCGGCGGGATCGCTCTTTGGCCAGCCTGTGCGCGGTTTTGTCTTTCCGGCAGGGTGGGAGGTTGTGATCGGCGCGTTTCTCTTCGGGGTCGGGATGCAACTGGGGGGCGGCTGCGCTTCTGGCACGCTGTACACCACAGGCGGCGGCGATACCCGCACAGGCGTGACGCTGGTATGCTTTGTTGCGGGCATGACGCTGGGCGCATGGGACATAGAGCGGTGGGAAAACCTGCCCGCCCTGCCCCCCGTCTCTTTGCCCGAAACGCTGGGCCTATGGCCTGCCTTGGCGCTGAATCTTGCGGTTTTTTCAGCGATTTTCTACGCACTTGCGCGGCGCGAGCACCGCAAGACAGGCGCGGTTGAACCCTTGTTTCGCAGGCCCGGCGCAAGCTTTCTCTCTGGCCCCTGGCCCTTGGCATGGGCGGCACTGGCGCTGGCGGTGCTGAATTTTGCCACTTTGGCCATTGCCGGGCGGCCCTGGGGGATCACGCAAGCCTTTGCCACCTGGGGCGCGCGCGTGGCCGAAGCGGCGGGCTGGGCCGATCCGGTATTCTGGCCCTATTGGGAAGACCCCACACGCATTGATCTGCTGCACCGCCCGCTGGTGCAGGATGCAACGCATCTGATGAATGTCGCGCTGGTTCTGGGGGCCTTTCTGGCGGCGGGGCTTGCAGGCCGGTTTGCCCCTGATTGGCGCATCGGGTTTCGGCCGCTTCTGGCCGCCATTCTGGGCGGGCTGATGCTGGGCTATGGCGCGCGCATGGCCTTTGGCTGCAATATCAGCGCGTTTTTCTCTGGCGTGGCGTCGGGCAGCCTGCATGGGTGGTTCTGGATTATCGCCGCTTTGCCAGGTAACGTTCTGGGGTTGTGGCTAAGGCCAGTATTTCATCTTGATAATCCGCGCTGATATAGGAAATATTTCTGATTTAAACCGTATATTCCCCGATTTTTGAGCAATATATTCCAACACAACCAAATTTGCGCTAGACAGGGGCGCGAATAGGAAAGGATACCAGATGACACGCATCAGTCTGATTGCTGCGGCGCTTGGCGCAAGCTTGCTTGCCGCCCCCGCCTTTGCCGAACAGCCAACACCGCTTATTGCGCAGGGTTGCGCAGGCTGCCATGGCCAATCCGGCGAAGGGCAAGGTGCCGTTGCCCGGATTGCGGGCTATGATCGCGACGCGTTCCTTGCCATCTGGCAAGAGTTTCGCGACAATTCGCGCCCGGCCACAATCATGAACCGCATCGCGCCGGGATATACGGATGAGGAAGTTCAAATCCTCGCCGATTATTTCGCATCGATCCAGTAAGGAGCCAAGCCCATGACAATCCTGACACGTCGCAGCTTTGGCGCCCTGATTGGCGCAAGTGCCGCTACCCTTGCCGCGCCATCCCTGCTGCGCGCCAACACCACAGGCCGCCTTGTGATTATCGGCGGCGGGTTTGGCGGGGCTTCTGCCGCCCGCTTTGCGCGCATCACTTACCCCGAAGTCGAGGTGACGCTGATAGAGCCATATCCCACCTTCATCACCTGCCCCTATGGCAACCTGATTTTGGGCGGCAAGCGGGAATTGCCCCAGATCACCCATTCCTATGACGGGCTGCGCGCACGCGGCGTTACCGTGCTGCAAGACCGCGCCGCAGATATTGATCCGGTGGCAAAATCGGTGCGCCTGGCCAGTGGGGCAGATCTTGGCTATGACAAGCTGATCGTCTCTCCGGGGATCGGGCTGCGCTGGGGCGCGATTGAAGGCTATGATGAAGCAGCCGCGCAGATTTTCCCGCATGCCTGGATGGGTGGGGACGGTTCGCAAATCACCCTGTTGCGCCAGCAGCTAGAGGCGCTGCCAGAGGGTGGTGTTGTGGGCCTTGCCATCCCCGGAAACCCGTTCCGCTGCCCCCCCGGCCCTTATGAGCGGATCTCCATGATCGCGCATTACCTGAAGCAGGCCAACCCGACCGCGAAAATTCTGGCATTCGATACCAAAGAAGGGTTCTCGAAACAGGGCCTCTTTCAAGATACCTGGGCTGAGCTATATGGCGATATGATCGAATGGATACCCGGCAATCAGGACGGCAAGATCGTGCGCGTGGATGTGGAAAACAAGCTTTTCATCAGCGAATTCGGCGAAGAGCACCGGGTTGATGTGGGCAATGTGATCGCACCGCAATATGCCGCTGCGATTGTGCGTGATACCGGGCTGGCGGACGAGTCAGGCTGGGTTCCTGTCAACTCCCGCACATTCGAGGCCAATGCCGCCGCCGATATCCATGTGATCGGGGATGCCAATATCGCATCACCCTTGCCAAAATCGGGCTATATTGCCAATTCCACGTCAAAAACCGCTGTTGCGGCGGCACTGGCAGAAATGACAGGTACACCCGCGCCCAGTGATCCGGTGTATTTCAACACCTGCTACAGCCATGGCGGGGCGGATTATGGCTTTTCGGTGGTGGGCGTGTTCCGCCCCACGGATGAGGGCTTTGCCGAAACCCCGGATTCGGGCGGCATTTCACCGCGCGGCCCATTGTCGGAACTGGCAGAAAACCGCAGGCTGGAAGCAAGCTATGCAGACGCATGGTATGACAGCATCACACGGGATATGTTCTCGTAAGGCAAATACGAAAGGACGCTTGATGACAGGCAATCGGCGCGAATTTCTACAGGGTGCGGCAGTCTCTGCCGCACTTGTTCTTGTTGGCGGCACAGCTCTTCGGGCAGAGGAAAATGCCGAATGGCAAGCATGGCGCGACCAGTTGCTTGATGGGCGCGCGGCCATTGAGGGCGGGATAGAGCTTGATCTGCCGCGCGTGGCCGAGAATGGGGCACAAGTGCCGCTGACAGTGCGCATTGACAGCCCGATGACAGAAGCAGACCATGTGCGCGCCATCCATATCATCGCCACACGCAACCCCGCGCCCGATATTGGCAGCTTCCATCTTGGGCCACACCTTGCGCGTGCCGAAGTGTTCACCCGCATCAGGCTGGCCGAGGAACAGGAATTTCTGGTTCTGGCGGAATTGTCAGATGGGCGCGTGCTAAGTCAGGCCGCGCGCGTGACTGTATCTGTCGGCGGCTGCGCAACCTGAGGAGAAAACCATGTCCACACCCAGAGTTCGCCTGCCCCGCTCTGCCAGTGCAGGCGAGGAAATTGAAATCCGCACCCTGATTGATCACCCGATGGTGACGGGCCTGTCCTCGGATAACCCGCGCGATATGCTGGCGCGCTTTGATGCGCGCATGAATGGGCAAACGGTGCTGAGCTATGAGTTTGGCAATGGCAGCGCCGCCAACCCGACCTTCACATTCTACCTGCGCGCCGCCGCGCCCGGCGGTTTCGAATTCATCTGGACGCATGAGGATGGAACGGAATTTCGCGCCGAAGGCAGTGTTTCTGTGTCCTGATGCGCCCCCTAGCACTGCCCCGGATGCCGCAATCGCGCCAAAGCGCAACCCGCGCATGATCCCGAATGCCCTGATTTCGCCCGATAGCTTTGTGACCAGGGCCGCAGCGCAAGACGGGCTTGGCGCAGGGGTTGCACTGGTCGAGATGGCCTTCGATCCGCGGCGCTATGATCCGGCGCTGTATGGGGCCTACGGGATAGAGCCGCCACCAGCGCTGCCCGGCATGGCCGCCAAACGGCAGGCGGATTTTCTGGCAGGGCGGATCAGCGCGGCACTGGCGCTGCAAGCCCTGAATCTTCCTGCCCATGACATTCGCGCGGGCACGGATCGCGCGCCCGTCTGGCCGCCGGGGATTGCAGGTGCAATTACCCATAGCCACGGGCGCGCAGCCTGTCTGGTCACCTGTATTCCCAACTGGCTATGCGGCATTGATCTGGAACGCATCGCCACCGGAACCGCACTTGACGCGATTTTTGCCAAATGCCTGTCCCCGCGCGAGGCCGCGCTTGCGCGGGCTGATATGGGATATCCACCAGAAATAGCCGCAACCCTGTTGTTTTCCGCCAAAGAAAGCATTTTCAAGGCGCTTTACCCCCGCGTGGGGCGGTTTTTTGGTTTCAGCGCTGCCGAATTACTGGGCGAGCTATCGCAAGACTGCCTGCAATTTCAGATCACAGAAGCCTTGCACCCTGACATGCCACAGGGATTTCGCGTGCAGCTTTCCTATGACATCCGCGCCGATCATGTGCTGACCTGGCTGGTTGATCGGCCTGAATGAGAGAACTGCCGCGCGCCACATCCGCCCCGCACCCAAACTTTTAGAGAGACAATTCTCTCTTAAGTTGGTATATCTGCTGCAAGATCAGGAATATCTGACAAGCAGACAGGCACATATGCGCAATACGTTTCATCCCCCCGCAGCCCGTGCGGCGTGTCATCATGCACCCAAATCGGGACAATGGCTGCGCAAAGGCGCTGTGATCGGTGCGCTTTTGGGCAGCCTTGCAGGCTGCGCACCCCCGCTCGATGGGCAAAATCCAAGCTTTCCCTTTGCAAATGCGTGGCAAGGTTCAATCCGCTCTGCACCGCGCCTGTTAGATGAAAGCCAATGGTGGCGCGGGTTTCAAGACCCCACGCTCGATGCGCTCGTCGCGCGCGCCTTGCAGGGCAGCCCCGATCTTGCCGCAGCGCAGTTGCGCGCGCGCGCTGCAGATGTGGAAACCGGGGCCATCCGGGGGCTTACCAACCTCTCCGCCGAGGGATCCGCCAGCGCAAATGGCGGGCGCTTGCGCACTACGGAGTCAACCATCAGCGGCAGATTGGGGCTGGAAACGATCTTTGATCTGGGGCGCGGGCGCGAAGCCGACAGGCTGGGCGCCGCCGCAGAGGCCGCTTTTGCAGATGCCGAAAGTGCGGCGGCACAGTTGTTCTTGATTGGTGAGATAACCCAAACCTATCTGGCATTGCGCCACAGCCAGCAACGCCTTGCGCTTGCACAATCCGAAACCCGCCGCCAGCGCGAAACACTGGATATCGCGCGCGCGCTGGCCGCCGATGGGGTTGGCACACGGATTGACAGCCTGCGCAGCGAAGCGCGGCTGGCCGCGTTGGACGCAGACAGGCGCAATCTGGAAACCGCAGCGGCGAAAAGCATCTTGCGCCTGACCATTCTGATGGGCGATGCGCCCGGCGCAGCCCCGCCCGAATTTCTGCGCGCTTTGCACGCGCGCACCAACCAACCCCGCGCGCGCCTTGCCCCAGACCCTGCCCTTCCCGCCGATCTGATCCGCAACCGCCCCGATCTGCGCATTGCAGAGGCCCGCTACGAGGGCGCGCGCGCCGCGCTTGGGAAGGCGCGTGCCGCGCTGTATCCCAGCCTGTCACTCTCTGGCACGATAGAAGCGCGCGCCCTGCGCTTTGGGCCGGGGCGCAGCAGCGGGGTGGTCACAGGCTTTGGCCCCTCGCTGCGCCTGCCCTCCCTGCCCCGGCGCGCCACATTGGCGGCGGTGGATGGCGCATCGCTTCGGCTGGATGCAGCCTATCAGGCTTGGGCCTCTGCCGTGCTTACGGCGCTATACGAGGTGGAAGCGGCCTTGCTGGATTACGGCATAGCGGCGCAAAATGAAGCCGCGATAGAGCGCGCTGTAACCTTGCAATCCCAAGCGCAACGCCTGTTGAAAGACGCCTCTCGCGAAGGCACGGCCACATTGGCAGAGCTCTACGCGCTCGAGGCCGATCTGGCACAGTCCGAAAACGCGCTTGCCGATGCGCGCCTGTCGCGCGCCCTGACATTTGTGGATTTGAACCTGCGCCTTGGCATGGGAACACGCCCTCAATCCCGACAGGCCACCGCAGAAAACTAACGGCAAATCGGGCACAAAAACACATTTTCACCATGATCTTAGCGCATTCCTGAACCAATCGTTTTGCAAATGTAAACGTAACAGCCCTTAGGGCGTGTTTGTTTCCTGATGCCCGATATGGCGGCGCGATTGGTTTGTTTGGATCATGTGAAAGCGAAGTGACGTGAATTGGCCCCTCCCCCCTTGGATAAGTCCCGTCACGGCGACACTTGCTGCCGCAGCGCTGGCAAGCGTGGTGCTTGGGCTTGGGGCGGTCTTGGGTGGCAAGGCCGGGCAAAGTCTGGCCTCGGTCTCTGGCCAGGCGGTGCCTGTGGGGCTGATGACGCTGAAGGTTGAAGATCAGATATTTGTGAACAGGCAGTTTCTGGGCCGACTGGAAGCAAGCCAGACCGCCGAACTGGGCTTTGAATTTGGCGGCATCATTGCGCAAATCGCAGTGCGCGAGGGCGATATTGTGCGCAAGGGTGATGTGCTGGCGCGTCTGTCGCGGGATGCGCTTGTGCTGGAACGTCAGGCGGTTGCGGCCAACCTGCAAAGTGTGCAGAACCGTCATGCCCTTGCACTTGCAGAAATCACGCGGCTGGAACGGCTGGTAGCGCGCGGGGCCGCGCCCTCGAACAGTCTGGATCGCGCGCGCGCCGAAAGCTTCGCGCTGGCGGCTGCAATCGCAGAGGCGGAAGGGGCCTTGGCCCGCCTTGATCTGCGTTTGCGCGATACAGATCTTACGGCCCCGTTTGATGCGATTGTGGGCGCAACCCGCGCCACATTGGGCGAGGCCGTGGCCGCAGGCCAGCCCGTGATCTCGGTATTCGAGCGCGGGCGCGCGAATTTTCGGGTGGGCCTGCCCATGTCGCTTGATCCCGCCGCGCTGCAAAACCCCCGCCTTGAGGTGAATGGGCAGATTTATCCTCTCACCCTCGCAGCATTGCGCCCCGATATTGATCTGCGCAGCAATACCCGCATTGCGCTATTCGCGGTCGAGGCAGAAGAGATCACAGGCTTTGGCCAAACCGCAAGCCTGCTGGCCGAACTTCCCCTGCGCCAGCGCGGGGCTTGGGTGCCAGTGGATGCCATGCGGCCCGGATCCGAAGGCTATTGGACATTACTTGCCGTGACAGAAACACGGGTTGCAGAACCTATTGCCATAGAAGTCCGCCATTTGCGCGGCGATATGGCCTTTGTCAGCGGCCTCTTTGAGGAGGGAACGCAGGTTATCAGCATCGGCGCGCATAAAATCGTGCCGGGCCAGACAGTGCGGGCGGAATAGCGCATGGTATCGGGGTATTTTTTCCGCGAAACCCGTGTGCTGGCCATGTTTATCGCCATCCTTGTGGTGGGCGGCTTGTCGGCGCTCTGGACATTGGGCCGACAGGAAGACCCCAGTTTTACCAATCGCTTTGCCAGCATCACAACGCTTATGCCGGGCGCCGAACCGGGCGTGATAGAGGCGCTGATTTCCACGCCGATTGAAGATCAGATCAAAGCCATTTCCAGCATCGATTTCTATTCCAGCGCCTCGCTTCGGGGGGTGTCTGTGGTCACGCTTTCGGTGCATGATACTGTGCCAGACGATCTGATAGAACAGGTCTGGATCGAATTGCGCGAGGCGGTGGCGCGGGCGCGCGCAGTCTTTCCAGACGGCGCGCTGGCACCGCAGATTGATACAGATGGCGTGGCGGCCTATAGCACTGTCATCGCCGTGGAAATCCTTGATCCTGCGCTTTCTCCCATCATTGCGACCCGCTTTGCCGAGGCGCTGGAAACCCGCATTCGCGCCATTTCCCAAACGCGGGTTGTGCGGCTGTTTGGCCAGCCGGAAGAAGAGATACTTGTCAGCGTCGATCCTTTCGCCAGCAGTGGCGA
Source organism: Paracoccaceae bacterium (assembly GCA_043561795.1). Taxonomy (GTDB): domain Bacteria; phylum Pseudomonadota; class Alphaproteobacteria; order Rhodobacterales; family Rhodobacteraceae; genus Roseinatronobacter. The sequence continues at coordinate 3,021,051 of CP121316.1, read as the reverse complement.
TGGGCTGTCAGTGACAGACATCGCGACTGCCATCCGGCGGGTGAATGATACCGCCCTTGCCGGGCGGTATCAAAGCGACGGGCTGGACAGTAATCTCGAACTCTCTGGCAGGCTGGGCCAAGCGGATGATCTGCGCGCCATCCCCCTGCGCGGCAGTGGCACAGATGCCGTGCTGCGCCTTGGGGATGTGGCAGAGATTGCGCATCATGTGCGCAGCCCTGCTGCCGCACTGGCGCGCGCGAATGGCAATCGGGCCATTCTGATCGCGGCAGTGGTGGAAGATGGCGCGCAGATAGACCGCTGGATGACGCTTGTGCATCAGGAAATAGCCGAAATGCGCCAAACCCTGCCGCGCGGGCTTGGGGTATCGGTGCTGTTTGACCAAAGCGGCTACACGCTGGAACGCCTGGCAGAGGTCGGGCGCAGCATGGTGTTCGGCATGGGTATCGTGGCGGCCGTGCTGGCGGTGACGCTGGGCTGGCAGGCGGCGGCGATTGTGGGGCTTATTCTGCCTGTTGTCAGCCTTGCCACCTTGGTCACGTTTCGTTTTCTGGATATGCCTTTGCACCAGATGTCCATTGCCGGGCTGATCGTGGCGCTTGGGCTGGTGGTGGATAGTGCCATCGTCACCACAGATACGGTGCGCCGCCGCCTGAACGGGGGCGAAGGGCGCGCCCAAGCCGCAACCGAGGCGGCGCGGCGTTTGTTCTTGCCCCTTGCGGCCTCTACAGTCACAACGATCCTGACATTCCTGCCCATGATCCTGCTGCCGGGCAATACAGGCGATTTTGTCAGCACCATCGCAATCGCCGTTTCTGTCATGTTGTTTTGGTCATTTCTTCTGGCGCTGATCCTGACTGCCCCGCTTGCAGCCCATCTTTTGCCGGCCTTTTCCCGCCCTGCCCCGATCGCGCAGGCCCGGCAAGCGCGCTTTGCGGCGGGGTTGCAGTTTTTTATTGCCAATCCCCGCACCAGCATTTGCGCAGCACTTGTTTTGCCGCTGATGGGCTTTGCCTCTGTCTTGTTTCTGACTCCACAATTCTTCCCACTGGTAGAACGCAACCAGTTTCACATCACGCTGGAACTGCCCGCCCATGCCACTTTGCGCCGCACCGATGATCTGGTGCGCCGGATTGACACCTATTTGCACGGGCTGGAGGGGGTAGAGAGCAGCTATTGGGTATCGGGTGGGGCCGCACCTGCCTTTTATTACAATATTGCCAGCCCGCGCCGCAATGAACCCGCCTATGCCCAAGGCATGATCACCACCGACACCCCCGCCGCAACACGCGCCATTCTGGACAGTCTGCAACAGGATTTGACCAGCCGCTTCCCCGAAGCGCGGGTGATCGTGCAAGCCTTGGTGCAAGGCCCACCTGTGGGCGCGCCGGTAGAGTTGCGCATCTTTGGGCCAGAGTTGGAAGACTTGCGCCGCATCGGCGCCGCATTGGAAACCACCATTGCCGCTTTGCCACACACCGCGCAAGTACGCGCGGGCCTGACAGGCGGCACGCCCCAGTTGCGCTACCAGATGGACAGCGCCGCGATAAACATGCTTGGCCTGACAGAGGGCGCGATTGCAGGCCAGTTACAAGCCGGGCTTTCGGGCATGGAGGCAGGCGCGCTCACAGAGGGCACGCGCCAAATCCCGATCCGGGTGCAATTCGCGGCCTCTGTTCTGGGCAATTCAGACGCGATCAATGATCTGCCCATCCTCACAGCCCTGCCCCGCACCGCCGCAGATGATCTTGCGACAGTTCCGCTTTCGGCGCTGGCTGCGCCGCGACTGGACATCACACAAGCCCTGATCTTGCGCATGCGCGGCGAGCGGATGAATTTTGTCCAAGCCTATCCGCAACCCGATATCCTGCCCGAAGCGTTGCTGCGCGATGCTTTGGCCGCGATTTCAGCTGCAAATATTTCACTCCCCGAAGGGTACCGGCTGGAAATTGGCGGCGAGAGCGATGAACGCAGCGCCACTGTAAATGGGCTTCTTGCCTCGCTCGCGCTGATTGTGGCGCTTAGCCTTGGTGCGCTGGTGCTGACCTTCAGATCATTCCGGCTGACACTGGGCACAGTGATCGTGGCGGGCCTGTCTGCCGGGCTGTCGCTGCTTTCCGTGGCGCTGATGGGCTTTCCCCTTGGGATCAATGCTTTGATCGGGGTGATCGGGTCTATCGGGGTATCGGTGAACGCAACGATCATCATTTTCACCGCGTTGCAGGGCAATCTGCGGGCCGCGGCGGGCGATCTGGATGCAATCCTTGCAGAAGTGATGGATGGCGCGCGGCATATTTTTTCAACCACGCTGACAACTTTCGGGGGGTTTTTGCCGCTCTTGTTTTCGGGCGGGCTGTTTTGGCCCCCTTTCGCGGCAGCGGTTGCAGGTGGGGTGCTGTTGTCAGGCACCCTCGCCTTTCTGTTTGCGCCGGCCTATTTCCGGCTGGTCTATTGCGGCTCCGGGTTGGTGTTGCGCCTGCCCCGTCCCGCCGAGACAGCGCCCAATCGCAAAGCCCCACCCTTGCTGGGCCGCCCCCCTGCCTGCGTTATGCGCCAAAGACAGGCGCCACAGGGCCGCGCAGCTTTTCAGCCAGATGTGGAAGACAGATTGAAGCAAGCTTTTCGCGCCGCAGACCCATGACAGCACCGCCCCTTCGCCGCAGACCCTAAAACCCGGAACAGATAATTTCGTTTCCCTTTTTCATCGCCCGTCAAAGATTTCATCCCACGATTGCCGGATGCAGGAGATTTCAATGAAACACCATTCCCCACAAACCCCCGCGCCACAACCTGCCCAACCGCTATGCCCGATTGCAGTTGTGGGCTTTAGCGGCAGATTTCCGGGCGGTGCAAATTCGCCCGAAGAGCTATGGGACTTTCTGAAATCAGGCCGCGATGCTGTGGGCGAGGTGCAAGGGGATCGCTGGGATCTGGGCTGGCACAATCCCAACCCCGACCGCCCTGGCCGGGTTTATACCAAATCCTGCGGCCTGTTGGAGCGGATTGACGGGTTTGATGCCGATTTCTTCGGCATCTCTCCGCGCGAGGCAAAGCAGATTGACCCGCAGCAACGCCTGCTTCTGGAACTGGCATGGGAAGCATTCGAGGATGCGGGCCTGCCGCCGCGCAGTTTGGCGGGGCAGAATATCGGCGTCTATGTCGGTATTTCCAGCAATGATTACGCGCAGATGGCAGGCGCAGGCTGGTCCGATGCCTATTCAAATACCGGCGTTTCCTTCAGCATTGCAGCCAATCGGCTGTCTTATGTGTTCGATCTGCATGGCCCAAGCCTGGCGATTGATACGGCGTGCTCGTCCAGCCTCGTGTGCATCCATCAGGCCTGTCAGGCCATTGGGCGGGGCGAATGTGATGGCGCACTTGCCGGCGGTGTGAGTGTCCTGGCCGATATCCGGCCCTGGCTTGGGTTTTCGCGCGCCTCGATGCTGTCACCCGATGGCCGGTGTAAAAGCTTTGATGCCAGCGGAAATGGCTATGTGCGTTCTGAAGGGGGTGGGCTGGTCTATCTCAAACGGCTGGAAGATGCCCAGCGCGATGGCGACCCCATTTTATGCGTGATCCGGGCGACCGGTATCAATTCAGATGGCCGCACCTTGGGGCTGGCCATGCCCAATGGCGATGCGCAGGCAGAGCTTTTGGCGCAGCTTTACGGGGCGGCTGGCGTTGCGGCCGAGCAGGTTTTCTATGTCGAGGCCCACGGAACCGGAACAGCCGTAGGCGACCCGATTGAATGCGGCGCTTTGGGCAAGGTTCTGGGCGCACCCCGCGCGGATGGCAGCATGTGTCATATTGGATCGGTAAAATCCAATATCGGCCATCTGGAACCAGCCTCCGGGATTGCAGGCTTGACCAAGGTCATTCTGGCGCTCAAACACCGCGAAATCCCCGCGCAGCTGCATTTCAACACCCCCAATCCCAAGATAGATTTCGAGGGCTGGAAATTGCGCGTTGTGGAAGACCCACTTCCGCTGCCTGAACACAATGTCATAATCGGGGTAAATTCCTTCGGCTTTGGGGGCACAAATGCCCATGCCATCATCGAGGAATACCGCGCCCCCGCGCGTGAAAACAGCCTTGCCGCACCTGCGCATCTGATCTTGTCTGCCAATAGCGAAGGGGCCTTGCGGGACTTGGCGCGCAAATATGCCGCCCTTCTGCGCGAACCGGGTGCAGATTATGCCACCATCGCGCATGGCTCCGCGCGCTGCCGTTCGCTGTTGCGCCTGCGCCTGGCCATCGCCGCCACCACCGCCTCACAGGCCGCCGAGAAGCTGGAGCATTGGGCTGACGGCACGCCACAGCCCGGCACCGCAAGTGGGGCGCGCGAGGGCGCGCATGTGCCAACGGCCTTTGTCTATTCCGGCAATGGCCCGCAATGGTGGGGAATGGGGCGCGCGCTTTTGGCGTCTGATCCGGTCTTTCGGGCCACGATTGCCGAAGTGGATGCCATTTTCGCGCCGCTTGCTGGTTGGTCATTGCTGGATGAAATGGCCAAACCCGAAGACCAATCCCGCATTTCGCGCACCGAAGTGGCGCAACCGATGCTCTTTGCGCTGCAAATGGGCCTGACGGCGGTTTTTGGCAAAGCCGGGATCACGCCCGCCGCCGTATTCGGCCATTCTGTCGGCGAAGTTGCCGCCGCTTGCGCAAGTGGCGCGCTGACATTGGAACAGGCCACGCTTGTAATCTTCCACCGCTCGCAAGAACAGGCGCGCACAGCCGGAACTGGCAAAATGCTGGCTTTGGGGCTGGATAGGGACGAGGCGCAAAAGGCCATTGCCCAGATTGGCGGCTGGCTGGAAATCGCGGCCATCAACGGGCCTGCGGCAGTAACTGTGGCAGGCGATGCCGTTTTGCTGCAAAAACTGGCCGATCATGTCAGCGCTGCGGGCAAATTTGCGCGTATGTTGCAACTGGATTACCCGTTTCATACCAGCGCGATGGATCCGATCCGCCCCGCACTTCTGGCCGCATTGGCAGGGCTTTCGCCCAAGCCCAGCGCCTTGCCCTTCATCTCTACGGTAACTGGCAAGCTAATGGAGGGGCAAAATCTGGATGCCGGGTATTGGTTCGACAATGTGCGCCAGCCCGTCAATTTTCACGGCGCGGTATCGCATCTGCTGGCAGAGCATGGGATTGGCCTGTTCATTGAAATCGGCCCGCACCCTGTCTTGAAGGACTATGTCGCGCAAACCGTGCGCGCCACAGGGGCCAGCGCCACAGTTCTGGAAACACTGCGCCGCCCCGGCAAAGACAGGCCCGAATCCGATACCGATAGCTGTGCAACCGCGATCGCGGCGGCGCTGGCAAATGGCGCGGTGCCGCTGGACACCCTCTATCAGCGCCCCGCAACCCTGCCCGCCTTGCCTAAATACCCGTGGCAGCGTGAACGCCATTGGCGGGGCGCAGTTGGCCTGCCTGACAGTTTCATGCCCACCCTGCGCGACCACCCGCTTTTGGGCGTGCGCCTGCCGGCCGTGAATCCAAGCTGGGAAATGCCGATTGACAAGAATACGCTTGGCTATCTGGCAGATCATGTGGTGCAGGGTTCGGTTTTGTTTCCGGCTGCGGGCTATCTGGAATTGTTGCTGGCAGGCGGGGCGCAGAACTGGGGTGAAGATACGATCCTAGAGGTCGAGAATTTGCAGATCCTGCGCCCGCTGGTGCTGGGCGAGCAGAATGACCCGATTGTGCAAACCGTGATTGATGCACGCGATACAACCGTGACCATCAGTTCGCGCCGTGATCGTGATGCGCGGGAATATCAGGTGCATGTGCGCGCAAGACTAAGCGCGATAGAGGATCAGGCCGCCCCGATGGTAGATCTTGAAGCACTGCGCGCGCAACTTCCCATTCATCTGGATGCAGGCGCGCATTACGCCGCCGCATCTGCGCGCGGGCTGCACTATGGGCCATTCTTTCAGGGATTGCAGGATGTGCACCTCTCCGCCCCGGATGCCCCCAAGCGCGAGGCTTTTGCCAAAGTCCGGCTGGAGTTTCCCGATACCGCGAAACTGGGCGCATATCGCGCCCACCCCGCCTTGTTTGACAGTTGCCTTCAGGCCATCATTCCGCTGGTCTGGCAATTGGATGGCCGCAATATCAGCACCATCCCTGTCGCGTTTGAACGCGTGCGCAGCTATGCCAAGCTGCCGGCAGAGCTGTATTGCCATGTGCAGATCACGCGCGAATCCGCGCGCTCTGTCGTGGCGAATTTCACGCTTGTTGGGCCTGATGGCGCAGTGGTTCTTTATCTGGAAGGGGGACGCTGCCAAAAGGCCAATCTGACAGGTGAGGCGCTCTCGCCCCTGACCTCTGAATGGTGGCGGCCTGATACAAAGGTGGTGCGCGCCCATGGCCTGCCCGCCCTGCCACAGCTAGACATTCAGCTTGCACCTGCGCCCGATGATGCAATGCGCGCAACACTGGATCAGATCGCCGGGCTTTATGCGGCCCGCGCCCTTGCCCCGCTTTGCGCCGCCGAGGGCAGTTTCACCCTGCCAAGCCTTGCCCGCGCGGCCCGTCTGGGGCGCAGCGAAGGGGCGCTGTTGCAGCATGTCATAGATATCGCCGCCGCTGCGGGCCAAATCCGCCAAGACGGCGCAGCATGGGTTTGGGCGCAAGACGCGCGCCCCGATGCCCTTGCCCTGTGGCGCGACACATTCCGCCGCAACCCGGAATATCAGGCAGAATTGCTGCTTCTGTCAGAACAGGGCGAAAGCCTGCCTGCACGCCTGCGCGGCGAAGAGGTTCCAGAGCCAGCCGCCGCAGTGCTGGAGCAAGTGCAAGACACCGCGCCTTTTGCGGCCCCGCTCAATCAGCTTGCGATTGCAACTGTGGATGCTGTGCTCAAGGGCTGGCCCGAAAACAGGCCAATGCGGATTCTGGAAATTGCAGGCGGCACAGGCGGGCTTGCATCCTGGCTATTGCCGCTTATCCCTGCCGAGCGCGCGGATTACCTTTTTACCGATCCCGCCGAGGGCTTGGTCGCGCGCGCCGAACGCCGCCTGGCCGCGCATAAATTTCTTCGCACCGCCCGCGCAAACCCGGCCCAGCCGCTTGGAGAACAGGGCTTGCCCTTGGGCTATTTCGATCTTGTCATCGCAACCGGGCTTGGCACATGGCCTGAACATCTGGCAGGGGTGCTGGAGCATCTGCAAGAGGTGATGGCAGATGGCGCGAAACTGATTGCGCCCGCCCCCGACACCAGCGCTGCCGCGCGGCTTATGCTGGGCAAACCTTCCGAGATTGCAGCCCAAACCCTGCAAAGCGCCGGGTTTGACGATGTAAGCCACCTCTCACACGCTGGCGCAGGGCTGTTTATCGCAACCCGCCCTCAGATGCGCCTTGGCGCGCTTGCCCAAACAGATACAGTCGCGCAGCGCGAGAGCTTTGCCATTCTTGCCGAAAACCCGGCAGGATTTGCGGAAAATCTGGCGCGGGATCTGGGCGCGCTTGGCCATGATGCCACTGTCATCCCCTTCCCGGATCAAGACACCGACACGGCGCGCGACACCCTGCGCGCTGTGCTGGACAGCACCGAAGCCACGCGCGCCATAGTGTTGGGAGATGCGCAGCCCAGTGCAGACCTGCACCATCGCCAAGCCAGACGCACACTTGCCGCAGTGGCGCTGGTGGGGGCGGTGGAACTGGTGCGCCAAGAGCGAGATTGCACCCTTGGTATTGTGACACGCGGGGCCTTTGCCCGCGCCGATGGCACCGGCCCGGCAGACCCGTCAGAGGCCGCGCTTTGGGGCCTTGGCCGGGTGATCGGGAACGAGCATGGCGGGCTTGATCTGCACCTGATTGATCTGTGCGATCACGATGACAGCGCCGTGCTTGCAGCAGAACTGGCACGCAAGGACATGGAAACCGAAGTGCAGCTTGCAGATGGGCACCGCTATGTAAACCGCGAGCGGATTACAACCATTGCCGATGAAGCGCGCCATGCGCAGCAAAAATCCCCCTCTTTCGCGCTGGATTTCGTGCCGCAATCGGGCCTGCAATCGCTGCATCTGCGCGCGACCACGCGCAAAGCCCCAAGCGAGAACGAGGTGGAAATCGCCGTCAAAGCCGCGGGCCTGAATTTCCGCGATGTGCTGTGGTGCATGGGAATGCTGCCCGAAGAGGCCGTGGAACACGGCTTTTCCGGCGCAACCATCGGGATGGAATGCGCGGGCGTTGTGCTGCGCGTTGGCGCGGGCGTGACAGGCTTGCAAGCAGGTGACAGGGTGCTGGCCTTCGCCTCGTCCTGCTTTGGAACGCATGTCACGACAGCCGCGAAATCTGTGATCAAGATGCCAGATGGCATGACATTCACACAGGCCGCAACTGTGCCAACCGTCTTTCTGACAGCTTGGTATGGGCTGGATTATCTGGCGCGGCTGGAACCGGGCGAGACACTCCTTATTCACGGCGCGGCGGGCGGTGTTGGCCTTGCAGCAATCCAGATTGCCAAGCAAAAGGGCGCAATCGTGATTGGCACTGCCGGATCAGCCACCAAGCGGCGGATGCTGGAAATGCTGGGCGTGGATCATGTGCTCAACTCGCGCTCGCTGGACTATGCCGACAGGGTGATGGAGATTACCAAGGGCGCGGGGGTGGATGTGATCCTCAATTCTCTCGCCGGGGAAGCGATTCTGAAAAACCTGAATATTCTCAAGCCATTCGGGCGCTTTCTTGAGATTGGAAAGCGGGATTTCTATGACAATAGCCGCATTGGCCTGCGCCCGTTTCGCAACAACCTGTCCTATTTCGGGATAGATGCCGATACCTTGCTGATAGAACGCCCCGCCCTTGCCCAGCGCCTGTTTGCACAGGTGATTGCGCAATTTGCAGAGGGCACGCTTACCCCGTTGCCGCATCAGGTGATCCCCATTTCGCGCGCGCAAGAGGCGTTTCGCGCCATGCAGCAATCGCGCCATCTGGGCAAGCTGGTAATCTCTCTGGAACTGGACAGGCCAGAGGATTTATATGTCGTGCCTGCCTGCAATCCCATCCGCGCCGGGGGCACATATCTGGTGACAGGCGGCTTGGGCGGCTTTGGTCTGGCCAGTGCGAAATGGTTGGTTGAACAGGGCGCCACCGCGCTGGCGCTGGTATCGCGCAGCGGGGCCACCCGTGACGAGGCCAAGGCCGCGCTGGCCGAATTTGCCGATGCCGGGATAGAGGCGCGCGCCTTTGCCGCCGATATTTCCGATATCGCGCAACTGGACGCAGTGCTGGACAGCATCCGCACCCAGATGCCACCGCTGATCGGCATTATTCACTCTGCCGCCGTGATTGAAGATGCCCCCATCCAGAAAATAGAGCCAGACCAGATTGCCCGCGTTTACCTGCCCAAGATGGTGGGCGCGTGGAACCTGCATCAGGCCACATTGCAAGACGCGCTGGAAGTGTTTGTGCTCTACTCCTCGTCTTCGGCAGTGGTGGGCAATCCCGGACAGGGGGCCTATGTGGCGGCCAATCTCTATCTGGATGTCCTGGCGCAGCATCGCCGCGCCTTGGGCTTGCCCGCTCTGGCAATCGGCTGGGGCGCTATTGAGGATGTGGGCTTTCTGACACGGCATGAAAATGTGCGCGACATGCTCAAGGCGCGCACAGGGCTGGATGCAACCCCCGCGCATGAAGCCTTGGCCGATCTGGGGCGTGTGCTGGCCGCCGGGGCTGCGCGCGTCAGTGTGGCGCGGTTTGATTTGCAGCGCCTGCACCAGATGTTGCCCGCCGCGCGCGTTCCACGGTTTCTGCCCATCGTGCCCAGCGATGCAACCGCGCTGCTGCAAGCCGATGAAACCCTGGCCGATCTTATGGCCGATATGCCCAAGGCCGAACAGCGCGGTTTTGTTCTGGACAGGATCATCGAAACCGCCGCGCGGGTGATGGGCACAACCGCCGCACAGATAAACCCGCAACAGGCGCTTGGCGATCTGGGGCTGGATTCGCTGATGGCGGTGGAACTGGCCAATGCGCTGGAACGCGATGTGGGCCAGCCGATCCCGGTGATGCAGCTTTTGGGCGCGGCCTCGCTTTTGGCGGTGGCGGATCATGTTGCCAAACTGTTGGGGGTTGAAGGGCTGGATGACACAGCAGAAGCCCCCGAAACCGAGGCGAAAAAAGCACAGAATGCCGCATAAATGCAAGAGGCGCTGCGCCCTGCTTCGGCCGGGCGCACCCTGTTGGTGAGGTTGGGATATGGACGGCAACAATCTGATACTGAAACATTATTTCCCTTTGGGAAATGCTCAGGTACCGCTTTGGTTTGATAGCCAGATATCCGGCCCGGCCGGATATCGGCTTGGCTGCTGGATCAAGACAGGGCTTGATCTGGACAGTGCGTGCCTGCGCGCCTCGCTTCGGGTGCTGCTGGAAAACCATGAGGGGTTGCGCCTGCGCATTGATCCCAACACGCCCCGGCAATGGGTATCGTCTGATTGCACGCCACCGCTGCACGAGCTCACGCTGACAGCACAAGACCCGGACGCCGCCTTTCAGGCGCATCTTGCGCAGCTCTTTTCCATGCCACTGCCTTTTGGCGATGCCCCCCTGTTTCGGGTGCATCTGCTGACAATCGGGGCGCTGCGCTACCTTGTCTTGTGCTTTCACCACATAATCGCCGACAGCCTGACACTGCAGCTTGTGTTGCAACAGTGGTTTCAAACCTATTTTGCCCTGTCGCAGGGGCTGCCCCTGCCACAGATCGCACCAAGTTCTGTTATGCCCATCATTGCGGCGGATCAGGACTATAACACCTCCCCTCAATTTCAGCGTGATCTGGCCTATTGGAAGGCGCGCCTTGCCAATCTGCCGGAAAAACTGATCACCGCACCCCCGAAACCATCGCAAAACCCCTTTGCGCATACCGCTTTTGGCCAGATCCCGGCAGAGCGCGGATTTCCGCAGGCCGCCAAGGCCGCAAATCTGCCAGCCCCGCGCGCCTTGTTCGGCCTGCTGGCGATTACCCTTGCGCGCCGCTTCGGGCAAAATGATCTGGTCTGCGGTCTGGCCTTGCATCGGCGCGATGCAAAGACGCTGCAGACGCTGGGCATGATGACAGGCGTCATTCCCTTGCGCATCTGCTTTGAGGAATGGTGGAGCCTGCAAGACTGTCTTGCCGCATTCAGCGAGGCTTGGGATGCAGACCTGCGCCATAACCGCATTTCCATAGATACACTTGCGCGCGCATTGGGCATGACAGGGCAAGGCGGGGTTGGGCTTTTTGATGTTGCGCTTTCTTATATGCCCGGTGCGACAGCGCTTGGCTTTCCGCCCGAAATCACCAGCGCTGTTATTGATACACGAGAGGCCAGCCCCATCAGCTTTCACGCCACCGATGATCCAGCAACAGGGGCGCTGAACTACCGGATTGCGGTAAATCCCGACTATGCAGGGGTTTTGGACGCACATATTCTGGCCGAATTGCTGGAAGGCGCAATCTCGGCATTTGTGCAAGATTGCGCCCCAAATGGCGCGCGGCCCGATTTTGCCACCATTCCCGCGCTGGCCCCATCAGAGGCCGCACAAATATCACGCTTCGAGGTGACAGCGCTGGACTGGCGCTGCGCACGCCTAGAGCATCTGTTCGATGCCCAGGCCACAGCCGCGCCAGATACCACCGCAATCGTGGATTGTGATGGCACGGCGCTCAGCTACGGCTTTGTTCACGACCAAAGCCTCAGGCTGGCGCGCAGCCTGATTGCGGCAGGGGTTTGCGCAGGCGATGTAGTCGGCGTGCGCATGGCGCGTTCTGCCGCCACCTGCATCGCGCTCTTGGCCATATTGCGCGCGGGGGCTGTCTATCTGCCGCTTGATCCCGATTACCCGTCAGAGCGTCTTGGCCATGCCGCACAGGATGCAGGCGCGGTTCTGATCCTTGACAGGCTGGACAGCCTGCCCGACAGCCCCGCCACCGCGCTGCCCATTTTCCAAGACCCAGAGGCACTGGCCTATATCATCTATACCTCTGGCACATCAGGCAGGCCCAAGGGCGTGGCCGTAGCCCATCGCGCGCTGGCCCATCTTTGCGCCGCGCGGGCGGGGGCGCATTGCAACACGGGCTTTGGCGATCATGTGCTGGCGGGCGTTTCGGTCGGGTTTGATGTATCGCTGCAAGAAATGCTGTTGCCACTGCTGACAAGGGCCACAGTCGTCATGGCCCCTGATCTCAGGCAAATGGGCGCGGCAGAGTTTTGGGACTTGCTGCACAAGCGCAAGGTCACGCATCTGAACATGGTTCCTTCGGTCTTTGCGGCCATGCTCAGCGCACCGCCCCCCGATGATCTCGCCCTGCGCCAGCTTATGCTGGGCGGAGAGGCGCTGTCGGGCGCAGTGGCGCAGCGCATAGCGCGGGCCTTGCCGGATGTTGCGCTGTTCAATGTCTATGGCCCGACAGAAACCTGTATCGAAGCCAGCTATCACCGCGTCACGCCTGCAGATTTCTCCTTGGCAGTTTTGCCAATCGGCCAGCCCTTGCCCAATTATCTGGCCACCGTGCGCGATGCGCAGTTACAGCCTGTGGGCATCGGAATAGACGGAGAATTGGCTTTGGGCGGCCCCGGCCTTGCGCGCGGCTATGTGAATTTACCGCAGCTGACCGCCGCGCGCTTTGTTGCAGACCCGCTGGAACCGGGCCGCACCCTCTACCGCACGGGCGACAAGGTGCGCTGGCGGCAAGATGGGGTGCTGGAATTTCTTGGCCGGATGGATAATCAGGTAAAAATCCGGGGCTTTCGGATTGAACCGGAAGACATTGCCGCTGTGATGATGCGCCAGCCGGGGGTGCAAGAAGCCATGGTCGTCGCGCGCGCGACAGGCAGCGCCGCCCCGCGACTGGAGGGGTTTTTCACAGGCACGGCAGAGGCGGGCGCGCTATGGGCCGCACTGCGCGCGGCGCTGCCGGGCTATATGGTTCCTGCAGCCCTGCACCGGCTGGATGGGTTGCCGCGCGGCCCCAATGGCAAGCTGGATCCAAAGCGCCTGCCCGCCCTTGGCCCCGATCTGGCGCAAGGCCAGCACATCCCGCCCCAAGGCGCGTTGGAAACGCTGATTGCCCATCATATCGCGGCCCTGCTGGAAGAGGAAACCGCCCAACCCGCCCCCAAAATCGGGCGGCATGACAATTTCTTCACGCTTGGGGGCAATTCGCTTTTGGCCGTGCGTCTTGCGGCGGCTTTGGAGCAGGATACCGGCACCCCCGTTCCGCTGCGCCTGATATTCGAGGCGAGTGATATTGCCGCGCTTGCCAGCGCGATGGGCGAAAATCATGATAGCGATGTGCCGCAAACCGAAGCCGATGTTGCGCAGGCGCGCCGCGATATTGCGCTGGCCGATACGCTGCCCCCCGCCCCGAAGGGCCAGGCAACCCCGTTGCCCGCCGCGCAGGCCATTTTGCTGACAGGCGCGACAGGGCTGATCGGGCGCTATCTGCTGCGCGATTTGCTACAGGGCACCCGCGCAAAAATCATATGCCTTGCGCGTGGCAAAGATGCCGCCAGCACCCATGCGCGGATTGTGCAGGAATTGCACAGCATAGATGGCGCAGCGCTGCCGCAGGGCTACGCCGCGCGCATTCATGTGGAAATGGGTGATCTGGCCTTGCCAGATCTGGGGCTGACGGCACAGAAGCGCGATAGCCTTGCGCGCGAGGTGGATATGATCGTGCATAATGGCGCGGGGGTTCACGCCTTCAAACCCTATGGCATGATGCGCGGGGTCAACACGCTCAGCACCTTGCAGCTGTTGCAGATCATGTCAGCGCATAAGCCGAAATCGCTGGTTTATATCTCGACGCTGGGCGTGCTCCAGACCCCGATTGACAGGCTGCGCGGCGGGTTTGACGCGCGCGTGACAGAACCCGCGATCAGCAGTGGCTACAACCTGTCGAAATGGGCGGCAGAGAAAATGATCCTGACGGCGCGCGACAAGGGCTATTGCGCCACCATCCTGCGCCCCGGCCTTGTGATTGGCGATTCAGAAACCGGGTATTACGCGGCCAAGGATATCGGCCAGGGCTTTTTGCGCCTGTTTCTGGATTTGGGGGCCATCCCAAGCGGGCTAAGTGCCATCCCCCTGCCCTGGGCCTCGGTCGATCATGCCGCTCAGATGATCCTTGGCCTTGCGCAAGCCGATGTGCCGCAGGGTATTGCGCATATTTTCACCCATGGCGCCGCCCCCGCAGAAAGCATTGCGCGCGCGATGGAAGCAAACGGCCTGTCACCGCGCGTGATTGGCACGCATGACTGGCTTTCGCGCGCGGTAGCCCTGTTGCAGGTGCAGCACAATCACCCCTCTGGCTGGCTGTTGCCACGCTTGCGCGGCTATGCCCTGCTCTTGCAAGATATCCCCGACAGCATGATCCCGCTGCAAGAGCCAGAGGCCCTGCTTGCGCGCTACGCCCCGCCGCCGCTGCCCGTGCCCGAAACAGCCGCAGACATGGCCACGGCAGAGCGCAGCCTTGCCGCCGTGATGCGCTGGATGTTGGCCCATACCCCGCAGAATGGTTAGCCATGGCAAAGACAGCGCCGGGATATTCCGGCGCTGTCTGCTATTTTTCTTCTGCCGGGAAACGTGGCTCTACCAGTCAAACTGCCGGCCAACAGTCAGGCGGATATCGCGGCCCCGGCGCGGCTCGTTCGTGGCGAAGCTGCCACTGAGGATATTGCGATAGGTTTTGTCAAAGATGTTATTGACCGCCAATTGCACATCCAACCCCGCCAAAGCGCCTTGGTCAGGCCGCCAGGTGACGAAAAGATCATTCACCCCATAGCCGGGGAAAGCCTCGCCACTGGCCAAGCTTGCCGCGCGCACGAAGGTGCCGCGCCAGCCATATTCCAGCGTCTGCTCGAAGGCACGCGCGCCCAGTTCCAGCACCAATTCATCCGCAGGGGTGGAATTCAGCCGCGCGCCAGTGGCGCTGTCTGTGCCCAGAATGCGGGAATAGGCGAATTTGCCGAAAACGCTTTCCGCGTCATAGCCGCCTTCCAACTCTATCCCGCGGATATGGGCACTGGCGATGTTTTCATAGGTCGAACCAGGCACAAGCCGGTTGCGACGGTCGATCTTGTTTGAAATCCGGTTGGAAAAGGCGGTCACTTTCAGATCAAGGCTATCGCCCTCGGCGAAGATATCGGCGCTGCCAAAGGAAAATCCGGCCTCTATCGTGCGCGCGCGCTCTGGTTGCAGATCAGGCGAGAAGGTGCGCGACACACCGGCTGCGGCTGTGCCCACATCAAACACCTCGTCAATTGTGGGCGCGCGTTCGGTCTGGGCGAAAGAGCCAAACACTGCCCAAGTCTCGCTGATCTTGTAATGCAGCGCAAGAGAGGCAACCCCGGCGCTATTGCTGCGCGCGTCGGCAAAGGCCAGATCGCGCGAGGGCGTGACGCGCACACGATCGCGGCGCAGGCCCAGAACTGCCGTGAATTGCTCGTTCCAGATGAACTCGTTTTGCAGGAAAAGCCCGTATTTGCGCTCGCGCCCTTCCGGGTGGAAGGTGAATGCCCCGCCGGTATGCTGCGCGCGGCGCTTCTGGTCAGTCGCGGCAATGCCCAGTGTCAGGTAATTCTCCCAGCCGTTGCCTTCAAATTGCATGCGGTTTTCGGCGCGCAGGCCAAGGGTTGTGTAATGATAGCGCGCATCATTGAAAATGGCGCTTGGGCTGCCGCCCGGATTGCGGGCGTTTTTCTGGTCAATCAGAGTGCGCGAATAGGTGAGCTGCACCCGGCTGTCCAGCCATGGATTGCCCGTGGCGGGGTTCGTCCAGATCAGGGTGGCCGTGTCATCCTGCGCTTTGCGATCCACTGTGCCAAAACTTCCCAGCAGGTTGGAGACAGAGGAATAATTGGCGTTATCCTCGTCACTGAGCCAGCGCGTCAGCGACAGGCTGAGCGTTTGTTCGGCATCATTGCCAAAGCGGTAGGTTCCCTTCAGCAAGCCCGATGTGCCCGCCATGCCAGAGCCGGTAACGCGGGTGCCATCGCCTGCACGGTAATCACCTTCGCTGCGATGCGTGAGCGCGGCCAGCATCTCCACATTCTCGCCAAAGCGCTGCGCCAGAATGACAGAGCCAAAGCCCCCCGCACCGTTTGTATTGGCCCCGCCCCGCAGCCGCAGCGCGGTATCTGTGCCCGGTTTCAGAAAATCGGCGGCATCTTTGGTTTCAAAGGCCACAACGCCGCCCAAGGCGCCCGACCCATAAAGCGCGGAAGAGGCCGGGCCACGCAACACCTCTACCCGCTTGTAAAGCTCTGGCTCGCCAAAGAACTGGCCCACCTGATACAGCTCGCCGTATTTCTCGACCCCATCCACCGTGATGATGATGCGGTTCTGATCCGAGGCATCGCCCCCGATCCCGCGGATGTTGAAGCGCTGGCCTGTCATGCGGTCACCGCCCTGCACGGTTGCGCCGGGAATGGTGCGCAGCAGATCACCCGGTTTGGCGGGCTGCTCGCGGTCGATATCGTCTTGTTCCAGCGTGCTGACAGCCTGGGGCGTGTCAATGGCCACGCGCGCGCGGCCAAAGCCCAGCACGATGCGCCCAAGGAAAGATGTGGCCTGCGCGCCCTCTGCCTGTTGTGCAAGGGCGGGAAGGGGCGCAAGAAACAGCGCGGGTAGTGCCATGGTTGCAAGCAGGCGCGCGCGGCGCCTTTGGTGTCGTGTCATCGGTATCCCCTATTTTGTGGTTCAGGCTGGCGATACCGCTGGCAGTGTGGCGCATGGGCTATTTTACCCAAGCAAAAGAGTCAAGAATTTCTCAGGCCATTTCCGCCGCCTGTGGCAGAATATATGTTGCGCCCTGAACAGGCGGGCGGGACACGCGCAAGCGGCAGCCGTAAGCGCGCGACAAGTGCTGATCTGTCAGCACCTCTGCCACTGGCCCATGCGCCAGAACGCGGCCTTCCAGCATCAACACCACCTGATCGGCAAACATGGCTGTCAGGTTCAGATCATGCATGACCGCGACAACCCCGCCGCCTGCATGCGCGAAATCGCGCGCCAGCTGCATGACCTGCAACTGATGGCCAATATCCAGCGCCGCGACAGGTTCATCCAGAAACAGCCAGCGTGGCACACCGTCTTGCACGGGTTGCCAGACCTGCAGCAGCACGCGGGCCAATTGGGCGCGGGCCTGCTCGCCACCCGAAAGTTCCTGAAAGAAGCGCGCGCCATAGCCTGAAAGCCCCACACGTTCCAGCGCGCGGGCGGGCAGATGCGCAGCATCCGGGCGCAGCGCAATGCGCCCGCCCATGCCAAGGCGCACCACCTCATGCACCGTAAAGGGAAAGGCCAGCTGGCTGGCCTGCGGCAGCACGGCGCGCCGCTCTGCCAGCGCGGGGCCGGGCAAGTGGCGCATATCCTGCCCATCCAGCGTAACTGTGCCGACATAGGGCAAATCCCCCGTGATCGCGCGCAAAAGCGTGGTCTTGCCAGATCCGTTTGGGCCAACAATCACAGTCATCCGGCCTGCAGGGGCGCGGAGACACGCGCCCTCCAGAACCTGCTTGCGCCCCAGCGTGACGCAAATATCGCGTGCCTCCAGCATGGCCCCTCACATATCCACAATGCCGCGACGGCGCAGCAATATCCACAAGAACACCGGCCCCCCCAGAACCGCTGTCACAATGCCAATCGGCAATTCCGCCGGCGCGATAATCAGCCGCGCGATGATATCGGCCAAAAGCAGCAACCCCGCCCCCAGCAGCGCCGCCGCTGGCAAAAGAAAACGATGATCCGGCCCCATGACCAAGCGCAACAGATGCGGCACGACAATCCCGATAAAGCCAATCCCCCCCGATACCGCCACGGCCGCCCCGGTTGCGCCTGCCACTGTCAGGATGGCCAGGGATTTCATGCGCTGCACCGCAATCCCCAGATGCGCGGCCGCCCCCTCTCCCAAGGCCAGACCATTGAGCGCGCGCGCCAGCAGGGGCGCGGCCACCAGCGCCAGCAGC
Source organism: Paracoccaceae bacterium (assembly GCA_043561795.1). GTDB lineage: Bacteria > Pseudomonadota > Alphaproteobacteria > Rhodobacterales > Rhodobacteraceae > Roseinatronobacter. The sequence continues at coordinate 3,003,088 of CP121316.1, read as the reverse complement.
ATGATGGGCGCAGCCGCCGCCAGCTTGGCCCAGCTTGCCCCGGCCAGAGACCCAAGGCCCCAAAAGGTAAGATCGCGCAATTGCTGGTCATCCGCGATATAAACCAGAATACCTGTCAGCGCCCCGGACAGCGCGCCCAGCGCGATCCCCGCCAGCAGCATGGTTGCCACAGAGGTGCGCCCCGCGCGGGTAGAAACGCGATAGAGGATCAGAGTAGTGGCCCAGCCCCCGATAAACGCGGCCAGCGGCACAAGATGCATGCCCGCCACGGCCAGAATGGCAGGCGGCAGAAACGCGCCCAGCACAATCGCCAGCACCGCACCCAGCCCAGCCCCGGCACCCACCCCCACAATTCCGGGATCGGCCAAAGGGTTGCGAAACAGCCCTTGCATCACCGCGCCAGAAACGGCCAGCGATGCGCCCACCAGCATCCCTGTCAACAAGCGCGGCAAGCGGATATCAAACAAGACCACCTGTTCGCGCAAGCTTAGCTCTTGGCCCGACAGCCATTTGCCCGCAACTTCGGGCAACGATACCCCCGCCGCCCCTGTTCCCAGTGACGCCAAAGAGGCCAGCGCGACAAACGCCACCAGTGCCAGCAAAGTGACGCGCGCGCGGGCCGAACGATCGCCGCTTGCGGTGCTGCCCGCGCCGCGTGTCCAAGTCAGGGCCACCATGCACTTAGCCCCCTTTATGTGGCTGCGGGTACAGGGCGCGATGCAACTCTTGCGCGGCTTGCGCCGTGCGCGGGCCAAAACCCAACAGATAGATGCCATTCATGCGGATCACCGCGCCCTGTTCGGCTGCAGGGGTCAGGCCCAGAGCGGGATGGGCCAGAATTTCAGCGTCCGAGAGGGCATGATCACCGCCCCGATCCATCATCAAGATCACATCCGGCGCAGCGGCGGTGATGGCCTCGTCGCTCAGCAGGCGGTAGCCTGAGAAATCGTCAAAGGCATTCACGCCGCCTGCCAGCCGGATCATGGCCTCTGCGCCGCTATCGCGCCCTGCTGCATTGATCCGCCCCCCACTGGCCGAAAGAATGAACATCACCCGCTTGGGTGTGGTGACGGCCTGCGTCACGTCGGCCAGGGCTGCGAATTCGGCCTCCAGTTGCGCGACAAGGGCCGCGCCAGCCTCTTCTGTGCCCAGATGCCCGGCAATGGCCGTCACGCGTTCCAGCACAGCCGCCGCGCTTGGGTCTTCGGTGATCTGGACAAAGGGCACAGAGGCAGCCTGCATGATCTGCACCGTTTCCATCGGGCCAGACCCTTCAGAGGCAAGGATCAGATCAGGATCAAGCGCAAGCAACCCTTCGGGCGAAAGCGCGCGCACATAGCCCACATCGGGCAGCGCCATGATTTCGGGCGGGAAACTGGCGGTTGTATCGCGCCCCACCAGACGATGCTCTTGCCCCAAGGCATAAACGATTTCGGCAAGCCCGCCACCCAGCACAATAACCCGTTCCTGTGCGGCCAAAGGGGTGGCAAGCGCGGCCAGAAAAATACCCAGTCGCAGCATGGCTCAGATCTCCGCCTTGCGCGGCAGTGCCTCGACCATTGCGCGGAAGGCGCGCGTATCGGGGGCGCGTTTGCCGAAAATCTGCACAATCAATGCGCCGTCACTATCAAAGGCTTCTATCGAATGGGCCATGCCACCGCGCGTGGGTTTGAGTACATGCCAGACCTCGGCAATATGATCTGCGCGCAAATGCAGGTTGAAGCGCGGATCAAGCACGTTGATCCACGGCCCCATCGGCTCTATCCGCGTGATGGGGCCACCATGTATCTGGATGCAGCCCTGATTGCCCACAAAGATCATGACCGGGATCTGGTCTTGCGCCGCCTGATGCAATACCTGTGTGACGGCATCGGTACGCAGCGCAAAGGCCCATGGCGCACCCGCCACATGATACGCGCCCAGCCGGTTCATTTTCATTCTGGACACCATGCGCAGAAATTGGTGGGTATCTGTCATTTCCCCCCATTCGCGGCGCAACTCTTCGGCCTTGTCGGCGCGCAGCTTGGCAGGTTCGACAGGTGCGCGGGGTTGCGGGGTGAAGGTTTCGCTCTGATCCGCAAGGCGCAGGTCGCCCACCAGCGCGGCAAAGGCCGCGCGGTCAGAGGCATCTGTCAAAAACACCTTATGCACGGCATCCCCCGCCGCATCGAAAACCTGCACAGAGGGGCGCGGGCCGTCCAGCAGCGCGAACCCATGCACCCAATGTTTCGGGAACATCCGCAAATCAATCTCTGCCCCCAGCACCATCGAGGCATGCGCGCCAGAATGAAAATCCTCATAGGTTCCAACGCGTTCATGCACGCAAGAGGCGTTGCGCGTCAGCGCCATGACATCGCCAAGCGTCTGGATGGCGGGAAAGAGGCGATCAATATCCGGGTCTATGCGCAACACATGCGCGCCATCCACATGGGCGGCCACAAGTGCGGCCTCGCTGACGCCAAGGCTTTGCGCAAGATCACGGGCGCGGGCTTTGGGTTTATCGGCGCGGGCGCGGCGCAGATCGGCGGGGGAAATGGGGGCGATAGTATCCAGCGTCATGGCAGGCTCCTGAAGTGTTCGCGGGTCTGAAATGTCAGGCGCGGATCTGGCTCAGGGCTGGATGGCGCATGAAGCGGCGGGCGCTTCAATCTTGACAGTTTTACTAGGACAATGCTAACCCCGCTGCAAGCAGAAATTCTGCACTGCCAGCCTTTGCGCCAGCCATTCGTGAAATCACCACTGAAAAGGGCTATTTTATGCGCGTTCTGGCGTTTCTACTTGGTCTTGGCCTTGCGCCCGCAGCGGCAGAGGGGCTTTCCATCCGGCTGGATCAGGCCAATCCGGCAGCGGATCACTGCCAATTGATGTTCGTGCTGGACAATGAACTGGCCACGGATTTCGAGCAGATTCAGGCCGAAATCGTGCTGTTGAACCGCGAATCGCGCGTGCTGCGCCTCAGCTTGCTGGATTTCCAAAGCCTGCCTGCCAAGGGCTTGCGCGTGCGCAGCTTCAACCTGCCGGGGCTGGATTGCGCCGATCTGGGGCGCGTGCTGTTCAACGCAATGGCACTCTGCACCCCCTTACCCGCCAAAGATTGCGGCGCGGCGCTGCAAGTTAGCAGCAATCTGGATATAGAGGTGCTGAAATGACCGCAATTTTCGGCGCGGTGCAAGAATTTCTGGCCCTTGGCGGGCCAGTTGTGGCGATCTTGCTGGCCATGTCGGTGCTGGCGGTGGCGCTGGTGCTGGTCAAGCTGTGGCAGTTTGAGCGCGCAAGGCTGGGCGATCATGCCGCCCTCGTTGCCGCGCTGGATCAGGCCGACAGGGGGGCAATACAGGCTGCGTTGCGTCAGGCGGCGCAGGCGCGCAGCCATCTGGCCCCTTTGGCGGTGCTTGCCCTTGGCGCAAGCGGTGACCCAGACGCTTTGCGCGCAAGGCTGACAGGGCTGGCAGAAGAGGCGATTGTCCGGTTGCAATCAGGCTTTCGCCTGCTGGATTCCATTGCGCAGGTTGCCCCGCTGCTGGGGCTGTTCGGCACGGTTCTGGGTATGATCACGGCCTTTCAGGCCCTGCAAGAGGCGGGCGCATCTGTCGATCCTTCGGCCCTTGCGGGCGGTATATGGGTGGCACTTCTGACAACGGCGGTTGGCTTGGGCGTGGCGATGCCTGCCTCTTTGGTGCTGACATGGTTTGAAGCGCGTGTTGCGCGCGAAGCGCGGTTGGCCATGCAGATCATAGATGTGGCGCTGTGCCGGGGGCTGGCACAAGATCATTGCCCGCTGACCGCCCCCCAACATGGCGCGTTGGCCCATGCCTGAGCGGCTGGCACTTCCCCCAAGGCGCAAGCGGCTCTCGATGACATCGCTGATTGACGTGATCTTTTTGCTGCTCTTGTTCTTCATGCTCAGTTCCACCTTTCTGCGGCAAGGCGAATTGCCGCTTGATCTTGCCATGAGCGGGGCAAGTGCTGCGCCCGAAACGCCGCCCGCCTTTGTGCAACTGCGCGCCGAGGGGCTGCGGCTGGATGGCCGGGCGGCCACACCAGAAGGCTTGCAGGCGGAATTGGCCGCGCGTGGTGAAGGGTTGGTTTTGCTGGCACTTGGCGACGGGGTCAGCGCTCAGGCTTTTGCAGAGATTCTCCAGCTGATCCAGAGCCTGTCAGGCTGGCAGCTGGCCGTTCTGGGTGCGGCACAATGAGGGAAGCAGCCACGCCGCGCGCGCGCGCAGAACCCACGATTGCGCTGATCAATATCGTATTTCTGATGCTGATCTTCTTTTTGATCGCAGGCAGCCTTGCACCGCGCCCTGATCCCGATGTGCAACTGGTGAACCTGCAAGACATTGCCACCGAACCGCCATCCGATGCGCTGATCATGCTGGCCGATGGCAGCTTGCACCTTGCCGGACAAACCTTGACCCCAGAGGCCGCGATTGCCGCCGTCATCGGCACAGAGCGCGTGCGCCTGCTGCCAGACCGCGCAGCACCTGCCAGTGATCTTGTGACGCTGGCGCAGGGTTTGCGGGCGGCAGGGATTGGCGAATTGGTGATCATCACCGAAAAGGGGTTGCCATGACAGCGCATGCCCTGCTCCGCGCCTGCCCGCAGCGCGATGGCTGCCCGCTGGTCAGCCCGCGCGATTTGCGGCGGCTGGATATCGCGCCGCGCTGGCGCCTTGTTGCACTGGCCGCCAGCGTCTCTTTATTGGCGCATATGGGCGCAATGGCGGCTTTTGCCCCGCGCGATAGCGCGCTTATCGCTGGTGGCGGCGAAGACGCGCCTGCCGCCCTTGGCACAGCCTTTGCCGATTTTGCACAAGGCATCATCACACCGTCTGCAACAGAAGCTCTACCCCCTGAACGGACAGAGCCAATTTTCCCCGAAACAGCGGCGCGGCCGCTTCCGCCATCAGTTTCACGCCAGATTGCCCCTGCCATGGCCGTGCCCACAGCACCTGTGGCAGAAACCGCCATTTTGCCCATGGCCCCAGTGCCAGAGGCAGCGGCGCAGCAAGCGCCGGAACAGCCCCCCACACCACCAGACCAGATAGCCGAGGCCCTGACCCCAAACCCCGCGCCTACCGATCTGGCCCCCGCTCTGGCCCCCGATCTGGCCCCCGAAACCAGCCGCAAACCCGCCCCGCGACCAGAGCGTTCAGCGCCCGCCCCTGCCCCACAGGGCAACGCCCCCCAAACTGCCACACGCGGTAGCCAGCAAAATGCAGACGGGCAATCCGCCAATGCAGCACCCATCCGCGCGCAAGCAGTGACACAGGGCAACGCAGCCGCATCAAACTACCCCGGAGAGGTGCTGCGCCGCATCCAGCGCACCCGGCAGGCCAGAAGCCCGGCGCGCGGGCAAGTTCTGGTGGCCTTCCGAGTGGATGATCGCGGCGCGCTGGCCTCTCTCACTGTAGCCCGTTCATCCGGCCATCCGGGGCTAGACCAGACCGCGCTTGACCATATCCGCCGCGCAGCCCCCTTCCCCCCGCCACCCAATGGCGCCGAACGCCAGTTCAGCTTTGAATTTGTGGGCCGCTAAATCGCATTATCCCAAGATGGCCGCCATCTTTTGGGCGCCAGAGGGGGGAGCTTGCCCCTCAGCCCCTGTGCTGATCCGCCGCCCCTGCGCCCGATGCGCCGCCAAATTGCGCGGCGGCATCCTTGTGGTTGCGTTCAATGATCCGTGCGCGCAGCACCCGGAAAAAGGCCGCATCAAGGGCTGCATTTATATCTGGATTGCGAGCAACCAGATCGCGCAGGTTCTGCGCTTGAAGCTGCCAGACATCTGCAGGCTCTTGCAAGACGACCGTGGCAGAGGCAGGCTCTGCCTTGGAAACGGTCATCTCGCCCACAAAACTGCCCGGCCCGCATAGCCCGATCACATTGCCGCCAACCCGCACATCAGCCACCCCATGCGCCAGATAGACAAGCGCCGGAACTGGCTGGCCTTCTGTTGCAAGGCAGGTCTGCGCAGGCAGATTTGCCCACCTCCCGGCCGAAAGCAGGATTTTGAAGTTGCGCGCCGAAAGATCCGGGAAATGCGCGAAGCGAAACGCCGTTTCGCGCGCATCAAACTGGGTGTTGCGATTTGTCCACCAGATCAGGAACAACTGGCCGGTATTGACCAGAATCAAAAGCGATTCCCAAAAGACGCCGACAGGATCAGTCAGAACAAAAAACGCATAAGCGATGCTGACAATCGCAGAGGCCACGAAGAACAGCCGCAACCATACCATCTGGCGCATGAGCATTGAGAGCACCAAAAGAAGATAGGCAAAATGCCCCAGCATCCCCTCGCTGGAAAATGCGGCCTCCAGTGTCAGTTCCAAATCAGACCCCGCGCATGCCAGAAAAACGTTCCGCAGATGAAGGGCCTTTGCCCGGTGCGGTTGTTAGCCTCGGCAGTTGTCGTCATTCTCTGTTGGCCATTATGCCACTGCCAAAGTTTTCCACCGTTTCTGGGGAAACACCAGTGGATAAGTGACCGGAAACACGAAATCTCCCTACGCTGGCAGTCTCTGATTGCACTGCATATTTTTACAGCAGATGGGCTGAAACAGATGCGCGCAGGCGGGTTTTGCGACGAAGGCCGATCGTGCAGACTGGCCACAAACACAGCGCAACCCACTGTAAATAAAACTATTCTATGAAAACGCTGCACTGTGTTGCCGATGGCCGCATTTTTGTGCAGTGTTTGGGCAGGATACGTGGCGTTCGCCACTTTGCCCGGATACCTGCCATATCCATCGTCAAGCACTCCTCCGCCCGCGCAGACAGATGCGCCGGGCCTATGCAGCCTATGCGCAAGCGCGCAGCGTTGCGCACAATTCCGGCACGCCGACAAGGCCACGATGACACCACAAAAGGCAAAGCGCGCGCCCCTTCGCGCCGGATGCCAGAATCCCTCCACTGGAATGGAAAGATCGCCCTGCGCACAAACATCTCAGAAATTGAACATAAACCAGCACAAACCGAACAAACTTATTATACCTCAATGCCCTCTTTCGTTTCAGTTTCTTATCTTTCGTTTTTTGACACATTCATAGATAACACTGAATGTGAATATGTTCTCTGAATATTTTTTCTCAATGGAGACCAAAATGAAAAAGCCGTCATTAGCCTCTTGCTCCATGATTGCCATCGTTGGGGCGCTCTGTTCTGGTGCCGCGATCGCGCAAGACGCACCGCCCGGTGCAAGCGCAAGCGGATGTGATATGAACAGATTTGAGGCAATCAGATCTGAAAAAACCGGCGACCTGCTATACTGGAACAACCCGACTTGCCCAGCGGGCGCGGGTGCCACGGATGGAAGCACGGCATCTGCACCGATACTGGCTGGTTATGGTGTGTAGATTGCACTGAACAGCAGCAAATAAAGTGTCGCACGCATACCCCGGTTCCGCACCAAGGCCAAATGCGCTCTTGGTGACAGAAACAAAAACAGGGCGCGGGCACGTAACCAACTTGGTTAATTTTGCCCGTGCTTTACTTCCGAAATACAGACTGGACGCAGCCATACCGGAATCTGAAGTGCAAAAGGAATTACTTCCTTATTGCCGCAAGGTTTTCAATGGCCCGCGATTAGAGCATTATCTTTCAGATTATCAAAAACTACATGATGCCGGGTTCTCTCCTGTAACATTGGGCGATCTGCTGGCGCTATACGGTTTTTGCAACAAGGACTTCATTCAAAACCGTTTTAAATGGTGGCAAGATTTTCTATGGCTGAACAAAACAGAATTGGTGGTGGCCGATTTCGCACCTTTCGCGCAGCTTGCGGCCCAAAGCCTTGGGGTTAAAACCGCGAATGTTGGCATGGCGATGACGGTTCCGCCGCCAGGCATGCAGCGCTTTTCTCCCATCCTTGAAGGCGACGGGCCGAAACCCCAGATACCAGAAGAAAAAATACTTGACTGTATTAACAAAACGCTTGTCCCGCTTGGCATGCCAGAACTGGAAAACCTTCCCGATGTGTTTAAATGTGATCTAAGATTTGCCTGCAGCCTTCCATTTTGGGATCCCTATGTTTTTTGGCGGAACGAGCCATACTTTATGCCCTTTTCTTCACCTCCCTTGCCAAATAGACGCGATGGCAGGCAGATTTTCGTATATTTGTCGGAACATGTTTCACAGCTGAAAGTTGTTATGGATGCGTTGGGACAAACCAAGCTACCCGTACGCCTTATTATAAATCAGGATCAACAATGGAAGCCAGAAAATATTACATACAACAACATTCGCATCGAACGGCGACTCATTCCACCAAGCGAAATTGCAAATCAAGCGCGAATGATAATTTGTGCAGGCCAGGCTGGCATCTCTGCTTTGGCGCTTTTCTCCGGCATACCGTTTCTGGCACTTCCACAACTGAAAGAGCAAGTAAATAACGCTCATGGGGCAGCGCGGCTTGGCGTAAGCAAAAATATAAACGCCAATGATCTGGGGAGAAACTGCAGCGTTTGGGACTTAAGCGAGTTGATATCTGAGATGTATAGAGATCAAAATTATCAACAACGCGCAGCCCATCAAGCCTTGCAGCTAAGATCAAGGTTTCCTTCAGATACTGTGGGTGCCATTCGCAGGCATATGTCACGGCTTGCATTGGACAGTTTTGCGTAATGGATAAGGGCAGGAGGCGCTGATATGCTGAGCTACAGAGATTTCAATACTTCTCAGCCGGGTTATCCGAAGATATCAGTCAATGTTCCTGTTTATAATACAGAGAAATTTCTTCGTTCATGTCTCCGAACTTCGACACCTCCGAGCGTGATTTGAGCGGGTTTCGTCGGCTGACGCTCGAAATTTCAATGGGTTAGTTTGGTGTGGCGGCCTGATTTGCGGAAATCATGTAGTCACACACTCTGTTATATTACCTGTTGATTTGTTGGAGAATACTCTGATATCTTCGCTACACAATGTATACGCGCATCACCAAGACCGGCGACCGCCAATACCTGCAACTGGTCGAATCCTTCCGCAACGACCGCGGACAGGTGCGCGTGCGGGTCATTGCCAATCTCGGACGGCTGGACAGATTGAGTCCCGACAAGCTCGATCCGCTGATCAATGGGCTGAACCGTGCGCTTGGGCGAACGGAGAATACATCGTCAGAGATCATTCAGGAGGCAGGCCGGGCACATGGCAATGTCTTTGCCCTTCATGAACTCTGGTGCGAATTGGGATTTCAGAAGGCGCTCAGCCGCGCACTGCGTTCAAGCCGTAGGGAATTTGACGCAGAAGCCTTGATCCGCGCTATGGTGTTCAACCGCCTCTGCGAACCCGACAGCAAGTTGGGCTGTCTGCGCTGGCTGGAAACGGTTGCCATTCCCGCGATGCCTGATGGCGTGACGCACCAGCAATTGCTGCGCGCGATGGACACGCTCATGGACAATGCGGTAGGTGTCGAGGATGCCCTGGCGCGCCAGATCCGTCCGTTGGTCGACCGTGATCTGGCTGTTGTCTTCTATGACCTGACCACAGTGCGCATCCATGGGGAAGGCGCGGTTGAGGATGACATTCGCGCGTTCGGGATGAACAAGGAGCGGGGTGGTATCGCCCGTCAGTTTGTCTTGGGCATTGTGCAGACGGCGGATGGCCTGCCACTCATGCACACAGTTCACCCCGGCAATGTTGCCGAAACCAAGACTCTGCAGACCATGCTGAAGACCGTTCTGCAACGCTTCCCCATTGACCGTGTCATCCTGGTGGCAGATCGCGGCCTGCTGAGCCTCGACAACATTCATCATCTGACGGACATGGCCAATCAGGGCGGGCGGAAGCTGGAGTTCATCCTGGCCGTGCCTGCCAGACGTTATGGCGAATTGATTGGTACTTTCCGGGAACTGAGCTTTGATGAAGAGGGATTGGCCGAGGGACAGTTTGCCGATCATCGTCTGATCATTGCCCATGATCCACTCCGCGCGGCTGAGCAGGGTGACAAGCGCCGCACGCGCATCGCCGAGTTGGAAGCCATGGCCGAGAAAATGGTCACAAAACTCGATGCCCAAGATGATGGGAAAACCGCACAGGGGCGTCGTGCTTCCGACCGCGGGGCCTATAGCCGCTTCACCCGCGCTGTCGCCGAGGCTGAAATGTTGCGCTTTGTGAAGCCCGACCTGACTGCAGACCGGTTCTCCTGGAGCATTGATGAAAACGCTATTGCTGACGCGCAGTTATTCGATGGCAAGCTTGCGCTGATCACCAATGCTGCAGACCTGACACCTGCCGAGGCGGTCACGCGCTACAAGGGCCTGGCCGACATCGAGCGGGGCTTTCGTGTGTTGAAATCCGACATCGAGATCGCGCCGGTTCATCACAGACTGCCGGATCGCATCCGTGCGCATGCGCTGATCTGCTTCATGGCCTTGACCCTCTACCGTGTCATGCGCATGCGCCTGAAGGCCCAAAGGCACAATGCCAGCCCCCGCACTGCGCTGGATCTGCTTGCACGCATCCAAAAGCACACTGCCCATATCGGCGACCGCACTTTCAACGGGACCAGCAAAACCACTCAGGAGCAGCTCGATCTCTTCGAGGCTATGGGCCTCAAAAAACCCGCCTGACCGGCGCTGTAGTCACACAAATACAATTTCCGTGTGAACAATATCAATCACTTACGCGATTAACTGTCGAACCTGGGATGTCTGGCTTCGCTTGTTGCTCAGACATTTGAGGATTTTGAGGTCGTTTGCATCGATGACGGATCAACCGATAATAGCATTGAGATTATAAAGGAGTTTGTAAACAGAGATAAGAGATTTCGATTGCTTAAAAACAAAGCCGGAAAAGGGGCATCGACGACCAGAAACACAGGAATTGTCGCATCTTCTGGGGAATATATCGTTAGCGTAGATAGCGATGATTTCACTTCGCCTGATATGTTAGAGAAGTTCTGGGATGCATCGAGGGATGGATACTATGATGTGATATGCGCGGGTTCTATCGAGTTTATGGCAGATGGAGGAGTTTCATGGACGCACGCCCCAAAAGATTTCGAATCCGATGGCCATCCTGACGAATTTGCGCTCATTAGTTCGCCCTGAACAACCCTCAACATCCTGATTATGCTTGCGAAATGAACGTTTCTTATCGCCTTTTTTTGCAAGGTTTCGTATAATTTGGGCCGAAACCTTGCAATTTCGGGGTGGGGGATGAAGGCAAAACCGAAGGGTCCAGAGCAAGACGATCTGTTCCGCGCGCGGCTGGTCGAGATCATCGATATGCGTCATGCACTGGTGAAGCTGGCGGATTTGATTGACTGGGATTTCTTTGAGCGCGAATGGGCTGGGTTCTTTCCCTCGCAAGAGGGACGACCTGCAACGCCATCGCGTCTGGTGGCAGGGCTGCTCTATCTCCAGCACGCCTACAGGCTGTCTGACGAGGCTGTGGTGGCTCGCTGGGTGGAGAACCCCTATTATCAGCATTTCTGCGGCGAGGTGTTCTTCCAGCACCGTCCACCCATCGACCCATCATCGCTCACCCGCTGGCGCAATCGCATTGGCGAGGAAGGTGCTGAATGGCTGCTGACAAAGACCATCGAGGCCGGGCGCGCGTCTGGCGCTGTGGATGACAAGAGCCTTGAGCGCGTGTCGGTCGACACGACGGTGATGGAAAAGAACATTGCCTATCCGACTGATGCGCGGCTCTATGAACGCGCGCGCCAAAAGCTGGTGGCGCTGGCGCATGAGGCCGATGTCGATCTACGCCAAAGTTACACCCGTCTTGGCCCTCGCCTGGCGCGACAGGTCGGCCGCTATGCCCACGCGAAACAATTCAAGCGGATGCGCAAGGCATTGAAAAAGCTGCAAGGCTACACGGGGCGGGTTATGCGCGACTTGCGCCGTCATCTGAGTGGCATTGCAGCTGGAGCGCTGCGCGAACAAATCTGCGATGCGCTGGTGCTGACAGGGCGGCTGCTGGATCAGAAACCGAAGGATAAGAACAAGATCTACAGCCTGCATGAACCCGAGGTCGATTGTATCTCGAAGGGCAAGGCGCGTGTGCGCTATGAATTTGGCACCAAGGTCACTATCGCGGCGACCATCGAGGAAGGCTTCATTGTCGGGGCACGCTCGTTGCCTGGCAACCCATATGACGGGCACACTCTGCAAGATGCACTGGCTCAGGTCGAAGTGCTGACTGACATCCGCCCCTCACTGGCCGTGGTGGATCGTGGCTATCGCGGCCATGGTGTGACGCGAACCCGCGTCCTGATCAGCGGAACGCGCAAAGGCATCACGCCCATGCTGGCAAAACTGTTGCGAAGGCGCAGCGCCATCGAAGCCGAGATCGGACACATGAAAACTGACGGTCGACTGACACGCTGCCCCCTCAAGGGCACTGGAGGAGATGCGATCTTCGCTGTTCTCTGTGCCTGCGGCCACAATATCCGCAAGATACTGGCCCATCTCAGGGCTATTTTTGCGCTCATCATCGCCGCGCTCCTGGCCGCTATACGGCACCGTCCGACCAATCAAATCGAGCCACAAGCAGCTTGAGCAGGCAAAATACGTTGTTCAGGATGAACTAATTAAAACACTTCCAGTGTTTTGGTCGAAAATGATCAGAAGATCATTATATATCGAAAATCATATTTTTTGTCCAAAGCGCAAACTATATGAAGATTTGGCAACGATACCACGATTGTTGAGTGCTGCAAAGAACCACAGATCTATTCCAGATATTTTATATTATTATCGAGGCTCTAGAAAAGGTTCCTTGATTAACAAGGTCACTGGAAAGCAGATTACTGACTATGCCGATGTTTACAGATTGCTTTTTGAATACTTTGAAGGCCGCGAGGTAACCAGTGAGCGAAAGAAATATATGGCTTCTGCCATTCTTTCACAGTTTGACTCTGATATGGTATTCATTTCCAAGAAGTTTATAGCCTCAAGGTTCACGGATGCAGAGATTTTGGAACATCTCAAGCAACTCTTGCTGCTGAAGGTATCATTCTTGGAACTTCGTTCCGATCTGAAGAACATGAATAACGACGAGTTATCCGAACTTCGACACCTCCGAGCGTGATTTGAGCGGGTTTCGTCGGCTGACGCTCGAAATTTCAATGGGTTAGTTTGGTGTGGCGGCCTGATTTGCGGAAATCATGTAGTCACACACTCTGTTATATTATCTGTTGATTTGTTGGAGAATACTCTGATATCTTCGCTACACAATGTATACGCGCATCACCAAGACCGGCGACCGCCAATACCTGCAACTGGTCGAATCCTTCCGCAACGACCGCGGACAGGTGCGCGTGCGGGTCATTGCCAATCTCGGACGGCTGGACAGATTGAGTCCCGACAAGCTCGATCCGCTGATCAATGGGCTGAACCGTGCGCTTGGGCGAACGGAGAATACATCGTCAGAGATCATTCAGGAGGCAGGCCGGGCACATGGCAATGTCTTTGCCCTTCATGAACTCTGGTGCGAATTGGGATTTCAGAAGGCGCTCAGCCGCGCACTGCGTTCAAGCCGTAGGGAATTTGACGCAGAAGCCTTGATCCGCGCTATGGTGTTCAACCGCCTCTGCGAACCCGACAGCAAGTTGGGCTGTCTGCGCTGGCTGGAAACGGTTGCCATTCCCGCGATGCCTGATGGCGTGACGCACCAGCAATTGCTGCGCGCGATGGACACGCTCATGGACAATGCGGTAGGTGTCGAGGATGCCCTGGCGCGCCAGATCCGTCCGTTGGTCGACCGTGATCTGGCTGTTGTCTTCTATGACCTGACCACAGTGCGCATCCATGGGGAAGGCGCGGTTGAGGATGACATTCGCGCGTTCGGGATGAACAAGGAGCGGGGTGGTATCGCCCGTCAGTTTGTCTTGGGCATTGTGCAGACGGCGGATGGCCTGCCACTCATGCACACAGTTCACCCCGGCAATGTTGCCGAAACCAAGACTCTGCAGACCATGCTGAAGACCGTTCTGCAACGCTTCCCCATTGACCGTGTCATCCTGGTGGCAGATCGCGGCCTGCTGAGCCTCGACAACATTCATCATCTGACGGACATGGCCAATCAGGGCGGGCGGAAGCTGGAGTTCATCCTGGCCGTGCCTGCCAGACGTTATGGCGAATTGATTGGTACTTTCCGGGAACTGAGCTTTGATGAAGAGGGATTGGCCGAGGGACAGTTTGCCGATCATCGTCTGATCATTGCCCATGATCCACTCCGCGCGGCTGAGCAGGGTGACAAGCGCCGCACGCGCATCGCCGAGTTGGAAGCCATGGCCGAGAAAATGGTCACAAAACTCGATGCCCAAGATGATGGGAAAACCGCACAGGGGCGTCGTGCTTCCGACCGCGGGGCCTATAGCCGCTTCACCCGCGCTGTCGCCGAGGCTGAAATGTTGCGCTTTGTGAAGCCCGACCTGACTGCAGACCGGTTCTCCTGGAGCATTGATGAAAACGCTATTGCTGACGCGCAGTTATTCGATGGCAAGCTTGCGCTGATCACCAATGCTGCAGACCTGACACCTGCCGAGGCGGTCACGCGCTACAAGGGCCTGGCCGACATCGAGCGGGGCTTTCGTGTGTTGAAATCCGACATCGAGATCGCGCCGGTTCATCACAGACTGCCGGATCGCATCCGTGCGCATGCGCTGATCTGCTTCATGGCCTTGACCCTCTACCGTGTCATGCGCATGCGCCTGAAGGCCCAAAGGCACAATGCCAGCCCCCGCACTGCGCTGGATCTGCTTGCACGCATCCAAAAGCACACTGCCCATATCGGCGACCGCACTTTCAACGGGACCAGCAAAACCACTCAGGAGCAGCTCGATCTCTTCGAGGCTATGGGCCTCAAAAAACCCGCCTGACCGGCGCTGTAGTCACACAAATACAATTTCCGTGTGAACAATATCAATCACTTACGCGATTAACTGTCGAACCTGGGAGTTATTGCACCTTATACGGGTTAAAAGATTTGTGTAGATTTTAATTTGTGAGGATAATGTTCATCAATTTATTGCCATAAGGAGCCGCACATATGTTCCGCACAAGCATATCAGCCAGTACAAATTCGAATCTGGGTTTCACGCTTTCAGTAATTTCCGTCCAGACACATGACGGCGAAAAACTGGATATTGATGCTATAGTGATAATGGCAAAGACGTTTCCATCTGTTCAGTTTGTCTTTGTCAGGGATTGTCCAAAGCAAGACCAGAACACCCTTCCTGTTTTGAGACGGTTTTCAAATATATCCATCATAACACATGAAGTTTCCGCCGGCGTAGAGGCCGCCTTCAATACAGGTTTGGTTGTTGCAGAGGCACCTTTTGTTTTCTTTGCGAAACCTGACACGCTCTTGGATATGAATGTGTTAAACGCGCTTCTTACACAAGTCACACTTGGCAATGCCGATGCCGTCATCCCCCAAGAGGTGCTAATCAAATGCGGTGCCGACTGTTCCAAAATAGCGTCAACAGGCGCTTTGTCCATGTCCCAGATTGCCGCCAACGAGGAGCTTTTCGCAGCCTTATTTACCCTTCCAACAGTGGGAATCGTGTGGCGGCGATCCTTGTTTTCCAATGTGGAGTTTCCTTTTTTATCAAATCGGTGGTTTCGCGACATGTATGTGGTTGCAAGATTGGTTTGCTCTGCGCAGCAGATAAGAGTTTGTAACACATTTGATCCGCAGATCCTTGAAACCTGCTGGGATTTTTCGCTAGATGCGCGCGAGGATCATTTGGTGGAACTGTTCAAAGCGTTTGGGCTCACCGCAGATAATTTCAAACGTGATCAAAGAACACCTTTTCATTTCGAAGCCTTGGCGCGTTGTACTGAAAACTTACTGAATGCACTGTGTGAAAAAGTGCATGCCAGTGATCTGGAAGATGGAGAGAAGCGGAATTTTCTTCAAAATGCGTTGCTGTTGAAAATGGCTAATTTCACATATCGGGATTCGCTCAAAACATTGGATCAAGCGGCTATAGTTGAATTTATGGGTTCAGCACGGCGCTTCAAGCCCCTTGAGGGATTGATGTGGCCCTGAATGGGCCTGTGTGCGGGCATGGCCAGCCTTTTTTAACAGACTATTTTAATTTCCACCGCGCCCTTTGCGGCGCGATGGCGTATGAATGGCGTGGGTATCGCGTGGCAGTGTCAGCCTTGCGCACAGCCCTTGCGGTGTTTGTTCAAATTCAAGATGTCCCCCATGTTGCGCCGCGATTGTGGCCACAATGCTCAAGCCCATCCCAAAGCCGGAAACGGGGTGGCCATCGGCATCATTCTGGTTGCGCCCGCGGGCGAAAGGTTCGGTCAGCCGGGCCAGGGTTTCAGGATCAAGCTCTCGCCCCTCATCCTGAATTTCCACGCTAATCCGGGCCGAATTTCGCAACAACCGCACCTGCGCGCGCCGCCCATATTTCAGCGCATTGTCGATCAGGTTTGACAAGGCGCGTTCCAAGGCAACAGGGCGGCCCCGAAACAGCATTCTGCGCCCTTCTGTGACGGCGCGTTTGCGCCCGCCAGATGTGCCAAATACCGATCCTGTTGGCCCGACAGTGGCGGTTTGGGGTAATACCAGCGTGACGGGGCGGCCCGTATCCTGATAGTCGGCAACCACTGATTGCACCAGCGCCACAAAAGAAAAATCACTCTCCGGCTCTGCCGCGATTTCGGCGCGGGTGAAGGTCAGGACTTCCTCAATCATCGCCGCCATCTTGTCCAGATCTGCGGTAAATTTCTCGCGCAGGTCTGGGTCATCTATCATGGCCACGCGCAACCGCAAGCGCGTGGCAGGCGTGCCCAGATCGTGGCTTACCCCGGACAGCACCAGAGAGCGCCGCGCCAGCCGATCCCTCTCTTCTGACAGATAGGCATTCACCGCTTCAATGGTCTGGCGCAATTCGACAGGCCCGGAGATTTGTAAGTCCTGCATCTGCCCCAAGCGGGTGCGCCCTGCCAGCGCATTGGCCAAATCGCGAAAGCCACTGCTGACATCGCGCGCATGCCCCCACAGCACGATGAGTGCCGCAACAGCCAGCGCCACCGCCCAAAGCCGCAAATCGCGTGGCTGGTGATCACATGACCACAGCGCAGAGTCAGCGCGCCACCAGTGACCGTTGTCATCTTGCAAAAACATGGTGCTGTCAGAGCAATGCAAGGCCATCTGGCGCGACAGAGAGGCCAGCCCCTCTGCCGCCCCGGCCACGCCATCGATGCTGGCTACGGGGTATTGCAACCTGTCACTGAGCACATGAACCAACAAGCGCTTGCCGGGGGCGCGCATATCTTCATCCGCGCCGCGCTGGCGCAGCGACAGCGTGGTCATGCGGGCAGAGGCAGGCAAGCTTGCATCCCGATGCGTTGGCGCGAATGTGCCAGTCGGAACCTGCGGAAAAATGCGCGCCAAGGTCATGGCCGCAGGTGGCGGGGTGTCATACAGCAAGCTTTGCGCCAGCCCGCGCCCCGCCAGATAGGCACCATCAAGATGGCTGCGCCATGCCTGCGCCGAGCTTGTCCAAATGATCGCAGCGGCCGCCCCCGCAACCATGGCGGCAGCTATCCAGAGGGTTGCCCAGCCTTGCAGGCTTAGCCTCATGGCAGAAACTCTACCCGGCAGGCCAGAACATAGCCCACCCCCCGCGCCGTACGGATCAGGGCGGGGTCTTTGGGGTTGTCTTCTATCTTGCTGCGCAGCCGTCCGATAAGCACATCAATCGCGCGCCCTTCCGCAGGATCGGCGCTTGCGCCCCCATCCACATCCATGGCGCAGGCGATTTCTTCGCGTGTCAGCGGGATTTCGGGGTTCGCGAGCAGCACTTGCAACAACTGATGCTCGCGCGCAGACAGGGCCACATCAAAGCCATCGGGCGCGCGCAAGCGCGCGGCGCGCGGATCAAATTGCCAGCCCGCGAATTCGCATTTGCGCGCACGCCGGCGATAAGCCAGCGATGCGGCCCTGTGCGCGCGGCTCAGCACCGCACGCACACGCGCCAGCAACAGATCGGGGTTGAAGGGTTTGGCAATGTAATCATCCGCGCCGACCTCATAGCCTTCCATGCGCTGATGATCGGCAGACAGGGCCGAGACCATGATGATCGGCACATCCTGTTCTGCGCGCAGGTTCTGGCATAGCCGCAGCCCGTTTTCATCGCCCAGCATCACATCCAGCAAGATCAGATCAACGCGGCCTTGCGCCATCTGTTCTGCAATCCCTGCACTGTCATGCACCCCCGCCACGCTGAAGCCATTGCGCTGCAGCCAGCCCACCATCATGGCGCACATGTCCTTGTCATCATCCACCACCAGCAAACGCGGTATTGCCATCAATCCCCCCTTGGCACTTCGGACAGGTTCTAGCATGCCGGATTTGGGTTTTGTAACAACTTGTAACAGATCGGGCCAAAAACAGGTTGCGCGGCACGCTGAAACAGTTGCGCAAGCCTGCTGCGTGGCGCAACACTCTGACTTGTCAGGCGGATGTCCCGCCGACCATCTGGGAGGATGACCATGACATTAAGAATGACACTGGCAGCTTCGGCTGCCTCTTTGTGCTATGCCTCGGTTGCAATGGCAGGCCCACAGGCAGAGGTTTTGCATTGGTGGACATCGGGCGGCGAAGCCCGCGCGGTAGCCGTGCTGCAAGAAGAATTTGCAGCGCGCGGCGGCACATGGACAGATATGCCGGTTGCTGGTGGCGGCGGTGATGCCGCAATGACCGCGCTTCGGGCGCGGGTTCTGTCGGGCAATGCGCCCACCGCCGTACAGCTGAAAGGCCCTGCCATTCAGGAATGGTACGAAGAAGGCGTGCTGGCCGATATCTCTGCCGTGGCCGAGGCCGAGGGCTGGGCGGATATTCTGCCGGCATCCATTGCGGGCCATATGCAATGCGAAGGCGTCTGGTGCGCAGCGCCAGTAAACGTGCACCGCGTAGATTGGGTTTGGGCGAACAAAGCCATTCTAGAGGCCAATGACATCGCCATGCCAACCACATGGGATGAATTCAACGCCGCTGCCGAAAAACTGCAAGCGGCCGGGATTACGCCGCTCGCCCATGGCGGGCAGGCTTGGCAGGATGCAACTGTGTTTGAAACGGTTGTTTTGGGTCTGGGCGGGCCGGATTTCTTCCGCGCGGCGCTGATTGATCTGGATACAGACGCGCTGACATCAGACACGATGAAAGCGGTGTTTGACCAGATGCGCATAATGCGCGGCTTTGTGGATAGCAATTTCTCCGGCCGCGACTGGAACCTGGCCACCGCAATGGTGATGAATGGCGAGGCCGCCTTTCAAATCATGGGCGACTGGGCCAAGGGCGAGTTTCTGGCCGCAGGCAAAGTGCCGGGCGAAGATTTCCTCTGCGCCTCTACGCCGGGTGACGGGTATCTTTACAATGTCGATAGCTTTGCCATGTTCACCGTATCGGGCGAGGAGAACATTGCAGGCCAGCAACTGCTGGCAGAGCTGATCGTGGGAGAAAACTTCCAGAAAGTGTTCAACCTGAACAAAGGCTCTATCCCTGTGCGGTCTGATCTGGCGCTGGATGATTTCGACAGCTGCGCGATCTTGTCGGCCAATGAGATGACAGCCACATCCGAGGCGGGTTCGCTTCTGCCCAGCTACGCGCATGGAATGGCGCTGCGCGGGGCGCAAGCAGGTGCTATCACAGATGTTGTGACCGCGCATTTCAACTCTGACATGTCCTCTGACGAGGCGGTGAACATGTTGGTGGATGCCGTGGCAAATTCCTTGTGATCTTGCCATGTCAGGGGCCATTCTGGCCCCTGACCCTTTGGCGCGCGCGCAACAGTGTTGCGATCATGCGCAGATATCTTACACTTCAGATGCAGGGCACGCCCTGCCTGTCCCCGTCAAGGAGGCTTGGCTATGCAATGGCTTGAACGTCATGTGCCTAAACTCGTGCTTGCCCCCAGTTTCATCGCGATCCTGATCTTTGTTTATGGGTTCATTGGCTGGACGGCATGGGTTTCTTTCACCCGCTCGCGCCTGCTGCCCAATTATGACATCGTGGGCACGATCCAGTATCAACGCCTATTCGCCTCGCCCCGCTGGGAAGTGGCGCTGAACAATCTGTTCGTCTTTGGTGTGCTCTTTATCGGCATATCCATGATCCTTGGCCTGCTGCTGGCCATTTTTCTGGATCAGAAAATTCGTGCCGAAGGGGCTTTGCGCACGATTTACCTGTATCCCATGGCGCTGTCGCTGATCGTAACAGGCACGGCATGGAAATGGATGCTCAACCCAGGTTTGGGGATAGAAGCGATGGTGCGCGGCTGGGGGTTCGAGAATTTCCGCTTTGACTGGATCACCGATCCGAAAATGGCGATTTATACAATCGTGATCGCGGGTGTCTGGCAGGCATCGGGCTTTGTGATGGCGCTGTTTCTGGCGGGCCTGCGCTCTGTGGATGGCGAGATCATCAAGGCCGCGCAAGTGGATGGCATTCCCACACATCGGATTTACACGGCCATCATCATCCCATCCATGGCACCCATCTTTCTTTCGGCCTTTATCGTGCTGGCGCATCTGGCGATCAAAAGCTTTGATCTGGTGATCGCGCTGACAGGTGGCGGGCCGGGATATGCGACTGATCTGCCTGCAACCTACATGTATGCCATGGCCTTTTCGCGCGGCGATATCGGGCAGGCGGCGGCCAGTGCCATGGTGATGATGATGATCGTTTTCGCCATTGTCGTGCCCTATCTCTATTCAGAACTGAGGTCGAAACATGACTGATGTCATCTACCGCCCGACCCAATCCTCGCGCAGGGCGCGCATTGCGCTGCGCTGGGGGCTTTATCTGATGCTGAGCGTCTTTGCGTTCTGGTATCTGCTGCCGCTTTTTGTGATGCTCACAACCTCGCTGAAAAATCTGGAAGAAATCCGCGCAGGCTCGCTTCTGGCGCTGCCGCGCGAAATCACGCTGGAGCCGTGGCGCACCGCCTGGTCTGGCGCCTGCACCGGCATTCGTTGCGATGGCTTGCAGCCGTTTTTCTGGAATTCGGTCATGCTTGCCGTGCCGGCCGTGATGATCTCTACGCTGATCGGGGCGATGAATGGCTATGTCATCGCGCAATGGCGGTTTCGCGGGGCCAATATCATCTTTTCGCTGATGCTGTTTGGCTGCTTCATCCCGTTTCAGGTGGTGCTTCTGCCGATGGCGCGGGTGCTGGGCATGATGGGCATTGCCGGTACCATCCCAGGCCTAATCTTTGTGCATGTGATCTATGGCCTGGGCTTTACCACGTTGTTTTTCCGCAATTATTATGTCACAATCCCGGCAGAGCTGACAAAGGCGGCCAAGATAGATGGCGCAGGGTTTTTCCGCATCTTCTGGTCGATCTTCCTGCCGCTCTCGCTGCCCATCATCGTTGTGACCGTGATCTGGCAGTTCACCCAGATCTGGAATGACTTCCTCTTTGGGGTCAGTTTCTCTCAGGCAGGCACGCAGCCGATAACCGTGGCGCTGAACAACATCGTTAACTCCACCACCGGCGTCAAAGAATACAACGTTGATATGGCCGCCGCGATCATCGCTGCGCTGCCCACCCTGCTTGTCTATGTCGTTGCCGGCAAATATTTCGTCCGCGGCCTGACCGCCGGATCCGTGAAAGGATAACACCATGTCCCCCATTCTGGAAATTCAGGGCCTGTTCAAGAATTACGGCAGCACAGAAATCCTCAAAGATATCAATGTTTCGATCAACAAGGGCGAGTTTCTGGTGTTGGTTGGCCCTTCTGGCTGCGGCAAATCCACGCTTTTGAATTGTATCGCAGGGTTGGAGCCTATCAGCGGTGGCAGCATCCGTATTGGCGGGCAGGATATGACCCAAGTCAGCCCGAAAGACCGCAATATCGCAATGGTGTTTCAGTCCTACGCGCTCTACCCGACCATGAGCGTGGCCAAGAATATCACTTTCGGAATGCAGGTGCGCGGGGTGGATAAGGCCACACAGGCCAACAAACTGGCCGAAGTGGCCCGGCAGTTGCAGATAGAGCCGCTACTGAACCGCCGCCCCGGCCAGCTATCGGGTGGCCAGCGCCAGCGCGTTGCCATGGGCCGCGCATTGGTGCGCGATCCGGCACTGTTTTTGTTCGATGAACCGCTGTCCAATCTGGATGCGAAATTGCGTGTGGAAATGCGCACCGAAATCAAGCGGCTGCATCAGGATCTGGGGGCAAGCATGGTCTATGTCACCCATGACCAGATCGAGGCAATGACACTGGCCACCAAGATCGTCGTGATGAAGGGCGGTGTGATCCAGCAGATCGGCACACCGCATGAAATCTATACCCGCCCTGCCAATACCTTTGTCGCCGATTTCATGGGCAGCCCCGCGATGAACCTAATCCCCGCCCGCGCAACCCCCGCAAATGAAGGCAGTTTCATTGAAATTGGCTGCGATACTGGCCAGCCCATCCGCCTGCATGACCCGCGCATGGCAGGCTTGTCGGGCGATATTTTGCTGGGCCTGCGCCCTGAAGATATTGTCGAGGCCGGGCAGCGCCAAGGCCCGCTTGTGCAAAATGGCTCTGTCTGGCGCTGGCCTGATCCTCAAAGCGCAAGCGCACCTGCTGATCCATATCGCCAGAGCTTGTCCAGCCCATCAACGGATCAATCTTGCGCGCCTGTGCGGGAGAGAATTCCAGCACCCAAAGCTTGGTCTTGGCCGTGCCTGATTGCATGGCTGTGCGGGCGGGGCGGTAAATGCGTGCACGCATGGCAAAAACTCCTGAAAACCTGATGCGCTTATGCTGAAAAATTGTGATTTGCGCAAGGGTGCAGACAGGAAAGGGACAGCCGAAAGGAGGGAACGAGGAGTAAGTCTTCCGCACTGGGCCTTTTCCTGCCTGCATGTCGTAAGCTAGGCGCAGACGGCACGTGCGGCAACTAATTTCACATTCTGGATATATCTTTTTTGACACGTCTGGCAGGGGCTGGCTGTGGCGCCCCTATTCGAGTGTGTCCTCACGCGTGAGAGGGAAGAAAACACCCTCAGACCACAGGCCCAACCAGCTTTCCCCCTTGTAAGGGGCCATTTGCGCAATATCCACCAGCCTGTAAAAGCTTTTGCGGTCAATCAGAGCCTCTAGCCCCGCGCGGATCAGGATATAGGGCGCAGGCTCTGCGGTGTTTGGGTCAATCGCCACGCGCAACGGGTGGTCTGGCCCGGCCACGGCCTCATCGCCCAGATTTGTGATGAATGTCAGTGTCTGGCCTTGCCCTGCCCCTTGCCTGCGAAAATCCACGGCAATGAAAGGGGCGTCCTCGACAGTGATCCCCACCTTCTCTACCGGGGTGACAAGGAAATACTTGTCGCCTTCGCGCTTGAGGATGGTGGAAAACAACCGCACCAGCGCGGGCCGCCCGATGGGCGTGCCCTGATAAAACCAAGTGCCATCGCGGGCAATGCGCATATCCAGATCACCGCAAAAAGGCGGGTTCCACAAATGCACGGGCGGCACGCCCTTGCCAGAAGCCGCCTGCGCTGCCGCTTCTGCCAGCGCGTTGGCCGAGGGGGTAACGGTATTTTGTTCACGGATGAATTTTGCCATTGGCTGCCCATGCGATATGTCTAAGGATAACAGATAAGCCGTTCGCGCCGGATTTCACCTCTTCACAAGGAGCGCCCATGAGTATTCAGACCAGCACCGAGACCGACTTGATTGCAGAGATCGAAACCTTGGGCACCAAGCTGGCACAAGCGCGCGACAGCATCAACCGCCGCTTTATCGGGCAAAAAACCGTGGTTGACCTGACATTGACAGCCATGTTGTGCCGTGGCCATGGCCTGCTGATCGGGCTTCCCGGCTTGGGCAAGACGCGGCTGGTGGATACGCTCTCTACGGTGATGGGGCTGAAAGGCAGTCGCATCCAGTTCACCCCCGATCTGATGCCCGCTGATATTCTGGGTTCGGAAGTGCTGGATGTGGCAGAGGATGGCAAACGCGCCTTTCGCTTCATTGAAGGGCCGATCTTTTGCCAGCTTCTGATGGCCGATGAGATCAACCGCGCCAGCTCCCGCACCCAGGCGGCTCTTTTGCAGGCGATGCAGGAAGGCGAGGTGACAGTGGCCGGCGCCCATCATCGGCTGGAGCGGCCTTTTCATGTGCTGGCCACACAAAACCCCATCGAACAGGAAGGCACTTATCCCCTGCCCGAAGCCCAGCTTGACCGCTTTTTGGTGCAAATTGATGTGGCCTATCCCGACCGCGCGACAGAGCGTGATATCCTGATGGCCACAACGGGCGAAAGCGAAGATGCCGCCCATGCTGTCTTTACTGCAGCGGAATTGATGGCCGCCCAACAGCTTTTGCGCCGGATGCCCGTGGGCGACAAAGTGGTAGAAGCAATTCTCGATCTGGTGCGCGCCTGCCGCCCGGAAGAGCCGGAAGCGCATGAGATCGTGCGCGACAGCATCAGCTGGGGGCCAGGGCCACGCGCAGCACAGGCGCTGATGCTGACAGTGCGCGCACGCGCGCTGCTGGATGGGCGGCTTGTGCCCTCTCTGGAAGATGTGGCGGCCATGGCCCGGCCTGTGCTGTCGCACCGCATGGCGCTGAGCTTTGCCGCGCGCGCGCGCGCGGCGAGAACCTTGGCGCCATCATAGACCGCGTGGCGGCCAGCGCCACCGATCTGGAGGCGGCTGCGTGATCCCACCTGCCCAGCTTCGCACGCAAGCAGAGGCGCTGGCAGCACCCCTGCCCGCGCTTTTGGCGCAGGCAGAACATCTGGCGGCCTCTGTGCTGCCCGGTGCGCATGGGCGCAGGCGTGCAGGCACGGGCGATGAATTCTGGCAATACAGGCAGGCCACATCTTCGGACTGGGGCGCGCGGATTGATTGGCGGCGCTCTGGCCGTGCCGATGTGCATTTCGTGCGCGAGACCGAATGGCAAGCCGCCCAGGCAGTCACGCTCTGGGTGGATCATTCGCAGGCCATGCAGTTTTCCGGCCACAAATCGCGCCCCCCCAAGGCCGAGCGCGCGCGCCTGCTGGCACTGGCCTTGGCGGTGCTGTTGCTGAAGGCGGGCGAGCGTGTGGGGCTGGCCCCTGATCTGCCGCCGCGCTCTGGCCGCGCGCAGCTTGATCCGCTGGCGCTGGTGCTTGGCACTGCCCCCCTTTCCCCCCCCGATTACGGAACACCGCCCGCCAGCGCCTTGCCGGCGCATTCGCAGGCCGTGTTTCTGTCAGATTTTCTGGGTGATCCCGGCACATTGCAAGAGGTTGTGGGCCGTGCGGCGGATCGTGGCGTTCGCGGCGCGCTGGTGCAGGTGCTAGACCCGGTGGAAGAAGAATTCCCTTATCGGGGCAGATCTATCTTTGAATCGATGGCGGGCGGGCTGCGGCATGAAACCCTGCGTGCGAATGATCTGCAAATGCGCTACCGCGCGCGGCTGGCAGAGCGGCGCGATATGCTGGCCAATCTGGCGCGGCTGACGGGCTGGCAAGTGCTGACGCACCACACCGAACAACCCCCGACAGCGGCGCTCATGTGGCTGTGGCATGCGCTGGATGGCGCAGGGGGGCGCAGAAGATGACAGTCGGCCCCCTTGGCTTTGCCAGCCCTGCGCTTTTGGCGGCCCTTGTGGCCCTGCCGCTCTTGTGGTGGTTGCTGCGCGCTGTGCCGCCCGCCCCCGTAATCCGCCGCTTTCCCGGTGTGGCGCTGCTGATCGGGTTGCGCGATGAAACCACCGAAACGGACAAAACCCCGTGGTGGCTTTTGCTGTTGCGCGCCCTTGCGGTGGCGGCGCTGATCTTCGGTTTTGCCGGGCCTGTGCTTAACCCGCAAGCCGCGCGCGAGGGGTCTGGCCCGCTGCTGATTGCGCTGGATGCAAGCTGGGCCAGCGCGCGCGACTGGCCGCGCCGCATAGAGCGCGTGCAAGAGGTGCTGGCAGAGGCGCAGCGCGCGGGCCGCCCCGTGGCCGTGGTGGCACTCAGCGATCCCCCGCCCGGCGAAACGCCCCTGCGCAGCGCGGATTACTGGGGTGAACGTGTACCAAGCCTCGCCCCTGCCCCCTACACGCCCTCCGATGATGCGCTGCAAGGCTGGCTGGCGGAACTTCCGGCACAAATAGAAACCTATTGGCTTTCTGACGGGCTAGAGCATGAGTATCGCGCAGCGGTTCTGGATGCGCTGCAATCTCGCGGGCGGGTCACGGTGTTTGAAACCTCGCGTCCCGTCATGGCGCTTGCGCCACCGCAACTGCGCGATGGGGTTATCCACCTGACAGCCCATCGCCCCTCTGGCCTGCCAGAGCAGGAGATAGAGATCACCGCCACAGGGCGCGACCCCGCAGGCACAGAGCGCTTGCTTGCAAGTGCAACAGCACTGTTTGAAGCCAGCGAGACGCGCGCCACAGTCGAACTGACCCTGCAACCCGAATTGCGCAACCGCATCACCCGCTTTCAGATTGCGGGCGAACGCTCTGCCGGGGCGGTGGCGCTGACAGATGATGCGCTGCAACGGCGCAAAGTCGCGCTTCTGACAGGGCGCGAGGGGCGCGAGGGCTTGGATCTGCTCTCGCCCTTCTTCTATCTTCGCCAGGCGCTTGAACCCGTGGCAGAGCTGATCGAAAGCGCTTCGGTGGATGATCTGTTACTGACTGCGCCGGATGTGCTGATTCTGGTGGATATCGCACAGCTGGGCGAGGTGGAGAGCGCGCAAATTCTGGATTTCGTCAATGATGGCGGGTTGCTTTTGCGCTTTGCCGGGCCAAGACTGGCCGCCTCTGACATTGCGCGGGCCGAAGAAGACCCGCTTTTGCCTGTGCGGCTCCGCATTGGCGGGCGCACTGTGGGCGGGGCGATGAGTTGGGGCGCACCGCGCAGCCTGCGCGAATTTGCCCCCGATTCCCCCTTTGCCGGGCTGCATATTCCGGCAGAGGTGACCATCAGCGCGCAGGTTCTGGCGCAGCCCGACCCCACGCTGGCAGAACGCAGCATTGCCACGCTTGCCGATGGCACACCGCTTGTGACGCGCAAATTCTCTGGCGCGGGGGAAGTGGTGCTGGTGCACACAACCGCGAATGCGGAATGGTCAACCCTGCCCTTGTCGGGGTTGTTCGTAGAGATGTTGGAACGGCTGGCCGTTTCTACCCGCCCCGCCGCGCCAAGTGCTGAATCGCTGATGACCGCACAATGGCAGCCCGACCGCGCGCTGGATGGTTTCGGGCAAGTTGTGGATGCCAGCGCGCGGCCCGTGATCGCAGGGGCGCGGCTGGCCGAGGGGCGCTTCGGCCCCGATCTGCCGCCCGGTGTGTATCGCAGTGCAATCGGGGCAATCGCGCTGAATATCGGAACAGAGGAGATGGTTTTGACCCCGGCAATCTGGCCTGCATCTGTGATGGTGGAGCGCGATACCGTCGCGCAGGAGCGTGATTTGACAGCGCTGTTCCTGACATTCGGGCTTGGGGCGCTTTTGATGGATATTCTGGCCGCGCTATGGCTATCGGGGCGGCTGCGCGGGGCAACTGCCCTATTGGGGCTGGTCGCGCTGGCACTGGCAGGCCAGCCCGCGCCCGTGCAGGCGCAAGCAGATGACAGGCTGGCACTTGAGGCCACCAATTCTGTGGTGCTGGCCCATGTGCTTACAGGGGATGGGCGCGTGGATGACATGGCGCGCGCCGGGCTTCTGGGGCTAAGCCGGGTGCTTTATGCCCGCACCTCGATCGAACCTGCCACCCCTATCGCTATTGATATGGAAACCGATGAGCTGACCTTCTTTCCCTTCCTGTATTGGCCAATTACGGAAAATACGCCGATCCCTTCAGATGCGGCCTATGCCAAACTCAACCGCTATCTGCGCTCTGGCGGGCTGATCCTGTTCGATACCCGCGACGCAGAGCTTGCGGGCCTGACACGCACCACGCCAGAGGCACGCCGCCTGCAAGCGATTGCGCGCCCGCTGGATATTCCGCCGCTGGAACCTGTGCCGCAAGATCATGTCCTGACCCGCACCTTCTATCTGTTGCAGGAATTTCCGGGCCGCCACACGGGCCGCGATGTCTGGGTTGAAGCCGCGCCAGCCGATGCCGAACGCGCCGAGGGCATGCCCTTTCGCAACCTCAATGACGGGGTGACGCCGGTTATCATTGGCGGGCATGACTGGGCTTCGGCCTGGGCGGTGGATGAGGCCGGCCGCCCGCTTGTGCGTCTGGGCATGGGTATGAGCGGCGAGCAGCAGCGCGAAATGGCCTATCGCTTCGGGGTTAACCTGATAACCCATGTTCTGACAGGCAATTACAAATCCGATCAGGTGCATGTCCCTGCCCTGCTGGAAAGGTTGGGGCAATGATGAACGGTTGGGACAGCGTTGTTTTTCTACCCCGGCTGGATTGGCCGATCCTGTGGGCGATTGCGGGCCTTGCCGCGCTGATGGTGGGCCTTGCTTTGTGGCGGGGCTTGCGGGGCTGGTGGCTGCGCGGTCTGGCGGCAATGGCACTTCTGGCAGCACTCGCCAATCCCGTCTTGCAATCGCAAGAGCGTGACAGCCTGAGCGATATCGCCCTTGTCGTGGTGGATGAGACAGCCTCGAACGCGCTGGGGGATCGCCCATCCCAGACAGAGGCCGCGCGCACCCATCTGGAGGCAGAGCTTGCCCGCCTTGGCGGGATAGAGACACGCATTGTCACCTTGCCAGACGGGGCGCGCAATGCCGGAACCGAATTCAACACCGTCTTGGCCGAAGCCTTGTCCGATCTGCCGCGCGACAGGGTGGCGGGGGTGTTTGCCATAACCGACGGGCAGGTGCATGACGCGCCTTTGCCCGTGCCCCTGCCCGCCCCGTTTCATATTCTCCAAACCGGAGAGGCACGCGATTGGGACAGGCGGCTGATTATCCGCAACGCCCCCGGTTTTGCCATTATCGGAGAGCCTGTTACCCTTGCCCTGCGGGTGGAAGATCAGGGCGCGGTGCCGGCTGGCCAAAGCCGCTTCGCCACGCTGAACTATGCCCTCAATGGCGGCGAGAGCATGCGCGCCATGGTGCCTGTGGGCGAGGATATGGAAATCTCTGTCACGCTG
This sequence comes from Paracoccaceae bacterium, assembly GCA_043561795.1. Lineage (GTDB taxonomy): Bacteria > Pseudomonadota > Alphaproteobacteria > Rhodobacterales > Rhodobacteraceae > Roseinatronobacter. Next base: position 2,974,097 of record CP121316.1, on the reverse strand, counting down.
GATCGCGGCGGGATGAATGTGCTGCAATTCGAGCTTGAGGAAGAGACGGGCGAACTGACAACGCGCAACAATTCGGCCATTGTGCAAATCAATGGCGTGCGCGACAGGCTGTCGGTTTTGCTGGTCTCGGGAGAGCCGAATTCCGGCCAGCGCACATGGCGCAACCTGCTGAAATCCGATCCCGCCGTTGATCTGGTGCATTTCACCATTTTGCGCCCGCCCGACCGTCATGATGGCGTGCCTGTCAATGAATTGTCGCTGATCGCCTTTCCCACGCGGGAATTGTTTGTCGACAAGATTGATGAATTTGATCTGATAATCTTTGATCGCTATCGCCGCCGGGGCATTCTGCCCAACAGCTACTTTGCCAATATCGCGCGCTATGTGGCAGAGGGCGGCGCGCTATTGGTGGTGGGCGGGCCGGAACTGGCCAGCGCCGAGAGTATCTGGCGCTCGCCCTTGGGCGAGGTATTCCCCGCCCGCCCCACTGCGCGCGTCTATGAACAGGGCTTTCGCCCGATGGTCACAGAGCTTGGCCAGCGCCACCCTGTTACCGCAGGGCTGGAAGACTTGGCCCCGCAACTGGAGGATGGGCCGGGCTGGGGCCGCTGGTTCCGCCACATAGAAATGGAACCGCTCCAGGGCCAAACCGTGATGTCCGGCGTGGATGGCCGCCCGCTTCTGATGCTGGATCGGGTGGGTGATGGGCGCATGGCGCTTCTGGCCTCGGATCACGCGTGGCTGTGGGACCGCGGCTTTGAAGGTGGTGGCCCTCAATTGGAGCTTCTGCGCCGCCTCGCGCATTGGATGATGGGCGAGCCTGACCTTGAAGAAGAAACCCTGACCGCCACGGCAGAGGGGCAGCGCGTGAGCGTGCTGCGCCGCAGCCTGAGTGATGCGCCGGGGGCAGTGACTGTCACAGCCCCAGACGGCACCACCCGGATACTGGAATTGCAAGAAGAGGCGCCGGGCGTCTTCCGGGCCGAATTTGACGCGCCCGATATCGGGCTTTACCGATTGAGCGATGGCAGTTTGGACAGTGTGATCGCCCTTGGCCCACAGGCCCCGCGTGAATTTGAAGAAACGATCGCCACAGCCGAAAAGCTGCGCCCGATGGTGACACCCACGCGCGGGGGCGTTGTGAGGGTAGAGGATGGCTTGCCCGATCTGCGCCTTGTGCGCGAAGGGCGCGCGGCCGCCGGGCGCGGCTGGCTGGGACTGACCCCGCGCGAGGCTTTTGTGACACTGGAATTGCGCAGCGCGGCCCTGCTGCCCGGTTGGGCTTGGCTGCTGCTGGTCGCAGGCTTTGCCCTTGGTGCATGGTTGCGCGAGGGGCGGCGGTAAGAAAGCTGCGCCAACAGGCCGTGAAGCAAAACAGGGTGCGTGATATCACGCACCCTGCAAACATCTCTCACCCATCTTGCACAAAGCACCACGACCAATGTCAGATCACCCGCCAAGCACCAAAGCGGGCTTTATCGCAGCCGCAAATCCGCCTGATCGCCTTCTCCCTGATCGGAGATGAAGCGCAAAGTCTCGCCGTTTTGCAAGACAAGCTGGCAATTATATGGGTCGCCAGATTGGCCGAAATTCAGAGTGCGGCAAAAATAGCCGTCCCGCCATTCCCAGTTTCCGCCAACCTTCATGCCAAAGCCGCGCCCTGTGATCTGCCCCTCTGGCAGCACCTGCAGCCGTATCCCCAACCGGGTCAGCTCGCGCCCTTCAACCAAAGCCCGAAAACTGGCTTCATCCACGACGGGCCTGAAATCCGCAAATGCAGGGGTTGCAAGGCCCAGACAGGCAGCAAGAAACGCATAGTGCAGTCGCATGATCCCTCTCTTCGCTGTATTTCCGGCAGTGGCGGAAGAATTAGGCTGGCTTTGGGGTTTTTCAAGCCAGCTTCACAGCCGCGCGAGGAGGCGGGTTCAGCGCGCGCCCCCAGTTGCCAGACCAAGCACATCCAGCATCGAATATTCGCCCGGCGCCTGACTTTGCAGCCATAGCGCGGCCCGCAAGGCCCCGCGCGCAAACAAGGCCCGGTCAGAAGCGACATGGCGCAGTGTGATCCGCTCTCCCGGCCCGGCAAAGATCACATCATGCTCGCCAATGAAATCGCCGCCGCGGATGGCATGAAAGCCAATGGCACCCGCCACGCGCGCGCCCGTAATCCCGTCGCGGCCACGATCAGCCACCGCCGCCAAAGCCACACCGCGCCCCTCGGCAGCGGCCTCGGCCAGCATGAGGGCCGTGCCAGATGGCGCATCCACCTTGTGCCGATGGTGCGCCTCGACAATCTCTATGTCATAGTCTTCGCCCAAGCTGGCCGCCACTTGCCGCGCCAAAGTTACAAGCAGATTGACCCCAAGGCTCATATTGCCCGCGCGCACGATGCGGCCCTTGGCCCCGGCCTGCGCAATCGCGGCCAGATCGGCCTCAGAAAACCCGGTTGTGCCAATAACATGGGCAACGCCCGCTTGCGCCGCCTTCTCCGCCAGCGCCACTGTGACCGCAGGCGTGGTGAAATCTATGATCACATCAGAGCAGGCCAGCGCTGCGTCCAGATCGTCACTCACCACCAGCCCGCGGGCCGCACCGCCCATGGCAAGCCCCAGATCCTGCCCCAGCCAATCATGGCCCGCGCGCTCGATTGCGGCGCTTAAACTCGCTTCGGCGCTGTCCTCTACCAGACGCACCAGCATTTGCCCCATCCGCCCAGAGGCCCCCATCACCGCTATTCTGACCATTGCTGCACCTCTTGCGCTCTCAGTCACATTTTCGCGCCTGCATAACGAGAGGCGCGGAAAATGGCAAAGCCTCGTTGCACGGGCGCGCAGATTGACCTAAGTGACACTCATGGGACAAAAACGCTTCGAGAGCGGCCAAGGGCCAACACAACGCCAGCTTCGCGTGGGAGAGCTGATCCGCCGCACATTGTCAGATGTGCTGGCGCGCGGCGATGTGTTCGATCCCGACCTGTCGCGCATCGTGATCACAGTCAGCGAGGTGCGCACCTCGCCCGATCTGAAAATTGCCACTGCCTATGTCATGCCCCTTGGCGGGCAGGGCCAGAAAGAGGCGCTGGCGGCATTGCGGCGCAACAAGGCGGAATTGCGCCATCATGTGTCACGCGAACTGACCCTGAAATATGCCCCCGATCTGCGCTTCCAGATTGATGAAAGTTTTGAGCGGATGGATGAAACCCGCAGGCTGTTGCAAGATGCCCGCGTCCAACGCGATATTGCCGCGGGTTCCGAGGACGATGCCGATCAGGCGTGACCCCCTTCGCCCAAAGGGAACTGGCCTGCGCGCAATTGTGCAGCGCGGCCCGATCCGCAAGTTTACAAAAGCAATCCGGCCAATACCCCGCCTTGCCGGGGCATTGGCGGTATTTCTGGGCTTGGGCAGTGCCGCACAAGCAGAATGTGTGCGCACTGAGTATCAGGACAAAAGCTATACCTATTGCACGGCAAAGGCCGGGGATGATCTGCGCCTGTTCCTTTATGCCACCGAGACCCAAGTTTATGGCAATTTCCGCACATTGGATGAGGCTTTGGCACGCGAGGGCAAGAAACTGGCCTTTGCCATGAATGGCAGCATGTATCACCCTGATCGCAGCCCGGTGGGCCTGTTCATTGAGCGCGGGGTAGAACGCTCGCGTCTGGTCACGCGCGAGGGGCCGGGCAATTTTGGGCTGTTGCCCAATGGGGTGTTCTGCATCCAGCCAGAGCGCTTTGTGGTGATAGAAACGCTGCGCTTTGCCTCTGACAGGCCTGATTGCACCTATGCCGCACAATCGGGGCCGATGCTGGTGATTGATGGCGCGTTTCATCCCCGCTTCATCGCGGGATCAGACTCGCGTCTGATCCGCAATGGCGTAGGGGTCAGCGCCGATGGCGGGCGCGCTGTTTTTGTGATTTCCAATATGCCTGTCAATTTCCACGAATTTGCCGGGTTCTTTCGCGATTATCTGGGGCTGCCACAGGCGCTGTATATTGATGGCAATATCTCGCGGCTGCATGCGCCGGGTTTGCGGCGGTCGGATTGGGGCACGCTTCTGGGGCCGATTGTGGGCAAGGTTGTTGACGCCGCCGCGCCTAAAGATTAGCAGGCCCTCTCAATCGGCCAGCGCCTTGGCCACAGGCAAAAGATGAGGGGCATATGGGACGCAAGCGCAAGGGCCGTGCAATTTCGGGCTGGCTGGTGGTGGACAAGCCCGCTGGCGTGACATCTACGGCCATTGTCAACAAAGTGCGTTGGGCTTTGGGCGCGCAAAAGGCGGGCCATGCCGGCACGCTTGATCCCGCAGCGACCGGGGTTCTGGCCATTGCCTTGGGCGAGGCCACCAAAACAGTGCCCTACATTACCGATGCGTTGAAATGTTACCGCTTCATGGTGCGACTGGGACAGGCCACAACCACAGATGACGCAGAAGGCGCGATCATCGCGCAATCGGATGCGCGCCCGGATACGGCGCAGATAGAGGCCGCTTTGGCCCCCTTCCGGGGCGAAATTTCGCAGGTCCCGCCGCAGTTTTCCGCCGTAAAGGTCGATGGTGAACGCGCCTATGACATCGCCCGCGCCGGCGAGGAGATGGAGCTTGCCGCCCGACCGCTATGGGTGGAAAAGCTGGACATCATCGCGCGGCCTGATCCCGACCATGTGGAATTGGAAATGGTCTGTGGCAAGGGCGGCTATGTGCGATCCATCGCGCGCGATCTGGGCGCGGCTTTGGGCTGTCATGGCCATGTCGCATGGCTGCGCCGCATCTGGTCTGGCCCCTTCAACGCCGAGGATGGGATCACCCTTGAGCAGATAGAGGCGCTGGCCCACAGCCCGGAATTGGAAGGCTTTTTGCGCCCGGTGGAAGCGGGCTTGGCCGATCTGCCCGAATTGCCCGCCACGGCCGAAGGTGCGGCACGCTTGCGCAATGGCAATCCCGGCATGGTGATCAGCGCTTCGGTTGAATATGGCGACGAGGCCTGGGCCAGCTATCAGGGCCGCCCTGTGGCCGTGGGTATTTACAAGGCTGGCGAATTGCACCCCAGCCGCGTGTTCAATCTGGACTGATGGCCCCCCCGCTTGTCACCCGCAGCCATGTGAAAGGCGATGCGCCCTCGGTCGCTGTCTATTCGCCTTGCGACAGCTATCGCTACCTGCTGACCCGCGAATGGGAGAGGGGCGCGCGCAAGGCGCTGTTTGTCATGCTCAACCCCTCTACCGCGACAGAGGTGCAAAACGACCCAACGGTGGAACGCTGCGAAAGGCGCGCGCGGGCCTTGGGCTTTGGCGCGTTTCGGGTGTGCAATATCTTTGCCTTCCGCGCCACCGATCCGCGCGTGATGCGCGCGGCCCCCGATCCTGTGGGGCCAGAAAATGATGCGGCCTTGCGCGAAAGCGCGGCTTGGGCCGATCAGATCATCTGCGCATGGGGCACGCATGGGGCACATCTGGAACGCGGCGCGGCCGTGGCGCGGCTGTTGCACGCCACAGGCCGCCCGCTTTGGCATCTGGGGCTAACCCAATCGGGCCACCCCAAACACCCGCTTTATATTGGCTATCAGGTGCAGCCTGTGCTTTGGGAAAACTCACGCTTCTGACAGCGCGACTTTCATATCCTTTACCTGATAGATCACCTCGCCATCGGCCTCGACAATGCCATCGGCGACACCCATGGTCAGACGGCGGGTTTGCAGGGCCTTGGTGAAATCTACCTTATAGGTCAACATCTTGCGTTCAGGGCGCACCATGCCTGTTAGCTTCACCTCGCCAACGCCCAGCGCATAGCCACGCCCCTGCCAGCCGCGCCAGCCAAGGTTGAAGCCCGTAAGCTGCCACAGACCGTCCAGCCCCAGACAGCCGGGCATGATCGGATTGCCGGGGAAATGGCATTCAAAAAACCAAAGGTCGGGCGTGATATCAAACTCGGCCACCACATGCCCTTTGCCATGCAACCCACCATCGCCGGATATTTCGGTGATCCTGTCCATCATCAACATGGGCGGCGCGGGCAGTTGCGCATTGCCGGGGCCGAACAATTCGCCGCGAGCACAGGCCAGCAGGGCCTCTTTGTCAAAGGAACTGGGAAAGCTGGACATATCGGTCTCCTCCAAGGGTTTCGCCCCCTCTAGCATTGCGCTTAATCGCCTGACAAGCCCGCAGCCCAAGCCAGCGCGCCCAAGTTGCGATTCATTTTCATTTGAAATCCGGCGCAATCCTGCTTTATATAGACATATGATGGATAACAGTTTCGCCTCTCTGACAGATAGCGCCGTGCAAACCGGCACGGCATGGCTTGCGCGCGCGAATGTGCGCCCCACACGGCAGCGCACCTCTCTGGCCGCTTTGCTGGTGGGCGACGGGCAAGATCGCCATGTCACGGCAGAAGGGCTGTTTCTGGCCGCAAAATCCAGCGGCGAGGCGGTATCGCTTGCCACGGTCTATAACACCCTGCGCGCCTTTTGCGAGGCTGGCTTGATGAATGAGATCACAGTGGATGCCACGCGGTCTTATTTCGATACCTGCACCGAGGATCACCCGCATTATTTCTGGGAAGATACGCAGGAGCTGACCGACGCGCCATCGGGCGAGGTTGCATTTTCGCGCCTGCCCGACCCGCCTGCAGGGGCCGAAATCGCGCGTGTGGATGTCGTCATCCGGCTGCGGCGCTGCTAGGCGCGGTTGCGCGCCAGCATAACAAGGTTTGACGCGATCAAGACCGCAATCACGATCCCGCCGCCCAGCAGCGCCCATGCGCCGGGGTTCTCACCAATCATGAACCAGACCAGAAGCGGGGCAAATACGGCCTCCAGCAAGATCAGCAGCGATACTTCGGCAGAACTGAGATAGCGCGGCCCCAGCACCAACAGGCCCGCAGCCCCTGCAATGAACACCCCATGCCCCAGCATCAGCGGCCAATATTCGGCCAAGGGTTGCAGCACATCGACAAACGGCAAGATCACGCAAGCCGACCCGATGAGCGAGACAGGAACCGCCGCCAGCATGGATTTGGCCCGCCCCCCGCGCACGGCCGTCAGCGCTGCCGCGAAACTGGCCGCCACCCCCAGCGCCACCAGATCGCCTTGCCAGCTTGCGCCCGCCGTCTCGTGAGAGCCGCGCAGGATCACGCCAAGGCCCACAAACACCCCCAGCATTGTCCAGACCATCCGCCCAGAGATTGGCTCTTTCAGCCAGATCCGGCTGAAAATGGCGGCAAATACCGGCATGGCCGCCAGAATGAACACCACATTGGCCACGCTTGTCAGCGTCACGGCCAGCACGAAACCGGGCGCGGAAATGCCGTAAAAGAGGATATAGGCCCAAGTCTGCCCCCCGGCGCGAAACACCGCACCCACGGCCCCGGCCCCGCGATACCACAGCACAAAGGCCAGCAGCAGCCCCCCCGCAATCAGCCCGCGCCAAAAGGCGATTGCCAGCGCATCGGCTGCAATCAGCCGCACGAACAGCGAATCCGGCACCAGCAGCATCACACCCAGCACTGTCAGCAACACGCCGCGAAGATGATCTGACATGCCTGTTCGCCCCTCTGCTTCTGGATTTCGGCGCGGGTTTGCGCGGGGCGTTTTCCCAGCCCTTTCCTTTTGCCCGCCAATCTGAACAGATTGCCCCACCCCCTGCAAGAGGCCCTGCCCCATGATCCATGCTCTGACCCTGATCCTTCTCTGCCAATTGGCGGGCGAAACCATGACCCGCCTGTTTGGCTGGCCTGTGCCCGGCCCGGTGCTGGGCATGGCAATGTTATTCGCGCTGATGCTGGCGCGGCCCCGGCTGGCGGGGCAGGTTGTGCCCACAGGCGAGGGGATTTTGCGCCATCTGTCGCTTTTGTTCGTTCCGGCAGGGGTGGGGATTGTGGGCCATCTTGGCGCGCTGGGAACTTATGGCGCAGGGCTGGCAGTCGCGCTGGTGCTGTCTACCGTGCTGGGGCTGGCAGTGGGGGCAGTGGCCTTTGTGGCAGTGGCGCGGCTGGTGGAAGGGGGCAAACCCGATGCGTGATTTTGCCGATATCTGGTCATATCTGGCCCAAACCCCGCTGATCTGGCTCACCGCCACTCTGGTGGCCTATCTGATCGGGGACTATCTGGCGCAGCGCGCAGGGCGCGCGCCACTGGCAAACCCGGTGCTGATTGCGGTGGTGCTGCTTGCGGCGTTGCTCTGGGCGTCGGATACCAGCTATGCGCAGTATTTCGAGGGCGCGCAATTCGTGCATTTCCTGCTTGGCCCGGCCACTGTCGCGCTGGCCATCCCGCTTTGGCATCAGCGCCGCGCGCTGCGCCGCGCGCTTTTGCCTGTGCTGGCGGGGCTTGTGGCAGGCTCTGTAACTGCGGTGCTGGTGGCTTTGGCGCTTGGGCATTGGCTGGGGCTTGGCCCCACTTTGCTGGCAACGCTTGCGCCCAAAGGCACAACAGCCCCTGTGGCGCTTGGCATCAGCGAAAGCCTGGGCGGCTCACCCACATTGACAGCCGTGCTGGTGATCCTGACAGGCATTATCGGCGCGGTGGTCGTCACACCGCTGATGAATGCGCTGCGCATCCGCGATTGGCGCGCGCGCGGGCTGGCGGCAGGGGTGGCGGCACATGGTCTGGGCACGGCGCGGGCGTTTCAGGTCAATCCGCAGGCAGGCGCATTTGCGGGCATTGGCATGGCGCTCAATGCCATGCTCACAGCCTTTGTCGCGCCTTGGGCGCTGCGCCTGTTTCTATAGGCGCAAAACGCTCAACCATGCTCCTTGAGCAAGCGGCGCTTTTGCTTGTCCCAATCGCGCTTGGCCTCTGTCGCGCGCTTGTCGGCCAGCTTCTTGCCCTTGGCAATCGCGATTTTCAGCTTCACCAGCCCGCGATGGTTGAAATACATCACCAGGGGAACCAGCGTCATCCCGTCTTTCGCGGTTGCCGCCCACATCCGCGCCAATTCCTTGCGCGAGGCCAGCAATTTGCGCCGCCGCCGTTCATCATGGCCAAAAGTCTTGGCCTGCGCATAGGTGGCAATATAAGAATTGACCAACCACAACTCGCCATTCTCGATCGTGGCATAGCTTTCGGCAATATTGGCCTTGCCCGTGCGCAGCGATTTCACCTCTGAACCCGTCAGCATGATCCCGCATTCCAGATCACTCTCAATCGCATAATCAAACCGCGCCCGGCGGTTTTCGGCAATGATACGGTAATTGGGATCAGATTTCTCGGCCATGGGGTGCAAATAAGGGGCCTTGGCGCCACTGTCTAGGGCCTGAGCCGTACCTGCATGGCATTGCCCGCAGATTTCCGCAACTCAAACACCCCAGCGCGCGAAATCAACTCACTCAATTTCGCGCAGCCATAATTGCGGCTGTCAAAATCGGGATTGGCCGCAACCACGAATTGCCCCAGCTGGCCAAGGGAAAACCATTCCTCATCCTTGTCGATATGCGCCATCGCGGCCTTGATCAGCGGCACGGCCTCACTCGGCGGCCTGCGCCCGGCCTTGCGTGCCGGGTCTGGCTCTGTCTCTGGCAAGATATTCTCCACAAAGATGAACCGCTTGCAGGCCTTGCGAAACGCCTCTGGCGTTTTTTGCTGGCCAATCCCGTAGACATCCAGGCCCTGCTCGCGGATGCGCGAGGCAAGGCGCGTGAAATCGCTGTCGGAACTGACCAGCACAAAGCCATCAAACCGGCCCGAATGCAGCAAATCCATGGCATCAATCACCAGCGCGATATCAGAAGAATTCTTGCCCACCGTATTTGCGGGCTGGTGATGGGGCACAAGCGCCAGCATGGGCAGTTTCTCTTGCCAGCCAGACATCTGGCTGCGCGAGAAATCCCCATAGATGCGCCGCACGCTGGCCTCGCCCAAAGACGCGATTTCCTCAAAAATCGCCTCCGCCCATCTGGGAGAGGAATTATCGGCATCTATCAGCACTGCCAAAAGCGGTATCCCTGCACGCGCCATGCGCCATCTCCCATTCATCTTGGCCCAAATATCCCGGGGGAGGCCCGAAGGGCCGGGGGCAGCGCCCCCACAGCCCCCTTACAACATGCGATACATCACAAAAGCATCCACAAACCCTGTCACCGGATGCTCAAAGGCCCCCGGCAAGCGCCCCACAATCTCGAACCCATGCGCCTGCCACAGTTCCACCGCGCGGGTATTGGTGGACACCACGCAATTGAACTGCATTGCCCGAAAGCGGCGCGCGCGCGCCGTCTCCAGCGCATGCGCCAGAAGGGCGCGTGCCACGCCCTGGCCTTCTGCCCCGCGCGCGACCACAAAGCCGCAATTGCACACATGCGCGCCCCCGCCCTGCTGGTTGGGGCAGATATAATAGCTGCCCATGGCCCGGCCTGTGCCATCCTCCATCACAAAGGCATAATGCGTGCCGCCCCGCCACCATGTCAGAGCCGCATCGCGGGATATGGCGCGGTCAATCGCATAGGTTTCGCCCGCGCGAAAGACAGGCTCCAGCATCTCCCAGAGTGCTGCGTCATCAGCCCCGCTGGCGGGCCGGACAGTCCGGCCCGCCACGATCTCAGCGCTCAAAACTCCACCACCGCGCGAATGGATTTGCCGGCATGCATCAGGTCAAACCCGTCATTGATCTGATCGAGTGTCAGTTTATGCGTGATCATCGGGTCGATCTCGATCTTGCCATCCATATACCACTCCACAAAGCGCGGCACATCGCTGCGCCCTTTTGCACCCCCAAAGGCTGTGCCTTTCCAGACGCGGCCTGTGACCAGTTGGAAAGGCCGTGTCGAAATCTCTGCGCCCGCAGGCGCGACACCGATAATCACCGACACCCCCCAGCCCCGGTGCGAACATTCCAGCGCATCGCGCATCACACGCACATTGCCTGTGGCATCGAAAGAGTAATCCACCCCGCCAATCTGATCATCCCCGCGTTTGGTGAGGGTGACGATCTCTTGCACCACATTCTCCACCTTGGAGGGGTTGACGAAATGGGTCATGCCGAATTTGCGCGCCATCTCGGCCTTGTCATCGTTCAGATCAACCCCGATGATCATATCCGCACCCGCCATGCGCAGGCCCTGGATCACATTCAGCCCGATCCCGCCCAGGCCAAATACCGCAGCCGTGGCCCCGATTTCCACACCGGCCGTATAGATGACAGCCCCAATACCTGTGGTCACGCCGCAACCGATATAGCAAATCTTGTCAAAAGGCGCATCCTCGCGCACCTTGGCCAGTGCGATCTCGGGCAAAACCGTGTGATTGGCGAAGGTCGAGCAGCCCATGTAATGGTGGATCGGCGTGCCATCGAGCATGGAAAACCGCGTTGTGCCATCGGGCATCAGCCCTTGGCCCTGGGTATTGCGGATCGCGGTGCACAGGTTGGTTTTGCCCGACCGGCAAGACGGGCATTGGCGGCATTCGGGCGTATATAGCGGGATCACATGGTCGCCGGGTTTGAGGGTTGTTACCCCCTCGCCCACTTCCACCACCACGCCCGCGCCTTCATGGCCCAGAATGCAGGGAAATATCCCTTCCGGGTCTGCGCCAGAGCGGGTGAATTCGTCAGTATGGCAAATGCCCGTGGCCTTCACCTCTATCAAAACCTCGCCCGCTTTGGGGCCCTCAAGGTTCACCTCCATGATTTGCAGGGGTTTTCCGGCCTCTAGGGCCACGGCGGCACGGGTACGCATGGGCAATCTCCTTTATCCTTTATGGGGCGCAACATGGCCCAGAATACCCGGCAGGGGCAAGCGCTAGAATGCAGCCGCAGGCAGAAGGTGGCGGGCCTTGCTGTGTGGCAGAGGGCGGATGCCGCGCCGCTGAGGCAAGCCCGGACATGCGCGACAGCGCAAATATTATGCGCGCTGTTACAAAAGCTTGATTTTACCCGCGCGCAGACGCAGAATTGTCACCATGAATATGCAAACATCTTTGCGCAGCTTTGAACAAGGGGTCAGCTTTGACCGCCGGGAACTTGGTGTGATCCTGTCACTCTATGGGCGCATGGTGGCGGCCGGGGAATGGCGCGATTATGGGATTTCCTGTCTGCGCCATTCGGCGGTGTTTTCCATCTTCCGGCGCACGGCAGAGCACCCGCTTTACCGGATCGAGAAACACCCCGCGCTGCGCAACCGGCAGGGCATGTATGCGGTGATCGGCATGGATGGGCAGATTTTGAAACGCGGGCATGATCTGGCGCAGGTGCTCAAGGTGCTGGAACGCAAAATGCTGCGCGTGATCGAGAATGATTAGGCCGCCCGCGCCCGAACCTTGCCCCGGCCCGCCATAGCGCATAGCAGATTTACAGCCGCCCCATGCTCTGCTACTGGCCTGCGCCATGAAAGATGCACACACCCTGCCCCACGCCGTCCGACGCCGCTGATGCGGCCTTTTCCCGCGTTGGCTGCGGTGCATAATTCTCTCGCCTCTCCCCTCTCTTTGCAAAACCCGTGTTGACTTGGCCGCCCCGCTTTGGCAGGTCAATGCTTTCCATGAATGGGATCACGCCAATGACTGCTGCCTTCCCCGCCCTGTTGCCCACCTATAACCGCACGCCGCTCAGCTTTCTGCGTGGTGAAGGAAGCTGGTTGATAGAAGCATCTGGCGCGCGATATCTGGATCTGACATCGGGGATTGCGGTGAATGCGCTGGGCCATGCGCACCCTGCACTTGTGGCGGCGCTGACAGAACAGGCGCAGGCGCTGTGGCACGTCTCGAACCTCTATCGCATTCCGGCGCAAGAGGCATTGGCCGAGGCGCTGGTGGCCCATACTTTCGCAGATACTGCGTTTTTCACCAATTCAGGAACCGAGGCCGCCGAACTTGCGATCAAGATGGTGCGCAAATACTGGTATGAGCAGGGCGCAGACCGGCCCACAATCCTGACATTCGAGGGCGCTTTTCATGGCCGCTCTACCGGCGCGATTGCGGCGGCGGGATCAGAAAAGATGACAAAGGGCTTTGGCCCGCTGATGCCCGGTTTCAAAACCCTGCCCTTTGGCGATCATGACGCCTTGCGCGCCGCGCTGGATGAAACAGTCGCAGCCGTGATGATAGAGCCTGTGCAGGGAGAGGGCGGCATCCGCCCGCTGCCCGATGCCTGCCTGAAAGGGCTGCGCGATCTGTGTGATGCCACGGGCGCGCTGTTGGTGCTTGATGAGGTGCAATGCGGCATGGGCCGCACGGGGCGGCTCTTTGCACATGAATGGGCGGGCATTACGCCTGATATCATGATGGTGGCAAAGGGCATTGGCGGGGGCTTTCCTTTGGGCGCTGTGCTGGCCACGGCAAAGGCGGCCTCTGGCATGGGGGCTGGCACACATGGTTCCACTTATGGCGGCAATCCCCTCGCCTGTGCCGTGGGCGCAAAAGTGGTAGAGATCATCACCGCCGATGGCTTTCTGGACGAGGTGCGCCGCAAGGGTGCCTTTATGCGCCAAAAGCTGGAAGGGCTGGTGGCCAGCCATCCCGACCTGTTTGAAGGCGTGCGCGGCCAAGGGCTGATGCTGGGGCTGAAATGCCGCCGCACCAATACCGATATCGTGGCCGCAGCGCAGGCCGCCCATCTGCTGACAGTGCCAGCGGCGGATAATGTGATCCGCCTGCTGCCGCCCCTGACCATCTCCGAGGATGAGATCACCGAAGCGCTGAACCGTCTGGAGAAGGCGGCAAACAGCCTGTCCTGATCTGCCGCTCTTGCCACGAAAGGCCAAGCACATGCCCGATTTTCTGGATATCCACACCACGGCCAAAGCCGATCTGCGCGCGATGATAGATCAGGCGCATGCCATGAAAGCGGCGCGCAACGGCCAGCCCAAGGGCCAGCCCGATGCCGAACAGCCGCTTGCCAACCGCATGGTGGCGCTGATTTTCGAAAAACCCTCGACCCGCACGCGGGTAAGCTTTGATGTGGGTGTGCGCCAGATGGGCGGGCAAACCATGGGCATCCTTGTCAGATCATGGCCGATATCCTGACGTTTGAGGAACATCGCGGTCCGATCAAAGGCAAGAAGGTGGTCTGGTCCGGGGATGGCAACAATGTCTGCGCGTCCTTTCTGCATGCAGCGGGGCAATTTGGCTTTGATCTGACCTTCACAGGCCCAGAGGCGCTGGATCCAGACCCCGAATTCGTGGCGCTTGCCCGCACCCAGGGCGCAAAGGTAGAGATTATGCGCGATCCCGCACAGGCCGTAGCAGGGGCTGATCTGATTGTCACCGATACATGGGTCAGCATGCATGACAGCCAATCCAACCGCGAGCGGCGCCATAACCTGCTGCGCCCCTATCAGGTGAACGAGGCGCTGATGGCCTCGGCCAAACCGGATGCGCTGTTCATGCATTGCCTGCCTGCGCATCGGGGCGAAGAAGTCACCAATGACGTGATGGATGGCCCGCAATCCGTGATCTTTGACGAGGCCGAAAACCGTCTTCATGCGCAAAAGGCCGTCATGCGGTTTTGTCTGGGCGTTTAGGCCAATTCCGCCCCTCTCGAAGTGAGAGGGGCTTGACGTGCGCAGCGCAAGCAGGCAGGTGCAGGCCATGTTGCGCATAGATGATCTCTCATTCTCGATCGAAGGCCGCCCCCTGTTTGAAGGGGCGGCTGTCAATATCCCTACGGGCCATAAGATCGGCCTTGTGGGCCGAAATGGCACAGGCAAAACCACCCTTTTCCGCCTGATCCGCGGCGAATTGGCGATGGAGGGCGGGGCGATCACTTTGCCCTCGCGCGCCCGCATCGGGGGCGTGGCGCAAGAAGTGCCCTCTTCGGGGACATCGCTTCTCGATACAGTGCTGGAGGCCGATACAGAACGCGCCAGCCTGATGGCAGAGGCCGAAACCGCGACCGACCCGGCGCGCATTTCCGCCATCCAGACGCGGCTGGCCGATATTGACGCATGGTCTGCCGAAGGGCGCGCCAGCGCGATCCTCAAGGGCCTTGGCTTTGATGCGGCGGCGCAACTGCGCCCCTGTTCAGATTTCTCTGGCGGCTGGCGCATGCGGGTTGCGCTGGCAGGCGTGCTGTTTGCGCAGCCCGATCTGCTGTTGCTTGATGAGCCGACCAACTATCTTGATCTTGAAGGGGCGCTGTGGCTGGAAAGCTATCTGGCGAAATATCCCCATACGGTCATCATCATCAGCCATGATCGCGGGCTGTTAAACCGCGCAGTAGATCACATCCTGCATCTGGAAGATCGCAAACTGACACTTTACGCGGGCGGCTATGACAATTTCGCCCGCACCCGCGCCGAACAACGCGCCGTGCTGGCCGCAGAAGCGCAGAAAGTGGCCACCCGCCGGGCGCATATGCAAAAATTCGTGGATCGTTTCCGCGCGCAGGCCACCAAGGCCAAACAGGCGCAATCGCGCCTGAAGATGCTGGAAAAGCTGACACCGATCACCCCCCCGGCCGAAGCGGCGCGCCATGTTTTCACCTTTCCCGCGCCAGAAGAACTCTCTCCCCCCATTTTGCGGCTGGAAGGGGTATCTGTGGGCTATGGCGGCCCGCCCGTGCTGCGCGGCCTGGATTTGCGCATAGATCAGGATGATCGCATTGCCCTTCTGGGGCGCAATGGCGAAGGCAAATCCACCCTTTCCAAGCTGCTGGCCGAAAAGCTGAAAGGCAATGGCGAGGTGACGCGCGCAGGCAAGTTGCGCGTTGGCTATTTCGCCCAGCATCAGGTAGATGAGCTGGAGCTGGATGAAACGCCCTTGCAGCATCTGCAGCGCGTGCGCCCCGGTGAAGCGCCGCCCAAGCTGCGCGCGCGGCTGGCGGGCTTTGGCCTGATGGCCGATCAGGCCGATACGGTGGTGGCGCGGCTTTCTGGTGGGCAAAAAGCGCGACTGTCGCTGCTGCTGGCCACGCTGGATGCGCCCCATATGCTGATATTGGACGAACCGACAAACCATCTGGATATTGAAAGCCGTGAAGCGCTGGTAGAGGCCCTGACTGCCTATAGCGGCGCGGTGGTGCTGGTCAGCCATGACATGCATCTTCTGTCACTTGTGGCAGACAGGCTCTGGCTTGTCTCTGGCGGGCATGTCACGCCCTATGACGGCGATCTGGAAAGCTACCGCGCATTCCTGCTCTCCAGCGACAGCAAGCCCGCGCGCGAGAAAGCAAAACCCGCCGCCCCAAAACCCAAACGCGCCAGCCGTGATGAAATCGCCGCGCTGCGCAGTGACTTGCGCAAATGCGAAGGGCGCATCGCAAAGCTGGAAGACATGCGCGACCGTCTGGCCAAGAAACTGGCCGACCCAGAGCTTTATGAAGATACACGCGCCGGGGATTTGCGGGTCTGGCAAGGCAAATATGCCGAGGTGATGGAAGCAATGGATCGGGCTGAGGCCATGTGGATGGCCGCGCAAGAAGCGTTGGACAGCGCACTGGAGGGGGCGGCCTGAGCGACGCCAGCTCTACAGGCACAAACTGCGCCATTCCGGGCGCAGGCCAGTTAACAATTTACCTTAATAAAATACATCAAACCATTATCTGATATATGTTTTTTTTAATTCACCCTATCATCATCTGCTCTTCTCCCATCTTGTGATACTGCCGCACCATGCGTTCCAATGCGATGCGCAAGACAATCTTGCCAGAGCGCGCCGCATAGCCCATTGCTTGCTCTGCCGCCTCGACCCCTTCCAGACGGCAGCAACAGCGCAGCGCCATATCCCCCAGTCCCGGCCCCAGATCGCGCAGCACATCCAGCACCCGCGCGCGCGCCGCTTTTGTGCCCGGCCGCCCCAGATTAGACCCCGGCACGCTGCGTGTCTCCAGCGCGGCCAGCAACTCTTGCGCGGCAATCAGGGCCACATTTTCCAGCTGCGCCATAACATAATCTTCGCGCAGCCGTTCCGCCGCCTGCACCTGTGCGGCATCCAGAAACGGCTTGCCATCCTTGTCACGCCGCCGGGCCAATACCGCCACCGGGCTTTCCTGCAAACCGTAACGGGGCCGACGGGCTGGCACATCCTCGTCAGGTGCAAATATCTGCGCCATCGTATTGCGCGCTTCCTGATCCGGCTGCCCCCGCAAGGCCAGACGCCCTGCGGCACTGATCACATAGCTGCAAACCCGGCCCTGTTTGCGCAAGCTTATCCAACCATTCAGGGCCATCACCTCTGCCAAGCCACGGTCAAGCGCGGCAAGGCATTCTGGCACGCCATCTGCCTGATCACAGGTAATGGCGGCTTTGGGCATATCCGGGGCCACAATCAGAACTGCCCCCGGCCGCAAAAGATGGCGCAGCCCAGCCAGCGCCTCTTGCGTAAGGCACTCGGATTCAGGCGGCAAAGAGGGCGAATTGGAACAAAGGGGCATTGTGCGGCTCTCTCTCTGTGGCATCTTTGCGGGGGCCTCGCGCAGGGCGTGATCCAGCTTGCGCAGCGCGTTATCAACAAGCGGATCATCGCGCCGGTTTTCAAACAGCCTGATTTGGCGCAACACGGTAGACGCATGGCATCCATGATCGCGCCCCAACGCCCGCAGTGTCTGACCCTGCGCAATATGGGAAAGATATAGCCGCGCGCCTTTGGGCAACCATGCGGGCATCCCGGATTCAGAATGCGCCATCTGTGCACGCGCTGAGCAAAGATGAGCGGAGATCATGCAGCAAGCCCCCTTGAATGACTCTACCTATGATTGCTTGCGTTACCAGTTTGTTAACCATCAAGCTGGCTGTGTTCATATTGGTTATAATTTCCTAAATCCGACTGAACCCTGCGTGCGCTGAATACTTAGGGCGCAACAGCGCCAAACCTGTGCGATTATCGAAAGGTCATTACAGGAAAACGCTTATGCATATTGCCATCACATCATTGGATAGCCTTATTCGCCCTCGCCTATTGGTTGTTGCCGCGCGCCATGCGCTGCGCGATTATAATCGCGCCGTGCATCTGCCACGCGCATTGGGTTTGCCAGCAGGCCAAAAGCTGCCCAGCCCGGAAATTGCGCTTAAAGAGTTGCTGGCGCGCGAACGCGCGCAGGAACATGCGCGCCGCACGCATGATGCAAGCTGGTCTGCCGCCCAGCATGTCGCCATTATGACAGCAGTTTTGCACGAGGCTTTGCTTCTGGGCACACCACCGCAACCGCCTGCGGCAGGGGCCTGCATTCCAGTTCAGATGGCCGCAAATTCCGCGCGCGCCTGCAGCACGGCGGCCTGTGCCTGATCCAGCACCTCCAGCCCGGCCCCGGCCCGGTGCGCCTGTTCTGATAGAATCCGCCGCCACTGCCGGGCACCCGGCTGGCCTGCAAACAGGCCCAGCATATGGCGTGTGACAGAGGCCAGCCGTACACCTTGGGCCAGTTGCGCCGCGATATAGGGGCGCATGGCATCCAGCGCGGCTTGGGCCGTGGTATCTTCAAGCGCGCCATAAATGGCGCTGTCGGCACCCACCAGAATATCCACGGGCCGGTGATAGGCCGCGCGCCCGATCATCACACCGTCAAGGCCCGCGTCCAGAAAGGCCGTTCAAGGCTGGTGATCCCGCCATTGATGCTGATGCGCAGCTGCGGAAACGCCGCTTTCATCGCCAGCACAAGCGGATAGTCCAAGGGCGGTATCTCGCGGTTATCCTTTGGGGATAGCCCTTGCAGCCATGCCTTGCGGGCATGAATGATCACATGGCCAATCCCGGCCTGTACCAGCGCTTCCAGAAAACGCGGCAGCGCGTCTTGCGGGTCTTGGTCATCCACGCCAATACGGCATTTCACGGTAATCTCTGCCGGGCTGGACGCGCGCATCTGCGCGCAAATCTCACCCACCCGGGCAGGCTCTGTCATCAGCACAGCGCCAAAGCAGCCCGATTGCACCCTGTCAGACGGGCAGCCACAATTGAGGTTAATCTCGGAATACCCGGCCCCCCAGCCCATCCGCGCGGCCTGCCCCAATTCCGTCGCGTCTGACCCGCCAAGTTGCAAGACAACCGGATGCTCTTGCGGATCATGCTGCAACAAATGCACAGCCCCGCCACGCACCAGCGCAGGCGCGGTTACCATTTCCGTATAAAGCTGCACATGCCGGCTGAGTTGGCGATGGAAGAAGCGGCAATGTCTGTCCGTCCAATCCATCATCGGCGCGACGCTGAGGCGGGAATTGTGGATATCCCCTTTTTTTACTGGCTTTTCAAGCATATATATTAGACCTCACATCGTCATATTTGGTGCCGAAATGGCATATTTGGACGGATACATCCACCTTGGTACGCCATGGAGTACCAGAAAACCACGTTTGGAATACCGAAAATGGGCACAATCACCGAACGCAGACGGACAGACGGCACGACAGCTTACAGGGCTCAGATCATTATAAAGTCAAACGGTCGGGTCGTCTATCGCGGCTCGGAAACCTTTGACCGCCGCAGCACAGCTGAGGCATGGATGAAGCGCCGTGAGAAAGAACTGAAATCACCCGGCGGGCTGGAGGCCGCACAGCGTAAGGTGGGCACGGTGGGTGACGTCATCAAGGGTTATATCCTCGAGAAAGAGGGAGGGATGGGGCGGACGAAGACGCAAGTGCTTCGTTCAATCTGCGAAAGTCACTTGATCTCGGATATCCCGACGTCAGATCTTCAGCCGAAACATATCGTGGATTTTGCCCGCGGCCTGCGCCGTGGTGGGCGCAGCCCGTCTACCGTTCAGAATTATCTCAGTCACCTGAGTGCGGCCCTGTCGATGGGGCGCACGGCGTGGGGCTATGATCTGGATCGACATATCGTCGAAGATGGGGTTACCGCTTCTCGTCAGTTGGACCTGGCTGGCAAATCCAACAGCCGTGACCGACGCCCGACACTTGCCGAAGTTGACGCTCTGATGACTCATTTTACAGAGGCCAGCGCCCGCGATTCGCGTACCTTGCCGATGCACCGGATCATGGCTTTTGCGATCTTTTCGGCAAGGCGCCAGGAAGAGATCACACTTATCACATGGGAGGATTTTAACGAGGACGAGATGCGCCAGATGGTGCGGGACATGAAGCACCCCGGGCAGAAGAAGGGTAACGACGTTTTATGCGAGGTCACACCTGAAGCCCTGAGGGTCATGCAGCTACAGCCTGGCCGAAGCGGCAGGATCTTTCCCTATAATTCAGATACGATCAGCAAACGATTTACCCATGCCTGCAAGTTTTTGGAAATCAACGATCTCCACTTCCATGACCTGCGACACGAAGGAATTTCCCGGTTGTTCGAGATGGGCCGCACCATTCCACAAGTCGCCACTGTGTCTGGTCATCGCAGCTGGCAATCCCTGAAACGCTATTCGCACCTGCGTATGTCGGGCGACAAATTTGCGGGTTGGAACTGGTGGGATAAGCTTGAAGCAGAGTGAGGCGGGGTCAAAAATCGGGGCCGTCCGTGGGGGGTGGCTTCTCACTGTCCATCTCAGTGGCCTCCAGATCAATGTGTTCTTGGGCAGTGGGCAGACCGATACCCTTTGCCAAGCCTTTCGCAATCCCGGCGAACTCTGGTGATGCGGGTTTTGCCCGCCCGCCATCAAACACCATCGCCGGGATGCCCATCATTTCCACCTGAAATCCGCCCCCCGGCATCAGCCGCAGTTGGGTGTGCTCTCTCGTCAATGTCTCGATTTCACCCAATCTTGCGATCACATCAATCAGTCGCGGGCGACCGTCGTCATCAGGCGCTGGTGAAGCTGGGCTATCATCTGCTCCAGCTGCAAGAGCCGGTCTTCCTGGGCTTGATGCACTTTCAAGAGTTTCTCGACGGACATCTGGGTGTCCGTTCCGAGTGTCTGGATATCGTCCAACTGTGCGAACAGCTTTATCATCAATTCGCCTGCGCTGCTCGGAACCTTGTTCAGTTCCGCTGAGATTGGGTCCAGACTGTCGGCTATTGCCCTCAGTCGATCCACCAATTGCCACAGGGCCTCGATGGCTTCCGCCTCCGCTGGGTTTTCGGGTTTGGTCATCGTCTTTCTTCCTCTCGATCTCTTGCATGATTTGTTCGGCATTCTCGGGGAACAGGTGGCGCAGCATAAGAAGTGCCGGCAGGTCGGCAAGATACCTCAGCATTGCGATCCGGCGTTCGATGCCGCGAAGGGTGAATTGCGACCCGATGCGCCCGCCAGAAATCGACACTTTACGTTTGTGCAACTGAGCCATTCCCGGTGTGGGAATGCAGAGCGTGAAAGCAACACCGTCCGGGCCGTTGTCATGTGTGCGCAAAGTGGCCTTGATATTATGGCTTTTCAAATCGGACTGAAGCCGATCAAAGCTGTAGGGCTTATCCTGTTTCATCACGTCGTTGATCACAGCCCCCGCTCTGGCGGCAGCAGCAGCTCTTATGTCGTCTGAATTGCCTGTGCGGATCGGAGCCGCGATTTTTACAGGGCCGCCTGACGCATCGTCGAAAGGTCGTGGCAAGCCTACACGAAATGCGATTTGATTACCGAGCACAAATACATCCTTGGGAAGAGTTGGAACAACCCTCTGTTGCAAGTACGTCCATGCACTGAACAGGACATGCACATGGTCATGAGCAACATTTACGTGACGATATATCAGATACGGCAGGATATGCAGCGGGGCACCGATCTGCCGCCCAATTTCCCGAAGGGCCGTTTTCCATTTCGTTTTTGAAAGGAACTGCCCCGGGGCTAGGCTGACAGTCATGTGCCAGATCTTTGTATTGGTCGGCGCTCCGACCGTGACATGGTGTTTACGAAAATGCTCGACAATCCGGCTCGGTCGGTCAGCCAGAATACTCCCCCCTATCAACTCGCCCCGCTTTTGCAGGTATGCTGCAACCGTGGTCGAGTTTTGAGCCGTCCGGAGATCAATCCGCATCGCGGCTGCCCTGATCAGTCATGGCACGTTCAATCCGCCTTGCCACCTCCAAGAGCTTTTTCCGGACATTCAGGTCATCTTGTGCCGCAAGAACATCATTCAGCCGTTCAAGCACATCATGCCGCCATCCGACGGCCCCGTCCGCCGCGTCCCGGCCCAGATGCCCCAAAGCTGCATCCGTCAAAAACGGAGCGGCTTTTTTATAACCAAGGTTGCGCATCCGGCGTTGCAACACCAAATTCTGCTCTTCCGTCAGTCGCACAGAGTAACTTGTTTTTCTCATGCAAGGCCTCGTGTTTCAATCCTTGCACTTGCATATAGCGACGCCCGAATTTTCTTCGACAGCTTATCCACAATGTTGTCGGCTCGTCTGGAAATATCAGAGTTTGCAGCAATCTCTCTTTATGTTCGGGTATCAGGAAAACCCCGAAATAATCAAAGGTCACCCTTATGAAGTTGAACGATAATTAAATGCAATGAAAGATTGCCAATGCAAAATTGGGTCACCCGATCACTCGTTGGTCACCACATCCACCAGATCATCCAACTGGCCCTTGATCCGCCGCCATTCCGGAATTTCCTGACCCAGCAAAGCAAAGAATTCAGGGCTATGGTCATGGTGTTTGAGATGCGCCATTTCATGCACCAAGACGTAATCGACACAGGGCCTCGGGGCTTTGATCAAGTGGGGGTTCAGGATGATCTCACCCTTTGGCGAACAGCTTCCCCATTGCCGGGTCATCTCCAAAAGTCGGAACGGTGGCCTTTCCTTGACCCAGGGCAAACTTGCAGTCAACTCGGCAATCCTGCGATCAAAGAAGTCCCTGGCATGCACCCGATACCAGGCCCGCACAGCAGCCCGGACAGCGTCTCGGGAGATGTCCTTGCGGGTGATGACTTCCAGGCGGTTGCCCTTCAACCGGACACGGGGTGATCCTGTATCGGATTGGGTGACCTTCAACACATACCGGCGGCCCAGATATAAAACCTGTTCACCCGAAACATACTCCCGGGCGATCATGTGACGTTGCCGATCTTCGGCAGCGGCGACATGGGTCACAATCCAACGGGCCCGCTTGACGACGGCGGAATGAATGGACGGCCTGTCCGCCCCCGGGGGTGCCTCGACAATCACACGCCCATCAGGCTCGACATGGATGGCAACCCTTTTGCTGCGGTCAGGATCAACCTCGATCAGGTAAGGGATGCGCCTGTCGCCATAGTTCAGAACACCCTGTTCGCTCATGTGCCGCTCTTTGCGCGACCGGCTCGGACAATCCCGATGACTGTGGCCACAAGGGCCTGTGCTTGATCGAGGCCGCCAAGAAGGCGGTAAAAGCGTGTCAGCAAGGTCTTGGATATTTCGGCTTCGATATTTGCGGGGCTGAGCGAATGGGTGCGGATCGCAGCCTCGACTGCCGCATCTATTGCGAAGGCCTCGGCGACAACGGCATCCTCATCTAGATCACGCCCGCCCTCGGATTTGGTGATGTCCAGCACCGCCCCGAAAAACGCCTGCGCATGCCGGTTGTCCCCAAAGCGATCCGGAACACCCGGGGTCTTCCTGGCGGCAATCTGGTCTTCCAGATCCTTGAGAAGGGTGAACTGCTTATGTGGGTGGTCAAACAGGGCATCTGCCGCTGCGATTGCCTGTTTCAGAAGGTCCGAGAACACCTTTTGCGCAAAAGGGTCATCCCCCAGATCCTGTTCAATCGTCTTGCGCATGCGGGTCTTGATCAGGTCGGCCTCGGTCCGGGTTTTCTCGTCGCTCCAGCTTTCCGGATCATCATCACGGGTGCCCAGATCACTCAGAAGGATCACCCCTTCGGGATCGACAATCTCTTGTCCATTGACCTGCCGGTCGACCAGCCTGCGGATCTGATCTTCATATTTCGAGAAGTCGACCGTTTCCTGTGCGTCCTGCCTCGCCTGTTGCCGGATCGCCGTGAAAAAAGTCAGGTCTTTCTTGTAGGTTTTGATCTGCTGTTCCGAAAATGCGCCATCCTCAAAAAAGGCCCGCGATGACAGAGCGAGTTTCAGGCACATCCCGAATTCTGTCAGGGCCGCATAGAAATCTTCCCGGCGCTTCTGGTTTTCATCATGGGTCAGCCCTGCTTCATCCTCGATAAGCTGGGGCATAAGGACACGGCGCAACTGCTCGGCATCGCCCCGGTTTTTCACGCCCTTGAAGATCGCCCAAAGCGCATCATGCAACCCCGGCAGGCGTTTGTATTCCATGGCGACATTTGTGACCGTGCCGACCAGATCCCCTGCCTCGAACCCGCTTTCGGTTTCAGCCGCAAGATCCTGATAATCCTGAATCGACACGTCCAGCTCGGCCAGGATACCCCGATAATCCACCAGATAACCGAATTTCTTGGCATCATGCAGGCGGTTTACCCGGGCGATGGCTTGCAGCAGGTTGTGGCTTTTCAGGTTCTTGTCGATGTAGAGAACCGCGTTGCTGGGCTCGTCAAATCCCGTCAGCAGCTTGTCCACGACGATCAGGATTTCAGGCGCACCTGGCGTTGCGAAATCTCCAAGAATACGTTTTTCATATCCCTCTGGGTCTGCTCCGACTGTATCTGTCCACCATTTCTGCAACTCGGGCACCCGCGTTTCGTCGGTGTCGTCATGCCCTTCGCGTGTATCCGGGGTCGAGATGACAACAGCACTCGTGACCTTCCCCGCTCGATCAAGGGCGGCCTTGTACCGGATCGCGGACATCTTGCTGTCTGTGGCCAATTGCGCCTTCAACCCATCCGGGGCGACATTGCGAGAGAAATGATCGGCGATATCCTCGGCGATCAGCTCGATCCGGCGTTCGGCCTTATACACCTCACCCCTTGTGGCATATTTCCGTTTCAGGTCAGACTTTTGCGCCTCGGACAGATCGGCCGTATGCTTTTCGAACCAGGCATCAACCGCCACCTCGTCAATCGACAGCTTGGGGCGGCGCTCCTCATAGATCATCGGCGTGACCGCCCCATCCTCGACCGCACGGGCCATCGTATAGGCATGCAGGATCGGCCCGAATTTGTTGCGGGTCTTGTCCTCTTTCAACAGTGGTGTTCCGGTGAAGGCAATGAAGGCCGCGTTCGGCAGGGCCATCCGCATCCGTTCGTGGTTCTCCCCGCCCTGGCTGCGATGCCCTTCATCGACCAGAACAATCAGCTTGTCCGAGGTGTTCCGGCATTCCGGCAGCTTGGTGGCCGAGGTGAACTTTTGCAGCAGGGTGAAGATGATCCGCTCTTCCCCCTGACCAATCCGCAAGGCCAGATCGCGGCCCGATTGCGCCCGCGACCGCTCTCCATCCACCTTCGACGCAATCTCGGACCCGAAGGCCCCGCCCGACAGGAAGGTGCCCGACAATTGCCGCTCCAGATCAACCCGGTCGGTCACGACAATCACCCGGCACCCCGCCAGATCAGGGTCAATCAGCAAGGCCCGCGACAGGATCACCATCAGGTTCGATTTCCCCGATCCCGTCGTGTGCCAGATCACGCCGCCTTCGCGCGATCCATCGGGGCGGCGGCTGCGCACTTGGGACAGGATCGCCTTGGCGCCCTGCACCTGCTGATAGCGGGCGATGATCTTGCCCGCCTTGCCGTCGAAAAACACGAACCGCCGGGTCATATCCAGCAGGCGGTCAGGGCGCAGCAGGCCGACCAAGGCCCTGTCCTGGTCGGTGACCAAAACAGGGGCGGACATCATCCGCTCAAACCCGCGCCGCGTGGCATGGGGGCGGTCCTGAAACATCGCATCGGCAAAGCCTGCGGCCATGGGGGTGTTCTTGAGCGCGGTCAGCTCTGCCTCGCTGACCTCTTCCTCACGCCAGATAGACCAGAATTTCGCAGGCGTTCCAGTGGTCGCATAACGGGCGTCACTGCCCGAAATCGCCATCACCACCTGCGCAAAGGCGTAAAGCTCTGGGATGCCGTCAATCTTCTGGTTGCGCAGGTTCTGGCTGATCCCTTCCTCAACCGTGGGGCGCAGGGTGGCAAGGCTGACGGGGCGCTTCGCCTCGATCACCGCCAATGGCAAGCCATTCACGAAACAAACCAGATCGGGGCGAAAAGTCCCGGTGCCATTTGCACGGTCCACCACCATTTCCTCGGTCACGTGAAAGCGGTTGGCGGGCACATTACCCCAATCAATCAGCGGCACGGTGACGGAATGGCGCTGGCCGTGCGTGATCAGGTTTACCGTCACCCCATGCACCAGATGCCGCCAGATGGTTTTCGCCGCCGCCTGCAACCCTTCGGACAATCCGGAGGCCCCCAGCGTCTGGATCACCTGCGCCACGCCCTCGGGCGGCAGGGGGTGGGTGGCGCCTTTGAAATCGAACCGGAACGCCGAGAGGTATTCCCGCAAGACCGGCGCCATGATCACCGCACGGGTCGATCCGCGAGCCCCAAGGCATTGACCGGGCGAAAGATATTGCCACCCGAGAGTGCCCAGCAAATGCAGGGCGGGCACCACGGCGGCGGCATCTTCGCGCATGTCGGGGGTCTGGGTCATGGGGCTACCTTGGCAAATCTTTATGGGCTTTCAAAGCGGGATCGGATACTCTGGTCTTCGGATCGGGCTTTCCCCGGTCGGCAATCGGGCCTTGGGCGTCGCCCTTGGCCCTTTTGTCTGGTCACACCGCCAGCCGTTTCTTGCCGGTCAGAAGCTGTTGCATCAGGGCTTTCTTTTCGGCTTGCAGGCGGGTGATCTGGGTTTCGTGTGCGACCTCCTCGGCCAGTGCATCATTCAGAACAGCGGCAATAGCGCGTTGCTCCGCAACTGGGGGAAGCCCGAAAGCGTAACCCGAGATTGCCTTTTTCTGAATGTTGGGCAAGCCTGAACCAACACGCAGGCGCATGATATCGGCCTCGCCAAACTTAAGAACATGAAAGAGAAAATCCTTCTCTGCTTTCAGGTCTTCAAGGGTGTAGCAATGGCCGCCACTCCAGAAGCGGACACGGATACGGTTCACAAAGCCGCATGAGTTTCCGCCTTCGCTGATCGTGATCGTGTCTGCTTCGGTGTTCCATTCGTCTGTATAGCCAGATGCCGTGATACCCCCATTGATGACAGGGTAATCGCCTTGATCGTCGAGGGTCGATTTTGATTTCTGGGTTCCTTTGCGGATGTCGGCCACATCCCCCAACCGCACCTCTTTCCATGGCTGCCCGTCGAACCCCGGAAAGCGGCGGGTGGGGGTTAGGAGGGTTTGCATGAGGGCGCGTTTTTGGGTGCGGGCAAGGTCAAGCTGCTGCCCCGCCACCGCAATCGCCCGATCCCACACCCCCAGAACCTCGGCAATCCGTTTTTGCTCGGCGAGGGGTGGGAGGGGAACCTTGAAGCCTTTGATAATACCGACTGTTAACTGGGGCTGTGCGCTTCCGAATGTAAGCCGTTCAATCTGTTTTTGAATGACTGGCGAGCGAAACAAAATACTGAGAAAGTGCTGATCAATTTCGCCTCGCTGATTTCGAACCAATACCATTCCGGAATTTATCCGCATGGTAGCATAGGGCACTGAGCCGTCAAAAAACGCTGTGTTTCCTACTGTGCCTCGCGTCGTGAGAACAATATCACCAAAAGCGAGAGTCCCCTTTCGCATTTGCTGATGTTTCTCTTCATTTATGAATTGTCGTGTGGAAAATGAGAAACCTTCCGAAGTAACGTTCTTCGCAGACAGAAACAGGCAATGGCCTTCCCCAGAGAAGTCATCACCGTTGGGGTATGCCGCGCCACGATCTCCGTCAATAACAGCTATCCCCGCTTGATCGAGTGTTTTTTCCCGCCACCCCTCAGCCACCATAACCCAGCTCCCGCAGATATCCGGCCATGCGGGCCTCCAGGGCCTCCATCTCTCCTTTCAATTCCATCCGCTCAGCCCGCACCGCCATCAGGTCAATCTCATCCTCGGCCTCGAACGTATCCACATATCGCGGGATGTTCAGGTTGAAATCATTGCCCGCGATATCGGCCAGCGTGGCGCGAAAGGCGTATTTCTCCACGCTTTCCCGCGCACGGTAGGCCGCCACGATCCGGTCCAAATTGGCGGGCGTCAGGGTGTTCTGATTGGTGCCGGCCTCGAACTCTCGGCTGGCATCGATGAAGATGACAGAATCATCGGGTTTGAACTTGCGGAACACCAGCACGGCGGCGGGAATGCCCGTGCCGAAAAACAGCTTTTCCGGAAGGCCGATCACGGCATCCAGCAGGTTTTCCCGGATCAGCGCCTCGCGGATGCGCCCTTCGGCCCCGCCGCGAAACAGCACGCCATGGGGGACAACCACGGCCATGCGGCCGGTGCGGGGTTTCAGGGTTTCGATCATATGAAGGATAAAGGCGTAATCGCCCTTGGTTTTCGGCGGCAGGCCCCGGCGAAAGCGGCCGAAGCGGTCATTTTCCGCCGATTCCACGCCCCATTTTTCAAGGCTGAACGGCGGGTTGGCCACAACCACATCGAAATGGCGCAACAGGTCATCACGGGTGCGCAGTTTGGGGTTGCGGATCGTGTCGCCCCATTCGACCTGATGGTTTTCCTCGGCGTGCAGAAACAGGTTCATCTTGGCCAGCGCCCAGGTGGAGCCGATCGCCTCTTGCCCGAACAGGGCATAGTGGCGGGAGTTGTGCCGGTCGCGGATCAGGCGGGCGCATTTCATCAGAAGGGACGCCGATCCGCAGGTGGGATCGCAGATGTCATCGCCGGGCTGGGGATCGACCAGCTGCGCCATGAGGTCGGACACCTCGGCCGGGGTGTAGAATTCGCCCGCCTTCTTGCCCGCCGTGGCCGCGAAACGCGAGATCAGGTATTCATAGGCCCCGCCGATGATGTCGAGGGCCCCGACGCGGCTGGGGCGCAGATCGAGGGCGGGTTTGGCGAAATCCTCCAGCAGAAAGCGCAGGATGTCGTTTTTCTGATCCTCGGCCCCAAGGCGGGTGGAATTGAAGCTGATATCCTGAAACACGTCCCGCAGCTTGGTGATGTTGGCCTCTTCAATGGCATGAAGGGCCTTGTCGATGCGTTCCCCAAGGCCCGGTTCGTGGCGGCGTTTGTAAAGGTCATCGAAGCTGGCACCCTTGGGCAGGACAAACGCCTCTTGCGCCATGAGGGCCGCGACCAGATCGGGGGCATCGGGGTGTTCAGCGGTGTAGCGGGTGTGGTGGTCTTTCCAGACGTCCGAGAGGTATTTCAGAAACAGCATCGTCAGGACGTAATCCTTGTAGATGCTGGGATCGACCACGCCGCGAAAAGTGTCGCAAGCTGCCCATGCGGCTTTGTTGATATCGGCTTGGGTGATCGGGGTCATGCGGGCCTGTCCTGTTGTTTTTCCAAGGGATAGCAGAGGGATCGGGGTTTCGCTACTGGGTTGAGCGGGGATTTTGGCGGGATGGTCAGTACTGACTGGCGATTGCGGTCAGTACTGAGCGATTTGGGTGGTCAGTACTGACTGGTTTACCCGCTCGGTATTGGTCGCCCGATTTCCCCATTTTGTTTTTTCACGCAGGTGCGGGATTATCCGGATATGTATCTGGAGGGTCCGAATATGACAGGGAAATCAAGGAAATCAATGAAGGCCGACAGGCAGAGGCAT
Organism: Paracoccaceae bacterium; assembly: GCA_043561795.1. Lineage (GTDB taxonomy): Bacteria > Pseudomonadota > Alphaproteobacteria > Rhodobacterales > Rhodobacteraceae > Roseinatronobacter. The sequence goes on along the minus strand of CP121316.1, from coordinate 2,944,730 downwards.
TCGCGGAATGTGAAGGCGTCTGATGCCCGCAAGCAAGAAAAGGGGCTGGTCCGCATTGCCGTATGGGTACCACAAGATGATGCAGATCGGTTCAAGCAGGCTGCGAAACTCGCGGTTGACCGGCATCTGACGGGGGAGCCGGAGGTTTGTGCGGTGGAGATCCCGAAGCCTTGGCGAGACCCGAAGCCAAGGTATGACGGGCGTCAAGGGGCGTTGCCTTTTTGATGATACGCTGACCACGTTTCAGCGCCCGGTCTGCCCCCAAGACCTTGGCGTTCTGGCAGAATGCTGACATTCTAGCCGAGGTTGAGAAATGAGGGTGGCTGGTATGGGTTTGCACGATCGGAAAATCGAGGGCGTTCCGCAGTTTGTCAGCTATTTCGTGCCTGTCATCGAGATCATGCGGGATCTGGGTGGGCAGGCTCGTCCGCGACAGATCTTTGATGAACTGATCAAGCGGCATGACATCCCCGAGGATTTTCTGGCGCTGACCAACAAGAACGGCGGGTCAAAGTTCGAGAACAGGGTGCATTTCGCCCGGTCCTACCTGTTCACGGCAGGCATCATGACCTCGCCCAGCCGGGGCGTCTGGGGGTTGTCAGATCAGGGCTGGAACGCAGAACTGTCGCCGGATTGGGCCGCCGAAATTTTCCGAACTGCCCGGGTTAACTTTTCCGGGGATGAGGATGAACAGGAAGCTCCCAAAGATGATCCTTCGCCCGAAGGCGTGAACCACTGGTTTGTGGGTGCATCATGGGGAGGTGACGATCAGACCGACCGTTTCTTGAACGAAGGCATCTGGCAAAACGGATATGAAGATAAATTCTCCAAGCTTGTCAGGCAGATGAAGCCGGGTGACCGGATCGCGATTAAGGCGTCTTTCACCCGCAAGAATGATGTTCCGTTTGAAAACCATGGTAGGGCCGCAAGCGTGATGCGGATCAAAGCCATTGGCACGATCACTGCCAATCGTGGTGATGGCCTGACCGTCGAGGTGGATTGGCAAGAGTGTGACCCGCCCAAAGACTGGTATTTCTACACCTTCCGCACGACTGTCGCCCGTGCCCGGATCGAAGACGATGATCGTGCCAGAAAGTTGGTGGCCTTCACTTTTGATGAAGCCCCGCAAGATCACGGGTACTTTCTGTCTCAGCCCTATTGGGCAGAGCAGTTTGCGCCAGAGATCGACCCCTTGAGCGTCAGCGAGGCCGAGGACGCGGCGGAAGATGACAACGCCCCCGCACCTGAAATCCTGCCGTACACCGTGGATGACATTGTCAGTGAGGGCGGCTTTCTGGGCCGCGATACCCTGTCGGGTCTGGTGGATCGCCTGTCATCCAAGAAAAACCTGATCCTGCAGGGACCACCCGGGACCGGCAAAACCTGGCTTGCCAAGCGACTGGCCAAGGCCCTGATCGGGCGCAGGTCGCCCCTGCCTGATCAGTTGCGATCGGTCCAGTTCCACCCCTCGCTGTCATACGAGGATTTCGTGCGGGGCTATCGCCCCTCCAGCAATGGCCTGACCCTGACAGACGGGATTTTCCTGCAAGTGGTCGAGGCCGCCCGCGCCCAACCAGACCTGCCTCATGTCCTGATCATCGAGGAGATCAATCGCGGTAACCCGGCCCAGGTGTTCGGCGAGATGCTGACCCTTCTGGAAAACACAAAACGCAGCCGGGCCGATGCGATGGAACTGGCCTACCGCAAAATTCCCGGAGAAAAAATCCATGTGCCCGATAACCTGCATATCATCGGCACGATGAATATCGCGGATCGCTCGCTTGCCCTGGTCGATCTGGCATTGCGGCGCAGGTTTGCCTTTGTGACCTTGGAACCGATGCTGAACCCTGCATGGGAAGACTGGTGCCGCGACAGGGATTTCCCCAATGATGTGATCGCCCTGATCCGTGACCGCATGAACGCCCTGAATGACACCATCGCACAGGACAGGGCCCTGGGGCCGCAGTTCCGGGTGGGCCATTCCTATGTCACCCCCGGAGATGACGACATTCCTGACCCGGCGGCATGGTTCGCCGAGGTCATCGATACCGAGATCGAACCGCTGTTGCAGGAATACTGGTTTGATGCCCCCGACCGAGCCCGCGAAGCGGCGCAGGCCTTGCGTGCCGGGCTGTAATGGCCACCGCGATCCCCTTGCGCAACATCTGGCTGCTGTTTTTGTATGCGGCCGATCTGGTGCAATTCAAAGGCCGGTTTGATCATCAGGTTGAAACGGCACGGGATCTGCCGGATCTGGTGGCACGGCTTTTGACCCATGTGGTCGAGGAACGCCTGCGCCGGAACCTATCGCGTGGATACCGGCCCAAGGCCGCCACCCTGTCGCGAGTGCGTGGGCGCATCGACATGTTGGAATCCACCACCCGGCAACTGATGGATCGTGGTCGCATCGCCTGCCGTTTCGAAGAACACACGATGGACACGCCCCGCAACCGGCTGGTCCGGGCAGCGTTGGAACGGCTTGCGGCCCGCGTTGCGGATGATCTGGTGGCGCATCGGTGCAGGCAATTGGCGGGGGATTTTACCCGCATGGGCGTGGTCGGCCCCCGCCCGTCCTGGGCAGAGCTTGCCAGCGATCAGATCGGGCGGAACGAGAGTGCTGACCGCTTCATGGTGGCCCTGGCCCGGATGGTCTTTGACACGATCATCCCGACAGAAGATGCCGGCGTCGTTTCGGGCACCCTGCCAGACAGCACCGACCACCTGATCCGCCGCCTGTTTGAACGTGCCGTGGGCAATGCTCTGCGCCTTGAACTGCAGCCCCAGGGCTGGAGCGTGACCCAAGGCAAACGCCTGTCATGGCCGGTCACGGCCGCGTCCCCCGGGATAGCCGCGATCCTGCCCGGGATGCAGACGGATATCGAGTTGAACCACCCCGCTACGGGTCGCCGCATCGTGATCGACACGAAATTCACTGCGATCTTCACGACATCCAGCTACCGCGACCAGATTCTCAAAAGCGGCTACCTCTATCAGCTTTACGCCTATTTGCGCAGTCAGGAGCGGCCAGATGATCCGGCCAGCCTGACCTCTGAGGGCATGCTGCTGCATCCGCAAGCAGGCGGGGCAGTGGATGAGGAGATGATGATCCAGGGCCACCGGATGCGCTTCAAGACAGTTGATTTAATGGGTGATCCGGGGGAGTTTGAGATAAGCTTGCAGGGCGTGGTTTGGGAACGGGGAATGGTGGGAAGTTTATGAATGCTGCAAACACATTCCAGACCGTCGCGAGGGGCGTCTATCGGCCGAGCTTTTAACGCGATGGGCGGTTTGTCGACTGTCACAGTTGCCGCATCGCAACCACAGAAAACGGCTATAGCCGCCGTTCGCTGCGCCCGTGGCTAGCGGCGCAGGCTGTCGCAACCCGAAAACGCGCGCCTGGGGATTTCCAAAAACGTCCAGTTCCTTCAGGCCGATGCCGATGATCTGCACCTCGCCTACGAGAGCTTTGACGCGGTCACTATCGGCTATGGAATCCGCAACTTCACCGACAAGATGCAGGCCTTGCGCCAAATCCTGCGTGTGCTGAAACCCGGTGGTCAGTTGACCATCGTCGAGTTCTTCAGACCCAGGTCGAAACCGCTGCAAATGATGGCTGACGCCTATTCGAGCCTGTGACCGAAGGTAGGTGTGCAGCGATGGCATTAAAGCGTGTCGCATGGGTCTTAATTTTCGCGAAATGCTTTTGTAAAATAATCGCTGAGTGGTTTGAGAAGATACGACATTGGCGACCGCAGCTCAGTCATCAACATGACTTCGACCGGCATGCCGGGCAATAAGGTCTGCCCGTTCAACCTGTCCATTTGCCCCTCTCGCAGCGCTATGCGGGCTTGATAGAAGCTGTTGCCTGACTGTGTGTCAGAGAATGCATCGGCCGATACAACCGTAACATACCCGTCAACTTCAGGGGTTGTGCGCGCCGAGAATGCCGTGAACCGCAAGCTGGTGGCCTGCCCTGCAAAAACATTTGAAATATCGGTCGGATCAATCAGCGCGGTTATTGTCAGAGGTTGATCTTGCGGTACGATATATCCGACAGGCTCGGCTGATAGTAGAACCGAACGCGGGGTCGTCACCTGAAGGCCATGGACAATGCCAGAGACAGGTGCGCGTATCTCAAGGCGGGCGATACGTTCAGCGAGTGTGCGCCTCTGCTCGGCAAGCTCGATTTCTCGCGGTCCAAGCTCCCTCAACTCGGTGGCAGCCTCTTCTTGCCGAACTGTCTGAAGACTAAGACTGTCGAGATTGGTTTCCGTGATTTTGCCGAGAGCCTCGGCCCGAGCAGCGCGCAGCGCGCCCAGTTCACCCTGGAAGCTCGACAGTTGACGCCGGAGCGCCAACACCCGTGCAACAAGGGTCAGCTCTCGGTCAAGGAGTGTCTGCTGGGTCGAAAGCTCTTCCTCGATAAGTTCCAGTTGCGCGCTTAACGCCTCGATCTGCGCGTCTATTCCGTCAATTTGGCTGGCGATCTGCGCTTTTCGTTCTTCAAGTTGTTCTTTGCGCTGTCGGATATTGGTCGCCCGCGCATGAAACAAACCAACCTGCCCCTCCAGGCTGGTCAGTGCCGTTGGGTCAGTTTCGGCGCGCTTGACAAGAGTTTGCGAGAAGGTGATCTCTGACAAACTGTCCCGTTCCGCTTCCAGACGGCTCCGACGCGCCAATATTTCGAAAAACTGGTTTTCGACTATTGCCAGTTCCGAACGCAGAAACATACCGTCCAGAGAAATCAGCAGTTCACCTGCGTCGACCAGATCACCGTCAGTAACGTGAATGTAGTCCACCACGCCCCCGTCCGGGTGCTGGACCACTTGTTGCTTGCTTGCAACCTCGACCTGACCCGTTGCAACGACTGCACCTGCAATACTGGTCAGCAACGACCAGCTGCCAAGGCCAAGGACAAGGACGACGAGAGAGAGCATCCCCATTGCAATCGGCTTTCTTGTCGAAGGGGCCGAAATCTGCGGTATTCATCCGCCGAGGGCCGTCTTTTTGCGCTGAAGATTTCCGCTTAGGTCCGACGTTATGTCCGACCATAGATACAGACCCGAAGTCGAGATCCTATCTGTCACCGATACCGGTCGCCGTCGGCGCTGGACGGATGCGCAGAAGGTTCGCATAGTTGAAGAGAGTTTCGGCCCGCGCGGGAGCATGTCCGAGACAGCGCGACGCCATGATATTGGTCGCACGCTGCTTGTGCGCTGGCGGCGTCAATATCGCGACGGTGAACTGTCGGGAGATGCTGCGCCGTTGCGGTTCATGCCAGTGACTCTCGCGGACCCTGAAGCCCCGGCGAAGGCAAATGCGCCAGAACCGGCGCCTGTGCCGACTGCGTGCGACCGTGCAGAGATCACGCTGCTGAACGGTCGGCGTCTTTCGGTTGCTGCGACAATCGATCCGGTGGTGCTGAGGCGCCTCGTGCAGGCGCTGGATCCGTCATGATCGCGTTTCCGGCTGGCACCAAGGTCTGGATCGCGGGCGGGGTGACGGACATGCGGCGTGGCATGAACACCCTGGTGCTGGCGGTGCAGCAGGGACTTGGCCGTGACCCGCATGGCGGCGAAATCTTCTGCTTCCGGGGCCGGAAAGGCGATCTGGTTAAGCTGCTGTGGCATGACGGGGTCGGCATGTCGTTGTATGTGAAGCGGCTGGAGGCGGGCAAGTTCATCTGGCCTGTAAGTCAGGATGGGACGGCCGTTTCGATATCCGCCGCGCAGCTCGGCTATCTTCTCGAAGGGATCGACTGGCGCAACCCGCGCTGGACGCAAAGGCCTGCAAAGGCTGGATAATTTCTGCTGAAGCGCCTGTTTTTATTGGCGATCCGGGGCTATTGTGGTAGTCCTCTGCCATGTCAAATACCGCTTCCGAAATCGCCAGATTGCGCGCTGAACTGGCCGCACAAACGGCCCGTGCGCAGGCCGCTGAACGCGACCTTGCGCAGGCGCGTGCCTTGGCATCCTGCACGGAAGCGATGATCCAGGAATTGAAGCTGGAGATCGCCAAGCTGCGGCGCGACAAATATGGCATCTCCTCCGAACGTCGCGCGCGGCTGATCGATCAGATGGAATTGCAGCTTGAGGAATTGGAAGCTGCCGCCACCGAGGATGCGCTTGCGGCTGAACAGGCAGGGCAGGACGACAAGACCAGCACCGTGCGCGCCTTCACGCGGCGCAAACCCGTGCGCAAACCCTTTCCCGACCATTTGCCGCGCGAGCGTGTGGTGGTCGAGGCTCCGACCACCTGCACCTGCTGTGGCTCGGATCGCATCGTGAAGATGGGCGAGGATATCACCGAGACGCTCGAGGTCATCCCACGGCAGTGGAAGGTGATCCAGACTGTGCGCGAGAAGTTCACCTGTCGGGCTTGCGAGAAGATCAGCCAGCCACCAGCGCCCTTCCATGTCATCCCGCGCGGTTGGGCGGGGCCGCAACTGATCGCGATGATCGCCTTTGACAAATATGGCCAGCACCAACCGCTCAATCGCCAATCCGAGCGCATTGCGCGCGAAGGCATTGACCTCAGCCTGTCCACCTTGGCTGATCTGATTGGCCATGCTTGTGTGGCGTTGTCCCCCATCCATGCGCTGATCGAGGGCCACGTGCTGGAAGGTGCGCGTTTGCATGGTGATGACACAACCGTTCCGCTTCTGGCGCGTGGCGGCACCAAAACTGCGCGGCTCTGGACCTATGTGCGTGATGACCGTCCCTTCGCAGGTGGAGCGCCACCTGCGGCCCTCTATTACTTCTCGACAGACAGGCGAATGGAGCATCCCAGCCGACACTTGGCGGGTTGGACCGGCATCCTGCAAGCCGATGCCTATGGCGGCTATAACGGCGTCTACAGCGCCCAGCATAAGCCATCCCCAGTCTTGAGCGCGCTATGTTGGTCGCATGCCAGACGCAAGTTCTTTGAGTTGGCCGATATTAAAGGCACAGCCCGCAAGGGCAAAATGGTGGCCGAAGAGATCTCGCCCATTGCGCTGGAGGCTGTCACACGCTTCGACGCTATCTTTGATGCCGAGCGTGAGATCACAGGCCTGTCAGCCGAAGCGCGTCATGAACTCCGGCGGCAACGGGTAGCGCCGATGGTCAATGATCTGCATGACTGGATGCGGGCCGAGCGGGTTCGGATGTCGAAGCACAACCCTGTCGCCAAGGCCATAAACTACATGCTCGAGGAGAAAGGCCGCTGGGAAGCGTTCACGCGTTTCCTGGATGACGGCCGCCTCTGCTTAACGAATAACGCCGCTGAGCGCGCTCTCAGGGGTGTCGCATTGGGAAGAAAGTCATGGCTTTTTGCAGGGTCTGAACGCGGTGGCGATCGGGCGGCCTTCATGTATACCCTCATCATGACGGCAAAAATGAACGATATCGACCCCCAGTCTTGGATGGCCGACGTCCTGGCAACGCTGCCGGATATGCCCGTGTCGCGCGTGCATGAATTGCTTCCTTGGAACTGGAAGGCCCGATATATGGCTCAGGCAGCCTGAACATGCATCTGAACAAGGTTCACGCCGTCAAAACCGTTGATCGCGTTGCGGCAGAACTGGGCGAAACGGTCGATCGCCTCCATGATCTCGCCATCAGCATGGAGCCCGAAGATGGCATCATCTGGGTCTATGGCACTGAAGAGGTCGAGGTCCTGGCTTTCACCCCGTTCGGTGTAGAAACGCTCGTCGAGATGATCGCCATGGAACGCGACCGTCAGGCCTGAACCACGGCGGCCTTCACCGGATGGATACAATCTGCGTTTGATCAAGACGCATCAAGAAACCCCACCCGCGGTTGGGCTGCGCAAGATCGAGGTATTGTTTTTGACAGTTTCGCGTAAAACCTCGTCTCGCGGTCCAAAAGCGCGCAGTTTCCCTGCTTCGAGCACAAGAAGGCAGTCGCATTCGCTCAGGGCTGCGGGTCGATGCGCCATGAGTATGACGATCTTCTCTTGGTTCTTGACCTCGCGGATCGCTGTATTTACCGCAGCTGATCCCTCGTTATCGAGGTTCGAATTCGGTTCATCCAACACTAGGATCGCAGGGTCGCCGAACAGAGCGCGCGCCAGCCCGATCCGCTGAATCTGACCCCCAGACAGCTTGCCCCCATTGGCCGATACTTGTGTATTATAGCCTTCTGCCAGCTTCACGATCATTTCGTGCGAACCGCTGCGTTTAGCTGCAGCCACGACCATCTCGGGATTGAAATCTTTCTGAAAGCGCGCGATATTTTCGGAGATTGTTCCATCGAACAGCGCAACACGCTGCGGCAGATATCCGATATGCTGGCCAAGTGTATCCGGATCATATTGCCCAAGTGCCGCGCCATCGAGCCGGATCATTCCGGCAGCAGCGGGCCATGCGCCCACAAGAGCGCGGGCAAGGCTCGACTTGCCAGAAGCAGATGGTCCGATGACGCCAAGCACCTGCCCGGGTGACAGCGAAAAACTGACATGCTGAATAACCGGATAGCGTTCACCGGGCGGAACCACCGAGAGTTGTTGAACATCCAGCCTGGCTTTAGGCCTTGGAAGCGGTGTCAGAGTGATATCGGCGGGCACAAGCTCCAGCAAGCTCCCAAGTCTGCGCCATCCCTGCAAAGCTTGCTGCGCAAGCGGCCACTGCCCGATCGCCATTTCGATAGGTGCCAAAGCACGTCCCAGCAGGATCGTACTTGCTATCATCGCGCCCGGGGTAAGTTTATCTTGCAGAACAAGCCAGGCGCCAAGCGCAAGCATCGCGGATTGCAGGAAAAGTCGAAACACCTTTGAAATGGTATTGAACACGCTCGAGCGATCAACCGCACGGAGATTCGCATCCAGCATTTGCGCGCGTTGTTCCTCCCAACGTCCAAATGTGGCGTCTCGCATTCCAAGTGCGGCAACAACCTCGGCCTCAGCTTTCATTTGCTCAGAAAATTTGTCAGTCACGATCGTCGTGACATTGGCATCCTGGCGCAGTTTCCTGGTCATGACCTGGTTCAGAAAAGTAACCGAGAGAAGAAAGACACCGCCCGCAACGGCCAACCACCCCAGAAGCGGATGGAAAATGAAAATTGCCATGATGAAGATGGGCGTCCAGGGAACGTCAATCAGTGCGATCAGGACCGGTGACCCAATGAATTGGCGCAAAGTGTCCAGATCACGCTGAGCAGAGAGTGCGGGCACTGCGGATGGCTTTTGTGCAATCAGCCGCATCGACGCACTGAATACCCTTCTGTCGAGCCTAGCCTGAAAACGAGAGGCAACGCGCGCCATGACTTGCGCGCGGGCAATCTCAAGGATTCCCATAAGCAGGAAAAGCAGCGCGACAAGGCCAAAGAGCGCCAAAAGCGTCTGCTCGTGCCTGCTTGCCAGAACACGGTCATAAACCTGCAACATGAAAAGCGGGCCGGTCAGCATCAGAAGATTGACGAAGACACTAAACAGGATGACGATCAGAAAAAGCGATCTGGCTTCACCACGAGCCTTTAAAAGCTCAGGAAACCCATTGGGAATAGGCCGGTTAGTGTTCAATATTGCCTCCTGCAATGGAACAGGCAGCGAGGTTATCCCACTGCCTGCATCCCTATTCCGGTGCGTATTTCAAAAAGAATTAAACGAAAACAAGCTCATCCTCGACGATTGGCGCAGTGCTGAGATTTGCCCTCGTCCATGTAACACTATCCGCAAAGCTGATCTGTTCGACACCATATCGGTTGTTGGTTACCAACTGGTTATCCAAGACGATCTGATCACCGTTAAGCAATGTAATCACCACATCGTTCGGATTGCTTTGAAGCCTTTGCACCAGAACCTCATCCGAGGCCACATCCGTGAAGGTCAATCTGTCATTCTGGCTCGACCATGTGCTGTAATCACTGATCGTGTAAGACCCGTCGCCCCGGGTGTGGATATAGGCCTCGGCGTGCTCCGAACCGACAACCATTCCGCTGGATTTGGCATCGCTGACCATCGCGTTGCGCAGTCCCGCGCGGTTCCACGTCACGCCATCCGAGAAGGTGAACAACTCAATGCCGTAACGCTCATTGTAATCCAACTGCCGCACCAGCGTGATCACCTCGCCATCCGGCAAAGTGAGCAGCACATCATTGCCAGACCGCGTCACCAGAACCTCATCCGAGGCCACATCCGTGAAGGTCAATCTGTCATTCTGGCTCGACCATGTGCTGTAATCACTGATCGTGTAAGACCCGTCGCCCCGGGTGTGGATATAGGCCTCGGCGTGCTCCGAACCGACAACCATTCCGCTGGATTTGGCATCGCTGACCATCGCGTTGCGCAGTCCCGCGCGGTTCCACGTCACGCCATCCGAGAAGGTGAACAACTCGATGCCGTAACGCTCATTGTAATCCAGCTGCCGCGACAATGTGATCACCTCGCCATCCGGCAAAGTGAGCAGCACATCATTGCCAGACCGCGTCACCAGAACCTCATCCGAGGCCACATCCGTGAAGGTCAGAGTGTCAGTGTTGGAGTAGGTGCTGTAATCGCTGATCGTGTAAGATCCGTCGCCCTGAGTATGGACATAGGCCTCGGCGCGCTCCGAACCGACAACCATTCCGCTGGATTTGGCATCGCTGACCATCGCGTTGCGCAGTCCCGCGCGGTTCCACGTCACGCCATCCGCGAAGCTGACAACCTCAATGCCGTAACGCTCACTGTAATCCAGTTGCCGCGACAATGTGATCACCTCGCCATCGGGCAATGTGAGCAGGACATCATTGCCAGACCGCGTCACCAGCACGTCATCCGACGCCACATCCGTGAAGGTCAGAGTGTCAGTGTTGGAGTAGGTGCTGTAATCGCTGATCGTGTAAGATCCGTCGCCCTGAGTATGGACATAGGCCTCGGCGCGCTCCGAACCGACAACCATTCCGCTGGATTTGGCATCGCTGACCATCGCGTTGCGCAGTCCCGCGCGGTTCCACGTCACGCCATCCGAGAAGGTGAACAACTCGATGCCGTAACGCTCATTGTAATCCAGCTGCCGCGACAATGTGATCACCTCGCCATCCGGCAAAGTGAGCAGCACATCATTGCCAGACCGCGTCACCAGAACCTCATCCGAGGCCACATCCGTGAAGGTCAGAGTGTCAGTGTTGGAGTAGGTGCTGTAATCGCTGATCGTGTAAGATCCGTCGCCCTGAGTATGGACATAGGCCTCGGCGCGCTCCGAACCGACAACCATTCCGCTGGATTTGGCATCGCTGACCATCGCGTTGCGCAGTCCCGCGCGGTTCCACGTCACGCCATCCGCGAAGCTGACAACCTCAATGCCGTAACGCTCACTGTAATCCAGTTGCCGCGACAATGTGATCACCTCGCCATCGGGCAATGTGAGCAGGACATCATTGCCAGACCGCGTCACCAGCACGTCATCCGACGCCACATCCGTGAAGGTCAGAGTGTCAGTGTTGGAGTAGGTGCTGTAATCGCTGATCGTGTAAGATCCGTCGCCCTGAGTATGGACATAGGCCTCGGCGCGCTCCGAACCGACAACCATTCCGCTGGATTTGGCATCGCTGACCATCGCGTTGCGCAGTCCCGCGCGGTTCCACGTCACGCCATCCGCGAAGCTGACAACCTCAATGCCGTAACGCTCACTGTAATCCAGTTGCCGCGACAATGTGATCACCTCGCCATCGGGCAATGTGAGCAGGACATCATTGCCAGACCGCGTCACCAGCACGTCATCCGACGCCACATCCGTGAAGGTCAGAGTGTCAGTGTTGGAGTAGGTGCTGTAATCGCTGATCGTGTAAGATCCGTCGCCCTGAGTATGGACATAGGCCTCGGCGCGCTCCGAACCGACAACCATTCCGCTGGATTTGGCATCGCTGACCATCGCGTTGCGCAGTCCCGCGCGGTTCCACGTCACGCCATCCGCGAAGCTGACAACCTCAATGCCGTAACGCTCACTGTAATCCAGCTGCCGCGACAATGTGATCACCTCGCCATCGGGCAATGTGAGCAGGACATCATTGCCAGACCGCGTCACCAGCACGTCATCCGACGCCACATCCGTGAAGGTCAGAGTGTCATTCTGGTTCCAGCTCGTGCTGTAATCGCTGATCGTGTAAGAGCCATCGCCCAGATTGTGGACATAGGCCTCGGCAAGATGCGTGCCAACGACCGTCCCACTGCTCTTGGCTTGTTCGACCAGAAGGTTAAGCAAGTCAGTCTGTGTCCAAACAGTGTGACCTGCCCCCCGGTCGTCCCTCATTCATAACGAGAGTCCTTGGGGTTGATAGTCGTCGTTTTGGGCTTGGGCAAGCGCGCCGTGCGCTGCGCCCTCAGATAGCTCAAGCGCTCGGCGCGCTTCAGCGGGTGTTTTGTTGCCCAGCGATGAGTGTGGCCTGACGTGGTTGTAATCATATCGCCACAGGCCCAGTTTCCGCCGTGCATCATCCAGGCTATCGAAGATCTCCTCATTCAGGCATTCATCGCGCAGGCTGCCATTGAATGACTCGATGTAGCCATTCTGCTGCGGTTTTCCCGGATCGATGTAATGCCATTCGACACCGTTCTCGTTGGCCCATTTCAGGATCGCCTTGCTGGTGAACTCGGTCCCGTTGTCACTGACGACACAGGCGGGTTTGCCGCAGATGCGAACCAAGGCATCGAGTTCCCGTGCCACTCTGGCCCCAGAAATGCTGGTGTCAGCGATCAGGGCAAGGTTCTCGCGGCAACAATCGTCGTTCACGGCCAGGATGCGGAACTTACGGCAGGCCCCGAACGTGTCGGACAGGAAATCCAAAGACCAACGCTGGTTCGGCCGCAGCGGCACTGGCATTGGTGTCCGACTGCCGCGTGCCCGCTTACGGCCACGCCTGCGGCGTACCGACAGCCCTTCTTCGCGATAAATCCGGTAGAGCTTCTTTCCGTTCATCACCATACCCTTACGCTCCAGCAGAACGCCGATGCGCCGGTAGCCGAAACGACGCCGCTTCTCAGCGATCTTGTTCATTTCCAGACGGATATCCGGGTTGTCAGGCGGCCTCTCGCGCCGCACCGTCTTCGGATCGACACCGATCAGGGCGCAGGCCCCCGAACTTCGACACCTCCGAGCGTGATTTGAGCGGGTTTCGTCGGCTGACGCTCGAAATTTCAATGGGTTAGTTTGGTGTGGCGGCCTGATTTGCGGAAATCATGTAGTCACACACTCTGTTATATTACCTGTTGATTTGTTGGAGAATACTCTGATATCTTCGCTACACAATGTATACGCGCATCACCAAGACCGGCGACCGCCAATACCTGCAACTGGTCGAATCCTTCCGCAACGACCGCGGACAGGTGCGCGTGCGGGTCATTGCCAATCTCGGACGGCTGGACAGATTGAGTCCCGACAAGCTCGATCCGCTGATCAATGGGCTGAACCGTGCGCTTGGGCGAACGGAGAATACATCGTCAGAGATCATTCAGGAGGCAGGCCGGGCACATGGCAATGTCTTTGCCCTTCATGAACTCTGGTGCGAATTGGGATTTCAGAAGGCGCTCAGCCGCGCACTGCGTTCAAGCCGTAGGGAATTTGACGCAGAAGCCTTGATCCGCGCTATGGTGTTCAACCGCCTCTGCGAACCCGACAGCAAGTTGGGCTGTCTGCGCTGGCTGGAAACGGTTGCCATTCCCGCGATGCCTGATGGCGTGACGCACCAGCAATTGCTGCGCGCGATGGACACGCTCATGGACAATGCGGTAGGTGTCGAGGATGCCCTGGCGCGCCAGATCCGTCCGTTGGTCGACCGTGATCTGGCTGTTGTCTTCTATGACCTGACCACAGTGCGCATCCATGGGGAAGGCGCGGTTGAGGATGACATTCGCGCGTTCGGGATGAACAAGGAGCGGGGTGGTATCGCCCGTCAGTTTGTCTTGGGCATTGTGCAGACGGCGGATGGCCTGCCACTCATGCACACAGTTCACCCCGGCAATGTTGCCGAAACCAAGACTCTGCAGACCATGCTGAAGACCGTTCTGCAACGCTTCCCCATTGACCGTGTCATCCTGGTGGCAGATCGCGGCCTGCTGAGCCTCGACAACATTCATCATCTGACGGACATGGCCAATCAGGGCGGGCGGAAGCTGGAGTTCATCCTGGCCGTGCCTGCCAGACGTTATGGCGAATTGATTGGTACTTTCCGGGAACTGAGCTTTGATGAAGAGGGATTGGCCGAGGGACAGTTTGCCGATCATCGTCTGATCATTGCCCATGATCCACTCCGCGCGGCTGAGCAGGGTGACAAGCGCCGCACGCGCATCGCCGAGTTGGAAGCCATGGCCGAGAAAATGGTCACAAAACTCGATGCCCAAGATGATGGGAAAACCGCACAGGGGCGTCGTGCTTCCGACCGCGGGGCCTATAGCCGCTTCACCCGCGCTGTCGCCGAGGCTGAAATGTTGCGCTTTGTGAAGCCCGACCTGACTGCAGACCGGTTCTCCTGGAGCATTGATGAAAACGCTATTGCTGACGCGCAGTTATTCGATGGCAAGCTTGCGCTGATCACCAATGCTGCAGACCTGACACCTGCCGAGGCGGTCACGCGCTACAAGGGCCTGGCCGACATCGAGCGGGGCTTTCGTGTGTTGAAATCCGACATCGAGATCGCGCCGGTTCATCACAGACTGCCGGATCGCATCCGTGCGCATGCGCTGATCTGCTTCATGGCCTTGACCCTCTACCGTGTCATGCGCATGCGCCTGAAGGCCCAAAGGCACAATGCCAGCCCCCGCACTGCGCTGGATCTGCTTGCACGCATCCAAAAGCACACTGCCCATATCGGCGACCGCACTTTCAACGGGACCAGCAAAACCACTCAGGAGCAGCTCGATCTCTTCGAGGCTATGGGCCTCAAAAAACCCGCCTGACCGGCGCTGTAGTCACACAAATACAATTTCCGTGTGAACAATATCAATCACTTACGCGATTAACTGTCGAACCTGGGAGCATGGTATCCGCCAGCAAACGCTTCAACTTAGCGTTCTCGTCCTCGAGCTGCTTCAGCCGCTTGGCGTCCGACAACTCCATCCCGCCATACTTGGCTTTCAGCTTGTAAAACGAGGCCCCGAAGTTCGACAGCAAATTGGGTAAATTCGCTATCTACGGTTTTCCGATGCTATAGTTATCAATGAGTTATCGTCCCAAAGGCTCCTGCTTTGACGAAGCCTTGTTGTAACACGTTTCATTGATAATTGTCTTGCATGTTTGACGAATTCGGACTTAACGTTAGTCCAATGTATACGCGCATCTCAAAATCAGGCGGTCGAAGCTATCTCCAACTGGTGGAGGGGCATCGCGACGCTGAAGGAAAGGTCAGGATCAAGGTGGTCGCCAACCTCGGCCGCCTGGACAGGCTGTCGCCTGAGAAGCTTGATCCCCTGATCAATGGGTTGAACAGAGCCGTTGGGCGCCTTGAGAACACAGCGCACGAGATTACACACGATCCCGCCCGCACCTATGGCACGGTCTTTGCCCTGCATGAGTTGTGGAAAGACCTTGGGTTCGACCGGGCCCTCAACCGGGCGCTGCGTTCCGGCAAGCGCAGCATTGATGCCGAAGCGCTTGTTCGAGCCATGGTGTTCAACAGGCTGTGCGATGCCACAAGCAAGCTGGGCTGCCTGCGTTGGTTGGAAACTGTTGCCATGCCCGCCATGCCCGAGACCGTTACCCATCAGCATTTGCTTCGCGCTATGGACGCGTTGATGGACAACGCTGAGGGTGTCGAGGAGGCTTTGGCCCGCCAGATCAGGCCACTCGTGGATCACGATCTCACAATGGTCTTCTACGACCTGACGACCGTGCGGATTCATGGCGAGGCCCGGCTGGAAGATGATGTTCGCGCCTTTGGCATGAACAAGGAAACAGGCGGCATCGCGCGCCAGTTCGTGTTGGGCGTGGTGCAGACCGCCGATGGCCTGCCCCTCATGCACACCGTGCATCCGGGAAATGTGTCCGAGACCAAGACCCTGCAGGGCATGCTGCAAACGGTCCTGCAGCGATTTCCTATCCAGCGCATCATTCTGGTGGCGGATCGCGGCCTGCTGAGCCTCGACAACATCCACCACCTGACAGACATCGCCGATAAGGGCGGGCGCAAGCTGGAGTTCATCCTGGCCGTGCCTGCGCGTCGCTACAGCGACCTGCTGGAAACCTTCCAGAATTTCGACTTCAGCGACGGTGACGGGTTGCGCGAGGCCAGTTTTGAAGGGCACCGCCTGATTGTGGCGCATGATTCCGGGCGCGCGAAGGAACAGGGTGCGGCGCGCCGTGCAAGGATTGATGAGCTCGATGCCATGGGCAATGCCATGGTCGCAAAGCTTGATCGCCAGGACGAAGGAAAAAGCGAGAAAGGCCGCCGCGCCTCAGACCGGGGGGCCTATAGCCGGTTTGTCCGCGCCATTTCAGACGCGGAACTGACGCGCTTCATCAAGGCCGATCTCACGGCAGATCGCTTCAGTTGGGACATAGATGAAGACGCTATCGCCCGAGCGGCCCTGTTTGATGGCAAGCTCGTCCTGCTGACCAATGTCCCCGAGATCACACCGGCTGACGCCGTCGCGCGCTATAAGGCATTGGCCGATATCGAGCGTGGCTTTCGCGTGTTGAAATCCGACATCGAGATTGCGCCGGTTCACCACCGGCTGCCAGATCGTATCCGCGCTCATGCGCTAATCTGCTTTCTGGCCCTCACCCTTCACCGCGTCATGCGTATGCGTCTAAAAGCCAAGGGGCACACCGCGAGCCCCCAAGTCGCCCTCGACATCCTGTCGCGCATCCAGAAACACACGGCATATGCCGGAAGCCGCAGCTTCCACGGAATAAGCAAAACCACACCGGAGCAACTGGACCTCTTCGAAACACTCAACCTGCCAAAGCCAGCCTGACAGCGCTCTTGTTGTAACATTTTTGGCCATTCGGCCTAAATGAAATCAAACACTTATCGATTTTGTTGATGAACTTGGGGAGGCCGGACTGAGACCGTACTTGCGGCAAACCTCCGCTGTGGCCATGCCAGCTTCCTGCTCTTTGATCATTCCGATGATCTGCGCTTCGGTGAAACGGCTTTTCCTCATGTCGTCTGCTCCTTCAAAGGTTGGGCAGACTCTACATCAGATTGAGGGAACTTCCGGGGGGCAGGTCACTTCCGGTATCTCGTCATTCTTCAAGAACTCTATCAACAGATATGATGCGGGAACCTGCACCATGAATTTGGTGAACATGGATGTCAGGACATTACCATAGTATTGGTTGAGTTGTGATCCGGCGTTCGGCCCCGGATTGGTGGCGCTCCCCCAGGGTTCATATTCTCGGCCGTGGAAAACCTCGAGCACCGCAAGCTTTCGGCCATCAACACTCGAACCCCTTGACGCTGGAAGAACATCCGTTGTGCCCGTCCACGCGAATATTACTTCCTCAAAAGAAGCACGCATTTGCGTGACTGTCTTGCCCGCAGCGCCTTCGATCACGGATGTGACCAAGTTCTTTAAATCTTCATCCAGATGCATGGCGACGTGCAGATCAGTGGCCGTCCCATACCCCGCCAGATCGGGCAGGATCAGAATGTCATCCGCAAGTTCCAGATTCTCGCGAGGCCTGTAGCGCGTGTGCAGTGTGCTGTTTTCAAACCACACATCAATGATCTGTCCAGTGTCGCCATTCGCCCATGTGAAGGTGCTTTCATGGCTCAACCAGTTGCCACCGCTCCATTGGTTGATGTAAATCGCGTCGAGGTTGATGCTGGTGATGCCCATATCGGCCAGTGAGAGCAGCTCACCCTCTTCTGAAATCCCATTGCCGTTCAGATCCTGCCAGAGTAGCAGGCCGTCGAATATCTCGTCCTGTGCGTCGATCACCCCGTCGCCGTTGGTATCGTACTGGGCAAGGATCGTGAAACCGTCCACCGTCGCACTGCCGAACAGTTCCGAATTGTCGTCGATCACGCCATTGCCGTTCCAGTCATAGGCGAGGAAGGCATTCCCTTCCCCGATCCAGGCGGTGTGCTGTGCGAAACCGTCGAGATTAAGGTCGAAAAAGGCCTGCGAGTCCGCGATGTCGATCAGGTTGAGTCCGTTGCCCGTCAGGTCGAAGACGAGCGGCGAGATGGGCGGGTTGTCGAAGAGGTCTCTTTCCCATTCTGCCTCTCTCTGACGATCATCTGGGTTGTGATTGTCGTTATCCGGATTGCCATCATAGTTTGGGTCGTCATCGTATGCACTGTGCATCCGATCACGTTTGTCCAACTCATCAATGATACCTCGGTCAAGGTCATTAAGGAAGTCTCGCCACTCCTTCATCCCGCCACTCAGCGCACCTCCCAGCTCCCCCGCAGCACCACCCAAAGCGTCAATGAATTTATCAAGAAGTTTTTGTCCTAGCGGGGTTTTAAGGCCAAGGTGTTTTAAAAGTTCTTTCAACCCTGCCGCACCAGCTCGACCAGCTGCCTCAACACCGGATCCCAAAGAACCAAAGCTGTCCGCATATTTTTTTGCACCCTCAGACCAATTCTGAAGGCTCTGGAGTTGCTGATCGGTCATCCTGCGAATGTCCGGCGTAATTGGAGGACCTCCTCCTCCTGTAATGGAATTAGTTCATCCTGAACAACGTATTTTGCCTGCTCAAGCTGCTTGTGGCTCGATTTGATTGGTCGGACGGTGCCGTATAGCGGCCAGGAGCGCGGCGATGATGAGCGCAAAAATAGCCCTGAGATGGGCCAGTATCTTGCGGATATTGTGGCCGCAGGCACAGAGAACAGCGAAGATCGCATCTCCTCCAGTGCCCTTGAGGGGGCAGCGTGTCAGTCGACCGTCAGTTTTCATGTGTCCGATCTCGGCTTCGATGGCGCTGCGCCTTCGCAACAGTTTTGCCAGCATGGGCGTGATGCCTTTGCGCGTTCCGCTGATCAGGACGCGGGTTCGCGTCACACCATGGCCGCGATAGCCACGATCCACCACGGCCAGTGAGGGGCGGATGTCAGTCAGCACTTCGACCTGAGCCAGTGCATCTTGCAGAGTGTGCCCGTCATATGGGTTGCCAGGCAACGAGCGTGCCCCGACAATGAAGCCTTCCTCGATGGTCGCCGCGATAGTGACCTTGGTGCCAAATTCATAGCGCACACGCGCCTTGCCCTTCGAGATACAATCGACCTCGGGTTCATGCAGGCTGTAGATCTTGTTCTTATCCTTCGGTTTCTGATCCAGCAGCCGCCCTGTCAGCACCAGCGCATCGCAGATTTGTTCGCGCAGCGCTCCAGCTGCAATGCCACTCAGATGACGGCGCAAGTCGCGCATAACCCGCCCCGTGTAGCCTTGCAGCTTTTTCAATGCCTTGCGCATCCGCTTGAATTGTTTCGCGTGGGCATAGCGGCCGACCTGTCGCGCCAGGCGAGGGCCAAGACGGGTGTAACTTTGGCGTAGATCGACATCGGCCTCATGCGCCAGCGCCACCAGCTTTTGGCGCGCGCGTTCATAGAGCCGCGCATCAGTCGGATAGGCAATGTTCTTTTCCATCACCGTCGTGTCGACCGACACGCGCTCAAGGCTCTTGTCATCCACAGCGCCAGACGCGCGCCCGGCCTCGATGGTCTTTGTCAGCAGCCATTCAGCACCTTCCTCGCCAATGCGATTGCGCCAGCGGGTGAGCGATGATGGGTCGATGGGTGGACGGTGCTGGAAGAACACCTCGCCGCAGAAATGCTGATAATAGGGGTTCTCCACCCAGCGAGCCACCACAGCCTCGTCAGACAGCCTGTAGGCGTGCTGGAGATAGAGCAGCCCTGCCACCAGACGCGATGGCGTTGCAGGTCGTCCCTCTTGCGAGGGAAAGAACCCAGCCCATTCGCGCTCAAAGAAATCCCAGTCAATCAAATCCGCCAGCTTCACCAGTGCATGACGCATATCGATGATCTCGACCAGCCGCGCGCGGAACAGATCGTCTTGCTCTGGACCCTTCGGTTTTGCCTTCATCCCCCACCCCGAAATTGCAAGGTTTCGGCCCAAATTATACGAAACCTTGCAAAAAAAGGCGATAAGAAACGTTCATTTCGCAAGCATAATCAGGATGTTGAGGGTTGTTCAGGGCGAACGAATTACTCCACTGATTTGTAAGATCACGCGTATTATAGGTCATTGAAAATCTCCGAATTATAAAGGATTCAGCAAGATTCACATACCTTAGTCTGCGCTTATAACGGAAAATGCATCCAAAAGCTTTTGTGAATCCGTGATCTGGAAAGTCATGGTGTCACGATCAAAACCTATACTGGAACCAGATGGGCAGTACCCAGTGATTCTATATGATGATAGTGTCTCAAGCGGATGCTCTTGCAAAAATCGCTCAGACGCCAAAAGAGCAGCTTCAGTACCCCACCCGACTTCCGATCGTGCTTGCGTTAAAGCTGCCAATTTTTTTGCCGAAAGCTCTCGATTCTTATCACGCCATTCGGTAAACGTGATAAATGTCAGAGGCTCATTGTGATAGTCTACAGATCTGGTGGTAACCGTTTTTTCTGTGTAAATTGATAGATCAACAATACTTTCTATTGACTGAATGGAGGCGCCAACGCTGCAAGCGTCTAAATCATGCAAGTAAACTCTCAATACTGATCCTGTAATCGAAACTTCGATCGTGTCAAATCTGCTTCCATGATAACTGCTCTCCGCGGCTTCCACGATAATCGCTGTAGCTGCCAACTCCTCAAGATCGCTGTAGGGGACGTGCCCGTCCGTGCGGACATGTGTTTCAAAAAGAGAGTACAGAAATACAACAAAAAATACAGAAGCGATAATAACGACGGGCGCCATAAACTTTTTAGATAACAACGTTCGACCTCCGGTCCGCCGCAGAGTCCAGCGGGACAAAACAATCGCGAGTGTCGCCCAAACACCCTGAAACACGCAAAGAAACTGGGGGTTAATTTTCTATCGCAAAACTGAACTGCCTTGAAATTGCTCACAATCTATGGACGAGGAGTAAATTGAGTTCGGTTTTCTTGTCAACATGTTTTTCCTAACATGTCCCCCATTGACTGACTTGACGCGGATGGATTTGTGATGACAAGAAGCGCAAAAACAAGTCTCTCGGACTCTTATGTGCCCCATCTGGAAGGTCATGAACTCTTCCTGCATGATCCGCCTTCGGGTTGAGTGCTTCTATCTGAGGGGTTCGATAGGGCGCCGCAGATCCGGTCAGTTCCATGACACAAGATTGCTTTGATCTGGTGCTGAGAGGCGATGACGCACACTTACCACATGATCGGGGCTTGAGGCGACGGGCTCGGTGGTTTCTCCTGCGGTATTCTACATGCGAGAGTTGCTCCGGATGGGCCGGTGCCGAGCCACAGGAATGGCCGTACGGAACTGCGTGCCGCGACCTGCACAGACTACGGCCGTAGGCCTGCGACAGCGGGTGAGACTGGAACACCATACCGATTTGTGGTTCCCCACCGATTGCCGGGGCACATCCTCGCCGGGTCTGTAGCGCGTGTGCAGGGTGCTGTTCTCGAACCACACATCGATGACCTGCCCAGTGTCGCCATTCGCCCATGTGAAGGTGCTTTCATGGCTCAGCCAGTTGCCGCCGCTCCATTGGTTGATGTAAATCGCATCGGTTTTCCATCCCAATCTGGATCAGCCAAAATATCGGAACTTAGAACCACTCATCGAGAGACCGAACGACCGCTTCAGGGGATGCCCTGAGATCGCTCGACCGGCAGCAATGGGCCGATCGTGACTACCGTCCTCCCGGTCACTTCAAATTCGCAATGATCCTGGCCAGAACCTCCTGCGCCATTTCCAGTTGCGCGTCCTCCAATCCTGAGAGGGCCTTGGCTTCCACGCCTGCCACGGATTTTCTGGCCGCTTCGAGAATATCTCGGCCCTTTTGTGAAAGAGTGATCGTGACGGACTTGCTGCTGTGCGGGTCTGCCTCGCGTTCGATAAAGCCATCCCTGACGCTGCGGTTTATCGTGTTCGTTGTGGTGGATGCCTCGATATCGAGGCGCCTTGCAATGACGCTTGGCCGCAGAACGCCCTGCTCTCCCAGTAAGTTCAGCATCGCATATTGGGCGGGGGCGAGCCCGTAAGGTGCGATGGCCGCTGCGATCTCGCGGCTGACGATCTTGGCCGCAGGTAGCAGCATCTCGGTCGGAAGTGCCTGTTTGTCTGTCATGTTTGCCCCTGTTTTCATAGGAATATCACGCAGAATGACATGATTTACAAGGTGGCCCCTTATTTTTACATAATTTTAGTAGCCTATACTTGTTTAGGCTAACAAAGTGACTATGTTATGGGTATCAAGGTTCAAAAGGAAACCAAGAATGCCCCTGCACAACACCGATCAGCTCACCCTCCCGCTCATTCATGCCCCCAAGCCGATCCAACCCTCCGCTGACAGCACCGATCTTACCACCTGTCTCGGGCACAGTTTCATGACCCTCAACCGCTTCCCTCGGCTCTCATCGGCCGATGTCTGCCGTCATGCCCCCGAGATTGGCAATGCGGGGGAGGCGTTGGTGTCGTCGTGGGCGGCTCGGCGGGGTTTGCATCCCGTCACTGCGCCTGCGGGAGCGCAGTTTGACCATATCTTCACGGTCGGCCAGCACCTGATCCGGCTGCATGCGTATTCCACGCGCATGTGGCCATCGATTCCATGAACATGTGGCCACCTGTTCCACGATGATGTGGCCACCGATTCCACGGCATGTGGCCACCCTGTTGAGATGATCTGCGAGGCGATCTGACCCTGCTTATTCTGCGGCCCATCGAGGCAGCAGGAGAGCGAGATGGAGAGATTGCCAATGCGCAAGATTAAGGATGTTTTAAGGCTGCGTGCTGCGGGGTATTCGGCGCGTAGGATCGCCGACAGTCTGGGGCTTGGCCGGACCTCAGCGCGCAATTACTTAGAGCGCGCCGAGAAGGCCGGGCTTTCTTGGCCTGATGTTGCTGGTTTGGATGAAGATGCGCTCGAACACCGTTTGTTTGGGCGCGAAGCGCGTCCCGAGGGCCATCGATTTGTCGAGCCAGACTGGGCCGAAGTCAACCAAGAGTTGAAACGACCCGGTGTTACCTTGCTTCTGCTCTGGGAGGAATATCGCGCGCGGCATCCCAGAGATGGATATGCCTATTCAGCCTATTGTCAGCACTACCGCGCCTGGGTGAAGCGTCTGTCGCCCTCTATGCGCCAGCGCCATGTCGCAGGCGAGAAGTTGTTTGTCGACTATTCCGGCATGCGCATGGAGGTGACGGATCCTGTCACTGGCCTGCAACGTCCCGTCGAATTGTTCGTCGCTGTTTTGGGCGCGTCGAATTACACCTATGCGGAAGCCAGCTGGAGCCAGGCCTTGCCGGACTGGATCGGCGCACATGTCCGCGCGTTCGAGTTCTTCGGCGGCGCGCCGGCCTTGATCGTGTCGGACAATCTAAAATCTGCCGTCGTGCGCGCCTGCTTCCATGAGCCGGGCGTCAACCGAAGCTACACGGATCTTGCATGCCACTATCAGACAGCCATTCTCCCGGCCCGGCCTTACAAACCGAAGGACAAAGCGAAAGCAGAAAGCGGAGTGCTGCTGGTGCAGCGCTGGATTGTCGCGCGGCTGCGCAATCGGGTCTTCTTCTCGCTGGAGGAGTTGAACGCGGCCATTCGTGACGCACTGACGCAGCTGAATGCCCGCGTCAGCCGCCATCTTGGAGCCTCGCGCCAGCAGCTCTTCGAACAGCTGGATCAACCTGCCCTGATCCCGCTTCCCCCGACACGCCATGTTCATGCCGATTGGCAAAAGGTCACCGTCGGGGCCGATTACCACATCCGCATCGATGACCATTACTACTCCGTCCCATATAGCCTGGCACGTTCGACACTTTGGGTGCGGATAACAGCCAGCACCATCGAAGCGTTTCAGGGCGGAAAGCGTGTCGCCAGCCACCAGCGGGCTGGCCCGGAAGATCGGCGTGAGACAACGGTGAAGGCGCATATGCCTGCCAAACATCGCCACTACGCAGACATGACCGCCGACAAAGTGCTGACCGACGCACAAACGGTTGGACCAAACGTGGCCACATTGGTCGAAGTCATCCTGCGCAATAAGCCAAGGCCGGAACAGGGTATCCGCGCCTGCGTCGGCATCCTCAAACTGAAGCGCGGCTGTGGTCCGGAAAGGCTGGATGCGGCCTGCGCTCGGGCACTAGCGCTCAATGCCTGCTCGCTCAAATCCGTCACCTCCATCCTCAAGAACCACCTTGAGGCCCAGCCTATCGAGGCCGCGCCCGACGCCCCCACCATCGCGCACACCAATATCCGTGGCGCGCATTATTTCCACTGAACCCAAGGAGAAACTGAATGCTCACACACCCCACCCATGAAGCCTTGCGCACGCTCAAACTCGACGGCATGGCCGAAGTCTTCGCAGAGCTGCTTGCCCGTGAGGGCAGTCGACAGATGGATCCAGTCGAATGGATCGGGCTGATGCTTGATCGCGAAAGCGCTGCCCGTGACAGCCGACGTTTCCAGACACGCCTGCGCGCGGCCAATCTGCGCGAGACCAGCGCCTGCATGGAAGATGTCAATTATCGCGCTGCGCGCAAACTGGACCGCGCGCTGTTCCAGAGCCTGAAAGACGGTGTCTGGATCGCCAAACATCGCAGCATCCTGATCACAGGACCATGCGGGGTCGGAAAGTCCTGGCTGGCCTGCGCCTTGGGTCATGAAGCCTGTCGGCAGGGCAAGGTCACCCTCTATTTCCGCATGCCCCGCCTCTTCAGCGAACTGGCCACGGCGCGTGGGGATGGAAGCTTCGAGCGTATCTTCCGAAAGATCGTGCGCGCCGATGTCTTGATCCTTGACGATTGGGGGCCGGAACAGATGACCGCCAGCCAGCGCCGTGACCTGATGGAAATTGTGGATGACCGTTACAACCGCAAAGCCACCATCGTCACAAGTCAACTTCCGGTAGAAAAATGGTATGACATCATCGGTGATCCAACCTTCGCCGATGCGATCCTCGACAGGTTGGTGCATCACGCCCACCGGATCGCGCTCGACGGCCCCTCCATGCGCAAAAGCCCTCGGCCTGAGAGAGTGGCAGACGCCAACGGGGGCGTCCAATGATCATCATGTTGCGCGCTGGCTTTGCCCACAGGGCCCACCCACGCGCCCGCCGCCGCCAGCTATATGACAAGCGCTGCGCCGGGCGCGCGGGTCCCCCCATGGACAAAGCCGCATCAGCCACCGGCATTGACCCAGGCGTGAAAATCACGTCATGAATAAACAGCCTCGCAGATCACTTCCCGGGGGTGGCCACATGTCATGGAATGACTGGCCACATGTTCGTGGAACAGGTGGCCAAGTGCCGTGGAATACTCAGGCTGCAGACAAAAACTACCGTCGGCCCAGGCCGTGATGGCAAATACCACTTCCGGATGACCCGCGGGAATTCCGGCGATCCGAACGGAACCTGCCGCTATGGTGCGGATGCGTTCGACATTGCAGCCCTCGTCTTTCTTGATCTCGGGGTCGTTTACTTCACCGCTGAACGCAAGGTCAGCCACAAGTTCAGCCCCGATGAGGCCAACCTGATAGCACATGCCGAATTGGAGTGCTTTTATGACTGCCTGCTGACGCTTGGCATCATTTCCCAGTGCCAATTTGAGGAACTGACCGCCGACGACCTCCCCGCCTGCGGCTGACCCCCCCACAATTTCCCAACCTCCCTACCGCCGATCCAGTTTGCCGGATCGGGCAGCCCCCATATTGTCTGGAGACACCAATGCCCAAACCCAAAAAAGCCACGCAAGATACTGATCGGGAATGGAAAGCCTTCGCCGCCGATCTCCTGAACGGGTTGCTGGAAAATGGCTGTGCCAGCTGGTCACATCGCACCGTCCGCGATGTGACCACTCGCAAATCAAACAAGCCGAAACCAAAGAAAAAGCTGACGGGCTGGGACCATTCAGGGTTTGCGAATGACGATATCGACAGCATGCTTGACGAGTTGGAAGCGGAAGGTTTCGGGCCCGTCCTGCCACCTTGTCCAGAGCAAGAGATTTTCGGCTCTGACCCGCGGTTGCCGCGTGCGACGACTGCCATGGCCGCCGTTCAGATCGCAAAACGGTTTGGCAATGCAGATGACTTGCGCACTGCGTTGTGCGGTAGCCTGTCCGTGACGCATATCGCGTCGGGTGCTCCAGAACAGGTCGGCACCATCTGCAAGATGCTGTCTTCGATGTTCGAACCCGAGGGGCCGTGCTTTGTGCAAGATAAGCCGAAGATTTTCTCTGTCACCGACGTGATGGCCTCGCAAGCATCCCATCGCACAGGCATTTTGAGCGAATTCACCGAGGATTTTCAGACTTGTTTGATCGAGCACCGGAAGATCATTCTGGTGTCAAAGACATCTGAGGATATTCCTGCCGCTCTCACCCCCATCTTGACGCAAAGGCTTGCCCTGCCGATTATTGACGGGGACATGCTGAGTGCGATTTTTCAGCAACTTTTCCCTTTTGCAAAGCCCGTCACCATCCTTGACTCCGATCCCGCCGTCGCAAATGCAACGGCTGAGGCTCTGACGCTCTGCGCTCGTGCCCATGGCCCCGCAGCGGCTCTAGCGAAGCTTCGGCAGGACAAGCTGCAGATGGTTCATGATGGACCCAGTCTTGCCGATTTCCCTTTGCTCGCCACTGTGCGAGAGCCGCTTGACCAGCTGATCGCCGACCTGAGCGATTGGCGGTCTGGCAAGATTGGCTGGCAAGATGTTCAACGGGGCATTCTTCTCTACGGCCCCCCCGGATGCGGCAAAACTGAAATTCCGCGGCTGATCGCGAGATCGGTCAATATTCCGGTGTTCACCGGGTCTATGGCAACGTGGCAGTCTGAAACCGCCCGTGCATCGGATATCTGCCGTGAAATGCGACTGTTTTTCAATAAAGCAAAGGCGGCTGCGTCGGCTGTCCTGTTCATCGATGAACTCGACAGTTTCGGTGACCGTGCAAGGCCGCAGGATCAAAACAGCAGTTGGACTGATATGGTCATCGGCGGCCTTCTCGAATGTCTCGACGGGTTCAATGGGCTGGAAGGCGTGGTCGTTATCGCTGCGACAAATCACCTGTATAAGATCGATGCGGCGCTGCGCCGTCCGGGGCGGTTCGACCGGGTGGTCTCGATTGATCACCCAACCCCGGAACTGATGCCGGAAGCATTTCGCTGGCATTTGTACAAGGATCTTAAGGGGGTCGATTTGGGTGAGGCAGCTCTGGCCGCAACGGGAATGACCGGCGCCGAGGTTGCCGCAACTGTCCGCGACGCCCGTGCGATCGCACGGCGGCACAAGCGAGAATTGGTGGTTGATGATCTGCTGACGGCAATCCACAACCGCCGCCCGTCCATCGATAAATCACTGCATTGGCAGATTGCCGTTCATGAATGTGGACATGCGATTGCCGGGTACATGACTGGCCGGGCTATTCCGCATTTGCTGACGATCCATGGGAATGGTGGTGCCGCCGCAATGTCGCGGGTCCCAAGTGCCCTTCGACGGTCTGATTACGAAAAGGATCTTGTCTTGCTGATCGGGGGGCGGGCGGCCGAAAAACTGGTCTTTGATGCCCCGTCCGGCGGCGCAGGTGGCGACGCCGAATCTGACCTGGCGCAGGCAACCAAGATCGCCACTGCGATTGAGTCGAGCTATGGCCTCGGCGACAGTGGTCTGGTCTGGGATGGATCACCGGAACAGGCATTCGAGAAGATGCGCTTTGATCGCAACTTGCGGGACCGTGTGCAGAAGCATCTGGAAGCAGCAGAAAAAACTGCGATGACGATCTTGCAGACCCATCACAAACTGCTCCTGGAAATGGGCAAGAGCCTGCTTGAAACGGGGGTGCTGACAGGTGAAGTCCTTCAGTCCTACCTGGACCGTTTGGCTGTCACACCCCCTGCACCAGATCCTGATGCCAAAGCAGACGACGCCCGAGATCAGGGCAGAATGGTCGTAGACCAAGAAAAACTCGAACCGAGTTGAAGAAGTTAAAAGAGATCCCGCGCCGACGAAGGCGCGGGGCGCTCCCATCGAAAAATTGATCCTTGGGAGCGCAAAGATAGGGCACTCCAAATTAATAGGATTATCACACAACGACCTCAAAATTAATTCAGGAGAATAAGAAAAACTATTTCGCGTTCATGCATACAAACCAGCCTTTTGGATCGCTTTCCGGCATCAGGCCAATCACCAGAGCATCACGATACATTTTGAAAAGACATTCTCAGAACATTAAAAATTCATTTATTTTAATAGCTTATCCACAATGAAGGTCGAGGCGATCACTGGATTTTTTTGCAAGACGCCCCTAAGTCCTTTCAGCAACAAGAGATAAAGGAAGGTGCGATGAAAACAATTTTCATGCTGCTTGCGAGGTATGATGGTAAGCCGTTAGTTTCGGTCGATACCGTGCTTGAGGATTTTTTCGGCGGCATGTCTAAAAAAGTCTTCATACGGAAAATCGAAAGCGGCGAAATCAGGCTGCCGCTGTGTCGCTTGGATGGAGGGCAGAAAGCGCTGAAGGGTGTCGCCGTCCAAGACCTTGCCGATTACCTTGATGCATGTTCAGCCGCAGCGAGAAAGGAACTTCAGCGCAAGCGCACTATCCGCACGGATTATTCTCATGTTGACCCTGAACGCCTGCCTGATGGTCCGTGCTGACATACACACGCTTATCGATCGGTAGCCGTCAATGCTGGGTTTCGTCGTTGGGGCCAGATAAATCCGCCAACCGTTGTGGCAGGTTCGACCGACTGTGCAGAAAGTCGATGACAATCACTTGCCGCTCCTCCTCAATGAACACCACGAAATGCTGGCCTGCCCTTGCGAAGCGAAGGTCTTCGGGAAGGTTAGGGTCAATGATCCGCCGGCAATCCTGCGTCTGAGCTTTGCCTGCTGCGATGGCATTGCAGATATCGATCAGATCTTGCGCATAGGCATCCGCTTGCCGTGGCCCAAAGGTTTCAAAGGTCCATCTGGCGATCTCGCCAGCGAGGCCTCTGCCGCCCGTGTCAGGCGCCATGATTTGGGCATTAACGGACCTGGCGCACAGCGTCAAAGACACGGCGCATGGCACCCTCACCGCTACCCTGTGCCAGATCACCCTTACGGGCCTGCTCCAGACCAACGGTCAGGCGAGAACGCAGCGCTTCCAACTCGCTTTCCTCACGCTCCAACAGCCGCAGACCGGCCCGCAGCGCCTCGGATGCGTTCTGGAACCGCCCTGCCGCGATCAGACGGTCAACCAGCTCGGACTGGGTATCAGTGAGAACGACATTTCTTGTGGCCATGATTTGCCCCCCGCAAAGTTATTGGCAATATATGCCAATGCCGGACATTTGTCCATATACAGCGTGGATCACCCCGCCCCCAGCAGGTGCCGGAAGAGGGGGGCGCCGACGGCCGTTTTCATACCCTGCACCACAATATTTCGGAAGTTTTTCCGCCCATGACTGGACCCATCGATACACCATGCGTACGCCATGGCATGGCGTACCGTCATTTATTCAATATATTCAATACGCATCGTGGTGTACCCGTCCAATCCATCATCGGGGCGACAGAAAGGCGCGAACTCTCCGTAGCTGTTTTTTTCATGGGTCGTTCTGGCATCGGCACTGTGTCTCACTTCGGCGCATGTGGAACATGCATTCCCTCTGAGCGCCAGGGATTACCCAAAACACAGCGAAACGTCCAACGCAAATACCAAGGCACGCGATCAGGTGTCAGTGTCTTTTGCAACATATGTCCAGCGATAGGCAGGCGGGGTTGGGCCTTTGTTGCGCCCGCCCTGTTCTGTCTGCTCCCACGCATGGGCCAATATCCCCACCGAACGCGACAGGCAAAAAAGCGC
Organism: Paracoccaceae bacterium; assembly: GCA_043561795.1. Taxonomy (GTDB): domain Bacteria; phylum Pseudomonadota; class Alphaproteobacteria; order Rhodobacterales; family Rhodobacteraceae; genus Roseinatronobacter. The sequence goes on along the minus strand of CP121316.1, from coordinate 2,914,853 downwards.
GCGCGCCAGAGGGGCGGGAAAACCCAGTTCGGCATGGATAACGGCGGTTGCACCATCAATATTCATCGGGATGGGTTTGCCTTTTTCAGCCGCAAGCGTGGTTTCCACGGCCCGCGCGATCTGGGCAATCTGGCCTGACACAGTGCCCTTGACTGCTGCCTGATCCACCAGCGCCAACAGAACTGGCGCGCGCGGATCGACGGGCTTGTGAAACCGGTGGCCGAAACCGGGGATAAACCGGCCCTGCCGCAGGCGGCACGCGGCCAGCCCTTCGGTCACAGCCTGCGCCATTGGCACACCTGCATCCCTGCGCGCGGCGATATCTGTATATAGCTCTACCGCCTGCTCGCCTGCGCCGCCATGGACATCATCCAGCATGTTCACTGCCGAAGCCAGCGCACCATTCAGCGGCAAGCCGCATGTCACAGCCATGCGCGCCGCCGCGATAGAGGGGGCTTGCGGGCCATGATCCACCGCCGCCACAAGCGAGGCTTCCAAAAGCTGCGCCTGCGCCTGTGTTGGCATATCCCCGCGCAGCATCAGCCAGATCATCGCCGGAAAGCTGATCTGCCCGATCAATTCCCCAATCGGGTGCCCGCGCAGCGCAATGCGCCCCGGTTCCATGTCGATGATAGAGGTGCGCCACCAATCAGAAACATCGCTCATGGGCTTTTTCCTTTCCAAAGCTTCGCAACAATCGGGGCCAGCAGGATAACCAGCACGATCCGCGTGATATGATGGGTCACGATAAAGGCCAGATCAGCCCCCGCCAGCAGGGCCAAAACGGCCATTTCAGCCTGTCCACCGGGGGCGAAGGCCATGAATGCTTCCAACTGCGGGGCAAGGCCCAGCAGATAGACGGCCTCTGCAAAGATCACTGTCAGAACCGCCAGATACAGGCTCAGGGCCGCGCCCGCTGCAACATCATGGCGCAATTCACGCCATTTCAGCCCCGAATAGCGCACCCCCACCGCCAGCCCGATAAAGACCTGGGCAATCCAGATCGCCTCTGCCGGGGGGCGCATGGTGATGAAACCCGAAAGCGACAGGGCCGCGGTGGCAATCATCGGCCCAAGGATGGACGCACCAAACAACCGCACACGCTTGGCCAGCCACCAGCCGCCCAATCCCGCCGCAGCCATCAGCGCCAATTGCTGCAAAGGTGTATCCAGCGCCGGCTGTCCGGGCGGGGTGTGCAGATCAACCCCCCAAAACGCCCAAAGGAGCGGCGGCGCCAGCATGACAATCAGCGCCACGCGGGTGGCATGTATCAGCGAGAGGGCGCGCGGGTTCGCGCCGGCCTCTTCACCGAAGATCAGCATGTCTTGCAACCCGCCGGGCATGGCGCCGTAATAGGCGGTCGGGTGGTCAAAGCCAAAGCCGCGCCGCAGCAGCGGATAGCCCACCAGTGCCGCCAGCAGCAGATAGACCGGGATCAGCGCCAGCGATGCGGCCATGCGCGGCAATTCACCGACCAGTTCGGGCGTGATAGAGGCCCCGACGGCCACGCCCAGAATCGTGCGCATGGCATGGCCCAAAACCCCCATCCCGCGCATTTCCGCACCGGCAAGGCCGATCACCAGACAACCCGCCATTGGCCCAAGCAAGAAAGGCAGCGGCAAATCCAGCGCCAAAAACACCAGAATGCCGCTACCCGCCGCAGCGATGGTGATCAGGCGCGGCCGGTCAATCCCCCATCGAGCTGTCAAGGCTGCGCTTTCTATCTCTTCTTGCCCGCCAGCTTGGCAGAACCAGCAAAATCGCCGCCAGCACCAGAAGAGCCGCCGTCATGGGACGTTCCCAGATAAAGGATGGCCCGCGATACAGCTGCATGGCGCGGCTGAAATTATCTTCCATCATCCGCCCAAGGATAAAACCGATCAGCAAGGGCGCGAGGGGATAGTTTGCCATGCGCAGCGCCGTGGCCCCAAGGCCAAGCAGAACAAGAATCAGCAATTCTGTCGGGTTGTTTTGCCCGATATAGCTGCCCATCAGGGTGAAAAACAGAATGAACGGGATCAGATAGGGGCGCGGAACTGCCAGCAATTTCGCGATATACGGGATCAGCGGCAGGTTCAGAACCAGCAGCACAACATTGCCGATATACATGGAGATGATGACAGCCCAGAATATCTCAGGGCTATCCGTCATCAGCCGCGGCCCCGGTGTGACATTCAGCGAAATCAGCGCCCCCAGCAGAATGGCCGTTGTGCCGGAACCGGGAATACCCAGTGTCAGCAAAGGCACGAAAGACCCCGAACAGGCCGCATTATTCGCGGACTCTGGTGCGGCGAGGCCCTTGACAGAGCCTTTGCCAAATTGCTCGCGCTCTTTCGGGCTGGCAAGGTTGCGTTCCACCGCATAGCCAAGGAAAGATGCGATCGTGGCCCCTGCCCCCGGCAACACTCCAATGAAAAACCCCTGAATGGACTGACGCCCGACCACAGGCGCCATATCGCGGGCATCCTGACCGGTGATGCGCAATTTGCCGATCTCGCCTGCCTTGCCGCCCTTGCCAGAGCGCGCGGGATGCATGACAAGAAACATGGCCTCTGGCAGCGCGAACATGGCCATCGCCAAAGTGATAAACCCAAAACCCGATTGCAGCGATGGCAAATCCATCGTGAACCGCGCGGCGTTGAACAAGGCCCCTTCACCCACAGTGGCCATGATCAGGCCCAGAATCGTCATCAAGACGGCTTTGGCAACATTGCCCTGCCCCGCAAAGGCCGCAATCGCCGCCAACCCCAGCACCATCAGCGCGAAATATTCGGCAGAATGGAACAGAAGCGCCACAGAAGAAAGCGCAGGCGCGAAGATCATCAGCAAGATCGCCCCGACTGTGCCGCCAATAAAGCTGGAAATGGCGGCAATTGTCAGCGCTTTGCCCGCTTGGCCCCTGCGCGCCATGGGATAGCCATCAAAGCTTGAGGCCACGGTAGAGGCCACACCAGGTGCATTTATCAGGATAGAACTGGTCGATCCGCCGAAAATTGCGCCGTAATAAACCCCCGCAAGCAAGATCATCGCGCCCGATGGATCGCCCATGCCAATGGCAACGGGGATCATGATGGCGATGATCGACATCGGACCCAAGGCCTGGCAACATGCCGATCAGCGTGCCGATGATACATCCCATGACAACCAGAAACAGGTTCTGAATGGAAATTGCGGTCGTCAGCCCCAGAATAATACCGTCAAGCATGGTTTTTTCCCCTCACATCAGGAAAAATGGCAAGGGGCGCAGGAATATTCCCAGCACCTCGGACACCAGATACCAGATGGCGCCCGCAGCAATCGCCGCGACTAGTGCCGAAATATGCACCCGCCGTTCACCCAGTATCCACGCCCCGATGATCAGGAAACCCATGGTCGCGCCGATAAACCCCAGCGGACGCAGACAGACGGCATAAAGCAGCATCAGCGCGATCAGTGCCAGCGCCTGCACCCAGTTATAGGATAACAGTTTGCGGTAATCGACATCATCCTCACCCGGCGCATCCATCGGTTTCTGAAAGACCAGAATATAGAGCGCGCAGATGGCCCCCATGACCGACAGCGCCTTGGGAAAAGTGCTTGGCCACACAGGGTTGCGTTGCATGAAGCGCGGCAGGTTCGCATCCATGGTGAACCAGGCGGTGTAGCCATAGACAAGGCACAGGCCAAGAATGGCCAAGGCCAGCCAACGATCGAGGGCCATGAGAGCCTCCTTCGGGTAAAGAGAGTGGCCCCGGAACATATCCGGGGCCAATGGGGCAGATCAGAGGAAGCCCAGATCCACCATCATCTGGCGCATTTCTTCTTCCTGATTGGTCAGGAAAGCAGTGAAATCGTCACCCGCATACCAGATGTTTGTCCAGCCATTGCGCGCGCGCACAGCTTCCCATTCAGGTGTTGCCATCATCGCTTCAAGCGCTGCGGTATAGGCTGCTGCCTGATCTTCCGGCAGGCCCGGTGCCCCGAAGAAGCCGCGCCAGTTCACGAATTCCATATCCGCGCCCTGCTCTGCGAAGGTGGGCACATCGGGGAATTCGGGCAAGCGCTCTGCAGATGTCAGACCCAGGATGCGAACTTCGCCTGCGGCGGCCATTTCAACAGCTTCCGAAAACCCGGTAGAGAGCGCCTGAATCTCGCCCGACAACAGACCAGCCATAGCCGTGCCGCCCGCATCATAGGGGATATACTGCACATCTTCGGCATTCAGGCCCGCAGCTTCCAGCACCAGCGACGCCACAAGGTGATCCATCCCACCCGGAACAGAGCCACCGCCTGTGGCAACGGCATCGGGGTTGGCCTGATAGGCTTCAAGGAAATCAGCGAATGTCTGGATCGGGCTGTCAGAGGCAACAACCAGCGCTGCGAAATCGCCCAGGACGCCAGCAATCGGCACCGCATCGCGGAAGGTCTGGCTGATTTCGCCTGTCAGGCCACGAATGATCAAGGGCGTGGATTGCACCATCAGCGTGCCGTAATTGGAGGCCGCATTGTCGATCAGGTAAGTGAAGGCCAGACCGCCACCACCGCCTGACATGTTTTCAAAGCTGGCATTGCCAACAATGCCAGCCGTTGTCAGCGCTTCGCCCACGCCGCGTGCCGCACCATCCCAGCCACCGCCAGCGCCGCCGGGGATCAGGAAATGAATACGGTCATGTGTTTGTTCCGCCATCGCGGGAAAAGCCGCGCCAAGCGCAATCATGGATACGGCCGCAACGCCCAGCGCGCGACGAGAAATTGAGTTCATCAGGTAGCCTCCCATTTTTTTCAGACCAAGCACCCCTCCAGAGCGCTTGGTAAATGGGTTGATTCACGATCAAACTTACACCAAGCTGACACGCGGTGAATTTAACCCATTCAAGAGGCACAATGCGTGCGCTTTCTGTTAATCGAAGATAACTCAAATCTTGCGCAAACCGTCCTTTCGCAGCTGAGTGCAGAAGGGCATGGGGTGGATCATGCCTTTAATCTGGCAGAGGCCGAAGCCTGTCTGGCAGCGGCAAATTACGACCTTATATTGCTGGATATCACCTTGCCCGATGGCGATGGGCGCAGCTTTCTCAAACGCAGGCGCGCGCAAATCGACACACCGATCATCGTGATGACCGCCAGATCCGAAGTCAGCGACAGGGTGGGCACGCTGGATCTGGGCGCAGATGACTATATCACCAAACCTTTTGATTTCGAGGAATTGAAAGCCCGATGCCGGGCCGTGTTGCGCAGGCAGGGACGCAGCCCCTCGCCCGTGCAGCAATTTGCCGATGTCAGTTTCAACCCCCTGGAAGCAACCTTGACGATCGCCGGCGATACGCGCGCTTTGCGCAACCGCGAATTGCGGCTTTTGGAAGTGCTTCTGGCCGCACCGGGGATGATCTTTTCCAAGGATCAGCTGTGCGACAGGCTGTTTTCCTTTGATGAAGCTGTCAGCGACAATGCCATAGAGGTCTATGTCGCCCGTTTGCGGCGCAAGCTGGAAGGATCGCGTGCGCGCATCGAAACCGTGCGCGGCATTGGCTACAAGTTGGTGGCGTAACCGTGGCAACGCTTGCAGGCCAGCCCCGCTCTTTGCGCCGACATCTGGTGATGCAGCTGGTCGTTCTGGCAGCAGTGCTGGCAATCGGGCTGTATCTGGCGGTGCTGTATTCGGCGCAGCGCGCCTCTCAGGCAACGATGGATGCAATCCTTGGCGCGGCGACCCTGTCCATGGCATCCAATCTGCGCGCCACCGATCAGGGTGTGCGGATTGATCTGTCACCCAGCACATTGTCCATGCTTTCCGCCACCGGGCAAGAGCGGCTGTTCTACCGCTTTGCCATTGGTGATTATGTGCTCAGCGGATATCAGGATTTACCTGTTCTGGTGCTGTCCAGCCCGGCAGTGACCCCGGTTTTCTATGATGGCAGCTACAGGGGTGCGGAACTTCGGCTGGCAACTGTGTCGCGCGCGCTGATGCTGGATGGCACTCTGACCCCGGTTCAGGTGATTGTGGGCCATACCCGCGATGGCCAACGCAGGATCGCCGCGCAAATGGCACAGAATGCCGCAATTTTCGGGCTGCTGCTGTTTTTGCTGTCCATCCCTCTTAGCCTTGTAAGCGCGGGCAACCTGCTGCGCCCCATCCGCACCATCGCACAGGCCATCGGGCGGCGCGGGGCACATGATCTGCGCCCCGTGCGCCAACCCGCCCCGGCCGAATTGCTGCCCCTTGTCGGCGCATTGAATGCGTTTATCGCAAGGCTGAAAGCCGCTTTTCACCATACCGAGACATTTCTGGCAGAGGCCGCGCATCACATCCGCACCCCCTTGGCCACCTTGCGCAGCGAAGGGGAATTGCTGCTGCGCAATACCGAAGATGACAGCCAGCGCCAGCGCATACGGCGCATGATACGCTCTGCCGATGAATGCGCGCGCTCTGCCGGGCAGTTGCTGGAACATGCAACCATTCTGTACCGCGCCGAACAACTGGAACAGACAGAGATTGACTTGCGCGCGCTGACTGCGCGCATGGTCGAACGGTTTCGCACCATTGCCGAGATGCGCGAGATGAGTTTCACGCTTTCCCTGCCCGATACAGCCTGCCCGATTCAGGCCGATCAGGTGCTGCTGGAGGCAGCTTTGCGCAACCTGCTGGACAATGCGATCAAATACGCCCCAAGTGAAACCGATATCCATGTCACACTGACGAAAGCCGGCACGGGCTATCGCCTGTGTGTGCGCGATCACGGGCCGGGGATTGGCGGGGTTCCAACTGCACAGCTTGTGCGCAGATTTCAGCGCGGTCTGGCCACCGAACATATCGTTGGCGCAGGGTTGGGATTGACGATCGTGCAAGAGGTTGCCGAAACACTGGGCGGCAGCTTCAGCATCACCGATGCAACAGGGGGGGGCGCATGCGCAACACTCGATTTGCCACAGGGCTAGGCGCGCTGGCATTGATGCTGGCACAGATACTGGCGCAACCGGGGGGCGCGCAATCCTTCACGATTGACAAGGACACATGGTTTGGCCTGCCCCAAGCGCGCCAGACGCTCGAAATCATCGCAACGGCGGATACCGAATTGTTTGCGCCTGTGATCAATGCGTATATCGCCCAGAACCCCGATCTGCGCATCCGCTATTCCGAGGCTCCCAGCATTGATACCCATATCGCAATAACAGAAGCGGGCGCGCAATATGATGTGGTCATCTCTTCTGCAATGGATTTGCAGATCAAACTTGCCAATGATGGCTTTGCCGCGCCAATTACCCCCGCAGGCGCAGATTCGCTGCCCGATTGGGCGCGCTGGCGTGATCTGGTGTTTTCCGTGGCGCAGGAACCCGCAGTGCTGATCGTGCATGACAGCGTTTTGCGCGCAGGCCATGCCATCCCGCGCAGCCGCCATGATCTGATTGATCTTTTGCGCGAAAATCCGCAGATGTTTGATGGCCGGATCGGCACTTATGATCCCGTGACATCCGGGGTGGGCTATATGTTCGCCACGCAAGATGCGCGCGCCACAGATTCCTTCTGGCGCCTGTCCGAAGTTCTGGGGCGGCTGAATGCGCGGCTGTTTTGCTGCTCTTTCGATATGCTGGAGGCCGTGCGCGAGGGCGAGTTGCTGATGGCCTATAATGTCATTGGCAGCTATGCCGCCACGCATCTTGATGCAGATGATCCCGTTCATCTGATCGAGCTGGAGGATTACACGCTCACATTGCTGCGCACAGCCCTTGTGCCCATCAGCGCACGCGCCCCCCAACAGGGTGTCGATTTTCTGTCTTTCATGCTGTCGGAACAGGGGCGCAGGCTGATTGCCGAAGCGGCCCGCCTGCCGCCTGTGGATGTGCTGGAATTTCTGAATGCGCCCCATCTGCGCCCGATCCAGTTAGACCCCGGCCTGCTGACAGGGCTGGATCAGCAGATACGCCAGCAATTCCTGAACGAATGGACAGCCGCCATGGAACAGCCCTGAGCCGGGGCTATTCGCCTGCCTTATCCAAACGGGACAAAACGTCTTCTGTGTGTTGGCCAAGGCAGGGGGGCGGGGCAGCAACAGCGGGCACTTGCCCGTCAATGCGCAAGCCGGGCCGAATGATGCGGATATCGCGCCCAACCCCCGGCGCAGCGGGATAGGTGGCAATCAGCCCGCTTTCGGCAATGGTGGGATGATCCAGAATTTCGGGCACAGAGAACACCTTGCCCGCAGGCACGCCCAAAGCATTCAGCTCTTGCACCCATGCTTCTGCCGGGCGGGTTACAAGCACGGATTCAATCTGCCCGCGCAGCGCCACGCGGTTGCGCTTGCGATCCTCGCGGGTTGCGAAATCTGGATGCTCCAGCAAATCGGCCCGCCCGATATGCTGCGCCAGAAGGTGCCATTGCGCATCTTTGTTGGCCGCGATGTTGATCGGCGCATCCTGGGTGCGAAATGTGCCAGAGGGGGCGGATGTCAGGTTTTCATTGCCATTCGCGCTGGGGGCAACCCCGGCAATCAGCCAGTTGGACACGGCCCAACCCATTGTGGAAAGCATGGAATGAAGCATGGAGACATCTATAAACCCCCCGCGCGGTGTGGCGTTGAGCATGGATGACACCGCAAAGGCCGCCATCAGCCCGCCCACGGTATCTGCCACCGGATAGCCCACCCGCAAAGGCGCGCTGTCGCTATCGCCTGTGACAGACATAACCCCGCTCATGCCCTGAATGATCTGGTCATAGGCCGGGCGCCCCGCCCAGTCGCCCGATTGCCCAAAGCCGGAAATAGCGCAATAGATCAGCCGGGGATTGACCGCCTTCAGGCGATCATAGTCCAACCCCAGCCGCGCCATGACACCGGGGCGGAAATTTTCAATCACCACATCGGCAGAACCCACCAGCCGCAAAAATTGCGCTTTGTCGCCTGCATCTTTCAGGTTCAGCGCAACAGATTTCTTGCCTGCATTCTGCGCCAGAAAGGATACGCCCATCCCGCGCGCGTTCAGATCGGCATCGGCCCCAAGTTCGCGGGCCAGATCGCCTGTTTCGGGGGGTTCCACCTTGATCACATCTGCCCCCAGATGCGCCAGCAGATGGCCACAAAACGGCCCCGCCAGAACATTGGAGAGATCAAGAACCCGAATAGTGCTCAATGGTGCTGTCATATCTTCCCCCTGCCCCCGATTTACCGCGACATTCTGTTTTATACAATTTATAGTTTTGGAAATTCTATCAGGCAGAATATTAATGTCCGAACCCCGTGTGGAATCTGTTGAACGCGCCTTGTCGCTGCTGGAAGCCTTTGCCTCTGATCGCACCGCGCTCAGCTTGGCCGAATTGGCCGAGGAAACGGGGCTATACAAAAGCACAATCCTGCGGCTGTCAGCCTCGCTGATCCGGTTTGGCTATCTGCGGCGCGGCGCGGATGGGCGGTTTCGGCTTGGGCCTGCGCTATGGCGGTTGGGCGCGCTCTATCGGCGGGGGTATGAATTGGATGAACGCATCCGCCCTGCCCTGCGCCGGCTTGTGGCCAGCACCACTGAAACCGCGTCTTTCTATGTTATAGATGCAGATGAAAGGCTATGCCTGTTTCGGGAAAATTCGCCTGCGGCCCTGCGCCATCATCTGGATGAAGGGGCGCGCCTGTCCTTGCGCGCGGGCGCGGCCGGGCATGTGCTGGCCGCCTGGGGCTTGGGTGACAGCGCGGCGCGCGCGCGGCTGCGTCCCGATGGCGGCTATATCTCTGTGGGAGAGCGCAACCCGGATCTTGCCGCGCTGGCCGCGCCTGTATTTGATGGGCGTGGCACTTTGTTGGGCGCGCTTAGCCTTTCAGGGCCGCGCGAACGGCTGTGCCGCGCCGATCTGGAAGCGATGATGGCAGCAATTTTGCGCGAATGCGCGCAGCTGGCCTGAGATGGGCTATTGGCGGCGCTGCAAAAGCCCTGTCAGCCAATCGGGGTTCATTTCCGGCACAGACGACAACAGCAACTCTGTATAGGGCGCATGCGGGGGGGCGAATATTTTCACCTTCGGGTTCAGCGCGGTATCGGCCATCTGATAAATCATCTGGCATTGGCGCAGCAATGCGCGGGGGCGCGCGCGGTAATCTTGCGGCAAAGGCACACCATCTAACAGCACCTGCCCCCCGCGCGGCGGCAACAGCCCGGTAATGACCCGCGCCACCGTGGATTTGCCCGATCCGCTTTCGCCCACCACGGCCACAGTGCGCCCGGCGGGAATGTCAAAGCTGACATCTTTCAAGATATCGATCTTGCCATAACCCGCTGTCACACCCTGCACCGAGAGCAAGGGCGCATCTTTAGGCGCGGGCCGCTCTGGCCGGGCAAAGCTGCGCACCGCCCACAGGCTTTTGGTGTAATCTGCCTTGGGGGCGGCCAGCATGGTGCGGGTATCGGCCTCTTCCACCTCTTGCCCGCGCAAAAGGATTTTGATGCGGTCGGCCATTTGCGCCACCACAGCCAGATCATGCGTGATATAAAGGGCCGCCGTATCATAATCGCGCACAATGTCGCGGATCGCCGCCAAGACTTCGATCTGCGTGGTGACATCCAGCGCCGTGGTTGGTTCGTCAAAGATGATAAGATCAGGATGGCAGGCCATGGCCATCGCGGTCATGGCGCGTTGCAACTGCCCGCCCGAAACCTGATGCGGGTAGCGAAAACCGATCTCTTCGGGGTTGGGCAGTTGCATCTTGCGATAGAGCGCCACCGCCTCTGCCTCTGCGGTGCGCCGCGCCATGCCTGTCAGAAGCGGCACTTCGCTATACTGGTCAATCAGCTTATGCGCCGGGTTGAAGCTGGCGGCAGCCGATTGCGCGACATAGGCAATGCGCCGCCCGCGCAGGGCGCGCCTGCCGCGTTCCGGGGTTTGGCGCAGATCGATACCGTCAAAGCGGATATCCCCGCCAGAAATCCGGCAGCCATCGCGCGCAAAGCCCATCGCGGCCAGCCCAAGCGTGGATTTCCCTGCACCGGATTCGCCAATCACGCCCAGCACCTCGCCCCGGTGCAATGTCAGGTCAATGCCGCGCAGGATGGGAAGCCATTCATCCCCTGCCCGCCCCTCGACATGCAAATCCTTGATTTGCAGCAGCACTTCGCCTGTCATCCTGCCTGCTCCTTCAGGCCAGAGGCGCGGTAAAGCTGCCAATCAACCACGAAATTCACCGCCACTGTCAGAAGCGCAATCGCGCCTGCGGGCAAAAGCGGCGTGACATCGCCAAAGGTGATCAGCGTGGCATTGTCGCGCACCATGCTGCCCCAATCGGCCGTTGGGGGCTGAATGCCAAGGCCCAGAAAGGATAGCGAGGAAATGGTGAGAAACACAAAACAAAACCGCAGCCCGAATTCCGCCACAAGGGGCGCCAAGGCATTGGGCAAAATCTCGCGCCCGATCAGATAGGCCGTGCCCTCGCCGCGCAGGCGCGCGGCCTCGATATAATCCATCACCACCACCCCTTGCGCGACAGAGCGCGCAATGCGGTAAACGCGCGTTGCATCCACCGCCGCAATCACCAAAATCAGCGTCAGAACCGATGTGCCAAAGATGGTCAGCAGCAAAAGCGAAAAGATCAGCGCAGGAATGGCCATCAGCGCATCGACAAAGCGCGATAATATCTGATCCAGCCAGCCCCCGCGCAGCGCCGCCCATATGCCCAGCACAGAGCCGACAAGGAAGGCCAGCGCCGTGGTGGCAAAGGCAATCCCCACCGTGTTGCGCGCCCCGTAAATCAGCCGCGAAAGCATGTCACGCCCCAGCCTGTCTGTGCCCAGCCAATGCGTGCTGTCCCATGGCTGAAACTGGCTGCCCACAACTGCACGTTCGGGAAAGGGTGCCAGCAGCGGTGCAAACAGCGCCACAAACAGATAAACCGCAATCACCATAATCCCGAAAGCCGCCGTCAGCGGCATATCCCGCGCGACCCGCGCCATGTTGCGCGGCAACACTGCCACCATAGCCCGGCGCGCGCCCCAAGATAGCGGAATGCTGGCCACAATCGCGCAGGCCAGAAAGATCATCACCCCCATGCGCTATGTCCTTCGCATCAGGCGCGGATTTGTCAGCGTGGACAGCACATCCGCAGTCAGGTTCAGCAGCACATAGGCCGAGGCGAAAATCAGCGCGATGGCCTGCACCACGGCAATATCGCGCTTGGCCACGGAATCGACCATCAATTGCCCAAGGCCGGGATAGACAAAGACCACCTCCACCACCACCACGCCCGTAATCAGATAGGCAAGGTTCAGCGCGATCACATTGATGATGGGGGCCAGCGCATTGGGCAGCGCATGGCGCAGCACAATGCGCAAGGGCGACAACCCCTTCAGGCGCGCCATTTCGATATAGGGGCTGGCCATGAGGTTGATGATGGCCGCGCGTGTCATCCGCATCATATGGGCGGTGACAACCAGTGTCAGCGTCAGCGCGGGCAGGAAAGTAGCATAGAGTTTGTCCCCCAGCGCCATATCGGGCGAGAGCCGCACCATAGAGGGGAAGAAACCGCTTTGCGCCAAGATGAAGATCAGGATGTAAGCCACGAAAAATTCAGGAAAAGATATGGCCGAGAGGGCGCCAGCATTGGCCACCCGATCAAAGATCGAGTTGCGCCACAACGCCGCCAGAATGCCAAGGATCAGCGCCAGTGGCACAGCAATGGCCGCCGCATAAAGCGCCAGAAACACGGTATTGCCCAGCCGCATGGCCAGCATATCCGCAATCGGGCGGCGCGTGGCGAGAGAGACGCCGAAATCCCCCTGCACCACCCCCGTGGCCCAAGCCCAATAGCGCAGCGGCGCGGGTTGATCCAGGCCCAGTTGCGTGCGCAGTGCGGCCACGGTTTCCGGCGTGGCGGATTGGCCAAGAAGCGTGGATGCCAGATCGCCCGGCAACAGCTCTGTCGCGCCGAAAATCACCACCGAGACCACAAAAAGCGTGACCACACCCAAAGCCAGCCGCTGCAAGATCATCACGAGGACAGCGTGCATCGTCCCCCCTGTTTATGTGTTTTTGCGCCAGTCTTGCCCGGCGATCCCCGCCCCCGGAGATGGGGGCGGGGAAGCGTTATCAGGCGAACCACCACCGCTCTACGCAGCGGAAGCCATCAAGGTTCCAGTTGGCCGAAATCTGCTCTGGCGTTGCCACGTTCAGGGCCGTGGCCATGACATAGTTATTGTTCATCGGGATGATGACAGAGCCTTCAAACGAAACGATCTGCTGCATCTCGTGATACATCTCACGGCGCAGATCTTCGTTGATTTCCGAACGCGCCGCGACCAGCAACTCGTTAAAGCGCTCATGTTCCCAGAAACTGTCATTCCACGCCGCGCCAGAGGCATATCCGCTGGTGAACATGTGATCTTCCACCGCGCGCCCGCCCCAATAGCTGGCAACAAAGGGTTTCTTCATCCAGACGTTATCCCAATAGCCGTCATTGGGTTCGCGCACGAGGTTGATGTTGATCCCGCATTGCGCCGCCGTTTCGGCAAAGAGCGCGCCTGCATCCACAGCGCCCGAAAACGCGGCATCGGCCACATGCAAATCCACGCTCAGGCTGTCCATGGCCGCCTGACGCAGATAGTAGCGCGCGCGGTCTGGATCAAAGGTTTTGGCCTCCATCTCGCGGTGGAAATAGCGGTTTGCAGGGCCGATCGGGTTGTCATTGGAAACAGCCCCATGCCCACCAAGGATTTTATCCACCATTTCCTGACGGTCGATCGCATATTTCAACGCCAGACGGACATTGTTGTCCGAGAAAGGCGCGGCGCGGCTATCCATCGGGAATACATAATGCGCATTGCCGGGGATCGACAGGATATTGGCAACGCCGCGCGCTTCCAGCATCCCGATTGTGGCCGGGTCGATCTGGTCAATCAGATCCACCTGCCCTGTCATCAGCGCATTCAGACGCGCCGCAGAATCGAGGATGGAGAGAATCTCCACACGGTCAAAATGCGCGCGCCCCTCTTTCCAGTAATTCGCAAAGCGTGTCAGGCTAGCCTGAACACCCGGCTCGTAGCTTTCCACCACATAGGGGCCGCAACCATCGGTCGAGTTGGGATCAATCTTGCCATCTGTGCCGGGCATGATGGCCAGATGGTAATCCGACATCAGATAGGGGAAATCGCCATTGGGCGCGTCCAGCGTAATAACCACATTCTGCCCATCGGCGCGGATATCCTGCACCGGGTTGAAGAACAGCTTCACAGCCGAAGTGGCATCTTCGCCGCGATGATGGTTGAGAGAGGCGATCACATCCTCGACCGTCACCTCTTTGCCGGAATGGAAGCTGACACCCTGCCGGATACGGAACACCCATGTCGCGCCATCAGCCGATTCCCAGCTTTCAGCGATTTCCGGGGTCAACTGCCCATCGGCGCCCACTTCGATCAGCTGGTTGTGGCGCGAAGCCGCGAAAACCTGCGCATACAGGTTATCCCACAATCCGGGGTCATAGCCATCGGTCGAATTGCCATGCCCAAGCCCGATGCGGAATGTGCCGCCGCGTTGGGGTTCGGCCTGCGCAGCACGATAGCCTGCAGGCAGGATCAGCCCTGCCGCGCCAAGCGCTGTCGCCCCTTTCAGAAGGCTGCGCCGGGTCAGGCTTTGCTGAGAAATTGGTCTGGTCATCTTGGTCTCCCTGTTGAGGTCGGATCAGCGTTTACGCCCGGCCAAATTGCCGCGCCGCTGGTTATAGGCACGCGTTGTAATCGAAAAACGACAAACGCCCAAGCCCGTAGATAAGAGAGGAAAGACAATAACTCGTCAAGGCATTTGGTTGACTCGCCAGTCAATATAAATTCTGCCTTCTATTTCGGGTGGATAATCCCAAATCCAATGGCGCGCGCAACAGCTTGCGGCGTTGTCAGCGCGCCAAGTTTGTGGCGTGTGGAGCGCAGATGCACCTCTACCGTGCGGGGGGAAATGGCCAGGATCGTGGCAATGTCACTTTGTGACTTCCCCGCAGCGATCCATTGCAGGATTTCACGCTCGCGCGCTGACAGGCAAGGGTTTTGTACCATTCCCATGGTATCGGTTGCGCGCATGATCTCATCATGAAACAGCGCGACGCGCTGCTGCAATGCCGACAGGGCATCAGTGCGCAGCAAATCGCTCTGCGCATCTGGGGCGCTGAACACGATACTGAACATCCCCCGATCCCCGAACAGCCCGCGCAGCGGCAAGGTCAGACCGATTGCGCCGATCCCGAAATCGGCCGCCTCCCGAAACACGCGATCAAACCCGGCCAGCGCCCGCAGCCGCGACCAATCCACCACCCCCACTGCCCGCGAGGCCGATAAAAAGGCAAGATCAAGCTTGTGAAACCCTTGGCTTGCATAGTGGCCTATCCATGCCTCTGGATAGGTGACCACGCCAACCAAGCGCGCATCATATCCCAAAACCCCGATATAGGCGGCGTAGTCCAAACCGAATTCAGCACAAATCTGATCCAGCATATCATGATAATGCTGACCGGGGTCTGGCAGGGTATTGAGCGCGTGTAATGCCAGAGGTTGCCCCCGATCATTCAAAATCATTATCGAAAAAAGACGAAAAGCGCGACGCCAAGCACATGAAAAACAAAGCATAAAAATATGTATTTAAGATGTGAAACAAACCGAGCGCGATAGGATTGTCAAGCACAAGTTTGCGCGCCACTTATGACCATTCCGCGCCAATGAATGACTGCGCCGGCAAGATCTGGGGCAAATATCTTCATGGAAAGCGTGAAAATGCTATTCGCGGATCCGGCCTGGAAATCAGGATTTGCACCTTGCCCGCGCGCCCCACAAGTTTATTGTATGCCGCGGCACGCAGAGGGCGCGCAACAAGAATGAGAAGGGAACGATATGGCACAGCGGGACATGCGCGCGGGCTTAGAGGTAGAGGCAGAGCTTTGCAGCTTTATCGAGCGGGCCGCGCTGCCGGGAACCGGGATCGCGCCAGAACATTTCTGGGCGGGCTTTTCAGCGCTGGTGCATGACCTAAGCCCAAAAAACCGCGCGCTGCTGGCCAAACGCGCCAATTTGCAGCGCCAGATTGATGACTGGCATCTGGCACGGCGCAATCAGGTGCATGACCGCGAAGGCTATAAGGCGTTTCTGGAACAGATCGGCTATCTGCTGCCAGAGGCCGCACCGTTCCAGATTGATACGCAAAATGTTGATCCTGAAATCGCCACCATCGCCGGGCCGCAACTTGTCGTGCCCATCACCAATGCGCGCTATGCGCTCAATGCCGCGAATGCGCGTTGGGGCAGCCTCTATGATGCGCTTTATGGCACCGATGCCATGGGCAGCCAGCCGCCTGCGGGCGGATATGAACAAGGGCGCGGCGCGCGGGTTGTGGCGCGGGTGCGGGTGTTTCTGGATGCGGCCTTTCCGCTGGCGGGCCACAGCCACGCCGATGCGCGGCTCTATCATGTCAAGGGCGGCGCGCTTTTGGTGGATGGCAAACCGCTGGAAGAGCCTGCAAAATTTGCAGGCTATCGCGGCGATCCCCGCGCGCCGGAATCCGTGTTTCTGGTCAATAACGGGCTGCATGTGGAACTGGTCTTTAACCGCGCCCATCTGATTGGCGGGCGCGATCAGGCGGCGCTGGCCGATGTGCGGCTGGAATCGGCGCTTTCCGCGATCATGGATTGCGAAGATTCAGTCGCGGCCGTGGATGCGGAAGACAAAGTCATCGCTTACACAAACTGGCTTGGCCTGATGAAAGGCGATCTCAGCGCCGATCTGGAAAAGGCTGGCAAGACCGTCACCCGCCGCCTGAACCCCGATATCGCCATCACAGCCCCCGATGGCAGCACCAAACTGCTGAAAGGCCGCGCGCTGCTTCTGGTGCGCAATGTGGGCCATCTGATGACCAACCCCGCGATTCTGGATCGTGACGGCGCGGAAATCCCCGAAGGCTTGATGGATGCGATGATCACCACGCTTTGTGCTCTGCATGATCTGCGCAAAACCGAGGGGGCGCGCAATTCGGCGCAAGGCTCTGTCTATATCGTAAAGCCCAAAATGCACGGGCCAGAGGAAGTAGCCTTCGCGGATGAGATTTTCAGCCGTGTTGAACAGGTTCTGGGCCTTGCCCCCAACACGATCAAGATGGGCGTTATGGATGAAGAGCGCCGCACCTCGGTGAACCTGCAGCAATGCATTCACGCCGCACGCCACCGCGTTGCCTTTATCAATACAGGCTTTCTGGATCGCACGGGCGATGAGATCCATACCAGCATGGAAGCAGGCCCCTTCTCGCGCAAGGATTTCATCAAGCGCAAGGGCTGGATCAAAGCCTATGAAGATCGCAACGTGGATATCGGGCTGGAATGCGGCCTGATGGGGCGCGCTCAGATTGGCAAGGGCATGTGGGCCATGCCCGACCAGATGGCCGCGATGCTGGAAACCAAGATCGAACATCCCAAATCCGGCGCAAATACCGCTTGGGTTCCCTCCCCCACAGCCGCCACGCTGCATGCGCTGCATTATCACCAAGTCAATGTGCGCGCGGTGCAGGAAAAGCTCGCCAAAGGCGGGCGGCGCGCCCATGTGGAAGCGCTGCTGGACATTCCGCAGGCCAGCTTCCGCAAATGGACAAAAGAGCAGATCATCCGCGAAGTGGAAAACAACGCTCAGGGGATATTGGGCTACGTGGTCCGCTGGGTCGATCAGGGGGTCGGCTGCTCCAAGGTGCCGGACATCAATGATGTGGGCCTGATGGAAGACCGCGCAACCTGCCGGATTTCCAGCCAGCATATCGCGAATTGGCTGCATCACGGTGTTGTCTCGCAGGCAGAGGCGATGGATGCCATGAAGCGCATGGCCGAAGTGGTTGACCGCCAGAATGCAGGCGACCCCTCTTATCGGCCCATGGCCCCGGATTTCAGCGGGATTGCCTTTCAGGCGGCCTGTGATCTGGTGTTCAAAGGGCGCGAACAACCCTCCGGCTATACAGAGCCAGTGCTGCACGCGCGCAGGCTGGAACTGAAGGCGGCAAGCTAAGGCCGCGCCAGCTGACAAACCGTCCCCATCTTCCACATGCCGACAGTTGCGGCTGGTCGGCATGCGGGGGGTGGGGGGCATTCGCAAAGCCGCGCAGCGCTGGGCCGCGGTGCGGCGATCTAACCTTGAGGCTATGCCACTTTATGCTGGCCAAATCCGCGCACAACTCAGGCTAAGCGCCCATGGCAGCCAAATCGCCGTGCCGGGGGGCGGCCCGGCGATGCGCGGCGGGCTGACGCCCTCGATTCCGCGCTTGGTGCGCTACCCAAATGCCCCCAACCCGCTCAAACCTGCCTTGGCTATCTTCGGATCAGATGCCACCGCCAGAGCATCGCCCAAAGCCATGACAGGGGCAGAGTTGGGACGACACCCCCGCGGCCTTGCATTACCCGCGCCCACGGCCTAATTGGGCGCGCGAAAGGAACGCCGATGCAGCCAGCCGAAATTGAAGCCCTGTTCACCCGCAGCGATGGCCAGTTCCTGTGCGCAAGATGGGGCAGGCCCATTGTGCCGGTTGTCTTTGGCGTGGCAGAAGAAACCCTGCCCATTTTCAAAGGCGCGATAGAAGCCGTGGTGGCGCTGGCAGGCCATAAAATGGCCGCGACAGACCCGGAACTTGGCGTTAATCTGATGGTGTTCGTCTTCCGCGACTGGGCAGAATTGCTGGATGTGCCCAATCTGGATCGACTGGTAGAGGGGCTTGGCCCGTTGGTTGCGCGCCTGCAAGCGGCCGAGGCGAACCAATACCGCATTTTCCGCTTTGATGCGCAAAATGCCATCAAGGCGGCCTTTGTCTTTCTGCGCATGGATGGCGCGCTTTCGGATATGCCTGCAGAGGCGCTGGCCCTGCAACAGGCCGTGCAGGTGATCTTGCTATGGTCGGACACGGCCTTCACCACCAGCCCCGCACTGGCATTGGCAGGTGAAACGGCGGTTCTGCGCCCAGAGATTGCCAGTGTGATCCGCGCGGCCTATGATCCGGTTCTGCCAGCGGTGGCCAGTGACCCGGCCCATGCGCTGCGGCTGGCCGCACGTCTGCCAGCGCCGAATTGAGGGCCATATGACGCATCACCTGCCCATTCGTGTCTATTACGAAGATACCGATCATGCAGGCATTGTGTATTACGCAAATTACCTGAAATTCATCGAGCGCGCGCGCTCTGAATGGCTGCGCGATCTGGGCTTTGATCAAGCCGCGATGAAAGCACAAGGGAAAGGTGTGTTTGCCGTGCGCCATGTGGTGGCCGATTACCGCGCGCCCGCGCGGTTTGACGATATGCTGGATATACGCACAGACTATCTGTCCCATTCCGCCGCGCGGCTGGTGTTGCACCAAAGCGCCTATCGTGCGGGCCAGATGCTGTTCGAGGCAGAGGTCACGCTCGTCTCTTTGGCCGAAACTGGCAAGCCACAGGCCTTGCCAAAAGCGCTTTTGCAGAAATTACCCAAAAACCTGTAACATAAACCGCAAGTATAACGCGCTTGTGTTGGTGTTGCGCTTGTCTTGCTGTATGATCTGGCCCAAAGCCGCCAGAACAGAGCGGCGCATTTGAGTGAGCAGACACATGGAACCCACCACACTGGCATCCGTTCAGGATGTCGATTTCTCGCTGATCGGGCTTTTTGCGCGGGCCTCTTTCATCGTGCAGCTTGTGATGATCGGTCTGATCGTCGCATCCTTCTGGTCTTGGGCGATCATCATCCAGAAACAGCTTCGCTACCGCCGCGCGCGGGCAGAAGCGGCAGAGTTTGAGGCTGCCTTCTGGTCTGGCGAACCGCTGGATGAGTTGTATGACCATATCGGCCCTGCGCCAGAAACCTCTCCGCAGCGCGTCTTTGCCGCCGGGATGACAGAATGGCGGCGCTCTCACCGCCCCGATGGGCGGCTTATTCCCGGTGCGGTGGCACGGATTGACCGCTCCATGGATGTGGCCATCAACAAGGAAGCGCGCGAATTGACGGGCGGCCTGACATTTCTGGCCTCTGTTGGCTCTGCCTCGCCCTTCGTGGGCTTATTTGGCACGGTCTGGGGGATCAAGACAGCGTTTGAAGAAATCGCCATGGCGGAATCCAGCAACCTCGCGGTTGTCGCTCCCGGCATTGCAGAAGCGCTCTTGGCTACAGGGCTTGGCCTTTTGGCCGCGATCCCGGCCACGATCGCCTATAACAAGCTGACCGATGACAGCGACGAGATCATTTCGGGCTATGAAGCCTTTGCCGATGAATTCAATACCATCCTGTCGCGCCAATTGGACGCTGGCTGACAGATGGGGTCGCAATTCATCAAGAAAGGCGATGGCACGGGGCGGCGCAGACGGCGCGGCGGTGCGGGCCATATGTCGGAAATGAACGTCACGCCCTTTGTGGATGTGATGCTGGTTCTGCTGATCATCTTCATGGTGGCCGCGCCCATGCTGACACTGGGTGTGCCTGTGGAATTGCCGCGCAGCTCTGCCGGGGCTTTGCCTGCCGAGCAGGAAGACCCGCTTGCAATCACATTGCTGGCAGATGGCACAGTTATGATTATGTCTTCGCAGGTTGATCCAGATACCCTGATCCCGCAATTGCGCGCCATCGCAGAGCAGCGGCGCGACAATAAGGTGTTTCTGCGCGCCGATGGAGCAATCCCGTATGAGCGTGTGGTGCAAATCATGGGCGCGCTGAATGCAGGGGGCTTCAACAATATCGGGCTTGTGACCGAACAAGGCGGCCCACGCTTTGACGGGTCGGGCAACTGAGCGGAATATAGGGCACAGCACAGCCATGGCCGTTGCACGGGACATATGGGAACGGATGGACACGGGGCAGAAAGTCTCGGGTGCGGTGCATCTTGGGCTGATCCTGTGGCTTGTCTTCAATGACATTTTCCAAGCCCCGAAAAACAGCGTGCAAATTCCCGTTGCCGATGTGTCGATCATTTCGGCAGAGGAATTCGCGGCCCTCAGCGGCCCGCGCGAAGCGCCCGCGCCTGCACCAGAACCCACACCTGCGCCCCCCCCTGCACCAGAGCCGGAAATCCGCGCGCCAGAACCAGTAACACCCCCGCCACCTGCGCCAGAGCCTGTGCCTGCGCCGCCGCCTGCGCCGCCGCCTGCACCGGAACCCGTGGCAGACCCAACCCCACCGGCAGAGCAATCTACCGGCGTGATCTTCTCCCCCCTTCCCGCGCCCGGCGTCTCAGAGCGCCCGCGCCCGCGCCCGGTGGATCGTGTGGCCCCCACACCGACAGAGGCCCCGCCAGAGGGCGCAGAAGTGGATATCACCGCGCGCCCGGCCACACAGGCAGATGCCGCAGCGGATGTTGTCATGCCAGAGCCGGAACAAACCGAGACGGCCCCACCAGAGGCCACGACAGAGATCGTGACAGAGGCGACGGAAACGGACGCAACCTCGATAGAGCGCGCGGCGATGGCCCCTGTTATCAGCGACCGCCCCCGCACGCGCCCAGAACGGCCCGCGCCTGCGGCTGATACACAGACGGCCGCCGCACCCACACCAGAGCCAACGCCAGCACCGGCCGCAGAGCCTGCCCCCGCGCCCGCACCCGCCCCCAGCGATGCGATTGCCGAAGCCTTGGCCGCGGCGCTGTCAGAGCAACTGGGCGGCAGTGGCACCAGCCCCATCGGTTCCAGTGCCGGGGGCCTGAGCGCGTCAGAGGCCGACAGCCTGCGCCTTGCAATCCAGCAATGCTGGAATATCGGTGTTCTTTCCACAGATGCGCAGCAAGTTACTGTAACTGTTGCCTTCTCCATGACGCCAACCGCGCGCCATGAACAAGGCTCGATTCGCGTGGTCAGCGCCTCTGGCGGCACAGAAACCGCCGTTCAACAGGCGTTCGAGGCCGCGCGGCGCGCAATAATTCGCTGTGAGGGCGATGGGTATGGCCTGCCCCCAGAGAAATATGACGCATGGCGTGATATAGAGATCACATTCAACCCCGAAGGCATGAGACTCAGATGATCCGGCTTTTCAACACCCTGCCAGCCCTTGCCCTTGCCGTTCTCGCGGCATTGGTTGCGTTCGCACCCGCACAGGCCCAGCCCTTGCGCCTGCAAATCACCGAAGGCGTGATTGAACCCATGCCCTTCGCCATGCCAGCCTTTGTGCCTGAAAACAGTGCTGGCGGCCAATATGCCGAAGCGCTGGCGCGGGTGGTGGCGGCCAACCTCTCGAATACAGGCTTGTTCCGCGAAGTGCCGCCCCAAGCCCATATCGAGAGGATTACCAGCTTTGATGCAGGTGTAAGCTATGCCTCTTGGCGCGCGATCAATGTGCAGGCGCTGATTACCGGGGCCGTTTCGGTATCCGGCAACCGGATGACCGTGAAATTCCGGTTGTTCGATGTGCTGACAGGCCAGCAGGTTGGCCAGGGGCTGCAATTTGCAGGCACAACCGATAGCTGGCGGCGCATGGCACATAAAGTCTCCGATGCGGTGTATACCCGGATCACGGGCGAAGCCGGGTATTTTGACAGCCGCGTTGTTTTCATCTCGGAATCCGGGCCGCGCGGCAATCGCAGCAAGCGGCTGGCGATCATGGATCAGGATGGCGAGAATGTGCAATTCCTGACAGATGGGCGCGCGCTGACACTTGGGCCGCGCTTCTCGCAAGGGGGCGAGCGTATTCTTTATACCACCTATGAAACCGGCGCGCCCCGCATTGCGCTGATGAATACACAGACAGGCCAGCGCCAGTTGGTTGGCGATATTCCCGGCGCGCAAACTTTCTCGCCGCGCTTTTCGCCCGATGGCGGGTCGCTTGTGTTTTCGGCGGCGCGAGGGGGCAATACCGATCTGTACCGCCTTAATCTGGGGTCGGGGCAGATGCAGCAGCTTACCGCCTCGCCCTCTATCGCAACCTCGCCCAGCTTCTCGCCAGATGGCCGGTTCATTACCTTTGAATCGGATCGCTCTGGCACCAGCCAGATCTATATCATGCCCGCCAATGGCGGCGAGGCGCGGCGGATCAGCTTTGGTCAGGGGCGCTATTCCACGCCAGTCTGGTCACCGCGTGGTGATATGATTGCCTTTACCAAATCCCATGCGGGCCGCTTTCATATCGGCGTCATGCGCACGGATGGCTCGGAAGAGCGGCTGCTCACAGCGTCGTTTCTTGACGAAGGCCCCTCTTGGGCCCCAAATGGCCGCGTCATCATGTTCACGCGGGAAGCACAAGGGGGCGATCCGGCGCTGTTTTCTGTAGATATCACAGGGCGCAACCTGCGCCGCATTCCAACGCCGGGGCCAGCCTCTGACCCGGCATGGGGCCCGCTTCTGCCCTGATCTGACCCAACAAATCAACCTCACGAGGGATAGACTTCCATGAACCTGACATCAAAAGCACTTCTCATTCTGGCTGGCCTGGCGCTGGCCGCCTGTAACAACCCGCGCGGCGGCACATTCGGCGGCGGCGGGGCCGATGGCTTTGGCGGCGCTGGCGGATTTAATGACGGAGCCATTTTCAGCACAGAGCTGGGCGATCCGAATGATCCCACATCCATCGCGCATTTCCAGCAGCGCATCGGGGATCGGGTGTTCTTCACGGTCGACAGCTCCAACCTGAACGAGGAATCCCGCGCAACGCTGAATGCCCAAGCCGCGTGGCTGCGTTCCAATCCTCAATTTGCAATCGTCATCGAGGGCCATGCAGATGAGCGCGGCACGCGCGACTATAACCTGTCCTTGGGCGAGCGGCGGGCAAATGCAATCTCGCAATATCTGATCGGGCAGGGCGTGTCTGCAAACCGTCTGCGCACTGTCAGCTATGGCAAGGAACGCCCCGTTGAGGCCTGCGCCGCGCAGCGGTGCTGGGATATCAACCGGCGCGGCGTGACGGCAATTTCCGGCGTATCGAGCTGATCTGATGCGCGTGGTGCGGATCATAGCGCTTGCATGTTTGCTGTCGGGGCCAGTGCTGGCCCCGGCACGGGCGGATACAGTCGCAGACCTGCGCGCAGAACTGACAGCGCTCAGCGCCGCTGTCGCCGATCTGGCGCGGGAACTGTCGTCGGGCGCTGGAGCGGCACAACAGGGCTTTGACGGCAGCCTGATTGACAGGGTGGATCGCATCCGCGAGGAACTTTCACGCCTGACCGGGCGCACCGAAGAACTCGAATTCCGAATTCGCCGCGCGATTGATGAAGCCTCGAACAGATTGGGCGATCTGGAATTTCGCCTGACAGAGCTTGAGGGCGGGGATGTGACCAACCTGGCCGCGCCGCGGGCCCTGGGAGGTGGTGTCGGTAACTCTGCCGCCGCGCCGGGGTTTGAAACACCCCAACTTGCGGCGTCTGAAAGCGTGGCTTTCGATGCTGCCCGCGCCATGGCCGATGCGGGCGAATATGAGGCCGCCGCAGAGGCATTGCAGCAATTTCTGGAATTCTACCCCGGCAGCCCCCTTGGTGCCGATGCAAGCCTGCTTCTGGGCCAGATGCACCGCGCCCGCGGGGCAGAGCCAGAGGCGGCGCGCGCCTACCTGAACCTCTATCTCTCTGCCCCCGATGGCCCGGATGCGCCCCGCGCCCTGCTGGCCTTGGGCGATAGTCTGGGGCGGCTGGAACAGATTTCCGAAGCCTGCGTCATGTTTGACGAATTGCGCAACCGTTTCACCACAAGCCCAGAGGCCGCCGAAGCCGAAGCGGCGCGGCTGCGCCTCGCCTGCCCCTGATGACGGGCGCGCCCGATCTGACAGCAGAATTTGCCAAAAGCATGGCGCGTCTTGTGCCTGACAGCGGCGCGCGGCGGCTTGGGCTGGCAGTGTCTGGCGGCAGTGACAGCATGGCGCTGATGACACTGGCCGCGCAATGGGGCGGGGCACAGCTATGGGTGGCAACCGTCGATCACGGATTGCGCCGCGAATCTGCAACAGAGGCGCAGACAGTGGCCAAAACCGCCGCGCGGTTGGGCCTGCCCCATGCAACCCTGCACTGGCAAGAATGGTCTGGGCGCGGCAATCTGCAAGATGCCGCACGGCAGGCGCGGCGGCGTCTTTTGGCCCAATGGGCAGCGTCTGAAGGGTTGGATGCCGTGCTTTTGGGCCATACCCGCGACGATCAGGCCGAAACCGTACTGATGCGGCTGGCGCGCGGCTCTGGGGTGGATGGGCTGGCGGCAATGCCTGCGCGCTTTGGCGCGCATGGGCTGCTATGGCTGCGCCCACTCTTGGATATGGCGCGCGCAGATTTGCGCGACTGGCTTTTGGCGCAAGGGCTGCACTGGGCCGATGACCCCAGCAACGAAAACCCCGATTTCGACCGTGTGAAAGCCCGGCACCTGCGCGCCCTGCTGGCGCCGCTTGGGCTAAGCGATACCCGGCTGGCCGAAACTGCGGCACGCATGGCAGAAGCGCGGCAGGTGCTGGAATTGGCCGCCGATACCGCGCAGGCGCAGCTGCGCCAAGACCAGCATGGCGATATTCTGTTTGATGCCAAGGGCCTTGACGCCCTGCCAGCAGATACCCGCTACCGCCTGTTTGCGCGCGCGCTGTGCGAAATCGCCTCCAGCCCCTACCGCCCGCGCATGAAGGCCCTGCGCGCTGCCATTGGCGCGCACCGTGCCACGCTGCATGGCTGCCTGATAACACGGGCGGGCGACAGCCTGCGGATCACCCGCGAGGCGCAGGCCGTGGCAAGGCTGCGCGCGCCGTTTGGGCAAATCTGGGACAGGCGCTGGCAGATCACCGCCCCCCCAGATACCCTGCCCGCGCAAGATTTGCACATTGCCGCCTTGGGCGAAAACGGGCTTGCGCTCTGCCCCGATCAGGCCGGATGGCTTCTGCCACGCCCCTCGCTTCTGGCCAGTCCCGCAGTATGGGACGGCGCGCGTCTTGTGGCTGCCCCCTTGGCCGGGCTGGCCCCAGACTGGCACGCCAGCCTGTGCCAAACCGACACGGGGCCGGGTTCTGCGGCGTATTCGCATTGAATGCGCGTTCATAATTGCTATGTATGAGGAAAGCTATGGCGCAGTCGCGCCTTGCACCGTTGATTAGAGGAGACGCCCGTGGGCAATGCACGGAATTTCGCTTTCTGGATAGTGCTGTTCTTGCTGATGATCATGTTGTTCAACATGTTCAGCAACGGGCAGTCCACATCATCCGCCCGATCAGTGGGCTATTCAGAGTTCATTACCCGCGTTGAAAATGCCGATGTCAGCCGCGTGACCATCGATGGCGAGCGGATTGTCTTTGTCGGCCGCGATGGGCAGCAATATTCCACCATCCGCCCAGATGATTCCACACTGACTCAGCGCCTGCTGGCCGCCGATATTCCGGTTGAAGCGCGGCCACAGCAACAATCGGGCTTCCTCTCCACGCTTATGCTGTGGCTGCCTTTCCTGCTGCTGATCGGGGTGTGGATTTATTTCATGAACCGGATGCAGGGCGGCGGCACGCGGCGGGGCGATGGGTTTTGGCAAGTCCAAGGCCAAGTTGCTGACCGAAAAGCATGGCCGCGTCACATTCGATGATGTTGCCGGCATTGACGAGGCCAAGGATGAGCTGGAAGAGATCGTTGAATTCCTGCGCAACCCGCAGAAATTCTCGCGCCTTGGTGGCAAAATTCCCAAAGGGGCGCTGCTTGTGGGCCCTCCGGGTACGGGTAAAACGCTTCTGGCGCGCGCCATTGCGGGTGAGGCGGGTGTGCCATTCTTCACCATCTCTGGCTCAGATTTTGTGGAAATGTTTGTGGGCGTCGGTGCAAGCCGCGTGCGCGATATGTTTGAGCAGGCGAAGAAAAACGCGCCGTGTATCGTCTTTATCGACGAGATTGACGCCGTGGGCCGTCACCGTGGCGCGGGCTATGGCGGCGGCAATGACGAGCGTGAGCAAACGCTCAACCAGCTTCTGGTGGAGATGGACGGGTTTGAGGCCAGCTGACCGCCTATCACGAGGCCGGGCATGCTGTTGTTGGCCTGCATGTGCCGGAACATGACCCGATTCACAAAGCCACCATCATCCCGCGTGGCCGTGCCCTGGGGCTGGTTCTGTCCTTGCCAGAGCGCGACCAACTGTCCGTCAGCTATCGCAAGTATAAATCCAAAATCGCCATGGCGATGGGCGGGCGCGTGGCCGAAGAGCTGGTTTTCGGGCATGATGCTGTCACCTCTGGCGCGTCCAGCGACATCCAGCAGGTGATCCAAGATCGCCCGCGCGATGGTCACGCAATTCGGTTTTGACCCCGAATTGGGCTATGTCGATTACGCCAATGAGCAGCAAAGCTACCTTGGCAATTATGGCGGCGGTTCCAGCCATTCGGCAATGACCCAGAAGGTGATTGACGACAAGGTGCGCGAATTGGTGCAGGAAGGATATGACACCGCCAAGCAAATCCTGACCGAAAAGCGTCAGGAGTTGGAAAACCTGGCCCAGGGATTGCTGGAATACGAAACCCTGACAGGGCCGGAGATTGGCCGCGTCATGCGCGGGGAGCCTTTGGCGCGCGGTGATGACGATGGCGACACGCCCACCAGCGGCACGCCCTCTGTGGCTGCCATTCCGAAAACCCGCGGCCGCAAGCGCGGCGAAGATGATGGCGGGATGGAGCCGGAACCAAGCGCCTGATCGCCTTGCCTTTGAAACCAGACAAACACCCCGGCCCGCGTGCCGGGGTGTTTGCGTTGACCGCCCCCCGCGCCCAAAGGCCTTGGGGCGGCAGAATGACGGCCCTGTCTTTGGCGTGGACTGCACAGGGCGCATCTGTGACAGCGCGGCGATAGATTGCACTCTGCTTTTGGGCTGGCGCTCTGGGGTGGCCGGGCAAGGGGGGCGCTCGCGCCCCCCTCTTGGGCCTTTGGCCCAATTCACCCCCCTGAGGATATTTGTGCCAAGATGAATGCCAAAAAGCACGACGCACCAACAGGGGAAGGGCCGCGAGATTTTGCGCCCCATGCCGCGGCGCGGTGCGGGTGATCTGTGTTAACCATGTCTGCGCGCGCACCCCAAGGGGAAGGCGTGGGGGAACCGGGTAGTGCCGGCCAAGGCGCAGGGCTGCTGGTGCAAAACCAGAGCTATCCTGCCGCCTTTGCCGCCAGATCGCGCGCAATGGCGAAAGCCCCGCGCAGGCGGTCTTTGTCTGTGGCCCAATCGCGCTGCACCACGATCTTGTTGTCGCGGATTTTGGCCAGCCCCTTTTCGCCCTGGACAAATTCCACCAGCCCGGCGGGATTGGCGAATTTATCCTTGTGAAATTGCACAGTCGCGCCTTTCGGCCCGACATCGAATTTCGCGATGCCCGCGCGTTTGCATTCGGCCTTTATGCGTATCACCGCAAGCAGCGTGTTCACTTCGCGCGGCAATTTGCCGAAACGGTCGATCAGTTCTGCCGCAAAGCCTTCGAGATCAACCTTGCTGGTCAGGCCCGACAGCCGCCGATAGAGCCCCAGACGCACATCCAGATCCGGCACATACTCTTCCGGGATCAGCACCGCCGCGCCCACATTGATTTGGGGCGCCCATTGTCCATCCAGATCCTCCAGCGAGGTAATCTCGCCAGAGCGGAGTTTGGCAATCGTCTCTTCCAGCATCTGCTGATACAGTTCATAGCCCACTTCCTTGATATGGCCCGATTGCTCTTCGCCCAGGATATTGCCTGCACCGCGCAAATCCATGTCATGGCTGGCAAGGTTGAACCCTGCGCCCAGAGTATCCAGCGAGGCCAGCAATTTCAGCCGCCGCTGCGCCTGCGGCGTTAGCGGGCTGCGTGGTTTGGTGGTCAGGAAGCAATAGGCGCGCGTTTTTGCACGCCCCACCCGCCCGCGTATCTGATAGAGCTGCGCCAGACCGAACATATCGGCGCGGTAGACAATCATCGTATTGGCGCGCGGAATATCGAGGCCGGATTCGACAATGGATGTAGCCACAAGCACATCATATTTGCCATCGTAAAAGGCGTTCATCCGATCATCCAGATCGCCTGCGGCCATCTGGCCATTGGCGATGACATAGCTGATTTCGGGAATATGCGTGCGCAGAAACTCTTCCACCTCTGGCAGATCGGAAATGCGCGGCACAACGAAAAACGACTGCCCCCCGCGAAACCGCTCGCGCAACAATGCCTCGCGCAGCGTAAGCGTATCAAACTCGCTGACATAGGTGCGGATGGCCAGACGATCCACAGGCGGGGTCTGGATGATGGAGAGATCACGCACGCCCGTAAGTGACAGTTGCAGCGTGCGCGGGATGGGCGTTGCCGTGAGCGTCAGCACATGGATATCGCTGCGCAACTCTTTCAGGCGCTCTTTGTGGTTCACGCCGAAATGTTGCTCTTCATCTATGACCAACAGGCCCAGATTGGCAAAGCTTACGCCCTTGGCCAAAAGCGCATGCGTGCCGATGCAGATATCGACCGTGCCCTTGGCCAGCCCGTCGCGGGTGGCGCTGGCCTCTTTGGCGGGGACAAAGCGCGACAGGGGGCGCACAGTGATGGGAAAGCCGCGGAAGCGTTCGGCAAAGCTCTTGTAGTGCTGCCGCGCCAGCAGAGTCGTCGGCGCGATTACGGCGACCTGCACACCGGACATGGCTGCAACAAAGGCCGCACGCATGGCGACCTCGGTCTTGCCAAAGCCCACGTCGCCCACCACCAGCCTGTCCATGGGGCGCCCGCTTTCAAAATCTTCCAGCACATCTTCGATGGCGCGCAACTGGTCATCCGTCTCTGCATAGGGGAAGCGGGCAAGGAATTCTTCCCATATGCCCTCTGGCACCTCAAACTGGGGGGCTTTGCGCAACTGGCGTTCGGCGGCAATGCGGATCAGCTTATCCGCTATCTCGCGGATGCGTTGCTTCAGACGCGCTTTCTTGGCCTGCCATGCCCCCCCACCCAGCTTGTCCAGCAAGCCCTCTTCATGACCAAAGCGCGAGAGCAATTCGATGTTTTCAACAGGGAGAAACAGCCTGTCCCCGCCCGCATATTCCAGCGCGATACATTCATGCGGCGCGCCCATGGCCGTGATCATTTCCAGGCCGGTATAGCGGCCCACGCCGTGATCGACATGCACCACCAGATCACCCGGAGAGAGGCTTTGGGCCTCTGTCAGGAAATTTTCGGCCCGTTTGCGGCGGCGCGTGCGCGCAACCAGCCTGTCGCCCAGCACATCCTGTTCCGAGATCACAGTCAGGCCGGGGGCTTCAAAGCCGCTATCAAGCGGCCAGACTGTCAGATACAGGCCCCCTTCCCCCATCTCGCGCAGGCGGGCGACAGGCTGCGCCGGGGGGGCGCCATGATCTTCCAACAGGCCAGACAGCCTTTCGCGCGCGCCCTCGCTATGGCTGGCAATCAGCACATTGCCCAAAGGCAGACGCGCGCGGATATGGGCGACAAGCGCATCAAAAACATTGCCACCCGCCTGCCGTTCGGGCGCAAAGCTGCGCCCTGTGCGCGCGCCCGCATCCAGCACCCCCGGCCCCGGTGCTGCGCGCAGAGGGCTGAGGTTCATCACCCGCCGCCCCGAAAGCGCCGCATTCCAGCCCGCATCATTGAGATACAGCAAATCCGGTGGGCAGGGTTTATACACACTGTCGATCCGCCCCTTGGCTTGCATGGCCTCGCGCCGGGCATCATATTGATCGGCAATCCCCTCCCAGCGCGACAGGCGGGCAGCGTCGCATTGATCATCCAGCAGCACGGGCGCAGATGGCAGGTAATCAAACAGCAAATCCAGCCGGGTATGGAAGAACGGCAGCCAATGCTCCACGCCCTGATGCTTGCGCCCGGCGCTCACCGCCTCATAGAGCGGGTCATCCGTGCCGGCAGAGCCAAACTCGATCCGGTAGTTTTGCCGAAATCGGGTGATCGCGGCATCGTCCAGGATGATTTCAGAGACAGGCGCGAATTCCACCACCTGCAGTTTTTCAAGGCTGCGCTGGCTGGCGGGATCAAAGCGGCGCGCACCGTCCAGCACATCGCCAAACAGATCCAGCCGCACGGGCCCGCCTTCTCCCGGCGGGTAGATATCGAAAATGCCGCCGCGAATGGCGAAATCGCCCGGCTCTGTCACAGTGGGGGATTGTGAAAACCCCATCCGCACCAGCCAGCCCCGCAAGGCCCCCTCATCTATCCGCCGCCCGACTGTGACGCGAAAAGAGGCCTCTGCCACCACATCGCGCGCGGGCACACGTTGCTGGGCGGCCGAGAGCGTGGTCAAGAGCACAAACGGCCCCGGCACACCTTGGGCCAGCGCCGCCAACGTGGCCATGCGCGCAGAGGCAATTTCAGGATTGGGCGAGACACGATCATAGGGCAGGCAATCCCATGCCGGAAAACGCAGCACTGTCAGATCAGGGGCAACAAAGGCCAAAGCCTGCGCCATGGCCTCTGCACGTTTGTCATCGCGTGCGACATGGATGACGGGGCCTTGGGCGCGTGCCACCTCTTTGGCCAGCAACAGCGCGTCATACCCTTCTGGCGCACCGCCCAGAATGATCTTTTCTGCCACAGATGACATATGTTTTACTTCCTTTCACGCATCGCGCGCGTTCACAGCCCCAGCGCAGAGCGCGACATCACATAGAGCATGCCCCAAACCGCCGTTATAAAAATGGCGAGCACACCCAAAGCCTGCATCCAGAAACGGTGCTTCAGCAAAACCCGCGCCAGAGTGACACCCTCGATCCCCTCGCGCTCTATGCGAAAGCACAGCCGCAGCCCCGCCAGCCGCACAAGCGTAATCGGCACCAGCAAGACAAACAGCGCTTGTGCAAATTCCACCCGGTAAGAGAATGCCAGCACGCAAATAGCGGTCAAAAGCATGACAACAAGGGCCAGAACCCAATGCCCGCTGCGGCGCATCAGCGCCAGCCTGCGGCGCAGATGGATATAGACCAGCCTGTCCAGATCTTCCTTATCCTGGGCCATACCGTTTCTGGCGCGGATGATCACATCATAGGGCGCACCCAGCACGGCCTGAGAGACCGAAGACCAATACAGCGCCAGCACGATCCAGAACCAGACCGAGGAAAAAGACCGCATGTTGATCAAGTTGAAGATATTGTCCAGAAATGCCAATGCGCCTGCGCCCTGCTGCTATGCCTGCCCCTCCTACATGCAACGCGGTGCAAGGCAGTGCAAGCGCCCAAACCGGGCCAGTTGCACCAAAGCCCTGCGCCACGTTGGCGCTATCAGGGCCAAGATTGCGCTAACGACCATTTTGTGCACAGTTTTCGCCCTTTTTTCGACAGGCTGCGCTGGCTATACCCGAACCACAGGCACAGCGCGGAGTAGCAGACATGACCATCACCATCGGAATCAATGGCTTTGGGCGCATTGGGCGCTGCACCCTTGCCCATATCGCCGAAAGTGCGCGCAATGATGTGGAAGTTGTCAAGATCAACGCCACGGGGCCGATTGAAACCAATGCCCATCTGTTGAAATACGACTCGGTGCATGGCCGCTTTCCCGGCACGGTGCGCGTGGATGGCGACAAGATTGATCTGGGGCGCGGCCCGATCAAGGTGATGTCCACCTATGACCCGACAGAACTGGATTGGGAAGGTGTGGATGTGGTGCTGGAATGCACCGGCAAATTCAACGCGCGTGACAAGGCCGCCGTGCATCTTGGCCGCGGCGCAAGCCGGGTGCTGGTTTCTGCCCCTGCCAAGAATGCCGATGCGACGATTGTTTATGGCGTCAATCATCGCAGCCTGCGGGCAGAGCATCTGGTGGTGTCGAACGGCTCTTGCACGACAAATTGCCTCGCCCCGCTGGCAAAAGTGCTGAATGACACGATCGGCATTGAATCGGGCATCATGACCACGGTGCACAGCTATACTGGCGATCAGCCTACGCTGGATCGTCGCCACAAAGACCTGTATCGCGCGCGCGCCGCTGCAATGGCCATGATCCCCACCTCTACCGGGGCCGCAAAAGCCTTGGGCGAAGTGCTGCCAGAACTGGCAGGCAAGCTGGATGGAACCGCGTTGCGCGTGCCCACCCCAAATGTCAGCGCCGTGGACCTGACCTTTTATGCCGGGCGCGATGTCACAGCAGCAGAGGTGAATGAAATTGTGCGCGAGGCCGCAAGCGGGGCGATGGGCGCGGTGCTGTCTTATGATCCAGAACCCAAGGTCTCTATTGATTTCAACCATACCCCCCACAGTTCTATCTTTGCGCCAGATCAGACCAAGGTTGTTGGCAAGCGCATGGTGCGGGTGTTGGCTTGGTATGACAATGAATGGGGCTTTTCCTGCCGCATGGCCGATGTGGCCGCCGCGATGGGCCGCCTGATTCACTGATACAGGTTTGAATATTGCGCAACGCGGCCCGCCAAGATTTGGCGGGCCGTTTGCGTTGTGGTGTTTTGTCGCCTTTGCCGGGGTGCAGGATAGGGTTACATATTCAAAAACCGGAAGGGAATAGAAATGTCGCGCCATCTTGCCGCCCTGCTTGCCGCGCTGATGCTGGCTCAGCCTTTGGCCGCGCAGCAGATTTTCACCGCCCAGCCCTCGGCGGCGCAATTGCTGGAAAGCCCCGTTTTGCTGGTTGATATCCGCCAGCCGCATGAATGGGTGGAAACAGGGGTTCTGCCCAATGCGCTGTTGCTGCCCTTTGACGGCCCCGCACAGTTTATGGACGCCCTCGCCCCACATCTGCAACCCGGTCAGCCGGTGGCGCTGATCTGCCGCACAGGCAGCCGCACCGCACAGGCCGTGCAGGCGATAGCGCCCGTGCTGGATGCCCCGGTTATTGATCTGGGGGGTGGCATGTTCCGCTTGTTGCGCGAGGGGTATCAGCCCGCGCAACCCACCCGCGCGCAAGGCTGCACGATCTGCTGATTTTCTCCCCCTGCCCTGCAAGCCCCTTGATTTTGGTGTGCCGCATATGTTAGCGCAAACGCAACACCGAAATCAGGAGAATGTCCATGACAACCCGTCTTGCAATCAATGGCTTTGGCCGGATCGGGCGGCTGGTGCTGCGTGCGCTGGTCGAACAGGGCCGCGATGATCTGGAAATTGTGGCCATCAACGATCTGGGGCCGGTAGAGAGTATCGCGCATTTGCTGCGCTTTGATTCCATCCATGGCCGCTTTCCGGCAGAGATCAGCACTGCAGGCAATGTCATCACGGTTGCGGGCCGCGCGATCACGGTAACGGCAGAGCGTGACCCCGCAAACCTGCCATGGGATGATATTGATATCGTGCTGGAATGCACCGGCATTTTCACTGATGCCGACAAGGCAAAGGTGCATCTGGCACGCGCAGGCAAAGTGCTTGTCTCTGCCCCCTCCAAAGGGGCGGATAAGACTGTGGTTTACGGCGTGAACCATGACAGCCTGACAGCGGCCGACAAGATCGTTTCAAACGGGTCTTGCACCACCAACTGTCTGGCCCCGGTGGCCAAGGTGCTGAACGATGCCATTGGCATATCGCGCGGGTTCATGACCACGATCCACAGCTATACCGGCGACCAGCCCACGCTGGATGCGATGCACAAGGATATGTATCGCGCCCGCGCAGCGGCGATGAGCATGATCCCCACCTCTACCGGCGCGGCAAAGGCCGTGGGGCTGGTGCTGCCGGAACTTGCGGGCAAGCTCGACGGGGTGGCGATCCGTGTGCCGACGCCCAATGTCTCTGTTGTTGATCTGACATTTGAAGCCGAGCGCGATGTGACTGCCGAAGAAATCAACGCCGCGATCTGTGCCGCAGCGGCAGAGGGGCCGTTGAAGGGCATTCTGGGGGTGACAGACCAGCCCAATGTCTCGATGGATTTCAACCATGATCCCCGCTCATCGATTTTCCATCTGGATCAGACCAAAGTGCTGGAAGGCCGGATGGTGCGGGTTTTGTCATGGTATGACAATGAATGGGGCTTTTCCAACCGCATGCTGGATACAGCCGCCGCCATGGCCCGCGCGGGCTAAAAGCCCTGTAAAAAAGCAAAGCGCCCTCAGGCGCTTTGCGCGAACCCGCGCCGCTTTGCGGCCCAATCGCGCACAGCCGCGCCAAACCCCTCGAATAGCGGGCGCGATACAGGGTCTTGCCCGGCCTGCCATTCGGGATGCCACTGCACAGACAGCGTAAAGCCGCGCGCGCCGCGAATATACAGCGCCTCTGGCGTGCCATCGGGGGCATGGCCATCAATCACGATATCCTTGCCCGGTGTCTTTATGCCCTGCCCGTGCAGGGTGTTCGTCATCACTTCCGCAGCGCCCAGCAGCCGGTGAAAGACCCCGCCCTCTTGAAACTGCACCTTATGGCGCAGGGCGAATTTCTCCTCTAGCGACCCATCGGGGGGCATGCGGTGGTTCATTCGCCCCGGCAGGTCGCGGATCTCGGGGTAGAGCGTGCCGCCCATGGCCACATTAACCTCCTGAAAGCCCCTGCAGACCCCCAAAAACGGCTGGCCACGCGCCACGCAGGCCCGCACCAAGGGCAGGGTAATGGCATCGCGCGCGCGGTCAAAGGCGCCATGGGCCGGGGTTTCATCTTCGCCATATTCTTCGGGGTGCACATTGGGCCGCCCGCCTGTCAGCAAAAACCCGTCGCAAACCTCCAGCAGTTCCGCGACAGAAACTAGGCGCGGATCGGCGGGAATAAGCAGCGGCAGGCAGCGCGCCACTTCCGAGACAGCCTCGGAATTCATCCGCCCACCGGCATGGGCCGGATATTCATCATTTATCAGATGCGAATTCCCGATGATCCCGACAACTGGCCTGTGCATGTGCACCTCTGCATTCCCACTGTCACAATCCTAGCAAAGCCTGCGCAAAGGTCGAGGGCCGAGAGGGGGTTTTATCCCGAACGGCCCAGATTATAGGCGATCCCCCTATTTTCAGGCCCGCCAAGTTACATGCGCCGAATATATGTCCATGTTGGCACGATTGCACCGCGCGCCACGCTTTGCGCCTCGGCATCGCCCAGATAATCAAACCCCGCATTTGTCAGCACATGGGCCGAAGCCGGGTTATCCTGAAACACCTCTGCAAACAGGGTGCGCGAGCGGTGGGGATTGGCGCTGATAACCGTGCGCACCGCCTCTGACGCGAAACCCGCATTCCAGAAATCCGGTGCAACCCAGAACCCTACCTGGCTTTGCTGCCGATCCAGCGGTTTCAGCGACAAAAGCCCCATCACACTGTCATAGCCCGCGACAGAGCCATCCAGCACCCAGACATCTTCTTCCCGCTGCGGGGATTGGGCCTGCGCGATAAACCCCTCTGCCGCGCCTGCAGGCAAAGGATGCGGGATAGAGCGCGTGCCTTCCGCCACGCGCCTGTCGCCGGCATAGCGCGCCAGCGCGCTGGCATCCGCCGCCTGAAGTGGGCGCAGCACCAAACGCGGCGATGTCAGAATTGGCTGATCTGCCTGAATGTCGTTCTCGTAGTTCATCACTGCTCCTGCGGCTGCACGATGGCAGCCCTCCCCCAAGATCATGTTCTGCACCGGCTCTCTGTCCCTCCGCCCCTCCCGGCGGAATCGACAAAAAGAAACAGGGCCGGCCCTATGGCCGACCCTGTTCTACACGCGAAATGTAAACGTTCGGCTTATTCTGCAGCAGTCTCCATCGGCATGACCGATACAAAACTACGCCCTTTGAAACCCTTGGTAAACACAATGCGCCCTTCTGTCAGGGCAAAGAGTGTGTGGTCGCGGCCAATGCCAACGCCTGCACCGGGCCAATGCTTTGTCCCGCGCTGACGCACGATGATATTGCCCGGAATGGCATATTGCCCGCCATAGAGTTTCACACCAAGGCGACGACCTGCTGAGTCGCGGCCATTGCGGGAGGAACCGCCAGCTTTTTTATGTGCCATGAGGGATTACTCCTCTGTCGTGGCTGCGGGTTTTTTCGCAGCGCGTTTCGGTTTTGCCGGGGCCTCGGCGGCTTCGGCAGCGGGGGCCGCTTTTTTGGCGCGGGTGGCTTTCTTTGCCGGAGCCTCTGCCGTGGCGACAGGTGCAGGGGCAGCAGCTTCAACAGCAAAGCCCGACACAGAGCCAGTGCCGATTGCAGCCTTTACGCCGGTTGCGTCTGCGCCAGTGGCCAGAATATCGGTCACGCG
Source organism: Paracoccaceae bacterium (assembly GCA_043561795.1). Classification (GTDB taxonomy): domain Bacteria; phylum Pseudomonadota; class Alphaproteobacteria; order Rhodobacterales; family Rhodobacteraceae; genus Roseinatronobacter. The sequence goes on along the minus strand of CP121316.1, from coordinate 2,877,900 downwards.
CACCAGCGTCAGCTTCTGGCGGTGGCCTTTGGTGCGCTGCGAGCTGTGCTTGCGGCGGCGTTTGACATAGTGAATGACCTTGTCAGCTTTGATCTGGTCAATCACTTCGGCCTGAACACCGGCACCCGCAACCATGGGCGCACCAATGACAGGCGCATCGCCACCCAGCATCAGAATTTCATTGAACTGGACTGTTTCACCAGCTTGTGCGGCAATACGCTCTACGCGCAGGACATCACCCGCCTGCACGCGATATTGCTTGCCACCAGTTTTAAGGACCGCAAACATCGGCCTGTTCCTTCTTCTCTTTGCCGCGCCCTGTGGCCTCTGCCTCTGGGACAGATGTTTGGTGCCTCGGACGGCGTGCCCGCATCTGCGGACAATAGCCATTTGCCGCGCGGGCCGCATGCCCGAACGGAAGCTGTGATATGGGGGAAAGCGGGCGGCGTGTCAAGCGGTGCGGGCGTGGCAATGCTGCGCCCAGACCCGTTACAGGCGCACGCCCTCACGCCCGGCAAGATCGGTGAAAAACTGCCAAGCCACACGGCCAGAGCGGCTGCCGCGCGTGGCCTGCCATTCAATCGCCTCTGCGCGCAGGCGCGCGGGGTCAATCTGCACCCCATAGGCCGCGCAATAGCCTGCGATCATCGCCAAAAACTCATCCTGCCCGCAGGGATGAAAGCCCAGCCAAAGGCCGAATCTGTCAGAGAGCGATACTTTCTCTTCCACGGCCTCGGATGGGGTAATGGCCGAAGAGCGTTCATTTTCGATCATGTCGCGGGGCATCAGGTGGCGGCGATTCGATGTTGCATAAAGCACCACATTTTCCGGCCGCCCCTCTATTCCGCCATCCAGAACGGCCTTCAGGGATTTGTAATGCTGATCATCATGGCTAAAGCTCAGATCATCGCAAAACAGCATAAACCGCGCGTCAGATTGGCGCAAATGCCCCATCAGCCGCCCGATTGTGGGCAAATCCTCGCGCTGGATTTCCACCAGCTTCAGCGCGCTGTCTGGCACCATTTCCAAAACGCGCGCATGCACGGCCTTGACAAGCGAAGATTTCCCCATCCCGCGCGCACCCCATAACAGCGCGTTATTCGCAGGCAGGCCGCGGGCGAATTGCACGGTATTTGCCAAAAGCGTATCGCGCGCGCGATCCACCCCCAGCAGCAAATCCAGCGCCACGCGGTTTACATCGGGCACAGGCTGCAAACGGTCTGGCGCGACATGCCAGATAAAGGCATCGGCCTCTGCAATCCGGGGCGCAGGGGCCAAGGGCGGAGAGAGGCGTTCCAACGCCTCTGCAATGCGGCGCAGGCTGTCGCCCTCTTGCGCCACGGCCATGGGCGTATCGGTCATTTCTCGCCTTCCAGCTCGTCTTCAAAGACGGGATCATCGTCATCCAACAGGCCCTCGCGGCGCAATTCCTCATTGCGCTTGCGCTCTACCATGGCCACCAGCCGGATGGAGATTTCATAAAGCCCATAGACAACGACAAAGAGAATGATCTGAGTCACAACATCAGGCGGGGTTACAAGGGCTGCGAGTGTGAGAATACCCACCACCGCCCATTTGCGCCCCGCGCGCAGCCCGGCTTCAGAGACAAGCCCGGCCTTGCCCATCAGCGTCAGCAATACCGGCAGCTGGAAGCACAGGCCAAAAGCCACGATAAACTTGATTGTCAGGTTCAGATAGGCTTGGGCAGAACCTTGGAACACCACAGACAAGGGCGCGGTCGCTCCTTCCGCCACTTCGCCACCAATGCCAAATTGCTGAAAGCCAAGGAAGAAATTATAGGCCAACGGCGTGACAGCGTAAAAGGCAAAGGACGCCCCCAGAAAAAACATGAAGGGCGAGGCAACGAGGAACGGCAAGAACGCGTTCTTTTCAGACCGATAGAGGCCCGGCGCCACAAACCGCCACATCTGATGGGCAATCACCGGGAAAGACAGCATGAAGCCGCCAAGGACAGAGACCTTGATGGCCACGAAAAACCCCTCTTGCGGGCTGATAAAAATCAGGTCGCAATCCTGCCCGCGCGCGGCCAGCGCATCGCACAGGGGCGCTGTCAGGAAGTTGAAGATCGGTGTGGCAATCCCGAAACAGGCGACCATCGCCACAACAAAGGCAAGCACGGATTTTATGATCCGCGTGCGCAATTCTGCCAGATGTTCAATCAGCGGCGCGCTTTTGTCGTCGATATCGTTTTGCGGGCTGGAACTGCTCATGCCTTGCTCTTGTCTTGGGCGGTGTTGTCACCCGAAGGCGTTTCACCTTTCGGCGCGGCGGTTGCGGCTGCGGCCTTGTGCTTGTCCATCTCGTCTGCCATGCGCGCCATTGCGGCATCATCTTCCGCCTCGGCTTTTGCGGCGGCGTCATCTGCGGCTTTGCCACCTACCGTCTTGCCGCCAGACTTCTTTTTGGCGCCGTCGCCATCATCTTTCAGCGGATCCCAGTTGCGCATCTTGTTGAGCTCATCCAGCCCCATGCCTTGCGTATCAGTGGCCTTGCGCAAGTCGCGCGCCACATCCTTCACGCCGCTGGAATCGGCGGCATCATCCATGGCGCGCTGGAATTCTCGCGCCATCCCGCGGGCTTTCGCGGTGAATTGACCAAGGGTGCGAAACATTTTTGGCAGGTCTTTTGGCCCCACCACGATCAGCGCCACAATGCCGATCACCATCAGCTCTGTCCAGCCGATATCAAACATCACATCCCCTTTGCCTCTGCGAGGGCGGGTGCGCATTACACCCTGTCCCGGCCTGTTCAGGCGCAGGACATACAGCACAAGCCCGGATCAGGCCAGACGACAGACCCGCAATCAGGCCTTGTCCTTGTCATGCTCCGGGGTGATGTCACGCGCGGTTTTTGCGGCATCGTCAGAGGATTTCTCAATCTCGTCCGACCCGTCTTTCAGGCCCTTCTTGAACGAGGTTATGCCCTTGCCAACCTCGCCCATCAGCGCGCTTACCTTGCCGCGCCCGAAAAGCACAAGCACCACAACCGCGATGATGATAAAGCCTGCGGGGCCAATATTGTTCAGCATGCGTATCTCCCTTGGCTGTGCGATCCCGATTTGCCACACAGTCTTACGCATCTCATTTATGGGGTCTTGCGACCCATTCAAAGCCCCAAATTAAGAATCGGGACAATTTCCTGTTTGGATCGGCGGGTTTCTTCACTCCCAACTGTCCAGAACAGGCACAGTGACCAAAGCTTGCACGCGGTTGCGCCCAGCCGATTTCGCATCATAAAGATAGGCATCCGCCGTTGCGATCAGCGCATCGCGTGTTTCTATCTCTGCCGAGGCCGTTGCCACACCCAGACTGGCCGTGAAATCCACCTGCGGGAAATCACGCACAAGCGTGCCCTCAATCACGCGGCGCAGGCGCTCTGCAATCTCTACGGCGGCTTCGGCATCGGCCAGCAAAAGGACGCCAAATTCCTCGCCGCCCAGACGGCCCAGACGGTCGCAGGGGCGCAATTCGGATTGCACCACATGGGCCACGGCGCGCAACACGGCATCCCCGGCGGCATGGCCATGGGTGTCATTGATTTTCTTGAAGTGATCCAGATCGAACATTACCAGCGAACAGGGAATACCGCTGCGCTGCCATGTGGACATGGCGCGCCCCAGATCGGCCATGAAGGCGCGCCGCGTCAGTGCCTTTGTCAGCATGTCGCAATGCGAAACAGACCAAAGCGCGTGATGCTCTGCCACCAGCACGGCAAACCCGGCCAAAAGATGGCCCGCGCCGGATTCGAATTCCTTTGCATAGGCCCGCAACAGGCCAATGCGGCGGCCCTGATGCACAATCGGCGCCTGAATGCTGGCCATATCGGCGGGGGCTGGCGGCAAAGGCGCGCCATCAAACTGGATCACAACATGGCGCGCGCCTGTGGTCTGGCGCACAAGATAGAGGATCGTATCATATTGCTCTGCAATCGGATCGGGTGGGGAAAATGCTTCGGGCGCCGGGGCGGAGTGTTCGGGAAAATCAAATGCCATATTCATTCTGATAACCTGTTTTCAAAAACCGCTTGCTGGCAGACCAACCAGACTGATGCTTAATAACTATTTAACTACGAAGCCATCGTGGCAAATTCTGGGCCGCATCGTGACTTTCCCAAGCGCGCCGCAGCAGAAATCTTACAGGCTGCGAAACGCCCGTTTCTGGCGGTCTGTCCACTGCACCTGCACCAGATACCCGTCTTCATCCTCGCGCTCGGACGTTACCACGCCCTGTTCATAAAGCCATGCGCGCGCGCGGCCTGCCGCAAATGGCAGGTGCAATTCCGCCGCATGCCGCGTGTCATCCAGATGTTCTGTCAGAGCGTCAAACAAGGCGGAAAGCCCTTCGCCTGTGACAGAAGACCCCAGAAAAACAGTGTCTTCCATGCGCGCGCGTTCCAGAAGTGCCGCATGCTGGGCGGGGGGCAACAGATCCGCCTTGTTCCACAATTCAAACTGGCGGGTTTGGGTGTTTACGCCCAGATCAGACAGAATATCGCGCACATTGCGCGCCTGTTCTTCCGTTTCCGGGTGCGAGATGTCGCGCACATGCACGATAAGATCAGCTTCCAACACTTCTTCCAATGTGGCACGGAATGCGGCAACAAGCTGTGTGGGCAGATCGGAAATGAAACCCACAGTATCAGAGAGAATCACATCCTTGCCAGTGGGCAGACGCACCGCGCGCATGGTGGGATCAAGCGTGGCGAACAGCATGTCCTTGGCCAGCACCTCTGCCCCTGTCAGAGCGGTTGAACAACGTGGATTTTCCTGCGTTGGTATAGCCCACCAGCGCCACCACCGGAAACGGCACCTTGCGCCGTGCGGCGCGGTGCAATTCGCGCGTTTTCACCACTTTTTCCAACTGGCGGCGCAGGCGCACCATCTGCGCATCAATGGCGCGGCGGTCTGCCTCTATCTGGGTCTCCCCCGGCCCGCCGACAAAGCCAAGGCCACCGCGCTGGCGCTCCAGATGTGTCCAGGCACGCACAAGGCGGGTGCGCTGATAGCTGAGCGCCGCAAGTTCCACCTGCAACACCCCTTCGCGCGTGCGCGCACGATCAGCGAAGATTTCCAGAATAAGCCCGGTGCGATCCAGCAGTTTGACCCCCCAGGCGCGTTCAAGGTTGCGCTGCTGCACCGGGGTTACGGGGCCATCAATCAACACAAGCGCGATGTCGCCCTCTTCGATCCGGGTATGCAGCTCTTCCACCTTGCCAGAACCAAACAGCATTCCCGGTTGCGCCTTTGCCAGGCGCACCACAGTGCTCTCTACAATCTCCAGCCCCGGCAAGGCATGGGCAAGCGCCACCGCTTCGGCCAAAGCAAGCTCTGGCGCGCGTGAGGAATGTTGCGATTTGATCTCAGGATGGATCACGAAGGCCCGTGTCGGGCCTGTTCGTGTTTCCTTGCCTGTCTCGCTTGCTTCTGCCGCCATATGCGAGATCAGCTTTCTCCCTCATACAGGGAAATTGGCTGTCCGGGCATGATGGTGGAAATCGCGTGCTTGTACACAAGCTGCGACTGCCCGTCGCGGCGCAGCAGCACACAGAAGTTGTCGAACCACGTGATCACGCCTTGCAGCTTGACGCCGTTGATCAGGAATACAGTCACCGGAACCTTGTTCTTGCGAACATGATTGAGAAATGCGTCTTGCAGGTTTTGTTTTTCACTGGCCATGCGTTTGCCTTTTTGTTGGGCGTGTTTGGTTTACGCAGAGAGCCTCGTCTCCCTAAGTGGAGTATGTCGCGGGTTTTTCGAAACTTCCAGCCCTGAAACGCGGGAAAACGTGCTGGGCGCGACATTTATGCAATCTCGCCCAACCACCCCTCTCTCAGAATCATCGCGCGGGCCGGGCATGGCGCTTGCGGATAAAGGCGCCTAATTCCCCCCGATCAGGCCACGCAAGCGTCGGCCCAATTCTTCTTCCACCCCGCGCCGGATCGTGTCTTGCACACTCTCGCCCTCTTCGCGTGTTACTCCCAACTCACGCTCTATGCGCTCTGCGGCCTCTGCGCGCGCGCGTTCTTCCAGGCGCTGCGCCTCTTGGCGGGCAAGCTCTTCCAGCCGCTCTTGTTCGGCCTGCAACTGTTCGCGCGCGAGGGCTTCCATATCCAGCCGGAAGCGCGGGGCATCCCATGGCCCGGTAATCATCAACGGCACGCGCAGGCTATCTTCGTTGCGCAGTGCGGCAGGCACGATGCGGTAATCCAGATTGCGCGCGCCCAACCCCACTTGCCCGCGCCCGGTGACAGAAAAACTCGTGGCCTCCAGGCGCAGATCCTCATTGCGCAACACACCCTCGGCCATGGTGAAACTGCCGGTCACGGATTGATACACCGTGCGCCGCCCCTCGCCCATATAGGACATGTCCAGATTGCGCAGCATGCCTGCCAGATCAAAGCCCAGCAATTCGCCCGCGCCAAGGGCCAAGCGCCCCTCGCCGCGCAGGCTGTTCATGATCGCATGCAGTGAATTGCCCACGCCCAGAAACTGCACATCAAGATCGGCGGGGCCTTCAATACGCCGATAATCGGCCAATTCTGTCAGCAACGGCAACAAATTGATCTCGCGCAGGCGCAGATTGCCGCCCACAGACAGGCCCGCGCGGTTATTGGCAACAAATTCACCCGTCAACTGCCCGCCAAACAGCGCTACTTCGCGAAACGCCACCACAGCGCGGGCGCGGTCGATGCTCAGGCCAAGGCGCGTGCGGCCAAAGGTTGTAACATCAGTTTGCAACCCATTGAGAGAGAGCGAGATTTCAGCATCTACCAGCCCCAGCGCGCTGGCATCTATGGGCGCGCGTGACCAGCCCGCATTGGCCGCCTGCGTCTGGGCTGCGCTGCCTTGCCCGCTGCTGGCACTGCGCAAATCCAGCACATCGCCGGCAAGCTGGCCTGTCAGGCGCGGCCGCTCGCCCCCCGGCAAGAGATCAAGCCCACCGGACAGGCGCATACCGCCCGCCCGGAATTGCGCCTCGCGCGTGTACAGGCCGCCATCGGCGGTGCGGGTGATCCGCCCGCTTAGCCCAAGTGGCAAATAGCTGCGCGCCAGTTCATCGCCCGCTTGCCCTGCCATTTGCAAAACCGGGCGCAAAGCGGGCAATTCGGCGCTAAGCTGGCCATCAAATTCCAGATTGCCCAAGCCAAAGCGCCCTGCAAAAGACAGCCGCCCCCCCGCGGCCGCCCCTTCCAGCGTCACAGGTGCAACCGCGCCAGAGAGCAGGCGCGCGGCATCTTGGGTTTGTGCGCTTATCTCAAACCGCTGGCCATTCAACACCCCGGCGGCCGTCAGATCGGCAGGCCCCTCAAGCGCGGGCATGGCAAGGCTGGCATCCAACCCCTCCAGCACAAAGGCCGTATTGCTTTGCGCATCGTCAAAGCGCAGGCTGCCATTGGCAATGCGCGCCTGAGCCAACGATATCTGGCGCCCTTCGGTTTGCCTTGCTGGCGCTTCGGTGACAGGGCGGGCCTGTTGCGTGAAATCCCAATTCACGCGCCCTTGCGTATCACGGATCAGATGCAATCGGGGCGCTTGCAGGACAATGCGCTCTATCAAGATATCGCCGCGAAACAGCGCTGTCACATCCAGCCCGATATCCATGCCCTCGGCGCTGAGCATTGGCCCGTCCCCGGCCCAATCCGGATTGCCGATTTGCACATCGAACGCGGTTGCCCCAATGACAGGGTAGAAACTTGGCCGCACCTCGCCGCCAATCAGCAGGCTCCGCCCTGTATTGGCCTGAAATTGCTGTGCCGCGATCTGGGCGATCCGATCTGCAGGCATAAGCAACAGTGCAGCAACGATCAGCACAATCACACCCAACAGCATGGCGACAAATGCTTTGATCAGACGCATATTCCCCTCCGACACGGTTGTTCCACGCGGCGCGCTGGTCTGAGTCTAGCGCCCCAAGCCCCATATGTCTTGGGCAAAAATCCGCATTTTCACCCGGTGGCGCAACTGTGAGTGCATCGGCAATGTAGCGCAGCCCTTGCACTGCGGCGGGGCTTGTGAAAGAGAAAGGCTGGTTTTCCAGAGGTTTTCTGACATGTCCAGCATCGTTACCCGCTTTGCCCCATCGCCCACAGGTTACCTGCATATCGGCAATCTGCGCACCGCGCTGTTCAACTACCTGATTGCGCGCAAATCGGGTGGGCAATTCATTTTGCGGCTGGATGATACCGATCAGGAACGCTCGAAGCAGGAATATATTGATGCCATCCAGCAGGATCTGGAATGGCTGGGCCTGACTTGGGACAGGATGGAACAGCAATCCAGGCGGCTGGATCGCTACACTGCCGCCGCAGATACGCTGCGCGCGGATGGGCGGTTTTACGAGTGTTTCGAGACGCCGGGCGAGTTGGATCTCAAGCGCAAGAAACAGCTGAATATGGGCCGCCCCCCGGTATATGACCGCGCGGCGCTGAATCTGGATGATGCGGCCAAGATCGCATTGCGCGCCGATCGCGCGGGCTATTGGCGCTTTTTGCTGAACCAGACGCGGATAGAATGGGAAGATGGCATTCTGGGCGCGCTGTCGATAGACGCGGCCAGTGTTTCTGATCCGGTGCTGATCCGCGCGGATGGGCAGGTTCTTTATACCCTCGCCTCGGTGGTGGATGATATGGATATGGGCGTCACGCATATCGTGCGCGGGTCTGACCATGTGACAAACACGGCAACGCAAATCCAGATCATCGAAGCCTTGGGCGGCACAGCCCCCGGTTTTGCCCATCACTCGCTTCTCACAGGCGCGCAGGGAGAGGCGCTTTCAAAGCGGCTGGGCACGCTGTCATTGCGCGATCTGCGCGCGCAGGGGGTAACGCCTGCGGCCCTGTTGTCGCTGATGGCGCGGCTTGGCTCCAACCAGCCGGTTGAATTGCGCCAGACACTCGACGAGATTGCAGAAGGCTTTGATCTGTCGCAATTCGGCGCGGCCCCCACGAAATTCGATCCCGAAGACCTGTGGCCCCTGACACGCGCCGATCTGCAATCGCGGCCCTTCAGTGCGGTTCAGGACGATATCGCGCGCCTTGGTGTGCCGGATGATCTGGCGCCCGCCTTCTGGGATGTCGCGCGCGAGAATATCACGAAGCTGGATGATCTGGGCGCCTGGTGGGACTTGTGCCGCGATGGTGCGGCCCCCGATATCGCGCCAGAGGATGCCGATTTCGTGGCCGAGGCCCTGCAACTGCTGCCGCCCCCGCCCTATGGGCCAGATGCCTGGGCCGAATGGACAACGGCCGTGAAAGCCGCGACCGGGCGCAAGGGCAAGGGCCTGTTCATGCCGCTGCGCAAGGCGCTGACTGGGCAAGCCCATGGGCCGGAAATGGCCGCCCTCATGCCGCTCTTGCAGCGCATACCCGCGCGCGAGGGCCGCTGAGGGCTGAACCGGGGCACGCCAAGGCTTGCCCCAAACACCGCGCTGTCCTAGACAGGCACAATTAAAGTTATTGGGGGGGCATGATGCGTCGTGTTGTCATTACCGGGCTGGGGATCATCTCGCCCATCGGGAATTCTGCGGCAGAAGTGGCGCAAAGCCTGCGCGCCGGGCGTTCGGGGATCGTGTTTTCGCCAGAATATGCCGAACACGGCTTTCGCAGCCAGGTGCATGGCAAGCCGCAAATCGTGCTGGAAGACCATATCGACAAGCGCAACCTGCGCTTCATGGGGCCAGGCGCGGCCTATAACTTCCTGTCCATGGAACAGGCAATTGCCGATTCCGGGCTGGAAGAAAGCGATGTGTCCAACCCGCGCACCGGCCTGATCATGGGGTCTGGGGGGCCATCCACCTCGAACCTGTTTCAGGCCCATCAGATCGTTATCGAAAAGGGCAGCCCAAAGCGCATGGGCCCCTTCATGGTCACGCGCTGCATGTCGTCCACGAACTCGGCGTGTCTTGCGACGCCGTTCAAGATCAAGGGCGTGAACTATTCCATCACCTCGGCCTGTTCCACCAGCGCACATTGTATTGGCAATGGCGTGGAGCAAATCCAGATGGGCAAGCAGGATATCGTCTTTGCCGGTGGTGGCGAGGAATTGGATTGGACGCTGTCTTGCCTGTTCGATGCCATGGGCGCGATGTCTTCGAAATACAATGACACGCCAGAGACCGCAGCCCGCGCTTTTGACGCCACGCGCGACGGGTTCGTGATTGGCGGCGGTGGCGGCGTGCTGGTGCTGGAAGAGCTGGAGCATGCCAAAGCGCGCGGCGCGAAAATCTATGCCGAAGTGACAGGCTACGGCGCAACATCGGACGGGCATGACATGGTGGCCCCTTCGGGCGAAGGTGGCGAGCGGTCTATGCGGCTGGCGCTGGACACGCTGCCAGAGGGGCGCAAGGTAAGCTATATCAACGCGCATGGCACCTCCACACCCGCAGGCGATGTGATCGAGGTGGAAGCGATCCGGCGGATTTTCGGGGAAGGCAATGTGCCCCCCATTTCATCCACAAAATCACTGACAGGCCACAGCCTTGGCGCGACCGGCGTGCAAGAGGCGATTTATTCGCTGCTGATGATGCAGGGCAATTTCATTGCTGCCTCTGCCAATGTGCGCGAACTTGACCCTGCCATCCGCCCCGGTGAAATCGCGACGGCGCTGGTCGAGAATGTGGAACTGGATTCGGTTCTCTCCAACAGTTTTGGCTTTGGCGGAACCAATGCAACGCTCGTCATGAGCGCCTATCGCGGCTAAGGGGACTATTATGACAGGCTTGATGGCAGGCAAACGCGGGCTGATCATGGGCGTTGCCAATGAACGCTCTATCGCTTGGGGAATAGCACAGGCGATGGCGGATCAGGGCGCAGAGCTTGCCTTCAGCTATCAGGGAGAGGCTTTTGGCAAGCGGGTTGAACCGCTTGCGGCCTCTGTCGGCTCAGACCTGCTGCTGGATGTGGATGTCACAAATGAAGCCTCGCTGGATGCCGCTTTCGCGGCGCTGAAAGCGCGCTGGGGGACAATGGATTTTCTGGTGCATGCGATAGCCTTTTCGGACAAAGCCGAACTGACGGGGCGCTTTCGCGATACAAGCCGGGCGAATTTCAAGCATTCGCTCGAAATCTCTTGCTACAGCTTTATCGATCTTGGCCGCCGTGCCTCTGAATTGATGCCAAATGGCGGCACGCTGCTGACGCTGACATTTCAGGGTTCCAACACGGTGACACCGTTTTACAATGTCATGGGTGTGGCCAAGGCGGCGCTTGAATCTTCGGTGCGCTATCTGGCCAGTGATCTGGGGCGCGAGGGCATTCGGGTAAATGCCATCAGCCCTGGCCCGATGAAAACCCTGGCCGGGGCCGCGATTGGCGGCGCGCGCAAAACCTTTCGCCATGCAGAGGCAAATGCGCCCCTGCGCAGCAACGCGACATTGGAAAGCGTGGGGGGTACGGCTGTTTATCTGGCGTCAGAATATGGGGCCTATACGACAGGCGAAATCATCCATGTCGATGGTGGCTATCATGTGATGGGCATGCCGCAGGTGGAGAATATCTGACCTGAGCCTTGCGCAGGGTGCGCGCGGGCTAAAGGGGGGCGCCCGCGCCCCCCTCTTGCGGCAAAGCCGCAATTCACCCCCCTGGGGATATTTGAGCAAGGTGAATTGCGCAGATCAGCGCTCAATTCTGCCAAGCCGTGCGCCTGCAACAGCAAAAGCAAGCCAGAGCGCAAGCGACAGCGCGCCATAGGCCAGCGCCGTAGCCCAGGCGCTCTGCGCCAGAAGCACCAGTTCGAGAGACACCATCGAAAATGTGGTGAACCCACCGCAAAACCCTGTCATCCAAAGCGCCTGGGCGCGCGGTGACAAGGGGCGTGCGGCCAGATAGCCGATCAGCCCCGCCCCCAGGCAATTGGCGGCCAGCGTGGCGAGAAGGGCAAAATCGCCTGCATGGGCCAGCCCAAACAGGCTAAGCGCCAAGCGCGCGCCTGTCCCCAGTGCCCCGCCCAAACCGATCAGGCCCAGACCACCGCCGAGCGCGCCCATCAGATGCCCCCCAGAAAGATACGGCCAAGATGCAGCCCGGCAAAGGCCGCCAAAACGCAGCCCGCAAGCGTGCCACAGGCAAGCGCCCCTGCCCCGCGCCAGCGCCCCCCGCGCGCCAGTTCCAGAACCTGCAGCGCAAAGCCCGAAACAGTGGTAAAACCGCCCAGAAACCCGGCAGTCGCAACGAGAAGCCCCATGCCCTCCGGCAAGGGGTGCGGGGCAAAGCTGAATGCCAGGGCAAGCCCGATCAGAAAACTGCCCGACAGGTTTATCACCAAAGTGGCCCCCGCCACCGAGAGGCGCCGGGCAAAGCGCGCGGTCATCACGGCGCGCAGGATGCTGCCCAGGCCCCCGCCAAGGCAGATAAGCAGAAAATCCAGCACTGTAATGGAAAGCTGAGCCTGCACGCCTCTCTCCGATGGTTGACACGCCTGCCCCGTGCGGATTAGCAGGCGGCATGAACCTGTCATCCCCTCTGCCCTCCCCGTCTGCCGAAGCGCTTCTTGCGGCGGCGCGGTCTGTGCCTGGCCAGCGTCTGGCCCGAATCGAGCTTTCGGGCAAGAGTTATTTTGTCAAGCGACCAGAGGCGCACGCGTCTTTGCGCTGGCGGTTGCAGAAAGGCGAGCCAAAGCGCGCCTTCGCGCGCGAGGTGGCATTGATCCGCGCCTTTGCCGCCAAAGGCGCGGCCGTGCCCGCCATTCTGGCCGAGGAGGCGGGCTGCGTCATTCTGGCCGATCATGGGCCAAATCTGGCGGATCTGCTGGGCGGCGGGCGCGCCGATGCAGAGCTGTTGCAGGCGGCGGGTGCGGCGCTGGCGCAACTGCATGCGCTTGGCCTGACACATGGGCGCCCAAGCCTGCGCGATATATGCTGGGATGGCACCAGACTGACATTTCTGGATCTGGAAGCCGGCGCGCGGCTGGATGCCGCGCCGCGCGATCAGGCGCGGGATCTGTATTTGCTGCTGCATTCAGCCTTTGTGCAAGAACGCCCAAGCAAGCAGACTGCGCGCATCATCCTGAAGGGCTATCGCAGCGCCGCCCCCTTGGCCCCATGGCAGGCCGCGCAGCGCCTTGCGCGCCAGCTATGGTGGTTGGAAATTCTGGCCGCGCCCGGAAAATGGCTGCGCAAATGGCGCGGAAAAACACGGGGCTGCGAATTTGCGGCGGTCGGGGCCACGCGGGCGCTTATCCTGTCAGCCTGAGCCAAAAAAAACGGCCCGCCAGAAAGCGGGCCGCCTGTTGCCGCAGATCAGGCCATTATGCCAGATCGTAGCGATCTGCGTTCATGACCTTTGTCCAGGCTGCAACGAAATCCTGCACGAATTTCGCGCCAGCATCGTTTTGCGCATAGACTTCTGCATAGGCGCGCAGGACAGAGTTTGACCCGAAAACCAGATCAGCGCGTGTGGCTGTCCATTTTTTCGCGCCTGTCTGGCGATCCTGCAATTCATAGAGGTTTGCGCCTTTGGGAACCCATTTCCATGCCATATCTGTCAGATTGACAAAGAAATCTGTGGTCAGCGCACCAGCACGATCGGTAAAGACGCCATGCGCCGTGCCGCCGTGATTGGTGCCCATCGCGCGCATCCCGCCCAGAAGCACAGTCATTTCCGGCGCTGTCAGGCCCATAAGCTGGGCGCGATCCAGAAGCATTTCTTCCGCCGTGACAACATAGTCTTTCTTCTGCCAGTTGCGGAACCCATCAGCCAGCGGCTCCAGCCATTTGAAGCTGTCGGCATCTGTCATCTCGGCGGTGGCATCGCCACGGCCCGGAGCGAAAGGTACCTCAACGTCAAAGCCTGCCGCCTTGGCCGCCTGCTCTACCCCAAGATTGCCCGCCAGAACGATCACATCGGCCACAGAAGCGCCAGTTTCCGCCGCGATCGGTTCCAGCACTGCTAGCACTTTTTGCAGGCGTGCAGGCTCGTTGCCTTCCCAATCTTTCTGGGGGGCAAGACGAATACGCGCGCCATTTGCCCCGCCGCGATAATCGGACTGGCGGAAGGTGCGCGCACTGTCCCAGGCCGTGGCGACCATATCAGCCACAGACAGCCCGGCAGCCGCGATCTTGGCTTTCACCGCCGCCACATCATAATCCGTGGCCCCTGCGGGAACCGGGTCTTGCCAGATCAGGATTTCCTTGGGGGCATCGGGGCCAATGTAGCGGGTGTTCGGCCCCATGTCGCGATGGGTCAGCTTGAACCATGCGCGGGCGAAGGCGTCATCAAAGCTGGCAGGATCGGCCATGAATTTTTCGCAAATCGCGCGATAGGCGGGATCCATTTTCATGGCCATATCGGCATCTGTCATGATCGGGTTATACCGGATGGAGGGGTCTTCCACATCGACAGGCTTGTCTTCTTCCTTGATGTCGATAGGCTCCCACTGCCACGCGCCAGCCGGGGATTTCTTCAATTCCCACTCATAGCCAAACAGCAGCTTGAAATAGCCCATATCCCATTTGGTGGGATGGGTTGTCCAGGCGCCCTCGATGCCCGATGTCACGGTATCGCGGCCAATGCCGCGGGTTTTGTGGTTGTTCCAGCCAAGGCCGCCTTCTTCCAGCGCCGCACCTTCGGGCGAGGGGCCAAGGTTTTCGGCGCGGCCATTGCCATGGCACTTGCCAACAGTGTGACCGCCGGCTGTCAGTGCAACCGTCTCTTCATCGTTCATGGCCATGCGGGCGAATGTTTCGCGCACATGCTGGGCGGTTTTCAGCGGGTCGGGCTGGCCGTTGACGCCTTCGGGGTTCACATAGATCAGGCCCATTTGCACAGCCGCAAGCGGGTTTTCCATTGTGGCGGCCTCGCCGACATTCCCGTAACGCTCATCTGACGGGGCCAGCCATTCTTTTTCCGATCCCCAATAGACATCTTTTTCGGGGCCCCAGATATCTTCGCGGCCATAGGCGAAACCAAAGGTTTTCAGCCCCATGTTTTCATATGCAATCGTGCCTGCCAGAACCATCAGATCGGCCCAGCTGATCTGATTGCCGTATTTCTTCTTGATCGGCCAAAGCAGGCGGCGGGCTTTGTCGAGATTGCCATTGTCCGGCCAACTAAATCAGGTTAAGTTGCTTTTTCTTATTTTAAACATCAGTTTTTATTATGGCGGGCTCACAACCCCTTGCGCATGGCACGCCGCATCAGCCAGCCCGCAATCACCACAGCAACCAAAACAAAGCCGATAATGATAGTGGCCAATGCGTTCACATCCGGGCTAACCCCCAGCCGGATTTTGGAGAAGATCACCATCGGCAGCGTAGAGGCACCAGGGCCAGAAACAAAGCTTGCGATCACAAGATCATCCAGCGAGAGCGTAAAGGCCAAAAGCCACCCGGCCACCAGCGCGGGCGCAATCACAGGCAAGGTGACATCAAAAAACACCCGCACCGGCCCCGCGCCCAGATCGCGCGCGGCCTCTTCCAGCGAATCGTCCATGCTGCGCAGCCGTGATTGCGCGATAACCGCGACAAAGGCCGCGCAAAATGTGGTATGGGCGATAATCACCGTTATCATCCCCCGCCCTGCAGGCCAGCCCACCATCTGCTCCATGGAAACAAAGAGCAGCAAAAGCGAGAGGCCCGTAATCACCTCTGGCATCACCAAAGGGGCGGTGATCATGGCCGTCAATATCAGACGCCCGGTGAATTTGCTGAACCGTGTCAGAACAAAAGCGCCAAGGGTGCCGATGATCGTAGCCAAAGTGGCACTGAAAAACGCCACTTTCAAACTGATCCATGCGGCGTTGATGATCTGACGATCGCGCAGCAACTCGCCATACCATCGGGTTGAAAACCCGCCCCAGACTGTCACAAGCCGGCTGTCATTGAAGGAAAACACCACCAGCGAGACGATGGGCGCATAGAGAAACACAAAGCCGAACAGCACGGCCAGAGGCAGGAACCAGCCACGCATCAGCCCTCCTCCCGCTTGTTTTGCACCGATTGCAGCCACATGATGGGCGCGACCACCAGAAAGAGCATCACAATCGCCACCGCAGAGGCCACAGGCCAATCACGACTGCCAAAGAACTCATCCCACAGCACCCGCCCGATCATCAGCGTATCAGGCCCGCCCAGCAGCGCCGGGATCACATATTCCCCGATGGCTGGAATGAAGACCAACATGGAACCCGCCACAATACCCGGCAAAGACAGGGGCAAGGTAACGGTGAAAAACGTCACCATGGGCGAGGCGCCCAAATCCGCCGCAGCCTCCAGCAAGGCGCCATCCAGCTTCGTCAGATTGGCATATAGGGGCAGGATCATGAAGGGCAGATAGGTATATACAATCCCGATATAAACAGCGAAATCCGTCTGCATCATCTGGATGGGGCTGTCTATCAGGCCAAGTGACATCAGCGTGTTATTGATCACCCCGTTAGAGCGCAAAAACCCCATCCACGCATAAACGCGCAGAAGAAAGCTTGTCCAGAACGGCAAGATAACCATCAACAGAAGCAGCGAGCGCTTGGGTTCTGGCGCACGCGCGATGTAATAGGCGATAGGATAGCCGATCAGCAGCGCAAAGATGGTAGAAACCAACGCGATCCAGATCGAGGAAAGATAAGCATTGCGATACAGCGCATCTTCCAGAAGAAAGCGGTAATTTTCCAGCGTCGCGATGATTTCTAAGCTGCCATCCGGCCCACGTTCAAATAGCGGCGTATAGGGGGGGCGGGCAATGATCGCTTCGGCCAGAGAAATACGGCCCAGAACGAAAAACGGCGCAAGGAAAAACACCAACAGCCACAGCATCGGGATGGCAATAACAAGCGTTCGGCCAGAGATTCCCAGCTTGCCCATGGCCCAGGCCGTGCCCCGCCACGGCGCAGAGCGGGTAAGCGCATTGCCCCCGCTCATCGGGTCAGCACCCGAAAGGCCGAAGGCTGCAAGGAAATCCAGACCTTTTCATCCCATGAAATCGGGTCTTCATCGCGCAGGCGGTTGGATTGGCTGGCGCGGATCAGCACACCTGTATCCAGCCTGATGCGATAATGCGACATATGGCCGATATAGCCCATTTCTTCCACCACGCCTTGCCAGGCGTTCGGGGTATTCTCTGGCTTGATGCGTGACAGGGCAAAGCGCTCTGGCCGCACTGCCCCCCAGACAGGCTGGCCCAAGGTCAGCCCGGATTGTGGCGGCAGCAGCACAGCGCCCAGTTCTGCGGTCTCTATCCGCATCAGATCAGGGGCAGCGGCATCAACCTTGCCTTCAAACAGGTTCACAGAACCGATGAAATCCGCCACAAAGCGCGAATTCGGGGCCTCATAAATCTCGCGCGGCTCTCCGATCTGTTCAATCACCCCGTCTTTCATCACCCCAATCCGGGTGGCAAGGGTCATGGCCTCGTCCTGGTCATGGGTCACAACAATGAATGTCACCCCCAAGCTTTCCTGAATCTTGATCAGCTCGAACTGCGTTTCTTCGCGCAATTTCTTGTCCAGCGCGCCCAAGGGTTCGTCCAGCAGCAAAAGCTTGGGCTTTTTCACCAATGCCCGCGCCAAGGCGACGCGCTGGCGCTGGCCGCCCGATAGTTGATCGGGCTTGCGCCGCGCCAGTTTTTCCAGCTTCACCATGCGCAGCATCGCGGCCACGCGGGCATAAGCTTCGGCTTTGGGCAAGCCTTCACGCAGCAGGCCGTAAGCCACATTTTTTTCCACGCTCATATGCGGAAAAAGCGCGTAAGATTGAAACATCATATTGGTGGGGCGGCGATCAGGTGGCACGCGGGCCATATCTTCGCCATCAATGGTAATCGTGCCGCTTGTGGGCTGTTCAAACCCCGCCAACATGCGCAACAGAGTGGATTTACCACAGCCAGATTCGCCTAGCAGGCAAAACAACTCGCCTTTGTAGATATCAAGATTCACATTTGAAACGGCTGTGAAATCGTCAAACCGCTTCACGATATTGCGCACAGAGATGAAGGGTTTGGCGGACTCGCTGCGCCAAGGCTTCGTTTCGCAAGCAGTTGCTGGCTGTGCCATCGGCGCCCCTTTTGCCCAAATTTCAAAGAAACACCCCTGCAGCAATGCTACAGGGGTGCCCCTATCTTACTGGCCTGTCCGCACCCGCGTCCAGAGGCGTGTGCTCACACGCTCTGTGCGGTTGTCATAGGGCTGCAATGTCCAGAACCCTGCCTTGGCTTCGGCTGTGGGATAGATGGTCGGATCATTCAGCACGGCTTCGTCAATAAGCGGGGTAGAGGCTGCATTGGCATTGGGGAACATCACATAATTTGTGATATCTGCGGCCACCTGCGCATCCATCAGGAAGTTGATGAAGGCATGCGCCCCTTCCGGGTTGGGGGCATCTGCGGGGATGACCAGCATGTCAAACCACAGATGCGCGCCTTCATCAGGGATGGCATAGCCCACCTCGAAGGATTGGTTTGTCTCGCTTGCACGATCAGCGGCCTGCAACACATCACCCGACCAGCCAATGGCCAGACAGATTTCACCATTGGCCAGATCAGAGATGTATTGCGACGAATGGAAATAGCGCACATAGGGGCGCACGCCCATGATCAATTCCAATGCGGCGTTGAAATCATCTTCGCTGGTGGATGTGGGATCAAGGCCAAGATAGCGCATGGCGACAGGGATGATTTCTTTTTCCGTATCCAGCCAGGCAATGCCACAATCCTCGAACAGCGCCGCTTTTTCGGGATCAAACATCAGTGACCAGCTATCGACCTCATAATCCGCGCCCAGACGCGCGGCAACGGCTTCGGTATTGTAGCCGATCCCGGTTGTGCCCCACAGATAGATGACCGAATGCTCGTTGCCCGGATCAAAGGCCGCAGCGAGGGCCATCAGATCCGCATCCATATTTTCCAGATTGGGCAGAAGATCGCGGTTCAAGGGCTGATACACCCCGGCCATGATCTGGCGCTGCATGTAATCCGACGTCGGAACCACGATATCGAAACCGGAGGAGCCTGCCAGCATGCGCGCTTCCAGCGTCTCGTTCGAATCGAACACGTCATAATTGACGGCTATCCCGGTGGCGGCGGTAAATTTTTCAATCGTATCGGGCGCGATGTAATCTGACCAATTGAAAACATTGATGCTGTTTGCATGGGCCAGCCCGGCTTGCAGCGCAAACACGCTGCCAAGAACCAGAAGTTTAGGGCCATGTTTTGTCATTTCATTCTCCCTGTCTGGGCGCAGGCGGGCTTGTTGCCAGCCCTGCCGCCACACGTGTTCATAAGGCTTATACGACAAGATAAAGCAGTGCTTTGGCAAGACCGCTTCTCAAATTTGCGCTTTAAATTTAATCAAATTCGCGCTGATTGATGAAAATACTGGCCGCTGCCTCGCAGATCATGGCGCAATGGCCAGCACAATTTTACCGATATGGGCAGAGCTTTCCAGTCGCTCATGCGCCTTCACCACATCGGCAAGCGAAAATTCGCTATCCATTACCGGGGCCACCCGGCCTGCCGCCAGATGCGGCCAGACCATGCGCTCAAGCTGGGCAGCGATGGCGGCCTTAGCCGCATCAGACTGGGGCCGCAGGGTAGAGCCTGTTATACTCAAGCGCCGCATCATCAGGGGGGCGAAATTGACTGCCACTTTCGGGCCTTGCAAAAAGGCAATCTGCACCAACCGCCCATCTTCGGCCAGGGCGCGCAGGTTGCGCGGCAGGTAGTCCCCTCCAACCATATCAAGGATAAGATTCGCGCCGCCCTCTGCCTGCATCGCTTCCACAAAATCGGCGTCCCGGTAATTTATGGCACGCTCGGCCCCCAAGGCCATGCAGGCCGCGCATTTCTCGGCCGATCCGGCAGTGGTGAACACCCGCGCGCCAAAAAGATGTGCCAACTGGATGGCAGTTGTGCCAATGCCGGATGATCCGCCATGCACCAAAAACCGCTCTCCCGCCTGCAAGCCCCCGCGCATGAAGACATTAGACCAGACCGTGAAAAACGTCTCTGGCAGGCAGGCGGCCTCGCGCAGGCCCATTCCTTCGGGCACAGGCAGCACCTGGCCTGCATCTGTCAGCGCATGTTCCGCATAGGCCCCGCCGGGAAAGAGTGCGCAAACCTGATCGCCGATTTGCCAGCGCGTCACACCGGCGCCAAGGGCCACAATCGTGCCCGCCCCTTCCAGCCCCGGCAGATCGCTTGCGCCGGGGGGCGGATCATAGGCACCCGCGCGTTGCAGCGCATCGGGCCGGTTTACACCCGCATAAGCCAGACGGATCACCACTTGCCCCGCGCCCGGCACCGGCACAGGGCGCGTGGTTTCGCGCAAGACCTCTGGCCCGCCCGGTTGGGCAATCTCTATCGCGCGCATTGTGTCTGGCAAATCCATTGGCTTCCCCCTTTTGCAGTCTCAGCAGGCCGACAGCGCATAATCCCAATAGAGCGCGCGCGCCCGTTCACCGATTTTCGATATGCCCAAATCACGCTCCTTGTAACGCGAAACCGGCATCACCTTGGCAATGTTGCCTGTTACGAAAATTTCCTCTGCCGCTTCAAAATCCTCAAGCGTCAGGGATGTTTCGACCACCTCTATCCCATCGGCGCGCAACAGCCCGATCACGCGCTGGCGCGTGATTCCGTTCAGGAACATCCCATTCGGAACCGGCGTAAACACCACCCCGTCGCGCAGCATGAACACATTGGTAGAGGCGGTTTCGGCCACATGCCCATTCACATCCAGTGACAGCGCATTGGAAAAACCGCGCGCGCGGGCATCGGCCATGATGCGCGCGTTATTGGCATAAAGCGAAGCTGCCTTGGCCTCTGTCAGGGCCATATCGGGGCGGGGGCGGCAAAAGGGCGAAACCGTCAAAGAAAATGCACCGGGCACGGGCATGGGCAGGGATTCTATGCAGATGGCAAAGCCGGTGCTATCGGCCACGGCATCTATGATGCCGGGGGTGGATTCGCGCGCCCACATCATCGGGCGCAGGTAAAGGGCAGCATCGGGGGCAAACAATTTGCAGCCCTCTTCCAGCAGCCCTTGGACGGCTTCCGCATCCACAGGCGGGATCATCCCCATCGCTTGCGCAGAGCGGATAATGCGCGCCGCGTGCAAATCCAGATCGGGGCGCCGGCCTTCAAATTGGCGCGCACCATCAAAGACCTGAGAGCCAAGCCAAGCGGCATGATCTGCCGCGCCGATGATCGGCGCATTGCCCTTGTGCCACTGCCCTTGATACCATGTGACAACTTCTGCCCCTACCGCCATGGCCTGCCCCTTTTCGCCTGTTCGCATTGCGGCGCAACCTGCGGCGAGATTGCGGGCGCGTCAACCCTGTTGGGGTGTCTTCGGGTGCAGATAACCGGGCAGATCAGTTTGCGCTGCGCGCGCTGGCGCCTTCAGACAAGAGAGCAGCGCACGCGGCCCGGCAAGGGCCGCGCGGGCAAGCGGGTTTTTGGCCAGCGCGCCTTTTATCCGCTCAAACTGCATCACCCCGTCTATACGGCGATCCAGAAATGACCATGTCGCCTGTGCGCCCGGTGTGTCATCGCCCAGCCAGAACAAAACGGTGGCCGAATACACCCCCGCCAGCGTGGCGCGTTTTGTGTACCAGTTGTAATCTTGCGATGTATCGCCAAGGGTGTTCCAGATCAGATCTGCTGTGCCCCAGATGGCGCCTGCGCCATCTGCCGCATAGGGCGGCAGCGCGAACAGGGTGGTTCCCCGGCGCACAAGCTCGCGATCCTCGGCCGCTTCCAGCCGGTAGCGCACAGCCAGGGCGATCCGGTCACGAAAGCGCAATTGGCCCAGATCCTCTGCCAATAGGCGCGCGGCCATGGCCGCATCGCCGCGCCGATGATAGGCAAGCGCCAGATCAACCCCGCCCCGCGGAAAGACTGTGCGCGCTGTGGCCAGATCAATCCCGCAATCGGCCGCAGCCGCTTTCAGCGCGGCATCGCTCCAGCCATCAAATGGCACATGCAAAAGGGCTGCGTCCAATATTGCGTCGCTGAGGTCTGTCATCGCACTCTCCGTTTTCCTTTGGGCTATGGCGGTAGCCCTAGACATAGCGCCGGGCGTCTGATAACCGAACGCTTCCTGCTATTCGATCAACTTTAACCTAGAAAGGTGGTGAAAACCACATGCAGGTATCGGTTCGTGACAACAATGTCGATCAGGCCCTTCGTGCGCTGAAGAAGAAGCTCCAGCGTGAAGGTGTGTTTCGTGAAATGAAGCTCAAGCAGCATTTCGAGAAGCCCTCCGAGAAGAAGGCGCGCGAGAAGGCTGAAGCGATCCGCCGTGCGCGCAAACTGGCGCGCAAAAAGGCGCAACGCGAAGGTATGGTCTGATTTGACTGGGCCGAAAGACGGCGGGGCCTGCCCCGCCGGATGAATTAACCCCCGAAAGGCTTGGCCTGCGGGGGTTTTTTCTGCTCTGCGCGTATCAGAATTTCTGCCCCTGTGTGAAGGGGCACAGGCGAACCGTAAAGCCGGCGCAATCAGCACCCTTTCGCCCCGAAGGCCAAAACTGCACCGCCTCAGGGGATCATGATCGGCGCGTGCCCAAGGATTTTTCACATTTCCCCGGAATTGGCATCGCCAGCGGGCGAACGGACAAACTGTTTCAGAAAGGCAACCAGCCTTTTGTTTTGAACAGGTTTGCTCAGGCATTCTACAAATCCGGCCTGCAAGTATTCTGCCCGTTGCTCTGGCAGCGCATTTGCTGTCAGCGCCGCAGCACGGGCAAGCGGGCGGCCTTGGGCTTGGCGGTTACTCTGGATCAGCGCAAAAGCGTCCGGCCCATCCATTTCCGGCATTTGGATATCAAATAGAAAGATATCGAAATCGGGCAGCGCGCCGGCAGCAATGGCGTCATCTAATTCTACCGCGCGAAGGCCATTGTCCACGATAACCAGTTCAACCCCGGTCTTGCGCAGCATTGCCGCGATAACCCTCTGATTCGTCTTGTTATCCTCTGCCAAAAGTATCCGCAGCCCGGCCAATTCCCGTGGTGCCACATCACTGGGGGATTGTGCTAGGGTTTTGGGACACATGTGTTCGGTCGGTTCAAAATCACCCGGCGCGGCCACAGGCTCTGTCCAGCGCTGTGTGGGCAGCCAGATATGAAAGCTGGAACCCTCGCCCACGCGGCTTTGAGCGCGCACGCCCCCCCCCCATAAGTTCCAACAGTTTATGTGTGATCGAAAGGCCAAGCCCGGTGCCCCCAAACTGGCGCGAAATCGTCTCATTAGCCTGGGTGAAATCTGCGAATATGCGCGAAAGTTGATCGGGATGCATGCCTATCCCTGTATCTATAACCGAGATTTCGAGCATCCAGTCCTGGTTATCCTCCTGGTCTGATTGCGCGGGTCGTGGCCTTATATCCGCCACAATCCGCACCCCCCCTTCGGGCGTGAACTTTATGGCGTTATTCAATAGATTGTTCAGAACCTGGGTTAACCTGTGCCTGTCGCCCAGCCACATGCCATTCAACCCAGAACCAAGCTCCACGCTCAGAGTTATTCCCTGCGATTCGGCCCGCAGGCCATGCAGCTTGGCGCACCCCCGGATCAAATCGCGCGGGGCGAAGGGCATCTGTTCCAATTCCAGCTTGCCTGCCTCTACTTTTGACAGGTCAAGGATATCATCGAGCAATTTCAACAGCGTCTCGCCACTATCGATGATGATGTGCACCATTTCACGCTGGTCATTTTCCAAGCGCCCATCATCCAGAACCTGCGCCATGCCCAGAACACCGTTCAGCGGCGTGCGGATTTCATGGCTCATATTGGCCAGAAAGCGTGATTTCATCTTATTGGCATCCTGCGCGCGCGCGCGCTCTGCCGACAAGCTTTGCGCCAAACGGACATTGCCAAATGTTTGAAGGGTAAAGCACCAGACCATCAGCGCGAATGTCAGGACAAGCCCGGTGAACAGAACCCCGACTGCCAGTAAATGATCCGGCAACGCCAAAACAACACCGCCCAGACGCAGCGCATAAACAAGGCTGATTGTCACGAAGGGCATTACAACCAGCAAGACCAGTTGACGGCTGAAAGAGACAACCGCGCGGGCCAGAAGCACCGCAAAAATTGCCGACAATATCCCATTGCCCAGCGTCGCGATCAGAACATGGGTCTGGTCAGCTGCATGCATATACGCAGCCCCGATCTGCAATCCGATAATCACCGTCGAAACAGGCAGTATCGGCAACAGCGAAACCGCCCGGCCCATTCCGCGCAAAACCCCCACAAATCCCAACACGATCACCGCATGCATGGCGATGACAAGACTCAGCTTGAAAACCGCATCGGGCAGAAAGCGGTCAAAGGCAGGTGTGATGGACGAAACAAAAAGAAACAGGTTTGCGGCAAGGATATAGGCAAGCCCCGTGAATGTGCAGGGATCAAGCGCCCGCGCACGCATGTTCACAGCAAGGATCAACGTCCCAAGCAGCAAGATTGTGGTAATCCATGACACCACTTCCGTGTTCAAGGTTTCATACCCAGCCATCAAACCGCAATCCCGCACTGCTCAAGCGTCAAATTGCAGGGCGGAAGCTAAAAAAACGTCAATTTGTAAAAAGAATGTCCGCAAGGATGGCAAAAACCAACGCCTCGGCCTGTCCTTCTGCGCCTTGAAACAACGCTACCGCTGCGCCTGTGCCCAGTCTGGATGCACCCAAGGTTCCAAATTTGCGGCAGGCGCGTGGCGGCCAAGGATATGGTCTGAAATCTTCTCGCCCGCCATGATGGATGGCGCATTCAGATTGCCATTGGTGATGCGCGGAAACACAGAGCTGTCAGCAACGCGCAGCCCCTCCACGCCAATGACGCGACCCTCAGGATCAACCACTGACAACGGATCGTCGCGCCGCCCCATGCGCGCCGTGCCGCAGGGGTGATAGGCGCTTTCCACATGGGCGCGGATGAAATCATCCAGCGCAGGGTCATCTTGCACACCCGGCCCCGGCTGGATTTCATGGCGCAGATAGGGCGCAAAGGCCGCCTGCCCCATGATCTCGCGCGTCAGCCGGATACAGGCGCGGAAATCCTGCCAATCTTCCGGGTCGCTCATATAGTTGAAACAGATGCGCGGTGCATCTTCGGCCCGGTTGGAGCGCAGTTTCACCCAGCCCCGGCTTTTGGAACGCATCGGCCCGACATGGGTCTGAAACCCATGCCCTTCCGCAACGGCGCGGCCATCATAGCGCACGGCAATGGGCAGGAAGTGGTACTGGATATCAGGATAATCAATTCCCGCGCGCGAGCGGATGAAAGCGCAGGCTTCAAACTGGTTGGATGCCCCCGGCCCCTTGCGTGCCAGCAGCCATTGCGCCCCCACCCACGCTTTGCCCGGCAGGTTCCAGTATTTATACAGCGTGATCGGCTGACTTGCGGCATATTGCAGATATAGCTCAAGATGATCTTGCAAATTCTGCCCGACGCCGGGGCGATCAGCGCGCACCGCCAGCCCATGTTCCGCCAGATGCGCCCCCGGCCCGATGCCTGACAGCATCAAAATCTTGGGCGTATTGATGGACGATGCCGCAAGCACCACCTCGGCGCGCGCGTGCAGAATGCGGCCATCGGTCAGTTCCACGCCAATGGCGCGGTGTGCATCATCGAACATGACGCGCGCGGCCTCTCCGTGCACCAGCCGGGCGCGTTTCGTGGCCAAGGCGGGGCGCAGATAGGCGCGCGCGGCAGACCAGCGCTGGCCCTCGAAAATCGTGGCCTCCATAGCGCCAAAGCCTTCTTGCTGCGCGCCATTGTAATCTGGTGTGACAGGGTATCCCGCCTGCGCACCTGCCGCGATAAAGGCATCAAATAGCGGGTTGTCACGCGCACCCCGGCTGACATGGACAGGGCCGCCTTGCCCCCGCCATTCGGACGCATCGCCGCCATGCCAGTTTTCCATGCGCTGAAAATAGGGCAGCACATCGGCATAAGCCCAGCCCTGCGCGCCCATCTCGGCCCAGTGGTCATAATCGCGGGCATGACCGCGCACATAGACCATGCCATTGATGCTGGACGACCCGCCAATCACCCGCCCGCGCGGGCAGGCCAGCACCCGCCCGCCCAGATGTGGCTCCGGCTCGGTCTGAAAACCCCAGTCATAGCGGCGCATATTCATGGGGTAGGACAGCGCGCCGGGCATCTGGATGAAGGGGCCGAAATCGCTGCCGCCAGCCTCCAGCACAATCACCGAATGTCCGGCCTCGGCCAGCCTGTAGGCCACGCCACAACCGCCAGAGCCTGCGCCCACGATGATGTAATCGGCCTCTTGCATCTTCACCCTTCTGACACTGCGCTTTGGATTGCGCGCCGCGTGGCGGCACGCCACGCCACATGTATCTCTTCGCGCCCCAAGGGGGCGCGGCCGCTGGATTACGCCGGTTCAGTAAGGCGCATCGACATCGCCAAGCCCCAGATAAACGGATTTCAGCTGCGTATAATGCTCCAAGGCCGCATGCCCGTTTTCACGCCCAAGGCCAGAGGCTTTGACCCCGCCAAAGGGCATTTCCACAGGTGTCAGATTATAGGCATTGATCCAGCATGTTCCCGCCTGCAATTGGCCGATCACCCGGTGGGCCCGCGCGAAATCGCGGGTGAATACCCCGGCTGCAAGCCCGTATTGGGTGGCATTGGCCCGCGCGATCACCTCACCCTCATCCTCGAAATCCAGCACTGCCATGACAGGGCCAAAGATTTCCTCGCGCGCGATGATCATATCATCATGCACATCGGCAAAAACAGTGGGTTGCACGAAACTGCCTTCTGTGCCCACACGCGCCCCCCCGCAAACCAGCCGGGCGCCGCTGGCTTTGCCTGCGTTGATATAGCCCAGCACCTTTTCCATCTGCCCAGCGCTTGCCAACGGCCCCATTTGCGTGGCCTCGTCCAGCGGGTCACCCAGCACGATCTTGCTTGTGCGCTCCACCAGCCGCTCCAGAAACGCGGCCTTGATCGCACGATGCACGAAAACCCGAGTGCCATTGGAACAGATTTGCCCGGAGGAATAGAAATTCGCCAGCATCGCCGCGCCCACGGCATTCTCGATATCGGCATCCTCAAAGAGGATCAGCGGAGATTTTCCGCCCAATTCCATCGTCGCCGCTTTCAACCCCGCGGCTGCGGCGGCATAGACCTTGCGCCCGGTGGGCACCGAACCCGTCAGCGACACTTTCGCCACACGCCGATCAGAGGCCAGCGCCGCCCCAACATCGCCCATGCCCTGCACCACGTTGAACAGCCCGTCAGGCAAGCCCGCCTCTGTCAGGATTTCGGCCAAGGCCAGCGCAGAAAGCGGGGTAAGTTCCGAGGGTTTGAACACCATCGCATTGCCAAAGGCCAGCGCGGGGGCGGCCTTCCAGCAGGCGATCTGAATGGGATAATTCCACGCACCTATCCCTGCACACAGGCCCAAAGGCAGGCGCTGCGTATAGGCCATGTCGCGCCCAAGCGGGATGGTCTGGCCTGTGACTGTGGCGGCGAAGCCTGCGAAATATTCCAACGCATCTGCGCCAGAGGCCGCATCGGCCACAAGCGTTTCCTGCAAGGGTTTGCCTGTATCCAGCGTTTCCAGCACTGACAATTCGCGATTGCGTGCCCGCATCAGGGCAGCGGCACGCTGCAAAATGCGCCCGCGCTCTACCGGGGGGCGCGCCGCCCATTCGGCTTGGGCCGCCTGTGCCGCGGCCAGCGCGCGGTCAATCACCTCTGGCGTGGCTGCGTGCAACTGTGCGATCACCTCTCCCGTGGCCGGATAGCGGCTTTCAAAACTTTCCCCGCCACGATCTTCGACAAATGCGCCGCCAATGAAATGGCTGGCTTGCGGTTGTGCTCTCATGTCTGCGCCCCCTCCAATGCGGCCTCGATCCAGCCCAAAACTTGCTGGGCCGCGCGTTTGCCATCCGGCTCGCCCGTGCCAAGGGCCTCGTGCAGGTAAACCCCGTCAATCATCGCCGCGATCCCTTCGGCCAATCCTGCGGCCTGCCTGGCCCCAAGCCCGCGCAGCGCATGGCGCAAATTGCTGCGCAACCGCGCCTGATACAGCCGCAACAGCCGCGCGGCATCGGGCTGGCGTTGGGCCATGACATAGAAATTCAGCCATGCCGCCACCACCTCGCGCCGGAAATTGCTGCCAGAGAAGGACACCAGCACCAACGCACGCAGCCGCGCGCGCGGGCTTTCCGCTGCCAGCAAGGCCCCGCGCACCTCAGCGCCATAGACAGACAGCACATGGCGCATGGCCGCCAGAAACATCTGTTCTTTCGATCCGAAATAGTGATGCGCGAGCGCCGAGGACATGCCCGCGCGTTTGGCAATCCGGCTGACCGTGACATCCAAAGACCCCACCTGCCCGATCTCGACAATCGCAGCCTTGATCAATGCGTCACGCCTGATAGGTTCCATTCCAAGCTTTGGCATTGTCACCTCGCAGCGGGACGTGAGTTTTTCGTTGCGCGATGACTAGCCGATTGTTTATTGATTGGTCAATCAATAAAAATGACCATAACCGGGAGAGAGAGAATGACCCTACGCTTTACCCCGCTGGCTTTGGTCGCCAGCCTTGCCGCCGCGCCTGCATTTGCCGATTGCGATGCTGTGACATTTTCAGACGTGGGCTGGACGGATATCACCGCCACCACTGCCGTGGCTACCACGATTCTGGATGCTTTGGGCTATCAGACGACAACCTTGGTGTTGTCCGTGCCTGTGACCTATACCTCCATGGCCAATGGCGATGTGGATGTGTTTCTGGGCAATTGGATGCCAACGATGGAGGCCGATATCGCCCCCTACCGCGAAGCTGGCACTGTGGAAGTAGTGCGCCGCAACCTTGCAGGCGCGAAATACACACTGGCCACCAACAGCCATGGCGCAGCGCTTGGGATTGCAGATTTTGCAGATATCGCCACCCATGCAGATGCCTTGGAAAACCGCATTTACGGCATAGAGCCGGGCAATGATGGCAACCGCCTGATCCTTGACATGATAGCGGCAGATGCCTTTGGGCTGGCAGGGTTCGAGGTTGTCGAAAGCTCTGAACAAGGGATGCTGGCGCAGATTGCCCGATCAGAGCGCCGCGGAGAGCCTGTGATCTTTCTGGGCTGGGCGCCCCACCCGATGAATGCCAGCTTCGAGATGACCTATCTTGCTGGCGGGGATGACTGGTTTGGCCCCGATTTCGGGGGCGCCGAAGTCTATACCAATACCCGTGCGGGGCTGGTGGCAGAATGCCCCAATCTGGGCGCGTTCCTGAACAATCTGGAATTCACGCTGGAAATGGAAAACGAGATCATGGGCGCAATCCTTGATGATGGCATTGCCCCGGAACTGGCCGCACAAACATGGCTTTCGGCAAATCGTGACGCGCTTGGGCCGTGGTTGGCGGGTGTGACCACCCGCGATGGGGGCGCGGCGCTGGATGCCGTGCTCGCGTCACTTGACTGACAGCATCGTGCATCGGCCCCGAAGATTGCGCGGGGCCGGTGCAGCTTTGGCAAGGGGTGCGCACCGTGTCTGACCGTTTTACACAAGCCGTTCTTGATGCAAAAATCCCGGTCGGGCGCGTTGTGGCCAATGCCTTTGACTGGCTGCAAGATACGTTCATCACCGCCTTTGACGGGATCGAAGCCAGCCTGCGCGGCATGATCGGGCTATTGGGGGCTGCGCTGCAAACGCCCCATCCCTTTGCCGTAATTGCAGCGTTTTGCGGGGTCACATGGATATTGCAGCGCAAGATTGCCCCAGTTGTCATTGTGGCACTGTGTCTGCTGTTTGCGCTTAATCAGGGCTATTGGATGCTGACCATGCAAACCCTGACGCTGGTTCTTGCCGCTTGCGTTGTGTGTATGGGGGTTGGCGTGCCGCTGGGGATATATGCCGCCCATCACCCGCGCTTTTACCGGGCGCTGACACCTGTTCTCGATCTGATGCAAACCTTGCCGGTCTTTGTCTATCTGATCCCCGTGCTGGTTCTGTTTGGCTTGGGCATGGTTCCGGGGCTGGTGGCGACGGTGATTTTCGCCATGCCCGCCGCGATCCGGCTGACAGAGCTTGGCATCCGCTCTACCCCCAAAGCGCTGTCAGAGGCCGCCACATCCTTTGGCGCGACCACGGCGCAACGCATTCTGAAGGTCGAATTGCCCTATGCCTTTCCGCAGATCATGGCGGGGCTGAACCAGACCATCATGCTCTCGCTTTCCATGGTGGTGATTGCGGGGCTGGTGGGCGCGCCGGGTTTGGGCGTCTCTATCGTGCGGGCGCTGAACACTGTGAATGCGGGCTTGGGCTTTGAAGCGGGGGCCGTGATTGTGGCTGTGGCCATCATGCTGGATCGCATGTTGCGCATAGAGGTGAAACGATGAGCACACCTGCTGTCCGGTTTGAAAATGTCTCTATCGTCTTTGGCCGCAACCCTGCCCGCGCGCTTGGCCTGATGGATGCAGGCCAAAGCCGCGAAGAGATCAAGCGCGCCACGGGGCATGTGTTGGGGGTGCATGATTGCAGCCTTGATGTGGCCGAGGGCGAGATCGTGGTGCTGATGGGCCTGTCGGGTTCTGGTAAATCCACATTGCTGCGCGCGGTCAATGGGCTGAACCCCATCGCGCGCGGGGATGTGCTGGTCAATGATGGCGCGGGGCTTGTCTCTGTGCCCAAGGCCAGCCGCGCCAAGCTGCGCGATCTGCGGCTGAAAACCGTGGCCATGGTGTTTCAGCAATTCGGCCTGTTGCCGTGGCGTTCGGTGCGCGAGAATGTGGGGCTTGGGCTGGAACTGGCAGGGCTGGGCCGGGCAGAGCGGCGCGCCAAGGTAGAGGCGCAGCTAGAGCTTGTGGGGCTGTCCCAATGGGCCGATCAGCCTGTCAGCGCCCTGTCGGGGGGGATGCAACAGCGTGTCGGGCTGGCGCGCGCCTTCGCAACCGAAGCGCCGATCTTGCTTATGGATGAACCCTTCTCCGCACTTGATCCCCTGATCCGCACAAGGCTGCAAGAAGAATTGCTGGAATTGCAGGCGAGGTTGAAGCGCACGATTATCTTTGTCAGCCATGATCTGGATGAAGCTTTCAAGATTGGCGATCGCATTGCCATTATGGAAGGGGGGCGGATTATCCAGTGTGGCACACCGTCAGAGATATTCGCCAATCCCGCCACAGACTATGTAGCCGATTTTGTCGCGAATATGAACCCGCTGGGCGTGCTGCGCGCGCGTGATGCGCTGGAGCCTGTCAGCACCCCCACGCCTGCGCCAGAGGTGGCTTGGGATATGCCCATCCGCAGCGCAATGGATATGTTCGATGGCCAGACAGATGCGCTGGCCGTGCGCGAAGCGGGCCAGATCATCGGGCAAATCTCGCGCGCCTCTGTCATTGCCGCGCTGGGTGCGCGCCAGCGCGCGGCGCGGGCAGAGCGGCAACACTAAGCGAAGACGCTCGCTGGCGCTACTGCGCCCAATCGGGCTTGCGCTTGTCCAGAAAGGCCGCAATCCCTTCATCCGTATCGCGCCACAGCATGTTTTCCACCATCACGGCCCCGGTATAATCATAAGCCTCTGCAAGCCCCATTTCGGTTTGCGCATAAAAAGCCGATTTGCCAATACGCACGGCCGCAGACAGTTTCTCTGCCACCATCCGGGCCAAGGCCTCTGTCTCGTCATCCAAAGCCTCTGGGGCAACAACACGGTTGACCAGCCCCAAGGCCTCGGCCCGGTTGGCAGAGATGAACTGCCCGGTTGTCAGCATTTCAAATGCCATCTTGCGCGGGATATTGCGCGACAGCGCCACCATGGGCGTAGAGCAGAACAACCCGATATTGACCCCATTCACCCCAAAGCGCGTGCCCTCCGAGGCCACCGCCATATCGCAAGACGCGACCAACTGGCAGCCCGCCGCCGTGGCAATGCCGTGCACTTGGGCAATCACGGGCTGGGGCAAGGCCGGGATCATCTGCATCACCTCGGCGCAGCGCCCGAACAGATCGGCGAAATAGGCCGCGCCCTTGTCAGACTGTGCGCGCCCGGCCTGCATTTCCGCCAGATCATGGCCCGCACAAAATGCCTTTCCCGCCCCTGCAAGGATCACCACTTTGATCGTGTTATCCAGGGAGATGGCCTGCAAGCGCGCTTTCAGCGCCGCCAGCATCGCATCCGACAGCGCATTCAGTTTGGCGGGGCGGTTCATCACCAGCCGCGCCACCCCTGCCGTCACGTCACATGTCAGAATATCGGTATCCATCTTGCAAACCCTCCCCTGTTCGCCCGAATGTAAGATGATACCAAGTTCAGGAAAAGCCCAATCCCGGAGATGCCAATGCAAATGGATCGTGACGCACTTGAAAGCTTTCTTGCGGCAGAATTCCCGCAAGTGGCAGGAATGTTCACAATCGATTCTGCCGCCCCCATGCAGCTTACCGTGCGGCTGGTGCAGGATGAACGCCACCTGCGCCCCGGCGGCACAGTGTCCGGCCCGGCCATGTTCGCCCTTGCCGATGTGTCGGTCTATCTGGCGATTCTGGCGATGATCGGGCCAAAGGCGCTCAGTGTGACCACAAATTGCGCGATAGATTTCATGCGCAAGCCCGCGGCGGGGGTGGATCTGATCTGCGAAACACGGCTGTTGAAGCTGGGGCGCGCGCTGGCCGTGGGCGAATGCCTGATCTTCTCGGAGGGCAGTGACAAACCTGTTGCGCGCGCCTCGCTGACCTATTCCATCCCGCCCCAACGTTAGATTGGCGCGCAAGGGGCCGCCTGCAGGGGCGCGAGGGGGCGCGCGCAGCGCGGCCCCGACAGGGTGGGTGGGCGGGCGCCCCTGCAGGCGGCCCCGGCTTCCCCCGGCGCGCCCAAGCTGGTAGAGCAGCGCCAGCACACCAGACCGGAAAGACACCGCATGACCCCTGCCGCCCGCCACCAGGCCGCCATCGACATCCTGGATCGCATCCTTTCTGGCAGCGCAGCTGAGCAGGCGCTCACATCCTGGGGGCGCGCCAGCCGCTTTGCGGGTTCCAAAGATCGCGCGGCAATCCGCGATCTGGTCTTTGACGCCTTGCGCTGCAAACGCTCCTTCGCGCATCTGGGCGGGGCGGAGACAGGGCGCGGGCTGATCCTTGGGGGCCTGCGCGCTGCGGGCCATGCGCCGGGCGAAATCTTCACAGGCATAGGCCACGCGCCTGCGCCGCTAACACCGCAAGAAGCCAGTTTCATCCCGCCCCTTCCGCCTGAAACCATAGCGCTGGACTGCCCCGACTGGCTGGAGGCAGAGTTGCGCACAAGCCTTGGCGCGGATTTCGCCCCTGTCCTGCAAGCCTTGCGCCAGCGTGCGCCTGTGTTTTTGCGCGCAAATGCCGCGCGCATCACAGTTGAGCGTTTGCAGCGCGCGCTGGCCGCAGAAGGTATCGCAACCCAGCCCCACCCCCTTGCCGCCACTGCGCTGGAAGTGACGGCGAATGCCCGCGCGGTGCAAGCCAGCGCGGCCTATCTGGACGGGCTGGCAGATTTGCAGGATGTGGCCTCGCAAGCCGTGATCATGGCCTTGCCGTCCCTGCGCGGGGCGCATGTGCTGGATTACTGTGCGGGTGGCGGGGGCAAGTCGCTGGCGATGGCCGCACTTGGGGCCTCTGTCACGGCGCATGATGCCGCACCCGCGCGCATGCGGGATCTGCCAGCACGCGCGGCGCGCGCAGGCGCAGCCATTGCGCTTGCCGAAACGCCACGCGGCAGATTTGATCTTGTGCTGACAGATGTGCCCTGTTCTGGCTCTGGCAGCTGGCGGCGCAGCCCGGATGCCAAATGGCGGCTTACCCCCGCCCGGCTGGCAGAGTTGCAACACATGCAGGCCGATATTTTGCAAAAAGCCCGTCACCATGTCGCACCTGCGGGCGCCTTGGCCTATGTCACCTGCTCGCTTCTGGGGTGCGAGAATGGGCTTCAGATTGCCCAATTCCTGCGCAGCGCGCCAGAATTTGTGCTGGAAACCGAACTGCGCCTGACACTACGGGATGGCGGCGACGGGTTTTATCTGGCCGTGCTGCGCAATACATCCACCAATCGCTGAGCGACAGCCAGATTGCCATCCTGCCCGACCCTCTGTATCTTCATTTTTATTTAAGCACTGTTTGATTTGATCCAAGCGCGTTTCACAGGGTGGATAGGTGGCAATTTACGATTTCAGCGCGTTCTGGCAAGATACTGGTGCCTATCTGGGCCGCATGAACCGCAACAGCCTTTGGGTGACAGGGCTTGCAGGGCTGGCTTTCTGCGGCATGGCCGCCTTTTTGCCGCTTGTACCGGTGGTGGCCATGACAGTGGCTTTGGCAGGTGTGTCTTTGCTGCTGCTGGCCGCACTGGGCCTTGCATTGGGGGGCCATGCGCGCTGGCTGGCGGCACGCGATAGCGCGCAACTCGACCAGCTTTTGGGCCAAAACCCGCAAGCCTGCGCGCTGGTCGGGGCAGATGATGGCGTTGTTTTATGGTGCAACGCCACAGCAACTGAACGGTGTGCCCTGCAAGCCGGCGATCGGCTCACACTTGCGCTTGCGGATTGGCACACGGAACCCGAAAGCTTTGTCCAGACATTGCACGCCCGCGCGCGGGAAGCGGGAAGCGCCAGCCATAACCATGATCTGCCCGGACACCAACGCATCTATCACGTTGAAGGATTTGGCCCCGATCAGCTTTTATGGCGCATCACCCTGCCGCGCGTCACAGATTGGCGCGACGCCCTGCCCTTCCAGATGCTGCATTTCGCAGCCGATGGGCGGCTCAGCTATGCCAGCCCGGATTTGCGCATGCGCCTTGGTGACATGCCCTTTCGGCTGGATATGCTCTTTTCGCGCAAACTGCCGGAGGTTGGGCTTGCGACATGGCTGGACACGCCGCATCTGCCACTGCCGCAACAGATTATCCGCCTGCAAACCGCCGCCCGCGATGCAGAAGTATTTCTGTTTCTTCCCACACCCAAAGCAGAGAGCACCCCCCGCCCCCCCGGTGCCATACAGCCGCAAAACCTGCCAATCGGCATTGCCCATCTGGATGCCGATGGGCAGTTGCTTTCCCTGAACGAAGAGGCGCGGCGCCTGCTGCAACTGCGGTCAGAGGAACTGCCCCTGCTCAGCGATGTGCTGGAAGGGCTGGGGCGGCCTGTCACCGAATGGATTGGCGATATCTCGACCCGCCGGGTGGCACGCGGTACCGAAATCCTGCGCCTCAGCCGCAACGCAAGCGAAACCTATTTGAAGGTCAGCCTGTGCCTGACAGACCAAAGCGCGACCACCGGGCTTGTCGCTGTCCTGTCAGATGTGACGGAGTTCAAATCTCTGGAAGCAAAATTTACCCAAAGCCAGAAAATGCAGGCGATTGGCCAACTTGCAGGCGGCGTTGCGCATGATTTCAACAATCTTCTCACCGCCATTGAAGGGCATTGTGATCTGTTGATGCTGCGCCATGACCGGCATGACCCGGATTATCCCGATCTGATGCAAATTCAGCAAAACTGCAACCGGGCCGCCGCCCTTGTGCGCCAGTTGCTTGCGCTGTCGCGCAAGCAAAGCCTGCAATTTGTCACACTTGATCTGCAAGAAACCATGGATGATGTCATCCACCTGCTAAACCGTCTGGTCGGCGAGAAGATTACACTCAGCCTGCGCCATGGCGCAGGCGTGGCGCCCATCCGCTCTGACAAGCGCCAATTTGAACAGGTGCTGATGAACCTGGTCGTCAATGCGCGCGATGCCCTGCCCATGGGGGGCGAAATCCGGATCGAAACGCGCGCCTGCCCGTTGCCCAACGGGTTAGAGCGCGACAGGGCAGAACTGCCGCCCGGTGAATACACACAAATCAAGATCAGTGATGATGGAACAGGGATTCCACAGGCGCTGTTGACCAAGATTTTCGACCCCTTCTTTACCACCAAGCGCCAAGGCGAAGGCACAGGGCTTGGGCTGTCCACGGTCTACGGCATTGTCAAACAGTCTGGCGGCTATATTTTTGTGGATAGCGAGGAAGGGGTGGGCACGACCTTTACCCTGTATTTTGCAGCGCAACCGCGCGGTGCCAAACAGGCAGACAGCCAGACGCCTGCCCTGTTGCAAAAATCTGTGCGCGCCACACCGCAAGCGCTGATCCTGCTGGTGGAAGATGAAGCGCCTGTACGGTCTTTCGCCGCCCGCGCCTTGGAATTGCAAGGCCACAGAGTGCTTGCCGCCGAAAGCGGTGAGGCTGCGCTGGAAATCCTGCGCGACCCGAAAATCCGGCCCGATTGCTTTGTGACAGATGTCATCATGCCCGGCCTGGACGGCCCCGGCTGGATTATGGAAATCCGCGAGCGCTTTGCCGATACGCCTGTGCTGTTCATGTCTGGATATGCCGAAGACAGCCACATAGCCGCGCAAGCCAGAATCGGTAACGCGGCCTTTCTGGGCAAGCCCTTTTCGCTTGTGGAATTTACCGATGCCGTGAATGCGCAACTGCGCAAACGGCACGAGGCCGCATAGAGGGCAGAGGCTTTGGCTTGCCGAACACGGCAAGACATGCGAAATACTGCACATGATAAGCAAATCGCCCCAACGCCCGCTTCTGGGCATTTTCTGGATGGTTTTGACCGGGTTTTGCTTTGTTGCCGTCACCGCCCTTGTCAAATATCTGGGGGATGACATGCCCGCCGCGCAATCGGCCTTTTTGCGCTATCTGCTGGGGCTGGTCTTTCTGCTGCCCCTTATCTCTGCGCTGCGGCGCGAGGTTTTCAACCGCCCCACTTTGGCCCTGTTGGGCCTGCGTGGGATGATCCATGCCCTTGGCGTGATCTTGTGGTTTTATGCCATGACGCAAATCCCGATGGCAGAGGTCACGGCGATGAATTACCTCTCGCCGATCTATATCACCTTGGGGGCGGCGCTTTTTCTGGGCGAAAGGCTGGCGGCGCGGCGGGTCATTGCAGTGCTGATTGCCTTTCTGGGGGCGCTGATCATCTTGCGCCCCGGCCTGCGAGAAATCTCTCCCGGCCATATCGCCATGATCGGCACAGCCATTTTCTTCGCTGCATCTTATCTGATAGCCAAGGTCATGTCGGGCCAGATGGCGCCGTCACTGGTGGTGGCGATGCTGTCTATCACTGTGACAGTCTGCCTTGCGCCATTTGCCTGGGCAGTCTGGGTTCCCCCCACGGCAAGCCAGATTTTCTGGCTGTTCCTTGTCGCAGCTTTTGCCACGGCAGGCCATTATACCATGACCCTCGCTTTCGCGGCGGCCCCTGTCACCGTCACGCAGCCTGTCACCTTTTTGCAGCTTGTCTGGGCTGTAATCCTGGGCGCAGTCGCATTCGGAGAGCCTGCGGATGCCTTTGTCATTCTAGGCGGTGTGGTGATTATGGGATCGGTTGTATTCATCACATGGCGCGAGGCGGTCTTGCGCAAAAAGACCCGCGCGGCGCAGCCCGTGATATAATCGCCCGCCGCAAATCGGGGCGGGCGATCTCTGTCTTACAGTTCGGCCATCACTGCATCGGAAACTTCGAAATTCGCAGTAACATTCTGCACATCATCGTCATCTTCCAAAGCATCAATCAGTTTCATCAGGGCGCGTGCGCTGTCCAGATCAAGCTCTGTGGTGGTTTGGGGTTTCCAGATCAGTTTGGTGCTGTCTGCATCCCCAAGCGCGGCTTCCAATGCCGCGGCCACAGCGCCCAGATCAGTATCCGCGCACCAGATCACATGCTCATCTTCCAGGCTTTCCACATCTTCCGCCCCTGCATCGATCGCAGCCAGCATGATCGTATCTGCATCCCCAACCCGCGCCGGATAGATCACCTGCCCCTTACGATCGAACATGAAGGCGACAGAGCCTGTCTCTCCCAGATTTCCGCCATTCTTGGAGAAGATAGAGCGCACATTCGAGGCAGTCCGATTGCGGTTGTCGGTCATCGTCTCAACGATTA
The DNA here is from genome assembly GCA_043561795.1 of Paracoccaceae bacterium. GTDB lineage: Bacteria > Pseudomonadota > Alphaproteobacteria > Rhodobacterales > Rhodobacteraceae > Roseinatronobacter. Next base: position 2,840,027 of record CP121316.1, on the reverse strand, counting down.
CGGCAACACCGCCGGGGCCATAGCCCTCATAGCGGATCTCATCATAGCTGTCGGCATCCCCGCCTTGGGATTTCTTGATCGCGCGTTCGATATTTTCCTTGGGCATGGAAACGGCCTTGGCTTCCTTCACCGCCAGCCGCAAGCGCGGGTTCTTGTCCGGATCAGGATCGCCCATCTTTGCCGCAACCGTTATCTCTTTGGAAAGCTTCGAGAAAAGCTTTGCGCGCAGTTTGTCCTGGCGCCCCTTGCGATGCTGAATATTCGCCCATTTTGAATGGCCTGCCATGATAACCCCCTAGCGTGCTGAAAGCGCTGTGGCCGCGTGTTTAGACCAGCCCAAAGCCCTTGGGCAAGCCCTTGATCGGCCTTTGCGCCATGAAAAAAGCCCGCTTGCGCGGGCTTTTGGGTGCATTTCGCAAAGGGCTTAGGCGGCGCGTGACACCAGCATGTCATTCACCTGCTTTTGCGCCACGGCTTCATCCCCGCCAGCCACTGCGGCCACTTCACGCGTCAGGCGCTCCAACGCCGCTTCATACAACTGGCGTTCGGAATAGGACTGCTCGCGCTGATCATCGTTGCGGTGCAGATCGCGCACCACTTCGGCAATGGCCAACAGATCGCCGGAATTGATTTTCTGCTCATATTCCTGCGCGCGGCGCGACCACATGGCGCGCTTGACGCGCGCTTTGCCTTTCAGCGTGGCAAGGGCCTTATTCACCAATTCAGGAGAAGAGAGCGAGCGCATGCCCACAGTCGCGGCCTTGTTGGTTGGCACACGCAGGGTCATTTTCTCTTTCTCGAAGGAGATGACGAAGAGTTCCAGCTTCAGCCCGGCAATTTCCTGCTCTTCGATAGAGATGATTTGCCCGACACCATGGGCCGGATAGACAACATACTCATTGGGACGAAACTCGGATTTCTTGGCTTTCGACATTCACATCTTCCCCTTTGGCCCCAAAACCGAAAACAAAAGGGGTTCAACAGGAAAGCTTGTTTCCTGCAAGACCCGTTCGCTTTTCGACAAAAAAACGGCAGCTGGCAGCACTGCCGGGTTGGGGCGTTTTTCTATGACGATTGATTCTATACCACAAAAAAGCCACGAATCAAAGCGCGTTGGTAACAGTATCGCAACAAAGACGCGTGAAGGCTCAGCCGCCCTCGCCGGGGGCTTTGGAGAAATATTTCTCGCGCTTGCCCGTCTCTCCATCGCGCTCTGTAGCCTCTGGCAGCGGGTCTTTCTTGGTAATGATGACAGGCCATTTCTCAGAATATTTGCGGTTGAACTCGACCCATTTTTCCATATCCGCCTCGGTATCGGGGCGGATCGCATCTGCGGGGCATTCGGGCTCGCAGACACCGCAATCGATGCATTCATCGGGATGGATCACCAACATGTTTTCACCCTCGTAGAAGCAATCCACGGGGCAGACCTCGACACAATCGGTGTATTTACAGGCAATGCAGTTGTCGATCACCACATAGGTCATGAAATCATCCTCAGTCGTTTGGTCTGCGCATTTGCGCCTGGCTCGGAGGGGACATAATCCAGCCCTGCCAATCAATCAAGCGCCTGTGACTGCACTGCGGCAAATCGGCGGCGGGCCTGTTTGTCGGGGCGCCCCCCCGCTTCGCGTTTGGGGCGCGACAAATCGGGTGGCGGGGGCGGGGGAGAGAGGTCTTCATACAGCAGGCGCGCTTCGGGCGCAGGGCCGCGGCGCGTTCCAAGCGCCAGAATACGCACAACAACCACGCGCGCGCCAAGCGCGAAGGACAGCACATCGCCCGCACCAACACCATAGCCGGGCTTGGAAATACGATTGGTATTCACCTTGACGCCGGGGCCTTCGATCAGGGCAACCGCAAGACTGCGGGATTTGACAAAGCGCGCCTGCCAAAGCCATTTGTCCAGCCGAAGCGTGGCGCGCTTTTCACTCAACCGTCAGTCTTTCAGCTTCAACCCCATCAACGCAGCGGCGAAGGGGTTGTCCGGGTCAATACGTTCAGGCTTGCGCGGCGGCTTGGCCGTGAAATCGCGGGCCTGCTCTGGCTTGCGATCCTTGCCTTTGCCGCCACCGGGCTTGCCTGCATTCGGCTTGCCGCCCTTCGGCTTGCCACTGCGGCGGCCTTCCTGGGGGCGCGCATCGGTGCTGCGGGCCTCTGTCGGCTTGCGTTCCGGGCGGGAATCGCGGCGCGGGCGGGGTGCCCATGTAAAGGTGAAGAATACTTCAAGTGCGTCTTCTGCTGGCGCTTCTGGGGCTGCCGCATCCTCTGCCGGGGCTTCGGCGGCAGCACCCTCGGCTTCATCCGATGCGTCGGGCGTTGTTGCGGGTTCCGCCACAACTGGCGCTTCCGGCTTGGCCTTGGCGCGTGTGCCTTTTTCGGCCTTGTAGCCCAAGCCCTCCATCAAATCCGCAAATTGCTCCAGCGTTGTGCCGGTGATGGACAGCATATCGGGCGTTGCTTCAAACCCGGCGCGGCTATCGGTTGCGCGCAACAGATCGGCCAGACGCTCCAGCATGTCAATGCGGATCGCGCGCGCGCCAGCCGGGCGGTAGCCCGCCATCAGGTAATGCGCGGCAGGCACTTCGCGGATATTGGGGATCGTCACAAGGCCGGGGGGCGGGCTTTCGGGGAATTCATCCAGCCCATCAGCCAAAGAGCGCAGCACCAGCCGCAACCGTGTGGGCGCGGGTTTCAGAAGCAGCGGCAGGAAAATCGTATATTGGCCAAAGCGCACACCATGCTTGCGCAGCATGCCGCGCGCGTCCTGATCCAGCGCCTTGATGTCATTGGCGATCTGTTCGCGGGCTATCACGCCCATGGCCTCGACCATCTGAAAGGCCACACCGCGCGCCATCCCGCTAAGGGTTTCATCGCGCGACATGTTCAAAAGCGGCTCGAACAATGCGGCGATCTTGCGATCTATGAAATGCTGCAAGCGGCGGCGCACCTTGTCGGCCACATCCGGCCCGGCCTCGTCATCGACAAAGGCGTGCACTTGCGGGCGCAAGGGATCATCGCCCTTCACCAGCTTGCCAATGGCCGAATCCCCCCACATCAGCCCGCCCTGTTCGGTGAAATCGAACTCGGTATCGGCGGCATTGTAGAATTTATCGGCCCGCAGATGGAAAAGCGGCGTCAGCGCAGCAAGCGAGGCTTGGCGCAATGTCTTTGCCTCATCGGCGCTGGCGGTCTTGTCCTGCCGGAAGCGGAACCCTTCCAGACGGCCAATCAGCTCGCCCTCGACAGTCACCTCACCTTTGTCGTTCACCTCAGCCACAAGGCTCTCCTTCTGCTTCAACCGGCGCAACAGCACGCTTGTGCGCCGGTCAACAAATCGTTGCGTCAGCCGCGCGTGCAAGGCGTCTGACAGGCGGTCTTCTACAGCGCGCGTCGCCTCGCGCCAATGCTTTTCGTCATCGACCCAGCCTTTTCGCTGCGCAATATACGTCCAAGTGCGAATATATGCCAAGCGCTTTGACAGCGCGTCGATATCGCCATCGGTGCGATCTATGCGCTGGATGTTGCGCGCCAGCCAATCCGGGTCTATCCGCCCCTGCCCTTGCAGGAACTCAAACACCCGCCCCAACAGCCCGGCATGCTCTGCCGCCGAGATGCTGCGAAAATCGGGCACGCGGCAGACATCCCATAACAGGCGCAAATCGCGCACCTCGCGCAGCCTGTCGCGGGTATCGGGCAGCGCCAGCAGCGTTTTCAGTGCGACCAGATCATCGGCATCGCGCGCCCGGCTTAGCCAATCGTTATGGGTTTGCAATTCCAACGAGGCCACCAGCCGCTCCGGCGTGCCAAATTCCAGCTTGGCATTGCGCCATTGCAGTTTGCGCACGGGCTGGAATGTGTGGTTTTCAATCGCCTCCACCACCTCATCTGGCAGGGGGCTGGCTTCGCCTGTTACCCCGAAACTGCCATCATTCTGGTAGCGCCCGGCGCGGCCTGCGATCTGGGCCAATTCATCCGGGCCAAGCGGGCGCATGCGCCGGCCATCGAATTTGCGCGTGGCCGAAAAGGCCACATGCTTGATATCCAGATTCAGGCCCATCCCGATGGCATCTGTCGCCACCAGATAATCCACATCGCCATTTTGATAAAGTTCCACCTGCGCATTGCGCGTGCGCGGGCTGAGCGCGCCCATCACCACAGCGCAACCGCCCTTCTGGCGGCGGATCAGCTCGGCAATGGCATAGACATTTTCAACGCTGAATCCCACAATTGCGCTGCGCGCGGGCATGCGGCTAAGTTTCTTGCTGCCAGTATAGCCAAGCTGCGACATGCGTTCGCGGCGCTGGAACTGCACACCCGGCACAAGGGCGGCAATGGCAGGGCGCATGGTGTCAGACCCCATGAACAGCGTTTCATGCAACCCGCGCGCGGTCAGCAAGCGTTCGGTAAAGACATGGCCGCGATCGGGATCATTGCACAGCTGAATTTCATCAATGGCCACAAAATCCGCGCCAATTTCCAGCGGCATCGCCTCTACGGTGCAGACCCAATATTGCGTGCGGTCGGGCACGATGCGTTCCTCGCCCGTCACCAATGCCACGCAATCGGGGCCGCGCAAGGCGCGAATGCGATCATACACCTCGCGCGCCAACAGACGCAGCGGCAGGCCGATAACGCCTGTGCGATGGGCCAGCATGCGTTCAATCGCGTAATGGGTTTTGCCGGTATTGGTAGGCCCCAGAACCGCAACAGCGCGTGATTGCGCGCGCATATTCATTTGCCCTACCCCCAAAAGGCCGGCCGCCGGCCTGCCTAAATTTCAGTGCCTGATAGCTGCCGCTCCAGCCGCTCTCGCGCGGCTTTTACGTCATCACGATGGGGATGTATAGCATGAGCGGCATCATAGGCTTTGCGCGCGCGATCGGGGGCGTTCAGTTCCTCGAATATCCGGCCAAGCCCGGCAAGTGCGACAAAATGCTGGGGATTAAGGTGCAGCGCCTGTTGCAGATCATCCAGCGCCAGCCCCAGACGGCCCGCCATGAACCACGCCATTGCGCGCGCATGATAGGCTTCGGCAAAATCAGGCGCATGATCTATCACGGCGCTGAAATGCTCTACCGCCCGCACGGTATCGCCCCGGCGCATGGCATCTTGGCCCCGTTGCAGCAGCAAATCCGCACTGGCAGACCCGGAGCGCGACCACAGGCGCTGTATCTGACGCTCTATGCGTTGCCAGCCCTGCTGATCGGGGGCGCGTAACTCTCCCAGAAGTTGCGCAACCTGATCATCGGAGCCGACATCCTGCGCAGTGGCGGGGGCAAAAGCCAGTATTGCGGCAAAAACCGCGATGAAAGGATTGAGAAAGGCGCGCTGAACTTTCATAACCCTGAATGTAGCGTATTTGATGCACGAATCCATATGCGCAAGATCACAAAACGGAGCAAATCATGAGCGACATCCTGACCCATGCCATCGCAGCCCTGAGCGCGCGCTTCAATGGCAACTTTGAGGGGACAGCGAAATTTGAAATCACCGGGGTTGGGGCGATCATGGTGGATGAAACCGGCGTGCGCGCAGGCGATGAGACCGCACAAGTGACGATGATTGCCAGCGCGGAAACATTTCAGGGCATTATCGAGGGGGATATCAACCCAACCACGGCCTTCATGTCTGGCAAGCTGAAAGTCGAAGGCGATATGGGGCTGGTCATGAAACTGGGCGCGGCGCTGCGCTGATGTTGGCACCATTCTTCGCAGATATCGCCCAAGCGCCTGCGCCGGCACAGGTTGTCTGGGTTCTGACAGAAGATGGAACAAGGGTGCGCATCGGGCTTTGGCCTGCCGGGCCAAAGGGCATGGTGGCCATCTTCCCCGGCCGCACCGAAATGATTGAAAAATATGGCCGTGTTATCGGCGATCTAGCACAGGCAGGCTATGGCGCGGCTGTGATAGATTGGCGCGGGCAAGGGCTGTCGCAACGCCTGCCCGATCAGCCATTGCTGGGCGATGTGGCAGATTTCGCGCTGTATCAGCAAGATGTGGCCGCTTATTGCGCGGCGCTGGACGCATTCGCGCCGCATGCCCCGCGCTTTGTACTGGCCCATTCCATGGGCGGCTGTATTGCGCTGCGCGCGCTTATAGACGGATTTCCCGCCGGCGCGGTCAGTTTCAGCGCGCCCATGTGGGGCTTGCCACTTGCACCCAAAATGCGGCGCGCGGTTCATGCCATGACAGCGGCCTTGCGGCTGGTGAAAATGGATCTGCGCGAAGTGCCCGGCGCAGGGATTGAATTCCGCCTGTGGGACAATCCGTTTGATGACAACGAGTTATCTGGCGATCTGGAAACCTATAGCTGGATGCAATCGCAGGTTCAGGCGCATCCCGAACTCCGCCTTGGCGCGCCAAGTCTGCGTTGGCTGGTGGCCGCGTCTTTGGAGACCACGGCATTGCAAAGCCTGCCTGCGCCAAACCTGCCTGCCTGTTGCGGCCTTGGCACGCGCGAGATGCTGGTCTCTCCAGACGCCATTTCGGCCCGCATGGGCCAGTGGCCAGAGGGCAAGTTGCGCATTTTTGAAGGCGCCCTTCATGAATTGCTGATGGAGCGTGCGGCGATTCGCACTGCCTTTTTGCAAGATACGCTGGCCTTGTTCGAGGCCAATCACCCCTGATCGGGCGCATCCCCCACCGCCGCGCGCCAATGTTTGCGACATAGCGACAGATAGGTTTCATTCCCCCCAATCTGCACCTGCGCCCCATCGCGCAGCGCCGCGCCATCGGGGCCAAGCCGCACCACCATGGTCGCCTTCTTGCCGCAGTGGCAGATGGTGCGGATCTCGCGCATTTCGTCCGACAGTGCCAGCAGCGCGGCGGAGCCGGGAAACAGTTCTGGCCACGAAAATCAACTCGCAGGCCGTAGCACATCACAGGCACGCGCAGATCATCGACCGCGCGGGCCAGTTGCCAGACCTGCGGCTTGGTCAGGAATTGGGCCTCATCAATGAAAACGCAATCCAGCGGCCCGGCCGCATGCTGCCTGCGCAACAGATCGAACAGATCGGTATCAGCGGTAAACGTCTGTGCCTCCGCACTGATCCCGATGCGCGAGGCGATCCGCCCCGCCCCTGCACGATTGTCAAAAGCCGCAGTCAGCAAAAACGGAACCATGCCGCCTTCGCGGTAATTATGCGCAGCCTGCAAAAGCACCGTGGATTTGCCGGCATTCATCGTGGAATAATGGAAATACAGTTTCGCCATGGGCGCTTGCCTTAACGGCTATCGCAGACGTGGAAAAGGGTGAAAACTGGTGCCGTATCCATCTGGAACCCGCGCGCATGTTTGGATAGCCTGCATGAAAAAAGGAGAAAGCCCTTGTCCATCATCATCTATGGCATCAAAACCTGCGATACCTGCCGCAAAGCCCTGAAGGCCCTGCCAGAAGCCAGCTTTCGTGATATCCGCGCCCAGCCCCTTTCAGGGCCAGAGATAGCAGAGTTTCTCGCGGAATTTGGGGATGGGCTGATCAACCGCGCCTCTGCGACATGGCGCGGATTGTCAGATGACGCCCGCGCGCAAGATGCCCACACCCTGCTTGCCGCGCACCCAACCGTGATGAAACGCCCGGTAATTCGGGCGCAGGGCAAACACTATCTTGGCTGGAAGGCAGATGTGCAAGCCGCCCTCACCGCGCCCTGAAACAATGCCCCTGCTCGGCCAAACCGCGCAGGGGCGTACGGCTCATAGCAATTTCAGATCGCTTGCCGATTCCCGGCCATCCCGGCCAGCCCGCAATTCATATGCAATCTTCTGGTCATCTGCCAGGCCGGTAAGGCCCGCACGCTCTACCGCAGAGATATGCACAAAGACATCTTTTCCACCATCGGCCGGCGCAATAAACCCATAGCCCTTGGTGGTGTTAAACCATTTCACGGTGCCTGTCGGCATCGATCCTTCTCCTCATTATCGCTGCCCGTGGCGGAATTGCCGTCGGGCCGTTCAGCCAGGTCTTCCTTAGCCGGCTGCGCGTACAGAGGCGGTTGTAGAAAGTCTGTCATCACAGCCAAATTTTGCCACAGCTCTCTTAAAACGCAAGAGATTTGCGAAAGGCGGCGCTGCATCGCAGAAATTTATAGCGGATTTATAAGGATGTTCCGGCCGCGCAGGCGAAAAGCAGAACAATCGCCCGCCCCCACCATGGCAGGCGATGTGATCCCCCCAGGGCTGCACAAAACCGATTCGGCATGCGGCGCGATACTGCAATAAAGCTTGACTTATGGGCAGATCAGGCCCATGTGCCAAGCAACCACACTTTGCCGCGTGAGCAGATTTTTTCCGTGTGGGCAGGGCAAACCGCCCGAAACATGCTTCCCGACATCACGCGTGGGGGGCGGCGCATAACCTGCGCCCCCAAACCCGCCCTTGGCATTCCAAGGGCCTATCGCCTGTTGCGACAGGCCGTGAGAGGACTGATTTTGACTGATTTTACCATGTTCGGGCTGCGCCCGGTGCTGATGACCACCCTCGAAGCCCAGGGCTTTGGCACCCCCACCCCGATCCAGGCCCGCGCGATCCCGATGATCATGCAAGGCCGCGATATTCTGGGCCTGGCCCAAACCGGCACCGGCAAGACACTGGCCTTTGGCCTGCCGGTCATGCATGCGCTGCTGGGCGCTGGCCGCCCTGCCCCCAAAACCACCCAGGCCCTGATCCTTGCCCCCACCCGCGAATTGGTCACCCAGATTGCGGAAACGCTGGATGGGTTTGCCCGCAAAACCCCGCTCAAAGTCGTGCGCGTTGTGGGCGGTGCCGGCATGATGCCGCAAATCCAGAAGCTGGCCAAAGGCTGCGATATTCTGGTGGCCACACCGGGCCGCCTGCTGGATCTGATGGACCGCCGCGCCCTTACCCTTTCGGCCACACAAATGCTGGTGCTGGATGAGGCCGATCAGATGCTGGATCTGGGTTTCATCCATGCCTTGCGCAAAATCGCAAGCCTGCTGCCCAAAGACCGCCAGACATTGATGTTCTCGGCCACAATGAACAAGCAGATGAACGAGATTGCCGAAGCCTATCTCGACAAGCCAGAGCGGATTCAAGTCTCACCTCCCGGCAAACCTGCCGAAAAGATTGATCAGGCTGTGCATTTCGTCAGCCAGGGCGACAAGGCGCGCTTGCTGGAAACCTATCTCAAGGGCCACCCGGACGAATTGGCGCTGGTCTTTTCGCGCACCAAACACGGCGCGGAAAAGCTGATGAAACTCCTCAATGGCTGGGGGATCGACGCAGGCTCCATCCATGGCAATAAAAGCCAGGCGCAGCGCGAGCGCACCTTGCAGGGCTTCCGCGATGGCAAGATCAAGGTTCTGGTGGCAACAGATGTGGCCGCGCGCGGGATCGACATTCCCGATATGCGCCATGTCTACAATTTCGAACTGCCCGAAGTGCCGGAAAACTATGTCCACCGCATTGGCCGCACTGCGCGCGCGGGGGCCTCTGGCCGCGCAATTGCCTTTTGCGCCCCGGCGGAAATGGGCGATCTGCGTGCAATCGAACGGCTTATGAAACGCGATCTTACAATCGCGGGCGGCACGCCTTGGGCCGATGAGATGGCAGGCGCAGCCCGCATGGCGGCGCGCAAGCGCGGTGGCGGTGGCAGTCGCGGCGGCGCGCCCCGCCCCGCTGGCAATGCAGAGGGCCAACGCCCCGCGCGTGCCAAAACCGGTGCAAAACCCGGCGGCAACCGGCGCGGGCCAGGCAAGCCCGGCGGCAAGGAACGCGTCCGCCACTCCGCATGATCTTGCAAAACACTCTTGAAACGGGGCGCAATTCGCGCCCCCTTTTTGCATCCGGCCCGCGCAGCGCGCCCTGATCACATCAGATAAACACCCCGCCCATTCATCTTGGCTCAAATATCCTCAGGGGGTGAATTGGGCCAAAGGCCCAAGAGGGGGCGCGAGCGCCCCCTAGCCCCGCCCGCCACAGCGCGCAACCCTGCCCGCACTGCTACTGCGCCGCCACGCTCTCCGCCGCGGCCTCTACCCGCACCGCCGCATATTTGAATTCCGGTATCTTCCCATAGGGATCAAGCGCCGGGTTGGTCAGGATATTGGCCGCCGCCTCAACAAAGGCGAAGGGCAAGAACACCATATCCGGGCTGACAGCCCGATCCGCCCGCGCCATGACCACAATACTGCCCCGCCGGGTGGAAAGCCGCACCATGCCCCCCGGCGCGACCCCAAGGCGGCGCAGCGTGGCGGGGTGAAGCGAACAATTCGCCTCTGGCTCCATCGCATCCAGCACCAAAGCGCGGCGCGTCATGGCGCCTGTATGCCAATGTTCCAACTGCCGCCCTGTTGTCAGCACCATCGGGTAATCGGCATCGGGCAGTTCATCGGGCGCAATCACCGAGGCAGGCGCAAACCGCGCGCGCCCCTCGGCACGCGGGAAGGCATCGGCAAAGACAATCGCCTGGCCAGGGTCAGTGGGCGAGAGTGAGGGATAGGTCACGGCCCCCTCCGCTTCCAGCCGCGCCCATGTGATATTACTCAGGCTTGCCATCACTTGCGCCATCTCGGCAAATACCTCGGACGGGTGGGCAAACTGCCATTCCAGCCCAAGGCGGCGCGCCAGATCAACAGTGATCGCCCAATCCGCGCGCGCCTGCCCCGGTGGGGGCACGGCGGGGCGGCCCATCTGCACCTGACGGTTGGTATTGGTCACTGTGCCCGATTTTTCATAAAATGCCGCTGCAGGCAGGATCACATCCGCATAATTGGCGGTTTCGGTCAGGAAGATATCCTGCACCACGAGATGCTCCAGCTTGGCCAATGCGTCGCGGGCATGGGCCACATCGGGGTCAGACATGGCCGGGTTTTCACCCATGATATACATGCCCCGAATATCGCCTGCATGCACGGCATCCAGAATTTCGGTTACTGTCAGGCCCTTTTCTGCCTCTATCGCGGCCCCGCCCCAAAGCGCGGAAAACCGCGCGCGCAGGCCGTCATCGGTCACACTTTGGTAATCCGGCAGAAACATCGGCACGAGCCCCGCATCGGACGCGCCCTGCACGTTGTTCTGGCCGCGCAGCGGATGCAGACCCGCGCCCGGACGGCCCACCTGCCCGCACATCAGCGCAAGGCTGATCAGGCAGCGGGAATTGTCTGTGCCGTGAATATGCTGGCTAACCCCCATCCCCCAAAAGATCATCCCCGCTTTCGCGCCCGCAAAATCACGGGCCACCGCGCGCAGGGTTTCGGCGGGAATGCCGCAGATGGCTTCCATCTTTTCGGGCGCGAAATCGGCCAGATGGGTGCGCATCGCATCCCAATTCTCGGTCATGGCCTGAATATACTGGGTATCGGCCAGCCCCTCTTGTACGATCACATGCATGATCGCATTCAGCATCGACACATCGGCGCCGGGTTTGAATTGCAGCATATGCGCGGCATGGCGCTTCAGCGCCTGGCCGCGCGGGTCCATCACGATCAATTTGCCGCCGCGTTTGGCAAATTGCTTGAAATAGGTCGCGGCAACGGGGTGGTTTTCAATCGGGTTTGCGCCGATCACGATGGCCACATCGGCATTCTTGATCTCGTTGAATGTGGCCGTCACGGCCGCCGATCCCACATTCTCCATAAGTGCCGCCACGGAAGAGGCATGGCACAGCCGCGTGCAATGATCGACATTGTTATGGCCAAAGCCTTCGCGGATCAGGCGCTGAAAGAGATAGGCTTCTTCATTGGTGCATTTCGCACTTCCAAACCCCGCAACAGAGCGCCCGCCATGCAGGTCACGCAAGCGCCCCAAGCCCTTGGCGGCCATATCCAGCGCCTCGTCCCATGTGGCCTCGCGGAACACATCCTGCCACTTGCCGGGATCGACATTCAGGCCCTTGGGCGCGCCTTCGCGCCGGATCAGCGGCACGCGCAGGCGGTGGGGGTGGTGGATGAAATCATAGCCAAACCGGCCCTTCACACAGAGCCGCCCTTCATTGGCGGGGCCGTTTATCCCGTCGACGCTGATAACTTTGTCGCCTTTCACCTTCAGGCTTACCTGACAACCAACGCCGCAAAAGGGGCAGATGGATTTCACGTCGCGGTCATGATCGCGGCTGTCGCCCTGCTGGGCATCATCCAGCCGCGCGGCGGGCATCAGCGCGCCTGTGGGGCAGGCCTGCACGCATTCACCGCAAGCCACGCAAGAGCTTTCGCCCATCGGGTCGGCAAAATCGAACACCGGATAGCTGTCATGCCCGCGCCCGGCCATGCCGATCACATCGTTCACCTGAACCTCACGGCAGGCGCGCACGCACAGGCCGCATTGGATACAGGCATCCAGATTGACACGCATGGCAATATGGCTGTCATCCAGCAGGGGGATGCGCTCTGCCTCCAGCGTTGGGTAGCGGCTTTGCTTCAGGCCCACGGCCTGCGCCATATCCCAAAGATGGCTGGAGCGGTCATGCCCGCTGGCCTGTTCGGGCTGATCGGCCAGCAAAAGTTCCATCACCGCCTTGCGCGCGACTTTGGCGCGGTGGCTTTGGGTGTGCACCACCATCCCTTCGGCAGGTTCGCGGATGCAAGAGGCCGCAAGCCCGCGCTCGCCCTCAATCTCGACCATGCAGGCGCGGCAATTGCCGTCCGGGCGGTAGCCGGGGCTGGGTTTGTGGCACAGATGCGGGATTACCAACCCGCGCCCTGTGGCAACATCCCAGATTGACTGGCCCGGTTTGGCGGTAACTTCGCGGCCATCCAGTGTGAATGTGACCATGGGCTTACACCTCTTGCGGAAAATGCTGCATTACCAGCCGGATCGGGTTGGGCGCAGCCTGCCCCAGCCCGCAGATAGAGGCGTCCTGCATCACCTGGCACAGCTCTTCCAGCAAGGGCTTGTCCCATTGCGGTGCCTGCATCAGCTTCACTGCCTTTTCGCAGCCCACACGGCAGGGGGTGCATTGGCCGCAGCTTTCCGCCTCGAAAAAGCGCAGCATGTTCAGTGCGGCTGCGCGCGCGCTGTCCTGGTCTGACAACACCACCACAGCCGCAGAGCCTATGAACGTGCCAAGCGGTTGAAGCGTATCAAAATCCAATGGCACATCATCCAGATGCGCAGGCAAGAGGCCAGAGGATGGCCCGCCGGGCTGATAGGCTTTCAATGCACGGCCCTCTGCCATGCCGCCCGCTGCCGCGATCACATCGCGGATGGTGGAACCTGCGGGCAGCAGATACACCCCAGGGCGTGCCACCCGCCCGGAAACGGAATAGCTGCGCAGCCCGGTGCGGCCATTTTTCACCACCGAGGACAGGATTTCCGGCCCCTCGCGGCAAATGCGGGCCACCCAGTGCAGGGTTTCCACATTATGCACCAGCGTTGGCCGCCCGAATACCCCCACCTGCGCCACATAGGGCGGGCGGTGACGCGGCAGGCCGCGCTTGCCTTCGATGGATTCGATCATCGCCGATTCCTCGCCGCAGATATAGGCCCCCGCACCACGGCGCAGATCAATGTATCCCGGCGCGACAATCCCCGACGCTTCCAGCGCCGCAATCTCGCGGCGCAGAATTTCCAGCACTGCCGGATATTCGTCGCGCATATAGATATAACAGCGCGCGGCCTCGACGGCCCAAGCGGCGATCAGCATGCCTTCCAGCATCAGATGCGGTGCCCGTTCCAGATAGAACCGATCCTTGAAGGTGCCCGGCTCGCCCTCATCGCCGTTCACGGCGAGATAACGCGGACCTTTGGCCGCGCGCACAAAGCCCCATTTGCGCCCCGACGGGAAGCCGGCCCCGCCAAGCCCGCGCAGGCCCGAGGCAAGGATCATCTCTTGCACATGCTCCCAATCGCCCCCGGCGCGCAGCTTTTGCAGCTCCAGATACCCGCCCTCGGCCTGATAGGCCGCAAGCGCCTGATACTCTGGGATAGGGGCATGGGTATCGCCTGCGGCGATCGCGGATTCTACCTTGGCAAGGCTGGCATGGTCGATATGGTTATGGCCCAGTTCCAACACGGGCGCGCTATCGCAGCGCCCCATGCAGGGCGCGCGCAACACGCGCACTTGTGCTGGGTTCATCCCCTCTGCCAAGGCCTGATACAGCGCCTCTGACCCCGCCAATTCGCAAGACAGCGAATCGCACACCCGGATTGTCAGCGCAGGCGGTGGCGCCTCGCCTTCCTTGACCAGATCAAAATGGGCGTAAAAACTGGCCACTTCCCAGATTTCGGCCATGGACAGGCCCATGTCCTCGGCCAATGCGCGCAGATGGCGGGCAGAGAGATGGCCATAATCATCTTGGATAAGATGCAGGAATTCGATCAACAGATCGCGGTTGCGGGGGCGCGTGCCCAACAGCGCCTGCACATCTGCAAGGGCGGCATCCTCATATTGGCGGCCCTTGGGCGTTGCCCGCCCCTTGCCGCGCCCGGATTTCCACACGCCTTTGCCGCTTGCCTGATCGAGTGCCATTTGCCCCGCCCTTTCGCTTGCCTGCCGCAACAGGTGCCAAAGCGCGCGCATTCAATCAATATCGAATATCCGTAACTTGATAGGCATTGCCTATCAGATATGGCCCTAAAATGGCACTGGCGCAGAGATTGTCAGCCCCCGCCCACCATCCGGGTGGCGCAGGCGCAGGCTTTGGGCATGCAGCATCAGGCGCGGATAGGCCGCCGCTGCCCCTGTGGCATAAAGCGGATCCCCCAAGATCGGATTGCCCATTGCCAGCATATGCACCCGCAATTGATGGCTGCGCCCTGTCACAGGGCTAAGGCGCAGGCGCGATCCCTCCTCCTCATGGCGGATCAAGGCCCAATCGGTCTGGGCGGGGCGGCCTGTCTGGTGGCACACCATCTGGCGCGGGCGATTGGGCCAATCCACTGTCAGCGGCAAATCCACTTGGCCCGCACGCGCGGCCACCTGCCCAAAGACGCGGGCGATATAGGTTTTGCGGGTTTTGCGCGCTTCAAATTGCGCGCCAAGATTGCGTTGCGCATGGGGGCTGCGGGCAAAGACCATCACGCCCGATGTATCCAGATCCAAGCGATGCACCAGCAAGATTTCGGGAAACACCTCACGCAGCCGCGCAATCATGCAATCGGCCATTTCTTCGCCCCGGCCGGGCACAGACAGCAGGCCCGATGGCTTATCCACGAAGACCAGCTCATGATCTTCGTGCAAGATAACCGGGGGCGCATCGGGAGGCGCATAGGTGAAATCCATGGTCATGCCCTCGCACATGCGCTGTGCTTAAAGCGGGCGCTGCACCGCCAGAAGTTCGGCTTGAAATTCAGGTGAATCGTGATGAAGCTCGTAAGTCTGAACACCCGGAAGGGCCGCGAAATCATTCATCAACGCGTGGGGAAAGAAGGTGCTGCGCAGCCCATCCTTGCCGGGCAATTGCTGCAACAGGCGCGAGGTGGCAGAGGCGCAGCGCGCCGGTGGCACGGGGCCTATTTGCAGCGCCAAGAATTTCGCCTGCTGCGCGACTTCCGGGCTCACAGCAATGCGTTGCACGACCGCATAATGCGACGGGCGCACATGGCTTGCATAGAATGACGCGCCAGCAGCGGCATTTATCCCGTAATGCACATCATTGCGCTCTGGGATCGTATCCAGCCGCCAACTGCCCGCGGGATCGAATATCACCCGCTCTGACCCATTGATAAACAGCGCCGTGTGATCGCCCCGGCCTGTTTTGTAGTTCATGATGGTCACAAGCGTCAGTTCTGGAGCGCCGCCATTGCTGTAGCGCGCCGCCTGCACCATTTCATCGCTTGCCCAGCGCTGTTCGGCACAGGCCGCGAGGAACATTAATGCCGCCAGCATAGCAGCCAGCATGGCCTTTGGCCGCATCACACCCAGCATTTTCGCTATTGCCCCGCTTTGGCCAGCCAATCAGGAATTGGCAAGCGCCATGAAGATCAGCACACCAATACTGGCCGCTGCCACCCAGACAGACCACCGGATAAACCCGTCAAAGGTTTTTTCCTGCTCGGAAATATCCATCTTGCCATGCTCATGCTTTGCCATGTCGCGCCTCCTGCAAATATGACTCTGGGATGTGGATAGCGGATCGCTGCGCCGCTGTCACCCCCGGCGATACGGCCAAAGCGCGAGATTTTTCAGGCCAGCGTCTGCCACAGCCAGACCCCGTTATCATCCGCCCAGCGCCGTGCCTGGCCTGTAGCGACAAGGTGGTTCAGATGGCCCACGGCCTCTGCCAAGGCCAAACCATAGGTGGCCGGTGTAATGTCGCGCTTGAACAGGGGCGCAAAGCACTCTGAGGCGCGGCGCGGGCTGGCCAGATGCGCAATGAGCCTGCGCAAGGCGCTATGGTGATTCTCGATTTTCTGAATCAGCCGGAAGGGAAGGCCCGTAAAAGGCAGCTTATGCCCCGGTAAAACCAGATGATCGGCGCGCGCAAAGCCCTGAAACCGGGCGCAACTGTCCAGCCAGTCGGCCACCGGGTCTGCCTCTGGTTCTGTTGCATAGACGCCCAGATTGGGCGAGATTGACGGTAAAAGCTGATCCGCGCCCAGCACAAGCGGGCAATCACGGCTCCAGAGTGTGATTTGATCGGGCGCGTGGCCTTGGCCCAACCGCACATCCCAGTCGCGCCCCGCCATGCGAAAGACCTGCCCCTCTTGCAAGCGATGAAACCCCAAGGGCAATGGCGCGACACTATCGGCAAAATTGAAGGGCCGCTCTTGCAAGCGCTGGTGCAAGATTGCCGCATCCATGCCGCTGCGCCGCCAGAATTGGGCGGTTTCGGGCAAAGGGCGATCTTGGTCATCCAGCACCAGCATCCGCGCTAACAGCCATGCCGTGCGGCTTGTCCAAAGCTCTGCGCCCCCAGCCTGAAACCAGCCCGCAAGGCCGATATGATCGGGGTGGTGATGACTGGCGATCACGCGGCGCACCTGTTTGCCCCGCAATGGCCCCGCCAGCAGCTTCACCCAGATCCCGCGCGTGCGCGTGGTATCAAAGCCAGTGTCAAACACTGTCCAGCCATCGCCATCATCAAAAATATAAGAGTTCACATGATCCAGCGCCATCGGCAAAGGCAGCCGCGCCCAGAACACGCCTTCGGCAATCCGCGCAAGCGTGCCCTCGCCCGGTGGCGCGTCAAAGGGGTAGCGCAGCCCTGCGCCTGTCTCTCCACCATCCATCATATCAACAACTCCTGATCGCTTAGGGCATAAAGCCCCGCCGCGCCTGCGCGCATCTGCGCAAGCAGGCCCGTATGCTCTGGCAAGATACGGCCGATAAAAACATGCGCAAGCCCAGTTCGCGCGGCTGGATCGGCACGCGCGGCGCGCAGGTGGTAATGCGCGCCCAAAACCCGCGCGAAGGCCCGCAAATAAGGTTGCGCGCCTGCAAAACGATCCGTCATCTCTTGTGCGACCAGCCAGTCTGTCGCCTCGCGCAGCGCCTCTGCCGCCTGCCAGACAGGTTCTGCCAGATCGGGCAGCAGGGCGCGCGCGGCCTCTGCCCCGTCTTGCACCTCTTGCAGCAGGCGCAGCGCGGCCTCGCCGCCATCCGTCATCTTGCGCCCGACCAAATCCATCGCCTGTATGCCGTTTGTCCCTTCATAAATGGTGGTCACGCGTACATCGCGCAAGAATTGCGCCGCGCCTGTCGCTTCGACAAACCCCATACCACCGTGAATCTGTATCCCAGTCCCCGCGGTTTCCACCCCGATATCTGTGCCATGCGCCTTGGTGATGGGCGTCAGAAATGCGGCGCGCGCGGCCCATTGCGGCGCATGGGTGGCGCTGGCCATGTCAATGGCCACCGAATTGGCCAGCGCAATGGCGCGAATGGCAAATATCTCGGCCCGCATATGCGCCAGCATCCGCCGCACATCCGCATGTTCCGCGATTGGGCCATCGCCTGTAAGCGGGGTGCGGCCCTGATGGCGCGCCAGCGCATGCGACAGCGCCAGCTGATACGCCGCTTCGGCCACGCCAATCCCCTGCCCGCCAACACCCAAGCGGGCATTGTTCATCATGGTAAACATGGCCGCAAGCCCGCTATGGGCTGCGCCCACCAGCCAGCCTGTTGCGCCAGAATATTCCATCACCGCCGTTGGTGCGCCATGCAGGCCAAGCTTGCGTTCCAGCGACAACACCCGCACCGCATTGCGCGCGCCGGGCTGGCCTGCGCCATCCGGGATGAATTTGGGAACCAGAAACAGGCTTATCCCGCGCGTGCCCTCTGGGGCATCGGGCAGCCGGGCCAGCACCAGATGGCAGATATTCTCGGTAAAATCATTATCGCCCCAACTGATATAGATTTTCTGCCCGGTTACTGCGTAGCTGCCATCACCATTTGGCGCAGCCTTGCAGCGCAACTGCGCCAGATCGCTGCCGGCCTGCGGCTCTGTCAGGTTCATTGTGGCTGCCCATTCGCCCGAAATCAGCTTGGGCAGGTAGAGCGCCTTTATGGCATCGCTGGCGTGATGTTCCAGCGCCTCTATCTGGCCTTGGGCCATGAGGGGCGCAATTTGCAACGACAGGCAGGCGGCCGACATCATCTCATTCACCGCCGTTGCCAGTGTTTGCGGCAGGCCCATGCCGCCATGCTGCGCGCTGGCGGGCAAGCCCAGCCAGCCCCCGGCAGCAATCTGGCGATAAGCTTGCGCAAAGCCGGGGGGCGTGCGCACTGTGCCATTGTCCAACCGGGCGGGATGGGTATCGCCGATGCGCTGCAAGGGGGCCATCACCTCTTCGCACAGGCGCGCGGCCTCGGACAAGATAGCCTGCGTCACTTCTTCTGTGGCCTCTGCGAAGCGCGGGGTGGCCTGCACCTGATCATAGCCCACCACATTGGCCAGCAGAAAAGCGATATCTTGCAAAGGGGCGCGGTAGGGCATGGCACAAGCTCCAAGGAGGCAGGTTTTCTTGGGCGCGCTGGCTTGGCAAGCGGGGGGCTTGAGCCTAAGACGGGCGCACAGTCTTTGTCATAGCGGCCAAGGGCGGGATCAGGAACCAAAACGCGGCGTCACATATATGACCAAACCCTCAGAGCAGACAGAAACACTGGCCCCCGACAGCGCGGGCCTTGCCCGCGCGGCAGCGCTGCTGCGCGCTGGGCAGTTGGTGGCCATGCCCACAGAAACTGTTTACGGGTTGGCAGGCGATGCCCGCAACCCAGAGGCCGTGGCCCGAATTTTTGCGGCCAAGGGGCGGCCCGCGCATAACCCGCTGATTGTGCATCTGGCCGATCTGGACGGCGCATTGGCACTGGCAGAGCTGCCAGAGACAGGGCGCAGGCTGGCCGCAGAATTCTGGCCGGGGCCGCTGACGCTGGTGGCCCCCTTGCGCGCGGGGCATGGGCTGGCCCCTGCCGTGACAGCCGGGCTGGAGACAGTCGCACTCCGCCTGCCCGCCCATCCTGTCGCCCGCGCGCTGCTTGTCGAATTTGGCGGGCCATTGGCCGCGCCTTCGGCCAATCCTTCTGGCCGGATCAGCCCGACCACGGCGGCACATGTGCGCGCGGGGCTGTCGGGCCGGATTGCGGCGGTGCTGGATGGCGGGGCCTGCGCAGTGGGGCTGGAATCCGCGATTGTGGGGTTTGACGGGCCGCGCGCCGTGCTGCTGCGCGCAGGCGGGCTAAGCCGCGAGGCGCTGGAGGCCGTGATCGGCGCGCCTTTGGGCACAGATGCTGGCGGCAAAATCACAGCGCCGGGGCAATTGGCCTCGCATTACGCGCCGCGCGCCGCGCTGCGCCTGAATGTGGCAGCCCCAAACCCCGGAGAGGTCTGGATCGGGTTCGGGCCGGATTGCGCAGGCGCGGATTTTTCGCTCTCACCCGCTGGTGATCTGGCAGAGGCGGGCGCGCGGCTTTTTGCCGTGCTGCATCAGGCAGATGCATCGGGCCGCCCGATTGCGGTGGCGCCTGTGCCGGAAACGGGGCTGGGCGCATCCATCAATGACCGCTTGCGCCGCGCGGCCGCGCCGCGTGGGTGACAAAGGGGGGTGAAGCGCTGCCGCCCCCCTATCAAAGCCCTGTCGCGCGCCGATCAGTCGCGCAGCAACTCATTGATGCCGGTTTTGGAGCGCGTCTTTTCATCCACGCGCTTCACGATCACCGCACAATACAGGTTTATCCCGTTCTTGGAGGGCATGGAGCCTGCCACCACCACTGAATAGGGCGGCACTTCGCCATACATGACCTCGCCTGTCTCGCGATCCACGATCTTGGTGGATTTGCCAATGAAGACACCCATCCCCAAAACCGACCCCTCGCGCACGATGCAGCCCTCGACCACCTCGGACCGCGCGCCGATAAAGCAATTATCCTCGATGATCGTGGGCCCCGCCTGCATCGGCTCCAACACACCGCCAATCCCCACACCACCGGACAAATGCACATTCTTGCCAATCTGCGCGCACGAGCCGACCGTGGCCCATGTATCCACCATCGTGCCGCTATCCACATAGGCGCCGAGGTTCACAAAAGACGGCATCAAAACCGCACCCGGCGCGATATAGGCGGATTTGCGCACCACCGCATTTGGCACAGCGCGAAAACCCGCCTCTTTCCAGTGCGCGCTGTCCCAGCCCTTGAATTTGCTGTCCACCTTGTCCCACCAGCCGCCACCCTGCGGCCCGCCCGATTGGGGTTCCATATCCTTGATGCGAAAGCCCAGAAGCACGGCTTTCTTGGCCCATTGATTGACATGCCATTCACCGCTTTCGCGCTTCTCGGCCACCCGCAGCGCGCCTGTATCAAGCGCGTTCAGCGTGGCCTCTATCGCGTCACGGGCGGGGCCTGTGGTTGTGGGGGTGATTGTATCGCGCGCCTCCCAGGCGGCTTCGATGGCGGCTTCAAGTGCGGTGTTTGACATGTGTCCTCCGGAAACGGCGTTGCCAGATGGCTATAGCCAAAGGCACCCATGGGGGCAATCTGTTCTGGCGCCGCTATTCCGACAGGCAAAAGGGCGGCACAGGGCCGCCCTGCCCTGCCTATGCCGCAAGTTCCAGCTTCACCAAGGTCTGATTCAGAAGGATATAGGCAATCTCGCCAAAGGTGACGGGGCCGGTAAAGCCCCCTGTGGTCTTGCCCGCCAACTCTCCATACAGATAGTTCAGGATGCAATTGCACGAGAGCACATTTGCCCCAACCGTTCCAGCCTGCGCCCCAAAGCTCTGGGCATAATCGCCCTGCGGCGCGGCAAGACGATATTCCACCCCCGGAAAGACAGGCGCATAGAATTCAACCACACCAGATGCCGTATCCACCTTCTGGAACGAGACATTGATCATCGCGCCTGCATAATTTGCCACCAGCGGCAGGCGGGTATCCACATTCTTCTCGGTCAGATAGGTTGCAAGATCTATCTCTTTGCCATGCAACAAGGCGGTCTTGGCGCTAAATCCCACTTCCGGGAAGGTAAAGACAAAATCCTCATCCGTGCCCTGCTGGAAAATATTGATGATATCAAGCTTCGGCTCCGCCGCGTTGGCGGTAAGGACATGCAGCAAAACCGCCCCATCCTCATGGCGCTGTCCGGTTGCGCCATCAAATACCACGGGCTTCACCACGCCGATCTCATCCAGATGCACCCCACTGATCCAGCCCAGCAAAGGCTGATCAAACAGATGCGGGTAATCTGCGCCATCCTGGGCAAAGCGTGCATGCGCCTGCGAAAACGCAGGAATGATGACAAGCGAGACGCCGCCGGATTTATAGCCTTCAGGGATGGCCGAGAGCGCCTCTGTCGGTAGATATCGGGCGGTTGCCTGCGTGCCCTCCGGGAAAATCGAACAGAAAAGCCGCGTGCGCTCCACTGCGCCACCCTGCGCCGTCATGAAATAGACGGTGCTGCCACCAATCCACTGGCCTTTGGGCAGTTTCGCCAATAAATCTGCGTCTCCAGCAATTGACATAACAGCGCCCGCGGCAATGCGTTCGGCAGCGTCTTCCAGTGTAAGTAATTCATTTTTCATATTTTTTCCAATTCAAACCGATCAGAGCGAGGCAACAATAGCCCGCGACTTGGGATTGTGATTCAGGTGGTCGCGCAGCTCTGCAACCCCTTCTGCAAGGAAGGGCGGATCCGCGCGAATCTGAATGCGCAACCGATTGACAATCAGCCTGAGCGCCAGCGGTGCCGAAGGGATGTCATCCCGGCTGGAGAGGATACGCCGCAACAGCGCCTCATTAACAGACATTGCATAACTCCTCGTTGATAATGTCAGCATCGAGTTACGTCGAAATTCTTTACACATGATTGCGCCCAGTCGCCTTGGCTTCCATTTTGCGCTAACACTCGCCCGTATCGCACACAGCAGATTGAACAGGCCCATGACAGAGCAGAAATTCCACCCCTTCCCGGATGCCCAGCAAGATATCCGCACACTGGATGACACGCCCGAAACCGCGCAAACGCGCCATCCTGCCTATCGTCTGGGCTTTGCCGATGATGAATTCATGCTGCGCGATGACTTGCGGCCTGTCCGGCTGCAACTGGAATTGCTGAAACCCGAAATTCTGATGAATGAGCGGGGAATCACCTCTACTGTGGTTATGTTCGGGGGCGCGCGCATTCCCCGGCCAGAGAGCGCACAGCGCGCACGCACGCAAACACTTGGCCAGCTTTCCCACTTTTACGATATCGCACGCGAATTTGCGCGCCGTGTTACCGAACGCTCTGTCGCGGGGGGCGGGCAGGAGAATGTGATCGTCACAGGCGGCGGGCCGGGGGTGATGGAAGCAGGAAATCGGGGCGCGCAGGATGCAGGCGGGCTTTCTATCGGGCTGAATATCGTGCTGCCGCGCGAACAGGTGCCCAATGCCTTTATCACGCCGGAACTATGCTTCAATTTCCACTATTTCGCGATCCGCAAAATGCATTTCCTGATGCGCGCCCGCGCGATCGTGGTTTTTCCGGGCGGGTTTGGCACATTGGACGAGTTGTTCGAGGCCCTGACCCTGATTCAGACAAAACGCATGCGCCCCATGCCCTTCATCCTGTTTGGGCGCGAGTTCTGGACGCGGATCATCAACTGGCAGGCCCTGGCCGAAGCAGGCACTATCAATCCAGAGGATCTGGAGCTGTTTCATTTTGCCGAAACGGCCCAAGAGGCGATCGACATCATCGATTCATTTCCTTCGGTAACCGCAAATGACGCCTGACAGAGGCGCCCGGCCCCATGCTGCACGACACCGAAAGTTTTCCACAGAAAAAGTCAGATTTTGATCTTTACTCTGCGCCGGAATTTGCCTAATTGAGCGCCACGGCCCCTATAGCTCAGCTGGTAGAGCAACTGATTTGTAATCAGTAGGTCCGCGGTTCGAGTCCGTGTGGGGGCACCATTATTTTCCGCTAAGCTGTGTTGATGAGAGCGCCTTGCCAAGGGTTTATTGTGCAGGGGTCGTGCCGCTATCGGGCGTGTTCTGCCGTGGGTTGGGGATGGGCCACTCGAACTGTAGAGATTGCGGCTGATGATCCAGAGATGGCCTTTCAGGTGCCGCATTATTCTGCGTGCGGGCCGGGATATTGAAGAGCGAAGCAATGCGCCCAGAGCCTGAATTCGGGCAACATGTGTATATTTTGGGCAAATGCCCCAGATTACACGCCCGCGGGCTTTCTGACAGAAAATGACGCTGCCGCAAATAAAAATCATATTATCAATATGTTGCAGGAAAATTAGCGTCATTTTCAAGAAAATCCGAAAGCTGTTGTCTTAGAAACCGTCTGGAATGCACCAAAGATAGAAGCTTTGCGTTCATATAGCAGGGTTTGAGACGGGATATGGCGGGTGGAGCTTCGTTTTTTCGAAATATTCCGAAATGCTGATTATGTTCGGCTTTTGTTTGAAGGTGCGGCGCTCAGCGCGGGGCTAACCTTGGCGGCAGGGGTTCTGGGCTTTGCCATTGCGATGGCGCTGGCCTTTCTGCGCCATAGAAAACTGTATGGGGTTCATTGGGTCGCGGCGGCCTATGTGGAATTCATCCGCAACACGCCACTGATCGTGCAGCTTTTCTTTGTGGCCTTCGGCTTGCCGCTGCTTCTGGGGTATCAATGGCCTTTCTGGGCGCATGCGCTCTTGGCGCTGGTGCTGAACTTTTCAGCCTATTTCGCAGAAATTTTGCGCGCGGGCTTCAACACTGTTGGCAAGGGCCAGGAAGAGGCCGCGCAGGCCATGGGGATTACCCCGCTGGTCATCTTCCTGAAAATCACGCTGCCGCAGGCGGTGGGCAAAATGTTCCCCTCGCTGAGCAGTCAGTTCATCTTTCTGTTTCTGACCACCGGCATCATTTCGGAAATCGGGGTGCGTGATCTGACGAATGCGGGCATTTTCATCGATAGCCGCACCTTCCGCACCTTCGAGGTGTTTGTCACCCTGACCGTCATCTATATCGCCCTCTCGCTCAGCTTCAAAGCACTGATGGTGGGGCTGCATCGGCTGCTTTTCCCATGGGTGGGGCTGCAGCGATGAGAGAGCTTTTGATAGAGATTTTGGGCCGCCCGCATGGGATTGTGCTGTATCAGTTGCTGGAGGCCACACAATTCACCATCTATCTGTCGCTGATTGCCTTTTTCGGTGGCGGGCTGCTGGGTGCGCTGATCGCGCTGGTGCGGATCGCGCCGAATAGATGGGGCAAGCGGATTACGATTGCCTATATCTGGCTGTTCCAATCCACCCCGTTGCTGATGCTGCTATTCCTGACGGGCCTTGGCGTGCCGCGCCTGTTTGGGATGAATATAGACCCGTGGTATGCGGCCAGCATCTCGCTGACCCTCTATTCCAGCGCCTATATGTCCGATGTCTGGCGCGGCGCATTGGAAGCCGTGCCGCAGGGGCAATGGGAAGGGGCCAGCGCCCTTGGATTGCGCTTTTTGCCCACATTGCGGCTGGTGGTGGCGCCGCAAGCCATTGGCATCGCCCTTGCCCCCACGGTGGGCTTCATGGTGCAGATCATCAAGGGCACGTCGCTGGCCTATATCATCGGCTTTACCGATCTGATGACCATCGGCAAACGCTGGGCCAATGCCCCTGTTGCGGGTACCGAACCCTATATCATCTTCCCCCTTATGGCGCTGATCTATTTCAGCCTGTGCTTTCCCCTCTCCCTCTATTCGCGCCATCTGGAACGCAGGCTTGGCACCGTCAAGACCCTACAACCCGCTGCAAATGCCTGATTTACCCCCTAAAGAAAGGATGAGACTTATGAAGACCCTACGTTCTGTTGTTATTGCTGCCGGGCTTGGCCTTGCCAGCCTTGCGCCAAGCACCGCCTTTGCCGATCTGGCCGATATTCTGGCGCGCGGCACGATCAATATTGCCGTGCCTGAAAGCTTCCCGCCCTTTGGCGCGCTGGGTATGGAAGGCGAGCATGAGGGCTATGATGTCGATGTCGCCAAGCTGATCGCCGCCGATCTGGGCGTGGAATTGAACATTGTTCCGGTCAGTTCCAACCAGCGTATTCCCTATCTGGAAACTGACCGTGTGGATCTGGTCATCTCCTCCATGGGGGCCAACCCGGAGCGCGCCAAATCCATATGGTTCTCGGCCGCCTATGCGCCCTTCTATTCTGGGGCTTTCGCCGCGGCCGATCTGGATATCTCTTCGGTGGCCGATCTGGCGGGCCTGAAAATTGGCGTCACAGGCGGCGCGCTGGAAGATCTGGAACTGACACGCACCGCGCCTGAAGGTGCCGAAATCATCCGCTTTGGCGATAACGCTGCCACCCTCTCGGCGTTTCAATCCGGGCAGGTGGATGTGCTTGTCACTGGCAATACAGTTGCCGCAGAACTGGCCGCCAATAACCCCAATCTGAGTGTGGATGTGAAATTCATCATGCGCGACTCGCCCTGCTTCATCGGCGTGAAAAAGGGCAATTTTGACCTGCTGCAATGGGTCAATGTCTTTATCATGCACAAGACATTGGGCGGCGAGTTGAACGAACTGTCGCAAAAGTGGTTTGGCCAGCCTCTGCCCCCTCTGCCAACGCTGTGAGGCGAGGTGCCTTGCCATGCCACATGGCAAGGCATATTTTCCATGCAAGCATGGCAAACCGCGCCAGAAGCAACGGTTGATTGTTGCAAAAAGCTTGTTGGAACCGCGTCAGCGCCGCCATAACACGGATAGCAACAGCAGCAATTCCAGCCGCCCCAACACCATCCCGAAGCCCAGCATTATCTTCGCCCCATCGCCCAGCGCCGCCCAATATAGCGGCTCTGCAGCGGCGATCAGGGGCAGCGGGCCTGTTGTTGTCAGCGCGGCGATGGCAAAGACGGCGGCTTCTTCCAGCGTCAGCCCCGCAAGGGTCAGGCCCGCAGTAAGGGAGATGAGCGCGAAAATGAAAATCATCAGGAACAACCAGGCCGCAAATGCCCCTTCGCGGCGCAGACCACGCAGGCGCGGGCCATCCCCGCCCACACTGTCGGGATAGACCAGCTTTGACACTTCGCGCCGCGCCTGCCAGCCCAGCGCGAAAACGCGCATCAGCTTCAAGCCGCCTGCTGTGGTGGCCACCCCCCCGCCAAATAGCGCAAGCCCCATCAGCACCAGCCCCGCCGGGCCGGAAAACACCTGTGCAAGCCCACCACTGGCGGCACTGATAAAACCCGTTGTTGTCAGGAAAGACAGCGCCGTGAATCCATGCGCCCAGATATCGGCAAGTTGCGCCACAAACCCGCCCGGCCCCGGCGCGAATATGGCGCGCAGCACAAGGGCCATGACAACCAGCGCCAGAATGCTTGCCGCAAGCATAAGTTCAGGATCTTGGCGCTTGGGGCTTTGATCCGCGCTCAGGGCGCGCGCACCGGGCCAGAGCCGCCTGCTGAGCGCAAAAACAAGCACAAGGGCGATAAGCGCCTCTGACGGGACAGATGTCACAACCCCCACAGGCACGATCCCGGAGGTGGAGAGCGTGGACATGGCCAGCATCAACGCCACAAGTGGCGGATTGCCCAGCATCGACAACCCCACCCATAAAACAAGCGTTACCCCCAGATAGGCCGGGGCAATCACCGAAAGCTGATCGCGCAGGCGTTGCAGATTTCTGCTTTGATCACTGTCTTGGAAAAGCGTCTGGTTCTGGCCCGCTTCGACAATCAGATTTGCGCCCTCGGTCTGACTGCGCAGCAATTCCACGCCCCCCAGATTGAACGGAACAAGCAAGGCCATCACACTTACCAGCACAAACAGCCCGCCCCCCCATGCAACGGTCGCGCGCCACAGATCAACGCCGCGGCTGGTGCCCCCCTCCAACAGGCTGGCCCCGGTGGTGGTGAAGGCCGAAAGCATTTCAAACCACGCATCCCCAAAGCGCATATCTGGCACAGCCTCTGTCAGGGGCACGGCCATCAATGCGGGCAACAGAAGATAAGCCAGCGTCAGAATCGCAAAGGGGTGCGACAGCGGGCCGTCATCGAAAGGATTGGCGCGCGCGGCAAGATAGATCATCCCCGCCAAGCTGCCCAGCAGTGCCGCAGAGTATAAAAACGCCCGCGCAAGCGCATGTTCGCGCAAGGTAAACCCAACGGCAGCAGGCAAAAGCATGGCCAAGGCGGTCACGCCAATCAGCGTAACCATGATCACTGGCCCTTGTGCCCGGCGCTGCGTGCTCACCCTTTGGCCCCTTTTATCCTGCCGCCCCGGCTTTGCGCCAAGATTACCACTGCCTAGAAGAATTCCACCGCCACTTGCAGCAATTCATCCACCTTGGGAACATCACCCGTGAGCGCGAAAATCACCACAAGATCACCCTCACGCAGCACCATATCGCCACTGGGGCGCATGAATTCCCCCTTGCGGGAAACGCCGATCAACAGCGCCCCTTCGGGAAAGGCAATGTCACGCACCCGCGCATTCGACAGTTGCGAGGTGCCCAGAACCTGCGCCTCGATCACCTCTGCCTCGCGGTCGCCCAGCAGATAGACAGAGCGCACCCGCCCGTGCCGCACATGGCGCAGGATGGAAGACACCGTCAGCGCGCGCGGGTTGATATGGGCATCAATCCCCATTGCGCCCGCAAGCGATACCATGCCGGGATCATTGATAAGCGAAATCGCCTGTTTTGCCCCCAATGCCTTGGCACGCACCGCCGCCAAAAGGTTGGTGCGGTCATCATCTGTCAGCAAGAGCACAGCATCGGTTTTGGATATCCCCGCCTCTTCCAGCAGGTTGGCATCCATTCCATCACCATTCAGCACGATAGAGCGCACCAGCGCATCGGCGGCATTTTCCGCGCGCGTGCGGTCGCGCTCTATCAGCTTGACGCGCACGCGGTCTGGCTGGTTTTCCAGAATACGCGCCACAGCAAGGCCCACATTCCCACCGCCAATCACCAAAACACGCTCTTGGCGGGAATGGGTCTTGCCGAATACCTCAAACGCGCGGGCAACATCGCGGGCATCGACCAGAATATAAATCTGATCACCGGCATAAAGCTGGTCTTCCGGCTCTGGCGCGATAAGCCGCGTGCCGCGCCGCAGCCCGGCCACCATGATGCGCAATGTCGGGAACAATTCGGACAATTGCCGCAGCGAGGTGTTGAGCACCGGGCAGCTTGCATCCAGAACCAACCCGATCAGCAAGGCCTTGCCCTGAAAATACTCGTGCACATCAAAGGCATCGGGATAGGCCACACGTTTCAGCGCAGCCTGAGAGACCTCGCGCTCTGGGCTGATGATCACATCAATCGGCATATGTTCGCGCCGAAACAGATCGCTATAGCGGGGGTCTAGATAGGATTGCTCGCGCAGGCGGGCAATTTTGCGCGTCACCCCAAAGACAGAATGGGCCACCTGGCAAGTGACCATATTCACCTCGTCCGAATAGGTGGCCGCGATAACCATATCGGCATCGCGCGCACCCGCCTGTTCCAGAATCGTGGGATGGCTGGCAAAGCCCACCACGCCTTGCACATCCAGCGTATCCGTAGCCCGGCGCACCAGATCGGCCTTGCTATCTACAATGGTTATATCATTGCGTTCTGCCGAAAGGTGGCGGGCAATTTGCCAGCCCACCTGCCCGGCCCCGCAGACAATGACCTTCATGGCGCATGCGCTCCTTCGCTTGGGCCTGCATTTCGCGCCGTTGTGTCAGCACCGGGCGCGCTGTGCAAGCCTTAGCCCTTTATGTCAGAAAGCTTGGCCGTATTCACGCCCAGAGATTTCAACTTGCGATGCAGGGCCGACCGCTCCATCCCCACAAAAGAGGCTGTGCGCGAGATATTACCCCCAAAGCGGTTGATCTGCGACAGCAGATATTCCCGCTCGAACAATTCGCGCGCCTCGCGCAGGGGCAGTGTTGTCAGCGCACCTGTCAGAACAAGCTGTGTTTCATCCTCTTGCTGTCCGGGGGGGGGATCGGTCTGAAGATCGCGGATTTCGATGGGCTGCGAGGATTCGCCCAAAATCATCGCCCGCTCTATCACATTGCGCAGCTGGCGGATATTTCCCGGCCAGCGCATTGTCTGCAAATGCGCGCGCGCGGCTTCGGACAAGGCGCGCTTGGCCAGCCCTTGCGAACGGTGCAGATCATCCACGAAATATTCGGCCAAAAGCGGGATATCCTCGCGCCGCTCTTCCAGCCCCGGAACGGCAATCGGCACAACGGACAGACGATCGAACAATTCCTGCCGGAAGCGGCCCTCGCGCACACGCGCGCCCAGATCCTGACTTGTGGCACTCATGACACGCAGATCAACGCGCACCTTGTCGGCCCCACCAAGCCGGGTGAATTGCTGCTCTACCAGCACGCGCAGGATTTTGGATTGCGTGCCCATGGGCATATCGGCCACTTCATCCAGATAGACCACACCGCCATGCGCCTGCTCCAGAAGGCCCGGCTCTACCCCGCGCTCTGGGCTTTCGCGGCCAAACAGCACCTCTTCCATCCGTTCGGGTGCGATTGTCGCGGCAGAGACGCAGACAAAAGGCGCGCTGGCGCGGTCAGAATGTTCATGCACATAGCGGGCCGCCACTTCCTTGCCGCTGCCCGCAGGCCCCGTGAACATGATCCGCGCATTCGAGGCTGTGACCTTTTCCAGCTGTGCGCACATCAGGCGAAAGGCGTTGCTATCCCCGCGCATCTGCGCCGTTGTCGTTTCGCGCCTGCGCAGTGCCAGATTCTCGCGCCGCAGGCGCGAGGCTTCCATCGCGCGCCCAATCACCACCATCAGCTTGTCTATGTTGAAGGGCTTCTCAATGAAATCATACGCCCCCTGTTTGATCGCGGCGACCGCGATTTCAACATTCCCATGGCCAGAGATGATGACAATCGGAATATCCGGGTTGGAGCGCTTCACCTTCATCAAGATGTCGATACCATCCATCTTGCTGTCTTTCAGCCAGATATCCAGCACCATCAGAGCAGGTGGGCTGGCATTGACTTCGGCCATCGCCTCGTCCGAATTGGCCGCGCGGCGGGTGGTATAGCCCTCATCTTGCAAAATATCCGAAATCAACTCGCGGATATCGCGTTCATCATCGACAATCAGAATATCGCTCATGCCTGCTCACTCGCCGGTTGTGTTGAACTCGCGTTGCTTTTGGATTGCGGGGTCAAATATGGCAGCCGGATCACGGCCATCGCGCCGCGATGGCTTTCCCCTTCGAATAACGGCGCATCTTCCAGCCGCAAGGTTCCGCCATGTTCTTCAATGATCTTGCGCACGATGGACAGCCCCAACCCTGTCCCCTCGCTGCGGGTGGTGACATAGGGTTCAAACAGCCGCGCGCGATCTTCGGGAAGGCCGATGCCATTATCGGCAATGGTGATATGCAACCCCTGCTCAAGCGCCTGAAACCGGATGGAAATCTGCGGCGCAAATTCCGCCATATCAGTGTTTTCCTCGCTTGTATCAATGGCTTCCCCTGCGTTCTTAATCAAGTTTGTGAAGGCTTGCGCCATCATCGTATCATCCACTTCACAGATTACCGGGGCATCGGGCAGCGCAATATCAAACCGCACATTGGGCTGGCCGCTTTCCTGCAACACCGCACAATCGCGCAAAATGGCCACCAGATCATGCGCGCGCCTGTCTGGTTCGGGCATGCGTGCAAAGCGCGAAAACTCATCCACAATGCGGCGCAAATCATTGGTCTGGCGGATGATGACAGAGGTCAGCTGCGACAGGCTTTCAGCATCTGCGGCTTCCAGCTTGCGGGCGAATTTGCGCTCTATGCGTTCGGATGACAGCTGAATCGGGGTAAGGGGGTTTTTGATCTCATGCGCAATGCGGCGGGCCACATCGCCCCAAGCGGCCATGCGCTGCGCAGAGACAAGCTCTGTCACATCATCAAAAGCCACCACATAGCCCTCCAGCCTCCCAGCGCTGCGCCGCCTTTCGCCCAGCCGCACCAGCAGCGATTCCAGCCGGCCAGAGCGCGTTAGCCGCACTTCCTCTTGCACCCGGCCCAAAGACGCTTGGGCGGTTTGCATCTTTTCCAGCAAAGGGGCGAATTCCGGCGCGGCCTGTGCCAGCGGCAGATCGGCCGCAAGTGTTGCATCTATTTCCAGCATGGCTTCGGCGGCGCGATTGATGAATTCCACCCGCCCTTCGGCATCCAGCCCGATTACCCCTGCCGTGACAGAGCCAAGCACGGAATCAAACAGCCTGCGCCGCGCCTCGATCTGGCGGTTGTTTTCCAAAAGCGCCTCGCGCTGGCCCTTCAACTGGCGTGTCATCTGGTTGAACACGCGCCCCAGCAGCGCGATTTCGTCATTGTCGCGGGCAACGGCCACCTGCACATCCAGATCGCCTGCCCCCACTTGCCCTGCCGCCTCTGCCAACCGGCCCACAGGGCGTGCCAGCCTTTCGGCAAAGTTAAGCCCCAACCAGACTGACGCAAGGATAAGAATAAGCGCAAACCCCAGATACAGCGCCCCGAACTGGAACAAAAGCCGCCCGCGCTCGCGCTCCAATTGCTGATAAAAGGCAACAGTTTCGCGGGTTTCATCCAGCAGGCTCAGGATATCGCCATCCACTTCGCGCGCAACATAGAGGTAGCGGTCAAAGTAATTCTCCAAGGCGACAATGGCGCGAAATTCATTATTGGGCCAGTCGCGGATTACCACCACACCCTCGCGCGCGCGCTCTATGTCCTCAATATCGGGGGGCGTGAAATTGAAGCGATATGACCGCTCGCCCCGCGCCCGGATTTCGCCCCCGCCATCTATGATGAAGGCCACACGCAACCCGCGCTGAATCTGCGCTTGCGCATCAGACAGAAGATTGCGCAATTCGCCATCTTCGATCAGCGGAAAGACACGGCGCACCGTTTCCAGATAGGCCGCCAATTCGCCTGTATCGGTGCGCAAATCCCGCTCTTGTTCGAACTGATAGGCTTCTGCGGCGGCAAGCGATGTGCCAACCACACGCTGCACCCGATCAGAAAACCACCCTTCCAGACCCACATTCACCGTCAAAGCCGCGAACACCGCCACCGTGACAGTGGGCAAAAGCGCAATCGTTGCAAACAGTGCCGACAGCCGCAAATGCAGCCGCGAGCCAGCGGAGTCAGAGCGCCGCGCAGCGATAAGTTTGGCCACGCGCAACGCAACCAGCGCCGCAATTGTCAGCACATAGACAAGATCGGCCAACAGGATCAGCAGCAATTCGCGCGATTCAAAGCTTTGGCCAAAAGGCCCAAGCGCCAGCAAGGTAAGCGTAACCAGCAAAGGCCCAAGAAGCACCAGAAACAGCGTGACAAAATTTGACAACCGCCGCGACCCCGCGCTGCCAAACGCGCCTTTCAGCAAGGACAGTCTGGGTTCTGAAATCTCTGTCACCTTCCCCCCGGCCGCGCCTGTTGCGGTTCAACGCACGCTTATGCTTGCGCGCTGCGGCCAGATTGCCACATCACCTGTGGTAATTCTACATCAAAACGGGCGGCAGGCGCAGGGGCTTAGCTTAATTTGCGGCGCCGAGAGACAGAGATATCCAACTCTGTGATCTTCTTGCGCAATGTGTTGCGGTTGATCCCCAGCAAATCAGCACAGCGCGCCTGATTGCCGCCTGTGGCATCCAGCGCGATTTCCATCAGCGGCAATTCCAACTCGCGCAAGATACGGCCATAAAGGCCCGGTGGCGGCAAATCCTGCCCATGCAGATCAAAGTAGCGGCGCAAATGCCGCGCAATGGAATCCGACAGCGTTTCATCGGTAAACCGCTCTCCCACCACCACGGCGCTTGGCTGGCTTTGCAACGCGCCCTCTATCTCGTTGCGAGAGATGACGGGGTCGGCATTGGTCAGGCTCAGGCGGCGCAGGGTGTTTTGCAATTGGCGCACATTGCCGGGCCAGGAATAAGCACGGATGAAATCCAGCGCCTCGGCAGAAAGCTTGCGCAAAATCGCGCCATCGTCTGCGGCCTGTGACAGGAAATGCAGCGCCAGCGGTTCCAGATCATCAATCCGCTCACGCAAGGCAGGCACATTCAGCACCACCCCGCCCAAGCGGTAATAGAGATCCTCGCGCAAGGCCCCTTCGGCCAAAGCGCGCGTCAGATTGCCTTGGGCTGTGGCCATCACGCGGGGGCCATCATCGGGCAGGCTGTCGAGCAATCGTGCGGCGCGCAACTGCGCGTCTTTGTCATAAGATGTCAGTTCATCAAATAACAGCGTGCCCCCGCGCACCCGCGACAACAGGCCCTGCGCCCCATCGAAAGATTGCAAATCCTCGCCTGTGGCGGTGACAAAGGGCTGGGTGCGCCTGTCTGACAGATCATGCAAGGTGCGCGCGATCAAAGATTTCCCTGTGCCGGATTCGCCAATGATCAGCACCGGCATGGCCGAATTTATGACCCGCGCAATCAGGCGGTAAAGTTCCTGCATGATCGGCGTGCGGCCCACAAGCGGCATGCTGTCCATGCTCAGCATATCACCGCGCGGGGCGGGGCCAGTGCGCGCAGGCGCGCTGCCCGCCGCCACAAGGCGGCGGTTTTTCATGGCTGCGCCTGCGCGTTTCAGAAGATCAGGCAAATCAAAGGGTTTGGGCAGGTAATCATGCGCCTCTACCTCATTGGCCTGAATGGCCGTCATGATGGTATTTTGCGCCGAAATCACGATTACGGGCAGATCAGGGCGTTCCTGGCTGATTTTCGGGATCATCTCTATCCCGTTGCCATCTGGCATCATCACATCTGTGATCACCAGATCACCGCGCCCTTCTTCCACCCAGCGCATCAGCGTGGTCAGGCTGGAGGTTGCATGCACCTTGCAGCCTGCCCGCGTCAGGGCTTGCGTCAGCACTGTTCGGATCGTGCGGTCATCATCTGCAACCAGAACTGTTCCGTCCATCAGCGGCTCTCCTTGCCATCAGTCGTTTCAGGGGTGCGGGCTTCGGGGGCGCGGGGCAGCGAGATACGAAACACTGTGCGCCCCGGCTGGCTTTCCACTGTGATCCAGCCATCATGTGCCGCGATAATCTTGGACACCAGCGCCAGCCCCAGCCCAGTTCCATTCTCGCGCCCAGAGACAAAGGGATCGAAAATTTCATCGGCTATCTCTGGCGGCAGGCCCGGCCCGTCATCAATGATTTCAACATGGATGGGCAGCGCCACATCCTGCCCGCTGGCCGCACGAATGCGCAGCGATTGTTCAAAAAACGTCCGAATGCGGATACGCCCGCCCATCAGCTGCGCCTGGGCGGCGTTCTTCAGCAGGTTCAGGAACACTTGCAACAACTGGTCGGAATCGGCCCAAACCAAGGGCAGCGAGGGATCGTAGGCATCGCGTATCTGCATATGCGCGGCAAAGCCAATCTCGGCCGAGCGCCGCGCACGTTCCAGAATGTCATGAATATTCACAGGGCGGCATTCGGGCGGGCGCTGATTGCCGAACTGTTCCACCTGATCCAGCAATTTGACGATGCGCTGTGTTTCGGCCACAATCAGATCGGTCAGGCCCCGATCTTCGCCCGACAGGCCCATAGAGAGAAGCTGCGCCGCCCCGGTAATCCCGGCCAGCGGGTTCTTGATCTCATGCGCCAGCATCTGTGACATGCCAATTGCCGAGCGCGCGGCATGGCGAATACCATCCACCTTGCCCAGACGGCCCGCAATCTCGCGCGGGGTCAGCAGCATCAGCACCAGATCGCGCCTGTCGCCCAAAAGCGCAAGCTGGATGGCGCAATGCACGGGCGCGCGCTCGCCTATCGTGACAGGCACATCATTGATGAATACAGGCGCGCGGTTCTCGCGGCAGCGTTCAAGGGCAGAATCCATCTGGGCATCGATCTGGATGATCTGCGCCAAAGGCCGCTCCAACACAGACCGGCGCGAGAGGCTGAGAAACTGTTCTGCGGTGGGGTTGCAATCTGCAATACACTCCACCTCTCCCTTGCGCCCGATCATCAGCGCAGGGATTGGCAGCGCCGCCCAGATCATGCCTGTTGCCGGAGGGGTCATGCGGCTTGCTCCATATCCGGGGCCGTATCCGAAGCGGGGGCCAAGGCATCTGGCAGCAGGCGCAGCACCTCTGCGGGGTCGCGCGCGGTCAGCAAGCGTTGGCGCAAAGCGGGCGCGCCATTTGCGGCCTCGCAATACCAGCCCAGATGCTTGCGCACTGTTTTCATCCCCAGATCACGGCCATAAAAGGCAAGCGCCGCCTCGTAATGCGCGGCCACCAAATCCACCAATGCGCCAGCTGTGGGGGCTTCGGGGATTGACTGGCCCGAAAGCTCTGCCGCGATTTGCGACAGCACCCATGGCCGCCCTTGCGCGCCGCGCCCCACCATCACCCCCGCCGCGCCAGAAAGAGTGACCGCGCAGCGCGCATCCGCGCCCGAACAGATATCGCCATTGGCAATCACCGGAACGCCGCAGGCACGCACGACAGCGCCAATCGCCGCCCAATCCGCGCGCCCTTTGTAAAACTGGCAGCGCGTGCGGCCATGAATGGTAATCATCCGCACACCGGCGGCAGCGGCACGCTGCGCCAAGGGCGCAGCATTGAGCATCTCATCATCCCAGCCCAGCCGCGTTTTAAGCGTGACGGGAATGGAGACCGCGCCCACAACAGCCTCTATCAGGCGCAGCGCATGATCTGGCTCGCGCATCAGCGCAGAGCCGGACATGCCGCCCACAACCTTTTTTGCCGGGCAGCCCATGTTGATATCAATGATCTCTGCGCCGCTATCCGCGACCATGCGGGCGGCCTCGGCTATCCAATAGGGGTCGCGCCCGGCAAGCTGCACGGCAGTGCGCGCCTCTCCCAGGCCAAGCTCTGCGCGCGCGCGTGCCCGCATCGAAGGCTTGGCCTGCACCATCTCCTGACTGGCAACCATCTCGGACACCACAAGCCCCGCGCCAAACCCCGCCACAACGCGGCGAAACGGCAAATCTGTAATCCCTGCCATCGGCGCAAGAAGCACGGGCCTATCCACACCCAAATCCGTCAGCCCCTGATGATGTTGCGCAAACACGCGGTCTGTTGCCTCTTTCTGCACCACTATGACCCTTCCCTAATCTTCTGGCGAATGCGGCGCAAAGGATTTGCTGCCGCATCTGGCGCGAATTTCATCATTCGCATATTTTTTAGGCAACCATAGCTGAGAAACGCGCGCATTGTCAGCAGCACCCGCTTGGGCCTATAGAACAGCTAAGGCCGAAGGCACAGAGATCACATTCGGAAACATATGACACATCATATCGCAACATTGATCGTGGCGGCAGGCCGGGGCACGCGGGCCGGGCAAGGGCAACCCAAGCAATGGCGCCTGCTGGCGGGCCGCCCGGTTCTGGCCCATACGCTTGCCGCCTTGCGCGCGGCCGGGTTGGCGCGCTTTGTGCTGGTCATTCACCCCGATGATGCCGCGCAGGCCGAGGCGCTGGCCGAAGAGGGTGTCTTGATCGTGGAAGGCGGGGCGACGCGGCGCGACTCTGTGCGCGCAGCGCTTGAAGCGCTGCGCGACGATCCGCCGCGCAAGGTGCTGATCCATGATGGCGCGCGCCCGCTTGTCAGCGCCGATGTCATCCATGCGGTGCTCAGCGCGCTGGAGAGCGGCCCCGCCGCCGCCCCGGCCCTGCCTGTGGTAGATGCGCTCTGGCAAGGCGCAGAGGGGCGCGTGCAGCGCCCTGCCCCGCGTGACGGGCTGTATCGCGCCCAAACGCCGCAAGGGTTCGACTATGATGCAATCCTTGCCGCGCATCGTGCCTATACGGGCGAGGCCGCCGATGATGTGGAAATCGCCCGCGCCGCCGGGATGGAGGTTGCCATCACCAAGGGCTGCGATGACAATATAAAGCTGACATATGCAGCCGATTTCGCGCGCGCCGCGCGCGTGCTGGCAGAAAGGCAGGCAAGGCAGATGGATATCAGACTGGGCAATGGCTATGATGTGCACCGCTTCATGCCCGGCGATGGGTGCTGGCTATGCGGGGTGCTTGTGCCCCATGACCGCGCGCTGGACGGGCATTCCGATGCCGATGTGGGCATGCATGCCCTGACAGATGCGATTTATGGCGCTTTGGCAGAGGGCGATATCGGCCGCCACTTCCCGCCTTCAGATCCACAGTGGAAAGGCGCGGCAAGCCATATATTCTTGCGCCATGCCGTTGCACTGGCGGCAGCGCGTGGCTACCGGATTGGCAATTGCGATGTGACGCTGGTATGCGAGCGCCCGAAAATCGGCCCCCATGCTGGCGCCATGCAAGCAGCCCTTGCCGAAATCATGGGGCTGGAGGCCGGGCGCATCAGCGTGAAGGCCACAACATCCGAAAGGCTGGGCTTTACCGGGCGCGAAGAAGGGATTGCAGCCTATGCCACAGCCTGTCTGATTGCACAGGAAAGGGCCATGCCATGAGATATACGCGCCTGATAACCACCTGTCTGGGAGCGGGGCTGTTACGCCCGGCCCCCGGCACATGGGGCAGCCTTGCCGCCCTGCCCGGCGCATGGGCGCTGCACCAGATCGGCGGGTTCTGGGCCTTGGCGCTTGGCACAGCGCTGGTTTTCCTGCTGGGCTGGTGGGCAACAGCACAGGAAACCCGTGGCCTGGCCGATCCCGACCTGTCCGAGATCGTGATTGATGAAGTGGCGGGCATGTGGCTTGCACTTTGGCCTGTCTCATTCGGCGCGATGATGATGGGGGCGCAGGTCACAGCCCTCTGGCCGGGCTGGGTGGTGGCATTTCTGGCCTTTCGCGGCTTTGATATCTGGAAACCCGGCCCTGTGGGGCTGGCAGACCGGATGCACACCCCCCTTGGGGTGATGCTGGATGACATTGTCGCAGGCGCACTGGCGGCGATGGTGGTGGCCGTGGCGGCCGTCTTCGCCCATGGGATGATGGGCGCATGAGCGCGGCGGCGCAGGTGCTGGACGCGGCACGCGCGGCGGGGGTGCGGCTGGCGGCGGCGGAAAGCTGCACAGGTGGGCTGGTCATGGCCGCGCTTACCGATATCCCCGGCTCCTCCGATGTGGTGGATCGCGGCTTTGTCACCTATTCCAACGCGGCCAAAACAGAAATGCTGGGCGTGCGCGGGCAGACATTGGCGCAATTTGGCGCCGTGTCGGAACAAGTGGCGGCAGAAATGGCCACAGGCGCGCTGGCGCGCTCTGCCGCCGGGCTGGCCGTGTCAGTTACCGGAATCGCAGGCCCCGGCGGATCGGAATTCAAGCCAGAGGGGCGGGTTTGTTTCGGGCTTGCTACAGCGTTGGGCATACAGACAGAGACCGTGGATTTTGGCGCAATCGGGCGGGCAAAGGTGCGTGCGGCCTCTGTCGCCCATGCGCTGGCCATGATCGCGCGCGCCTTGGGCTAGGTATCCCCCTGCGCAGTGGTTCGGCAATTAGGGGCGGCTATGCAGGGGGGGGGTGGGCATTTGCAAAGCCGCGCAGCGCTGGGCCGCGGTGCGGCGATCCATCCGAATAGCTAAGCGGTTTATGGCGGCAAAGTCCGAACACAATCCAAGCTAAGCGCAGGTTGCAGCCAAATCGCCGTGCCGAGGGGCGGCCCGGCGATGCGCGGCGGGCTTCGCCCTTGATTCCGCGCTTGGTGCTTTGCTCAGATGTCCCCAACCCGCTCCAAGCTGCCCTTGGGTCTGCTGCGTGAAATGCGGAATACCCAGTATCCCCACCTGCCCTACGGTTTCGCCATCAGGAACGGGGATAAACTGCCACACCCTGCATATCTTCTTCGCGCTACAGCGCCCTAGCCGTAAAGCTGTTTGGCCCGCGCCTCGAACGCGCCCACCACGCGGCGCATGGCCTGATCAAACACCACGCCAATCAGGGCTTGCAGCACCGGGTTGCGAAATTCGAAATCCACCGAGAAATCCACGATGCACCCGCCCTCAGCTGCCGCATCCACCTGCCAATGCGAGCGCATGTATTTGAACGGCCCATCCAGATAGGCGGTATCTATGCGCCCCGCCTCTGGATAAAGCTGCACGCGGCTGCCAAAGCGCTCGCGGAACACTTTGAAAGAGATCACAAGATCGGCCTCAATTTCTTCCCCGCCCGCAATGGGCTTGCGCGAGCGGATGCGGGCGGCGGCTGTCCATGGCAAAAACTCCGGGTAGCGCGCCACATCTGCGACCAGATCAAAAATTTGCTCGGCGCTATAGGGCATGTGCCTGTATTCGTGGTGCTGGGGCATGGTCACTCTTTCCTGTCGCGCGCACATGTCCTAAAGTCGGGCCGAAAAATCAAGAGGCTGTTATGACGCAGAAACCCTATGTCATCGATCAGATGATCAGCGCCAAGCAAATCGCGGCGCGTGTGGAAGAATTGGCGGCAGAGATTTCGCGCAATTTCGCCGGCACGGAAAAGCTGGTGGTCGTGGGCCTGTTGCGCGGCTCTTTTGTGTTCATCGCCGATCTGGTGCGCGAGATAGATTTGCCCGTAGAGGTGGATTTTCTGGAAGCGTCCAGCTATGGCAATTCCACCCAATCCTCGCGCGAGGTGCGGATTTTGAAGGATTTATCCGGCAAGATTGAAGGGCGCGATGTGCTGGTGGTGGAAGATATTGTCGATACTGGCTTTACCCTGCATCATGTCTTGCAACTGCTGCTTGCGCGCAATCCGGCGCGGCTGGAAGTCTGCGCGCTGCTGGACAAACCTTCCCGGCGCGAGGTGGATATCAAAGCGCGCTGGACAGGATTTGAAATTCCCGATGAATTTGTGGTGGGATACGGGATCGACTATGCCCAGCGCAATCGCAACCTGCCCTATATCGGCAAGGTGCGCTTTACCTGAAGCGTAGTCGCACCACCCCCTCACGCGTCCGTGTGTTGCACTGCAGCAATTATCCTTTACGCTGAAGTCACACATAGGGAGCATGATTATGAAATTCCGCACATTATTCTGCACGATTGCACTGAGCACCACCATTGCCTTGCCTGCGCTTGCAGAGGACAACCCCGCCATTGGCCAACGTCAGGGGCAATTCAAACTTTATGTCCACAATTTCGGCGTTCTGGGCGGGATGGCGCAGGGCCGGATCGATTATGACGCAGATTTGGCGCAACTGGCGGCAGATAACCTGTTTTATCTGACGCGCCACGATCAAAGCCGCCTTTGGCCAGAGGGGACAGATTCGGCCTCTGTCACGGGCACGCGGGCAAGCCCTGCGATCTGGGAAAATCTGGATGATTTCGTTGCAAAATTTGGCGCGTTGCAGACAGCCGCCGAAGGGTTGCAACAGGTGGCCGGCGGCGGGCTGGATGCCATGCGCGCGGGCTTCGGGCCTGTCGGGCAATCGTGCCAAGCCTGTCACGAAGCTTATCGCGACGAAGCCAGCTAAGACCACAGCACCAGCGCCCCCATTTGCGGCGCTGGTGCAAACAGGAATTTAAGCATGCGCAAGATTTTGGGAGTGGCCGCGGCAACCGCCGCAGCCCTTGGAGCCGGGTTATGGGTAGCGTCTGCGCCCCGCCCCTTGGACAGCGCCGCGCTTGACGCGTTGCAAGGCGACGCCATGCGCGGACAAGCCGTGTATCTGGCGGCGGGGTGCAGTTCTTGCCACGCCGGCCCGGCGCGCGATGCCGATCCGCTGGTGCTGTCCGGCGGGCGCGAATTTGCGTCAGATTTCGGAACCTTCATTGCCCCGAATATCAGTTCAGACCCGACCCATGGCATTGGCGGCTGGACGCAGGCGCAGTTCATCAATGCTGTGATGCGGGGGGTTTCGCCCGATGGGGCGCATTATTACCCGGCCTTCCCCTATACCAGCTATATCCGGGCAGAGCCGCAGGATATGGCCGATCTTTTCGCCTATATGCAAACCCTGCCCGCCGATGCAACCCCATCCCAAACGCAGGATCTGGCCTTTCCCTTCAACATACGCCGGGCGGTGGGGCTGTGGAAGGCGCTGTATCTGCGCGAGGATTGGGTGATCACAGGCGATCTGACCGAGGAAGAAACACGCGGCCGCTATCTGGCCGAAGGGCTGGCGCATTGTGCCGAATGCCACACCCCGCGCAATGCCTTGGGCGCGCTCGATCACGGGCGTTGGTTTTTGGGCGCAGCCAACCCCTCTGGCACAGGGCGCATTCCCGCAATTGCGGGGCCGGATTTTGACTGGACAGCCTTTGATATCAGCGCCTATCTGGAAACAGGCCTGACGCCTGCTTTCGATGTGGTGGGCGGTTCCATGGCGCCAGTGGTGCGCAACCTGCAACAGTTGGAGAAATCTGAACTGGATGCAATTGCGGCCTATATTTTGCGTGCGGCACAGTAAAGCCGCCTTTGGCGGCTATTATTAAGGCAAGAGATCATCAAAACCCCGCGCTTACCCTTGTCTGGGGCGCGGTTGCGTCACATAGTATGGCAAGGAAACGCAACAGCATCGGAACCCCGCCCCCATGGCTGACGAGAGCAAGACCGCCGCATTTGGCGCCGTCGCGCGTCTGACATTCACAGAGAAATTCCGCCTTCAGACATGGCTGATGGGGATCATCGCCTTTGCGGTGGTGCTGTTCTTGCTAGTGCAGGCAAAGTTCATCCTGATTGCGCTGGCGATTGCGATTATCTTGTTCTCGCTCACCTCGGATGCGATCAACTCGATCTCTAGCCTGAAAATCGGGCAATTTCGTATTGCCAATTGGCTGGCCTCAATTGCGGCGGTATTCTTGATTGCCTCCAGCCTGCTGATCATGGCGGGACTGGTGATATCACAGATCAACACGGTTCTGACCACCACGCTTGCCTATACAGACGATGCGCAGCGCGCGATTGCGCAGATGTTCGCATGGATGGGCGAGGATGTGGAACAATCGGTGCTGCAAACCGTGCGCAGCATAGAAATATCGGGCTATTTGCGTTCTGCTGCGGGGCAGGCAGGCACGATCCTCAGTCAGGTTGTGCTGATCATCCTGTTTGTGGGGTTCTTATTTGCAGAACGTGTCTGGTTTGGCACAAAGCTGGAAAACCTGATGGCAGACAAGACGCAGGCCCAGCGCGTCAGTGCGATCATCGGGTCTATCATCCGGCGGGTGAACCGCTATCTGTTGGTGAAAGGGCTGATTTCCACGGTTACTGGCTTTGCCATCTTCCTGCTGATGAGCGTGTTCAACCTGCAATTTGCCATCGCCATGGGGCTTTTGACATTCGTGATGAATTTCATTCCCTCTGTCGGGTCTATCATCGCCACGCTGATCGTGACGCTGGTGGCTTATATCCAAGTGTCAGAGCCGCAAACGGCGGTGTTGATTTTCGTGCTGGCGGGGATGACGCAATTCTTGCTGGGTAATGTCATTGATCCGCTTTTGATGGGAAAGACACTGCGCCTTTCCTCTTTCGGGATTATCATTTCACTGGCCTTCTGGGGCGCTGTCTGGGGCATACCGGGCATGTTTCTGGCCGTGCCCTTCATGGTGGCGGTGATGATCGTGTGCTCTCACATCCCCGCCGCGCGCCCGGTGGCGGTACTCTTGTCGCGCGAGGGGCTGCCGGAAGAGGAATTCCCCCTTCCAATAGTGGACATGCCCGACCCATCGGGCGACGAAGAGCAGCATTTCAAGCGCGCGGTCGGCGCGGAATAACGCATTATCGCGGCCAGATTATCCCGCCGGGTGTGACAATCACATCCAGCCTTTGATCATTCTCATCCGTGGGAACCTGCGCCACCTCTTGCACGTCAAAGGCAAAGCCCATAGCAATAACCCGCCCTTGCGCGCGCAGGCCCTGAAGCGTGCGGTCATAAAACCCCCCGCCATAGCCCAGGCGAAAGCCATGCCTGTCATAGGCCAGAAGCGGCACGATCAGCGCTTGCGGCACAAGCGGATCCTGCGCGCGCGGGATGCGGGCCTTGAACGGGCCTTCCACCATATCGCCATCCGCTTGCCAGCGGTGAAATTCCAACGCCTGCCCGCGCCCTGTTATCACCGGCACGCAAACCGGGCCGGGATGGGCGCGCATGGCTGGCAAAGGGTCAAGCTCTGTGCGCATGGGCATATAGGCAGCAAGAACCACGCTTTCAGCAGCCCTGCCGAACCTGTCTGTCAACAAGGCCCCAATATGGGCGCAGGCGGCTTGCACCTGCTGGCCCAGATCGGGCGCGGCAAAAGCGGCGGCGCGGCGCTCTGCCATCTGGGCGCGCAGGGCTTGCTTTTGGATGGCGAGCCTATCGCTCATACGCGCAATCCCCTGCACTCGGCCCGCCTCATGACGCCCCTGCCCGGCTCTCAAACTCGGTATTCAGGGCGCGCACAAAACCGTTCAAGCCTGTCTGGCGCTCACGCCGCAGCCGCTCTGCCTTTATAATACCGCGCAGGGCGTCTGATGTGCGTTCCAGATCGTCATTGACCAGAACATAGTCATATTCGCCCCAATGGCTGATCTCATCGCGGGATTTGCGCATGCGACCGGCGATCACATCGTCACTGTCTTGGGCGCGGCCGCGCAGGCGCTGTTCCAGCTCTGCAATAGACGGGGGCAGCACAAAGATGGACACAACATCCTTGCCAAGGCTGGAATTGCGCACCTGCTGGCCGCCTTGCCAATCAATATCAAACAGCATGTCCCGCCCATCGCGCAACGCGGCCTCTACGGGTGCTTTGGGTGAGCCGTAGAAATTGCCGAAGACATGGGCGTGCTCCAGCATCTCGCTCTCGGCGATCATGCGCTCAAACTCCGGGCGCGAGCGGAAATAATATTCGCGCCCATCCACCTCGCCCGCGCGGGGGGCGCGGGTGGTGGCCGATACCGAAAAGCGGATTGTATCATCCCATGCCATCAGCTTGCGCGCCAATGTCGATTTGCCCGCACCAGAGGGGGATGACAGGATGATCAGCAAGCCACGCCGTGCCATGGGGTCACTCCACATTCTGAACCTGTTCGCGCATCTGGTCGATCACGGCCTTGAGGTCAAGCCCGATGCGCGTCATTTCCAGATGCTGCGCCTTGGCGCACAGCGTATTGGCCTCGCGGTTGAACTCCTGCGTCAGGAATTCCAGCTTGCGCCCGAGATCATGGCTAGAGGGCTGAATCCCGCGCCAGCCAAGGACATCCAAAGCGGTT
This sequence comes from Paracoccaceae bacterium, assembly GCA_043561795.1. GTDB lineage: Bacteria > Pseudomonadota > Alphaproteobacteria > Rhodobacterales > Rhodobacteraceae > Roseinatronobacter. The sequence continues at coordinate 2,795,644 of CP121316.1, read as the reverse complement.
GGAGCCTGCAAAACCACGCCCCCGGCCTGTGCCGCGTCATCAATCTTGCGCAGTGCCTCAAGCAGGGATTTCAGCGCTGCATGATCCACCTGTGCTGCCGCATCCGGCTGCGCAACCCGCAGCCGCAACCCCAGCGTGACAGACCCGCGCGCCACCCGCCCCGAAATCCTGTCTTTAAGCTTTTTCTCAATAAATCCATAGCCTTCAGGCAAGCGCATGCGGATTTCCAAACCCCGCCCATTGACCGCGCGCATATCCCATTCCCAGTCAATCCGGGTGAGGTTCAGAACACAATTGCCCCCACGGCTGGCATAGCCTGTCATCGATTTCATTGCTGTCTTTCCTGCCAGAATCCGGGCCTCAAGCCCGCATCTTAACCAAACTCACAGATTGTGGCAGAAATCGAGCAAAAATGCGCGTATTAAGACCTTATTAAGGCAGCTTGATTAAGTGTTACCACTGAACACGGGCCGGGTTGCCACATGAATTTTGAACAGCACCTGCGTTAGATGATACGGGAAGCCATAAGATGACCGAGAATATGACAAAGCCACATTCCGCAGCGCATAGTATCCTGTCCACCGGAACCGTGGTCGCCGATGTGACAGCCCATTGGGCCAGCCTGAAAACAGGCGCGCTTCCGCCGCGCCGCAGCGAGATTGATGCAAAGCTGCTTGCCCATGCCCTTCCAGATGTGTTTCTGGCAGAGATCGTCAGCCCCCGCGTTGCCCGGTTCCGCATTTGCGGGCAGCGCATCGAAGATGTGTTGGGCATGGATATGCGCGGCATGCCCCTGACTGCCTTGTTCAAGGGCACAGCCCGGCAGGAACTGAATGAGGCGCTGGAGCAAGTCATTCTGGGCGCGCGCGTGACATTGTCCTTGCAAGGGGAAACAGGCTTTGGCCTGCCAGAGATGACAGCGACATTGGCGCTCTTGCCACTGACAGACGAGGCCGGGCGCATTACCCGCGTTATGGGTGTGCTGGAACGCCGGGGCAATCTGGGTCGCAGCCCGCGCCGCTTCACGCTGGCAAAGCCCGTGCCCGACACCACACCCGCCCCCATTGACGCAACGGCACGCCCGGCGCTGCGCGTTATCACTGGTGGCAAAGCCTGATTTGCCACCAGTCTTTTTCTGCCAAGCCATGATTGGCGGTTTTCCTGCGCGGGCAGAGCGCGTAAGAGGCAGCAACCCATAGTCTTGAATGGAAAGCTGCCATGATCCTTTATCCTGCGATTGACCTCAAAGATGGCCAGTGTGTGCGCCTGCTGAAAGGCGAAATGACACAGGCGACCGTCTTCAATGACAATCCCGCCGCGCAGGCGCGCGCCTTTGTGGCACAAGGGGCAGAATGGTTGCATCTGGTGGATTTGAACGGCGCCTTTGCGGGAACCCCTGTCAATGCAGCCGCCGTTGAAGAGATATTGGATGGCGTAGATATTCCCTGCCAACTGGGCGGCGGCATTCGCGATATGGCCACGATCGAGGCTTGGCTCAAGCGTGGCCTGTCGCGCGTCATTCTGGGCACGGTCGCAGTGGAAGACCCCGATCTTGTGCGCAAGGCGGCCGCGGCATTTCCGGGGCAAGTGGCCGTGGGGATTGACGCGCGCAACGGGCGCGTGGCCACCAAAGGCTGGGCCGAAGAAACAGACGTAGAGGTGACAACACTGGCGCGCCAGTTTGAAGATGCTGGCGTGGCAGCGATTATCTACACGGATATCAACCGGGACGGCGCCATGCAGGGGCCGAATGTGGCCGCCACAGCCGATCTGGCGCGGGCCGTGCATATTCCGGTCATTGCCTCCGGCGGTGTGTCGCATGTGCAAGACCTGATCGCCCTGCGCGATTGTGGCGCGGCTTTGGACGGCGCGATTTCAGGCCGGGCGCTCTATGATGGCAAGCTGGATCTGGCAGAGGCTATTGCAGTGCTCAAAGCGCGCTCTTGATCAGAATTGCCTGCACCTGCATCCGGGTGCGGATTGCAACCCAATAGCCCACATCGCACCATAAAGGCGGCGTTGTGCCTTTGGGAATAGGCGTTGTTTCGGGGTTTGACCATCCACAGGCCAAACCCCGCAAACAAGGCCAGACCGGGCCAATCATCGCGCCTGCATGACCATCTCTGGCAAGAACAAAACCACAGCGGGGATGGCAACAATCAAGCCCACAACAACAAGATCGGCCAGGATGAAGGGCAGCACGCCCCGGAACACTTCGGTCACTGTCACATAGCGGCTTGCCACATTCTTGATGACAAAGACATTCATCCCCACAGGCGGGGTTATCATCCCCACCTCCAACAGCTTGACAACCAATACCCCGAACCACACAAGGCTTAGCCCTTCTGCGCTTATCAGTGGCAGGAAGATGGGCAAAGTCACCAGCATTGCGCCAAAGGGTTCCATGAAAGTGCCCAGCACCAGATAGATGCAAATGATGATGAACAGCACAAGCATTATGCTTAGGCCAGTATCACTGACAAAAGACGAAATCAGGCTGGACACGCCCGAAACGCCCAGAAACCGGGTGAACATGGTTGCGCCAATCCCGATGATCAGCAGCGAGCTGGTGGTAATCACCGTTTCACTCAGCGAGCGGCTTAGCGCATCCCGGCTTAGCCGCCCCATCGCCGCCGCAATCGCAACTGTGCCAAAGGCCCCCACAGCACCAGCTTGCGTGGCTGTGAACATGCCTGAAAACAGCCCGCCAAAGATGATGACAATCAGCAAGATGATGGGGGCCACCTGCCGCAATGCCAGCCAGATATTCGGCCTGTCATGTGCTTGGGCGCGCGGAATGATATCGGGCCGAAACCACGCAATGCAGAAAATGACAATGCAGTAAGACAGGGCCGTCAGCAAACCAATGCTGATCCCCCCCAGAAAAACCTGCACGATGGATGTCTCTGCAATCACCCCGTAGATAATCATCAAAATGGATGGGGGAATAAGCGCGCCAATTGTGCCGCCCGCTGCAATGCAGCCTGCAGCGACCGAGGGCTTATACCCCGCCTTGACCATCTCAGGAATTGCGATCCGGCCCATTGCCGCCGAATTTGCCAGTGACGAGCCGGAAACAGCCGCAAAGCCCGAACACGCAAAGATTGACGAAATCGCCAGCCCCCCCGGCAACCGCGCAAGCAAGGCTTTCGCGGCCTCGAACAGGCCACCCGTCAGGCCAGTGTGATAGGCGACAAACCCCATGAACAGGAACATTGGCACAGCGCTCATTGTCCAGCGCGCAGCAAAGGAATAGGGCGTATTGGCCAGAATACCCATTGCGGGGTTCCAGCCCACCATCGCCCATATGCCGCCAAAAGAGACGATAATCATCGCCATTGCCACATGCAGGCGCAACGCCAAAAGCGCCATGAGTATCGCAACGCCCCAAAGGCCGATTTCAACACTCATTCGTCTGCACCTGTGGTCAGGCGCTGCAACTCTGCGCGGGCCGTTTGCGACAGATAGACAATGGCCAGCAGCGCGCAGGCCAGTGCTGCCAAACCAAACCCGGCATGAACGATAAAATGCGACTGCCATACAGGCATCTGGACGGTGACCAGATCCACAAAAGAGCGCGACCGCAGTTCACGCAGCGCCTTGAGCAATGTCGCATAACCGAGCAGCCCGTAAACCGCCGCCCCGATCAGCGCGATCATGAAATCTGACAGGTTGCGCAGCCATTTTGGCAAAACGAAATCCAGCAACTCGACCGAGATCATCTGATTGCGCAATGTCAGCCAGCCCAAAGGCATAAAGGCCACAGCAACCATGTAATAGCGCGCAACGATTTCTGGCGTGGTGTTCATGGAGATGCGAAACACATTCAGAAGGATCACATCAAGTGTGACATGCAGCATCATCAGCACCACCGCGACCGCACCCAAAAAAGACAAGACGCGGCACAGGCCAGCGGAAAACCGGACAAGCAGAGACATGGGGTTTCCTCGGAAAACGGGTTTCCTTACAAAACCTCTGGCCTGTGCGGCCAGAGGTTGCCTTAGGACACAGGGTCAAAGACCGTAGGTTGAGAGATCGACATTTGCCCAGATTTCTTCAAATGCCCGCGCCGACAGCACTTCGGGATCATTGCCCAGTTCCGCGACAATCCCCGTCCACTTCTCGACCAATGCCGCGAAATCAGCGGCCAACGGGTCTGCTGCGATACGCGCGGCCGCATCTGACATCGCAAAGCTGCTGGAGGCTTCGAGCAAATCCGCATCGGGCGTGATCACTTCAATGCTTGACCCGCCCACAGCGTTGCGTGCGGCTTCGGGCAGCTGAAACCCCCAACGGTCTGTCAGGGTTGGGTTGGCACGATTGGCGGCCCGCACAACGTTTGCGCGCTGCTCTTGGCTCAGGCCGGCCCAAGCGGGTTTGCCGAAGCTGAAATTGGACGTCACATGATATGTGCCCAGCGGAACCTCGGTCACATATTTTGCCACATCAACCAGACGGAATGACAGCATATCCACAATAGACGCCATAGACCCGTCAATCGTGCCCTGGTTCATGCCTTCAAACTGCTCTCCCACAGAAATACTGACAGGGGTGGCGCCGAAATTCTCGGCCCAGCGCGCGAAAGGCGCGCCACCAGAACGCAGGCGCAGGCCCTGCAAATCCGCCGCCGTGCGCACGGGGCTTGTGGTGATCAGCACATAAACATCAGAGGCACCCGCCCCCAGAAACACCATTCCCTTATTGCTGAATTCTTGCTGGCAGGGTTCACAATTGACCACGAATTCGGTCATAGCCAGCGCCATCGCATGCGAATCGCGCCCCATCAGCGCCATGTCACCGGCCACATTGGTACGCTGAAAATCTGCTGCAAAAAACAGCGGCAACACATTGCCAACGCTTATCAATTCCGATTGCATCGCATCGGGAACCTGCAACAGGGAAACCACTTCGGAACCTACCAAAGTCAGGCTCATGCTGCCGCCGCTTTCTTCTTCCAGATAGCTGGCAAAGCGTTCATACATATATGTTGAAGGATGGTTGGGCGAAGCCCCACCCGCACCGCGCAAATTTTGCGCTGTGGCGACAGTTGCGGTGCTTATGGCCAAAGCCGCACCCAAAATCAGTGTTCTTGACAATCTCATGGTCTCTTCCTCCCAGTTTTTGACCGTGATATTCTGCCCTTTGCGCAAGGCTCGTCAGGGGGCCTGCCGAGTGCTCGTATCCAGACCGCAGAATTTGCGTAACAGATAGTTAAGTTCTTGTTGTTCTGCGGCATTCAAGGCGCCGCGCTCGTGTTCGGCTTGCCCCCCGAACAAAGCGCGGGCCTGATCAAGGGCGGTGCGCCCGGCCTGACGGAGTGTCAGGCGCACCGTGCGACGATCCCCATCGGGGATCTCTCGCGCAACCAAGGCGCGTTCTTCAAAATTTCGGATGATGCGGGTCATGGCTGCGGGCTTGATATACAAAGCCTGCGCCAGATGCCCCTGACGTATGCCAGGGGTTTGCGCGATCATATGCAAGATCGTGTATTCAGGCGCGCTGAGCATGACAGACTGACTGTTTTCTTCCAGCTTTTCAGATACTTGCAGCCAGGCCATACGCAGCAAGAACCCCGTATTCTGCTGCAGCTCTCCAAATGACAACCCTATCCCGCCGCTCCCCCCGGCGGGTATATCGCGCAGATCCTTGAGCAGGTGTTCCCCTACATCCTGAGCCATAATCATGCCTTTTAGTTGTGTTTTAAAATTGATAAATTATAAACAGTTTCAAATCAAACAATTTTTTTTCAAACGGAACTGGTATTTTCCTGTGAGACACGCAGAACCGGTTCTGCGGGGTTTTCGGTGTAAAGCGTGGCGATCAGGGCCGCGTGATTTGCCCGCATGGCGCGCTGGTTCAGGCTGCCTTTTTCCGTTACCTCGCCACGGTCGAAGCTGGGGGGCTCTTTCAGGACAAGGGCGCGCATCACGCGGCTGGCAGAGCCTGTCGCCGCGCGCGCCGCCTGCATCAGGGCGGATTGCAAAGCGCCATGACAGGCGTCTGGCGCCCGCGCTTTTGCCTGTTCAGACAGCAGCAGCAATGCGCCCAATTCAGCCTCGTTTTCCCCCACGATCACGGCATCGCGGATCAAGCCGCCCATCGCATCCACAAGGCCCGCGCGTATTGCTCCAACGGCAACCCAGGTTCCGCTTGCCAGCTTGAAATTCTCGGCAACGCGGCCATCGAAGAAAAAGCCGCATGCCAGATTTTCCGGATCAACCGGGCGCAGCGCATCGCCAAGGCAATAGAAACCCTCTGCATCAAATGCTTCAGCGGTTTTTTCCGGGTCTCCCAGATATCCCGGCATGATGGTTGGGCCGCGCAAGCGTGCTTCCAGCTTGTCGCCCGTGGGAACCAGCTTCAATTCCAGACCGCGCGCGGGCACACCAATATTTCCAGCGCGGCTTTGGATTTGCGTGCAGGCCAGCGCGAAAGGGGCGGTCTCTGTGGCCCCAAGCCCGGTTGCAAGCAAAACCTCGCGCCCTGTCACGGCGCGGCCAAGGGCCGACAGCCTGTCCCATGTGTGCTGGGCCATGCCAGCACCTGCATAAAAGAGCATTCCAAGCCGGGAGAAAAACTGCTCTGCCAGTGCGCGATCCTGCTCCAGCGCATCTATCAGCATGTCATAGCCCAAGGGCACGTTGAAATACCAAGTGCAGGAAATTTCGCGCAGGTTTCGCAGGGTTTCGGCAAATTTGCCCGGCACGGGGCGGCCATCATCAATATAATAACTGCCGCCATGCGCCAGCACGAGCATGAACACCTTATTGCCCGCCGCCGTATGGTTCCAGGGCGCCCAGTCCAGCACAACGGGCGGTTCATGACGCAAGAAACGGTAACAATCGCTGATCATGGCACCCATTGCGCAGATCATGCGGTTTGTATTGATCACAGCCTTTGGGCTACCGGTAGAGCCGGAGGTGAAAAGATATTTCACCACACCGTCCGGGGTAAGCCGCGCGCGCGCTGTCAAAGCGGCCTCTGGCGCTGCGCGCAGCAGGGCGTCAAAATCATCGCGGCCCGCGCCCAGACTGATGACCGCTTGGCCAGGGGCGGCAATTGCCTTCAGGGCCGGGGCGAAAGCAACAGCGTTATCGGCAAAGACAGCGCCGGGGCGCAGCAGCGCCGCGATATCGCGCAATTTGCCATGATCCTTGGAAACCAGCGAATAGGCCGGAGATACTGCCGCAAATGGAATGCCAACATAAATGCACCCCATTGTCAGAAGCGCATGCTCCAGGCTGTTTTCGGATAAAATCAGAAGCGGCCGATCCGGCCCCAGCCCGCGCGCCAACAAGGCAGCCCCCAGACGCTGCGCCATGTCGCGCGCCTGCCCGTAGCTGATACGCTGCCACGCGCCGCCCCCAACGCGCCGCGCGATCCATGTGGCATCGGGTGTCTTATCCGCCCAGTGATCCAGATAATCGGCCACAAGGGGCAAATGCTCTGGCAAAGGATCGCTTTGGCGCATCAGGATAGTGCCATCATCACGATGGGTAATTTCAAAGCGCGGTGTCCAAAAGCGCCTGTCTTGCATCGGCATCACCGCGGGGCCATCCGAATGGCGCCATCAAGGCGGATAACTTCGCCGTTCAGCATGGGGTTTGTGAGGATATGCAGCACAAGTGCTGCATATTCTGATGGGTCGCCCAGCCGAGGGGGGAATGGCACTTGCTTTCCAAGCGAGTCTTGCGCCTCTTGCGGCAGGCTGTGCAAAAGAGGTGTCAGGAACAGCCCCGGCGCGATAGTGCAAACGCGAATGCCCTTATCTGCCAGATCGCGCGCCATTGGCAGCGTCATCCCGACCACCCCCCCTTTGGAGGCCGCATAGGCCACCTGCCCAATCTGCCCGTCAAATGCCGCGACAGAGGCCGTGTTGACAATCACACCGCGCGCAGTGTCCGGCCCGACCGGATCTTGCGCCGCCATAATGGCAGCCCCTTGCGCGGCGCAATTGAATGTCCCCCCCAGATTGACAGAGATGGCTTTCATAAACAGCGCAGGATCATGCGCCGCGCCGCGCGACACTGTTTTCGCAACTGGCCCAATGCCCGCGCAATTGACAACGGCGCGCAAACTGCCCAGCGCGCCGGCAGCGGCAAACCCCGCTGCAACGCTTTCGGGATCGGAAACATCCACCTTGCAAAACAGCCCATTCAGGTTTTTGGCCAGGGCCGCGCCCTCACCTTCGGCCAGATCAAATATCGCAACACGCATCCCCGCATCTGCCAGCGCGCGGGCCGTTGCCGCCCCCAGCCCCGAAGCCCCGCCTGTGACAACAGCCACACCACCCTTAAGATATGTCATGTATCCTCCTCCTCATGCGCGGCGCGAAATTTTCGCAACAGCGCCAGAAACTGTTCGCGTTCGGCAGGGGTGAAGGGGGCCAGCAAAGCCTTCTCATGCGCATCCACCCGCGCCATCGTTTCCGAATGCAAAGCGCATCCCTGCGCTGTGGCCATCAGCGCCTGAGAGCGCCTGTCGCCCGGAACAGCCCTGCGCTGCGCAAGGCCCTTCCCTTCCAGATCATCAATGATTGCGACAAGGCCAGATCGCTCTATGCCCAATTTCCGCGCCACTTCGCTTTGGGTCAGGCCTTGTGTTTCGACAATAAGCGTCAGAACCGAAAAGGCCCGCGGCGAGAGGATTGATTGCTCTACCTGCCGGCGGAAATCATCGCGCACGATCATATAGGCGCGCTTCAGGTTATAGCCCAAAAGGCGCTCTATGTCAGAGTCATCCTCTATCGGCGCCGGATGCAGATTTGCCTTTGCCATGATCCATTCCCCACATAGCCCGGATGAAAGCACGTTAGCAACAAAACTGTATTACTACAATACTGTTTACTAACTAAATCATTTATGTATAGTGCGGGACAAAGATGGAAGGAGATGTGCATGGATGGGTCTGGCGAAATTCCGGTCAGTTATCGGCTGGAAAACAAGGTAGCTGTTATCGGATTGAACCGACCAGCCAAGCGCAATGCAATTTCCGACCGCGTGGTGGAAGCCCTGCGCAACGCGGCCGCACGCGCCCAAGATGAAGCCCGCGCTGCCGTTATCTACGGTGAAGGGGATCATTTCTGCGCCGGGCTTGACCTGGCCGAACACAAAGACAAACCCTTGTTTGAGGCGATTCAAGGCTCTCGTCGCTGGCATGCAATTTTTTCAGAGTTTGAACGCGGTGAAATACCCTTCTTTTCCGCGCTGCATGGCGCGGTTGTGGGCGGTGGGTTTGAATTGGCGGCGGCCACGCATGTGCGCGTTGCTGATGAAAGCGCGTTTTTCGGCCTGCCAGAAGGGCAGCGCGGGATTTTTGTGGGGGGCGGCGGCTCTGTTCGGATCGCGCGGCTGATCGGGGCCGCGCGCATGGGCGATATGATGCTGACGGGGCGCACCGTCTCTCCCGCGCAGATGGAGCAATGGGGCGGGATTTCCTATGTCGTGCCCAAGGGCCAGGCCCTTGCCCGCGCGCTGGAACTGGCGCAGGCGGCCACATCCAATGCGCCCTTGTCGAATTATGCCATCCTGAATGCACTGCCGCGCATTGCCGAAATGTCGGTAGAAGATGGGCTTTTCACGGAATCTGTCATTTCAGCCCTGACCTCGGAAACGCCAGAGGCAAAACAGCGCCTTCAGGATTTTCTGGAAAAGCGCGCAGCACGGCTGCAAGCGCCCGATGCATCGTAAAAAAGGCCGATCATGACCATCAATCTTGACGACATCATCGCAATCGATTTCCACACCCATGCCGAAGAACCCTGCAACTGCCACCGCGATGACGGGTATCTGGAGTTTCAGAAAGGCATGGCGGCTTATTTCGGCAATCCCGCCGGATTGGATGGAATGCTGCCCACAGTAGAGCAAACCGCCGCCTATTACCGCGCGCGCAAAATCGCCGCCGTAATTTTTGGTGTGGATGCAGAGCGTGAAACCGGGTTTTACCGTCACTCGAACGAGGAAATCGCGCGCCTGTGTGCCGAGAATTCTGATATCCTGATCCCCTTCGCCTCTATTGATCCCGCAAAGGGCAAAGTCGGCGCACGCGAAGCGCGCCGATTGGTGCGTGATTTCGGGGTGCGCGGGTTCAAGTTTCACCCCACAATGCAGGGGTTCTACCCCAATGACCGCATGGCCTATCCTCTGTATGAGGCGATTGCCGAAGAAGGCGCGATCATGCTGTTTCACACGGGCCAAACTGGCGTGGGATCGGGGATGCGCGGCGGCATGGGGATGCGGCTTAAATTCTCGAACCCCATTCATATTGATGATGTGGCAGTAGATTTCCCGGATACCCAGATCGTGCTGGCCCATCCCTCTTTCCCATGGACGGAGGAGGGCTTGGCCATCGCGCAGCACAAGCCCAATGTGCATATCGACATGTCGGGATGGTCGCCCAAATACTTCCCGCAAATCTTTGTGCATTACGCCAATACGATCCTGAAAAAGAAAATGCTTTTCGGGTCAGACTGGCCCGCGATCACGCCGGATCGCTGGCTGGCCGATTTCGCAGATCTGCCCATTCGCGACGAAGTGCGCCCCTTGATATTGAAAGAAAACGCGGCCCGGTTGCTGGGGCTGACGTGACTATGGCGCCAATGGACGATAGCCTCTGGAGCCTGAATTTCGCAGGCGCAGACACTATTTCCGGTTGGGATAGTGATCTGGCGCGCGACGTTTTGGGCCATTTCACCAGCTTCGCCCAAGCCCATATCGCCCCGCTTGATCCTGTGGGGGATCTGGAAGGGTGCCATCTGGTGAATGGACGGGTGCATCTGCCCGCCGGTTTTGCCAGCGCCTACCGCGCCTTGGCAGAGGCTGGCTGGCAGGGCCTGAGCGCGCCAGAGGAATTTGGCGGCCAGGACCTTGGCCCTGCCATTCAGGCCCTGATTTCAGAGGCATTTTCCGGCGCCTGCCATGCGTTGCAGATGGTGGCGGGGCTTGTGCCCGGTGCAATCCGGCTGTTGCTGCACTGCGCCACGCCCCGGCAACAGGCCCGCTTTATCCCGCCGCTCGCATCGGGCGCGTGGCTGGCCACAATGTGCCTGACAGAGGCAGGTGCCGGGTCTGATCTGTCACGCATCCGCACCAGCGCGCAAGAGGGGCCGCAAGGCTGGCGGATTAGTGGCGAGAAGATTTTCATCTCTGGCGGCGATCAGGATGCAAGCGAGAATATCTTGCATCTGGTGCTTGCGCGCACCGGGCCGGATGGCACGCGCGGGCTAAGCCTGTTTGCCTGCCCTGCCCTGCTGCCCGATGGGCGGCGCAATGGCGTGCATGTGGCGCGGATTGAAAAGAAGATGGGGCTTCATGCCTCTCCCACATGCCAGATGGTGTTTCAGGATTGCGCGGCAGAATTGATCGGCGCACCCGGTCAGGGGCTTGCGGCGATGTTCCTCTTGATGAACCATGCGCGGCTGGATGTGGCCTTGCAAGGTGTGGCCCATGCGGCCAAGACTCATGCCATCGCCCATGCCTATGCACAGGAACGCCCGCAGGGGCGCGCGGCAGATGGCGGCCCGGCAATGCTGGCGCAGCACCCCGATGTGCGGCGCATGTTGCAGGCGATGGACAGCCAGACACTCGCCGCGCGCGCGCTGGCGCATACGGCTTTGGTGGCGTTGGAAACTGGGGAAGACGCCTTGGCAGATTTCCTGACACCCATGGCCAAAGTCGCAGGTTCCGAGGCTGGAATGCGCGTAACCGAAACCGCCATGCAGGTTCTGGGCGGCTATGGCTATTTGCACGAATACAGGGTGGAGCAAGCCTATCGCGATGCCCGCATCTGCGCAATTTATGAAGGGGCGAATGGCATTCATGCGCTGACCCTGGCAACACGCGGCCTGTCACATGCGAGCGGGGCACAGGCAGACGCATTCACCCGCTACATTGCAACAATCGCGCAACGCCAGAAAAATTCCTGGCTTATGGACAGCCTGTCGCAATGGACAAAGCTATCCGCCGCCACACGCAAAGAACCGGCAGAGCTTGCGCATCCGTTCATGCAGGCAAGTATCGGATTGGCAGATCTTGCCTTCTGGCAGCGCGTGCAGCACGACTGCCCCGATAATCCAAGGCTTCAGGCGCTGGCACAATCTGCGTCACGGCACGCGGCGCATCGGGTGCAGGGCGGTGCGGAGTTCATCACACCAGAAAACGGTTGATGGCCGCAACTGTCCGCAGTCAAATGCCTGTCACAAGCCGATGTCCGGGCGCATGATACAAGTGCAAAACCCCAATCAATTGTGTCGCGCGCCAACTTGTGCGCCTGATGAGCAGGCTGGGAGAGGCTGGCGCGATCTGCAGGGCATCAGCGACATCTTTGGGGGCATGCACAGCTTCAATCATGATTTGCGCACGGGTAAGCGGCACATTGCGCAACAACCATTCATCGGCGGGCAATGTTTCCAGAATGTCCGGCGTCAAGCCGACAACTGTGGCGGGCAACAACCACCGATGCTCTATCTGATAGGGGGTGTTATCTGCCAGATAAAGTGCCTCCAGGAATAGAAATCTTGTCGCGTCTGGCAGCCCCAATTCTGCGGCGGCCGCGTGATCCAACTGCCGCTCACCGGCCCGCAGCAGCTTGTACCCAACCTCATACCCCGCTTTGCGGATGGCTTCTGAAATGATGGGAACTTCCAGCGGGGCCTTGCGCACAGGGTTTGCGGAAACTGTGGTGCCGCCTTTGCGCTTGCGGTCAAGAAAGCCTGCCGTTGCCAGATCGCGCAAGGCCCGCCCGACAGTGGAGCGCGTGCAATCATAATGTGCCGCCAGTTCCACTTCGCGGGGGATCTGATCACCCGGCTTCCATACGCCCGATTGTATGCGCCCCAATAAATCCCGACGTATGGTTTTCCAGTCAGCCTTGGCAGAAGATAAGGTCACATGACATCTCTCAATCGGGCAAGGACGCTTCGGTATTTCGCGACAATCGAAGCCCTGCGAATGTGTTGACCGGCATGCACCACATGCCGCCCCGCCGACCACACATCAGCGATGGCTCGGTTATCACCCGAAAAAATCACTGTATCAAGAATCATGTCCCCATCGCGCCCTTCAAGATCGGGTATTTCCCCGTTCAGCGCCACGATATCTGCCCAAAGGCCCTTGGCAATTGCACCCGCCGCGCGGCCAGCAGCCTGCGCGCCGCCTGTTGCCGCGCCTTGCCACAGCACCCGCCCGGTGGATTTATCCGCCGTTGCCAGAACGGCCCGGCCATGATCCCGCAAGCGCTGCGAATATTCCAATCCGCGCAATTCCTCGACCAGTGAGATGCGAATGTTGGAATCAGATCCGATGCCGAATTTTCCACCCTCTCCCAGATAGCGCGCGCCATCAAATATCCCGTCCCCAAGGCTGGCTTCGGTGATCGGGCACAGCCCCGCAACTGCACCCGACCGGGCCAGCGCCGCAGTTTCCGAGGCAACCATCTGCGTGCAGTGAATCAGGCACCATTGATCTGACACCGGAACAGTGTTCAGCAACCATTCGACAGGCCGCGCACCATGCGCGGCCAAGACTTCGGCAACCTCTTCCTGTTGCTCGGCCAGATGCATGTGAATCACACGCGGCCCGGCAAGTTCGATACAGAACGCCAGATCAGCAGGCTGCACGGCGCGCAAGGAATGGGGGGCAATGCCCAGCAAGCTATCTGCCCTCAGGCCCGCGACAGTGGTTTCCAGCTGTGACACAAGCTGGCCAAACTGGTCTGGGTCATTGCCGAAACGCACCTGTCCCGGTGCCAAGGGCCGCTTGTCACAGCCCCCATAGCGATACAAAACCGGCAGCAGCGTCAGGCCGATCCCTGTTTCTTCAGCAGCCGCACAGATGCTCTCTCCCATTTCAGAGATTTTGTCATAGGGCCGCCCGTCCGAGCGGTGGTGCAGGTAATGGAATTCCGCCATGGCGCCGAATCCGGCCTCCAGCATTTCCATCTGTACCATGGCGGCAATTGCGCGCGCGTCATCGGGTGTCAGGTGATCAAGGAAGCGGAACATCAACCGCCGCCATGTCCAGAATGTGTCACGCGGGTCAGGGCCGCGTGCTTCGGTCAGGCCCGCCATCGCGCGTTGAAAGGCGTGACTGTGCAGGTTCAACGGTGCGGGCAGCAGGGTATCTACGCCATGGCCTTGCCGTGCTGCGCCCACAGCAACATCGGCAATCCGGCCCCGCCCGTCCACGCGCAGCAAAACATCCTTTGCCCATCCATTCGGCAGCAAGGCCTGCCGTGCCCAAATCATCTGTTCGCTGTTCATCTTCATATTGACACTGTTATTATGCTTACGCATATTAATGACACGATCACGCCGCAAAGGGAATAGCCCAGTGCAAGACATTGCAACACCCAGCGCAAAGGGCCAGCCCTTCAGCATCCTGCAGGGACGCAGCCCGCTGGTCTTGGCGATTCCACATGCAGGCACGGAAATCCCCGAAAATATGCGCGCGGCGCTCAACCAGACAGGGCGCAGCATGTCAGATACTGACTGGCATATGGATCGCATCTATGAGGGGCTGGTGGAGGATGTGACCATGGTTAAGGCGCACTTTCACCGCTATGTCATCGATGCCAACCGCGACCCGTCAGGGGCCAGCCTGTATCCGGGACAGAACACCACCGGGCTTGTGCCGCTGACGGATTTTGATGGAAACCCGATCTGGCAGCACGAACCCGATGCCGCCGCCATCGAAGCCCGCCGCATCCGGTATCATGCGCCCTACCACGCGGCCCTGTCGGCAGAGCTGGCGCGCGTGAAGGCGCTGCATGGCTTTGCCATACTCTATGATTGCCATTCCATCCGCTCTGAAATTCCGTTTCTGTTTGACGGCATCTTGCCGGATTTCAATATCGGAACCAATCACGGTGTCACCTGTGCCCCGGCCCTGCAAGCTGCGGTTCTGCGCCATTGCGCTGCCGCAAATGGCTTTAGCCATGTGGTGAATGGTCGGTTCAAGGGCGGCTGGACAACGCGCCATTATGGCCAGCCGGATCAAGGCGTTCATGCCATCCAGATGGAACTGGCCCAATCCACCTATATGCAGCAATCCCCACCCTGGGCATGGGATAACAGCCGTGCAGACCGTTTGCGCGCGCTTCTCAAACCAATGCTGCGTGACATCGCAGCGCTGGACTTGTCGTAAACCAGACCGAATACCCCAACTAGGAGCACCATAATGCAACATCTCACCAAATCACTCTGCGCGCTGACATTGTCGGCACTGGCGCTGGGCGCGCCTGCAATGGCACAAGAACGTGTGTTTGTCGGTATCGCCACAGGCGGCACGGGCGGCACATATTATCCGCTGGGCGGCATGCTGGCGCAGTTGATCTCCAACACTGCCGAACTGGAAGGCAAGCGCATTTCCGCAACAGCTGAAACCGGCAATGCCTCGGTTGCCAATGCGGGTTTGCTGGCGCAGGCCGAAATCGAGACGGCCTTTATTGCCGCCGATATTCTGGATGCAGCCTATCACGGCATCAACCAGTTTGAAGGGAATGCAGCGGAAAACATCCGCGCGCTTGGCTCGCTCTACCCCGAAACGGTGCAGCTTGTCGCCCGCGCCGGGGCAAATGTGACCAGCTTTGCCGATATGGCGGGGAAATCGGTCTCCTCTGGTTCGCCCGGTTCGGGCCAGTGGCAGCTGTTGGGCGATCTGCTGGAAGCCCATGGCATGAGCCGCGAAGATGTCGCGGAGGATTATTCGTCTTTCGCGCAATCGGCTGACAAGCTGCGCGATGGCAATCTGGATGCGTCGCTTATCACGGCGGGCATTCCCACGGCCTCTATCACAGAACTGGCCAATGGCCATGACATCACCATTGTGCCCCTCTCTGGCGCAGAGATTGCCGCCCTTCAGGAAGTGCAGCCCTATTACGCCTCGGTAACACTGCCTGCGGGAACCTATCGCGGCATTGATGAAGATGTGGAAACGCTGGCCGTGCGCGCAATCTGGGCCACCCATGCGGATCTGGACGAAGATCTGGCCTATGCCATGGTCAAGGCGCTTTATGAAAACACCGAAACGCTGGCGCAGGTTCATGTGATGGGGGCACAGATTTCGCTGGACACAGCGCTTGAATCCATTTCCGTGCCACTGCACCCCGGCGCAGAGCGCTTTTACCGCGAAATGGGCCTGATCGAATGATGGACTACGGCAAGTGCTGCATGCTGGCGCTTGCCACCCTGATCAGTGTCACGGGCGGCCCAAGTGCCGCCCGTGACTGTTCGGCGGGCCTGCTTGACGTGCTGGATCTGCGCGCAGGCACGCTATTGGCAAGCGTGCCTGCGCAGCCATTCTCGCTGCTGTGGCGCAATTCCGTGACGCTTGGCATGGTACAGGCCGATTATATCATCGGGCCGCATGGCCAGATCATCCAGGTTGCAGAGCGCTTTGCGGCCCATGGCCCTGGCATGGCCCATGACGGCACAGGCTGGCGGATCGAAGGCGGGCAGATGGTGGTTGATCTGAACCGCAATATTCCGCGACTGATTCTGCGCACTGCAACTGCATATGAAAACCGCCTTATTGCCGGTGATGTTATTCTTGATCTCACCCAATGGCCCGCCACTCCGCTTGAAATACTGTCGCCCGATTGCAAGGAACCCCCGCAATGAGCACCCCTGCCCCCCAAAGCAACCTGTCCGCCGCAGAAATGGAGGCGCTGGTTCGCAAATATGACAATGAAACCAATTTTCGCCGGCTGACAGGGGTGACGGGGCTGGTTGTGACACTGGCCTGCATCGTGCTGAGTGTTTTCCATATCTACACATCAGGCTTCGGGCTGCTGAACGAGGTTATGCACAGGTCTGTGCATATGAGCTTTATCATGCCGCTGGTATTCCTGCTATTCCCGCGGGTGCGGCCAGAAAAACCCGCACGCGCCTGGGGTTTTGGGCTGGCTTTTGCGGCGTTTTATGTATTCCTCGGGCTGCAACTGGCAGAGGCCCTGACAGGGCGCATTCCCGAGATGGCGCGATGGGGGCTGATTGGCATAAGCTTTGCGCTGGCGCTGACAGCGCTGCCCATTACCGCGCTGGGCGGTCAGGGCGACAGGCCGTCACTGGTGGACTGGCCGCTGGCACTGGCCGGGGGCGCATCGTCTCTCTATCTGATCGTGTTCTTCGATTCTATCTTCATTCAGAATGTCGGCTTTCCACAAGCGTTTGACTATGTGATGGGGCTGCTGGCCATTATCATGGTGCTGGAAGCTGCACGCCGCACGATGGGCGAGGTGCTGCCCGTGATTGGAACTCTGGCGCTTCTATATGCCATTTTCGGCCCCTATCTGCCCGGCGATCTGGCACATCGGGGCTATAACATCATCCGGCTGGTCAATCATCTGTATCTGGGAACCGAAGGGATTTACGGCATTGCCATCGGCGTTGTGGCAACATTCGTATTCCATTTCGTGCTATTCGGTGTGCTGGCGCAGAAATCCGGGCTTGGGCAGTTGTTCATTGATCTGGCAAGCATTGTCGCGGGCCGCTATTCGGGCGGGCCTGCGAAGGTGGCGGTGGTATCGTCGGGGTTTTTTGGCATGATTTCCGGCTCTCCGGTGGCCAATACAGTGACAACCGGCGCTTTCACAATTCCCATGATGAAATCCAAAGGCTTCTCTGCGCGCTTTGCCGCTGCCACAGAGGCTTCGGCCAGTTGCGGGGGCCAGGTGACACCGCCCATCATGGGGGCGGCGGCCTTTGTGATGACAGAGATGCTGGGCATTCCCTATAACGAACTGATCCTGATCGCCATCATTCCGGCAGCGTTTCACTACCTCTCGACGCTGTTCATGGTGCATCTGGAAGCCAAGCGCCTGAATCTGGAAGGCATTGCCCCCGACAAGCTGCCGCAATTCATGGATGTTCTGGTGCGCTCGTGGCATTTGTTCATTCCGCTGGTGGTAATGGTCACGCTGCTCTTGATGAAATTCACCCCCTTTCTGGCCGCGTTCTGGGGGATCATCCTGACGATCGGGTGCTCCTATATTCCGCTGGTTCTGCAAATGCTGGGCTTGGGCAAGCGCATGGATGCGGCCAGCGCCCTGACGCCTTTGCGGCTGAAAGATGCGCTTGAAAGCGGGGCACAACAATCCATCGCGATTACCGCCGCCTGTGCCTGCGTGGGCTTCATCCTTGGGGTAACAACACTGACGGGGATGGGGTTCAAGTTTTCCGGCGCAGTGATTGACGGCGCAGCATGGATGGGCGCTGCAATTTCAACACTCGATCCGTTCGGGTTCCTGACGCAAAACGGCACAACACTGTTTTTTGCGCTTATCTTTGTGGCGATTGCCTGCATCATCATGGGTGCGGGCATTCCCACAACCCCCACATACATCATCCTCGCAGCCATCGCGGCACCTGCACTGCAGCAATTGGGCGTGCCCTTGCTGGCCACACATTTCTTTGTGTTCTACTATGGTGTTCTGGCAGATATCACGCCCCCGGTGGCCTTGGCGGCATATGCCGGGGCTGGCATTGCCAGATCCGACCCGATGAAAACCGGCATGACAGCATTCCGCCTGTCCATGGGCAAAGCGCTGGTTCCGATCATGTTCATCTATGCCCCGGCGCTGCTGTTCATTGATTTCACATGGTGGGATTTCCTGCTTGCCTTGTCATCGGGCATTCTGTCCATCGTGGCCTTGTCCGTGGCCTATATCGGTTTTTTCAAAACCACCGTGGCGCGTTGGGAGAAATGGGTGCTTAGCCTTGCCGGGCTGGCGCTGGTGGCCCATGATGTGACGATGATTGCCATAAGCGCATCAGTCGTGCTGGCAATCTTGTGGCGCAATAGCCGCATGCCACCCGATCTGTCAGTCCCCCGCCCTCAGGACTGACATCTGTTCAGGCTTGTTAACGGCGGCGCGCCCCCAAGGCGCGCCGCTGGAACAGGCTATGCCCTTTCCGGCAATTTCCCGGAAAAATCGCTTGGCGCGGGCGCCACTTGCCCAAGGCTCAGGCCGTCAGAACCGCGTAAATGTCAGCGTTGCAGAGACAGTCAAATCCGATTGGTTTGCAAGCGCGCGCCGCAGAGGGGTTGCGGCCACGATATCGAAGCGGCTGCTTTTGTTATGAATATAGGATGCCCCAAGGCCCGCGGAAATCAGCGTGGTCGAAGCAGGGAATGTTGAAAACACCTCTCCGATATCGGCAAATACAAAGCCTGTGACGGGCTTGTCACGCAGTGTAAACCCGCGATGCAGTTCAAAATTGGCATAATAACCGCTATCGCCCGAAATCCCGTCCGAGGGGAAGCCGCGCACCGTGGTAGGGCCACCAATCTGGAACAAAAGCCCACCGGGCAAAAGCGCATCTTCCGAATATTGCCACGCCCCGCGCGCGATAAAGGCCACCTCGTTCTGAAATCTGTACACCCCGTCCAGAGAACCTGCCACAATGTCGTGAGACGAGGTGCTTCCGGCAATTCTATCTTTTACAGTGGCCGAAATGGCCTGAATCTGCGCGCCAAGGCTCCAGTTTTCACCAAAGGCCCCGAGCGAAAGACCCGCCGAAAATTTTGACGTATTCGCGTTCACAAGCGGCACACCCGCCGAGAAGGATGCCGAAACCCCTTCAAAGGCAGAGCCGCTCATCTGCAACAGGAAACTGTCAGTCGCGATCAAGGGTTGCGTGACTGTCACAGATGCAGACCGCGCCCAGCCCGTCAGACTAAGCCCAACACTTGGCCCGGCAACAACCCGGTAATCAGACAAGGCCCCGCTAAAGGAAATGCGCGTGCCCGCCGGGTTGAACGGGAAATCAAACCGCGCTGTCGCCGATCTGCTGCCTTGCGAACGCTCAAGGTATAGAAGGAATGTATCATCAATCCCCAGCCCGCCATACCGCCGGAAAATCATAGACCCCCGAATATCACCGGTCGAGGCGACACCGTTGTTATCCAGAAAAAACTGTAACTGCTTTGGGGCCGGTTCGCTGATGCCAAATACCAGATCCGTCAGCCCGAAGGCCGCGCCGGGCTGCAGCAAAAGGCGGATCTGCGCGCGATTGGTCTGATTGAAATAGCTGATATCGCGCCCGGCAGTTGGCACATCAACGGTTGTGTCACGGGCAAAACGCACACGGTTGAGGATGAAATCAGGGCCAATCTGCTCCGCCCCGACAACCCCCACAACACCAACCTGCCCCTCTACCAGAGTGACAACAAAGTTACCGCCTTCCAGATCCTGCGGTGCCAAAACTGCGGCAGCCGTGACCACCCCCTTTTCGGCATAGAGGTCGTTCACATCGCGCACAATTTCAGACAGCTGGGAAAAATCAACAGTGCGGCCCACATATCTGGCGCGGATGGCCTCCAATTCTGACACTGACAGGAAGGCAGATTCCGGGGTGAAGGTGATCGAGGATAAAACGATCGTTGGCCCGCCCGGCGGAGGAAGTTCGCGGCGCGCAAGCGGATCAGCAAGCACCCCCGGCCCTTCCTGACGCAGGCGCGCGGCCTCATCCTCGGCGCGCAAGCGGCGCTCTGTCTCGGCAGAAAGACGGCCAGAAAGACGGCCAGAAAGGTCTGTTTGCGCGAATGCTGGCAACCCGCTGCCAAAGACACCCGGCACACCCGCAAAACAGGCGGCAAAGATCATGTTTCGCAAGCTTCTGCCCATAAATTTATTCTCCACGCGACTGACCTCAATATCTTTGAATTCCCCCGCGCTTTGTCGCGGGGGCGTTTATTTACTGACGCAACAACACGGCGGGCCCATCTCCACGCGCCATAACGCTATAGGCAATGCCATCAATCTCGACCGATGCCCCATCAAGCATGGAGACATCCAAGGTTTCGTCTTCATCCTCTTCCGGGCCAAAGCCCCCCAGAGTACCCGTACCGGTTATGCCGGGCAGACGGATTGCAGACTCCACATCGCGGATATTGCGAACAGTGTCGCGTACGATGCTGATCCCGTCAAAGGGCACGCCCAGAACATCGGTCACCTGAACAGTCTTGTCATAGACAACGACATAGGAATTTGTCGCAGTCTGAGTGCCATTCAGCGTCATGCTGAAGGGTTTGTCGTTCAGGAAGAACTGCGTATTGCTGGCCGGGGCGCCCTTTGGCGTTTGTGATCTGTCATCCACAAACACTGTTTGAGCAGGCGTGGTCAGAAGGAAGGTTCCCCGCATTGGCGAATTGCCCTGCCGCGGCACCGCGGCTGTGATAACCTCCACAGATTGCGCCGTGGTTGTCATCACTGTCTCTGACACAAACACATCGGGCATTACCACCCCGGCGGGAGCATCGACATTGACCCTCGCCAATGTCGCGGCCAGACCATTCGCGCCTGTCAGTGTCACGTTCAACGGGGCTGGCCCGTTGGGCACTTGGGTTACATCAAGGGCCGTGATGACATCTGCGCGCATGGTCAGGTTTTCGGCCACTTCAGCCTTTCCGACATCCAGGGTGGTCGTGGCCTGCAACGCCATGTTTCTGGCGCGCATTGTTTTCACATCAAGCTTGCCGCTATTTCCAGCGCCAAAACCCGCCACATTGGTGATCGTCTCTCCCGCTTCTTGTAGCTCTCCGATGATATCGGCGTCAGAATGGATCACACTGTCCATCCCGGCGCGGATGGTTTCAAAATACACGCCGTTTCCTGTAATCCGGGATGTTTCACCTGCGACAAGGCTGGTCAGGATATGCACCCGCCCTGTTCCCGCAGTCATGGTAGAATCCTTGCCAGACTTGACAGTGGTGACAGTGATCCCGGTTCCGGTCATTTCCGAGGATCCATCAGTATCCAGATCACCAACAACAATAGCCCCGCTATTGGCCAAGATCGTGGAATTGCCCTCTACCTTGGCCGTGGTCACAGCCACCGTGGCCCCCGTGATCGCAGAATTCCCGACCGTCTGGATATTCCCAACCGTCGCGGCCCCGCTATTGGCCAAGATCGTGGAATCACCCTCCACCTTGGCCGTAGTCACAGCCACCGTGGCCCCCGTGATGTCAGAGTTCCCGACCGTGTGGATATCCCCAAGCGTCGCGGCCCCGCTATTGGCCAAAATCGTGGAATTGCCAGTCACGCGCGCGTTCGTCATGGTGACTGTGGTCTCACCTGTTACCGAAGCATCACCGCCGGCATCCAGATCCGTGCCAATCACAGCACCCGTCCGGGCAAAGATTGTCGCATCTGCCCCTGTCTTGATGTCTGTATAGGTAACTGCACTGCCTTCAAGCCTTGCCGAACCAGCCGCATCCAGCGTTGTCCCGGTTACAGTGCTTGCCAGCGAGATGACAGTGATATCGCCTGCATCAAGAGGGCCAGGGATTTCTGGCAATCCTGTGGTTACAAGGCGTGCATAGCTCAGCGCGTCCTGGGCGATAAAGCTCTGGCTACCGCCGCTCTCGGCCAAGGTAATGTCCAAGGTGCCCAGCGCGTTAACAGTGATCGGGCCTTTCGGCGCTGAAAGCGCGCTTAGTGTCATGTTGCTGACCGCCTGCAACGCGATCCCGCCATCTGCCGCATTGGCGGCAAGGGTAGCCGTGCGAATGCGCAACGCATTGGCCAGCGTGGTCACGGTATTGTCCATATCGGTTTCATTGGCCTGAGTGCGATCCCCAATGCCAAGACCGGCATTCAGAACAACCCCGGCCCCTGCCGTCATCGCGGTAATGTCATAGCGTGGATCAGAGGTGCCCGCAAAAATCCGGCCGCCGGCGGATACCGACACCGCATTGCTTGCCCCAATGCCAGAGGTGATCCCCGTTACCAGCGCATCGCCCAGCGTTGCCACGATCACGCGCCCCGCATCGGCCCGTATGACAGCACCATTCAGCATCTTGAGAGCGCCGGAATTGATATCAACCAGGCCCGCCGTTGTGTGCACCTCGCCGCGCCCGGTGAAGACTGTGCGCCCCCCGGTCGCGATCAACACATCCCCCGGCGTCTGCACCACGCCATCGATCACCCCTTCATCCGCCGCAGCAAGGCGGATTGTGCCCCCTGCATTGGCAGAGCCGATGATGAACCTTACCCCGGCAGAGCCAAAGAGATTGATCTCATTTTGCGCTGCGGCAACAATCTGCCCGCCAAGCTGGACACCGGCATTCAAACTGCGCGCAGCCGTCCCGATAGAGCCGCTCACCGCGCGCAATTCCACCTGCGCGCCCAGAACGTTGATCAACGCGTCATTTTGCGCATTCAACAGCGAATTTTGCGCAACCAGTTTCACGTTCTGCGGCGAATAAACGGTATCTATCCGCCCGCTTTCTGCAAAGGCGATATTGACGCCATTTTGCGCGCGTGCCGTTGTCGTCGCCTGCGTTGCCCCTGCACCCCGCGGGGTCAGGACAAGCGCTGTGCTGCCAGTTCCGATGCTGCCCTGTGCCGCTTCAAGGATCAGGTTGCCCGTCTGAACCAGACTGCCCGGCGCATTGGTGATATTGCCAAACACCTTGATGCGCGTATCGCCAAAGGTGCTGATCGTGCCCAGCGCCGCACCGCCGCGAGAGGCGACAAACACAGAGCCGATATCCGTGTTCGCGCCGTTCGTGACATTTGGCACTGCCAGGTTCAGCACTGTTGCCGCGTTAAAGTTCACGGGCCGTTTGCTCAGAACTGTCAAAACCGTGTCGGACGGGGCAACCAGACCAAGGGCCGCCGCCGTCAGCGCCGCCTGTTGCAGCGGGCTCAGCGTGTCAAACTCTGCCCCAAGGTTGAGCGATGTGCCACCGCCACCGCCCACACCCGCAGCCACAGCCGCATAATAGGCCGCGATCTGTTCTGCCGTTGCGTTGCTGGGCAGGAAGACAGGGCCGACTGTCAGCAATAGATCGTTCCGCTCTGCCGCTGCCAAAGCTACCTTCTGGTCAAGCGTCAGGTTGCGCGGATCAAGGTCAGAGCGGATCGAAACACCCAGCGATCCTGTGCCTGCCCCGATTGTTTCGCCAATCCCCAATCCGGCCTCGATGGTCACATTCCGCCCGGAAACATTGGGATCTTTCAATACAGGGTTGGTTCCGGTCACTGTTTTCAATGCGCCGGGGGCCAGAGAGAAGGCAAGCTCGCGTTCTGTCCAGACCGAACCACGGGTCAGATCTGCCCGTTGCTGCTCTGTCGCCACATATCTGAAACCGGGATCATATGTCGCCGTCAGCTCCCCCACCACGCCATGCAGGCGGTGGTATTCTGCGGTTTGCTGCGCCTCGAAATCGGTGATCTTGTCCGCCGCGAAGCTGGCCTGAAGTGCTGGATCGGTAATGCCCGAAGCTATCGCGTCTTCGCGGAACTGGGCGTCAAGTGCGCGGAACTGTGCCGATTCCGGTGCGATACGGATGGTCGCGGCCGGATCATAAGCCGCGTCACCGCGCATGCGCCAATATTGGTTGTAGCTTTGGGTATTCGATGTCTCGAAAGCGAAGATTGCATTTTCCTGCTTGGCCTGATTGACCGAACCATCAACGCCGCGCGCGGTATCTTCGGCCAACAGGCCAAGGCTTTCCCAGAACCCAAGCAACTGGTCATAGGTGCGCTGGTCGATGGTCTGAACCGGGTTGTTGTCCAGAATCTGGCCGGTTGCGGCAATGCGCACATCGCCCCCGCTGGACTGAACCCTGACGGCCAGAACCGTGCCATCGGCATTACCCGCCCAACTATCGGAACGCACGCCAATATTGCCAGTCGCTGTAATTGTCGTGCCCAGCAAGGCATTGGGATCAAAACCGGGATCGGTGGCAGGATCGCCGAACGGACGATCTGCCGGATTGACCGAGAAGCCGGAATTCACGCGCAGCAGCGCGCCGGTTGCGGTATTGCCGACAGAGCCGCCAAGCGCTGTCAGAATAACCCTTGGCCCCTGAATACGCGCGCTCTGATCCTTGCCGTCAATCCCGGCGAAGGAGAAGAGATTGACAGTTCCACGCCCTGCCGAAACGCTGCCAGATGCCGTGACCTGATCAACAATAACATTGCTGCGCGAAATGATCTGCACATTGCCATTTTTGGCATTGGCAGACAGGGCGCCAAAGCCCGCTTGGGGTGTGCCTGTCAGATTTACCGCTATCGCGGGTGTCAGAGGCGCGCCAATGCGGCGGGCATCCGTAACGCCCCCCACCGATGCATCAGCGGTAAGGGAGATGGATTTCGCCCTGATATCGCCGCCCAAATCCCCTTGGATGATAGAAGCGCCACTGCCAGCACTCGTTCCCGCGTTTATCGTGACAGTCCCTGCCGCTGCGTTGAGCGTATTTGTCAGGACAATATCACCCTGCGTCGAGGTGACATTGATCGCCCCGGTATTCGAGCCGATGAAATTCACCCCGATCGGGTAATCCGCCTTCAGGGATTCTGTCACGATGGTCGTATAAGCCTGCCGCAATTCGTAATAGAAGGTCTTCTGCGAAGCGATACACAGCGTCCACCAATTGCATCTGCGGCTGCTTTCGCCGGTTTTGACAAAATCATTCTGCGTGAAATTGGACTGGTTCGCCGTGGTCATCTGTGTGCCCGAAAGGGCCGTGTTTTGGGTTACAGATGCATTCGGGTTCTGGAACGCAGCGCCGTTGATGATCTGAAGCCCGCCCCCGGTGATTGTGCTTGCCGTGGTGACATAGGTTCCATCGGACAGCCGCGTGACCGCCCCAAGCAGCGGCGCGCCATTCAGCGTCAGGCTGGTGATGGAGGACACTGTCAGCGCGGAAGAGCCAAACAACTGGGTGCTGACCTGCTGATACTTGGATGTGCGCGAATACTCCTCGGCCGTTGTCCAGACATAGCGCTGGTTTGCCTCTGGCGCGTAGGTCGTGCTGCGGTCGCCGCCAAAGGTGGTGACAACCCCGCCAAGTGCAAGATTGCCTGTTTCATTCGCGATAGTGCCGGTTTGGGTTTCAATTCTTACCCGGCCAGCGGCATCACCCGGCACATAATCGCGGGTGAACACTGTCTTGCGCACCGAAATGATCGGATTGCTGGGGTTGGTGGCATTCACGCCGATGACATCTGTCATCTCGATCTTGCCCTGAACGCCGCGCAAGGTTCCCGTCGGGTCATCCCCTGTTGAGAGGTTGCGCAGCACGACAGGGATATCGGATGCATTGGTGATATTGATCGTGCCAAAGCCATCAAGCACGTTCAAACGCCCGACGTTGGTGGAATTGGCCGTATTCATGATCTGGCCAAAAAGCTGGATATACCCGCCCTTCACCGAGGTGCCGTTGACGAAGTACTGCCCGTTCTTCGCATCATAGGACGCGCCGATATTGTCGGTCGCCACGGTGCGCACGACCGAGAAGATGCCGTCCGTCCCTGTCGCCTGCGCATAGGCCGCCGCCTGTTCCTTGCTGAACCGGAGGCTGAAGCCGACTTGCTCGGACAGGTAATCCTTTATGTTGACCTGTGTGGGCACCCCGAAGATCGAGAGCGTGCGCACCGGATCGGCATTCGCGTTGACGACGATCTCCTCCTTGTACTGGTTGACCACCCGCGAAAGCTCGACCGGGTCAATCCCATCCGGCGCGCGGTTGATGGTGATCACCTGACCAAGACTGTTGGTCACAGTGGTGGCATTGGTCGCATTGGCGGCGGCAAGCGCGGCCTCGCTGACCCCGATTGCTGCGGCGCTGGCCGTCAGCGTGGGGTTTGCGCCCAATGTCAGGTTCCACTCTGCAATGCCCGACTGGATGGTGGAATTGATATTCAGATACCGTGCCGAGATGGAGATGGCGCCATTGGCCGTAATCCCAGGCCCTTGCTCGGCATTGGAGGTGTGGGTATTGAAACTGGCCGGATCGCCACCGATGTGATTGAAGCCATTGACAAAGCTGGCAACAAAATCGCCATCCTTGGCAAGGATTTCTACCGAACCGGCATTGATCGTGCCCTGAACATAGATATTGCCCGCATCCGAGATAAGGCGCACCGCCCCTGTGGTGTTTTCAATCACAGAGCCAGTTTTGAGAATGATGTCAGGCGCAATCTTGCGCGCAGCAACATTCGCAATCGATTCAGGCCGATAGGTTGACAGGATTTCAACCAACCCGCGTGACGAGGTGCGCGAGGTGACAACATTGGGCAAAGTGAAGCCCGAATTCAGACCCCCGGCATTCAGAGAGGTGATATTCTCCGGGCTATAGACCAGAACACCATTGAACCGCACATTCCCGGCGTCATAGGTGGGCACAATCAGATTGCCCAGCTTGAGCGTGTGATGAGTGGTGTTGGTGATCTGGATGGTGGCATCGCCCGGCGCCAGAAGCTGCCCATTCGCCGTGGTGCGCAACTGTTCGGCCGTTACAAAGATATTGCCCAACCGCGTGGCGGTATCGGCAATATCGATATTGTAGCTCATTGGCGCATTTGTGGAGTTTGGCGCATTGGCTGCGGCTATTGTGGTCGTGACGAAATTCGTGGTCAGCGATGTCAGAAGCCCAACGATCTGTGACAGCGAATTCGTGGCGGAACCGACAGTGCCCGGTGTTGATCCGGTATTGGCCCGCAATGTTGAAACGGCAGAGGTGATCGAGCCCAGGATCGGGTTCAGATCGTTTATCGTGGTCGCCATGGATGTTTGGGTCAGGCCAACACGGGTAAGGGAACCAGCACCCAAATAGAAATTGTCAGGAGAACCCGGCGCACGAAGTGAATCGCGCCTTTGGTCATCAAGCGCATTCTGTTGTCTTGCAGCATCTATTTGCTCTTGCGTGCCGATTTCAGGAACGCGCGGCAACTCGTTCAGAAGGGTGTTAAGGTGTTGATTGATCAGCCCCGCAGCATTCCGCGCGTTTTGCGTATGGGTGGTGATCTCTGCAATCCTGGTATTGATCACTGCAAGATTACTGTCGATCGCGTTCTGTTGGCTGACGATGATACTTTGCTGGGTTGCCGCTGCACCTGCATCATTGTTCAGCAGCGCCGTTTGCAATGCCGCTTGCGCGCTCACAATTGCCTCTGCACGCGCAACATTGTCATTGCGCAATGCGATGACATCGGCTTCGGCAGTGCGCGCCGCGGTGATAGCCGCATTTCCGCTATTGCGCTGCGCGATAACCGCGTTGACAAGATCAGAATGCCGCGGCGTCCCATAGGTTGAAATGCCCTGCATAATGTTGATCGCAGAGTTCGACGTCACGTTCAGGCCAAAGCTGGAATCGCTATAGAACGCGCTCAAACCCTCCAGAAACTCGCTCAGGCTGACCACCACACCGGCAGGCGCAACAACCCCAAGCTGTGCCCGCACAGAATTGATGCTATTGGCCTCTGCCGCCGCCTGCGCCACAAGCGCCGCGCGCGGGGACGGGCCGGAAAATGCGCCGGGCACAAATTCGCCCGCCGCATTGAACGACCCCAAGCCAAGGCCAACAAGCTTGTTCTGCAAGAAATTGATCTCATTGCGATAGGCCGCCCTGGCAATCGGATCGCTATCGTAATCGATGATCAGCTGCGCAAGTTCGGCCACACGCTCCAGAATCTCTGTTCCAACGGGGAAGGGGCCGGAAAGTGTGAACGCGATATTATCTTCGGGGTTGGTGGCTATACAGCCGGTCGTCCCTGCATCACATAGCAACGAAAGCGTGAGCGTCTTGTAGCGCTGAATCCCTGTTTCCACGCGCCCATTGATTTCTACGCGCGCAAGGCCACCATCTGTATTGGTTGAACCGCCATGATAATCGAACGATACATCGCCACCACCAAAGGCGTTGGAGATTGCAGAGGCCGCCTTGGCCAAAGCCTCTCGGTAGATATCCTTGCCCGTGCCCACGGCGCGCGCATCGATATTGCCCTTGGCCGCGCTGATCCGAATATCGCCCGCCGCCCGCACGCCTTGGGGATTGACCGTCATGTTCTGGGACGAAGTTGTGCCAATTGTCACCCTACCCGAATTTGCCACGATAACCGTTGGGTTCGGGGCCGAGGGGATCGGGATTGCTGTCTTGTTGAAGATATCGACAGTCGCGTTGAATTTCAGGTTCGCACTCTGTCCGGCCGGGCCAACCCCCGCCCCGATGGTGATTGTCGCATAGCGCGGCATGTCACCATTTGTTGGGGTATCGCCATCGGTTGCCTGCACGTGTGCGTCATTTCCGATGCTGACGGTATTGGCGCCAGTATAGGTGATATTCGCATCGCCGCGCGGGGCGCCTGCCAGACCGTAGGTCGTGGCAGTAGACCGCATATCGAAATCGCCCTCCCCCCATGCGGCAATCTGGATATCACCGTAATCCACCACCACCTTGCCCGCATCCCCGACAGAGGCTGTGGCATTGGCAGCAATCGTTGCGTCAATCACGGCATTGGCAACGGCAATCGCGCCACCGCTATCCAGATTAACCTTCTGGCGCGAAACGATATTGTTATAGGCCTCTTGCCGGAACAAAGAGGGCGCAGCGCCCCGCACCAGCCGCACCACGGCCAAAGCGCCAACTGTCGCGCTGGTGTTATGCGTGATCGCAACCGTTGCCCCGCCAGCCGGAACTGTCACAAGCCCGCCCGCAATGGATCTGACGTTATTGCCAGACAGGAATGGGTTAAATGTCAGGTTGCGCGATGACAGGGTAACATTTTGCGCTGTCAGCTGCACCCGGTCACCGATCCTGGCATCTACAGTGCTGTCCACCGTATGGCCAATATTCGCCCCGCTTGCACCGGCAACCGATGCCTGCGTGCTATCCACCGAGCCGCCAAAATTGGCCGTATGCTGGGCGGCAATCGTGGCATTCCCGGCAATATTTGCCCCGAACGCAGCAGCGCCAATGGTATCAAGCCCTGCACGGGTTGTGCTGTTGGAACGGGTGGTGGCACTTGCCGCCGAACCCGCAACCACACCGCCGCTGCCTGCTTTGGTCACGGCGCTATTGGTGTCTGTCCCGGTTGCGCTTATCGTCAAAGACCCGGCAGACAGGTTGGAAAGATTGGTCAGAACCGCCGTTGTCGTGGTGGTGGATTGTGCCAATGTCCGGTTGAACCCGGCTGCAATCAGGCCGCCTGCAATCCCCGTTGCCTCGGCATTCTGGTTGGAGGCAGAGGTGGCGGCAATACTCGCTGCGCCATCAATCCCGATCGCGGATGTCGTGACCCCGATTGCCGCGCTCGATGTGTTGCGCGAATTGGCAACGGTGGCATTCACGCCAACCAGCGCGCCAGCCGCGCCCACAGCGTAGGACTTGACCTGACCCGTAGCGGCCTGCGCCCCGATAGTCAGGCTGCCTGCCGTGATCCCAGACCCTGAAACTGTAGTGGATACATTTGCAGATATTTCCGCCTCTGCCGCAGAGGCCCCGACAGCCAGACCGCCTGCAACGGCAACCCCCCTTGCATCCGTGATCGCAGACCCTGTGGATGACGCGCTGATATTTGCAAGGCCAGAGGTCACAATCTGTGCAGAGCTTACCGATGCCGTAACCGATGGGCGCACCCTGGAAACCGACCCCGCGCCCTGCAATGCCGCACCAATCCCGCCGCCAACAGCAACGGCCCGCGTATCAGCCGTGGCATTGGATGTGGCCGTCACCGCCACAGATGCCGCGCGCGCCGCAAGCGAGCCGATGCTTGCATCAGACACCAGCGCCGTGACCGCGCCGCCAATATTGGCCTGCGCAACCGAAGCGCCCACAGCCAATGTGCCGGCCACGGAAACACCGATCGCGCGCACAGTGATATCGCGCGTTGAGGTTGCATTCACGGCAACAGCACCCCCCGTGCTGATCGCTTTGCGCTTGATCTGCGCGGTGGTGCGCGCGTTATTGGTCAATATCCCCACATCAGCGCTGATTGCCGCAAGAAGGCCGCCAGAGCCTGCAAAATGCTCTCCCGTCATCCGGTGATCCGTCAGGGCACGCACGGTAACGGCCCCGGCTGTCAGTGTGCCGGTTCCGTCAATTTGCGCCGTGCTGCCAGTATCGACGCTCAGCACCCCAACGCCAGCACCGCCCCCCAAAGCCCCCGCTGCCACAGCACCGGTCACAATATTGACATTCAGCTTGTCGGAAGAGTTTACGCTGACTGCACTGCCCACAGTGATCGTGCCGCTGCCAATATTGGCAGAGGTTCCCGCCGGGATCAGCAGGCCCGCCACGGCCGAGGTGATGTCAACGGCATTGCGCGCGGCCTGGGCCTGTGCGCTGATACTTCTGACACGTTCATCATCTGACCCTTGCAACTGGTCATTGGCAATGCCGTTGCGGGCCTGTGACTGGGCGTCATTCAGAATATCCGCCAGTGACAGGGTGCCACTTTGGCTGGATTCGCCAATGGTCTTGTCTGCATCGCCACCCGGCGCCACACCATCACCATAGGAATAGATCGCGATACCGGCCGCAACCCCCACAGCGCCGCCGCCTGCGCTGATGACATAGGCCTCGCCAGCTTTGTTTGACAGGCCGGAGACACGCAGATCGCGGGCCGCGTTCAATGTTACATTTTCACCAATTGATGCGGCGGCGGTATTCTTGAAAATACCCACATCCACCACGCCAGAGACACCTGCAAACAGCCCTACGGCAACGCCGCCCGCTGCAACCGAAGTTACCGTTTCATCACGCGCGGTGACAGCCACATCCTGCGCGGAATGTGCGCCCGCATTGCCACCGGCTGTATTGATGGACACGTTATTGGCGATGGCGGCAGTATTCTTGATATCCATCAGGTAAAGCGTAATCACCCCGGATACGCCAACCCCGCCGCCCGAACCGGCAACCCCAAGCGTAAAGCCCGATTGCGCCGAATTCGACTGGACATTGACGCCGCGCGCATCGGCCCGCCTTGCGCTGAAATCCGCACCTGTGAATATTGTGTGATTGCCGCGAAGGCCCAGGGCCGAAACTGTTGCCCCTTCAGAAATGCGCGCGTCTATTTCCTTGTTCAGGTTGACCACGCTTACCGCAGCACCAACCCCAACCTTGCCAATGGCCAGCGCCCCTGCAAGCACCGATGTCCGCGTGCGGTCATCCGCCAGCACATCGACATTGCCTTGCGCTGTCACCACCCCGCCCAGCCGCGCGATGGTCTTTGTCTTAAGCGTCATGACCGACACGCCGCCCGACACACCCACCGTGCCCACGGATCCGGCTGCGCCAATGCCCACAACATCCTGTATCGCATTGGCAGCGACCACAACATCTCCGGCCGCCGTTATCACGCCACCAGTTCCGACCAGCGCCTCGATTGTCGCATTCAGCACCATAACGCTGACACCTGCACCAACACCCACCGCACCCCCGGCGACCGACCCCGAAAAGCCAAGGGCGTACAGGTCGCTTGCCGCCGCAACGACAACATTCTGTGCTGTTCCAGCAGCGCCCGCAATCTGGTTGATCTGCGCTGCATTGCCGATCTGGGCGCGCGTTACCGTTGTGATGACAGGAACCCCGGCAGAGATGGAAACCCCCACTGTGCCCGCAGCCCCTGCAACCGACAGCGCGCGCTGAGACACTTTGCCTGACGCATTGACGATCACACCCCGCGCCAAAGCCGTGGTTGGGGCCGATATCCGGCGCTTTGTCAGCAGATCAAGCCCGGCCATACGCGCCGCAGCGGCATTGGCATCTGTCAGCTTGTCATCTGCTTCTGGATCGAAATCCGGCGCAGAGAACCCTTCACCAGCCCCATAGGCTGTAAAACCTGCCTCATATCCGGTGATGTAGCTTTGGGCGGCACTATTGCCCAAGGCCGTAATCTGCGCAGTGTCACCAACCAGCGCCTGGGTTGATCCACCGA
This sequence comes from Paracoccaceae bacterium, assembly GCA_043561795.1. Taxonomy (GTDB): domain Bacteria; phylum Pseudomonadota; class Alphaproteobacteria; order Rhodobacterales; family Rhodobacteraceae; genus Roseinatronobacter. Next base: position 2,762,980 of record CP121316.1, on the reverse strand, counting down.
TTACCGCGACGCCGATGGACGCCCCAACGCCTGCCGTGCCACCAACACCAAAGGCCCCTTCGATCATGTCAATCTCGGTCTTGCCATCAGCAAGAACCGCAACATTGCCATTCGCAAACACCCGCGCCGCAGCGCCGATCCGCGCCGTTGTGACCGGGTTGGCCGAAAGAACCGTGACAGCCCCGGCCGAACCGGCAGTGCCACCCACACCGACACCCGCTGTGATGTTCGAAACCTGCTCGCCGCTTTTGGCCTCAAGGATCACATTGCCGGTTTCAATATTTGCAGAGGCCCCGATCGCTGCCGTGGTCGTCTTGTTCAGAACGCCGACTGCCGCACCCGCGCCAGCCCCGGCCGTGCCACCTGCACCCGCAGCCCCGGACACCGCAAACAAGCGCGACTGATCAGAGGCGCGCACCGTCAATGACCCGGAATCGAACACATTTCCGACTTTGGCAAAATTGCCCACCAGCGCCTCGGTCGTGCTCCCAAGCACATAGATGCCAGCACCGGCACCCACACCCACATCACCCGCCGCCCCGGCCACGCTGAAAAGATCACCGTCTTGCGTTGCCGTTGCCGTGATCGATATCGCGCCGCTTGCATTTATCTCGCCCCGATCCGCAACAGATGTGCCATCAGCAAGCGCCGCGCGTGTGGTATTGTTGACAGTCACCACTGTGGCCGCCGCACCAATGCCAGCATTCCCGCCCACGCCCACACCGGCCGCAAGGCCAAACACCTTGAAGGCATTATCCGCCGCAAGCGATACCGCCCCCGCGCCAGAAATAGTCACCCGTGCGCCGCGCCCCATCAGCGCCGCGACAGTGTTGCCGGATGTCACCACACCGGCCACACCGGCCACGCCCGCGGATGATGCCGCAGTGGCTGATGCCGCATATGTCCGAATATCCTGTGCCGCCCGCGCGGTATTGGAAAAACTGCCCGCAGAGGTAATGCGCGCATTCGTATCAAGCTTGCTGACCGTTTCGCCCGAACTGACAATAACAGTAGAGGAAACACCAACACCCGCGTTGGAGGCGCTTGCGGCCAATGCGCCAGACAGTGCCTTTGCCACATAATCGGCATTCGATGACAGCGTAACCGCCCCTGTCCCGACATTGACTGTCGTATTCGCCCCGATGGATGCGTTCATCCTGTCGGAGAACACCATGACAGCGAAAGAGCCTTGCACCGCAACGCCAGACCCGCCCGCACCGCCAATCGCCTCGACATAATAATTCGAATCACCCAGCAGTTTGATAGTCAAACCACCAGATAGACTGCCGGCGAAGCTTTCCAGATCATCAAGACTGACAAAGCTGAAATCAGGTGCGGAATCGATTTCGCGGTTGATTGCAGTCACCGAAAGCGCAGACCCCGCCAGCGTGGAATTCGCCCCGATGCTTGCCTGATAATCCTTGTCAGACACGACAACGGCAATAGAGCCACCAACAGCCACACCGCTGGTGGATCCAGACCCGGCCACCGCCTTGGATGACAGATGGCTCTCGTTATCAGCGCCAACCGCCATTGCCCCGCCATTGCTGACGGTCACATTGCTCCCGATTTTCGCCTCTGTCCGCCCGGTGGAAATGGCAACAGCCAGCGCCCCGGCAACAGCCACACTCTTGCCCGATGCACCGGCAATCCCAAGCGCACTTAGCCTGGAGCGATACGGCCCATCCGCATTCTCGCGCGATGTCGCGGCAACTGTCAGGCCAGCAGCATTGGTTATGACAGTGCCATTGCCGATGGTTGCAACTGTCGTATTGTTCAGGATCGCAAGGCCAACGCCCACGCCGATCCCCACCTTGCTGCCCGGATCTTTTGCAACCCCAATCCCAGAAGCCGCCATGCCCACGCTATTCGTGGCGGTCACACTTACCGCGCCAGAGGCCGTGATCGTGCCGCCAGAGAGGTCTGCGCTTACCACATCCTGCGCAGCCGCAATGCCTGCCGCTGCCGCAATGGTCACCTTCTTGGCACTGTTTGACTGCCCTTCGCCATCACGCTGGCTGTCCTTGGTCTTGTCCAGCGACTCCGCTGTGGTGGATGTGCCGCCTGTCGTCTCGTTCTTTTTCTCATCCGTCTCGCTGAACACACCGCCCCCGGCGGTTGCAGTTGCATGGGCGTCATATGTCCGATTTGCCGAAGCGCTGACAGTCACGGCCCCAGCTGTAACCCCGCGTGCGAGCGAGGCCGCTGTCACAGAGGTATTCTGCAATGCCCCGCCAGATGCACCAGCCCCCAGAATGACAGAGGCAGACGCCCCCACCCCAACCTTGTCCGCCTTGTTCTCGCCGGTCGATGTGGCAACGTTAATCCCGGTATTGGCCGCAGAAACCCGCACCGCGCCCGCCCCCATGGCCAGAGCATTGCCAGTGCCGATCCGCGCCATCGTTGTCTGGTTCAGCAGCGCCAGCGCCACAGAGGCATCAACCGCGATCCCGCCAGCGGCCCCGGCAGCGGCCTCGGTGGTTGTGTCCAGACCAGAACTCGCCTCCACCACAAGGCCAGTGCCATCATTCAACGTTGCACCGTCCTGCAGTTCCGCCGTTGTGGTCGTGGTGATCAGGTTCATCGCAAAGGATGCCCCCACGCCCACTTTACCACCTGTCACCCCCTCATCCGAAGGCTTGGCAATGGCTGTCGCGCCAACATCATTTGCAGCTTGCAGGCTGGATGCCCCTGTTCCAGCTGCGATAGTCGCGCCACCCGCAATCCGCGCGGTGGTATCCAGCGTGACGATATTCAGCGCAACAGATCCGGCAATCCCAACCTTCGATCCCCCCGCACCTGAAACCGCCGATGCATGCAATGTATCCTTCGCCGCCCCTTCGGCCTGCAGCGCGCGCAGATTGACACCTGCGCCCGCATGGGTCGCCGCCCCAAGATATGCGGTGTTTTGCTCTCTCACCACATTCACCGCCACGGCAACACCAATGCCAACCTGCGACGTGCCGCCATCTTCCCCCGTAACAGCCTGACCATCCGCAGAGGCCGCGCCGCTGGTCGTCGCACCAGATGCAAGCGTGATTGCCCCACCCGCCGCAATGCTCACCCCATCGGGCACCACTGCGCGAACCTGCGCCGATTGCACATTGATCGCAGCAGAAGCCGCGACCGAGACCTTGCCCTCCGAGGTCGAGGCAGAGCGCCCCGCCTCGTCATTGGCGGCCGTGTTGGTGGCATCGCGCTGTGCGTCATCGCCAATGCCGGATGTCTGTTGCCGGCTGGCCCCTGTCTGAAATTCGGTTGTCGCGGTTTTATCAACACTTTCGCCCGTGCTGGACGGTGCGGCATCCGCATCATTCGCATCCTTCGCCCCGGCAGCACTGGCCAAGGATGTCAGCGTGGATATGGAAACGCCGCTGGCCGTAAACGACACCGCGCCGCCGGCGGTGATATTGCGCGCCGTGGTCGCCAGCGCCCGGTCATCCACCAGCGCCAGCGCCAAAGCCGCCCCGATCGCCGCTTTTGACCCCGCCGCCTTGCCAGAGGCCGTGGTCGTCACAGAGGCATGCTGCGCCGCCAGAACCGAAACCGATCCCGCAACCGCCTGCACACCCCCCGTCCCCAACCGCGCCGTCGTCGTGTTCGTGATCAGCGACAAAGCCAGCGCAGGCGTCAGCGACACACCCCCGGCAGACCCGGCCTCGGCCGTGGTCACCGCGACATATGTGCCCCGCGCCGACAGCGTCAGATCACCCGCCCCGACCAGGGCAGCACCATCCGCAATCTCCGCCACAGACCGGTTCGCCAGAATGTTCAGCGCCACAGAGGCCCCGATGCCAACACTTGCCCCCGACGCCCCCGCGCCCACAGGCAAGGCCTCTGCCGTTGCCCGCATGCGGTTGTCACTCAGCACAGAGACCGCGCCAGTGCCCGTCACCGTCACAGACCCGCCCCGCAGCCGTGCCACGGATTGCGTATCCACAAGGTTCAGCGCAAGCGACCCCGCAAGCCCGACTTTCGACGCCCCGGCCCCAGATGACGCCTTGGCCAGATACACATCCTCGCGCAGCGCCGTGCTGGCAGGATCGGCCATGAAGCCCGCAACATCGCGCTTGAGCGCCGACAGCGCCAGCCCCCCGACGCGATGCGCCGCAGCGCCCAGCGTCGCATCATTGCGCGCCTTGACCACATTCACCGCAACCGCAGCCCCGATCCCGATCTGCGCGGCAGGCGGCGTCTCGCCAGAGGCATCCGCCGCACCCACCGCATCGCCAATCGCCTCGATCTGCCCATCCGTGTTGCCAAGCGCCGCCAGCGTCAGAACACCCCCCGCCGTGATCACAACCCCATCCGGGATCGCCGCAATCACAGAGGCATTCTGAACATTGATCCCCACCGCCGCCGCAACCGAGACCTTGCCTTCCGAGGTCGAGGCAGACCGCCCCGCCTCGTCAGTGGCCGCAGCATTGCTCGCCGCCTGCTGCTCCGTGTCACCAACACCAGAGGCCCTTTGCTTGTCCGTCCCCGCCGTCAGCGATTGCGTCACTGTCGTATCAACATCGCCGCCGCCCGCCGCCGCGCCATCATCCTGCGCAGGTGCCGCACCCACCGCCGAGGCCTCGGCCCGCAGCACAGACAGCGATGCCCCCGCCGCCGTAAACGACACCGCGCCGCCGGCGGTGATATTGCGCGCCGTGGTCGCCAGCGCCCGGTCATCCACCAGCGCCAGCGCCAAAGCCGCCCCGATCGCCGCTTTTGACCCCGCCGCCTTGCCAGAGGCCGTGGTCGTCACAGAGGCATGCTGCGCCGCCAGAACCGAAACCGATCCCGCAACCGCCTGCACACCCCCCGTCCCCAACCGCGCCGTCGTCGTGTTCGTGATCAGCGACAAGGCCAGCGCAGGCGTCAGCGACACACCCCCGGCAGACCCGGCCTCGGCCGTGGTGGTAGCTGTATGGGTTCCAAGTGCGGACAAGGACAAAGCCCCGGCCCCTGTGACCACCCCGTCATCTGCCAATTCCGCGAAGGAGCGATTGGCGACAATATTCATCGCAATGCCCGCACCGACACCGACTGATCCGCCAGTGGCCCCCGCATCCTTCGGCAAAGCGCTGGCAGTGGCTGCTGTGCCATTGTCAGAGGCCAGCGAAACGGCCCCCCCGGCAACTGTTACAACTGCCCCGCCCATGACCCGTGCCACGGATTGCGTATCTATCAGGTTTAGCGCGAAGGAACCGGCAACGCCGATATTTGTTGCGCCTGCACCCGATGTGGCATGCGTGGTGAAAACATTGCCACCACTGGGCCGGATTGCCGACAGCGCGGCGCTGCCAGCACTGACTGTGCTGGAAATAACGGCATCATTGACCACCTTGGCAATGTTTATACCAAGCGCCACGCCGACACCGGTTGCAGAGGTAACGGTTGATCCATCTGCCGTGACACTAGCCGTATTGCCGCTGCTGGTACCGATGCTGAGCGCGCCCGCCACAGTGGTAAGCGCTGCCGAATTTATCCGCGCCCTTGTGGTCGATGTCAGATCAGAGATGGCCAGCGCACCTGCCACCGAAATGCCGCCATCGGATGTGGTGGCCTGACCACCATATCTGGCATCGGTCAGATATGTTGTGGCCTGGCTGCCGGGTGACGGGGTGGTTGCACCGCCGGCCCCGGCAATCGCCTTCACGCTCACATCGGTTACAGTCGTCGCGCCAAGGGCAAGGCTGCCTGCTGTCACTGCTGCGCCATCGACAATCTCTGCCGTGGTGATGGCATTGACAACACTGACACCCACGCTTGCGCCAAAAGCGGCGGCCTGCGGTGTGGCATCGGAGGCCGAGCTCACACTATTGTTTGCCGCAAGGGTGGTCGCACCGGTGACGTCGATGGTTGACGTCCCGCCCAGACGAACAAGGGCCGTGCTGTTCACAGTCGAGATGGCAACTGCGCCATCGGCTGAGGAATCCGCAGGGGCCAGCGATTGCGTGAGGATGGAAGAGGTGACCGCCGATGTGGCAGATGCGGACATTGCAGCCGCAGAAAGGGCGGTCGTGCCCCCAATCTCTACCCCGGAGGTGACAGTGGTTGTCACAATCCCAAGCGGCAGCAGCGTCAGCCCGCCTGCGCCTGTGGCTGTCGCTGTGGCGCTGAACTGCCCTGCGGCCGTGATCGTGCCGCTATTGGCCGTGATGCGCGCGGTCGCTGTTGGCAGGGCGACAAGAAGGCTGGCCTGATTGATGGTTGATGTGGCGGTGAAGATAATGTCATGCCCGGTGACGATCGGGCCATTCGCGCCCGCCTGACCGATGATGATTTCTGACGTCCCGCCAGTGCTGCGCGCGGCGGTGAACGTGACAGTGCCACCGGCGAAGCCGGAGGCGGATGTAACCCCGGCCAGAACCTGTGCGCCATTTTCAAGCACGATTGTCGGGGCTTCCAATGTGATGTTACCGGAATTGCCCGAAGATACCCCAGCCGTCATTACCCGGCTGTCCAGCACGCCACCATTTACAACGGTGATCGCATTATCGGCCTGAAGGATGATATTGGCACCGTTGCTCAGGATATTGGGGGAAATGCTGACATCTGTGGTCAGGCTGGATTGCGTGGAGGCCCCGCCGACAAACAGATTGAAAGGGTCGATCAGCAAAGTTCCCGCACGCCCGGCCCGCGACGACAGATCTAGATTTACAGATCCGATATGCACATCGCGGCCCGAAAGTTCGATAAAGCCACCATCGCCCTCGCCAAGCCCCGCGGCGCTGAAGGTCGCGCCATCCTGCACCACCAATGTGCCATCGGCAAAGACGATCACCTCTCCACCCGCATCGCCATTCGCGGCCACAGTCGCTTCGGCCTCTATGGTGATATCACCCCCGGTGATGGAGACAGAGCCAGCCTTTTGCGCCGCGCCCGGCGCAGAGACATCTACCCGCCCAGCAATCCGTGAATTGCCCGTTGCAACAATCGCAATGCGCCCGCCAGAGGCAACCAGCGCGCCCCCTTCTATCATCCCGGTGGAATTGACGGTGGACTCGAATTTCGTGCGCTGCCCCAGATCATCGCCTGTCAACGGCCCGGTATTTCCGTTTATGGAAACGCTATGCCCGTGCAAAGTTATTGCACCATTTGCAGTAACCTGACCCAGAATCGAGATTTGCCCGCCCTCTGATAACGGGATCTCGCCGCGCATGAGTTGGCTGGCCACAGCGTCATTGATTGTGCCATCGGCCCGCACGATCCGGTTCAGGAATTCCTGTGTCGGTGTGTTGACCGTCAGCGACCCGACATTGATCCGCCCACCCTGTCCCAGAATAAAGCCATCGGAAGACGAGAAAAAGATATTGCCGCCGATTTCACCATTCTTGTAGCCGTTCAACTCTCCATGAATGACCGCCGCACCATTGGAGACAATGTTGACAAGGCTGCCTGCCGCATCCGGCACGAAAAGATCAACGCGCGTGCCGGCCGCCTGTTGGAAATCCGAAAACGTGTTGAAGCCCACATTGCCGGAGATTGTTTCGGTGGTAATGCGCGAATGCGTGCCCGTTGTCGTGACTGTCGTACGGGTGCGCCCATCGGGGGTGATGTTGTGAACTGTGGGATCAAGATTGACGGCTTGTGCCTGCACCTGATCCGCAAGACCCGCCCCGATCAATGCGCCAACGACAAGCGGACTTGCCCGTAGCATGAACTGACCAAAAAAGGCGCGCCTCTGGCGCGCTTTGACGTGACGGAGATACTCGATATGCAGAAGGCTGCTATGCTTGCCCATCAAAAATCTCCAGTCCTGAGTGTAAAGATATCGGGTTGATCCGGGTTGACCGCGTAAAGAAGTGTCAGCGCGGCGGGATAGAGGGTGCTTTGCCCGCCCACATCCTCAAAGCGCCCCTGCAGCAACAGGATTGCAGTATGACCTGCTGCATCCGCCCCGCGGAACAGCAAAAGGCCGTTATCCAGCACCACATCGCGCGAGATGGTTTCGGGCAAATACCCCAAACCCGCAAAGAAGGCGCGCAGCACTTCGCCATTGGCGTAGAGTGTCTCATCCGTGATGCGTGGATCAGTGGCCGTGGCCCAAAGCAAACCAACCTGAATCAGCGCTTTGCTTTGATAGCCAAAGATGTAGGAAATCTGTGCCGTGCCACCATCAGGCAGGATATCAGGCACGGCAATGGTCATGACGCGGGTTCGCTCCACGCTATTCAGGCCCACCTGAATGGCATCATCTTCCAGCCCGAAATCGGCCTTGATCGCAGCGCGCACCGCGTCTTCATCCATGCCAAATCGGGCCGAACGGAACCCATCAAGCGAGAAGGCTGCCGCCTCTTGCTGCGGTTGCGCCTGAGCGCGCCCAGCTTCCGGGATCATGAAAGGCGCAGCAAACAGCGCCGACAGCATGAGCGCGCGCGCGAGGGTCGAAATGGGCATCTCAAAGCTCCAAAATGCGGTTTCGGGGCAAAATAGGCCAGCTTATTGGCCCATGCGCGCCGACAATTTTCTTTAAAAACATGTCCGAAAGCGCCCATGGGCCTGTCAGACAGCAACCTCTTTGCGCAGAGCAGCACCCGATGACACAGGCGCAGGCATAAGCTTTGCGACGGCACGAAGGCTTGCAATCTGCATGTATATCGCCTTCAGAAAGCCCAATGACTGCAGCGCATGCAGGCGCTCGGCATCCAAAGCCTTAAGCGCCGCCTCATCTATGATCAGCAGGCCATGCACGACAGATGACGCGCCATCGGGCGCAGTTACATTTATCGTTGCGGGTTGCAGCAACCCATATTCTTGCAACCGGGCACAAAAAGCTTCGGTGCGTGTTGCAGCATCGCGATAGCTTTCTGACAGCGCCAAAGCCGCGACCAGCGGCGCTTCCTGCTCACCCGCATCGGAGAAGAACCTCTCCCCTTCTTCCTCGCCAAAGCCCTCATAGCTTTCGTCAATGCACAGGATGGAATCGGTTTCGCTGACATCCCCGATGATAAAGGGATAACGGCGCAGATAGGCGGGCACATAGCCCCCGTTCCAGAGGCCATCTTCCGTGACATAGGCATTGACCCCCGGCGCTGCACCCGTGACGAAAACCGCAGATGGCCCCTCCTGCCCCGGCAAAAAGGCAATCGGCAGATCACTTACCGCCAATTCAAACTCATCCACCAGCGCAGGGATAAGATTGGCCTCACGCGCAAAGGAGAGCGGGTGTTCAGGGCGCGCAATACGCAACCGAAGATGACGCGCGGAATCGAGCGGTGTTACCGCGTTGTAAAATAAGGGGTTCACGATAAGCCCGTTGAGAATTTTGGATTAAAAAACACTTACGACATGATTTGCACACCTTCGCGCAATCTGTCAATCGAAATATACGGCGCCATCCGGCAGTCAGGCCACGGTTTTTCCGCTGCCAAAAGCGCAGAAAGTGACGCTGTTTCAGAAGGTTGCAGACCGCGCATAAAGTGCAGTCACACCCCCCCGGATTGCCCAAGCCAAGCAGGCAGACTGAAGGGGGGCTTGCGGATGGTGCAATCTGGCGGCATTGTCCGCGCCAACTCTGGCCAAGCCGAGTATTGAAAGGACGCATTTATGACCAAGCAATTGATGATCTACGAAAACGCCGTGCCCATCTCGACAGAGATGCATCGCACCATATCGGTGCGGCAGGGAAACACATATGATTTTGCAGCCAAACTGAACTCTGTTCCCTTGGTTGTCGCAGAATTTGCAAATGCCGCTGGGGAATATCCCATTGTTTTTGCAGGCGAAGGAGAGGCGATGACACCGGCGGCGGTGGTTGGCCTGCGGACAGATGAAAACCTGTGTGTTACGGAAACCGGGGCTTGGGACGGAGAATATGTGCCAGCCTTTTTGCGCCGCTATCCCTTTGTCTTTGCCGGCGGCACTGACGGCACGCCATTTACCCTGTGTATCGACATGGCCTTTGCAGGCGTAAACGAAGAGGGCAAGGGCGAGCGGCTATTTGACAGCGAGGGTGCGCGCACCCAATATCTGAACAACATGTTGCAATTCGCATCTGACTATCAAACCCAGCATGCCATGACACAGGCTTTCACGGCCAAGCTGCGCGCGCTGGATCTTCTGGAAACGGCGGCGGCCTCTGCGTCGATGGCAGATGGCACAAAGTTGTCGCTCACCGGGTTTCAGCGCGTCAATACAGAGCGCCTTGCCCTTCTGCCCGACGCAGATGTGATAGAGCTTTTCCGCAGCGGAATGATGGCGCTGATCCATGCGCATATCGCGTCCATGTCACGCCTCTCCAGCCTGCTGGCGCGCGCAGACCGGCGCGCATCGGCACAAAACGCGGCCTGAGAAGGGCAAGGGTGAATTACCGGGGCATCAGGCGCTGCGCCTATTCACACGGCGTCAGGCCCCGGCAACCCCGGCCAATGTGACAGGCTGATCGCGCAGCTCCGGCCAGGGAAAAGGCCACGATATGCGACGCTGCGGATCTGTAGAAAGCCTGCAGAAATGGCCCGGCATTGATGACAGCAGGCGCCCGGCACTGTTTGCGGGCGCATTTGAACCTGGGCTTTGCGCGGTCAAGACCTGCCAAAGTGGAACTGCTTGGCCTGCCCCGGTTCTCACAAGGGCAGGCTTTCTTTTGCAGGCAGAATGGCAGGTCGTTCAGAAAACGCGGCACAGCCCGCGCCACCGCAAGACCAGGCCTTGAACATGCTGCCCCCGTGCAGATTTAAAAGCCCTGATACCACCCTGACATGACCCTTGTATCGCAAACCTTTTACAAGAAAGTTTCTGCATGTCGAAATCTGCCAGAAATGACATGCCACGCCACAAAACATCGTAATTTGCATGTCTGGAGAATATGGCTTGCGGGAAGGCAGCTTTCATACAACTGCATCTGAAAACGCCGGGATCCCCGGCGCGGCGAATAAATGCTCTTTGTTTGGCCTGAATTGAAGGTTTTTAAATTTATTGTGATCTCTTTGGCCGCCCCGCGCGAATATGGTATGTCGAAACCAAGACGCCTGAAATCATTATGGGTGTCTGATTACTGCTCAGGGGAGATGATATGAACCGCAGAACACTGATGACTACCGTCGCCGCCACCGGACTGGCAGCCCTCGTTGCGGGCTGTGCGCCAATGGCCAGCCAGCCCGACATCGTGGATATTGCTGCATCAAATGACCAGTTCTCTACACTGGTGGCGGCCGTTTCCGCAGCGGGCCTTGTCGATACGCTCAAAGGCCCCGGCCCTTTCACACTGTTTGCACCGACCAATGCCGCTTTTGCAGCTTTGCCGGCCGGAACTGTCGATACGCTGCTCTTGCCTGAAAACCGTGACCAGTTGGTTGCCATCCTGACTTACCACGTTGTTCCGGGTGCTGTGACATCTGATCAACTGGCGGGGCAGCGTCTGAGCGTTGAAACTGTTCAGGGGTCTAATGTACATATCAACGCAACCGGAACCGGTGTTCACGTCAATAACGCCCGTGTGACACAGGCAGATATCCTTGGCTCTAACGGGGTTATTCACCGGATCGACACTGTGCTTTTACCACAATAATGTCAGGCGATCATGGCTAATAAAAACCCGCCAGTTTTTGCTGGCGGGTTTTTGAATTTGGATTCCCGATATATCGGCAGGCACATTATTTTGCGCACCATCATCAAAAGCTTACCCGCTTGCGCCGCTGATGCCGCGCAGACCCGGCCCACCCCGATCCGCAAAAAGGCGATGGTTAACAAGCAAGTAAGCCGATCCATGTTCGGCAAACTGTCCAAGCGGCACGAGGGGGCCACCATGCATATGAACGCGGATTTCAGCCAGCGCGCTATTGTGCGTTTTGAAGCAAGCGAATGGGTGGCATCGCCCATGCCGGGGGTTCGGCGGCGGATGCTGGACAGGATCGGCGCAGAGGTTGCGCGCGCAACCAGCATTGTGCGCTTTGAACCCGGCAGCGCATTGGTCACGGCAGCGGCGCTTTTGTCATCAACCTGACGCCCTTGCAAATAGGCTTTGTACCGCTTCCAAACATGGCCCCAAGTGTCATTGCCCATGAAATGGGCTTTGCACAGGCCGAGGGGCTGGGCCTGGAATTGAAGCGCGCGCCCTCATGGTCAAAATCCATTGCCAAAGCCCGGAGATGCGGCGCTGCGGCCTGATGTCTGACAGCCTGAGGATACCAAGTTGCGCTTGGCCCACAGCCCCTTCCGGCGTGGTTTCCCAGGTTCGACAGTTAATCGCGTAAGTGATTGATATTGTTCACACGGAAATTGTATTTGTGTGACTACAGCGCCGGTCAGGCGGGTTTTTTGAGGCCCATAGCCTCGAAGAGATCGAGCTGCTCCTGAGTGGTTTTGCTGGTCCCGTTGAAAGTGCGGTCGCCGATATGGGCAGTGTGCTTTTGGATGCGTGCAAGCAGATCCAGCGCAGTGCGGGGGCTGGCATTGTGCCTTTGGGCCTTCAGGCGCATGCGCATGACACGGTAGAGGGTCAAGGCCATGAAGCAGATCAGCGCATGCGCACGGATGCGATCCGGCAGTCTGTGATGAACCGGCGCGATCTCGATGTCGGATTTCAACACACGAAAGCCCCGCTCGATGTCGGCCAGGCCCTTGTAGCGCGTGACCGCCTCGGCAGGTGTCAGGTCTGCAGCATTGGTGATCAGCGCAAGCTTGCCATCGAATAACTGCGCGTCAGCAATAGCGTTTTCATCAATGCTCCAGGAGAACCGGTCTGCAGTCAGGTCGGGCTTCACAAAGCGCAACATTTCAGCCTCGGCGACAGCGCGGGTGAAGCGGCTATAGGCCCCGCGGTCGGAAGCACGACGCCCCTGTGCGGTTTTCCCATCATCTTGGGCATCGAGTTTTGTGACCATTTTCTCGGCCATGGCTTCCAACTCGGCGATGCGCGTGCGGCGCTTGTCACCCTGCTCAGCCGCGCGGAGTGGATCATGGGCAATGATCAGACGATGATCGGCAAACTGTCCCTCGGCCAATCCCTCTTCATCAAAGCTCAGTTCCCGGAAAGTACCAATCAATTCGCCATAACGTCTGGCAGGCACGGCCAGGATGAACTCCAGCTTCCGCCCGCCCTGATTGGCCATGTCCGTCAGATGATGAATGTTGTCGAGGCTCAGCAGGCCGCGATCCGCCACCAGGATGACACGGTCAATAGGGAAGCGTTGCAGAACGGTCTTCAGCATGGTCTGCAGAGTCTTGGTTTCGGCAACATTGCCGGGGTGAACTGTGTGCATGAGTGGCAGGCCATCCGCCGTCTGCACAATGCCCAAGACAAACTGACGGGCGATACCACCCCGCTCCTTGTTCATCCCGAACGCGCGAATGTCATCCTCAACCGCGCCTTCCCCATGGATGCGCACTGTGGTCAGGTCATAGAAGACAACAGCCAGATCACGGTCGACCAACGGACGGATCTGGCGCGCCAGGGCATCCTCGACACCTACCGCATTGTCCATGAGCGTGTCCATCGCGCGCAGCAATTGCTGGTGCGTCACGCCATCAGGCATCGAGGGAATGGCAACCGTTTCCAGCCAGCGCAGACAGCCCAACTTGCTGTCGGGTTCGCAGAGGCGGTTGAACACCATAGCGCGGATCAAGGCTTCTGCGTCAAATTCCCTACGGCTTGAACGCAGTGCGCGGCTGAGCGCCTTCTGAAATCCCAATTCGCACCAGAGTTCATGAAGGGCAAAGACATTGCCATGTGCCCGGCCTGCCTCCTGAATGATCTCTGACGATGTATTCTCCGTTCGCCCAAGCGCACGGTTCAGCCCATTGATCAGCGGATCGAGCTTGTCGGGACTCAATCTGTCCAGCCGTCCGAGATTGGCAATGACCCGCACGCGCACCTGTCCGCGGTCGTTGCGGAAGGATTCGACCAGTTGCAGGTATTGGCGGTCGCCGGTCTTGGTGATGCGCGTATACATTGTGTAGCGAAGATATCAGAGTATTCTCCAACAAATCAACAGATAATATAACAGAGTGTGTGACTACATGATTTCCGCAAATCAGGCCGCCACACCAAACTAACCCATTGAAATTTCGAGCGTCAGCCGACGAAACCCGCTCAAATCACGCTCGGAGGTGTCGAAGTTCGGGGAACGCTGGGCCTTGCGCTGGTGGAACCTTCCGGGCTTGGCGCGCCGCTTGCATCCTTGTCGATCACATCGGGCAAGGCGAACAGGTCATCACAGAACAGATTTGACGGGCCTTGCAGATCGCGATATTTGCACAGCAAGAATTTGATCAAAATTTGCACGCGGAATGGCCAGCCATGCAAGATCTGCCCCCTAACCCTGATCTGATCGCCGGTATTGCGCCCGCGCGGCTGGCCCATGTCGCCCAACAAGCGCGCAATGCATATACCCTTTCCCGCCCTCGAACGCAAAATGCCCTGGCCAAAGGCAGCACTGCCTATCTGGACGGCGTGCCAATGCACTGGATGAAAGATTGGCCCATGCCCTTTCCCATGCTCGTCACACGGGCGCGCGGCGCGGAACTGACAGATCTGGACGGGCATGTGCTGGATGATTTCTGTCTGGGCGATACTGGATCGATGTTCGGCCATTCGCCCGCACCTGTGGCCAAGGCCATTCGCGCACAGGCACGCGATGGGCTGACCTATATGCTGCCCACGCCCGCGGCCCTGCGCGCGGGCGCATTACTGACCGCCCGCTTTGGCAATTTCGCCTGGCAGATCGCCACCACCGCCACCGATGCCAACCGCTTCGCCCTGCGGGTTGCCCGCGCGGTTACAGGCCGGCCCAAAGTGCTGGTGTTCAATGGCTGCTATCACGGCACGATCGATCACGCGATGGTCGAACTTCAGGACGGCCAGACCACCGCCCGCGCAGGGCTGGTAGGGCAGGTAGAGAATCTGACCCAAGTTGCCGCCTGCGCCGAGTTCAACGATCTGGCCAGTGTGGAAGCGCATCTGGCCACAGGCCAGATTGCCGCCATCCTGACCGAACCCGTGATGACCAATTCCTGCATGGTTCTGCCCGAAGCGGGGTTCCATGCGGGCCTGCGCGCATTGGCCACGCGCTATGGCGCGCTGCTGATCATGGATGAAACGCACACCATCTCATCTGGCCTGGGCGGCTATACGCGGGTGCATGGGCTTGACCCGGATATCTTTGTCGCGGGCAAATGCGTGGCGGGCGGGATGCCGACAGCCATCTGGGGCCTGCGCCCTGCGGTGGCGGCGGCGCATCTGGACTATATGCGCTCCAAACCCGACGGGCATTCCGGCATGGGAACCACCCTCTCCGCGAACCCGATGCAATTTGCTTGTCTGGTGGCCACGCTGGATGAAGTTATGACGCCAAGCGCTTATGCAAAAATGGAAAAACGCGCGGCCCGTCTGGAAGCGGGGCTGGCGCGGGCCATTGCGGCCCATGGCGCACCTTGGCATGTGGTGCGGGTGGGCGCGCGGGTGGAATTTATCTGCGCGCCCGGCCCCTTGCGCAACGGGTCAGATGCGGCCCTTGCACACCAGCCGCAAGTGGAACAGGCCGTGCATCTGGCACTGGTCAATCGCGGCTGCCTGATAGCGCCATTTCACAACATGATGCTGGTCAGCCCCGCGACCAGAAAATCACAAGTAGATCGCCTGATCGCGGCATTCGATGCCGTCCTGTCCGATCTTTTCGCCTGAGGAGCCTGATTTGTCATACACCTGTCCCTCTGGCGCGGATATCTCCGAGGCCGAAGAATTTCTTGCCACCCACCCGGAGATTGAGGCCGTGGATATCGTCTTGCACGATTCCAACGGCATTGGGCGGGGCAAGATTATCCGGCGGCATGAACTCTTGTCGCTCTATCGCTCTGGACGGCATATGCCGATTTCCATTCTGGGGCTGGATATCTGCGGCGAGGATGTGCATGAAACCGGCCTGATCTGGGATCAGGGTGACGGGGATTTGCGGGCATGGCCTGTGCCCGGCACATTGAAACCCCTGCACAACACCACCCCGCCGCGCGCCGAAGTGTTCCTGTCGCTTTATGAACTGGACGGGCGACCCATGACCTCCGACCCGCGCCATGCTTTGGCGCGGCAGGTGCAGAATTTCGCGGCCAAGGGCCTGAAACCGGCAGGCGCGTTTGAACTGGAATTCTTCCTTCTGGATCGCGACCGCACCCCCGATGGCCGCGTGCGCCCGGCGCGCGATGTACTGGATGGGCGGCAGAGCACCAAGACGGAAGTCTATTCGCTCGATCAGTTGCACGGCATGTTGCCGCTGTTCAGCGACATCTATGCAGGTGCTGCAAAAGCCGGGATCAAGGCTGAAACGCTGATTTCCGAATATGCGCCGGGACAATATGAACTGACGCTGCATTACCGCGATGATGTGATGCAAGCAGCTGACGATATCGTGCGGCTGAAGCGAATTGTGCGCGCCCAGGCCCGCGCCCATGGGGTGACAGCGTGTTTCATGGCCAAACCGGTCGAGGATTACGCGGGATCGGGCATGCATTTCCATGTCTCTATGCAGGACATGGGCGGGCGCAATGTATTTGCCGAAGCCGAGGGCGCAGGCTGGGCACAGCCCCTTTTGCACGCTTTGGGTGGTCTGCGCGCCACGATGGGGGAGGCAATGATCGTCTTTGCCCCGCATCTGAATTCCTGGCGGCGCTTTGCCAATCAAAGCTATGCGCCTGTTTCAACCGCATGGGGTGTGAATAACCGTTCCGTCGCCCTGCGCATTCCCGAAGGTGCCCTTGCGGCGCGCAGGATCGAACACCGCCCCGCCGGCGTGGACGCAAACCCCTATCTGGTAGGTGCGACCGTGCTGGCAGGTATTCTGCACGGTATGGAAAACCAGATCGATCCGGGGCCAGAGACAACGGGCAATGGTTATGACAACGATCAAGACGGCCCCGCCCTGCCCCGCGACTGGCATGCGGCCATTGCGATGGGAAAAGCGTCCGATTTCCTGAAATCCGCCTTGGGCGATGATATGCACCGTACCTTCATCGCCGTGCGCGAGGCCGAATATGCCCGTGTGGCGCGCACGATCAGCAATGTCGATTATGACCTGTATCTGCACACGATCTAGCCTATCCGTCTTGATCACGCGGCCTTTGATGTCCATTTGCGGTGTTTCCCGCCGCCTGCGTTGGCCATACAGGGAAACCACGGGGCCAAAAGCTGTAACGGCTCTGGTCACATAGGCTGCGCAAAGTCTTGCGCGGCAGCGCGACGCAGCATTTGAGCCGGGGCTTTTTGTTTCACGATTGTTTATCCAATCGCTGCGACGGAACCGCCATGACGGTGCGTTTGAACATCCAAGATGACATACACGCAGACAACCGCATGAAAGCCGCCACGATGGTCGCAACCCTGGTTTCACTCACCCTGCCTGCATTTGCACAACGGGGTCAGGGCGGCGCCCAGTTTCTTCAGAGCCGGGACATATCACGTAACGGCCATGGCGCTGGCCGGCGCGGCCAGGGGCAGATCATCCATGACGCGATGACAGTTCAGCTCTATGATATGAGCGCAGATGAAGCGATTTCGCGGCCGGAATTTGCCCAAAGCAGCATGCGGGCTTTCGATATGCGTGATGCAAATGGCGATGGAAAGATCGACATTGCTGATTTTCGCTGACAGGGTGGCCGGTGCGCCACGTGATCTGCGTTGCGCGTGCCATGTCGAGGTGCAATGAAACGTCTTTCTACCCGCCCTGCCGCGCTGAAACTTGCGTTCCTTGTGGCGCTGGTTCTCGCACTGGCCTTTGCCCTGCGCCTTGGTGTTGGCGTTCTGTATTGGAATGCCAACCAGACCCGGCCCATAGAGCCTTGGATGCCGATTGGCTATGTCGCAAGATCATGGGACATTCCGCCCGACATTCTCGCTCAGGCCCTGAATATCGAACAGGCTGCTCTGCCGCGCCAGAGCCTTGAACGGATCGCGGCGCGGCAGGGCGTGCCTGTCACAGAGTTGATTGCCCGTCTGGATGCCGCAATTGCAGCCCATCACGGCGCGCCGCCATGACAGAGACGTTTTTCGCATTGGTCAGCGACTGGGGCGCACCCGCGCTGGCATTGGTGACTTTTCTTTCCTGTCTGGCGCTGCCGGTTCCAAGTTCGCTGATGATGCTGGCGGCGGGGGCCTTCGTGGCAGCGGGTGATCTGACGCTTGTCGCTGTTATCGGTGCGGCCCTTGGCGGGGCCTTGCTGGGCGATCAGGCCGGGTATCAGATCGGACGGCTGGGCGGCGGCGTTGCACGGGCGCGGCTGGGGCGAAAGCCTGCACGCGCGCGCCTGATCGCCGGGGCAGAGGCGCGCATGGATCGCTCTGGCGGGGTGACAGTGTTTTTCAGCCGCTGGCTGTTCAGCCCGCTTGGCCCCTATGTGAATTTCCTTGCCGGGGGCACAGGCATGGGATGGCTGCGTTTCTCGCTGCCCGCCGCACTGGGCGAGGTGGTGTGGGTGACGATCTATGTGGGCCTTGGCTATGCCTTTGGCACCCAGTTGGCGAAGGTCGGGGATATTCTTGGTGACCTTGTTGGTCTGGCCACATCACTGGCCCTGGCTGCCGTCCTTGGTCAGGCCCTGTTGCGACGGGGCAAGAAAGGCCCGCGACAGAAATGGCCCAAGGGTCAGGCGCATTTCTGACGGGTGACGATCTCGCCGCCTTTCAGCGTCAGGAAGCGGTAGGCGCAGCCATATATCTGCCCGCGCTGTGCTTGGCGGGCGCATAACCGCGCCGCTGGCCACCAGATCGCGCCGGTTTTCCGGCAGGCCAGGGCCATGTTGAAGCAACGGGCCATCAGAGGCGGTCAGTCAGCCGGTTGACCGCACCGATTTGCGCGCGACGATATAGGGGTTTTGTGGATAGGTTCCAAAAACCTTATCGGCCACTATCACAAAACCTGCGCTTTCGATGTCCCGCCGCAGGCGGGCGCCGTGGAACATGCGCGCTACCGGAAAAAGCCCGAACAGGCGCAGCAGGCGAAAGACAAAACGCATTTTCAGCGGCACATCCGCAAAACACCAGATTTTGCAGATCAACCGGCCGCCGGGGGTCAGGCTGCGATGGATATGCGCCAAGGTGCCGGGAAAATCATCGACAAGGTGCAAGACGTTGAACGCGCAGACCACATCGAACGGGCCAGCGTTCAGCGCTTGCCCGGCATCCATCACCGCGAAGGACAGGTTATCCCCGGCAGGTTTGGCCTGTGCGATGCGCACCATTTCGCTGGAAAAATCTGTGGCCAACCACTGCGCCACGCCGGGGGCAAGGCGTATTGCCGTGCCGCCTGTGCCGCAGCCTATTTCCACCACCTTATCGGTTGGCTGCAATCGCCCCGCGACATCGGCCAGAAGCGCTTCATAGGCGGCAACATCCTTGAGCGGGCGCGCAGCATAGCGCGCGGCCACCCGGTTCCAGAATCTTTGAGGGCCGGTATCTCGCATTGTCACGCCAGCGCCTCGGTGTGGGACTCTTGTGTCAGCCCCAGCCGCGCCAGCAGATCGGCCCTGTTCGCTGCAATCTGTGCCACGGTCAGATCGTCCAGAACCGCCATGAAGGCCCGCATGGCCTCGTGCAGTTTTGCCGAGAGATGACAGGCGCCACGCAGTTTGCAGCTGTTGCGCTCTGGGTCAAAGCACTCGACCAGATCAAGCGGGCCTTCGGTCAGGCGCACAATATCACCCACAACAATCGTCTCCGCCGGTCGCGCCAGCCGCAATCCGCCGCGCGGGCCGCGCACGGTTTCCAGATACCCCGCCTGCGCCAGTTGATGCACGATCTTTGTCAGATGGGCGCGGTTGATCCGATGCGCCTGAGCAACCTCGTCGATCCGCACCAGATGCGGCGCGCGGATGGCGGCCATCTGCAGGGTGCGCAGGGCGTAATTCGTATAGCTTGTCAGCCGCAAGGGAACCTCCCGCATGGGTGCGACATCGCGTCCTATAATCAAACTTGAATATGTGCAAGTGACAGTGTATTCATTCATTAAAAATATATCAACCTGAAAGGCACCCCGATGTTGGGTTTTGACGCGATAGAGCTGGCCCGGATCCAGTTCGCCTTTACCGTTTCGTTCCATATCATCTTCCCGGCCTTTTCCATCGGCCTGGCCTCCTATCTGGCGGTGCTGAACGGGCTGCATCTTGTCACGGGGCGCGAGGTCTACCTGCGCCTGTTCGACTATTGGAAAATCATCTTCGCGGTGGCCTTCGGCATGGGCGTCGTGTCGGGCATCACCATGTCCTATCAATTCGGCACCAATTGGTCCGTCTTCTCCGACAAGGCTGGCCCTGTCGTCGGCCCGCTGATGGGATATGAGGTGCTGTCGGCATTCTTTCTGGAAGCGGGTTTTCTGGGCGTGATGCTCTTTGGCCGCGAAAAGGTCGGTGCGCGCGCGCATTTCTTTGCCACGCTGATGGTCGCCATCGGCACGCTGGGATCAGCGTTCTGGATTCTGTCGGTCAATAGCTGGATGCAGACGCCGCAGGGCCATGCGATCAACGATATGGGGCAGTTTGTGCCAGTGGATTGGTGGGCGATCGTGTTCAACCCCTCCTTTCCCTATCGGTTGGTGCATATGGTGTTGGCGGCCTATCTGACCACCGCGCTGGTGGTTGCCGGGGTCGGCGGCTGGCACCTGCTGCGCGACCGCATGAATCAGGGCGCGCGGGTGATGTTTTCCATGGCGATGGGAATGCTGATCGTGGTCGCGCCCCTGCAAATCGTCGCAGGAGATTTCCACGGGCTGAATACGCTGGAATATCAGCCCGCCAAGGTTGCCGCGATGGAGGGCCATTTTGAAAGCCATCCTGACGGCGCGGCACCATTGATCCTGTTTGGCATCCCCAATTCCGAAACCGAAACCGTGGATTATGCCGTGCAGATCCCCTATCTGTCCTCGCTGATCCTGACGCATGATCTGACATCGCCCTTGCCGGGGTTGAAGGATTTCCCCGTCGATGAACGCCCGCCCGTGGGTATCGTGTTCTGGTCATTCCGTATCATGGTCGCGCTTGGCTTTGCCATGCTGGGCCTTGGCCTGTGGGCACTGCTCGCCCGGATGCGCGGCACGATGTATAACCGCAAATGGCTGCACCGCGCCGCAATTGCGATGGGGCCGTCTGGCTTTGTCGCCGTGCTGGCCGGCTGGATCACGACAGAGGTGGGCCGCCAGCCCTGGACGGTCTATGGCCTGTTATCCACCACTGACAGCGTCGCCCCGGTAGAGGTTGCGGCGGTGGCCTCCTCGCTTGTGGCCTTCATCGTGGTCTATTTCCTGCTGTTTGGCGCCGGCACGTTCTACATCCTGCGCCTGATGAACAAGCGGCTGGAAGACCGCATCCCCCTCACATCCATCGGCCCGATCCGCACGGCAGGGGTGACACCTGCGCCCGCGGTGGACGACAAATTCATTCCGGCGGAGTAATCATCATGATCTTTGATCTTGCCTTCATCTGGGCCGGGCTGATCGCCTTTGCCGTGCTGGCCTATGTCATCCTGGACGGGTTCGATCTGGGCGTGGGTATCCTGTTTCCCTTCATGCGCGGCGAGGAAAGCAAAGACCTTGCCATGAACACGGTCGCCCCGGTCTGGGACGGTAACGAGACATGGCTGGTGCTGGGCGGTGGCGGGCTGTTTGCAGTCTTTCCGCTGGCCTATGCCGTGGTCATGCCCGCGCTTTATGTGCCGATCATCGTGATGTTGCTGGCGCTGGTCTTTCGCGGCGTTGCGTTCGAATTTCGCTGGCGCACCAAACGGGCCAAGTTCCTCTGGGATATCTCGTTCACCTTCGGCAGCATCATGGCGGCCTTTGCCCAAGGTGTCGCACTTGGCGCGCTGGTGCAGGGGATCACCGTGGAAGGCCGCGCCTATGCGGGCGGAAACTGGGATTGGCTGACGCCGTTTTCCATTCTGACAGGCGTGGCTTTGGTGGCGGGTTATGCCCTGATGGGGGCGACATGGCTGGTGATGAAAACCGATGGCCCTGTACGGCAGGCTGCGCGGACGCTGGCAGTCTGGACAGGTGCTGCGACACTGGCGCTGGTCGGGGTGGTCAGTCTGATCACGCCTTTCCTGAACCCGCTTTATCTGGATCGCTGGTTCACCTTCCCCAATGCGCTGTTCAGCGTCATCGTGCCTGCGGCGATCCTTGTGGCGGCGTTCATCTTTGTTCGCGGTCTGCGGGAAAACCGCGATGCCTGGCCGTTTCTGGCAACAATCGCGCTATTCGTGCTGTCCTTCATCGGGCTGGGGATCAGCTTTTATCCCTATATGGTGCCACCATCGCTGACGATCTGGGATGTTGCGGCACCCGATGAAAGCCTGTGGTTTTTGCTTGTCGGCACGCTGGTGCTGGTCCCGATGATCCTGATCTATACCGGCTACGCCTACTGGGTTTTCCGCGGCAAGGTCGATCCGGCTGGGGGCTATCACTGATGTCACCCACCTTGCGCAAAACGCTCTGGTTCATCGCCCTGTGGTTGGGCGGTGTGATCACGCTGACGCTTGTTGCGCTGATCATACGCGCAATCATCTTTTAACCTCAACCAAAGGAAATATCATGAAAAAACTCCTGACAGCCACCGCTCTGACCCTTGCTTTTGCCATGCCGGCCGCTGCCGATGACCAGCGCCATATGGTCACGATCCTGACAGCGCCCGAAGCGCAGACGCAACTTATGGCCATGGTGCTGACACTGAACGCAGTCCAGCAAGGGGCCACGGCGCAAATTCTTCTCTGCGGGCCTGCCGGTGACATTGCGTTGCAAGACGCCCCGGACTCCGCGACGGCCGGCCAGCCGCCGCGCAATGCCAGCCCCCAGGGTTTGATGCGGATGATGATGGCCGAACATGGCGTCACGGCAGAGGTATGTGCGATCTACCTGCCCGGCATGGGGGCTGATGCCTCGGTGCTGATCGAGGGCGTGACGCCCGCCGCCCCCGACGCCGCCGCGCGTGCACTCATTGCCAAAGACACAGTTGTGATGAGCTTCTGAGCCTCAAGCGGCCGTGGGATATACATGCTCTCGCCAGCAATAGCGGCGATCCCTATGCAGATATGTCACGGTCGCGATCGAGGAATTTTCGCAAATCTTCAAGACAAGGAAGCAAGCGCGCCACTTGATCGGGCGGAAAGGCGGCGGCAATCCGGGCAAGATCTGGTGCCACCGCCGCGATTGCGTCCTGCCGGAACTTTCGCCCGGCATCGGTGATGTAAACCAGTTTTGACCGGCCATCCTTTGGGTTCTTGCGGATTTCGATCAGGCCCGCGCGTTCCAGCACGGCAAGCGAATGGGTCATGGATGTTTTCGGCACCTGAAACGCCTGGGCAATGGCCATCGGGGTGCGGCCATCGCCAACCCGCACCAGATGATTGAGCACCGAAAACTGTGCCAGCACAAAGCCCGACGGCAAGCGGGCCTCAAACATGTTCCGCGACAACTGCTCGATGATCCCGATCTCGTTGAAAAGCCGGAAATAATCGATCATTGCGGTGTCAGACATTCATGATCCTGCTTTCCAATGGCCAACGCGGGCTTTTGCCAATTTCGGCACCATAGCCGATACGTGACAGCATTTGAACCGTGCCGCCACCCGGCGCAAGGCGGTCATGCACTTGGGCGTAGGGCCCGGCCATTTCCGGGAATTCCTGCAAGGCTTGGCTGAGGGGGTGAAACCCAAGCCCCTGTGCCGTCGCCGCCAGATTAACGCGCAGCCAATCCGCGCCAGTTGCAATCTGGGTTTCACGGCTGTTGTCATCGGTAACCAGCCAGACATGCCCCATCGCGGTATCGGTATTGGCGAAAATCGCATCCAATCCCGATTTATAGGCAAAACGCGTGGTGCCCGAGGCCGCTTCGCGGGTGAATTGCCGGGTCAGGCGCAGGGCTTCAAACAAGGGGCCGGTGAAATCAATACCATCGGGGTTGGCATCCACCTCGTGATGGCCGATACGGAACAGATCGACACTTTCCTGATAAGTCAGCGGCGTTTCCACCTCGATCCGCAGGGCTTCATGCGTCAGTGCGCGCCAGCCCGTCACCTCGGTTGCATCCACCGTGCCACCAAACCGCGCGCCGTTGCGCACCACCGCCGCCAATTCCGCCAGCCGTGCAGGCGCGACAGGGCGATTCACGTCAAAGGGTTCCTTGTTCGACCGTCGGGCAGGCACATGCACGAATAACGGATCACGCGCGACCGCCGGATCAGCGGCAAAGGCAATGCGGGCAATGGGGCGCTGATCCAACCCCGCCGCGCTGCTCCCCTGTGGGAAAACTGCGGTCTCGGTGCGATACCCGTCCTCGGCGGCTGCCATCCGCAAGAGTTCCAGAAAGCAGCCAAGACCAATGGTAATCTGCCGGTTGAATGGGTCGGTATGGGGCAGCATCCGCTCTGCGTCCGCGTAGAGCGTGATGGCGCCCTCTTCGGACAGATCGGCCAGCCAAGGCTGCCGGTTATGCGGGTTGGGTGCGAGCAAAGCCCAAGACAGCGCCCGCATACGCGGATCATCATACCCCCCTGCCCGTTGCCAAGGCAGATAGGCCGTTTGCGGGCTGCGTGTGGCCGCATATGCAAAGCCACCCCCAGCGGCCAGTACAGCGCCACCGCCCATCAGGAAAATCATTTTACGCCGTGTCAGGGTCATAGCCACCTCCATTTGGTTCGATATCGTATTATATAGTCCGATATCATACCAAATGCAAGGGGCATACGCGCCCAATGAGATATTGCCGAAACGGCAGTTCAGGCCACGCGGGCCACATCCCTACCCGCTGATGGTCAATTCCAGTTGGATGTCACTGCATCGGAGTCCATGGTCGCGGCAGATCGGTCTTGCGGCCTGAAGCCTGTCTGCGTGATTGCCACCGCGCGCAGCACCAAAACCGGTTCAAACGGTGATATATCACGGCGCGCTGATCGATGCCGTGATCAGGGGATCTGGCGACATGTCGATGCTTGCATCGCTGCAGTGTTGCGCATCGCACCAGAAAAACGTCATCTGGTGATCGGCGCCAGCTTGGGCAGACCTTCGCCGAGTGTGCCGAGTATCTACAGACCACGACGCGGGGGCCAAGTGCAGCGGAATTCCTGCAAACCTGAAGGCGAGATGGTTGCCATGCTCAATGGTCAATAGGCCGCGAGCACCTCATTTTGAGCGAAGTAGAGATGGAGCTGATACAAGGGTTCCTGAAACGGCCCTACCCCGTCTGGTTTGTATCCCATGTCGATCCGGGTGATGGGCGGGGACTGCATTCCGGTCGTCAGGTCGGCCCAGTCAGCGCCGGACTGCAGATCGCGTGCCAGAAACATGTATTCTACGCAGACCACCCGATCATCAATCACACAGTAAATCGGCCCCAGCGGCAAGTTGGCCGGTTCGGCCCAATGCGCCCCCATCTGCGGTACATGCGGGCTGATCGCAACAGCATCCGGAGCGATGTCAGACAAGAATGGCAGATGCGACAGGCCATCAGCCGCCGCCGGTGCAGCAAGAGCAAGACACGCGGAAACAAGTTTAAACGAGTGCGGTTTCATTGGTTTTCCCTCTTTTGCGCTGGATAAAACAGTCTTGCGGTCAGAACATCGTTCTATTCGAGGTTAAAATGAGTATGCACACCTGGTGATAATTAGTAAAATCGATTGATATAATATATACTATTTGAATGGTAAATTTGAGAACCTTTGATCTCAACCTGCTGCGCGTGCTCGATGCCTTGCTGCGTGAAGGCTCTACTGTTGGCGCAGCACGCAGGCTCGGGCTGTCCCAACCCGCGGTGTCATCCGCCTTGGGTCGTTTGCGCCATGCGCTCGGCGATCCGCTTTTTATCCGGCAAGGTCAGGGGCTGGTACCGACCAGCTTTGCGACAGGGCTGGAACTGCCACTCCGGGGCGTGCTGGAAGAACTTGAGGGCGTGCTCAGCGGAAATGGAGAATTCGACCCGACCGCGGCGCGGCTCGATTTCCGGATATCGGGCACGGATTTTTTCGCAACCATGCTCATGCCCGAACTTGGCGCGCGGGTGCAGCAAGAGGCACGAGCGGTGCGGCTGCAACTGGTTGATCTGGTGCCCGACAATTATGTGGAAGCCCTCGAACGCCGAAATGTCGATCTTGCCCTTCTGCCAGAACAGCCCTTTCCGGAATGGATCGCTCATGAACCCCTTTTTCATGCTGAATTCGCTGTAATCGCCCGGATCGGGCATCCGGCATTGGCGGCGGCGGGGGTCAAGCCGGGTGGCGTTATTCCGATGGATCTGTTTTGCAGCCTCGGTCATGTATTGTGCTCGCCCGATGGTCAGTTCCATGGGCTTGGCGATGCGGCGCTTGCCCGCGAGGGGCGTTCGCGCAACGTAGTGATGTCGTTGCCAGTGTTCGCCGGTATCCTGCAGGTGGTGGCCATGAGCGACCTGATCGCGCTTTTCCCGCGTGATCTTGCCGAGCGTCGCGCGCAGATAGACGGGATTACAGTGCATGCACCGCCGGTTACGTTTCCGCCACCGTTGCTGTGCATGATCTGGCATCGGCGCTACAGCAGTGATGCTGCGCATCTGTGGCTGCGCGGCATCGTGTACGAAATTCTTGCACCACTTGGCAGGCGTGACGGGGCCCTTCCCAGCGCCTGAGCCACGCTTCAGCGCCAATCGGGCCGAGAGAGATGGCAGGCCATCGCGACAAGGCCGCTGGCCGTGAAGGAACCCCGTAGCAGGCCATTCATGCCATTTCCCAAAAGCGGCAAGGATCACCGACGGAAGACGCCGACCCCAGCCATGCCCGCATCTTTGCCATGGTTCCGTCGCGCATTGCGCAAGGGAATCCCTGCAATTCCAAGTTGGCACAGGCCCGCGCTACCGGTGACGGCGGATATCCGGAAGGGTTGGATTACGGTGTCACCGACAGGACTGGCTGTCCCGTCATTGATCAGGAAATAGGGGTTGAAGCGGGCTTTTGATCGGATGGGATGGGAAACTTTCCCCATCCGAAGCTATTTGGATGGATGCAAAAATCTAATGAAGTTTTAGCGGGCATTATATCTCCATTTCGATCTCGCCTTTTAATGGTCTGACAGATATCTGGGTGCGCATCCTGTTTATTGTGGCGAGAAGCTGTTGTTATCGCACATTCCATACCTGCAGATGATGAACCTCTTTTCTTATTGGAAGGAAGGGGTCGTATTCTTGGTGAGCTTGACGATTGGTGCCGCAATAATAGCAATGGCACACCTGATGCCACATATTCTTTCCCCCAAGAACCATGTGCACGCAGTGCAGGCCGCACATGTTAATCCAACCCCACGGGTGGGCGGGGCGGCAATATTTTTATCGCTGATCCTGAGCGTTCCCTTCTTGCAGGCGGTTACAACACAGCGATATATGCTTTTGGTCATTGCGACATCGGTGATCTTTAGTGTTGGCCTTGCGGAGGATTTGACCGGCAAAATCTCGCCGCGTATGCGTTTGGCTGCAGCATTCGCATCGAGTATGTTGGCTATCGTGCTTCTCGAACTTTGGTTGCCACGCGCGGACATACCCGGCCTGGATGCCGTACTGAGCTATTGGTGGGTCGGGGCGCCGATTACCCTGGTGTTGACGGTCGGAATCGCGAATGGTTTCAATCTGATTGACGGGGTGAATGGCCTTGCGGCTATCACCGCCCTGATTGCTGCACTGAGTTTCAGTATCATCGCCGATACCGCAGGTTTGCCCGGTCTTTCGCATATCACTCTGATGCTGGCTGCGGGCGTGTCGGGCTTCCTGGTGCTGAATTTCCCTGCTGGAAAAATATTCTTGGGCGATAGTGGCGCCTATATTCTGGGGTTTGTACTCAGTTGGCTCGGTATCGGAATTATCGCCAACAGTTCGGACGTGACGCCTTGGGCGATCTTGCTGGTTCTGGTCTGGCCCGTCGCAGATACGATGCTCGCCATCTATCGCCGCAGTTCAAAACGCCGCCGCACTATGGCCCCTGACCGTCTTCATGTTCATCAACTGGTCATGCGGGTGCTGGAACTGCGCGGGTTCAGGCGCAGTGTTGCAAATCCTTTGACCACAGTCATCCTCATACCCTTCATAACCCTCCCGGCAATGTTGGGCGTGGTTTTGTGGGATAGGCCTCTGCTTGCGTTCCTCTGCGTTCTCAACTTCGGGATTGGCTTTGTGATCGCATATCTGATCGCGTTCAAGCTGATCTGGAAATACAGAGGCAAACTGAAGAAATAGAAAACGCCCCATGGCGCGATTGGCGATTTCAGCATGTGCCGTCACTTATGCTGCCTGAAAAGATCCGGGATGAGGTCGCGCGTATTGCGTGACCGGAAAGAAATGCCCCCGCGCGTCGGCACTGCTAGATTTCATTTTTCCAAACAGCACCCTACCCAAGGCCGTAAGACCATATTCTGTGGCCGCTATGCGCCAACTGCTCTGCTCAACGATGGGAACAAATCTCTGCGGGCCGGGTAAGGTATTCCCGCGGGCGATGACATCAGGCGCCTCTTCTACCATCTGCATGGCGATCAGAGTCGGAACCATCTGCTGCGCCCCGCGCGCCGAAACAAAAGGTCTTGTCTGATCGCCCTCAAGCGCCTGAGCGATTGGCTGACCGCAGGTTGCGACAAGAACAAACGATTTGCAGCCGCACTCACGAAGCCCGCGTCTGCGATTGCCACCAGCACATAGAGCAATCCGGGTTCTGTGCGGCACATAGTATTCATCTAGCTTATGGATCACTGCCAAAACATACGATTACATATCATACGACAAATACCCTAGATTGGGCATTGAAATGGCAATTCGTGAAGGTTTGGCAAGCGCCACGGCAGCCAAAGGGGAAAGGGATTATTCACCCCGGTGAATGATCTTTTCGGATGCATGGCAGTCCACTGCCAGCTGCGCGAAACGCAAACTGACAGACTGCCGCGGGCGAATTCAACACGGCTGCGCAGCTAAAAGAGAGTTACGGTGATGTTGACGATGTTGGTTTTGCTTGGCACCCTGTATCTATACATGCTCTGCGCGCTGTTTTGCGCAGTCAAGTTTGATGTGCCTATTCATATAGAAGATAAAT
Organism: Paracoccaceae bacterium; assembly: GCA_043561795.1. Classification (GTDB taxonomy): domain Bacteria; phylum Pseudomonadota; class Alphaproteobacteria; order Rhodobacterales; family Rhodobacteraceae; genus Roseinatronobacter. The sequence goes on along the minus strand of CP121316.1, from coordinate 2,733,991 downwards.
AATCCTGTTGCAGGCCAAGCTTGCGACACTGATGAGAGGGTCTTGTCCTGTGCACCGAACTTCGACACCTCCGAGCGTGATTTGAGCGGGTTTCGTCGGCTGACGCTCGAAATTTCAATGGGTTAGTTTGGTGTGGCGGCCTGATTTGCGGAAATCATGTAGTCACACACTCTGTTATATTACCTGTTGATTTGTTGGAGAATACTCTGATATCTTCGCTACACAATGTATACGCGCATCACCAAGACCGGCGACCGCCAATACCTGCAACTGGTCGAATCCTTCCGCAACGACCGCGGACAGGTGCGCGTGCGGGTCATTGCCAATCTCGGACGGCTGGACAGATTGAGTCCCGACAAGCTCGATCCGCTGATCAATGGGCTGAACCGTGCGCTTGGGCGAACGGAGAATACATCGTCAGAGATCATTCAGGAGGCAGGCCGGGCACATGGCAATGTCTTTGCCCTTCATGAACTCTGGTGCGAATTGGGATTTCAGAAGGCGCTCAGCCGCGCACTGCGTTCAAGCCGTAGGGAATTTGACGCAGAAGCCTTGATCCGCGCTATGGTGTTCAACCGCCTCTGCGAACCCGACAGCAAGTTGGGCTGTCTGCGCTGGCTGGAAACGGTTGCCATTCCCGCGATGCCTGATGGCGTGACGCACCAGCAATTGCTGCGCGCGATGGACACGCTCATGGACAATGCGGTAGGTGTCGAGGATGCCCTGGCGCGCCAGATCCGTCCGTTGGTCGACCGTGATCTGGCTGTTGTCTTCTATGACCTGACCACAGTGCGCATCCATGGGGAAGGCGCGGTTGAGGATGACATTCGCGCGTTCGGGATGAACAAGGAGCGGGGTGGTATCGCCCGTCAGTTTGTCTTGGGCATTGTGCAGACGGCGGATGGCCTGCCACTCATGCACACAGTTCACCCCGGCAATGTTGCCGAAACCAAGACTCTGCAGACCATGCTGAAGACCGTTCTGCAACGCTTCCCCATTGACCGTGTCATCCTGGTGGCAGATCGCGGCCTGCTGAGCCTCGACAACATTCATCATCTGACGGACATGGCCAATCAGGGCGGGCGGAAGCTGGAGTTCATCCTGGCCGTGCCTGCCAGACGTTATGGCGAATTGATTGGTACTTTCCGGGAACTGAGCTTTGATGAAGAGGGATTGGCCGAGGGACAGTTTGCCGATCATCGTCTGATCATTGCCCATGATCCACTCCGCGCGGCTGAGCAGGGTGACAAGCGCCGCACGCGCATCGCCGAGTTGGAAGCCATGGCCGAGAAAATGGTCACAAAACTCGATGCCCAAGATGATGGGAAAACCGCACAGGGGCGTCGTGCTTCCGACCGCGGGGCCTATAGCCGCTTCACCCGCGCTGTCGCCGAGGCTGAAATGTTGCGCTTTGTGAAGCCCGACCTGACTGCAGACCGGTTCTCCTGGAGCATTGATGAAAACGCTATTGCTGACGCGCAGTTATTCGATGGCAAGCTTGCGCTGATCACCAATGCTGCAGACCTGACACCTGCCGAGGCGGTCACGCGCTACAAGGGCCTGGCCGACATCGAGCGGGGCTTTCGTGTGTTGAAATCCGACATCGAGATCGCGCCGGTTCATCACAGACTGCCGGATCGCATCCGTGCGCATGCGCTGATCTGCTTCATGGCCTTGACCCTCTACCGTGTCATGCGCATGCGCCTGAAGGCCCAAAGGCACAATGCCAGCCCCCGCACTGCGCTGGATCTGCTTGCACGCATCCAAAAGCACACTGCCCATATCGGCGACCGCACTTTCAACGGGACCAGCAAAACCACTCAGGAGCAGCTCGATCTCTTCGAGGCTATGGGCCTCAAAAAACCCGCCTGACCGGCGCTGTAGTCACACAAATACAATTTCCGTGTGAACAATATCAATCACTTACGCGATTAACTGTCGAACCTGGGAGTGCAACACCTGTCGCATCGGCGGTTTGATATGGGGAGACCGGGAGTGCCGAATATTCGCGCGTCTCGCGCATTCGCATTCCAAGGCAACCGATCCCGCGCGTTGATATGGCGAGAGGTCTTCGCGGGTTACAGAGGCCAAACTGTACCAATAGACGCCATACGGCAAATGCCGCCTTGAATGAGAGAGCCTTTGTTCCCTGCACTGCAGGAAATCTTCCACAGGGGCTGAAGCCAGAGAGTTTAAGGCGCATTCTTGCCCCGCTGCCGCAGGGCACCGCAAAAAACATCTCCAATAGCTGCAGAATTGGCGATATAGAGGAGGCTGGTTCAAACAAGAGATGGCCTTGCAATGCATCGCGTCAAATCGCTTCCGGATTATCTGCTGGATCGTTACCAGCGCTGGAAAACCCATGAATTTCCTAGCAATCGCGATCTGTTTCGCAAGCTGGCGATTGAAGGGCAAAGCCCGCGCGCGATGGTCATTGCGTGTTGCGACAGCCGCGTGGCTGTTGGCCCGGTCTTTGGCCAGCAAGTGGGCGAATTATTCGTACATCGCAACATTGCCAATCTCGTGCCACCGTTTTCGCCAGATGGCCACCACCAGGGCACAGCTGCCGCAGTGGAATATGCCGTTAGTTTTCTCAAGATCAGGCACATCATTGTCAAAGGCCATTCGCAATGTGGCGGGGTGAAAGGATGTCTGCAGATGTGCGCCGGCGAGGCAGATGATCTGGAGCGGCTGGACAGTTTTGTCGGGCGCTGGCTCGATATTCTCCGCCCCGGCGTGGCGCGCATTGCCGATATTTCAGACCCGTCCCACCGCCAGACCGCCCTTGAAAAAGAAGGCATCCTGATAAGTCTGGAAAACCTTATGACCTATCCCTTTGTCGCCGAAGCCGTCGATCAGGGCCGCCTGACGCTTCATGGGCTTTGGACTGACCTGGCAGAGATGGATCTGGAAACGTTTGACGGCGAAGTGCGCCATTTTGTGCGCGGCTGAAGGGTGAAGCGCTGAAGCAATACAAGATCGGCCGCATGCGCCTGACGTTTTGTATCAACCCGTTTGGGGCTGTTGTGATCGGTGTGGCCTCGCAGCTTTGACCCGCGCGCCCATGTGATCCCAGGGCCAAGCCTTCCGCAAGCGGCGCTCTCGCCGGGTGCAAAGCCCAGCGCTCCCGACAAGCCCAAAGATCATTTGCGGCGCTTGGGGAGTGGTGTGATCTTTTTGTCAGGATCCAGACAGGCCCGGATCGCTGCAAGATCAAGGGTTTCTTCCGCCTCCAGCCGGGCAACAAGCCGCTTGATCTCATCACGATGTGTCTTGATAATCTCTGTGGCCGCAGCCTCGGCCTCTTGCAAGAGCACCATGACGGCCTGATCAACCCGCGTCGCTGTTTCATCCGAGAAACTTCTGGGCTGCGCAATGGATTGTCCCAGAAATGGATGGTCTTCGCTCTCGCGCAGATCAATCGGGCCAAGCTCCGCATTCATCCCCCAACGCGCCACCATCGAGCGCGCCAGCGCTGTCGCGCGGCGAATATCATCATCGGCCCCGGAACTGAGCGAGCCGAGCAGCAGCTTTTCTGCGGCGCGACCGGCAAGAAGCGTGAGCAGCTGCGCGCGCAAATAGTCCTCTCCCAGCGTGTGGCGATCATGGGCGGGCAGCATATGCGTGCTGCCAAGGCTGCGCCCGCGCGGGATGATCGTGACCTTATAGATGGGATCACCGCCAGGATTATAGAAAGCTGCAGCCGTATGGCCGGCCTCATGCACAGCCAGCCTATGGCGCTCGTCAGGCTGAATCGCCAATGTCCGCACGGTGCCCATCATCACCTTGTCACGGGCCTCGTCCAGATCAGCGCTGGTGATATCGCCCGCATGACGGCGCGCGGCGGTGATCGCGGCCTCGTTCAGCAGGTTCTTCAGATCGGCCCCGGAAAAGCCGGGTGTGCCTGCCGCCACCTGATCCAGATCGACATCATGGTGCAAAGGCAGCCCCTTGATATGAACATTCAAAATAGCGCGTCGCGCGTCCTTGTCCGGCAATGACAGGGTGACATGCCGGTCAAACCGCCCCGGACGCAGCAGAGCCGGGTCAAGCACATCCGGCCTGTTGGTTGCGGCCAGCACCACCACTGCTTCGCGCGCGCTGAATCCGTCAAGTTCGGCCAGTATCTGGTTGAGTGTCTGCTCGCGCTCATCATGGCCGCCACCCAGGCCCGTGCCGCGCGTGCGCCCGATACTGTCCAATTCGTCTATGAAGATGATTGCAGGCGCGGCTTTGCGCGCAGCCTCAAACATCTTGCGCACGCGCCCTGCCCCAACGCCCACGAACATCTCCACAAATTCTGACCCCGATGTCGAAAAGAACGGCACATCCGCCTCACCTGCCAAGGCACGCGCCAGAAGCGTTTTCCCTGTGCCGGGCGGGCCCATCAGCAACACCCCATGCGGCACTGTCGCACCCACGCGCTGGAAACGGTCGGGATCGCGCAGAAACTCCACCAACTCCGAGACTTCGCGCTTGGCCTCATCCTGGCCTGCAACATCGGCAAATGTGACCTTGCTGGTCAGTTTTGCAGGCTTTGCAGAGCGCCCACTTAAAAAATCCCCCATTCCCCCTGGCAGGCCACCACCCAAGCCGCCGCCTATCCCGCCCATCATCCGCCTGCTGAGCCAGAAATAGAAAGCCAGGATCAACACCCAGGGCAGCAACCAGATGAGAGCAGAGGGCGCGCGCGGCGCCTCTGCCGTTATGCGCACCCCCCGCTCCTCCAGAAGGGCCAAAAGACCAGGATCGCCCTGGGCCGGAGTGACCGCGCGCAGTTGCGTGGCCCCATCGGCCCTTGGGGCATCCAGCACCGCGACAATGGCGTTTTCCTGAAGGGTTACTTCGCGCACATCGCCCGAACGGATAGAAGATTTGACCTCGCTATAAGGCACAACACTCTCAGAGCCCATATCGCCCGGATGCTGGGTCAGCAAAAGTGCCAAAACGGTAAAGCCAAGCACGAAGGGCCATAACACAGGCGGCATACCCTGCGGCGCGGGCTCCTGCGGCGGTTTCTGCTCAATGTTCACGCGCCCTCCTTCATGCTTGTGACAGCCCTTTGCGGCATGACGCCAGCCGGATACCGGGCGATATGTCCATATGTGCACGATAGCTGCGTTCAGAGAACATGTCCTTGAGATGCATCAAAGCGCTGCATCTTACCTGTTGCTTGCTGCAACGCGTGGCGGCCAAGACTGTCTACAAAGTTTTTGATGCCGCGAAAACATCGGGGATCAGACGAATGCAACCGGACGTGACAACATCAAATCAACATCCCTTCCCTCTATGATCCGAGCCTATGCTTGATCTTGATGTCTGGATGAGGGGATAGCGTCTTACCTCTGTTGCAAGACGTTACTGTATCGTTGTGCCCAACCACAGCGCCAGAGCGGGAAAAGCGATCAACAGCGCCAGACGAACCAGATCAGCGGCAACAAAGGGAACAAGGCCCTTGAAGATGCGCACGATAGGGATCGAGGGCAGCACCGCTTTGAGCACATATACATTCATCCCGATTGGCGGGGTGATCAACGCAATTTCTGTAGCGACAATGATCAATATCCCGAACCATACCAGATCAAAGCCCTGCGCCACGACAATGGGCGCAAATAGTGGGACGAAAATCAGGATGATCGCCATGTAATCCATCACGCAGCCCAGCACAAGAAACACAAGCAGAATGGCAAGGATCAACACGATACCTTCCAGCCCGAAGCTGGTCACAAGCTCCAGAATTCCGGTGGACAGGCCCGACAGCGTCAACAGCCGCGACAGCATGAGCGCGCCAAAAAGCACAGCATAAAGTGAAATTGACGTGTAGGCCGTGTCGATGATGATCTGTTTCAGAAGCGTCAATGTCAGCCGCCGCTGCAACATGGCGACAAGCATTGCCAGCCCTGCACCCATGCCTGCCGCTTCGGTCGGAGTGAACAGACGCGCATAAAGCCCGCCAATAATCAGAACAAACAAAAGCATAAATGGCCAGACGCCGGACAGCGCGCTGATCCGTTCGGCCCAGCTGCTACGCTCGCCTGCAGGCGCATCTTCGGGCTGGCGCGCGGCGATCAGGCGGATAACGATCAGATACATCGCCACGCCCAAAAGCCCCGGCACAACCCCTGCAATAAACATATCGCGGATATTGGTCTGGGTCAGAATTCCATAGATCACCATAATGATCGAGGGCGGGATCAGAATGCCCAGCGTGCCACCCGCTGCAATTGTGCCTGCAGCCAGCGAGTCCGAGTAGCCATAGCGTTTCATGCTCGGATAAGCGACCTTGGCCATGGTCGCGGCGGTGGCATAACTGGAGCCGCAGACAGCCGAGAAACCTGAACAGGCTGTCATTGTTGACAGGGCAAGCCCGCCACGCACATGGCCAAAAAACGCATAGGCGGCCCGAAACAGATCCTGCGCAATACCCGTTTTGGAAATCACATTGCCCATCAGAATGAACATGGGCACCACTGCCAGCTCATAAGAGAGCACCGCCTCCGAGATTGTCATGGGCAGGAGCATGAAGGCGACATTCCAATTCACCGTCAGCCCGATTCCCACAATCGATACCGCAAGCAGCGCAAAGGCCAGAGGAACACGCAAGAAGGCCAGCAGAATGGCTGCCGCCATGGCTATCAGACCGATGGTCATGTTGCTTCCTCCGAGGTGTCATGATGTTCGGTTGGCATGGGGCCGGTGAAGGCGGTCAGGGCGGCTGCCAGTGCAGACAGGCCACAACTGACGGATATATAGAAATAGATCGGCCCGCGCGGGATGCGTAACGCCTGACTGACCTCGGAAATCTGGCCCGCTGTGATGCCTTGGCGGAAAAACAACCACGCCAAAAGCGCAAAGATCGTCGCGACCAACACTCCGGTCAGCACCCGCCACCACCGCATCCAGGGGGTCATCAGATAGCGGTCGAACAGATCGACCGTCAGATGCATACAGGCCGCGGTCACCAAAGGCAGGCCCGCGAACACCACCAGCGCCATAAGATGTTCGGTAATGTCATGTGCCCCGTAAATGGGCCGACCGATAATCCGCCGCCCGATCACATCTGCAAAGGTCAGCGCGACCATGCTGAACAGGACAATGGCAATCAGCGTTTCAAATCCATGCCGTAGCTGATTTGCATAATATCGCATGTCCTTGTCCTGTGTCTGAGGGCGGGTTGAGTGAAGCGCCGAGAGCATGCCGCCCGGCGCCCAGGCGCGTATTATTCGCCGGCAAGTGCCGCGTAGGTTGTCTTGTAAAAGGACAAAAGCGCCTCCGGATCGGCAACGCCTGCGCCCTGCGCAGCCACAATCCAGTCTGCAACCATGTCATCATAAATGACGTTGACGGCGCTGATCAACTCGTCCGAGGCTTGCACAAAACTGTTTCCGGCGGATGTCAGTTTCTCAACCGCAACAGGGTGCTGCTGATCAAAATTGCGCCCCCAGGCGGCAGATAGGGTTTCACCAGTGATCAATTCAATCGCGCTCCGGTCGGCCTCGGACAAACGATTCCAGCGCGCCGCATTCATCGCGACAAAGAAAGTCGCATCATAAAACCCGTCGGGGAATACCGTGTGATGGTTCAAAACGCCCTCCAGGCGGAAATTCATCACCGATTCCACCGGGTGAAGCGACCCGTCAATCACGCCGCTTTCCAGCATTTCATATGCGCGGGTTGCGGGCGCAGCCACAGGAACAGCCCCCAAGGCGGTCAGCATCCGTTCCTGAATCGGCCCACCCATGCGGAATTTCTGATTGGTGATATCAGCAGGCGTGGTGATAGCGCGCGCGCCATGATGCAATTGCCCACCTCCGAACAGGCCCAAGCCCAGAATTTTGATGCCTGCAAAGGCCGGGTTATCGGCCAAATAGGCTTCATATGCGCGCCACAATGCGCGGCTTTGGGCTTCGGCATTGGTTCCTGCATTGGGGAATTCGGCAAACCACATCGGGACGAAGCGCTCTGGCTCATAGGTGAAATTCCCCCATGTGATATCCGCGATACCGTTGCGCGCCAGTTCCCAGTGCTGCGCCGGGCCACCAAGGGGGGCGGGAAGGATATTCAGGGTGACACGGCCTTCTGTGACCTCTGCCACCTGTTCGGCGAAAGGCAGCAGGAAATCGGTGTGGACGAAATGCGTTGGCGGAACCCAGGAAGAGACGGTCAAGCTTTGTGCCTGAACCTGCGCGCCAAATAGTGCAGATGCTACAACAACAAGACTGGGCTGAAGCGTGAAGTAAGGTGGGTTTTGTCATGTTAAAGTGCCTCTTGCATATTGGAGGTTGCGATCGACGTGGGTGAGGTACGGGTTTTGATCAGGTCAATGAAGATTTCTGCCCCAAGTGGTATGATGTCGGGGTCGAAGCTGTAGCTTGGGTGGTGCGGGTAGGGGCCATCCTGACCGACAAAGAAATAGGCCCCCGGAATTCGGGCCTGAAATTCTGCAAAATCCTCTGACGCCATCAGATATGGGGCGCGATCTATAACCTTATGCGCCCCAACCACGCGTCGGGCAGAACCAAGGACCGCGTCGCGGCAGTCAGAATCGTTCATGGCAACAGGTGCGACAGGGGTGATTTTCAGATCAACCCTTACCCCATGAATGGCTTCGATTGCGCAGGCGGTATCACGCAGTAACTGGCCCAGCCTTTCGCGGGCGCCCTGATCGCCACAACGCATCGTGCCTTCCAGACGCACAGCTTGCGGCAGAATATTGCGCGCGCTGCCTCCCGTTATCTTGCCAAACGAGATGACAGCAGCCGCGCGCGCATCTGTCACGCGGGTTGCGGCCTGCTGCACCTGTGTCATGAAGCTGCCCGATGCAAGGACAGTGTCTGCCCCAGTATGCGGAGCAGACCCATGGGTGCCCATGTCAGAAATCGTGATGTCAATATCATCGGATGACGCCAGGGCAGCCCCTTCAGGCACACCGACATGCCCCGGCTCAAGGCCAGGCAGATTATGCAGCGCGTAGATTTCATCACAGGGGAACCGATCAAACAGGCCATCTGCCAGCATGGCCCGCGCGCCGCGCAGCAATTCTTCGGCGGGCTGAAAGATGAAGATTGCCTCGCCCGTGAAATCGGGATGCGCAGCAAGATAGCTCGCAGCCGTCAGCGCGGTAACCGTATGGCCATCATGTCCGCAGCCGTGAAATCGCCCGCTGGTCAAAGAGCTGTAAGCCAGCCCGGAGTCTTCTTGCATGGGCAATGCGTCCAGCTCTGCACGAATCCCAATTCGGCGCGACGGGCCAATCATGCGCCCTTGGCCCACAAGGCGCCCTACGACGCCTGTGCCGCCAATGCCCTCTTCAACCTCCAGACCCAGCTTGCGCAAAGTGCTTGCGCACAATATCCGCAGTACGCCGCTCTTCAAACCCGGTTTCGGGGTGCTGGTGCAGATCTGCCAGCAAGGCAAGGGTCGCAGCTGTGTGAGTAGAGTACCAAGGTTGAAACATGATTCACCCTTTTAGTTGCATCTTAAGACTATCTTATCTACAGATTATCTTGAAAGTCAATCACCTTGTTGCGAGATCTCCTGAACTCCCCTATGTTTGTCCGAAGCCATATGAGAGAGACCATGAGTAGTGAAAAGCCGTTCAAAAACCATCGCTTGACTTATCGGCTGAACGTAATCGCCGATCAGGCAATCACCGCGAATGAGTCCATCTTCATGCGCGAAACAGGCTGCAACATCCGAGAATTGCGCGTTCTTCGGCTGATTGATGACTCGCCAGGCACCACTTTTGCGGAAATCGCACGAATCACTGGATTTGAACGCAGCTTGACCTCTCGCATCATTCAGAACCTTATCGCAGACGCCCTGATCATGCGCGAAAATTCATCAACGGATGCGCGCGTATTTCAGCTATTTACGACAGAAAAGGGCCGTGATGTTCGCCAGATCGGGCGTACGGTATCTGACCGGTTGGAGGCCGTATTGACACGCCCGCTCTCTGATGCGGAGCTGGACACTCTAAACCAGCTGCTATGGCGTCTGGGCAAATGGGTCAGCTCATCCGAATATCAGGAGCTTCTTGAGAAAGAGTAATATATTCTCAGTTAAAGAATATATTGACTAAAGACTTTTTGCTTGCTAGAGCAAGAACGCCGAACACTCATCCGCAAGAGAGGCTGCGTAAACCAGCGCCGAAGGAGCAACCCCCCGGAAACTCTCAGGCAAAAGGATTGCGGTTGACATGGCAATCTGAAGCGGGCCCGGCCCTTGCCGGCTTCATCCGTGACAGAGGGGATCAGATCCGCCGAGAGGCGGAGAGAACCTTGTTTGACGGAGGAAACCATGACCAGAATTGCCGTAATCGGCGCCGGAATCACCGGCGTCACCACAGCCTCAAGCCTCATGGATCGGGGTTATGATGTCACCTTGTTTGACCGCAATCTCTACGCGGCCATGCAGACATCTTTCGCCAATGGCGGCCAGCTTTCGGCCTCGAATGCCGAAACATGGAACCGCTGGGCGACGGTCTTCAAGGGCATGAAGTGGATGTTGATGCGTGGCGCGCCACTGCTGGTCAATCCCAAGCCCAGCTGGCATAAATACAGCTGGATGGCAGAATTTATCGCAGCAATTCCCCAGTATCACAATAATACCGTTGCGACCACGCGCATGGCCATTGCCGCCCGCGGGCTGCTGAAGGAAAAAGCCGAACGGTTCGGATTCGACTACAACTGCGAAAATCGCGGGATCCTGCATATCTACACCAACAAGGCTGAATTCGATCACGCGACCAGAGTCAACCGCCTCTTGGCAGAAGCAGGGCTGACGCGCCGCGCGGTCGCCCCTGAAGAACTGCGCCAGATCGAGCCTGCGCTGAGCGGCGAGTTTTATGGCGGCTACTACACTGAAAGCGACTTCACCGGCGATATTCATCGCTACACCATGGGGCTTGCGCAGGCGATTGCGCAACAAGGTGCTGTCTTGTGTTTTGGGGCGGATGTCGAGGCTATCCACTCGGGGACCGGGTGAATGTCTATCCGGTCAAAGGCTATTCGATCACCGTCCGACTGGATGACGAGGACAGCCAGCGCGCAGCCCCGTGGATCAGCCTGCTGGATGACGAGGCCAAAGTGGTCACCAGCCGTCTGGGCAAGGACCGGTTCCGCATCGCGGGGACAGCGGAATTCAACGGTTACAACCTCGACATTCGCGATGACCGGATACGCCCGCTGGTGAAGTGGTGCGAACAGTTCTTTCCAGGTGTCAGCACCGAACACGCAATCCCCTGGGCAGGCTTGCGCCCAATGATGCCCAACATGATGCCAAAGGTGGAACAGGGCGCCTGCCCGCGTGTCTTCTACAATACCGGCCATGGCCATCTTGGCTGGACATTGTCTGCCGTCACTGCGGAAATGCTGGCAGAGCGTCTTGAGCAAACCTTGCCATGCGCGGCCTGACCGGCGCCACTCCAGGACACGCCACCCAAAGACTGGGTGGCGATGATCCTGTCGTCCATATCAGTGATGTTGCGCGCATAGGTGACACGCGGGAAAAGGGCACAGGTGGCGCGCCCGCACATAGACCACCACCGCAGGCCGCGCATTGCCGATATGGGCATAGGAATAGAGCCTTGGCCCGCAGACATACATCCGCACTTGGCGCGCATCCTGCGGCATAAACTGTGCAACATGCCGTCCCATCGAGTTGACCGGCTTTAGCGCCATCAGAAGGGCTGCTCCAGCGTGTGGCGGATCAAGCCCTCACCTTCCTCGCCCGCCCGGGGGCGCATGCGCAGCACTGCGAGGCTTTCCTCCAAGTCGGATTTTGGAATATCCCGCGCGATCACGACCACACGGCTGGTGGTGTCCCCGTCCTGCCAGCCCTCCAGCGGCACAGGCGGTTCGAAAATGTGTTGCACACCGTGAAAAACGAAGGGCTTGGGCACGCCCTCGATATGCACGATCCCCTTCATCCGCAGGATGTCGGGGCCGCGCAGCGCGATCAGCGTATCCAGCCAGAAATCGAAGATCTGCGCCGGGATCGGGGCATCCAGCGTGATCGAGGCAGTGGCGATCCGGTCATCCGAGGCATGGTGCGAGGGCGCGCCGAGATCGACCATGGGCCCCCTCGCTGGAAGGCTCAGGCCGGAAAGTCCGGCCAGGGGATCGGGGACAGGCTGCGCCAGCCATGTGATGGCGTGATCTGGTGCCATCGCACGGCGCAGGGCACCAAGGCCGAATAGCGAACCGGGCGGCACAGCGCCCTTGTCGGCTGCGATGCGCGGCGCGCCGGGGTTCAGACGGTCAAGCTGCGCCCCAAGCGCCGCCAGTGCTTTTGCATCCACAAGATCGGTCTTGGTCAGCACGATCCGGTCGGCCATGGCGACCTGAGACTGCGCTTCAAAATGGCGATCCAAAGTTGCGGCCCCCAGCACCGCATCGACAGCCGTCACAACCCCGTCCAGCGCATAGTTGGGCGCGAGCACAGGATCGACCAGCAGCGTGTGAAAGATAGGGCCGGGATCGGCCAGCCCTGTGGTTTCGATCACCACGCGGTCAAAAGCCAGCTCTCCGCGCGCCCGCCGCGCAAGCAGGGAAATCAGCGTCTTGGACAGATCGCCCCGGATAGAGCAGCAGATGCAGCCTGCTTGCATCAGGACAACATCTTCGGCCGCCTCCTCGATCAGGTCATGATCCAGACCCGCCTCGCCAAACTCGTTGACCACCACCGCCACCCGGCCTGCGGTCGGATCGTGCAGCAGACGGTTCAGAAGCGTGGTTTTGCCCGCGCCAAGAAAGCCGGTAAGCAGGGTTACGGGAATAGGATCGTGCATGATCAGGTTCCGGCTTGAATCTTCTGGGCGCGTATGTTTGTTATAACATAACATAACATATGACAAGGCCACGCCATGCCCTCCCCCATTCTTCCTGTCAAATTCCACCCCCGCCGCACGGTTGAAGAGGTCGAGGACGGACAGCTCCTTTCGCCGAAATTCGGTGAGGGCGGCCTGATCCCCTGCATCACCACCGATGCCGCCAGCGGCGAGGTGCTGATGCTGGGCTGGATGAACCCCGAAGCGCTGTGCCTGACATTGAAAACAGCTCAGGCGCATTACTTCAGCCGGTCGCGGCAGGTCCTGTGGCGCAAGGGTGCGACATCGGGCCTGACGCAGCGCGTGATCGAGGCGCGGATAGACGACGACCAAGACGCGATCTGGCTGCGGGTCGAAGTTGCCGAGTCCGGCGCGTCCTGCCATGTCGGCTACCGCTCTTGCTTCTACCGCGCCGCACCTGTCGGGCCAGATGCCGACGGCGCGCTACGTTTTACCGAAACGGCCCGAACCTTCGACCCCGTGGCCATCTATGGCGATGCCCCCAACCCCACGCGGTTATGAGCCTTCCGAGCGACTTCCGACAAAAGGCCGCGCTGCTCTGGCATGTTCAACGGATCAAGCGGCTGGTGCGCGAGACCGGCGCATTCAGCCCCCAAACGCTGATTTCGGTAACAGAAGTTACCTGCGATGACCCAACTTGCCCCGGCCCGGCCACCCAGATCACCATCCTGTCCCTCGACCTGACGCGCTGCGTCTTCGTCATCCATCGCCCCGCGGTTGATGTCTCGGCCACCGATATCGCCGCGATCGGCCTTTAAGATCGACGGTGGACGGAAGGCGTTGCGCACTGCCCATAAGGGGTGCCCGGAGGTTTGCATGTATCAACTGCCGCAACTGCGGCCCTATGGAAGCGACTGCTGGCAGCGCCCCAAATCCCTCTGCTTCAAATAACGCCAAACATGGATTGAACGGATGCGGTGGATACCCCTACCCACCGGCAACATATACCGCTGCTCGCCCAGAGGTCGAAGGTACAGATGGTGTGAAAGCTTGCTCTCGCATATGCGCACAGCGCATAATTTCGCGCTGATTTCTATCTTGCTTCTCGCTGAATGTGCCACCTGCCGCGCCCATAGCCACAAGGCGGCAGACTGCCCGGTCTTTGGTCTTGACTTGGTTTTGTGCGGGACAACTGCCCAGCGAAACCCCATGAAAAACCGTCTCTGAGCCCGATTTTTTTGGGGCCACATGCCTTATCCGGCAAGGATACGCCAGAACAACAGGCCCAGACCGATGAACGGAAGGCTGCGCCCAACCAAAAAAATCTTCCAGGACCACCAGCGGGATTTTGCGCCAAGCGCATAGACGACACGGCTTGGCGGAAGCGCCCAGCACAAAAGCCCCGCGCCAACCACGCTTGAGAGCACCACGACATTCGTGCCCCCGAATTGATCCATGACATCCAGAAACGGCATGCCTGCAACAGTCAGTTGCACGGGCGTGAAACTGAGGGCCGAGGGCAACCCAAGCGCCAGCATCAGCGCGCCAGTCGCAGCCACGGCGCGCGTGTTGGACAGGTTCAGCTCTTCGGCAAAAGCCGCGATGATCACCTTCAACCCGGCAAGGCAGCTGGAAAAGGCTGCCGCAAAAAACATGAAGAAAAACGCCATCGCCAGCCAGACACCGCCGGTCATGTTCTCAAAAACGCGCGGCAATGTGGAAAAGGCAAGCTCAGATCCTGCACCGGGATCCATGCCGTGGGAAAAGACGAAAGGAAAGATCATCCAGCCCGCCAGCAGCGCAATGGAAGTTTCCGTTGCGGCCACGACCAAAGCCGCGCGCGGCACATTTGCCTTGCGTGGGATATAGCTGCCATATGTGACCAGATAGCCTTGGCCCACTGCCAAGGTGTAGAAGGCCTGACCAAAAGCAAAGAACCACAGCGTCGGATTGGCCAGCGCAGAGGCTTCCCAGCGCAGCATGAAATCGGCTGCTTGCGACCATCCATCAGTCGTTGATGCCACGCCAACAAGGCCCGCGATCAGCAGCACAAGTACGGGCATCAGGAGTTTTGAAAACCCCTCGATCGCGCGCACACCCTTCAGCAGCACGGCTGCGGCCAATAAAGTGACAGTCAGGAAATACCAGATCGAGTTATAACCAGCGGTAAACTCGTCAAATTCCGTCAGGTTCAGGCGAAACGCATCAAATGCATAGCCGAAGGTCCAGCCGGTGATCACCAGATAATAACTTGTGATGATGATCGTGAGCAATACGACCAGCCAGCCATAGGACGCGCCCAACCGAGTCGCGCCGCGATATGTGCCGACGACACTGCCTTTTGCGAGGCGACCAGCAGCGATCTCAAGCATCATCACTGGCAGCGCGACAATGACCAATGCGATCAGGTAGGCCGCAATGAAGGCGCCCCCGCCGTTTTCGCCGACCATATAGGGAAATCGCCACAGGTTCCCCAGCCCCACGGCAGCAGCGGCCATTGAGAAGACAAATGCTGGCTCAGATGACCATTGCGCGCGCGTTTCTGCTTTCTCATGCTCATGCATTCCGGGTGCTGTATCCTCTCCCGCCAGTCTTTGTCACCGCATTCAACCTATGATGCCTTGCACAATCATCAACCATCCCGACCACAAGATCACCACATGACCCTTGCCTTTGCCCCCTTTGGCCGCTTGCGCGCCTGTGCGAAAATGCCTCTCACGCTTGCAGCAGACTGCAACCGAGAGACGCTTGACAGCTTGGCACGCAAAGCGGGGGTCAGGGCTGATCCGGTGCTGTGTCCCTGTTGCTGCATCCCACCAGCCAGTCGCGGAAATCGGTAACTTCAGAGCGCTTCAGAGCGTCGCTGCCGATGATCATGAAATAGGCTTCGCGGATTGGCAGGCGATACTCGAAAGGGCTGACCAGCAGTCCGCGTTCAAGATAGGGTGCGGCAAAGCTTTCGTGGATGATTGCGGAACATCCGCCCCCCAGCAGCATTTGCAACGCCATCAGCGAGGAATCGGCGCGCGCGGAGTGTACCGCAGCGCCAAGATCAAGCGAGAAATGCGTGGACAGGCGCTGCCATTCCACCTCGGATCCCATGACCAGAGCGCGACGATCCGCTGCAAGGCGCGAAATGTCAGGCGGTGTGCCGAAGCGCCGGGCATGATCTGGCGTGCAGACCACGATGCCGATTTCCTGCGACAGCTGCCAGAGCGACGGCTCGGACCAGTTTCCAGTGCCGTAGCGGATATCGATATCGATCCGGGGATCATCCAGCCGGTCAGACCAGATGGCCGTGGTCATGTGCAACTCGACATCCGGGCAGAGCGCTGAAAATTCGGCAAGCCTTGGTGCAAGCATAAGCGCGCCATAGGTAACGGATGTGCGGATATGCAGATGCCGGTTCTTGCGCCGCCGGAACAGGCCAGAGGTGGCGTCATTCATTTCGGTAAATGCCTTGCGGATCGGCAGGGCATAGGCTTGGCCCATATCTGTCAGGGTGACACCATGTGGCAGGCGTTTGAACAGATCGACGCCAAGATGCTCTTCCAACAGCCGGATATGCTGGCTGACAGCGGCCGGTGTGAGATGGAGTTCACTGGCTGCACCGGAGAAACTGCTATGCCGGGCCGCCGCCTCGAAAGCGCGCAACCAGGTAACATGGGGCAATCTCGACATGGGCGGCACTCCTGCGGCTTTATCGCAGTATGCAGTGCAGGGAGCATCAGGGAAAGTGGGGGCTCGATTCCCTGAGACCCAAAATTATCTACCCCTGAGAGGAAAGAGTTGTTGTTTGAAGTGCTGTGTCGGACAGGGCACATATCTTGTCATATCCGAGGGGAGCGCCGGTGACAGACTATGACTATATCATCATCGGGGCGGGCTCGGCTGGCTGCGTGCTGGCCGACCGGCTGAGCCAGACGCCGCAGACCCGTATTCTGGTGCTGGAAGCCGGTGGCTCGGATCGGCGGTTCTGGGTCAAGGTGCCGCTGGGCTATGCCTTTGCCTATACAGACCCGCGCCTTGCCATCAGCTGTGCGACCGAGGAAGATCCGGGGCTTGACGGGCGGCGCGGGTCATGGCCGCGTGGTCGGGTCGTGGGCGGGTGCAGTTCCATCAATGCCATGGCCTATATGCGGGGGTTACCTGTCGATTTCGACGACTGGGCAAGAACCGGGGCACATGGCTGGGACTGGCCCACGGTTCGCGCGGTCTATGATGGACTGGAGGGCACGAACGGACAGCCGGAGCCCGGCCCGCTGCGGGTAAGTGACCTCTCGCGCCATATGCACCCTTTCTCGCGCGCCTTCCTGTCTGCTGCGGCCGAGGTCGGCTGGCCTGTGCTGGAGGATCTGAACACCGGCGCACCGGGACTTGGCTGCTATCGCAGCACGGTGTGGAAAGGGCGGCGCTGGTCTGCGGCGGATGCGTTTTTGCGCCCTGCCCTGCGGCGCGGCTCTGTCCGGTTGGAAACACGCGCGCAGGTGCGCCAGATCGTGATTGATGCGGGTGAAGCGCGCGGGGTCATCTATCGCCAGCATGGCAGGATGGTCACGGCGCATGCGCGGCGCGAGGTGATCCTCGCGGCAGGCGCGATCCATTCCCCGCACCTGCTGCAACTCTCGGGGATCGGGCCGGGTGGCCTGTTGCAAGATCACGGTATCGAGGTTCACAATGCGCTGCCAGAGGTCGGGCGCGGGCTTCAGGATCATCTCGCCATCACCTACAGTTTCGCGGCCTATCCCAAGACGCTCAATGCTGATCTCGGCACGCTGCGGGGGCGTCTGCTAAGCGGGATGCGCTATCTGGCCACCCGCACCGGCCCGCTGGCCGTGCCTGTCAATCAGGTCGGCGGGTATATCGCGTCAAACCCCGACCGCCCGCCGGATACGCAGATTTACTGCAACCCGATGGTCTATTCCTATGGGCCGAAGGGGCCGACAGTGCCGCGCACATCGGGGTATATCCTGTCCGCGCAACCCTGCCGCCCGACCAGCCGGGGCGAGATCCGCATCGCCTCTGCCGACCCCGATGACGCGCCGAGAATCCGGGCAAACTCGCTGGCCACGCAGGAAGATTGTGCAAGCGTCATTCGCGCAGGGCATCTGCTGCAAGCGCTGGCACAAACTGCGACCCTGACACATGCGCGCCGCGCGGCCATTGGCCCCGATCTTCTGGCACTGGATGACGACGGGCTGTTGTCGGATTTCCGCGCGCGGGCCTCGACTGTGTTTCACCCAAGCTGCACCTGTCGGATGGGGAATGACCCTGCAAATTCCGTCCTTGATGCAAGGCTGCGGGTGCATGGCACGGGACGGCTGCGTGTGGTCGATGCCTCGGCCTTTCCCAACATCACCTCAGGCAATACCAATGCGCCGACGATGATGCTGGCGGCCCGCGCCGCCATGTTGATCCTGGAGGATAACAGATGACCGATATCCGCCGCTTCTATATCAATGGTGCCTGGGTTGTGCCAGACAGCACGCAAACCATGCCCATCCTGAACCCTGCAACAAACGGCCAAATCGGCACATTGACGCTGGGCAATGCCGCGGATGTGGGCCGGGCCGTGGCTGCCGCCAAGGCAGCGTTTGAAACATGGGGCTTTGCGCCCAAAGCTGCGCGCCGCGCCTGTCTGGCGCGCCTGCTGGAGATCAGCGCCGCGCGCGAGGAAGAGATGGCGCAAGCCATCACTGCGGAAATGGGCGCGCCCATCACACTCTCGCGCGAACAACAGGCCGCGTCTGGCACCGGGCATCTGCGCGCCTTTCTGGACGCTTTCGACGCGATGGCAGAAGAACAGACCCTGCCCAATGGCGATATTCTGTCCCATGAACCGCTTGGCGTCTGCGGATTGATCACACCGTGGAACTGGCCGGTAAACCAGATCGCGCTGAAAGTGGTTCCTGCCCTTGCGGCGGGGAATACCTGTGTGCTCAAACCGTCGGAACACACCCCGCTTTCGGCCCGGCTCTATGCCGAAATGATCCATGACGCTGGTTTTCCAAAGGGCGTGTTCAATCTGGTTTTTGGCGATGGGCCGTTGGTCGGTTCGGCCCTGTCGCGCCACGGGGATGTGGCGATGATCTCCTTCACAGGATCGACCCGCGCCGGCATTGCAGTGACGCGCGATGCCGCCGAAACGATCAAGCGCGTGGCGCTGGAGCTGGGGGGGAAATCCCCCAATATCATCTTCGCCGATGCCGATCTGGACGCGCGCGTGCCAGAGGGCGTGTTCGAGTGTTTCGCCAATAGCGGGCAATCGTGCAATGCTCCTACCCGGATGCTGGTGGAACGCAGTGTTTATGACCGCGCCGTGGCTTTGGCCGCACAGGCCGCGCGGGCGCAGGAAGTGGGTGATCCGCTGGTCGAGGGCGATCATATCGGCCCGGTTTTCGACCAGATTCAGTATGACCGCGTACAGGCCATGATCCGCAAGGGCATGGACGAAGGCGCGCGGCTGGTTGTGGGGGGCTTGGGCAAGCCTGACGGGCGAGAGCAGGGCTGGTATGTCAAACCCACGCTGTTTGCCGATGTGCGCAACGATATGACCATTGCGCAGCAGGAAATCTTCGGCCCGGTTCTGGTGATGATCCCCTTCGACAGCGAGGAAGAAGCCATCGCCATCGCCAATGACACGCCCTATGGGCTGGATGCCTATCTGGCCACATCCGATGCAGCGCGGGCTGCGCGCGTGGCGCGTCGCTTGCGCGCGGGCAGTATCCATATCAACGGGCGCGCGCCGGATTACGGGTCGCCCTTCGGCGGGTTCAAGCAATCCGGCAATGGCCGCGAAGGCGGCGCGCATGGGCTGGCGGAATTCTACGAGGTGAAAGTTCGCCCGCCCTTCCAGCCCTGAAACCGGCCGTCAGGCCCTCGCGCGCGCTGGCACGGCCAATCCGTCAAAGCCGCGCCTTGCCAGCACGCGGTAAGTGCTGCGCAAGCCACCACGGTCGCAATAGCAGCCGCGCATATGGCGCATGCCGCTATCGGCACCATAGCCCTCGCGCCCATGCACGATGCGGTGATTGTCGAACACCACGCAATTTCCCGCCTGCGACCGGAACCGCACAAGGAAGCGGTCTTGCTGCATCATGCGGATGAACGTGACAAGGGCCGGGTAATAATCATCCAGCACATCTTGCGGCAGATCGAGCGTATCCTGCAGATGCTGCGAAAGCGTCACCCCGGTCACCCGCCCCAGCCTGTCCGTTTCAATCACGCGCTGATGCGCGCGGTAATCAAGGTGATCATGGCGGTAAAAAAACGGAATGTCATGCGTGGCCAGAAGCTCGAAGGCGTCTGGGTCTTCGGCGCGCAGGGCTTCGGCCACTGCGGCCCCGTCCAGAAACAGTGACATGCCACCCTCGACCGTGTTTTCCAGACAATGCAGGAATTGCAGACCGGGCGCGGCTTCTTCGCTGGGCAGATCCGTGTGCATTTCCAACGGCCCGGCAGTAAAGGCCAGATTGGTGGGCGCAATCTCGACACGCACTTCGAAGAAATACCCTTCCGCCGACGGGCTGATGCTGCCAAGCGGTTCCACCAGCGCCGTCAGGCTTTCCTTGCCCGGCTCCATGCCTGTGACAATGGCGATACCATCCTCGATCAGCGCCCGGCAGAACTGCGCGCGGGCCGTGTCCGAGTGCAGGACTTCCGCTTGCGGGATGCGCGCGATCCGCGGCTCGAAATTCCCTGTCCACAGCCTGCGCGGCACATCAGCCGGATCATGTGGGCGGCCAGAGGCAGCCATGTCACGCAACAGCGCCACCGGCACGGATGACACCACCGCCTCATCCTGCCATGACAGGCGCAGGTGATCCCGCTCTATCCAGGCGGCGGTTGCCTTGGGGGCCGCAGGCAAGGCAGAACAATCGAAAACCCGCTCGCGGGTTTGCGGGTCTATGCAACTGGTGCAGGCATCGCGCAGCCAGTAATAGTTGAAATACTGCGGCTTTTCTCCCAGTGTCAGGGTCAGGCCGTGGTCGGACAGGGCAATGAGGTCGGTCATGGCGGGTCTTTCTCAAGTGGCATAGTCGGGGGAGTCGCGGTCAAGGATGCGGCGGATCTGGGCCAAATGCGCCTTTGCCTGACCGGGGTAGTTGTCCAGGTCGCGCGCGGTCTTTTCCGCGATCTCGTCAGGGAGTACACGCAAGGGCTGGCCTGTCTGAAGCGCACGGATATAGGTCTCGGCAGCGCGCTCGAAATAATACAGCCGGTTGAAAGTGTCGGCCACATCATGCCCAATCACCAGCACCCCATGATTGCCCATGATCATCACTTTCCTGGCCGGATCCGAAAGCATGGAGGCGCAGCGCATCCCCTCTTCCTCGAACGCCAGCCCGCCAAACTGGTCGTCAATCACAATGCGGTTGAAGAATGTGGCGGTGTTCTGGTCAATCGGCGGCAAGCGGCTGTCGGCAAGTGACGCCAGCACAGTCGAAAAGATCGAATGGGTATGCATCACGCAGCGCGCATGCGGGCAAAGCCGGTGAACAGAGCCATGCAGGCCCCATGCTGTCGGATCAGGCGCCTCAGGCCGATCCAGCGTGGCCGGGTCATTGGCATCGATCACCAGCAGGTCAGAGGCGCGGATCAGGCTGAAACAGGCCTGATTGGGGTTCATCAGGAACTTCGTTCCATCCGCATTCACCGACAGGCTGAAATGATTGGCAACGGCTTCATGCAGGCCCAGATGCGCGGCCCAGCGAAAGGCGGCGGCCAAATCGCAGCGCTCTTGCCAGTGATCGAGATGCGGGCGCATGGTCATTGCACTACGCCGCTGCCAAGGGGGTCGCGCGGCCGATGGGGACGACTTCGCAGCCGGGTTCCTCGGGCTCATCATCCGTCAGAACGGCCGGAAATCCGGGAGCAAGGATACTCAGCCCGGTCGCCTCTTCCAAACGTCTGATGATATTGGGCGAAAGCTCGCGCGCGCCGAAGCGGGCAATACCGTCATCGAAGATCGACAGCATAAGCGGGCTGATTTCCAAGGCCACACCGGCTTGTTCGGCAATCTGCTGGAACAGGCCAATATCCTTTTTCACCAGATCCATCGTGAAAGAAATATCGCGCGATCCGTTCAGGATGATCTGGCTTTCGGTTTCATGCATGAAGGACGTGCCGGAGGAAATCTTGATCGCCTCATAGGTGGTGTTCAGATCCATCCCGGCGGCTTTCATCGTCACCAGCGCCTCGCACAGGCTGAGCAGATTGGCCGTGGCAAGATAATTCGTCATGACTTTCAGCACCGATGCCGTGCCAATCTCGCCCGTATGCAGAACACGGCGGCCAAGGGTGGTCAGCAGCGGCAGGACACGTTCGAATGTGGCCCGGTCGCAGCCCGCGAAAATGGATATATTGCCAGTCTCGGCCCGGTGGCAGCCGCCCGAGACCGGACATTCCACCACGGCCCCGCCCGCGGCCTGAACCTGCGCTGCGAGTATCTTCATGACGCCTGCATCTGTGGTGGACATTTCCATCCATGTCTTGCCATGTGTCACCTCGGGCAACATCTCTGCAACCGTGGCCGCGCAAATGGCAGGCGATGGCAGGCAGGTGATCACCACATCGCAGGCGCGCATCAGGGCGCTCGCGCTCTGTGCGCTGCCCGCGCCGTACAAGGCAAATTCCCGAACTCTGTCCGGATCAAGATCAAAGACCGTCAGATCGTGACCATTGCGCAGCAGGCTTCCTGCAAGCTTTGAGCCCACATTACCCAATCCGATAAAGCCCGTTTTCATTGCCGATCCTTTCGCCCCGCTTTCTCAGAGGGTGCAAAAGATCTGGCGAAAAGTGAAACGACGGATGCGGCTGTTGAGGGGTTGTTTTCATTGAAGCTGGGCCGCGCCCTCTTGTCCCTCAGACGCAGGTGAGGCGATGCAGCGCGCTTTGCACCATCGAGCGCCACACCCATAGCTCGAACCGGTCGCTTGCCCTGCGCAGCACGAGCACGGGGATATGATCCATCACGCTACGGGCGGAAGCGGGGGCGGGCATGTTGCGCAGATCGAAGGGCAGCCTGCGTGCAAGCAGCGCCGCCGCCCCTGCGCCCTGCAGCCCGACCCCGCACCAGCCATCGGTCTGCTCACTCAGCGCGCAATGCGCGCCGATCCCGTCGGGCAGATCGTCGCCAAAGACAAAAGCCAGCGCGCGCCCCGCCCAGACCAGATCAATGCCCTGAAGCCTCAGCACCTCGCCGGGGCCGGGAAAACCACCTAGGCGGGCGCACAGCACCGTATCCTGACCGGGGAAAGGCGCAATCGAGGTGATCCGCACAGGCGGCAGGGCGCTCAGGGTGCAGCCTGCAAGCGGTACAGGCAGGCGCAACTGCGCGACGCCAGAGGTTTCTTTCAGCCTAATCACGCATCCGCCCTCCCTCCGGGTCGAAAAAGACCGTGTTGCAGATTTCCACTGGCGTGCGAATACCGCGCAGCCCGTCATCCAGTCGCAATGTTTCGCCATGGCGCGCGCGCCCGTCACGCAAGAAGGCCAGGCCAAGCCAGCTTTGCACTATGGGCGAATAGCACACCGATGTCACATGACCCTGCCCATGCTCGGCCCTGGCAGGTTTGGCGCAGGGGTAAAGATGCGCGCCCGCCGTGATCTCGGACTGGCGATGCACAGGGCGCAGCCCGACCAATTGCAGCCGCGCAGATCCGGTCAGTCCGGGGCGCTGGCTTGCGGCCTTGCCAATACAATCCTTTTTGGCGGATACCATGCCCTGCAGACCAATGTCAAAAGCAGTCACCCGCCCGTCAATTTCGGCATGGGTGATGAATCCCTTCTCGATGCGCAGGACATTGAGCGCCTCAATCCCGTAAGCGCCGCCGCCCAAACCTTCGGCCAGCGCGACAAGATGGCGATACAGCTCTGCGCCGTAGCGCGCAGGCACTGCCAGTTCATAGCCCCGCTCGCCACTGAAAGAGATACGGAACACACGCCCCAAGACCCCACCCACCATGACAGACGCGCAGCCCATGAAGGGCAGGCCCGGCACATCACCCAGCAGATGGCAGAGCAGCTCATCCGCCAATGGCCCGGCAATGGCGAATTGCGCCCAGGCTTCGGTGACCGAGATCAGCAGCAGGGGCAAGGAAGTCGCATGGCAGAACCTCAATGCAGATTATGCTGGCTGCCAGTGCCTTCTTCATCCAGCAGATCGCCCGTGGCGAAACGGCCCAGACGGAAGCGGCGGGCAACAGGGTGCGGCTGGTCGGTGGCCATAAGATGCGCCATGCACCAGCCCGAGGCGGGCACAGCCTTGAACCCGCCATAACACCAGCCAGCATTGAGATAGAGGCCGTCAATCGGCGTGCGGTCAATAAAGGGAGAGCCGTCGGGGGTCATATCCATGATCCCGCCCCACGACCGCAGCACCTTGGCACGGCCGATCATCGGCATCAGGGCCATGCCCGCCTCCATCACCTGTTCCACCCCCGGCAGATTGCCGCGCGCGGCGTAGGAGGCATAGAAATCCAGATCACCGCCAAAGACCAGTCCGCCCTTGTCGGACTGGCTGATATAGAAATGTCCCATCCCAAAAGTCACGACATGATCAAGGCAAGGCTTCAGCCCTTCGGTGACAAAGGCTTGCAGGATATGGCTTTCAATCGGCAGGCGCAGCCCGGCCAGGGCGGCAACCTGACTGCTGCGCCCGGCAGTGACAATGGCAACCTTGCGCGCGCGGATCTGCCCGCGTGTGGTGGTGACGCCGGTGACGCGGCCTGCGTCAATGGAAATGCCCGTCACTTCGCAATTCTCAATCAGATCGACGCCACGCTGATCCGCCGCCCGCGCATAGCCCCAGGCCACGGCGTCATGACGTGCAGTGCCGCCGCGTTTGTGGTAAAGTCCGCCATAGACCGGAAAGCGCGCCTGATCATAATCCAGATAGGGCAGGATTGCGCGGACGTCCTCTCGGCCCAGCAAAATCGCATCATCTCCCTGCGCCAGCATCGCATTTCCCCGCCGCGCCGCCGCATCACGCTGCCCGTCGGAATGGAACAGATTGATAAGCCCGCGCTGGGAATGCATGACATTGTAGTTCAGATCCGCTTCCAGCCCTTCCCAGAGCTTCAGGGAATGGCTGTAGAATTCGGAATTGCCGGGCAAAAAGTAATTTGCGCGAACAATGGTCGTATTGCGCCCGATATTGCCGCCCCCCAGATGGCCTTTCTCCAGCACCGCGATATTGGTGATCGCGTGATTGCGCGCCAGATACCAGGCGGTGGCCAGCCCATGCCCGCCCCCGCCGATGATCAGCATGTCATAGTCGGGCTTGGGGTCAGGCTTGCGCCAATGCGGCCGCCAGCCCCGATTGCCGGTCAGCCCTTCCGTGAAAACGCGCAACGCGTGGAACCGCATGGTCGTGCGCCTTATTCTGCGGCAGCCGGGGCCGTGCTGAACACTGGCTCCATCTGTGCCAGAATATCCTCGGCCAGATGGCATTTGATCTGGTGGCCACCTGCCAGCGTCCGCATTGGTGGCACTTCCGTTTCACACAAGCCCCCCGGCACTTGCGCTTTCCAGCGGCAGCGGGTCTGGAACGGGCAGCCGGATGGCGGGTTCATGGCGGATGGAATATCGCCCTCCAGGACGATGCGCTTCTTGACCACGGACGTATCCGCAACGGGCACCGCTGACAACAGCGCTTCGGTATAAGGATGGTAAGGGGGCGCGAAGACCTGATCAGTCGTGCCAAGTTCGACGACATGGCCCAGATACATGACCATCACCCGGTCTGACAGATAGCGCACGATGGACAGGTCATGGCTGATGAAGAGAAGCGTGGTGCCATTCTTGCGCTGGATATCCATCAACAGTTCAGTGACTGCCGCCTGAACCGAGACATCCAGCGCCGAGACCGGCTCATCGGCCACCACGACCTTGGCATCGCCCGCGAAAGCCCGCGCGATCCCGACGCGCTGCTTTTGTCCGCCGGACAACTGGCGCGGCATGCGGGTCGCGAAGGCGCGTGGAAGTTTCACCAGATCCAGCAGTTCCAGCATCCGCTTTTCCCGGTCTTCCGTGGTCTTGCCAACCTTGAAGATTTCCAGGGCCCGGATGATCTGCGCACCCACGGTCATGGAAGGGTTGAGCGTGTCAAACGGGTTCTGAAACACCATCTGCAAGGTGGACACTGTATCGGTGTTGCGGGCCTGGATGGGGGTGGATTGCACATTCTCGTCAAAGAGCATGATCTTGCCCGAAGTCGCCGTTTCCAGCCCCATCAGCACCTTGGCAAAGGTCGATTTGCCGCAACCGGATTCGCCCACAATCGCCAATGTCTCTCCCTCGCGGGCATCAAAACTGAGGGTTTCATTGGCCTTGACCACTTTCGGATCACCGCCCGAGAAGAGCGAAGAGGCCGCGACCTCATAATATTTGCGCACATCGTCCATTCTCAGAACCACGTCACCGATTTGCGTTGCGGCATTTTCCTTCTCGGAACTCCAGCCCGCGTCCCAGTCGATCTGCTCGGTGCGCAAGCAGCGACTGTCATGACGGTCATCACCCGCGATCGGTGCCATCGTGATGTCGTGCGCGTCACAAAGCCCTTTGCGAAAATAATCGCAGCGCGGGCCAAAATTGCAGCCCGGCGGGCGCTCGTGCGGCAAGGGGAAGTTACCGGGGATCGCGCGCAACGGGCGCGAGCCCTTGTTGGCGCTGGGCAACGGGATGGCGCGGAACAGCGCCTGCGTATAGGGATGGCGCATCCGGTTGAACACATCGCGGATATTGCCGGTTTCGACCGCCTCGCCCGAATACATGACGCATAGGCGGTTGCAGGTTTCCATCACCAAACCCAGATTGTGGCTGATAAACAGCATTGAGGTGCCGTATTTGCGGCCCAGATCCTTGACCAGATCGACGATGCCAGCCTCAACCGTCACATCAAGTGCGGTGGTCGGCTCATCCAGTATAAGAAGCGCGGGGTTGGCCATGAGCGCCATGGCGATGACAATACGCTGCTGCTGGCCGCCGGATAGCTGGTGCGGATAGGCGTCAAGGATGCGGTCGGGGTCTGGCAGGCGCACATCTGCCACCAGTTGCCGCGCCCGCGCGCGGGCCTGACCCTTGGACATGTTCTGATGGATCATCGGTACTTCCATCAACTGTCTGCCGATCTTCATCGCAGGGTTCAGCGAGGCCATGGGTTCCTGATAGATCATGGCGATTTCCGAGCCGCGGATTTTGGCAAGCTCCGGCGCGCTCATTTTCATCAGATCGCGGCCCTTGAAGCGGATCGTGCCGCCCACAATGCGGCCATTGACGCCCAGATCCTGCATGACCCCAAGCGCAACCGTAGATTTGCCGCACCCGGATTCGCCCACCAAGCCCATCGCCTCGCCGGGCATGACGGTGCAAGAGAAGTTCATCACCGCCGGGATTTCACCGCCGCGCGTGAAGAAGGAGATCGAGAGGTTTTCAATCTCCAGAATGGGTTTGGATTGGCCCCAGTCACTCATGGCTTGCTCCCTTCAAGGGAAAGTCGGGGGGTGCTGCCCCCGGCCCCCCGGAGTATTTCTGACAAGAAAATGCGCATCAGTCTTTCAGGCTTTCTTCGCGCAACCCGTCCGCGAGCAGATTAAGCCCCAGCACCAGTGACATTAGCGCTATTGCGGGGGCCAGGGCGGCATGCGGGTAAACCGTCAACAAACGGCGGCCCTGGTTGATCGTCGAGCCCCAGTCCGGGCTTTCGGGCGCGACACCCAGACCAAAGAAACCCAATGTCCCCAAAAGGATGGTCGTGTAGCCAATGCGCAGGCAGAAATCGACGATCAGCGGCCCGCGCGCATTGGGCAGGATTTCCCACAGCATGATATACCACGGCCCCTCGCCCCGCGTCTGCGCAGCGGCAACATAGTCGCGGGTCTTGATGTCCAGCGTGATGCCGCGCACGATACGGAACACGGTCGGTGCGTTCACAAAGACCACGGCCACAAAGACATTCAGCAGATTGGGCGACATGCCCCAGATGCCCAGGGGATCGGCATTGAACGCCAGCCCGGAATAGGCCCAAAGCCCGATCACCAGCACCGCGCCAACATAGAGATTGCGCTTTGCCGGTTGCGTGAAATAGCGCGCATTCAGAAGCACCGTGAAGAACAGAACCGGCATGAGAAAGAGAATGCCCGCCATGACGCGCGGGATGGCGGTATTCTGGATTTCGGGCGCGACCAGCAGAAAGAACAGCAAAATAACCGGGAAGGCCAGCACAAGATTGGCGATGAAGGTCAGGCCCGTGTCCAGCTTGCCGCCGATATAGCCAGCGGGCAATCCCAGTGAAATGCCAATCATGAAGGAAATCATCGCCGCAAATGGGGCGATGCGCAACACCTCGCGCGCGCCAACGATCATGCGCGAGAAGACGTCACGCGCCAGTGCATCACCGCCGAGAAGGAAAGCGTCATACCCTCCTGCCGGGTCGCGCAGCAGGCTTCCGGGGGCTGCGTTGCGCATGCCGGAGAATTGGGCCAGCGGGTCATGGGTGATGATCATATTGGCAAAGAGCGCAGAAAATACCCAGAACATGACAAGTGCGAATCCGATCATGCCAACGATCGAGTCGAACAGCTTGCCATAAAGGCCAAGGCGGCGCTTGAAACTGATCGAGACGGCAAAGAGCGCGATCAGGGCCGCCCAGACAGGCAGAAGTTGCACGAACAGGCGGCCAAGAATTTCAAACCAGCTTAACGGGTCCATTTCACCACGCCCCCTTATGAAACGCGGATGCGCGGGTTGAGATAGACATAGCCGATATCCGAGATCAGCTGCGTGATCAGCACCACCAGAACAGCCACGACCGAGGCCGCGAGCAGCAATTCTATGTCATTATTCGCGGCGGCCTCGAACAGTGTCCAGCCGAAACCGGGATAGCTGAACAGCACCTCGACAATAACCACCCCATTCAACAGCCATGGGATTTGCAGCATGATCACGGTGAAGGGCGCGATCAGCGCGTTGCGCAGCGCATGGCGCAGCACGATATTGGCGAAGCTGACGCCCTTGAGCCGCGCGGTGCGGATATATTGCTGGGTCATGACCTCGGTCATAGATGCCCGCGTGATCCGGGCGACATAGCCCATGCCGTAAAGCGCGACAGTCATGACCGGCAGGGCGAAATTCCAGAAGGTGATATTTTCCAGCGCCGAACGGGCATTGCCCTGAAACAGCACCGGCCCCTCGATCCAGCCCCAACTGACCAGAAGGGGCGACAGGCCAACCGTGGATGACGCAAGAAGGGCTATGAACACCACGCCCGACACATATTCCGGCGTGGCAGTCGAGGCGATGGCGAAGGTCGAGAGCGTGCGATCCGTACGCGAGCCTTCGCGCATGCCCGCGAGCACGCCCAAGGTCAGCGCCATCGGCACCATGACGATCAGCACCCAGAGCATTAACCACCCCGTTGCCCCCAGCCGCGCGCCGATAACCTCTGAGACGGGCGCGCGGAAGCGGGTGGAGTTGCCCCAATAGCCCTGCGCCAGCCCGCAATGGGCCGGGGCCGCGCCGGGTTCGTTTACGCCGGTCAGCATGTAGCAGCGCCCGGTCATGGTGCCGTCGTCATTTTCGCGCGTCCAGCCATCGACCAGACCAAGCCATTCACCATAGCGCACCAGCATGGGCTGGTTGTAGCCATTGCGATCCAGCCAACTTGCAACCTCGGCATCCGAGATGCGCGATCCGGCCTGGGTCTTGGCCAGGGTTTCCAACTTGGCCGGGAGATTTGTCAGGTAGAAGACGATAAAGGTCAGGCAAAGTGCCGTGACGAGCATCACACCGATGCGACGGGCGAGGAAAAGCAACATCCGGCATCCTGTCAGCTAGGGTGCCCTTTGGGGCATATGGCATGGAGCGAGCGGACGCGGCGGCACCGGGCCGCCGCGACATGGTACACTCAGGACAGGCCGTAATTCTGATAGCGGATCTCGAAGGACGGGTGCATTTCCGCATTCAGGACATTGGGGCGCTTGTTGCGATAAAGCGACCGCCAGTAAGGCTGGATCAGAACGCCTTCATCCACAAGAATCTGCTGCAGCTTTGCCATGACCTCGCGGCGGGCATCGGCATCGGCTATGCCATTGGCCTCATCAAGCAGCGCATCGAATTCGGCATTGGCAAAGCCGGATTCATTCCAGGCCACGCCGCCGCGATAGGCCAGGTTCAGAACCTGAACACCCAGCGGGCGCATGGCCCAGCTGGTAGAGGAGAACGGATAATTCAGCCAATCGTTCCAGAACGTGGCGCCGGGCAGGATGGTGCGCTTGATATTGATCCCGGCTGCGCGGATCTGGGCTGCAATGCTGTCACAGGTGGCGGCCTCCCAGTCATTGTCGATTGAGATCAGCTCGAATTCGTGATCCGCCAGCCCCTCGGCCTCGATCATCGCCTTGGCTTGCGCCGGATCAAAGGGCGTCCCGCCGGTATCCGCATATTCCGGGTGGATCGGGCAGACATGGTGGTTATCAGCCACAGTGCCGCGGTCATTATACCCCAGTTCCAGCACGAATTCGTTATTGACGGCCATCTGCAATGCACGGCGCACGTTAACATTGTCGTAAGGCGTTTGCGTCTGGTTGAAGCGTACTGCCAGCGTGGCAGCGGTGATCGCCTCGGACGAGGGCATGCCGATGGCTTCGAGAAGGTCAACAAAATCGCCTGTGGTCTCGTAGGTCATGTCGATCTCGCCGCCTTCAGCCGCGGCCAGCCATGCGGCCGGGTCAGTTCCCAGATCGATGAACTCGATCCGATCCAGCCAGGCGCCATTGCCTTCATTCCACCAGGTATGATCCGGATTGCGCTCTATCACGGCCCCGATGCCTGTGGCATGGCTGACGGGCAGGTACGGCCCGGTGCCAATCGGGTTCTCAGTCGGATCGCCACCCGGAAAAGACGGGTGCACCACGGCGGCCGGATAGTCTGCCATGCTGACGATGATGGCAATATCGGGGCTGGACAGGTGAATGCGCAGGGTCAGATCATCGACGATCTCGACGGCACCTTCGCGCAGTTTGCCATCTTGTGAAATCGCCCCCATGCGGTCGGCCATCGAGTTGCCTTCAACCGATGCATCACACCAACGCTCGATATTATGGGCAACATCCGCCGAGGTGAACGCGTCACCATTGTTCCAGGTGACGCCGGGGCGCACATTGAGCGTGTAGGTCGTTGCATCCGCATTTGCTTCCCAGCTCTGCAAAAGCACAGGCTGGATCGTCCCGTCACGCTCGTAGCTGACAAGGTATTCCAGCCAGCCACGGCAGACATTGGCCAGTTCCGACCAATCCCAGGTGCGCGGGTCGCGTTGGGCGCGGATATCCATCTGGATGCGCAGGCTGCCACCCATCTGCGGGGTCTGGGCCTTCGCCCGGGGTGCTGCCAGACCCAGAAGGCCATAGGCGGAGGATGCCGCGACACCCAGCGCTGTCGCGCGGGTCAGGAACTCGCGGCGGCTGAGTTTGCCTTCGCGACATTCTTGTGCATAAAGCGCTGCTGCGCGATGCAGCTCGGTGGCCTTGCGTTTGGTATATGTCATCGACGACTCCCTGTTGCGTGCTGGATCTGATTGCCAGCTTCTGGATTACAATTGGCTCATTCACCGCAGGGCACGCCCTGCGAACGTCACTTGAGCGATGAAAAACGACATAATGTCGTTTTTGCAACATAATTTTCACATCGCATGCGCCTCAGTCGCGCGGAGCACCTCCTTCAAAACTGTTTCCCTGGGCGTAGTCACATGGGGTTTCATGCATTTCGAGATGCAGCGCGCTGCCCGAATAAACATGTTCCAGCGCAAGAGTTTCATCAAAGGATATTCCAAGACCGGGAGTATCAGGCGGCACCACAAACCCGTCCTCGACCTGCAACGACCCCCCGATCAGCGGCAAATGGAACGCCCCCCCTGTCTGGATACATTCGATCATCAGCAGATTGGGGATCGAGGCTGCCAGATGGATATTTGCCGCCCATTCGACCGGGCCAGCATAGAGATGCGGGGCGAGTTGGGCGCTGAACACTTCGGCCATGGCTGCAATCTTCTTGACCTCCCATATCCCTCCGGCGCGACCAAGCGCGGGTTGCAGGATGCTCGCAGCACCTGCGCGCAGCACGGCGCCGAACTCTGCCTTGGTGCAAAGCCGCTCGCCCGTGGCCACCGGAATGCGTACGGCACGCGCGACCTCGGCCATTCCGGCGATGTCATCGGGGGGGATGGGTTCTTCGAACCATAACGGCTGATGGCGTTCCACTGCCGCCCCCAGCCGGATCGCGCCTGCAGGGGTGAACTGCCCATGCGTGCCCAGCAAGATGTCGGCGCGATTGCCGATCGCCGCGCGCACGGCGCCGAGGATCCTGTCAGTGATATCAATGTCGCGCATCCCCGGCTGATGCCCGCCGCGCAGCGTATAGGGGCCTGCCGGATCAAGCTTGATCGCCGTAAAGCCCTGATCGACAGTGGCAAGCGCGCTCTCGGCCTGCATTTCAGGACTTGTCCAGAAAGCGGTCTTGTCGTGATGGGTCAGCGGGTAGAGATAGGTATAGGCGCGTAACTTCTCGTTGATGCGCCCCCCCAGAAGCGCCCAGACGGGCCGGTCGCGCGCCTTGCCCAAAATATCCCAGCAGGCAATTTCCAGCCCTGAGAACGCGCCCATTACGGTCAGGTCGGGCCGCTGGGTGAAGCCCGAAGAATAGGCCCGGCGAAACATCAGCTCGATATTTTCAGGGCTCTCGCCTTGCATATGGCGCGCGAACACATCCGCGATCACACCGCGCATTGCCTCCGGTCCCACGGACGCGGCATAGACCTCGCCATAGCCTGTCAGCCCACATTCCGTGGTCAGGCGGGTGATGATCCAGTAGCGCCCGCCCCAACCCGGTGGCGGGGTGCCGATGATGAAAATCTCCAACCCTTCCAGCTTCATGGCCGACCCTTTCCACCAGCGTCAATCATGATCGCATTGCGCAGCATCCCACCCTTGGCCGTGTCGGCAATCGCGTCATTGATCCGCGCGCGCGGGTAGCGGTTCGAAATCACCTCATCGCGCTTGAGTCGGCGCTGGCGGTGAAGTTCAATCAGGCGCGCTATGCCGCGGCGCAGGGCCGCGCCGCCCGTCTTTGCCCCGATCAGCCGCTGTTCCTGAGAGGCCACCATCATCGGGTTCAGCCGCATGCAATCGGTACTGCCAGTCATGCCCGCCATGATGGTCGTTCCGCCCGGAGCGGTCAAGCCCGGCACCTGCCCATAGGCCATGACCGCGCCGCGCCCATCCGTTAGCGCCATAACCTGCGCGCTTGCGTCCGGGGCTGTGGCCAGAAAGCCACCGGTTGCGCCAAACTCTTGCGCGGCAGCCAGTTTTTCGGGTGCCACATCCCGCGCGATGATCCGGCCTGCGCCTGCGATGCGTGCCCGCTGAATGGCATTCAGCCCGGCCCCGCCCGTTCCGATCATGACAACACTGGCCCCGGCAGGCATGGCCGCAGTGTTGAACACAGCACCGGCACCGGTGATCACACCGCAGGCCAGACGCGCTGCCACAGCAAGCGGCATGTCATCTGGCAAGGTCGCAAACTGGCTTGCAGCGACGACCACTTTCTTGGCGAAAGCACCGGTTTTCATGCCTTGTGTGACCCGTGTTCCGCCGGGCAAAGACAGCGGCGAGGCATCCGCCGCCGCCGTTTCGCAAATCACGGGCCGCCCGTTCGCGCAGTGCTGAGGGGTGCCACAGGATCGGATCAGCGTGACAAGCAAGCGCTGTCCGATCCGGTAATCCCTGCCGCCCCATGCTCCTGCGATGAAATGCATGTCGGAATGGCACATGGCACAGGCCGCGCGTGTGACCTCGACCTTGCCACGGTGTGGCGGCGCAAGCCTGACTTCGGTGATTTCAAGCGGAGCGTTGAAGCGGGTGCAGAGCGCTGCCTTCATGCGGAGGGGCCTTTTTACGGAGGGCGTGCCGGGCCTTGCAGCCCAGGGCCTTTGGCCAGCGTATTTCTGGCAAGAAAATGTCAGCTTCGCATACGGGTGCCCGCCGGATCAAACGGGGGGTCGAGCGCGATACGGGCGGAACGACGCTGGCCCATGATCTCAACCGCGAACAGATCTGCATCGGGGCGTTCGGCGAGCGTGGCGGGCAGATAGCCCTGCGCCAGAGACAGGCCAACATGATGGCCATAACCGCCAGAGGTAACCCAGCCGACCACGCGCCAATCGCCATCCTGTGACGGGTGCGGGGTGGTGAGCGTGTTGCCTTGCGCGTCGAAACGCGCGGGGCCGAAACTATGCGGCGCGGTGGTGGTGCCATGATCTTCCGCGACCCGCGCCCAGATGGGTTCATCAGCGATGGCATCGGCAGTTTCCGCCTCAATGATCAGCGAGACGCGGCGCAATCGGGGGCCATTCTCGCGTTCCCGAAGCGCGGCGTCGCGGCCAATGAAACCGGGCTTGTCATAAGCCACGAAGCGTTCCATCGCGCCTTCCATCGGGCCGTAGACAGGCCGGAGTTCGGCAAACCATGTCGGGAAGTTTTTCTCAAATCGCATCGAGAGCAGCGCGCGCATGCCGAAATCGCGGATGCCATGAGCAGCACCCGCCGCCTTGATCGCCGAATAGACGCGGCGCTGATATTCCGGGGCCATCCAGATCTCATACCCCAGATCGCCGGTATAGGTGAGGCGATTGACCATGCAGGGCGCGCCTGCGACATCCATTTCGCGATAGTCCATGAACCGGAAAGCGGCGTCGGAGACATCCTGATCAACCAGCGCGGCCAGAACCGCGCGCGCTTGGGGGCCTGCGATGGACAGGCCCAGCAGCCCCAAGCCCAGCGCGCGGATTTGCGCGCTGCCATCCTGCGGCACATGCTGTTCAAACCAGCGCATGTGGTATTTCGTGGCCGCAAGCGATCCCCATATCATGAAGCGCTCAGGCCCGGCGCGGGCGATGGTGAAATCGCCGATCAGCTTGCCTTTGGGGTTCAGCATTGGCGAAAGCACCAAGCGCCCAAGTTTCGGCAGGCGATTGGTCATCAGCCGATCAAGAAAGGCTTCCGCGCCCGGCCCTGTCACCTCGTATTTCGCGAAATTGGCGATTTCAGTTACGCCTACGCTGTTGCGCACAGCGCGAACCTCTGCGCCCACATGCGCGAAATCATTCGAGCGGTGGAAAGACAGCACGTCATGGGCCTCTTTGGCCGAAGGGGCGAACCACAGGGGCGTTTCCAGCCCCCATGTGTCGCCCATCACCGCGTGATTGTCGCGCAGCATCAGGTCATACAGCGGCGTGGTCAGATGCGGGCGCGCGGCGGGCAGTTCCTCATTCGGGAAGCGGATCGAGAAGCGGCGCGCGTAGTTCTCGCGCACCTTGGCGTTGGTGTAGCGCAGGCTGGCCCAATCGCCATAGCGCGCGACATCCATGCCAAAAACGTCATGGCCCGGATCGCCCGTGGTCATCCAATTCGCCAGCACCAGCCCGACCCCACCACCCTGAGAGAACCCGGCCATGACGGCACAGGCCGACCAGTAATTTGTAAGCCCCTGCACTGGCCCCACCAGCGGATTGCCGTCGGGGGCAAAGGTAAAGGGGCCGTTGATGATCTGCTTGATGCCCGCGTTCTCATAGGGCGGGAAATGGCGGAAGCCCACTTCGAGCGAGGGGGCAAGACGGTCGATATCGGGTTGCAACAACTCATGCCCGAAATCCCAGGATGTGGTCAGGGGTGACCAGGGCTTGCAGGCTTTCTCATAGGTGCCCAGCAGGATGCCCTGCCCTTCCTGCCTTGTGTAGATCTCGCCCTTGAAGTCGATCACATGGATCAGCTCCCGGCCCCGGCTCGCGTTGAACTCCATCACTTCGGGCATGGGTTCGGTCAGGAGATACATATGCTCCATCGCCAGAACCGGCAGTTCCAGCCCGACCATGCGGCCCAGTTCCCGCGCCCAGAGCCCGCCCGCATTGACCACATGTTCACAGCGATAGGTGCCGTTTTCGGTAATCACATTCCATGTGCCATCCGCATCCTGTGTCAGTTCCTTGACCGGATTGCGCAGCTCGATCCTTGCGCCCAGCATCTTCGCGGCCTTTGCATAGGCATGGGTCGTACCCGAAGGGTCAAGATGACCTTCGACCGGATCCCAGAGCGCGCCGACAAAATGGCTCTCATCCATCAGCGGGAACATGGCCTTGGCCTCGGAGGGCGTGATGATCTCTGTTTCCATGCCCAGATACCGGCCGCGGGCATGCGCCATGCGCAGGAAATCCAGCCGTTCGGGGCTGTCGGCCATCTGCACCCCGCCGACCAGATGCAACCCGCAGGATTGGCCGGTCATCTTCTCCAACTCGTCATAAAGAGAGATCGTGTAGGCCTGCAGCCGCGCCACATTCGGGTCGGCATTGAGCGCGTGAAACCCGCCCGCCGCGTGCCAGCTCGAGCCGGAGGTGAGTTCTGACCGCTCGATCAGCAACACATCAGTCCAGCCCGCCTTTGCCAGATGATAGAGCACCGAACAGCCGACAACGCCACCGCCGATGACAATGGCACGATAAGTCTGGGTCATGGGATGTCCTCGAATTTGGTCAGGGGCTGTGGAACGGTACCAGTTTTGGCCAGCGCCGCTGAGAGGCGCTGACGCAAATCGCGCGGTGTCGCGCGTGCGGTGATGAAGGGAAGGCCGGGGCGCAGGGCTGTCCAGCCGGTCGCGATCAGGCCGCGGGCCATGGGTTCATAGGCGCGCGCCAAAGCCCAGCTTCGACAGTCGATCGCGGCGAAATCGGCTTTGCCCGCCGCGACCGCGCGGATCGAGGCGCGATGGCTGCCTGTAACAAGCGCATCTGTTGCCAGATCGCACAGCCCGGCATCTGCGGCCAGCGCCAGACAGCCCGACAGCGACAGCGGGCTGTTGATTGCCGCCCGCAACCCCGCCAACCCCTGCGGCAGACTGGCACCCGCATGGGGGGGCGGTTCCATCCATGCCCCCGCCCGCATCACAATGACAGACCGGTAATCTCTCCCCTGCCCGCCGGGCACATCGCTGTAATCTGGTTGTGCCAGAACATGCACATCCTTCTGCAACCCGGCCTGCATGGGGCCCCAACAGGTTTGGCCCAGCAGCAGCGCCGGACTGCGCCACAGGGCGTGCATTGCTTGTTCACAGGCAGGCCGGATCAGCTTTGCAGGCAGGTCTGGCACGCGTGCGCGCAGGGCGGCATAAAAGCCATCGACCTGCGCGCGCAGTTCGGGCCAGTCATACATCGGCAGCGTTGCGATCCCACTCATACCGCATGTCCATCAAAGGGCAGCTTCGCGGATGGCTGCGATATGTCGTCAGGATGTGCGGCAATGATCTGGTGCAGGGCCGGATGCACCACCGGTTCCTTCGGCCGCAGCGCATGGGCGCGAAACAACTGCCAGTAATTGCGGTAAACATAGCCATGATTGAGCGCCTGCCACTGCGCCCGTCTTTCGGCATATAGACGCGGGAGGACATACCAGGGCGCCGCGGGAAACTGGTGATGCACGATATGCAGATTGTTGTTCAAGAATAGCCATGACAGCGGCGATCGCTCGACAATGATCGTTCGCCCCTCGGGTGTATCATGCCAGCGATGTTCGGCATAGGTTCGAACCGAGATCAGCGAAAGCGACGGCCAGACAACCGCCACAAGATAGAGCCAGAGCGGGACACCGAAAGCCAAGACAAGCATCAAAACCGGCACAAGGCTGAGCAGATGCAGCCCCCAAGCCAGCCGCACACCCGGCGCATTGAAACGAAAAAGCCGTGCGTCCTGCGCCAAAAACCCTGCCGCGCCCAGAACCGGCCCCAGCAGGATGCGCCCGATCATGGTGTTGTTCACGACCAGCAGCGCCTGCATCCAGCGCGGCATCCGCGCATGCGCCCAAGCCGCTTCATAGTAGCTTTCAGGATCTTCGATCGGGTCGGTCAGGCGCGCATCGTGATGGTGTGCCAGATGGGTCGCGCGGTAGCGGCGATAGGGATAGATCACAGAGAGAGGCAGAGTAACCAGCGCTTCATTGGCCAGCCGGTTGCGGGTCGGATGGCCATGCAGATTTTCATGCACCAGCGAGGAATGCAGCGCCGACATCAGCGCCATGACCCCCAGCGCCACCGTTGGAGCGACAGGCCAGAGCACCGCGCCCGCAAACGCCCACAAGCCGTAACAGGCAAGGATCAGCGCGACTGTAGGCCATTCTATCCGGCGCAAGCTCTGCTCTCCTGAGATGTTTATGCCTCAAGCCTGTCCCCAAAGCCCGCGCGCTTCAATGCGAGTGTTCTCTTCACTGTTCAAGACGATTGTGGCTTATAAAAAAATATGTTCACCTAACTCAACATATGCGGTGGAGTCTGAACATGCGCAAACGTGAATCCTCGGCCCTGTTTCGCGCTCGTCTTGTGCAGTTGCTGACGCAATCGGGCCTGACGCAATCGCGTTTTGCAAGTGCGATCGGCATTGACCGCTCGGCGCTGTCGCAGCTTCTGACTGGCCCTGACCCCCGCCTGCCCCGCGCGGAAACGCTGCTGTCCATTGCGGCGCAGTTTCAGGTCTCGGTCGACTGGTTGCTGGGCCTGTCGGAAGACAGCGGCGCAGTCACCCAGAGCCTGGATGCGGTGGAAACCGAAGCCGCGCTGGATGAGGAAAGCCGCACTGCGATGGAACGCTGGCACGAAGAAGCCACCGGCCAGAAGATCCGCTATGTGCCCGCATTGCTGCCCGATCTGATGCGCACGCCCGAAATCATCAGCTTTCAGGCGCAAAGCTCCGCGCAGGAAAAGCGCCGGTTGCAAGCCCAGACACAGCGCCGCTTGCGCCTGTCACAGGCCCCCGAGGCCGATATTGAGATGTGCATGCCGTTGCAAAGCTTTGAGATTTTTGCAGATGGCTGTGGGGTCTGGCGCGGCCTGCCCGCCCCTGCGCGACAACGCCAGATCGACCATATCGCGCGCATGGTGGACGCGCTTTATCCGGCTTTCCGCATGTATCTGTTTGATGGGCGCAAACGCTTTGCGCCCCCCATGACGCTGTTCGGCTATACCCGAGCGGCGGTTTATGCAGGGGATGTCTATCTGCTGATCCGCTCCAAACACCTGATCCGCGAACTGGCGCAGGGTTTTGACGGGCATATCCGCGCAGCAGAAGTGCATGCCCATGAAGCAGCGGACTGGGTGGCGAGGTTGCGACCGGTGTGATGTGAGCGGCTGTTATTCGGGGCACACTGTTATTCGGGGCACAGGGGACGGCCCTGAAATCATTCCGTCCGGGCATGTCAGGAACGCGATGGGATCGCGCCGCCGCGCCGCGCCCGACTGCGGGCAGGC
This sequence comes from Paracoccaceae bacterium, assembly GCA_043561795.1. GTDB lineage: Bacteria > Pseudomonadota > Alphaproteobacteria > Rhodobacterales > Rhodobacteraceae > Roseinatronobacter. The sequence goes on along the minus strand of CP121316.1, from coordinate 2,694,864 downwards.
GCTCTTGCCGGTCTGGCTGCGCGATTTATGCGGCGCCCTATTCCAGCGCCGATCCCGTGTGCGACAGGGAAAAGGGACCGCCCCGGGGGGCGGTTGGGCAGGCTGCGGCGGCGCGCTGGCGCAGCTTGAGGCTGCGCGGGGGCTTCATCCTGTGGCCCTCCACCTCGGGTGTCCCCACCACACCCTTGCTGACAACACTCCGCTTGTCGCCTGCACCCTGCCCTCGGTAGCGTCAGGCAGACCCGACAACCACGGAGACCGACATGGAAGCGCAACCCACAGAACGCCGCCGCAGGTCTGGTGGACGTGGGGGGAATGCGCGGCGGAGCGACAGCTTCCGGCTGGATCAGATGCCTTGGTGCGTGCCAGTCAATACTGACCGCCCTACAGAACCGCTGCCCGCAGAGGGCGTCGAGGCGATCCACCGCGCCGCGCTGCATATCCTGTCAGAAATCGGCGTCGAGTTCCTCAATGACGAGGCGCTGGTGCTGTTCCGGCAGGCAGGCTGCAGTGTGGACGGGCAGAATGTCCGCATGGACGCTGATTTTGTCGAAGCGATGCTGGCCCGCGCGCCGGGCGCCTTTACCATTACCCCGCGCAACCCCGAGCGCGCGGTGCGCATTGGCGACGGGCATCTGGCTTTCGTCAATGTCTCTTCGCCACCCGCCAGCTGGGACATGATACGCGGCAAACGCCCTGGCGATTTCCAGACCTTCCGCGAATTCCTGATGCTGACACAGGCGTTCAACTGCATCCATATCGCAGGCGGTTATCCGGTCGAGCCGGTCGATATTCACCCCAGTATCCGCCATCTGGACTGCATCGCGGAAAAGCTGATCCTGACCGACAAGGTGGTGCATGCCTATAGCCTTGGGCGCGAGCGGGTCGAGGATGCGATGGAAATGGTGCGGCTGGCCGCAGGGCTGAGCCACGCGGAATTCGACGCCGCCCCGCATATGTATACCAATATCAATTCCGTCTCGCCGCTGCGCCATGACTTTCCCATGATCGACGGGGCCTTGCGGCTGGCGCGGCGGGGGCAGCCCGTGGTCGTCACGCCTTTCACGCTTGCAGGCGCCATGGCCCCGGTCACGCTGGCCGGCGCGGTGGCGCAGTCCATCGCGGAATCGCTCTGCGCCATCGCGCTGATCCAATATGCCGCGCCGGGCGCGCCCGTGGCGATCGGAACATTTACCTCGAATGTGGATATGCGCTCTGGCGCGCCCGCCTTTGGCACGCCCGAATACATGCGCGCCACGCAAATGACCGGGCAATTGGCGCGGCGCTACGGGTTGCCCTTGCGCTCATCTGGGGTCTGCACCGCCAATATCCCCGACGCACAGGCCATGTGGGAAACCTGCAACAGCCTTTGGGCTGCCGTGCAGTCAGGGTCGAACCTTGTCTATCACGCTGCCGGATGGCTGGAGGGCGGGCTGATCGCATCGCCAGAGAAATTCGTCATGGATTGCGAAGTGCTGCAGATGATACAGCGCTATTGCCAGCCTGTGCTGAGTGAAACCACAGCTGGGGCGCTGGCCCTGGATGCCATCCGCGAGGTGGGCGCGGGTGGGCATTTCTTCGGAGTCCAGCACACGCGGGAGCGCTACGAAACCGCCTTCCATGCGCCGTTTGTGTCGGATTGGCGCAATTACGAAGCCTGGGAGCGCGATGGCGCAACCGATACCATTCGCCGCGCGCATGGTATTTATCGCAATATCGTTGAGACTTTCGCACCCCCGCCCATGGCAGATGACCGACGAGAGGCACTGCTGGATTTCGTGGCCCGTCGCAGGGCCGAAGGTGGGGCGCCGACAGATTTCTGAGTGCGGCGATGCCCGGAGAGTAGCGATCAGGCAGCGCCAGCCGCTGCCGCGGCGCGGCAGAGCATCCCGACAGGTCATGCGGGTTATCCGGGTCGGCATTCCTGTCCAGTTCATGATAGAACCCGTTCCCTGCAGGCAGTGGATTGGCCACTCAAATTGAACCAGCCTCGACCATGTAACTGTTTGCTGTGCACATGGCAGCGTCATCTGAAGCCAGAAACAGCACCATCCGCGCGATGTAAACCGGCTCTATCAGGTCTGGCAAGCATTGCCGCTTCACATGGGCCGCGATTGCGTCAGGTTTTGCCCAGAGTGTCTTTTGGCGATCTGTCATCACCCAACCCGGAACAACCGCATTGACGCGGATACGATATTGCCCAAGGTCGCGCGCCATGGTGCGGGTGAGGCCATGCACTGCAGCCTTGGCCGTCGCGTAGGCCGGAAAACCACCCCCGGCTTCGAACCAGCTGTTCGACCCAAGGTTGATGATCGCGCCACCGCCGCTTGCGATCATATCCGGAGCCACAGCCTGGATCGCAAAGAACTGGTGACGAAGATTGGTGTTCATCCGGTCATCCCAATAGTCAGGCGTGACATCTGTCCATGCGTGCCTGTCGTCATGCGCTGCGTTATTGACCAAAACCTGCGCCGGCCCGATCCTTCTGCGCAAGGCAACAAATGCGGCGCGCATGCTCTCGATATCACGCAGATCGCAGATTTCATGCGTGACATTGGCATGCAGGGCAGACAGCGCCGCGCTTGTATCGGCGTCAATATCGACAAAACCGACATTTGCGCCTTGCTTGGCAAAGGCCGCCACGATCTCGGCCCCGATCCCGGAAGCGCCTCCCGTTACATATACCGTCTTGCCTGCAAGGCTGGGATAGCGTGCAAAACTCTCGGACATTCTTGGCTCCACTCCATAAAGGGACATTGGCAATAAGCGGAGTGATCCGCGTCATATCACGCAGCATGGCGATATGGGGCTGGCTTGCAAATCAAGAAACGGCAAATTGCGCAAAAGCCTATGGTTTCGGTGGGCGGCAAAGATCTCTCGCAGGTACAGATCTTGTTGCCAGTTTCACAAACTCTGGTCGGAACAACACCCGTTGGCCCAGTCGGTGGAAGCGAGCGGTCTCATCCTCGCGCGACAAAATGCAGGCATCATCTGCCACCCCGACCCAAAGAATACGGCACCTGTTGCGGCTTTGTCGGTCGCCGCGTCCTGTGTCGCGGGTGTCTTGCGGATTATGGCAGCAGGGGCGTGGTCGGTTATGGCAGGCCCCTTTCGGCGCGGGCCACCTGTTCCTTCACGCGGATGAAGCTGTCAGGTGTGACCGAGATGGAATCGATGCCGCATTCGACCAGAAAGCGCGCAAATTCCGGGTGGTCACTTGGCCCCTGACCGCAAAGCCCGATCTTGGCCCCGGCGTCCTTGGCCGCAGAGATCACATGGCCGATCATCCATTTCACCGCCGGGTCCTGTTCATCAAACAGATCGGCCAGTATTTCGGAATCGCGATCCAGGCCCAGGGTGAGCTGGGTGAGGTCGTTGGAGCCGATCGAGAAGCCATCAAACCGCTCGGCGAAGGCAGGCGCAAGAACCACATTGGACGGAACTTCGGCCATGACATAGACTTCAAGCCCGCGCTTGCCACGCTCAAGCCCCTCGTCAGCCATCACCGCCAGCACATGATCAGCCTCTGCCACAGAGCGGCAGAACGGGATCATGACCACGACATTTTCAAACCCCATCTTCTCGCGCAGCCGCCGGATGGCGCGGCATTCCAGCGCGAACCCCTCGCGGTAGCGCGGTGAGGTGTAGCGCGAGGCACCACGAAACCCGATCATCGGGTTTTCCTCATGTGGTTCAAACTCTGCGCCCCCGATCAGATCTGCATATTCATTGGTCTTGAAATCGCTCATGCGGATGATGACGGGCTTGGGGTGCAGCGCCGCTGCGATCCGCGCCAACCCGCGCGACAGCCTGTCGACAAAATACGCGGCCTTGTCGTCATGGCCCGCAGTGAGTTCAGCGATCCGGGCTTTTGCTTCAGCATCTTGCAGGCTGTCGAAATGGATCAGCGCCATCGGGTGAATGCGCACATGATTGTTGATCACGAATTCCATCCGCGCCAATCCGACGCCATCTGCCGGCAACCGCCACCAGCGAAAGGCCGCCGCGGGATTGGCAAGGTTGAGCATCACCTTTGTGCGGGTTTCGGGCACTGCGGCCGGATCGAGTATGTCCTGCGCAATCCGGGCGGTGCCTTCATAGACAAAGCCCTGATCGCCCTCGGCACAGGAGATGGTGACTTCCTGCTGATCATGCAGGACATGCGTGGCATCGCCCGCCCCCACGATCGCGGGCAGGCCCAATTCGCGGCTGACGATGGCCGCATGGCTGGTGCGCCCGCCCCGGTCGGTGACAATGGCGGCCGCACGCTTCATGATTGGCACCCAGTCGGGATCCGTATTGCCGGTGACCAAGATGCTGCCATCAACGAAACGGTCAATATCGCGCGGGCTGTCCAGCAGGCAGACCCGCCCCGCCACAGCGGCGTCGCCAATGCTCAGGCCAGTCACCAGTTTGCGCCCCTTATCGGTCACGCGATAGCTGCGATACGCGCCAGCCTCGCGGCGCGACTGCACGGTTTCAGGCCGCGCCTGAACGATAAACAGCGCGCCGCTTTCGCCGTCTTTGGCCCATTCAATATCCATCGGGCAGCCATAATGATCCTCGATCACACAAGCCCAGCGGGCAAGCTGCACGATCTCAGGCTCGCTCAGCACAAACCCTGCGCGTTCCGCCTTTGAGGTTGGCACAATGCGGGTCGTGCCCTCGCCTGCGCGGGCATAGATCATCTTGTGGTTCTTTGCACCCAAACGCTTCTCGACGATTGGCACGACGCCTTCGCGCGCCAGAAGCGGCTTGAACACCTGATATTCATCTGGATCCACAATGCCCTGCACCACTGTTTCGCCCAGACCCCAGGCGGCATCAATCACCACGACACCCTCAAACCCGGTTTCGGTATCAATGGAAAACATCACGCCAGAGCCGCCAATATCAGAGCGCACCATGACCTGCACACCGACCGAAAGCGCGACCTTCAGATGGTCAAACCCCTTCGCTTCGCGGTAGCTGATCGCCCTGTCCGTAAACAGTGACGCATAGCAGCGCTTGCACGCATCGAGCAGGGCATCCGCCCCCCGGATATTCAGAAAGGTTTCCTGCTGGCCCGCGAAACTGGCATCTGGAAGATCCTCGGCCGTGGCGGAAGAGCGCACCGCCACATCGACATCCCTACGCCCGATGCGGTCGCATAGCGCCTCATATTCCTTACGGATTGCAGCTTATGTATGCGCGGGCCAGTCGGCCTTCAGAAAGGCATCGCGCAACGCCTGGCCCGTGTCGGCCAGCGAAGCCTTGCCCTCATGCATCGCCCGCAATGCCCCGGCGACCACTTCGCGCAGACCTCCGGCATCGACGAATTGCCAATAGGCGTGGGAGGTGGTCGCAAATCCGCGCGGCACATCAACTCCGCGCGCGCCCAGATGGCGCACCATTTCACCAAGAGAGGCGTTCTTGCCCCCGACATGCGCGACATCGCCCCGTCCAAGGTTTTCGAAGCGAACAGTCTGATCTTGGATTGATGTCATGCGCCCCCCCTTGCTTTGGCAATGTATCGCTCTGGGCAAGTTCAGGTCATCGGCCAGAAACGCCAAACACATCTTCACTGTAGCACGGATGATGCTACCGCAACTTGATCGGCATCAAGCCACCGCGCCGACCTTGCATGGTCACGATCCCTTGCATGAGGAGCCTGCGACCTGATGACCCTTGCTGATCTGTGCGGCCCCAGCCACGTTATGCCAGATCCTGCATCCCACCGATTATGACGATGGTATCGGGGGCCATGCCTTTGCAAAGTCGCGCGCGGATGGGGTCGGCCACGGACGCGATACAGGGCGAGACGCCCGCACCCGTGCCAGCCTGGCGCGTGTCGGGTTCATTCGCGGTCACGCGGCCCACGCTGACCTTAAGTGGTCGCATGTGTTTTTGCGCGTCACTAATGTGAATTGACTCGCTGCGTCATGGAAATGATCCCCGCGCCTTCATTTGGCAGCATCATGGCAACGGGTTTTTGTCTTGCTCAACTCTGTCCGGATCAACGCCGGCAGTTTAGCGAAATCCGCAAACAGGCCCTGGTTCTGTATCGCACTCAGGGGGCCTTTCCGGTAGCCTTTGGTAAATAGCAGGAATGGCACGCCTGCGGCTTGCGCGGTTTCACTGTCCACTTCACTATCCCCGACATAAATTGCCGACATGGCATCCGCCTTATGCATTGCAGCCTGCAGCGGTGCCGGGTCAGGCTTGCGGACAGTCAGGCTATCCCCACCGACCACGGCCCTGAAATATGACGCGATCTTCAGATCCTTCAGGATCTGTCTGGCGATTGCCTCTGGTTTGTTGGTGCAAACGGCCAATGAAAAACCGTCTTTCGACAATGACACCAGGGCAGTTTGCACATTATCAAACACCTGACCAAGCTCTGCCGGGGCGGAGAGGTAATGTTGTGTGAAGCTTTGCTCCAAAACGGCGTGGCGCGCCGTGTCTTCGGCAGGTTCGCCAATATCATCCATGATTTTGGATATAAGCGCGGGCACCCCGTTTCCGATAAAGCTGCGTATCCTGTCGATGCCCAGCGGGGCATAGCCAGCCTCTGCCAGCATCTTGGCGGCTGCGTTATGGATATCGGGCACACTGTCAACCAAAGTGCCGTCAAGATCAAAAATGATAGCCGTCATTCCATAGCCTTTCAGGGTGTTTTCGCGTCTATGCGCAGCAAGGCGCCGTTCGGGGTTTTGTAGTCATTCATTCGGGAAGCAGGCGCACCGGCGGCGATGGCCTGAGCGCAATTTGCCCAAGCCCCGTGCCCAAAAACAAGGACAGGCGCGCCGGGCCGTCGCCAGACATCCTGCAGGGTCTCAGACACGCGGCGTTCAAAATCGGCAAAGCTTTCGCCCAGCGCCAATTCCTCGGGGGCGGATGCCCATTTGCCGGGACAGGCCGCATGCAATTCAGTCCATGTCAGCCCTTCCCATGGCCCGAAATCCAACTCCAGCAACCTGTCATGCGATGCGGCCGCATGATACCCGTGCAGCGCTGCCGTTTGCCGTGCCCGCTGCAACGGGGATGTCCAGACGGCAGCGAAAGCAACCCCGCCAAGTGCCGCCACGTTACTGCCAAGGGCCGCCAGGTCGCTGCTGCCCAGTGGGTCGTCAAGAGCAATGTCGCGTTGCCCCTGCATACGACCTTCGGCATTCCAGGGGGTGCGGAAGTGCCGGATGAACCAAAACTGTGCCATTTTCAGTTCAGCAAGGATGCGCTGTTGCTATCGATCTTGAGCATTACATCTGCCCCGATAGCGTAGCCGGACTGGCCCGCGTGATGCAATGTATCCACAATGATTTCGCCATCCGTTGTTCCCACCAGATAGCGGATCTGGCTGCCCATGAATTCGCGATGGGTTACTTTTCCGGCTATGGACCCGCTTCTTTCCTCTGTGAGTGACACGCTTTGCGGGCGCAAAACAATGCGGCGCGCGGTTTGCCGATCCGAGTCGATTGCAAGCCGATTGCCGCCCTGGGTTACAAAGACCCCCTTCTCAATATGACCCGTCAGCACATTCGCCGTGCCCAGAAACCCTGCAACAAAGTCATTGGCCGGCGTGTCATACAAGGACTGGGGCGTTCCGATCTGCTGGATCACACCGCCATCCAGCACGGCCATTCTGTCAGATGTGGTGTTGGCCTCTTCCTGATCATGTGTCACGAAAATTGTTGTCAGTCCCAGCTTGCGCTGAAGCGACAGCAATTCGCGCCGCATCTGAACCCGAAGTGCCGCGTCAAGGTTCGACAAGGGTTCATCTAACAGCAGGACTTGCGGTTCGATCGCAACTGTCCGCGCCAGCGCCACGCGTTGCTGCTGCCCGCCCGACAATTGCGAAGGCATGCGCTCCGCCAGATGCAGCAATCCCACCAGTTCCAGCGCAGCGTCCACCTTGGGGCCGATCTGGGCGCGCGGCATGCGGCGTTCTTCCAGGCCAAAGGCCACATTCTGGCGCACCGTCATATGCGGCCAAAGTGCGTAGGATTGGAACACCATGCCAACATTGCGCTTCCATGGTGGCAGGTCTGCAATATCCTTGCCATCGATCAGAATACGCCCTTTGGGCCGCGGCCCAAACCCGGCAATGGCGCGCAGAAGCGTTGATTTCCCTGAACCAGACGGCCCAAGAAAGGCAAAGAACTCACCAGGAAGGATTTCCATGTCTATCCCCGCCAGAACGGTGGTATCTCCGAATGACAGGTGAAGGCCCTCTATACGGATGCCAGCTTTTTTCATCGCGTTTTTCCTTATTGCTCTGCGCCCGGAACGGCGGCCCTGCGACTGCGATCTTTTTCAATGATACGTTGCGACAGATATGTCCCCAGCGCCACGATCACGACAGCCAGAATACCCAGCGCAGCCCCCGCGCCACGACCGGCAGGCGATTGCATATACAGATAAATCCCATAGGCCAAAGGCGCGTCAGACGCCCTGCCAACGAGCATGATTGTTGCGGAAAGCTCTACCGCGGCGGTCGCGAAACTGGTGACAAAACCGGCCAGAATGCCCCCCGTCATCAGCGGCACCACAATGCGCCGCACAGTGCTGGCCTTATTCGCACCAAGGCTTTCGGCAGCTTCTTCCAGCGACAAGGCAACCTGTTGCAGCGCCGCCATGCAGGCACGAAGCGCATATGGCAGGCGCCGCACGGCAAGTGCCACGATGATCAGCCCCCAGAAACTGGACATCTGGCCCAGCCCGAACGGCAATTGAATGCCGTGGAACATGCGCAGATATCCAATCCCCAGCACCACGCCGGGCACGGCAAGCGCTGCCGTTGCCATATAATCCAGCCATTTGCGGCCAATCAGCCCCGTGCGCAATACGATATAGGCAATCGCAACCCCAAGGATGACATCGATAATCGCAGCCGACCCGGCATAAAGGATCGTGTTCCAGATATACTGTGAAGACTGCGTGAACACGGTTCCGAAATGCGCGAGCGTAAACCCGTCGGGCAGCGGTGAAAACGACCATATTGTGCCAAAAGCCAGCAGCATCAGGCCGAAATGCGGTGCCAGAACCAAACCCAGAATGAACAGGATCACGGCCCAGGCGATCACTTTTTCACGCGGGGCAAGATCGCGCTTTGACAGCCCGCCCCCGCCTTTCTGGACAGTTGCGTAATCTTTGCCGCGCATGAACAGGAAAGACGCCCACAGCGCAAATATCGAGAACGCAACAAGAATGAACGATATCACATAGCCCATCGGGTCATTTATGCCGACACCCGTGATGCGCAGATACGCCTGCGGGGCAAGCATGGTGTTGACATTCAACAAAAGCGGTGTGCCCAGATCATCAAAAACCTTGATGAAAACCAGGGCCGCGCCTGCCAGATAGCCGGGCATGGCCAGCGGAAACACGATGCGCCGGAACATCCGCATGCCCGATGACCCAAGATTCTGCGCCGCTTCTTCCATGGAGCGGTCGATATTGCGCAAAGACGCCGACAGGTTGATCAGGATGAAGGGGAAATAATGGATGGATTGAACAAAGATCACACCATTCAACCCATCCATGAACGGAATCTTGAAGCCGAAATACTGATCCAGCAACAAATTGACCGAACCATTGCGCCCAAAAAGCAGGCTCATGGCAACTGCGCCCACAAAGGGCGGCATAATCAATGGGATAAAACCTAATGACTGGATGATCGCAGTCCCCGCAAAATTGAAGCGCGTGGTAATATAAGCCAAGGGCAGCGCAATCATTGTCGCAAAAACCACCGACATGGCGGACACATAAAACGAATTCACAAAGCTTTCGCGAAACAACGACGTGTTAAAGAAATCGCGAAAGTTCTGCAGCGTCATCGCACCGGTTTGCGCATCCAGAAAGGCAACATAAATGACCTGCACAACCGGCAGGATCAGAAACGCCATCAGGAAAATCGCAATCGCAATACCCGTGATGGCAACACCGGACAGTTGCGGGAACAGCGTGAAACGCCCGGCCCAGCTGGCCGGTTTTGGTATGTCAGACATGGTTTTTCCCTAAGCTTGAGATGCCCACCCCTGATGTCGGGGCGGGCAGAAGGATCAGCGCATGGCCGCTGCGCGGTCAGCCAGTTCCTTGGCTTTGGAATAGTTGGCGACGGTAAAGCCGTCCCAAGCCTGCTCGACCTCGGCCTGCCGCCCCACTACCGCGACATCCGCACTTCTGCGCGAAATCTGGAACACACCCGCAAAGGCAGGATCGAGGGATTCCGCTTCGGTAATCGGCAGCGCCTCGACCAATGAACGCGCTTCCGCGATCAGTGCCAGAGCTTCTTCGTTGCCAGTTTCGGCATGCACCGCTTCGGCGGCCTGAACGGCAGAAACCGCAGCGCGCAGATCATTCAGCCGATAGGTAATCATCACATCGAACAGGGAATTCACCAGATTGTAGCGTGCCCCGGATTTATCGACGTCAAATGCGATGGCCCCTGGCGCGAAATCGGGCGAGAACGGGTTCGGGAACCCTTCGGGCGCATTTTCATAGGCTGCGGGGTTGACCGGCAAACGCATGATGGCCGGGTTCAGAAGAACCTGCTGCCCTTCGGGCGACAGCACGAATTCAACGAAATCCTGCGCACCCTGCGCGTTGGGCGCATTTGCAACGATGCCAATATTCGCCGGAACGATTGCGGTCAGGCTTGGATATACCAGTTCAACGGGAAAGCCGGATGCGTTTGACGCAAGGCCGAAGAAGTCGATCACGATACCAAAACCGGTTGATCCTGAATTTACCGCATCAGGAACCCCAAAGCTGCGTTCGGTCACGGTGCTCATATTGCCGGAGATCCATTTCCACTTGGCCCAGCCATCCTCCCAGCCATCGCCCTGAAGCAGCGTTTCGACTGTCAAATGTGTCGTCCCGGAGCGAGACGGCGACGACATTGCAACATGGCCGTTATATTCGGCGCGCATCAGGTCATCCCATTCCCGCGCGACAGGCAGATCATTGGCCGCAACATAGCGGGTGTTATACATAATCCCGTAACCTGAGGCGGCAAAACCGTAATAGTAACCGTCTGGATCATTGATCGGGTAGCCACCTACCGCATCGGGAATGCCCTCGGCAGAGATGCCGGCATTGGCCAGCAATCCTTCGGCTTTCAGAACTTCAAACGCATCCGGGGCCGATGCCCAGAACAGATCGGTTGTGTTGGATCCTCTGGTTTCCTGCAGATACGCAACCGATGCATTCGTATTGCGGCTGACCACTTCAAGCGTATGTTCAGGATGCGCCGCTTCAAAAGCAGCTTTGAACGGATTGGTCAGATCCTGCGGAAAAGAGGTCACGACAACAACAGTGTCGGCCTGTGCGGCGGCACTGGTTACCAGCGCAAGCGCGGTTGTAAGCATAAGTTTCTTCACGGGGCCCTCCCTTAGCCTGAAGTGAGTGTGCGCACTGCCTCCTCGCAATGCGCCCAAGAACTATGCGCTGCGCCCAATTAACTTGCAACACTTTGTTTTAATTGATTTTTTGTGTCAATCTTGACCCAGGAAATGGGTCATGCGTGACCCATTCAACCCAGCCCGTGATGGCGCAAGCGAAGATAAAGGCGCTTTCTGGGTATTTTCAGAAGGGCGGCGGCATCATTCTTGCGCCCGCCCACCTGAAAAAGCGCCGCTTGCAGCAAGCGCGATTCGAAGCCATCCATCGCCGCATCCAACCCCTCGGCGACCACTAACCGTTCCGCGCCTGCCTCTTCCAGGGATACAGCAAGGCCGATCACAAGGCGTTCAGCCAGGGTTCGCACCTCGCGCACATTGCCCGGCCATGAATAGTGATCCGCTTGTCGCAGCAACAGATCCGAAACCTCTGGCACCGGTAGGTTGTGGCGTGCTGCGGCCTCTGAAATGAAATGCGCCAGCAGCACGCGCGCATCACCCGCGCGCGCGCGCAATGGCGGCAGGGTCAAGGCGCCGGCATTGAACCTGTGGAACAGATCGGCGCGCAACTTGCCCTGGCTGACCACCTCGGAGGGATTTTCTTTGACGCTGCCCAGAATGCGCAGATCCAACTGTCTGGGCGGCAAGCCAAGCGGCGAGATCTCGCGCGCTTCCAACACGCGCAGCAGACGCATCTGCAGCGCTTCGGGCATGGCTTCCAACTCGTCCAGATACAGCGTTCCGCCATCGGCGCGCGCAACCCGCCCCTGTGTCGCAGCATCGCCGAACAGGTCGCGATCAATATCGGCCGGGTTCAGCGCGCCGCAATTTATGACGACAAACGGCCCTTTTCGACGTGAGGAAATGCTGTGCAAGAGCCGCGCCACAAGTTCCTTCCCTGTGCCGGTTTCACCCGAAATCAGCAAATCCACATTCAAAGCCCCCAGCGCTACCACCTGCTGGCGCAGCTCATGCATAACGTCTGACTGCCCCAGAAGCGTGTCCTCAGGCGCTATGGTGCGCGCCAGGCGGTCGCGCAGCGCCAGATTTTCCTGTGCCAGCTTGCGCATCAAAACCGCGCGGCGCAGAATATCGACGACCAGCTGCGGGGGGCATGGCTTCTCCAGAAAGTCATGCGCGCCCGCGCGCATCGCACGCAGGGCGCTGCCGACATCGCCATGACCGGTGATAAGGATAAACGGGATATCAGGGGCCTGTTGGCGCACATTGTCCAGCAGATCCAACCCCGACATGCCGGGAAGACGCATATCAGACAGGATCACGTCCGGCGCCACAGCGCCCAGATTATCGAGCGCCGCCTGCGCCTGTCCGAAGGCATGCACCGAAAAATTGGCGGTTGTTAATGTGTCACAGGTCGCATCGCGCAGATCCTGGTCATCTTCGACCAGCATTACTTTCATGTGCTCTGTCATCGCTACGCTCCTCTGTCGCCGCCTGGAAACGCAAGATGACTTTCGCGCCGCCTTCGTCACCTGGCATGATGCCAAGATGTCCCCCCATGTCCTGCATGACGTTGAACACGATGGATAGCCCCAAGCCCAGCCCCTTGCCGACCTCTTTGGTGGTGAAGAACGGGTCGATCAAGGTTGCACCGGACAATCCGCGCAGGCCAATGCCATTATCCGCGATCGACAGGGTGCTTTCTTGTCCATCCTCTTTCTTCACCACGATCCTGCCATCGGCAGACCCGTCTTCCTCTATCGAATCCAGCGCATTGGACAGGATATTCAGCAAGACCTGCTCAATCAGGATTTCATCCCCCTCAACCAGAAGGTCGTTGACGTTTTCATCAACATGGATGGTCGTGCCGGTTTCCTTCAGCCGGTGCGTCAACAGTTCTGAAGCCGCTTGCAGGGGATCTTGCATGCAGACGATATCGCGCCGGTATTCAGCCCGGCGCGCGATACGGCGCAGGTGATTTATCGTCCGGGTGATCCGCTGTATCAGCACCTCTATCCGATCCAGGCCAGACCCCGCTTCCGGGTGGCTCTGCCTGAGGCCGTGCAAACGGTGCTGCATGGCAGCCAGCGGTTGGTTGATCTCATGGCTGATCGCAGCGGATATTTGCCCAAGGGCCGCCATCTTCCCGGCCTGAACGAGTTCACGCTGGGTCTGCTCCAGACGCTTCACAGCGATCCGCCTTTCCCGAACCTCGTTTGACAGGTCTATATGCGTGGTCTTCAGATCCTGAACAGCGGTGCGAAAGGTTTCCACCGCATGCGCCATGCGGCTGAATTCATCAGCCCCCTCCGAGGCGCGCGGGACGGATGACAATTCCACCGATGCGATATGCATCAGGTCATCCGTCAGTTGCCGGATACGCTGGACTATCCTTCGCTGAACAAAAAAGAACAGGATCGCAGCACCCACAATCGCACCCAGTATAATGAGCACCCCCAACCCGGTCGCGCCGCGCAACATATCTCGCGCCGCATCATCTGCGCGGGATTGTGCCGCGAATCTTTCTGCCTGGCCCAATTGCGTCAAATGCGTCTGCAATATCCCAAGACTGTCCTGCGCCTGCGACAACGCATCAAGTATCGTTTTGCGCAACAAGATTTGCGCACGCATCAACGAAAAGATATCATTGGCCCCATGCGCAAGTTCGGCCAGCCTGTCGATGGATTGTAACAGCAGCACGATTTCAACCCGATCCGGCAGATCCGTCCGGGCAAGGGCGATCACATCAAGGGCATCCTGCGCCATTGTTTCAACCTGCTCCAGCGCCGCAAGACTGCCTGACGCGCGCGCCTGCAATAGCAGGGCCGATAACGTCGCGGCCTCGGTCGCAAGGCGCTGTACCCTGTCCCGCTGACGCCGCTCGATTGCAAGTTCACGCTCGACATCGCCGGTTGGGGTGTCGGCTGTCGCAGATACAAGCACGCGCAGCCGCGCATCCATATTGAACGACATGTCATCCAGCAGCGCACTTGCCTGGTCCTGAATATCCACCTGTGTCCAGCGTAAATGCTCATCTGCATCTTGAAGGACACGTGACAGCCCCGCACTTTCTACCGATGCGTCAATCACAGTTGACAGGCTGTTGCGCAACTCCACTTGCGCCGCGCCCATCATATCGGCCTCTGGTGTGTTGGACAGGAACGGCCCACGCAGCAAATCGGCCAAACCCGCGGCTGTCGTCTCTATCCTGTGAACGAAAGGCTGCATCTGCCCGTCCGGTTTCTGCCCCTCGGACATTATCGCGGTCGAAAGCGCGGCCAATTCGCCTGTAAACTCGGCCAGTTCCCCTGCAACTGCGACGCGCGGAATACGGTCTTGTGCAAGGCTGGCGAAATCGCGCTCCGCGCGCAGGACAAGCGCCATGCCTGCCCCAAGAATGCCCGCCGCGATAATCATGATCGCGCCCACCCCCAGCAATAGCCGTGTCCAGACAGACAAGGGGCGCGTCATTGGCGCGCCTCGGCCCAGCTCAAGCGTGCTTCGGCCGCATCCAGCAGGCGCCGCGATTCTGCCTGCCAGGACAGCAAGGTGTTACGCCGGGGCATGGCCAAACGCAGATTGGCCTCACTGACAGGCATATGCGTCAGTATCTGAGAGATGATCGCCTGATCCTGAACGAAACCCGCCGGCAAATCGTGCAGCCTGCGCCACAGATCACGACGGCGCAGAAAATCGCGGGCAATAAAGGTGTTGAATACCTCATTGACCTGCCAATAACGCTTTCGCGCCAGATCCGGGTCATAGCGCGACCAGCTGAAGGCAAGGGCTGCGCGTAACTCTGGGATCAGGCTTTCTGAAAGTTCGGCGCGGATATCGTCATTCACCGGGATGCGGCGAATATCAGGGCGTAACAAGATACGCTGCCCGTCATCGGATAGCAGAAAACTGATGAACAATTCTGCCGCATCAGGGTTGTTGCCCCCTTTCAGCGCAGCAACGCGCGCCGGAGTAATGATAATTGGGCGCCCATAGCGAAACAACACGTTTTGATCGGCCCGTTGCAGGGCCAGAAAATCAATCGTCAGGCCAATGTCATGCCGTTCGCCCAGCCCTTCAAGAACACCAAAAGATCGGGCCGAGATACTCTTGAGCTGTCCGGCCAGTTGCAGCAGATAGGCCCAGCCCGCCTCCCATCCGCGATCCTGAAGGATTGTTTCTATCAGGCTGTGGGTCGTCCCGGATCGCATAGGATGCGCCATGGTAATGCGGCCAGAATAAACGGGATCAAGAAGCGCGTTCCAATCCTGCGGCGGTATCAGCTCTGCAGTGCGTTTCCAGGCCCAACCCACGGCAGAATAGGCAAAATCGTGATGTGGCCCAAACCCCAGGTCGTTCAGTTGCGCGTGTTCATCCAGGAGTTCAAATGCCTCTGATGCCGATGCCCAGAAAATATCAAATTGCCGGGGATTTCCTCCGATGAGTTCATCAACCGCGGCGTGTGTGTTCTTGTTCAGGTGCAAAATCGTTATCTCTGGGTGTCGGTCGGTGAATTCCTGGAAAAACGGTGACACGAAATCCGCTTCATAAGACGTCAGAATTTGAAGCTCTTTCGTCTCACCCAAGGACATGCCGACACCAGCGGCAAGAAACACAAAGGCTGTTGCGATCTGACGGATCATGATGGCTCTCCGACACAAAGGTTTCTCAAACCACAGTCTGCACAAATCTTGGAATGCCAATACAGATGCCACGAAAATATGGGCTGTGATACGGCAACCGGGCATGCGGCAGGTGCTGCGAGATCGGCAAGGAAACTGTGAATATCTTCGAGCAGCGCGCGCTGTTTGCGCAGACCTGCCGCCACATCGTTGAGGGCTTGCGCCCTGTCCGGTATCATCCCGGCGCGGTGCTCAAGCCCGACATTGCCCTGCACCAGCTCCATCACCTGCGCGGCCAGCGTGTCAGCACCCAGCTTTTCAAGATTGGCTTTATTGAGGGTTGTCTTCGACATGGCGCGGGCTCGGATAGGGGTCGCGGCCAGCATATCGGTAAATGCTGCGCGATGTCAGCCCGTTCGATGGATGGGGAGAGTTTCCCGCGCACCCGATGGCATTTTCGCCGGAAACACCACCGGCGCGGGAGGTTTTAGCCAAGGGCCGAATGCCGACGGGAACCGGGGCGGCAGGCGTGGCCTGGAACTTCAATCCATGGAGTGCGCGCTTTATCGGCAGTCTTCCCCTTGGCCTGCGATGAAAAACGTTCTAAATAGCGGGTTCCGGTCGCAGCCTACCCGGTCAACAAAACAAGGGTTAAAAATGAATACTCTGGTCATCTGCTCTGGCGGGCTCGATTCCGTGTCTCTTGCGCATATGGTCGCGCAAGACCGAGAACTGACCCGCCTGATTTCTTTCGACTATGGACAGCGTCACCGCAAGGAATTGGACTTTGCTGCACAGTGTGCGCAAAGGTTGAATGTTCCGCATGACATTATCGATCTACGC
This sequence comes from Paracoccaceae bacterium, assembly GCA_043561795.1. GTDB lineage: Bacteria > Pseudomonadota > Alphaproteobacteria > Rhodobacterales > Rhodobacteraceae > Roseinatronobacter. The sequence continues at coordinate 2,678,063 of CP121316.1, read as the reverse complement.
GGCATCGGTGCAGCCCTGACGGGCTCGGCCCTCACGGACGACATAGATGTTCCTGATGGGCATTATGCCGAAGAGAGCATGCGGATCACCGTGGTGCCGAACCGCAACGCGATCATGCTGGCCGTGGCTTTCGGCGTTGCGGCCGCGCGCGGTGATCAGGCGGTGGCGACCGCGGTGCATGGCGGGGATCATTTCATTTATCCCGACTGCCGCCCCGCATTTACCCAGTCCTTTGACATCATGCAAAAGGCAGCGCTTGATGGATATGCAGATGTATCACTGTACACACCGTTTGTTCATCAAACAAAGGCCGATATTGTCATTGAAGGCGCACGCCACAACACCCCCTTTGTCGAAACCTGGTCCTGCTACAAAGGTGGTGAGTTCCATTGCGGGCGCTGTGGCACCTGCGTAGAGCGGCGCGAAGCATTTCACTTGGCCAGAATTGCCGATCCCACACATTACGCAGACCCAGACTTCTGGATCGCTGCCACCGCCAAAAAGGGCCATTCCTGATGTACCGGATCACGAAAGAGTTTCACTTTTCAGCATCGCATCAGCTATCACATCTGCCGGATGACCATCAATGCGCGCGGCTGCATGGGCATAATTACATCGTTGTCGTGGAGTTGGCCGCGAAAACCCTGGATGCCGACGGATTTGTCCGCGACTATGGTGAACTGAAAGCGCTGAAAACCTATATCGACGAGACCTTTGACCACCGTCATCTGAATGATGTCATGGATGACCCTTCGACCGGAGAGAATATTGCACGTCATTTTTATGACTGGTGCGTTGCGCGCTGGCCCGAAACCAGCGCTGTAAAGGTGAGTGAAACGCCCAAGACATGGGCTGAATACCGACCATGAGCCAATTGCGGATTTCTGAAATATTCGGCCCAACCATTCAGGGAGAGGGCGCGCTGATTGGCGAGCCGACGGTTTTTGTGCGGGCTGGCGGGTGTGATTACCGGTGCAGCTGGTGCGATAGTCTGCATGCTGTTGATAGTGCCTTTCGTCACACATGGGCCGCTATGTCAACAGAGGCTGTCTGGGCAGAAGTGTTGCGGCTGTCCAGGGGCAAGCCGCTGACTGTATCGCTATCAGGCGGCAACCCCGCGATACAGGATTTTACACAACTGATCGCTCTGGGGCAGGCGCAAGACTACCGCTTCGCCTGCGAAACCCAAGGCTCTGTTGCAAAATCATGGTTTGGAACCCTCGATATGCTTGTCTTGAGTCCCAAGCCACCTTCAAGCGGGGAGACGGTTGATTGGGCAGCCTTTGATGCATGTTTGCAGGCTGCAGAGGGTGCTGACAGGATCGTCATGAAAATCGTGATCTTCGATGATGCAGATTATCACTGGGCACAGAGGGCTGCGGATAAATACCCTACCCTGCCGCTCTATCTTCAACCCGGCAATCCTACAGTCGATCCCGATATCGCCATCGATCCGCAAATCCTCGCCGATAGACTGCTATGGCTGGTCGAGAAAACCATGCAAGACGGCTGGTTCGTGCCGCGGATATTGCCGCAATTGCACGTCCTGCTATGGGGCAACAAGCGCGGGGTCTGACCCGCTTCAGGAGGTAAACTTGGAAACGATTTATAGTGGTTTGACACAACTGGGCGGCCAAACCAATTTGCCATCTTCCCCCGAAGAGGCAGTTCTGGAGCGCGTTTCAAATCCGCAGGCCGATATTGCCTATTGCGTGCGCTTCACCGCCCCTGAATTCACATCGCTCTGTCCGATGACAGGCCAGCCGGATTTCGCGCATCTGGTCATCGATTATGTGCCGGGCGAGTTTCTGGTCGAATCGAAATCGCTGAAACTTTTTCTTGGCGCGTTTCGCAACCACGGCGCCTTTCATGAGGACTGCACCATTTCGATCGCGCGCCGGCTGGTCGACTTCCTCGATCCGCAATGGCTGCGTATCGGCGGCTATTGGTATCCGCGCGGGGGTATTCCCATTGACGTGTTCTGGTAAACCGGAGCGATGCCCGCCGATGTCTGGATCCCCGAGCAAGGCGTGCCGCCCTACCGCGGCAGAGGCTGATAACAGTCGGCGCCGTCACTGCTCTACGCAACATTGCCACAGTTTACCGCTCTCCAAGATGGTGGCGCGCCGGCAAGCGTGGCAGGTAGCCCACCGACAGCGACGCTGCGATCCAGACACGCCTGACCATGAAAGTGCTGTTCGGCATGGCATTCCGCCAGACGACAGGCTTTGTCGAAAGCCTTGTGCAGTTGCGTGGGCTGGACTGGTCGGTGCCGGATTTCAGCACCCTTTCACGCCGCCAGAAGACCCTCGCAGCAAACATCCCGTATCGGGGTTCGCAGGGATTGCTGCACCGTCTGATCGACAGCACCGGGATCAAGGTCGAAGGTGAAGGGGAATAGAAAGCCCTCAAGCATGGTGGCCCCAAACGCGTTCGCCATCCACCTCATCAATGGCGCATCAATGGCTCATCTGGCGCAAGCTTCACATCGGGCTTCGAACACCCTCTATCGCTCTTTTGCGCAGGCTATCCTGATGTCTTGGGTTTTGTGTAGGTGCGGAAATACCAGTCGGCACGTTACACGCCATGGTAGTGAAACAGATGGCACGATGAAAGCCACAGGGTTATATTCCATTGTCTAAGATCATGCCGTTTCCGGGCATCGCAAAGTACACGCGCCGGAGGAACGGAGGTTCATCGCGTCTTCAGCTGCATGCCCATGCACGGCGTTGAATCCGTGAAACACCGCCACAGCCTATGTCCATCGAGCACGGGATCGCAGATCGGCTTGCACTGCTACTGGTCGTTGAGATCCAGCTCTTCGTCGATATCGTTGATCAAGATGCTGCGTTGGGTGGCGGCATCACCGATCTGGCCGTGCAGCGCAATTGCCAACAGGCGCAGCATGCTTGTCATGGTCGCGTGGGTCGGAACTTGCCCGTAAGACGCAACATGGCAGGGAAGTATGATCCGCGAAAATCGTTGTGCCTGTGGGATAAAAGCATGTTCGCACAGAGTGATAATGTTCATTCGCGTGGTGCGCGCATAGGTCGTGAGTGCAGAAAGCGTGCGTGGCCGTGGTGGCAGCGTGCACAGGATCAGCGCGTCGCGCGGGCCGGTCATGGCCAGATCTTCCGCCCATACCCCGGAATGAACGCCCAACAGGTTCACATTGGGTCGCAGTTTTGACAGCATAAGCCGCCCCATGCGCGCCGGCCCTTCCTCCATTCCGAAGCCCAGACACCAGACCCGTGGGGCATCTGCCAGAAGTTGCGCGGTTTCGCGAACAATGTCGGGGCGCAGTTCTTCAAAACTGCGCCGCAGATTTGTGACTTCCAGTTCCAGATGCTCGCCCAGTGTCCGGCCTAGAACAGCCCTGTCGTCAGAGGTGACAGAATAGGCATAGGGCTGGGTTCGGTTGCGCTCTTCGCGTGCCTGATTGCGGGCTTCGTCAAAGTCGGAATAGCCCAGAGTGCGGAAAAACCGCGCGGCCGATGCTTTGGACACGCCCGCAGCCCCGGCCAGTTCGGTCGCGGTGTGGGTTTCCAGAAATGCGTGATTCTCCAGCAGAACTGCCGCAATTTTAGCCTCTGACTGGGTCAGGCGGCCCAAACGTTCCTGAATTCTGAGCGTCAAACGTGTCGCCATGCCCAAACAATCCTTTCCGCGCAGAAATCCCTTGCGATTCTGAAACGCAGGTTTCAGTATTATGAAACACTGAAACAGGAGCGGCGCATGTCCAAGTCCAAAATCATCCGGCAGCAAATATGGTCCAAATTGCGGGATGTCGCCAGACCGGATACGCGGTTTCACCTGAACTTTGCCGAGGTGATCCCCGATTTTGAAGGATCCGAGGCTGCGACAGAACATCTCGTGCGGCTTTCCGCCTATCAGTCCACGCAATTCGCCTTCATCACCCCCGACAACTGCCTTGTCGATCTGCGTCGCCGGATGATCGCCGAAGGAAAGCCCTTCGTGATGTCAACCTATGGCATCTATCGCGGCTTCTTGGTTATGGAACCGGGCATGGTGCCTGCGGGCGCGGAACTTTATGCCGCCTGGCTGGACGGAATGGAGCATTTCGGCCGTCCGATCACCCTGGAAGAAATCGCCCGGCGGGGCCGGTTCGATTTCATGGTCACGGGCGCATCGGCTGTGTCGAAAGACGGGGTGCGCTTTGGCAAGGGGCATGGGTTCTTTGATCTGGAATGGGGCATGTTCACCGATCTGGGGCTGGTCGATGACAGCACGCCGGTCGCCGCCGTAGTGCATGACTGTCAGGTCGTTCAGGAAACCCTGATCCCGTCGGAAACCGATATTCTGGTGGACTGGATCGCCACACCCGGCGGGTTGCACGAAGTACCGCGCCGCGCCAAACGCCCATCCGGGGTGAAGTGGCCGCTGCTGGATCCACGCCAGATCGAAGAAACGCCCCCTTTGCAGGAATTACAGCGCATTCAAGGCCTTGCCTGACCCATCCCCACATCCCCAACAGGAGAGACTGCCATGAGACTCGAGATGAACCGCCGGAACTTTCTGGGCGCAAGTGCCGGTGCCGCCGCACTGCCCTTTCTGCCCCGCGGCGCGCGCGCCAACACCCCTTTCACCATGCAGTCGGCTTGGATCAATGACGCCGAATTCGCAGGCTATTTCATCGGCATCGACAAAGGCTATTATGCCGAAGAAGGGTTGGATCTGACCTATCTGCCGGGTGGCCCCGATGTGATCCCCGAAAGTTCGATCATCGCGGGCCGTGCCGATCTGTCACTGACAACCCCCGACACAACGATCAAGGCTATCGTGGAACAGGGCGCGCCGTTCAAGATCATCGGTGCGCAATATCAGAAGAACCCCATCGGCATCGTCAGCCTGGCCAAGGCCCCGATCCTGACGCCTGCCGATATGGTGGGCAAGACGATTGCTGTGCCGCCTGTCAACACGATCTCGGTTGAGGCTGTTCTGGCCATCAACGGGATCGACCGCTCGCAGGTCAATATCGTGCCCTATTCCTATGACCCGACACCCCTGATCCGAGGCGAGATTGACGCAAGCCTCGATTTCACGACCAATGTGCCCTACACGATTGAAACCATGGGTGAACAGGCCGTGTCCTTCCTGCTTTATGATTTCGGCTTCACAATCTACAACGACACCGTCGTCGTGACCGAAGAAACCCTGCGTACCAAGCGCAAGGAATTGGTGGGCTGGCTGCGCGCGTCCCGTCGCGGTTGGATCGAAAATTTCGAAGACCCGGCGCTCTGGCCGCCGAAATGGATGGATACATGGTTTGCCGGAACCGGTCGCAGCCTTGATAATGAGCTGTTTTTCAACAAAGCACAGCAACCACTGATGGAATCGCCCGCGGGATACATGGCCATGACCGAAGACGGGATAGCGGCCAATCTGGAAGCGCTCGCGCGTGTGGGCATCAATGGCACGCGCGACATGTTCGACACCACATTGCTTGAGGAAATCTGATGACCACCACGCCCGCTGGCATTTCGCTGACAGCCATCGGCAAGACCTATCGCGGGCGTGGCAAGGATGTGGAAGCCCTGCACGATGTGACGCTTGACTGCGCGCAGGGTTCCTTCACCGCGCTGATTGGCCCGTCGGGATGTGGCAAATCCACTGCGCTGCGCATCTTGCTGGGGTTGGAAGCGGCGGATAGGGGACAGGTCCGCATCGCCGGCCAAAGCCCGAAACAGGCCGCCAGCGCCGGGATAACGGGTGTGGCGTTTCAGGATTCGGCCCTGTTGCCGTGGCGCAATGTCACCAGCAACATCGCCCTGCCGCTGGAAGTGCTGGGGCGCAGGCTTGCCGATTATCGCGACGACATCGCCCGTCTGATCGCGCTGGTGGGGCTGAAGGGCTTTGAAAGCGCCCTGCCGGGTGAATTGTCCGGCGGCATGCGGCAGCGCGTGGCGATTGCCCGCGCGCTGGTGACGCGCCCGCAGGTGCTGTTCATGGACGAGCCTTTTGGCGCGCTAGATCAGATCTTGCGCCGCCAGATGAATATCGAATTGCAGCGCATCTGGGCCGAAACCGGAGCCACGACCCTGCTGGTCACACATGGCATTGATGAGGCTGTATTTCTGGCCGACCGAGTCGTAGTCATGCAGGCCGCGCCCGGGCGGATTTCGGAAGTCATCGACATCCCCTTTGCCCGCCCGCGCGGGCCTGATCTGTTCGGCCAGCCTGAATTCCATACGCTGTGCGATCATGTGGCGCAGGTGCTGCATGGCGATTGAGCTGTGGCACCGCTATTCCGGCTTGCGCAATGCGGCTCTGCTTGTCGCGCTGTGGGAAGTCGTTGGCCAGTTCAAGCTGGTCGCGGGCGGCGCGCTGCCAGCCTTGAGTGCCATCATCTTGCGGCTTTGGGTGGATTGGGGCGATTATCCCGGCCATATCTGGGCCACGCTCGCGGCCTCTGGCGCCGGGTTCGTGATCGGCAATGCGATTGCCATTCTGGCGGGCATGCTGTTTGTGATTTTTCCAGTCCTGCTGCGCATTACGCGGGGGCTGAACATTGCGATCTTTGCCCTGCCCCCTATCGCGATTGCCCCCATTTTGGCGCTGACCCTGTCGGGCATGGCCCCGCGCATCACTCTGGCCGCGCTGGGTGTGTATTTCGTGACGATGGGCGCAACCGTGATCGGCCTGAGCCAGCATGACAGCCGCACAGCCGATCTGGTGCGCGCCTATGGCGGGGGCCGGTGGCAAGTGCTGTGGCGCGTGCAGTTGCGCGGGGCAGTGCCGGGTATCTTGTCGGGGTTTCGGGTGGCTGCGCCTGCCGCCGTGCTGGGGGCAATCCTGGCAGAATTTGGCGGCGGGGGGCGCTGGGGACTTGGCACCTATTTGCTAGGGTCGTTGGGGCGGGCAGAACCTGACCGCATCTGGGGCATCGGGCTTGTGGCAACGCTGATTGCAGGGCTGAGCTACGGGGCCTTTGCCCTGCTTTCCGCCCGTCTGGTCGGGGGCAGTCGGGCGGTATCATTGAACCCCGCCGCGCCGCCATCCCTCGCCCCGGATACAGGCCCGCTCTGGCATCGTCTGGCCTTGGTTGCGGCATCTGCGGCGCTGCCCTTTCTGGTCTGGTGGGGGTTCTTGCGGGGGCTGAACGTGCCCGCGATGCTGGGCAAAACGCCTTGGGATGTGGCCCAGTATCTGTTTCTTGGCCCCACCAGCGCACAGGCGCAGGCTCGCTTGCTGGCCGCTTTGGCGCAAACCTTGCCAATAACATTGGCAGGCATGGTGCTGGGCATGGGCTTTGCCTTTGTGCTGGCCGTATCGTCGCGGATACTGCCGGAATTCACCCGTGCTTTCATGCCTGTGGCCCTCATCACCCAGACCATGCCACTGGTCGCGCTGACACCGCTATTGGTTTTGCTGCTGGGGCGCGGTACCTCGCTGACATTGTGGGTCACAGTGTCGGTGACGTTCTTTCCCGCCTATGTGATGATGGCGCAAGGGCTGGCGCTCGTGCCGCGCGCGGCCGTAGAGCTGCCCCGCGCCTATGGCGCGCGGGCATGGACTGAGCTGCGCCTTGTCGCCATTCCGGCATCCCTCCCCTATGCCTTTGCCGCCATGCGTCTGACAGCACCGCGCGCGCTACTGGGCGTAATGATCGCGGAATGGCTTGCCACAGGGCGCGGCCTTGGCAATTTGTTGAACCAGTCACGCGGATATCTGGATTTCAACATGATCTGGACAGTCGCCGCAGTGTCGGTGCTGATATCGGTGGTGTTTTATCAGGCCGTGCTGATCGCCGAGCGCCGCCTTCTGGCCCGTATGGGGATGACCGCTACAGAATAACCCTGCCGAAGCACCGCAAGACAAACAGATGATTGCACCTGGTGGAATGGCAGAGCTTCTGCGCTGAACCTCCGATTTCGCAAGGTGCCATTGCGCGCGGCAGGAAGACAGGCTCTCCAAAGAGTGCCTTGAAACCGCTCGTTTTTGAGCATACCTCGCGAGAAATGGAAGGTGAGGTCACATGAGCCACCATGATCACGGCACCAATTGGTATCTGGCGCAGTTCAAGCCGAATAGCCACAATATCGCAGAGCGGAACCTTGTGCGGCAGGGCTTCCAGACATTCCTGCCGATGCAGGAAGAGACCAAGCGAAGCCGCGGCAAGTTCATCACCCAGATGCGCCCGCTCTTTCCGGGGTATCTGTTTGTCGCGCTCGATGTGCTCTGCGGTGGCTGGCATGCCGTGAATTCGACCTATGGCATCACCCGGCTGGTGAGACTTGGCACGGAACCGACGCCCGTCCCCGGCGATCTGGTCAGTCAGCTGATGCTGCGCTGCGATCGCGAGGGACGGCTGCTGCCACCGAGAGAGCTGAAGCCAGGCGATGAGGTGATGCTGACCAAGGGGCCGTTCGCAGAATTCGTAGCCACAATCGAACGGATTGCACCTGATCGCCGCGTCTATGTGTTGATGGAGCTGATGGGGGCGCAGACGCGCGTAACAGTGAGTGCGGAGCATCTGCGCGTGGTTTAGAATGTGTCAGCTTCATTCGCACTCACGCGCCAGTGTTGTGATAACGCCCTTACCCGGGGGACGATAAAGGGCCGGTGCTACCCCAAACTGGCCCACACTGGCCCAAACTGGCCCAAACTGGTTTCCTGCCCTTGCCCGTGGCGCAACCGACAAGATATGGAAAGGGCCACGCTCGGCCGGATCGAGGGGGTCAACATCCAGCGCCTGCTTTGCCCCATCGGAAACATCCCGCCGGCTCAGGCCGAAGCAGGCTTCCCTGCACAGTGCAACATGTTCGATCTGTCGCCTGATCAACAAAGCCCGCACGGGGGCCACCGACGAATGCGTAACTCTCCAGCTTCAGCAAAGCTGGTCGTTGCTCTCGCGCATCACGCGAGAGCAACGACCAGTCGCGCGACAATGCAGCGCGTCTCGATCGTCGCCTCTTGTCACATCAGAAGCGCATTCCGAAAGACGCGCGGGCCGCAATCGCCCTGAAGCTGCCTGTCCCAATCCCATCATAACGCACTGACAGTTCACCATCCCACGCAGTCGCGGCATCTGTGCGCAAGCCCAATTCCAGCGAGCCGCGCCATGTCTCCAGATTGCGCGCAGCCCCCAGGCGGTTGAAGTTCCAGTCAAGCTGCGGGCGCGCATAAACCACGAAGTTGCTGTTCGCAGTGGCATAGGGCAGATCGACTGTTCCCCCCAAAGAGAACCGACCCAGCTCTGCGCGCAGACCAGGCACATCCACATTGAACACACCATCCGTCACCGAATAACCGCCCTGAGATTCGCGCATATAGGTCATTTCAGCATCCGGATACAGAATTGCCCGACCCAAGTCATACCGGCCCTTCAGGCTGGCCTGCACAAGGGCACGGCTGGTCTTGAAGCGCCCGCTGAAGAAAACGCTATCTTCAAACACATCGATAGAGGCCGTGTTGCTGGAACGGCCGAAAGACGCGCGCGCATTGAAGAACAACTCCGGCGATATTTCCATCGAGAGATAAGGGCCTATCAACCAGCCCGTACCCCGGACATCCGCGAAATCTGCAATGCTTTCCGTAGCTCGGTCAACCTGTCCCATCAGGCCGATCGACAGATTATCCAGCACCAGATAATCTGCCCCAAGGCTGAGCATTCCAAAGCTCCCCTTGCGTGTGTCCAGCGCTCCGCTGCTGTCAGCATAACGCGAGAAGACAAGCTCACTCCAGACATACCATTTCTGATCTTCCGTGACGCGGCCATACTCCATCACCACATCAATGACAGGATCCGCATACACGCCGCCCGCTTTCATCGAAACCTGCGGCACACCTGTAGCGGCACGGCGCCGATCCAGCGTCCAGGCGCGGGGTTGGTTGGCAATGATCTGATCCATCCGCCGGCTCATGAAGGCACCGGTGACATCCTGGAATGTGTCGATGACTTTTTGCGCATCCACCAGATAGGTCACAACAACACTGCCGATCAAGCCATCCGCGTTCTGACCACTTCCAATATAGGCCGTAACCGTACCACTCCCCCGCGATGTGCTGCGCAGGATGGTTTGCAACTGACCGTTGGAGTTTGCAGTCACTTGGCCTATCTGAGAGAGCATCCCCGGCCCTGACAAGTCAACATACACAGCGGCATTGGGCACTGCGTTTCCATTACTGTCACGCACGGTGATGGTTATGGTAGAAGCCTCTACACCATCAGAGGCGATTACCGTCACATCTGCCGAAATGCTGCTCGTTTGCTTGGCCGCCGCACCCGGGGTCAGCGTCAGGGTTGCGGTATTGGCCGCTGTCGTTCCACCAACCGTGAAGCTCAGCACCACCTCGCCCGCACTGGTGCCGGCCGTATAGGTCGCGCTATAGGTGCCATCCGCGTTATCCGTCACTGCCCCCAGCGCGGTGCCATCGGCCAGAATACCCACCGCAGCATCCGGGATCGGGTTGTCATTGGCATCAACCGGCAAAAGCGCTGGCCGTTCAGGTCGGCCAGCGCTTCCCGGTTCTCAGCCAAGGCCCGTCTTCCGGCCTCAAGCCACCCCAATCTGTCGGGCCGAGGCCGCCTTCGCTGCTGCAGCCTGACCTCCGGCGCCCGCGCTCGCGCGGATTGCAGGTGGTCGCCGCAAAGCTATCCGGTGCGCCTGTCCGGGCGCAGGGGATGATCGGGCTGCAATCGTCAATCCTGCATCTGCACAAGGATCTTGATCTGCGATTTATCCGCCAATAGCCGCTCGAAGCCTTGCGCAACCACGCAATCCAGGCCGATCCGGTCTGTCACAAGATCTTCGGCGCGAAACAAGCCGCGCTGCATCAGCGCCATGACCGCCGGATAGACATTGCGATAGGCAATGATGCCGCGCATCGTGCGTTCCTTGATGACCAGATCATTTGGGTTGAAACGCGCCGCACCCTCCCAGATGCTGACAACGACGATCTCGCCGCCTGGCTGTGTCGCGTTGATGCATTGCTCCAGCACTGTTGGAATGCCTGTCACCTCGAAGGCAAAATCGACGCCGCCGCCTGTCTGCGCGGCTATCTGCGCCACCACATCGCCCGCCTCGGGGTTTAAAGAGACCGCGCCCAACTCGGCCGCTTTGGCACGGCGCGCGGCCGAAAGCTCTACGGCAAAGATCTGCGCGGCCCCGGCAGCCTTCAGCGCCTCGATCACCATCAGCCCGATAGGCCCTGCCCCGAATACCGCTGCTGTGTCGCCTGCGCGCAGGCTGCTCTGACGTACGGCATGCAGCGCGACTGCGGCAGGCTCGACCAATGCGCCTTGTTCATAGGACAGATCATCGGGCATGACATGAACCATATGCTCGCCCACAACGGTGTATTCCGAAAATCCGCCGCCCCCACCGGACAGACCGTGAAAGCCCAGTTCCGGCGAAAGGTTGTAGCGCTCCATCAGATAGGCGCCATCGCGATTGGGCGAGAGGATCGGCTCGATGGCCACGCGGTCGCCGGGCTTGACGCGCGTCACGGCGCTTCCGACCGCAACCACCTCACCGGCGAATTCATGGCCCATGATGATTGGCGCCATATCGCCGCTGATCGGATGCGGCGTGCCCACTGGCACGAAGATCGGCCCGGCGGCATATTCATGCAGATCACTGCCGCAGATACCACAGGCCGCGACTTTCACCCGCACGTCATGGGGGCCGCGCAACTCTGGGATCGCGACTGTTTCCACGCGCAGATCGCGCGCCTTGTGCCAGACAGCCGCTTTCATCTGGGATGTGCTCATCACAGTTTCCTTTCAGGTTATGTCACGAAATCAGGTCAGCCCCGGCGCAAGCAGCGTCGCGCCGGGGAGCGGGCCATCAGCCCAGGTGATCGGTCTCGGGGATGCCATAGACGGGTGTCTCGATGCCCTCCATTCGCGCCTTCAGCTGCAACGAGAGGAATTGCGAGTAATGCCGCGACTGATGCAGGTTGCCGCCGTGAAACCAAAGCGCATCCTGCTGGGTGGGCTTCCACATGTTGCGCAGCTCCCCCTCCCAGGGGCCCGGATCCTTGGGCGTGTCAGAGCCAAGCCCCCAGCATTTGCCCACCTTGTCGGCCACATCCTGCCCGATCAGATCCGCCGCCCAGCCATTCATCGAGCCATAGCCCGTGGCATAGACGATCACATCGGCGTCCAGCTTCGTGCCATCCTCCAGCACCACCCCGTCCTCGACAATCTCGCGGACATTGCCATGGGCAAGCTTGATCTCGCCATCGATGATCAGCTGACTTGCCCCGATATCGATGTAATAGCCCGAACCGCGGCGCAGATACTTCATGAACAGCCCCGAGCCATCCGCACCCCAATCCAGCCAGAACCCCGCCTTCTCCAGCCCCGCGTAGAAGTCTGCATCAACCTCGCGCATCTTGTCATAAAGCGGGATCTGGAATTCGTGCAGAATGCGGTAGGGCAGCGACGCAAAAATCAGATCGGCCTTCTCTGTGGTCACGCCATTGCGCACGGCCTGTTCGGAATACAGCGCACCAAGGCCGATATCCATCAGCGTGTCGGAACGCACGATATGCGTCGAGGAGCGCTGCACCATGGTGACATCGACATCATTTTCCCACAGTGCCGCGCAAATATCATGCGCCGAATTGTTCGAGCCGATCACGACGGCCTTCTTGCCGCGATAGGCATCCGGGCCAGGATGCTTCGAGGAATGGTGCTGATCACCCTTGAAGCGCTCCATGCCCGGAAACTTCGGCATATTCGCCTTTCCCGACATACCAGTCGCCAGCACCAGCTGTTTGGGCTTGAGCGTCACCTCCTCGCCGTTGCGATCTACGACAACTGTCCATTCGCCACTCGCCTCGTCATAGCTGGCAGATTTGCAACTGGTGCGGGTCCAGTAATTCAACTCCATGACTTTTGTATACATCTCCAGCCAATCGCCGATCTTGTCCTTTGGCGAAAAGACCGGCCAGTTTTCGGGAAACTTGATATAGGGCAGATGATCGTACCAAACCGGATCATGCAGGCAAAGCGACTTGTAACGGTTGCGCCAGCTGTCACCGGGGCGGTCATTTTTTTCGACGATGATCGTCGGCACCCCAAGTTGGCGCAGCCGTGCGCCAAGCGCAATGCCGCCCTGGCCACCGCCAACGATCAGCACATAGGGCTGGCGGGTATAGCCCAGTTCACGCGCCTCCGCTTCGCGCTCCTCGGCCCAGGTGATGCGGTTCTTGCCCGCGCCGTGCTTGGCACCCAGAGGGCGATCAAAGCCCGCGGGCTCTTCATGGCCCTTCAGTTCGACCATGCTGGTCAGCAACGTCCAGATCTTGCCTTCCTTGAGCCGGATCAGACCATAGCCGCGCGCGGCAGCGGTCTCGAACGCGATCCAGGCTGTGGTGACGCCGCCCTCCTCGGTCGCGGTTTCGCCTTCTGCGATGCGCCAGCCAGTCGGGTTGATTGCACCCAGCTGCGCGCGCAGCATATCGGCAATTTCTTTGCGGCCTTCGCTGGTCTTGAGGTTCCAGGTAAAGCTGACAAGATCGCGCCAATAACTGTCTTCGAGGAAATGTGCCACGGCTGCATCGATATCGCCTTGTTCCAACGCCTCGCCAAAGCTTTGCAAAAACGCATTGACCTCGTCCTGTAATGTGGTGTCGAGCATGAAGTCCTCCCTTATGCTATACGGTCTCCCGTAGTCGCAGGTTTGCGCCAGACGGAGCATCTGTCACCAAGAAAGGCATGGGGCCGGGCCGATGCGCGCACAAACCCGGCACGCCCGTTGCATACGCAACAGCGCGCAACGTCTAGCGCAACAGCCCCTCGCGCCGCGCGCGGCGCAGAACGGTCGAGCGGTTCACCCCCAGCCTGCGGGCCGCGATCGACATATTGCCATTGCATGCCGCCAGAACCGTGGCGAGTGTCTCGGGCTGCATCTCGGCGCGCAATAGCTCAGGCGGCAGGTCAGGCTGATCGATGACATTGCCTTCGGCCATCAGTGCCGCCACTTCAAGCGTCTGGGTCAATTCGCGCAGGTTTCCCGACCAGAGCCGCGCTTTCAACTCGGTTCGTGCCGCCGGTGACAGCCGCAGCGAGTGCGGGCGCAGATGACCGACACGGCGCAAAATCCGGTCAATCAGCCAGTCGATATCCTGACGCTGCCGCAAGGCGGGCAGCGTCAGCCTGACGGCAGCAAGCCGGAAAAAGAGATCCTTGCGAAATTGCCCCGCGTCAACAGCGTTCACAATTCCCTCTGCAGATGCGGCCAGGACTCTCGGGCGCACCTTCATGGGCAGCGCCTCGAGGCGCAGGAGAGCATCGAGCAGGGCACCCTGGCCCTGTGCATCAAGCGCATCGACATTGTCGATGAACAGCGTCCCCCCCTCCGGCAATGCTGCAGGGGCGGGCAATGCAAGCGGCGCGGCCGTGCAGTTCAAGATCTGAAAACTCGCTTCGCCATTCCGTGTCACATGGATCGCGCGTGCCAGTGTTTCCTTGCCTGTACCAGTCTCGCCACAGATCAGCATGGGCACATGTGCGCGCGCAAGCGGCGCTGCCGTCGCAATGAGGGCCAGCATCGCGGGATCATCGCCGCACAGGTTGCGAAAGGCCGCAGGGCGCGTGTCGGTTTCGCTCGGCAGGCGCACGCGCGCCTTCTGTGGCGCGATCGCATGCCCGAACAGGGCCTGGCCATCATGAAGGCTGATCAAGCGTTCCTGGGTCGGGCGGTCGCGCATGAGGTCGGGCAGCGTGTCAACCGAGATATTGAGGAACTGATCGATCCGCTGTCCACGAAGCGGCTTGTCGGCCGTGGCAAAAAGCAACTTCGCGCCGCGGGTCATCCCGATGATCCGGCCCGAACCATCCAGCGTGACGGCCGCTTCAGGGTCAACATCAAGGAATTCGGGGCTGGTCGAGAAACGCAATACCCACTCATCGCGGCTTTCGGCCATCAGGTTCGCCATTTCCACCCGGCGGGCACTGGCCGTCACCATGCTCAGCGCCAGCCGCTGGCTGATTTTGGGCTGGGGCGAGCGCAAAAGCGATATATCCAGAACCGCGGTCAGCTGGCCCGAGGTGTCGAAAATCGGCGCGGCCGTGCAGGAAAGCGGCGTATGCGTCAGATCGAAATGGTCACTCTGATGTACTGTAATCGCCTGTTCCGTGACGATGCAGGAGCCAACACCGCATGTGCCAGCAACATTTTCGGACCAGTCAGACCCAAGATAAAGCCCTGCGCGGCGCAGCTCGTCCTCGAATTGCCGATCACCGAAGTAATCGACCGTGACGCCCTTTGCATCGGCCAGAAGCAGGACATAATTGCGCCCGGCAATCTGGCGAAACAACGCATCCAGCCCGCTTCGCGCCATCGTGATCAGCCGCTCTGACTGCTCGACATGCTCGCGCAGGCGGCTTTCCGTGACAATATGGGCCGGGCTTGGTTTGGAAGGATCCATGCCATACTGCTCGACGCAGCGCCGCCAGGACTGTGTTACAAACGCATCGCGCCCGATCGGACGGCCCGACAGAACCTGATCAATTTCTCTGAGATGTTCGAGCTCGGACACGGCGTCCCCCTCTTCGCCTGTCGGACACGCAGTCTGAAGGCGTTTCGAGATCTAATCAACAGTTTCGTGATCATACATTCGTCTTAGGCGCATGGGGCCATCTGCGGAGAGTTTCACTCTCCGGTAAACCCGCATCAGGTCAAACCGCGCCTGTCAGCCTGCACAAACGGATACTCCCTGCCGCGCGGTTGTCGCGTACCGCATCCAGTAACCTGCCGAGGCGCGGGATTTCCGCTTGTAAGAACTACCGCGCGCGAGGTGTTTCCATTCGACGGCGGAACCCCCTTGCCGGGCTGTCATCGCGCCAGCCCCATTTGACCGCATAACCAAACATCTTGCGAATGACCTCGCCCCCTCCAGCTCGGATCACCCGCCTTCGGCCTGCTCAAAGATCGAAGCAATCTCTTCTGCACTTAGCAGCTTCCACTGACCAGAGGCCAAATTATCAGGCAATGACAAACCGCCCAACCGTTCGCGGTGCAATTCCGCGACGTGGTTGCCGGTGGCGGCGAACATGCGGCGCACCTGATGATATCGGCCCTCTGTTACTGTAATCAGGGCTTCGGTGTGAGAGACAACTTCCAGTTCTGCAGGTGCCAACGGCTTCTCATCGCCCTTCAGCATCAAACGGCCTGACGCGAACAGCGCGCCCTCGGTGCCAGCAAGCGGGCGGGCCAATTTTGCGCGATAGGTCTTTTTGATGCGGCGCTTGGGGCCGATGACACGGTGCAGCAGATTGCCATCATCGGTCAGCAGCAAAAGCCCGGACGTCTGCTTGTCCAAACGGCCAATGGTCGAGATTGCCGGATCGCGCCGCCTCCACCGCTGGGGAAGCAGATCATAGACCAACGGCCCAGCTTCCTTGTGCGAACAGGTCATCCCCAAGGGTTTGTTCAAAAGGATGACCAGGCCCGCGAGCGGATCTAGCGCCCTGCCGCCAATCATCATCCGGCTTGGCAAATCCGCAGTGACAGGGATACGTTTCGTGACATCCCCAAGCTTGGCCCGATCCAGCGTTATCCCGCCAGCCTTGGCCAGTCGCGCGATCTCATTGCGCGAGCCATAGCCCATAGAGGACAGCAGCTTGTCAACGCGAGAGGTTGGAGCCTGGGTCATACCCTCAATATCCAAAATTTGCCCGGAAGGCCCGCGCGCAGCCTGCGCACGAGACCCCGAAACGATCCACCATTCAGGCGTGTAGCGCCATGGGTTACGCGCCACAAGGCTGCCATTCCTTCGCGGCCTTGTATCATGCGCCTCTTGTGCGCAACGTGCACAGGGGCGTTTCATGCTGCTCCAGCCATGCCGTTACAGGCTATGCGCCCAGAAAGGCAAGAACCCCAGGGCTGGCGATGAAACCGGCTTCGGCGGTGCTGAGGTTAAACACTTCGCGGAAGGTGGGCAGAAATAGGCCAAAGCCCATCCGAGCGGGGCCAACAGTGATCGCGGCAGCAACAAAGCCAGCAGTGGCCCGCCAGATGGTCGGGGTCGGGGCGGGCATGGTCGCATGTCACTCAAGCGCATCATGTCCGATATTCTCGCAGCGCGACAAATCAGAACCTGCCGCATGGGGCAGGTCTTTTTGCAGTTGCCGCAAGGCGCCGCGCAGGCCCTCTTCCAGCACCGGGTGATAGAAGGGCATTGCCAGCATTTCGGATACAGTCAAGCCGCGCTCAATGGCGAGGGCGAGCAGATGGGCAAGGTGCTCGGCTGCAGGCACGCACATTTCAGCGCCCAATATCTTGCCACTCGGATTCTCTGCATGCACGCGTAATAGCCCTTCGGCCTGCCCCGTTATCCGGGCGCGGCCCTGACGCGAGAAATCTGCTTCTGCGGTGACAATCTGCGCGCCGTGCATTGCCGATAAGGGCTGGCCCACGCGGGCCAGCTGTGGTGACGAGAAGACAATGGATAGCGGCGTGCGGCGGCAATGGGACTGTGCCCGGGTATCCGGTGCCGCATTGCGGCCTGCGATATGCCCCTCATCTGCGGCCTCATGTTGCAGGGCGCGATATGCATTCGCATCACCCGCAAGGAAAACCGGCAGCTCACCGATGCGCTGTGTGGTCGGATCAATCTTCGGCAAGCCATCATCGTCAAGCGGCACGCCCAGAGTATCGAGCCCCAGATCCTCAACATTCGGACGCCGCCCCATGGCCACCAAAACTGCGTCAGCCTCGAACGGGTCGCCCGCCCCTTTTACGCGGATGGCCCTGTTCTGGGCTTCCAGTTCGACGACTGCCCCCAAATGCAGCATTATTTCCCGTTCCAGCAGCGGTTGAAAGGCCACAAGCACCTGTGCGTCATCAATGCCCGCCAGCCCCTCCGCCGCGTCAAACCCGGCGACCGATCTGCCAAGCCGGGCCAGAGCCTGCGCAATTTCGACCCCGATTGCCCCCAAGCCGATCACCGCAATGCGCTGTGGGAGGTCAGATTGTTCGAACAAGCTATCCGTTGTCAGAATGCGGTTCCCGAACCTGGCCCAGTCTCGCGGTACAATTGGGCGGCTGCCCGGTGCCAGTATGATCGCGCGTGCCTTGATCCTGTCGCCATTCACTGTGATGCAATCCGGGCCCAGCAGCCGCGCGCGGCCAGAAATCGCGCAATCGCCAAGCTTGGATGGCATCGATTCCGGCCCGGCCACAAAATTGTCCCGCAGCTTGCGCACATGGGCAAGCACCGCCGGAATGTCGGCGCGCAACGCATCTGTGCCGCGTATCCCGAAGCTGTCCATCGCATGGCGGCGATGATAGGCATTCGCCACCTCGATCAGCGCCTTTGAGGGCATGCAGCCATTGGTGGTACAGGTCGTGCCCCAATGCCCGTCATTGACCAGCAGAAAATCGTCAGTATAGCGCCGAACCTCGCGCAGGGCCGACAGCCCCGCCGTACCTGCGCCAACGATGATTGTGTCCACCTTCATCCTGCTATCCGTCCATATCCGCTTCGCGTTTGGTGACGTGTTCGGTGCCGGGTTCATGTTCGGGTGGGCTATAGGTGGTAAAGAGTTTCAGCATACCGGCCCCGGTATTGCGAAAGTTGTGATACGTCCCTGATGGCACGATACCGACATCACCCTCGGCGATCTTGCATTCCACATCGCCGATCCTGGCCATACCTGTGCCTTGCATGAAATAGAGCAGCTGGTCGTGGCCGTCATGAACCTCACCGCCAATCTCGCCCCCTTCGGGAATTGCCATCAGCACCAGTTGCGTCTTCTCTCCTGTCCAGATGACCTTGCGAAACTCATCATTCTGCCGGGCAAGCTGCATGATCGGCAGCGAAAGTTTTTCTGCCTCTGACATCGTGTTGGCCTCCTTGGTTGCATGCCTGCACCATGCCCTTGCAGCCTGTCATGTGTCGTTAACTTGGATCAATGCCATGACCCTGAAAATATGTTCCAGTGCGTCGATCCGGACAAGCTACCATTACAATGACAAGGAGATCACGATGTCCGAACGTGAACAGTATGTCGAAAAGGCCAAGGCCCGGATCGACCAGTGGAACGCAGATATCGAAAAACTGCAGGCCAAGGCTGGCGAGGCCAAGGCAGATGCAAAGATCGAATACGAAAAGCAACTCAGGGAACTCCGCGCCCAACGTGACGAGGCCAAGGAAAAGCTGGATGAGATTGCAAAGGCCAGCGACAGCGCCTGGGACGACATGAAAGCAGGCTTTGAAAGTGCTTGGGACAAGATTTCGAGCGCGTTTGACACGACGAAAACAGGCGATAAATGAAGGAGTTACCAATGACCGACTGCACCAATCGCGTGAAACTGGGCATTATCGCCGTGGCACTGTCCTGCAGTCTCGCGATGCCAGCCCTTGGGAAAGATGACGTGGCCATGACCACGACAGAAGATGTGCGCGCCGAAATATCCCAAGCGATGGAGGCAATCGCCGCATATTCAGAGCAGGAACGTGATGAAGCGCTTGCGGCAGCCCGGGAGGCGCTGGATCGGCTGGATGCCGAGATCGCGCGGCGGGAAGAAACATTGCGTGAAAATTGGGCTGATATGAGTGACGCTGCACAGGATGCAGGGCGTGCGCAGTTGCACAATCTGAGGCAGGCGCGCAACGAACTGGGCGAGCGTTTTGGTGCGCTGCAAGAAAGCACCGGCAGCGCCTGGGACGAGTTGAAGGCGGGTTTTGCCAATGCCTGGGAGACGTTCTCGGATCTGTGGGATAACTCTGACAGCGAAGCCGAAAGCAATTGACAATTTGCAAGACCTGAGCGGCGCGAATGCGTCGATAGATAGGGTGACCGGATTGCATGCAGTTTGCTTGCTGTCCGGTCACTCGTCGCCTTCCACCTTCTCGGGCAGATTGTCATGCGCGGTTGCGGCAAAGTCTTCCAGTTCAGCTTCGGTCATGGTCTCGTACATGTTCTTTGAGGCACCCTGCAGGCTGGATTTTTCCGCTTCGCCACGCTTGACAGCCAGTGCGGCCCCGGCGGCTTTTTGCTGTGCTTTCGATTTGGCGGGCATGGCAAACTCCTTTCGGATACTGTGCCAACATTAACGCATGTTAATGGAGCGACATTGTTGGGGGGGCGTTTTGCAAGTTCAACACATGAACCTAATCTTTTCTGGATGCCCCGTTCCACTCATGTCTCGTCTGGTGGCGGCTTAGGCACTTCATCGGGAACGTCTGGCACTTCAGAGGGACTGAATGGCGGTGTTTCGCTTGGTTGCTCGGGTATCTCTTGCGGCGCGTCGGGCGTCTGTGGGAGTGGCCTCGCGGGCACCTCTGGCGATGGTGTATCGGGGAGCGGGCCTTGGGGGTCTTTGGTCATAAGCTGATTATATCCTTGCTGTGACGCATATATGCAAAATGATAGCACTGGCACCCATCACGCGCATTGACCCGCGTTAATGCAATATATTCCGACCCAGCACATGATTGACCAAAACTTGTCCAATGACCGCACACAGAAAAAATGGAGGTGGCAAGAAGGAAATGATGGTCGAGAAAGTCATGGCGTCCCCGGTAATCAGCGTAACGGCTGCAACCACGCTCCGCATGGCCGCGGAACTGATGCGCGACCATAATGTGGGCGGCTTGCCGGTGTTTCAGGAGGACAGGCTGGTCGGTATCATCACCGATCGCGACATCGTCGTGCGTGCGCTGGCGGCCAGAGGCGTCCCGCTTGGTATGCGCAGCAAGGTCACGGCAATCATGTCGGACAGGGTGATAACCTGTTTCGTGGACAGTGACGTGGAAGAGGCCGCTGGACTGATGGGCGAGCAGCAGGTTCGGCGGTTGCTGATCCTGAATCGCGCAGGGGCGACGGTTGGTGTCATATCGGTCGGCGATATTGCCGAACATGTATCCGAGGAACTGGCCGGGCAAATTCTGGGCGAGATCAGCGAAGCGCGGGCGCGTGATACCCGCACATGATGCCGCAGTTACGCGGCGCCGGGAATGATCTCTTTGCGGAGTGTTCCAAGATCAACCTCTGCGAGTATGGCCAGCTTGGCAACATCGTGGATCGTAATGTCCATATGTTCCTGCGTCGTGATCAGGCCCAACCGGTTCAAGCGTCGCAATGTACGGCAAACGTGAACAGATGACAGCCCGGTGAAATCGCCCAGCTGTTTCTGGCCCAGCGGAACCTGAAATGTGCCGCCTTCGGTCAGATCGATTGCTGTCAGACGCATACAAAGCTCGATCAGAGCATAAGCGATCCGGGTTTCGGCGCTCGATTTGCCCAAGCGCAGCATGCGTTCAGAATGACGGGCCTTCGCGGCGATTTCGTTTATCTTTTCTGAATACTGAAGGTCTGGATGCTCTTGAAGCAGCCTTTCCCATGCGGCGCGGTCAATTATCGCGATAACCGCATCGCAGAGGACTTCAAGTTGCACGGAACTTGTGCTGTCATCTGCTGAGGTAGGGTCGTAAGTCTCGCCGGGCAGGACGAAATCAATAATCTGCTGCTCGCCATCTTGCAGAGATTTGGATGCAGCCAACCAACCTTCGAGAATATAAAACCGTCCATTTGAATCCTCTGCCTCGCTTTTCAGAATGGTGCCTTTGTCGACACTGCGCTTGTCACGAACAAGCAGCTCTTGAAGCGTAGAATGCGTTTTCAGCATGGGAAAGCTCCCCAAATAAGCCTTTGTTCAAAACCTGCGATCCAGCACACTCAAGCCCGAATTTCGATCCACCCGCAAAATCCATGCAGATTATACGTGATACATTTCGAGCCACACCATTAAATCAGCCCCTGTTTTAAAGGATGTGCAGCGTAATTCAACATGGAGGGTGGTGAAACATTGATGCGGGTTAATGCCGTTACCTGAAAACCTGTGTTCATTGATTATGCGATTCGATTAAACCCAAAGCTTTTGGAGTGAACACATGGCAAAAAATCAGGTTCAGGCAGGCATTGGTGATCTGGCGCGACACACACTGGCCCTTTTCCAATTCAACCGGATGGAAGCGCCGCAGTTGGAGAGCCTTTTACAGGCGCAAGACGGCATCGCCAAAGAGCTGGCCAGTTTCTCCCGGAACGGGTTCCAGCATGTCTGACGCCAGCACCCATGGAACATTTTAGGCATATTGCGGAACGGAGGGTTTCTGCCTCATCGTGGCGTTGATGGAGCATAAGATGGGTAAGAGACGAAGGCCCGCGCAAGCGAAACCCGTGGCAAAGAAAGCCGGGGCAGAGAAGGCCGTTAAAGGCATCCGCCGCGCCGAACGTGCCCTTGCAAATGTTCAGAAAATCCTCTCGCAGGAACGCAAACCCGCGCGCGAGAGGGCAATTTGAACGGGCCGGAACGTGACCTGTGGTGTGGCCGACGCGCAATGCGCAGCAATGCAGATCGCCGTCGCGGATGCACCACACAGACGCGGAAAGGATAGTGTATGCCGGATGACTCAGGAAAACATGCCAATCTTCACCGCATGGAAATGCAGGGCCATATATGCCCTTTTGGTTTGAAAACGCTCGATCTGCTCAAACGCGAAGGCTACGAGGTGGATGACCATCCCTTGAAATCACGTGATGAGGTTGAGAAGTTCAAGGCGAAAAACGATGTGGAAACTACGCCGCAAGTGTTTATCAGCGGCCAGCGCATCGGCGGGTATGAGGAGGTGCTCCGCTTCTTCGGTAAGAATGTCGCGAAAAAGAATGAAGTCTCATATATGCCTGTGATTGCCCTGTTCGCGATGGCGGCATCCATGGCATTGGCCATCAGTTGGGCCAGCTATGGCAGCCTCGCGACAATTGCCGCCGCCGAATGGTTCATCGCTATCTCCATGTGTCTGCTGGCCCTTCAGAAGCTCAAGGATGTGGAGAGCTTTGCCACCATGTTCCTGAACTACGACCTGCTGGCGCAGCGCTGGGTGCGCTATGGCTATCTCTACCCTTTCGGCGAAGGGCTGGCAGGTGTGTTGATGGTGTCAGGTGCGCTGATGTGGCTGTCGATCCCGGTTGCGCTGTTCATCGGCACTGTGGGGGCGGTTTCGGTGTTCAAGGCCGTCTATATCGACCGGCGTGAACTGAAATGCGCCTGCGTTGGCGGCGATAGCAATGTGCCGCTTGGGTTCGTGTCGTTGACAGAAAACCTGATGATGATCGGCATGGCGCTGTGGATGCTGACAAAACCCGCAGGTATCGGGATTGGGTTCTGAACTCGTGATGTCTGCCCCGTGCGATGGTATCGGCAGGCTCCGTCCTGCAAATGGCACAGGGCCGGGCATTTCCTTGTACTGATTGGCGCAATATCGCAAATCGTGACCGATCACGAAGCCCCGCATTGAGATTTCGCCCCCAGAGTGGTTACGCTGTTCAGACCCCTGATGTGGAGCTGTGCCCCATGACACCCCCTCAGATTCTCATCTTCGCGGTCATTGCGGCCATGCTGTTGCTGTTTTTGTGGAGCAGATTGCGCCATGATGTGGTGGCTTTCGCCGCGCTGATGGCTTGTGTGGTCGTGGGGCTGGTGCCCGCAGCGGATGCTTTCGACGGGTTCGCCCATCCGGCTGAGATTACTGTGGCCTGCGTGCTGATCCTCAGTCGGGGGGTGCAGGACACGGGCGCAGTGGACTGGCTGGCGCGGCGTATGGTGCCGCGCAAGGCCGGGCGGCTGACAAGCATGGCGGCCCTTCTGGGGCTAGGTGCCGCGCTGTCTGGTTTCTGAACAATGTCGGGGCTATGGCTTTGTTGATGCCGGTCGCAGGGGCAATGCAGGATACCGGGGCGGCGGATATCCTCGCCCGGTTTCTTGTGGATACCATCGCCCAGGGGAATGCCATTGGGGCGCTGGGTGTGATCATGGGCACCACGATCCTGCTGTCGAGTGTGATGAACAATGCCGCCACGGCAGCCGTCCTTTGCCCCATTGCAATAGGCATTGCCGCAACGCTGGGTGTAAACGCCGACAGCTTTCTGATGGCAGTGGCCATCGGCGCTTCTTGCGCGTTTCTGACACCCATCGGGCATCAGAATGCCACGCTTATCCTTGGGCCCGGTGGCTTCCGCTTCGGTGATTACTGGCGGCTGGGCCTGCCCCTTGAAGTGCTGGTGATTGTGGTCAGCGCTCCGATCTTGCTGCTCGTCTGGCCGCTTTGACATATGGCACGCGATCAGCCTTAAGGGGCCAGAACGGCATTATCGCAAAACTCTGTCGGTCGAGGACGCGCTTTGCCAAATCCAACCCGATGATGGCAGCTTGCTTCTTGCAAGAGTTCCGCCTTCAAGTGATCTGACCCACATCACCTTGGCAGATTGCAACGCCGTCCAGAGGGGGTATCCACCCCATCAATTCGCCAAGCCCCTGTTACAGAAGTGACAATCCCCACGGCGCCGGGCCACATAAAGCCAAGTTAACCGCAGACGGAGCCAGACTTGCGTTTGCGGGTTATCCTCGGGCAAAAAAGTTTCCAGTATTGTATTGTGGACAGCCACAATCTAAATATTCACCATGGACACCTCCTTGGTAAGGGCCGTATCGCATCGCACAGTGCTGTTCGGGGGCGGTTGGATGGCTTTGGCCGGAACTGCGCCAGAAGCCCTCGCTACTGGCCTGGTCGTAACAATCGCGGCAGTATGGCTGAGTCTGCAGTTACTTCCCGCGCGTGAACCACTCGTGCTCTGGAGATTGGCGCGGCATCTGCCGCGTTTTGTTGCAGAATCCGTCCGTGGCGGGGTCGATGTGGCCCGGCGCGCATTTTCGCCAAACATGCCGCTGAACCCCGGCTGGATCGAGCTGCGGAGCGATCTGCCCGATGGCGCGCGCGCAGTCTTGGGCGGTGAATTATCCCTGATGCCCGGAACGCTGGCTGCTGGCAATGAGGGTGGCAAGCTGCTCATCCACCTGCTTGATATCGACGCAGAGTTCGATGAAGCAATTGCGCGCGCGGAGATCGAAATCGCTGGAATTACCGGTCAGAAAAGAACGAGTCGTGCATGACGCTTTGGTTGCATCTGGTGGCGCTGGGCTTGCTTGCCACTCTGGCCGGCGCGTTATGGCGGGTGTGGCGCGGCCCGTCGCAGGCCGACCGCATGATGGCAGCACAGCTTGTCGGCACAGGTGGTGTTGGCGTGCTGATCGTGCTGGCGGCGCTGCAAGACTGGGCGCTTTTGGTCGTGGCGCTGGCGCTTGCGCTGCTCTCGGCGCTTGCAGCCGTGGGCTTTGTCAAAGCGCAGACGCCTGACGGCGCGGGTGATCCTGAAGAGCAATCCGCCCATGACGGCGGGAAATACCGCCCAGCGGCACCACGAAAGGATATTGCGTCGTGATGCTTGATCTTGCAACCTATGCTCTGACAGCCCTTGGACTGGTGTTTTTTGCAGCGGGCACAGTCGGGCTGATCCGGTTTCCCGACACATTCAGCCGTCTGCATGCGCTGACCAAGGCTGACAATCTTGGTCTTGGATTTATCACCCTGGGGATTGCGTTTCAGGCGGAATCTCGGGCGCAGTTGGTCACGCTTGCACTGATCTGGGCGCTGGCATTGCTGGCCGCGGGCACCGTGGCGCAACTGGTTGCGCGGGCCGCACTGACCACATCGCAGGGGGAAGAATGAGCATCGCGCTGAACCTTGCGCTTTGCGCGCTGATTCTGGGCGTCGCTCTGGCTGCTGTTGCGGGCGCTGGTGTCTTTCGGGCGGTGATCTTTTTCATCACCTATGGGCTGTTCGTGGCCGTAGCCTGGGCGCGGCTCGGGGCCTATGATGTGGCGCTGGCCGAGGCAGCCATTGGTGCGGGGTTGACCGGCGTGCTGCTACTGACCGCACATGGACGCTTGCGCAAAGCACAGGCCGACAGAACCGAGCGTCCAGGCGCGCCCGTGCCTGCTGCACTGGCCGGGGGTGCATTTGCGCTGGCGCTGGCTTGGGCGTGGTTCGCCCTGCCTGTGCCAGAGGGGCCTGATGTTGCACAGGCGCTGCCGCAATCAGGGGTCGGGAACCCCGTGACTGCGGTGCTCTTGAACTTCCGGGCATGGGACACGCTGCTGGAAAGCATCGTGCTGCTGACTGCGCTTCTGGGCGTGTGGATGCTGGCGCGGGATGCAGAGTGGAACGCACCACTGGGGCCGCACTATCACGCGCGCCCGGAAGGGGTGCTCGCGTATTTTGGGCGATTTCTGCCGCCGGTCGGGCTGAGCTTCGGGGCCTATCTGGTCTGGGCCGGGGCAGAAACGGTGGGCGGCGCATTTCAAGGCGGCACCGTGCTGGCCGGGGTGGTGCTGGTGGCCATGATGGCGCAGGTTCTGCCTCCGCCGCGCGTCTCGAAACCCCTGCTGCGCGCAGCACTCGTGCTGGGGCCGGGTGTCTTCTTGCTGTCGGGGCTGGCGGCTGTTGCCTTGGGCAGCGATTTCCTGAGCCTGTCGCCTGCAGTTGCAAAACCCGCCATCCTGATCACCGAGGCCGCGCTGACCATCTCTATCGCTGTGACATTGGCGCTGTTGGTCATCGGCCCCGCCGAAGACCCGGAGCCCACCCAATGAGCCTGAGTGTCTTTGCCCTGACAGGTGCGGCGCTGGTGGGTCTTGGGGTCTATGGTCTGCTGGCACTGCCGCATTTGCTGCGCCGCGTCATCGCCTTCAATCTGACCGGCTCTGGCCTGTTCCTCTTTTTCGGCGCTGCAGGCGCGCGGGGGGAGGCCGTCGATCCGATCCCCCAGGCGCTGATCATCACGGGCATTGTCGTGGCGCTGGCCGCCAGTGCGCTGGCTGTGGGGCTGGTCGTGGCCCTCGCGCGCAGTTCCGGAAAGGTGGTACTGCCAGACGAAGATCCTGCACCATGACGTCGCTGGTGGTTCTGCTGATCTTGCCATTGACCGCGGCGCTGGTCGTCCTGGTTTTGCCCGCGCGCCACCGCGCGTCACTCGCGCTGCTCACAGTCGTCATCGGCGTGGCGGCCACGCTGACGCTTGCATCTTCCGTTTGGCAAAATGGCCCGGTCTTGCTGACGCTGGGCGGCTGGAGGCCCCCGCTTGGCATCGCCTTGCGCGCCGACGGTCTGGCGGTGGCCCTGATCATGATGAGCGCGCTGGTCATGGCCGCCGTTGCTCTGGCCGCCCGGTTCGAGATGCCCGCCACACGGGTTGGCGCACGCGCGGCGTTCGGTTTCTGGCCGCTGATGCTCCTCTTGTGGGGCGCGCTCAACGCGGTCTCTGTCTCGCGTGATCTGTTCAACCTCTATGTTGGCATCGAGCTTCTCAGCCTTGCCGCCGTAGCGCTGGTTGCGCTGTCGGGCACAGCACAGGCGATTGCAGCGGCGCTGCGCTATATGATCTTCGCGCTCGTGGGCTCGGTTCTGTATCTCGCGGGGGTTGTGTTGACCTATGTTGGACATGGCGCGCTCGATATGAGTTTGCTGGCCGCACGCATGCCCGCCGACAGCGATGCACTGGCGCTGGGTCTGATGACGGCGGGATTGCTGGCCAAGACCGCGCTGTTTCCCTTTCATGTCTGGTTGCCGACAGCCCATGCGGCTGCCCCTGCACCGGCATCGGCGCTGTTATCGGCGCTGGTGCCCAAAGCATCTTTTCTGATCCTGATCCGGCTGTGGTTCGAAGCCATGCCCGACCTTGCATCAACCGCCGCCGTGATGATGCTGGCGGTACTCGGGTCTATCGCCGTAATCTGGGGCGGCATCCTGGCATTGGTGCAAAGCCGCCTGAAGCTGATCGTTGCCTATTCCACCATTGCACAACTTGGGTATCTGTTTCTGGTCTTCCCCTTGGCAGGAGGCGCAGGGTCGGCACAGCCGTGGTCTGCAGGGGCATGGACAGGGGCCATGTTTCAGGCACTCAGCCACGGACTGGCCAAGGCTGCGATGTTTCTGGTTGCGGGCATCTGTATCGCCGCTATCGGCAGTGACAGGCTTGGTGATCTGCGCGGGTTGGTGCGCCACCTGCCGATGACGGTGTTTGCCTTTGCAATGGCTGCGATTACGCTGATGGGCCTGCCACCCTCAGGCGGGTTCACGGCGAAATATCTGCTGATGACATCGGCTTTCGCAGCGCAGCAATGGCCCTGGGCGCTGGTGCTTGTCGGGGGTGGCTTGCTGGCTGCAGCATATCTCTATCGTCCCATGGCTGCCCTTTTCGCGCGCGAGGCCCGGATCACCCCGCGCCCGGTTTCACGCATCTGGCAGGCCGTGCCATTGGCGCTGGCAGCCTCGTCGATCCTTCTCGGCCTGTTTTCAGCCACCCCGTTCGACCTGTTGCAAATCGGAAGCCCAGAGACCGCAGAGGAGGGATTATGAGCGCTGCGCTGCCTGTTCTGATCCTTCTCTCCTCGCTCGTGCCAGCGGGGGTGACCTTCTGTCTCGCGCAAGACAGCCACAGATTGCGCAACGGGTTGAACCTTGGCGGCGCAATCCTGAAGGTGGGGCTGATCGTCTGGATGCTGTTTTCCGTGGCGGGCGGGGCCAGCTATGAGGCCAGATTGCCCCTCGCCCCTGGGCTGGTGATGCTGTTGCGTGTGGATGCGCTGGCGCTCTTGTTCATCTCACTCTCGGCGACACTATGGCTCCTGACCACGATCTACGCCATCGCCTATTTCGGCACCAAGGCCGAGTTGTCACGCTTCTTCGGCTTTTTCAGCTTATGTGTGGCCGCCGCGACCGGGCTGGCGCTTTCAGGCTCGCTGATCTCGTTTTTCATCTTCTTTGAGTTGCTGACCCTGTCAACATGGCCACTGGTCGCCCACAAGCAGGACAAGGCATCCTTGTCGGCGGCGCGCCTGTATCTGGCCTATGCCTTGCCCGGTTCTGCGGCGCTGCTCTGGGCGATTATCTGGCTGGAAAGCGCCACCGGGCCGGTGCTGTTCATCAACCCGCCTGACCTCAGCGCGCTGGGAACTGGCGAGTTGCGCGCGATCTTTGCGCTGTTCGTAATTGGCGTGGGGGTCAAGGCCGCAATCGTGCCGCTGCATGGCTGGCTGCCCACAGCGATGGCAGCACCCGCCCCGGTTTCAGCCTTGCTGCACGCCGTGGCAGTGGTCAAGGCAGGGGCGTTCGGGGTCGTGCGCGTCATCTACGATGTTTTTGGCGCGGCCAATGTCATGGCCCTGGGGGTGGGCATGCCGCTGGCAGCGCTTGCCTCTGCCACCATCATCTGGGGGTCGGTGCGCGCCTTGCAGCAAGAAGAGATCAAGAAGCGGCTTGCATTTTCCACAGTCAGTCAGGTCAGCTACATCGTGCTCGGCGCAGCGCTGGCCAGCCCTTTGGCAATGATAGGCGGGCTGGTGCATCTGATCCACCAGGGCCTGATGAAGATCACCCTGTTTTTCTGCGCGGGCATCTATGACGAACGCGCGGGTGTCAAGACCATCACCGGGTTGAACGGTCTGGGGCCACGCATGCCCTGGACTTCGGCCTGTTTCAGTCTGGGGGCGATGGGCATGATCGGGTTGCCACCCCTCGCCGGGTTTGTCAGCAAGGTCTATCTTGGGCTCGGTGGGCTGGAGGCAGGCGCACCCTGGGTTTTGGGGGTTCTTGTCGCCTCGACATTGCTGAATGCAGCCTATTTTCTGCCGCTGCTTTACCGACTGTGGTTTCTGCCCGAAGCCGATGATGCAACTGGCGATGAACGCGCACCGGCGCTGATCGTACCTGCAGTTGTGACAGCACTGACCACCCTTGGCGTGGGTCTTTTGGCGGCCAGCCCGATCAGCCCACTGGGCTGGGCCACGCTGATCGTTACGCGGGAGTATGGGCCATGAGCATATTCTATTCTGGCACGCTCTTGCCGCTGGCCGTGCTGGTCTGGCCATTGCTGCTGGGGCTTGTTCCGGCCATCCCACGCTGGCGCAATCGGGCGCTTCAGGTGCTACCGCTGGCGCCGCTGCCCGCGCTGGGTTATGCTCTGTCTGGCGCATCCGGCGCGCTGTTTGTGCCCGATCTGTTGCTTGGCATGCATCTGACCGCTGTGCCTGGGGGCGCGCTTTATCTTGGGATGACGGCGCTGGTCTGGGCCGTGGCCGGCGCTCATGCGGCGCTGACATTGCCCTCTGGCCCGCAAGCGGGTATCCTGAGCGGGTTCTGGTGCCTGACACTGGCAGGCAATCTGTGCGTCTTTCTGGCAGGCGATGTTGTCACCTTCTATCTGGCCTTTGCGGCAGTCTCGCTCGCGGCATGGTTTCTGGTGGTGCATGAGCGCACGCAAAAGGCACTGACCGCGGGGAAGCTCTATATCACGCTTGCTGTGGCGGGCGAGGCCGCGCTGCTGATCGGGCTGATAATCGGCGCAGCCGCAGCAGAGGATTTGCGGATATCTTCGGTACGCGCCGCACTGCCCGATGCGCCGCTGGGGGGGGTCGGGATTGCCGCGCTTATCGTGGGCTTTGGCATCAAGGCCGGGATGATCCCCTTGCATCTGTGGTTACCGGCCGCGCATTCGGCGGCTCCTGTGCCCGGATCGGCCGTGCTGTCAGGTGCGATTGTCAAGGCCGGGCTTATCGGCATGATCCTTTTCATACCTACCGCATCGGGTTGGGGCAGCCTTCTTGTCATGGCGGGACTGACCGGAGCATTCGCGGCCGCGCTCTGGGGTCTGACACAACAAAACCCCAAGGCCGTGCTCGCCTACTCGACTGTCAGTCAGATGGGTCTGTTGCTGACGCTTGTCGGCGCAGGATCGCACAATGTGGCCTTCTATGCGCTGCATCATGGCCTTGCAAAGGCCGCATTGTTTCTGTGTGTGGGAGGTGTGGCCGCCGCAGTCACGCCGCGCGCACGCCTGCTGACGCTCGGCATTGCCGGGCTGGTGGCGCTGTCAGTATCCGGTTTGCCGCTCTCAGGGGGCGCATTGGCCAAACTGGCGGCCAAAGAGGGCCTGTCCGATGCGCTGGTGCCAGCCTTGACGCTCAGCAGCATGACCACAACACTGGTGCTGTGCTGGTTCATGCTGCGCATTGCGCAGCATGACACGACACCCGACGACACCCCTATATGGCCCGGCTTGTTTGCAGGTGCAGCACTTTTGGCAGCGCTGGCGCTGGTTTTGCCATGGGGTCTGTGGGAGAGTGTGACCGGGTTGCAGGCAGACTATCCGCTTGGGAAAGCGAATATTCTCGCAGGGCTATGGCCCGTCATTCTGGGGCTAGGTGGTGGCGTAATGCTGCGTGCTTGTGGCATGCCGATCTCCCCTCCCGGCGCCCCGATTGCGCCGCTTGAAATGCTCTGGGCGCGGCTGGGGCAGTTTTGGAGAGAGGCACCACGCTTGCGCCAGAACGTCAAAAAGAGCCACAGACGCGCCACGCTGCGCATCATTCTACGCTCAAGGCGCGCTGACAAGTTTTTCCAGCCCTGGCCACATGCAGGGTTTCTACTGGCTGCGTTGACACTCGCATTCTCACTCTCGATCTGGCTGCCAGGCTAGCGATGTGTCGCTGCTGTGTCCGTATCTCCATCGGTCGGCTGTGCACGAATGATGCGCCAGCGGTGAAGCTCTGCATTCGCGCGCACCATTCTGTCCTTCGTCCGGGCCAGACAGCGCGTCGGTGACACCTTGAACAGTGACGAGGCCACCGGACATGATGCACAGACTTGATGCCCTGGACGGGGGGGCGGGATGACGCAGCAAAGGATATTGCCCTCTGCCACCGGCTGCCCGCTTCCCGGAGACATGGTTACCCGCGCAGAAGCTGATAATCGCGCCCTCCCAGAGACGACCCGCAGGCGTTCTTGACAGAGTGGCGGCTGCCTGCCTGCGGCGCGTTCTGCACCTATCGCAGGCCGCAGGGGTGACAAAATGCTGAGTCCAGCGACAGTTAATCCGAAGTAGTCCGGGTGATCCAGCAACATGGCCCAGGCGCGCGCATCGCTGTCAAAGCTCTATCGATGCCCATAATTGAACACGCTACGCGGTGAACGAGAGATGTCACAGAGCTGTTGCAAGGCTGCGATACGCGCAGGGGACGTTATTTTACTGGAAAGGTCCCGCTATGATGCGTTCCAAAATTCTCGCTGCATTGCTTGTTTCAAGCGCCTTGACCGCGCCTGTGCTTGCAGACCCGCATGTTCTCTCGGTCGGTGATGCGGCCATTTCCCTTGTGCCGCTGGGTCAGTATCGCACCGGCATTTATCAGGAGAGCGCCGCCGAAATCGTGACATTTGACGCTGGAAGCCAGCGCGCATTCGTCATCAACGCCGCCTCTGGCGAGGTGGATGTCCTCGACCTCAGCGACCCCGCAAACCCGACTTTGGCATTTACCATCGATGTGTCCGATCTGGGAGCTGATGCCAATAGCGTTGCCACACGCGGTGGGATCGTCGCCATTGCGGTCGAAGCAGAGGTGCGCACCGATCCGGGTTTCGTGGCCTTCTATGATGTCGATGGGAACCGGCTGTCGGTCGTCTCGGCAGGCGCGCTGCCCGATGCGCTGACTTTCTCGCCTGATGGGCGTTGGGTTCTTGTCGCAAATGAGGGCGAACCGGCAGAAGATTTTGCAATCGACCCGGAAGGCTCGGTCACGATCATCGATCTGTCCGGTGGGGCCGCAAATCTGACCGACGCTAACATGCGTAAAGCTGATTTCCTTGCATTCAACGGGCGTGAGGATGAATTGCGCGCACAAGGCGTGCGCATTTTCGGCCCCGGTGCTTCGGCCGCGCAGGATTTCGAGCCGGAATGGGTGGAAATTGCCAGCGACAATCGCACCGCCTATGTGAGCCTGCAGGAAAACAATGCCATTGCTGTGATCGATATTGAAACGGCAACCGTCACTGCCGTCTGGCCGCTTGGTTTCAAGGATTGGTCGGCAGACGGGCCGTGGTCTGGCAATGGCTTTGATGCCTCGCGCCGCGGCGATGTCGATATCCGCCACTGGCCGGTTTTCGGGGTCTACCACCCCGACACGATCCGCCTGTTCGAAGTGAATGGCGAGACCTTCATCCTTGGTGCCAATGAAGGGGATGCGCGCGAATACGATGTCGAAGGCTGGTGGTCGGAAGAATTCGCCATCCGCAACCTGCGCCTTGATCCCACAGCCTTCCCTGACGCCGAAGCGCTGCAGGCGCGCGAGGCCATGGGCGATCTGCTTGTGACCTCGACATTGGGTTTCACCGCGTGCAACCCGTCCTTGTCCACGGCGGAAGTGCAAGCTTTGGGCTTCGGCGATATCCGCGCTTATGTCGAGGCCGAATGCGTCTATACGGCGCTTTACACCTATGGCGGGCGGTCCTTCGGCATCTGGCGTGTGAGCGATGACGGGCTGGAGCATGTCTGGGATTCGGGCAGCCAGATGGAAGAAACCATGCTGGAACTCATGCCCGATTTCTTCAATGCCGATCATCGTCATCGGGATGAGCAACTCAAGCGGCGGTCTGTCAATAAAGGCCCGGAACCTGAGGGGATCGCTGTGGGCGAGATTGACGGGCGGAGCTACGCTTTCGTCGGGCTGGAGCGCATTGGCGGTGTCATGGTCTATGACATTACCGATCCTGCCGGGGCCAGTTTCGTGAAATATATCAACACCCGCGATTTCAGCGTGGCCACCACCCCAGAGGGCGCAACGGATACCGATCTGGGTGCCGAAGGCCTGCATTTCGTGCCGGGAACCGACAGCCCCGATGTGCAGGGCCGTCCGCTGCTGCTGGTTGGCAATGAGGTCAGCGGCACAACGCGCATTTTCGCGATTGAAGCGCCGTGACCTCGATTTCATGATCGAACCAGATTGAACGGGACTGGCGCCATTGGCGCCAGTCTGCTTTTGCAGGCAATGTCATTGTCAAAAAGACCATGTCATGCGCCATGGCAATAGCCGCGTTAAGGCAGGATGTGTTCGAGCGCCTCAACCCGCTCGACGCACGCCGGTGTCGCGCACAACGGGGATCCATGTGTCGCGCTGTTTTGCATAATAGGCATCCACTTCGGCCGGGGTTTTGGCAGGGGGCACGATCGAGGCCAATCCCTCAAGCCGCGCGCGCATGTCATCTGACTGGACGATGTCGTTGATCATGGTGTTCAATGCCATCACGATCTCGTCGGGAGTGTCTGCCGGGGCGGAAATCGTGTTCCAGGTCTGGCTCACAAAGCCCGGCAGGCCTGCCTCTTCCATCGTCGGCACATCGGCCAATGCTGGCAGACGGACAGGCGCAGAGACACCCAGGGGACGCACTGCACCCCCCTGCACTTGTCCGATCGCAGTCAATGACGGATCGAACACAAAATTCAACCGCCCCGCAATCAGATCGACCATGGCCTCGGGGCTTCGGGGATAGGGGATATGAACCACGCCCTCGGCCCCGATACGTTGAAGAAAAAGCGCCCCGGTGATGTGCGTGGTAGTGCCTGCCGGGCCAGATCCATACTGGAAGGCAGCAGGATCGGCCAGAAGGCGATCCGTCAGCGCGGCAAGATCCGCATCGGGGCTGTCTGCGGGTACGCACATGACCATCGGCACCTCATTGATCATCGCAACGCCGCGCAGCGAACTGGCGATATCCACCGGCAGCGGCTCGAACAGGGCGATATTATGAACCAGCTGCGACGAGGTGCCCACCAGCAATGTGTAGCCATCGGGTGACGCATTGCTGACATCTTCGGTTGCGCGCATCCCGGAAGCGGTGCCGTTATTCTCCACAAGGATGCGCTGGCCCAGCACCGGTTCCAGCGCCTCGACCAGGATGCGTGCGACAACATCGGCATTGCCACCGCCACCTTGCGCCACGACAAGCGTGATCGGGCGGTCGGAAGGCCATGTTGAAGCAGCGCCTGCGCGCGGAAGCAGGGACAGGAAGGGCGCGGCCAGTGCCGAGCCCAAAAGTGTGCGTCTATGGATCATCGCGAACCTCTGACTTTGGTGTGATAAGGGATTTTTGGCTTACCAAGTCTCTGGCGGCTGCGCGCAAAAATGAATATCATGACAAAAAAAGTCAAGAAAAGGAATCGTGAATGCTCATTCCGGATCCGCCACGGCGATCACGCCTTGGATGCATGGCTTACGGCGCGGCTGCGCTGCGTCGCGCAGTGCCGGGGATTGCGCTTGCGATTATGGGCGCGGGCGTGCTGCTGCTGGCGGGCGCGCAGCCTGCATGGCGGGGCAATGAGGTCGGCCCGGGGTTGATGGCGCAATTCCTGGGCAAGGGGATTCTTGCCTTGGGGGTGCTCTGGGCTGTTCTGTGTGCCGCGCGGGGGCAAGAGCCGCGCGCGGCTTCCTGCGAAGCTGCATCGCACTCGGATGTCATTGGCATGAGTGGCCCCTTGCTGCTTGGCGGTGTGCTTGTCTTTGCGTTGACATTGCCGCTCTTCGGGTTGGTCATCGCGGCAGGACTGGCGGCAATCTGTTCGGCAATAGGCGCAGGCGAACGCGCACCCCGTGCGCTGGCACTGACTGTTATTGGCCTTGCCTGCCTCACAGCCCTCATCGGCGTGATCCTGTTGCCGCCCACCGCGCCGCTCTGGCCCCGGTTCTGAGGTAGAACATCATGGATCTCGCCGCTTGGGCTGACGGCTTCGCACAGGCCTTGACATGGCAGAACCTTGGCTTGTGTTTCATGGGCGCAGTGCTCGGCACATTGGTCGGTGTGCTGCCGGGTATAGGGCCGGCAGCAACCTTGGCTCTGCTGCTGCCGCTGACTTTCGCGCTCGATCCGGCGGGCGCGATTATCATGCTGGCCGCAATCTACTACGGGGCGCAATATGGTGGGTCGACCACATCGATCCTGCTCAACGTGCCGGGTGAGTGTTCAGGGGTGGTCACGGCGCTGGACGGGCACAAGATGGCGCTGGCCGGGCGCGCAGGGCCTGCGATCGCGGTTGCATCCCTCGCCTCGCTCTTTGCAGGGCTGGTCACGGCGGTGGGCATCGCCACCATTGCCGTACCTCTGGCTGGTCTGACCACGGCCATCGCGCCCGCCGGGCTGGTGGGCCTGATTGCGCTGGGGCTGTTTGCGGCCGCCATCATTTCGCCCGGGCCGGCAATCCCGGCATTGGCGCTGATCCTGATCGGGGCCGCGCTGGGGCTCGTGGGCACGGATCTGGCGGGGGGCATGCCACGCTTCACCTTCGGCGTTCCGGAATTGCGCGATGGGATCGGCTTTGTGCCATTGGTCATGGGCATTTTCGGTCTGGCCGAACTGATCCGCGCGCTGGAAACCGGGGGGCGCCCCGATCGCATCCGCCTTGTGCGCTGGCCATGGCCTACACGCGCCGACCTGCGCGCGGGCTGGGCACCCACCTTGCGCGGCACGGCGATCGGCTCTGCGTTAGGCGTCTTGCCGGGGGCTACGACATTGTTGGCCGCCCTCGCAGCGCGCGGGGCGGAAGCGGGCTTCAGGCCCAAAGACCGCCCATTGGGCACCGGGGCTGTGGCCGGTGTCGCCGCCCCCGAGGCTGCGAACAACGCCGCTGCCCAGGCCGCCCTTGTCCCACTTCTGACGCTTGGCTTGCCGGGCAGCCCGGTGATGGCGGTGCTTGCAGGCGCGTTGATGATCCATGCCATTATGCCCGGCCCCGGCTTCATCGCCCAGAACCCAGACCTGTTCACGACACTCATGGCCAGCCTGATTGTCGGGAACCTGATCCTGGTTGTGCTGAACCTGCCCTTCGCGGGGGTCTGGGCATCACTGCTGCGCATCCCGTTTCAAAGGCTTGTGCCGCTGATCATGGTGATCAGCCTGATCGGAGTGCATTCCGTCCAGAACTCGCTATTCGATGTCTGGCTCATGCTGGGGTTCGGGGTGTTCGGTTACGTCCTGTTGCGCCTCGGTCTGGAACCGACGCCGCTGGTTCTGGGCTTCATCCTCGGCCCTGCCTTCGAGGAATACCTGCGACGCACTCTCCTGTTTTCACGCGGTGATGTGACAGTCTTGCTGACCGATCCTGTCAGCGTTACCGCATTGGGACTGATCGCAGCGCTATCCCTGTGGATGCTGCTGCGCCGTCTCGGCGCGTGGCGACGCAAGACTTACCCGTGGTGAGAACATGCAATCACGCCACCTTCTAGCCAGGCATGAATTCTCCCGGCCGCTGTTACAACTGGCGGCTTGAGCGATTGGCGGAACATACAAAGGTCTTATATTCAGAAAATCAGGCTGTGCGGGCAGGGTTTGGATACTGTGTCTCAAAAATAACCCGATATCGTACCCCAGCGGAAAAGCAGTTGCGCGCATGACGCAAGGCCAGTTCAGGGCTTCAGATATGGACGGCCCTGTTTTATTCAAGCCAGATCTTCCCCGTTCTTGACCCGGAAAGCCTGAACCTCACCACGGCCCAATATCTCACACAGACCGGCCGTTCACGGACAGTCGCCACGCTTTGGCGCAGCTCCCGCATTACTGCCGATTGTGCGCCTCGCAGCATTTTTGGCGGCTGACAGACCGCAGCCCGGACTTTCCGTGTCTTAATTCCAAGGCGGCTGTCAGTGCCGGACAAAAACCGTTGTTTTTGACCGGGGCAGATACCCCTGCGTTTTGTCCATAGCGACCGGGATAATCAGCCCATGGCGCGCGCCCGGTCTGAAGGTGATATCAGGGAAACGGAAAGTGGATCAGGGGATCACCCCGGATCGCACGGGCATGCGCCTTCCCCGCTACTGTGCCGCGCGGTCTCTTCGATCAGGTGGTCGAGTTGCGCGAGCGTCCTGGCCATGACGCCATCGAGCCCTTCGAGCGCGCCGTCCAGTTCCTCGATGTCATCGTCACGGATCAGGCGTTCGAACTTTCGCAGTTCCCCGGACAGTGTGAGGGCGCCGAGGATATCCCCGAAACCGATCAGCTTGTGAACCACACGAGCGGCCTTGAGGGTGTCGCGCTTGACGATCAATGCTGCCAGATCTGTCCGGGTGGTCTCGATCTCGGCCGCAAAGACCTTGAGCATTCGTAGCAGCAAGGCCCCGTCGTCGGTCTCGCGAATATATGTCAAATTATCAACGTCGAAATCATCAAGGCAGACCGCGGCGGTTGACGATATCGATATCCCCTGCATCAGGGCCGCGAGTTGGGTGAGGTCAAGCGGTTTGCGGATGCAGGCGTCAAACGCCAGATCGCTTAGCATCAAGGCAATCTCGGGAGTTTGGTGCGCGGTCAAGCAGATGATCCGGGCCCGCGCCGAAAGCCCACCGCCGCTTCGAATGCGTACCGCCGCCTCATCCCCGTCGAGGCGTGGCATTTGCAGATCCATCAGGATCAGGTCGAACGCCTCGGCCTCGGCCAGCTCTACGGCGATCACCCCATCTGCGGCTTCTGTCGGCCGCATGCCTGCGCGCGTCAGGTTTGCGCAGGTCAGCTGCCGGATGATGTCATGATCTTCGGCGACCAGTACCTTGAGGCCGACCAGAACTGCCAAAGGGTCATCCGTCTCACTGTCTGCCTCGGGTACAGCGTTGTCCGCCTCGGGCAGCGTCACTCTCAGCCAGAAACGCGACCCTTCCCCAAGGGTGCTCTCAACCCCCACCTCGCCCCCCATCGCGGTCGCCAGCCGGCGGCAGATGGCAAGGCCAAGGCCGGTTCCCTCCGCCGTGGGGCCGTCGCGTTCCAGCATTCCGAAATCGCGAAACAGTCGCGGTATATCTTCGGGAGCGATGCCACAACCGGTGTCAGTGACGGCAAAGGTTACTGTGTGACCATCCGCGCCAGCCGAACCAAGCGTGGCGGAGAGCTGGACGCTGCCGCCGCGCGTGGCCTTTACCGCGTTGGTCGCGAAGTTCAGCAGAACCCGCCGCAGGGACGCCACATCGCCTCTCAACATGGGCAGATCGTCGGCCTGAACCACGACGTCAGTCGCGTGGCGTTCTGCGGACGGCCGGACCAGATCGCCAACCTGGGTCAGCAGCGCGATGGGGGCAAATGGCTCCGGCCGCAACCGCGCCTCCCCTGCGCCCAGTCGGGCAAGTTCCAGCACATCGTCAATCAGGGTCAGCATTCCATGACCGTCAGCCTTCAGGCGATGCAGCATTTTCTTCTGTGGCGGCTTGTCCAAGTGCGGTCGAAACAGATCGAGCCCCCCCAGCAGCGCAATCAATGGCGTGCGCAGATCATGCGCCAGCACCGCCATCAGGCGCGCCTTGCGTGTGTCCGCTGCGCGGATCTCTGTCAGCAGCTTTTCACGTTCCGCGGCCTCGCGGGCTGCGCGCTGGGCCTCATCCCGGGCCCGGCGACGGCCAAGCAACAGGGTCGCGATGCTTCCGCCCAGCAACAGGGCCATCACCCCCGAAAGCGCCGGCCAGGCCGAGCGATACACGGCAGATAGCGGAGATGGCAGCTGTCGCGAAACCGCGAGCGTCCAGCCCGGCGCGACCGCAAGGCGGCGCATCGCGAACAGTCTGGCGGCCCCGCCATGCACCGGCGGCCCGACAGCGACACCGCTATCCCGCCCCTCCGAGAAGGCGATGTACCAGTCTGGCAAGCCTGCCAGCAGGAAATCCTCGTTGTCCTGCGAGCGCGCAATGACCCGGCGCGAGCCGTCAGCGATGGCGGCAAATTCGCCTTCCGCCAGTTCGGTTTCCATCAGCCACGCGGTGATGTCGTCCAGAGTAGCGACAAAGCCAAGAGTGGCTGGCGTATCGTCCGGCATGGTGATCAAGGTCACGGTGCTCACGATCAGCTCGCTCGCCAGTCTGCCGAAAAAAGCATCGGAGGTTACGCTGCGGCCCAGGTGCAGGCTCTCCTCTTCGGCGCGTATCAGTTCGGGGCGGTCGGTGCGCAGATAGGGGCCAAACAAGGTCCCTTCAGGCGTAAGGGTGTTCATGAGTTGGAAAACCTGCTCGTCCCCGCTCGTGATGACGAACCACCCATCTAACACGTTGCCAACGCGGCGCGCCAGCCGTTCGATCCGCGCGGGATCGAACCCTTCGCGCAGCTCGAAGGATTCCGCAATGGTCAGCACGGCCGCATGGTAGGCTGACAACTTCAGATCAATGGACCGTCCGATCAGGTCGGCGCGCCTTTGCAGGGCGTCCTCTGTCGAACGCCGCTCGAGGCTTGCGACAACGAATGTGCTCGCCACTGTCGTCACCACTGTGAGTACAAGCACCAGTGCTATTGACACCAGGACGCCCCGGCGACGGCCAGCGTCTGGCACATCATTCACGAAGCGTTGCTCAGGGCCGGGAACGGCTTTCTCCATCGGATCACCCCCATTCATGAAGCTCCGTTATTTTAACGGGTGCCGGCGCCTCCCGATATGATCTGCCGAAAACATCTGATTTTCAATATGTGAAAAAGATGGTGGTATTTACGGCAGAAGGCATTCCTCCGAGCCTTGAGGTTGCGCTCCTTGCTGCGGCTGTCCTTTCATATTTTTCGGCAGTATCGCGCAATTCGAGCGAGAAGCGGATCGTCGAGCGGACGAAGGAAGGGGCCAAGTCGGGGCCGAGTCGGGGCCGAGTCGGGGCCGAGTCGGGGGCAGCCCCCCTGCCCTCTCCCCTGCACAGAAAACCGAGGTAAAACGGGTGCAGGATGTGGAGATGCGCCCAATCCCGAAAATCGCCGCGCTGTTCAAAGTCAGCGACAAGTTAATGGTTGGCGGCGATCGTCATGGTAGCAAAACGATCCAATCGTTGAAGGGCATGAATGTTTCTTTTTTCGAGATAATTCTGTTGCCTCGCGTGATATCGGCTCACAAGATTATAAAATTGTATCGGTGGCTTGGCTCTACTCAAAGAGCTTTCGCAATGTCACGATACGATCCCATTTTCCGAGCCGGGGCTTTTGGGCAACGTTACGGGGGTAGTGAATAGCAATAATCGTGATGCGACCCAAGAAGGCTTCAATTTTGCGCGTCACATTGCCGATGCCGAGAGGATCTTTGCATCGCTCATGCCGGGCTAACCTCCCAGTCCTTTCCACTATTATTTTCGCTTTTCCCGTTCGCCGCTCATTCATTATGCCGTTTTCCTCACCATTGTTCCTATGGAGCCGCATCGAGTTGCCCAATCTGCACTTCAGGCCAAGACAGCCTTCTGTTGTTCTGCTATACTTTGCATCCGCTCTTCGGGTTGTTGCCATATGCCAAATGGATTCGAACCTCCGCGCCGCCTGCGTATTTTTGCATTTGACCCGTGGACTGCGATCCGGCCGGGCAATCGCAATATTCGCGAAATCACGATTTCAATTCCGTCCGAGCTGGACCCGATTGACCGCAGCTCACCTTGTCTGGGGCCATCGGGCGAGTATCTGGAGGTTGTTGATTTTGACCCGACAACTGGCCAGTTTTACCAGCCGATCGACCTGAACTCCCCAGAGGTTATGTTCAATGACGGGCTGAGCCCGGCTGCGGATGATCCACGATTTCATCAGCAGATGGTGTATGCTGTCGCGATGGAAACCATCAGCAATTTCGAACATGCGCTTGGGCGCTATGTGCTGTGGTCTCCGCGGAAATATGACCGATCTGACCCAGAACGTGACAGCTATGTCGCAAAGCTGAGGATCTATCCGCATGCATTGCGCGAAGCCAACGCCTATTACGACCCTGCAAAGAAAGCCCTTCTGTTCGGGTATTTTCAGCTTGATGCGCAAAGCCGCTCTGCCCCGCCGGGAACAGTGATGTTCACCGGCCTGTCGCAAGACATCATCGTGCATGAAATGTGCCATGCAATCCTTGATGGGATGCACCCGCATTTTATCGAGCCGTCGAACCCCGACATGCTGGCCTTGCACGAAGCATTTTCCGACATCGTGGCGATCTTCCAGAATTTCTCGCACCCTGAGGTTCTGCAAGACCAGATCGCCCGCACCGGAGGTGATCTTGAACGTCAAAGCCTGCTGGGCGCGCTGGCCCAGGAATTCGGGAAAGGGCTTGGGCGCAGCGGTGCGTTGCGTGATGCCATCGGTGGCTTTGAAAATGGCGCGTGGCGCCCGCATGAGCCGGACAATGCCGCGCTGAGCCGTGCCCGCGGGCCACATGCGCGCGGCGCCATTCTGGTCGCCGCCGTATTTCGCGCCTTTTTGAACATTTACCGCCATCGGGTGGCCGATCTGTTTCGCATCGCATCGGGCGGAAGCGGCGTCTTGCGGCCCGGCAATCTGGATCCCGACCTGGTGAAAAGACTGGCTGACGAGGCCGCAACATCAGCCCGCCACATGCTGAATATTTGCATCAGGGCAATGGATTACGTGCCGCCTGTCAATGTAAGCTTCGGCGATTATCTGCGCGCGGTAATCACAGCAGACCATGATCTGTTTCCCGAAGATACTCATGGCTACCGTGCGGCATTTTTGGAGGCTTTCGCCGCATGGGGCATCGTGCCCGAGGGAATGCAAGTCCTGTCGGAAGGAAGCCTTGTCTGGCCATTGTTTGACGAGGCCACATTGAATCAGGACGTGAAAGATGCGCTTCGTGGTGAAATCGGCGTCTTGGTCACACGTCCGGATAGATTGCTGGAAGAGTTGCGCGCGCAGTATCCCAATCGCGGTGGTGACCGGGATCTGATTAGTCAGCTCGAGGCCGACAAGAACGCATTGGTCGATAGTATGAACAGGGCGATGCGCGATCGCATGAAGGCGACGAACAACGAAGCGCGCGCGGGTGAGGTGATGACCAAGGAAGGCTTGCTTCTGCAAAACCTTCTGGAGCTTGAATTTACGACGCCGCGTGAGGTCATACACCATGCACGCCATTTCTACGCGCGTCTATTCTGGGGCATCATCGTCAAACAACCCGCAACCCTGCTACAGACTATCGGCATCTGTATGGACAGCACCGCACCGCAAACCGTAAGCCGTTCCCCCATAAATGACCTGCCGGCCATGCAGGTCCGGTCCGTGCGCGTGGCAAGCCGTCTCGGCAATCGGGGCCATTTCGAGCGCGAGTATGTCGTGGAACTGGTGCAGTCGCGCGCGGGATATCTGAACCGCGAGGTGCAGAAACTCGCAGATCGGGGACAGGTGGACGAGGCGCTGGCACTGTGGAACAGCCAAAGTCCGTTTTCTCAGCGCGAAACGCTGCGCCGTGATTTTGCCTATCGCACCGGCTGCACCTTGCTGATTGACACGCGCAGCTTCCGCATCCGGCGCGTGATCCGTACGCCTTACCGGATTGACGAGGACTCTGGGCTGGAGCGGGTGCGCGCGCATTACGCCACAGAACGCGGTGTTCCTCAAAATGCCTTCGATGCGCCGGGGTCTGCGTCGACCACCAGTTTCGCAGCGCTGCATCGCCATGTTGATCATGGCTCAGGACATGCGGGGGGCTGGCAATGACGCGCATGGCTCCGCCACGTTCCGGGGTGAAGGTGCGTATGTATCGGCAGGGGCATGGCGATTGCTTCCTGCTTGCCTTTGCCGGGCGCAAGGGCCGCAAATCGCGCCCTGTCTATGTACTTATCGATTGCGGATTGAAAAACGGATCAGAGGTCGA
Source organism: Paracoccaceae bacterium (assembly GCA_043561795.1). Lineage (GTDB taxonomy): Bacteria > Pseudomonadota > Alphaproteobacteria > Rhodobacterales > Rhodobacteraceae > Roseinatronobacter. Next base: position 2,634,790 of record CP121316.1, on the reverse strand, counting down.
TGCTGACATTCAAGCCATCATCGACGACATCCATGAGGCCACCAGCGGGCATATCGACATTGCCATCGTCACGCATGAACATCTCGATCACGTCAACGGTTTTGCACGCCGATCGCGTGGGAAACGCTTGTTTGAACGGCTCTCCGTGGGGCAGGTTTGGTTGGCATGGACCGAAGATGCCGATGACGCGCTTGCAAATGAATTGCGCAAGCGCTTCAATGATACCCTTATCGCGCTTGCCTTCGCGGAAGAACGCATGGCCCGTTTGCCCGGTCTGGAGAAGCCGTCCACAAGGGTCAGCGAGCTTGTCGAGACAGAAACCGGTGATACATGTCAGGCGCTGCGCGCGGCCTTTGTCGCGGCCCGATCCGACGATCCACAAGCCAGCCCTGCCGCGCTGGCCGAAATGGCGATCACAGGCGCAACCAACAAGCAGGCGATAGCCTGGCTGCGCGGCCACGCACGGCAAGGGGTTGTGTTTCTCGACCCGAAAAAGCCCCCTGTGGCGCTGCCCCATGTCGCACAATCCGAAGTCTTTACGCTTGGCCCACCTCGCGACCCCAAGCTGCTGGTTGACCTTGACCCCCAAGGCGCGGAGAAATTTGACCTTCATCGCGGCGGGCTGGCGCTGGACGGGGCCAGTCAGAGTCTGTCTCTAGCGTTCGTTCCAGGCGGCGGCGGCAATCAGGCGACCGCCCCCTTTGCCCCGCGCTATTGCATTGCGCAGGAAGAATTCGCAACGGCCGACTTGGTCACGGAGCCAGACGCAACCGCCAAAACGTATTATTTTCAAACCTATGACAAAGCGGCCGATGCCTGGCGACGCATAGACGATGACTGGCTACACGCAGCAGAGGGCATGGCGCTGCGGCTGAACAATGAAGTCAACAACACCAGCCTCGTGCTTGCTTTCAAGCTGCCGAAAACCGGCAAGACCCTGCTGTTTACAGGCGATGCGCAACGTGGCAGCTGGATTGGCTGGTCAGATCTGGCATGGACGAGCGCATCCGGGCCGGTGAGCACGCGCGATTTGCTGGCGGATTGTGTCTTGTACAAGGTCGGGCATCATGGCTCGCATAATGCCACGCTGAACGGGCGGCCCGAGGATCCATATGCCAATCTGGGCTGGATGGCGCATGGCGACGCTGCCAGAGAGTTCGTGGCGATGATCCCTGCCAACACCGCCTGGGCGATGGGCAAGTCTCGACCCTGGGCGCATCCCATGCCTGAGATCGAGGCCGCCCTGCACCGCAAGGCACAGGGCCGCGTATTACGCAGCGATCTGGAACCCTCTGCATCGGCACCGCCTGACCCACTGACAGAAGAGTGGACAGACTATCAGCGCCGCCTGCGCCCCCACCGCCTGTATTTCGAGCTGACCATCAATGATAGCTGACCTTCGCGCCAACAAGCCGCGAAATCACCGAAAAAGGAGATCGCAATGGATCCGGTTGACCTGGAACAAACCACAGAGCGAAATACGCCAGCGCTGGCCCTGTCGGGCGGTGGATTTCGGGCGACCTTGTTTCATTGCGGTAGCTTGATGCGGCTCAATGAGCTTGGGCTTCTGACGCAGATGGGGCGCATCGCCTCCGTGTCCGGTGGCTCAATAGCCGCAGCCAAGCTTGCAATCGAATGGCATGGGATGAGCGTGCAGAATGGCCGTTTCACCAACCTTGATGATCGTGTCATTGCCCCGCTGCGCGTTTTCTGCAGCCGCACAATCGATATTTCCGCTGGCCTGATCGGGACATTGAACCCTTTCTCTACTGCCGGGGTACGGCTGGCAAAGGCTTACGAAAGCCTGTTGGGCAACACCTCTCTGCAAAGCTTGCCGGATGCACCAGATTTCGTGTTCAAGGCCACCAATTTGCAAACCGGACGGGTGGTGCGGTTTCAAAAGCGCTATATGGCGGACTATATGATCGGCTGCATCATGGATCCTGACATTCCGCTCAGCACAGTGGTCGCCGCCTCAAGCGCGTTTCCGCCGGTTCTGTCGCCCGTGCGGATCAAGGTGTCGCCCGCAAGCTGGACCAACCTGACCGGCAGCACTTATTTTGACGACCCGAATTACAAGGGCGAATTGCGGCTTACTGATGGTGGCGCCTATGACAATATGGGGCTTGAATCCGTCGATGATTTCAACCCGGTCATTGTCAGCGATGCCGGAAAGCCATTCTCCGTTACCGAAACAGCGAGCGGGTTCTGGCCAAAGCAGCTTTCAAGAGTCCTCTCGATCAGTACAGATCAGGCCAGAAACCTGAGGCGCCGGCTATTGTATTCAGCCTGCACCAAAGATGGCCGCAATTTCGCGGTAGCCCAGATCGATCGTGACATCGCGCACCGCCCTGCAACCCAGAGCATTGTTTTTCCGTCCGACAGGATTGCAAAACTGGCGGGTATTCGCACCCGACTGAACCGCTTTTCTGTTGCTGAGCAAGACAATCTGATCAATTGGGGATGGCTGGCCATGGACGTGATGGCGCGATCGTATCTGCCGCAGGTCAGCGACGCTGATGCGCCAACGGCATTACCGCTGCCGATACATCCGATTTAGTGATGGAAGACTAAACGCCGCCTAAACACGCGCAGCCCAAAATTAAGGGATCTCGGGCCATGATAGAGGCCCCAATCTTACTCCGATATTGGTTGCTTCGGAGAAGCGCCGCGCAGGATCGTGTTGCCTGCAAGGCCAAACATGCGCAAATAGAGAAAAACATGCCCGCCCGTGGGAATATCCGACACGCAGGCGCCAGAGCCCCGTCCGGATCATATAGCTTTCCTTTTCTCGGTGGCCAGAGAGGTCAGTGGCCACGCGACATAGAAAGTGCTCCCAACATTTGGTTCGGTTTCCAGCGCGATGGCACCACCAACTTCGCGCACGATCTCCGCGATGACCGGAAGGCCCAATCCCGTTCCCATATTCCCTTTCGTCGTGAAATGCGGTTCCCACAGTCGGGCCCTGACCTCGGGATTGATGCCGGTTCCAGTGTCACTGACCCTAAAAAGGGCATAGGGTTCGTCCGGAAGCTCACCAAGTTCAATATCAGCTGACGGTGGGAGAGTATCCCTGCATGACAAGGATAGTACGATCTGCTGTTCTCCGTTGCCCAAGGCGTCCCGACCGTTCAGGCCGAGATTCAGCAAAACCTGCATCACCTTGAGCGGATCAACCTTTGCGATAATTGGCCCGTCAGGGCGCGCGACCTTTATGTTGAGGTCATGGCCTGCGCCGAGATTCAGGATGCCCGCGGCTTCATCAAGGAGTGCCGTCAGATCAGTTTCTTCGGCTTCGCGCTTTGCGGTGCCCAGAGATTGGATCGGCTCCAACAGGGCGAACGCTTGTTGCGCCGTAGCATGAATATTTTTCAAAGCATGAGAGCACCTGCCCTCAGCGCCTTCATGGCAGGAATCTGAGAAATACGAAATGATCGCGATCAGGTTGGTCAGATCATGCGTCAGCCCTGCCGCCAGCAGATTGACGATTTCCTGGCGCTGCGCCAACTCTATACGATCACGGATCTGTACCCGCTCACGCTCAATCGCGGAACGCGCGGTCACGTCCCTGTTGACGCAGACAATTTTTCCGCCGGGGATCTCGGTCAAGCTCAACTCTTGCTCAAATGTTTTCCCGTCAACTCGGAGAGCCTCGGCCCGCCCGCGCCAATGCCCTTGATCTCTGAGCGCAGGGAGGGCTTCCCCCGCCAGCTTTGCCGCCACCTTGGATGAATAGAGGGTATGCCAGGGCTGACCGACCAGCGATGCTGGCTCCTCATGCCCAAACATCGTTGCATGGGCCGGATTCGCGTAGAGGATCGTTCCGGCCGCGTCGGTAATCGCCACCCCTTCTTCGGTCGCGGTAATCGCAGCGGCCTGCATCGCAAGCTGTGCCTCCAGTTGCTTTTGCCGGGAAATGTCCAACATCACACCAGAGATCCGGTGCGGGCGGCCGTCAGCATGACGACTCGAGACCCCACCTCGCCCCATCACCCAGACCCAATGACCGAGTTGATGACGCAAGCGATACTCGACCTCAAACGTTGTGGCGGAACCTTCCAAACACTGCAAAAAGCACGCTTCGGCCTCGGCGCAATCTTCCGGATGCACCAGTTTGCGCCATCCCTCGAAGCCGATGGGTGTAACAGACTCCTTGTCGAAGCCAAGCATCTCGGCCCAACGATCATTCACCTCGCCTTCGCCTGTCTCGAGGTCGAGGTTCCAGGTGGCGGCCTGAGCCCCGTATATCACCTGTTCCAGAGAGAGCTGCGCGATTTTGAGGTCGGTAATATCGACAAGCATATGTATGCGTGCCCCGCCAGTGACTGAGCGCTCTGAGACACGAAACCAGCGACCGTCGCTCAGCCGCACTTCATCCGTGAACATCTGACGTTCCCATTGCGCAAGACGATTGCGCAGCCACTGCTCGTGCTGCGCGGCAGGAACCGCGATAAGACCACTTCGAAGATCACGGCGGATGACTTCCTCGAAGCGCATGCCAGCGATGATCTCTCCTTCACTGCTGCTATGCAGCTGAGCGTAGGCCTGATTGTAGTGCACCAGACAGCCATATTTGTCATAATAGGCGAATGGGTTCTGAACCGCTTCGAGCGCGTCGGCCAGCTGCTTGCGCACCTGTTTCAGCTCCATCTCTTGGGCAGACACAGGTGCTTCATAATTGATGACCAATTCCTCGGCTTGCCCATCACTTGCCGCGCGCAGCATGATGCGGCGCATGTAGCCGCCACCCCCTGAGAGCTTAATTTCACGCACTGTGGCTGGCCGACCTCGCAGTGCCGCTCGACATTCGAGGGAAAGACCCGGATCAACTGTCATCAAGGCACCCGCCGCCTCGATTGGCTGGCCAAGATGTGCCGGATGCGGTCGAAATGACGCGGTCGCATCAGGAGAAATGAAGCGTAGTTTCAGGTCTTTCGACAAGATGAGGGTCAACATGGTTCTTGATTTTCCTTTTTGTTCCAAGACCTGGTGACAAAGACTTTCCGCGTTTACCTTGTCTCGCGCAATCTATCGAAAGATCGCGGCTGCAACGGTTCTCTGATTGCGGCTTTGCCTCCCGCATCAAAGCCTCATCAAGCTGCTGTTCGACGCGCTCACGCCGCCGCACTCGGCATAACACCCAAAATCGCGCCCCGCTCACCCTGAAGCAGCAACTTCACAAGCCCCAGATAACGCCGCCTTCCGCCGTTGACCCGGATGCAAATCACGCGCGTGCTCGTCATGGCACCCTCGCAGATAGCACCGTCTCATGGCCAATCATACGAGTGTCGTGAATTATCCGGGATAGATCATCGCGACAGCGTCAGGCAGGCGGTGCCAATGGCGCAATTACTGATCGTCCTCTTCGGTGGTGGGTGATCTTGATGTCCTTTATGGCGTGGGTGGTTATTCGATTTTCAGAAATCCTGCGATGCTGGACAGATTAGCCTTGGTCACAAGGCGGCCCGCAAAATCGCACGCAGCCTGACCAAATTCCTACAGGCGATCAGGTAAGCGCGCTTGTGCAGACGCGCCATCTTGCAAGATCGACACAGAATTGGCCCTCAATGGCGCTGTAGCTGTGTTATTGAGCTGTTTCCTGTCGCTATGGCTGTGACCGGGTTTCCTGAGGAAGATGCAGGCCTGTTTCCGATCTGACCAGCCGGCGCGTTGTTGAATTTGCGCGCCCGCGCCGTGCTGGTGACAGACCCGGTATTGATCTGTGTCGTGGTCGCAGACATTGTAACCGCGGTTGATCCCGAAGACCCACGCATCATAATCTGTGTTACAGATCGGTTGCCGCTTGCATCAGTGGCAAGACCCACGTTGCGCAGGACAATCTGGCTGTTGTTGAGCACACCGCCTGCGCTTGGTGTGACATCAGCGGTATCTGTCAGTGCAGAGGCTTGCGCGGTCACATTGCCGGTGTTGCGTTGAATGTTATCAACTGCAAAGCTGCCGGTCGAATTCAATGCGCCTGTCATGTTGACCGCGATCTCCTCTTCGGGGGCGGTCACTGTGGCTCGGATGTCGAATATATTGATCGCGTCATTACCGTACGCCTGGGCGATAGCGAGATTGTCGGATATGATCACCGTCAGCTGTTCTGCCAGATCCAGATCGAGATTGCCCAGAAGCTGATCCAAGCTTACCACGGCCTCCACAGGTGCATCACTTGTTTGGGCGCTGCTGATAACCGCCGATGTTTCGGTCACAATATCTGCGCCAAGTCTGATTGTATTGCGCGCACGATTGGACACGGATAACGCTTCCACGGCATTTGCAGATATCGAAAAATTGGAGCCGTCATGTATCGACGGCGCTGTGAGCAAAGATGCTGCGCTCAGAGTGGCGCGGGCCTGTATCGGGGCATCACCCGAGCGTTGCTGAACATTGCTGAGAAGGAAATCAGCTGAGGCCAGCTGTTGCTCTGGTGCGTTCAGCACCAGGGGCATGGGCGCGCGCGACTGTCCTTCAATTTTGGCCCCGGAGATAGAGATCAGGTTTTCAGCATCATTGCCACTTGCAGCCGAGAGCGCAACATTGCCATCAAAGGCAACACGGCTGTTCGATAGATCATTACCAGGCATCTGCGTTGCCACAAGATCGAGATGCGCATCAGCTTGCACAGCGGTTCCATCAGCAAGTTGCATATTGGAGAGGCCAACGGCCCCGAAGACAGCATTTTTTGCGCTCAGTGCCACAAGGTTGGTCGCCTCATTATCGGTCGAAAAACTCTGGACGAAGTTTTCGCTCAAAGACAGGCTGCTGTCTGATATGGAACCTGTGCCAACCTCAATGCGAGCATGCAGCGCGGCCGCGCTGTGCACATGAGCACGGCCCTCGGATATCTGCAGACTGCCCAGAGTTACATCTGCGTCAATCTCGGAAGAGGACAGCGAAGGTGCCATGGGATCTGCATATGCCTTGACCGTGGCCGCAGCATCTTTGCCGAAGTGCAGCTCTGCACCCGACATTCTGATGAGGTTTGTTGCCCGGTTTCCACTGCCGCTTGCCAGAAAAACTGTGTCTTCGATTCTTGCACGGCTGCGCGCAATGCCCTGCACGGACAGGCGTAAAGAATCTATTGCCCACAGCTGGCGGTCGGCGTCTGTACCTATTCCTGACACATTCGATTGCGCGCTCACCCGCCCGTCATTCTGCTGATGATTGCCGAGACTGGCGGAGGCCGCCTCAACCCCTGTGAGACTTTCAACAATGATCTGATTGATTGCCGTGTTGGCCATAGCATCTGAGCGCATGAGCGCGTCAACCAGCGACATGGAGCTGTCAGCCAACAGACCGCCACCATCATTGGCACTCCGGATGTCGAGCTGTGCTGTCAAGCTTGACACCGCCTCGACCTGTCCTGACTGGTTCTGGGTATTCAGGAGGGCAAGATCGGCTTTTGCGCGCTGCGTTGATGCGAACGCGCTTCTTTCTACCCCTGAGAGAGACACGCCGCTTTTTCGCCCAGGGCTGCCCTGGATGCGTGTTCCAGCCGCAAAAATCCGGTTATCTGCCCGATTCACGGCAGCCTGGGCAAAAACAGTGTTGGTATCTATCGACAACTGGCTGTCTTTGACATTCCCGATGATCAGGTTTCCTTGGCCTTCCACATGCGTTCGGAAATCCGCATTTGCGCGACCAACCACCGTCATGCCTGCTGGCGCGTTCCCGTGTGAACCTGTACCAAGATTTTCTTGCACGGACAGAATTGTTGCATCCGCATTGAGCACAGTGTCGCTCTCAAGCGAGAGCACAGCCTCTGCGCTATTTGCCGATGCGAGTCCAAATATCCGATTGCCGTCAATGGACAACCTACTGCCCAGCAGTTCTGTTGGTGTGGAAATATCGAGCTGTGAGAAATCAGCCTGTATCCGCGCCAGTGCCGAAATCTGGTGCTCCGGTGTACTTGCCTGCACCTGTTGCACCGAGAAAAGCGCGTGCTCCGCCTGTACCTCTACCTCAAGCCTGCCACCAGCGAGGCTCACCGCGGAGGCATATGCGAAGGCGGGCTGAACGGAATGCGCTGAGGCAGGCATCTGTACAGTTATGCTGCGTGCAGAACTATTCGCACTTGCAACCGCTTCAATCAAATTGTCCTTCACGGAAAATCCAGATCCTTCCAAACCTATGGGCATGGAAAGATCTGTGAGGCGGATCCGAAATGCACCGTCTGTCTGGCTTGTGATGGACGCATCGCGAAACCTCTGTATCACGCCGTTTGTATCCCCGGTTTCATGGCGCGTTGTGACATCGACAAAATCAGCGCCTGCCGCTTGCGCCAGCAGAACACTGATGGCGCAACTGACCATCACAACAGGTCGCAGCATCTGCGTTGACCCAAGGCCAATCTTGCGTGTCATATACTTGGCTACCCAATAACCCAGAGCGGCATGTCAAGAGCGCGCCCGGAATATCAGCCCAACCGCTCCCAATTTCGTTGGCTCTCAAGATGCAGATGAACCAGACGCATCAAGCCAGAGCGCACCCAGGCGGCCAGGGTCGCATCATCGAGATCGGCCATCCGATCAGGGTCGATAACACAGACATTGCTGACACGCGCCACGATCTCATCCGCGCGGCGTAATGTGATGGTTTTGTTGACCAGAACATCGGCGTCCTGCAAAGGGCGCACCAGATCCTGAGTGGCACTCAATTCGCGCTCAAAAGAAATCAGAAACTGTTCTGCCCGGCCAAGCACGCCGTCTTTCCAGTTTCCATCCTCCGGAAACACAGGCTCACCTTCAAAACCGCTATCAAGCCCGCGCAAATCCGCCATGACAAAGAAGTCTTTGCCATTGCCCTGATCGCCAAGCACAAAGGGATACCGGCGCAGATGCGCCGGTATGTAGTCTGCGATCCAGCGGCCATCCTGTGCAACACAGCTGTTGCGACCCGCCTGTAGACCCAGAAAAGCGACAGGCAAAAAGCGACCTTCCCGCGCAAACGCAATCGGAAATTCGCGCGCCACTTTCGAGAATTCCGATGCGGCAATTGGCGCGGCGGTTGTCGAGCTTGCATACTTGAAAGAGCTTATCTCCCGGAATCGGAGATGCTGGTGTTTTTGACGATCAAGGACTACGGCACGTTCAAACATATCGCCCTCCAGTGATTGTTTTTAAACTGAGCGCAGGCATCATTCTTCTCCCAGGAGCAGGGCCACCAGCGTATCAGCATCTGGCAGGCCGGTTTGTGCAATATTGCGGCTTTCCTGGAAAACTGTGATTGCCGAACGGGTTCCTGGTCCAAATGCGCCATCAATGGCACCGGTATAGAGCCCTTGCGCGGAAAGCGCAGTTTGCACTTGTTCAAAGGTTGATTGACGTATCAGCACTGTGCGATTGTCATGGGTGAGTTCCAGCAAAGGAGAGTCAGCGACCACACGCGCAGGCTCGAACAGCCGGATCGCCGCATCAATGGCGCTCTCAAATGTCGAGTCCGGATTTTGCACGCAGATAACATTCATAAGCCCTGCGACATCGGCTCCTGCAATCAAGGGGAGCACATCGAAAGTCTCATCGGCCAGACGGCTACGGGCTGTGATATAGCCGGCAAGCCATGCGACATAAACCTGCGCATCTGCAGTACCAGTGCCATTAAGCGCCGCTGTATAATCAGAGCACTGCGCAGAGCCAACGCCCCGGAGCGCGTAATTGCCATTCGTGTCCGCTGCGGATGAGAGGGACGGCATCGCCAATCCCCCGATCAGTATCAGTGCAGAGGCGTTTCGCAGGAATGAGTTTCTCATGGTCTACCCTTTTCTTGGTGTCTTCCGTTCAGTCCGGAAAGTTTGTCGCGTTGCAGAAATGACCGAAGCATGTCCTGGCCCCGGCCGTCAGAGAGGCCGGACCGATTTCCCGGTCCGGCCAGTTTTTTAATCGCGCGTCAGGCGTGTGGTTGCCACATTGCCTGTGGCGCCCGCGCTGAACTGGTTTCCACTCAGGCGCACGGCGCTTGAGGTGACAGCGCCGGATGCACTGGCCAGACGCCCGGAATTCACCTGCGCTGTTACAGGGCCTGTCGCAACCTGGCGGTTGGCCATTGCGACCGTCACGTTTTCTGAAGCGGGACGGCCCGACACTGTCATACGGTTATCCGCACGGTTGGATGTCGCATCCGCAACCAACGCGTTGTTGCTCACGCTCACAGACGAGTTCAAAAGCCCGCCGGAAGTCGTCGCGCTGATCAAGCTGCGATCACCGATGGTGTTGCCGGCACTTGCTGTCACAGACCCGGTATTGACCTGATTTGTAGCCATAGCGAAGTCAGCTGCAGCATTCAGCACACCAGTCGTGCCGTTCAGGCTGGCGCTGCCTCCCAAGGTGCTCTGCCCCGCAACGCCAGTCCCACTCTGCACAGTCATGCGGCTGGTGGCATCATTGCCGCTGGCGCGTGCAACCCCGATATTGCTATTGAGCACGACAGATGATCCGGAAATGACGCCAAAATCATCCGAGCCAACGCGCGCAGTGATCCGAACATCAGAAGAGACAGTGCTGTCACTGCTTTGGGTGCTGACAATGCCACCCCCTGCACTCACCCCAGTATCAGCATTCAGGGCCAAAGTATTGCGCGCCCGGTTTGCACTTGAAGTGGAGTCTGCGAAGTTGCCGGAAATCGACACGCTGCTGGCGGTCAGGCTGGAGGGTGTAGCAACGATTGTGTTGCTGTTGGTACCGTCATCCGAGAGCAGCAAAGCATCGGCCCGGATGGAGGCAGAAGATGTCACACCCTGTCCCCCTGTCCGGCTCTGGGTATTGGCCAGCAGGGCGTCGCCTGTCCCTGTCAGCGTGCCTGCGGTCGCGGTCACATCTGTCGCGTTGTCGCGTCCACTGACCGAGGCGCCTGCCAGCGACAAGGTGTTGGCCGCGTCATTGCCCCGCGCAACCGAAATCGACAGGTTGTCGTCGAGAGTGATGGCGCTGGCGGTAATCTGCGGCTCCGGATTCACCGCGCTCAGATCCTGCCGCTGCACCAGAACGAGATCGCTATCCGCAGCAACTTCACCGCTGCCACTTTGATCGTTAACCACGGCCGCCGTCCCGCTGACATCGGCACTCGCTACCAGATCGACCACGCTTGACGTCTGGTTCGCATTCGCCACCGCTTGGCCGATATTGCCCGAGATCGACACCGCGCTGGCCGATATGTCTCCGCGGACACCCGGACGAAGTTGAATCGCTGTTTCGGCAGTAACGGAGCCTTCGGCGCTTTGCTGCGAGGCCACGGCGAAATCGGCCCGCGCACGCACATTCCCGGTCCCGCTATCGGGCACCGCGATATCGGCGACATTCGTTGTGTTCGAGATCCCGTCGATTGACGTGGCCGCGACCTGCAGCACCGAAGTCGCAATGTTGCCGCTGGCACTGGCAAGCCCGATATTGTCGTCAAGCGCCAGGCTGCTTGCGTCGAGCACCGGCCCCGTCACGTTCAGCGAGGTCCCTAGCCCGATGCTCTGGAACATATCGCTTTCGGCAGAAATATCGCCGGTGCTGATCTGCGCATTGGCAATGGCGGCGGTTCCCGTGACCGAAGCATCCCCTGCCAGTTCGGCCAGATTATTCGCCCGGTTGCCCGAAGCCTGCGCCTGAATAACACTGTCGCTGACTGATGCGCTGGACCCGAGCAGACCACCGCTGAGCGTTGTCATCCGTGCCGTGAACTCCGCGCTTGCCGCGACAATCGAGTCACTGATCTGCAGGTTGCCGATATTCGCGTCAGACCGAGCCAGCACGAAGTCGTTGCCGAGGTTCAGCCGCGCGCCAAGATCATCGAAATCGTCCTGCAAGCTCGCCCCGGTCAGCGAAACCGCCTCTAGGCTAAGCTGGTTGGTGACTGTATTGGCACCGGCCGAGGCGATGAAAGTGGTGCCATCGATAGACATGCTGGACTCGGTCAGACCACCGCGGGTTTGCAGACGGAAATCGTTCCGATCCGCTCCCGTTGCGACCGATGCAACCTCTGCCGTGATCTCGCCCTCCGAGTCCTGCCGCGACGCGATCGCAGCGGTGACATTCTCGGCATCGGCATCGGCTGTCGCGGCAATGCGGTTCGCCGCCTGATTGGCCAGCGCATCGGCCCGCGCCAACGTGTCGTCGATGGACGCGCTGGTGCCGGTGAAGTTGCCCGGCTGGGAACCCGCGGGCTGCACCAGCAGATCCGCCCCAAGCGCGGTGCGGGCTGTCAGGTCGCCGGTTTGCGCCTGATCGCTCAGGATCGCGAAATCGGCGCGGGCCTGACCATCGGCTGCAGACGTGAACCCCGCGTTGTAGCTGATGCTATCCGTTGGCGTGTCAAAGGTGGTCGCCGCAGCCTCAATGGTGTTCCGCGCCGTATTCGCTGTCACCGACGAGAACAGACGGTTACGATCCATGGCCAGCGATGTGTCCTGAACATTGCCGCGAATATTCAGCCGGAAGGTGCCATCCGCGGTGGCCGTTGCATCGGCGTTGGCATCCTGCAGGTTGCGCAGGGCAGCCGTAGCCCCGGACTCGGCCCCCGCCGTCTGATCAATCCCCGAGGTTGCGGTATTGCCGGTCACAGTCGCAACGGTCAGGTTATCGCTGACCGACAGGCTGCTCGAAACAGTCCCCACGCTTGTGGCGCTCTGGCTCAGAAGTTGCGCATCGGTTGTTGCCGTCGCGGTGAGCCCGGTCGCGGCAGCCAGAGACTGCTCATTCGCCAAGACCGCCGTGGCCCGAATGGAAAAGTTTCCAGACAGATTTGCGCGCGATTCATTCACGAGATCGCCCACGATCCCCGTATCGGCGCTCAGGCTCAGCCGGTTGATGGCCTCGTTGCCCATGACCACGGCCCGGTTCTCGTTGCCGTCCACGGCCAAAGACGAGTCCGCGATCCGCGCAGCCCCGGCGGCAAGTGTCCCCTGAGAGAGCCGCGCCGTGAAAGCCGAGGTCGCCGTGATCGAGTCGACATCAACATTCTGCCGGTTGGACAGGATCGAAGTTGCGGCATTGGGCCCCTCCCCGAGCGACACCGCCGAAAGCTCCAGCGCATTCGCGATCTGGTTGGCTTCGGCCATCACCATCTGGGTGTTGTCGGCGATCGAGACGCTGCTGCCGGCAATGGCGCCGGCGGCCCCCTCACCCACCGTCACAGACAGCGCGCTGTCGGCAGAGGCCGACAGGATGGCAGTGGCCCCGGAGAATTCCTGCGCACTGGACAGGACAAAACCGCCAATGGCGTCATTATCGCTGTTGGTCAGTACGGCACGATTGTTGTTGCTGGTGCGCGTCAGCACCGTATCAGAGTCCACCGACAGCAGGTTCTGCCCGACATTCGCTTCGGCCTGCGCCAGAAGCAGGTTGCCATCCGCGGCGATGCTGGAGCCGCTCACCGCCCCTTCGACTGTGGCGGACAGTTCCGTCTGCGCGAGCGCATTCCCAAGCGTGGCCGTTATACTGGTATCCGTCACGCGCTGCTCATTCCCAAGTGCGGCGCTGGCATCGATGGATGTTCCGGTGATCCGAATTTCAGACGCCTCCTCATTCCCACCAGCGGTGGCGAAAAGGGTATTTGCAGTCACATTGAGTGCCGAGTTTAAAACATCCTGCGACAACACCGTCAACCCTGAGCCGAGTGCCTGTGCCGAGATGGAGGATGTGGCCCCATCATCACCCGCAATAACCTGCTGTGTTCCGAGAACAAAAGAGCCGGAAAGGTTCAGTTGGTCATCCGTCGCGAAAGACACAGATGCCTCACCACCGGCAGCGTCGATCTGGTTGGCATCAACGATCAAAAAGGTTCCAGCTCCAGTTCCGTTTCGGCCCACGAAGCCGCTGGTGGACGCCCCTATGCGGTTGTCAGATACCGATACTGAACTCTCAGTGGTCTCGCCGAGATCTACTGTCAAAGCGGAACGATCCACAGTTGCGCTAAGCGCGATAGGGGCGCTCCCATCCCCTATTTGCTGCTGGTTCAACACGGCCGCCGAGCCTTGGAACAGCGTATCGACCGACAGATCAGTCCCGACAACTGCCGTGTTACCTGTCAGTGTGGCGCGCAGATTATTTCCGTCAACAGATAGCGCACTCTCCGCCCCATCGGAAATATTTCCGCCTTCGCGCAGGTCGACGGCGATTGAGCTGTCATTCACGGTGGCGCTTGATGCAAGTGCGCCATCGCGTATCACTTGCGAATTGGCCACGACACTGCTGCCACCGACAACATCCACAAGCTGACCATCAAAATCGCCGCTGTTCAGCCTGACTGTGCTCAGAGCTGTTGTGTCACCTGCCAGTTGTTCGACCAGTTCGGCCGACACATTGTCTGCGAAAACGGCGCGGGCTTGATTGACCGTTACCGCTGCTTCAAGCTGGTTGTCTGAGGCGGAGAGGGATGATCCTGTTGCGTCATCTACCGTGCTGATTTCGGCATTTAGCGTTGAATTATTCACATTCGCGGTGACTGTGCCGCGGGCATCCTGGCCACTGAGCATACCGAGCCGCCCATCTGCACCATCTCCGAGCAGCTGCGCTTCCGTATCGGATTGGTTGCCAAAGGCGCGTGCGAGCAGTTGGTTGGCCTCTATCACGACTGAGCTGTCATCTACAGCGCCCGTCGCTCTTTGCTCGAGCGCGCCGTCAAGGATGCTGGCGGTGATACTGCCGCTAAATTCTTGGGTGCTGACGGAGATCGTGCCGCGATCGAGCACATCTGCAACTGTAAACCCACTGGAACCTATCGAAAGATTAACTGTCTGCCCGTGGGCAGCAGTGGTCAGCGAAATCGCTGCAAAACTGGCAGTTCCCAACAAACTTGCGAGGTAACCACGGCGAAGAAATCGCGAATTTCTTGACATGAGATAATAACTCCTGAAGCCACTAGGCGGCGCGTCGTGTCCTTTACGCATGTGCCGCGCGATAATTTGCAGCACATGCGCCTAAAAAGCGGGTGGCAGTTTACACTGGTCGGACATCGCCAGACCGCCACCCGAAGTGAGGAGAGGAGGCAGGGCAGCGCCCCCTCTCCGTGGCAGGGTCAGTCGCGGGTCAGACGCGACGTCGCGACGTTGCCGCCCGCTGAGGCACTCAGCGTGTTGCCATTCAGGCGAACCGAGCTGCTGCTCACCGCGTCGTTCAGGCTGGCCAGACGGGTGGCATTGACCTGAGATGTGACGGGCCCAGTTGCGACCTGACGGCTGGTGATCGCCGTGGTCACGTCAGTCGAGGACGGCGAGCCGTTCACCGTCAGGCGGTTTTCAACACGGTTGGACACCGCATCGGCCACCAGACGGTTGCCCCCGATCGCGACAGAGGAGCCTGTTAAGGAACCAGTAGTAGCTTCGAGACGGCTTTCTGCAGTAACAAACCCGGCCCGCGCCGTGACGGCCCCGGTATTCACCTGGTTGCTGGCCATGGCGAAAGTGCCCTGGGCATTCAGGACGCCGCCAGCGCCAACAGTTGACCCCGGAACTAGGCCAGTCTGACCGGTGATCCCGGTGCTGCCGCGTGCATTCAGCACGTTGACCGCATCGTTGCCGCTTGCCCGGGCGATGCCGGTGTTGTCACGCAGCGCGATGGACGAACCCGTTACGTCGCCGAAGTTCGCACTCCCCACGCTGGCTTGCAGCCGGACATCCGAGGTCACCGGGCTGTCGGTGATCTGGCTGTTCACCACCGCGCCACCGGCGGTCAGAGCCGTATCTGCATTCAGCGCCAATGTGTTGCGCGCCCGGTTCGAGGTCGCGGTCGAGTCGAGGATGTTGTCCGCAACCGACACGCTGCTCGTGCCCAGCGAGTCGGCAGCGTCAGGCGTCGACGTCGCCAGCAGATCCACCGTCAGCGTGGCTGCGCTGGTCACTTCGTTGGCTGCGGCATTAGCGTCGTCATTCACCCGCGACTGGAAGTTGCCCAGCAGGTTGTCCGACGTGCCGCTGCCCACCCCGGTCGCGCTGATACCCGCCACCGACAGATCGTCATTCTGACCCACGACACTGGTGCCGCTGACGCTCAGACGGTTGGTGACATCGTTGCCGAAGGCCGTCGAGACGCCAAGGTTCCCATCCACGTTCAGCGCGCTGCTGGTGACGGTGGTGGTCGCCACCTGATCGATGTCGAAGTTCAACGCCGCCGCCGAAGTGACGGCGTTCGTCTCGGTCGCATCCGCGCGGCCCACCTGCTCGGAGGCCAGCACCGACACCCCGGTGACCGAGGTCGCGGCATCCAGCTCCAGCAGGTTGTTGCCGCGGTTGCCTGTGACATTCGACTGCGCGATATTTTCGCTGGCCGAAACACTGCTGCTTGTGATGTCATCGGCGATGGTCACCGTGCCGTCAACGGTTGCAGTACCGGTCGCGTCGCCGTTCCGCAGCCCCTGGAAATTCGACACGATATTGTCTGCGTCGAACTCACGGTTATTCGCAAGAGCATCCCCAAGCGCAGCGATCGTCCCGGCATCGGCGGCACCGCTCACCCCGGTGATCGTGGTGGCCTCCAGCGTCAGCGCGTTGGTCTGGTCGTTGCCCATCACCCGCGAGAAGGCGATGTTCTCGTCGATCGCCGCCGAGCTTTCGTTGAGATTGCCGCCTGCGATTGTCGTGATCGCAGCAGTCACGCTGGCAACGCCGCTGACATCACCGGCCTGAACCTGCGTGCCCACCACGGCGGCGGTGCCGGTGAAGCTGGTGTCGGCGTCGATGCCCAGACGGTTCACACCCTCATTCCCCATGCCGAAGGCACGGGCGAAATTGCCGCTGACAGACGCACTGCTGCGCAATATTCCGTCATCAGCCAGCGCAATCCGGCCATCGAGGGCAGAGCCACTGGTAACCCCTGCAACGCTGATCTGCGTGCTGGACAGGGTGGTATCAGCCAGGGCTTGCGAGCCGACCTGCGGTTGCAGTGTCACCCCGACATTGGCGAAGTTGTTCGCTTCGCCGCTGATCGAATTCCCGGACAGCGACACTTCGTTGACCACCCGGTTGGACGTGGCCGCCGCAAAGCCCTGGTTGCCATCAATGGCGGCCGAGGAATCGGTCAGACCGTCGGCCAGAACATTGAAAACACCCGTCACATCGGTTCCGACCGTGATCGGAGCCGCAGGAAATGCACCCGATTGCTGGACCGAGCCGAGCGCCGTCGTGGTCTCGGTGATCCCGGCGCTGCCATCCAGCGTGATGCGGTTGGTGGCATCATTGGACATTGCATCGCCCTGCAGCGCATTGCCTGAAATCGAGGCACTGCTGTTGGTCAGGATGCCGGGGGTAGTCGCCGCCACAACACCAATCGTGGCAGTACTGGTGACGGTTGTGCCGATATCCCCTGTCTGATCCTGCAGATTGAGCGCTGCGAAGTCGGCACTGGCCGCAGACGTGCCAGCGGTCGTGAAGTTCAGATCCGTCGAACCGGCGGCCGTCGAGTCCGTGCGGTTGATGGTCGTGGCGGAGACGGACAGTTCGTTCAGCGTCTGGTTGCCCATGGCAGCACCGACCGTCGTGTTGTCGTCAATCGCCAGCGCGGAGCCAGAAACCGCGCCGACCAGACGGATGCCCTCACCAGCTGTGCCGAAGTCGCTTGTCACATTCGCCGTGACATTCGCCTCGTTTTCCTGCGCGGCGAGCAGGGCCGCATTGGTGGTCAGCTCTGTCCCGGCATCAAGGGTGATGCGCGACGTGCCGATATTTGCGATGGCCGCGCCAGAGGTGATGTTGCCGCTGATCGAGGCCGAGGAATCGACAAGGCTGGAGGTAAGACCACCACCATTAATACCAGTGTCGACAGAGATATCGCCGGTTGTCGTCGCGGTCGCGGTGATATCATCGCCGGTGCTGTCTTGCGCACTGCTAAGCGCTGTGGTGGCCCCGGCGGTGAGCGTTTGGGCACCGTCAACGAAGGTCGCCGTCGCCGCGCCGGCATCCGCACCGACAATCGCGGTATCGGCCGTGATGCTGACAAGGCTGTCAACCGTGTTGCCCGTTGCGCGGGCGCGGTTGTCGTTGCCGTCCACCAGCAGCGCGGAGTCCTCCACCCCGACAGTGGCGGTATCCCCGACCTCTGCCTGCGTGAGCGACAGATCGGCCTGCGAGGTGGCAGTCACGTCCGACCCAAGCTGCTGCAACGACCCCAGCGTGGTGACCACGGCTGCGCTGTCGGTGAAGGTAGTGTCGTCCGCCGCACCGACCACATTGCCCGAAAGCGCGATGCGATTGGTCAGCGTGTTGCCGCTGGCCGTGGCGTTCTGGGCGTTGTCGGACAGCGACAGCGTGCTGCCGGAGATGTTTTCCCCAGCGATAAGCCCCGTGTCACCTGCAGTCACGCCGAAGGTCGTATTGGCCAGCGCGGTGATGTCCGAGCTGTCGTCGATCACCTGATTGGCGATGGTGCCGAAATCGGTCGCAGATGCGGTGGCCGTGTTGGTGTTCAGATCCAGCGCCACGGTGCCGCGATCATTCACGCCGCTCGACAGCAGGGTTGTATCGGCATCGGCGCTCAACGATGTGCGGCCGGTGTTGCCGCTGGCCTCGGCCACGGCAAGGTTGCCGTCCAGCGTGATCGTGGAGTTGCTGACATCGCCGGTGGCCGTGGCCGACAGCGCGACGGGTGCGCCGCTGGTAATGTCGGCCGCGTCATCCGTGCCCAGCAGCGCCTGCACTCCGGTGTTGACCAGGCTCTGGTCGCTGACCAGCCCGGCGGTGGCGGTGATGCTGGTGGCGCTCAGGTCGATCCCGGTGCCGCCGGTGTTGGCGGAGGCCAGCGCGAAGAAGGTGTTGTCATCGACATTGACCGACGAGCGCAGGACATCCGCCGAGGAAACGGTGAGCGCGGTCTCCTCGTTCTGGGCGCGGATGAAGCCCGTGGTATTCTCGCTCTCCACCGCCTGCTGCGTTGCTGCGAGGAAGCCGAAGGCGCTGTCTCCGCCAGCACCGTCACTGAAGCTGAGGCTTCCAGCATTGTCCACGGTGATCACCCCCCCATCGGTGCCCGCCGCCGTGATGTCATTGGCGCTGACACTCAGGAACGTGCCTTCGTTGCCAATTCCGTTCAGCCCGTTCCCGTCCAGCGTGGCGACGTTGCCGCGCGCCTGTGCCCCGATCAGGTTCTCGGACACAGCCAGCGACGAATCGGTGGCGTCAGTCAGCGTGACCGACAGGGTGGACTCGGTGACATCGGCGTTCAGATTGACGTCCCCGGTGCCATCGCCGATCTGCTGCTGGCTGAACACCCCTGCAGAGGAATTGAACTGCGTGTCCACCGACAGGTCGGTGCCCGTGACCGCCTGATTGCCGGTCAGCGTGGCGCGCAGCTCGTTGCCCTCTACCGTCAGGGCGCTTTCGCCTGCGTCGTTGGTTGCGCCCCCGCTCAGTGCGATGGTGATGTCGCTGTCATCGATCACCGCCTCCGAGGTCAGGCCACCGCCCGACACCGCCTGCGTGCTGGCCACGACGCTGCCGCCGCCATCGACCGAGAGGAGTTCAGCGTTGAGATCCCCACGGGTCAGGGTGACGGGAGCATTACCAGCCGCGCCGAACCCCTGAGCGGACTGAGCAAGCTGATCCGCCAGGTTGGCAGCGATATCATCCGAAAACACGGTCGTCGCCTGGTTGATGGTGGTCCGCGCCGCAAGCGTGTTGTTGCTGGCGTCCAAGGAGGCCTCGGTTGCCCCACCCTGGCCGGTGATGGTCAGGCCCGATCCCGTGATGCTGGTGCGCACCTGGCCGTCGGCGAACTGCCCGGTCAGGATCCCCAGCGTGCCGTTATCCCCGTTGCCGAGGTTCTGCGCCTCCAGCGTGAAGACGTTTCCCCGCGCGGTTGCCTCGAGCTGGTTCGACCCAATATCCACCGAGCTTTCGGATGTGGTTCCGTCGACAGCGGTCTGTGATTGCAGTACGCTACCTGCGATCGTCGCCTCGACCGTCGCGCGGCTTTCCTGCGTGGTGTTCCCCGTGGTGTCGAACCCGGTCACATTGGCTGCGGTGAAGGCGTCAGCGGGCGCCACCTGGGTCGCATCCAGCGTGATGTTCACCACCTGCGCCATGGCCGGCCCATAGGCGGCCAGTACCGCGATACTCGCCCCGCCCATAAGGCGGACAAGACGACGCGTTGTGCGCGTCTTTCCCTGTTGGATTTGTGTCATGTCATGACCCTTCTCTTGTTACGTTCAAACAGTTCGAAACGCCGGCTTGGCGCCTTGTCATCAGGGGGCGATTTGCATCCGCCTTCTGATGTTTTTTTGCGCGCGAGGCATAACCTTGCCCAAAATATTGCGCTCAAAACTCATGTGCCTAGTCCCGTTGTCAGCAGCGCGCGGGGCAGCCACCGTGGGGACGAGGGCTGCTCTGCGCCGATCTGCTGCAGAACCAGCGCGTCGGCCGCGGCCACACAGCGCGCGGGGTCAGACCGTGTGACCTTGCCCGCCAGTTCCAGCACAGCCAATTCCAGCGTCGTACGCACAGCCAGTTGCACCGGCTCCTGCATGCGCTGGCCAGTGTTCAGATCGAACAGGTAATTGCCAAGGAAGCGATAGACATCCGCACCAACTTCGCGACCCGTGATCTGCTTTTGCAGGCTTGTGGTGCCCACGACTTTCATTGACTTGGTGTCTACGATCCGCAGATCGACAGCCACATTCATCGCCATGCTGCGCGTCCGCGCGCCAAAGCCACTGATCCGCCCCTCAATCCCGCCAGAGGACAGGTTCCAGTTCAGCTCGGTGATCGCGCCTACGATAAAGTAATCCGAGCGCAGGATGGTGCCGCCAAAATAGGGCAGCCAGGGAACCAGATTTTCTTCGCCCGGAACCTCATGCTGCGCGCCATCGCCAAGCTGGCGGCGATCGATGTAAACCAACTCCCTTTCAGCGATATCGGATGCCACCCGTTCCACCAAAATGATCGAGTCATCCAGCTTGCCAAGAGCAGACATCACCATATGTGCCCCACCCTGGGTGATGACACTGCCACCTTCGGCCTCAATATACTTGCCGGTCAGATCACGGACCTCACCAACAGCAATCCGCACACCCCGGCGACCGCTTTGCTTGATCTGATGGGCAAAACACGCAAAGGCCGGATCAACCGGCGTGGTGTTGCGCGAGACTGGTGGCCCTGACAGGATCGGCTCCTCTCCGATGCCGCGCATGACTGTTTCCCCCGTCATGGCAACGCAGCCCGATAGGGCGATGGCACATGCCAGAACACTGGTTATGCGGCCGATCGCCGCCGTTTTCTGCACATTCATGGCTGTGGGCGCTTCTCGGCAGTCTGGTCATGGGTGAAGAAATTACACCCAACCCCACCTTCAGACCGGGCATTAACAGCCCCTGAATTTGTTTGCGTTGTGCTGCTGGTCTGGTTCGTCACACCCTGGCTCGCGTTGAGCGGCCCTGTCGTGTTGGTAAAGTTCGAAACGATGTCCGACCGGACTTCACCTGTATTAGATTGTTCATTGGCGTTGGTTCCCTGACCATTGCTGCTTCTGATATCGGATTCATTGCCGCGCGATGTTGCATCAAGCGCCAACTCAGATCCGGTCGAGGGAGAAGATGTGCGCGCATCGCTCGAAGTGACCGACTCCGTGCCGGTCGCGCGCGCATTCGAGCCGGTGCAATCATAAGTTATAAATGTATTTCCATCATAAAGAATGTTGGTTTGGAAACTGTCGTAAAATCCGCCCTTTTTGCGCAATTCCAGATCAAGCGCGTTGGCGCGGGCCGATCTGTTGCCTGGGCTGTCAAAGCCCCAAGCCGCATTATACATCAAGCTCTCTGCCTGCGAGATACTCGGCGCGACACTCGGTGGAACCGTACTTATTGCAAGTATGACGGCCGTCATCTGCAGGTTCGTTTTTCTCTTGATCATCAGCTGCCCCTGATTGACACGCATCACGTGTGTTTGTCGCTGCATAAGGAGAGCACGCGCTTTTTCGCGGCATTGCTCCGCTGATGAACGCTACGCAGAGGGATCAATAGCCGCCATCTATGCTCTGATTATTGAGGGCGTATTAAGATAAAACGCGGCAACTAAAGATTATGTGGCCGCGCTAAAAAATGGCGCCAGCCTTTAGGGGGAAGTGCTGATCAAAATCGCGCCCCAGAGACAGATGCTTCAACAATCACCGCATCAAGCGCCCAGCTTGTCAAAGACCGGTTTTGCCTGTGCCCGCCGCAGGGCAACGCGCGCATCAATGGGCTGATTGGCCAGCGTGACCGGCGCCTTGTTGGCAGAAAGCGGAGTTTGCAAAGTGGCACGCCATGGCGCGATTCTCGACCTGCCTGGCCCAGAGCCGCCATCAGGGGCCGTCAGCATGCGGCATCGCAGTTTCACAGAAGCGGCCATTTGTTCTTGTCGCTGCGAAAGGGGCGCGACTGGTTTGGCGGCCCCGCAATGCGGTTAGAATAAAAGGATAGCATTTGCAAAAGGGGTTTATGGACTAAGGGCGGGGTCGGCAGGCGACATGGTGTGACACGTCTGCGCCGTCCCGGCGAGTGTTCCGACTCTGGTGTCGCTTTCCTCGGGCACAGGCAAAAGCATTTGGGCCTGCGGTTATTCGCGCCGCCCCATTATTATAAACAAAAGTTTTGGTGATGCATCTAATTATGGATTTCTCCTTTTCCCAGATACGGGGTATTGTTTAAAGGTTAAATAAAATAAAATGAAAGACCATGTCGTGACCCAACCGCCTACAGGACAGACGCCCCTGCCAGTCGCCAAGCCCGAAGATTCTGTTGGCGAAGATGTGAATATTTGGGCGCTACTCGGTATGCTGCCTGTCCCTATGGTGGTACACGAGTTGGGCGGAGGGGATAGGGTGCGCTTTGCCAATCCGAGTTTCACCGCCACTTTTGGTTACACGCTGGCGGATGTGCCGAGTGTGGCGGCTTGGGCGGAGCGGGCCTATCCGGATCCCGACTATCGCCGAGAGGTGATCGCCCGCTGGCGGGATGAGATCATAACGAGGCAGGCGACGAATACGGTCGCGCCACCCGGAGAATACAGGATCATCGATAAGGCAGGCCGGTCGCGTGACGTGCTGATCGGTTTCGCGCTTCAGGGCAATCTGGTGATCGTCACATTTCAGGATCTGACGCCGACGCGGGCCGCCGAAGCGGCGCTGGAGGCGGAGCGCCGCGAGAATGAGCAGACGGCCTTCGCACTAACCGAGAACATGCCCGCCGGTGCCTATACAATGGTGCTGCGGCCGGGTGCGCAGCTGGCCGAGTTCGCCTTCGTCAGCAAACAGTTCCGGCATATGCTGGAGCTGACACCCGAGGAGGCAGCAGGCGACCCGATGACCAGCTTTTCACGCGTGCATCCTGAGGATCGCCCGCAATGGCTGAAGCTCAACGCCGAAGCTTTCGCCAGACGCCAACCCTTTTCCGGCGAGGCCCGCTGTGTTGTGAACGGCGAAACGCGATGGATCCGGGCGGAGTCGGTCCCGCGCGAAACTGACGACGGGTCGGTGATTTGGGAAGGCATCCTTGTCGATATCGACGATCTGAAGCGCACCGAACAGAAATTGACGACGGTGCTGGAGGCCGCGCGGGGCTATACTTGGCGGCGCGACCTTATCATCCGTCGGTCAGAGTTCGACCCCCACTGGGCCGCATTCGCCGGTCACAGGCCCAACGAACGCGACATGCCCAGTGATGATTGGATCCTGACGGTTTATCCTGAGGATGTGGCGCAGGTGCGGGCTGCGGTGGCTGCGCTGGAGGCTGGCGCGGTGGAACAACAGATCCTGACCTACCGCAGGCGGCTGGGCAGCGGGGAGTGGATCTGGCTGCAGGTGCACGCTGGCGTCAGTGCGCGCGATGCGGATGGCACACCGACGGCCCTGTCGGGCGTGAGCTTCGACATCACCGCCGAGATGACCGCACGGGCACAGGCACAGGAGGAACAGGCGCAGCTGCGCGAGGAGTTGCAGCGCGCACAGCAGCGCGACACGGTGGCGCATGTCGCCGGGGGCGTGTCGCATGACCTCAACAACCTGATCGCGGTGGTGGCGGGCACGGTCGAACTTCTTGAGTTGCAGGCCGTCGGACAACCGGGCCTGCTGGGCGGGCTGGAACGCATCCGCCGCTCCGTGGACATGGCGCGCAACCTGACCGCCGGAATGGGCGGGCTGATCCGCCCGGAGGTGCCGCGCGCGGGGCAGGATCTGGGCCAACTCCTGCGCAACGCAGTGGATCTGCTGGGCCAGCGGCGGATTGCACGGCATGGCGTGCGCATCGAATTGTCCGAGGCGGGGCAGACGGTCTGGGCCAACCCGACCGAATTCGCCCAAGTGGTCGTAAACCTTGCCATTAATGCGTGCGATGCGGGGGCACCGGAGAGACCGGCGATGGTGACTTTGGCCACCTTGCCGCCCGGCACCTCCCCGCCGCCGCGCGCCCCCGATGCCGGCTTCCCGCTGCCCGCCGGGGTGCCCATGGCGTTTTTCACCATCAACGACACGGGCACAGGAATCTCGGACGCGGTGCGTGCCCGGATGTTCTGGGCCAATTTCAGCACCAAAGGCAAGGCTGGCATCGGGCTGGGGTTGCCGATCGTCGCTACTATTCTGCAGACCAACCGCGCGGCGCTTTGGGTAGAGAGTACGCCCGGCCAGGGAACCACCATGACCGTGGCCTGGCCAGCCGCAGCGCCCGCCGACACAAACCAGGGAGCGCGGAACCCCACGGTTCCGGTGGCCGCCGCCCCCCCGGCCAAGCTGCTGCGCGGTCTGAACGTACTCGTGGTGGATGATCTGGTGGATGTGGCGGAAGTTCTGGCAGAAATGCTGGAGAGGGCCGGGGCGGCAGCCGTCGCCTTCTCTGACCCCGAGGAGGCGGCCGAGGCACTATCGGCGGCGCCCGGGTTCTGGTCGGCGCTGGTGACCGATCTGCACATGGAGGGCATGGACGGCCGGGCGCTTGCCCGCCATGCTGGCACAGTTTCGCCACCAGTCCCGGTGGTGCTGGTCACCGCCCGGCCCGACACGCTGGGCGACGTCCCGGCGCCAGAATTCGCAGCGATACTCTCCAAGCCGGTCACAGCCACCCGGCTGACCCGCACCGTCCGCGATGTATCAGCCCGCAGAAACAGCGATGTAGAGGATTGAATTGGCGGGCATCGACGACTGGAGCACAACACGACTGATGAAGGCCCCTTGTGGTTGCCGCCCGTGATCCGAAAAGCTTTTGACCCTTTTGGGGTGTGATTTCGTGCGGTCTTCTATTGGGCCACAAGATATGGCATTTGCAGAAGCTGCGGGCCAGGAGGGCGATCAGAAGCGGATCAGGTTCAAATCTCGAATACATGCTTTATGCACTGTGATGATGTCTGGTGCTCCCAAACCCGAAACGACAACTTTCACCCCCGGGGATTGTCATTATGGCCGAGGGACAAGCGGGGGGCAGGTCAAAAAGCCTAAATTAACATGCGTTCTCGAGATATAACACAGGCATGGGCACGATTGCGTGCTCCAAGCTTTTGGCACACTTGGCGCATAATCATTTTTACCTGTGCCTCACTGATCCTGATATCGCGTGCAATCTCTTTATTGATCATGCCATCGGCCGCGAGGCGCAAAACAAGAAGCTCGCGTTCTGTAAGTGCCTCGGATGCAAGGTTGCTTGCACGTGATTGGCTTCCCTGGGACTGGTTATGTGGAATAAATGTCTGGCCAGACTGAATAAGCTTCAAAGAAAAATCTAATGATTTTAGAGGCATGGTTTTGGGTATATAGCCCCTCACACCCAAACTAAGCGCATCGTCTAAAAAGCGCCTATCTACTTGGCCAGTGAACAAAACAATATTGGCGCTGGACGCACACTTGAGAACCCTCTCTATGCTCGACAAACCAGTCATCCCAAGCATTCGGAGATCCAGTAACACGATATCATATTCATTACTATCGAGTTCAATCAAGACACCACTCAACGAAGTTGTGACTGCCACAGAGAAATCGTCGTTATTGGAAAGTGATTCTGCGACTGCTTGGGCAAGTAGCTCATGATCATCTGCTATTAACACGTCCATCGTTGACCCTATATCTGCTACGCACGGGGCAATTACCGCGTAGTCCATGTATAGGTGCTTTGTTGCAATGGTATAGTCTGACCGCTTCCAAAAGACTTAATATAAAGATGTTTATCGAAAGATAAAGCATAACTGCGCAATTTATAGCGAGTGTGGCATAGCTCTGACCACCCGGAAGAGAAACGCCAGAGTGTTGCCCATAGCGCGCGTCGCAAACAGCCCATCAGCGACATTCAGACACGCCGCAGCACGCTGAATCCTTTTGCAGCTGCGGCAACCTGCCCGGCCCGAAGCAGACTGCCTACAAGACGGGGCGAAGGTTTCGGAGCTGTGGCGCAAGCACGGCATGTCGGCGGCAACGCCATATAAGTGGAAGGCCAAATATGGTGGGCTGCAAGTTTCAGAACTGCGCCGCCTGAAAGACCTTCAATCTGAGAATGCCGCGCTGAAGCGGCTTCTGGCTGATGCCATGCTCGAGTGATCCATTGTCCGCCAGTGGTTCGAGCGACAATGGCGAATGCGGGTCTGAAAGGGCTGCCGGCAAAAAACTTCTGACGCCTGCACAGCTGAAGACGCTGATGGATGACCATCAGTTTTCGGGGATGCAAACGTGAAGCGAACAGTCCGGGGGACTGTTCGTAGCCCAGTATAAGCGTGCAGGCTGGTTGGAATTTCGCGGGCGAGCTTGACGTCGCAAGCCCGGCCAGCCGCCACGCGCGGCTCAGAGAGCGCCTGATCACCTTGTCACGCAAGCACAGGAGGTATGGCTACCGAATGTTGCGCGCGCCAGCGCCACCCTGGCAACGATCGGCAGCCCTTCAGGAACGGCAGCCACGGCAAGCGCCACCGCTGTCTCGAGCATCGGTGCGATATCCCGGCCCGCAAGCACGCTCGGATAAAGTCACGCCCGCAGAGGAACCGCCTCCAGCGCGCTGGTGAAATGAGTCGCAGGCAAAAGTTGCAGCTATCCGAGCGGCGTCTTTGAGCATTGGCGATTGCGGCGTCGAGCAGCGGGTTAATCCGGAACGATATAGCCCACCTTGTCGCTTTCAAGCTCTGTGAACCAGATCCGGCCGTCCGGACTGGCGATGATCCTGTGCTGAACAGCGTCGCGCGTGGATAACGGGAATGTCGTTCGCGTTCCGTCGGGCGCAATCCTTTGAATGATGTCCGGGGTGTTGAACTGAATCCACAGATTATCCGCGGCATCGAATGTTGCACTGGCAAGCTCTCCGCCCGGCACACCGGTTGGAAACTCTTCAACGCGGCCCTCATGCGTAACGCGACCGTAAGCATTACCGCGCTCTTCGGTGAACCATATCTGCGCATCAGGGCCAGGAAACACGGCGATGGGGCGCGCATCCGTAGTTGGAAGTTCGAAGAATGCAAGCTTTCCCTCTGCATCGATCCGACCCAGCCGGCTTCCCTCAAGCTCCGTAAACCACATCGACCCAGCTTTATCCGCCACGATATAGATTGGCGTTGCCGGGACATGGCCAAGCGGGAAAATGGTTGTCGCCCCGGTCTGCGGATCAAAGCGACCGATCATGTCACCTGTCTTGCCGGTCCACCATATCGAATTGTCCAGCGCGATCCCAAGGCCATGCGGACCAGCACCCGGGGAAGGGATACGGTGCCGGGCCAATATTCCCCCGTCGGGCCCGATTTCAACAATCTCGTCAGTGAATTGGAACGTGAGCCAAAGCTGCCCGCCGTGATCGAACTTGAGCCCATGCGGCCCGGTATCCGGCGGCATATCGAAAAACCGGACACTGTCATCATCTGGCGAGATCCGGACGAGCCTGTGTTGAAGCATCTGGCTGACCCAGATCGCGCCATCAGGCGCAACCGCCAATTCATGTGTGCTCCCAAGCTTGTCCGCGAGATCAATCTCGACCACCACCCCTTGGGCACGGACGCCGGACATGGCGGAAAGTGACAGGATTGCTGCCAGTAATGCGATACCGATACGAAAGAGGGTTGGCGCGCCAGTGATATGATGCATTTCCTTGGGGCCCTTTTCAATTGACATACCCAATGTGATTTGCCACCTCGCACCCCGGCTGTCAAACAAGGCTTGAAAATCAAGCATTTTCTGCCCAGAGCGATGTCTGCATCTGCGGAAACGCTTGGGAATGGCCGAACCGAAGCCATTCTGGGCAACCTGGCAACCCTCCACACCCAAAGCCGGGAGAGGATCCCGGAAGCCAGGCTCCCCAAAGGCAGAGCAGTCCCCAGCCGGATCAGTAATACAGATGGAGTGGTTGCCGCTCGTAGCCCTTCAGCAACGCGTCCGGTCGTTCCTTGGAAATTGTCATCGTCCTTGCTCCTCTCAGGAAGCATGAACCAAATCTCAGTTACACAAAAGATCGGACACTCCCATATCTCGACACCATCGAGTTGAATGCTTCCAGAACTCGGCGCCTCAAGACCTGCGATAAGCCGAAGGGTCGTGGATTTCCCGCAGCCCGGCGGCCCCAGAAGCGCGATGAACTTGCCTTCCCGCGTCTCGAGATCGAGGTCACGCACCACATACGTTTCGCCCCCAATTGAACGAATTCACGCAGCTCAGACTCGAAAAACCTGCCTTCGTTTGCAGGCGCTGGTTCGAGGCGGCATTCTGATCAGAGCTTCAAAAACTTGATCCTACGGTGAATTAGTTCATCCTGAACAACGTATTTTGCCTGCTCAAGCTGCTTGTGGCTCGATTTGATTGGTCGGACGGTGCCGTATAGCGGCCAGGAGCGCGGCGATGATGAGCGCAAAAATAGCCCTGAGATGGGCCAGTATCTTGCGGATATTGTGGCCGCAGGCACAGAGAACAGCGAAGATCGCATCTCCTCCAGTGCCCTTGAGGGGGCAGCGTGTCAGTCGACCGTCAGTTTTCATGTGTCCGATCTCGGCTTCGATGGCGCTGCGCCTTCGCAACAGTTTTGCCAGCATGGGCGTGATGCCTTTGCGCGTTCCGCTGATCAGGACGCGGGTTCGCGTCACACCATGGCCGCGATAGCCACGATCCACCACGGCCAGTGAGGGGCGGATGTCAGTCAGCACTTCGACCTGAGCCAGTGCATCTTGCAGAGTGTGCCCGTCATATGGGTTGCCAGGCAACGAGCGTGCCCCGACAATGAAGCCTTCCTCGATGGTCGCCGCGATAGTGACCTTGGTGCCAAATTCATAGCGCACACGCGCCTTGCCCTTCGAGATACAATCGACCTCGGGTTCATGCAGGCTGTAGATCTTGTTCTTATCCTTCGGTTTCTGATCCAGCAGCCGCCCTGTCAGCACCAGCGCATCGCAGATTTGTTCGCGCAGCGCTCCAGCTGCAATGCCACTCAGATGACGGCGCAAGTCGCGCATAACCCGCCCCGTGTAGCCTTGCAGCTTTTTCAATGCCTTGCGCATCCGCTTGAATTGTTTCGCGTGGGCATAGCGGCCGACCTGTCGCGCCAGGCGAGGGCCAAGACGGGTGTAACTTTGGCGTAGATCGACATCGGCCTCATGCGCCAGCGCCACCAGCTTTTGGCGCGCGCGTTCATAGAGCCGCGCATCAGTCGGATAGGCAATGTTCTTTTCCATCACCGTCGTGTCGACCGACACGCGCTCAAGGCTCTTGTCATCCACAGCGCCAGACGCGCGCCCGGCCTCGATGGTCTTTGTCAGCAGCCATTCAGCACCTTCCTCGCCAATGCGATTGCGCCAGCGGGTGAGCGATGATGGGTCGATGGGTGGACGGTGCTGGAAGAACACCTCGCCGCAGAAATGCTGATAATAGGGGTTCTCCACCCAGCGAGCCACCACAGCCTCGTCAGACAGCCTGTAGGCGTGCTGGAGATAGAGCAGCCCTGCCACCAGACGCGATGGCGTTGCAGGTCGTCCCTCTTGCGAGGGAAAGAACCCAGCCCATTCGCGCTCAAAGAAATCCCAGTCAATCAAATCCGCCAGCTTCACCAGTGCATGACGCATATCGATGATCTCGACCAGCCGCGCGCGGAACAGATCGTCTTGCTCTGGACCCTTCGGTTTTGCCTTCATCCCCCACCCCGAAATTGCAAGGTTTCGGCCCAAATTATACGAAACCTTGCAAAAAAAGGCGATAAGAAACGTTCATTTCGCAAGCATAATCAGGATGTTGAGGGTTGTTCAGGGCGAACGAATTACCATGCGGCATTTATGCTGCGAAGATGTAGATCTTCGCCCTTCAGCTGCTATGGGTGAGTGAAACGAGCCAGGCTGTGACCGTGCGGCGGAACACACTGATTGGCGGCAGGTTGACGATGTTCGGTTGCGCCTCTTGATGTGGCCCTCACCCTGGCCGGGACAAAGGCTTTCGCCCTGACGCGGTTACGCGAGAGCGTGTCTTCTATTGCCCAGACGTCGGAGCAGGTCGCGGCAGACCAATGCCGAACTGAGTTTCATTTCCGTTTCATCAGCCAGCACAGCGGATAACTCGGATAGGCTTATGCGCTGTGCCCAGGCGATTTCTCCGTCATGGCATACCGGCGCGAAGCTGTCTGAAAGATAAAGATCGAAGATTATCAGAACCTCGCGCAAGAGTCCCCGCTCGCTGGGATATTGCACAGACAGGCGCGATACAGGCTGAAGACCTGTCAGTTGCGCGGGCACGATGCCCGCTTCCTGCCAGGCTTCCAGCCTGATTGTCTGGTCAATGCTGTGTCCGGCCGCACAACCACCCGCGATCAGTGTGTCATAGCGGTTCGCGTTCCATTCGGCATATGCTGAACGGCGTGACAGCCACACCAAGGGCGGGTCATCATCATTGTGCACAAGGCCATTGATATGAATTTTATGCACCCACAACCCAAGCAAGCGCATTGCGCTTCGATCGACCACCGCCAGTTCAGGCCCCTCCGGAACAAGCCGCACCGCCATTGGTTCGTGTCGCGGAGGGCCGATGACACCCGCATGATGAAGCGCAGCGCGAATATCCTCCAGCCTGTCCGAAAGGGGCGCATGCGCGCAAAGCTCAAGCCGGGCACCATTTGCTTTTGGTTGCAAAAGCCCCTGACGTTCCAGTAATTCGGCCACTTCAAGCGGAATAGCCCCGGCAGGAATGTCGACATCCGGAATGTGGAAATTGCGATAAACACTGCTGATCATGCTGCCCCTTCCGGAAATACGACCGCCGCATCCGAGGCCAAAGAAAGACCGGCAATTTCGCCGGGGCGCAGGCGCTGCCCGCTCATGACAGAAACGGTTTGCCCCCCGATATCCAGTGTCACTCGCCAGTCGCGCCCCTCAAACAACGCGCCTGTGACAGTGCCCGCCAGGCTGCCAGGCACTGGCTCGGTCAGGCGCAACGCCGCAGGGCGCAACATCACTGTCACTGCATCTTGCGGAGCGATACCAGCGCGCAATACCTCAAGGGGGACGCAGAGTGCCTGCCCGGACACAAGAATATCGGTGCAATCTGTACCATTTCTGTGGCCCATATGCCCTGTCAGTCGGGTTTCATAGCCTGCAAGGGTCGCAATCCAGGCCGAACCGGGGCGGGCAAACAGTGCCTCAGGCGGCCCTGCCTGCTCTACCCTGCCCGCTTTCATCACCACCAGAAGATCAGCGAATGAGCAGGCTTCGAGCGGATCATGCGTTACATACAAAACGGTCTTGCCCACTTCCGCAAACAGACGGGCGAATTCCAGCCGCATTTCAAGACGCAACTGCACATCAAGATTTGACAGAGGCTCATCCAGCAACAAGACCTCAGGGTCTGTTGCGAGGGCGCGGGCGATCGCCACGCGCTGCTGTTGGCCGCCCGATATTTGCGCAGGCAATCGGTCTGCCAGGGCCATGATCTGCATCTGATCCAGCAGGCTGGACACCCGCGCGTCGCGTCCCGCACGGGTCAGATGACGCAAGCCATAGCCGACAATCTGCGCGACTGTCATATGTGGCCAAAGCGCGTAATCCTGAAACACCATGTTCAGCCGCCGTTTCCGAGGTTCAAGCGCCCAGCCCGGTGCAGATAACAGACGCGGGCCGATCCTGATTTCCCCGCCATCCGGGACATCAAGCCCCGCGACAAGCCGCAGGATAGTGGATTTGCCACATCCCGATGGCCCGACAAGACAGGCCACAGCCCCTTCAGGTACGGACAGATCGATCCCGTGCAGAATGGTCTGTGTGGCGAAACGCCGGGTCAGCCCTCTAATGGTCAGCATGTTCGCCCCCTTCAGCTTGGCGCGTGCAAAAGCCGGCGCAGCGCAGCTTTTGCAATCATGGAGAGTGTCGCGATGATAGCCACGGTCAATCCGCCCGCCAGCAAGGTCGCGGCGGTTGCTGCGCCGAACTCACCCTGCTCGAAAGCCCGGTTCACATAGACCGGCAACACCTGCAAGCGCGGGGGCCGCAGGATGGAATTGATCGCAAGGTCGAAAACGGCAGAACCAAAGGCTGTCAGCGTGGCAGAGATCAGCGCGGCAGCGGTCACCGGAACGAGAATGGTTGCGATCCTGCGTGTCAGGCCTGCCCCCTGCAAGGCGGCGGCCGACAACATGCTGGGTGGCACCTGCGCCATTGCGCCCAAGAGCACGCGTACGGCAATAGGCACGGCCCCCGCAATCCCGGCCAGAACAAGAATATCTTCTGTTCCATAGAGCGACAGGCCCGCGCGATCGACTGCTGGCGCATTCCACACGAAGATATAACCTATGCCCAGCACCACGCCCGGCACAGCCAGCGACAGGGTGCAGGTCAGATCGATCAGCCGGTTCAGGCGAAACTCGGAAAAGGTCAGGACATAAGCCGCCGCCGCCGCGATCAGGCCCGCGCCAACAGCCGCCCGCACCGCGATCCAGAGCGAGGTCGAAAGCGCCGACAGGAACGCGCCGCCAGTTTCCAGCACAAAGCCGTAATGCCGCAAGGTCAGATTTGAAAAGCCGATCCCGGCCGAGATGCGGTCTGTGAAGGACACAAGCACACTCGCGCCGATGGGAATGATCAACGCAAAGATCAGCGCGAGCACTGCCGCGCCATTGGCCACAAGACCGGGGCGCAAAGAAGATGCGGCCTGCAACTGCGCCCGCGCGCCCAGAAAGTCATAGCGCCGCCGCCGCAAGACCCAGAAATAGAGAAGAACCGCCAGCAGCATGATCCCCGTCACATAGAGCGCCAGCACCCCGGCCAGATCAAAGCGGATCGGAGATTGATTGATCGCAACATAGATCGCATATGTCAGTGTCGGGAAACGGTAGGTTGTGGCCAGTGCTGCCGGAAGCCCGAAATCCCCCAATACATCAATGAAAATCAGCACTGCACCGGACAGGACAGCGGGCAAGAGCATGGGCACACGCACGCTCCAGAACACCCGCGCGCCCGAGGCCCCACAGAGCCGCGCGGCATGGCCATAATCGTCCATCCGCCATTGCAGCCCCGCCGAGACAGCAATGTAAGCGAAGGGCCAGGATTTCAGCGCCATTACCGCCGCCAAACCCCATGGATTGAAGATCAGATCCGGCACAAAGCTCAGGCCGAGCCACTGATTTGCAATGCCACCGCGACTGGCAAACAGAATCCAGCCCTGCGCAAGGATGAAAGAGGGCAGGATGATGATTGCCCAGGCCGCGACATCCATTGCGGGCCCCAGCGACATGCGCCCTGAATGGCGCAGCACCGCAAGCGCTGTGCCCATCGCACAACCAGCGACTGCCGCGATAGAGGCAAGGAACAGGGAATTCCAGAGCGACCGCCGCCAAAGGGGGCGCTCAAATATCTCCAGCAGCAGCGACAACCCGGCGCGTTCTGCCTGCCCGGTAAAGGCACCGGGCACGAAGGCCTGCGCCACGACTGCCGCCATCGGGGCCAGAACCAGAAGACCCAAAGCCGCGACCACCATCAGGCCCAGCACATCTTCGGGCAAGAGCCGAAGGCGCACAAGGCGCGGGCTGCGCGCAAAAGACCGGGATGAGAGTGTCATGGTCGGTGTTCCCGATGGGGTGGGCGCAGCCTGCATGCCGCGCCCGCCTACGCTCAGTTCAGCGCCTGATCGGCGAACCATGTCTTGATTGCGGCCTCATGCTCGACAGCAAAGGCATCAGAGGCAACGATGAAGCGCGATCCTGCGGGCGGGCCATCGGCACGACGCTCCGCCCCGCTCACGGTAGGTTCGAATTTGCCATCTGTCGGGACAGAAGCGGCCAGATAGCTTTGCGTCGCAGGTTCCAGCAGCCATTCTACGAAAGCCTGTGCGGCCTCTGGCCGCGCGGTTGCAGCAGAAATTGCCGTGCCGCGCACCACGCCCGGCGCGCCCGTTTCGGGCCAGACCACATTTACTGGCACATCACCGTCTGCCAACACAGTATAGGCCACCTGCGAGGTGATCAGCGCCAGCGAGATTTCCCCCGAAGCCAAAGCACGCCCGGTTGGGCCATTTGTGCGGAACACACGCATGCCATTTTCAAAAAAGCTGGTGAACATATCCTTCGCGGCATCTTCGCCCATCGTCTCGAAAAAGGCCGCAACGCAGGGATAGGCCGGGGCCGCCACGGCCGGATCGGCCATGCCGAACATGCCCTCAAAGCGCGGGTCGGCGAGGTCTGAAAACTGCACCGGTGGTGTATCAACCAGATCGGTGCGGTAGAGCATCACACATGA
This sequence comes from Paracoccaceae bacterium, assembly GCA_043561795.1. GTDB lineage: Bacteria > Pseudomonadota > Alphaproteobacteria > Rhodobacterales > Rhodobacteraceae > Roseinatronobacter. The sequence continues at coordinate 2,600,196 of CP121316.1, read as the reverse complement.
CGCCGCCAAACCGATGGGGAACCAAGACCCGTTTTCGGCCAGATAACTGCGCCCGATCGCGTTGAGATTGTCGAGATTTGCGGGCGTGACATCGCGCAGCAACTGCCCCTGCCGATCAAGCATCTCGAAGGTGTATGACCCGTTGAAGATCAACACATCCCATTGCGGGTTCGCGCTTTCAGCAGCGATACGGGCAAGAAGTTCACCGCCCGACATTTGCACAACATCAATCTCGCGGCCTGTATCGGCTTCAAAACGCTCTGTAATCACGCCTTCGAAATCATTGGTATATAAAACAAGCGGGCCGGTTGCATCTTGTGCAAGTGCCGGGGATGCAAGGCTTGCTGCGGCGCCAAGCGCGGCAGAGCCGATGAGCTTCTGGATCGGGGTCATGGCGGGATCACCTTCGTTATCGGTTGCAAGACGCGCCAGATTTAGGCGCTCCTCGTGACTACGGGGGTGGCGCGACAGATTTGTAACAGCCTCCGGGCGCAATTCCGGAACCACCCCTTCCGCGATTGGAACCCCAAGAATGCGCGCCTTCACGACAGCCGCAATGGTGTCGGCCGTGCGGCGCAGGCCCAGATTCATCGCATGGCGCGGTGGCGATAGCAGTGTGACCGCCACCTGCTCTCCGCGCCATCGGGAAAGGACGCGCGTCAATCGCCCCTCTGCCAACGCGGCGCGTGCTGCGGCTTCCGGCACCAGAAGCACGCCCAAGCGCGCTTCGACAAGGGCAATCAATGCGGCTGTATCGGTTGTGGTAACACAGGGGCGCGAATTGAGAAGGATATCGCGGCCCTCTGCTTCGACGAGCGGCCATTCGGTCTGACCGGCATCTGCCCCGAAAGCCAGAAATCCATGGGCAAGAATTTCATCCGGGGATGAGAGGAACACTCCCGGCGCAGCCACCAGAACCAATGGCGTACGGCAAACCCGACGCTGGATCAGCGCACTGTCGCGCAATGCCCAGGCATGGGCGCGCAGATAAAGGTCGGGGCCATCGCCCAAAGCCTCGGGCAGCCGCTCTGAAATATCAAGATGCACGGAAAGACCGGGATGGGTGCGGATCAGTAAAGCCACGGCTTCGGCCGTATGCAGGGCCAGCATTGGCGAGACGGACACCACCACTTGCCCGGTTACCTGCCGCTGCGCAGAAAGCAATTGCTCCTCGGCTTGTCTTGCTGCCTCGACAACGCGGCGGGCAAGGGCGTAGGTCAACTCGCCCGCTGCGGTGAGCGCGAAGACATCGCCAGACCGATGCACAAGGCGGGATTTGAGTTGCTCCTCAAATCCGGCAAGGCGCCGACTGATGGTCGATTTCGGCAGCCCCAAGGCGCGCGCCGCGCGCAAGATGCCCCTGTTTTCGACAATCTCGAAAAACAACCTCAGATCATTCAGATTGAGCGACATGTCAAAACCCCAGTTCGGCAATATCTTGACATCAGGTTGTTACAATTTCTTGACGCAGCCTTGCTGCATTATCAGTATGGCGGCTTCTTTGTTAGCTTGGCCGCGCCCGGAAATGATTCAGTTTCAAGGCACCGAATTCTGAACGAAACCGGCGGGGTTACGCACAGTCAGCGCCACGGGCTTGGCACTCTCAGCCACGGCCTGCTTTGTTCAGACGGGACGCGCCGCATCCCGCAGGGCAGGCCCGGAAGAAGAACCTGCCGCACAATCCGATCACCCTGCAGGGGCGCATGTTCAACCCTGAATATGCGCGCGAGATGCTGGCTCAAGGGTTGCAGATGCCGCGAAGCGACTGACCCTTGTGGTCGGGCAGGCTTTTGCCTGCAGGAATGCCTGCGCGACCGATTGCCAGGTATAAGTCGCCTTGGCATGGGCCGCGCGCGCGGCCCGCCCACCGGGCGCATCCAGCGCGCGCCGGATTGCGCGTGCCAGATCGTCATCCAATGCCCCAAGGCTTGGCTGTGTCACGATATCCCGTGGCCCCGGCGCATCATGCGCGGCAATCGGCAGGCCAGAGGCCAGTGCCTCGATCAAAACAATTCCAAAAGTATCAGTTCGGGACGGAAAGACAAACACATCAGCGCTTCTGTAAACCTCGGCAAGCGCTTCACCTTGCAGCGTTCCACAGAAAGTGGCGTCAGGAAAGGCGCGCTGCAATGCACCAAGCGCGGGGCCATCCCCGACAATCAGTTTGCGATGCGGCCCCAGCGCCTGCGTATCAAGCGCAAGAAAACGCTCCAGCGCTTTTTCAGGGGCGATGCGGCCGACATAAAGCAGGGTCGGCGGGATGCCCTGCGCGGCTTCAGCGGGCTCCGGGGCCGGGAAGAACAGGGTTGTATCCACCCCCCGCGACAGCCGCGCGAAAGGGGCGCGAAACCCCCAATCGCGCAACAGCGCCTCTATGGACGGGGTGGCAACATAGACATGGCTGGCAGGATCATGAAACCGGCGCAGCAGGACAAGCGCCAGACGCTCCAGCAGGGCCTTGAACGCGCGCGGGGCGCGCAGCGCGATATAGGCGGGGAAATTGGTGTGAAACGATGTCGAGAAGGCAATCCCTTGTCGCAGACAATAGCGCCGCGCCGCCCAGCCCAGGGGGCCTTCCACTGCGATATGGACGATATCGGGATTGAACCCCGCAATCATCCGCCCCAGCCTGCGCCCCGCCCAGAGCGCGAGGCGGATTTCACCATAGCCGGGCAGAGGCACGGCTGTAAACTCTGCCGGGCCGATCACGCGCACGGCATGGCCCATGGCAGTCCATTCGCGTATCAGGTTCTGATAGCTGCGCACAACGCCGTTGACCTGCGGCTCCCATGCATCGCTGATGATCAGGATACGCGGCAAGGTTGCAGGCGATGCGGGCAAAGGTGGCACAGGCTTGATACTCTGGAAATCTGGATCTCGCGCAGAATGTGACGCGCGGATGTAACACGCTCATGTCAGTTGCGCATGACGGGCAGCCATGCCCGCAGCCGCGCGCAAATCCTGCGCCCGGCCTGCCGCACTGTCGCAGAAGGGCCACAGCCGCAGCCCGCTACAAAACTGATACCTCACGGTCACGAAACCTTTGCTTCCTTGCATCATGCACGGGGCGTCTGAGCAATCTGGATTCACCCCATGCCGTTTGACCGCTCTTTTCCAAAGCCGAAACCAGGGCCGCGCATATTATTCCTCTCTGATCTGCATCTCGGGGCAGCTTCCGCGCGGGGGGAAGAGGTGCTGCGTTTCCTGCGTGCCCATCCGGCCCAGACCTATGTGCTGGTGGGCGATATCCTTGACCTCTGGCAACCCATGCTCCCGCATTGGAGCGCCGCAGATCAGGCCGTGATCGACTTTTTCCGCGCGCGCCATGCCTGTGGCGCGCGGCTGATCTATATTCGTGGCAATCATGATCCCGATCCCGCGCGGATACCGGATTATGCCACCCTGCCCGCGCAACATCTGGATGCCTATATTCATGTAGCAGGAACCGGAAAACGCTTTCTGGTCGTGCATGGCGATGAGGCGGACAGCCGCCTGATAAGATTGCATGTGATGACGCGGCTTGGCAGCCTGATAGACCACGCCTTGCGCCAGCTTGATACCGTCCTGTCGCGCCTTTCCTGTCGCGAGCCAAGAATGCGCGGCTTTGCAAGCTGGCTCGTTCTGGCAGCGAATGATCTGCGCTATCGGGGCCGCAATCACGAACGGCGAATGGTAGATCTTGCCCGCGCGCAGGGTCTGGACGGGGTGATTTGCGGGCATTTTCATATTGCCGCGCTGCATGATCATTTTGGCCTGACCTATGCCAATTGCGGCGATTGGGTAGATAGCATGACCGCGCTCATGGATGCGGGTGATGGTGTGCTACGCCTGATTGGCGGGCGCGCGGCAGCCCGCGCGCAGCCCTTGCCCAGCGCTGCACAACCTGAGCAGAAAGCCCTTACCCCATGAGTGACACCAGCGAAGTCTTGCGCCGGATTGATGGCGCTGTCTGCCAGAACCCCGCGACAAACCAGACCGGCATACTGGAACGGCTCTTTGCCCGCCTGTTTCAGGGGCTGGTCTATGCCCAGATCTGGGAAGACCCTGTGGCCGATATGGCCGCGCTCGATCTGCCGCCGGGCGCGGATATCATCTGCATCGCCTCTGGCGGGTGCAATGCAATGTCCTATCTGATGACAGATCCGGCCTCTGTCACGGCGGTTGATCTGTCGCCTGCACATATAGCGCTGCTCAACCTCAAGCGCGTGGCCGCCATGAAACTGGAACAGCGCGCGTTTTTCGATCTGTTCGGCCATGCCGACAGACCGGGCAACCCTGCCCTTCTGCGCGACAGGCTTGCGCCCCATCTTGACGCAGAGAGCCGGGCCTTCTGGCAAAAGCATGCCCCGCGCTTTGCGCGCGGGTTCTACCGGCAAGGTGTTCTGGGGCAGTTCATAGGGGCGGTGCATCTGCTGGCGCGTCTGGCGCGCGTGGATTTCCGCCCCGTCCTGCATGCACAAAGCCTTGCACAGCAACAGGAGTTCTACACCCGCCAGATTGATCCGCTCTTTGACAAACGCGCCGTGCGGTTTCTCGCAAAGCAGCGCTCGGCGCTTTTCGGGCTGGGCATTCCGCCCGCGCAGCATGACAAGCTGGCCGCAGATGCAGGCGGCGATATCGTGCGCGTGCTGCGCGCGCGGGCGCGGCGGCTGGTCTGTGACTTTCCGGTGCAGGAAAACTACTTTTTGTGGCAAGCATTTCATCGCGGATATCAGCCGGGCAGCGTGACCAACCTGCCGCCCTATTTGCAGCTTGCCAATTTTGGCGAGATTGCCGCGCGGGCAGAGCGTATCCGCGCGCTCAATCGCACGTTCACGGATGAATTGCAGCGCCATGGCACAAGCGCATTTGATGCCTATATCCTGCTGGACGCGCAGGACTGGATGTCGGATGCGCAACTGAACGCCCTCTGGTCACAGATCACCCGCACCGCGCGGCCCGGCGCGCGGGTTCTGTTCCGGACAGGGGGCACAGAGGATATCCTGCCCGGTCGTGTTACCGAGGCGGTGCTCTCGCGCTGGGCCTATGATCGCACGGCCTCGCAGGCGGCTTTCGCACAGGATCGCTCGGCCATCTATGGCGGCGTGCATCTCTACCGCTTTCAGGGCTGACGCATGAGCACCTCGCCCCATGCCGCCCTGATGGATCGCACCTATCGTCACCAGCGCCGGATTTATGACCTCACGCGCGCTTGGTTCCTGCTGGGGCGCGACCATCTGATCGCAGATCTCAACGTGCCGGAGGGCGGGCATGTGCTTGAAATCGCCTGTGGGACAGGGCGCAACCTGGATCACATCGGGCGGCGCTATCCGGGCAGTGATCTCTACGGATTGGATATTTCCGAACAGATGCTGGAAAGCGCCCGCGCCAAACTGGGCCTGCGGGCCGTTCTGGTGCAGGGTGATGCCTGCGGCTTCGATGCGCAAAGGGCTTTCGGGGTCGGGCAATTTGACAGGATCGTGCTGTCCTACAGCCTGTCCATGATCCCTGACTGGCGCGCCGCGCTCTGCGAATCCATGCGCCACCTCGCACCCGGTGGAAGTCTGCATATCGTGGATTTTGGCAGTCAGAACCGCTTGCCCAATTTCGCCCGCATCACCCTCAATAGCTGGCTTGCACGGTTCCACGTTACCCCGCGCCGCGACTTGCCCGCAGAACTGACCAGAATGACGGATCGAAACGGCATGACGCTTGACATGCAGCATCTGTTCCGCAGCTACACTCAATACGCGGTGGTGCGGTTTATCTAGGTGGTGGTATCTTCCAGCCCCAAAGCCACCCGCTCAGGAAAGTTGGGGACGGCAGAGGCCCAGTAAGCGCGTCACGTCGAAATGCGATCGGGGTGACAGGCGGCTGTCTTCAAGTTTCTTTTCCAGATCACGAGCCTGCAAGTTCTCGTGCTTCTTCAGACCTGCGATCTTTTCATCAGCGCCAAACCAGGGAAGCAAATAGACACCTTGTTCTTCTACGGTTGGATGTAGCGCGTAGCGATCTGCAAGCTGCATCTGGACGGCCGTAAAAAGCGCGGCATTCCATTGGCCTTTGACGCCCACAACCAACATCCTGCGCCCCGCAGGCGTCTGGATTCGGCCAATTTACGATGCGCCGCGTCGCGGCTTTCTCGCAAAACTGGTCGATCACCCCAAGATCGCCGCCGAGGACGTCGTCTTGTAAGCGTCCAGGGAACTCGACACCGACGCGGCGTATATGATATCGCTCAGAGAGCGACAGGCGGTTTCCGGCTTCGCGCTCCCGGTTTCCCAACTTTACGGAAGAGGGACAGGAGGGCCAACCGTCTATGAGAGTATCAAGAATCTGCGCGATTTTGGCGGCGCTCAGGTTGGGCCACGCCGCATCGTCACCTCTCATGTGTTCGAGTTCAAAGATGAAATCATGGTTTCGGTGCAGAACCGGCCGGATGGAGTGGATGGCTCCCGCTTCCGGCATCGCAATGTGCCATATTGGGTGCTGTGAAACGGCCAACAAAGGGAGCCATCCATGGACAAGGTTACCACGCTCGGGATCGACCTGCCGAAATCTATGTTTCAGTTACACGGCGTTGATGCGCAAGGCTGCACTGTCTTGCGCCGTCAGTGACACGCGTAGCCAGATGCTGGAATTCTTCCAACGCTTGCCGCAAACCAAGCGCATTGCCTATGCACTCTTGTTGTCGCGGTTCATTTGCCTGGATCCAATCAGCGCTATTGACCTTTTCCGCAGCCACCGGAAAATGGCCCGAAAAAGGGACAAGATCGATGCTGTATAGAAACACGCATACAAAAAAGCGGAATAATGGCGGGGGTGCGCGCCTCGCTGCGGCTGTCCTTGTGGGTAGCCTGATGATGGCACCATCTCTGCAGGCCGATCCGGCTTTCATGCCAGATGCAACGGATACCTGTGTCAACGAGGCCTATGCGACGTCTCCGGGGCTTTCGGGTCATGCGGTGCTGGCCTGCGTCGGGCGCGCGGCAGCGGCCTGCATGATGACACCCGGCGGCGATACGACCATCGGGATGATGGAGTGCCTTGAAGGCGAGCGCGGCTACTGGAATGCACGGCTGGATGTAGCCTATACAGATCGTATGACCATCGCCCAGGAACAGGACACAGAGATGCGCGAACTGGGATCAGCCGCTGCATCGATTGAAGCGCGCCTGCGCGACATGCAGCAGGCATGGATCGCGTTCCGCGATGCGTCCTGCCTGTATGAACAGGCCCAATGGATGGGCGGCACAGGCGGTGGGCCTGCAACCATGGCCTGTCACATGCACGAAACCGCGCGGCAGGCGCTGAAGCTTGAAGGATGGTGGGGGCAATGATGCGCAGATTGCTGAGCTTGATCGGCCTTGCCGTTGCAGCGCCCATGACCGGCCTCGCAAATGGCACCAGCCTGCCACCCCTGCCAGAGTGGCAGACCGATGCCGCAAACTGCGCCTGGCACTGGCGCGAGGGCGGCGGGATCGGGCTATGGGCCGAGAGCTGCGATTTCAATGGCCGCATCTGGCAGGTGGTCTGGGACGCGGATCGCGCCGCCTTCGTGACGCGCAATGACGAAGCGGATATGAGCATTGCAGTGCAGCCCTTTGACTTGCCGAGCGGTTCAAAAATCAGCGACCTCAGTCAGACGCTGGTCGCGGCAGGCGCGCTGGATGCGACTGCCGCATGCATCTGGGCGGCAATCGCGCTACGTCCCGCACCGCGCACGATAGCGTTTCATGTTCTCACACCCGCGGATAAGACTGCGCTCAGCCCTACAGCCTCAGGAGACATCCCTGAACCCGCCTGCGGGCCCTATGGTGCATCAACCCACGGTGTTCGTTATTTCATAACAGATTCTCGCTGGCCTGATCTTGCGATCTTCATTGATGAAGGGCAGGAGCGTCCGCTCTTCGACTCTGCGAGTATTACCCCGCTTCCCTGAGAGCCGCGCAGGCTCACGGCACCAATTCGAGGATGTCGAACTCAGACTCGACCAACGGGGCGGGGAATTCCAGCCGCATGCGCCCATCATCCAATCGCGATAAAAGCGCCAGCTGGTTGCGCGCATGGTCATCACCGAACCAGATCGGCTCCTCATAAGCATAATGCAATGCCCCCAGATACAGCAGTCTTTCCTGCGGCAAGTTATAAAGCCGCCCCATGCTGCGCTGAGAGCCGTCGATCTTCTGAACTACCCATCCTGCACCGTCATCAAAGATGCGGCAGGAAAACCAGCCATACACTGTCAGCGCCGGGTCACCGCCAAGCTTGATATAGCGGCAGCGCCAATCGCCACTTGGATCATAACCATCTTCGAATGATAGAACTTCACCAACCAGAACCTGCCGAAGCACCTCGATCGAAACCTCGTCAATAACCTCCATTGCAACAGAGATTGCTGCCTCACGGCGCGCGTCGAACTCCTCAACGACGCGCGTGTCTTCTTCCGACATCAGGCCAACAATCGCGCCATCCGCAAGAGCGGGTGTCGACGAACCAAAGATTGCGAGTGTGAACGACACTGCGGCGGATAAGATCAATTTCCTCATTTAAGTGCGCACTCCATCTCTGTCCTCCAGTTCAACGTGCCGCTTGACCGCCACCTACACAAGGGCAGTCACAGGAAATTCTGGCCAACTCGTCATCTACCTGGCGCCCACCCCGATAGATACGGCTGCCCCCCTTCGGCCATGGCCAACGCATCGCGCAGTTCATAGAGCATGATGTCCGGGTCTTGCACGGCAAGCTCATCAATGAACGCCTGATAGGGCGCAAGCTTTCCACGTCCAAGGGGGCGTCCCTGTTTCAAGGGCGAGGCCCCGCCGCGCTGACGGATCGCGCGTGCCCACCAATACCCGGTTGCCGCGGAAACCTTCAGCCGTGCCGCTGTCGCGCTGAAAGCGCGCGCGCAGTGCGTTCGGTAAAGGTGCTGACATGTTCTATCCTTCTATACGGGATGAATCACATGGCTGCAGATTTGGGACGCCCACGATCAGGGTTTCACCGAAACGCTTTAAGAGCATGGACGCACCCTTTCGTTCAACCTCGTTGAAACCGAACTAAGGATTGGCTGGGGGCCCGGCTCCAAGCGCGCGTCCTCTGTTGAAGATCTGAGATTAATGATATAATACTCGTCCAAGATAATCACTGGGAGCAAGCTGTTGCCAAACCATGATTTACGGCCTCATCATGAGAACGTTAATTCTGTAAGACGCGCGCTCATTGTCGAAGATGAGCAAGAATTTCAGATTGTATTATCTGATGCTTTGGATTGCATTCCTGGAAATTGGCGCGTTTACTGCTACAGTCGGGGTTCCGATGCTATTTCATTTATAACAGCATTAAATGATAAATTGGACTTGGCGCTGATCGATCTTGGCTTACCTGATATGGATGGGACAAAGGTAATTTCAGAATTGCGGGCATGCTTTCCAGAGGTTCCTATTCTGGTCGTCTCTGTTATAACGAGTTCCCAGAAGTTAATGGATGCGCTTCAAGCCGGAGCCAGTGGATATATCCTCAAAGATGACGAGATTTTTGATGTAGCTTCCAGCATAAATCAAGTTTTAAAAGGGCATTCACCTGTCAGCACTATCATGGCCCGGCGACTCATTGAGCTTGTACCCCGAGCACCAGCAGGATCCCAAGTTTCAAATTTTTCATTATCAAAGCGCGAAACAGAACTTCTCGAATGCATTGTAAAAGGTTTAAGCTACGCGGAAGCAGCAGATGTGATGAATCTCAAAATCACAACAGTTCATTCTTATAGCCGAATCTTATTTCGAAAATTAGGCGTTCACTCACAACGTCAAGCGCTCACTTTAGCGCGCCAATACAGGCTTGTTTCCACATAGCCACAATTCGTTATTTCTTCTAATGTGACACAGGCGATTTTTAGCGTATACATAATTTGACACAAGTCCCCGCGTCAGATGTTTCAAGATAGAACTCCCAGCCTTGCTGTTCTGCGCGCAAGCGCATATTTTGCAGCCCCCGACCCGGTGTTATTCTTTCTGCATCAAAACCGCATCTATCATCCCGAATTGCGAACCAACTTTCATTGTTTTCAACGTTGAAAGGTATCCATCCGGTGAAGGCCGCCGTGGTTCAGGCCTGACGGTCGCGTTCCATGGCGATCATCTCGACGAGCGTTTCTACACCGAACGGGGTGAAAGCCAGGACCTCGACCTCTTCAGTGCCATAGACCCAGATGATGCCATCTTCGGGCTCCATGCTGATGGCGAGATCATGGAGGCGATCGACCGTTTCGCCCAGTTCTGCCGCAACGCGATCAACGGTTTTGACGGCGTGAACCTTGTTCAGATGCATGTTCAGGCTGCCTGAGCCATATATCGGGCCTTCCAGTTCCAAGGAAGCAATTCATGCACGCGCGACACGGGCATATCCGGCAGCGTTGCCAGGACGTCGGCCATCCAAGACTGGGGGTCGATATCGTTCATTTTTGCCGTCATGATGAGGGTATACATGAAGGCCGCCCGATCGCCACCGCGTTCAGACCCTGCAAAAAGCCATGACTTTCTTCCCAATGCGACACCCCTGAGAGCGCGCTCAGCGGCGTTATTCGTTAAGCAGAGGCGGCCGTCATCCAGGAAACGCGTGAACGCTTCCCAGCGGCCTTTCTCCTCGAGCATGTAGTTTATGGCCTTGGCGACAGGGTTGTGCTTCGACATCCGAACCCGCTCGGCCCGCATCCAGTCATGCAGATCATTGACCATCGGCGCTACCCGTTGCCGCCGGAGTTCATGACGCGCTTCGGCTGACAGGCCTGTGATCTCACGCTCGGCATCAAAGATAGCGTCGAAGCGTGTGACAGCCTCCAGCGCAATGGGCGAGATCTCTTCGGCCACCATTTTGCCCTTGCGGGCTGTGCCTTTAATATCGGCCAACTCAAAGAACTTGCGTCTGGCATGCGACCAACATAGCGCGCTCAAGACTGGGGATGGCTTATGCTGGGCGCTGTAGACGCCGTTATAGCCGCCATAGGCATCGGCTTGCAGGATGCCGGTCCAACCCGCCAAGTGTCGGCTGGGATGCTCCATTCGCCTGTCTGTCGAGAAGTAATAGAGGGCCGCAGGTGGCGCTCCACCTGCGAAGGGACGGTCATCACGCACATAGGTCCAGAGCCGCGCAGTTTTGGTGCCGCCACGCGCCAGAAGCGGAACGGTTGTGTCATCACCATGCAAACGCGCACCTTCCAGCACGTGGCCCTCGATCAGCGCATGGATGGGGGACAACGCCACACAAGCATGGCCAATCAGATCAGCCAAGGTGGACAGGCTGAGGTCAATGCCTTCGCGCGCAATGCGCTCGGATTGGCGATTGAGCGGTTGGTGCTGGCCATATTTGTCAAAGGCGATCATCGCGATCAGTTGCGGCCCCGCCCAACCGCGCGGGATGACATGGAAGGGCGCTGGTGGCTGGCTGATCTTCTCGCAAGCCCGACAGGTGAACTTCTCGCGCACAGTCTGGATCACCTTCCACTGCCGTGGGATGACCTCGAGCGTCTCGGTGATATCCTCGCCCATCTTCACGATGCGATCCGAGCCACAGCAGGTGCAGGTGGTCGGAGCCTCGACCACCACACGCTCGCGCGGCAAATGGTCGGGAAAGGGTTTGCGCACGGGTTTGCGCCGCGTGAAGGCGCGCACGGTGCTGGTCTTGTCGTCCTGCCCTGCCTGTTCAGCCGCAAGCGCATCCTCGGTGGCGGCAGCTTCCAATTCCTCAAGCTGCAATTCCATCTGATCGATCAGCCGCGCGCGACGTTCGGAGGAGATGCCATATTTGTCGCGCCGCAGCTTGGCGATCTCCAGCTTCAATTCCTGGATCATCGCTTCCGTGCAGGATGCCAAGGCACGCGCCTGCGCAAGGTCGCGTTCAGCGGCCTGCGCACGGGCCGTTTGTGCGGCCAGTTCAGCGCGCAATCTGGCGATTTCGGAAGCGGTATTTGACATGGCAGAGGACTACCACAATAGCCCCGGATCGCCAATAAAAACAGGCGCTTCAGCAGAAATTATCCAGCCTTTGCAGGCCTTTGCGTCCAGCGCGGGTTGCGCCAGTCGATCCCTTCGAGAAGATAGCCGAGCTGCGCGGCGGATATCGAAACGGCCGTCCCATCCTGACTTACAGGCCAGATGAACTTGCCCCCGAACTTCGACACCTCCGAGCGTGATTTGAGCGGGTTTCGTCGGCTGACGCTCGAAATTTCAATGGGTTAGTTTGGTGTGGCGGCCTGATTTGCGGAAATCATGTAGTCACACACTCTGTTATATTACCTGTTGATTTGTTGGAGAATACTCTGATATCTTCGCTACACAATGTATACGCGCATCACCAAGACCGGCGACCGCCAATACCTGCAACTGGTCGAATCCTTCCGCAACGACCGCGGACAGGTGCGCGTGCGGGTCATTGCCAATCTCGGACGGCTGGACAGATTGAGTCCCGACAAGCTCGATCCGCTGATCAATGGGCTGAACCGTGCGCTTGGGCGAACGGAGAATACATCGTCAGAGATCATTCAGGAGGCAGGCCGGGCACATGGCAATGTCTTTGCCCTTCATGAACTCTGGTGCGAATTGGGATTTCAGAAGGCGCTCAGCCGCGCACTGCGTTCAAGCCGTAGGGAATTTGACGCAGAAGCCTTGATCCGCGCTATGGTGTTCAACCGCCTCTGCGAACCCGACAGCAAGTTGGGCTGTCTGCGCTGGCTGGAAACGGTTGCCATTCCCGCGATGCCTGATGGCGTGACGCACCAGCAATTGCTGCGCGCGATGGACACGCTCATGGACAATGCGGTAGGTGTCGAGGATGCCCTGGCGCGCCAGATCCGTCCGTTGGTCGACCGTGATCTGGCTGTTGTCTTCTATGACCTGACCACAGTGCGCATCCATGGGGAAGGCGCGGTTGAGGATGACATTCGCGCGTTCGGGATGAACAAGGAGCGGGGTGGTATCGCCCGTCAGTTTGTCTTGGGCATTGTGCAGACGGCGGATGGCCTGCCACTCATGCACACAGTTCACCCCGGCAATGTTGCCGAAACCAAGACTCTGCAGACCATGCTGAAGACCGTTCTGCAACGCTTCCCCATTGACCGTGTCATCCTGGTGGCAGATCGCGGCCTGCTGAGCCTCGACAACATTCATCATCTGACGGACATGGCCAATCAGGGCGGGCGGAAGCTGGAGTTCATCCTGGCCGTGCCTGCCAGACGTTATGGCGAATTGATTGGTACTTTCCGGGAACTGAGCTTTGATGAAGAGGGATTGGCCGAGGGACAGTTTGCCGATCATCGTCTGATCATTGCCCATGATCCACTCCGCGCGGCTGAGCAGGGTGACAAGCGCCGCACGCGCATCGCCGAGTTGGAAGCCATGGCCGAGAAAATGGTCACAAAACTCGATGCCCAAGATGATGGGAAAACCGCACAGGGGCGTCGTGCTTCCGACCGCGGGGCCTATAGCCGCTTCACCCGCGCTGTCGCCGAGGCTGAAATGTTGCGCTTTGTGAAGCCCGACCTGACTGCAGACCGGTTCTCCTGGAGCATTGATGAAAACGCTATTGCTGACGCGCAGTTATTCGATGGCAAGCTTGCGCTGATCACCAATGCTGCAGACCTGACACCTGCCGAGGCGGTCACGCGCTACAAGGGCCTGGCCGACATCGAGCGGGGCTTTCGTGTGTTGAAATCCGACATCGAGATCGCGCCGGTTCATCACAGACTGCCGGATCGCATCCGTGCGCATGCGCTGATCTGCTTCATGGCCTTGACCCTCTACCGTGTCATGCGCATGCGCCTGAAGGCCCAAAGGCACAATGCCAGCCCCCGCACTGCGCTGGATCTGCTTGCACGCATCCAAAAGCACACTGCCCATATCGGCGACCGCACTTTCAACGGGACCAGCAAAACCACTCAGGAGCAGCTCGATCTCTTCGAGGCTATGGGCCTCAAAAAACCCGCCTGACCGGCGCTGTAGTCACACAAACACAATTTCCGTGTGAACAATATCAATCACTTACGCGATTAACTGTCGAACCTGGGTTGCCCGCCTCCAGCCGCTTCACATACAACGACATGCCGACCCCGTCATGCCACAGCAGCTTAACCAGATCGCCTTTCCGGCCCCGGAAGCAGAAGATTTCGCCGCCATGCGGGTCACGGCCAAGTCCCTGCTGCACCGCCAGCGCCAGGGTGTTCATGCCACGCCGCATGTCCGTCACCCCGCCCGCGATCCAGACCTTGGTGCCAGCCGGAAACGCGATCATGACGGATCCAGCGCCTGCACGAGGCGCCTCAGCACCACCGGATCGATTGTCGCAGCAACCGAAAGACGCCGACCGTTCAGCAGCGTGATCTCTGCACGGTCGCACGCAGTCGGCACAGGCGCCGGTTCTGGCGCATTTGCCTTCGCCGGGGCTTCAGGGTCCGCGAGAGTCACTGGCATGAACCGCAACGGCGCAGCATCTCCCGACAGTTCACCGTCGCGATATTGACGCCGCCAGCGCACAAGCAGCGTGCGACCAATATCATGGCGTCGCGCTGTCTCGGACATGCTCCCGCGCGGGCCGAAACTCTCTTCAACTATGCGAACCTTCTGCGCATCCGTCCAGCGCCGACGGCGACCGGTATCGGTGACAGATAGGATCTCGACTTCGGGTCTGTATCTATGGTCGGACATAACGTCGGACCTAAGCGGAAATCTTCAGCGCAAAAAGACGGCCCTCGGCGGATGAATACGTTGAAAGTGACAGATAGCGACTGCGCATTTGCATGTCGAACACTATTTGCGACAGCCTCTTGTACAATGCGTGCAGCTTGTAACAAAGCTCTTGGCTCCATGCTGATCTGTTTTGCTGCATCAATATCCCACATGAAAGAGATAGGCAGGTGGCGCATCCGCTTATTCAACTGTTCAAGGACTTGCGATAGCACACTCGACAGACTATTTCCGTGCGCATCGAGGCTGGCAAAAATTAACCTGAGGTCATCGAGACACTCTTCAATAATTTTTGCGGCATCGGAGCTCGAAGCAACACCTCTGTTCAGGCGAAGCTTACCTATAGCCAATTGATTACCAAAGCCATCATGAATATCCTGAAGGAGGCGTTGACGCTCTTCCAATCTGGCATTTAGAACCTCACTGGCTGTCAATTGTGCGTTTGCTTCTTGCAGCGCCTGTTCGGCCTGTTTTTGTCTGGTAATATCCTGAATTACCCCTTCCCAAATCCATGTACCGTCCTCCTTCAATCGAGGGGTCGATTCCGCCACAATCCAGCTTGTCTTGCCATTTACCAGCAATCGTGTCTCTTCTCGGAACGGTATCCTGTTTACAAAAGCATGCGCGTTTTTCTGAACCCAAGTATCAAATTCATCGGGATGAACACACGCAAAAGCTTTCAGGGGATCAGCCCGAGCCTCATCTGCCGAGAGTCCTGTAATTTCAAGAAATTTTCGGCTCATAAACCTGAATTTTGCCAATTCTTCGTTTGGCTTGAGCACCATTGTATAAGTACCGATCGGAATATTTTCGGTTAGATCGTAAGCCGTTCGTTCTAACGCCGCGCGGGTTTCGTCAAGCTCTTCAAGAATTTCCCTGTGTTGAAGTAGCGAACGACCGCGTTCCTCCATTTCTGCTGTGACATCGAAGCTCACGCCAGCTAAAGCAATAGGTGTACCATCAGATGATCTTTCACTGATGCCCGCATGCAAACGCCACCAAGACCACGAGCCATCCTCAAGCATGCGTCGATAAGCAAGCGTTTGATGCTTCACGTCCCCACATTCAAGCGCTCTTATCGCAGCGTCAATCTGAGGCAGATCATTTGGATGCACCATCGGCCGCCAATCATCTATAGGCGCAATGGTTTGAAGGGGGTCAACTTGCGCAACCTTTGGCTCGCTCAACGCTGATTTTGACAGGGAAGTTGTGATATCTCGCCGCCAAATATGGCCTTGGGCCGCTTTTAGAACTGATTGAAACCGAGCGGTAAGTGCCGAGACATTCGTCATGTCTAGCAACACCCCGTTCCAGAGTGGGTTCTCAAGGTCTATGCCACAAGGGCACAGTTCGATCCGCACAGATTTCAGCGTCTCATTTATTCTAAGACACCCTTCCCAGGTAACAGACTCATGGCTGGCGGTCGCATCAAAGAAAGTAGCTTTAAAAGAAGAAAAATCTTCCGGATGGATAAGAGATACCAATGCAGTCGCAAGCTCATCCATCTGAGCTGAAGCGCAGTCAAGAATTTCAAGAAATGCTCGATTTGCTGTTACAAATCGCAATCCTCTGGATCTCTCGATCTTGAGGCTGAATATGCCAATTGGTATCTGAACGGAGGTATCTTCGAAAAATCTCATACGTTATTCCCAAATCGTATTAATTCCTGCGTCCTAGATGTTTTTTCTCTTGAGCCACGCCTCTGCAATCTGACATTGTCATCCAGCACAGTTACAGTTTGAGACCGAACTGTAGCATATTCCGTATTCGACGTGTAGATATGATTTGAACACCGTATGTTATGCAGCCGCAAAGAACGTACTTTTTGCGGGCATAAATTCAACGGAGTTTGCGTTTAACAGCCACATACGCAAAACCTTCCGCAGTCCTTTCCTGCACCAAATGAACCAATCCGCCCTCAAAGCAATCATGCGCCAACCTCATGAGACTTAGGGGCCTGCCTGTTGCGCAGCTGGCATAGACAAAGCGCTCACCATGTCTGGCATTTTTGGCAAAATCAAGAAATTCTTGCTCCTTAACAGTCAGGCGGGGTTTAATCGATTCCCTATTGTGCATCATGTCCTCACCAGCATAAATCACGCCTCAGGCGCAGAAATTGGTCGGGCAGCCACCGCTTTTTCGGCAAAAACCTTGTCGATAAATTCCACTTTTGTACCAGCCGCCAGGCGATGCGCGCGAATGGCGGCACCATCGAGAATTTGAGGTGCATCTTGGTTGGGAGCGTGTATGAAGTCCTCCCATAGCCCGGCAAGCGTCCAGCGCCGAAACTGCCGATACACGCTCGACCATTTAGCAAACTTTTCAGGCAGGTTCCGCCACACAGCGCCGGTTCGTGCAATCCAGAAAATCACTTCAAGCGTTAGACGATGGTTAATTGGCTTGCGCCCATTCGGCGCACATACCGCGAGGATAAAACGCTCAAAGAATATCAACCCCTCGTCTAACAGCAGTTCATGTTTCAAACTGACATTCACCACCGCTGTCAGCATAAATCACGCCTACTACACCGAATGAGGATTTTTTGTGACCACGACCGAATCTTCAATGTTTATTGGCAAGTCGAAGTAGTTCATCCTGAACAACGTATTTTGCCTGCTCAAGCTGCTTGTGGCTCGATTTGATTGGTCGGACGGTGCCGTATAGCGGCCAGGAGCGCGGCGATGATGAGCGCAAAAATAGCCCTGAGATGGGCCAGTATCTTGCGGATATTGTGGCCGCAGGCACAGAGAACAGCGAAGATCGCATCTCCTCCAGTGCCCTTGAGGGGGCAGCGTGTCAGTCGACCGTCAGTTTTCATGTGTCCGATCTCGGCTTCGATGGCGCTGCGCCTTCGCAACAGTTTTGCCAGCATGGGCGTGATGCCTTTGCGCGTTCCGCTGATCAGGACGCGGGTTCGCGTCACACCATGGCCGCGATAGCCACGATCCACCACGGCCAGTGAGGGGCGGATGTCAGTCAGCACTTCGACCTGAGCCAGTGCATCTTGCAGAGTGTGCCCGTCATATGGGTTGCCAGGCAACGAGCGTGCCCCGACAATGAAGCCTTCCTCGATGGTCGCCGCGATAGTGACCTTGGTGCCAAATTCATAGCGCACACGCGCCTTGCCCTTCGAGATACAATCGACCTCGGGTTCATGCAGGCTGTAGATCTTGTTCTTATCCTTCGGTTTCTGATCCAGCAGCCGCCCTGTCAGCACCAGCGCATCGCAGATTTGTTCGCGCAGCGCTCCAGCTGCAATGCCACTCAGATGACGGCGCAAGTCGCGCATAACCCGCCCCGTGTAGCCTTGCAGCTTTTTCAATGCCTTGCGCATCCGCTTGAATTGTTTCGCGTGGGCATAGCGGCCGACCTGTCGCGCCAGGCGAGGGCCAAGACGGGTGTAACTTTGGCGTAGATCGACATCGGCCTCATGCGCCAGCGCCACCAGCTTTTGGCGCGCGCGTTCATAGAGCCGCGCATCAGTCGGATAGGCAATGTTCTTTTCCATCACCGTCGTGTCGACCGACACGCGCTCAAGGCTCTTGTCATCCACAGCGCCAGACGCGCGCCCGGCCTCGATGGTCTTTGTCAGCAGCCATTCAGCACCTTCCTCGCCAATGCGATTGCGCCAGCGGGTGAGCGATGATGGGTCGATGGGTGGACGGTGCTGGAAGAACACCTCGCCGCAGAAATGCTGATAATAGGGGTTCTCCACCCAGCGAGCCACCACAGCCTCGTCAGACAGCCTGTAGGCGTGCTGGAGATAGAGCAGCCCTGCCACCAGACGCGATGGCGTTGCAGGTCGTCCCTCTTGCGAGGGAAAGAACCCAGCCCATTCGCGCTCAAAGAAATCCCAGTCAATCAAATCCGCCAGCTTCACCAGTGCATGACGCATATCGATGATCTCGACCAGCCGCGCGCGGAACAGATCGTCTTGCTCTGGACCCTTCGGTTTTGCCTTCATCCCCCACCCCGAAATTGCAAGGTTTCGGCCCAAATTATACGAAACCTTGCAAAAAAAGGCGATAAGAAACGTTCATTTCGCAAGCATAATCAGGATGTTGAGGGTTGTTCAGGGCGAACGAAGTACACAGCAAACGCTAGTGAAAACAGGCAGTAACCATATAGAGCGATAAAAAATAATAGTAAGGATAACACGGCGCCCTCCCAGTAAGATTAGGGTTTGAAGTTTTTCTGGGTTGGTCTATACGCGTATTTTCTTAAATGAGAAATATCCAACTAAATAGGTAATTATGTGAGTACTGGTACCTAATTATTTAGGTATTCGAAAAATAAATAATTCTTTCATCAACTTAATGAGTTCATCCTGAACAACGTATTTTGCCTGCTCAAGCTGCTTGTGGCTCGATTTGATTGGTCGGACGGTGCCGTATAGCGGCCAGGAGCGCGGCGATGATGAGCGCAAAAATAGCCCTGAGATGGGCCAGTATCTTGCGGATATTGTGGCCGCAGGCACAGAGAACAGCGAAGATCGCATCTCCTCCAGTGCCCTTGAGGGGGCAGCGTGTCAGTCGACCGTCAGTTTTCATGTGTCCGATCTCGGCTTCGATGGCGCTGCGCCTTCGCAACAGTTTTGCCAGCATGGGCGTGATGCCTTTGCGCGTTCCGCTGATCAGGACGCGGGTTCGCGTCACACCATGGCCGCGATAGCCACGATCCACCACGGCCAGTGAGGGGCGGATGTCAGTCAGCACTTCGACCTGAGCCAGTGCATCTTGCAGAGTGTGCCCGTCATATGGGTTGCCAGGCAACGAGCGTGCCCCGACAATGAAGCCTTCCTCGATGGTCGCCGCGATAGTGACCTTGGTGCCAAATTCATAGCGCACACGCGCCTTGCCCTTCGAGATACAATCGACCTCGGGTTCATGCAGGCTGTAGATCTTGTTCTTATCCTTCGGTTTCTGATCCAGCAGCCGCCCTGTCAGCACCAGCGCATCGCAGATTTGTTCGCGCAGCGCTCCAGCTGCAATGCCACTCAGATGACGGCGCAAGTCGCGCATAACCCGCCCCGTGTAGCCTTGCAGCTTTTTCAATGCCTTGCGCATCCGCTTGAATTGTTTCGCGTGGGCATAGCGGCCGACCTGTCGCGCCAGGCGAGGGCCAAGACGGGTGTAACTTTGGCGTAGATCGACATCGGCCTCATGCGCCAGCGCCACCAGCTTTTGGCGCGCGCGTTCATAGAGCCGCGCATCAGTCGGATAGGCAATGTTCTTTTCCATCACCGTCGTGTCGACCGACACGCGCTCAAGGCTCTTGTCATCCACAGCG
Source organism: Paracoccaceae bacterium (assembly GCA_043561795.1). GTDB lineage: Bacteria > Pseudomonadota > Alphaproteobacteria > Rhodobacterales > Rhodobacteraceae > Roseinatronobacter. The sequence continues at coordinate 2,580,193 of CP121316.1, read as the reverse complement.
CCAGACGCGCGCCCGGCCTCGATGGTCTTTGTCAGCAGCCATTCAGCACCTTCCTCGCCAATGCGATTGCGCCAGCGGGTGAGCGATGATGGGTCGATGGGTGGACGGTGCTGGAAGAACACCTCGCCGCAGAAATGCTGATAATAGGGGTTCTCCACCCAGCGAGCCACCACAGCCTCGTCAGACAGCCTGTAGGCGTGCTGGAGATAGAGCAGCCCTGCCACCAGACGCGATGGCGTTGCAGGTCGTCCCTCTTGCGAGGGAAAGAACCCAGCCCATTCGCGCTCAAAGAAATCCCAGTCAATCAAATCCGCCAGCTTCACCAGTGCATGACGCATATCGATGATCTCGACCAGCCGCGCGCGGAACAGATCGTCTTGCTCTGGACCCTTCGGTTTTGCCTTCATCCCCCACCCCGAAATTGCAAGGTTTCGGCCCAAATTATACGAAACCTTGCAAAAAAAGGCGATAAGAAACGTTCATTTCGCAAGCATAATCAGGATGTTGAGGGTTGTTCAGGGCGAACTAATGAGCGCAAGCATCTGCACCTGCCTGTTGAGTGTCACTGAGAACTGATGGCGTAGATACCCCCTACCGACGGCATCGCAATGTGCCAAGGCGATGAGGGTCACATCGCAGAAAGGAGGAAGTATCCATGGAAAAAGTTACCGCCATCGTGTTGGATTTGGCAAAGCGGGTTTTCCAGGTTCATGGCGCTACCGCCGGTGGCCGGGTTGCTTTTCGCAAGAAACAGTCACGGGGCGCAGGTGCTGGCATTTTTCGCGCGCTTGCCGCCCTGTATGGTGGCCATGGCGGCCTGTGCCACAGTCCATTACTGGGCAGTGAGATTGGCGCTCTCGGGCACGAGATCAGGCTGGCGCCGTCCGCCTATGTCAGCTCGCCCTGAAAAACCCTCAACATCCCGATTATGCTTGCGAAATGTACGTTTCTTATCGCCTTTTATTGCAAGGTTTCCTATAATCTAGGCCGAAACCTTGCAATTTCGGAATGGGCGATAAAGGCAAAGCCGAAGGATCCAGAGCAAGACGGTCTGAACTGATGCGGTGGATGCCCCCACCCTGTCAATCTGCATTCAAAACTGACCCATCGTGATCATTTAAAAATGCCCCCCGGGGGGGTAGCAAAGCCCACAGGCGAGCGGCCCCCATATAGCAGGCTCGTCTGTGGGCTTTGCTTTTTCTGGTTCAGGATGCTGTTCAGAGGCCACCAGGATTCGTCGGAAATTTGATCCACAGGATCAAATTTTGACCCGCCTCAGTTATTTATAGCTGAACCCAAGGCGCTTGAGCAGTGTCGCAATCGAAGAGTGATGCACCTGCACCCCTTCGGCCATGGCCAACGCATCGCGCAGTTCATAGAGCGTGATGTCCGGGTCTTGCACGGCAAGCTCATCAATGAACGCCTGATAGGGCGCAAGCTTTCCACGTCCAAGGGGGCGCCCCTGTTTCAAGGGCGAGGCCCCGCCGCGCTGACGGATAGCGCGCGCCCACCGAGACCCGGTTGCCGCTGAAACCTTCAGCCGTGCCGCTGCGGCACGACCACTCAATCCCTCGTCAATGTAGTGCTGAAAGCGCTCGCGCAGTGCGTTCGGTAAAGGTGCTGACATGTTCTATCCTCCTATACGGGATGAATCACATGGCTGCAGACTTGGGAACCCCACGATCAGGGTTTCACCGAAACGCTTTAGACCCCATGCCCCTGCTCGGCAAAATCACGCTGTTGCACAGCCGCCCGCATCCACCGCCTTACGCTGAGGAAACAACCCCCATACTGGTTCTGCGCACGGTAGGGGGCAAAGCCACACATATCGTCTGCCACCCCTTTCACAGATAGCATGCCCCCTCACCTCAGCAATGGGAAATGACTGCCCTACTCTGCAGCCTTCACAAAGGCTGCATTCCGGCGCGGCCCGGTCACGGTGCCGTCATCAAACAGCGCGGCAATCTCGCCCCCTGACAAACCAGCGATATCGGCCAGTACCTCTTCGGTATGCGCCCCAAGTTCTGGCGCAGCTACGGGGATGTCGCGTTCAACCTCGGAGAAATCCAGCGGCGAGGCCGGGGTGGGATATGTCCCGATGCCCGGTTGCATCAGCATATGAAACATCGGGTTATCCGTAGAGAGATCGGGGTCTTCGCGCACCGCTTGCGCAAAGGAACGGAATTGCGACCATGTCACTCCGCCCCTATCAAACGTCTCGGCGAAATCTTCAACCTTGTGCCGCGCAAAGAAGGGGGCAAGCACTTCGGTAATCGCAGCGCGGTGGCGAAACCGCGCGCCCTCCGCCCCCAACGCCTCGCCCAGACGCGCTTCAAGAGCGGCCATCGCCTCGACCATGCCGGTCGCTTTCACCAGCCCGCGCCATTGCCTGTCTGTCAGGCCGATCACCATGACGCGCTTGCCATCGGCGCAGATAAAATCCTGCCCATACCCGCCATAAAGCGCATTGCCGTATTTGGGCCGATCCGTGCCATTGATCGCCACTTCGCCAATGATCCCCAGATTGCCCAACATCGCCGCCGCTGCATCTTTCAGCGAAAACAGAACCTCCTGCCCTTGGCCCGTGCGCAGGCGGTGGCGCTCTGCGGCGAGAAGCGCTGTGACGGCCATATTGCCCGCGATGCAATCCCATGCGGGCAGAACATGGCCCACTGGCTCGGTCGTGCCTTCTGGCCCTGTTGCATCCGGAAAGCCCAAGGACGGGTTGACAGAGTAATCCACCGCCGCGCGCCCATGCCTGTCGCCAGAGAGTGCTACCATCACAAGATCATCGCGGTGGCGTGACAGGGTTTCGTGATCCATCCAGCCGCGCACGCGCAAATTGGTCAGGAACAAGCCTGCATCCTCTCCCGGAGCGGTGATGATGCGGGTGATCAATTCGCGCCCTTTGGGCGATTTCATATCCACCGCCACGGATTTCTTGCCCTTGTTCAAACCGGCCCAGAACAGGCTTTGGCCAGTTTCGGTGACAGGCCAGCGCGCAGCATCCAGCCCGCCTTCGATCCGGTCAAAACGAATAACTTCCGCGCCCATCTGCGCCAGCGTCATCCCCGCAAGCGGGATCGCAACAAAGGCCGATCCCTCGACCACACGCATACCTTTCAGAATTCCCATCGCCTCATGCCTCCCATTCAAAGCGGGCTTGCAGCCCTTGGTGGCCAGCTTCGGCCACAGTGCAGAGTTTCAGCGCGGTTGCGCCATCGGCTTCGGCCTGCAACTGCAAATGCCCGTCAAACATCGGATGTACGCCCCGGAAGCTGAAACGCGACGGCGTTGCCCCGGTATGGCGCATGGCCGCTTCCATCAGCAGCGTTGCCTGCATCGGCCCATGTACCACCAGACCGGGATAGCGTTCCGCCCCTGTCGCATAATCGCGGTCATAATGGATGCGGTGCGCGTTATAAGTGGCCGCCGAATATCGAAACAGCCGCACCGGGCCAACCTCTACCCTCTCCGAAAAAACCGGCGCTTCGGGGCCGGGGATGGCGCGGGGCGCGCGGAAATTGTCTGGGATTGGCAGATAGACAATTTCCTGTTCTTCGCGGATTTGCGCCCCGCCCTCACCACGCAGATCATGGCCCACACGCACGAAGGCCATATCGCCGGTGCTGCCTGTCTTGAAATCCACACTCAGGATTTCCGAGCGTTTGATGATCGCCTCGCCAATCGCGAAGCGGCCCTTGAAGGACAGTTTGCCCCCTGCCCACATGCGCCGATTGAACGGCAAGGGCGGCAGAAAGCCGCCAAGCTTGGGGTGTCCATCTGTGGCAATTTCCGAAATCGGAACGAATTCGGGGAAGGCTACCCAATGCCAAAGCACAGGCAGGGGCGCGCCTGTGTGAATGGGCGGCCTTGGGGCGGCTGGATGGCCCAGCGCCCCCATGACCATGCCAGCAAATTCCGGGCTGACAGCGCCTGTACGCGTCTCCACCCGCCCCACCCAAGCTTGCGCCTGTTCGGGAGTTGCCGCCTCTGCCTGCTCAAAACCTTCCGCTTTGCTCATGCGGCCTGCCTCGCGCCCAAGACACGCGCGATGGTTTCGCCCATGGCCGAAGGTGTGGGCGCAACTGTTATCCCGGCAGCAGAGAGGATTTCGACCTTCTCCTGTGCACTCTCGCCAAAGGCAGAGATAATCGCGCCTGCATGGCCCATCTTGCGCCCCTTTGGCGCAGAAAGGCCCGCGATATAGGCCACGACAGGCTTGGACATATGATCGCGCGCATAGGCGGCCGCTTCGGCTTCTTGCGGGCCGCCGATCTCGCCAATCATCATCACGGCGTCGGTGTCCGGGTCATTTTCAAACAGTTCCAGAATATCGCGGAAGCTGGAACCGTTGATCGGATCGCCGCCAATGCCCACAGATGTGGAAACGCCAATTCCCAGCGCCTTCATCTGGCTGGCAGCTTCATAGCCCAGTGTCCCAGAGCGGCCCACGATACCCACGCGGCCCGGCAAGTAGATATGGGGCGGCATGATCCCCATAAACCCCTTGCCCGGCGAGATGACGCCCGCGCAATTTGGGCCAATGAAGCGCATCTTGCGCGCGGCAGGGAAGCGGCGCAGGAAGCGTTTGACCTTCATCATGTCTTGCGACGGGATACCATCAGTCACGCAGACCGCAAATTCCAAGCCAGCCTCTGCCGCTTCCATGATCGCATCTGCCGCGCCGGGGGGAGGAACGAAAACGAGGCTCGCTTGCGCGCCCACGGCCTCGACCGCCTCGGCCACTGTGTTGAAGATGGGGCGGCCCAACACGGTTTCACCGCCACGACCGGGGGTCACACCGCCCACGACATTGGTGCCATGCGCAATCATATCTTCGGCGTGAAATTTGCCAATACGGCCTGACATGCCCTGAACAATGATGCGGGTGTCTTTGTGGATGAGAATGGACATATGCGTGCTCCTTCAGGCAGCCATGGCGGGACGGGCCTTGACCGCCGTTGCGGCGGCCTCGGCCAATGTCTCGGCAGAAATCAGCGGCAGGCCGGAAGCGTCAATGATCCGCCGCCCCTCCTCGACATTCGTGCCGGCCAGACGCACCACCACAGGCAGCGACAGGTTCAGCTCGCGGTATGCCTGTACCACGCCAGCCGCCACCCAATCACAGCGGTTTATGCCTGCGAAGATATTGACAAGGATCACCGACACATTCGGATCTGTCAGCACGGTACGGAACGCCGCGACCACGCGCTCTGGTGATGCGCCCCCCCCGATATCAAGGAAATTGGCAGGCTGGCCCCCGGCAAGCTGGATCATATCCATCGTGGCCATGGCAAGCCCCGCGCCATTGATAAGGCAGCCAATATCGCCTTCAAGACCAACATAGCTCAGGCCATGTTCGGCGGCGGCATCTTCGCGCGGGTCTTCTTGGCCCGGATCACGCAAAGCCGCAACTTCGGGGCGGCGGAACAATGCGTTGGTGTCAAAGCTCATCTTCGCATCAAGGGCAATCAGATCGCCCGCGCCGGTGATGACCAGAGGGTTTATTTCCACCATGGTGGCATCCAGATCGCGGAAGGCGCGGTAGCACGCGCGCAGCACGGTATCAAATTGCCCGATCTGATGGCCGGTGAAACCCAGCTTGAACGCCAATTCGCGCGACTGGAACGGCAAAAGCCCCATGGCAGGGTCAATCACCATGCGGATCAGCGCTTCGGGCTGTTCCTCGGCCAGATCCTCAATCTCCATCCCACCTTCGCGCGAGGCGACGATCATGATCCGTTCGGATTTGCGATCCAGCACAAGACCAAGATAGATTTCCTTGCCGATATCCGTGGCTTCTTCCACCAGCAAACGGTGCACGGGCTTGCCGTTCGCATCTGTCTGCTTTGTTACGAGATTACGGCCCAGAAGCGACAAGGCGAAGGCGTTAACCTCTGCCTCGGAGCGGCACAGCTTTACCCCGCCCGCAGCCCCGCGCCCGCCCGCATGAACCTGCGCCTTTACGACAACCGGGAAACCCAGCTTGCGCGCTTCATGCATGGCCTGTTCAGGCGCAAAGGCAATGCCGCCACGCGGGACAGGCATACCAATACGCCGGAGCAGATCCTTGGCCTGATGTTCGTGAATATCCATCGGGTTCCCTCCCTATTCGGCAGCTTTTGAGACTACGCCCCGCGCCGCAATCGCATCTGCGAGCGACAGCACATTCATCGCCATTTTCTCAGATGCGGCATCGATCATCTTGCCATCCAAAGCGGCAGCGCCCTTGCCCTGTGCTTCGGCCTTGCGCAATTCTTCGATGATGCGCCGCGCGCGGGTAACTTCGGCCTCTGGTGGGCTGAACACTGTGTTGGCCATCTCTATCTGGCTGGGATGAATGGCCCATTTCCCCTCGAACCCCAGAGCGGCGGCGCGTTCTGCCGCAGCGATGTAACCATCGGGATCGGCAAAATCACCAAACGGGCCATCAAGGGCACGCAGACCATAAGCGCGGCAGGAAATAATCATACGCGACAGCGAGGCATGCCATTGATCCCCCGGATAGGCCGGGTTCAGCCCGCCGATATTGACAGTGCGCGCCCGCATGGATGCCGCGTAATCGGCAACCCCGAAATGCAACGCCTCCAGCCGCGAGCCGGAAGTTGCCGCATAGCGCGCGATCTCGTCGACATTGGCCATGCCAAGCGCGGTTTCAATCAGCGCTTCCAGCCCGACACGGCGGGTCAGCCCGCAGGCCTGTTCAATCTGGTTGACCAGCGCATCGACCATGTAAAGGTCTGATACCACACCCAGTTTGGGGATCAGAAGCATATCGACGCGGTCGCCCGCCTGCTCCATCACATCAACCACATCGCGGTACATGTAATGCGTATCCAGCCCGTTGATAGTGACAGGCGCACCAGCGGCTTTCAGCGCCAGTTCGGCAATACCAAGGGCTGTCAGGCACATGCCTTCATTCAGATCGCCCAGATGGGCAATGCGGAATGCCTTGCCCGCAAGCGGGCCAAGCCCACCCCCGAATTGCGTATTGTAACGCTCACGGGCAATCGCGATCACCTCGCGGGCATCAATGCCCTGTGGTGTGCGAATGGCCGTCACTGTATCCGAGGCAAAGATGCGATGCTCTGCCACAGTGGACAAACCAAGCGCCCCTACCCCCGCCCGAATACCTGTTGCCAGACGGTGATGGCGCGCAAAGACAGTTTCCAATCCTTCGGCCTGCAGACGCATCAACGATGCGCGCAACCCATGCAGCACTTGCGCAGGCGGGGTGAAACAGAACGACCCCGCCTGATGTGCCGCCAGCATGGCACGCAGATTCAGAAAGCTGCGCGGCAGCGTGCTGGCATCCATTGCGGCCATGGCACGCGGGCTGGCGGCCAGAATGCCCAGACCAGCCGGGCACATCAATCCTTTCTGGCTGGCGGCAATCGCCATATCAACGCCCCATGCGTCCATCTCGAAGGGAATAGAGCCGATGCTGGATACACCATCGACAAAGAGCAGCGCCTCATGAAAGCACGAATCCAGCGCATGGCGCACGCCCGCGATATCTGACGTCACCCCTGTAGAGGTTTCATTATGGATAACGAAAACCGCCTTGATCTCGCCATGCCGATCTGCGCCAAGGCGGCGCTCCAATTCGCGCACCGGGCAAGGCGCGCCCCATGCGACATCGATAATCTCGACCTGCAAACCCATAGCCTGCGCCATATCGGCCCAGAGCGCGGAAAACTGGCCATGCCGCGCCATCAGCACCTTGTCGCCTGCGCAGAGCGTGTTGGTGATTGCCGCTTCCCATGCCGCAGTGCCGGAACCGGGAAACAAGGCAATCCGCCCCTCCCGCGTACCAAAGACCGGCTTGAGGCCGTCCAGAACTGTCTGGAGCATCATTGCGAAGTCAGGTGCGCGATGGTCTTGCATCGGCACGATCATGGCGCGCTGTACTTCGGCTGGCACATTGGTCGGGCCGGGAATGAACAGATGGGCGGTTCCTGTCAGCATGGCGAATCCTCCTTCGTTGACAGAGCTATGGCAGACCACCTGCCCTTGCTGCCAATGAAACCGGGTTCTGCTGTAAATGCGAAAGTTTACAAAACATATTTTTTGTAATGTTGTTAATTTTACAAAAGGAATAAAGGTTTTCGCCGCATAAGCGCACGCTTGCAGGATTCCAACATCCCCGCAGTGATCCACTATCATGCTGGGTTCACGCGATGAACCTCTTACAGGATTTGAGCAGCAGAGCCCCGGGCATGCCAGTAGGCAACTAATTCTCAAAAATTGACATATTTAAACGCTAAAGCGTAATCGCAACCTCAAGATCAACTGTGTCTCTTGTGATGACGTTGACAAAATCTCCCTCAAGCCTGATCAAGCAGGCCAATGTGAGTACTCGTGAAAGCAACATGCCGATGAAAAAGGTAAACGGAACGTGTGTTCTAGGAAGGCTGCTAATTGCAGCTTCAAGTATGGTGATGGTGGCGTGTGGGTCTGATCTACCTGGGTCGAAGGAACAAAGCGACACAGGATCCATTAATGCAATACACGATTTTAACGAATTGGACGCACTTACCGAGAGGCAACGTGAATACGAAGAGGTATTTCAGCAAGCCCGCCAGCAAGGTCTCGTATCCGGGGGGCTACGCGGCGCTCTCGTTGGGGCATTGATCTCTGGGGAGGGTGCGGGCGCAGCAGCGGGCGCAATTCTTGGAGCATTAATTGGCAGAAATTACTCGGTGGCTGCAGCGGAGAAATTTCTTCTAGAACGTGAAGAGTTTTTAAATCGCCAGGCGATAGTCGACAACGTTTTAAGTGCGGCCCGGAGTGCGACTGATCAAACAGAACAAGACGCACAACTGGTAAGCGCAGTTGTGCAAAAATACTCTCAACATAGTTTCGAATTGGATGTCGTGGCGCGACAACAAGTGTCTGCAGCGACAGCCTCGGTTTCAAGAGCTGCAGAACTACGAGCACTTGTAATTGAGGAATCTCTGCAGGAGTCAGAGACTTCTGCAAGCGACGCCGAAGAGATCCGGTTTTTGTTAAATAGACAGATCAATGCAATGACCCGGATACGTGAACTTCAAAACACTTGGAATAGTGATGCAAAAGAGTGATGTAGAGGCCTTGCGGAGAGCGTGCGTTAAAATGCCAACCACTGTCGGATTGATTTCGATTGCGATTCTATTGAATGCTTGCTCTGCCTATAGGGAGAGAGGTGACCCATGTGTTCTTGCAAATCGAGATGCATCCTTCTCAGTCCTTCTAGAAAACAGCATATTAAACGCTTACAATGTCTGCCTCGAAGAAAAACGTAATGATATTATAAAAGTATGGTGGGAAGACTGATAATGCGGAACAGTGTACTTGTTGTTTCTGTTTTACTTATAACAGCTTGCGCAATGCAGCCCGATTTGGCTGTAAATACAATCGACGGAGCAGAAAACGATGCAATTAAGGGGCAAATTGGAGATGTCGATTTCTTGCTAACCGACGATCTCTTCAACGTAGACAGGCCCTCTGTTGGATATCTACTGCTAATATCTCTCTATTTTCCGCTACTTCTCTTATAATAAAAATATTAGACGATTGCAATGTAATTATTGTGTGCTGAATGACAAAATAAAGGACGTGAGTCTGTGAATCGCTGTAGTTTTCAGATTGTCTTTTTTAAAGATCACGTGTGTTGCCAGTCATTGAATGGGGGGAGTGTTGAATATAATGATTTGATACGCCTCGATGATAAAAACTTGCTTTTGCGTATGCACTTATATGCACGACGCATAAATTCCTGCCCCTCAGGCGCAATTACTCAATTGATCTTGCCTTGTGAGGTAATTTCAATAGACCCACTCCACACGCCAGAAATTCAATCTAAATACAAATCATCTGCAGTGATGAATATGTTTAAAAACCTAGAAGGAGAAGATTCATATTTTAAGGTCGTTTATACTTCCAAAACAAGAACTGTAATTGCGGTAAAGCGCTTAGCCGTAAACCATGCGGTTGGCTTTGTGCGCGCATACGGTATAGAGCCAAGTAGTGTTTCCAGCATATTAAAAACACCACAAGAAGCCGAAGAAAAAGTTATTAACATAATCGATGTAAAGCATCTGGAAGATAATTCAGATAAATTTCAATCTGACTGTCGACGTGAATCTTCAGCTCTTCCAGATTGTTCTAGCATACCATCAGCGCTTCAGAGGGAACTCCTGAAGAGACAGCTATATGCTCAAAAAAAACAGAAAAAGCAGAAAAAATATCACAACAGGAGAGGCTCGAATGTTGATTTTCACCTGACATCTTCCAAAGGTAACACCCCAACGATTTTTAGGTTAACCGAAAAGTTTTCAAATATATTTAGCATAAATCTGGTGCGCTTCTTTAATTCAGACTATGGACGAAAAAAGGTATTTCCCTCGCCTTCCCTAATAGGGTACAAGCGCGCTCTGATGCAAATTTTTGTAGTAAATAAGAATGTCACCAAAAAATTAGTGGGCGTAAATAAAGGTCTCGTAGGTATTCATGATAAATTGAACCATTCAAAAAATAAAATTTTAGCGATAATCAGATCTATAATTACTTATATATCTACATCTGTGAAACCTGTCTACGCTGCAAAAGAGTTAATTTTCATAGTATTGCCCCGCGCTATGTCGCAGGCGTTTTTGGGGAGTGCTCGTGGGTGTATCTTCCCAACTACATCTCTAGGCATTGCCTCTTCATGTGGCGTTGCCGTGGTCGCAATTACATCATTATACGTAGTTTTTGCAGATGATGTTACAAATGTAACAGTCCCGCAGGCGACCATTCATTCAGATCTGTTGGAAGTATCAAGACCGGCTGTCTTAAATGCATCGGATTATATGCTTGAATTTTTTGTTACGTCTGCACCTGAACATATCGTTGATTCATCAATGATATATTATGCGAAGGAGGTTATTGATTCTCCTCCAGTCATATCTGCAAAGCTCCGGCCAGCTGACAGAATATCAAACAAAAATTTATTAATCTATGATGTCAACCCTCCCGATCCTTGGGTATCTCCGGAATTTGCCTTAGAAGGCGAGTTGCAGAATAAAAAATATTTAAAGGTCGTTCATGCTGAAGGTGCTGGCCGAGCCAATTCATATGAAATCTTTGACCCTCTAGCAGTAGGAGAAGTTTCGATTTCTGCTACCCTAACAACATTGCATGACAACGAACACAAGGGTCTTGAGTCTTTCTTGGACTCTGAATTTTCTGCTGAGCTTAGTTCTGCTTCATCGGCACCAATAAAAAACATTTCATCAGATTCTTTTACGACTCTGCAGGATACGGTGGCGGCCTCCGAGCCTGTAGATGTCGAAACATCAAGTACATTAGAAATCAATTTAAATCAGCCTAACAGATATGCCGACTTGGGGTCGGGCGCTCTCTCGACAGTTCCAGTAGTGCGCCCGAGGAAGCGTCCTTCAACTTTATCAACACGCGTAGAGCTGTCAGTCGAAACGTCTATAAATGATAGTCCTCAAGCGCCTCTTATGCCTGCTATAGCGCCGAATTATAGCGAGGCATTACCGCCAATCGGATTTCGTGTTTTGGCTATCGTAGGGGCCGGGCCGGGAAGAAAGGCTCTAGTGGAATTTTCTGGGGGACAAACCGAGATTGTTTCTGTTGGATCGTCAACGCCTCTTGGGCGCGTTGTACATCTCGAGCAAGATAGTCTTATATTGCAGACCGACTCCAGTCAGATCACGATTAAGGTTGGTGGCTAAATTTGCTCGAGCTATGACTAAATCTGGTGTTTTGGGGATTTGAAAGCTGGCGGTGCATCTGGTTGGATTGTCGTTGCGACACAACCCGCCAACCGAAGCGGACGCACCACCAGGGACGAGAGTAACATTGTTGAATTTGCCGGTCGAGATGCGATCGCGGACCCATTGACCGAACTTCTGCGCAAAGGTGCGCGAGAATTGTTGCAATCTGCGGTCGAGGCCGAGCTTGAGGTCTTCATGGCGCGCTTTCAGGGCCGAAAAACCCTTGATCCGAACTTCGACACCTCCGAGCGTGATTTGAGCGGGTTTCGTCGGCTGACGCTCGAAATTTCAATGGGTTAGTTTGGTGTGGCGGCCTGATTTGCGGAAATCATGTAGTCACACACTCTGTTATATTACCTGTTGATTTGTTGGAGAATACTCTGATATCTTCGCTACACAATGTATACGCGCATCACCAAGACCGGCGACCGCCAATACCTGCAACTGGTCGAATCCTTCCGCAACGACCGCGGACAGGTGCGCGTGCGGGTCATTGCCAATCTCGGACGGCTGGACAGATTGAGTCCCGACAAGCTCGATCCGCTGATCAATGGGCTGAACCGTGCGCTTGGGCGAACGGAGAATACATCGTCAGAGATCATTCAGGAGGCAGGCCGGGCACATGGCAATGTCTTTGCCCTTCATGAACTCTGGTGCGAATTGGGATTTCAGAAGGCGCTCAGCCGCGCACTGCGTTCAAGCCGTAGGGAATTTGACGCAGAAGCCTTGATCCGCGCTATGGTGTTCAACCGCCTCTGCGAACCCGACAGCAAGTTGGGCTGTCTGCGCTGGCTGGAAACGGTTGCCATTCCCGCGATGCCTGATGGCGTGACGCACCAGCAATTGCTGCGCGCGATGGACACGCTCATGGACAATGCGGTAGGTGTCGAGGATGCCCTGGCGCGCCAGATCCGTCCGTTGGTCGACCGTGATCTGGCTGTTGTCTTCTATGACCTGACCACAGTGCGCATCCATGGGGAAGGCGCGGTTGAGGATGACATTCGCGCGTTCGGGATGAACAAGGAGCGGGGTGGTATCGCCCGTCAGTTTGTCTTGGGCATTGTGCAGACGGCGGATGGCCTGCCACTCATGCACACAGTTCACCCCGGCAATGTTGCCGAAACCAAGACTCTGCAGACCATGCTGAAGACCGTTCTGCAACGCTTCCCCATTGACCGTGTCATCCTGGTGGCAGATCGCGGCCTGCTGAGCCTCGACAACATTCATCATCTGACGGACATGGCCAATCAGGGCGGGCGGAAGCTGGAGTTCATCCTGGCCGTGCCTGCCAGACGTTATGGCGAATTGATTGGTACTTTCCGGGAACTGAGCTTTGATGAAGAGGGATTGGCCGAGGGACAGTTTGCCGATCATCGTCTGATCATTGCCCATGATCCACTCCGCGCGGCTGAGCAGGGTGACAAGCGCCGCACGCGCATCGCCGAGTTGGAAGCCATGGCCGAGAAAATGGTCACAAAACTCGATGCCCAAGATGATGGGAAAACCGCACAGGGGCGTCGTGCTTCCGACCGCGGGGCCTATAGCCGCTTCACCCGCGCTGTCGCCGAGGCTGAAATGTTGCGCTTTGTGAAGCCCGACCTGACTGCAGACCGGTTCTCCTGGAGCATTGATGAAAACGCTATTGCTGACGCGCAGTTATTCGATGGCAAGCTTGCGCTGATCACCAATGCTGCAGACCTGACACCTGCCGAGGCGGTCACGCGCTACAAGGGCCTGGCCGACATCGAGCGGGGCTTTCGTGTGTTGAAATCCGACATCGAGATCGCGCCGGTTCATCACAGACTGCCGGATCGCATCCGTGCGCATGCGCTGATCTGCTTCATGGCCTTGACCCTCTACCGTGTCATGCGCATGCGCCTGAAGGCCCAAAGGCACAATGCCAGCCCCCGCACTGCGCTGGATCTGCTTGCACGCATCCAAAAGCACACTGCCCATATCGGCGACCGCACTTTCAACGGGACCAGCAAAACCACTCAGGAGCAGCTCGATCTCTTCGAGGCTATGGGCCTCAAAAAACCCGCCTGACCGGCGCTGTAGTCACACAAATACAATTTCCGTGTGAACAATATCAATCACTTACGCGATTAACTGTCGAACCTGGGCTTGATGGTCATGCTGCGGTGATCCGGAACGGGCCGTGCAGACCGGTATCGGGCCTGTCACGGTGAAGGTGCCCAAGCTGCGCTCGAAGACAGGCAAGCCCGTCACCTTCCACTCTGCGCTGGTTCCGCCTTAGGTGCGCAAGGCCAGGTCATTGGAAGCAGCACTGCCCTGGCTATACCTCAAGGGTATTTCCACCGGCGAGATGGATGGGGCGCTGAAAGCTCTGCTCGGCCCGGATGCCGCCGGTTTCTCAGCCAACACCGTCGCGCGGCTCAAGTCGAAATGGGCCGCTGAATACAGCGACTGGTGCAAGACCGATCTGAGCCGGGATGACTGGGCCTATCTGTGGGTCGATGGCATCCATAGCGGGCTGCGCGCCGCCGAGGACCGGCTCTGTGCTGTGGTCGTGATCGGTGTAAATGCCCGTGGCGAAAAGCACTTCCTTGCCATCGAGGATGGTGTGCGCGAGTCCACGCAAAGCTGGCGCGAGGAGTTGCTCGCCCTCAAGGCGCGGGGTCTGAAGGTGCCGAAGCTGGCCATCGGCGACGGTGCGATGGGGTGAGGGCATGACTGCCACTGGTCCGAAGGAATGCCCGAAGGCCAATGTGCTCAATTGCCTGCCCAAACGCTCGCAGCCCAAGGCCAAGAAAATGCTGCATGACATCTGGCAGGTCACTTCAAGCCGGGAAACTCCAACGCCCTTCGAGCCGTCCAAATGGACGTAACCGACCGGTTGTCACCGCCTGCCGCGAGGCGGGCTGGTAGCATAAGACACGTGCATAACGACGTCGTTTGCGACGTCTCTTATGCGCGGAGGGGCCATGCGGGGCGAAATTCTGGGGGTCGAGCGGCGCCGTTATTGGGGTGACGACGAGAAGCTGGCGATCGTTAGCTCGGTCGGTTTGGGCGGCGCGACAGTGACACAGGTTGCGCAGCGCCACGATGTGACCCGGCAACAGATTTATGCCTGGCGTCATGAGCTGAAGCGCAAGGGCCTCTGGTCACCGGATGCAGGTGCGCTGTTTCTGCCAGTGGACGTGCCGTCCGTTCCGGATCTGCCCGCGGTGACCAATCCTGTGCCTGCTGTCTGGATTGAGCTTCGTCTGGCGAAGGGGCGCGTGCTGCGGTTCGAAAGCGATATTGCGGAGGCGGCGCTGACGCGGTTGGTCCGCGCGGTGGACGGCGCATGATCGGGCCGGGCACCGGTGTTCGGGTCTATCTAGCTTGTGGTGCGACAGACATGCGCAAGGGGATCGCAGGTCTGGCGGCGCTGGCGCAGGACGTGCTGCGCCAGAAGCCGACGGGCGGCGCGGTGTTTGCGTTTCGTGGACGCAAGGGTGACCGGTTGAAACTGCTATACTGGGATGGCCAGGGGTTTTGCCTCTATTACAAGGTGCTCCAGCGTGGGCGTTTCCCTTGGCCCAACACGGCCTCCGGGGCTGCGCGCCTGACCTCGGCGCAACTGGCGATGCTCTGGGAGGATGAGGAGGATTAGGATTTGATCCGGGGGATCAAATCCCCGACGAATGATTGGCGGCGGCCGGATTGGGGCGCGCCACCTGCGCGCGTGGGATGATTTATCTTGCTGAAATGCCTTGTTTTTATGGCATATTCTGCTGATTCATGGTAGTCAGCAGCATGTCGAATGATCCCGCAATCCTGCCCGAAGACCCCACGCTTTTGATGGCGATGATCGCTGCATGTGCCGGGCAGAGAATGCGCGGATGTCAGCGACAATCCGGGCCCATGATCAGCTGATCCAAACCCTTCGGCTGCGTATCGCGAAGCTGAAGAAGCAGGCTTTCGGTAAATCCTCGGAGAAGGTTGAGCGCGAGATCGAACAGCTCGAACTCGCGCTGGAAGACCTTTTGATTGCAGCGGCTGAAAGCACCACCGCCCCTGCGGAGGATGCAGCAGATGATACGTCCGCCAACGATGAGACCTCTGAACGCAAACCCCGCCGTCGCCCCCGTGTGTCCGATGCCACCCCGCGCGAACGTCGCGAGCTTGATCCCGGATCGTGCTGCCCGGATTGCGGTGGCGCCCTGCGTCTTGTGGGCGAGGATGTCAGCGAAATGCTCGACCTGGTCGCGGTGAACCGCCCCGGGTTTACCGGAGGGTGATTTGTTCAACGTCAGGCTACTTTATCGAGTGTGTTTAGATTTGCATAGAATGCCTCCTCTGCTTCTGCGGGTGTGATGTATCCGATGGGTCCAAATAGCCGGCGGTTGTTATACCAATCGACCCATTTCAGCGTTTCCCATTCGACTTCGCGCATCGATTTCCACGGTCCGATCTGGTTGATGACCTCGGTTTTGAATAGGCCGATGACGCATTCAGCGAGAGCATTGTCATAGGAATCGCCAACTGTTCCAACCGACGGATCAATGCCAACTTCGACAAGGCGCTCGGTATATTTGATCGACAGATATTGTGATCCGCGATCTGAGTGGTGGATCAAGGCCTTGTTATCAGGCGTTTTTCTTTGCCATACTGCTTGATCCAAAGCGTCGAGAACGAACTGCGTCGCCATTGATGTCGAGACCCGCCAGCCGACGATGCGGCGCGCGAAAACGTCGATGACAAAAGCCACATAGACCGTTCCCGACCACGTCGGAACATAAGTGAAGTCGGAGACCCAGAGTTGATTGGGTCGATCTGCTTTGAACAAGCGGTTTACCTTGTCATCTGGGCATGGCTGAGAGGCGTCTGGGTTCGTGGTGACAACTTTTTTACCACGAACTGCCCCCTTTATCCCCAGGCTGCGCATCAATCGCTCGACCGTGCATCGTGCAACCGCCTCATCGTCTCGTCGCAAGACATGCCAGATCTTCCGTGCCCCATAGAGCTTGCGGTTGTCCTCCCAGGCAGCATTGATCTTGATGCAAAGCTCCGCATCAGACTTTGCACGCACTGACGCCCGCTCAGGATCACGCGCGATGGCGCGCCGCTCATAATAGGTGGATGGGGCGATTTGCAGCATTCTGCACATCGGCTCGACCCCGAACTCACCCCTGTGATCTTCAATGAAAGCAATCACTTGCGAAACGGGCGGTCGAGCATCTCAGGCATCGCTCGAAGCGATGCCGCGCTGCCTTCGATCCTGGGCAAAATAAGCGTTCGACCATTGTCCTCGGACCAATGGCGGAAAATGGTCTCACCCTTCTTCAGGATCTCGTTGGCTTGACGAAGTTCACGGTTCTCGCGTTCAAGCTCTTTGAGCCGGGCCTTCTCTACACTGGTTTGGCCTGGCCGCTCGCCGCCATCACGCTGGGCCTGACGAACCCACTCGCGAAGACTGTCTGGCGAACAGCCCAATTTGCTGGCGATCGCGGCATGCGCTGCCGCGTCGCTTCGATATTCGTCGCGATGCTCCGCGACAAGCCGCACCGCGCGTTCGCGGAACTCAGGTGAATACGGCTTCGAGGTCTTCTTTCGATTCTGTTCCATAACGGGCAATTCTCCGAGAGTTTTGCCCTCCGGTAAACCCGGGGCGGTTCACGGCGCAACTCAAAGTCTTGCAGATCGCGCGCCTGAAGAAGTCCTGCCGCCGCTGCGAGCGCATGGTGCAGGAGCCCGCACCCAGCCGTCCGATCCCTGGCAGCATGGCAAGCGCGGCGCTGCTAGCCTACATTCTGGTCTCGAAATACGACGACCACCTTCCGCTCTATCGGCTGAATGAAATCTTCGCCCGGATGGGCGCCGACATTCCCGACAGCACGTTGGTCGATTGGTGCGGGCGCGCAATGAAGGTGCTGGCCCCGCTGATCGAGCGGATCGAGGCCGATGTCATGGCCAGTGACCTGCTGCATGCCGATGACACCCCAATCCGCGTTCTGGACAAATCCTTGCGTGACAGGGGCCTCGGAAAGGGCGTGAAGAAGGGGCGGATTTGGGCCTATGTGCGCGACCAGCGACCTTGGGCGGGCGCATCACCGCCTGGCGCGGTCTATGCCTTCGCTCCGGATTGGAAAGAAGAACACGTCCATCGTCATCTGGCCAACACGCGCGGCATCCTTCAAGCTGATGCCTACAAGGGATATGCCAAACTCTACGCTCCAGACCCTGACGGGACGCCCCGCCTGCGCGAGGCAGCGTGCTGGGCGCATCTGCGCCGTGATTTCCATGACGAATGGACCAAAACCAAATCCGCCATCGCCCGCGAGGCGCTGGACCGTATCGGCGCGCTCTATGACATCGAGCGTGAAATCACTGGTCAGCCCGCGGATATCCGCCTTGCTGCACGCCAGAAACACAGCGCCCCCAAGGTCGAGGCCTTCTTCGCCTGGGCCGAGAGTCAGCTCGCGCTGTCATCGACCACCAGCTCCGCGAAGACCGGCAAGGATGCCACGCTCTCGGGCACAACGTATTCATCCGCCGAGGGCCGTCTTTTTGCGCTGAAGATTTCCGCTTAGGTCCGACGTTATGTCCGACCATAGATACAGACCCGAAGTCGAGATCCTATCTGTCACCGATACCGGTCGCCGTCGGCGCTGGACGGATGCGCAGAAGGTTCGCATAGTTGAAGAGAGTTTCGGCCCGCGCGGGAGCATGTCCGAGACAGCGCGACGCCATGATATTGGTCGCACGCTGCTTGTGCGCTGGCGGCGTCAATATCGCGACGGTGAACTGTCGGGAGATGCTGCGCCGTTGCGGTTCATGCCAGTGACTCTCGCGGACCCTGAAGCCCCGGCGAAGGCAAATGCGCCAGAACCGGCGCCTGTGCCGACTGCGTGCGACCGTGCAGAGATCACGCTGCTGAACGGTCGGCGTCTTTCGGTTGCTGCGACAATCGATCCGGTGGTGCTGAGGCGCCTCGTGCAGGCGCTGGATCCGTCATGATCGCGTTTCCGGCTGGCACCAAGGTCTGGATCGCGGGCGGGGTGACGGACATGCGGCGTGGCATGAACACCCTGGCGCTGGCGGTGCAGCAGGGACTTGGCCGTGACCCGCATGGCGGCGAAATCTTCTGCTTCCGGGGCCGGAAAGGCGATCTGGTTAAGCTGCTGTGGCATGACGGGGTCGGCATGTCGTTGTATGTGAAGCGGCTGGAGGCGGGCAAGTTCATCTGGCCTGTAAGTCAGGATGGGACGGCCGTTTCGATATCCGCCGCGCAGCTCGGCTATCTTCTCGAAGGGATCGACTGGCGCAACCCGCGCTGGACGCAAAGGCCTGCAAAGGCTGGATAATTTCTGCTGAAGCGCCTGTTTTTATTGGCGATCCGGGGCTATTGTGGTAGTCCTCTGCCATGTCAAATACCGCTTCCGAAATCGCCAGATTGCGCGCTGAACTGGCCGCACAAACGGCCCGTGCGCAGGCCGCTGAACGCGACCTTGCGCAGGCGCGTGCCTTGGCATCCTGCACGGAAGCGATGATCCAGGAATTGAAGCTGGAGATCGCCAAGCTGCGGCGCGACAAATATGGCATCTCCTCCGAACGTCGCGCGCGGCTGATCGATCAGATGGAATTGCAGCTTGAGGAATTGGAAGCTGCCGCCACCGAGGATGCGCTTGCGGCTGAACAGGCAGGGCAGGACGACAAGACCAGCACCGTGCGCGCCTTCACGCGGCGCAAACCCGTGCGCAAACCCTTTCCCGACCATTTGCCGCGCGAGCGTGTGGTGGTCGAGGCTCCGACCACCTGCACCTGCTGTGGCTCGGATCGCATCGTGAAGATGGGCGAGGATATCACCGAGACGCTCGAGGTCATCCCACGGCAGTGGAAGGTGATCCAGACTGTGCGCGAGAAGTTCACCTGTCGGGCTTGCGAGAAGATCAGCCAGCCACCAGCGCCCTTCCATGTCATCCCGCGCGGTTGGGCGGGGCCGCAACTGATCGCGATGATCGCCTTTGACAAATATGGCCAGCACCAACCGCTCAATCGCCAATCCGAGCGCATTGCGCGCGAAGGCATTGACCTCAGCCTGTCCACCTTGGCTGATCTGATTGGCCATGCTTGTGTGGCGTTGTCCCCCATCCATGCGCTGATCGAGGGCCACGTGCTGGAAGGTGCGCGTTTGCATGGTGATGACACAACCGTTCCGCTTCTGGCGCGTGGCGGCACCAAAACTGCGCGGCTCTGGACCTATGTGCGTGATGACCGTCCCTTCGCAGGTGGAGCGCCACCTGCGGCCCTCTATTACTTCTCGACAGACAGGCGAATGGAGCATCCCAGCCGACACTTGGCGGGTTGGACCGGCATCCTGCAAGCCGATGCCTATGGCGGCTATAACGGCGTCTACAGCGCCCAGCATAAGCCATCCCCAGTCTTGAGCGCGCTATGTTGGTCGCATGCCAGACGCAAGTTCTTTGAGTTGGCCGATATTAAAGGCACAGCCCGCAAGGGCAAAATGGTGGCCGAAGAGATCTCGCCCATTGCGCTGGAGGCTGTCACACGCTTCGACGCTATCTTTGATGCCGAGCGTGAGATCACAGGCCTGTCAGCCGAAGCGCGTCATGAACTCCGGCGGCAACGGGTAGCGCCGATGGTCAATGATCTGCATGACTGGATGCGGGCCGAGCGGGTTCGGATGTCGAAGCACAACCCTGTCGCCAAGGCCATAAACTACATGCTCGAGGAGAAAGGCCGCTGGGAAGCGTTCACGCGTTTCCTGGATGACGGCCGCCTCTGCTTAACGAATAACGCCGCTGAGCGCGCTCTCAGGGGTGTCGCATTGGGAAGAAAGTCATGGCTTTTTGCAGGGTCTGAACGCGGTGGCGATCGGGCGGCCTTCATGTATACCCTCATCATGACGGCAAAAATGAACGATATCGACCCCCAGTCTTGGATGGCCGACGTCCTGGCAACGCTGCCGGATATGCCCGTGTCGCGCGTGCATGAATTGCTTCCTTGGAACTGGAAGGCCCGATATATGGCTCAGGCAGCCTGAACATGCATCTGAACAAGGTTCACGCCGTCAAAACCGTTGATCGCGTTGCGGCAGAACTGGGCGAAACGGTCGATCGCCTCCATGATCTCGCCATCAGCATGGAGCCCGAAGATGGCATCATCTGGGTCTATGGCACTGAAGAGGTCGAGGTCCTGGCTTTCACCCCGTTCGGTGTAGAAACGCTCGTCGAGATGATCGCCATGGAACGCGACCGTCAGGCCTGAACCACGGCGGCCTTCACCGGATGGATACGGCACAACTAGGTTGCCTTTGCGTATCTGCTTGCGCCAATCGTAGATCTGCCAGCGTGTCGTGCCATGCTTGCGCGCAACATCGGCAACCGTCACCCCAGGCATCATGCTCTCCGCCGCGATCCGCGCCCGCTCCGCCTTCGTGCGCCGCCGCCGACCACTCGGACCCTCGATCACTTCAAGCCGGGAAACTCCAACGCCCTTCGAGCCGTCCAAATGGACGCCCATTTTGCCGTCTCTATCCAAATCCAATACCTCCACCGCACAGGTGCGGGGAGAATGGCCCGATCAGATCAAAAACGGCAGGAGGGGATCGGCGTCGCGCTTACGATTTATGGAGAATTGGGGGCTATTTTGGTGTTGTGTGGGAATGGGTTGGGTACAAATGCAAAAGCCCGCAGCGGTGCTACGGGCATTGGGCAAGTGACGGTGGTTGCGGGGACAGGATTTGAACCTGTGACCTTCAGGTTATGAGCCTGACGAGCTACCTGGCTGCTCCACCCCGCGTTGGTATGTTGGAATGTTTTGAGAGGAATTGTGTTTCTTGTCAGGTCTGGCGGTGAGCTACTCTCCCACGTCTTGAGACGCAGTACCATTGCCGCTGCGGCACTTAACTTCCGAGATCGGGACGGGATCGGGTGTTTTGCTCGCGCTATTGCCACCAGACCTGAGAAGGAACACGTTTTTTTTCTGAGTGTCGAGTTGTGACAGTTCAGAGGACACATCAGTGGGTGGTATTTGCCACCATACTATGTTTGGTCATTGCTTTTGGTGAATTTGGATTGTTTTGATCAGTCTGGTTATTACTGGATCAAATCAAGCCTATCGAGCGATTAGTACCGGTCAACTGAGCGCATTGCTGCGCGTACATCTCCGGCCTATTGACGTGATGGTCTATCACGGCTCTCGAGGGAGACCTTGTTTTGAGGGGGGCTTCCCGCTTAGATGCTTTCAGCGGTTATCCTGTCCGTTCATAGCTACCCTGCACTGCGGCTGGCGCCACAACAGGTCCACCAGTGGAACGTTCACCCCGGTCCTCTCGTACTAGGGGCAACTCCTCTCAAGTCTCCAACACCCACGGCAGATAGGGACCGAACTGTCTCACGACGTTCTAAACCCAGCTCACGTACCTCTTTAAATGGCGAACAGCCATACCCTTGGGACCTACTCCAGCCCCAGGATGAGATGAGCCGACATCGAGGTGCCAAACGATGCCGTCGATATGGACTCTTGGGCATCATCAGCCTGTTATCCCCGGCGTACCTTTTATCCGTTGAGCGATGGCCCTCCCACTTGGGACCACCGGATCACTATGGCCGACTTTCGTCTCTGCTCGACTTGTCAGTCTTGCAGTCAGGCTGGCTTATGCCATTGCACTCAACGAGCGATTTCCGACCGCTCTGAGCCAACCTTCGCACGCCTCCGTTACTGTTTAGGAGGCGACCGCCCCAGTCAAACTACCCGCCACACAGGGTCCCGGATCCGGATGACGGACCGCGGTTAGACATCAAGAGTGCGAAGGGTGGTATCTCAAGGATGGCTCCATGGAAACTGGCGTTTCCACTTCAAAGCCTACCACCTATCCTGCACATCGCAATCCTGATGCCAGTGTGAAGCTGTAGTAAAGGTGCACGGGGTCTTTCCGTCTAACCGCGGGAAGCCTGCATCTTGACAGGCAATTCAATTTCGCTGAGTCCATGTTCGAGACAGCGGGGAAGTCGTTACGCCATTCGTGCAGGTCGGAACTTACCCGACAAGGAATTTCGCTACCTTAGGACCGTTATAGTTACGGCCGCCGTTTACCGGGGCTTCATTTCGGAGCTTGCACCCCTCCATTTAACCTTCCGGCACCGGGCAGGCGTCAGACCCTATACGTCGCCTTACGGCTTCGCAGAGCCCTGTGTTTTTAATAAACAGTCGCCACCCCCTGGTTTGTGCCCCCCGCCACTGCTTGCGCAATAACGGGGCCTCCTTCTCGCGAACTTACGGAGGTATTTTGCCGAGTTCCTTAAACATGGTTCTCTCAAGCGCCTTGGTATTCTCTACCAGTCCACCTGTGTCGGTTTAGGGTACGGTCTGGTGTGGGGCTATTTCCGGGAACCTCTGAGCGGCCTCCTCAATCCGATAAGAGGAGACAACCTTTGAGATCCGTCACCATCCACTGGCCCAGGAATATTAACCTGATTCCCATCGACTACGCCTTTCGGCCTCGCCTTAGGGTCCGGCTTACCCTGCTCAGATTAGCTTTAAGCAGGAACCCTTGGACTTTCGGCGACAGGGTCTCTCACCCTGTTTGTCGCTACTCATGTCAACATTCTCACTTCTGAACGCTCCACCGGTCCCTCACGGGCCGGCTTCTCAGCAGACTCCTGATGCGTCCGGTGCACCCCAAAGGGTGCAAAAGACGCAAGAAGTACAGAACAGAACGCTCCGCTACCATGCGATTGCTCGCATCCTAAGCTTCGGCTCATGGCTTGAGCCCCGTTACATCTTCGCCGCAGGACAACTTGATTAGACCAGTGAGCTGTTACGCTATCTTTAAAGGATGGCTGCTTCTAAGCCAACCTCCTGGTTGTTTTGGTCGTCCCACCTGCTTTCCCACTTAGCCATGAATTAGGGGCCTTAGCTGGAGGTCAGGGTTGTTTCCCTCTTCACGACGGACGTTAGCACCCGCCGTGTGTCTGCCATCTAGTACTCCCGGGTATTCGGAGTTTGGTTAGGATCAGTAAGCCTGTGGGGCCCCATTACCCATCCAGTGCTCTACCCCCCGGGGTATTCGGATGACGCTCTACCTAAATAGATTTCGCGGAGAACCAGCTATCTCCGAGTTTGATTGGCCTTTCACCCCTAGGCACAGTTCATCCCGATCCTTTTCAACGGATGTGGGTTCGGCCCTCCAGTTGGTGTTACCCAACCTTCAGCCTGACCATGCCTAGATCACTCGGTTTCGGGTCTGATCCATCTAACTCAATTCGCCCATTTAAGACTCGCTTTCGCTGCGCCTACACCTAACGGCTTAAGCTTGCTAGATAGACCAAGTCGTTGACCCATTATACAAAAGGTACGCTGTCAGGGGTCATGCCCCCTCCAACTGCTTGTAGGCGTCCGGTTTCAGGTCTGTTTCACTCCCCTCGTCGGGGTGCTTTTCACCTTTCCCTCACGGTACTGGTTCGCTATCGGTCAGTAAGGAGTACTTAGCCTTCGGGGGTGGTCCCCCGATCTTCAGACAGGATTTCACGTGTCCCGCCCTACTTAATACGTGCCTCAGAGCTTCCTGTACGGGGCTGTCACCCGCTATGGCCTGCCTTTCCAGACAGTTCCAGTCACTCATCGGCCTCGGCTGGTCCGCGTTCGCTCGCCACTACTAACGGAGTCTCTCTTGATTTCCTTTCCTCCGGGTACTTAGATGTTTCAGTTCCCCGGGTTTGCTCTTTTAAGCCTATATATTCAGCCTAAAAGTACTTGATTTACCCCGTTGATGACCACCTCTCACCAACGCTCTTCCAGCCAGCTATGCTGGCCACCGAGCAAAGCTCGGCACGGAGTGTGCGTTGTTGATGAGCAACAACAACAGAATATCAAGTGGGTTGCCCCATTCGGAGATCCTGGGATCAAAGGTTATTCTCACCTCCCCCAAGCTTATCGCAGAGTATCACGTCCTTCATCGCCTCTTACTGCCAAGGCATCCACCAAACGCCCTTATCGCGCTTGATTTGATCCAGAAAGAGCCAGACATTTTTATGCGCGCTACCGCCCGGAGGGCTACTTGAGCGCAAAGATGCGCTACCGCCCAGAACGGGCTACTTGAGCGCATGAGTGTGCGCTACCGCTTAGCTACTTGAGCGCCGCGATTTTGCACATGTCCAACAAGAGCAGGGCCTTTTGTGTCCCCTGCTCCACAATCCGAACCAAAAGCATTGTACGTTTCCCGCTCTGAATGCGTTGCATTCAGAACATTTTGGTTAGTGTACTTGACTTGGATAGTACCATGTCTTGCACCGCCCGAAGGCGTGCGGGCCTCCTCTCACGCGAGGCGGCCGACATGACACTGATGTGTATCTCTCTAAACGATGTCAAATGAGGGGCGAACCCCTCGGCGTCCGACAGGACGATCAAGCATATCGCGCAGATGCCAGCGCGTGCTGGCAACCGATAGGCTTGATGATCTTGTCGGGATATATGGCAATGGTGGGTCGAGGAGGACTTGAACCTCCGACCTCACGCTTATCAGGCGTGCGCTCTAACCACCTGAGCGACCGGCCCCAATGCCACTCTGGCGAACGGGGGCTAAGCACTCTGCCGCGCAGCAGAGCTGCTTGGCATGTTTTGCTAAAAACTCTCTCCCAGAGAGTTTTTGCGGGCTGCGCCCGCCACAAAACATGGTGGAGCCTAGGAGGATCGAACTCCTGACCTCCTGAATGCAAATCAGGCGCTCTCCCAGCTGAGCTAAGGCCCCGATCAGGATGACATGATCTGCATCTTGCGATGCGCGTCATGCGCTACCTTCTTGTCTTGAAGAGATATGAGGACGGTTTCGTCCGTCTGTTATGTGGCTATGACTAGCCACTGCTAAGTGTTCCACGAGATAAGTGTGCTACCGCCCGGAGGGCTACTTGAGCACGTTATCTGCCAGGAACATCCTTAGAAAGGAGGTGATCCAGCCGCAGGTTCCCCTACGGCTACCTTGTTACGACTTCACCCCAGTCGCTGAGCCTACCGTGGCTGGCTGCCTCCATTGCTGGTTAGCGCACCATCTTCGGGTAGACCCAACTCCCATGGTGTGACGGGCGGTGTGTACAAGGCCCGGGAACGTATTCACCGCGGCATGCTGTTCCGCGATTACTAGCGATTCCGACTTCATGGGGTCGAGTTGCAGACCCCAATCCGAACTGAGATAGCTTTTTGGGATTATCCCACTGTCACTACCATTGTAGCACGTGTGTAGCCCAACCCGTAAGGGCCATGAGGACTTGACGTCATCCACACCTTCCTCCGACTTATCATCGGCAGTTTCCTTAGAGTGCCCAACTGAATGCTGGCAACTAAGGACGTGGGTTGCGCTCGTTGCCGGACTTAACCGAACATCTCACGACACGAGCTGACGACAGCCATGCAGCACCTGTGTGATATCCAGCCGAACTGAAAGCTCTGTCTCCAGAGCCGCGATATCCATGTCAAGGGTTGGATAAGGTTCTTCGCGTTGCTTCGAATTAAGCCACATGCTCCACCGCTTGTGTGAGCCCCCGTCAATTCCTTTGAGTTTTAGCCTTGCGACCGTACTCCCCAGGCGGAATGCTTAATCCGTTAGGTGTGACACCGACAAGCATGCTTGCCGACGTCTGGCATTCATCGTTTACGGTGTGGACTACCAGGGTATCTAATCCTGTTTGCTCCCCACACTTTCGCACCTCAGCGTCAGTATCGAGCCAGTGAGCCGCCTTCGCCACTGGTGTTCCTGCGAATATCTACGAATTTCACCTCTACACTCGCAATTCCACTCACCTCTCTCGAACTCCAGACTGATAGTTTTGGAGGCAGTTCCGGGGTTGAGCCCCGGGATTTCACCCCCAACTTTCCAATCCGCCTACGCGCGCTTTACGCCCAGTAATTCCGAACAACGCTAGCCCCCTCCGTATTACCGCGGCTGCTGGCACGGAGTTAGCCGGGGCTTCTTTACTGGGTACCGTCATTATCTTCCCCAGCGAAAGATCTTTACAACCCTAGGGCCTTCATCACACACGCGGCATGGCTCGGTCAGGGTTTCCCCCATTGCCGAATATTCCCCACTGCTGCCTCCCGTAGGAGTCTGGGCCGTGTCTCAGTCCCAGTGTGGCTGATCATCCTCTCAGACCAGCTATGGATCGTCGGCTTGGTAGGCCATTACCCCACCAACTACCTAATCCAACGCGGGCCCATCCAATAGCGATAAATCTTTCCCCCGAAGGGCGTATACGGTATTAAACCCAGTTTCCCAGGACTATTCCGTACCAAAGGGCACGTTCCCACGCGTTACTCACCCGTCCGCCGCTAAGCCCGAAAGCTTCGCTCGACTTGCATGTGTTAAGCCTGCCGCCAGCGTTCGTTCTGAGCCAGGATCAAACTCTCAAGTTGAAAGCATCTTTGAGTGTGCTACCGCCCGGAGGGCTGCTTGAGCACATTCGCGATACTGTCCTTGACGTCAAACCCAAGCACATATCACATGGCCAGAAATCAATCCGACCACGTTACCTCTGTTCTGTGCTTCCGTTCCCAAAGAAACAAAAGCCGCAAAACAGTGAAGCTGACATCCTCATCATCGGCGCTACCGCTTCGCTACTTGAGCGCAAGCATCATCACCTAGAGAACCGATATGTGTCAGGCCGATCCATCGAAAACAGACCAAACCGCCCACATATCTCTTCAAGTTCCAATCATGTCAAACAGCACCAAGACAAAAAATCACAGCAGATGCACCCTAAATCACGGCGCAGCCCCCGTTCCCCTGCCTCGAAGTCTTCCGCAAATCAAACCGCAACACTTCCGCGTCTCAGTCCAACCCACTCCCAACAACGTTCCCGCCGCCGGTGAAGCGCTATCTAGATAACACCACGACAAGGCGCAACCCCAAAATTCAACACAAACACAAAAAAAACCAAACCCACAGTTTAACGGCAATACGGCCCGCCACGATGACGCGCTGTGTCATAGTGGAAATGGGTTTCATGGCGGCCATCCGAACCGGGGCCGAGCGTGGTTCCGAACGTGCCGCACGCGGCACGATGCATGCGGTGCAGAGCGCGTGCGTGGCGCGAGGCGCGCCAATCACGCGCCACACTGATTTCACTGCCATTGGCAAGATGAATCGCGCTGATATCTATGGCGCGCCCGCGTCCATGCTCGGAGATTCGCGCCCCTGCAATATGGTTGCGCGGGCGACAGGAATAATGCGCGGCGACCTGCAATCCTGTCACCCCACCCCCGCGCCGCCCGATCGCGGGCCGCACACCGCGCTGCACCCAACGATGCAGCGCCGCCGCTGTTTCGCAATCCATGATCGCGGCCTGTGACAGCTTTACCCCGTCCACATGAGTCACCCGCACGGGTGCGGCCACGCCGCAGCCTGCCACTGCAGATGTGATCGGGGGAATCACCTCGCCCTGAATGCCCCTGATTCCGCACAGATTGCCCGCAGCGCGCGCGCCTGTGACAGCGCGCGGGCTCTGGCCCCGAAAAGATGCGTTCTGAAACGGGTTGAGGCGCGACATCAGCCCCCGGCCCTCTTGTGACAGCTCACCGACAATCGGCAAAGCCTGCCCATTGCGATTCGTGGGCCGATCAGAGCCACACCCCCCTACCCCAAGGGCAAGAATCACCCCGATCAGCGCAAACCGCCGCAACGCGTCGCTCCTTATTGGCGGACACGCCCGAAATCTGGCGCGTCGGTATCTTGCCCGGCATCAATGATGCTGCGCCGAATCGCCCGTGTCCGTGTAAAATAATCGTGTAACAATGTGCCATCGCCCTGCCGTATGGCACGTTGCAGGGCAAAAAGTTCTTCTGTGAATCGGCCCAGAATTTCCAACGTGGCCTCTTTGTTTGTCAGAAAGACATCGCGCCACATGGTCGGGTCTGACGCTGCGATTCGGGTGAAATCCCGAAAGCCCGCAGCGGAATATTTGATCACTTCGCTATCGGTTACGCGGCGCAGATCATCGGCCACGCCCACCATTGTATAGGCTATCAGATGCGGGGTGTGGCTGGTCACGGCCAGCACCAGATCATGATGGGGTGCATCCATCAGATCGACATTCGCCCCCATCCCCCGCCATAGCTGTTGCAGCCGCGCCAAGGCATCTGCATCGCAGCCCTCGCTTGGTGTCAGGATGCACCAGCGATTGTCGAACAACTCTGCAAAGCCGGATCGCGGGCCGGAATGTTCTGTGCCTGCCAGTGGATGGCCGGGAATGAAATGCACGCCCTCCGGCATATGCGGGGCGACGGCATCAATCACCGCCTGCTTGACAGAGCCGACATCCGTGACCGTGGCGCCGGGTTGCAGATGCGGCGCAATTTCGCGCGCGACATCTTCCATCGCGCCCACTGGCACGCAGAGCACGACCAGATCGGCACCTTGCACGGCATCGGCGGCAGTGTCATGCACTGCATCCACAAGCGCGATGTCGCGCGCGATGGCGCGCGTTTCCGCCGAACGCGCTGTGCCAACGCATGCGCCCGCCAGCCCCCCCCGGCGCAGCGCATGCGCCATGGAAGAGGCGATCAGCCCCAGCCCGATAAAGGCCACGCGCTGATAGAGCACCGTCATCCTTGCTGCTCCGCCAATGTCTGACGTTCCATGAACGCGGCAATCACATGGGCCACCCGGCGGCAGGCGGATTCGTCGCCCACAGTGATGCGCAGTGCCTCTGGCAGCCCGTAGCTGGCCACTTGCCGCACAATCAACCCTTCAGCCATCAACGCCGCATTGCAGGCTTCGGCCTGCGCGACAGATGCAAACCGGGCCAGCACAAAATTGGCCAGCGAGCGATCGGTCGGCACGCCCAATTCATTCAGCCGGTCTGCCAGCCAATCGCGCAGACGCGCATTCTCGGATAGCGAGCGGGCGATATGGGCGCTGTCGCCCAAGGCGGCCTCGGCCACATCCAACTGGATATTGGACAGGTTGAACGGCCCACGCACGCGGTTGAGCACATCTATCACATGCTGCGGCCCATAGCCCCAGCCCACGCGCAACCCGCCAAGGCCAAAAAGCTTGGAGAAGGTGCGTGTCATCACCACATTGTCGCGCGCATCTACCAGCGCTGCGCCGCCATCATAGCCTTCGGCATATTCGGCATAGGCCCCATCCAGCACCAACAGCACGCGCGGCGGCAAGGATTCGGCCAGCCGGGTGATTTCGGACAGGGGAACCATTGTGCCTGTGGGGTTGTTGGGATTGGCGATAAAGACCAGTTTTGTGCGCTCTGTCACCGCGGCCAGCAGGGCATCAATATCGGTGGTGCGGTCTTGCTCTGGCGCGGCAACCGGGGTTGCCCCCGCCGCAAGCGCCGAAATGCGATACATCAAAAAGCCATGCTGGCTATAGAGCACCTCATCGCCCGGCCCGGCATAGGCCTGGCACAGGAAGGTTATAATCTCGTCCGAGCCAGCGCCGCAGATGATGCGCGCGCCATCCAGCCCGAAATGCGCGCCCAGCGCAGCACGCAGGCTGGCATGATCGGTAGAGGGGTAGCGGTGCAGATCATGCCCGGCCCGCGCATAGGCCAGACGCGCCATATCGCCAGCCCCAAAGGGGTTTTCATTGGAAGAAAGCTTTACCACATCATCACGCCCGGCAATCTTGGACGTTCCGCCCTGATAGAGGGCTATATCCAGAATGCCCGGCTGTGGGCGAATGGTCGCGTGCATGTCAGTTGCTGCCTTGTTACCTTGCTTGCGCTCGTCTTAGCGCTGCAATCGGTATGAGGCCAGCGCCTTGGCAAGTTTTTTTCATCCAGCGCTAGCGCGTTGCCTTTGTGCCGCGCCTTAATGGATGTCATCACCAGTGGGATCATCCAGTTTGCCCAACTGGCTGGCGCGGGGAAACGTGCCCGTATCGGTGCGCGTGCGCGTGGCCAGAACAGGGCGATTCTCGGACACATTGGCACGGTCTTCGCGCATGACAATGTAGATCCCGCTGGAAATGATCACCCCTGCCCCCAGAATGGTGAACAGATCAACCCGCTCGCTGAAAAACACCGCGCCAAAAATAACCGCCCAGATCATCTGCGAATATTGCATGGGCGCGATCTGATAGGCGGGCGCGCGTTTATAGGCGGCAATCACACAGATACTTGCAATCAGCGCCAGCACGGCCATCAGGGCCAAAGCGCCAAAATCCTCCAACGGCATGGGTTCGTAGACAAAGGGCAGTGCGGCCCCCATGATGAAGAGATTGGCCATCATCGGATAGAGCAGCAACACCACATTGCGCTCTTCCGCCCCGATCTTGCGCACGATTATAGAGGCGAAAGCGCTGGAAAACGCGCCCAACATGGCGGCCAGATGGCCAAGGCCAAGCCCTTCCCCCTGCCCCGGCCGCAGCACGATCAGCACACCGACCAACCCCAGCACAACCGCAGCCCCCCGATGTATGCCCACACGCTCGCCCAGAATTGGCACAGACAAGGCGGTAATCAGCAGCGGCGTGGCAAAGAGGATGGCATAGGTCTGCGCCAGGGGCAGCACCGAGAAGGCATAGAACACCGAAACCCCTGTCACCACAGCCGCAAAAGTGCGCAAGGCTGTCCAGCCGGGGCGGCGGGGCAGAAGATTGCCATCCGTAGGATCGCGCATCAGCAGGAACATGGCCAGCGGCAAGCCCAAAAGCACGCTGAAAAATACGATCTGAACAGGCGAATATGTGCCGCCCAGAAGTTTTACGATCACATCATGCGCAGAAAAGAGCGCAAAGGCCGTAAGCGCAAGCATCGGGCCGGCAAAAGCAGATTGGCTAAGGCGATTGAATGCAGACATGGCGGCCCCGATTGGACTTCGCTACCGCTAACATGGGGCCTGAGGCAGTTTCAAGCAGGTTCAGTGTTTGCCAGCCAGAACAGCCGCGCCCCTTCGGCCTGCATTTCACCTGCGGCACGATCAAAGCGCAAATAGGCAATTGCCTTGCCATCCGCTTGGGTAAAGACTTGGCCCGCAAGCTTGCCGTCGGCCATGATCTCTGTCCCCACCGGCGCACGCCCTTCAATGGCCACAGTCACCAGACCTTTGCGCAGGCTGGTTTTATGCTGCATGCGCGCTGTCACCTCTTGGCCGACATAGCAGCCCTTGCGGAAATCCACACCGTGCAACCGTTCAAAACCAGCTTCCAGTATGAAGGTTTCATTGGGCAGCAACTCTATCCCCGATTCCGGGATGCAATGGGCCACGCGCAGCGCATCCCAATCCGTGCCATCATCAGGCAGCGCCTGGCCATATAACCGCCAGCCAAGAGCCGGGTGGCGCGGATCGGACAGCGCGCCTTCTGGCGCGGGGCCGGTGCCACGGCTGACAGGGTGATCGAGCTGTGCAAGGGACACTTGTGCCCGCAGCTTGAACGCTGCCAGACGGCGCAGCAACTCTGCCGCCAGCGGCGCGGCAACATCCAACCAGATCACGCCGTCAGGCCGCGCAACCAGAAAGAAATCAGCCAGATACTTGCCTTGCGGGGTCAGAAATGCGGCATAGACAATGCCATCACGCTCCAGCTTGCGCAGGTCGTTTGTCACCAGCCCTTGCAGAAATTTTGTTGCATCCTGCCCGGAAACTTCGATGATTGCGCGCGTCATATCAGCCTCTTGCCTGTTGCCACCAGTTAGATAGGCAGCCCGGCCCCTGCCGAACAGGGGCCGGGTGTTCAATGCGCCGCCTTGATGAAATTGCCGTTGCGCAAATCGCGGATGGCTTGCTGTATTTCCTCGCGCGTGTTCATCACGATGGGGCCGTGCCATGCCACAGGCTCTTGCAGCGGCGCGCCAGAGATCAGCAGAAACCGCACCCCCTGCTCCCCCGCCTGCACTGTCACCTCATCACCTGTGCCAAAGCGGATCAGCGCGCGATCCCCCGACATGTCGCGAATATTCACCTCTTGCCCCATCACCTCTTTTTCCAGCAGCACGCCAGTTGGCTGAGAGGCATCGGCAAACGCGCCCGACCCGGCAAAAACATAGGCAAAGGCGCGGCGATAGGTATCCACCTTGAAGGTTTTGCGCACCCCCGGCGGAACCGAGATATCCAGATATTGCGGATCGGCGGCAATGCCATCTACTGGCCCGCGCTTGCCCCAGAATTCTCCGACAATCACGCGCACTTTCGTTCCGTCATCGTCTATGACCTCGGAAATATCCTGGCCTTTCACATCCTGATAGCGCGGGTCGGTCATTTTCAGGCTGGAGGGAAGATTGCCCCAGAGCTGGAAGCCGTGCATCTGGCCCCGGGCGTTGCCGCGCGGCATTTCCTGGTGCAGGATGCCCGATCCGGCGGTCATCCATTGCACGTCGCCCGCGCCGAGCGTGCCGGTATTGCCCAGGCTGTCGCCGTGATCGACCTCTCCGGCCAGCACATAGGTTATGGTTTCAATCCCGCGATGCGGATGCCACGGAAACCCGCGCAGGAAATGTTCGGGGATATCGTTGCGGAAATCATCGAACAGCAGAAAGGGATCAAGCTCTGTCGGGTCTTGAAACCCGAATGCCCGGTGCAGATGCACCCCGGCCCCTTCCAGGGTAGGCTGTGCCTTGCGGCTTTCCATGACAGGACGAATGGACATGCGCTTCTCCCATTTGCGAACGCTTCTGCCCGATAAATCTGCTTGATTTGCCCGGAATACAACCCGCCACCAGCGAACTGGCACTGTTCACCAATGCACAAAGGGTTGATCCGCAGGCTCTCGCGCAGGCCTTCCAGGGCAGGTTTGCCCAGAAGCAGGGCCAAACCACGCCGCACCGGCACTGCCGCGCCATCCAACGCCAAGACGCCTTGCGCTTTCAGCCCGGTTTAGGCGGGATATTCAACCATGCCGGTATGTTTGGGCGAAAGGTGGCGCTAGGCAAAAAGCCAAAGCGTTAGAAAGACAGTCACCGCCGCAGCCACGATCCCTGCACCGCCAGCACGCGCCAGACGATCCTGGGCGACAGCGGTAGAACGCTGCCGGTGCCGGGCGGCCCTATCGCGCAATTCATGCGCAAAGCCCTTCAAACTGTCCTCGCCAAGGCCAAGAGCATCGATTTGCTTTTGTTCGGGTGCGCCATGGCGCAGGGCTTCCAATCTGCGCGCCGAGCGTAATTTTGGCCACCGCGTCCAGATTTCGCGCGGGCTGGAGGGTGGCAAGGCCACCTTGACGGGGTTGGCAATAATGCCCACCCGCGCCTGACGATGCGCAAGGCGCCTGTCCCAATCATCTGTCCGACCAATGCCCGCATTCTGACTTTGCATTCCACACCCGCTAATTCTGCGATTTCACCCCCGACTTTCTAGCACGAAAAGTTTTAACATCAGACTAAGGCAGGGACGAAAACGCCACATTCGGCGCGCATGATCACCGCCGCTTTGCCCGGCGCGCGCCGGGCACTTTGGACGAAAACTCCGGCGGCCGTTTTGCGACCCAGGTGGCAAAGGCCGCCAGCCGTGGATGCCCCAGAAGCGCTGCGATGGTGTTATACTGGCGTGCCAGCGCAGTTTCACTCAGGGTTGCATGTATTTCGCGGTGGCAAATATGGTGCAACAAGACAACCGGCCCACCCTTGCCGCCCCGAAGCTTTGGAATAAGATGATGCAGGCTTTGCGGCACATGGGGCGGGATCGGCCTGCCGCATAAAGGGCAGATGGGAAAATCGCCTTCACCACCATCCTGCGCCGTGATCTTGTGCTGTTGCATAGTTAGCCCTGCGGTAACAAAATCGCGAGATCATGTCTGGCTGTGCCACACAGATGCTGGCATATTAAATACAGGAGGGGCAAGATGCAGCCAGACACATCCAGCGATACTGCAAAAATTGCGCTTTTGTTCCAAAAGTGGAATGATGCGTTGCAATCCGGGCAGTCAGAAAATGTTGCCGCGCTCTATGCGCCAGATGCCATTCTTGTGCCAACATTCTTGAATGAGATTCTGGACACGCCCAGCGCCATAACAAGCTATTTCAACGCTCTCATGCCCCGCCAGCCCAGCAGCAAAATCATAACCCAGAATATCCGCCATTTTGGCCCTATTGCCATCAATTCCGGGATATATGAGTTAGCACTTGCCACGGATGGCACAGAAACAGAACTTCAGGCCCGGTTCACTTTCGTGTATCGCAAAGACCCGGATGGCTGGAAGATTGTCGAACATCACTCGTCCATATTGCCGCAAACCTGAGCAAAGCCCACATACCCCAAAGGCAGCTTGCCTACAGGCTATGGCTGGTTAATCTTGCGCCAATCCCGAACAAAGGCACAGTATGACATGACACAGCCCCTTTCCCCACCCCCCGCGATGGGCTTTGTGCCCGACAGCAGCGCGGCAGCAGACCTGCATCTGGTGGATGCCGAGACCCTCGAAAGTTGGGCCGATATGCAGCCCCGCCGCGTGCGGGCGTGGATAACTGCACTCGGATTTACCGCCAAACCCGGAGAGGTTGTGCTTGTGCCCGATGCCGATGGCGCATTGGCACTGGCGGCCGTGGGGCGCGGGACAGCCCGGCAACGCGCGCGCCAGCGCTTTGTTCTGGGGGGGGCGCGGGGCAAATTGCCCGCGCAAAGCTTCCGCTTGCAGCACAGGCTTGATGCAGACAGCCTGCGCGAGGAATGCCTTGGCTGGTGCCTTGCCGGCTACAGCTACAACCGCTTCCGTCAGGGTGATCCGTCTTTGCCCGCCCAGCTTGTTGCCCCCGAAGGGCTGGACACCAAGCGCGTCACTGATATCGCACAAGGCGAAGCCTTAACGCGCGATCTGATCAATACCCCGGCCTCGCATATGGGGCCAGAGGAATTGGAAACCGCCTTTCTCGCACTGGCCAACCAATATGGGGCCACGGCCTCGGTTATTTATGGCGATGATCTGCTATATCACAACCTGCCACTTATCCACGCTGTGGGCCGCGCCTCTGATCGCAGCCCGCGCTTGCTGGATATGCGTTGGGGAGATGAAGGGCCAAAGCTGACCCTGGTGGGCAAGGGCGTCTGCTTTGACACCGGCGGGCTGAACCTGAAACCCGGTTCTTCCATGGGGTTGATGAAAAAAGACATGGGCGGGGCGGCCACGGTGATGGGGCTGGCACAGATGATCATGGCGCAGGGCTGGAAGGTGCAATTGCGCGTGCTTGTGCCTGCGGTGGAAAATGCAGTTTCCGGCAATGCCATGCGCCCCGGTGATATTGTGATCTCGCGCAAGGGGTTGAGTGTCGAGATAAACAATACCGATGCCGAGGGGCGGTTGGTGCTGGCCGATGCGCTGGCCCTGGCCGATGAAGAGGCCCCCGATGCGCTGATCTGCATGGCCACGCTGACAGGGGCGGCGCGGGTAGCCCTTGGCCCCGATATCGCGCCATTTTTTACCGATGATCAAACCCTTGCCGCAGCCTTGGTGCAAGGCGGCGCGCAGATGCGCGATCCGCTCTGGCAACTGCCCTTTCACCCCGCCTATGAAGAGATGATAGAACCGGGCATTGCCGATCTGGACAATGCCCCGGCAGGCGGCATGGCGGGCGCAATCACCGCGGCCCTGTTCTTGCGCCGCTTTGTCACAGACAGCGCGCGCTTTGCGCATTTCGATATCTATGGCTATCAGCCCAAAGCCGCCCCCGCCCGCCCCAAGGGCGGTGTGGCGCAAGGCGCACGCGCGCTTTTTGCCGCCCTGCCCGATGTGCTGGGCCTATGAGCGACCCGCGCCTGACACCGTTCAGCGGGCGTGTGGCCCATAGCAGCTTGCAAGGCTGGATTGCCGCGCCGGAA
Organism: Paracoccaceae bacterium; assembly: GCA_043561795.1. Lineage (GTDB taxonomy): Bacteria > Pseudomonadota > Alphaproteobacteria > Rhodobacterales > Rhodobacteraceae > Roseinatronobacter. The sequence goes on along the minus strand of CP121316.1, from coordinate 2,543,702 downwards.
TTCAGCGACGGGCAGATGATGCGCCTGCGCGTGCCTCTGGCCGATCTGCGGCGCAGCCCCGATGGCCCGCGTGACCGCCAGATATTGCAGGGCGCGCGGCTCTGCCGCCTGGATATGCGGGGCGACATGGCCTATGTGCAAGCCGAAAGCGATGGCTATTGCGGCTGGGTTGCAGGCGCGGCCCTTGGCCCCGATCATCCTGTCACCCACCGCGTGCGCGCCCCTGCCACGCATATTTACACCGCGCCAGACCTCAAAAGCCCGGAACTGGCCAGCCTGTCGCTGAATGCACGGCTTGAAATTACGGGGGCAGAGGGCGCATTTTTGCGCAGCCCCTTGGGCTGGCTTCCCCAGCAGCACCTTGCACCTGTGGATCAGCGAGAGGATGATCCCGTCAGCGTGGCCGAAACCCTGCTTGGCACGCCGTATCTCTGGGGGGGGAATTCGCGCGCGGGGCTGGATTGTTCGGCACTGGTGCAACTGTCCCTTCACGCTTGCGCCCGCCCCTGCCCCGGCGACAGCGATTTGCAGCAAGCGGCCCTTGGCCCGGCTCTTCCCCCCGACACCCCGCCAAAGCGCGGTGATCTGCTGTTCTGGCTCGGCCATGTGGCTTGGGTTTGCGCGCCGGATATGATCTTGCACGCAACCGCCTACAGCATGTCGGTTATTGCCGAACCTCTCGTCCCTGCCTTGGCCCGGATCGCCCAGACAACCCCGCTTGCCGCCCATATCCGGCCAGAGTGAGAGCACAAACGCCCCCGCACGGATACCCTACCCCTTGCGCGGCTTTGCGCGCAGGGTTGGTGCGGCGTCCAAAGGGTTTTCGGGCCAGGGGTGTTTGGGGTATTGGCCGCGCATATCCTTGCGCACATCGGCATAGGAATTGGCCCAGAACCCCGGCAAATCCATTGTTACCTGAACTGGCCTGCGCGCGGGGGACAGCAGCACCATGCGCAGCGGCAGCCGCGCAGGCCCGATCACCGGATGGGTTGCCAGCCCGAACACCTCTTGCAGGCGCAGGGAGATTTCGGGGGCATCGCCCGAATAGTCAATCGCCACCTTATTGCCCAAAGGCGTGATGAAATGCGCAGGCGCCAGTTCATCCAACAGGCGCGACTGTTCCCAATCCAACTGCGCGCGCAAGCCCGGCAACAGATCCAGCGCGCGCAACTCTTCCGCACGGCTTGGCCCCTCCAGCCAGGGCGCAAGCCACTCTTCCAGCCGCGCCATCAAACTGGCCTCGCTCAGATCGGGCAAATCCAGCCCTTGCGCGCGCAACAGCTCTACCCGCGCGATAAAGCGGCGCGCAGCATCCGAGAGCGGCAGGCCCAGATCCCGCAGGCCCGCACAGGCAGCGGCAATCATGGCGCTTGGGTCTGGGTCACGCCAGATACGGTCTTGCAGCACCAGCGCACCAAAGCATTCCTGCTCGCGCGCCATGATCCTGCGTTCGCGGCGTGACCAGTGGCAGCTTTGCCGCCATGTGATCCGGGCACCATAAAGCGCGCGCAACTCTGGCTCGGATATCTGCACCGCCTGACGAATGCGCGCCTCGCGCGGGTCGCCATCGGTATCTGTAACCACAATCAGCCGCGCCTGTGCCAGCGGGTCGCCCTCTCCCAGCACAGCGCCCTTGCCGCCAGACAGCACATAGCGCGGGATATCCCCCTTGCGCCGCAGCCCGATGCGATCGGGATAAGCCAGCGCGGCCAGCGCGCCCGCGCTGAAATCTGTCTCCCGCGCTGGGGCAAGGCGCTTGAGGCGCGCGCGCTCTGGCAGCAGGCGTTCCAGCGTGGCGCGGTGGAGGGTGTAGGAATAGCGCGCGCCAAATTCGCGCGGGTCACGCAGCGCGGCCAGCCGCAAGCCCAGATCAACAGGCGCGCCCTGCAAGAGATCACGCTCGGCCAAGAGTGCGGCCAGATCCGCCCCGGCCCGCCCCGCTGCAAGCAGCATATGCGCAAGGCGCGGATGCAGGGGCAGCGCGGCCATGGCGCGGCCATGCGCCGTGATGCGCCCCACCTCATCCAATGCCCCAAGCCCGCGCAACAGCGCCCGCGCCTCTGCAAGGGCCGCATCCGGGGGCGGCGTGAGAAAGCGCAGCCCCTCGGCACTGCCCCAAAGCGCGAGTTCCAGCGCCAGCCCGGCCAGATCGGCGCGGGCCATTTCCGGCGGGGCGAAGGCGGGCAATGCGCCTTCTTCGGCGCGCGCCCACATCCGGTAACACAGCCCCGCAGCCACACGCCCCGCGCGGCCCCGGCGTTGTTCGGCCTCGGCGCGGGTGACAGGCTCTGTCACCAGCCGCGCCATGCCTGTGCCCGGATCAAACCGCGCGCGCCGCGCAAGCCCGCAATCCACCACAATACGGATATCTTCAATTGTCAGCGATGTTTCGGCAATGGCCGTAGCCAGCACAATCTTGCGGCCATTTTGCAAGGGCGCAATCGCCATGCGCTGCTGTGCGAAAGGCAGCGCGCCATAAAGCGGGCAGATCACCGCGCCGCCCACGCGCCCTTCCAGCCCCGAGGCCACGCGCCGGATTTCGCCCTCACCCGGCAGAAAGGCCAGAATTGACCCCTCGCCTTCCGCCAAAGCCTGCAAGATCAACGCGGTGGCGGCACTCTCGAACCGCTCGGCCTTGGGGCGGGGGCGGGGCAGCCAGCGCGTTTCCACCGGGAAGGCGCGGCCCTCTGCCGTCAGGATCGGGGCATCGTCCAGAAGGGCCGCCACGGGTGCGGCATCCAATGTGGCCGACATGACCAGCACGCGCAAATCAGGGCGCAGAGCCGCGCGCATTTCCCAGACCAGCGCCAGCCCCAGATCGGCATTGAGGGACCGTTCGTGAAATTCGTCAAAAATCACCGCGCCAACGCCCGGCAAATCAGGATCGCCCTGCAACATGCGGGTCAAAATACCCTCTGTCACCACTTCAATCCGGGTCGCCTTGGAGATTACGGCCTCGCCCCGGATACGGTAGCCCACACGCGCGCCCACATCCTCGCCCAAAAGCCGCGCCATCTGTTCGGCGGCCGCGCGCGCGGCAAGGCGGCGCGGTTCCAGCATCACAATACGCCCTGCGACATGGGGCAAAAGCGCCAAGGGCACGCGGGTGGTTTTGCCTGCCCCCGGCGGCGCTTGCAGCACGGCGCGGCCCGCCCTGTTCAGGGCGGCAACCAGATCAGGCAGAATGGCATCAATGGGCAAGGACATGGCCCGCTTATGCCGCAGCCACGCGGGGGGCTGCAAGCGGGCTTAGATATCCAGCGTATGCTCGCGCTCCCAGCGGCTGAAATGAGAGACAAAGGAATTCCATTCCTGCCGTTTCAGCTTCAGGAAAGCGCGCGAGAAATCCGCGCCCATCATCTCTGTCAATTCACTGTCAGCTTCATAGGCGCGCAGGGCATCCAAGAGGTTCAGGGGCAGCTTTGGCGCGCCTTCCACCTTATTGCCTTCGGCATACATATCAATATCCCAGCGTTTGCCCGGATCGGCCTTGGCGTGGATACCGCTTAGCCCGGCTGCAATAATGACGGCCTGCAACAGATAGGGATTGGCCGCGCCATCTGGCAGGCGCAGTTCAAACCGCCCCGGCCCCGGCACGCGCACCATATGGGTGCGGTTATTGCCTGTCCATGTCACAGAATTTGGCGCCCATGTGGCGCCCGACATGGTGCGCGGGGCATTGATGCGCTTATAGCTGTTCACAGTGGGATTGGTGATTGCGGCAAGGGCGCTGGCATGTTTCATAATGCCCCCCAGAAAATGCGCGCCTTGCTCGGACAGGCCCAATTCCCCGGTAGGGCCTGTGCCCTTGTCTGTCGCAAAGGCGTTCTGGCCCGCATTGTCCCAAACGGAAATATGCACATGGCAGCCATTGCCCGTAAGCCCCTCTATGGGTTTGGGCATGAAGGTGGCGCGCAACCCGTGCTTTTCGGCCACCGATTTGACCATGAACTTGAAAAAGCTGTGCCTGTCTGCGGTGACAAGCGCATCATCATACTCCCAATTCATCTCGAACTGGCCATTCGCGTCTTCATGGTCGTTCTGATACGGCCCCCAGCCCAGATCGAGCATGTAATCGCAAATCTCGCGCACCACATCATAACGGCGCATGATGGCCTGCTGGTCATAGCAGGGCTTTTCGGCTGTGTCATACGGGTCTGAAATCTGCTGGCCATCGGCGGTGAGCAAAAAGAACTCAGCTTCTATTCCGGTTTTCACATGCAGCCCTTCGGCGGCGGCCGCGGCGATCTGGCGGCGCAGCACATTGCGGGGGGCCTGGGCCACATCCTGCCCCTCCATCACGCAATCAGAGGCCACCCAGGCCACTTCCGGCTTCCACGGAATCTGGATGACCGAGGCGGGATCGGGCACGGCCAACATATCGGGATGGGCGGGCGTCAGATCCAGCCATGTGGCAAACCCCGCAAACCCCGCGCCGTCGCGCTGCATCCCGGCGATGGCCTGTGTCGGCACAAGTTTTGCCCGCTGCCCCCCGAACAGATCGGTATAGGAGATCATGAAATACTTGATTCCGCGTTCTGCCGCGAATTGTGCAAGATCGAGTGTCATTTTTCTTGTCCCTGTTGGTCGCGTGGTCTTGAAGTGAAAACGCGGGCCAGACATCTTGCCTGACCCGCGCTCTGATCTGTTAATACCCTGTCCCCGGCTTGCCGGGATACCAATCTGTGCCCGCAAGCGGGATTTGCGCCATGGCCGCCGCCTCCATTGTCAGCGCACAAAGGTCTTCGGGTTCGAGATTGTGCAAATGGCTTTTGCCGCAGGCGCGGGCGATGGTCTGGGCCTCAAGTGTCATCACCTTCAGGTAATTGCGCAAACGCCGCCCCCCCTCTATCGGATCAAGCCGCGCGGCAAGAACGGGGTCTTGCGTGGTAATGCCTGCCGGATCGCGCCCCTCATGCCAGTCGTCATAGGCGCCAGCGGTCGTGCCAAGCGCGTTATACTCCGCCTCCCAGCGTGGATCATTGTCGCCCAGCGCAATCAGCGCCGCCGTGCCGATGGCAACCGCATCCGCGCCCATGGCCAGCGCCTTGGCCACATCGGCCCCGGTGCGTATACCGCCCGAAATCACAAGCTGCACCTCGCGGTGCATCCCCAGATCTTGCAGCGCGCGCACAGCCGGGCGGATACAGGCCAGTGTTGGCAGGCCCACATTCTCGATGAACACATCCTGCGTGGCGGCTGTGCCGCCCTGCATGCCATCCATCACCACCACATCCGCGCCCGCCTTTACCGCAAGCGCCGTATCATAATAAGGCCGCGTGCCGCCCACTTTCACATAGATCGGCACTTGCCAGTTGGTGATCTCACGCAGCTCAAGGATCTTGATCTCCAGATCATCCGGGCCGGTCCAATCGGGGTGACGGCACGCAGAGCGTTGGTCGATCCCCTTGGGCAGGTTGCGCATTTCGGCCACGCGGTCCGAGATTTTCTGACCCAGAAGCATCCCGCCGCCACCGGGTTTCGCGCCTTGGCCCACGACAACCTCTATCGCATCGGCGCGGCGCAGATCGTCGGGGTTCATCCCGTAGCGCGAGGGCAGATACTGATAAACAAGTTTAGAGCGAATGCCCGCGTTCTTCCTCGGTCATGCCGCCATCGCCTGTGGTGGTGGATGTGCCCGCAGCCGAGGCGCCACGCCCCAGCGCCTCTTTGGCCTGCGCGGAGAGCGCGCCAAAGCTCATGCCCGCGATGGTGATGGGGATATCCAGCTCGATAGGCTTTTTGGCAAAGCGCGTGCCAAGGGTGACGCGCGTGTCACATGTCTCGCGGTAGCCTTCCAGCGGGTAGCGGCTGATAGAGGCCCCCAGAAACAGCAGATCATCGAAATGGGGCACACGCCGTTTCGCACCGCCGCCGCGAATATCGTAAATCCCGGTTGCCGCCGCACGCCGGATTTCGGCATTTATGGGGTTGGTGAAGGTGGCCGATTGCAGCGGCACTGTCTGCGGAATGCGTTTGTCTTGGGTGGTCATGGGTCATGTCCCTCAATAAGCCGCAGCATTGTCTATGTTGAAATTATACAGCTTGCGCGCCGATCCATAGCGGCGAAACTCTTCTGGCTTGGCATCCGCGCCCGCACGCGCCAAGAGATCGCGCAAGATGTCCAGATGCTCCGGGCGCATCTCTTTCTCGATGCAGTCGGCCCCAAGCCCAATAACCCACCGCGCCCGGTTGCGCCTGCATATTGGCTGGCATCGCCATCAATGATCACAGTGCCCGACATCATGTTTTCGGCCACACCCGGCCCGGCAGAGCCTGCCACATGCACAGTGGCCTGTTTGTTCATGCCCGCGCAGTAATAGCCCGTAGAGCCGCGCACTGTTACCTCGATGGGCGCATCCAGCCCCACGGCAATGGCATGCGCCCCGCGCGGGTTCAGGATTTCCCATTGGGTTGCATTGGTGTGCTGGCTTTGCGCCTGCAACGCGGCATTCATCTCGCGCAAGGCTTGGCTTGCAAGGTCGATTGTCTGCATGGCTCAATGGCTCCAGAAATAGACAGTGGCAGGCTCTGGCTCCCACACACGGGCAGTCTCGATCCCCGGCAGATTGACCAGCGCACGATATTCAGACCCAAAGGCCACATATTGATCGGTTTCGGCCATCACAGCGGGTTTGCACGCGATTGGATCGCGCACCACGCCAAAGCCATCGCGCGTGCCCACGACAAAGGTGAAAAACCCGTCCAGATCCTCTATCGCGCCTTCCAGCGCCTGCCCCAGATTGGCCCCTTCGCGCATTTTCCATGTCAGATAGGCGGCAGCCACTTCGCTGTCATTCTCGCTGTCAATGCGCAGCCCTTCGCGCCGCAATTTGCGCCGCCAGTTATTGTGATTGGACAACGAGCCATTATGCACGAGGCATTGATCCGCCCCGGTGGAGAACGGATGCGCGCCTTGGGTTGTCACCGCCGATTCCGTAGCCATGCGCGTATGGCCAATGCCATGCGTGCCCGACATCGAGGCCAGATCAAACCGCCGCGCCACATCGCGCGGCAGGCCCACTTCCTTATATATTTCGATGGTTTCGCCATCACTCATCACGCGCAAGCCGGGGCGCAATGCGGCCAGCGCTTTGCGAGCCTGATCGGCGGCCGCGGCGGGCAAATCCAGCACTGCGTGGCTGTCTTTGCGCTGCAACATCACATCTGCGCCCAACGCTTGCCCCAGATCGTCGGCAAGCCGTGCGAAATCTTCCGCAGCCTTGTCCGATTGCACTGTCAGCTTGGCCCGGCCCGGCGCTGCCGCGCCATAAATCGCGATCCCCGCACTATCGGGGCCACGATCTGTCATCGTGACAAGCATGTCTGTCAGCATGGCCCCAAGCTTTGGTTCCAGTGCCTTGTCTTTCAGGAACAATCCGACGATTCCGCACATCCGCGGCTCTCCTTGCGGTTACTTTCCGCAAAATTAGCAGCGCCCTTGGCGGTTTTCAACCCTGATGAATAAATTATTCCTGGCAATATTATTTCTGCACAATTTTTCGGCGCGCGGGCCTTAGCCATTTTGCGGATAGGCGATAATCGACAAATACCGCGCTGGCAGTTTTTCCAGTCCTTCGGGACCATGCGGGGCATCGGCATCGAAGAACAGCGTATCTCCGGGGCGCAGGTGATAGAGTTGGTCGCTGTGACGATACAGCAATTCGCCTTCCAGCATATAGATGGTTTCAATCCCGCCATGCTGGAAGGTGGGAAACACGTCAGACTCTGTGCTGAGCGTAATCAGATAGGGTTCCACCATAACACCGCTGGCATTGGCGCCAATATGGCCCAAAAGCGTGTAATGATGCCCCGCGCGTGTGCCTGCGCGCGCAATCTCCACGCCTTCGCCTGCGCGGGTATGCACGGCTTCGCGGTGTTCCTCGAACCGGCGGAAAAACGCGGTCAAAGGCACGCTCAGCGCATTGGCCAGCATTTGCAGCGTGGTCAACGAGGGCGAGGTATTGCCGTTCTCGATCTTGGACAGCATCCCCACAGAAAGCCCCGTCAATCCGGCCAGTTCTGCCACCGTCAGGCCCTTTTGATGGCGAAATCCCCGCAATTCGCGCCCAATCGCCACTTCCAGCACCTTTTCGCGCGCCTCGCGCAGGCAATGCGGGTCTTGGCTCAGGCCGGGGCTGGACGGCGCGCGGGCGTCTTGTAAGGGGTTTGACATATTGGCCCTTCGGTTTGGTTGCTCAAAGGCCGCATGGCACAGAGACAAAACCCAGTGCCAGACACGGTAAGCCCATTTCATAGGTTAAATTTGGCCAAAGGGAAATCCGCATATCCGGCAGAGTTGCTGCACTCTGGCCGGACAAGGCCAAGATTCGCTGCATTGCAGCATAATAATTAAGCACAAAGCAGCAAAAGCGGCGCGTATTTAGGCAAATGAACCCAGGCGCGCCAGCCATGACAGCCAAGGTTGCAGGCCAGTGTTGCGTGGCTGAACGCCACTTCCGATACAAAGGCCACTTCAGGTGAAACATTGCATATCCGGTGGCCCGATCCGGCAAGACAAGAGCCACCGGATATGCGCAACAGATGACTGCCGCGGGGGGAGAGATGGGCGTTTTTGAAATATTTTCAACCTTTGCTCTCTTGGCCGGCGGCATAGCTTCAGGAGCGTATGCAACATGATCAAGAAAACCTTGCTGACCACCGCCGCCGCCACGGCACTTCTGGCAGCATCCCCGGCTTTGGCCGATTGCACCATCAAAGTGGGTGTTCTGCACTCGCTGTCGGGCAGCATGGCCATTTCGGAAACCACCTTGCGCGATGTGATGCTGATGCTGATCGACGGGCAAAACGCCAAGGGCGGCGTGCTGGGCTGCCAGCTGGAAGCCGTGGTCGTTGATCCCGCATCCGACTGGCCGCTCTTTGCCGAACTGACGCGCCAATTGCTGACCGTAAACGAAGTGGATGTGATTTTCGGCGCATGGACTTCGGTTTCGCGCAAATCGTTGCTGCCGGTGCTGGAAGAGCTGAATGGCCTCTTCTTCTATCCGGTGCAGTATGAAGGGCAGGAAAGCTCTCGCAACGTGTTCTACACAGGGGCCGCACCCAATACCCAGGCCATCCCGGCGGTGGATTACTTCCTGGAAGAGTTGGGCGTTGAAAGCTTTGCGCTATTGGGCACGGATTATGTCTATCCCCGCACCACCAATGCCATTCTGGAAGCCTATCTTCTGGGCAAGGGCATTGCGCCAGAGGATATCTTTGTCAACTACACCCCTTTCGGCCATGCCGATTGGTCAACCATCGTATCTGATGTGGTGGCACTTGGGGCAGGTGGCAAACAGGTGGGCGTGATTTCCACCATCAATGGCGATGCCAATATCGGCTTTTACACCGAACTGGCAGCCCAAGGCGTAAGCGCGGATGATATCCCTGTGGTTGCCTTCTCTGTGGGCGAAGAAGAGTTGTCGGGCCTCGACACCTCGCGCCTTGTGGGCCATTTGGCCGCATGGAATTACTTCATGTCTCTGGACACCCCGGAAAACGAAGCCTTCATCGCGGCATGGCATGAGTTTATTGGCGATACCAACCGCGTGACCAATGACCCGATGGAAGCTCATTACATTGGTTTCAACATGTGGGTAAACGCGGTGGAAGCTGCGGGCACCACCGATGTGGATGCCGTGCGCGAAGCCATGTGGGGGCAGGAATTCCCCAACCTGTCTGGCGGGATGGCTGTGATGAACACCAATCACCACCTCTCGAAGCCGGTTCTGATTGGCGAAATCCGCGCCGATGGGCAGTTTGACATCATCAGCCAGACCGAGGAAATCCCCGGTGCGGCATGGTCGCCCTTCCTGCCGGAGAGCGCAAATCTGGTCAGTGACTGGAAGGAACTGGAATGCGGGATGTTTGACACAGCAACCAACACCTGTGTTCAGCTGACCTCTAACTACTAAGCCTGAAACGGGGTGCGGGCCTCATCGGCCCGCCCCCTGCCCCGCCTTGTGTGCCCGATACCATAACCGAAAGTCCCGCCCATGCTGCGCCTGCCCCGCCTTGCGGCTTTTGCCGCTTGTCTGATCACGCTTGCCTGTTTTGGCGCTGTTCCTGCTGCCGCGCAAACACCGCCCGCAAGCGAGAGCATCGCGCCTTTGCAAGATGTGTTGCAACAAGTTCAGCCGCTGGTCGGAAACCCTTCTCGCGCGACTGTGGCGCAGGTACTTGGCGCACTCTTGGAAGCCGACGCGCCCGGCACAGTGGCATTTCTGCGCGCTTGGGCCGAGCGCGAGGTTTATGAGCGCCCCGAAGACGGGCTGTTCTTTTTCGCGCGCGACACGGCCAACCGCAACCTTATGCTGGTTGATATAGACACAGGCGCAGACGTGGCCGAAGTCACCAGCCGCGAGGTGAACCAGATCCGCCCCAATGCCGGTGTGCGCCGCGAAATCGGGGCCGCGCTGGTAAGTTTTGAATTGCTCAACCCCGACCCTGCGCGCCGTTTGGCCGCGCTGGAAAATATTGCGCGCAGCCCTGATGCTGAACAAATTGAACCTCTGCAAGCTGCCCTCGCCGTGGAGGAAGACAGCCGCATCGCCACGCGCATGGAGCGGCTGTTAGACCTGTTGAATGCCCGCTTTGCCACCGACACAGCCACCCGCGTCGATGCTATAGATGGCCTGAGCGGCGATATCAGCACCGAAGCGCGCCGCATCCTGAACCAGATATTGCAAAGCCGCGCCGAATTTGCGCCCGAAATCCCAGAGGGCACAAATGTTGCGCGGGTTCGCACCCCTGGCGAAGATATCGATTTGGCCGCAGCCTATGCCACTTTGGCCGATGCCGGGCTTGCGCCCCCACATCTTGGCACCAACGCAATTCGCGATGCCTTGCGCAACAATGTGGTGGATGGGGCTGTGGGCGGCGTGCCTGTGCATTTGCTGGATAATGACGAGAGGCGGCGCGAAGCCTATCAGGCGCTGGAAGCGGCGGGCATGGTCGCCCCGCTGGTAACCCAAGAGGATATGCGCGCCGCTGTCGCTGAATATGTGTTCTTTGATGCCTATCTCGAACCCGATCCTGCCGTAACAACCGCCGCACGCGCCAGTCTGGACAGCACGCGCACGGCAATTTCCATGTGGCAATTCCTCTCCATCTCGCTGGATGCCGTATCGCTTGCGTCAATCTTCTTTCTGGCGGCAATCGGGCTTGCCATCACCTTTGGCGTCATGCGCGTGATCAACATGGCGCATGGCGAATTCATCATGATGGGCGCCTATACAGGCTATGTGGTGCAAACCGTGATCCCGAATTACACCACATCGCTGGTGGTGGCGCTGCCTTTGGCCTTTGCGGTTACATTCGCGGCAGGGGTCGTGATGGAGCGCTTGGTCATCCGCCATCTTTATACCCGCCCGCTGGAAACACTGCTGGCCACCTTCGGCATATCCATCGCGCTGCAACAACTGGCCAAGAACATCTTTGGCACGCAGGCCCGCCCCCTGACAGCGCCCGATTGGCTGGCAGGGGCGATTCAAGTGAATGATCTGGTCTCGGTGGCCTCTATCCGGGTGGCGATTTTTGCCATGGCACTTGGGTTTCTGATTTTGCTGCTGTTCATCCTCAAACGCACGCGTCTGGGGCTGGAGGTGCGCGCCGTTACGCAAAACCGTGGCATGGCCGCCTCCATGGGCATCAATCCCGACCGCATCAACATGATGACCTTCGGTCTGGGTTCTGGCATTGCAGGCGTGGCCGGGGTGGCCATCGGGCTGGTGGCGCAAGTCACATCCGAGATGGGGGCGAATTACATTGTCCAAAGCTTCATGACAGTTGTGGTGGGCGGTGTTGGGTCTGTCTTTGGCACGCTTGCAGGCGCCACATTGATTGGCGCGCTGCAAAAGGGGATCGAATGGTTCAACCCCACCAATACGCTGGCCGCCCAAACCTATATGGTTCTCTTCATCATCCTGTTCATCCAGTTCCAGCCAAAGGGTATTGTCGCCCTCAAAGGCCGCGCTGCCGGAGATTAAGCGTATGTCCATGGATATCCCCCGCCAGTCACTGGCCGCCGCCACGCCCCCCCGCCGCAGCTTTTTGCGCGATAATCCGTCTGTGCTGTGGTTCACAGGGCTTTTGGGGCTGTTCACCTTGGGTGTTACTGTTCTGTCCGAAGGGATGGGCATTGGCATGGTTTCCACAAATCTGGTGAAAATCCTTGGCATGACCCTGTGCCTGTGCCTGATCGCCATCGCGATGGATGTGGTCTGGGGCTATTGCGGTATTCTCAGCCTTGGGCATTTCGCGTTCTTCGGGCTTGGCGGCTATGCGATTGGCATGTGGCTGATGTATGCGCGAACCGAAATCGTGATCCGCGACAGCCTTGGGCGGGGCACGATCCCGCCAACCCCGGCAGAGATTTCCGAAGGTGTGGCCGCGCAGATTTTCGGTGTGGTGGGCAGTTCGGACTTGCCGCTGATCTGGACATTTGCAGGCTCCCTGCCCTTTCAGCTGTCCATGGTGGTGCTTGTGCCAGGGCTTTTGGCGCTGGTCTTTGGCTGGCTGGCCTTCCGCTCGCGCGTGACAGGGGTTTATCTGTCCATCCTGACACAGGCGATGACATTGGCCTTGGCGCTGTATCTGTTCCAGAATGATACAGGCCTGCGCGGCAATAACGGGTTGTCGGGGTTGCAGAATATCCCCGGCGCGCTGGATGTGCCGCAATCGGTGTTGTCAGTTTGGTTCTTCTGGGCCTCGGCGCTTGCGCTTGGGCTTGGCTATATGCTGTTTGCCTGGGTTGTGTCGGGCAAATTTGGCTCTGTGATCCGCGCCATCCGCGACAACGAGGCCCGCGTGCGCTTTCTGGGGTATAATGTCGAAGGCTATAAACTTTTCGTCTTCACCATCACCGCCATCATTTCGGGCATTGCAGGCGCGCTTTATTACCCGCAAGCGGGCATCATAAACCCCGCAGAGATTGCACCCATTGCCAGCATTTATCTGGCCGTCTGGGTGGCGATTGGCGGGCGCGGGCGGCTATATGGCGCGGTGATTGGCGCGGCCTCTGTCTCGCTTCTCTCCAGCTGGCTGACAGGGGGCGGCGCACCCAATATCGACCTTGGGTTTTACCGCATTGTCTGGACAGATTGGTGGCTGGTGCTCTTGGGGCTTGGCTTTGTGGCTGTCACATTGTTCTTCCCCAAAGGCATTGGCGGCCTGTTTGACTATCTGGTAAGGAAAAGCTGATGGCCACGCTACTGGAAGTTTCTGGCGTCTCTGTCACCTTTGACGGGTTTCGTGCTATCAACAACCTCTCTATCGCGATTGGAGAGCCGGAATTGCGCGCGGTGATCGGGCCGAATGGCGCGGGCAAGACCACCTTCATGGATATTGTCACCGGCAAAACCCGCCCTGATAGCGGCAAAGTGCTGTGGGGAGAGCGTGGGATAGACCTGCTGAAACTGTCTGAAAGCCAGATTGCAAAGGCGGGCATTGGCCGGAAATTCCAGAAACCCACCGTGTTTGAAGAACAATCCGTGCGCGACAATCTGGCCATGGCGCTAAAAAACCGCCGTGGGCCGTTTTCGGTGCTGGTCTGGAAAGCAGGCGCGCAGGATGTGGCGCGCATTGAAGAACTGGCCGAGGAAGTGGGCCTGTCTGACAGGCTGGATTACCGCGCAGGCGCATTAAGCCACGGCCAGAAGCAATGGCTGGAAATCGGCATGCTGCTGGCGCAAGACCCGCGCCTGTTGCTGGTGGATGAACCCGCCGCAGGCATGACCCCGGCCGAGCGCGAACATACCACCGACCTTCTGAAACGCGCGGCGCAAACGCGTGCCGTGATGGTAATTGAGCATGATATGGAATTCATCCGCAGGCTGGACTGCCGGGTGACAGTGCTGCATGAGGGCGCGGTTCTGGCCGAAGGCAGTCTGGATCATGTGACCAAAAACCAACAGGTGATTGATGTCTATCTGGGGCGCTAGAACATGCTGAATGTCGAGAATCTGACCCTGCATTACGGGGCGTCACAAATCCTGTGGGGGGTATCGCTCAGCGCGCGGCGCGGGGCCGTAACAGCCGTGATGGGCACGAATGGCGTGGGCAAAACCAGCCTTTTGCGCGCCATTGCCGGGCGTCACCCCTATTCGGGCGGCTCGATCAGTCTGGATGGCACAGTTCTGGATCACCCCAGCGCGGCAGCGGCTGCGCGCGCAGGCATTGCCTATGTGCCCCAAGGGCGCGAGATTTTCCCATTGCTGACAGTGACGGAAAACCTGCAAACTGGCTATGCCTGCCTGCCCCGATCTGAACACCGCATCCCGCCCCGGATATACGAGCTTTTCCCGGTGCTGGAGCAGATGAAACACCGCCGGGGCGGCGATCTTTCAGGCGGGCAGCAACAGCAGCTTGCCATTGCCCGCGCCCTGATTGCCCAACCCAAGGTCTTGTTGCTGGATGAGCCGACAGAGGGCATCCAGCCCAATATCATCAAGCAGATCGGCAAGGTGATAGAGCTTTTGCGCGGCGAAGGCGAAATCGCGATTGTGCTGGTGGAGCAGTATTTCGATTTCGCCTATCAACTGGCCGATGAATTCTGCGTGCTCAATCGCGGTGAAGTGGTGCTGGCGGAACCCGCCAGCAATGTTACCCGCGAGGCGATTTTGCAGCGCGTTTCCATCTGAAGGCGCAGTCAGGCCGGGCGTGGCCCGGCCCGGCGTGCCGCCAGCCAGTTGATTGCGAAAACCACCGCAATCACCAGAGCACTTGCCAATTCGACCCCGAAATCGGGCCAGAACAACCCCACAATGGCAGGCAGCATCACCAAACGCGAAACGGCATCAAGACGCGCGAATAGCCAGCCCTCGATCGCGCTCGCAAAGGCCGCAAGCCCCAGAATGGCGGTGGCCCCTGTCCAAAGCACCACCGGCAGCGGCCCGCCATAGATGATTTCGGGGTTGAACACCATAAATAGCGGGATCAGATACAGGCCCTTGGCGTATTTCCACGCCTGCATGCTGGTTTCCATGGGTTTTGCGCCTGCCACTGCCGCACCTGCAAAACCCGCAAGCGCCACAGGGGGTGTCACATTGCTGTCCTGCGAATACCAGAACACCACCAGATGCGCGATCAGAAGCGGGATGCCGAATTCATTATGCAGCGCAGGCCCCACCAGCACGATCAGCACGATATAGCTGGCCGTCACCGGCAGGCCCAAGCCCAGCACCAGCGAGGCGATCAGCACCAGCCCCAGCGCAATCACGATATTGCCACCTGAAAGCGAGATCATCATGGACGAGAATTTCAGTCCCAGCCCTGTCAGGCCCACCACGCCAACGATGATCCCCGCCACCGCGCAGGCAATGGACACAGACACCGCATTGCGCGCGCCCAGTTCAAGCGATTCAAACACCATCCGCCCGCCGCGCATGACCGAGGCCCAGACCCGCGCGCCTGTCAGCGGCCCATCGGCATAAAGCACCCAGGCGCCGCGCAACCCTGCCACCGCAATCACCGAAATGATCGCCCAGAACCCCACCCGCATGGGCGAGATATTATTGACCAGCAGCCACACCAGCAGCACCAGCGGCACGATGAATTGCCAGCCTGCCTTGAGCACCTGCCGCACCAGCGGCAATTCGGCGGCAGACATGCCGCGCATGCCCTGTTTCATCGCCACCAGATGCACGAACAGATAAACCGTGCCCAGATAGAGGATAGCCGGGAAGATCGAGACCATGACAATCTCGATATATGGCACGCGGGTATATTCCGAAATCAGAAACGCCCCTGCCCCCATCAAAGGCGGTGTAATCTGCCCACCGGTCGAAGCTGCGGCCTCAATCCCGCCTGCTTGTTTGGGCTTGTAGCCCAGCTTTTTCATCAGGGGGATGGTGAAGGCCCCGGTTGTGACCACATTGGCAATGGCAGAGCCAGAGATAGACCCCATCCCCGCGCTGGCGATAACAGCGGCTTTCGCAGGCCCGCCCGGTTTGCGCCCGGTGGCGGCAAAGGCCAGATCAATGAAAAACTTGCCCGCGCCTGTCTTTTCCAGAAAGGCGCCGAAGAGGACGAACATGAAGACGAATGTGGCCGCCACACCCAGGGGCAGGCCGAAAATCCCCTCTTGCCCAAGATATAGCTGGCCCACCAGACGGTCGGTATTCGCGCCCCGGTGGCTCAGCACCCCCGGCATCCAGTCGCCAAGCCCCGGCAGCGCACCGCGCGGCCCGGCCAGCGCATAGGCAATCGCAATCGCACCGATGATGGTCATGCCCAGACCCACAGCGCGGCGGCTGGCTTCCAGCACGGCAAGCGTGCAGATAATGCCCACGGCAATGTCCATCTGCGTCCACCAGCCCGCGCGGGCGATGATCGCATCCAGATTCCAGATAATGTAAAACCCGCTCAGAAACCCCGCCACCAGCAAAGCGCCATCAATCACCCAGCCCAGCAGCCCGCGCGGCCGGGTTTGCCCAAAGACCGGGAAAATCAGAAAGGCCAGCACCAGCACAAAGGCCAGATGGGCGGGGCGCTGATAGAACAGGCCCAAAGGCTGAATACCTGCCGTATAAAGCTGAAACAGCGACAGGCTGACCGCCACAGCCGTAATCAACCACAAAACCGGGCGCGGCTGATAGGCATCTGCCGAACGCAAGTTGGACGGGATGATTCCGCCCTCGATCTCGGTTTGTGGGCTGCGGGTGTCGGTGTTGGTGCTCATCGATTATATCCTGTCACGCATCAAGGCTTTGTTTTCAGAATAATCCGGGCAGGCTGGTTGGGGGCAAGCTGTGACAAGGCCAGATGCTTTGCGCCAAGCTGCAAGATGTGGCCCACAGGGGCCGCGCCAATCCGCAAAAGCAGGGTGTTTTCGGGCATGGCTTCTTCAATGCCCTCTATCCAGTATCCGCCCCCCTGTGCGGGGCGTAACGTGCCCCGGCCTGCAACCTCTCCCAACCCGGCAGCGAAATCATGAAGGTAACTGCGCATCAGCATAAATTGCCCCGCAGTGTTGGTGAAGCAATCCGCAACCTTGCCGCCGGTGACAGAATGCGCCCATGTCAGGCACAGTTCCTGACCCTCGGCCATAGGCCACTGGGCCAGCACTTCACCAGACCCAAGCCGCACATCCAGCACCGATTCCGCACAGACGGGCAAGGCCAGGATTACCGCCAGAAAAGGGGCGGCCAGTCGCCGCCCCATCCATGCCCTGCTCACGGGCGCTGATGATCCTGAATTGTCGCGCCCACGTCTTCCAGATACCGCAAGGTTCCGGCATGGAAGGGGATGGGCGTGGAATCGGTGGTGAAGTCCACAGTTGTGTCATTCGCCGCCGGATGGATGGCGATCAGCTCTTCCACATTCTCGAACATGGCCTTGACGATGTTATAGGCCAGTTCCTCATCCATATCCTCATGCACGATCAGCACATTCGGTGTGGAAATGGTCGGCACGCCCTCTGCCATGCCATCATACAGCCCCGCGCGCAGCGTATAGGGCGCGAAAGTCGGCTCTGCCGCTATGGCGGCCGCAATTTCCGCGTCGCTCAGGGCTATCAGCTGGATAGAGCGGGTGGTTGCAAGGTTCATGATAGAGCTGGTGGGCGGCCCCACACTCCAGAAACCCGCGTCAATATCGCCATCGCGCAGCGCATCGGCGGTTTCATTGAAGTTCAGGCGCTGTGCGTCGAAATCCTCATAGGTGATTCCATTTGCCGCCAGCAGGGTTTGCGCGCTCACTTCCGTACCCGAACCGGGCGCCCCGACTGACACGCGCTTGCCGCGCAAATCTTCCAGACTTGTGATTCCGCTATCGGCCAGCGTCACAATCTGCAGCGCATTCGGGTAGATGGATGCCAGGGCACGCAGTTCAGACACCTGACGCCCTTCAAATGCACCCTCACCATGGAACGCCTGATACACAGTGTCGGCCAAAGCAAGTGCGATATCACTATCACCCCGCGCAACCAGCGCCACATTCTCCACCGATGCGCCTGTCACCTCGGCGCTGGCGCTGGCACCTTCCACATGGCGGTTGATCACCTCTGCCAAACCGCCGCCATAGGGGAAATACACCCCACCTGTGCCGCCGGTCGCAATGGAAAGCTGCTGCGCCTGCACTGGCACAGCCAGAAGCATGGCCGCGACGCCAAGCGCCGCAAATTTATAAGTCATGATTATCCTCCCAGGGATTATGTCTTTTTTTCAGATCAAGCATGATCTGACGCCAGACTAGCCACGCTGTGCAATTTGCGCAAGCGTTCCGGGGCGGGCAGATCAAAGCACCCGCCCTTGTTCTCAGAACAACACTGACGGCAACCACAGCACCAAATTTGGGAAGATGAACAACAGCGCAATCGCCACAATCTGCAAGATCACGAAGGGCACAGCGCCTTTATAGATCATCCCTGTGGTCACAGAGTTTGGCGCAACCCCACGCAGATAGAAGAGCGAAAAGCCAAACGGCGGTGTCAGAAAGCTGGTTTGCAGGTTCACGCCAATCATCACACCCAGCCACACGGGATCCACCCCCAAAAGCAGCAAAGTGGGCGCGGTAATTGGCAGCACGATGAAGATGATTTCAAACGTATCCAGAATGAAGCCCAGAACAAACATGATGATCATCACTGTAATCATCGCCCCCATGGCACCGCCGGGCATGGAGGTGAGGAATTCGCGCACCAGATTGTCGCCGCCCATTTGCCGGAATACGATGGCAAAGACAGAGGCACCGAACAGGATGATGAAAATCATCGATGTGACAACGGCTGTACGGCGTGCAACCTCGGTAAAGACGGTCAAGGATAGCCGCCAGCGCAGTGCCGCCAGCAATGTGGCGCCAACAGCACCAACAGACGCGGCCTCGGTAGGCGTTGCAATTCCCCCAAGGATAGAGCCAAGCACCGCCCCGATCAGCAACAAGGGCGGGATGAGGGCAAAGAGAATTTCCTTCCACAGCCCCTGCTTTTCTTCTGGTGGAACCGGGGTTGCAGGGCAGCTTTGCGGGTCGGTGATCGCCTTGAAAATGATATAGCTGATATACAGCGCCACCAGCAGCAGGCCCGGTATCATCGCCCCTGCGAACAGATCACCCACAGACACGGTTTTGGGCGCAAAATTGCCAAGGCTCATTTGCACCTGGCTGTTCATGCCCGCGATCATGTCGCCCATGAAGATCAGCACGGTCGAGGGCGGGATGATCTGCCCCAAAGTGCCAGAAGCACAGATCGCCCCACAAGCCAGTTTCGGATCATAGCCCGCGCGCATCATGGCAGGCAGAGAGATCAGGCCCATGGTCACAACCGTCGCCCCGACCACCCCGGTAGAGGCCGCAAGCAGCGCCCCGACCAGAATGACGGAAATCCCCAAACCACCGCGCAGATTGCCAAAAAGCCGCCCCATTGTGGACAGCAACTGTTCGGCAATATTGCTGCGTTCCAGCATCACCCCCATGAAGATGAACAACGGAACAGCAACCAGCACTTCGTTGATCATGTAACCTGTGTAGCGCCCCGCCAGCGCCCGCAGGTTCGACATATCGAACACGCCGAAATACAGGCCCAGATAGGCAAACAGAACCGAGGTTCCCGCCAGTGTGAATGCCACAGGAAAGCCGATCAGCAAAAAGCCGATAACGCCCAAAAACATCAGTCCGGCGAGGATTTCGCCTATCAGAACAGGATCCATATCAGGCGCGCTCCGTCTCGTAATTATATTTGTAGTCGCTTGGAATAAGGTCTTCGCGCCCGGCTATGATCAGGATTGACCGGATGGCCATTGCCAGCCCCTGCATCGCGATCACCACGGCCAGCACCAGAATAAAGCTTTTGAGAACCCACAAGCCCGGCATCCCACCAGGATTGGCCGAAGCTTCTCCCAGCCGGATGGAGCGTTCCACAAAGGTGAAACAATATGTCCAAACCACCCAAGCGAAGGGCATCAGGAAAATGCACACCCCCAGCAGATCAAGCCATGCCTTGCGCAATGTCGAGGCCGGGCGATAGAAGATATCCACCCGCACATGATCATTGCGATAAAGCGCGTAACCCGCGACAGCGGTAAACATCACGCCATTCATCCAAGGGTAAAGATCCTGCATCCATAGCCGTGTATTGCCAAACAAATAGCGCTCCACGACCACCCAGAAGCAGACCAGCACAATCGCCACGGCCAACCACATGAAAATATTGCCGATAAATCGGTTTATCAGATTGATAAATCGCATCAGATAGGAAAGCGCCGTCATGTTTTCCTCCCAAAAGCAGGTTCTTTTATATGACGAAATGGCCCCGGATATATCCGGGGCCACGTTGTCTCTTCTTCGCGCCAGCTACGCACCAGCGCCAAGATGGCATCAGCCGAGATCCGAGATGTCGAAATACTTCTCACGCGCCAGGGCAAAGGTCAGATCCGTGTTTTCTGTGCGTGTGCGCAACAGGTTCAGGTTCTTCACAAAGCTTTCGGCAACGGCCTTGGTTTTGGCATCGGAACTGTCCAGAATCTCTATCAGCAACTCACGCGATGCGGCGGCACCAGCTTCCAGAATGCTGTCAGGCCAGTTCTTATGCGCGGTCACGCCGTGATTTTGGATCATATCGGCCAAGGCGATCGGGTCATTGGCATAGAAATCAGACGGAACCTGATCATATTCCGCCTGGCAGGCATCGCGCACGATGGCTTGCAGGTTGGCGGGCAGCGCCTGATATTTCGCCTTGTCCACCACCACTTCCGTGGCCAGACCCGGCTCGTTGAACGAGCTGGTGTAATAGTGCTTGCGCACCTGATGGAAGCCCAGCGCGCGGTCATTGAAGGGGCCGACAAATTCAGCCGCATCGAGCGCACCTGATTGCAGTGCCGCGAAAATTTCGCCGCCCGCAAGGTTGGTGACCGATGCGCCCATCTTCTGCCACACCTGCCCACCAAGGCCGGGTGTGCGGAAGCGCATGCCCTGAATATCCTCAATCCCTGTCAGCTCGTTCTGGAACCAACCACCGGCCTGTGTGCCGGTATCGCCGGACAAGAAACCCTGAACCCCGAAATCATCATAGATATCGTCCCAGAGTTCCTGACCACCCAGAATCCGCACCCAGGCCGCCAATTCGCGCGATGTCATACCGAAGGGAACGCCGGTAAAGAAGGACAGGCCAACAGATTTGTTCTGCCAGTAATAGGCAGCGCCATGGCTCATCTCTGCCGAACCGTCAATCACGGCATCCAGCGATTGCAGCGCGGGAACCATCTCGCCGGCGGCGAATACTTCCACTGTCAGCGCGCCGTCAGAGGCCGCATTGATCCGATCTGCCACGCGCTGCGCGCCAGTGCCAAGACCGGGGAAATTGCGCGGCCAGGTTGTGACCATGCGCCATGTAATACGACCCTGTGCAATTGCGGGTGCCGCCAATGTAGAGGCAGCAGCAGCTGTGCCCCCGATAGCGGAGGTTTTCAAAAAAGAACGACGATCCATGTGATCCTCCCATGGTATGTTATTGACATGCCCTGGCGGGGCAAGCCCCTGACTAAAAGCATAGAGCGCGCCAACTGTGAACAGTTTTTTGAGGGATGCTTGCCTAAATTCAGCGTAATCCTGGCCGTTTCGCCCGCCGGGCATAACCAAAACAGACACTCTGCCCGCCTCAGGCGGCAGGCAAGGCCCGGCTGGGCCGCAGATTGATCCAGTTTGCAAACAAGATGACCGCGCCACCAAGAAAGACCATCGGATCAAGTGGTTCTGTATATAGCCACACCCCAACCAGCGCGATCACCGGCAGGCGCAGGAACTCCATCGGGGCCACGCTGGATGCTGGCGCAAGCGCCAAAGCCGATGACAGCGCAAAATGCGCGCTAAGCCCTGTCAGGCCCACCACCACAACCCAAGGCCAGATCGCAGCCGAAGGCCAGCCAAACCCGCCCCAATGCGCCAGCACGAAACCAAACAATGTTTGCAGCGCCGTCATCCAGAACAAGACGCATAACACGCTGTCAGACCGCATGATGCGCTTGGTCAGAAGCACATTCATGGCAAAGCCAATCGCGCAGAGTATCCCTGCCAGATGCCCCCCCGACAACGCCTGAGCACCGGGCTGCGCGACGATGACAATGCCGGAAAACCCCAAAAGCGCCACGGCCAAGCGCCGCAGCGTAAAGACTTCGCCCAGAATCAGCGGTGCCAGCAATGCCACCCAGATTGGCATTGTGAATTCCAGCGCCACAAGCTGCGCCAGCGGGATCACCATGATCCCGTAAAACCACAGGTTCTGCCCGGCAAAATGGAACAGGTTGCGCGTCAGATGCAGGCTTGGGCTGGAGGGTCTGATCTCGGCCCAGACAGAGCCGCGCCGCAAGACCAGCACAATACCCAGAATCACCCCAAACCCGATGAGAGACCGCCAGAACATCAATTCAAACGAATCCAGTTCCTGTTGGATCGCACGGCCGGAAATTGCCATCAACGTGAAAGACGCGATGGCGGCCATCATCCAGAACGCGGCTTTCATCAGGGGCGCGGCGGGCTTAGACACAACGCCACCCAAAGCAGCGTGAGTGCGAATATGGGGCCGTAGGCCATCGCGGTTTTGGACGAGCGTTCAAACACATGTGAAATCAGCACCTTGCCTTTGGCCGGTTCAGTTGGGGCGCAAAATGGCCCCAAGCCCGGCAAAACACAACATCAAAGCCCAAGCCCGTCGGCCCTGCTGTCAGCGCGCTCTCGAATTCTCAGTGGCAAGCGCTTCGGTGCGGGGGGATAGTGCATTTGGCGGGTCGGTTTGTGCCTCGTCAGACCACAGGCCCAAGTCGTTGGCCCCAATCCATTGGCAAGGAGACAGATATGCCCGATCCCCGCCTTACATTTCATGGCGCAGCCCGTTCCGTGACCGGATCTTGCTTTTGTCTGGAAACCGATGCCGGGCGGATACTGATCGATTGCGGCATGTTCCAAGGCCCCAAGACAGAAAAGGAACTGAACTATCGCCCCTTTCCCTTCGAACCCGGCACGATAGACGCGGTTTTTCTGACCCATGCGCATATCGATCATTCGGGGCTGTTGCCCAAACTGGTCAAGCACGGGTTTTCAGGCCATATCCATGCCACCGCCGCAACCGCCGATCTGGCCGGGGTCATGCTGCCAGACAGCGCTCATATTCAGGAAATCGAGGTCGAGCAATTCAACCGCCGCGCCGCGCGGCGCGATCGCGGCAAGGTTACGCCCATCTACACGCATGGCGATGTGGAAACCTGCCTTGGGCTGTTCCGCCCACACCGCTATGATACCTGGTTTGAACCGCTTCCCGGCATGCGCGCGCGGTTCTGGAATGCGGGGCATTTGCTTGGGTCTGCCTCTCTCGAGTTGGAAATTGCGCGGGATGATGGCCCTGCCCTGCGCCTTTTGTTCTCTGGTGATATCGGCCCCGATCACAAGCTGATGCACCCGCATCCCGAAGGCCCAAGCGGGCTGGATTATGTGATATGCGAGGCAACATATGGCGACCGCGACCGCATAGACGCCACCGCCGAACAGCGCCGCCTTTTGCTATGCCGCGAGGTGCGCGAGGCCATGCACCCGAATGGCGCGCTGTTGATCCCATCTTTCGCGGTAGAACGCGCGCAGGAACTTCTAAGCGATCTGGCACGCCTGATGCATGAAGGCGACTTGCCCGAAATCCCCATCTATGTGGACAGCCCGCTTGCCACCAAAGCCACGCGGATTTTTGCAAAACACCATAGCGCGCTGGAAGAAGGTGCCGTCCTGTTGCGGGGCCTGCGCGCGAAATATCTGCACTTCACCGAAAGCCGCGAAGACAGCATGGCGCTGGATCATGTGCAGGGCTTTCATATCATCATCGCCGCCTCTGGCATGTGCGAGGCCGGGCGCATTCGTCACCGCCTGAAAAACTGGTTGTGGCGCGATGAGGCGACAGTGCTGTTTACCGGGTTTCAGGCCATGGGCACTTTGGGCCGCATCCTCAAAGACGGGGCGCGCTCTGTCCGTATTCAGGGCGAAGAATTCATTGTACGCGCCCAGATCCGCACCTTGGAACTGTATTCCGGCCATGCCGATGGAACCGAATTGCGCGACTGGTTCGCCGCGCGACTGCCGATCCGGCATCACGCCTTTCTGGTGCATGGTGAAGAGCAGGCGCTTGCGGCACTGGCAGGCAGGCTGGCGGGCCTTGTTGCGCCAGAGAAGATCATCATCCCGGAGATTGACACCAGCTTCGCCCTGACACCGCAAGGCGCGCAAAGCCTGACCAGCGGCGTGCCCCCCCGCCTTGCCCCGCAACAAGTCGGGCGGCTGGATTGGCACAATGATGTGTCACGCCTTTTGCTGGATATCAGCGATGCGCTGCGCGCCTGCCCCGATGAAAAATCACGCAACATTCTGATACGACGCTTGCAAAAGGCACTTCCCGACGCGCCTTAGGAATGGCCCTAGCGCGAGGGCATCCCATCAATTTGCGCCGTCAAGCGTTGGGCAGCCACGCGGTAGGGTGCATTTGCCGCCCCGTAACCGGCATAATGCCCATTGCGCTGCACGAATTCGAAAAACACCCCTTCGCGCCGTGTCTTGCTGAAAATCTGCAAAAAGCTTCCGCGTGCATCTTCATCATAGAGGATCGAATTTTCCTCCAGCCTTGCGGCAAATTCGGCGGAAAGAGCGAAGCGCGCTGTCAGATCGGCATAGTAATTCGCGCCCAGATGAAGCCTGTCAAACCCGCGCGCGGCCAGCACCGCAGAGGTTGCGAAAAGATCGGGCGTTGCAAAGGCCACATGCTGCACGGGTGCGCCAAAACTGCCGCCCAGAAACCGCCCCGCAACTGTGCGGTGGTTATCCGCGCCATTCAGCGTAAGGCGCAGCGCGCCGCTTTCCACCGCCTGCGAGCGCACCAGCCCTGCGGGATCAACCACATCGACAATGGGCGCTTTGCGCGCCTCCAGAAGGGTGGTGTAGTATAGCACCCAGCCCAGCATATCGTTATAGGGCATGGTCTGGCCGATATGGTCTATATGGCTGACACCTGCCCCCCCGGCGACGCTGTCAATCTGGAAATCGCGGCTCCAGATCGTGCCCAGTTCCGGCCCATCATCCAAAAGCCGGATCAAACCGCCCCCCAAAGAGCGCAGGGCGGGGATGTCCAGCTCTCCGGGTTCGTGGGCGGTGCTGTCCTGAACAGTGCTGCCCAAGGCGCGCGCGCGCGCTTGCACCGCGCGGGCATCTGCAACTTGCAGGGCAATTTCACTGATGCAGGTACCATGATTGACCCAGGAATTATACGAATGGCCCTCGGTTGCGGTATTCACCAGCAGATTCGCCCCACCCTGCCGCCACAGGCTGACGGGTTTGGAAATATGGGCGCCAATCCGGTCAAACCCCGCGCTGTGAAGAAACTGCTCCAAAGCGGGCTTTTCGGCCTCTGCTGTGGCAAATTCCAGAAAGCTGACCTGGGCCACCTGCTGTGGCGCGGGCATCTTCGGCAAAGCGGGTGCAAGATCGGGTGCTGAACGCGCCACCGCATCCATCAGCGCCATGACAGAGCGAAAGCCATCACGCGCAATCACAGAGGCCACACCGCTGCGGAACTGGTCATTGAAGATTTCGGGGCTGAAGACCCCGTCATACCCCGTTGAAAGCACCGCGCGGGTAAAGCCTGTCACATCCAGATCGCCCTCGAGTGGCATGCACCGGAAATGGCGCGAGAGATAGAGCAAATCCATCTCTATCTTGGGGGCATCGGCCAGATGCACATAGAAAATGCGCTCGCCCGGTATGCGGCGAATGGTATCCACATCTATCCCGCGGGCAAGCGTGTGGAAACTGTCCAGAATCAGCCCCAAAGCGGGGTGATCGGCGCGGCGCACGATTTCCCATGCGTCGCGGTGATCATTGACATGGCGGCCCCATGCCAGCGCCTCATACCCCACGCGCAAGCCGCGCGCCGCCGCGCGCTCGCCCAAGGCGCGCAGATCATCCGCCGCGCGGTCAATCCCGCCCAGCGCTTCGGCCTGCGTGTTGGAACAGACCAGCATCAGATCGCACCCCAATTCGCCCATCAGATCGAATTTGCGCTCTGCGCGGGCAAAGGCGCGGCTGCGCATGGGTTCTGGCAGCCCCTCGAAATCCCGAAATGGCTGGAAAAGCGTAATCTCCAGCCCCAGATCGCGGATCATTTGCCCGATCTCGCGCGGGGACAGGGGCGAGGCGATCAGATCCTGTTCAAAAATTTCCACCCCATCCAGACCCGCGCGCGCGATTGCTTCGCATTTCTGGCGCAGATCACCTGCAATAGAGACAGTGGCCAGCGACAGTTTCATGCGGCCTCCTGCGTGGTTTGCAGCGCAAAGCGCAAAGCTGCCCCATCCAGCGCCACCCCATCTGAAAACAAATCCCAGGCATGCACACCCTGCCAGAAGAACAACTCCCACCCAGAGAGGATGGCGGCCCCTTCGGCGCTGGCATCTGCCAGAAATTGTGTATCTGCGGGGGTATAGACCGCATCAAAGGCCCATTTCGCCCCGGCCATGGCCGCGCGGGCAAGCGGTGTGCCACCATAGCCCACCATCCCGACAGGTGTGCAATTCACCAGCCCTTGCGCGCCTTGCGCGCCCTCTTCGGCGGTGTCGGTGACAAGCACTTGCAGGCCGGGCGCAGCGGCAGCCAGATCACTGGCCAAAGCCTCGGCCTTGGCGCGGTCACGATCCACCAGCCGTAACTCTGCCGCCCCCAAAGCCACCAGCCCAAAGGCCACCGCACGGCCCACGCCGCCTGTGCCGATCATCAGCACCGCACCGGGGGGCGTTTGGCCGCGCAACCCGCGATATGCGGCCATAAAGCCCGAATAATCGGTATTATACCCCATCGGGCCTTGGGGCGTGAATATAACAGTATTGACCGCACCAATGGCGCGCACCAGCGCATCGGGGATTGTCACATGCGCCACAACCCGTTCCTTATACGGATAGGTCACATTCACCCCCCGAAACCCAGAGGCGCGCGCATGGGCAAAGGTGCCATCAAAATCGCGCCCCATCTCGCGCGGGACAAGCCTGTCATAGCGCACATCGCGCCCCGCCTGCCGCCCTGCCAGCACATGCAAGAGGGGCGAGCGCGAGGCCGCGATATTGTCGCCGATCAATCCAAGTTGCAAATCTGGCTGCATATGGCCCTTATCCCTTTTGACGCGCGAGAATCCGCGCTTTTGCCCATTTCCAAGGCGGGGTTTGTGAAACGAAAATCAGGATGACAGAGGCCAGAAGCACTGTTGACAGCGGGCTGGAGAAAATGCCGTCAAACAGCCGCCCCCAATCTTCGCGCACAGAGATCATGGCGCGCCGCCAGTTGTCATCCAACAACCGCGCAAGGATCACCCCCAAGATCACAGGCCCCAGCGGATAGCCGTAATGGCGCATGAAATAGCCCAAAAGGCCAAAGACCATCATCCAGTAAACATCTGTGATCGCGTTATTGACCGCATAGGCCCCGACAATCGAGAGAACCAGAATAAGCGGGATCAGCACCGCGCGCGGCATCTCGACAATCTTGGTGAACAGCTTGATCCCGGTCAGGCCAAAAACCAGCAGGCACAGATTGGCAAATGTCAGCGCGCCGACAATGAACCAGAACATCTCTGGCCTGTCGATCATCAGCATCGGGCCAGGGTTCAGCCCATGGATAAAAAGCGCGCCAATCATGATGGCGGTCACGGCATCGCCGGGAATGCCCAATGTCATCATCGGAATGAACGCCCCGCCCACGGCGGCATTATTGGCCGTTTCCGGCGCAACAAGCCCTTCCATTGCGCCATCGCCAAAGGGGCGTTCTGGGTTTTTGGTGACGCGCTTGGCATGGTCATAGGCCATAAGCGCGGCAATATCCCCGCCTGTGCCCGGCAGCGCACCAATCGTGACGCCAATGCCAGAGGTCTGTAACGAAAGCGGCAGATGCTTGCGCACGATCCCCCAGCTTGGAATGATCTTGCTGATTTTCTGGCGCATCGCCTGCTTGTCCACATGGTGCAACTGGATCAGCGCCTCGGACACGCCAAACATGCCGATCATCACCGCAATAAAGGAAATCCCGCCATTGAGAAGCGACCAGTCAAATGTCAGGCGCGGGGTGAATGTCAGCGGGTCGCGCCCGATCATGCCGATGGCAATGCCCAAAGCCCCCGCGAAAATACCCTTCACAAGCGACCCTGTAGAAAGAGAGCCGACCAGCAAAATGCCCAGCACCGCAATCAGGAAATAATCGCGCGGCTGAAAGCGCAGGGCGAAATCTGACAGCATGGGGGCTGCGGCGGCCAGCACCGCTATCCCCACAAACCCACCGATCACCGACATGACAGTGGTTACGCCAATCGCCTGCCCGGCCTCTCCGCGCTTGGCCATGGGGTAGCCATCTATCGCTGTGGCAATGGCCGAAGGCGCGCCGGGGATATTCAGCAAGATCGCGGTGCGCGAGCCGCCATAAACCCCGCCCATATATATCCCCACCATCAACGCAATGGCCGGAAAGACTGACCATGAAAACGTAAAGGAAATCAGGATCGAGACAGCCATTGTCACCGACAGGCCCGGAATTGCCCCGATATAGATGCCCGCAAATGTGCCCGCAGCGACAAGGGCCAAAAGCTCAATCTGGGTAAAGACGATCAGAAATGCCCAAAACGCATCCATCAGCGCAGCCCCCCAAACACAGTCCGGAAAAACTGGACAAGCTGCGCTTCGGGGAAAATGCCTGCGGGCATCAGCACCGTAAACACAATCCGGAATACCAGCCAAATCCCCACCAGTGACGCAAGGCCAATCCCGATGGAAAACAACCAGCTTCGGCCCAGAAACCGGATGGAGAGCACCAAAAACAGCGCAGTTGTAGGCACAAAGCCCAAAGGCCGCAGCAAAAAGCCATAAGCCACGATCATCGCGCCAAAGACCAGCACACGAAGCGGCAAGATATCCTGACGCAATGTTTCTGTCAGAACGCGCGGCAAGCGCATGCTGCGCAGAACGACGATAAGCATGCACAAAACCATGACAGCCGTTGTCGCCATGGGAACAGTGCCGGGGGCCGACAAACGGTCAAACCCGGAAATGCCATAAGCCTCATACAGCAAGGCCGCACTGAAGATCAGCAGGAACAGCGCAAACCCCAACTCTCCGGGGCGCCGCTGGCCACTATAGCCGCCCGGCGTTGCATCAGAGGTTCCATCATGATGATCCGTATCTTTGCGAAATTCGGGGTCCATCCTGTCCTCCCAGCATCAAGACCAGTGCAAAATGAAAAGCGCCGCCCATCGGGTATGACAGGCGGCGCTGCGCGATTATCGGGCGAAAGCCGCAATCAGGGGCGCGCTATGCCAAAATCTTCCGGCGAAGCTTGGGTCAGACCGGCATCATGCAAAATCCATGTGGTGTTTTGCTGCCATGTCTCCATGAAGCTTGCGGCCTCATCGCCAGAGATGTTCATCATGGTGAAGCCGCGATTGTCGATCATCTCGACAAAGGCGGGGGATTCAGCACCCGCGCGGAACGCCTCTTGCAGCTTGCCCACAACATCATCCGGCGTACCGTTTTTCACGAATACCCCAAAGAACGGCCCCCAAGGCAAGAATGCCTCAAACCCGGCATTGTAGTTGGTGATTGGCGGCACATCCGGCAGGGTTTCATGCGCTTGCAGATCGAAAATTGCCAATGGCTTCATGGTTCCGGCACGAATGCCTTCAATGGCCGCGCCAAGAACGGCGGGCATCACATCCACTGCGCCGCCCTGAAGCGCGGTCAATGCGGGGCCGTCACCATCATAGGGAACCGCGATAACATCCAGATCACCTTCAACCGCATTGATCATGCCTGTCACCACCGAAGGCAGGCCGCCCGGCCCGGTGGCCCCAAAACGCACCGCGCCGGGGTTTTCGTTGATATAAGCGATCAGGCCCGCATAATCGTCAAATGGGGCCGAAGGGTTGGCCACCAGAATCGGTGTGCCACGCGCCAGCAGATTGATGGCGATAAAATCGCTGTAATCTTTATCGCCAAGGCCCATCACCTTGTAAAGCAGCGGGTTTTCTGCGCCCATCAGAATCTGGTAGCCATCTGCCGCACCATCGGCGACATGGTTCAGCGCAATCGCCCCTACCCCGCCCGTCATGTTTTGCAAAACGATCGTCCCACCCAGAACCTCTTCGGCAAAGGGGGCGACTGTGCGCATCACCACATCGGTAGAGCCACCGGCCCCCCACTGGATAATGCCCTGAATTTCGCGTGTGGGGTAGTCAGCAGCAGCGGCAGTGCCTCCCAGCACAAGCGCCGAAACAGCACCAAGAATATAGTGTTTCATAGTTTCCTCCCGTAGTGACGCAGATTGCGCGCCTGACTGAGGGTTATGCTGAGGAAGCAAGATAACGTCAAATGCAAAAAATGCAGTCCGCGTAACCAAATGTTAATTCACGAAGGGCCGTTATGATCCAATGGGCCGGTGTCCCATTTCTCGGTGGCAAGGCGCAATTCGCGCCGGAACCTGTCGATCGTATATTCAGAGAAATTGGACAGGGTGCGCCCCTTTTTGCGCACCACATGCACCCCGACATCAGCCCTTTCGCGCAAGGGCCTGCGCACAAGGCCGGGCAGATAGACTTCGGCCACGGAGAATTCATCAATCAGCGCAACCCCCAGCCCGTGGCGCACAAGGCTGACAACCGTTTGCGCAAAGCGCCCCCGAATGGATTGCTGCGGCGTGATCCCGGCCTCTATGAAAGGGCGCACAAGAATTTCACCATAGGGATCGGCCGGATCAACGCCAATCAGCGGTTCATCCACCAGATCATGCACGGAAATCACCGTTTTTTGTGCCAGCCTGTGCCCTTCGGGTAAAACCGCAACAATCCGCCCGCGCGCCAGTTCCAGATTTTCCACACCCGGATTCTGGATGGCAGAGGACATGATCACGAACTCTCCCCGCTCCAGCAGCAGGTATTCAACAGTTTCTTCAATTTTCAGGATATTCAGGTCGATGAACAAATCCGGGTAGCGGCTGCGCACAGTGCGCAAAACGCGCGCCGCAATGAATTGCGCCACAGACGGGGCAGAGGCAAAGGACAGACCCGCCCCTTCGCCCTTTTGCAGCTTTGTAAGTGCGGTTTGCAAATTCTCGACCCCGCGATGCACCTCGCGCACCTGATCGAAAACGGCGCTGGCTTCCACTGCGGGGATGAACAGACCCTCACGCCTCTCGAACAGACGCAGGCCAAGGGATTCTTCCGTATGTTTTACAAGCCTGCTGATCCCCGGCGCGGAAACGCCCAGCAACTCTGCCGCACCAACAATCGTGCCGCGCAGCATGACGGCGCGAATGACTTCGATCTGGCGCAACGTCAATTCGCGCATGCGGGCTTGTCCTCCAGCGCAAAGATTAACACTGTGTTACGCATAGGGCAATTTCGATAATTGACGTTACGCCCCGCACAGCAGATGCCAAAGGCCATGGGAGAGAGTTATGATATCATCATCCTTGGCTCTGGCGCGGCAGGGCTGGCTGCGGCGGTGACGGCGGCCCATTTCGGGGCGCGCGTGCTGGTGCTGGAAAAGGCTGAAGTGCTGGGCGGCACAAGTGCCTGGTCTGGCGGCTGGATCTGGGCACCCGGCAACCCGCTTGCGCCCAAAGGCAGCGCCGATGGGGTGCGCAGCTATCTGCAAGCCCTGACAGGCAATCATTTCGCCCCCACCCGGATTGATGCCTTTCTGGATACTGCCCCCAAGATGGTGGGTTTCTTCCACGAAAACACCCTGCTGCAATTCGACCTTGGCGCGGGCATTCCAGACACTTACAGCGATCTGCCCGGCGCGGGGCTGGGGGGGCGGTCTGTCATTGCCCGCCCCTATGATGCGCGCGGGCTTGGCCCGGATTTGGTACGCTTGCGCCATCCGCTGCCAGAAACCACCTTTCACGGCATGACCATTCAGGCCGGGGCCGATTTGCGCGCCTTCCTGACCATGCTGCGCAAACCGCGCGCGTTTGGCCATGTGGCTTTGCGCCTGCTTCGGCATTTGCGCGATCTGGCGTTTTATGGGCGGGGAATGGATTTGCGCAATGGGGCTGCACTGACAGCACGGCTTTTGCGCAGCGCGCTGGATTTGGGTGTTAGCTTTCGCACAGAGTGCCATGTCAGCGCGCTCTTACGGCCTGAGGCGCGCGTCACGGGGGTAAGGCTCTTGGATGGGACAGAGATATCTGCCCGCAAAGGCGTTGTCCTTGCGACAGGCGGGTATGGGCAGTTGAGCACTCTGAAAACGGACAAAGCGCCCCCCACGCTGTCTTTATCCGTGCCAAGTGCGCGCGGCGATGCGCAGCGCCTTGCACTGGCCATAGGCGCCGCACCGGCGCAAACGCTGGCCAGCGCAGAAGCGCTTTGCCCTGTATCCCCTGTGCCATGGGGCAATGGCACATCAGGGCTATTTCCGCATATCATTGACAGAGGCAAGCCGGGGGTGATTGGCGTGCTTGCCAGCGGGCAGCGGTTTTGCAACGAGGGCTTGGGGTATCATGATTATGTCACAGCCCTGCAAGCGGCCTGCGCCAATGCAGAATATGCGGAAAGCTGGCTGATTTGCGACCACAGGTTTTTGCGCCGCTATGGCCTTGGCAATGTGCGCCCTGCCCCTGCACCATGGCGGCAGTGGCGCAAGCGTGGCTATCTGATCTCTGCATCCAGCCCAAGGGCACTTGCCCAAGCCTGCGGGATTGATCCTGACGGGTTGTGCAAGACCTTCGCGGAGTGGAACCACCACGCCGCCCATGGCCAAGACCCCGCCTTTGGGCGCGGCAAGACAGCCTATATGCGGCTGCAAGGTGACCCGGATCACAGGCCCACCCCTTGCATTGCCCCCATCACCCGCCCGCCGTTTCACGCGATACGGGTTTTGCCGGGCAGTTTCAGCAGCTTTGCAGGCCTGGCCACCGATGGCCTGGCCCGCGTTCTGGACAGGGACACCCAGCCCATTGCGGGGCTATATGCGGCAGGCGCCGATGCAGCCAGCCCTTTTGGTGGCTTTTACCCTGCTGGCGGCAGCAATCTGGGGCCAGCACTGACATTTGGCTTTATTGCAGGCCATCACGCGATGACAGGAGATGCCCCATGACGCGCAGCCTCTCACTTGCGCATCTCAGCGCAATTACACTGCCCCCGCCTGATTTGATCCGTGCGGCGCATAATGCGGGCTTTGATGCTGTGGGCCTGCGTTTGTTGAAGGTCACACCGGACAGCCCCGGCTATCCGCTGATGGATGATCCCGCATTGCTGCGCGAAACACTGGCAGCGCTGGCGGATACCGGGCTTCGGGTGTCGGATATCGAATTTGTGCGCATCACCCCGGAGTTGCAGCCCGAAAGCCTGATCCCGCTTATCGCCGCCGGGGCAATGCTGGGCGCAGGGCATGTGATTTGCGCCCCCTATGATGACAATCACACCCGCCTGGCTTTGAAATTGGGCCAGATCGGGGTGCTATGCAAAGCGCAGGGCATGGGCGCGGTGCTGGAATTTTTCCCATGGACATCAGTTCCAGACCTGCGCACCTGCTGGGATGTGGTGCAGGAGGCCGGGCCGGAACTGGGGCTTTTGGTGGATGCGCTGCATTTCGACAGATCATGCTCCTCCCGCGCGCTGCTGCGCCAGATCCCGCCCGCGCGCCTGCCTTTCGCCCATCTCTGCGATGCGCTCTGCAGCCCGCCCTATACATATGACGCACTTCTTCACACGGCGCGCGAGGCCCGCCTTGCCCCCGGCCATGGCGAAATTGATCTTGTTGCCCTTTTGGCGGCACTGCCAGCAGGTCTGCCTTTGGGTGTGGAAGTGCCGACGGCCCGTGACAGCACCGCAACCGAACGCCTGCGCGCATTGCGTGAGGCGGCAAATATCTTGCTCATGAAGGTGGAACAGGCCGGTCGTATTCCTGCGCAAGACAGGGGCAAGCCATGACGCCTTGCGCTTGGCAAAGGCAGCCGGCACTGGTGTAACACCCTACCACCATGCCGAACGCCAGCGCATCAAGCGCCGCCGAATACACGCGCCGAGTACCAAAGGGTTTTTGTCAAGGTATGATACAGATGACCTTCAGATGGACAGCATCTGATTAGCTTGGTACAGCGCTACAGCCCACGCGGTGTGAGTGACCATACAACCAAAAAACAGCTTAGCCAAACTTGTGCAAGCTTTTGCTTTCACTTGCTTTTTGGCTCCGGCGGTAGGGATCGAACCTACGACCAATTGATTAACAGTCAACTGCTCTACCGCTGAGCTACGCCGGAACACGAGGCGGATATAACAAGCGATTCCGGCAACGTCCAGAGCGTTTTTTGCTTTGCGTGTTATTCCGTGCGCTTGATGGAAAAAACAGCTTCCGGGCTTAGGCTGGGGCTGGCAATTACCATGTTTTTTAACTCCATATCAATGAGATGCGCAAAGACATTGCGGCTTGCGGCCGGGTGGAGTTCTGCCGGGGTATCTGCATAGATTTGGGCAACAAGTGCAGAAATGGTCTGAGGGCGCTTTGTCAGATGCGCCAGAATCGTGGCGGCGCGATCGGTGCGGTGCGCGCGCAATTCGGCGATACGTTGGGCAGGGGATGTGACCGGTGCGCCGTGGCCGGGATACAGAATGCGCGCGCCGCAGGCCTCCAGCCTGTCGAGCGAGGTCATGTAGGCCCCCATATCGCCATCGGGCGGGGATATGAGGGTGCTGGCCCAGCCCATCACATGATCCCCGCTGAAAATCATCTCGCGCCAGTGGAAACACAGGTGGTTGCCAAAATGGCCCGGCGTCCAGATCGCGCGGATATCTGCGCCCTCCAACGACAGGCAGGTGCCATCAGCAAGGCAATGGTCGGGCTGAAAATCCGCATCCACGCCTTCGCCGCCGCCGCTAAGCCCCTGCGCGGCCAGTCTCTGCATGGCGGCCGAGCGCCCCGCTAGACGATCACCAAAGCCATAAACCTTCGCCCCGGTGGCGCGTGCAAGCGGACGGGCAAGCGGGGAGTGATCGAGATGGGAATGCGTGACAAGGATTGCGCGCAATGGCCCATATTCGGCAAAGAAGGCCAGCAGTCTGGCCAGATGGGTTTCATTCTCCGGGCCGGGATCGATCAGAAAAAATTCACGCTGGCCCAAGATATAGCTATTTGTGCCATCGCCTGTCATGGGGCCGGGGTTGGGCGCGCGCAGGCATCGCAACCCGGTGTCCAGTTGCTTGATCATGCGAAACAGCCTCTCCAAACACCAGCCATCGGGCCAATCGCCTTTGCGGCCTGAATACACCCTAATTCGAACGACGGGTGCTTGGAAATAGGCAATCGCTGGCGGATTTTCGGCGCATGCGCCCCCTGCCCGGCAGATGACCGCCTAGAAACAGCCCGCCGCCGTATCCCATGGGGCCGGCGGATCGCTTAGTTGCGCATATGATACGGATCGGCAAAGCCAAGGGCGCGCATTTTCGCCAATATCAGCCTATTCTCTTCCATATCCTGCGCAGGCCCATTGACAACACGCCAGAACAACTGCCCTTGCGAGGCCCCGGCCCGGATTGCGGCGGCACCAACCATCAACGCGCGCACTGCCTGAATCCGGTTCCAGAAATCGGCAAAAGCCGCGCAGCGACATATGGGCCATCCGCGGCGCTCCGTCAGCTTATGCATCCGCCTTGGCAATTTTCCCTGCACTGCGGCAAGATTTGGAAACCGCATGGGACACGCAAATCATATGCTTGGTGCCGCGCGTTTTTGTGCCGACACATGGCCAATAAGGCATATGCGCAACATGCCCCTGCCAAGCCCCTGTGCAGGGGCCAAGATCACCCCTGTGACCCAGCCTGCCCAAGCGCCTCTTGTTTGGCAGCTTTGGAAAGTGTCGCCCCTGGCCCCTCCAGAAAGGCCCGCACCTGCGCAGCATCGCGGCGCGACAGGGCGCGCAGCCACGCGGCAATCGCCGTTTGCATGTAATGATCACGCTCCGGGGCAAGACGGGTGGCCCAGCCCAACACGCGCTGGCGTATCTCTTGATCCTGGGGTTTTGGATGGGGCATGCGCGCCCATGGCAGGGTCATCATCAGTGCTGCGCGCCGTGTCCAGAGGTTTGGGCTATCCAGCCATGGCTCCACAACGTCTATACGGCTTGGATCGGCCTCCAGCCGTTTTGCACCTGCAATGGCGGCATGATCGGCAAGTGCGGCGCCATCAAACCCCTGCGCCCAATCGGCAATGATCTGCCAGACCTGTTCATCCTGCGGGCGGATGCGGGCCTGTGTCAGCAGTTTTGCCCCGAAGATACAGCCCTCATGCACCCCGCCTGCCCATAAGTCTTGCGCCAGATCGCAGCGGGCGGGCAAATCAAGGCGCTGACGCTCTGTGCGCGCCAGAAGATCAAGCTCTGCGGCGGGCACGCCAAGAACCTCTCGCGCGGCTTTGGTCTGGGCCGCCATGTCAGCGGCCCTCGCGCGATCCCCCATCTCGCGCAGGCGGGCCAGAACTGCGGCGGCCGTGGTCATTCCACTGTCACCGATTTCGCCAGATTGCGCGGTTGATCCACATCTGTGCCACGATGAAGCGCTGTGTGATAGGCAATCAGCTGCGCGGGCACGGCATAGACAATGGGCGCGATGAAATCGGGCACCGTGGGCATGGCAAGGCGGAACGGCACATCGCCTGCCTCGGCCAGCCCTTTGGCGTCAGAGATCAGCAAAACCTTGCCCTGCCGGGCCATCACCTCTTGCATGTTGGACACTGTCTTTTCAAACAGCCCGTCATGGGGGGCAAAAACGATGACCGGCAAATCCTTGTCAATCAGTGCAATGGGGCCGTGTTTCAACTCTCCTGCGGCATAGGCCTCGGCATGGATATAGCTGATTTCCTTCAGCTTCAGCGCGCCTTCCAAGGCCAGCGGATACATTACGCCGCGCCCCAGAAACAGCACATCGCGCGCCTGCGACAGCACTTCGGACAGGCGCTTGATTTCGTCTTCGCGATCCAGCGCCTGCGCTACAAAACCGGGCACGGCGCGCAATTCGAACAACCGCTCTGCAAAGGCCTTGGGCGACAGCGTGCCACGCTGCAACCCGGCCCTGAGCGCAAGGATGGCCAGAACCTGCAATTGCGCCGTGAACGCTTTGGTAGAGGCCACGCCAATCTCCGGCCCCGCATGGATGGGCAGCGCAATATCACTTTCCCGCGCGATAGAGGATGTGGGCACATTGACCACAGAGATCACCTGCCCCACACGCGTTTTCACATGGCGCAGCGCGGCCAGCGTATCCGCCGTCTCTCCCGACTGGCTGACAAAAAGCGCCAGATTGGCCGGGCCAAGCACGGGCTCGCGGTAGCGGAATTCAGAGGCGATATCCAATTCAACAGGCAGGCCGGCATATTTCTCGAACCAGTATTTCGCCACCTGACAGGCATAGAACGCCGTCCCGCAGGCGACCATTATCAACCGGTCGGCCCGCGCGAAATCAAGCTCTTGGGGCAGTTCAAGGCTGTCATGCTCCAAGCCCGAATAATAGCCCATCGCGGCTTGCAACACGGCCGGTTGCTCGGCCATTTCCTTGGCCATGAAATGCTTGTGGCCGGATTTGTCAACGCGGGTGTTTTCCACGTTGATCCGCGTCATCGGGCGGTTGGTTTGCCTGTCCTCGGCATCGAAAATCAGCGCGCCGCTGCGCGACAGAACCGCCCAATCGCCTTCTTCCAGATAGGTGATGCGGTCTGTCATCTCGGCCAAGGCAATCGCATCCGATCCCAGATACATCTCGCCCGCGCCATGCCCTATGCACAGGGGTGATCCCCGGCGCGCGCAGATGATCAGGTCTTCTTCCCCCTCGAAGAGAAAGGCAAGCGCAAAGGCCCCCTCCAGCCGCTTGAGCGTGTTGCGCGCAGCTTCCACAGGGGTCATGCCCTGTTCAAGATACTGGCTGGCCAGTTGCACGATGGTTTCGGTATCTGTTTCGCTGCCAAACTCTGCGCCTGCCGCCGTCAATTCGTCGCGCAGCGCCCGGAAGTTTTCGATGATCCCGTTATGCACCACCGCCACCCGGCCTGCGCGGTGGGGGTGGGCATTGGCAACGGAAGGGCCGCCATGTGTGGCCCAGCGCGTATGCCCAATCCCAGAGCGCCCCGGCAAAGGGGCGTGCACCATGATATCCGACAGATTGATCAGCTTGCCCACAGCGCGCCGCAAATCCAGCTTGCCACCACTTATGGTGGCAATGCCCGCGCTGTCATAGCCGCGATACTCCAGCCGCTTCAGCCCATCCAGAATTTGCGGCGAAACTTCGTGTTTTCCCAGAATACCTATAATTCCACACATCTGCTTTAGCCTTTCGCTTTCTCTGCCTTCAGGGCGCGCAGCCTGTCCATCAGCCGCTTGCCAAGGCCGGGCTTGGTTTCCTGCTTCGCCCGGCCCAGCGCCAGCGCCCCATCAGGCACATCCGAGGTGATGACAGAGCCAGAGCCTGTCATAGCCCCTGCCCCAATGCGCACCGGTGCCACCAGCATGGTGGAAGACCCGATAAAAGCCCCCTCGCCAATCTCGGTATGGTGTTTGAACACCCCGTCATAATTGCAGGTCACGGTGCCTGCGCCCAGATTGGCGCGCGCGCCCACTGTCGCATCGCCCACATAAGAGAGGTGATTGACCTTCGCGCCCTCGCCCAGTTCGGCATTCTTGATTTCAACAAAATTGCCCACGCGCACATCTTCGGCCAGTTCTGCGCCAATGCGCAGCCGCGCATAGGGGCCAACCACGGCGCCGCGGCTGACATGCGCGCCTTCCAGATGGCTAAAGGCGCGGATATGGGCGCCGCTTTCCACAGTCACACCGGGGCCAAAGACCACGAATTGATCAATCACCGCATCGCGCCCGATAACCGTATCCTGCGCGAAATAAACAGTTTCCGGCGCGCTGAGCGTCACCCCGTTTTCCAGCGCCTCGGCACGCATGCGGGCCTGAAAATCGGCCTCGGCCTGTGCAAGCTCGTGACGGGTATTGATGCCCAGCGTCTCGGCTTCGGGGCAGATGACAACCCCGGCAGAGAGGCCGCGCGCACGCGCAAGGCCCACAATATCGGGGAGGTAATATTCCCCCGCCGCATTGGCATTGCCCACATCGGCAATCAATTCAAACAACACCGCGCGGCTGGCACAGACCACACCGCTATTGCACAGCGTGATCGCGCGCTCTGCCTCGGAGGCATCCTTGAATTCCACAATCCGCTCCAGCCTGTCGCCCTGTGTGACAAGCCGCCCGTAGCGCCCCGGATCGGCCGCTTCAAACCCCAGCACAACCACATCGTGACTGGCGCGGGCAGCCAGCATCTGCTCCAAGGTTTCCGCGCGGATGAAAGGTGTATCGCCATAAAGAACCACCACATCACCGCTTACCCCGTCCAATGCGGCGCGTGCCTGATCTACCGCATGAGCAGTTCCCAGTTGCTCTGTCTGATAGACGACAACCGCATCGGGGTTTTCCGCGGCCACGGTTTTGGCCACCGCATCGCCCCCATGGCCCACCACCACCACCACGCGCTCTGGCATGAGCATCTGGCCCGCCCGCAGCGCATGCAGCACCAAGGGCACAGCGCCCAGCGGGTGCAACACTTTGGGCAAATCCGATTGCATGCGGCTGCCCTGCCCCGCTGCGAGAATGACAAGTGAAACACTCATGACACCAGATGTCCTGCGCTTGTTGAATTGCCTCTATAGTTCGCGCAGTTACAGCCAAGACCGCAAGGGGGGCAAGGCTCACTTCTGGTTTCAGCCCGAAACACGGCGCTTGCGCCAAGGCTTTTGGCACCGTGATTTGACCGAAATCAACGAAATGCGCCCTTTGCCATGCCATATTTGCCGTGGCGCAACAGGAAAGGACACCCGATATGTATGCAAGGATCATTGTTGCCGTTGATCTGGAACATGGGGCACAGGGACAGCAGCTTTTGGCGCGGGCCGCCTCGCTTTTGGATGCGGGCGGCGAAATCCGCCTTGTTCATGTGCTGGAAGATGTGCCCGGCTACATAGCCGCAGAATTGCCCAGCGATATATCAGAGCGCCGCCGCGCCGAAGCCGCTGTGGAACTGCGCGCCATGATAGACCCGCAGGCCGATATCCGTATGGAACACGAGGTCCGCCACGGCGCGGCATCGGGGCAGATCTTGCAGGCCGCAGAAGATTGCGGCGCGGATCTGATCATGATTGCCAGCCACAAGCCGGGGCTGCGTGATTATTTCATTGGCTCGACAGCTGCGCGCGTGATACGACATGCCCAATGTTCGGTGCTGGTAGAACGCTGAAAATCAACACTAAAAAAGGAAATACCATGTATTCTTCGATCGTGATCGCCGCCGCTTTGTTCAATGAAGGGGCAACCACGCGGGCCGCACTGAAAAAGGCGCATTCCTTGCTGGACAAGGGCGGCAAGGTAACACTTGTCCATGTCATTGATGAAGTGCCGGGCTATGTTGCGGCGT
Organism: Paracoccaceae bacterium; assembly: GCA_043561795.1. Classification (GTDB taxonomy): domain Bacteria; phylum Pseudomonadota; class Alphaproteobacteria; order Rhodobacterales; family Rhodobacteraceae; genus Roseinatronobacter. Next base: position 2,503,252 of record CP121316.1, on the reverse strand, counting down.
CTATCCCCAAGGAACATATGGCCGCACGCCGCCGCGATGTGGACGCCCAGCTTGCCGCTATCGCTGCCGAAGCTGAAGGAATGACCGTAGAAACCGTGATCCGCGAGGGCCAGCCCTCTGCCGCGATCCTGGGCGCGGCACAGGAAGCGGGGGCAGACCTGATCATGATCGCCAGCCACAAACCGGGCCTGAGTGATTATTTCATCGGCTCCACCGCTGCGCGGATTGTGCGCCATGCGCCGATTTCGGTGCTTGTCACGCGCTAGGTGGTCAGCTTCTGACAGCAGGCCCCGCCATGCGGCGGGGCCATGGCCGAGATGGCAAAGCGCCAAGCCGCGCGGTGCCTTGCGGGTGCTGGGCATCTGACGGAAGTAGCTAGGGGACATCTGAGCAAAGCACCAAGCGCGGAGTCAAGGCCGCAGGCCGCCGCGCCTCAAAGGGCCGCCCCCCGGCACGGCGATTTGGCTGCATCCTGCGCATAGCTTCAGTTTCGTTCGGACTTTGCCGCAATAAAGCGCATAGCCTCAAAGCCAGATCGCCGCACCGCGGCCCGACGCTGCGCGGCTTTGTGAATGCCCCCACCCCCCGCAAAGCTGCCCCTTATTGCGGAAACTGCGGTCAGGTGATGATCGTTGGGGGCATGCCCCTCGCTGGGCGATACCGCGAAAAGGTCAGGCTGCTGGGCCGATGCCGGGAAGGCTGGGCGATTGGCACACCCCAAGCACCCGGCGCCCCCCCATGACACCCACCCCACCGCGCGGGCAGCCTTGGGGCCCGCTTTTGTTGCGTCCGGGGCCGGGCTGTGCAACTCTGCCCCTGTCAGAGATGCCCGTATCACGACCATGGAAGAAGGGGAGAAGCATGTATAAATCAATCATTGTTGCGGTTGCGCTTTTCAACAAAGGGGCCACCAGCCGCGCCCTGATCCAGAAGGCCAACAAGCTGGTTGACCCAGATGGCAGCATCACCCTGGTGCATGTTCTGGACGAGGTTCCCGCCTATCTCTCTGCCGCGATCACGCGCGAGCAACTGATGCAACACCGCCGCGCCATCCGCGAGCAACTGGAAGCACTTGCCGCCGTTGCCAAAGCGAAAACCGTGGATATTGACATTCGCGGGGGCCGCCCGTCAGAGAATATTCTGGACGCCGCACGCGAGGGCGGCGCCGATCTGATCATGGTCGCCAGCCACAAACCGGGGATGAGCGATTACTTCATCGGCTCTACCGCCGCGCGGGTGGTCAGACACTCTCAAATTTCGGTGCTTGTCTCTCGCTGACGGAAAAACTTGGCCATATGCCGCGTTCCGGCCTTTCCTCTGCCGCCCAACCGGTTATCTGAGGCGAGAGTTCAGGAGGCAGGCCATGTCAGACGCTTTGGTTATTTTCACCCCTTCGGGCAAGAGGGGGCGTTTTCCTTTGGGAACGCCGGTTCTGACGGCTGCACGGCAGCTGGGGGTAGATCTGGATTCGGTCTGCGGCGGGCGCGGCATCTGCTCCAAATGCCAGATAACGCCGGGATATGGCGAATTTTCCAAACATGGTGTCACCGTCGCCCCCAATGCCCTGTCAGAGTGGAACGCGGTAGAGCAGCGCTACAAGGACAAGCGCGGGCTGACAGAGGGGCGGCGCTTGGGGTGTCAGGCGCAGGTGATGGGCGATGTGGTCATTGATGTGCCCGCTGAAAGCCAGGTGCACCGCCAAGTCGTGCGCAAAGCCGCAACCGCGCGCGCCATCAGCATGGATCCTGCCACGCGCCTTTATCTGGTAGAGGTTGAAGAACCCGATATGCACGAGCCTTCGGGCGATTTCGAGCGGCTGGCAAAAGCCCTGCGCACGGAATGGGAGATACCGGAGATAACTGCCGGGCTGGAGGTGCTGCGCAAGCTGCAACCTGTGCTGCGCCAAGGCAAATGGCGTGTCACTGTGGCGCTGAACAAAGACCACCGCGCCGGGCCGCATAATGTGCTGGATATCTGGCCGGGGCTGCATGAGGGCGGGCTTTACGGGCTGGCCATTGATCTCGGCTCCACCACCATCGCGGCCCACCTGACCGATCTTGATACAGGCGCGGTCACCGCGTCTTCGGGCATCATGAACCCGCAAATCCGCTTTGGCGAAGACCTGATGAGCCGGGTCTCCTATGCGATGATGAACCCCGGCGGCGATGTGGAGATGACGCGCACGGTGCGCGAGGGGATGGATGCACTTATAGCCGATCTGGCGCGCGAGGCGCAGATCACTGCGCGCGAGATCATGGAAGCCGTGATCGTGTGCAACCCCGTCATGCACCATCTGTTTTTGGGGATTGATCCGGTGGAACTGGGCCAAGCCCCCTTTGCGCTGGCCACCTCGGACGCGCTGACACTCGATGCCCGAGAATTGGGCCTGAACGCCATGAACGCAGCCGCGCGCGCCTACCTGCTGCCCTGCATTGCGGGCCATGTGGGGGCAGATGCCGCCGCCGTGGCCTTGTCCGAAAGCCCAGAGACATCGGATGATCTGGTGCTCGTGGTGGATGTGGGCACGAATGCTGAAATCCTGCTGGGTGACAAGCGGCGCGTTCTGGCCTGTTCCTCGCCCACTGGCCCAGCCTTTGAGGGGGCGCAAATCTCTTCCGGGCAGCGCGCCGCACCCGGCGCGATTGAACGCATAGAGATTGACGCTGCGACAAAAGAACCGCGTTTTCGCGTCATCGGCTGCGACCTGTGGTCAGATGATCCCGCCTTTGCAGAGGCCACGGCACAAACCGGCATCACGGGCATTTGCGGCTCTGGCATCATCGAGGCCGTGGCCGAGCTGCGCATGGCCGGCCTGTTGGATCCGTCAGGCCTGATCGGGTCAGAGGCGCAAACCGGCACATGGCGTTGCCAGCCAGAAGGGCGCACCCATGCCTATCTGATCCATGATGCCAGTGCCACGGGCGGTCCCCGCATCACTGTCACCCAAGGCGATATCCGCGCGATCCAGCTTGCTAAATCTGCGCTCTATGCCGGGGCGCGTTTGTTGATGGATGAAATCGGGACGGATAGCGTGGATCGTGTGGTTCTGGCAGGGGCCTTTGGTGCGCATATCAGCCCCAAACACGCGATGATTTTGGGGATGATCCCCGATGCCCATCTGGACAAGGTGACAAGTGCAGGCAATGCGGCAGGCACAGGCGCGCGGATTGCGCTGTGCAATCTGGCCGCGCGTGCTGGCATAGAAGCGACGGTAAAGCGCATTCACAAGGTGGAAACCGCGATAGAGCCGCGCTTTCAGGAACATTTCGTCAATGCCAACGCCCTGCCCCATGCCATAGACCCCTTTCCCGAACTGGGAAAGATCGTGACCCTGCCAGAGCTGAGCTTCAATTCCGGCGGCGGCGATGGCGATGGCGGGCGGCGCAAGCGGCGGCGTGGATAAGGCCATGAAAAAGCCCGGCTGCCAGTGGCTGCCGGGCTTTCCAGTCACCAGACGGCGGAATTAGTTTCCGCTCGTCTCGCGCAGACGATCCAACACGCCTTGCAGCAGTTCCGGATTGTCGCCAGCGGCCTGCAACAGACCTTCCAGCACACCGCGATCCATCATGTTCAGGCCAGCGCCCTCGATGGCTTCGCGCACAGCGTCAAGCGTCACATCGACGGCAGTTTCTGCAGCAGTTTCAGCAGCTTCCGCCGCATCTTCTGCCTCGGTAACCGCTTCTGCGGCAGCATCGGTAGCGGCCTCTGCTTCGGCTGTACCGTCTTCTACGGCGGCTTCAACTTCGGCTGCGGCTTCGGAGGCTGCGGCCTCTGCTTCGGCAGCGGCGGCCTCTGCGGCGGCGGCAGCCTCTGCGGCGGCGGCGGCAGCTTCAGCTTCGGCAGCGGCAGCGGCAGCTTCAGCCTCGGCAGCGGCGGCTTCGGCAGCGGCCTCTGCTTCGGCAGCAGCAGCTTCGGCAGCGGCTTCAGCCTCGGCAGCGGCCGCTTCGGCCTCGCTTGCCTCGTCTGCAGCCTCTTCGACAACTTCTGCCACCGGCTCTACCACTTCGGGGGCCTGACGAGACTGGATGCCAAACCAAATGCCAACCGCTGCAACTGCAGCCGCAATAATTACAAGCAGGGACTTGTTCATGTGTTCGTCCTTCTGAACGGGAATTTCATGAAGGCGCGCTATGACAGAATTCATGCTGAAAGCAAAGTAAACTTTGCTGCACCTGCAAAAACAACTGCGTTATCTTGCGGATGCAATCTTGGTGCTTGAATCACGCGCGGCGTGGAATTACTGTGTGGCACCATTTGAAACAGCATGAAGGAACGCTCCCATAGCCCGCAGACCGCATAACGCCCCGCCGCAACGAGACACCGGCCCGCGCATCAATGACCGCATTCGCGCGCCCGAAATTCGCCTCATTGGCGCCGAAGGGGAAAATCTGGGGGTGGTCAAACCCTCTCAGGCAATCATTCTGGCCGAAGAGGCCGGACTTGATCTTGTCGAAATCTCACCCAATGCAGTCCCGCCGGTCTGCAAGATCATGGATTTTGGCAAGTATAAATACGAACTGCAAAAGCGCGAGGCCGAAGCGCGCAAAAAGCAAAAGATCATCGAGATCAAGGAAATCAAATTCCGCCCCAACACCGATACGAATGACTATGATGTCAAAATGCGCAATGTCGTTCGCTTTTTGGAAGCAGGCGACAAGGTGAAGGTGACATTGCGTTTCCGGGGCCGTGAAATGGCGCATCAGAATATCGGGGCAGAGCTTTTGCACCGGGTGGCGGCAGATATTTCCGAGATTGGGAAAGTCGAGAATATGCCAAAGATGGAAGGCCGGCAAATGATCATGATGATCGCGCCGCGCTAACTGTTTCGGATATGCTACGTTTTGGCCCGCCGTTGCCCGGCGGGCTTTTTCATGGCCTGCGCGGCTCGCAATCAGGGTTTTTGCAAGATCATCCTGCGGCGGTTCGCCCAACTTTGGCAGATTTCCAAGATTTCCGCTGCAATGCAGCACAAAGCCCTTGCCATTTATGTCCGAAAATGGTGCAGAGGCGACAGAAAATTACGAGGGACACATCATGGACACACGCCCATTCCGTTCGGTTCTGTATATTCCCGGCTCGAAAGAGCGTGCGTTGGAAAAGGCCACCAGCCTTGCGGCCGATGCCATCATCTTTGATCTGGAAGATGCCGTGGCGATTGATGAAAAAGCCCGTGCGCGCGCGCTGTTGGCCGAGATGCTGCAAACCCTTGATTATGGTTCTCGCGCCAAACTGGTGCGCATAAACGCGCTTTCCAGTGAATGGGGCGCAGCCGATCTGGATGTGATCGCCAGCGCCGCGCCAGAGGCGATCTTGCTGCCCAAGGTGGATGAGGCTGGCCATATAGAGGCGCTGGCCCGCCTGCTGGATGCCCGGCCTGAAACGGCCAATACCCGGATTTGGGCGATGATGGAATCCCCCCAAGGCGTGCTGAACGCCGCTGCAATCGCGCGCGCGCCGCGCATGGCAGGCTTTATCATGGGCACAAATGATCTGGCCAAAGATATGGGCTGCCGCTTCCGCCCCGACCGCCTGCCCCTGCTGGCCGCCCTGCAACTGCCCCTGATTGCGGCCAAGGCCGCCGGGATTGTTGCGGTGGATGGCGTCTATAATGCCTTCAAGGACGAGGACGGTTTGCGCGCGGAATGTGAACAGGGCCGCGATATGGGCTTTGATGGCAAAACCCTGATCCACCCGGCGCAACTGGCCATCGCCAATGAGGTGTTTTCGCCTTCTGCCGCCGAGATCGACCTTGCCCAGCGCCAGATCGAAGCCTTTGATGCGGCAACAGCACGCGGCGAAGGGGTGGCGGTTGTGGATGGCAAGATCGTGGAGAATCTGCATATTGTGACGGCACAGCAAATCCTTGCAAAGGCGCAGGCCATTGCAGACATGACGGAGTAGCCACAATGGGAACTGTAATCCTGACACTTGGCGTTGCACTTTGGGCGGGCGCGCATTTCTTCAAGCGCCTGATGCCAGAACGGCGCGCGGCCATGGGCGAGACAGGCAAATTGCTTGTGACAGGGGCGCTTGTGGCCTCGATCGTGCTGATGACATGGGGCTATAAGCTGGCCAATCCTGTCTGGCTATGGGTTGCCCCCGGCTGGATGGTGCATCTCAACAATCTGCTGGTCTTTATCGGCTTTTACCTGTTTGCCGTATCCGGGCTGAAAACCCGGCTGCACCAGCGCATCCGCCATCCGCAGCTTTCGGGGTTCAAGGCATGGGCGGTGGCGCATTTGCTGGTTGTGGGCACGCTGCAAGGGGTGATCCTGTTTGGCGGGCTTCTGGCTTGGGCTGTGGCCTCTGTCATCCTGATCAACCGCGCCAATCGCAACTGGCAGCGCCCGCCAGAGGCCGCAATCTGGAAAGAGGGCGTTGCCCTTGTTGGTGCGCTGTTTGCAATGCTGGTTGTTGGCCATATTCATGGCTGGCTTGGCCCATGGCCATTCGGGGGGGCATGATGAAAGCGTATCGGCTGCTGACAGAAGAGGACACATCGGCCTTTTGCCACAAGGTAAGCGAGGCGCTCTCAAAGGGCTGGGAACTCTATGGCAGCCCCGCCTATGCCTTTGACGGCGCAAGCGGCAAAATGCGCTGCGCGCAAGCTGTGGTGAAAGACACCGACACCCCCTATTCACCCGATGTGAAACTGGGCAGCCTGTAGCCCACACCGCCAGAAATTTGCCCCCATCAGAAAGGCTGGATATGAGCAAGACCACCGCAGGCCGCTTTTTCGAAGATTACACGCTTGGGCAAGTGATTGACCATGCCGTGCCGCGCACTGTGTCGGGCGGCGAGCGCGCGCTGTATCACGCGCTGTATCCGGCACGCGGGGCGCTGTATTCCTCTGATGAATTTGCGCGCGCCTGTGGTCTGGCGCAAAGCCCGGTCGATGATCTGATCGCCTTTCATATCATCTTTGGCAAAACCGTGCCCGATATCAGCCTGAATGCCGTTGCCAATCTGGGCTATGCAGAGGGGCGGTTTCATGCGCCCGTTTATCCCGGCGATACGCTGCGCAGCCAATCCGAAGTGATTGGCCTGAAGCAGAATTCCAACGGGCAAAGCGGGGTTGTCTGGGTGCGCACGCGCGGAACTAACCAGCATGGCGCGCTGGTGCTGGACTATGTGCGCTGGGTGATGGTGCGCAAACGCGATAGCGCCGCCCCTGCCCCCGCGCCCCATGTGCCGGAACTGGCCGCCGCTTTGCGTGCCGAGGATTTGGTCGTTCCCGCGGGGCTGGATTTCACCAGCTATGATTTCACACAGGCCGGAGAGCCGCACCGCTGGGCCGATTACACCCCCGGCGAGGTGATTGACCATGTGGACGGTGTGACCATTGAAGAGGCCGAACATATGCTGGCCACGCGGCTGTGGCAAAACACGTCGAAAGTGCATTTCGACAGCACACAGCGCGCAGATGGCAAGCGGCTTATCTATGGCGGGCATGTGATTTCCATGGCGCGCGCGCTGTCGTTCAACGGATTGGCCAATGCGCAGATGATCGCAGCGATCAATGCCGGCGCACATGCCAATCCCTGCTTTGCCGGCGATACCATCCGCGCCTGGTCAGAAGTGCTGGAGTGCGCGCCCACCAATGCCCCCGGTGTGGGGGCCTTGCGCTTGCGGCTGGTTGCCACCAAAGGCGCGGCAGGCGTGCTGAAGGACGGGGCCAAATATCACCCCGATGTGCTGCTTGATCTGGATTACTGGGCCTTTGTCCCGGTCTGACGCGACACGGCGCGCCAATAATCCCGTTTCGGCCCGGCGCGCGATCACGCGCCGGGCTATGCCTTTTTGATGGCGCGATCCTGCGCCCCCATACCAGAGCGAAGACGACTCAGGCCCATAGGCCAAAGGGTGTGGCGCACAGTTGTAACCAAAGGCTGCAGGCTTTGTGATCACTTAAATCAGGCGCGTGATCACAATTCCCCTTTCCTTCAGAAATTTATCGCAAACACGGTCAAAAACTGGCATCCATCTTGCCAGAATGCGTGACATTCGCGTGAAATCGAGTATGTGAAAGGCAACAAGAGCCAGGCTGCCACCCTGCAGCCCTGCCAGAATGAAGGGAGCCGTGCATGGCTGACGTCAACCGGGGCAATCGCCCGCTATCCCCGCATCTGCAAATCTATCGTTTGCCACTGGCTGCGATCACATCCATCCTCAACCGGATTACAGGCGTGGGCATGACACTTGCCGCCATGCTGATCGTGTGGTGGTTTGCCGCAGGCGCGTTGGGCGCGGGATATTTTGAATTTGTCGATGGCCTGCTGACCTCGATCATCGGGCATCTGATCCTGATCGGATCCTTGGCCGCGCTGTGGTATCACATGCTCAACTCCATCCGCCACCTGATCTGGGACACAGGGCGCATGATGGATGTGGCGATCGTGGAAAAGACCAGCTACCTGGTATTTGCCGGCACGGTTGTTCTTACCCTTCTGACCATAATCATCGTGTAAGGAGGCCATATCATGGGGTTCAAGACAGATTACGCCCGCGTGCATGGCCATGGCGCCGCTGGCGAAGGCTCGCATCATTGGTGGAGCCAGCGTGTCACGTCAGTTGCGCTTATCCCGCTGACACTGCTGTTCATCTTCCCGTTCGGCCGCGCCCTGGGCGGCGGGCATGAGGCGTTTGTGGCCACATATTCCAATCTGTGGCATGCGCTGGTGGCTGTGCTGTTCATCATCGCGGCATTTGCGCATCTGCAACAGGGCTTGCAGACTGTGATAGAGGACTATGTTCCCAACAAGGCCGCACGCACTGCCGCGCTGCTGGCAAACACTTTGCTGACCTGGGCTTTCGGTGTTGCCGGTGTCTTGTCTGTTGCAACTGTCCTGTTCAGCGCCTGAGGAAACAAGAATGTCTGCATACAAGATTGAAGAACATTTCTACGATGTCGTGGTTGTGGGCGCGGGTGGCGCGGGGCTGCGCGCAACGCTGGGCATGGCCGAACAGGGGCTGAAAACGGCCTGTGTGACCAAGGTTTTCCCCACACGCTCGCACACAGTGGCCGCGCAGGGCGGCATTGCCGCCAGCCTTGGCAATATGGGGCCGGACAGCTGGCAGTGGCATATGTATGACACTGTGAAAGGCTCTGACTGGCTGGGCGATACCGATGCCATGGAATATCTGGCCCGCGAAGCGCCCAAGGCTGTGTATGAGCTGGAGCATTACGGCGTTCCCTTCTCTCGCACCGAAGATGGCAAGATTTACCAGCGCCCCTTTGGCGGCCACACAACCGAATATGGCGAAGGCCCCCCCGTGCAGCGCACCTGCGCAGCCGCAGACCGCACGGGCCATGCGATGCTGCACACGCTTTACGGCCAGTCGGTCAAGCAAAAGGCGGAATTCTTCATCGAATACTTCGCCACGGATCTGATCATGTCCGAGGATGGGGTCTGCCAAGGCGTGCTGGCCTGGAAACTGGATGATGGCACCTTGCACCTGTTCAGCGCCAAAATGGTGGTGCTGGCAACGGGCGGCTATGGGCGCGCCTATTTCAGCGCCACATCTGCGCATACCTGCACAGGCGATGGCAATGGCATGGTGGCCCGCGCGGGCCTGCCCTTGCAGGATATGGAATTCGTGCAATTCCACCCGACCGGGATTTATGGCGCAGGCTGCCTGATCACAGAGGGCGCACGCGGCGAGGGCGGCTATCTCACCAATTCCGAGGGTGAGCGGTTTATGGAGCGTTACGCCCCCACCTATAAAGACCTCGCCTCGCGCGATGTGGTGTCGCGTTGCATGACGATGGAAATCCGCGAAGGGCGCGGGGTTGGGCCAAACAAAGACCATATCCACCTGCACCTCAATCACCTGCCACCTGAAACGCTGAACCTGCGCCTGCCGGGTATTTCCGAGAGTGCGAAGGTCTTTGCAGGCGTTGACGTCACCAAGGAGCCGATCCCGGTTCTGCCGACCGTGCATTACAATATGGGCGGTATCCCCACGAATTACTGGGGCGAGGTGCTCAATGCCGATGCCGAAAACCCAGATCGCATTGCCCCCGGCCTGATGGCTGTGGGGGAAGCCGCCTGTACCTCTGTTCACGGTGCAAACCGCCTTGGATCAAACTCTCTGATCGATCTGGTGGTCTTCGGGCGCGCAGCCGCAATTCGGGCGGGGCAAGTGGTTGATCCCAAAGCACCCAACCCAACCCTGAACCGCGCCAGCGTGGACAAGGCGATTGCGCGGTTTGACCATTTCCGCAACCTGAACGGTGGCACGCCCACCGCCGATTTGCGGCTGGAAATGCAAAAAGCCATGCAGGCAGATGCGGCCGTTTTCCGCACCGACAAAACCCTGGCCGAAGGCGTGGCCAAAATGAAAGCCATCGCTGGCAAGATGAGCGATCTGAGCGTAAGCGACCGCTCGCTGATCTGGAACTCTGACCTGATGGAAACGCTGGAGCTGGACAATCTGATGCCCTGCGCCATGACCACCATCGTTTCGGCAGAGGCGCGCAAGGAAAGTCGCGGGGCGCATGCCCATGAGGATTACCCGGATCGCGACGATGCCAATTGGCGCAAGCATACGCTGGCCTGGGTAGATGGCGCCGATGTGCGGCTGGATTACCGCGCCGTGGTCACAGAGCCACTGACAAAAGCCGAGGATGGCGGGATCGATCTGAAAAAGATCGCCCCTAAGGCGCGGGTCTATTGATCCGCGCGGGCCTGATAGCCGTGCCCTTGGTGCTGGCGGGCTGCGCGGGCGTGCAGGATCAATTTGCACGCGATGCAGCCCGTCAGGCCGTGCGCCCGGTTCTGGCCGAACGCTTTCCCGGTGTGCCACTGGAACCGGCCAGCGACTGTGTGATCACTTACGCCACGGGCGCAGAGATTGCACAACTGGCGCTGGCGGCAACTCAGCCCGTCGTCCACCCGACAACAACAGCGCTTGTGGTCGAGATTGCCACGCGCCCCGAAACACTTAGATGTCTAGCCACAGACGGGCTTGCCCCGTTCCTGAATTGAGGAGGCAATCATGGTTCAACTGACCCTGCCCAAGAACAGCCAGATGCGCAGCGGCAAAACATGGCCAAAGCCCGAAGGCGCCAAAAACCTGCGGAAATTCCAGATTTATCGCTGGAACCCGGATGACGGGCAAAACCCGCGGGTAGATACCTATTTCGTGGATCTTGCCGATTGCGGCCCCATGGTTCTGGACGCGCTGATCTATATCAAAACCAAGATCGACCCGACGCTGACCTTCCGACGATCTTGCCGCGAAGGGATTTGCGGCTCTTGTGCGATGAATATCGACGGCACCAACACGCTGGCCTGTATTCGTGGCATGGATGAGATCAAGGGCGACGTGAAGATCTACCCCCTGCCCCATATGCCGGTGATCAAGGATCTTGTCCCCGATCTGAGCCATTTCTATGCGCAGCATGCCTCTATCAAGCCCTGGCTGGAAACAAAATCGAACAAGCCCGCCAAAGAGTGGAAGCAATCCATCGAGGATCGCGAAAAGCTCGATGGGCTCTACGAATGTGTGATGTGCGCGTGCTGCTCGACCTCCTGCCCCAGCTATTGGTGGAATGGCGACAAGTATCTCGGGCCTGCAGCCTTGCTGCACGCATATCGTTGGATCATCGACAGCCGCGATGAAGCCACGGGCGAGCGTTTGATATCATCGGGTTGAAACTGCTTTTGGGCCTTGCCATGGCGGGTTTGACCCTTGTGGGGATCGCCATGGCGCGGGTGGAGGCGCAACCAAAGCGCGGGTATCATATATCCCCACCCCCGGAATTTGAATTGCAGATTGACCACGCGGCGGGCAGGTTTGAATTTCGCGGGCTGGTGGATTTTGGCCTGACAGCGGCACTGCGTGATCTGGTTACAGAAAACCCCGATATTCGCGAGATCGTGCTGGACTCTGGGGGCGGGTATATTTCCGAAGCGCGCGGTGTGGTGGCGGTGTTGCAGGCAGCGGGGATTGCCACGCATGTGGCCGGGCATTGTGCCTCTGCCTGCGCCTTGATTTTTGTGGGCGGTGTGGCGCGCAGTTTGGCGCCAGAGGCCCGACTGGGCCTGCATGGCTATGCGCTGCATTCTGGCCCGATGCCGGGGATGATTGATCCGCAGGTGGAAATGCGCCGCGATCTGGCCATTTACCGCGCGCAGGGGGTGGAGGAGCATTTTGTGGCACAGCTGGCAGACTTGCCCCAACTGCCCATGTGGTATCCCAGCCATGCGCAATTGCGCGGCGCCGGGTTCGTGACAGCCCCTTGACCTGCGCTGCGTTAGCGCCCAGAGTCAGGGCATGATCTTGGTTCTTGGAATTTTGGCGGTGATCATCGTGGTGCTCGCCCTGCGTCCCTGGGAGCGCCGCGCGTGCCGCTGGCGCGAGGATGGCCGCAAGCTGGCCGATGGCCGGGTTCTGTTTGTCTGTGTCGCATGCGGCGCGGATATGGCGCTGCCCAAGGGGCGGTTTCCCAGAACCTGCCGTGCCGGAGACATGTGATGCCGCAAGATGTGCTACACCCGCCGCCGGAAGATGCCGAAGCGCGCCGCGCCGTTGAACCGGTGATCTGCTATCCCAATCACACATTGCGCGCAGCGCCCCTTGATCTCTATCGTGCGGCCCGTGCAAGCGCGCAGGAAACAGGGCGTCTGCGCATCCCTGCGCGTGAAGCCGGGTGCTTCACGCTGAGTGCGGGCAGTTTCTTTCGCATCTCTTGCCCCGAAGGTTCGCAAGTGGGCGATCTGAACCTGTTTTCAGCCCGCAATCTGGATGAACATTTCTTTTCCGGCAAAACCCGTGCCCTGCATGGCAGTCATGTTTGCGTGGGTGACAGGCTATGGTCTTGCCTGCCCTATCTGCGCCCGATGGCTACGGTGGTGGATGATTCTCTGGCCTGGTATGGGGTGGATGCCCATGGCGGGCGCGTGCATGATGTGATTGGCACGCGCTGTGACCCTTATACGCATCATCTGTTGCAGGGCGTGGATTATCACCAGACCTGCCATTCCAATCTGACCCGCGCCTTGGCCGCCTATCTGAGCAAGCCTTTGGCAGAGGTGGAGGGGCTGGTGCATGATGTGCTTAATGTGTTCATGTGCACAGGCTTTACGCAAGGCACAGGCCAGTATTTCATGAAGGCCAGCCCCGCAAGGCAGGGCGATTACATCGAATTCTTTGCAGAGATTGATCTTTTGGGCGTGCTGTCAGTCTGTCCGGGCGGCGATTGCGGGCAAGAGCACAGTTCTGACGCGGCAACATGCTGGCCGCTGGAGGTAAGCATCCATGCCCCCGCTGCGGGCATGTTGGATGGCTGGTACAGCCCCGCGCCCAACCGTTATGCGCGCCGCCACGCCCCAAGCTGATTTGCCCCGCTTATGGCATATTGACCGGGCGCAATTTCCGCTACATACGAGCAGCATGACAGAGCTTTCCCAGATCCGCAATTTCTCGATCGTGGCGCATATTGACCACGGCAAATCCACCCTCGCCGACCGGTTGATCCAATCAACCGGGACGGTGTCTGATCGTGACATGAAAGAGCAGATGCTTGATGCCATGGATATCGAGCGCGAGCGCGGGATCACGATCAAGGCCAACACTGTGCGCATTGATTATGTGGCGCAGGATGGGTTGAGATATGTTCTGAACCTGATCGATACGCCGGGCCATGTGGATTTCGCCTATGAGGTGTCGCGCTCTATGCGGGCGGTGGAAGGCTCGCTTCTGGTGGTCGATGCCAGCCAGGGGGTAGAGGCGCAGACGCTTGCCAATGTCTATACCGCGCTGGATGCCGATCATGAGATTGTTCCGGTTCTGAACAAGATCGACCTGCCCGCGGCAGAGCCTGAACAGGTGCGCCAGCAGATAGAGGATGTGATCGGGCTGGATGCATCCGAGGCCGTGTTGATTTCTGCCAAATCTGGCCTTGGCATTCCCGATGTGCTGGAAGCGATTGTCAAACGCCTGCCTGCCCCCAAGGGTGACAGAAACGCGCCCTTGAAGGCCATGCTGGTGGATAGCTGGTATGACCCCTATCTGGGGGTTGTCGTGCTGATCCGCGTGATGGATGGCGTTATCCGCAAGGGTGACAATATCAAGATGATGCAGACAGGCGCGAAATACGGGATCGACAAGCTGGCGGTTCTGAAACCCGCGATGGTGGATGTCCCCGAACTTGGGCCGGGCGAGATTGGGGTGCTGACAGCCAGCATCAAGCAGGTGCGCGATACCAAAGTGGGTGACACGATCACGCATGAGAAAAAGGGCTGCGAAACCCCGCTTCCGGGGTTCAAACCCTCGGTTCCTGTGGTGTTTTGCGGGCTGTTCCCGGTCGATTCCGCCGAGTTTGAGGATTTGCGCAGCGCGATAGAGAAGCTTGCGCTCAATGATGCCTCTTTCAGCTATGAAATGGAAAGCTCTGCCGCGCTGGGTTTCGGCTTTCGCTGCGGGTTCCTGGGCCTGTTGCATCTGGAAGTGGTGCGCGACAGGTTGGAGCGCGAGTATAACATTGATCTGATCACCACGGCGCCCTCGGTTGTCTATCATGTGCATATGCGCGATGGCACGATGATGGAGTTGCACAACCCTGCCGATCTGCCCGATCTGACCCATGTGGATCATATCGAGGAACCGCGCATCAAGGCCACGATCCTTGTGCCGGATGATTACCTTGGCGATGTGCTGAAACTGTGCCAGGACAGGCGCGGTATCCAGCAAGAGCTGACCTATGTCGGCGGCCGGGCGATGGTTGTCTATGATCTGCCGCTGAATGAAGTGGTGTTCGATTTCTATGACCGCCTGAAATCCATCACCAAAGGCTATGCCAGCTTTGACTATGAAATCACGGGCTACCGCGAGGACAAGCTTGTGAAGATGCAAATCCTTGTCAATGACGAGCCTGTGGATGCGCTGTCAATGATGGTGCACCGCGACCGCGCCGAAGGGCGGGGCCGCGCGATGTGCGAAAAGCTGAAAGACCTGATCCCGCGGCATATGTTCAAAATCCCGATACAGGCGGCGATTGGCGGCAAGGTGATCGCACGCGAGACACTGGCCGCCCTGCGCAAGGATGTGACAGCCAAATGCTATGGCGGCGATGTGACCCGCAAGAAAAAGCTGCTGGAAAAGCAGAAAGCGGGTAAGAAGAAAATGCGCCAGTTCGGGAAGGTAGAGATCCCGCAGGAAGCGTTTATAAGCGCGTTGAAGATGGATGGGTGATGGGAAGAAGTGTAGAGCCAATACATACCAGAAATGAGATTAAAAAGGCAGGCCGCGCCATCCGATCGGGAAGCGCGCGATTGCAGGATCATCAGATTATCGAAAACTTCAGAGCGAGCCACGTCTACGTATTGAATGGTTTTCAAGCGTCTCTCCGTAATCGTGCGAGATCCAAAAACATAACAGTGGCGCAGAGGTTAAAGCGGCGCGTTACTATTTATGACAAGCTAACACGAAGACCCAACTTCTCTTTGACAGAGATGCAAGACATTGCGGGATGTCGACTAATTTTCAGGAATACAAAAGAACTTCAAGATTTTAGGTTCTCTTATCATCGAGCCAACTTTGCTCACAAGCTTCTGAGCGAAGACGATAGGTACAATTATATTCTGTCGCCAAAATCCGACGGCTATAGAGGTATCCATGATGTCTATGAATATTGCGGAAGAAGCCCAAGCAGCAAACCTTGGGATGGCCTTAGGATCGAATTACAATATCGGACAATCTATCAACACGCTTGGGCAACAGCAGTAGAAGTAGCAGGGTTGCTCACAGGAAATGAACATAAGTTCGGCCGCGCTGCAGAAGCTTATTCGGAGTTTTTTTGTCTGACCAGTGAGTTAATTGCAAGAACTTTTGAGGCAAGTACACCCAGGTTCGACAGTTAATCGCGTAAGTGATTGATATTGTTCACACGGAAATTGTATTTGTGTGACTACAGCGCCGGTCAGGCGGGTTTTTTGAGGCCCATAGCCTCGAAGAGATCGAGCTGCTCCTGAGTGGTTTTGCTGGTCCCGTTGAAAGTGCGGTCGCCGATATGGGCAGTGTGCTTTTGGATGCGTGCAAGCAGATCCAGCGCAGTGCGGGGGCTGGCATTGTGCCTTTGGGCCTTCAGGCGCATGCGCATGACACGGTAGAGGGTCAAGGCCATGAAGCAGATCAGCGCATGCGCACGGATGCGATCCGGCAGTCTGTGATGAACCGGCGCGATCTCGATGTCGGATTTCAACACACGAAAGCCCCGCTCGATGTCGGCCAGGCCCTTGTAGCGCGTGACCGCCTCGGCAGGTGTCAGGTCTGCAGCATTGGTGATCAGCGCAAGCTTGCCATCGAATAACTGCGCGTCAGCAATAGCGTTTTCATCAATGCTCCAGGAGAACCGGTCTGCAGTCAGGTCGGGCTTCACAAAGCGCAACATTTCAGCCTCGGCGACAGCGCGGGTGAAGCGGCTATAGGCCCCGCGGTCGGAAGCACGACGCCCCTGTGCGGTTTTCCCATCATCTTGGGCATCGAGTTTTGTGACCATTTTCTCGGCCATGGCTTCCAACTCGGCGATGCGCGTGCGGCGCTTGTCACCCTGCTCAGCCGCGCGGAGTGGATCATGGGCAATGATCAGACGATGATCGGCAAACTGTCCCTCGGCCAATCCCTCTTCATCAAAGCTCAGTTCCCGGAAAGTACCAATCAATTCGCCATAACGTCTGGCAGGCACGGCCAGGATGAACTCCAGCTTCCGCCCGCCCTGATTGGCCATGTCCGTCAGATGATGAATGTTGTCGAGGCTCAGCAGGCCGCGATCTGCCACCAGGATGACACGGTCAATGGGGAAGCGTTGCAGAACGGTCTTCAGCATGGTCTGCAGAGTCTTGGTTTCGGCAACATTGCCGGGGTGAACTGTGTGCATGAGTGGCAGGCCATCCGCCGTCTGCACAATGCCCAAGACAAACTGACGGGCGATACCACCCCGCTCCTTGTTCATCCCGAACGCGCGAATGTCATCCTCAACCGCGCCTTCCCCATGGATGCGCACTGTGGTCAGGTCATAGAAGACAACAGCCAGATCACGGTCGACCAACGGACGGATCTGGCGCGCCAGGGCATCCTCGACACCTACCGCATTGTCCATGAGCGTGTCCATCGCGCGCAGCAATTGCTGGTGCGTCACGCCATCAGGCATCGCGGGAATGGCAACCGTTTCCAGCCAGCGCAGACAGCCCAACTTGCTGTCGGGTTCGCAGAGGCGGTTGAACACCATAGCGCGGATCAAGGCTTCTGCGTCAAATTCCCTACGGCTTGAACGCAGTGCGCGGCTGAGCGCCTTCTGAAATCCCAATTCGCACCAGAGTTCATGAAGGGCAAAGACATTGCCATGTGCCCGGCCTGCCTCCTGAATGATCTCTGACGATGTATTCTCCGTTCGCCCAAGCGCACGGTTCAGCCCATTGATCAGCGGATCGAGCTTGTCGGGACTCAATCTGTCCAGCCGTCCGAGATTGGCAATGACCCGCACGCGCACCTGTCCGCGGTCGTTGCGGAAGGATTCGACCAGTTGCAGGTATTGGCGGTCGCCGGTCTTGGTGATGCGCGTATACATTGTGTAGCGAAGATATCAGAGTATTCTCCAACAAATCAACAGGTAATATAACAGAGTGTGTGACTACATGATTTCCGCAAATCAGGCCGCCACACCAAACTAACCCATTGAAATTTCGAGCGTCAGCCGACGAAACCCGCTCAAATCACGCTCGGAGGTGTCGAAGTTCGGAGTACAAGTTGCAGATCGAATATTTCCAGCATTGATCTAGCGAGGTCGATTTTGGAAATCGATAACGAGATAAATATAATAAATCTATTTGAACAATATAATTCAGTTGCACTGAATGTTACGGCAATACACAAAAACGCTATTCTCATATTTAACAAGCGGCCTGAGAAAGACCAAGAACGAACGAAGATATTGAGATTTTCAAACTTTTCTGATGCTGTCAGAAAGTTGCAAAAAATAGAGCAAGCAAATGTAAGAGACGGCGATCCATACGATGTTGTCCTTGTACGCTCTGTAGAAGGCCCAAAGAGCGGCTCAATTCAAAGTGCTTTTAGAAACTACTTTGCAGACACTCGTGATTTTGTCTCATATGTTCAACAAGGTCTCAGAATGGCACAAAACAGCCATAGCAGATAGTTTTTTTAAGCAGAACTTATATTAAATTATTCCATTGAGATAGTATATATATCCCCCCGCTCTCACACAAAGAGAAAAGTTATGCGCTACCGAGCGCTATCCCCGACACATCAAGCCGCGCAGCGTCGGGCCGCGGTGCGGCGATCTGACGTTGAGGCTATGCGCTTTATGGCGGCAAAGTCCGAACGAAACTCAGGCTATGCGCAGGGTGCAGCCAAATCGCCGTGCCGGGGGGCGGCGTCATGCCGGAGGCATGCCTCCGGCATGACGATGCGCGGCGGGCTAAAGCCCTTGATTCCGCGCAAGAAAAATTCATAGGAACCCCACCACCCTCAAACCTATCGGAAAAGTGGTGGGCGACCCTGGAATCGAACCAAGCGTGGGTCTCCCCGGCGGAGTTACAGTCCGCTGCCGCACCTTGCAGCCCGTCGCCCTCTTGCCCGCCCAATTAGCGAAGCGGCCCGCGGGCGTCAAGGGCACAAAGCGCGCCTGCCGCAACTTCTTTCGCGCCCCGCATTTCGCCCTTGCGCCGCGCGGCGTGGCTGCGCATGCTATCCCCTGCCCTGCCCTGTGCAAAACAGGGCCATGCAGCATGATGAGAGCGACAAGACCATGAAAAAACCCGATTGGGTGATCGACAAGGAACGCGCCAAGCGCGCCAGCGCTGCCAGCACGATCTGGCTGTTTGGCCTGCATGCGGTGGAAGATGCGCTGAAAAACCCTGCGCGCGACAAGCACCGCCTGATCCTGACGCGCAATGCCGCCGACAAGCTGGCAGAGGCTGTTGCCGCCTCTGGGATGGAGCCGGAAATCTGCGATCCGCGCAAATTTGCAGCGCCTCTGGATCCGCAGGCGGTGCATCAGGGTGCGGCCCTGGAAGTGCGCCCACTGGAATGGGGCAGCGTGACAGAGCGCTGTGCGCCCCTTGGTGCGCGCGGGCTGGTGGTGATGCTGGACCGCGTCACCGACCCGCATAATGTGGGCGCGATCCTGCGCTCGGCCGAGGTTTTTGGCGCGCAGGCCGTGATTGCCACCCAGCGCCATGCCGCCCCCGAAACCGGCGCCTTGGCCAAAACCGCCAGTGGCGCGCTGGAGCGCCAGCCCTATTTGCGTGTGCGCAATCTGGCCGAGGAGATGGAAACGCTCAAAGAGTTGGGCTATGTTGTGCTGGGGCTGGATGGCACGGGCGAAGTGACGCTGGCAGAAGGGCTGGCCCGCTTTCCACCGGGGCCTATTGCGCTGGTGATGGGCGCAGAGGGGCCGGGCCTGCGCGACAAAACGCGCGATACCTGTGATCTGATTGTGCGTATTCCGTCTGCGGGCGGGTTTGGCTCGCTCAATGTGTCCAATGCGGCGGCAGTGGCGCTCTATGCGGCGCATATGGCGCAGGGATAACAGGGAGGGGGATATGCGGGCATATCTGTTTCTTTTGGCCGGGGTGATGGTGCTGGGCGCCTGCGCGTCTGTCTCGCGCGAGGAATGTCTGGCCGGGGATTGGGCCGCAATCGGGGCGCGCGATGGCGCTGACGGGCGGGTGGGGAAAACGCAATTCAGCCGCCATGTAACCGCCTGCGCCAAAGTGGATGTAACCCCGGATCGCAGCGCCTGGGCGGCGGGTTATGCGGCGGGCCTCGGCCAGTATTGCACCGCCGCCAGCGGGTTGCGCGTGGGAGAGGCCGGGCGCATCTATCAAAATGTGTGCCCCGCCGCATCGGAACCCGCCTTTTTGCGCGGGCATGCGTTGGGCCTTGCCGCCTATCGCCAGCGCCAGCGCATTGCAGAGATAGAGCGCGAAATCAGTTCACTGCGCTCTGACAGCAGCAGCTTGCTGCGCGCCGGCGCAGAGGCTCCGCCCGAATGGCACAGCACCCAGTCAGAGCTTTTGGCCCTGCAACTGGATCTGATGGTGGCGCGCTCAGAATTGTTGCGGATAGAGCGCGAAATACGCGCCTTCAGGGCAGCGTTATAGGGGAGCGGTGCCCCTCCAGCACCCGGCGCAAGACCAGCGGGTAAAGCTGGTGTTCCATGGGCAGAATGCGCGCGGCAAGGCTGTCTGGCGTATCATTGGGCAAGATGGGCACACGGGCCTGGCCAAGGATCGGGCCATCATCCAATTCGGCTGTCACCTCATGCACGGTGCAGCCCGCTTCGGTATCGCCTGCGGCAATGGCGCGGGAATGGGTGTGCAACCCTTTGTATTTGGGCAAAAGCGAGGGGTGGATATTCAGCATCCGCCCTTCAAACTGGCGCACAAAATCACCTGTCAGCACCCGCATGAACCCTGCAAGCGCCACCAGATCGGGCTGGGCATCTTCCAGCACCGCCAACAAGGCAGCTTCAAAGGCGGCACGGTCGCCCTTGAAGGGACGATGATCCACCACGGCCGTGGGTATGCCCATGGCCTGCGCCTTGGCCAAGCCCCCCGCCTGCGGATCATTGGACAAAACCAGACAGGGCCGCCCCGGATGATCGCCCGTCATGGATTGCGCCAAAGCCACCATGTTGGAGCCTGATCCCGAAATCAGGATCGCGACCCGCTGGCTCATGCAAGCGCCCCGCTATAGCGCATCCCTGCCCCTTGCGACACATGGCCAAGGGTGTGAACCGTCTCGCCCTCGGCCACCAGCAGCGCGCGCAGGGCTTCGGCCTGATCGGGTGCAACCACCAGCACCATGCCGATCCCGGAATTGAAGGTTTTCAGCATCTCGGCCTGATCAAGCCCGCCCTCATTTGCCAGCCATGCAAAAACGGGCGGCAAGGCCCAAGAGGCCAGATCAATATCCGCCCCCAACCCTTCGGGCAGCACGCGCGGCAGGTTTTCCGTCAGCCCGCCCCCGGTGATATGGGCCAAAGCATGCACCCCGCCTGCGCGGATCGCAGCCAAGGCCGGTTTCACATATAACCGCGTGGGCGCCAGCAGCGCCGCGCCAAGGCTTTCATCCGCAAAAGGCGCAGGCGCATCCCATGCCAGCCCCGCGCGCTCTACAATCTTGCGCACCAGTGAATAGCCATTGGAATGCACCCCGTCAGAGGCCAGCCCCAGCAATACATCGCCCACCTGCACACCGGCGGGCAGATCCTGGCCGCGTTCCATCGCCCCCACGGCAAAGCCCGCAAGATCAAAATCCTTGGCCTCATACATGCCCGGCATTTCCGCCGTCTCGCCCCCGATCAGCGCGCAGCCAGAGCGGCGGCACCCTTCGGCAATTCCGGTAATGATGCGCGTGGCAGCCGGGACATCCAGCTTGCCTGTGGCGAAGTAATCCAGAAACAAGAGCGGCTCTGCCCCTTGGCACACCAGATCATTCACGCACATGGCGACCAGATCTATCCCGATCGTATCCAGATGGCCGGTATCAATGGCAATGCGCAGCTTTGTTCCCACACCATCCGTGGCCGCCACAAGAATCGGGTCGCTATACCCCGCACCTTTCAGATCAAACAGCGCCCCAAAGCCACCAAGGCCAGACATGACACCGGGCCGCGCCGTGGCCTTTGCCGCGGGCTTGATCGCCTCTACCAGCGCATTGCCTGCGTCAATATCCACGCCCGCCTGTGCGTAACTCAGCCCGTTCTTGCCCTTGTCCATGCGCGTAGCCCCTTGCAGCCCAAGCCCGGCAGCCCCCAAGGCGTGCCATTCCTGCCGCGGCGATAGCCGATTGCGCGCGCGGGGGCAACTCTGTGCAAACCCCCGCTTGACCACAACCGCCAAGTTTCGTAGGCAACCAGCGGCGGGCCTGTAGCTCAATTGGTTAGAGCAGAGCGCTCATAACGCTTTGGTTGGGGGTTCGAGTCCCTCCGGGCCTACCAAAACCCCGCAAAATCAATTGGGGGTAGAAACCGAGGTTAGAAAGTTAGAACGTCCGCCCGGCGAGCTTCGCCATCGCGCCTGTGGCGAGCGATTCCTGACTGACCGCGCGGGTGTAACGCTCGATCTCCCCGAGCGTCTTGTGTCCGGTGATCGACATGATCTCCCGCGTCGTGCATCCGGCCTCGGCGAGCCGCCGGGCCGCAGCCTTGCGTAGCCCATGCGCGTTCATGCCAGTGGGGAGCCCGGCCTCTTTGCAGCGGTCCCGGAACCGGTTGCCAAAGCCCGCCGGGGTGAACGCCTCTCCATACTCCGTAATTAGAAAGGTCGCCGGGCCTACCGGCGCGTCCCGGAGGACGGTCGCAAGCTCGGGATGGATCGGGATTTCGAGCCGCGCCCCGGTCTTGTTCTGCTTCAGGCATATCCGCCCGCCGAGGATGTCCCCGCGCCCGAGCCGGATTGCGTCGCCCCGGCGCTGCGCCGTGAACAGTAGGAGCGAGAAGGCCAAGCGGGCCTTCGATCCTATAGGGTGGCGGTTCTCAAATGCAGTGATCTCCCCCTCGCTCCACGAGCGGAAACCATCGCCCGGAACCTTGAGGCGCTTGACCCTAGCGGTCGGATCATCAGCCCGTAACCCTTCCTCGATAGCGAAGCCCATCAAAAGCCGAAGGTAACGCAGGAAGTTGTTCGCCGCGCCGGGCTTTTCGGACAGCTTCGCAAGCTGCGCCTTCACTCCGCGCCGGTCTAGGAGCGATACCGGCTTGTCCCCGTGCGCGGCTCTAATTTGCTCCATTGCGCAGCGATAGGTTTTCTTCGTGATCGGGGCGAGGGTCTTGAATGCGAGGCTCTCGTAATACCTCGCTATGAGATCGGCCATCGTCCCTTCTCTCGTTGTTCGGGGAGTCGGGCGGACCTCGGGCAAGGCAAGCATGCCCGCAGAGCGGGCGAGAGCGGCATCATAGGCCGCCCGGAAGGCCGGGCTGCCGAAGGGGCCGGGAAGGGCCTCTTGCGACGCTCCTTGGCGGTTTGAACCGCCCCGGGTTTACCGGAGGGTGATTTGTTCAACGTCAGGCTACTTTATCGAGTGTGTTTAGATTTGCATAGAATGCCTCCTCTGCTTCTGCGGGTGTGATGTATCCGATGGGTCCAAATAGCCGGCGGTTGTTATACCAATCGACCCATTTCAGCGTTTCCCATTCGACTTCGCGCATCGATTTCCACGGTCCGATCTGGTTGATGACCTCGGTTTTGAATAGGCCGATGACGCATTCAGCGAGAGCATTGTCATAGGAATCGCCAACTGTTCCAACCGACGGATCAATGCCAACTTCGACAAGGCGCTCGGTATATTTGATCGACAGATATTGTGATCCGCGATCTGAGTGGTGGATCAAGGCCTTGTTATCAGGCGTTTTTCTTTGCCATACTGCTTGATCCAAAGCGTCGAGAACGAACTGCGTCGCCATTGATGTCGAGACCCGCCAGCCGACGATGCGGCGCGCGAAAACGTCGATGACAAAAGCCACATAGACCGTTCCCGACCACGTCGGAACATAAGTGAAGTCGGAGACCCAGAGTTGATTGGGTCGATCTGCTTTGAACAAGCGGTTTACCTTGTCATCTGGGCATGGCTGAGAGGCGTCTGGGTTCGTGGTGACAACTTTTTTACCACGAACTGCCCCCTTTATCCCCAGGCTGCGCATCAATCGCTCGACCGTGCATCGTGCAACCGCCTCATCGTCTCGTCGCAAGACATGCCAGATCTTCCGTGCCCCATAGAGCTTGCGGTTGTCCTCCCAGGCAGCATTGATCTTGATGCAAAGCTCCGCATCAGACTTTGCACGCACTGACGCCCGCTCAGGATCACGCGCGATGGCGCGCCGCTCATAATAGGTGGATGGGGCGATTTGCAGCATTCTGCACATCGGCTCGACCCCGAACTCACCCCTGTGATCTTCAATGAAAGCAATCACTTGCGAAACGGGCGGTCGAGCATCTCAGGCATCGCTCGAAGCGATGCCGCGCTGCCTTCGATCCTGGGCAAAATAAGCGTTCGACCATTGTCCTCGGACCAATGGCGGAAAATGGTCTCACCCTTCTTCAGGATCTCGTTGGCTTGACGAAGTTCACGGTTCTCGCGTTCAAGCTCTTTGAGCCGGGCCTTCTCTACACTGGTTTGGCCTGGCCGCTCGCCGCCATCACGCTGGGCCTGACGAACCCACTCGCGAAGACTGTCTGGCGAACAGCCCAATTTGCTGGCGATCGCGGCATGCGCTGCCGCGTCGCTTCGATATTCGTCGCGATGCTCCGCGACAAGCCGCACCGCGCGTTCGCGGAACTCAGGTGAATACGGCTTCGAGGTCTTCTTTCGATTCTGTTCCATAACGGGCAATTCTCCGAGAGTTTTGCCCTCCGGTAAACCCGGGGCGGTTCAACCCTGTTCGAGCGCGGCCTTGACCCGGATAAGCGGAGCCAGCTTGGCGCGCATTACACCGACCGGGACAAGATCATGCAGATCGTGGGGCCGGTCATTATTGACCCTCTGTTGAACGAATGGGCGGAGGCAAAAACGCAGATCGAAGCCGCGCTTGATCGCGCCCGCAAGGCCAAGGCGAAGGCCAGCGCCACAAAGGCAGAGGCGGAGGCCCGCGCGATCTTCTCCGCCTTTCTTGAACGGCTGGCAGGGTTCCGCGTGCTTGATCCGGCATGCGGTTCGGGCAACTTTCTCTATCTCGCGCTCCTTGCCCTCAAGGATATTGAACACCGCGTGAACCTTGAGGCCGAAGCCCTTGGCCTGCAACGCGAAATGCCCCGCGTCGGCCCCGAGGCCGTGCGGGGCATCGAATTGAACCCCTACGCCGCCGAGCTTGCCCGGGTGTCGGTCTGGATCGGGGAAATCCAATGGATGCGTCGCAACGGGTTTGAAGCCGCGAAAAATCCGATCCTGCGCAAGCTGGGCACGATCCAGAACCGCGATGCGGTGCTGAACCCTGACGGCACGCGGGCCGAATGGCCCGCCGTCGATGTAGTAATCGGCAACCCGCCTTTTCTTGGGGCAAGCAAGATACTCGGTGAATTGGGCGATGAATACACCGCAGCCCTGCGGAATGCTTGGGGTGATGTGGTGCCGGGTTTTGCCGATCTGGTTTGCTACTGGTTTGCGCAGGCATGGGGGATGATGCAGGCGGGCACGCTGACCCGCGCGGGGCTGGTTGCCACAAACTCGATCAGGGGCGGCGCAAACCGCGCCGTGCTGAAACCTATTTTCGAGGGCGGGCGCATATTCGAAGCATGGTCTGATGAACCGTGGACGGTCGATGGCGCGTCGGTGCGCGTCTCATTAGTCTGCTTTGACACTTTGCGGGGTCCCGGCATTCTCAACGGCCAGATCGCTGACCGCATATTATCAGACTTAACAGCGAATTCGCTCGGGTTCGACCTTACCACCGCGAAGCGCCTATCAGAAAATCTAGAACTATGTTACCGGGGGGTCGAGACGGGGGGGCCGTTTGAGATTGATTTCTGTGTATTCGCCGAATTAGTGCAGCAGCCGACAAATCCCAACGGCTATAGAAACGAGAGCATTATTAGACGCGTCTTCAACGGTAGCAACATCCTAAAACGGTTGCCGGAGCGCTATGTTATCGACTTTGGGCACGGAATTTCGGAGCAAGAAGCGGCACTATTTGAAAAGCCATTTCATTACTTGCGAGACGCCTACCGCTCTTACGGGGCAAATTCGAAGAGAAAACTGAAAGTTCGAGAGGACTGGTGGCTGCATCGGCGTTCTGGCGCTGGATTACGAGAAGCTCAAGCGCGGCTGTCGCGGATTATTGTCACACCAAGGGTTGGTAAGTTCCGCATGTTCGTATGGCTGGAAACCTCGGCGCTTCCGGATAGCGCCACTTTTGCAATCGCCCGCGACGATGACACGACCTTCGGTCTTCTACACTCGCGCTTCCATGAAATCTGGGCGCTGCGGATGGGCACCTTCCTTGGCGTTGGCAACGATCCCCGCTACACCCCCTCGACAACCTTCGAGACCTTCCCCTTCCCCGAGGGCCTGACCCCGAACATCCCCGCCGCCGATTACGCCGATGATCCGCGCGCGCAAAAGATCGCCGCCGCCGCCGCCCGCCTGAACGAGCTGCGCGAGAACTGGCTCAACCCCGCCGATCTGGTGCAGCGTGTCCCCGAGGTCGTCCCCGGCTACCCTGACCGCATATTGCCCAAGGACGAAGCCGCCGAGAAGGAACTCAAGAAGCGCACCCTGACCAACCTCTACAACGCGCGGCCCGCATGGCTCGACCACGCCCACCGCGCCCTCGATGAGGCCGTCGCCGAAGCCTATGGCTGGGGCGACGACTGGCGCGCGGGCAGCCTGACCGACGACGAAATCCTCGCCCGCCTGTTCCGGCTCAATCAGGAACGCGCGCGGAACGTGGTGGAAGCATGAGCTCCATCGACGCGCCAGCGAACCCGATTGACCACATATTCCGCACACAGTTGAAAGCCTTCGTTTCTGGGCTGGAACAGCAGCCTGTCCCGGAAGTGCAAGACCTGCGCGCAGGGACGCTGGCCTTCATCGCCGCTTTCGCGCCCGAGGCACTCAGCGCAACCTCGATCAAACTGCTGGCTGATACGCGCGCGCGCAGCAGAAGCTGGGAGAGTTTTCAGACCGAGCTGTGGTGGCGCATTCCCTTTCTTGATGCGGCCCTTTTCAACCTGCGCCACGATATCGAAGATATGCGGATCGTGATTGAAAACCTGTCACATCGGACGCGGGGCATCCGGACGCATCTTTTTGCGCCACTTGGTCTGGCACTGCCCCGGCTGGATCTGGATCAAACCAATTTCGCGCAGCGCATGGCCGAAAACCTCGACACTGGGCATCTGGGGAATGATCAGGGCTTTTGCATCCTGCTGGCCTCTGACATGCCCTTGGCGCGGAAACGCGCCATTCTTGAGCATTGGCATGCGATCGCGGCAAATGATCAGGATAAGGAGCGGGCAGAGCGCGCGCTGTCGGGCCTTCATGTCGAGAACCATACGATCCAGAACGCGTATCTGCTGATCGCGCTTCACCTCGCTGAATGTGCTTTCACATCGCAACGGGATGCGCTGCCGCTTTTCTCAATCACTCCGGCTGAGATGATAGACCGCGCCAAGGCACACCCGCTGATGCAGCCGTCGCTGTGCCTGTGATTGACTGAGAGGCGAAAGAGGCGTGCGGCCTTTCTTGTCCATGATCTGACGACACACGCATACCTGCGAGAAACGCCCTGCCAACGGCCGCCGGAGCGCCCGCAGGGCCGCCGTCAAGGCGTCGGGCGGCGGTAGAGGTATCGGCACCTGGAAGGCCCGCCAGCGGGCCGGTACCCAAAGGCCCGGCCCGCCCCTTCATCCTGTCAGGATTCCAATCGGAGCGGTTCATTCCTCCGCAATTACGGCGGGTCAATACGGGGCCTATCGGGCAGAATATTGTTCTCACCAATGTTCTACCCCTCTGATTTATCGCGATTGTGGTAGCCCCTCCGGGCCTACCATTCCCATGTTACCGCCCTTTCTTTTCAGACAATTGGATTGAATGCGTGGCGAACCTATGGTGAAGGTTCACCACGGTTTGTTCGGGATTTTGGCGTGCAGGTCGCTTTCAAAGGCGCTATCGGCCAGCCCTTCGCGCAATGCTGAATCGGTGTATCGCTGCACCTCCGCCAGAGTTTTGTGGCCTGTCATTGCCAATATGTCATGCCCGCGTGCACCGGCCTTGCCCAATCGGCGTGCGCAGGCTTTGCGTAGGCCATGGGCTGAACAGGTGAAGCTGCTGCTGCGCATTATGTGCACCCCCGGCGCCCCCCGTAACCTTGTCGCAAAATCAAGATGCTACGCAGATTACAGAATATAACCCTGCACCAAAGGTTACACCTGAGAGCCTGCCGAACGCCTGCCGCATCGGCGCCATTTGGCGCGTTGTACCGCCACATTTGGTTTGTGGATTGTTTTGGCTTGTATCTTGGTTGCCCGCAAAGAAGCATCGCATTCGCACCAGATCCGCTGCCGTTTTCACAGGCTCAATCCGAGACGACCGGCACAGCCAGCCCCGTTTTGACGCGATCC
Source organism: Paracoccaceae bacterium (assembly GCA_043561795.1). Lineage (GTDB taxonomy): Bacteria > Pseudomonadota > Alphaproteobacteria > Rhodobacterales > Rhodobacteraceae > Roseinatronobacter. Next base: position 2,475,167 of record CP121316.1, on the reverse strand, counting down.
ATGACAGCGCTTGTGCGAAACCGCAGAACGTTGTCTTCCGCGAAGAAATGGCGGCGGGTGAAGGCTTCGAAATCGGCCATATCGTGGGCCGACAGGATCAGGATGAAATCGGCATTACCGGTCACATAGTAGCATTGCATGACCTCTGGCGCGGCCAGCATGGCAGCTTTGAAGCGATCCAGATCGGCCTTGCGCTCGTTTTGCAGCGTCACCTCGACAATCAGGATCAACCCACGCCCGACGCTGGCGGGGTCAAGCACAGCGATTTCTGCCTTGATGATCCCAGAAGCCCGCAGTCGCGCCATGCGCTTGCGGCAGGCATCGGCAGACAATCCGACGTGATGCGACATTGCCTCGGCGGTTGTGCGGGCGTTCTGCTGCAGGATGTTCAGTATATGCGCGTCGAATGTGTCCATGATGGAAGGATCACGGAAAATCGGCGTGAAGGGAAGAGCGACATGCAGTGCGCTTCCGATAATCGGCCCAGAGTGCCGGATTATTTCCGAAAACAGGCATGATGCGCGTGAAAATATCCGTTAGGAAACGCGGCTTTTGCGATACGTTTTTCTGGAACGGAAAGGTGTGATGATGCATCAGCTACACAATCCTTGGCGCAGTCGCGGTTTTGATGACCTGGGCTTATGCCCCTTGGCAGATGCAAGCGATGTGACAAGCCTTTTGTCGCAATGCCCTGCCCATGCATCAACACCCCTACACGATATGCCACCCCTTGCGGCAGCGTTGGGGCTTGCGCGCATCCAGCTGAAAGATGAACGCCAGCGCATGGGGCTGGGCAGTTTCAAGGCGCTTGGCGCGGCGCATGCCATTGCGCGCGAAGCCGTTGCCGGCGCGCGCGATGATCTGCGCCGCGCGCTGAAAGGCCGCGTCTATGTGACCGCCAGCGCAGGCAATCATGGGCTGTCGGTGGCGGCTGGCGCGGGGGTGTTCGGGGCGCGGGCCGTGATCTATCTGTCTGATACGGTGCCAGAGGCATTTGCCGAACGTTTGCGCGCCAAGGGGGCCGAAGTCCTGCGCGCCGGTGCGGATTACGAGGCCAGCATGCAGGCCGCTGCCGATGCGGCACAGGCGCAGGGCTGGACGCTCTTGTCTGACAGTTCATGGCCGGGCTATACCGAACTTCCGCTGCGCGTTATGGAAGGATATCTGCAACTGGCGGCCGAGGCGGCCGCGCAGATCGATACAGCGCCCAGCCATATTCTGCTTCAGGCGGGTGTGGGCGGGCTGGCGGCTGCTGTCGCCGCCCATGCGCGCCATGTCTGGGGGGATGGCCCGCAGATCATCATTGTGGAACCGCAAGCGGCCCCGGCATTGATGGAAGGCATCGGCGCGGGACATGTGGTTGAAACATCCGGCCCCGCTTCCTGCATGGGCAGGCTGGATTGCAAGACCGCATCGATGATTGCGCTGAACGGTCTGGCGCGGGATGCGGATATTTTTGTGACCATCAGCGAAACCGACGCGCAGCGCGGCGCAGACTTGCTGGCCGCGCATGGTTTGCCCACAACCCCTTCGGGTGCGGCGGGGCTGGCGGCGCTGGTTGCCGGGCTGGAACTGCCAGCGGATGCGCATGTGCTGGCCATTCTCAGCGAAGGGCCAGAGGATGGATGAGCGCGCCTTGATCTTTCCCGCGCAGGAATACCGCGCGCGTATTGCACGGCTGCAAGCAGGCATGGCAGATCAGGGCTTGGATGCCCTGCTTCTGACCTCGCCCGCCGATATCTTCTACACAACCGGCTTTCTGACCCGGTTCTGGGAAAGCCCGGCGCGGCCTTGGTTTGTCGTGATCCCGCGTGAGGGCGATCCGGTGGCGGTGATCCCGTCCATTGGCGCCGATCTGATGGGGCGCACATGGCTGCGCGATATCCGCATATGGGACGCGCCCGACCCGCGTGACGATGGTGTCAGCCTGCTGGCCGACACCTTGGCACAGGCCGTTGCGCCCCATGGCCAGATTGGCCTGCCCATGGGGCTGGAAACGCATCTGCGCATGCCCTTGCAGGATTTCGAGGCGGTGCGCGCGCGGCTTGCCCCGCGCCGCTTTGTCGATGCAACCGCCTGCGTGCACCGCGTGCGTGAGGTGAAATCCGAGGCCGAGATCGCCAAAATCCGGGCCAGCTGCACCATTGCCGCGCGTGCCTTCGCCCGCGTTCCCGAATTTGCGCAGGTGGGGCGGCCCTTGGCCGATCTGTTCCGTGATTTCCAGATTGCGCTTCTGGAAGAGGGGGCGGATTGGGTCAGCTATATGGCTGGTGGCGCGGGGCCGGATGGCTATGGCGATGTGATCTCACCCGCAGGCCCGCAGCAATTGCAGCGCGGCAATATCCTGATGTTGGATACGGGCGCCGTGAAAGACGGGTATTTCTGCGATTTCGACCGCAATTTCGCGCTTGGCAAAGCGTCTGACATAGCGCGCCGCGCCCATGCGGCGCTGTGGCATGCCACCGAAGAAACCTTGGCCGCATTACGCCCCGGCATGCTGGCCCGCGATCTGCATCACCTGCTGTCAGAGGGGCTGCGAAAGCGTGGTGAAACGCCGGGGGGCGGAAGGCTGGGGCATGGTCTGGGGATCACGCTGACCGAATGGCCCTCTTTCACCCCGCTGGATGACACCCCCTTGCGCGCAGGCATGGTTCTGACACTGGAGCCGGGCTGCATAACGCGCGAGGGGCGGATCATGGTGCATGAGGAAAACCTTGTCCTGCGTTCAGATGGCCCGGAACTGCTGTCCCCCCGCGCGCCTGAGGAATTGCCGGAGATCACGGGATGACCGCTTTCCCCTATAGCTTGCAGGATGACGATCTGCCGCGCCTTGGTCTGATCGTCTTGCAGGTCGATGAAACCATCGAGGATGATTTCCGCCGCCTGTTCCCCCCGCATATTGCGCGTGTGTATATCACGCGTGTGCCATCAGGCGCGGAATTGACGCCCGACAGCATTGCAGGCATGGAACGCGCCTTGCCCGATGCGGCCCGCTTGCTGCCGGCAGTGCAGCCGCTGGATGTGGTGGGCTATGCCTGCACCTCTGGCACGACGCTGATCGGCGCAGCGCGGGTGCGCGAACTGGTGACAGGCGCGACACAGACACAGGCCGTGACCGATCCGCTGACCGCCGCACTGGCCCAGTGCGCGCGCTTGAGGCTGGCGCGGGTGGGGATCGTCTCACCCTATGTCGCCTCTGTGGCTGAACCGATCCGCGCGGCATTTGAAGCGGCGGGCGTCACTGTCCCTGACATGCTGTCATTTGGGGAACAGGTTGAAGCCAAGGTCGCCCGCATTTCTCCCAACTCAATCGCAAACGCGGCGCGGGCACTGGCGCAGCGCAGCAAGCTGGACGCGGTCTTTCTGTCCTGCACCAACCTGCGCACCTTGGGCATTCTTGCCCCATTGACCCAAGAGCTTGGCCTGCCCGTCCTCAGTTCGAACCAATGCCTTGCTGCGCATATGGGCGCGCTGGCAAATCTTGCGCCAGTGACGGGTTCTTACCCGCCGCAGCCTCGCACCTGAAGACGCCCGGATGCGAAAGCTGACGATGTCTTTCTTGAATAGCCTTCTGACCAACGCGCGGAATTCTGCAGAGGCATTACCCGCGATACCATCGTCATAATCGCTGGAATGCACGATCTGGCATAACATGGTTGGGGCCAAGATATGCCCGGCCCAAGCCCGCAGGGTGTTCAGTCGCGCGACAGTCTTTGAACTGGCCGTTCAAGCCCGGCGCGGCGATTGCGCGCCTTAAATCGGCCTGACCTTACGGTATGAACCGAGCTGTATTTTGAGGGCGTTGCCGTCGTTCGGATGAGGTCTTATCCCATAATATCCGTAAAATATGGGCGCACAGACCAGGTTGGGCGCAACGGGGAAAGAACAGACGCGACAGATTGCAATATGCGACAAACGCGGTGCTGCTTCGTGACGCCGTGCTGTCAAAATACCTGTCAATCATAAGACGAATGTGAGGATTTGCGCATACCATTCTCTGCCGCCTGCGTTGGAACCAGTGCGCGCACAAGCTTCTGCATGTTCAAATAGCCGATACATGCGCCATCGCGATGCACCTCGTAATTGAGCGTGGTATCTCCCTCTGACAACGCAATGACGGATTCCAGCGTTGCATCTGCATCTACCTTTCCCGCTGTCTTTGGCAGAGGGGCTGGTTTGGCATCCATGACAGAGCGCACCCGCAAGACACGCGCGCGATTGATGTCGCTGATGAAGTCCACGATGTAGGGATCATTGGGGCTCAACAGGATTTCCTGCGGCTCGCCCTGTTGCACGACGATTCCGTCTTTCAGGATGACAAGGTGATCGGCGAGTGTCAGCGCTTCGTCCAGATCATGGCTGATAAACACGATGGTCTTGTGCAATTCCTGCTGCAATTCCAGCAATAAATCCTGCATATCGGTGCGGATCAGGGGGTCGAGCGCGGAAAATGCCTCATCCATCAGCATGATTGGCGCGTTGGACGTCAGGGCACGCGCAATCCCCACCCGCTGCTGCATGCCCCCGGACAATTGATGCGGGTACTGGCCTTCCTGGCCGCCAAGGCCGACACGCTTCAGCCAGCTACGCGCATCGTGCTCATAGTCCGATCGATCTTCACCACGCACCGCGCGCGCCATGCCTGCGTTGTCCAGCACAGTCTTGTGCGGGAGTAGTGCGAAATGCTGAAACACCATCGACATCTGCTTGCGACGCAATTCACGCAACCGGGTCTCGCCGAATTTCAGGATATTCTCGCCATTGACCAGTATTTCACCTGCCGTTGGCTCAATCAGGCGGTTCACATGCCGGATCAATGTTGATTTGCCCGATCCTGACAATCCCATGATGACCGTGATCTCGCCCGCCCGCATTTCGACATTGATGTCACTCAGGCCAAGGACATGACGGTGCTGATCCATCAACTCGGCCTTGCTCATGCCCGAGCGCACATGCTCCAGCGCCTTCAGCGGCTGGTTGCCAAATATCTTGTAAAGACTGCGAATGGAAATGCTCGCGCTCTGATCCATGCTCGTTCCCCGATCAATGACGCGGAACGCTGGCTGCGGCATTGACCCGCGCCAGAGCCGCTTTTGTGACACGGTCGAGGATGACGGCAAGCAAAACGATCCCGAGTCCCGCCATCAACCCAACGCCCAGTTCCAGATTGCGGATACCGCGCAAGACCAGCACGCCCAGACCGGGCGCAGAGACCAGCGAGGCAATCACCACCATCGCCAGGCTCATCATGATCGTCTGGTTCACGCCTGCCATGATATTGGGCAGCGCAAGCGGGATCTGCACCCTGACAAGTTTCTGATGGCGCGTCATACCGAAGGCTTCGGCGGCCTCTATGACATCCTTGTCCACCAGACGGATGCCAAGATCCGTCAGCCGGATGACGGGAACGATGGCATAGAGAATGATCGCAATTCCGTACAGTTTCGGCTCGGTTACGGAAAACAGGAAAATCAGGGGGATCAGATAGACGAAGGTCGGCAAAGTCTGCAGCATGTCCAGCACCGGGATCGTCAATCGCTGCATGGTGTCGCTTCGGGACATCGCAATTCCTATGGGCACGCCGAATAGCACGCATAGGAAAGCACACACGAAGATGATGGACATGGTCTGCATGGCGAACGTGTAGTGATCGACAAACAAGAGGAACGCCAAGGCGCTCCCGACGAACCCCATCAGCGCCCAAGACCGTGACGCGACCCAGACCAGCGCCAGCATCAGCGGAAGCATGACCCACCACGGTGTTGCGGTGAACAAATGCAGTGCAGACTCAAGCGCCCAGCTCAGAGGCTGGGTCACAGGATCCAGCACCACCTTCAACGGATCTTTGATGTTCAGGAAGCTTTCTTCAAGCCCGCGCGTCAGGTCGCGCGATCGCGCGATCGCCGGGCAGGCCTGATTCAGCGCATCGAGCGATGGAAACGGCAATTCCCACAGCGATTGCAACCATGTCTTTTCGGGTTGCGCCCCGGCCCCGCGCGCCAGCAGGTCGGCCATGCTCATGGGGCCGGGTGTCGCGTCCTGGTCGCACCAGTCGCGCAGTCCAAGCCCATTGAACAGGAAATCATAGGTTGCCATTGTCGCTCACTCCTTGGGCGGGCCGGTATCTGTGGCGGGGATCACTTCTCTGCAGTGCCCGCCACAGTTTTCGCTTACTGGAAGATCGCACCCAGCCGCTCAGCCGCAGCGTCATTGATCCAGCCTTGCCAGGTGTCCTGGTTGGCGGTCAGGAACTGGACCGCTGCTTCCTCGGCAGATGCGCTGTTGTCTGCCTGCCATGCCAGAAGTTGCTCAACTCCTGCGCCACCAAAAGAGATGTTGCTGACCAGCTCGAAAATATCGGGATTCCGGTCTGCGAAATCGGATGTAACCACCGTCAACACTGGCGCAGCTGGATAGGCTGATATTCCGGGTGTCGCACAATCCTGCGTCTGGTTGCATGCGTGGATTTCAGCAACATGTGGGCCTATGTCGACAGCAACCATATTGTAGCGCCCCAGCACGGCGGTCGGCCCCCAGTAATAGCCGAACCAGGGCTCCTTGTTCTCATAGGCGGCCGCCATCGATGCCGGCAATGTGTCGCCAGAACCGTGATTGAACACCTCCATTCCCGCGCCTTCGAAATCGTGGGCGATGACCAGATTGTCATTGGCGATGCGGCAGCCCCAGCCATCCGGGCAGTTGTGGAAACGACCACCCACCAGTTCGGGATTGGCAAGAATGCCCTCTATTGTGGCCAGTTCCGGGTGTGCCTCGACCAGATAATCGGGCACCCACCAGTTTTCGCTCCCGCCTTCGGCGAAGACATCCGCTGCCTTGACCAGTTGCCCTTCGGCTTCAAGACGGAAATACGCAGGGGCCGAGTTGACCCAGAGTTCCGGCACCACATCAGGTTCATTGTTTTCTGCCAGCGAGGTAATGGCCGTGGTGGTTGCCGAAGGTACGATCGTGACCTCGCACCCGTAGCCCTGCGTCATCAGAAATTCGGTCCGGTGTGATCGTGACCACTGCCGGGCCTGCTATGCAGATCTGGCCATCAAGAATCGGGGCTGTTCCCGGTGCAAGGATGACTTGCGTCGCGGCCCAACCCAACCTGATCCGCTGCCCTGTCTGATCGGCCATGCGCGCGGCAAAGGGCAGCAGGAAGCTGGGGCTTGTCACCCGCTGCGCTTGCACTGTCATGGCGCCAGGCAGGGCCGCTGCATCGGCCAGCAATATCCCGGTACGCAGCGCGCAATCGGCGTTTTCGGCTGATGCTTCCAGCACTGCAAGCAGCGCGCCTGCCCAGTCCAGCCCGGCGCGGGCCAGCCAGCAGGCGGCCTCGGCGGCCTCTTCCGCCTCGCCCCAGCTGCGGCCGGCCCCGCGTGTCGCCCGTGCGGATAGCGCAGAGATTTCCGACAGAGACAACTCAAGCGTCGTTTCCGTCAGTGGATCATGCTTCATCGCCGCCCCCGCTCATCTCATCGGGATAGGGCGCGCCCTGAAACAGGCTGATGCGCACCCAGCGATCCGAGCGCGGATCGAAGCGCGTCGCCCCGAAAAATGCGAGTTTGCAGCGCAGTATATCGATGGGCAACATGTCGGCACTGATCAGGTTGTCGCGGATTTCCGCGAAAGGGTGGCGCGCTGTGATCTGCGCGCGCCGCACGATAGGGCGGTGCTCTGGCGCGGCCAGCAGCAGCTGCGCGAGTGGCAGATCAACGGGCTGGTCGTGCAACATCTGCCAAAGTGCTGCGGCCTGCCGTCCGATATCAAGCGGCAACTCCCGCTCTGCGCCGGACTCGCAATGACGCTCGCCCAGACGCGGTTCCAGCTTGTCCTCGGACACATACCAAAAGCGGGCGCATTGGGCGCGCTCTTGGTAGTCAATCCCGATTGCCCAGCCGTAATGCGCCTGCAGGATGGCCCGCAATGCGCCCACCCGCATCGCGCCATCGATGGGGAAATGCGCATTCTCATCAGCGCCCATGCAATCGCCCAAGCCGTCAATCAGTGTGCCATGCGGTTCCAGCATTGCAGCAAGCAAGGCTTCCTGTCCTTCCATCGGCAGGCTGTCGCAACCCCAACGCCACAGATCATCCCAAGGATGGCAAGTATTGTGATCCCAACCCTGCGCGACATGGGCGGCCAGGTGCGCAAGACCATCGCGCAGATCGGCCAGTTTCGCGCGCTGGATGTCATGCGCGCTGGCCCAGATCTGCGCATTGTCGCGGGCCGCGTCCAGCGCCGCCCGAAACCCTGCCAGCTCCGCCGCGCCGACACGGGTCTGCGCGCGCACCCGCGCCAAAGCCTCTTCGCGCGCCATCATCCAGTTATTGAGCAACACAGGATGGCGGATGACGAAAGGGGCCATGCCAAGGCCTGTGGAATTGCCCACACCCAAACCGCGCTTCAGAGCTGGTGCAAGCCGCGCGGCCTTGTCGCCGCCACATGCGCGGGCCAGATGTTCGACCAGATCGACGGTGAAGGCGCGGGTCAGCCAGACCGAGAGCATTTCCGCCTGAAACGGCGCGCTAAGTTCCGGGCGATGCGCGAAGGCTGCGCGATCCGCCGCCCCGAATTTGCCAGAGCCGTAAACCGCCGTCGTGCGCATCAGATAGCCGGTTTCCAAAAGCATCGCGGCATCGGGCTGCGCCCCGGTCGCCAGCCGTTCCACGACGTGATCAAACAACCGCACCGAACGGTTTGCGCGGCTCAGGCAGAGTTCGCGCGGGGAAATGCGCCCGGCTTCCTGCAACGGGACATTGGCAGCAAGGCGGTCCAGATCATCAGGCGTCGGCGTGCCGTCAAACAGCGTGAACGTCGCGTCCCAGGCCGTGGCGATTACCCGGTCAGAGCGCGCCTGAGGCGGCAGATCATGGGCGAAGGCCACAAGGCTGTAGGAGCGTGCGGGGCCGATGGCCCGGTAAACGGCGCGGCCTACGCCGTTGGCGTCGATCTCCCAGACGGGTCGGTCAAAGCGCCAGCTCTCGGCCCGCATCCGGCGCAGAAGTTGGCGCAGAAATGACAGGCGTGTGGGATGGCTGCACCCCATCCGTGCAAGGCGCATCACCTCGTCCGGGCTGCGCCGGAAGCTGCGCGCCTGTGGCATGGGGTTCAGCCCCTCGCAACTCATTGTGCAGCCTCTTGCCGGGCGCTTTGCGCCGCGCCAAAGCTGTGCGCAAAGAACCGTGCCCAGTTGCCGCCCATGACAGCGGCGACATCCGCGGCAGAGAAGCCTGCGGCGCGCAAACCTTCCTCTATTTTCCCAAAATCGCGATTGTCGCGGAACCAGTCGGGCATCGGAGGAAAGCCAGGATTGTCTGCGCTGCCCTCGCCATAATCGCGCGCCTTGGTCCAGCGACCTGCGCGCATCCAGTCGACCACGGAATCGGGCTGATCCTGACACAGATCCGTGCCGATGCCGATATGATCCACCCCCATCAGATCGGCCGTGCGCGCGACCATCGTGCAGAAATCATCCAGAGTGCAATCACCGCCGCCGCGCAGATGATGCGGATAGACAGAGAAACCCAGCATCCCGCCTCTTTCCGCCAATGCCTGCAGCACATGCTCGGACTTGTTGCGCAGAGCGGGGTGCCAGCTTGCCGGGTTGGCATGGGTGATGGCGATGGGTCGGCTGGAATGGGAAATCGCATCCATGGTCGAACGCTCGCCCGAATGGCTCATGTCGATGACAAGGCCCACGCGGTTCATCTCGGCCACCACTTCGCGGCCCATGCGGGTCAGGCCGGGGTCTTCGGCCTCATAACAGCCAGAGGCCAGAAGCGACTGGTTATTATAGGTCAGCTGCATGAAACGCAGGCCCAGACGGTGCAGCACTTCGACAAGGCCGATATCGTCCTCGATGCAAGAGGGGTTTTGCGCACCGAAGAAAATCGCCGTGCGGCCACTCGCGCGCGCAAGGTCAATGTCATCGGCGGTGAAGCCCTGAAAAATCAGGTCTGAATGACGTTCAAACCAGCGGTTCCAGCGCTCAAGATTCAGCACCGTTTCGCGGAAATTCTCGTGATAGGTGATCGTCACATGCACCGCATCGACGCCACCCTCGCGCATCTGGCGAAAGATCTTTTCCGACCAGTTGGCGTATTGCAGCGCGTCGATGCGCGGATGCAAACGGGGGGTCATGCAGGCACCCCCGACTGGATATAGGAGGTCTTTACGATGGTGTAGAATTCTTCCGCATAGCGGCCCTGTTCGCGCGGCCCATAGCTGGAAGCACCACGCCCACCAAAGGGCACATGATAGTCTGTGCCCGCAGTTGGCAGGTTGATCATGACGCAGCCCGCCCGCGCATTGCGGCGGAAATGCGTAGCGCGCGCCAGATCGCGGGTCATGATGGAAATAGCCCTCAGTCGCGCGTTCCAGCCTTGTGCCACCGCACAGAAGTTCCGCGCCTTCGCGCTTGCCGATCTCGATATAGTCCAGATTGGCGGCAAGCTGGTCGCGGCTTACCACCGGGCCGATCTGGGTGCCGTTATCCAGCGCGTGACCGACTTTCAAGGCCTGAGCGCACGCGACAAGTTTCTCGACAAAGGCATCATGGATGCGCTCATGCACGACCAGGCGGCTGGCGGCGGTGCATTTCTGACCTGTGCCGCCAAAAGCTGCGTTGCTGGCATGCGCCACGGCCAGATCAAGATCGCAATCCTCCATGATGACCATGGGGTTTTTGGACCCCATCTCCATCTGCAGCTTGATCATGTTGGGGATGGCAGCCGCCGCAATACCGCGCCCCACTGGCACGGAACCGGTAAAGCTGATCGCATCGACATCCGCGCTTTCGGCCAGCGCCTGTCCGATCTCACGTCCTGCCCCCATGACCAGATTGAACAGCCCCTAATGATCTGCGTCAGCGCGACAGCGCTGGCGGGGGTCTGGTTCGCGGGTTTCCAGATCACGGCGTTGCCAAAAGCCAGCGCAGGGGCGATTTTCCAAGCCGGGGTGGCCACCGGGAAATTCCACGGGCTGATGATCGCCACAACGCCCACGGGCTCGCGCCGCACATCAATTTCGATATCAGGCCGCACACTGTCGGCAGTCTGGCCGAGTTGCCGCAGGGCTTCGGCCGCGAAATAGGTGAAGAACTGTCCTGCGCGGTAAACTTCGCCCTTGCCCTCGGCAATTGGCTTGCCTTCCTCGCGCGCGATCAGCGCGCCGAGTTCTTCGGCACGGGCCATTATCTCTGTGCCAATGGCCATCAGCACGTCATGGCGCTTTTGCGGGCCGGTTGCGCCCCATTCGGCCTGTGCATGGCGCGCAGCTTCCAGCGCGGTGGCAAGCTGGGCGCCATCCGCCTGTGAGAAATGACCGATCACATCGGACAGATCCGAAGGGTTACGGTTTTCGACCGTGCCTGTCCCGTCCAGCCAGTCGCCTGCGATGAAATTGCGGGTCTCAAGTTCCATGTTGTTCCTTTTCGCCGCTCAGGCGGCCTTGATCCTGTCCATCAGGGCGGTATCGACCTGCACCCCCTCACTCTCGATACGCAGCCGATTGGCCGCGCGGCGCGCGCCGGGCAGCCGTGCGCCGGGCTGATCCGCAATCGCATCTGTCAACCGCAGGATCGCCGCTTGAAAGCCGTCGCCGGAAAACGCCGCCGGATCGATACCGATGAAGAACTGGCCTGTGCCCGGTGGCCCGCCCCTGGGGCCGGAAAAAGGACTGGCCTCCAGTCCCAGATTGCCACCTGACAGCGCGGCGGCGAAAATCTCTACCATCAGGCCCGTGCCAAAACCCTTCTGCCCGCCCGCAGGCAGCATCGAGCCTGCAAGGGCGGCGTCCGCATCCGTTGTCGGCAGCCCGTCCGCGTCGAGTGCCCAGCCCGGCGCGATCGGCTCTCCCTTGCGGGCGCGCAGGATAATCTCGGATTTCGCAATCGCGCTCGCGGATTGGTCGATCACCAGCCGCGCACCGCCCGCGCCATCGGGCACGGCCAGCGCAAAGGGGTTGGTGCCGATCACAGGCTGCTTGCCGCCAATCGGGGCCATCGAGGCGGGCGCATTTGTAAAGCACAGCCCCACAAGCCCGGCTTCGGCCAGCCGCTCGGCATGATGGCCCAGCACACCGCAATTATAAGACCGCGAAACGGCCATGGCTGCGATCCCCTGTCCGCGCACGGCCGCCTCAAACGCGGGCCAGCCTGCATCAATCGCAGCATGCGCAAAACCATGCGCAGCATCGACCTGAACCGCCGCAGGGCGCGGGCGGGTCACGACCGGGCTGGCCGCGCCCAGAACCTTGTCACAGCGCAAGTGTTCGGCATAGATCGGCACATATATCAGCCCATGGCTGCGGATACCGTCACGTTCCGCCAGGCGGGTGGAGCGCGCGACGGATGCTGCCTGATGTTGCGCAGCGCCCGCGCGCTGCAACGCGCTGAAAGCAAGCGCCTCGACCTCGGCCAATGTCAGTGTCGTGTCTGTCATGCTGTCCCCTTTGCCACAGGGTAAGAGGTGACGTCTTCAATTCAATCGAATTTATCTTGAGCAAACTTCAGAAATTTTGTAGTTAAATGCCATGATCCGAACCCAGGCACTGCGCGTTTTCGTCACCACCGCCGATTGTGGCAATATCCGGGATGCGGCCAAGTCGCTGGGCCGGACGGATTCTGCGGTATCGATGACGCTCAAGCAGCTTGAGGCCATACTTGGTGCTCCGCTGTTCGAAAGCGACCGCAAGCACAGCCTGACCGCGCTTGGCGCAGAGGTTCGCAAGCTTGCGCGCGATCTGCTGCGCGAACATGACCGCACAATCGAGCGCATCCATGCACTGGCAGCCGGACGCGAGGGCGTGTTGCGCGTCGCGGCTGTCCCATCGGTCGCGGCGCAACTTTTGCCCGATATACTCAGCGCGATGCTGGGCGAATTCCGTGGCATCAGAATCGAACTGGTGGATACCGACAGCGCCAGCATGCATGTGCTGGTCGAAACTGGCGAAGTCGAAGTCGGGATCGGCGGGCGGCCCTCGGCGCATAGCGGCCTGCATTTTGTTGCCCTGTTCAATGACCCGTTCCGGCTTGTATGCCGCAAGGACCATCCGCTTGCCCGCCACGAACGGCCGCTGACCCGACAAGATTTGCGCTCGCATCTCTTGATCAGCAACAACTCGACGGCAGGCATTGCCGGCTTTGATTCGGACGCTCCAGAGCGCGTATCAGGGCTGAGCGCACGCAATGTCATCTCGCTTCTGGCCTTGGTGCGCGCCGGGGCTGGCGCGACGATCTTACCCGCACTTGCAACGCGCGCGATCGATTCGGAGCTATGCGCAGTTGAACTGGATGATGCCTCGGCACTGCGGACAGTCGGCTTTGCCTTGCGGCGAGACAGCAAGCCCAGTCCAATCTGTCGGGAGTTTCAGCGCCGCCTGGTGGCGATGGTTCAAGCCACCGGTCTTGAACCCCTCTCGAAATAGAAGCGCCGCAACTTGGGTTGACCGAAGTTTATCAAGCGTTGCCCGGCTGCTTTGCTGTGGAATATGACTGCCGGGTCAATCTGCACGTGTTCCGGGCGGATACCGGGTTCGATCTTTGTGTCATCAGCAGGCAGGCAATAGCTGAACAGGGGCGCATCCTGCGCGGCCGGGATGGACAGCTTGCCTTGCCTGGGCGGCCTTGATCTGGTCAAAGCAGGTGCCCCAGTCGGTTGGCAGCGTATTGACCGAAACACCGACCAGCCTTGCATCAGCCGCATTGATGAGCGACCGGATGATGCAGGCCTCTTCGACGGACAGCTTCGTGTCGGTGCCCGCGCGCCCCGATACCAACCCCGCAGGCCGCGCCGCCCTTGCCAAGGGCAAACAACCCGCCCTCATATACCCATTAAAACCAAGCGCTTGCGTGATTTTAATGGTGCCGCTGAAGGGACTCGAACCCCCGACCCCATCATTACGAATGACGTGCTCTACCATCTGAGCTACAGCGGCCAACCGAGCGGGTCTTTAGCACTGGATATCAGCGCCGACCAGACCTATCAGGCAAGTTTTTTCTCATCAGACAGCGTTTCCTCGGCATCGGCATCCAGCACTTCGGCCTCTGGTGCGGCGGGCTTTGGCAGGCTGCCCACGATCAGTGGCAAAAGCTCTGTCTGCGTGGCAGAGGGGCCGGAACTGTCGGGGGCCTCGCGCCATTCCAGCGTATCGAATGCGCCACAATTGTCGCACATAGCCTGCCAGCTTGCATGCACATGCTGACATTTGGCGCAGACCCATTGCGGGCCACGCTTGGCTGTCAGGGCGCGCGCCAGCCAGCCGCGCACCACGGCATCATCTGCACCTTCACCCCGCTCTATCGCGGCCATGATTGTCAGCGCACGCAAGGTAGGGTTGCGATCACACATATCCCCAAGCGCGCGGCGTGCGGCGGGGAAATCCTCTGCGGCAATCAGCAATTCGGCGCGCAGAAGCTTTGATTCATCAGCATCCGGTTTCAGGCGCAACAGTTTCTCGAAACGCCCAAGTCGCTGCGCTGGGGTCTCTCCCGGTTCGATTGCGGCAAAAGCGGCAGCCAGTTCGGGATGGGGCTGCGTTTTCCATGCTTTCTTGAGCACCTTTGCCGCATAGCTGCCCTTGCCCTGCGCCACCAAGGCTTGCGCCGCAGCAACTGCCGCCGGGATCAGATCGGGGGACAGGCGATTGGCTTCAATCGCCGCTTCGCGGCCGCGCGTCAGATCACCCTTGGCGGCCAGTCCTTCGGCATCCTGCAGGGCCAGCAGTGCATCGCGCCTGCGCCAGACATCGCGCGGCAAATGACCAGAAGATTTCTTTGTCAGCAGCGTTTTACGCGCGCCGGCCCAGTCTTCGGCATCGGTTTGCAATTGAAGCAATGTGTTTTGTGTGGCTTCATGGGCGGGCTGCATTTCCAGTGCCTTTGCGGCCAAGGCGCGCGCCTTGTCTTTGTCACCCTGTTCCAGCGTCGTGCGCATCAGCCCTTGCACGGCCACAAAGCGGCTACGATTATCGGCCAAAAGCGCCTTGTAGCTCTCTTCTGCAAGCGCGCGATTGCCCTTCATTTCTGCAGCTTGTGCAACGATCAGCTGAGTCATGACAGGGCGGTTAAGCAGCTTATGCGCTTTTTCGGCCTTGGCGATGGCAGTTTTACCATCCCCTTCGGCTTGCGCGATAAGGGCAGAGAGCAACGCATCCAGCCCCCGCTTTTCGCGGTTGCGGGTGAAGAAGCGCCGCACGGCTGTTTCATCGCCATTCATGAAGCGCAATACCGCCAGAGCAAGGCCCATCAGCTTCAGCGCCAGCCAGACGGCCGCCGTAAACAGGGCCAGCGCCACAAGCGCCTGAATTGGCCCAAGCACAAATTCCATATCCAGAATGCGCAACCCGATGGTCTGGTCGCTATCCATCAACTGCCCGGCACCATAGGCCAAAGCCAGCACCAGCGCCACAAAGAGAAGGATTTTGAAGATAGTCCAGAACATGCGGGTTTCCTTACTCTACTCTGGCGTGATCGCTGTCGCGAGATCTGGCAATGCGGCAAGGGCAGCGCTGCGCGTTTGCGCGCGCGCCAGCCAATCGCCCATGGCCGCTTTGGCAGCGTCTGGCAATGCGGCAATCTCTGACAATGCGGCGTCCAGATCGCTGCGTTCCATAGCTGCACCGGCGCGTGACAATACGGCATCCGGGTCATCCCCCTCGCGCGGTGTGGTAGACCGCGCGCCAACCTGCGCACGCAGGAAATTGCCCAACCGATCCACGGTTGTCTCAGCGGGCGCATCCTGAAGGGCCACGCGCAAGGCCGCGCGCGCAGCATCGGCAAAGCCCTCTTGCAGGGCATCCATGGTTGCAATTCCACCAGCGGCAGAGGCCGCGAATACCTCAGGCACATCTATGCCGGCATCGCGCAAACGCGTTACCGCATCGGGAAAGGGCGCGCCTGTTTCCAGCGCGGCGCGCAGCGAATCAAGCCCTGCCGCAGCGACTGCCGCATCAATCGCCGCTTCTGCCTGTGCCACGCGGCGTAAGGCCAAGTCGCGCAATTCGGCCAAATCGGCTTCCAGCGCATCCATGCGGGCTTGGGTTGCGGCAAGTGCGGTTTGCACAGGCTGCATATCGGCGGGTGTTTCTGTTTGCGCGAATTCAGCGCGCAATTGCGCCGCCAGCGCGTCCAGATCGCCGGGCGTCAGTTCCGGCGCGGCGCCCCCTGCCAATTGCGCGCGCAGCTCGGCCAGCTCTGCCTCTATCGGCGCGGTGACAGGAAGTGCGGCACGCAGCGCGGCAATTTCGCTGCGCATGGCGTCAAGTTCTGGTGCGGCTGTTGTATTGGCGCCGGTCAGATAATGTGCGCCATAGCCCAAGCCAGCCGCCAGAACCCCGCCCAGTATCAAGGGCAGCATACCCGATTTCGGGGTGGGCGCAGAGGCGGCAGGCGGTGGCGTTTGCCGGGCCGGCTTGGTCTCTGTGGCTTTGGTCTCTGTGGCTTTGTTCTCTGTGGCTTTGTTCTCTGTGGCTTTGTTCTCTGTGGCTTTGTTCTCTGTGGCTTTGTTCTCTGTAGGGGTGAAAGAGGCATCTGCCATGTCTGCATCACCGGGGAGCGCAACACTGCTGTTTTCCGGGGTTGCCGGGTCTTGCGCGAGGTCTGCACTGCTATCCGGGGGCGTCGCATCTTGGGGTAGCGATGCACTATCTTGCGCCTCTGCACCGGGGCCAGTTTCAGGCGTGTCTTGCACGGCACTTTCGGGCCGGGCCGAATCGGCTTGTTCAGAAACCTGCGCATCCTCTGGCGTGGTGGCCTCTGTCACAGGCTCTTGCTCTGGAAGTGACGCTGCGTTGCTTGCATCATGCGTATCGCGTTGCACTACAGGCTTCTCCGAAGCGCCCTCCTCCGGCGCTGCGGCTTTATCCGAGGCGTTCTTGCTGATCGTTTTTCGCGCCAAAATGCTCTCTCCAATCCCAATGCCGCAAAGCAGCGCCTCACCCCTTGAGGATACCTTATCGCGGCTTCGCGCAAGGCTCAAGCTTCGCCTGTGTCGCAGCCAGCGCGGCACACATGGCAGGCATGTCGGGCCGTGTGGCGATCTGGCACGCCATCAGGCCCAACCCATCCAAAGGGGCGGCGGCAGCCGCACTGATCGCAACAGGATGTAGCCGCGTCTGCGCATGTGACACTCCGGCCAGGGCCTTGGCCAGCAGCTGCGCAGAGCGTGGCGAAAAAACAGGCAGAACGACATCACCCCCGGCCTCCAGCCGGGCGCATGCCGCAGGCGACAGCGCACAAGGCAGCTGCGCATAAACGACAATCCCCTCGGCATGCTGCCCCTTATCCTGCAACACCTGCGCAATATCCGTTGCCACATGCGCGCCGCGCAGATGCAAGACAGGCGGCGGTGGCGGGTTTTGCACCAGATCGCGTAATAGCGCGGCGGCATCGCCGCCCGCTTCATGCACCTGCGCAAATCCTGCCGCGCGCGCGGCCTGCGCCGTGCGTGGCCCCACGGCCCATACGGGCCAATCCCGCCGCAACGTGGCGCCCGCCAAGGCCGCAACCCCATGCTGAGAGGTCAGCACCAGACTGCGCGCATGCGCCAGATCGGCCTCTTGCGGGGGATACAGGAGTATCTCCAACAAAGGTGATATCAGGATATCCCCGGCCCATCCATCAGCGCGCGCCTGCGCGGCAAAGCGCTGCGCATCCTGTTGCGGGCGGGTCAGTAGCAGGCAGGGCGGCGGGGCTTGCATGGAAATCGCCTTGAAATCACGGTGAACAGGACAGGCGCAAGTGGCATTGTTCCCGCGCCTTGCCAGTGGTAGCTGGAAAACAAGAGTATTTGCAACCAGAGCAGGACATGACCCCCTTTTCCTTGCCAGACGCAGCACACCTGCCCCTGACGGTATTGGGGGTTGAAAGCTCTTGCGACGATACCGCAAGTGCCGTGATCCGCCATGCGCCCCCTGCCCGGCCCGAAATCCTGTCCAGCATTGTCTGGGGACAAACAGAATTGCATGCAGGCTTTGGCGGGGTGGTGCCAGAACTGGCCGCGCGCGCCCATGCCGAAAAGATTGACCATGCGATAGAAGCCGCACTTGCGCAGGCCGGCTGCGGGCTGGGTGATCTGGACGCCATCGCCGTCACAGCAGGGCCAGGGCTGATTGGCGGGGTGCTGTCGGGGGTGATGGCCGCACGCGGGATTGCGGCGGCCACGGGCCTGCCGCTGATTGGCGTCAACCATCTTGCAGGCCATGCCCTGACCCCGCGCCTGACAGGGGACACCGCATTTCCCTATCTGATGCTTCTGGTCTCTGGCGGGCATTGCCAGTTTTTGCAGGTAGATGGGCCAGCGGCGTTTACCCGCCTTGGCGGCACGATAGACGATGCACCGGGAGAAGCCTTTGACAAGGTCGCGAAACTTCTCGCCCTGCCCCAACCCGGCGGGCCTGAAGTGGAACGCATGGCGCGCACCGGCAATCCCGCGCGCTTTGCCCTGCCGCGCCCTCTGCTGGACAGGCCGGGATGTGATATGTCCTTTTCCGGCCTGAAAACCGCTGTGCTGCGCACACGCGATGCGGTGATGGCAGAGGCGGGCGGGCTGCGCGCCACTGACCGCGCCGATCTTTGCGCCAGCTTTCAGGCGGCTGTGGCCGATGTGCTGGCCGAAAAAGCCCGCAGGGCGCTGGCCATCTATCTGCAAAGCCAGCCCGCACAGCCTGTCTTTGCTGTCGCGGGTGGCGTGGCCGCCAACACAGTGCTGCGCGCGGCATTGGAACAGGTGGCCACAGACGCAGGCGCCCGGTTTGACGCGCCGCCATTGGCGCTGTGCACAGATAACGCCGCCATGATCGCATGGGCGGGGATTGAACAGATCCGCAGCGGCGCACCTTTGGTGCAGGATTTCACGGCAAGGCCCCGTTGGCCACTGGATGACAGCGCCGCGCCACTTCTTGGCTCTGGCAAGAAAGGGGCCAAGGCATGAGCATTGCAATTCTGGGTGCCGGGGCTTTCGGGACAGCACTGGCCTGCACGCTGGATGCCGCAGAGCTTTGGTGCCGCAACCCCGATCAGGCCGCATTTATGCAAACCGGCCGCGAAAATACCGCCAGATTGCCGGGCGTGCGGCTGCCAGCATCGCTGCGCGTCATGTCGGATATTGCGCAGGTGCAGGCTGATATTGTACTTTTGGCGATCCCCATGCAGCAAACCCGCAGCTTTGTAGAGGCCAACCGCGCCCATCTGGCCGGGCGCATCCTTGTGGCCTGCGCCAAAGGGGTGGATCTGGATTTGATGATCGGGCCTGTGGGGGTGATCCGCACTATCCTGCCGCAGACAGGCGTGGCCCTCCTGACAGGCCCCAGCTTTGCCGAAGATATCGCGCGGGGGCTGCCCACGGCGCTGACCCTGGCCTGTTCGGACAAAGCCCTGGGCCATAGGCTGCAAGAGCGGCTTTCCACCCCGACATTGCGGCTTTATCGCAATTCCGATGTGATCGGGGCGGAATTGGGCGGCGCGCTGAAAAACGTAATCGCCATTGCCGCTGGCGTGACCATTGGCGCGGGACTGGGCGACTCCGCCCGCGCGGCCCTCATGGCGCGCGGCTATGCGGAAATGCAGCGCCTTGCCCTGAGCCTCGGGGCGCAACCCGCCACATTGGCCGGGCTGTCGGGGCTGGGCGATCTGATCCTGACATGCGGATCGGAGAAATCGCGCAATTTCCGCTATGGGCGGGCCTTGGGCCAGGGGCTGGAGTTTGACCGCGCCACGACTGTGGAAGGTGTGGCCACCGCCCGCGCCGTGGCGCGGCTGGCACAGGCGCGCGGGCTGGACATGCCGATTACCCGCATGGTTGCCGCCCTGAGCGAGGGTGGATTAAGCTTGACTGACGCGCGCGCGGCCCTGCTGACGCGCCCCCTGACCGATGAATGAAAGGAAGCCTGCCCATGCCCTTGTTTATGATGCATTGCACCGACAAACCCGGCGCGCTGGCGTTGCGCCAAGCCACACGCGCGGCCCATCTGGAGTATATCACCCAAACAGGCTGCGTGCTGCAGGCCGGCCCGCTGCTGGATGATGACGGGCAAATGGCCGGATCGCTGCTGGTGCTGGATCTGCCCGATCTGCAAGCGGCAAAAGACTGGGGCGCCGCTGACCCCTATGCACAAGCGGGCCTTTTTGCTGCAACCCATGTGCAGGAATGGAAAAAGGTGATCGGCTGATGCGCTACTGGCTGCTGAAATCCGAGCCTGATGCCTTTGGCTGGGCCGATCTTGTGGCCAAAGGCGCGGCGGGCGAAGAGTGGGACGGGGTGCGCAACTATCAGGCCCGCAACCATATGCGCGAGATGCGCCTTGGTGATCGCGCCTTCTTCTACCACAGCCAGAGCGAGAAAGCCGTGGTGGGGATTTGCGAGATCTGCGCCGAGGCCCACCCGGAGCGCGGCGCGCAAGACCCCCGCTGGGACTGTGTGGATGTGCGCGCGCTGATGGCCCTGCCCCGCCCCGTAACACTCAGCGCCTGCAAGGCAAAGCCGGATTTGGCCGATATGGCGCTGATCCGCCTGCCGCGCCTCTCGGTGCAACCTGTGAGTGCTTTGGAATGGGCGCGCATTTGCCGCATGGGCGGGGTGCCGGAGTAAGGGGAAGCAGCGGGGGCTGCCGCCCCCGCACCCCCGCTTCAAGGCTAAGGGATGCACACATCTTTAGGAATGGTTTCCCTTGCCGTGCGCTTGACGGGTTTTGTTTTGCATGGTTCGATTGCCCTACCTTAAATGGAGGGCGACTTGTGGTGACTTCGGAAGGCTGTGGGTTGGGCGATTTCGGAGACGAGCGCCTGGCAAAAAGGGGGGTCTGCTGCTCGCGGAAATGGTGGCGCGCACGAGCACCTGCCTGCGGCGTCTGGCGGGTGGCCAACGCAGTGGGATTGTCGGATTTTCGCGCTTTTTGGCCAATCCGCGTGTGACGGTGGAGGCCCTGGTTGATGGCTGGGGAGCGGAGCTTTCGCAAGCCTGCGCGGGCCGGCATATACTGGCAATCCAAGATACCAGCGAATTCAATTTCTCGACGACCAGAGAGCGCAGCCGCGGTCTAGGCGAGATCGGCAAGGGATTAGGGCGCGGTGTTTTGCTACACGCGATGCTGGGTGTGGATGCCGAGACAGGTGGCATTCTGGGTTTGGCCGCGGGCCGGATATGGACACGCGATGGCCGGGTAAGCGTTCCCCACCGGAGCCGGCCGCTGTCAGAGAAGGAATCGCATCGGTGGCTGAGCACGGCAGAATCCGCCAAGACGGTTCTGGCCCGGGCGCATATGGTGACTGAAATCAGTGATCGCGAGAGCGATATCTATGAGAAATGGGCGCGATTGCCTGAGCCGGGCTTTCATATCCTGACCCGAGCCATGGCGGATCGTTCAATTCTGGAAGGTGGCGGCAAGCTTTCCTCCGCACCGCTGCAATTCGCGGGTACGGCCAATGTGGCGGTGCGCGCACGCCCTGGCCGTCCGGCCCGCACCGCCAGGCTTGTGGCCCGATTTGGGTCCGTTTCGATCAAGCGTCCCGGCAATCTGGCCACGCAGGCGGGGCTGGCCGAGACGGTAGCAGTCCACCTGATCGAGATCTGCGAGGTGGATGCGCCACCGGGCGCCGCGCCCATCTCGTGGCGTCTTCTGACCACCCATAAGGTAGAGGATGCAGTGATGGCCTGGCGCGTAGTTGGCTGGTATCGGCAACGCTGGCATATCGAGCAATTCTTCCGAACGCTGAAACAGCAGGGCCTCCAACTGGAAGACAGTCAACTGGAAAATGCCGAGCGGTTGATCAAGCTGACCGCGATTGCCGCCCGCGCTGCCTGCACAATCATGCAGCTCGTTCAAGCGCGCGATGGCAGCTCCGAGCAAGACGCCAGGATCGCCTTCTCACCCTCCGAAATCCAGGCCCTCCATGCACTCCTGCCCGAACTCGAAGGCAAGACCACACTTCAGAAAAACCCCCATCCGCCTGAAACGCTGGCTTGGGCCGCATGGATCATCGCAAAGCTCGGCGGATGGGACGGCTATCCGAAATCCAAACCGCCCGGACCAATAACCTTCCGCCACGGTCTCCAGTACTTCAAATCCTTCACCCACGGATGGACGCTCAGAAATGTGTGAATCGCCTAGCGCTTCAAGGGGGGCACGCCCCCCTTGAAAATCCCCGTGGATATTTGGGCCAAGATGAAGGGGGGATGGGCGCTAGGACGGCGGCTGTTGACGCAGACGTGCCGCGCGCCCGCCCTGTCGCTGCGTAAGACGCGAGGCCCGCGCGGGCAATTGGGCCATGATCATGCTGCGCGCCTCTGCGCTCATGCGCGACCATTGGGTAATTTCGTCAATACTGCGCAAGCACCCCGTACACAGCCGCGCTTGGGGATGAATGACACAAATCTTGACGCAGGGGCTTTCGATTTCGTCGCGTTTCCAGATATTGTCTGTCATTGACCCTGCTCTTTGCCTGAAGCCTTCAGATAACCCCGATGGTGGCGAAAGCCAGCCCTTTGCCGCCCCGCTGTCATGATGGCGCAGCCCCCATATGGGCCAGACGATCCAGCGCGCCTTGCAAGATGACGCCCGCCGCCACATGATCTATCACCAATGCGCGTTTGCGCCGTGAGGTATCGGCCTCCAGAAGGGCGCGTTCGGCGGCGACAGTTGAGAGCCGCTCATCCCAGAAACCGATGGGCAGATCCGTCATGGCGGCAAGGTTGCGCGCGAATGCGCGGGTGGATTGGCAGCGCGGCCCCTCCGAGCCGTCCATATTACGCGGCAGGCCAAGGATCAGCCCCCCAATCTCGCGCTCTGCCGTGATGGCAAGCAAGGCTGCTGCATCCAGCCCGAATTTCTGGCGCCGCACTGTCAAAAGCGGCGTCGCAATGGAGCGCATTCTGTCGGATACAGCCACGCCAATGGTCTTTTCCCCCAGATCAAGCCCGGCGACGGCTTGCATCGGGCGCAGTTGGGCCGCGAAATCCGCGAAGCTGTCAAACACTGCCATCAGGGCGCAGGCGTGCTTAGGCCCGCCGCTTGGGCGGCGCCATTGATGAGGGCCAAATCCTCTGCGCGGGCGGCAAAGACTGTGCGGGCCTCTTGCAAGATGGCTTGTGCCTGCTCGCGGCGCTCCAGCACCATCAGCGCGCCAATAAGCTGCGCCCATTCTTCTGCCGCACCGCCATCATTGGCCAGACGCGCCATCAGCCCATCGACCATGCCTTCGATCATCTGCGCGCGCTCTTGCGGGGGCAATTGCCCGGCCGCTTCGATATCGGCAGCACTTGGCCCCGCACCTGCTGGCGCGGGGCGCGGGGGCAGTTGATACCGCGGCTCTCCGGATATGCGGGCCAATTCGGGCAGGGCCGCGCGGATTTCGGGCATCCAGGGGGCATCGCCGGGGCCAAGATCATGCAGCCTGCGCCAGATGCGGAATGTCATGTCGGGTCGCCCGGTCTGGGCATACATGCGCCCCAGATAATAGAGCGCGACACCGTTTTCAGCGTCCCGGCGCAACACGCGCTCGATCACGTCTTCGGCCTCTGGCGAGACAAATCCACCCGCCGCGATCACCATCAGATCGATCAGATAGGCGTAATCCTGCGGCGCTGCACTCTCGCCCTGTATCTCCAGCACGCGTTCCTGGGCCTCTATTGCAGCACGGAAATTCCCAAGCCGGGCCTCGTTCTGGGCCAAAAGGCTATGACCCTGCGCATCGAGAGGACGCCGTTCCAAGGCGGCCCGCAGCTGCGCAACCATCGGCTCCAGTTCAGCGCGCCCTTCAAAGGGGGCAGGATCGGGAAATGCGGCGGCAACCTGCTCTTCCAGCGCGGCCTGGCGGGGCCGTGTCTCGCGCATCTGCTCGGCATCGGCATGGCGGGCGACCAGCGGCATATCGCGCTTGCCGGGCATGCCCATTCCCAGATACAAAACCGCCCCGCCCATCAACGTGACCAGAATTGCCCCCGCCGCAAGGCGCTGCATGGAAACCGGCGCGGGCGCGCCCACACGTCGCGCGGCGGCGTCCTTGTCCAGATCCAGAATGCGGCGCGAAATCTCCAGGCGCAAGCGATCGGCCTCGGCCGCGTCCAGCACGCCGCGCGCAAGGTCACGCTCCACTTCCGACAACTGGTCACGATAGACCTTCATGGCGCGCTCTGCCCCATCAGCGGCCGCCACCTGCCCGGCCCGCGACATGGCCCGCACAAGGATCACGCCAACAAGCAGCAGTATCACCACAAAGCCTGCAAGCTGAATGTAATCGCTCATGACACCTCCTGATCTTCGCCCGCTCTCTATCCTGTCTTGGCCTGTGGCAAAAGACGAAAACCATGCCGGCCTGTCACAATGGCGCAAGACGCGACGCCAGGTCGCAGGTGGGCGGGATTTCGGTTTTGACCCTCATAATGACGTTTCTGGAAAATCACCCCGGCTTGCAGTAAGCGACAGAGCATACCAAACCCTTGTGCAGGAGCGCGCCATAATGCCCCGCTATTCCGCCTTCGCCATCGCCCGCGAGGCTTTTCGCCAGCATTCCGGCTGGACACAGGCCTGGAAAAGCCCAGAGCCGCGCGATGCCTATGATGTTGTCATCGTCGGCGCAGGCGGGCATGGCTTGGCAACGGCCTATTATCTGGGCCACCGTTTTGGCATCCGCAATGTTGCCGTCATTGAAAAAGGCTGGCTTGGCGGGGGCAATACCGGGCGCAATACCACGATCATCCGTTCAAATTACCTGCAAGACCCCTCTGCCGCCATTTACGAGAAATCGCGCGCGCTCTATGAAACTCTCTCACAGCAGCTGAATTACAATATCATGTTCTCGCCGCGTGGCGTGATGATGCTGGCGCAGACAGAGCATGAAAAGCGCGGCTATCTGCGCACCGAACGCGCCAATGCCCTGCAAGGGGTGGAAACACGTTTCATCTCGCCGGCAGAGGTGAAAAAACTCTGCCCGATCATCAATCTGGACGGGCCGCGCTACCCTGTTCTGGGGGCGCTGTGGCAACCGCGCGGGGGCACGGCGCGCCATGACGCGGTTGCCTGGGGCTATGCGCGCGCCTGCTCTGATATGGGTATGCACATCATCGAACAATGCGCCGTCACAGGGGTAGAACGCATAAACGGCCAGGTCAGCGCGGTGAACACCACCAAAGGCCGCATTGCCTGCGCCAAGCTGGGCATCGTCGTGGCAGGGCATTCGGGCGCGCTGGCCGATATGGCGGGCTTCCGCCTGCCGGTGGAATCGGTAGCCCTTCAGGCACTTGTCTCGGAACCTGTCAAACCCTGTATGGATGTGGTGGTCATGGCCAATACGGTGCATGGCTATATGTCGCAATCCGACAAGGGCGAAATGGTCATCGGCGGCGGGGCAGACGGGTTCAACAATTACACCCAGCGCGGCTCCTGGCATCATATAGAGGAAACCGTGCGCGCATTGATCGAAACCTTCCCCATGATCTCGCGGCTCAAGATGCTGCGCCAATGGGGCGGGATCGTAGATATGACAGGCGATCGCTCGCCCATCATCTCCAAAACGCCCTTGGGAAATTGCTTCATCAATTGTGGCTGGGGCACAGGTGGGTTCAAGGCCATTCCCGGCTCTGGCTGGGCCATGGCCGAACTCATCGCCACAGGAGAGCCAGGGCCACTGGCGGCGGAATTCGCCATGACGCGCTTTCGCGAAGGCCGCTTCATAGATGAAAGCGTCGCCGCCGGGGTGGCCCATTGAAACAGGCCCGCCCCTTTCATCTTGGCCCAAATATCCTGGGGGTCCGGGGGCAAAGCCCCCGGCGCTGTCAACAGGTGCAGGCGCTGAATAATGCGCAGCGATCAGCCGCATGCAAAAATTTGCCCAAGGCCTTGCGCAAAAGCGTGACACGGGCAAAACACTTCCTATCTCTGCTTGCAACAGACAGAAGGAAGACCCAATGCCCCTCAAGACAGTTTCACAACTCTCCGCCAGCCTCTCGCGCAACCCTCAGCGCGCTGTGGGATTTGCTGTCGGCATTTTCCTGCCCCTCGCGCTTGCCGGGATCATCTGGGCGCAAAACACCGGTGGGCTTGCCGGGCCGCTGGTGGATACCCGCCCGCCCGCTTTCACCATCCCAACAGAGTAAGCGGCAGGCGCAGCCTGCCTTTGGAAGGGCCGCGCCATGCTTGTCTTAACCTGCCCCTATTGTGGCATCACCGCCGAGGAAACAGAGTTCAAACCCGGCGGCGAGGCGCATCTCAAACGCTTCGGCCCCGGATCATCCGATGCCGAATACGAATCCTATATGTTCAACCGCAAAAACCCGCGTGGCGTGCATTTTGAACGCTGGCGCCATGCTTATGGCTGCGGCAAATGGTTTCTGGCCGCGCGCGATACTGTGACGCTGGAAGTTTTCGGAACATATAGCGCCCAGACCACAACACCCCCGGCCGATCTGGTTGCCGCAATCGCGCAAAAGCGCCCGGATTGGGAGGGGGTGTGATGAGCTATAGACTGGCGCAAGGCGGGCGGCTGATCAATCGCGCGGCCCCGCAGACATTCCGCTTCAATGGCAAAAGCTTCACGGGCTTTGCGGGCGATACGCTGGCGGCAGGGCTTTTGGCCAATGGCCAGATGCTTGTGGGGCGGTCGTTCAAATATCATCGCCCGCGCGGGATCGTGGCCTCTGGTGCGGAAGAACCCAATGCGCTTGTCGGGCTTGGCACGGGCAACAGCTTCGAGCCGAACCAGCGCGCCACCACGACAGAACTGTTTGAGGGGCTTGTGGCCGAAAGCCAGAACCATTGGCCGAGCCTCGATTTCGATCTGCTGGCGGTCAATAATCTTGTGCCGCAATTTCTGACAGCGGGGTTTTACTACAAAACCTTTTTGCAACCCCGCGCCTTCTGGAAACATGTCTATGAGCCGATCATCCGCCGCTCTGCGGGCTTGGGCAAGGCCCCGGCCCCGGAAGCGCGCGATCCTGACCGCTATGAACAGATTTACGCCTTTTGTGATGTGCTGGTGATTGGCGGGGGTATTGCCGGGCTGCAAGCCGCGCTCAGCGCCGCGCAGGCGGGCGCGCGGGTGGCGCTGTGGGAACAGACCGCCCATTGGGGCGGGCGCGCGCCTGTGGACGGGGTGGAAATTGACGGCGCACCCGCGCAAGACTGGATAGAGGCCACCTTGGCCAAACTGGCGGCGCTGCCCAATGTGCAAATGCGCCTGCGCTGCATGGGGGCGGGTGTTTATGATCATGGCTATGTGCTGGGCTATGAGCGTGTGACAGATCACGCGCCCGATCCGGACGCCCCGCGCCACCGGTTGTGGCGGATGCGCGCGGGCCGGATCATTACCGCCACTGGCGCGATAGAGCGGCCTTTGTCCTTTGCGGGCAATGATCTGCCCGGTGTGATGCTGGCCTCTGCCATGCGCGATTATCTGGTGAATTACGCCATCGCGCCGGGGCGCGAAGTGGTGGTTGTCACCAATAACGATGATGCCTATCGCAGCGCCATTGCACTGCGCAAGGCGGGCATTGGCGTGCCTGCCGTGATCGATGCGCGCGCCCATGCCACTGGCCCCTTGCCAGAGGCCGCGCGCGCCTTGGGCATTCGCGTTCTGACCGGCAAAGGCATTCGCAAAGTCAAAGGCCGCAAATGCGTGACCGGGGTAGAGGTATGCCGCATTGACAGCAAAGGCACGGCCTATACCGAGACATTCAGTTGCGATGCCGTGGCGATGTCGGGCGGCTGGTCGCCTGTGGTGCATCTGTGGTCACATTGCGGCGGCAAGCTGCTTTGGGATGATACGGGCCATTTCTTCCGCCCCGATCCCTCCCGCCCGCCGCTTGGGGCGGATGGTGCAGGATTTGTGCAAGTTTGTGGCGCTGCGAATGGTGATCTTGGGGCGGTTCTGGAAGGGGCGCATGGGGCGGGCCAAAAGGCGGCCTCTGCCCCCCTCACTTCTGCGCCCGCCCAAGACAGCATGGAGTCAGAGGCCCCGATGGAGCCTGTCTGGATCATGCCGCGCAAGGCCGAATATGATCTGCGCATGAAAATGTGGCTGGATTTCCAGAATGATGTAAAAGTTGCAGATGTGCAATTGGCCGCGCGCGAAGGCTATCAGTCGGTAGAGCATACCAAGCGCTATACCACCTTGGGCATGGCCACGGATCAGGGCAAGCTGAGCAATATCAACGGGCTTGCCGTGCTGTCAGATGCACTGGGCCAGCCTATCCCGGCCACAGGCACAACCACATTCCGCCCGCCCTATACCCCCATCTCGATTGGCGCGATCGGGGCAGAGGCGCGCGGCGCAACTTTCCAGCCCCTGCGCAAAACGCCGTTACAGGACTGGCACGCAGCCCATGGCGCGGATTGGGAACCTGTGGGCCAGTGGCGCAGGCCCTATACCTACCTGCGCGCGGGCGAAAAGCGCCATGACGCGGTCAACCGCGAAGTGCGCAATGCGCGCGAGAATGTGGCGCTACTCGATGCCTCGACCCTTGGGAAACTGCTTGTGCGCGGGCCGGATGCGGGCCGGTTTCTGGATATGCTTTACACCAATATGATGAGCAGCCTGAAACCCGGCGCATGCCGCTATGGGCTGATGTGCACTGAAAACGGCTTTCTGATGGATGATGGCGTGGTCGCGCGGCTGGATGAGCAGTCTTTCCTTGTTCACACCACCTCTGGCGGGGCCGATCATGTGCATGGCTGGATGGAAGACTGGCTGCAATGCGAATGGTGGGACTGGAAGGTGCATGTCGTGAACCTGACAGAGCAATTCGCGCAAATCGCTGTTGTCGGCCCCAAGGCGCGCGTGCTGCTGGAACGCTTGGGCGGCATGGATCTTGGCGCACAGGCCCTGCCCTTCATGGGCTGGCGCGAAGGCCAGATCGGCGGGTTTGATGCGCGCGTATTCCGTATCAGCTTTTCGGGCGAATTGAGCTTCGAGATTGCTGTTCCCGCCAGTCAGGCCCGCGCCTTCTGGGACAGGCTGATGGCAGAGGGCGCAGATATGGGGATCATGCCCTATGGAACAGAAGCGCTGCATATCCTCCGCGCTGAAAAGGGCTTTATCATGATCGGGGATGAAACCGATGGCACGGTCATTCCGCAAGATCTGGGGCTGGATTGGGCGATCAGCAAGAAAAAGGCGGATTTCCTTGGCAAACGCGGGATGGAACGCAGCGCCATGCAAGACCCACTGCGCTGGCAGCTGGTGGGCTTGGAAACCGTGGCTGGATCGGTTCTGCCGCATGGCGCGCTGGCGGTGAAAGCGGGGCTGAATGCCAATAAACAGGCCATCACAGAGGGGCGCGTGACGTCCAGCTATTATTCCGCCACGCTGGGGCGCGGGATTGCGCTGGGGCTGGTGGAACGCGGGCGGGCGCGGATGGGCGAGGTGCTAAGCTTTGCAGGCGAGGGCAAGACGCGCATCAAGGCCCGGATTGTCGATCCGGTTTTCTATGACAAGGACGGGACAAAGCAACATGTCTGATCTGGCCACAAGTGCGCTGCCCGGCGCGGAATTTTCGGGCTTTGTGCAAGTGCGAGAGGCGGGCTTGCACGGCATGATCACGCTGCGCGGCGATCTGGCCTCTGGCACACTGGCGGCGGCCTTGCGCAGTGCAACAGGCTGCGCCCTGCCCCCCCAACGCAAGGTGACGCGGGCAGGGGCTTGCGCGCTGGCCTGGATGTCGCCGGACGAAGTGTTGATCCTGTGCCCCTATGCGCAGGCCCCGGCACTGGTGGCCACGCTGGCGCAAGCGCTGGCGGGGGAATTTGCAACTGTGGCCAATGTCTCAGATGCGCGGGCGGTCTTCACCCTCTCCGGGCCGGGCTGGCGCGATGCGCTGGCAAAACTCTGCCCGGTGGATTTTGGCGCGATGGCAGAAGGCGACATCCGGCGCACCCGCGCGGCACAGGTGGCCGCCGCGATCTGGGTCAGCGGCCCGCAAGAGGTGCATCTTGTCTGTTTCCGCTCTGTCGCGGGGTATATGTTCGATCTGCTGTCCAACGCCGCCGCGCCGGGTTCAGAACCGGGGCTTTATGCCTGAAACAGGGGACTAATTTGTCCCTGCCCCTTGACCTTGGGGGGGGTAAGGCCCTTATTCAGGGCAACGAAACCATAACCACAGACGAGGAAACAATGGCTTTTACCCTTCCCGATCTTCCCTATGCGCATGATGCGCTCGCCCCCTTCGGCATGAGTGCAGAGACGATGGAATTTCACCACGATATCCACCACAAAGCCTATGTGGATAATGGAAACAAGCTGATTGCCGGAACCGAATGGGAAGGCAAATCGCTGGAGGATATCATCACAGGCACCTATCAAGCGGGTGCTGTGGCGCAAATCGGCATCTTCAACAACGCAAGCCAGCATTGGAACCATGTGCAATTCTGGGAAATGATGGGGCCTGCACAGACCGGCATGCCGGGCGCGTTGGAAAAGGCGCTGGTTGAAAGCTTTGGCTCTGTCGATGCCTTCAAAGAGGCGTTTTCGGCTGCGGGCGCAGGGCAGTTCGGCTCTGGCTGGTGCTGGCTGGTGAAAGACAAGGACGGGTCGCTGAAAGTGACCAAAACCGAAAATGGCGTGAACCCGCTTTGCTTCGGCCAGACAGCGCTTCTGGGCTGCGATGTGTGGGAGCACAGCTATTACATTGATTTTCGCAACAAACGCCCTGCTTATCTGACCAACTTCCTGGAGAAGCTGGTAAACTGGGAAAACGTTGCTGCGCGCATGTAATCGGGCAGGACTGCCAGACTGAAACAAGGGGCGCGGATTGCGCCCCTTTTTGCTGCCCGCCCATTGCCCCGCGCCCGTTGTGCAGGCAGCACAAAGGCAGTTGCAGAATTTTTGATTTAGCGCTTGCGACAGGGGTTTTCATCGTGTCTGAAACCCCTATGCTTGGCCTGTAAGGAAGAGAGGGCGCATGAGTCGCGGAATTGAGTATGGCAACCTGATGCATGACGCCATGCGGGGCTTGATCCGCAGGGTTATGGATGATGTTGCCCAGCATGGCTTGCCCGGCGAGCATCATTTCTTCATCACAATCGATACCACGCATCCCGGCATGCAGATGGCCGATTGGTTGCGCCAGCGCTACCCCGAAGAGATTACCTTGGTGGTGCAGCACTGGTTTGACAATCTGATCGTGGATGATGAAGGATTCGCGATCACGCTGAATTTCGGCAATTCGCCAGAGCCGCTTTATATTCCCTTCGATTCGATCTCCACCTTTGTCGATCCCTCGGTCGAATTTGGCCTGCGGTTTGAATTGCATCATGACGACGAAGATGACGAAGACGAGGATGACGAAGCGCCCATGATGGAAGATGCCAAGCCCGAAGAGAAGGGCGGCGAAGTTGTCAGTCTGGATCGCTTCCGCAAATAGCGCGGTGCTTGCGCAAGCATTCGGTATGCCGTGGCATGCCGATTGATTTTACCACAGTCACGGGCTAAGGACAGCGGCAGATAAATGCTGCAAGGAGCCTGCGCATGACTGCTACCCGCCGTGAGACCGACAGCTTTGGCCCGCTCGAAGTGCCCTCTGACAAATATTGGGGCGCGCAGACACAGCGCTCTATCCTGAATTTTCCGATTGGCTGGGAACGCCAGCCCGTGCCCATTATACGCGCGCTTGGTGCGATCAAATGGGCCTGCGCGCTGGTGAATATGGAACAGGGCACACTGGACAGCACACGCGGCACAGCTATGGTGCAGGCGGCACGCGAGGTGTTCGAGGGCAAGTTTGATAACAACTTCCCCCTTGTCGTGTGGCAAACAGGGTCTGGCACGCAATCGAACATGAACGCCAATGAGGTGATCTCGAATCGCGCGATAGAGATATTAGGCGGCACTCTGGGATCAAAAGACCCGGTTCACCCCAATGACCATGTGAATATGGGCCAATCTTCGAATGATACATTCCCAACCGCGATGCATGTGGCCATTGCCATGCTGGCGCGGGATGTGCTGCTTCCGGGGCTGCACAAGCTGCACGGTGCACTGGCTGCGAAATCCGAGGAATTCAAGGATATCATCAAGATTGGCCGCACCCATACGCAGGATGCCACACCCCTGACACTGGGGCAGGAATTTGGCGGCTATGCCCATCAGGTGAAAATGGGGATTGCGCGGGTGAATATGTGCCTGCCCCATATCTACGAATTGGCGCAGGGCGGAACAGCCGTTGGCACAGGGCTGAACACCCGCAAGGGCTGGGATGTGAAAGTGGCGGGCCATCTGGCCGAAATCACCGACCTGCCCTTTGTGACCGCCCCCAATAAATTCGAGGCTCTGGCCGCGCATGATGCGATGGTCATGTTCTCTGGCGCGCTGAAAACCGTGGCTGCCAGCCTGTTCAAGATTGCCAATGACATGCGGCTTCTTGGCTCTGGCCCGCGCTCTGGCCTTGGGGAATTGATCTTGCCGGAAAATGAACCCGGCAGTTCCATCATGCCCGGCAAGGTAAACCCCACACAGGCCGAAGCGCTGACAATGGTGTGCGCGCATGTCATGGGCAATGATGCAGCGGTTGGTTTTGCAGGGTCGCAGGGCCATTTCGAGTTGAATGTCTATAACCCGATGATGAGCTATAACGTGCTGCAATCCATGCAGCTTTTGGGCGATGCGGCGTCCAGCTTCACCGATAACATGGTGGTTGGCACGCAAGCCAATGTCGAACGCATTGACAGGCTGATGAAAGAATCGCTGATGCTGGTCACAGCGCTTGCGCCGACAATCGGTTATGACAATGCAACCAAGGTTGCCAAGACTGCGCATAAAAACGGCACCACCCTGAAGGAAGAGGCCATTGCGCTGGGCTTTGTCGATGCCGAAACCTTTGACCGCGTTGTCCGCCCGGAAGATATGATCGGGCCAAAAGACTGACAGTTTGGCGCGCCCCTTCGGGGGCGCGCGTTTTTCTGTTGCGCGCCAGCCCCCGGCCCCGCTAGCATCTGCGCATGACCCAGATCATCAACCTTCGCACTGCCCGCAAACAGGCCAGCCGCGCAGAAGCGCGCAAGCTGGCCGATGCCAATGCCGCAAAACACGGGCGCAGCAAGGCAGAGCGCGCAATGCAAGACGCGCAGGCCACAAAAGCGCGCGCGCATCTGGACGCACACCAGCGCGAGCGGGACGAATGACTGCGCGGCCCGTCAAACATTCGCTGACATTGCGCGGCCATCGCACCTCTGTTTCGCTGGAAGATCTGTTCTGGCGCGAATTCCAGCGCATTGCACAGGCGCGGGATATGCCCCTGAACCAGCTTGCCGCCGAAATAGATGCCGCGCGCGGTGATGTCGGGCTGGCCTCTGCCATTCGGGTCTTTGTGCTGCAAGAAGCCTTGGGCGCGGCGGCGCCATAGGCCCAGCGCTGATTGCGGCTAATACTAATGCAGCCGCAAATTGCGTTTGGTGAATTTGCCAATGTCAAATTCGCCCACAACATGCCGCCACTGCCCGGCAGAGAGTTGCTTGCGATGCGTAAAGCGCACAAAATGAAGCGGCCCCTCAATCGTGCTGTGCCAGAATTCGATAAATTCGAACAGGCGCGGATAATCTGGCGCCAGATCGTAATCTTGCCAAAGATAGGTGTTCAGAACATGGGTATGATCCGGCATGCGGTAGGTCATTTCCGCCGTTGTCAGCCCATAGCCCTTCAGCATCAATTCAACGGGATGTTTCTCCATCTATGCCCCCTTTGGTTTCGTGGTTCCTGAATCATGCCAGAGGGAAGATAATTTTCAATGAATACATGCTGTTGGCACTGTTGCCCCCCGGCTGCCAAAGGAAAGGCCGGGCAGGCATTGCACCCTATATCATGGTTCTGATAAGGTATGCCCAACCACATCTTGAGTGGGTGAGAAGCGTGCGAGGATCTGGTGAGCGATAGCCCGGAAACCCCTGAAAACATGGACGAAATGCCGCCCGCAGCCCCCAGCGGGCCAACAATTTCCATCACACAGGAAATGCGCAGCTCTTATCTGGATTACGCCATGAGCGTGATTGTCAGCCGCGCAATCCCTGATTTGCGCGATGGCTTAAAACCTGTGCATCGGCGCATTCTTTATGCGATGTATGAATCCGGCAATACCCATGACAAGCCCTATCGCAAATCCGCCCGCGCTGTGGGCGATGTGATGGGCAAATACCACCCCCATGGCGATAGCGCGATTTATGACGCGCTGGTGCGCATGGCGCAGCCTTTCTCGATGTCGTTGAAGCTGTTGGATGGTCAGGGCAATTTCGGCTCCATGGATGGCGATAACCCCGCCGCGATGCGCTATACCGAAGTCCGCATGGACAAGCCCGCCGCCTTCCTTCTCGCCGATATCGACAAGGATACGGTCGATTTTCAGGATAACTACGATGGGCGCGACCGCGAACCAACAGTTCTGCCCGCGCGCTTTCCCAATATGCTGGTCAATGGCGCAGGCGGCATTGCCGTGGGCATGGCCACAAACATTCCGCCCCATAACCTTGGCGAAGTGGTCGATGCCACGCTGGCGCTGATCGAGAACCCGGACCTCACCTCCGAAGATCTCATCGAATATGTGCCCGGCCCCGATTTCCCCACGGGCGCACTTATTCTGGGCCGTTCCGGGGCGCGCAAAGCCTATATGGAAGGGCGCGGTTCGGTTCTGATCCGGGCGAAAACCCATGTAGAGGAAGTGCGCAAGGATCGTTTCGCCATCATCGTGGATGAAATCCCCTATCAGGTGAACAAATCCACCATGGTCGAAAAGATCGCGGATGCCGTGCGCGAAAAGAAGATCGAAGGCATTTCCTCGGTTGCCGACGAATCCGACCGCGTGGGCGTGCGTGTGGTGATAGAGTTGAAGCGCGATGCCACGCCCGATGTGGTGCTCAACCAGTTGTTCCGCTTTACGCCCATGCAAACCTCTTTTGGGTGCAACATGCTGGCGCTGAATGGCGGGCGGCCAGAGCAACTGACGCTGCGCGATTTCCTGACCGCCTTTATCAGCTTCCGCGAGGAAGTGGTCACGCGGCGCACGGCCTATGAATTGAACAAGGCACGAGAGCGCAGCCATGTTCTTTGTGGGCTGGCAGTTGCCGTTGCCAACGTGGATGAGATCGTGGCCACAATCCGCGCTTCTGCCGATCCGGCAGAGGCGCGCGAAAAGCTGATGACGCGGCGCTGGCCCGCGCTGGATATCGCGCCCTATATCCGGCTGATCGACGATCCCAGCCATACCATGAATGAGGATGGCACTTATAACCTCTCTGAGGTGCAGGCCCGCGCAATTCTGGAATTGCGCCTGCAACGCCTGACAGCGATGGGCGTGAAGGAAGTGACGGACGAGCTGGAAATGCTGGCCGCCAAGATCAAGGATTATCTGGATATCCTGCGGTCGCGCGTGCGGGTGATGGAGATTATCAGCACCGAACTGTCAGAGGTGCGCGCCGCATTTGCCGTGCCACGCCGCACAGAGATTGTGGATTGGGCCGGTGATCTGGATGATGAAGACCTGATAGAGCGTGAGGATATGGTCGTGACCATCACCTCTGGCGGCTATATCAAGCGCACGCCTTTGGGCGAATTCCGCGCCCAGCGCCGGGGCGGCAAAGGGCTGTCGGGCATGTCCACCAAGGATGATGATGTCGTCACCCAGCTATTCGTGGCCAATACCCATACGCAGCTGTTGTTCTTCACCACCGATGGCATGGTCTATAAGCTGAAAACATGGCGCCTGCCGCTTGCCGGGCGCAATGCGCGCGGCAAGGCAATGGTCAATATCCTGCCCATCACGCCCGGTGTCAGCATTGCCGCAATCATGCCCGTGGAACGCCCGGAAGAAGAATGGGACAATCTCCAAATCATCTTTGCCACTTCGGCAGGGGATGTGCGGCGCAATGCGCTGTCGGATTTCACCAATGTCATGCGCAATGGCAAGATCGCCATGAAGCTGCCAGAGGATGTCAGCCTTGTGAATGCGCGCATCTGCGATGAGGGGGATGATGTCATGCTTGTCACAGCCTCTGGCCGCGCAATCCGCTTCCGCACGACAGATGTGCGGGTGTTCAAGGGCCGCGATTCCACGGGCGTGCGCGGTGTGCGGCTGGGCGATGGCGACAGCGTTGTGTCCATGGCCGTGATCCGCCATTTCGAGGCCACACCGGAAGAGCGCGCAACCTATCTGAAAATGCGCCGCGCAATGGCAGGCGTGACAGAGGATGACGGCGAGGATGAGGAAGACGCCGCCGAGGGCGCGCTTTCGCCAGAGCGCTATGCCGAAATGTCGGCTTGTGAGGATTTGATCCTGACAATCACAGAGGCTGGCATGGGCAAACTGTCATCCAGCCACAATTACCCTGTGCGGGGCCGTGGCGGCATGGGCGTTGCGGCCATGGATCGCGCGATGCGCGGCGGTGCGCTGGTGGCCTGTTTCCCGGTGGACATGTCGGATCAGGTGATGCTTGCCACCTCCAAGGGCCAATCCATCCGCGTGCCGGTGGAAGGGATTTCCTTCCGTTCACGCTCTGCGGGCGGGGTGCGGGTGTTCAACACCTCGAACGGGGAAAAGGTTGTCTCCGTCGCGCGTGTGGCCGAAACGGGCGAAGAGGATGGTGAGGACGCATGAGTGATCTGGCGCGGGTGATTGCCGCGCTTGATGATCTGGCCGCAAAGGGGCAATGCACCACCTATGGTGCGCTTGCTGCCCAGATCGGGCTGGAAGGGCCGGGGCGGATTGCACGCCTTGCCGCCATGCTGGAAACACTGATGGCTGAGGACGCGCGCAAGGGCCAGCCCCTGCGCGCGTCTGTCGTTTTGGGCCGCGCATCCGGCGGGCTGCCTGCGCGGGGCTATTTCATGGCTGCGCGCGATTTGGGGCTATATGAGGGCCAAGAGACGGGGCCAGAGGCGGCAGCATTTCACGCAAGCCAGTTGCACGCGGTTTTCGCGGCGGCTGGCCAGGGTTTGTGATTGAATGCAGCAAAACGGCTGGCGGGCAAGCGCGCAGCGCGGCGGCCTGCACCTTATGCCGTTTTCCAACTGCCGCCTGTTCGCAGATAGCCCCCCCGCCAAGCCCCATGGCCGCCGCGACAGGGGGCATCTGCCCCGGCCAACGAACCCTTACGCCCGCCCCAGACGCAGGCTGGCCAGCCACAGGGCCGCTATGGTGAAAGAGGCGACAGCGTTCCAGCTGGCCATCGACAGGCCCAGCATTTCCCATGCCACATCGTCACAGCGCACCACAGGCGCGGCCATGATCTGCGCCAGCAATTCTTCCGGCGTCAGGCCCGACAGATCACCACCCGCGCTGCAACTGGATGGCCCCGGCCACCAGCCGCGCTCTACCCCTGTGTGATAGACGCCAATCCCGCCAGATGTCGCCGCACCCATGGCCCCGATCAGCGGGAATACAGGGCTTGCCATGGCCAGCCCGCCCACGCCCAGCAGCGCCAGCACATGCGGCCAGCGCTGCCAGATGCACAGCGCACAAGGGGCCATGCCGCCAATATATTCAAAGGCCAGCGCCCCCAGCAACAGGCCCGCAGACCCTGCCAGCGCCAATAACTGCACCTGTTTGCGCGTCATAGATACCTCACCACCACAAACCCGCCCAACAGCAACGCCATGAACAGGGAAAAGACAAGCCCAAGACGCGCTTCGATGAAATCACGAATGGGTGCACCAAATTTCCACAACAGCGCGGCCACAATGAAAAACCGCAAAGCCCGCGCCACCAGCGAAGCCATGATGAATACAGGCAGCGACAGCGCCGTGACGCCAGAGAGGATTGTGATCACCTTATAGGGAAAGGGCGTTACCCCCGCGATCAGCACCGCCCATGCGCCCCAATCGTTGTAGCGGGCCTGAAATTCGGCAAAATAGGCATCCTTGCCGTAAAATTCCAAAACCGGGCGGCCCAGTGTTTCAAACGCGCTATAGCCAATCCAATACCCTGCCAGCCCCCCCGCGACAGAGGCCAGCGTGGCCACAGCCGCAATCACAAAGGCGCGCGACGGGCGCGCGACGATCATCGCAATCATCAGCACATCCGGCGGGATCGGAAAGACAGAGCTTTCGATAAAGGCCACAAAGGCCAAAGCCCAAAGCGCGTGGGGATGGCGCGCAAGCGATAATGTCCAGTCATACAAGCTGCGAAGCACGGCCAATCTTTCAATACATGTCTCAAAAGCGATCGCAGCAGTTAGGCTTGCGGCAAGGTCACACCCATAACAGCCAATCCCCAGCGCACAAGATCATTCAGCACCGCATCGGAGGCCACGTTGAACGCCTGCACAATCTCCAGCGTTTCTGTGCTTTGGGCAGGGGCCAGAGCCTCGAAGCTGCGGCGCGCCAGAACGCGGGCATCGGCTTCGCGCACCATGCGCGCGGTTAGCCGGATACGGGTTGTGGCGCTGCGCCCATCCGGGCCAAGTTCGGCCTGAAAATCGGTGATTTCCGAAATCAGCGCCACATCACCCACCCCGCCCAAGGGCCTGCGCCCGATATAGGACAGCGCGCCCGTATCCTCGAACGCGCGCAACATGACAGTCTGGAACATCAGCGGCGCCTTGTCCGACCAGCGCGCACCGGGCAGATACAGCGATTGCACGGCATTGGGCTTGATCAAGATACGGTCGCCTTCCAGCGCGCCCGATGTGCTGGGCGGCTCTATGCTCAGGCCGCGCGGCTGGGTGCGGCCCGCTTGCGGCAGTGCAGGGGCGCGCAGTTCATATGCATCCAGAACGGCGGTAGCCTCATTGAGGGCAGAAATCGCGCCACAGCCTGCCAAGAGCGGCGCGGCCCCGGCCCCCAGCAAAAAGAAACGTCGCGGAAGGGTCATCTTCTGAACTCCGGTGTCTGGCGGTTTAGCAGGAAACGCGCGGGATCACGTTCGATCTGGCGTGTCAGGCGATCCAGATTGCCAATCAGCCCGCGCGTTTCGCGTGCAAGCTGGGTGATATTGGGCAGGCCAGCCGTGGTGAAATCGCGCACCGGGCCAGAACTGTCGCGCACCATCTGCCCCAGGTCATCAAAGGCGCGCGCGGCACTGTCAGCAGTGCGGCGCAAATCGGCTGTCACTTCGGGGATATCTTCTGAAACCGCATCCACCGCTTGCCCCAGACGGGCCAGCACATCGCGCAAATCCGCCGTGATCTGGCCAATCTCTTCGTTTATCACACGGTCTGCGCCGTCAAAGGCGCGCTCTGCGGCGGCAATGGCCCCTTCGCTGGTTTCCAGCACGCGGTTGATCGCGTCCAGCGTGACATTGGCATTGGCGAAGGTTTCCGTCACCTGATCCAATGTGCGCAGCCCCCCCGCGCTCAGGTCCTCCACCCGGCCAGAGACAAGCGCCAGATCCTCGCCCACCGTGGCCACAACGGCGCGAATATCGGCTGTCGCGGCGCGCACATCGGCCACGATGACGGGCAGATCGGTTTCAGCCACGCGCGCAATCGCTTCTGTGGCATCGCGCGCCATGGCCACCATGTCGCGCGTTTCCGCCACCAGTGCTGCGCCATCGCCCACCACCAGCGCATCCACATTGGCCGCCATACGCTCTACCGTTTCAAAGGTGGTATCGGCGCGCGCCAAAAGCGGCTCCAGCCGGGCAAGGGCGGGATCAAGGGCCACCAGACGTTCAGTTGCCGCCGCCCCCGTGCGCGAGAATTCGGCAAACATCGCCTGCGCCTCTTGCGAGAAGGCTTCTATCTCTGCCCCTACCTGATCTGCGGCGCGGCGCAGATCGGCCACCATGCCTGTCAGATCCTCCTCAATAAAGACATCCACATTCTGCAAGGTCTGGGTTCCGGTTTCAAAGGTGATACGCGATTCCGTTGCCAGAAGCGCGAATTCATCAACGGCAAATTGCAGGCTTTCGACTGTCTTTTCGGCCTGTAGCAGAATGGGTGACAGATTGTTGCTGAACTCTGCAAATGTTTCTGTCGCGGCAGCGATCGTATCTGTAAAGGCCGAAAAATTATCCAGCGCGCGCGACAATTCGCCAGAGGATTGTTCGACATTGGTCAGGATATTTGCCACTTTCACCTGATTTTCATCGCCCAAAAGCCGGTTTACCTGTTCCAGCACCCGCAAGGTTTCATCCATGATACGCGGCGCGCCTTCGGTGAGGGACTGGATGGTAGAACGCCCGGCTTCCAGCCGGGGCGCATCAGAGCGGTCATTGATCAGCACGGCTTCAGGCGTGCCCGGCGATATGGCCACAAAGGCCACGCCGGTTATGCCAGAACTGTCCACAGTGGCAATGGAATCCGCCCGCACAGGGGTGGCGCGATCCACCTCCAGCCGCACCAAGACAGTGCCATCGCCTTCAGGGGCAAGCTGCACCTCTACCACCTGCCCCACCAACAGCCCTGCAAACCGCACATCAGAGGCCCTCGACAGGCCTGCAACACTCTCAAACCGCACCTCGTAATAGGCAAATTGGCGATCCAGCTGGAACTTGCCAAAGGCCAGAAAAAAGCCCAGCACCCCCAGAAAGCCCAGCGCGGCAAAGATACCGATCAAAACATAATTTGCGCGTGTTTCCATCGCTCAGGCTGTCCTTTCCAAACTGTCCAGCGCAGCACGCGCCCGCGGGCCGTGGAAATACTCATGCACCCAAGGGTGTTCGACATGCAGCATATCCGCCA
The DNA here is from genome assembly GCA_043561795.1 of Paracoccaceae bacterium. GTDB lineage: Bacteria > Pseudomonadota > Alphaproteobacteria > Rhodobacterales > Rhodobacteraceae > Roseinatronobacter. The sequence continues at coordinate 2,434,577 of CP121316.1, read as the reverse complement.
TCGTTCCCGTATACATCACACGCTTTTCAGCAATCACCGCGATGCGGTCACATGTCGCGTGCAATGTGTCAAGATCATGGGTGACAAGAAAGACAGTCAGGCCCAATGTCTCGGACAAGGCGCGGATCAAAGTATCAAAGGCGGCAGCGCCAATCGGATCCAGCCCGGCAGTGGGTTCGTCCAGAAACACGATTTCAGGGTCCAGCGCCAAGGCGCGGGCAAGGCCCGCGCGCTTGCGCATGCCGCCCGACAATTCGGACGGGTATTTGTCACCTGCCGCATAGGGCAGCCCGGACATGGAGATTTTCAGATCCGCCAATTCGCGGCGCAACCCTACATCCAGCCCGCGAATACTGCGCAAGGGCACTTCCACATTCTCGCGCACTGTGAGGCTGGAAAACAGCGCGCCATCCTGAAACATCACACCCATACGCGCATCAATCTCGCGCCGCTCTGCCTCTGAACAGTGCAGCGCGTCCTGCCCGAATATCGTGATCTGCCCGGCCTGCGGCGGGCGCAGCCCTGCAATGCAGCGCAGCAGCACGGATTTGCCGGTGCCAGAGCCACCGACAACGCCCAGCACTTCGCCCCGATACAGATCCAGATCAAGGTTTTCATGCACCAGATGTGGCCCGAACTGGTTGCGTATGCCGCGCAGCGATATGACAACATCCCCCGCCATCAGATATCCATCATCGCAAAGAACACGGAAAACAGCGCATCTGCCACGATCACCGCAAAGATCGCGCGCACCACGGCAGAAGATGTCTGCCGCCCAAGGCTTTCGGCATTGCCACCAACCCCCATGCCCGCATGGCAGCCAATCACACCGATGATCAGCGCAAAAACCGGCGCTTTCACAAAACCCACAAGCACATGGCGCGCGCTGGTATCCTCCAGAAGCCGCGCCAGAAACATGCCCGGAGAGATGCCAAGCTCTATCCATGCCATCATGGCCCCGCCAAACAGCCCCATCACATTGGCAATCAGGCCCAGAATGGGCAGCGTGATCAGCAAGGCCAGAATGCGCGGCACAAAGAGCACTGTGGCGGGGTCAATCGCCAAGGTGCGCATGGCGTCAATTTCCTCGCGCATTTTCATAGAGCCAATGGCGGCGGTAAAGCTGGAGGCCGTGCGCCCGGCCACGATGATGGCGGTCAGCAATATCCCAAGCTCGCGCAAGATGGAGATGGCAATCAGGTCGATCACGAAAATCTCTGCCCCGAACTGGCGCAATTGCACAGACCCCTGAAAGGCCAGCACAACCCCGATCAGAAAGGACATCAGCGCCACGATGGGAATGGCCTTCCAGCCCACCTGATCGCAATGATGCACCAAGGCTGTCAGGCGAAATTCGGACGGGTGGCGCAAAAGCCAGAACAGCCGCGCAATGAACAGGCCAAGCATGGCGTGCAATTCCAGCAGGAATTGCCCTGCCCCGGCCACCATGCGGCCAAGCTTTTCAAGCAACAGCGCAAGGCTGAGCGGCTTTGCAGACAGTGTTTCGACCTTTGGCATGGCCTGCTCCACCCGCGCCAGAAGCGCGGCGTGATCGGGTGTCAGATTGACAAAGCGCAACTCCGGCCCCTGCCCGGCCAAGGCCACGCGCGCGCGCAGCAGCATATAGGCCCCGGCGGTATCCATCCGCCCCAGTTGCGACAGATCAAGCGTGATTGCGCCCGCCTCTGGCTGCGCCAAGTCATGCACTGCCTCTTGCAGCCCCGACAGGCTGCGCACTGTCACATCGCCCGACAATGCCCAGCCCGATGCTGCCGCACTCAAATGCCATTCGCGCGGCCCCGCAAGAGCCTTGGCCCCATCAGGTGCCACAGCGCTCTGGGCCGGCGGCGGGGAACCCGCCTCTGAGTTGGAAACGACTGTCACCGCTGCCCCATGCTATCCACTCCACAATCTATATAAAGGAAACACTCACTTTGCCAGTGCGCACAGGAAAACAAAGCTGTTTGGGCCTTCGCTGTGACATGTTTCAAGGCAGATCGTGCGGCAGGGCTGTATCTGCACAAAGCGCGCCACGCATCCCATAGCGGCAACGGCTTGACTTGCCTGTGAATGTTCGTATTTTAGAATTATTCTAAAGGTAAGGCCATGACTGACCCAACCCTCTTGCTGGTCTTTGTTGCAGCCGCGATTACCGCGCTTGCAACGGGGCTGGGCGCATTGCCGCTTCTGGCCATGCGCAATGTCACCCCCCGAATTCTGGCGCAAGGCAATGCGGTTGCGGCGGGGCTTATGCTGGCGGCCACATTCTCGCTGGTGGTGGAGGGGTTTGAATTTTCCGCACCCCGCACACTTTTGGGCCTGCTGCTGGGCTTGGGCGGGATCTGGCTGGCAAAGCGCTATTTTGATGGCCATGACGGGGTCACCCTGGCCGATAGCAGCGGGGCAGATGCCCTGAAAATCATCCTGATCATGGGCGTGATGACCGTTCATTCCGCTGCGGAAGGGGTGGGCGTGGGGGTGGCCTATGGCTCTGGCCGCGATCTGGGCGAATTTATCACAGTTGCCATTGCGCTGCATAATGTGCCCGAAGGGCTGGCGATTGCCTTGGTGATGGTGCCGCGCGGGGCCAGCGTGGGCAAGGCCGCGTGGTGGGCGGTCTTATCCTCTGCCCCGCAACCACTGCTGGCAGTGCCCGCCTTTCTGTTCGTGCTGGCCTTCGCGCCCTTTCTGCCTGTGGGGCTGGGGCTGGCGGCCGGGGCGATGCTGTGGATGATCTTTTCCGAATTGCTGCCAGAGGCCAATCAAGGCGCCGATCACAGCACCATTGGCGTGATTGTGACACTCGCCTTCACGGCGATGATGGCAGTGACGCTGGTTTTGGGCTGACCCCCATTGCCCAACCCCCTTGCCTGCCCCATATCTGTCCCATGTTGAAACTTACCCCTTTCCTTCTTCTGCTGGCCTATGGGCTGGTGATTTACTGGTTTTCGGCATGGCGCACCAAGCAAGAGCTGGATGCGCGTTCATCGCCCTTGGCCGATGCGCGTCTGAAAGCGTTGACCGACCGCATGGCGCAAGCCGTGGGCGTGAAGAAGATTGTGGTGCATATCTATGAAATCGAGCCGGTGAACGGCCTTGCCGCCCCGGATGGGCGCATTTTCATCACCCGCGGATTTTATAACAAATACAGGGCCGGAGAGGTGACGGCAGAAGAAATGGCCAGCGTGATTGCGCATGAATTGGGCCATGTCGCCTTGGGCCATACCCGCAAGCGGATGATTGATTTTCAGGGCACGAATGCGATCCGCATGGCGCTGGCGACTGTGTTCAACCGGTTTTTGCCCGGTATCGGGGTGATTATTGCCAATTTCATCACCACGCTTTTGATGGCGCGCCTGAGCAGGAATGACGAATATGAAGCCGATGCCTATGCCTCTGCGCTGCTGGTGAAATGCGGGATCGGGCTGGAGCCGCAGAAATCACTCTTTCGCAAGCTGGAAGGGCTGGTGGGTATGGGCGGCGGCGCGCCTGCATGGCTGCTGAGCCACCCCAAAAGCGAAGAGCGTATTCGCGCCATTGACGAAAACGCCGCGCGCTGGAAGCTTTCGCCGGAAAGCTAGGGCATGGGAAGGGCGCCCCTTGCCCCCATTGAGGGGGCGCGGGGCGCGTCGGGACTGGCGCCCTCCGGTTGCGCAATCTGACAGGCCGCGCGCCGGTTTCTCTCAGACCACAACCCCCGCGCCTTCTGTGCTGTCGCCCACGGTGGCGCGGAACACCGCAAACAACTCGCGCCCGATGCCGAAGTCATTGGCGCTCAGATCGGCTGTCACGGGCCTGCGTTCCTCAAACCCGGCCTCCAGCACATCCAGCCGCCCTGCCACCGCATCCACGCGCAGCAGATCACCATCGCGCAGCTTGGCCAGCGGCCCGCCCTTGGCAGCCTCTGGCGCGACATGGATGGCGGCGGGCACTTTACCACTTGCCCCCGACATGCGCCCGTCTGTCACCAGCGCCACGCGCAAGCCGCGATCTTGCAGCACTGACAGGATCGGGGTGAGCGAATGCAATTCCGGCATGCCATTGGCCGCAGGCCCCTGAAAGCGCACCACAACCACGGTATCCTCGGTAAACTCTCCGGCCTGAAACGCGGCTTTGACCGCGTGCTGGTCGTGGAAAATCCGCGCCTTTGCCTCGATCACATGGCGTTCGGGATCAACGGCCGAGGCTTTCAGCACGCCCTGCCCCAGATTTCCCGCCAGTTGCCGCAAGCCCCCTGTCGCCTGAAACGGGTTGGATGCGGGGCGCAATATCTTGTCGTTCAACGTCTTGCCTGCCCCTGCCTCCCAGACCAGTTTGCCATCGCGCAGCTTGGGTTCTTGCGCATAGCGCGCCAGCCCATCGCCTGCGATGGTTGACACATCGTCATGCAGCAACCCTGCCTCCAGCAATTCACCGATCATATAGCCCAAGCCGCCAGCCGCGTGAAAATGGTTCACATCGGCCAACCCGTTGGGATAGACCTTGGCCATCAGCGGCACGCATTCGGAAATATCGGCGAAATCTTCAAGCGCCAGATCAATGCCCGCCGCGCGCGCCATTGCAGGCAGATGCAGCACCAGATTGGTGGAACCACCTGTGGCCATCAGCCCGACAATGCCATTCACAAAGGCGCGTTCATCCAGCACCTGCCCTGCCGGGCGGTAATCATTGCCTTGCGCCGTGATCGCCAAGGCGCGCTCTGTTGCCGCGACTGTCAGCGCCTCGCGCAGGGGCGTGCCGGGATTGACAAAACTTGTGCCAGGCATGTGCAGGCCCATGAATTCCATCAGCATCTGATTGGTATTGGCCGTGCCGTAGAATGTGCAGGTTCCCGGCCCGTGATAGCTGGCCATTTCCGCTTTCATCAACTCTTCGCGCCCGATTTCCCCTTTGGCGAATTGTTGGCGCACTTTGGATTTTTCATCATTGGGCAAGCCCGAGACCATCGGGCCGGCAGGCACGAAAACGGCGGGGACATGGCCAAATGTTGCCGCTGCGATAATCAGCCCCGGAACGATCTTGTCACACACCCCCAGCCAGACCGCAGCATCAAAGCAGTTATGCGACATGGCCACGCCCGCCGACAATGCAATCACATCGCGCGAGAAGAGCGACAGCTCCATCCCCGGCTGGCCCTGTGTTACCCCGTCACACATGGCAGGAACACCGCCCGCCACTTGCGCCGTGCCACCCGCCGCGCGCGCGGCGGCGCGGATGATATCGGGATAGCGCTCGAACGGTTGATGGGCCGAGAGCATGTCATTATACGCGGTGATGATACCCAGATTGGGCGCGCGCCCTTCGGCCAGTGCGGCCTTGTCTTGCCCCATCGCGGCATAGGCATGGGCCTGATTGCCGCAAGACAAATGCGCGCGCACCACACCTGCATCGGCGGCCTTGCGCATCCGATCCAGATAGGCGCTGCGGCGCGGGTGAGAGCGCGCGCGAATACGCTCGGTTACGGCTTCAAGTCGGGGATCAAGGGGCATTGGCTTCTCCATCGCGCCGAAGTTTCCGGGGAATCGTTTTGGCAGATATAGTAAGTTAGCGCTAACAATTCAACTCCCCCCGGCTTTGGATGCTTCGCGCCCATTTTAGCAGCGAGCCATGCAATTCTTGCATGCCGGGCCTTCGCAAACATGCCTCGCAATGCTGCAGCGCAGCGCCTACCTACTGATCAACCAACACCGAAAGGCAAGAGAGCCATGTTTGACATCAAAGATACCCAACCCATGATCATCGATACCCTGCAGATCGAGGCCGAGGCCCGCCGCATGCGCGCCCAAGTCATCGCGCAAGGCTTTGCCGCCCTGACCGGCAAAATTGCATCGCTGTTTGCGGCAAACCCGGCAGCACAAGCGCAGAACTGACAGTATGGCCCGCCGGGCCGCAAGAATATAGGCGCAGAAGCGACATGCCAAAGGGCGGGGGGCTTTCCAATCCCCCCGCCCTCGCTTATGGCACGGATAGCCCATGAAGGAACACCGCGCCATGAATGATCTTCCCGTTATCCGCCTGAAACCCAAAGCAGAGGCGCGCGCCTTGCGGCATGGCTTCCCATGGGTTTATGCGGATGAGCTTGTCACCGACCGGCGCACAAAAGCCATCGCGCCGGGCAGTTTTGCGCAGCTGGAAGATGCAGAGCGCCGCGCGCTTGGGGTGGTGACTGTCAACCCCAATTCCAAAATCATCGCCCGCATGATGGATCAGAACCCAGAGGCGGAAATTACCCAGGACTGGATTGCCGCCAAACTGCGCCATGCGCTGGCCCATCGCGCGCGGATATATGACAGCCCCTATTGCCGGCTTGTGCATGCCGAAGCCGATGGCCTGCCCGGTGTGGTGATAGACCGCTTTGGCGCGGCAGCTGTGATCCAGCCCAATGCCGCATGGGCCGATACGCATTTCGACACACTGGCCGCCGCCTTGCAAGAGGTGACGGGGGTAACGACACTCATCAAGAACGGCTCTGGCCGCGCGCGGGTGCTGGAAGGACTGACAGAGGAAACCGCCCTGTACTGCGGTGCGTATGACGGCCCTGTGCCGGTGCCAATGAATGGCGCGACATATATGGCCGATCTTCTGGGCGGGCAGAAAACGGGCCTGTTTTTTGACCAGCGCCCAAACCATGCCTTTGCCGCCACACTGGCCAAAGGCGCGCGGGTGCTGGATGTGTTCAGCCATGTGGGGGGCTTTTCGCTGGCTGCACTGGCAGGCGGCGCGGCCACCGCGCTGGCGGTGGACAGTTCCGCCCCGGCCTTGGCGCTGGCCCAGCAAGGGGCAGAGGCGACAGGGGCCGCGCAAGCCTTCGCAACCCGGCAGGGCGATGCTTTTGCCACATTGGAAGCGCTGGCCGATGAGGGCGCGCAATTTGATCTGGTGGTCTGCGATCCGCCGGCCTTCGCGCCCAATAAAGAAGCGCTGGCGGCAGGCTTGCGCGCCTATGAGCGTGTGGCGCGTCTGGCCGCCCCATTGGTTGCACCGGGGGGCTATCTGGGCCTGTGTTCGTGTTCACATGCCGCCGATCTGACAGCGTTTCGCAACGCCTCTGCGCGCGGGATCGGGCGCGGGGGGCGGCGCGGGCAGTTGATCCATACGGGGTTTGCGGGGCCAGACCATCCGCAATTGCCGCAACTGGCTGAAAGCGGCTATCTGAAGGCGATCTTTTTCCGGCTGAACTCATGAAGGCTGTGCTGGACGCTTGCGTGCTGTACCCAAGCGTCTTGCGCGAAATTCTGGTCGGCGCTGCGGCGCAAGGCGTATTTGTGCCGCTATGGTCTGCCCGGATATTGGGCGAATGGCAGCGCGCCGCCGCGCGGCTGGGGCACGCGGGCGCGGCCATCGCCGCGCAAGAGATTGCAACCCTGCGCGCCACCTGGCCGCAGGCAGAAATTGCCGCAGATAGCGCGCTGGAAGCGCGGTTATGGATGCCCGACAAGGCCGATGCCCATGTGCTGGCCACGGCCATCACCGGCGGGGCCGCGTGGATCATCACCCAAAACCTGCGCGATTTTCCCGCCCGCACTCTGGGCGCGGAAGGGATACGCGCGCAAAGCCCTGATGATTTCCTGATGGCGCGCTGGCTGGAAAACCCCCAGCCTGTTGAAACCGCCGTGCACGCGGCCCAGGCCGCCACCGTGGCCGCATCGGGGCGTGCACAGCCCTTGCGCGCCCTTTTGAAGCGCGCGCGCCTGCCCCGTCTGGGCAAGGCGCTGGGTCAGGACGGCGCATAAGCGATGAAATTCCCCACCTCCCCTTGCAGCCCCTCAAGCGCAGCACTAAGATTCAATCAACACAGTTGATATATCACCAGACCAGAAAACCGGTCATAGTCACAAAAGGCAGGCATATGCGCGATCCGATTGAAACCTACATGAATCTTGTGCCCATGGTTGTGGAACAAACCAGCCGCGGCGAACGGGCCTATGATATTTTCTCGCGCCTGCTGAAGGAGCGGATCATTTTCGTGAATGGCCCCGTGCATGACGGCATGTCCAGCCTGATCGTGGCACAGCTTTTGCATCTGGAAGCGGAAAACCCTTCGAAAGAGATTTCGATGTATATCAACTCGCCCGGCGGCGTGGTCACAAGCGGGCTGTCGATCTATGACACCATGCAGTATATCAAGCCCAAGGTTTCTACGCTGGTGGTCGGGCAAGCGGCCTCTATGGGGTCGCTTCTGCTGTGTGCGGGGGAAAAGGGCATGCGCTTCTCGCTGCCCAATTCGCGTATCATGGTCCACCAGCCCTCTGGCGGGTTTCAGGGGCAGGCGACTGACATCTCCATTCACGCGCGCGAAATTCTGGAACTGAAAGAACGCCTGAACAAGATCTATGTCAAACACACAGGCCAGACGCTGAAAAAAGTGGAAGACGCGCTGGAGCGTGACAATTTCATGACCGCGGAGATGGCAAAGGATTGGGGCTTGATTGACGATATCGTGACCTCTCGTGCCGATACGGCCAGCGCATGATGGGCTGTGACGGGGCAGAACAAGGTAATTGCGGCTGCAAACGCAGTTTTGCATTGTCCCTGCCCCGTCTCTCGCCTACCCTGCCAGAAAAGAAGGCCCGATACGCCCGCCACCCGATTTTGCCTATCGCAGTAAAGACCACAGAGGTTTGAGATGCCCACTTCCGATTCAGACAGCAAAAACACGCTTTACTGTTCCTTTTGCGGCAAAAGCCAGCATGAGGTGCGTAAGCTGATCGCGGGGCCGACGGTCTTTATCTGCGATGAATGTGTCGAACTTTGCATGGATATCATCCGCGAGGAAACGAAATCGGGCGGGCTGAAATCCACCGATGGTGTGCCCACGCCGCGCGAAATCTGCAATGTGCTGGATGATTATGTGATCGGGCAAGTGCAGGCAAAGCGCGTGCTATCAGTTGCAGTGCATAACCATTACAAACGGCTTAACCATTCCGGGAAATCCGGAGAAATTGAATTGTCGAAATCCAATATCCTGCTGATTGGCCCTACGGGCTGCGGCAAGACGTTGCTGGCGCAGACGCTGGCGCGGATTCTCGATGTGCCGTTCACAATGGCGGACGCCACCACCCTGACCGAGGCGGGCTATGTCGGTGAGGATGTGGAGAATATCATCCTCAAACTGCTTCAGGCCAGCGAATACAATGTAGAGCGCGCGCAGCGCGGGATTGTCTATATTGACGAGGTGGACAAGATCACCCGCAAATCCGACAACCCCTCTATCACGCGCGATGTATCGGGCGAAGGCGTGCAACAAGCCCTTCTGAAGCTGATGGAAGGCACTGTGGCCAGCGTGCCCCCGCAAGGCGGGCGCAAGCATCCGCAGCAAGAATTCCTCCAGGTGGACACAACCAATATCCTGTTCATCTGCGGCGGCGCATTTGCGGGCTTGGATCGTATCATCAACATGCGCGGCAAAGGCTCTGCAATCGGCTTTGGCGCGGATGTGAAAGATGAAAGCCTCAAGACCATTGGCGAATCGCTTAAGCAACTGGAACCCGAAGACCTGCTGAAATTCGGCCTGATCCCCGAATTTGTGGGCCGCTTGCCCGTTGTCGCCACGCTGATGGATCTGGATGAAGATGCGCTTGTCACCATCCTGACAGAGCCGAAAAACGCCTTGGTAAAGCAATATCAAAAGCTGTTTGATATTGAGGGCGCGGATCTTACCTTCACCGATGAAGCGCTTCGCGCTATCGCCAAACGCGCAATTGCGCGCAAAACCGGCGCGCGCGGCCTGCGGTCTATCATGGAAGATATCTTGCTGGATACCATGTTTGAATTGCCGGGGATGGAGAATGTATCTGAGGTGGTGGTGAATGAAGAGGCCGTTACATCCGAGGCAAAGCCACTGATCATCTATGCCGATGCCAAGAAAGCGGCTGCCAGCGCGGGCTAAGGCTGGCGGGCATCGCGAAGATTGAAAAAACCGAAAGCGCATGCGCGCTTTCGGTTTTTTCATATCCAAACTGCCAATGCGGATCGCCTGTGCTTCTTGGATCGCTTGCGCAAAGAGCAGGCGTGGCGCTTAGCGCGCACGCCGCCCGCCACGCCGCCCACCTGTGCGCGCGCCCGCATCCATTGCCGCGCGCGAGGCTTCGGCAAAGCTTGCGCCGTCTTTCATCGCTTCCAGCACTTTCGCAAGCCCGATCCATGCACCGCCATTCGGGTCATGGTTCATCAACATATTGGCCGCGCGAATGGCCTCCATCTCTACCGACCGAACGGGGTTCATGATCGCACTGGTCATGCCCGCGCCAATGGCCATCGGCAGGAAAGCCGCATTGATCCCATGCCGATTGGGCAGGCCAAAGCTGATATTTGACGCCCCGCAAGTGGTGTTCACACCCAGTTCCGCGCGCAAGCGGCGCACCAGTTCAAACACCTGCAACCCCGCCGTGCCCATCGCACCGATGGGCATGACGAGGGGATCGACCACGATATCATGCGCGGGGATGCCGAAATCGGCGGCGCGTTGCACGATTTTCTTGGCAACCTCAAAGCGGACAGCGGGGTCCTCGGAAATCCCGGTGTCATCGTTGGAGATGGCCACGACGGGCACGTTGTATTTCTTAACCAACGGCAAAATCGCTTCCAGCCGCTCTTCCTCGCCCGTGACAGAGTTCAGAAGGGGGCGGCCATTGCAGGCCTCAAGCCCCGCCTTCAACGCTTCGGGAACAGAGCTGTCGATGCACAAAGGCACATCCACCAGCGCCTGAACCCGCGCGCATAGATCGCGCATCAGGGGCGGTTCTACGAAATTATTATCGGCATAGCGGGGGTCTTCGGCCATTTTGTTGGAAAAGACAGCGCCCGAATTGATATCCAGCACCATAGCCCCACAGGCCACCTGTTCCAGCGCATCGCGTTCAACAGTGGAAAAATCACCCATCTCCAACTCTGCCGCCAGCTTTTTGCGGCCAGTCGGGTTGATGCGTTCTCCGATCACACAAAACGGCTCGTCAAAGCCGATGATAACAGTCTTGGTGGCAGATTCGATCACAGTCCGGGTCATGGGTGCTCCAAAGCTCAGGTTTGGGTGGCAGGCCGGGCCGCGGCGCCACCATGGGTAAATGTCCAATCGGCATTGGCCTTGATCCCGCCCAAGGGGAAGAAATGCAAGCGCTCGATGGCGAAATCGGGATTGGCGGCTTTATGCGCGGCCAGATCGGTAACAAGGGCGGTCGGCTCGAACGGCAAGAGCAGTTTTGACACATCTTTCGCGCGCTTTTGCAGCACTTTCAGCGACGGGCCAACACCGCAGGCAATGGCGAATTTGATCAGCGTTTGCAGCTTGGCTGGCCCTGCCACGCCCAGATGCACCGGAAGCGTGATCCCGCGCGCGCGCAAACCCTCTGCCCAGGCGATGATCGGCCCTGCCTCGAAGGCAAATTGCGTGACGATCGCCATCTCTATCCCTTTGGCCGCGGCGAAATCCTGCTTTGCGCGCATCGCCTGCAAAATGATCTCATGCCCGCCATCAGCGCCAATATCGCGGTTGCCTTCGGGGTGGCCTGCCACATGCAGGCGCCGAAACCCATCGAAAAGGCCCGTTTCCAGCAATTGCATGGAATTGTCATAAGCCCCTTTCGGGGTCACTGGCCCGCCGCCCAGCATCAGGCCCTCGCGCACATCGGCCTCGCCTTCGTAGCGCGCAACCCAATCTCCCAGTTCCGCCCTGTCGGCTATGATACGGGCAGGGAAATGGGGCATCGGCTCCATCCCCTCGGCGCGCAGGCGCGCGGCAGTCGCCACCATATCGGCAATGGGTGTGCCATCTATATGGGCAATATAGACCCGTGTGCCCAAGGGCAGCAGCGCGCGGAAATCTGCAATCTTTTCGGCCGTGCGCGGCATCACTTCCACAGAGAAGCCCTGCATCAATGCCTCTATCTGTGCGCTTTGGGGCGCGGCGGAAGGGGTGGGGCGACGAAAATTCAAAAGCGCCATGATGCTCTCCAGCAGATTTCGTGGTGTCACATCTGAAGCCCCGTCACGCCCAGCCGTCATTTGCGATCAGCGCCTTCAGCCTGTCTGCGTCATACTCCGCTTCCAGCGCCGCCGCCGTGGTTTTCGCGACATCTTCATCACTTCCAGCGACCTCTACAGGCGCGGCCTTGCGCCACTCTGCCAGATAGGCATCCGCATCTTTTGCCCCAATCCGCATGGCGCAACGGTCTATTGCCTGTTCAAACCGCTCTGATAGCTGAATTTTCTCGGCCCGGCGCCCTTTGCCGACAATCACCTGTGCCGGAATATCGCGCCAATAGACAATCACCAGCTGCGCCATGGCAGTTTTTCCTTTTTGCATCTCGCCCCTGCCCTGCAATAGCGCAATTCGCCCATCTCTGGCGAGGGCTTGGCAGTATCATTTTTCTCAACTTCATTATGACAGAAAGCTTGAGCAGCCAAAGGCGTTGGCAAGCAGGGCCTTGCTTATGGCCCTGCGGTTGATTACCATTCATCCAACTTGAATTGGAGGGCGAAACATGACGCCCGAGCGTCCCGCAGGCGTGGGCGTAAACCTGAAAGCTTTTGGCGCGCAGGAAACCCCTGCGCCCCCCAAATCGGCAAAGGCCCCGCGCCACCCTGGATCTGACGCATCGCAGCTTTATGCGGCGCTGGATCTGGGCACGAATAGTTGTCGTATGTTGATCGCTCGCCCAGTTGGCGGGCATTTCGAGGTTGTGGACAGCTTCTCGAAAGCGGTGGAACTGGGAACGGGGTTGAAAACCTCTGGTCTTCTGTCGCACCGGCCCATGCAGCGCACCTTGCAGGCATTGCGTATTTGCCGTTCCAAACTGGAACAGCATGGCGTCAGCAAAATGCGCCTTGTCGCAACAGAAGCTTGCAGGCGCGCGCGCAACAGCCGTGATTTCATCCACCGCGCCCATCGGGAAACCGGGTTGCGGCTGGATATCATCACGGCAGAAGAAGAAGCGCGGCTGGCGGTTGTTTCTTGCGCCTCGCTTGTGGCGCCAGAGACGGAACAATTGCTGGTCATAGATATTGGCGGCGGTTCTACAGAATTGGTGTGGATCGATTTGTCAAATGTGGCGCCAGAGCGGCGGCGCAATGCGATCATGTCCATGCATCGCGGAACCTTCATGCGTGCCCCTGCCCCCGACAAGCCGCATGTGGTGGATTGGATATCCGTTCCCCTTGGGGTGGCCACGTTGAAAGACTATTTCAACGAGGTCGATGACGATGCCGCGCGCTTTGCACTGATGAGCTGGTATTTTGAAGAACAGCTTGAAGCGTTTGCGCCCTACAAGAACATCCCTCCCCACCGTGCCTTTCAAGTGATTGGCACATCCGGCACGATTACCACTGTTGCGGCCTCTTACCTGCGGCTGAAACGCTATGACCGCAACAAGGTGGATGGGCTGGTGATGAATTCGCAGCAAGTGGATAGCGTTATCCGCGAATATCTGGCGCTTGGCCCGGTCGGGCGGCGGCATGACCCGCGCATCGGGCGCGAGCGGCATACACAGATCATGTCGGGCGCAGCCATTCTGACAGCGCTGATGCGGATCTGGCCCACCGACCGTATGTCGGTTGCCGATCGCGGATTACGCGAGGGTCTGCTATTTGCGCAAATGAGCCGCGATGGCGCGCTTGATCTGAAACCCTGAAGAAAGCCAGTCGCTGATATGACACCGAAAAACACCTCCGGACGGGGCCAGCGTGAACTCAAGGTCAAGGTCAAATCCGCCCGTGGCCGCAAGCTGAGTTCGACCCGCTGGTTGCAAAGGCAGCTGAACGACCCCTATGTTCTGGCCGCGCGGCGTGATGGCTATCGCGGCCGCGCCGCCTATAAGCTGATAGAACTGGATGACAAATACCGCTTTCTGGTTCCCGGTGCGCGCGTGGTCGATCTGGGCTGCGCGCCGGGTGGTTGGCTGCAAGTGGCGGTAAAGCGGGTAAATTCGCTGGGCGAGAAAGCGGGCAAGCGCAAAGGCTATGTGCTGGGCGTGGATTTGCAAGAGGTGGAACCACTTGCCGGGGCCGAGGCGCATGTTCTGGATTTTCTGGAAGACGGCGCCGAAGACAAGGTGAAAGAGTGGTTGGGCGGAAAGGCGGATGTGGTGCTCTCTGACATGGCCGCGTCCTCCTCGGGGCACAAGCAGACGGACCATCTGCGCATCATATCGCGGTTTGCACCAGCCAGATAGAAACTCTCGGTGCCATCCTCATTTGCGCGCCGCGCCTCGGTGATGACAGCAAGTTCCGCCAGCGAATATTGCGCCGCATCCAGCCCCAGCGAAGCGGCCATCTGGGCATGGCCAGGTGTCACGGATTGCGCCGAAACTGCCCCGGCAGAGAGCAAGGCTGCTGTAATAATTGCAATCGTTTTCATGGTCTTAGTCCTTTCACTATGATCGGTGAAGCTATCGTGCTTCCCATGAAACGAAGATAGGATGCGTCATGTGGCAGAATAATCTGCAATCTGTCGAAATCTTTGTTCGACACGGTTGAACAACGCCCCGCCCCCCACCACCTAATTCCAGATTTGAAAGAAAAATATAAAAGGTGCGCAGTGGATACAAATACGTTAAGGGCCTTTGTCCTGATCATAGAAGAGGGCAGTTTTTCCGCAGCGGCCCGGCGGTTGCGAATTTCGAAAAGCATGTGTTCGAAATATATCAGCGATCTGGAAGACAGCCTTGGCGCGCGCCTGCTGACCCGCTCCACCCGCTCGGTCAAGGCTACGGGCATCGGGCTCGAGTATTACAACAAGGTGCGGCGCATTCTGGATCTGCTGGATGAAGCGAATGAATCCACCAAAGCAACAAGTGAAACGATCACGGGCCATTTGCGGATCGGATCGCCCGTATCCTATTCCTTGCGCGTTTTAAGACCCCATATCCTCAATTTCATAGAGAAATATCCCGGCATTCACCTTGAAACCGTGTTTGATGACAACAAGAATGATCTGATCGCCGACGGGTTTGATGCTGTTATCCGCATAGGCGATCTTGATGATACGAATATGATTGCCCGCCGCATTCTGAGCACAAAATGCATGATCGTGGCCGCGCCCGAATATCTGGCAAACCACGGCACTCCAAACAGCCCATCAGAGCTCGTGTCACATCAGGCATTGCATTACACTGATGTGAATACCACCGAAACATGGCCATGCCAGAGCAACAATGAAATCCTGTGGTATAAGATCACCCCGCGGTTCTCCTCGAATAACGGCGAGATCATTCTGGACGCGGCCATTGCCGGGCATGGAATCGCCTATCTGCCGGAATTTCTGGTAGCTGACGCGCTGAAATCGGGAAAACTGGTGCAGGTTCTGACAGCGTTCAATCGGCCAGACCTGCCCATAAGCATCGTCTATCCCTCGCGCAAGAACATCTCTGCCGCGCTGCGGGCGCTTTTGGACTTCAAACCAGATGAGTTATGATACGCGCCCCAAAAACATGCCCTGCACCCGGCAGATACAGCCGCGCGGAAAGACTGAACATAGAAGAGACTTCTGGCCAGCCTGTCAGCGATTGCCCGCACCCCGTGCGCGCGCTTCCAATGCGTCAGCAACGGATTCCGCCCGCGCGGCAAGCTCTGTCAAGGCGTCAGTTACATCCGCAGGGATAACGGGCACTTCAACGCGCCGTGGCTCCGGGTCGGGGCGGGAATGCAGGCGCGATATCTCATCGCGCAGCCCTTCTATTTCTGCCAGCGCGGCTTTCAGCTTGTCTTCTGCCTCTGCTGTCTTGTCCGCCAGCATCAAGCCCGCCATCAGCAACATGCGCTCGGCAGGAACACGGCCAATCTGTTCCATCAAGGCGCGGGCCTCGGTATCCAGCAGTTCCGCCGCAGAGATCAGATAGGGTTCTTCGCCCGGCTGGCACGCAACAGTGAATTCCTTGTGCCCGATGGTGATAATCTGCTCAGCCATTGGCCTCTTCCCGTGAAATCAGGGGTTTCAACTCTCCCAGCACATCTTCCATCTCAGCCGCCTCGGCAGCGCGCTCTGCGCGCAGCGCTTCCAGCTCTGCCACCAATGACCGATTTATCGTGCTTGGTTCGATAACCTGCGCTTCATGACCTTCGCGCAATTGGCGATTGGCCTCTATCAGCTTGGTATTTGCTTTTTTCAGCCGCAACATTTCCAGACTTTGCAAATCCAGCTGCTCTGTCATCCGCGCAACGCGGCGTTCCAACGTGGCAAATGCGCTTTCCTGACGCTGACGCAAGGCGGAAACTCGTTCGGCCAATTGGGCGCTTTTGGCGCGTTCGGCCTCCAGCTCTTTGCGCAGCGCCTCTTGATCGGCCGCGCCGCTGGCATGCTGCGCATTTGCAGGCAGCGCGTCTGTCAGCTTGGCGATACGATCAAGCGCGCGGCTCAGGCGGCGCTCCAGATCGGATACAGTGCTCATGCGTTTGTCGCTTTCTCTTTCAATGCTCGTGTGACCAACCGCAGCCCCGAATCACTCTCCCTGTCGCACGGAGCATCAGCGCCTTTAGCCTACCCCCAAAACATCGCCTTTCCAACCTGTTGTCACGTTTTGAGCGAACTGCGCGCACAGCTTTGCTTGATCTTGCGCGTCAGACTGGTATGACGCCGCTAACATTCGCCAGACAAGGACTGCCCGTCGTGGATATAGCTGCCCTGCGTGACGCACACCCCGATCACTGGAATAAAGCCACCGCCATCCGCGCGCTGGCGATGGATGCGGTTCAGGCCGCAAATTCCGGCCACCCCGGCATGCCCATGGGCATGGCCGATGTGGCCACAGTGTTGTTCGAAAAGCACCTGAAATTTGACGCATCCCGCCCCGATTGGGCAGATCGTGACCGCTTCATCCTCTCCGCTGGCCATGGTTCCATGCTGATCTATGCGCTGCTCTATCTGACAGGGTATGAGGATATGACCCTCGATCAGATCAAGAATTTCCGCCAATGGGGCGCGATCACCGCAGGCCACCCCGAATATGGCCATGCGACCGGCATCGAGACCACCACCGGGCCTCTGGGTCAAGGCATCTCGAACGCTGTGGGCTTTGCCATGGCCGAAGAAATCCTGCGCGCGGAATTCGGGCCGAAAGTGGTGGATCACTACACCTATGTCATTGCAGGCGATGGCTGCCTGATGGAAGGTATCAGCCACGAGGCCATCGGGCTTGCCGGCCACCAGAAACTTGGCCGCCTGATTGTGCTTTGGGATAATAACGACATCACCATTGATGGCCGCGTCAGCCTGTCCGACAGCACCGATCAACGCGCGCGCTTTGCGGCTGCTGGCTGGAAAGTGCTGTCCTGCGACGGCCATGACCCGGCAGATATTGACCGCGCGCTGACCGCCGCCAAAGGCTCTGACCGCCCTGTGCTGATTGATTGCAAGACGATCATCGGCTTTGGCAGCCCCAAAAAGGCAGATAGTTCGGGCGCGCATGGCTCGCCCTTGGGCGATGCGGAAATTGCGGCCACAAAAGAGGTTTATGGCTGGCCCTATGGCCCGTTTGAAATTCCCGCCGATGTTCTGGGCGCCTGGCGCGCAATTGGCGCAGGCGGGGCAGAGGCGCGCGCGGCATGGGAAGCACGCTTTGCCGCCCTGTCCGACAGCAAGCAGGCCGAATTTACCCGCCGCATGGCAGGCCAGGCCCCCAAAAAGCTGGAAGCCGCCATCCGCGCCTTCAAAAAGCAAATCTCCGAGAGCGCGCCAAAGGTTGCGACGCGCAAATCTTCGGAAATGGTGCTGGAAGTTGTCAATCAAGTTTGCCCGGAAACGCTGGGCGGCTCTGCCGATCTGACAGGATCGAACAACACCAAAACCGCCGGTTTGGGTGTGTTTTCACCCGAAGATCGCAAAGGCCGCTACGTTTATTACGGCATCCGCGAACACGGGATGGCGGCGGCCATGAACGGCTTGGCGCTGCATGGCGGGATCAAACCCTATGGCGGCACATTCCTGTGCTTTACCGATTACGCGCGCGGGGCCATGCGGCTTTCGGCGCTGATGGGCGTGCCTGTTGCTTATGTGATGACGCATGATTCCATTGGCTTGGGCGAAGATGGGCCAACCCACCAGCCGGTCGAACATCTGGCCATGCTGCGCGCCACGCCCAACACCCATGTTTTCCGCCCCTGCGATACGGTGGAAACGGCAGAAGCCTGGGAACTGGCGCTGACCAGCGCGCGCACGCCCTCTGTGCTGGCGCTGACGCGGCAAAACCTGCCCACCTACCGCACCGAACACAAGGTCAAGAACCTGACCGCGCAAGGGGCCTATGTGCTGGCAGAGGCCGAGGGCAAGCGCCAAGCGATCCTGATGGCCACAGGCTCTGAGGTGGAGATCGCCATGGCCGCGCGTGATCTGCTACAGGCCGAAGGGATCGGGACGCGCGTTGTCTCTTTCCCCTGCTGGGAGTTGTTTGAAGAGCAGCCCGAAGCCTACCGCCGCAAAGTTCTGCCTGCCGGGCCAGTGCGTGTGGCGATTGAGGCAGGCATCCGCTTTGGCTGGGATCGCTGGCTGTTCGGAGAGCGTGGGCGGCGCGAGAAATCGGGCTTTGTGGGGATGCATGATTTTGGCGCCTCTGCCCCCGCCCCAGAGCTGTATGAGCAATTTGGCATCACCGCCAAAGCCACAGCGGCCAAGGTGAAAGCGCTTTTGGCCTGACAGGCAGCAGAGCCAGCCAGACCATGACAACAGAAAAAAGGTGCGTGGGAAACCACGCACCTTTTCTCATGGCACCAGAGGTGCGCTTATTGCGGCGTCAACCCGCGCAACCGCTCTCCGCGGCGGCGCAACAGTTCCACCACTGTCAAAAGTGCGATGGAGATCAGCACAAGAATGGTGGCCACCGCCAGAATGGTCGGGCTGATATCTTCGCGAATGCCAGACCACATCTCGCGCGGGATGGTGCGCTGTTCTACCCCTGCCACGAAAAGCACGACCACAATCTCGTCAAACGAGGTGATAAAGGCAAAGAGCGCACCCGAAACGACACCGGGCAGGATAAGCGGCATCGTGATCTTGAAGAAACTGCGCGAGGGCGAAGCGCCCAGATTGGCGGCAGCGCGGGTAAGGGACTCGTCAAACCCGACCAGCGTTGCTGTCACCGTGATGACCACAAAAGGCGTGCCCAAGGCCGCATGGGCCAGCACCACCCCAATATATGTCTGGGCGATATTGATGGAGGAGAAGAAGAAGAACATCCCCGCCGCAGAAATGATCAGCGGCACGATCATGGGCGAGATCAGGATACCCATGATCAAACCCTTTGCGGGCATTTCCGAACGTGACAGCCCAAGCGCCGCCAATGTGCCCAGAGTGGTGGAAACAAGCGTGGCCGCTATCCCGATGCTGAAGGAATTGCGGATAGACCGCATCCAGCTTTCTGAGGCCAGAAAATCCTGATACCACCGCAGGCTATAGCCATCCGGGTTCAGCGTCAGCATCTCGCGCGTGAAGGTGAAAAACGGCTGCGCGTTAAAGCTGAGCGGGATCATGATCAGGATCGGCGCCAGCAGAAAGAAGAAGATCGCATAGCAGATCACCCGGAAGGTATAATGCCAGATCTTGTCTTTCGTGGTGTAATAGGCAGGCATGGACATGGCTGTTCTCTCCCTTATCCAAGCTTCAGGCTGTCAGCGCCAACCAGCCGGTTATAGAGCCAATACAAGACCAGCACACCCAGCAGCAGCATAGACCCAAGCGCGGCCGCCAGCCCCCAGTTCAGCGATTGCTGGATATGGCGCGCAATTTCATTCGAAATCATGCGCCCGGATTGCCCCCCCACAAGCGCGGGCGTGATGTAATAGCCGATCGAGATAATGAAGACGAGCACCCCGCCCGCCCCGATCCCCGGCAGGGTTTGGGGGAAATAGACACGGCGAAAGGCTGTCCAGGGTGTTGCGCCCAGGCTTTTGGCCGCGCGGGTATAACTGGGCGGAATGGTGCGCATGACAGAATAAAGCGGCAGCACCATGAAGGGCAGCAAGATATGCGTCATCGCGATAATCGTGCCGGTTTGGTTATAGATCAGACTGAATCGCCCGTCATCCGTGATGATCCCCAGCGCCACGAGTGTGTTGTTGATCACCCCTTGTTGTTGCAGCAGCACAATCCAGGCAGAGGTGCGCACCAGAAGCGATGTCCAGAACGGCAGCAATACCGCGATCATCAGAATATTTGCATAGCGCATGGGCAGCATGGACAGGTAGTAGGCAATCGGAAAGCCCAGCAAGAATGTCATGCCCGTAATCACAAGGCTAAGCGCCAAGGTGCGCCCGAACAGGGACACATAGATACGCCGGTTTTCATCGCGCAGCACGATGTCACCTTCGGCATTATACTCCCGATCCAAGGCCGCTACATAGTAAGACGCGGTGAGGGGCCTGCCCTCGCGCTGGATGATACGCCATAATTCCGGCTCTCCCCAAAGGCGGTGGGCATCTGTAAACGCGTCTTTATACGGGGCTTCAAAATCTTCCACATTGCGGGTGGTGCGCGAAATGGCGGAACGCGCCGCACTTAGCTCATAATTCAACCTTATGCCCAAAGGCCCGATATTCTGGTCGCGGCGCGGCAATTCCAGATCGGCCACCATATCGGCATGCAGCGCTGCAAAGACAGGCTCTGAGGGTATGCCCTCTCCGTCCCAGCTGCGCAGGGCCTCCAGCGTGCGGGGCAGCGCATTCACCACCTGCGGGTTATCGACAGAGCGCCACATCATCTGGGCAATGGGAAAGGCAAAGAATGTCAGGATGAACAGCAGCAGCGGCGCGACCAAGGCCAGCGCTGTCAGCTTGCGGCGGCGATTGGCGCGTTCCAAGGCGCGGCGCAGCGGCGTTCCGTCCGATGTCAGCAATCTGCCCCGGCTATCCGTTGCCGAACCGGTTTGCGCTGTCGCATCCGCCATTGCCATGCCCCCTGCTACCCTGTTTTTTTGCTCAAATCTCGCCAAAGGCGGTCAGGGCGCAAATCTGCGCCCTGACACGTGCTCGCTTATTGCAGCATCCAGTTTGCGAAACGCTCGCGCAGCTCGTCGCCGTAATCGACCCAGAAATCGTTATCCAGCACGATGGGCGCGAAGTAGTTGTCGGGATTGGTGGGCATATGCGGTGCCATGTCGATCCCAAGATCGGCATGCTGACCAACCAACCCGGCCGAAGACGCGCGCGCCGGGCCGTAGCTGATGAACTTGGCCTGATCGGCCAGACGCTGTGTATCGGTCGCCCAATACAGGTATTCCATCACCAGATCGACATTCGGGCCATCAGCGGGCACGACCCAGCCATCCCATTCCACGACCTGACCATCCCAGATGATTTCGGCATCCATGCCTTCCACTTCGATGGCCTCAAACATCCGGCCATTATAGCCGGTCGCAAAGGCCACTTCGCCATCGGCCAGCAGTTGCGGGGCCTGTGCGCCCTCTGTCCAGAAGATGATATGATCCTTGATGGTGTCCAGCTTCGCAAAGGCGCGATCCACGCCTTCCGGGGTGGCCAGCACCTCATAGATATCTTCGGGATCAACCCCATCTGCATAAAGCGCCCATTCCAGATTTGTGCCCGGACGGTCTTGCAGGGCGCGGCGGCCAGGGAAATTCTCGACATCGAACAGATCGGCGATCGAGCTGGGCTGCGCGCCGCCCTCAAATGCACCGGGACGGAATGTCAAAACCGTGGAATAGACGATCTGCGGGATGAAGCACTCACCCAAAGAGCCGGGCAGGAAATCCTGGCTGGCAGGCGTGCCATCGGGTGCGGCGGCAAGCATTTCATCATGATCAATCTGCAGAATGATCCCCTCATCGCAGGCAAGCTGCGCATCCGAGGGCAGCATATCCACCAGATCCCAAGTCACATTGCCCGCTTGCGCCTGCGCGCGCAGCCCGGCCAAGGCATTGGCAGAGCCATCATCATTGATGATGGTCACATGGGGGTTCAGCTCCATGAAGGGCGAATGATAGGCGCGCTGCTGGCTGGCAGTGTAAGCACCGCCCCAGGACACGACTGTCAGAGAGACCGGATCTTGCGCCGCAGCGCTCAGCGCCATGACGCTGGCAACACTGCTAAGACCGATCAGTTTCAATTTCTTGGACATGGAATACCTCCTTGGTTGGTTTCGGGCGCAGAGAACCTGCGCACCATTTCAGACAGCCCCATCCCTCGGACTGCAGTTTATGTGCCGGGCAAAGCCTATTGCGGGCAATCCAGAGCGCGGCAGTCTTTCGGCATCCAGCCGATCTCGATCATCTCGCCCGGCTTGTGGCGCACCTGATCGGGCGCATTGCGGGTTTTCATGATGAAATTCTCATTGCCTGCGACCTTCAGGCGGGTGCGGAACACATCCCCCATATAGATGAACTCCATCACCTGCGCCTTGATCAGATGCGCATCGGAATCGAGCCGCTCCTTATTCGCTTCCACCCGCTCTGGGCGGATGGAAACGCGCGTGCGCTCTCCCACCTTGGTCACGTTCACGGGCTTGGCGTCAATCAGCTCGCCCCCGTCCAGCTCTACCACACAGGCATCGCCGCGGATTTCCTTCACCACGCCATCCAGCGTGTTATTCTCGCCGATAAATTGCGCGACAAAGGAATTGCGCGGTTCTTCATACAACACTGCGGGCGGGTCTAGCTGCTGGATGCGCCCATCCTCGAACACGGCCACATTATCCGACATGGTCAGCGCTTCGGTCTGGTCATGCGTCACATAGACCGTGGTGATCCCGAGATTGTGGGCCAGATGGGTGATCTCAAATTGCATCTTCTCCCGAAGTTGCTTGTCCAGTGCGCCAAGCGGCTCGTCCATCAGCACCAATTCCGGCTCAAACACCAACGCGCGCGCCAATGCGATCCGCTGCTGCTGTCCGCCCGACAGCTGCGCGGGGCGGCGATTGGCAAAAGCGCCCATCTGCACCATATCCAGCGCGCGCATGATTTTCTTCTCACGCTCTGACTTGCCCAGCCCCCGCACTTCCAACGGGAAAGACAAGTTTTCGCCAACTGTCATATGCGGGAAGAGCGCGTAATTCTGGAACACCATCCCAATGCCGCGCTTATGTGGGGGCACGGTGTTGATGGGGCGGCCATCTAGCAAAATCTCGCCATGTGTTGCCGTTTCAAACCCCGCAAGCATCATCAGGCAAGTGGTTTTTCCCGAACCTGACGGGCCTAGCATTGTCAGGAATTCACCCTTGCCCACTGAAAGATTCAAGTCTTTCACCACAAGGGTTTCGCCATCGTAACTCTTCTGGACTCCGTCAAACACGACGAAGCCGTCGCTCTTACTGGATGCGACCACGCGTATCTCCCCGTTTATCGGCGGTATTCCGCTCTTGTCATGGCTCAAGTAAAACCAAGCGCACCCTTGATTGCAACCCATAACTTTTTTCTACTTGAAGAAGCTGAAAATAAAGAACAATCGCCTGCAAATTTTTTGCAATGCAGCCATATCGACTATGTTTGCGACAAATATCAGAAATTCGCCTGCAACACCGCAGCCCTAAACCAGCGGCACAGGCACAAAATTTTAAAATTTCTGGAAAAATGGTGCGCCCGTTCGAACAATAGCAAAGGAACGACCGCGCCGTTCGAACTTGGGAGAATGGTGCGGTCGAGAAGACTCGAACTTCCACGGGAGTTACCCCACAGCGACCTCAACGCTGCGCGTCTACCAATTCCGCCACGACCGCACATGACTTGGTGGCGGGGTATTACCCGCTCGCCCAGCGCTTGTGAAGAGGGAAAACGCAAAATCAAGGCAGTGGGGGCGGGTTATCTTTGGCCTTGGGTGCAAGCCCCTATCGTGGTTCTGTTTGGGGTGTGATCGGACAACCAATATCGGGACTATAGTGCTCTGGCGCGCGTTGGTCATGAAAGGCCGTTTGCGGGGATGGTTGGGGCTTGCGGCCATGCGCCATGTCACAGGCCTCCGCCCGCCGCCCCGGCCTGTCACCGGGTATCCTGCAACAAATGGCACACTCTGGCCCCGGCCAGGCTTTCGCGCTAAAAGCGTATCTCTTACCCCGTTCTGGACAGGAACAGCCCGCAATGACAGACAGCCCGCATGCCACAAATCTGGAATGGAAAATTCTGCCCGGCCTGCCGGATTACGCGGCCACGCGGGCAGCGATGGAAGCACGCGTGGCAGAAATTGCAGCCGGCCATGCGCCAGAGGCAATATGGCTGCTGGAGCATCCGCCCCTTTACACTGCCGGAACCAGCGCGCGCGCCGATGATCTGGTCACCCCAGACCGTTTTCCTGTCTATGAGGCCGGGCGCGGCGGGCAATATACCTACCATGGGCCGGGGCAGCGCGTGGTCTACGCCATGCTGGATCTGAACAGGCGCGGGCGCGATGTGCGCTGTTTCGTGCATGACATGGAAACATGGGTTATCGCCACGCTGGCCGAATTCGGTATCCGGGGCGAACGGCGCGCGGGGCGCGTGGGCGTCTGGGTCACACGGCCGGAAAAACCCGCCCTGCCCGATGGCAGCCTGCGCGAGGATAAAATCGCCGCCATAGGGATCAAGCTGCGGCGCTGGGTCAGCTTTCATGGCCTCTCCCTCAATGTGGAACCAGACCTGAGCCATTTTGAGGGAATCATCCCTTGCGGCATTCGGGGGCATGGGGTGACCTCGCTGGTCGATCTTGGCCTGCCCGTCACGATGGAAGATGTCGATCTGGCCTTGCAGCGCAGTTTTAACCAAGCCTTTGGTGCGCGCAGCTGTCAAACTGGCTGAACAGGATCGGCGCACCCCAGTTTTGCGCCTATCCTACCTTGATCCATGTCAAAAATATCGCATCTGCGACACTTGAAGCATTGCTCTGGGAAATGTCGCATTCTAAAAGCGTAGTATACCGTGACACACAGGCGCGTGAGGCGCGCACGCGTGCTGCGGCGGAAATCAGGGGCATATCTGCCCCTCTGGACGACAACAGGTGCGATCAACGCAACAGGAATCGGGAACTGGAGTAGCCAATGGCCGATGCAGCCACCCATGACCACGGGCACGAGGATACACGCTCGTTCTTTACCCGCTGGTTCATGTCCACCAACCACAAGGATATCGGTATCCTTTATCTGTTCACCGCCGGGATTGTCGGCTTTATCGCTGTGGCCTTTTCGGTCTATATGCGCATGGAGCTGATGGAGCCGGGCGTGCAATATATGTGCATGGAAGGCGCAAGCTTTACCGCACAGCAAGATTGCACCCCCAACGGCCATATCTGGAACGTGCTGATCACCGCGCATGGCATCTTGATGATGTTCTTTGTGCTTATCCCGGCGCTGTTTGGTGGGTTCGGCAATTATTTCATGCCGCTGCAAATCGGTGCGCCTGACATGGCGTTCCCGCGTCTCAACAACCTGAGCTACTGGCTGTTTGTGGCCGGTTCCGCGCTGGCGGTGGCTTCGGTACTGTCGCCGGGTGGCAATGGTCAGCTGGGTTCCGGCGTGGGCTGGGTGCTTTACCCGCCGCTTTCCACCAATGAAGCTGGCTATTCGATGGATCTGGCAATCTTTGCCGTTCACGTTTCGGGTGCATCCTCCATTCTGGGGGCCATAAACATCATCACCACCTTCCTGAACATGCGCGCACCGGGGATGACCCTGTTCAAAGTGCCGCTATTCGCATGGTCGGTATTCATCACTG
The DNA here is from genome assembly GCA_043561795.1 of Paracoccaceae bacterium. Lineage (GTDB taxonomy): Bacteria > Pseudomonadota > Alphaproteobacteria > Rhodobacterales > Rhodobacteraceae > Roseinatronobacter. Next base: position 2,408,967 of record CP121316.1, on the reverse strand, counting down.
CATGGATGATCCTTTTGGCACTGCCCGTGCTTGCAGGCGCGATTACCATGCTGCTGACAGACCGCAATTTCGGGACAGCCTTCTTTGATCCCGCAGGCGGCGGCGATCCGGTGCTCTATCAGCACATCCTTTGGTTCTTCGGCCACCCGGAGGTGTATATCATCATCCTGCCAGGCTTCGGGATCATCAGCCATGTGATTGCAACCTTCTCGCGCAAGCCCGTTTTCGGCTATATGCCAATGGTCTGGGCGATGATTGCGATTGCAGCACTGGGCTTTATCGTCTGGGCGCACCATATGTACACGGTGGGCATGTCGCTGACACAGCAAACCTATTTCATGCTGGCCACGATGGTGATCGCCGTTCCCACCGGGATCAAGATCTTCTCCTGGATCGCAACCATGTGGCGCGGCTCTGTCAGCTTTGAAACGCCGATGCTCTGGGCCTTCGGGTTCCTGTTCCTGTTCACTGTGGGCGGGGTAACAGGGCTGGTGCTCAGCCAGGCGCCGATCGACCGGGTGTATCATGACACCTACTATGTGGTGGCCCATTTCCACTATGTGATGTCGCTGGGGGCCGTGTTCGCGCTCTTTGCCGGGATTTACTACTGGATGGGCAAGATGTCGGGCCGCCAATACCCGGAATGGGCTGGTAAGCTGCATTTCTGGACAATGTTCATCGGTGCAAACCTGACATTCTTCCCGCAGCACTTCCTGGGCCGTCAGGGCATGCCGCGCCGCTATATCGACTATCCTGAAGCCTATGCGCTTTGGAACTATGTCAGCTCTATCGGTGCATTTATCAGCTTCGCCTCCTTCCTGTTCTTCATCGGTGTGGTGTTCTATACCCTGCGCTATGGCGCACGGATTACCGAAAAGAACTACTGGAACGAGTATGCAGATACGCTGGAATGGACCCTGCCTTCGCCACCGCCCGAGCACACGTTCGAGCAGCTTCCCAAGCGCGAAGACTGGGACAAGACCTGCCTATTGGACAATAACCCCTCAGGCCCCCGGCATCACGCCGGGGGCCTTTGCCTTGGCCCAAGCGGATGGGGCCAGCTACCGGCTGGAACTGACACCACATCTGTCCATGGGGGCACATGGCTTTGCGCGGATGATCGCCATCAGCGCGGCCTTTCTGGCGCTGCCACTGCTGGCGGTTTTGGGAACGCCCGTTCTTTGGGGGCTGTTGCCCTTTGCGGGCCTGGCGCTTTGGGCCTTGTGGTATGCCCTGACACGAAACGCGGCAGAACGCGGCGGGCTGCGCGAAGTTCTTTTTCTGACGCGCGAGGCCATAGAAATCACCCGCACAAACCCCCGCGCGCCGGTGCAGCGCTGGCAGGCAAACCCCTATTGGGTGCGCCTGAAACTGACCGATAAAGGCGCGAAGGTAGAAAACTATCTGACGCTGGAAGGTGCGGGCCGGGTGGTGGAACTGGGCGCCTTTCTCAGCCCCGAAGAACGCGCGGCCCTGCATGACGACCTGTCCCGCGCCTTGCGCCATTTGCGCTGAAGCAGAGTCTGGGGGCTTTGCCCCCTTGCCCCCCAGGATATTTTTGCCAAGATGAATTCAGCCGATCCGGGCAGCAACCGCAGCCGCGCGGCGGCGGTCTGCGGGTGTTTCAGCGCCGGTGCCGGTGGGAAGAAAGCGAAAGCGGAATGCCTGAAGGCGCTTTTCTGGCGGGGCGGGTGGATAGCCTATTTTATCGAGGCTGGATGCCAGGGGCAGATCATCGCCAAAGCCTTCGGGCCAAAGGGCCAGACCCTGACGCGCAAGGCGGCGCCAATCGAAACGGGGGCCGGGATCTTCCTTGCGCTCTGGCGCCATATCGGAATGGGCGATGACAGCGGCGGCAGGAATAGTCCAGCGCTGGCGCAGCTGGCGCATCAGCGCTTCGAGCACGCGCATTTGCGGCTCTGGAAAAGGCTGTGCGCCGGTATTGGCCAATTCTATGCCGATAGAGTGCGAATTGATATCATCGCGCCCCTGCCATGTGCCTGCGCCCGCATGCCAGGCGCGGTCTTCCTCGGCCACCAGATGCCAAAGCTGCCCGTCTGGCGCTATGAGATAATGCGCAGAGACCTCTGCCACAGGATCGCATAGCCGCGCCAGGGCTGCGGCTGTGTCATGCATGCCAGTGTAATGCAGCACGATCATGCTGGGCCGTAGCCCGCCGCGGCGCGGGCCGAAATTGGGCGAGGCTTGCCAGATCGGGGCTGGCCCCTGCACTATTGGCGGGCACGCACAGTGCGCGCGGCCTGGCGGAAGGGCGCAGGATCCCACCAGCAGGCAAAGCCATCGCCATCGGGATCCAGATGGTTGGGATCACGCTCTGGCCCACCTGCCGCAAGAAAGGCCTCTTGCGCCAGATCCTGACTGCCAAACTGGGCACATGCCGCTTCCCACCGCCGCCAGCGCAGCAGATGGTTGCGCGTATAGCGCTGCTGCCCCACCGCATGCTGGGTTGAGAGCGCATAGACAAAGAGGTTTGGGCCAGTTCCGGCACCCTGCCCCAATTCGGCATCGCTGACGCGCACCTGTGGCACGAAATCACGCTCTATCAGGCGATCGGGCTGGGCGGTGCCAAAGGGTTGGGGTGTGAATTGCTGTTCACTGACACCAGCCGCCTGGGCGCCGGCACCAGCAAACTGGTTGGGCATTGATGTTGGTGCCGGGGCCATCGCCGACAAGGGCGCACCCGCGCTTTGCTGCGCAACAGGAAAGCCGGCAGGGCTGGGCTGGGCCTGGGAGCCGCGCACGGCCGCGACCGCCTCTTGCCCGATGGATGTTGGCTGTTGGCCTGCAAATTGCGGCGCGCCCGGTGGCGGGGCCTGAACCCCGCGCGCCTGAGTGGCTTGTGCGCGCCGAATGCGCGACAGTTCTTCCTGCGCGCGCATATATTGCGCATAATCGCTAAATCCCACACCCCGACCCGTCGCGTCTATCACATTGGAATAGGGGGTGGATGTGTCGCAAGCTGCAAGCAAGGCCAGTGCCGCGCCTGCCAGTGTCAGGATTTTCAGGTTCAGCATTGCCATTCTCGGCCTCAAAAACGATGCGCGCAGCCTTACCACCATTTCGCAGGTTTGGAAACAAAGCCTGTGGCCGCTTCAAGAACATGTGCAGTGTTCAGGAGTGCGCCTTCTTCCCATGGCCGCCCGATGAGTTGCAGGCCCAAGGGAAGGCCCTGCGCATCAAGCCCCGCAGGCACCGAAATGCCCGGCAATCCGGCAAGATTCACGGTCACAGTGAATACATCATTGAGATACATCTGCACCGGGTCCGCGCCTGCCATCTCCCCCAGCCCGAAGGCGGCAGAGGGCGTGGCAGGGGTCAGGATCGCATCGACGCCTTGGGCAAAAACCTCGTCGAAATCGCGCTTGATCAGGGCGCGCACTTTGCGGGCGCGGTTGTAATAGGCGTCATAGAACCCCGCCGAGAGCACATAGGTGCCCACCATCACGCGGCGCTGCACCTCTGGGCCAAAGCCTTCGGCGCGGGTTTTTTCATACATCTCGGTGATGCCATCGCCGGCCTCCAGCGTGGCACGGTTGCCATAGCGCACCCCGTCATAGCGCGCCAGGTTGGACGAGGCTTCGGCGGGGGCAATCACGTAATAGGCTGGCAGCGCGTATTTTGTGTGCGGCAAAGAGATATCCACAATCTCGGCGCCCGCATCGCGCAGCATATCTGCGCCCTGTTTCCACAGCGCCTCTATCTCTGCGGGCATGCCATCCATGTGGTATTCGCGGGGAATGCCAATTTTCTGGCCGCGGATATCGCCTGTCAGCATGGCTTCGAAATCGGGGACAGGCAGATCGGCGCTGGTGGAATCCTTGGCATCATGGCCGCACATGGCCTGCAACATGATTGCCGCATCGCGCACGGTTTTTGTCATTGGCCCCGCCTGATCGAGCGAGCTGGCAAAGGCCACAACCCCCCAGCGCGAGCAGCGCCCATAGGTGGGCTTGATGCCCACAATGCCCGTAAAGGCCGCAGGCTGACGGATGGAGCCGCCAGTGTCTGTGCCGGTCGCGCCAAGGCACAAATCAGCGGCCACCGCCGCCGCAGAGCCGCCCGAAGAACCGCCGGGCGTCAGATCGCGCCCATCCACTTTCCACGGGTTTACGGCATTGCCGTAAACCGAGGTTTCATTGCTGGAACCCATGGCGAATTCATCCATGTTCAGCTTGCCCAGCATCACCGCGCCCGCATCGCGCAACTGGGCAGAGACGGTGGATTCGTATTCGGGTTTGAACCCTTCCAGAATGCGGCTGGCGGCCTGAGAGGGCACGCCCTCGGTGCAGAACAAATCCTTGATCCCAACAGGAATGCCGCACATGGCAGGTGCATTGCCCGCGGCAATCCGCGCATCGGCGGCCTTGGCGCGCGCAAGGGCCAGATCGGGGGTGTGATGCACAAAGGCATTCAGCGCCCCTGCCCCCGCAATCGCGCCAAGGCAGGCTTCGGTCAGTTCCACCGCTGTCACATCGCCCGCGCGCAAATGGTCGCGCGCCTGCGCAATGGTCAGTTTGTTCAGATCACTCATTCCACCACCTTTGGAACCGCAAAAAAGCCTTCGCGCGCATCGGGCGCATTGGACAGTATTTTGGCCTGAATATCGCCATCGGTTACGCCATCCTTGCGCCGTTTCAGGCGCATGGGAGTGACAGATGTCATGGGTTCCACGCCCTCCACATCCACCGCATTCAATGCCTCCATGAATGTCAGCATCTGGCTCAGCTCCTGCGCCAAGGCGGGCAGGTTTTCTTCCGGCACGGCAATACGGGCCAGATGGGCCACTTTGCGCGCGGTCTCAAGGTCGATCTCGGACATGCGGACTCCGGCTATCGGGATGTGTGTTGCGGGGTTTGCCCTTGGCATTTAGCGGCATGGCGCGCAAGGTGCAAGCACGCGCAGGGCTTTGGCGATTGTCGCTGTTGCCGCGCCGCGCTACATCTGCGCCAGACCCGTGGTTCGGAAGGAGATGAGATATGCGCGACACAGCCCCGCAAACCATTCATCTGGCCGATTACCAGCCCCCGCCCTTTCTGGTGGAACATACGGCGCTTACATTCCGGCTTGCGCCCAAAGCCACGCGGGTTTTGGCAAAAATCCGCTTTGCGCCGAACCCAAAGGCCATGCCCGGCCATGATCTGCGGCTGGATGGGGAAGGGCTGCGCCTGATCGCGGCCAGCCTGAACGGCCAGCCCATCACCGCGCAGCCCGATGCTTTGGGGCTGACGATCCCGGCGGGGCAACTGCCCAATGGCGCCTTTGACTGGGAAGCAGAGGTTGAAATCACACCCGAAGGCAATACCGCGCTGGAGGGCCTGTATATGTCGGGCGGCATGTATTGCACCCAATGCGAGGCAGAGGGATTTCGCAAGATCACCTTCTACCCCGACCGCCCCGATGTGATGGCCCCCTTCGATGTGCGCATCGAATCCGATTTTCCGGTGCTCTTGTCCAATGGCAATCTGGTGGCGCAAGGGCCGGGCTGGGCGCAGTGGCATGATCCGCACCCCAAACCCAGCTATCTGTTTGCGCTGGTGGCCGGCGATCTGCGCGCCACATCAGACAGGTTTCGCACCGTTGAGGGGCGCGATGTCGCACTGAATGTCTGGGTGCGCCCCGGCGATGAGGGCAAGACCGCCTATGTCATGGACGCGCTGAAACGCGCGATGCTATGGGATGAGCAGGTTTATGGCCGCGCCTATGACTTGGACATTTTCAACATTGTGGCCGTTGATGACTTCAATATGGGCGCGATGGAGAACAAAGGCTTAAACATTTTCAACTCTCGCTATGCGCTGGCCTCGCCCCAGACAGCCACGGACGGGGATTTTGCCAGCATAGAGCGGATCATCGCGCATGAGTATTTTCACAACTGGACAGGCAACCGCATCACCTGCCGCGACTGGTTCCAACTCTCGCTGAAAGAGGGGCTGACAGTGTTCCGCGATCAGCAATTCATGGGCGATATGCGCGGCCATGCGGTAAAGCGGATTGGCGATGTGCTGACATTGCGCGAACGCCAGTTTCGCGAAGATGCCGGGCCGCTGGCCCATCCGGTACGGCCCGAAAGCTATGTCGAGATCAACAATTTCTACACGGCCACTGTCTATGAGAAAGGGGCAGAGGTGATCCGCATGTTGCATCTTCTGGTGGGAGAGGCCAGCTACCGCGCGGCGCTTGATCTCTATTTTACCCGCCACGATGGGCAAGCCTGCACGATAGAAGACTGGATTGCCGTGTTTGAAGAAACCTCTGGCCGCGATCTGACGCAGTTCAAGCGCTGGTATTCGCAGGCGGGCACACCCTGCGTGGATGTGACAGAAGAGTGGGACGCAGGCCGCTACACCCTGACATTGCGCCAGCACACGCCCCCCACCCCCGGCCAGCCGCTGAAAGAGCCATTGCTGATTCCCATAGCCTTGGGGCTGATTGGCCGGGATGGGGCGGAACTGTTGCCAACACAGGTGCTGGAACTGAACAGCCCGGAGCAAAGCTTCACCTTCGAGGGGCTGGCGGCGCGGCCCGTGCCTTCGGTTTTGCGCGGCTTTTCCGCGCCTGTGATCGTGAACCACGCACTTGGCCAGACAGAGCGCGCGGTGCTGCTGGCCCATGACACCGACCCCGTAAACCGGTTCGAGGCCGGGCGCGCATTGGCCCATGACATTCTTCTGGCGATGATCCGCGAAGGCGCAAAGCCGGGGCCGGATTATCTGGACGCCCTGCGCCATATGCTGCGCGATGATGCGCTTGATCCGGCCTTTCGCGCACTCGCGCTGCGCCTGCCGGGTGAGGATGATCTGGCAGGGGCGCTGCATGCGGCGGGGGAAACCCCTGATCCCGATGTGATCCATCACGCCCGCACCAGCGCGCAGCGCGTGATTGCCGAAGCGCTCGCCCCTGATCTGGCCAAAGTGTTTGGCGCCATGAACACCCCCGGCCCCTATAGCCCGGATGCCCGCGATGCCGGGCGCCGCGCGCTTCGGGTGCAGGCAGTGGCATTGCTGGCGCGTGTCGATGGCGGGGCAAAAGCGGCAGAGATGTTTGCCCGCGCCGATAACATGACAGAGCAATCCGGCGCTTGGGGCGCGCTGCTGGCCATTGGCAAAGCAGAAGAACAAACCGCGCAATTCTACCGCCAATGGGCCGGGGACAGGCTGGTTCTGGACAAATGGTTTTCAGCGCAAGTGCTGCATGCCGCGCCAGAACAGGCCGCAAACCTTGCCGAAGCGCTCACACAGCACCCCGATTTTGATTGGAAAAACCCCAACCGCTTTCGGTCGGTTATTGGCGCATTGGGCATGAATCCGGCAGGGTTTCACGCCAAGGGCGGCGCGGGCTACAGGCTGGTTGCCGATTGGCTGATCCGGCTGGATGGCGCCAACCCGCAAGGGGCGGCCCGCATCTCTGCCATGTTTGAAACATGGCGGCGCTATGATCCCGCCCGCCAAACGCTGATCCGTGCAGAGCTGGAACGCATGCGCGGCCATGCGGGCCTGAGCCGTGATATGGGCGAAATGCTGGGGCGTATGCTGGAATGACATGATCCCGGCCAAAGGCCGGGATCATGCGCTACATTGGGCCGTAGCGCTTAGTTGAACGCGGCGTCCGTAACAGCCGATGTTGTCGCACCCACAGGTGTAGAGGTGATTACCGGGTCAGACCCACCACCCAGAAGGGTGGCAACTGTGCGCTCGAAATCGGCCATATCCAGCGTGCCGTTGGAACCCTCGATCAGCTTGGCCACCTCGCCCATCATCCGAATCTGATGGCCTTCGGTCTGCGCGCCGGTATCGTCATATTCCAGAACGATCATGGCCGCGTCTTCCACATTCTCTTGCGCCCATTCCCAGCCGCGCATAGAGGCGCGCACAAACCGCGCCATCTTGTCCACGAATGCCGGATCTTCCAGATTGCTTTCCAGCACATAGAGGCCATCTTCCAGCGTGGCTACACCCTGATCTTCATATTTGAAGGTCACAAGCTCATCCTCGCCGATACCTGCATCAATGACCTGCCAGTATTCATTATAGGTCATGGTCGAAATGCAATCGGCCTGACGCTGCAACAGCGGATCAACGTTGAAGCCCTGACGCAGCACTTCCACGCCATCCGGGCCGCCTTCTGTTGGAATGCCCAGCGTGCTCATCCAGCTGAGGAAGGGGTATTCATTGCCAAAAAACCACACGCCCAAAGTGCGGCCGGGAAAATCCTCTGGCCCGGTAATGCCGGTTTCGGCCAGACATGTCAGCATCATGCCGGACGATTTGAAAGGCTGCGCAATATTGACCAAAGGCAGGCCATTTTCACGCGCCGCCAAGGCCGCGGGCATCCATTCGACAATCACATCAGCCCCACCGCCCGCAATCACCTGCGGCGGCGCGATATCCGGGCCACCGGCGCGAATGGTGACATTCAGGTTCTCTTCCTCGTAAAACCCGTTTTCCAGCGCCACATAATAGCCCGCAAACTGCGCCTGCGTGACCCACTTTAGCTGCAATGTCACATCATCCATTGCCCATGCAGCAGGCGCAAAGCCCAGACCAAGCGCCGCGACAGAGCCGTAAACCGTCTTTTTCATTGTCCTTCACCTCCATGTTGCCTGGCCCATGCTTGGGTCACAGGGGTTGTTATCGCCCGCGTTGCGATGGGTGCCAGAAGGTCACCCCGCGCTCTGCCAGCGCAATCACGCCGTAAAACAGTGATCCCGCAAGGGCTGCTACGGCAATTTCTGCCCAGACCATATCCAGTTGCAATCGCCCCACCTCGGTCGAGATGCGAAACCCCATGCCCCGCGTGGGCGAGCCGAAAAATTCAGCAACAATCGCCCCGATCAGCGCCAGAGTTGATGAAATTTTAAGCCCGTTGAAGATGAAGGGCATCGCCGCCGGCAGGCGCAATCTCAGCAGCGCCTGGCCCCAGCTGGCGTTATAGGTGCGCATCAGGTCGCGCTGCATGGCATCTGTCGCGGCCAGGCCCTGCACGGTGTTGACCAGCATGGGAAAGAACACCATCGCCACCACGACCGCCGCTTTTGACTGCCAATCAAACCCGAACCACATGACGAAAATGGGCGCAGTGCCGATAATGGGCAGGGCCGCCAGAAAATTGCCCACGGGCAACAGGCCCCGGCGCAGGAAATCCGAGCGATCCACCAAAAGCGCAAAAACCAACGCCGCGCCCACGCCAATCGCATAGCCCGACAGCGCGCCCTTGACGAAGGTTTGCACGAAATCCACCCAGAGCAGATCTGTAGAGCGCAAAATGCGTTCCCAGATTGAGGAAGGCGCAGGCAGGATCACACGCGGCACATCCAGCGCGCGCACTGTCACTTCCCACAGCCATAGCAATGTCGCACCAAAAATGAGGGGCGCCAGCAACGCCTGAAACCGCCCCAACAGACCAGAGGCGCGCGGTGCTTCGGCAAGTTGCGCCACCAGCATCCATGCGCCCAGCCAGATCGCAACCACCGCCCCCCAGACAGGCAGGCTGGACGCTGCAAAAGGCAAAAGCGCCTGCCCTGCCCCCGCAAGTGCAGCAGCAATCGCCAGCGCCCATGCCCAAGCCCTGCGCGCAGGTGGCAAAAGGCCAAGCATCACGACAGACAGCAGCAAAAGCACAGTCGTCACGCCCAGATCACCCGTGCCCCCCAAGCCGACAGCAAGAAGAAAGGCCAAGGTCATGCCCGCCCATTGCACCCCGCCGGTTTCCTGCAAGCGCGTCATGTGGCCATCCCCATCCGCTTCAGCGTTATACGCTGGATCACGCCAATCAGGGCCACCATCCCCGCCGCCAGAATGGCGGCCGCAAACAAGGCCGACCAGATTTGCACTGTCTGCCCGTAATAACTGCCCGACAACAGCCGCGCCCCAAGCCCTGCAACCGCCCCTGTGGGCAATTCCGCCACAATCGCCCCCACCAAGGCGGCGGCGATGGCAACTTTCAGCGAGGCAAAGAGATAGGGCATGGAAGAGGGCAGCCGCAGCTTGAAAAACACTTGCGGCCCGCTGGCGCTATAGGTTTTCATCTGGTCAAGCTGCATGTGATCGGGCGCACGCAGCCCCTTCACCATGCCCACCACGACCGGGAAAAAGCTGAGATAGGTGGAAATGATCGCCTTTGGCACCAGCCCGGTAATGCCCACCGCATTCAGAACCACGATGATCATGGGCGCAATTGCCAGAATGGGAATGGTCTGGCTGGCAATCGCCCAGGGCATGACAGAGGCATCCATCGCGCGGTTATAGACAATCCCCACCGCCAGCGTGATCCCAAGGGCCGATCCGATGGCAAAGCCCAAAAGCGTGGCCGAAAGCGTGACCCAACCATGATAGACAAGCGAGCGGTTGGACAGCGTGCCTGTGTTCATAAAACCGCGCCGGCCTGTCATCTCCTCGACCACTGTGGAGTTCCACAATTCCTGCGCCACCTGATGCGGCGCAGGCAGGCGCGGGCGCTGTTGCGACATGGTATCGGCCAGAAGGGCGGTGAAGGTCAGCTCCAGCCCCGCGCGGCGCGCCTGATCTTGCGTCCATTGCGCATTCATCGGCACAACTGCGGCATACCACAGGGCAATCAGGGCTGCCGTGACAGCAAGAACCGGGATCACATTGCGCATGAGACCCCCGCGACCGCGCAGGCGGCGAGTGTTGCGCCATTGGGGGCTTCGCCCAGTCCAAAAGGTTTGGGGGCTTTGCCCAGTCCAAAAGGTTTGGGGGCTTTGCCCAGTCCAAAAGGTTTGGGGGCTTTGCCCAGTCCAAAAGGTTTGGGGGCTTTGCCCCCTGGCCCCCCAGGATATTTTTGCCAAGATGAAGACATGTCAGTCATCCAGATGCCCCGCGCGCAGGCCCTCGCGGACACGGTGGGCGATGTCGATGAATTCCGGACTGTCGCGGATTTCCAGGGGGCGTTCGCGCGGGAGCGGGCTGTCGATGATATCGGTGATGCGGCCGGGGCGCGGGGACATGACCACGATCTTGGTGGAGAGATAGACCGCTTCGGGAATGGAATGGGTGACAAAGCCGATGGTTTTTTGCGTGCGCGCCCAAAGTGCCAGAAGCTGTTCATTGAGCCTGTCGCGCACGATTTCATCCAAAGCGCCGAAGGGTTCGTCCATCAGCAGGATATCAGCATCAAAAGCGAGTGCGCGCGCGATGGAAGCGCGTTGCTGCATACCGCCCGAAAGCTGCCAGGGAAACTTGCGGGCAAAGCCTGAGAGTTCCACCAGCTCTAGCACTTTTTCAACACGGGCGGCCTGTTCCGCTTTGGAAAAGCCCATGATTTCGAGCGGGAGTTTCACATTTCCGGCAATCGTGCGCCAAGGGTACAGCCCGGCCGCCTGGAACACATAGCCATAGGCGCGCGCGCGGCGCGCGGCGTCCGGGGTCAGGCCGTTGACGGAAATATCCCCCGATGTGGGCTGTTCCAGATCAGCAATCACGCGCAAAAAGGTGGTTTTGCCGCAGCCCGACGGGCCGATGAAGCTGACAAATTCGCCTTTGGCAATATCGAGCGATACATCCTTCAAGGCATGCACCGGCCCGTCATTTGTCTGAAATATGAGATTGAGATTGCGCGCCGAAATGACGGGCGCGAGCGGGGTATCTTGCATCATACCCCCGTGGCCGGAATGCCAGCGCGCGCAACCGGGCGCGGGGCTGTCAGCTCTTTCCAGGTGGAGAGTGCCTGATTGACTGGCCCGTTGGGGCAGCGTTCGACAAATTGGCCATGCCCTTCTTGCCCGTCAAACGCCCCATCCCTGACCATCACCCGCCCGCGCGAGAGCACATAGCGGGGCAGGCCCGTCACCTCATGCCCCTCAAACACGTTGTAATCGATGTTGGAGGCCTGGGCGCTGGCGGTGATTGTCTTGGATTTTTCGGGATCCCAGACCACCAGGTCGGCATCCGCGCCCACGGCCACGGCCCCTTTGCGCGGATACATGCCAAAAATCTTGGCCACATTGGTAGAAGTGACCGCGACAAATTCGTTCATGGTAATGCGCCCGGTGCGCACGCCCTTTGTCCAGAGCATGGGCATCCTGTCTTCCAGCCCGCCTGTGCCATTTGGGATTTTGGTGAAATCGCCCAGACCGAAGCGTTTCTGATCTGTGGTGAAGGCGCAATGATCCGTGGCCACCACCGAGAGCGTGCCAGAGGCCAGCCCGTTCCACAGACTATCCTGATGGGATTTGTTGCGGAAGGGGGGCGACATGACGCGGCGCGCGGCGTGATCCCAATCGGGGTGGAAATATTCGCTCTCATCCAAGGTAAGGTGCTGGATCAACGGTTCCCCCCAGACGCGCTTGCCTTGCGCTTTTGCGCGGCGGATGGCTTCATGCGCTTCTTCGCAGGAGGTATGCACCACATATAACGGCACGCCAGCCATATCGGCGATCATGATGGCGCGGTTTGTGGCCTCGCCTTCCACCTGCGTGGGGCGGGAATAGGCATGGGCCTCTGGCCCTGTATTGCCTTCGGCTAGCAGGCGGGCAGAGAGTTCGGCCACGACATCGCCATTCTCGGCATGCACCATCGCCACTGCGCCCAATTCGCGCAAGCGCTGGAAGCTGGCGAAAAGTTCGTCATCATTGACCATCAACGCGCCTTTATAGGCCAGGAAATGCTTGAAGCTGGTAATCCCGCGCGCCACCACGGCGGGCATTTCATCAAATACCTGCTGCGACCACCATGTGACCGCCATGTGATAGCTGTAATCACAATGCGCGCGGCTCACCTTGTTATCCCACATTTTCAGCGCGTCCAGCAGGCCCTGGCCGGGGCTGGGAAGGGCGAAATCTATCACCATGGTTGTGCCGCCCGAAAGCGCCGCGCGGGTGCCGCTTTCAAAATCATCGGCGGAATATGTGCCCATGAAGGGCATTTCCAGATGCGTATGCGGATCAATCCCGCCGGGCATGACATAGGCACCGGTTGCATCCAGCACGGTATCGCCCGACAGGTTTGGCCCGATTTCGGTGATCTTTCCGCCCTCGATGCGGATATCGGCCTTATAGGTCAGATCATGGGTGACGATTGTGCCGTTCTTGATGATGGTGGTCATTTGGTTGCCCTTTCGAAATCACTCAGCGTTCCCTTGATCTGTGCACTCTCGTGGAACGCACGCCCCAAAACGAGCAACAGGTTCACTGCGTCTCGCACTGACAGTGTCACCTCAAACTCGACTATACTATCGCTTCGTCCATCGCGGAAGGTTACAGAGTCATCCGCAAAGTCGATACGCGCATGAGCTACTGCATTTCTCAGAGACCGCAAGAAACCGCTGCTCAGGAGTTTACCGTTCGCTTCTGCAAGCTCATTGTCAACTTTGGCGCGCTCGACAATGATATCTAAAAGTCCATCGCGTTTCCAACGCTCGCGCGGGAAAACCAATAGCACGTAGAGCATTCCAAGCAGCCGCGTCTGTCGATGCAGAAATGGGCCGTTGGGCAAGAGTCCAAAGCCTGGAAGCACGCTCATTGATGCCATCGAAATCGAAACGTCTTTGCTAAGAGCTTCTTCCAGCACATAGTGCTCTATGAATGCGGCTGTTGGCACCCAGTCGTTTCCCACAATCACCCCACCACCTCGGCGGTTTCCAGCACGGCGTGAAGCAGCACATTTGCCCCCGCTTCGGCCCATTCGGGGAAAATTTCCTCGGCCTCGTTATGGCTTAGGCCATCCACGCAGGGGCACATGATCATTGCGGTTGGGTAGAGGCGGTTGATCCAGCAGGCATCATGCCCCGCGCCGGAAACGATATCCATATGGCTATAGCCCAACCGCTCTGCGGCGCTGCGAAGGCGCGCAAGCAGGGTTTCATCAAAGGCAGGCGGATCAAACTGGCCGACAATCTGCGCGCTGAATTTTACCCCGATATCGGCACAAATCCCCGGCGCGCGGGCGTTCAATTCGGCCACCATCGCTTCCAGCGTCTCAAGAATATGGCTGCGGAAATCGATGGTAAAGACCACCTTTTCGGGGATCACATTGCGCGAATTTGGATAGACATCGATTTGGCCAATCGCCCCCACGGCATTGGGCTGGTATTTCATGGCAATTTCATGCACCAGCTCTGTCACCCGCGCCAGACCGCGGCCCGCATTGCGGCGCAGATACATGGGGGTTGAGCCTGTATGCTGGCCCTTGCCTGTCACAGTGCATTCAATCCAGCGCAGGCCCTGCCCATGGGTAACAATGCCCACCTGTTTGCCCTCGGCCTCCAGGATGGGGCCTTGTTCGATATGCAATTCAAAAAACGCATGCATTTTGCGCGCGCCCACGGGTTCTGTGCCTTTCCAGCCAATGCGCTCCAACTCATCGCCAAAGCGCTTGCCCTTGGCATCGGTCAGCCCGTAAGCCCAATCGCGGCTGTGAATGCCCGCAAAGACGCCAGATGCCAGCATGGCAGGGGCAAAGCGCGTGCCTTCCTCATTTGTCCAGTTGGATACCACAATGGGGCGGCGCGTTTTCACACCCATATCGCGGATCGTGCGGATCACCTCCAGCCCCGCCAGCACGCCCAGAATACCGTCGTATTTGCCGCCCGTGGGCTGCGTATCCAGATGCGAGCCGATATAGACAGGCAGCGCGTCAGGGTCTGTGCCCTCGAAGCGGGCAAACATCGTGCCCATGTCATCCACGGCCATGGTACAGCCCGCTTCCAGACACCAGTTCTGGAACAGGTGGCGGCCTTGGCTGTCTTCATCTGTCACCGTCTGGCGGTTGTTGCCGCCTGCAATTCCGGGGCCGATCTTGGCCATTTCCATCAGGCTGTCCCACAGCCTTTCACCATTTATTTTCAGGTTAGCACCCGGTGCAGACATCAGTATCTCCCTGTCGTGGCAGCGTTTTTACGCTGTTCTTTTCGTTCAGATCGGGCAGAATGCGCAAAATAGCCCTGCTTCGGGGGCGACCTTGCTTGCACTCGTACCGCCTGAACGCTATCAAGTTTGACCATCCAGTCAAGAAGCTTGTCCCGCCATGGCCCCAGCCCGCCTGCCCACCGCCCAGAAATCCGGCAGCGCCCCGAAAGCGCCGCGCTCGCGCATTCAGAAGCGCAACCGCCAGATCATTCTGGATGCCGCGCTGGAAGTGTTTTCCACCCATGGTTTTCGCGGTGCAACGCTGGATCAGATCGCGGCAGAGGCCGGGCTTTCGAAACCCAATCTGCTGTATTACTTTGACAGCAAGGACGCCATTCACCGCGAATTGCTGACCCGGCTTTTGGACACTTGGCTTGATCCCCTGCGCATGATGAACCCCGAAGGCGACCCGCAAACAGAGATCATGGCCTATATGCGCCGCAAGCTGGAATTGTCGCGCGATTTTCCGCGTGAAAGCCGCTTGTTTGCCAATGAAATCCTGCAAGGTGCGCCCCGTATGGAAAGCTTTATCCGGAATGAGTTGCGCCCGCTGGTAGATGACAAGGCACAATTGATGGCAAACTGGGCCACAGCCGGCAAGATTGCGCGGATAGACCCGTATCACCTGATCTTCTCGATCTGGGCCTTGACCCAGCATTATGCCGATTTCGCGGCCCAGATCGGAATGATCCGTGGCGATGATCAGGACGCGCTGGACGGGGCAGAGCCGTTTTTGAACGCGCTCTATACCCGGCTTCTTGCGCCCTGATCTGCGCGCTTATTCCGCCGCTTTGGCCATCGGGTTATTGGGGTGGGTTGTCCAATTGGCGTAATCCCCTACCTTTTCGCCGGTGCGCAAATCCGTTGCGCCCTTGGGCAAGGCTTCCATTGTGATACAATCCTGAACAGGGCAGACATTCACACACAGATTGCAGGCCACGCATTCTGCATCAATCACCTCGAATTTGCGGTCGGGCGACATGGATATGGCCTGATGCGATGTATCCTCGCAAGCCGCATAGCAGCGCCCGCAAGAGATGCACAAATCCTGATTGATCTTCGCTTTTGCCACATAATTCAGGTTCAGATACTGCCAATCCGTCACATTCGGCACGGCACGGCCCACAAGCTGATCAACCGACGTGAACCCCTTGTCATCCATATATTGCGACAGGCCCGCCGTCAGTTCCTTGATAATCCCGAACCCATAGGTCATGGCGGCGGTGCAAACCTGCACATTGCCCGCACCAAGGGCCAGAAATTCGGCAGCATCGCGCCAGGTTGTCACGCCGCCAATGCCTGAAATCGGCAGATCGCGCGTTTCCGCGCTGCGCGCGATTTCGGCCACCATGTTCAGCGCAATCGGCTTGACAGCCGGGCCGCAATACCCGCCATGGGTGCCTTTGCCGTCAATCATCGGCTCTGGGCTGAAGGTGTCAAGATTCACACTGGTAATGGAATTGATGGTATTGATCAGGCTTACCGCATCTGCGCCCCCGCGCTTTGCGGCTTCGGCAGGTTTGCGGATATCGGCGATATTGGGGGTAAGTTTCACAATGCAGGGCATGCGCGAATGCTGCTTTACCCAGCGCGTGACCATTTCAATATATTCCGGCACTTGCCCCACAGCCGCGCCCATGCCGCGCTCACTCATGCCATGCGGGCAGCCGAAATTCAGCTCTACCCCGTCAGCCTCGGTATCTTCCACATGTTTGAGGATGGCTTTCCAGCTTTCCTCGTCACAGGGAACCATGAGAGAGACGACAAGCGCGCGATCAGGCCAGTCGCGTTTCACCTGTTTGATCTCGCGCAGGTTCACTTCCAGCGGGCGGTCGGTAATCAATTCGATATTGTTCAGGCCCAAAAGCCGCCTGTCTGCGCCCCAGACAGCGCCGTAGCGGGGGCCATTCACGTTTACAACCGGCGGCCCTTCGCTGCCCAGCGTTTTCCAGACAACCCCGCCCCAGCCCGCCTTATAGGCGCGCACCACGTTATATTCCTTATCCGTGGGCGGGGCCGAGGCCAGCCAATAAGGGTTGGGAGATTTGATACCAATGAAATTTGTGGTCAGATTTGCCATGTTTCTCACTCCTTAGGGTGCGCGGCGATCACGCACCGGCCCCCATAAGTGTTTCGTGAATGCTCTCTGCGGCATTGCGCCCTTGGGCAACGGCGGTAACTGTCAGATCCTCGCCGCCCCCCGTGCAATCGCCCCCGGCCCAGACACCGGGCAGCGATGTGCGCCCCTCGGCATCCACAGCCAGCTTGCGGCCCGCGCGCGCCAAGGTATCGGGCGCACCTTCCAGCGTCTGGCCAATGGCCTTGAACACCTGATCGGCCTTCAGGCGGAATGTCTCTCCCGTGGGTTCCAGCCCGGTTTCGCCCGGATGGGTATAGGCAAATTCCACCTCGCGCAGCGCGCCATTGGCATGAACGGCCACGGGCATGGCGTTGGTGATGATCTTCACCCCCTCATTGGCAGCATGATTCAACTCGTAATCGCTGGCGCCCATATCCTCGCGGCCACGGCGATACACCATTGTCACATGTTCGGCCCCCAGCAGGCGTGATTGCACAGCCGCATCCACGGCTGTCATGCCCCCGCCGATAACCACCACATGCCGCCCGATGGGCAGGGTGGAAAGATCATCTGTCTGGCGCAATTCGGCAATGAAATCCACCGCGTCGCGCGCGCCCGGCGCATCTTCCTGCGCAAGGCCCAGCGCGTTCACGCCCGCAAGGCCAATGCCCAGAAAGACCGCATCATGGCTGGCCTGCAAATCCGCCAATGTGCCATCTGCGCCCAGCCGCCAGCCCTGCTTCAGCGTGATCCCGCCAATTTGCAGCAGCCACGCCACTTCAGCGGCGGCGAAATCATGCGCGGCCTTATAAGCGGCAATGCCATATTCATTCAGCCCGCCGGGCTTTTCATGGGCATCATAGAGCGTGACATCATGCCCGCGCATCGCAAGCCTATGGGCGCAAGCAAGCCCCGCAGGCCCCGCGCCAACGACGGCCACATGCTTGCCCGTAGGGGCCGCGCGTGTGTAGGGATGGGCATTGCGCGCCAACAGCGTTTCGGTTGCGTAGCGCTGCAGGCGGCCAATCTCTACGGGTTTGCCCTCTGCGGCCTCGCGCACGCAAGCGCCTTCGCAGAGCGTTTCGGTGGGGCAGACGCGGGCGCACATGCCGCCCAGAATATTCTGGTCAAAGATCGTCTTGGCCGCGGCTTCGGGCTGGCCCGCCTGTATCTGGCGGATGAAAAGCGGGATATCGATGTCCGTGGGGCAGGCCGTGATACAGGGCGCGTCGTGACAGAAATAACACCGGTCCGCCGCGACCATCGCCTCATGCGGGTCATAATTGGGATAAAGATCATCGAAATGGCGCGCATAGTCTTCCGGGTGCAGGCGCGCGGCTGCGATACCGGGGGTGGTTGGACTGTTGGACATCTGGCTGGCCCTGTTCTGACTGGCTCTTGATGATGTCAGGAAAGCATGGATCAAAAATTTTATCAATTAGTAAAATTTTTGAAGTGGCGCGGCGGTTCTCAAATCGCAAGCGGTGCTCAAAAAATTGGCAACCGAGGGGTTATACGGCCGTTGCCGCGCTGCGCGGGGTTTTGCGCGCACGTTCGGGTCTGTGCAATTCCTTGGGAAAGCTGACACGAAACGCGGCCCCCCCCTGCCCCGGCACATAGCTTACATCGCCGCCCAGATTATGCATGATCTCGCGGCAGATGGCCAAGCCAAGCCCGGCCCCGCCCGCCTGCATGGAATCCGTCAGGCGCGAGAATTTCTCGAAAATCAGCGCCTGTTTATCGCGCGGAATGCCTTTGCCATTGTCGATGAAATCCACCTCGACCATACCCTTGCGCTGGCGCACTTTGATTTGCATCTGCGGATCATCCGAGATGCAATATTTCCGCGCATTCGACAGGATATTGATGAAAACCTGCGCCATCCGCCCGGCATCGGTGACAATTTCTATCGCCTCTGGGTCGCGGCTGCGCAGAAAGGTGAATTTCCGCTCGGCCTGCACCGAATTTGACGCGGTGATGGATTTATCAATCAGATCACGCAGCATAACCGGGGCGATGTTCAGTTGCACTTGCCCATGTTCCAACACGCTCAGATCCAGCAGATCATCCAAAAGCCGGGTCAGGCGGATGGATTCGTCATGGATGATCTGGGCAAAATGGCGTTGCTCTTCGCCAGACATGCCATCCCCCTCCATCAGGATTTCGGAAAAGGCCCTGATAGAGGTCATGGGTGTGCGCAATTCATGGCTGATCTGGCTGAGAAAGGCGTCTTTTTGCACAGAGAGTTTTTGCAGCATCTCATTGGCCTCGCGCAGCTTGCGCGCGGTGCGTGACAGCTCTTCCGATTTCGCCTCCAACTGCGCCGAATATTCCATGATCTGCGCGGTCTCAGATGCCACCGCCATCAGATCCTCTACAGAAACCACGGCTGTTCCGACCGATTGCGCCAGCATGGCATGGGCCGTTGCCGCCCCGACAGAGCCGGAGAGTTTCAGCTCCAGCGCCTCCAGAAATTCGGGGGTTATATCGGGCAGATAGCCTTGCTTGCCCTGCACCTCTGCCTGCGCGCGGAAAAATGCCTGCCCTGCCGTGGCCCCCATGATCCTTTGCGCCATGGGCAACAGATCTTCAGCCTCTGCCACAGGGCGTGTCCAGCTGCGCGCCGGGCCGGGGCGATCAAAGATATTGACGAATAACGCGCCCTGCACCCGTTCAATCGGGCTGGGGAAGCTGAGGAAAGAGCCAATGCAAAACACCACCGCATTCAGCAAGAGCGACCAGAACAGCGCATGCATGAGGGGATCAAGCGTTGTCAGGCCAAACAGGCTGTAGGGGCGCAGCCATGACAGGCCAAATGCGCCCTCTTCCATCACCCGCGCCGAGAGCATGACATCCGGGCCGAAACTGGGCAGGAACAGCGTGAAAAACCACATTCCAGATCCGACAACCAATCCAAGGGCCGCCCCCGTGCGGCTGGCCCCGCGCCAAAACAGCGCCCCCAACAGAGCGGGCAGAATCTGCGCCACCCCCACAAAGGCAATCAGCCCAATGGCGGCCAGCGCGGCAGAGCCGCCGGATATGGCATAGTAAAGATACCCAAACCCCAGAACCAAGGTGATGGACAGCCGCCGCACCGAGAGCACCAAAAGCCGCATATCCCCGGTATCAAGGTTCTGCGCTGCGCGTGCCTTCAGCCACAGGGGAACAACGATATGATTGGAGACCATCGTGGCCAGCGCCAGAGAGGCCACGATGACCATGGATGTCGCCGCCGAAAAGCCCCCCAGAAAGGACAAGAGCGCCAAACCGTTCTGGCCCATATGCAAGGGCAGTGTCAGAACGAACATATCGGCATTCGCCCCTTCGGGCATAACCGCCATTCCCACCACGGCAATGGGCAGCACAAAGAGGCTGATCATGAACAGATAAAGCGGAAAGGCCCAGCTTGCAGTGGCAAGATGCTGATCATTGGTGCTTTCCACCACTGTTACCTGAAACATGCGCGGCAAGCACACAATCGCAATTGCCGAGAGCAGGATAAGCCCGCTCCACCGCCCCGGCTGGATATGCCATTCGGGCAGGGCCTGTTCATCTATCCGCGCCAGAATATCCGCCGGGCCAGAGGCCACGAACCAGACCGCAAACACCCCCACGGCAATCAGCGCCAGCAGTTTCACCACCGCTTCCACCGCAATCGCGGTCACAACGCCGGGATGTTGCTCATTGGCATCCAGATTGCGCGTGCCAAAGGCGATGGTGAACAAGGCCAGCCCCGCCGCCACCCAGAATGCTATCAGATTGCGATCCGTGGCAAAGCTTGGGCCGACAGGATCAGTTGCAAACACAGTGAAAGATTGCGCGATGGATTGCAGTTGCAGCGCGATATAGGGCGTGCCCGCCGAGACGCACAGCAATGTCACGATCACACCCAGCAGGTTTGACTTGCCGTAACGCGCCGAAATCATGTCTGCGATAGAGGTGACGCGGTTTTCCCGCCCGATCCGCACCAGCTTGCGCAGCAAGACCCACCAGCCCACAAACACAAGTGTCGGGCCAAGGTAGATGGTCATGAATTCCAGACCAGAGCGCGCAGCATAGCCAACAGCGCCGTAAAACGTCCAGGCAGTGCAATAGACTGACAGCGACAGCGTATAGATCAGCGGCGAGCGCAGCCAGCCTGCGCGCCCATCTGCCGCGCTGCGCTCTGCGGCGGAGGCAACGACAAACAGCAAGATCACATAGCACAGACAGGTCAGGACAAGCAGATTGAAGGACATGCGCGCGCTACTCCTCTTCTGCCTGTGCCTGTGGTGATATGGGAGAGCGTGGCCCAGACGGGGTGGCCGATTTGGGCCGATCAAGAGTGCGGCGCAGGCCAAGCGACATCAGGAATGCGGCGAGGATCAGCGCGATCCAGACAGCAAAGAGATAGACAGTCTCTGTCGCCGTGGGCGGTGCCTCTGCGCCCGATGTTCCGCGCATCAGCGGCAACAGCAGCAAGATCAGCCCAAACACCGGCAAAAACCGCGCGGCATCCATCAGCCGCCGAATGCGGTAGCTTTCGCGCGCCAGAAACTGGGGGCCGCGCGGGGGTTTCATGGCCCCGCCAATTCGCGCACAGCCGCAATGACATCGGCATTGGCGAAAGGCTTGGTCATGAAACGGGTCACGCCCAGCCGCTCTGCCTCTGCCCTGTCGGCCCCTTGCCCTTTGGCCGTCAGCATCAGAACCGGCAAATCGCGGGTTCCGGCCTCTGCCCGAAGCGAGCGCAGGATATCAAAGCCGCTGAGATCAGGCAGCATCAGATCAAGGATCAGCAAATCCGGCGGATCAGCCCGCATGGCCCCAATCGCTGTATGCCCATCCGCCGAGACTTCGACTTGCCAGCCATTTCTGGACAGGATGAATCGCAGCGCTTCGGATATGTTGGGTTCATCTTCCAGAACCATCACACGTTTCTCGGTCACAAGGCCCCCCCTTCCTTGCCGGAACCGGGGCTGCCGCGCTCTCGCGCTACACGCCCCGGCTTCCTGTGCAAGACGGCCCTGTTCCTCCCACCGCCTTGCCATTCCGTTATCGTTTTGCGCGCGGATGTGTCAAACACTCTTGCCGCGCATCTCATGTTGTCATCAGGATGGATGGCTCGCGCCGGGCGGCGCAATCCAGTTGCGGGCAAGTGCGGCAACTGGCCCCCACTGACAAGATATCTTCTCCTTCTTCTCCATCTGTAGCCAGAATCAGCATGCTTGCGCGCAAGACGGCGGGCCGGTCATAGCCAAGCACAGCTTCTGTTGCGGCATAGGCATAAACCAGAAAGCGCCGCCCCAGCCGCCCCGATGTCACCAGGGCGTGACGCAAGGGGATATGCGGGCGCTGCAGCGCCTGATACAGGGGCCAGAGCGGGCAGCCCCCGCCAAAGCGCGGCAAGGCGAACCCATCCAGACCCCGCCGAAACAGCAGCGTGCCGGAATTGTCGCAAATCACCAGCCCCATGGCAGGCAGGCCCAGTGCTTCGGCCTGTGCTTTGGGCAAGAGCGCCAAACGCCGCAACACCAGATCAAACGGCACGCCAAATCGCGCCGCCAATACCTCTGGCGCAAACGCGCCCCCCGCCAATGCGGGGCGCAACTTTGCCAGCGGCAGCGCCTGCGCATCAGCATGAAAGCGCCTGATCCATTGCTGTGCCAATTGGCGCGATGCGTCTGATGACAGCTCTACCTGCCCTGCAACCATTGCCAGCGGATCAATCTGGGGTGCATCCAACTCTGGCAGCGCAAAGCCGCGCCCTTCCAGCCATGCCTCGACCTCTTCTTGCGGCGCGGCCAGCCCGGTTTCATCACTTTTGGCCGCGTCCAGATAGTTTACCAGCGCAACTGCCCCTTCGGCCAACCGTGCGCTGTCTTGCAAAATGTTGCGATGAAAGCGCGCCTGCCAATCCGGTTCAATCTCGCCGGAATCATTGAGGATCGTGGCCGTGGATTGCACAGAGGTGACGGCGGAAATGATTTCATGCAAAGCCTCTCCCAGATAGGGGTCATGGGTCATGCGGTCATTCAGTTGCTCGACCACGCGCTCCAGCCGTTCCACGCGCGCCTGCGTTTCAGCCAAGACGCTGGCCCAGCCCGGAAAGCGGCCTGTGAATTCGTCAATCCGCTCCAGCTCTGCAAGTTCGGCATCGCTGCGCAAAGCGGCGGCGCGCGCGCCTTCCACCAGTCGGGAATCGCTGTCTTCGGCCAGGGCATCGGCAGACACGCCCAAAGCCTGCGCCAGCGCACCCAGCAAATCTGGCCCCACTTTGCGGCGGTTATGTTCGATCAGGTTGAGATAGGACGGCGACACGCCCACAACGCGCGCCAATTCTGATTGGCGCAGGCCCCGCAGGTTGCGCCGTGCTCTGATCCGCGTTCCTGTCAGGGCTGTGCGCGCCATGTGCCCTCCTGCTGCCGCCTCAATTTACAGATATTAACACATCTGAAAAGTGGTTTTTTCCACATTTGACCACGCCAGCAACAGCCTCGAAAAAGGCGACTTCACAGGGGGGGCTAGGTCAAGTATAAGGCAGCCCGAATTGAACGGTGCAGATCCATCCCTTGCACCGATGCCCATATATCTTGAGGAACACAATGACGCAGAGCCGCAATGACGCCGATGTCGCCTTTATCAAAGCCCTTGCGGAACTTCTGAATGACAATGATCTGTCAGAGCTTAGCGTAAAGCGCGACTATGGCGAGAATGACAGCCTGAATGTGAAAGTCTCTAAGCTGAGCGCGCAAACCTATGTGCAGCATGTTGCCCCGGCCCCGATGGCCGCAGCCGCGCCCGCCCCGGCAAGCAGCGCAAAGCCGGATTTGCCCGCCGATCCTGCCCAGCATCCGGGCGCTGTGACATCGCCCATGGTGGGCACCGCCTATCTGGCGGCAGAGCCGGGCGCTGCAAATTTTGTCAGCGTGGGCCAGCAAGTGTCCGAAGGTGACACGCTGATGATTATCGAGGCGATGAAAACCATGAACCACATCCCCGCCCCCCGCGGCGGCATCGTGAAGCGTATTCTGGTGACAGATGGCAACCCCGTGGAATTCGGCGCGCCGCTGATGATCATCGAATAAGGCGGGCGAGATGTTCAAAAAGATCCTGATTGCCAATCGCGGGGAAATCGCGCTGCGCGTGATCCGTGCCTGTCGTGAAATGGGCATAGGCTCTGTCGCGGTGCATTCCACAGCCGATTCCGATGCCATGCATGTGCGCATGGCCGACGAGGCGATCTGCATTGGCCCGGCCCCCTCTTCGCAAAGCTATCTGCATGTCCCCTCCATCATCTCGGCCTGCGAGATTTCGGGCGCCGAGGCGATCCATCCGGGATATGGCTTTCTGTCGGAAAATGCGGCCTTTGTGCAGGTGGTCGAAGATCACGGGATCAAGTTCATCGGCCCGTCCGCCGAACATATCCGCCTGATGGGCGACAAGATCACCGCCAAAGACACGATGAAGGCGCTTGGCGTGCCCTGCGTGCCCGGCTCCGAAGGCGGGGTGCCCGATTATGAAACCGCGCGCCGCGTGGCCGAAGAGGTGGGGTATCCCGTGATCATCAAGGCCACGGCTGGCGGCGGCGGGCGCGGCATGAAGCTTGCGCGCAGTGCCGCCGATCTGGAAACCGCGTTTCGCACTGCCCGCGCCGAAGGCAAGGCCGCCTTTGGCAATGACGAAGTGTATATAGAAAAATATCTGGGCAAGCCCCGGCATATTGAAATTCAGGTCTTTGGCGATGGCAAAGGCCGCGCTGTGCATCTGGGAGAGCGCGACTGCTCGCTTCAGCGCCGCCACCAGAAAGTGCTGGAAGAAGCCCCCGGCCCCGCGATTGATGCCGAAACCCGCGCGCGCATCGGCCAGACCTGCGCCGAAGCCGTGGCCCGCATTGGCTATCGCGGCGCAGGCACAATCGAATTTCTGTATGAAAATGGCGAGTTCTATTTCATCGAGATGAACACCCGCCTGCAAGTGGAACACCCTGTCACAGAGGCGATTTTCGGGGTCGATCTGGTGCGCGAGCAAATTCGCGTTGCCGCCGGGCTGCCGCTGTCTTTTCAGCAAGATGATCTGCAGTTGAACGGCCATGCCATTGAAGTGCGTATCAATGCCGAAAAGCTGCCAAATTTCACGCCCTGCCCCGGCCGGGTTGCAACCTATCACGCACCGGGCGGTTTGGGGGTGCGGATGGATTCGGCCCTGTATTCGGGCTATACGATCCCATCCCATTATGACAGCCTGATTGCCAAACTGATCGTGCATGGCCGCGACCGGCCCGAAGCGCTGGCGCGCCTGAATCGCGCGCTGGGGGAATTGATCATTGACGGGGTAGACAGCTCTGTTCCGCTGTTTCGCGCGCTGCTGGCCGAACCGGATGTGCAAACCGGGAATTACGATATTCACTGGCTGGAACATTTTCTGGCACAGGGCCAGACGGGCTGAACATTGTCAGTCACAGGAAAGATGCGGGGGGCCTTGGCCTCCCGTTTTTGTTTTCAGGAATAGTCCCGCGCCCAGCGCAAAAGCATTTCCTGCTTCATCTGCCGCGATGCGCGCGCCCATGCGGCGGTTCCCTCTGGCCTGTCTGCCTGCCCGCCTGCAACCTGCGCGCGGCGTGCCAGATCGGCCTGACAGATGGCAAAGGCCAACTCGCGCCCGCCCGGCCCGCGCAGGTATCCGCCAAGGGCCGACACATAAAACAGCGTCCCCGTCTTGGCGCGCACATCCACCCCCGGCTGCGCAACAATCGTATTGTTGCGGTCGCGAAACGGATGCTCGCGCAAGAGCGCGCGCAAGGCCCCGTCTTCGCCCGCAAGGCGGAACATCATGGCCATATCCCGCATAGAGATGCGCGATACAGCCCCCAGCCCGGAATGATCCACCAGCGCGGCGCTGGACAAGCCATAGCGCGCGCGTGCCCAATCAGACATCTGCAAAGCAGACTCGCGCAAGCTGGCAGGCCGCCCGGCGCGGGCCGTGGTTGCTGTCATCCCCGCGGCCTCGGCGCTGATATTGGTGGAAAAGCGCAACACATCGCGCAGCACCTCTTGCAAGGGCGCAGAAAGATGCGTGACCAGATCGCGCCCATTGGGGCTGGCAGTGGCAATCTGCGGTGCGGGCAGTGCAATGCCCTGCCCCCGCGCCAGAACGCGCAACACGTCGCCCGCGTAAAGTTCGGGATGGCGCACCGGCAACCAGCGCGAACCGCTATTGCCCAGCGCGCCGCGCGCCACTGTCCATTCATCGCGCGCCCCGGCCCGGCGATAGGTATAGGGCGGGCTGGCGCGATTGACGATCTGCATTTGCGCCATGCTGACAGCCGGCTGATGGCGGGCCGAACGCGCATCCATCGCCACCGAATACGCGCCGCCACTGTTGCGCCATTCAAAATGCACCCGGTTGAAATTCAGATTGATCCCGGAAACTGACGGATTATAGCCCGCCTGCACAGCCTGATCCGGTGCGATTTCGGGCGTAAAGGGCAGCGCACCGCCCCAGACCAGAAACCGCCCTGTCACCTGCCGCAGCCCGGCACGCGCCAGATCGGCGGCCATGGCCGCCAGATTATCAGTTTCCAATGTCGGATCACCGCCACCAGCCAGCACCAGATCTCCGCGCAAAATGCCATCTGTCACAGGGCCGGTTGCCACCAGCCGCGTGCGAAACTGATAGCCCGCGCCCAAACTGTCCAGCGCATAAAGCGCGGTCAGCGCCTTGGCCACGCTGGCGGGTGGCAATGGAAGGGTTTCGCCCTGCCCCTCCAGCAGCGCGCCCGTTCGCATATCGACCAGCGCAAAGCCCAGATTGCCGCTGCCAACCTGCAAAGCCGCAGGCCGGATGCCGGGGCGCGGCGAACGATCAGGCGCAGTTGCACAGGCAGGCATGGCAGCCAGCACACTGCCCCCCAAAAACAAGTTCAGAACATTGCGCCTGTGCAAATTGGGCACGCTCATATCGCGTGCCACATGTTTTGCAGCATGGGATTATCTGTCACGCACATCACATCCCGCTCCTTCCCCCAACAGTATCAGCAAGTTTTCGCCTATCAAGCAAGCCCCCGCAGCGCCAAGCTGCCGCCACAAAGTGCAAAACCGCGCGTCACCCGCGCAACCACGCGCCTTGCGCCCGCAAATGGGTGGAGGAGATATCTTGCATGGGGATGGTCAGAAAGCACCAGGCTGGCGCAGACATCTGCCCCAACAATGCGGCATCGCGCGCAGGAAGGCGCGCATCTGGATAGCTGCGCGCCGCAACCGAGGACAGCGCGCGCAACCGCGCGCCGGGGCGGGCGACCACGGCAATGGGAACCGTGCGCATGATCTTGCGCCAGCTTTCCCAATGATGAAAGCTGGCCAGATTGTCTGCCCCCATGATCCAAACAAAGCGCCGCTGCGGATAAAGCCGCAAGATGGCGCGCAGCGTATCGGCAGTATAGCGCGTGCCAAGTGCGGATTCGATGGGCGTGATGTGCACCTTTGGGTGCGCCATAAGCCGCGCGGCATGGGCCATGCGCAGATCAAGGGGCGCAGGGCCATGCGGCTTTAACGGATTACCCGGAGAGACCAGCCACCACAGCTGATCCAGCCGCAGACGGCGCAAACTATGGCGGCTCAGCTGAACATGGCCCTCATGCGCGGGGTCGAAAGACCCGCCAAACAGACCGATTGTTGCGCCTTTTGGCGCAGAGGGCAAAGCATGGCGCGGCAAAACGGGCATGGATGGCAGCACTTCCCTACAAAAACGCCTTGCTGGCCAAATACGATTGCCCAAGCGCCAGCGCAAGCGCGCTGATGGGTTGGACTGCCATTTGGGGGGAAGATGGTACCACCTCCCCGGCTCGAACGGGGGACCTCTGGATCCACAATCCAGCGCTCTAACCAACTGAGCTAAGGCGGCACTGTGGCCGATTTAGCGCCCAGCGCAGATGAATGCAAGAGGCGGATGCTTGAATATTGCACCTCCAGGCCGTATCGCAGGGCCGAACCCTCAGAACAAGGATATGCATGAAATGGGCATCAATTCCGAAAGTGACGCCGCCGCCAATTTGCAAATCGGGCCAACCACGCTGGGCATGGTCAGAATCTATGTGGCCGGGGACGGCATAGACCTGCCCCTGGATTTTGATCCTGATGAGGCCGATGAAATCGCCGAAGAGCTGCGCGGCGCGGCGCAGGCTGCCCGCAAGCTGGCCGAAAGCGCAAAAGACAAAAAGCGCTAGGGCACCGGCACCGGCCCCGGCACCGGCACCGGCACCGGCCCAAAACTTCGCCCCGCGGCAGTGCAACCGGAACTGTTACACTGGGTCACAATCTGTGAATTGCACCCATCGCCCCAGTTTGTAAAAAGAATGTAAAGAAGTAATTGATAAAGAGCGGTTCGGGTTTTGGTGATGCAAACAACGCTGCAACGTACAAAAGACATTTTGGGAACAGGGCTGCATGGCGGCAAGCCTGTGCGGCTGCGCCTATGCCCTGCCCCGGCCTATACCGGGCTGGTGTTTCGCCGTGTCGATTGCGCCGCAGGAACACAGGATATTCCCGTCTCTCCGAAATACTGGGTCGAAGCCAGTCTCTGCACCGTGCTTGAAAACGCGTATGGCGTGCGCGTCAGCACGGTAGAGCATCTGTTGGCCGCGCTGCATGGGTGCGGCGTGCATAACGCGATCATTGAAATTGACGGGCCGGAAGTGCCCATTCTGGATGGCAGCGCCGATCCTTTCGTGCGCCATGTGCTGAATGCGGGCCTGCGCGATCTGGATGCCCCCGTGCAAGTGCTGCGTGTTATGCGCCCAGTCGAGGTGCATGTGAACGGCGCCTCTGCAAAGCTTTTGCCTGCCGCGCGGCTGGAGATTGCGTTTGAAATTGATTTTGCAGATCCCGCAATCGGGCATCAGCGCGAAGATCTGGCCATGTCAAACGGCGCCTTCCTGCGCGAGCTGAGTGATTGCCGCACCTTCTGTTTGCGCAAAGATGTGGAAATGATGCAGGCCAATGGCCTTGCCCTTGGGGGCACGCTGGATAATGCGGTTGTGTTTCACGATGGCGCAGTTCTTAGCCCCGGCGGCTTGCGCCGCAGCGATGAACCCGTGCGCCACAAGATGCTGGATGTGATGGGTGATCTTTATGTGGCAGGCTATCCCGTTCTGGGCCGTTATGAAGGAATTCGGGCCGGGCATGCCCTGACAGGGCGGCTGTTGCAGGCGCTGTTTTCCGATCCCGCGAATTACCAGATTATAGACAGCGACCAGACCTTATCCGCCGCGTTGCCGGGTGCGGGCGCGAAACTGGAAGACCTTCGCCTCTCTGCCTGACAGGCGATCTGTACCATTGCGTGTTAAATATGGAAAACGCGTTTTGCGCAGTCGTTTTTTCTGTGCTAACAGAACATGACACTGGAACAGTGATGGGGTGGCAGGGAATGTTCTCGAAAGCAGGAGTCAGGCAATTGGGGGCGTTTGCCATAGCTGTGGCAGCGCTATCGGCCTGTGACCGCAATCGTGGGCCAGACGAATCATTGGCCGGTTTTTCGGCTGAAGAGATTTTCAAGCGCGGTGAATTCGAGCTTGAAACGTCGCGCCGCAGTTCTGCCTCGCTGCGGTATTTTCAGGAAGTGGAGCGGCTTTATCCATTTACGGAATGGGCGCGGCGCGCATTGGTGATGCAGGCTTATGCACATCACCGCGCGCGCGAATATGATGAAAGCCGCGCCGCTGCGCAGCGTTTCCTTGATCTGTATCCAAATGATGAAGATGCGCCATATGCGGCCTATCTTTTGGCATTGTCTTTCTATGATCAGGTTGATGAAGTTGGCCGCGATCAGGGCCTTACCTTTCAGGCCCTGCAACATTTGCGCCGCTTGATAGAACAATATCCTGACAGTGATTATGCGCGCTCTGCCGTGCTGAAATTCGAATTGGCCTTTGATCATCTGGCCGCAAAAGAAATGGAAATCGGGCGCTTCTATTTGCGGCGCGGGAATTTCAATGCGGCCATAAACCGTTTCCGGGTGGTGGTGGAAGATTTCCAGACATCCACCCACACGCCAGAGGCCCTGCATCGGCTGGTAGAAGCCTATGTTTCACTTGGCTTGCGGGACGAGGCGCAGACAGCGGGCGCGATTCTGGGCTTCAACTTTGAAGCCAGCCCCTTCTACGAGGACAGTTTCCGCCTGCTGACAGGGCAAGGGCTGCAACCAGAAGCGCGCGGCGAAAGCTGGCTGAGCACGATTTACCGGCAGGCCGTGCGTGGCGACTGGATCTAAGCAAGCGCCAGGGCGCAAGGCTGCGTGAACAGATGCTTCTTGCACTGGATATCCGCGATGTGTTGATCATCGACAGGCTGGAACTGCGCTTCCAGCCTGGGCTGAACGTGCTGACGGGCGAAACCGGGGCGGGAAAATCCATTCTGCTGGATGCGCTGGGCTTTGTGCTGGGCTGGCGCGGGCGTGCCGATCTGGTGCGCCAAGGCGCCGATCAGGGCGAAGTGGTGGCCGAATTTGCCCTCTCGCCCGATCATCCGGCCCATGCCATTCTGGCAGAGGCCGGATTCGCGGCGGGCGAAACCCTGCTTCTGCGCCGGATCAACAGCCGCGACGGGCGCAAAACCGCATGGATCAATGATCGCCGCGCCTCTGGCGAAGTGTTGCGCGCCCTGTCCGAGACATTGGTGGAATTGCATGGCCAGCAAGATGATCGCGGCCTTCTCAATGCGCGCGGCCATCGCAGCTTGCTGGATGCCTATGCCCTGGCCGATGCGGCACTTTCGGACTGCCGCGCGGCCTGGCACAGCCTGCGCCGGGCACGCGCCGCCCATGCCGATGAAATCACCCGGCTGAAAGATATGGCGGCAGAAGAAGATTATCTGCGCCACGCCGTTGCAGAGCTGGAGGCGCTGGCCCCAGAGCACGGCGAGGAAGCCCGCCTTGACAGCCAGCGCCGCCATATGCAGGCCGCAGGGCGGTTGCGTGCAGATGTCGCGCGCGCGCAAGCCGCCCTCTCGGATGAAGGGGCAGAGCGGCTGCTTGTAGATGCAATGCGCTGGCTGGAAGGGGCGGCAGAGGGGCTGGACAGCCAGCTTGATGCCCCCCTGGAGGCCCTGACCCGCGCATTGGATGCCTTGGGCGACGCACAGCAAGGCGTGGATGCTGCCGTCGATGCGCTGCAATTTCACCCCGGCGATCTGGAAACCGTGGAAGACAGGCTGTTTGCCCTGCGCGGTCTGGCGCGCAAGCACGGGTGCCTGCCCGATGATCTGGCCAGCCTGAGCGCTGATTTATCCGCAAAGCTGGAACGTCTGGACAATGGCGCGCGCGAAATCGCGGCGCTTGCGCAGGCCGAAGCAGCGGCACAGGCAGATTACACCCAAAAAGCCCAAGTGCTTTCCGAGCTGCGCCGCAAGGCTGCACGCCAGCTGGATGGGGAAATGGCGCGCGAACTGGCCCCCCTGAAGTTGGAGCGCGCGGTCTTTCAAACCGCCATCACCGAAGGCGAACCCGGCCCCGATGGCTGCGATACTGTCAGCTTTGAGATTGCCACAAATCCCGGCGCACCCGCAGGGCCATTGTCGCGCATTGCCTCTGGCGGGGAATTGTCACGCTTTTTGCTGGCGTTGAAAGTCTGCCTTGCGCGCGGCACAGCCGGTGTGACCATGATTTTCGACGAAATAGACCGGGGGGTGGGCGGTGCAACCGCCGATGCCGTTGGGCGGCGCTTGCTGGCGCTGGCCGATGGCGCGCAAGTGCTGGTTGTCACCCATTCCCCACAGGTGGCCGCCCTTGGGCAGCATCATTGGCGGGTGGAAAAGCGCGTCAGCGCTGATATCACACTCTCGCGCGTTGTGCCGCTTTCCGCCGAAGCGCGGATTGAAGAGATTGCAAGAATGATATCGGGTGATACGATCACAGACACGGCGCGTGCCGCCGCGCAAGACCTGCTGGGCCTGCGCACTATCGGCTGAGCCTGCGCGCGCAATGATCTGGGAAGGAATAAACATGCAGTTACGCAACACAAGATCGGCTTGGCCTGCGGCGGTGCTGGCAGCGCTTTTGGTGTCGGGCTGCACGCTGAACACGGCAAATGCGCCCTTGCGCATTGTTCCTGCCCCAGGGCCGCAACCTTCGCAAATTTCCACCACGCCTTTGCCTGCGACTGGCATGGCCACGGCCGCAAGCGCCGAACAAGCCTGTATCAGCGCCGGGCAAGAGCGCGGGCTGAATGTGCTGGGTGTTGTAGGCTCGCGCGACGTTACGGGCAGCGATGGCGAATTGACACGCGATGTCATGCTGCGCGTGCGTCAGGGGAATTCGGTTATCGAAATACGCTGCAATTACATGTCCAGCACACAGATGGCCCGGATCATGCTGATCTGACACAAGTGGCACAAGACAGGCTGCGTGTTGCCATGCAGCCTGTCAGAACAGATCAGCGTTTGCGGTCGCGCCGCGCGCTCATGGGTTGGAACGCCACGCCCACATGCGCCTCACAATATGGTTTGCCCGGTTTCACAGGCAGGCCGCAAAACCAGAAATCATCCGTTGCGGGATCGCCAATCGGCCATTTGCAGGTGCGCTCTGTCAATTCCAGAAGCGACAGCTTGCGCGCGGTTTTTTCCACCTCGCGCACTGTGGCCAGGGCCTCCGGGTCGATCTCGTTGGCAGAGGGTTGCGGCGGCAGGGGCTGGCCTGCGGGAATAATCGCGCGGGGCTGATAGGCGGGGATATCCTCGTCTTCTTCCGTATCGTCGCGCGCCTCTTCGCTGGCGCGTGCGGCGGCGGCGCGCTCTGCTTTGGCCTGGGCCAAATCAACAACCGGGGCCAGGGCCTCTTCCGGCGCGCGGGCGGGCGCTGCTGCGGGCTTCGGCTCTGCGGCGGCCGGGCGTTCGGCAGGCTCTGGCTTGGCCTCTGGCGCGGGGCTGCTGGCTGGTTCTTCTGCCTTCGCCTCTGCCTCTGGTGTGGTGCGGTTTGACAGCCCAAGCCGATGCACCTTGCCAATCACGGCATTGCGCGTCACGCCGCCCAATTCCTTGGCGATCTGAGAGGCGGAATGCCCCTCGTTCCACATTTTCTTGAGCAGTTCTACACGCTCATCTGTCCAGGACATACGGTCACTCCGGCTGGCGGAAGGGGCGCGGGCGCGTCCCTCTCAAGATCACTTGCCCATGGCACAGGGCAAGAAAATGAAATACATGGCAACCGGCCTAAATACAATCGCCCATACGCAGGAAAAACAGGCATTGCGCGATCACACCACCAGGAGAACAGGCATGAACAGCAATCAGACACAGAATTTCGCCATGGGAACGCGGCGCTTTGGCCGTGTCAACTGGCTTGGCTTGCACGCATTGGCAGACCGCGAGGTGCGCCGCTTTCTGGTGGTCTGGACACAGACACTGGCCGCCCCCCTTGTCACCGCGGGCCTGTTTCTGGCCGTTTTCTCGCTGGCCATCGGCCCGGCCCGTGGCGAGGTGCTGGGCGTTCCCTTCATTGCTTTTCTTGCACCGGGGATTCTGATGATGACAGTCATTCAGAACAGTTTTGCAAATACATCCTCCTCGATTGTGATTTCCAAGGTGCAGGGCAATATTGTTGATACGCTGATGCCGCCGCTTTCCGCCTCTGAGCTGGTTTTGGGCTATCTGGCGGGCGGTGTGGCGCGCGGGTTGCTGGTGGGGGGCGTGGTGCTGCTGGCCATCTGGCTGTTTCTGGGCCAGACAGTTGCGCATCCGGTCTGGCTGCTGGTGTTTCTGACACTTGGGGCCGCGTTTTTGGGTGTGATCGGAATTGCGGCCGGGATCATCTCCAACAAATTCGATCAGATCGCTGCAATAACCAATTTCGTGGTGGTGCCGCTGTCATTCCTGTCGGGCACATTTTATTCTATAGCCAGCCTGCCACCCGCGCTGGAATTGGCAAGCCGCTTCAACCCTGTGTTTTACCTGATAGACGGCGCGCGCTATGGTGTCATTGGCGCCTCGGATGCGCCGCCCGCGCTGGGTTTGGCCGTTGTTGCAGGCGCAACAACCGCCGTTGCGGCCCTGTGCTGGCGCTGGTTTCGCACGGGCTACCGCCTGAAGCCCTAAGCGGTTAGCGCATTCGTGACGCCGGGGCGGTTGTAAGTGGCCGCTCATTTGATACACTGCTTGCCAAGGATAGGGCCATTCAGCATGAAAATTTATTCGGTTGTCCAAGCGGTTATTTTATCAGCCTGTGCCGCGACGCCGGTTTTGGCCAGCGAGGCCCGTTGGCGCGATTGCCGCACCTGCCATGCCGTCACCGCCCCGGATGGCACAGAGCGCGCGCGGGGCGGGCGCAGCGGGCCAAATCTGTGGGGCATTGCCAACAGGCCCTTGGCGGGGGATTCCGAGTATCGCTTCTACTCTGACGATCTGAAGCTTGCAGGGCAACGCGGCCTGCGCTGGAGCGAGGCAAATTTTATGGCCTATCTCGCAGAGCCAACGCAATTTCTACGCGCAGCCACGGCAAACCCCCAGGCCGAAAGCGGAATGCATGTGCAGTTGCGCAGCGGCGGGCGCGAATTGTTCCAATACTTGCAAAGCCTGTCGCAGTAATCTTTGCTGTGGGGAAGGTGAGAGACTGGACAGCGACCCAAACGGAAAATGCTGCGGCTGCTTCCTTCCGGACCTGACCGGGTTGGCAAGGCGTCTGCCCGCGCCAGCCTCTCAGGGACGCATGTAAGCAATCCGGCGGCCTTTTGCAAGCCAAGATGGGGCCATGCGCGCGCTTATCGCTTTTCCATTTGCCCTGTTTTTGGGTAAGCAGGAAAAAGAGCATGAAAGGCAAAACCCATGGCCAAGCGCGGCTACCATCATGGCAATCTGAAAGAAGCGCTGGTCGAGGCCGCACTGAGTCTGATTGCAGAAAAAGGGCCGCATGGCTTTACCATGGCAGAGGCCGCGAAGCTGGCCGATGTCTCTGCCGCAGCGCCCTACAGGCATTTCAGCGGGCGCGAAGAGCTGATTGCAGAGATGGCGCGGCAGGGGTTTGAGCTGTTTGCCGATTTGCTGGAATATGCTTACCGCGATGGCCAACCCTCGCCGCTGGCGGCATTCGAGGCCGTGGGGCGCGCCTATCTGGCCTTTGCGCGCAAGCATCCGGGGCATTATGTGGCCATGTTCGAATCTGGCATATTGCCAAATTCAGAGCGCGGCTTGGCAGCGGCGGCCGGGCGCGCCAATCGGGTTTTGCTGCGCGCGGCGCATGATCTGTCCCAGCGCCTGCCCGCCCACAGACGCCCGCCAACCGATATGTTTGCCGCGCATATCTCTGCGCTTAGTCACGGGATAATAGAACTCTATGCCCGTAGCGCACCGGGCGCGCGTGGCCCGTTCACACCTGATGACCTGTTGGAATCCGGGATCGGAATTTATCTGCGCGGCCTGGGCTTTCTGGAGCCGGACATGTAGGTTTCACAGCACGCGCGCATGAAAAAGCCAGCCGATCTGGCTGGCTTTTTCAGGTGCAGGCAGGATCAGGCGATCAGTTCGCCTGCCTGCGCAGGAATGCAGGAATTTCAATCCGCTCGTCAGATGCCCGTGGTGCCGGGTCTTCGTCATATTGTGACACTGGCGGAGAGACGCGGCGCTGCACGGCTGCGCCAGCGGCAGGCGCCTCATGCCCATGCCCCGCCATCCGGCTGATAAGCGACCCGATCCCAAAACGCGCGCCCTTATCGGCGGTCTGGGCCGGGGCCTCGCGCTGCGGCTGCTGGCGCAGATAGCCATGCTCTGGCGCCTTTTGCACGGCGCGTTGCAGCTTTGCTAGGGTTTCGGGCGACGGTGTGCCAGGGGCTGACCGGCGCGGCGCGCCATAATCGGCATTTTGCATCGGCGGCTGCGCGGCGCGTTGCTGTTCGGCCAGAACGTCATCAATATCAAAATGCTGCTCTGGCTGATGTGCCATGCGTGGTGCCGGTGCAGCTTGGCGCGGGGCCGGGTTGTAGTGCTCTGCAGCGGGGGCCATATCGTCCATCTGGGCATAACCGCGGCTGTGCTGCGGTGCTGCTTCCGGCTCTGGCAGACGCTCAAACAGATTGCGCTGATCAACCGGTTCGGAATAGGCGCGCGCCGCGGGTGCGGCGCGTTCCTCCGGCAGGGGTTGGGGCGCGGGGCGCTGGGCGGCAACAGGTGCTGCAGGCTTGTCCTGAAGGTTGGGGCGCACGGGGGTTGTCATGCTGCGGCGCGGCTGCTCGACGGCCTCTGCCTTTTGCTGCACATCGATCCCGGTGGCCACAACGGACACGCGCAATGTGCCCTCCATGGACGGATCGAGCGTAGAGCCGACAATGATATTCGCCTCTGGATCAACCTTTTCGCGGATGCGGTTTGCGGCTTCGTCCAGTTCAAACAGGGTGAGGTCATACCCGCCCGTGATGTTGATCAGAACGCCGCGCGCACCGTGCAGGCTGATTTCATCCAGCAGCGGATTGGCAATCGCCTTCTCGGCGGCCTGGATTGCGCGATCTTCGCCACTATCCTCGCCGGTACCCATCATGGCTTTACCCATCTCATCCATCACGGCGCGCACATCGGCGAAATCGAGGTTGATGAGGCCCGGACGGACCATCAGATCGGTCACACCTTTCACACCTTGATAAAGCACATCATCGGCCATGGAGAACGCATCGGTGAAGGTGGTCTTTTCATTGGCGAGGCGGAAAAGGTTCTGGTTTGGAATAATGATCAGCGTATCAACGACCTTTTGCAGGGCTTCGACGCCCTCTTCGGCCTGCTGCGCATCGGTATTCGCCACCACGAACTCAACGCCTTCCAGCGCCTTTTCGATCATGTTGTTGACAGCGTTTCCGCCTGCCCCGCCAACACCAAAGACCGTGATCCTTGGCGACAGGTCTTCATGCCGTGCGTTTTCTGTGAAATTCAATGCCATCTGCTCACTCCGCCTCTCTTATTCTGACCTGCGCGTTGCGCCACCTGTTTCGCCAGTTTACCGCTTTTTTGTGAATCTACAGGTGTTGCGCTGTAAGGTCACCAAAAAATTCACGTTTGCGTACCAGATGTGGCAAGTTTTTTCTTAGTTTACGCCGCTTTTCGGCATCATCCCCAGATTTTGGGGTTACCAGTGATCCCGAAACCATTTCACCGCACGCTTGAGAGAGCGGGCAGGATAGCTTTCAACCGGCAAATCGAAATCCCACCATTCGTCTTGCGGGTGTGTCGCCAGCAGGCTCAGGCCCACAACGCCAGAGAATGCAGGCCCAGAGGCCGCCTGTGGCAGGCCACGAACGCGCACAGGGCGGCCAAGGCGCACTTGCTGGCCAAAGATGCGTGCGGCAAGGCTGTCGATCCCCGGCACCTGTGCGCCGCCCCCTGTCAGCACAACTTGCTGGCTGGGCAGGTGATCAAAGCCCGCCGCATCAAGCCGCGCGCGCACCTCTTCCAATATCTCTTCCAGACGCGGGCGCATGATCCCGATCAATTCGGCCCGGCTGACGCGGCGGCGGTCTTTTTCCCAATCGCCGCTATCGCCTGTCAGCTCTATCATCTCGCGGTCATCCATGGATGTGGCCTGCACACCGCCATGCACGGTCTTGATCCGCTCTGCCATGCCGAAATCAACTTGCAACCCCTTGGAGATATCCGAGGTCACATGCCCGCCCCCCATGCGCACGGCATCGGCATAGATCATGTGTTTCTTGATGAAGATCGAAATCCCCGAAGCCCCTGCCCCAAGATCGACGCAGGCCGCGCCAAGTTCCTGTTCATCCTCCACCAAGGTGGACATGCCGGTGGCATAGGCGCTGGAAACAATGCCCGCCAATTCCACATCGCAGCGCTTCAGGCAGTTGCACACATTCTGGATCAGACTGGAATCCACCGTCAGAAGATGCATGTCACAGGCCAGCATCTGCCCGCTCTGGCCGCGCGGGTCTGACAGGCCAGAGCGGTGATCGAGCGCAAAATTGATGGGCTGGGCGTGCAGCACATCGCGCCCCGCGCCGAAATCGGGCATTTCACAGGCCGCCATCACGCGGGCGATATCATTCTCGGCCACAGTCTCATGGCTCAATTCCACCTCGCCGGCCAGCCCGTAAGAGCGCACATTTCCGCCCGAAAAGCAGACCATCACATGATCAACCCGCGTTTGCGCCATTTTCTGCGCCGCCTGCAACGCGGTGCGGATGGCGCTTTCTGTCTCGGCCATGGCCGAGACCTCGCCAAAGCGGATCCCGCGCGAGCGCGTGGTTCCCGCGCCGATCACACGGAAGGCGGCCTGCCCTGCCATATTGCCAATACCCGGCTGCTCTTGCACCGTTTTTTCGGGGTCAAGACGCAGCACCAGAGCCGCGATTTTGTAGGTTCCAATATCCACAGCCGCAACCACACCGCGCTGCATGGCTGCGCGGCGCATCTGGCGCATGGCGCGTTGCGAAGCATAGGGGTCTGAAATCACTGTAAAGCCTCCGAAGACTGAGAACGAATGTCGCGCAGGGTTTCCATCGCCCCTGCACTGATCTGAAGAACAGGGCGGGCCGGATTGCGCATATCGGCCACCAGAATATCGCGGGCGAGAAGGTCTTGGGCCTGTTCCAGCGCGATCACGCGCTCCAGCGCAGCAACGGGCGCAGTTTCGGGCAGGCGGATACGCTGGTCACGATCCAGCACCACATCCCAGCGCCGTTCGCCCATGCGCACAAGCCCGCGCAACCGCGCGCCCAAGGGCTGTGCGGCATCCAGCAATTCCAGCGCTTCGGGAATATGCGCGTTGGCCCCCGCCCCTGCGATCAAAGGCAAATCCGGGCGCAGGCCACGATTGAGAAGGAAGGCCACCCGCACCCCTTCACCATCCAGCAGTTCCAACCCCTCGTCAGAGCGCCACAGGATAGCCGGCACACGCTCTGTCACCGACAGCGCCAGCACCCCGCCCGACAATAGCCGCACATCTGCCGTGCGCACCCAATCCAGCGCCTCGACCTCGGCGCGCAACGCATCCATATCCAGCCGGAAAGAGGAAATCGGCAGGCCGATATCAAGCGTCTGGCGCAGGGTGAATTCCAGCTCTGGCGACATTTCGGGCAATTGCAGCTCTGTCACCATGAATTCGGGGCGATCCATGAAAGCCGCTTTCACCGTCTCTATTTGCGCGGAAATCGCGCCCCGGCGCCCCTCATCGGCCAGCAAAACCGCCACCAGACCGAGCACCGCCAGAAGTGGCAGCCCATATTTCAAAGACAGCCGGTAGCCGGGGGTGAGCCAAATACGCTGCAACCGATAGGCCAGCCGCCCGGTTGCACGCCGTGGGCGCGCAGGCTGCACTGCCGCAAAGGGGGCGGCCGCGCCGGGTGTCTGGATATCTTCGGCCATGTCGGGGGCAAAACCGCCGGGCGCGCGCCTATCGCGCATCTGTGCCATATGCAGGTTCCAGCCGGCCTCTGCCACAGGTGGAGGCGTGTAATCTTGCGGCGGGTTGAGGGTTTCATCCAGACTGACACCCTGAATGGCCGACATATCGCCCAAGGGCAGATTGTGCGGCCGTCGCGCGCTTGCGTCACCCGGTTGCGCCTGCTCGGCCCATTGCGGCGGTTCGGGCAAGATCACATCGGGCAAGATATCTTCGCGGGCATATTCATCGGCACGGGTTGCGCCCAGATGATCCCAGAAGCTTGCCGGCCCTGTCAGCGCCGCTTGTGGCATGTCATCATCAGACCCATACCACCCCTCTGATGGCTCGGATGGGTGCGCGTCTGCGTGCAATGGATACTGAGAGGCTACCTGTCGCAAGAGGCATCCTCCACCATCCAGCGGCACAGATCGGCAAAGCTGATCCCGCAATGGGCCGCCTGTTCGGGCACAAGCGATGTGGGGGTCATGCCCGGCTGGGTGTTGGTTTCCAGCAGGATCAACCCCTCCAGCCCGCGCGCGCTATCCCAGCGAAAATCCGTCCGGCTTACCCCGCGGCAGCCAAGCGCCTGATGCGCGCGCAACGCATATTCAAGGCAGGCGGCATAGATTTCGGCAGGCACATCGGCAGGCAGCACATGGCGCGACCCGCCGGGCGTGTATTTGGCATCATAATCATACCAGCCATCGGTCAGGATATCCGTCACCGTCAGCGCGCGATCACCGACCACGGTTGTCGTCAATTCGCGCCCCGGCGCGAAAGCTTCGACCATCACGAATTCGGGCATGTCGTCCGAGAGGTTGGGCGGCGCATTCGCGCCGTCCATCACCAGATAGACGCCGACAGAACTGCCCTCGTTATTGGGTTTCACAACATAGGGCGGGGCCATCAGATGCGCGGCCATCACATCGGATTTCGCGGCAATGACAGAGGGCACAACCGGCAGGCCCACAGCGCGGAAGGCCGCCTTGGAACGGTCTTTGT
This sequence comes from Paracoccaceae bacterium, assembly GCA_043561795.1. GTDB lineage: Bacteria > Pseudomonadota > Alphaproteobacteria > Rhodobacterales > Rhodobacteraceae > Roseinatronobacter. The sequence goes on along the minus strand of CP121316.1, from coordinate 2,368,666 downwards.
CCATCGCCAGCGCAGAGGCCAGAACCCCCGAATGCGTATAGGGGATGCGCAGCCATTCCAGAATGCCCTGAATGCAGCCATCCTCGCCATAGCGGCCATGCAGCGCGTTGAAAACGATATCGGGTGCAATATCAATCAGGCGCTGCACGACATCGCCGCGCGCGTCCAGTTCGATAACCTCGTATCCTGCCACCCGCAGCGCCTTGGCGCATTCATGCCCTGACGATAGCGACACCTCGCGCTCTGCCGAGAGGCCGCCTTTCAGAACACATATCCGGGGGGCTGCCCTGCTCGACATGCCCATTCCCACTGCCTCTGGCCATTTTGGCCCTTTTTACCCGGTTTTCCGGGGTCTTATTCTTTAAGCGCCGCGCCGGGATCAAGTTCCAGCAGCGGCAAATCTGTGTTTCGGATTGCCTGACCAACCCGCATGATTTCCCATTGTAGCGAAATACCGCGCTGTTGCAAAACCCTTTTTCTGACTTCCTCGCCCAATGCCTCTAATTCTGCCGCAGTCGCCCCGCCTGCATTGATTAAAAAGTTCGGGTGCTTGGGCGACATTTGCGCCCCCCCAAGCCGCGCACCGCGCAAGCCTGCAGCGTCTATCACCGCCCAAGCCTTCAACTCATGGCTGTCCCCCGCCTGCCCCGTAGAGCTGAAACCGGCAGGATTGCGGAAGGTTGATCCCGCGCTTCGCTCTTTGGTGGGCTGGGTGGCATCACGCTGGGCAAGCTGGGCCTCCATGCGCGCATGCAGCGCCGCCGGATCGGCCTGTGGGGCGTGAAACCGGGCCGAAATGATGATCATGCCCTCTGGCAGATCAGATTGCCGATACTGAAGGTTCAGCGCTTGGGCGGGGATGATATGGGTTTGGCCCTGCCGATCAATCGCGCGTATATCTATCAGATGGTCGGCCACATAGCTGCCATAGCAGCCCGCATTCATCCGTACCGCACCGCCAATACTGCCCGGAATGGTGCGCAGAAAGGTCAGGTCCAGCCCCGCGTCCGCCGCCTTGCGCGCCACATGCGCATCCAGCGCTGCCGCCCCGGCGGTAACTGCCGCGTCAATCTCTATGGCATTGAACCCCCGGCCAAGGCGGATCACAACCCCCCGCAAGCCACCATCACGCACGATAAGGTTAGACCCCACCCCCATCGGGAAAACCGGAATGTCAGGATCAAGCGCGCGCAGAAAAGCGGCCAGATCCTGTTCATCGGCGGGTTGAAACAACCACTCCGCAGGCCCGCCCACCCGAAGCCATGTCAGGGCGTCGAGGGGCTTGTTTGCGGACAGGCTGCCGCGCAGGGGGATCAGATCTGGTGTCATGGGGTGTGAGTAGCGCGCCAGACAGGGATTTGTCGAGGGGGCTGTTTGCCCAAAACCCCCAAGGAACAGTCCTTCACAGACCAGATCACCGACAACAAACACAATGCCCGCCAGTATGCCCCAGTGACGGAGGGTTCCGGCATGAAGGGCAGCTTGGGGGGGGCGGAATTCGCAAAGCCGCGCAGCGCTGGGCCGCGGTGCGGCGATCTGACCTTGAGGCTATCTCACTTTATGGCGGCAATGTTCGCGCGAAATTCAGGCTAAGCGCAGGTTGCAGCCAAATCGCCGTGCCGGGGGGCGGCCCGGCGATGCGCGGCGGCCTTCGGCCTTGGTTCCGCGCTTGGTGCGCTACCCAAATGCCCCCAACCCGCTCAAACCTGCCCCTGGGCACCCGCCGTCAGGCGCAAAACACTTGGCATCAATCAGGCAGGTGCTCCCAGCAATGTTGGTAATTTCGATATCACCCCGCGCACGGCGCAGCGATGGCATGGCCCCCGGCACGCGCGCCGGGGGCTTTTTCTCAGCGGTTCGGGCTGCGCGCCTCGAGTTGCAAGAGGTGATCCAGCGAGATCCGACCAGGCCCATAGGCCAGCGTTACCAGAAATGCGCCCGCCCAAAGCCCATGCGTAACCCAGGCGGCCGGAAAGACGAATATCTGGATCACGGCCGTCATGATCAGCAAGCCCAGCGCAGATGCCCGCGCAAACAGGCCCAGAACCAGCGCCACCGGTAAAACATGTTCTGCCAGCGTGGCAAGTATCGCCGCCGGTGCAGGCGGGACAAGAGGCAGCGCATAGACATGCTCGAACAGGAAATAGGTGGACTCCTTTATCGTCAGGCCCTCTACCTTGGTGCGGGCGGATTGCCAAAACACCATCGCCGGGAAAATTCTGGCGGCAAGGGCAACGATATCTGTTGGCACATAGGCCCCAAACCCGTTGATGGCCCGAATTATGCGCCGACTGTCACGCTTCCGGGCCTGGGCCTCGATATTCAAATTATGGCTCATGGGTGCTCTCCTGTCAGGGCCTCGATGATCAGGCCATGGCGCAGCAACAACGCCAGGGCTTGGGTTGGGTCGGCTCTCATGGCTGCATCGCCAAGCGCAAGGCCCGATTGCAGCGCCGAAAGCACAGCGAAACTGCCAGCATCCACTGGCATGACAAAAACCGCGAAATCCGGCGCGCGGGCAATAAGCGCGCGATCCGGGCCAGACCCAAGCGACAATCTGGGCGCACCCGGTTGATGCGCCTGCCAGATTTGCACGGCTGGAAACGCAGAGCTGAACAGCTGCACCGATGGGTGCAACCGCAACCGCAGCGCCGCAGGATCAGGCCGGCGCAGCACCTCTGGCGCAACCGGCTTTGCATCGGCGGCATGGTAAGACAGGCCCCGCAAATATTCGATCCGCGCGACACAGGGCAGATAGGGCAGATGGGCAACTGGTGGAAACTGCGCCAGAAAATCAGGAAATTCCGCCCCCCAGTGCAGCAAGACCGGGCTTTGCGGCGGAAACCGGCCACTGAACACACGCGCCATCTGTGCAAAAAACGCAGCACCGACCAATTGCGCCGTTACAGGAAAGCGCGCTTCAAGGGCGCGCGACAGGCCCGAATGGATAGTGTTGCGATACACGGAAAACCGGCGCGCTGCCTCGGACGGGTCTGGCGCTGTGATCCCGTCTGGCGCACTATCACTGTGCCAGATGGCGCGATGAAACCGGGCTTCCTGCAGGTCGTGAGGCATATCAGGCTGCATGATCATTCTGCCTGCATGTGGTTTCCAGAATAGATTTCGCGCGCGCAACCTCTGCCAGCAGAACCGCAAAGGCGGGCACATCTGTATCCCACTCCACCAACGTGGGCAGGGGGCCAGTGCGGCCCAGAACCTCGGCATAAAGTGTCCAGACGGGATCGGCGACAGCCGCGCCATGGGTGTCAATCAATAACGGGCCAGATGGAAGTTCCTCTGTCGCATGCCCGGCAAGGTGAATTTCGCCCACGGCCTCCAGCGGGAAATCTGCAAGATAGGCGCGGGGGCAAAAGCGGTGATTGGTGGCCGATACAAAAACATTGTTCACATCCAGCAACAGGCCGCAGCCGGTGCGGCGCACGATCTCGCGCAGGAACGCCGTTTCAGACCAGGCAGAGCTGGCAAAGGTGACATAAGTTGCAGGGTTTTCCAGCAGCATCCGGCGGCCCAGTGCCGTTTGCACCTGGTCAATATGTGCGCAGATGGTGGCAAGCGTCTCATCGGTATAGGGCACGGGAAGCAAATCATTCAGCCAGTCTGCGCCATGGCTTGACCATGCCAGATGTTCGGAAAAGCTTTCGGGCTGGTAGCGATCCAGCAAGGCGCGCAGCCGGGCCAGATGATCGGCGTTCAGCCCCCCGGCCCCGCCAATCGACAAACCCACACCATGCACAGACAAGGGATGCTGCGCGCGCAGCGCGCCCAGCATCGCATGGGGCGCCCCGCCTGCGCCCATGTAATTCTCGGCATGAATTTCGAAAAATCCAACCGCATCGGGCGCGGCCATTATATCGTGAAAATGCTCTGGCTTGAAACCAAGCCCGGCAGTCAGCGGCAATCGGGGCATTTTCGGCTCCTGTCCTTGGGGCGGGATCATATCCCGCCCCGTCTGGGGGGTTGGTTTGTGGATGTGGCGGCAGGTCAGGCAGCGGGCAGATCGCGTGTCAGTTCCTCCAGGGAACCTTGGCGCGCTGTGCCATCGGCCATTGCGGGCAATTCGATCTCGGCGCATGTCCCGGCGGGAACCAATGTCCAGGCATTGCCTTGATAATCGACAGTTGATGAACCGGCGCAGGTTGTACCAGGGCCTGCGGCGCAGTCGTTCTGCCCCGCCAAAGACACGCCGAAGCATTTTTCCATCGCGCTGGATTGCGCGAAAGCGGGGGCATGAGCCATGCTCAGAGCAGTGGCCAGAGATGCGGCAAGCGGCAGGGCAAAGGATTTGGTCGTCATGATGATATCTCCTGTTGGTGGGGGCTTTAATGCTGTCCCACACAGCAGTTCGCGGCTTGCGCTGTCTCTGTTACAGCGCTCACAGGGTTGTGACCGCGCTAAGCGCGCACTTGATTATTCGCAGTCTTTCGGCAGGGTCATGCGTAACAAACAGCCCGTTTTGCGCGACTTGGTTTGAGGTAGTGACGAATTTGGACAAAACCCTGGAGGAACTTATGCGCGCGGCCAATTGCGGGGATAGCACAGCCTATCGGCAGCTATTGCAGGCCATCACACCGCCTTTGCGCAGCCTTGTGCGCGCGCGGGGAAACGCGCTTGGCCCGGAGACCTGCGAGGATATCTTGCAAGACGTCCTTCTTGCCATACACACCAAACGCCATACCTGGCGCGAAGATGCCGCCCTGCGCCCATGGCTTTTTGCGATTGCGCGTCACAAGGTGGTGGATGCGTTCCGCGCGCGCGGGCGCAAGATTGATCTGTCGCTGGACGAGTTTGTCGACACGCTGCCCGCCGAGACGGGGCCAGACCCGATGCAGGGGCATGACATGGAGAAAGTGCTTGCCGCGCTGGAACCGCGCGCAGCCGAAATCGTTCGCGCCTTTGGCCAGCAGGGTGAAAGCACAACCGAAACAGCCAACCGCCTGGGGATGACAGAGGTGGCCGTGCGCGTGGCCTTGCACCGGGCATTGAAAAGCATCGCGGAATTGCGCCAAAGGATGATCGAATGAACACTGATGAATTGATCGCAGCTCTTGCCGCAGATACTTTGCCGCGCCCAACCGTTGCGCAGCGCCTGAAGGTTGCGCTGCCGCTTGCCTTTCTGGTCTGCGGCGCGCTTTTCCTTCTGTTCTGGGGGCCTCGGCCTGATCTGGCCAAGGCCCTCACCTCTGTAACGGTGCTCAAGACGATTATTCCTGTCATCGCGCTTGGTTGCGCCGGGATGCTTGCGGTTGTTCTGGTTCATCCCGGACAATCTGAAAAACCGGGGCTGGTGGTGCTGGCCATATGTGCAGGGCTATATGCGCTTGCTCTTGCCATGACAGTGGCAAATGGCGGTTTTTCCGGTTTGGGCGCGGCCTTGGCCACGCCGTCTTTGCTCACCTGTCTGGCCTCCATTCCAATTCTGGCCTTGCCTGTGCTTGGGGGTCTGTTCTGGGCGTTGTCAAATGGCGCAGCGCTGCGCCCGCGTCTGGCGGGCGCAGCTGCCGGAGTGATGGCCGGAAGTGGCGCAGGGGCAATTTATTCGCTGTATTGCGATCAGGATGCAGCGCTATTCGTGCTGCCCGCATATGGGTTTGCAATTGCATCTGTTGGCGTTATCGGCGCCTTGGCTGGCCCAAAAGCCCTAAGATGGTAGCGACGCGCCATTGCTTGCCGCGTGGTCGCGCATCTGGTAGCGCAGGGGCGTGACAGGCTGACACCAGCCAGCAGGATGGGGCAGAATGGCACAATCAACAGCCGTGAAAATCGCAGGGCTAACGGTTTTGGCCATGATCGCATTCGCGGCCAATTCCGTGCTCAACCGCCTTGCCCTGGCTTTGGGAGAGGCAGACCCTTTCGCCTATACAGGTATCCGCCTCGTTTCCGGCGCGCTGATGCTGGCGCTGATTTTGGTCTGGCGCGGGGCAAAGCCGGATCACAGGCGGATCGGTGGCAGCACTACCGGGGCATTGGCCCTGTTCCTGTATGCGATTGCATTTTCCTATGCCTATCTCAAACTCTCTGCGGGAACCGGGGCGCTGGTGCTTTTTGCAGCCGTGCAACTGGGCATGCTGGGCTGGGCCATTCGGCAGGGCGACAGGCCCGGCGCTTTGGAATGGGCCGGGTTTTGCGTGGCGCTTGTGTTCCTGGTGCTGCTGGTCTTGCCGGGCGTAACCGCACCAGACCCGTTCGGCGCGGCCCTGATGGTGCTGGCTGGGCTGGCATGGGCCGTCTATACATTGGTGGGCCGGGGGTCTGCCCGCCCGCTGGTGGATACGGCGGGCAATTTCATCCGTTGCCTGCCCATCGCCGCGCTGTTGATCCTGCCACAGGCATTTGCGCCCACAACCAGCCTTGCAGGCTGGGCCTATGCCATCGCATCGGGCGCCTTGGCATCGGGCGTGGGATACGCCATCTGGTACAGTGTTCTGCCTGCGCTTGAACGCAGCACGGCCGCCTATGTGCAACTGACAGTGCCCGCCATTGCCGCTGCCGGGGGTGTTGTGTTCATCTCAGAGCCGCTGACACTGCGCCTTGCCCTGTGTTCCATAGGCATTCTGGGCGGTGTGGGATTGGCGCTGTGGGGCGCAGACCGGCGCCGCCATGCGGCGCATAAAGCGCAGTAAACCCGCTCAGCGCCTTAAGCCCTGTTGCAAAAACCGGGTGCTTATGCGGGAAAGCTTTTGCCCGTGCGATTTGCGAACCACACCAGCGACAGCATGACCGGAACCTCTACCAGCACCCCCACCACAGTCACCAGCGCCGCACCGGAATTCAGCCCGAAAAGGCCAATCGCCACCGCAACCGCCAGTTCGAAGAAATTGGATGTGCCAATAAGCGCGCAGGGTGCTGCAACATTATGCGGCACCTTCCATTTCCACGCCCAGGCATAGGCGATGGCGAAAATACCGTAAGATTGGATCAAGATCGGTGTGGCCAAAAGCAGGATCAGAAATGGATTATCCAGGATAACACCGCCCTGAAAGCCAAACAGCAGCACCACCGTCAGCAACAGCCCCAGGACAGAGGCAGGCTTGATCCGCGCGGTGAACTCGGCCACCGCGCCCGCGCCCCCCTGCGCCACCAGCCGCGCCCGTGTGAAGGCCCCGGCCACCAAGGGCAGCACCACATAAAGCACCACCGACAATACCAGCGTTTCCCACGGCACGCTCAGCTCTGTCACCCCCAGCAACAGGGCCACAATCGGCGCAAAGGCAAAGACCATGATCACATCATTGAGCGAGACTTGCACAAGCGTGTAATTGGGATCGCCCTTTGTCAGTTGTGACCAGACAAATACCATGGCTGTGCAGGGCGCCGCCCCCAGCAGGATCAGCCCGGCAATGTATTGGCCAGCATCTGCGGGATCAATCAGATCGGCAAAGACATGGTTGAAAAACACCACCCCCAGCGCGGCCATGGTGAAGGGCTTTATCAGCCAATTGACAGTCACGGTAATGATCAGCCCTTTGGGCCGCTCGCCCACACGTTTCAGGCTGGAAAAATCCACCGCCACCATCATCGGATAGACCATGGCCCAGATCAGCACCGCCACAACCAGATTGACAGAGGCATATTCCAACCCTGCCAGCAGCCCGAACAGGCCCGGCATGAAGTTTGACAAAACGATGCCACATATGATGCACAGCAGCACCCAGACAGACAGATAGCGTTCAAAAATAGACATGGACGGGCCTTTATGACGGGTCTGGAGTGACGCAACAGGACAGATCGCCACTGGCCCCATCCAGCGCGGCAATCAACGCGGCCAAAGGGGCCAGCGCACCGGGGGCCAAGGCGTAACAAACGCGCGGCGGATCAATTTGGCCCGCAATCACGCCCGCCGCTTTCAAGATGCGCAGATGCTCTGACACAGTGGATTGCGCAAGCCCAACCGCCTGCACGATATCCCCCCCAATGCAGCCCGGCGCATGCGCCAGCAGCGCCAGAATGCGCAAGCGCGCCGGATGCGCCAGCGCCTTGGCAAGCGCGGCAAGGGATTCGTCATCAATTTCCGGCAAAACGCTGGGCTTGGGGCTGGGGCTGGGAAGCATGTTTACTTTCGCCTATCGTCGTTAGACGATAGATATCGGCGCGCGTCAGCCCCTGCAAGCCCCTGTTCTCACAGGGGCGGGCTTTTGCTTTCGGCGCGCCTTCGCACCCTACTGCAATCTGCCCTGCGGGAAGGTCGCCCCCCCATCTGACCCAGCGCAGCAGAGAGGGGCAGACCCCGGCCTAATCTTTCAGCGCGGCGGTGATGATGATCTCTACGCGCAACTCTGCGCGGGCCAGTTTTGCTTCGCCGCAAGCGCGCGCGGGGGCATGGCCTGCGGGAACCCAGGCATCCCAAACCGCGTTCATTTCCGCGAAATCGGCCATATCGGCCAACCAGATGATAGCCTGCAAGATGTGGTTGCGCGATGATCCTGCCTGTTCCAGCAGCGCATCCACGCGCGACAGGCAATCGCGGGTCTGATCTGCCACGCTTTCGCCTGCGCCAACCTGGCCGCACAGATAGACAGTCTGGCCGTGGATGACGATCTTGCTCATCCGTGTTCCGGTTTCCATGCGGGTTATCATTGGTATTTCCTTATTCTGCGGCATCTTGGGCCTCCAGTGCGGATAATGCGCCCAGTGTAATGGGCTTAAGTGGCAACCGAATACGATAGGCCCCGATCTGTGCGTGTGGCAGAGTGTGACGGGGCGAGAGTATTTCAGGAATAGTCAGACCACAATAGCGCCCCTGACAAGGCCCCGCGCCCACCCGGCCAAAAGCCTTTTGGGCTTTTGCCCCCAAGCGCGGCCCGATCCAGCGCGCGGCCCTGTGCGCTCAAGCGAAGCCCGCAAGCCCGGCCCGTGCTGGTACCTTCCAGATCACGCGCGCCGGTGATCCGCCGGGTAGCGTGGCGGCGCAAGTCTGCAAGCAGCCCCAAGCGCTTGATCACAGTGTTCCAGCCCCAAAGCCCCCCTGCCAGCCGGGGCGCGGCGGCAAGCTGCTCGCGCAAGCTCTGTGTCTCTATCAGCGCAAGGGGCGGGCGGCCTGCGCGGGCCATCTGCACTGCAAGCAGACAAAGACGCGGCCCGCTGCCTGCGAGAACTGCACGCGGCGCAACCATGCCCGACACCCTGAGCAGAACCTGCCCTGCCCCTGCTGCCGATAGAGTTTCGGCAATAGCTGTTGGAAAACACTTTGCGCCCTGCAAAAGGCAGCATAGGCCGCGCGGCAGCGGAAAATCACTCCCGAACCGCCGCCGCAAGCGTTGTGATCTGCCCCACATCGACTTCGCCAATGATGGAATAATCCAGATCGGAATCTGTCCAATAGGCCAGGCTGTCTTTGTCAAGCCGCACGACACGCAGCTTGTAATCTGACTGGCCGGGCGCGTGCGGCGTGATGGAGACAGTCACCCTTTTCCCCTGCGCATCGCGGAAATGGAAAATGGCCATTGGCCCGGTATCGCCCGATATCAGCCGCGCGGTTTCTACCTGATAGCCCAATCTCTCCAGCTTGGGGCTGTCAATTTTGCGCTGCATCTGCGTGGACATCCAGGTCAATGCCTCATCCAACTGCTCTGGCAGGAACTCTGCTTGCTGCAAGGAGGCCTGCTGAATGACCTGATGCCCTGTCAGGGTTGCTGTCACGAATTGCGGATAAGCCCCCCCCGCCATCTGCGTGGCGCTGCCATATAGCGAATGCGCGCCCCAGCCTGCCGCAAAGATAAGCACGCTGGCCGCAATCCGGCCCAGCGCCGGGCCGATCAGAAAGGCACGCCGCTTGCGCGCTTGCAGCTTTGCAACCAAGTCGCGTTCCAGCGCGGCAATGCGCAGATTGACAGGCAGATCATCTGCCGCCTGTGCCATCTGGCGGATCAGATTGTCATGGTGGCGCCAGCTGGCAGCGGCGGCGCGCGCCTCTGGGTCGCGCGCAAGGCGGGCCTCTATCTCGGCCATTTTTTCCGGCGCAAGCGTGCCATCCACATAGGCCAGCAGATCACCATCAAGACCCAGGTCTTGGTTGGATGTGGGTTCCTCGGTCATCACAGGCTTCCTTTGCGTTTCAGGACAGACAGCTTTCCTTTGCCAAGGCCAGACACGATCTGGCGCAGGGCCTCGCGCCCGCGGCCCAGACGCGACATGAAGGTTCCCAAAGGCACATCCAGAGAGCGCGCGGCCTCGGCATAAGACATTTCGCGCAGCGCAATCAGAATGATGGGCTTGCGCTGCGCCTCTGGCAGCTGGTCAAGCGCTTGCAAAACCTGCTTCAGTTCCAGCCGGGTGTGCTGGTGGTCTGGCACAACCGGATCTGGCAAATCCGGCGCTGCATCGCTGCGGGTTTTGGCGCGCCGCAGATCGCTGATATGAGTATTGTGCATGATCCGAAACAGCCAGGGGCGCAGGTTTGTGCCCGGCTGCCAGGTATCGGCCTTGTCAATCGCCTTCAGCAGCGTTTCCTGCACCAGATCATCCGCCGCAGTGGCATCACGCGTCAGAACCAGCGCATAGCGGCGCAAGCTGGCCGTGTGCTGTGTGACTTCAGTTTTCAGGCTCACGCCCCGCCCTCCGCATATCTGTTTGATGACATACGCACGGCACGCAAATTTCATCCCCAAAAAAATGAACTTTTTTCAAAAAACTCTGGCAGCGGTTCGGATTAAACCCCGCGCGCACGCGTTATCGGGGGTGAAGTGCACGCATGCGGCCAGTCGCAAGCGGCCGTGCAAAAGGGGTATATCATGGGCAATGAGCTGATCATCCGGCCACAGGTTCCGGCCAAAAGGCCGGAAACCTCTCTTCCGGGGCTGGTTTTCGGAACCAGGCCGCGCATTATCGTGAAACGCGCATTCTGGATGCTGGTTGGGGTGTTCGTGCTGTATTTCGGCGTGTTTGGCAATCTGATGCACCGGATCGATGCCAATCTGGATTTCACGCCCCCTGCCCCCGTTGCGGGTGGAAGCCATGCCGTGAACATGGCCGAAGCGCTGATTGCGCGCGAAGTGATGACCCATCGCTGGACAGCGAATGACCCGATATTCTTTCCCACCGCATTCCATGACAACATGCCCAATTATCAGCGCGGCATGATGCGTGCCATCAGCCGCTTTACGCTGGAGTTGGAAAACCAGATCGGGCGGTTGCGCGGCTCTTCTGCCATTGACAGCGATCTGGAACGCGCCAGCGGCCTGTTGCAATTCCCCACAGATGTCTGGATTTTCGATCTGGATCAATCTTTCTTGCCCGTCCAGCCCGCCGAAACCCAGTATGAGGCCGCCGCCCGCGCCTTGCGCGCCTATAATACCCGTGTGGCACGCGGAATGGCAATTTTTGAAACCCGCGCCGATGCGCTGGCCATGACGGTTGACAGAATGGCCAGCGAATTGGGGTCGCGCGCGGCGATCGTGGATGAACATGTCAGCGCCGATGGCTTTATTCTGGATACAGTTGCAGATGATATCTTTTATCTGAACAAGGGCATGGCCTATGCCTCTTACTTGCTGCTGCGCGAATTGGGGCGGGATTTTGAAACCGTCATCGCGCAACAGGGCTTGACGCGCATCTGGCTGCAAGCGCTCGACAGCCTGCGAGAGGCCTCTCAGCAAAGGCCGCTTGTGGTGCTCAACAGTTCCGGTGCGAACAGCTTTCTGGCCAATCACCTGCATTTGCAGGGCTTCTATCTGAAGCGCGCCATTTTGCAGCTGGATGAAGTGTCGCGCGTGATCCGCGCCATGCGCTAGGCTGGTGCCGGCAGCCCGGCCCTGTTGGCAGTCCGCCAGCAGGGGTTTGCGCGCGCGGCGTCGCACCCTGACAAAAGGCGCGGCCCTTGCAAGGCGGCATAAAGCGGATGCCCGATCAGCGAAGGCGGCCCTCAATCCGCTGTTGCGTAATGGACAGCTTGCAGCTTGTTGCCATCAGGATCGCGCACATAGGCCGCATAGTAACCCGCTCCATAATGTGGTCTTGGCCCCGGCTTTCCCGCACAGCTTCCGCCCAGACGGATTGCGCTTTCGTAAAAAGCGTGAACCGCCTCCTGCGTGGGTGCGACAAAGGCGATATGGGTGCCATTCCCCCATGTGGCAGGGCGGCCATCTTCGGGCGGATACAGGTAAATCGTGGGCATTCCGTTCTTCTCATAGGCAGGTGGCTTACCCGGAGGCTTTGGCAAACGCTCAAAACCGAGAGTGCCAAGAACCGCGTCATAGAAACGGCCGGCACGCTCGATGTCATTGGTTCCAAGCGTGATATGGCTGATGATGGACATACGCGCCCCCCTTTTGCTTCGCCGCAGGATAAAACATGAACATGGCGCTGCCAACTCTTTTCGGAAGGGCGGTCTTGCACAAAGAGGTTTAGCGGCCCTGCTGTCTTGCTGTGGCGCACAATCCGGCTGTGGCGCGCGTTTGCGCGCAAACCTGCCCGGCGGCAGCGTGATTGCGCCATCTCCGCGCCCGGACAGGTCTTGTGGCACCGCGGCTGGAACATGAAAAAGCCGGGCAATCAGGCCCGGCTTTTTCCCTGTAGGGGTGAGGTGTTGTCATTCTGCGGCAATCGGGCGGTTTTGCTCCCGCTCCTCCTGCATCAGTTCCAGAACCTCATGGACGATTTCGGCCTCGCGCCTGGCGCGCAGGGCCAAATCTTCCACATCCAGCGCCAGAGTGGCGCGCGACAGGCCCAGGCGGTTCAACTGCCGCTCTGACAGGCGCATCAGGGTGGCGGTGATGATGGTCATGTCGCGCTCTTGCAGCCAGGCATCATACGCTTCGGGCTGGCGGTAGCGCAGCCGCCCCCACAGGCTGATCATGCCATCCTTGCGAAGGCTTGGGCGGGCAAGTTGGGTTTGGTTGGTCGCGGTCAAGGACATTGCTTCCTCCTGTTGTTGACAAGGGACTAACGCCTGCGCGCGTGGTTTCATCCTTCGCTTGCCCTATGGGCAGGTGGTTTTCTCTCCGACAGCGGGAATGCGCGCAAAATCTTTGATCCTGAGCCGATTTTTGCACGCATCGGGGATGAAATCGCGATCTGGGGCGTTCTTGGTGAAACAGCGCAGACAGACCCTGCGCAGCCCTGACATGTCTGGCCGCACGGAACGGACAGGCAGCCCCGCCCGCGCCCGTGTCAGGGGAAAACACGCCACCCCGGCTGCCGGGAAAACCACATGTGCGCAACCTCTCCCATGCGCCTGAACGCGGGTGCGCGGGTGCAAACCCTGACGCTTGCAGACAGGCAAGACCATCCCCAGACACAAGACCATCCCCAGACACGGGCAGTTCCTGCCCTGCGCCCCTATAGCGAGCCCGATCTAGGCCCCGATGCAGGCCCACAGCGCAGGCCGCGCCTGCGGCGCTGGCTGACATCTGCACTGGTGCTGGCCGTGCTTTGGGGATTGCTGACAAATTGGCGCGCAGATGCAGTGGTCTTTGGCCTGCCTGCGGTTTTGGCGGGGGCCACTCTGGGCGCTTTCATGCCGCCTGCGCCGGGCTGGCGGCTGTCACTGCGCGGCGCGCTGGCTTTTGCGCTGTGGTTCGCTGTGCAATCGGTTCGCGGCGCCATCGATGTGGCGGGCCGCGCCTTCGCGCCAGATATGGGGTTGCGCCCCTGTTTCCGCCCCTATCCGCTGACACTGCCACAGGGCGCGCCACGGGTCATGTTCATAAACACGATCACGCTTTTGCCCGGCACGCTGTCTGCCGAAATCCATGGCGATACGCTGATCGTGCATATGCTGGATGCCCGCACGCCGCTGGAACCAGAACTGGCCGATCTGGAAACCCGCATTCGGGCACTCTTTGCCCTGCCCCCATCCCCGGAGCATTCCTGATGACAAATTTCCTCTCCCTGATCCTGATCGTGCTGCTTTTATCCATCTTTGCGGGGCTGTTCCGCGTCTTTCGAGGCCCTGCCCCGGCAGAACGCATGTTGGCCGCGCAACTGTTCGGCACGGCCTCTGTCGCCATTTTGCTGGTGTTGTCGCAAGTGATGCAAATGCAAGCGCTGCTGGATGTCGCGCTTGTTTTTGCCCTGCTGGGGGCTGTTACGCTGGTGGCATTCGTAGTGCTGGCCGAACGGGGGGCGCGCTGATGCTGGAGTTGCTTGGAGCGGGCCTTATCGGGCTTGGGGCTGTGTTCTTTGTTGCGGGTACTGTCGGGCTGTTGCGCTTTCCCGATGTCTTTTGCCGCCTGCATGCGCTGACAAAGGCTGACGGGCTGGGGCTGGCGCTGATTGCGCTGGGTGTGGCGCTACAGGCCGGAACAGGTGGGGCGGTGTTCCGCATTGCTCTGGTCTGGGGGTTTGTGGCGCTGGCCAGCGCCACTTGCGGCCATCTGATCGCGCGCCATGCGCGCCAGTTGGCAGGGGGGCACCATGACTGACCCGCTGGTGATCTTTGATCTGCTGCTGGCGTTGGCCATTGTTGCGCTGGCCGTGGCAGCCCTTGCGGCGCGCGAGAGCTTTGCCATGATTGTCGTGTTCATCGTGTTTGGCCTTGTCTCTGCGCTGGCATGGGTGCGGCTTTCCGCCCCTGATGTGGCGCTGGCAGAGGCCGCGATTGGCACAGGCGTTACCGGCGCGTTGCTGCTGAAAACGCTGCATCATCTGCGCTGCGCCACAGTCACGCAGGCGCAAATCTCTGCACCCCCTGTGCCGGTTGGTGTAACGCTGGCCAACGCGGCCCTTTGCGGCCTGATCACGCTGGGGCTGGCCGTGGCCTTTCTGGGTGCCCCTGTGGCCGGGCCGGGGTTTGAAGGGCCAGGGTTTGAAGGGCTGGTGGCGCAAGCCATGCCCCAAAGTGGCGTGGAACATCCTGTCACCGCCGTTTTGCTCAATTTTCGCGCCTATGACACGCTGATGGAAGTGGTTGTCCTGCTGGCCGCCGTGATTGCCGTCTGGCAGATAGAGCGCGGGCTTTCCGATGCGCCCGCCCCCGTGATGGGCGAAGTCTGGCAAGGTTTCGCGCGGCTGGCGCTGCCTGCGATTGTGGTGGTGGGCACTTACCTTTTGTGGGTGGGCGCCGAAGCACCGGGCGGCGCGTTTCAGGGCGGCGCGGTGCTGGCGGCGGTGGGTCTGTTGCTGCTCTTGACGCGCGCCTATGTGCCGCAGCCTGCCCATCGCGGTATCGCGCGCGGGGGGTTTGTGCTGGGGACGGCGGCTTTTGCGCTGGTGGCGCTTTTGGTGGCCAGCGGGGGCCGTGTGGCGTTTGAATACCCTTTGGCGCACGCCAAAACCCTGATCCTGCTGATCGAGGGGATGGTCACACTCTCCATCGCTGTAACACTTGCTGCACTGTTTCACGGGCGTGAACCCGTGGCGCTGAAACATGGGGGCAAAGATGACACCTGATATGATTTATGGCGCGGCGGGGATTGCCGTGTTCGGGATTGGCCTTGTGGGTGCGCTTTGCGCGCAAGACAGGCTGCGCCGCGTGCTGGCGCTGAAACTGTGCTCGGTGGGTGCGGGGTTTTTGCTGGTGGTGGGCGCATGGCGCGAACCGCCGGGCACGCCCGACCCCGTGCCGCATGCGCTGGTGATTACCGGGATTGTCGTTATGGTCAGCGCCACAGCTGTGGCCCTTGCCCTGATCCGCCGCCTGCACAGTCTGGAGGCCGAAGATGAGCGTTGATCTCTCGCCCATGATGCTGTCAATCTTTCTGCCCCTGTTCGGCGCGATTATGGCCTTCATGCTGCCGCGCGCGGCTGGCGCAATCGGGCTTGCAACCCTGGCCCTGACCACAGGCGCCGTGATCGCACTTGCCCGCGATGTGCTGATAAACGGCGCGGTGATCCTGCCGCTTGGCGGCTGGGGCGCGCCCTTGGGAATAGACCTGCGCGCCGATGGGCTGAGCGTGGCCATGCTGGGGCTAAGCTGTGCTGTGGGCCTGCTGGTCAGTCTGTCAGCGCTCAGCAGCCTGCGCGGCCCGGAACAGGCCCGCCAGCGGCAGTATTTCTGGCCCCTGTGGCTGCTGTTGCTGACCGGAATGAATGGCGTCTATCTCAGCACCGATATTTTCAACCTGTATGTGATGATAGAGGTGATCGCGCTGGCCGCGGTGGGCCTGACAGTCCTGAGCGGAACGAGGGCGGCGGTGCGCGCGGGGTTGGAATATATGTATGCCTCTATTCTTGGGGCGCTGTTGTTCCTGATGGGGGTGGGGTTCATCTACCTGCACCTTGGGCGGCTGGATTTCGCGAGCCTTGCCGGGGCCGAACCCAGTGGCGCGCTGATTGCGGCTATTGCGCTGATGTTTGTGGGGCTGGCGCTGAAAACCGCGCTCTTTCCGCTGCATTTCTGGCTTCCTGCGGCCCATGCCAATGCCTCTGCCCCTGCCAGCGCGCTGCTGTCGGGGCTGGTGGTGAAAGCCGCGCTTTATATCGTGCTGCGGCTGGCGCAACATATGCCCTTCCCGTCTGAAACATTCCTCACGCTGGTGGGGGTCATGGGCGCAGGAGCGGTGATCTGGGGCAGCATACAGGCGCTGCGCGCAGAGCGGCTGAAACTGCTGGTGGCGTGGTCTACCGTGGCACAGATCGGGCTGATCTTTGTGGCCTTCGCGCGGGCCGGGGAGCAAGGGCTAAGCGACAGCTGGAAAGCGGCGGCGCTGCTGATCCTTGCGCATGGTGTTGCAAAGGCGGCCATGTTTCTGGCGGCCGGGCGCATAAAGGATGAAATCGGGCATGATGTGATCCGCGATCTGGATCGCGCGCCCATAAGGCCCACGCTGGCGCAATTCACCTTCGCGCTGGCCGCAATCAGCCTGATCGGCCTGCCCCCCTCGTTGGGTTTCATCGGCAAATGGGCCTTGATGGAAGGGGCAATGGCGGCGGGCTACTGGCATTGGGTGGGCGTGACAATGGCGGGAACATTGCTGTCAGTCGCCTATTTCAGCCGGGTTTTTGCAGGCTTCCTGCGCTTTGACAGGGTGCGCGCGCCCGTGGGCGAGCATCAGGGCTGGGCGCTGGCAGATGCTGCGCCCCTGACGCTGGCCATGATGGCCATTGCCCTTGGGCTGCTGGCCGCACCGCTGCTGGGCTTTCTTGAAATCGGTCATGCTTTGGGAGAGGCGAAATGATGGATGCGCCCTTACTGCCGCTGTTCATTCTGCTTACCTCGCTTTTGGCGGCCCCTGTGCTGTTTGCCTTGCCAGAGCGCGCAGCAAGGCTGCGCACGGCCATCAATCTGGGCATGGCCGCGCTGAAAGTGGCGCTGGTGGCATGGCTGAGCCTGAAAGTCTCGCAAGGGGTGATCTATGATCTGCGCTTTGCCATGCTGCCGGGGCTGGAATTCAAGCTTCAGGCCGATCCGCTGGCCATTCTGTTCATCGCGCTCTCTGCCGTGCTGTGGCTGATTACCACTGTCTATTCGGTGGGCTATCTGGAACATGGCCCCCATCGTGCGCGGTTTTTCGGCTTTTTCAGCCTGTGTGTGGCGGCAACCGTGGGGATTGCCATGTCTGGCAATCTGTTCACCTTCCTTGTGTTTTACGAATTGCTGACGCTGGCCACCTATCCGCTGGTCATCCATCGCGGCAATGCCGAAGCGTTGCGCGCGGGCCGGATATACCTGATCTATACGCTGGCAGGCGGGCTGGTCTTGATGCTGGGCACGCTGGCACTGTGGGTGCTGGCAGGCAGCACGGATTTTGTCGCAGGCGGCATGCTGGCCGATCTTGCGGCCACCAATCCGCTGGCCGCGCAGCTGCTGTTTGTGGTGCTGATCGGGGCTTTGGGGATCAAGGCGGCACTCGTGCCATTCCACGCATGGTTGCCCATTGCGATGGTGGCCCCTGCCCCTGTTTCCGCGCTGCTGCATGCGGTGGCGGTGGTGAAGGCCGGGGCCTTCGGGATCATGCGCGTGGTTTATGAGGTCTTCGGGATAGACACCGCCCAAGCGCTTGGCGTGACAGCGCCACTGGCGGCACTGGCGGCGGTCACAATCCTTTACGGCTCGCTCAGGGCGATTACGCAAGATGACATCAAGAAGCGGCTGGCCTATTCCACGGTCTCCCAGCTCAGCTACATCACGCTGGGCGTGGCGCTGGCAAGCCCGATTGCCGCTGTAGGGGCCTTGGCGCATCTGATCCATCAGGGCCTGATGAAAATCACCATGTTCATGGCGGCGGGCAATCTGGCCGAGGGTCTGGGCGTGAAGCGCGTCAGCCAGATGGATGGCGTAGGCCGCGCCATGCCCGGCACCATGCTGGCCTTCACGCTGGCCGCGCTGGCCATGATCGGGCTGCCCCCTTTGGCCGGGTTTGTCAGCAAATGGTATCTGGCCCAAGGCGGGCTGGACGCCGGGCATGGGTGGGTGATTGCGGTTTTGCTTGGCTCCAGCCTGCTGAACGCTGTGTATTTCCTGCCCATGCTGCACCGCGCCTGGTTCCGCGATGCCGCCCCGGAAGGAGCGGGCGCCCCCGGACGCCCGCGCATTGGCTGGATGCTGGCCGCGCCCCCTGTGACAACGGCTGTTCTGGTGCTGGTCGCGGGCAGCTTTGCCAGTGCCCCTTTCAGCCCGCTGGAATGGACGCGCTTCATTGTCGCCATAGAGTATCAGGAATAAACCCATGAGCTTTCTTGCCCTTTCCGCCCCCATCGCGCTGCCCCTGCTGCTTGCGCTGGGCCTGACAGCGCCGCAGGCGCGCGCCCTGATCTGGCGCATGATGCCCTTCGCGCCACTGCCCGCACTGGCGCTGGCGCTGCTGGCCGATCCGCCCACAGGCGCGCAGGCCGATTGGCTGGTGCTGGGCCTGCATCTGGGGCTGGACGAGGTTTCGCGCCTGTTTGTCATCTTTACTGCGGTGTTGTGGTGCGCGGCAGGGGCCAGCGCGCGCCACTGGCTGCGCGCGGATGCGCGCGCCACCAGTTTCGGGGTTATGTTCCTGATGGCGCAGGCGGGCAATATGGGGCTGTTGCTGGCGCAGGATGTTGCGGGGTTTTATGCCTGTTTCGCGCTGATGAGTTTCGCCTCTTACGGGTTGGTGCTGCATAGCCGCGATATGGCGGCCCAAGGGGCGGCACGGCTGTATATCGGCTTTGTGGTGGTGGGAGAGCTGGCGCTTTTTGCCGGGCTGGTGCTGGCGGCAGTGCAGGCGCAATCGCTGCTGTTGATTGATCTGCGCGGCGCTGTGCTCTCGGATATGGCGGTTGCGCTGCTGCTGCTGGGCTTTGGGGTAAAGCTGGGGATCATGCCGCTGCATTTCTGGCTTCCGCCTGCCCATGGGGCAGCCCCCGTGCCTGCCAGCGCCGTGCTATCGGGTGCCATGATCAAGGCCGGGCTGTTTGGCATGATGGCCATTCTGCCGCTGGGCGCTGTCGCTTACAGCGATCACGGCACCGTCCTTATGGCGGCGGGCATGGTTACGATCTTTGCGGCCCTTCTGATCGGGGTGCAGCAGACCAACCCGAAAGCCGTGCTTGGCTTTTCCAGTGTCAGCCAGATGGGCATTCTGGCGCTTGGGCTGGGTGCGGGGCTGATGGTGCCTGCCGCATGGGGGGCCATTCTGCCTGTGCTGGTATATCTCGCCGCGCATCACGCATTGGCCAAGGGCGCGCTGTTTCTGGGCACGGGCGCTTTTGCCGCGCAAACAGGCCATGCCGCGCGGCTGGGCGTAACACTGGCGCTGCTGTTGCCGGCCCTTGTTCTGGCGGGCCTGCCTGCCAGTTCTGGCGGGCTGGGCAAAGAGGCCCTGAAAGCCGCGCTTGCAAACGCCTCCCCCATCTGGCTGCCTTGGCTGGTTGTGGCGCTTACCCTGTCTGGCATGGCAACAACCCTGCTGATGGCGCGCTATATTGCGCTGCTTTGGCTTGGCCCGCCCAAAGCCCCGGCCCAGATCGCGCCAGAGGCCCTGTTGCTGCCGTTTCTTGCCGTGGCGGGTGGGGTGCTGGCGCTGCCGCTGCTGTGGCCCGTTCTGGCGCAGGAACTGGCCACGCCAATCGCGCAGGCCGCGCCGGGGGGCATCTGGCCACTGGCCGCAGGTATGGGGCTGGCAGGGGCGGTGGCGCTTTATGCCCATGCACGGCGCATTGGCCCTGCGCTGTTTGTGGCCCATCTGACAGCGCCATTCCGGGCTTTTGGGGCGCGCGCCGACAGCCTGCTTGCTGCCAAGCGCCGCGCCGCGCGCAGGCTTGGCCATGCTGTGCCCAAAGCACTGTCACAGACAGCAACAGAGTGGCGGCTGGGCCAGACAGCGATTGCGGGCCTGATTGCCATCATCGTGCTGATCGAGATGGCATCAACCCTGCCCGCGCAAAGCCTGCCCGCCCAGACGTTGCCAGAGCCAATACCCGAAAACCAGACCCTGTTCCCTGATTTTTGAAAAGGAGACTGCGCCATGCGCCATGAGACAGCCTTTCCGCTTGCCACAGATATCGCCCCCCAGCCCGCGGCCCGATCCGGCTTCACGCTGCTGCGCTACCGTGTCAGCAATTTCCGCTCGGTCATGGATTCGGGCTGGCTGGAGGCCGATACCGTCACCGCGCTGATCGGTGTCAACGAATCCGGCAAGACCAATCTGCTGATGCCCCTGTGGAAACTGAACCCCGCCAGCGGTGGCGAGGTGCAGCCCACTTCGGATTACCCCAAGGCGCTGTTTGCCACGATCCGCAATGCGCCCGAACAATTCCAGTTCATCACCGCCGAATTTGATACCGGGCACGAGGCCGCGCATCTGGCGGAACTGGCGAAAATCCCCCAAGCCAGCGCGCGGCGCGTTTCTGTCGCGCGGCTGTATGATGGCAGCTATCAGATTGCCTTTCCCGATTTCGCGCGCGACGATACCGCCGCCATTGCCGCCGCGCTGGCCGCGTTGCAAGAGGCGCGCAGCACCCTTGCCCAGCTTGGCGCAGACCCGCTGCGCGCCTCTGCCTGGGCCTTGGTTGAAAGCCTGCTGGAAGAATTGCAGGGGTTGGAGACGATTACCGGAAACGATCTGCGGCTTGCGCGCAACAGTGTGGCCGCGCTGATCCCCGAAGACCCGCCCGCAACCTCTCATGTTGTGCCCCTGCTGCGCGATCTGCAAAAGGCGCTGGGCCAGCATATGGCCGCCATGATCGCGCCAGACCCCGCCACGCGCGAAGATCTGCGCCGCGCTGTCATCGCGAAATTGCCGCGATTTGTGTACTATTCCAACTACGGCAATCTGGATTCCGAAATTTACCTGCCGCATGTGGTGGAAAACATGGGCCGCGCCGATCTGGGCGCGAAAGAAAGCGCCAAAGCGCGCACCTTGCGGGTGCTGTTTGATTTCGTGGGTGTGCAGGCGCAAGAAATCCTGCAACTTGGCCGCGATTTCCGCGATATCCGCGACGAGGCCGAAGCCCGGATGATCGCACAGACAGGCAAGGCCGGGCTGATGCGCAGCCTCTGGGGCCGCGCGCGCGGCCAGGAGGCGAAGCCAGACCCGGAAATTCTGGCCCAGATCGCAGAAGCCAAGCGCACCCGCTCTATCCTGCTGCAATCGGCGGGAACAAAGCTGACCAAGCGTTTTGCGCAATGGTGGAAGCAGGGCGATTACCGCTTTCGGTTTGAAGCAGATGGCAACCATTTCCGCATCTGGGTGGCCGATGCCCGCCGCCCGCAGGAAGTGGAATTGGAACACCGATCAACCGGGTTGCAGTGGTTTCTAAGCTTCTTTCTGGTGTTCCTGCATGAAGCCGGGGGCGCGCATGACAATTGCGTGTTGCTGCTGGATGAGCCGGGCCATTCCCTGCACCCTTTGGCGCAGCGCGATCTTTCAGCGTTTTTTGAAGGGCTGGCCCAGAAAAACCAGATCATCTACACCACCCATTCGCCGTTTCTGGTAGATGCCGATCGCCTGGCACGCGCGCGCAAAGTGTTTGTGGGGAAGGATGGCTCTACCCGTGTCAGCGGTGATCTGTTGGAGGCAGAGGGCAGCGACAGCCAGCGCGGGGCAGGCTTTGCGGTGCGCGCAGCACTTAATCTGGCGGTGGCCGAGGTCAGCATGGGCGGGGCGCAACCGGTGCTGGTTCAAAGCCGGGTGGAACAAACCTATCTGAGTGTGATCAAGACATTAAGCATCGCATCCGGCCAATTCGTGCCACAGCGTGATATGGTATTTGCCCCCGCCTGCGGGGCAGAGGTTATGCAGGTCATGGCCCGTCTGCTGAGCGAGACACAGGCACAGGCGCCAAGGTTGGTGCTGGATGGGTCTGCATCCGGGCGCGCGCTTGCGGCCCGTATGAATGACACTGCACATATTCTGGCGCTGTCGCGCATTACCGGGCACGCGGAGTCCACGGTGGAAGACCTGTTTCCCATCGCCGATCTGGCCGTGCAACTGGACAGGGTTGAACGCAGGCCAGAGCGGCTATTTGCCGATAGCGTGGTGCAGGGCCAGCCCTTTGTGGCGCAGGCACAGGCATGGGCGCAGGCCGAAGGCATTGTCTTGGCAGATGACTGGCGGCTGCAACTGGCAGAACGTATGCGCCACAAGATGCTGGAAGCAGGCCCCGCCCGGCTGGAGGCAGCAACCCAAGCGCAGTGGCGCGACGTGCTGGAAGGGCTGGTCAAAGACGCAAATCCCCCAGCCTGATCCCATACCGCCCCTATTGCAAGATGCTGCCGCCCCCCGCGCGGCAGCATCCCTGCGTTTCAGACGCCAATTTTTCAATTTGCAGGTTGAAAGTTTGCGCGCGAAAATATTACTGTAAACTCGGCAAGATTTGTATGTAGCCGAGATATGAAGGGCGGGATCAGGTGAGCGGGCAGAAAATTCGGAATATGGAAGAATTCGCGGCCGTCAGTGGCATTTCGCGCCCGACAATTTCAAAATATTTCCAAGACCCAGACAGCGTGCGCCAGACCACGCGCAAGCGGATAGAAGCTGCGCTGGAGCATTATGATTTCCGCCCCAATATCTTCGCGATGAACCAAAATCGCAAATTGACCAAGATTGTGGGCGTGGTTGTGCCCTATCTGGCAGATCCCTTCTTTGCCGAAATCGCGCGCAAAATCGAACGGCGCTGCATTGATGCCGGGTTCTGGCCGATCCTGTTTTCAGCCCATGGCGAGCAGCAGTTGGAAAATGCGATTCTGGACAGTTTGCGCGTGCTCAAACCTGCCGGGGTATTGCTGGCCCCCCTTGGGCGGGTGTCGGATCGGGCAGCAATAGAACGGTTTTGCGCCGATGTGCCAACGGTGCTTTTTGACAGCAATATAGACGGGGTGGGCAAGGTTTTTGTTGGCTCTGACAATAATGATTTTGTGACCCAAAGCGTGGAATATCTGGTGCGCACCGGGTCATCGCCTGTGTTTTTCGAAATGCGCAACCCCGCCAACCCCAATGCGAATAAGCGCCGCCTTGCCTATGTCGCCAATATGGAGCGCTTGGGGCTGGCGCCGCATATCATCAAAATCGAAGGCGAAGGCTGGGATTTCGAGCGTATTGGCTATGAGGGCGGGTTGAAAGCCATCACAGAGAACGCCTTGCCCACCAATACAGTGCTGTGCAGCAATGATCGGCTTGCTGTCGGGTTTCTGACGGCCTGTTTCGAGATGGGGCTTTCGGTGGGATATGGCGAGGGCCACGCAATGCGGGTGATGTCGCACGATGATCATCCCGTTTCACGCTTCACCTGCCCACCGCTGACGACTGTCGCGCATGATTATGATGCCGTGTCCAACAAGGCGGTAGAGGTGCTGTTTCACATGGTCGAAGATGGCGCGATTCCCGATACCCGCGAAGAATTCCTGTATCCCACAAAGCTTGTCTTGCGGAAATCGGCATAAATTTATCGCGAGTAAAATTTATATTGACCGCGTGATAATATTTCCACTAATGTCCGAAGCACCCACATCGTTCAGGGAGGACTCAGATGGGACATGGAAAGTCACTTGTGGCATCGACGGCGATTGCGCTTGTTACAGCGTCAGGCGCCTTTGCCCAGACACTCACAATCGCAACCGTGAATAATGGCGATATGATCCGCATGCAGGGTCTGAGCAGCGAATTCACCGAAGCAACGGGCATCAACCTGGAATGGGTGATCCTGGAAGAAAACATCCTGCGCCAGCGCGTGACGCAAGATATCGCCACCAGTGGTGGCCAGTTCGACATCATGACAATCGGCATGTATGAAGCCCCGATCTGGGCAGAGCGCGGCTGGCTTGTCTCTCTGGATGGCCTGCCCGAAGACTATGATATCGATGATATCCTGCCTGCCATGCGCGCTGGCTTGTCCTTCGATGGCAGCCTCTATGCCGCGCCGTTTTATGGCGAAAGCTCTATGGTGATGTATCGCACCGATCTGATGGAAGCTGCCGGGCTGGAAATGCCGCAAGAACCGACATGGGCCGATATCGAAGCCGCCGCAGCCGCCATGACCGACCGTGACAACAACATCAACGGCATTTGCATTCGCGGGCGTGCTGGCTGGGGCGAAAATATGGCCTTCATTACCACGGTTGCCAATTCCTTTGGCGCACGCTGGTTCGATGAAAACTGGAATGCCCAGCTGGACAGCCCCGAATGGCTGGAAGCGGTGACATTCTACAACAATCTGCTGCAAAACTACGGCCCGCCCGGTGCGGCGAATAACGGGTTCAATGAAAACCTGACCCTGTTCCAGCAAGGGCGCTGCGGCATGTGGATTGATGCGACTGTTGCGGCCAGCTTCGTAACAAACCCCAGCGATTCCACTGTGGCGGATAGTGTTGGCTTTGCGCTTGCGCCCAACAAGGACGGGCTGGAAAAGCGGGCAAACTGGCTTTGGGCCTGGGCCTTGGCCATTCCGGCAGGCACGCAGCAGGAAGAGGCCGCGATGCAGTTCATCAACTGGGCGACCTCCAAGGATTATCTGGAACTGGTGGCCGAGCGGGAAGGCTGGGCAAATGTACCCCCCGGAAGCCGCATCTCGCTTTATGAGAACCCGGAATATGCCAGCGTGCCCTTTGCGGACATGACCTTGCGTTCCATCAATGCCGCCGATCCCAACAATCCGACTGTTGAGCCGGTTCCCTATGTGGGTATCCAGTTTGTTGCGATCCCGGAATGGGCGGGTATCGGCACATCTGCCGGGCAAGAGTTTTCGGCCATGGTTGCCGGACAACTGACACCGGAACAGGCCCTTGCACGGGCACAGGCGCTGGTGACAGATGAAATGGAAGCAGCGGGCTACTAAGCCTGCTTGCACCGGGGCGGGTCTGGCCCGCCCCGGTTGTCCCCCTCTTGCTTTGCCCGCCACTGGCAAGCCCGGCTTGCCCTGAAGAAAGTCCAGTGCCATGTCCACAAAGGCTTCGCGCTTTTCTGCGCGGCTGATGCTGGCTCCTGCGGTCATCCTGCTTCTGGGCTGGATGCTGGTGCCCCTCACGCTGACGCTGATTTTCTCTTTCCAGCGTTTCTTGCCCTTGCGGGGCGGGTTTCAGGGCTGGGTCGGGTTTGAAAATTACGCCCGGTTTGTCAGTTCCAGCGCCTTCTGGCCCGCAATTCAGGCCACTGTGATCATTGTGGGCGGTGTGCTGCTGATTACGGTTATCCTTGGCATTTTGCTGGCGATCCTGCTGGATCAGCCCATATGGGGCCAGGGGATTGTGCGAATTCTGGTCATCGCACCCTTCTTTGTCATGCCAACCGTTTCCGGCTTGGTGTGGAAGAATATGTTCATGGATCCCAATAACGGGCTGTTATCGCATCTGTGGCGCTATTTCGGGGCCGATCCGGTGATCTGGTTGTCGGATGCCTCTATGCTGTCGATCATCCTGATCGTGTCTTGGCAGTGGTTGCCCTTTGCCACACTCATCTTGCTGACGGCGATTCAATCCCTCGACAGCGAACAACTGGAGGCTGCGGAGATGGATGGCGCCCCGGTGCTGTCGCGGTTCTGGCATATCATCCTGCCGCATCTGTCGCGCGCCGTGACCATCGTGATCTTGATTCAGACCATCTTTCTGCTGGCCATATTTGCCGAAATCTTCGTCACGACCCAAGGCTCTTTTGGCACACGCACCCTGACATATCTGATCTTCCAGCGCGTGCTGGAAAGCCAGAATGTGGGGCTTGGCTCTGCCGGGGGGATTTATGCGGTCATTCTGGCCAATATCTTTGCGCTGCTTCTCATGCGCATCGTTGGCAAAAATCTGGATCGGTAAGGGGGAAGGCATGGCACGCTCTGTCACGACACAACGCAAGACCCTGAACACCGCTATCGCCTGGGGTATCGGGCTGGTGCTCTTTTTCCCGATCCTGTGGACAATCCTGACCAGCTTCAAAACCGAGGCACAGGCGATTTCCGATCCGCCCGTATGGTTTTTCTTTGACTGGACATTGGAAAATTACCGCGTGGTGCAGGAACGCTCCAACTATAGCCGGTTCTTGTGGAATTCGATCATCATTGCCGGGGGATCAACGATCCTTGGCATGATCATCGCCATACCTGCCGCATGGTCGATGGCCTTTGTGCCCTCGAACCGCACCAAGGACATTCTGCTCTGGATGCTCTCTACCAAGATGCTGCCTGCGGTTGGGGTGCTGTATCCGATCTATCTGATTTTCATCCAGCTTGGCCTGTTGGATACCCGCATCGGGCTGACGATTATCCTGATGCTGATCAATCTGCCGATCATGGTGTGGATGCTCTACACCTATTTCAAGGAAATCCCCGGCGAGATTTTGGAAGCCGCGCGCATGGACGGCGCGGGGCTGCGTGAGGAAATCCTGTATGTGCTCACGCCCATGGCAATCCCCGGCATTGCATCCGCGGTGCTTCTCAACATCATCCTGGCCTGGAACGAGGCATTCTGGACATTGAACCTGACAGCGGCGCGCGCCGCACCCCTGACAGCCTTCATCGCCAGCTATTCCAGCCCGGAAGGGTTGTTTTATGCAAAACTCTCTGCGGCCTCGACAATGGCGATTGCGCCAATCCTGATCCTTGGCTGGTTCAGCCAGAAACAACTTGTGCGCGGTCTGACCTTTGGCGCCGTGAAATAAGGAACAACTCTCATGGGACAAATCGTTCTGGAACAGGTGACCAAGCGCTTTGGTGATGTCACTGTCATACCGCCGTTGAACCTGACAATAGAGGATGGCGAATTCGCGGTCTTTGTTGGCCCGTCAGGCTGTGGCAAATCCACGCTTTTGCGCCTGATTGCAGGGCTGGAAGATGTCACATCGGGCGAGATACGGATTGACGGAAAGCCCAGCGCCACCATCCCGCCCGCCAAGCGGGGCCTGGCAATGGTGTTTCAATCCTATGCGCTGTATCCGCATAAGACGGTGCGCGGGCCGTGCCATTGTGCGCGAACCTTCTGCATTCCTGTTTGACGAACCGCTGTCAAATCTGGATGCCGCCTTGCGCGTTGGCATGCGGCTGGAAATCAGCGAGCTGCACAAACGCCTGAAAACCACCATGGTCTATGTGACCCATGATCAGGTGGAGGCGATGACAATGGCCGACAAGATTGTCGTGCTGCGCGCAGGCCATATCGAACAGGTGGGAAGCCCGCTGGAACTGTATCGCGCGCCGCGCAACCTGTTTGTGGCGGGCTTTATCGGCTCTCCGAAAATGAACCTGATAACAGGGCCAGAAGCGGCCAGGCATGACGCCACAACCATTGGCATAAGGCCAGAGCATATCAGCATTTCCGCAAGCGAAGGCAAATGGCCGGGCGTTGTCGGGGTATCGGAACATCTGGGGTCTGACACGTTTTTCCATGTCCAGAACACCGGGCTGGGCGAGAGTGTGACCGTGCGCGCCGATGGCGAGGTCGGTTTCAAATATGGCGATCAGATTTATCTGACCCCGCGCGCGGATATGATCCACCGCTTTGATGCAGAGGGGCTGCGCATCGCATGACACGGTTGCACGGAAAAACCGCCCTGATCACCGGGGCCGCGCGCGGCATTGGTCTGGCCTTTGCCAAAGCCTATATCCGCGAAGGCGCGCGGGTGGTGCTGGCCGATATAGATATCGCACGCGCGCAGGCCGAGGTCGCCACTTTGGGGGATAGTGCCTTGGCGGTGCAGATGGATGTCACCTGCCAGCACAGCATCGACGCCGCCATCGCGGCAACTGTGGCGCAGTTTGGCCAGATTGACATTCTGATCAACAATGCCGCCATTTTCACCGCCGCCCCGATCGCAGAGATTACACGCGCCGATTATGCGCGCTGTTTTGATATCAATGTGTCCGGCACGCTGTTCACGCTTCAGGCTGTTGCAAAGCATATGATCGCGCGCGGGGGTGGGGGCAAGATTATCAATATGGCCTCTCAGGCCGGGCGGCGTGGAGAGGCGCTTGTCGCTGTCTATTGCGCCTCCAAGGCCGCGATTATCAGCCTCACGCAATCGGCAGGGCTGGATCTGATCAAACACGGGATCAATGTGAACGCCATCGCGCCCGGTGTCGTGGATGGCGAACATTGGGACGGGGTGGACGCATTTTTTGCGAAATATGAAGGCAAGGCGCCGGGCCAGAAAAAACGCGAAGTGGGCGCGGGTGTCCCGTTCGGGCGCATGGGCAGAGCCGAAGATCTGACCGGGATGGCCGTGTTTCTGGCCTCAGCCGAAGCCGATTACATCGTGGCACAAACCTATAATGTGGATGGTGGCCAATGGATGAGCTGATACCCCTGTCTCTGGCGGGATTGGGCAAACTTCCGGCCTGTGTGTCTGTCCCGCAATATGACCGCAACGCCTTGCATGCGGGGATTGTGCACATCGGTCTGGGCAATTTTCACCGCGCCCATCAGGCATGGTATACCCACCGCCTGATGCAATTGGGGCTGGCGCAGGATTGGGCGATCATTGGCGCAGGCGTGCGCCCCGGTGATGCCGCGATGCGCGCGAAACTGCTGGCCCAGGATTGCCTGACCACGCTGATAGAGCTTGATCCACAGGCCAAATCCGCCGAAGTGACCGGCGCAATGATTGATTTCCTGCCCGTCGAGAGCGACAATGCCGCGCTGATTACGCGCATGGCACAGCCAGATATCCGCATCGTTTCGCTGACAGTGACAGAGGGCGGCTATTACCTTGCCCCCGAAACCGGCGCGCTGGATACAGCCCATGCCGATATCCGCCATGATGCCAGCCACCCCACCACCCCGCGCACGGCCTTTGGGGCAATGGTGGCCGCATTGCGCCTGCGGCGCGCCCGCGGATTGGGGCCGTTCACAGGGCTGTCTTGTGACAATCTGCAAGGCAATGGCGCAGTTTTGCGCCAGACAGTTCTGGGCCTTGCGCGCCTGTCCGATCCTGATCTGGCCGATTGGATCGCGGCGCAATGCAGCTTTCCCAACAGCATGGTGGATTGCATTGTGCCCGCCACAGGGCCGCGCGAGATTGCCCTTGCGCAGGGCTTTGGCATTGCAGATGCCGCCCCTGTTACGCATGAAAGCTTTCGCCAATGGGTGATAGAGGATGATTTTTGCGCAGGCCGCCCCGATTGGGGCCGCGCAGGCGCTGTGTTCACCCCCGATGTGCATGCGTATGAAACCATGAAAATCCGCATATTGAATGGCGGCCATCAGGTGATCTGTGCCGCAGGCGAATTGCTGGGCCTTGGCACAATTTCGGCCACCATGGCGCATGCGGGCATTCGCGCGATGTTTGGCAAGATCACCCGCGAGGAGATTGCCCCGCATGTGGCGCCCGTGCCGGGGCTATCGGCCATGGCCTATATTGATCTGATAGAGGGGCGCTTTGCCAACCCCGAAATCCGCGATACCACCCGGCGCGTGGCCTTTGATGGCTCCAGCCGCCATGCGGGGTTTTTGCTGCCCTCCATCCGCGACGGGCTGGCGCGGGGCCTGCCTGTGGACGGGTTGGCCTTGGCCTCTGCGCTGTGGGCGCGCTATTGCCTGGGCCAGCGCGAAGATGGCAGCATCATA
The DNA here is from genome assembly GCA_043561795.1 of Paracoccaceae bacterium. GTDB lineage: Bacteria > Pseudomonadota > Alphaproteobacteria > Rhodobacterales > Rhodobacteraceae > Roseinatronobacter. The sequence continues at coordinate 2,338,821 of CP121316.1, read as the reverse complement.
GAGGCCAATGACCCGCTTTGGCCCAGCCTTCAGGCGGCGGCACAGGCGGCGCAAACAACCCCTGCCGCATGGCTGGGCCATCTGCCGCTATACCGCGAGGTGAAGGACGCCCCGCGCTTTGCCGATGCGTTTTGCCACTGGTATTCCCTTTTGGCGGCGCAAGGGGTGGAAGCCACGATCACGCATTATGTGGCACGGCAACCCGCATGAGCTGCTATCTGGGCCTTGATCTGGGCACATCGGGCCTGAAAGGGCTGCTGATAAATGCCGAAGGTGCAATAGTCGGGCAGGCAGAACAGCGCATCCCGGTATCGCACCCCCATGATGGCTGGTCAGAACAGGAACCGGCAGACTGGATCACGGCCTTGCAAAAGGTGGTGGAACAGTTGCGCGCGGGCTATGCGGGATTTTCCGATCTGCGCGGGATTGGCGTTTCCGGGCAGATGCATGGCGCAACCCTGATAGATAAAGACGGCGCTGTGCTGCGCCCCTGCATCTTGTGGAATGATACGCGCAGCCATACGCAGGCCGCCAAACTGGATGCAGACCCGGCCTTTCGCCAGATTAGCGGCAATATCGTTTTTCCGGGCTTCACCGCGCCCAAGCTGGACTGGCTGCGCGCCCAAGAGCCGGATGTCTTTGCGCGCGTGGCCAAGGTGCTTTTGCCTGCCGCCTATCTGAACTATGTTCTGACGGGAGATCATGTCGGCGATCTCTCGGATGCGTCGGGCACATCTTGGCTGGATATCCGGGCGCGGGGCTGGTCGGATGATCTGCTGGCGCGCTCTGGCATGATGGCCAGCCAGATGCCCCGGCTTGTTGAAGGCAGCGCCATGGCCGGGCAGTTGCGCCCGGAATTGGCCCGCGCCTGGGGTGTGAAAGCCCCTGTCACAGTGGCTGGCGGGGCGGGTGACAATGCCGCCACGGCCTGCGGTCTGGGGTTGCTGCAAGACGGGGCTGGCGCTGTCTCTCTGGGCAGTTCTGGCGTGGTGATGGTTGCGCGCGATAGCTGCCAGCCCGCGCCACAAACGGCTGTGCATACCTTCTGCCATGCCCTGCCCGACCGATGGTTTCAGATGGGGGTCATGCTGGCTGCGGCGGATAACCTCAACTGGCTGGGAAATCTGGTTGGGCAGCCGCCGCAAGCCCTGGTCGCGCAGCTTGGCGACAGGCTGCACCGCCCCGGCCCAATTCTCTATCTGCCCTATCTGGCCGGAGAGCGCACACCCTATAACACCCCCCATCTGCGCGCCGGGTTTGCGGGGATTGGCGCAATGTCGGGCCGCGCCGAGATGACACGCGCCGTTCTGGAAGGCGTGAGTTTCGGCTTGCGCGACAATCTGGAGGCGCTGCGCGCCACCGGGGCCGCGCCGCAGCGGCTTTATGCCGTGGGCGGGGGCGCGCGGTCTGACTATTGGGTCAGATTGCTTGCCACAGTGCTGGGCCTGCCGATAGAGGTCTCTGCATCACAGGCCGCGCATGGTGCCGCCCTGGGGGCCGCGCGGCTGGGGCTGCTGGCGGCAACGGGCGGTGCTGCGAACGATATCCTCACCCCCCCGCGCGATACACGAGAGGTTTTGCCCGATGCCGCACATATAGCGGAATATGCAGAGGCTTTCACCACCTTCCAAAGCGCGGCGCGCGCCGCAAGCAAGAATGCGGCCAAAGCCCTGCCCGGCACCTGATTTGCGAGGAACCCGTCTTGAGCATATCCAAACCCTTTGATCCCCTGCCGCCCGATCTAATGGCGCGGCTGCGCAGCCTTAAAGGCCATGGGCGCAAGCTGGTTGCGGTGGCGGGTGCGCCTGCCAGCGGCAAATCCGTGCTGGGGGCAGCGCTGCGCGATACCTTGCGCGGCGAGGGGCTTCATGCTGAACTGGTGCCGATGGATGGCTTTCATCTGGACAATCGCATTCTGGATGCGCGCGGCCTGCGCGCCCGCAAAGGCGCGCCGGAAACATTTGATGCGGCGGGGTTTGCGGCGCTGGTGCAGCGCCTGCGCGGCCAGAGCGAAGTGGTCTATCCCCTGTTTGACCGCGCGCGCGATCTGGCTGTGGCGGGTGCGGGTGTCATTGCGCCCGATTGTGAGATCGTGATCATCGAAGGAAATTACCTGCTTTTCAACGAACCGCCCTGGGCCGATCTGGCTGCCCGGTGGGATCTCTCGATCTGGCTGGACACGCCGCAAGATATCCTGCGCCAACGCTGCATCGCGCGTTGGCTGGAACATGGGCATGATCTGGCGGCGGCACAGACACGCGCAGAAAACAATGACCTTGTGAATGCGCGCCGCATCATCGCGGCAAGGCTGCCCGCTGATGTGACAGTGTCAGACCCCGGCTAAGACAAGGCCCATGCACTCTATTGCGGTGGTGACAGGGAAGCGCGCCTATCTGCCTTGGGCAAGGCGCGGATTGCCGTTCAGACCACATCGCGCCAAGCGGGCACTCTACCTGCTTGAGATGGGCAACCCAGATCCGTTCTCATTGGACTCCATTTCTGGGCCGTCAATCAGTTTGTCAGGCTGCGCCAATGCCGAAAGCTTTGCACGGTCTGTAATGATCACGCGCGCGCCGTCCATCTTCAACCCGTCATCTTCCAAGGCCCGCAGCGTGCGCGACAGGTTTTCCGCCGTCATGCCCAGATAAGACGCCAAGAGCCGCTTCTCTACCGGCAGCACATAAGACGGCGCGCCCCCCGCAAGCAAAGATTGGCGCAACAGGTAAGAAGCGACACGCTCTCGCGAATTGCGCAGTTTCAATGTTTTGGCATTGCGCACAACAGAGCGGTAGCACGCGGCAAGCTCGTTGATGACAGAGACCGAAAACTCGCTATCGCGCCGAAACATGGCCCGCAAATCAGATGACGGGATCAGGATGATCCGCGTGCGCTCCAGCGTGCGGGCAGACATCAGATAGGGGGCATCGCGAATGCTGGCCGCCAGAATGAATGTCGAGACCGGGCGCAACACGGCCATCGTGCATTCCCGCCCCCCCCACCGGGCGAATAATTCCACCGAACCCTCCAGCACGATATGCAAAAAATCCGCCGGATCGCCCTGCCGGATCATTTCCAGCCCTTGCGGAAAATTCTGTGCATAGGAACTGGCCATCAATGCCTCGAAATTCGCATGCGACATGTCCCGAAACAGGTGCAAATGGCGAATCTCTGGCAATTCTTCCGGTCGCATGACGCCTCCTTATTGGGCCTGATAAAAATCAATTCCACGCTACATAAATATCATGGCGCCAAAAGACAAAAGCTTTTCTCAAATAATATACCTATCAAGCCTGTTTTGTGCAGGTTTCAATCCGCGCGCGATTTATCGGCGCGTTTATTTAATCTTGATCTGGATCAAGTTTTTACACGCCCTTGCGTGACTTTGTCCTGCCGAACGGGTGCGCACCAGCCCCCGAACCGCAAGGAGTCGCCGATGCATGTCATGCTGGCCTATGACAATTCCCGCAATGCGCGGATCGCTCTGGAAACAGTGCGCGCGCTGCTATCCGCGCTGAAACCGGCAATCACGCTGATTTCGGTGGTCGAGGATGTGGGCAGTGCGACCGCGGGGGCGGACGAGTTGTTTTCTGCGCAATATGCCGAACAGAAAAAAGGCACCGAAGCTGCGGCGGCCAATCTGGCGGCAGCGGGTTTTACAGCCTCTGTTCTGATCGCGGAAGGTGATGCGCGCAAAATGATCCTGCGCGCGGTGCAAGAGCGCAAGCCTGATCTGCTGGTCATGGCGCGCCACAGTCACAAGCCCGATCCCGGCCCGCTGAACTTCATTGCGCGCAAGCTGGATGCGCTGGTCGAAGAGTTCGACCATATGACCTTCGGCTCTACCAGCGCCTTTCTGGCACGCCGCGCGCCCTGCCCGCTGCTGATCATCCCCACGCACGCCGACTGAGAGGACTGACATGCAAGTCAGCGATATTTTCCGTTTCAAGAATGCAGAGATAAAGGCGCTTCATCTGACATGGATCGCGTTTTTCATCTGCTTCTATGTTTGGTTCAACATGGCGCCTTTGGCGTCCTCGATGCTGCGCTCTGTGGAGTGGCTGACGCGCGATGATATCCGCCTTTTTGCCATCGCGAATGTGGCGCTGACAATCCCCGCCCGGATAATCGTGGGCATGGCGCTGGATAGTTACGGCCCGCGGCGGGTGTTTTCGGTTCTGATGGTGCTGATGGCCGCACCCACCTTTGTTTTCGCCTTTGGCGATACGCGCGAAGTGCTGTTCATGTCGCGTCTGGTTCTGTCCTCTATCGGCGCAAGCTTTGTTGTGGGCATCCATATGACGGCGCTGTGGTTCAAGCCGCGTGATATTGGCTTTGCCGAAGGCTTTTATGCCGGTTGGGGCAATTTCGGCTCTGCTGCGGCGGCGATCACCCTGCCCACCATTGCGCTTACACTCTATGGCGGCGATGACGGCTGGCGCTATGCCATTGCCACATCGGGCGCGGTTATGGCGGCTTATGGGGTGTTTTACTGGTTTGCCATCACCGATGGCCCCAGCGCCGATACACATAAAAAACCGCGCAAGGCTTCGGCGCTGGAAGTTTCCAGCTGGCGCGATCTGATCCTGTTGTGCCTGTTCATCGTGCCGCTGGTGGGGATCCTTTCCATCCTCGTCTATCGTATTCAGCTGATGGGCTATATAGACGCAATAACGGCCGCGATATGTTATGGTGCCATTGCGGTGGTCGTCACCTATCAGATCACCCAAGCCATCCGGGTAAACGCACCCATCCTGAGAAAGGGTGTGCCGGAAGATGACAAATACCCGTTCAAATCTGTTGCCGCGCTGAATGCCACCTATTTCGCCAATTTCGGGGCGGAACTGGCTGTGGTGTCCATGCTGCCCATGTTCTTTGAGGAAACATGGGGCCTGACAGCCGCTGCGGCGGGCCTGATTGCGGCCAGCTTCGCCTTCGTCAACCTGTTTGCGCGCCCCATGGGCGGGCTGGTCTCTGACCGTTTTGGCAACCGCCGTTTCGTGATGCTGGCCTATATGTTCGGCATTGCCATAGGCTTTGTGCTGATGGGCCTGCTGAATTCCAACTGGCCGCTGATTATCGCCATTGCCATAACAATCGGCTGTTCCTTCTTCGTGCAAGGGGCAGAGGGCGCGACATTCGGCATCATCCCCTCCATCAAACGCCGCCTGACAGGGCAGATTTCGGGCATGGCGGGCGCTTACGGCAATGTGGGTGCGGTGTTCTATCTGTTCGTGTTCATGTTCGTCACACCACAGCAATTCTTCTTCATCATTGCGGCGGGGGCCTTCCTGGCCTGGGTGGTGTGCTATTTCTGGCTGGTAGAGCCAGAGGGCGGTTTCGGGGATGAATATATCATCTCTTCGGTTGACCGCGAGATTGCCCGCGAAGCTGCCGAGAAGAAAGCCGCCATCTCCAAGATCGAAGAGATCTTCGCCACATCCGACAAGGTGGAACTGACAGAGCGCGGCGGCATCGTCCAGATCAAGGCGCAATTCAAATCCATCGACGATCTGCGCGCGGCCCTGCGGGGGGTCGTGCCAGATCCGGCACGCTCCGGACAATCGCCCAAAATCATCTGACCCATTGCCTTTGGCAGTTCCGCCCCACGGGCCAATGCCAAAGCTCCTGAAAGGTAAAAGACAATGGCAACTCCTTCAACATCGGCTGTCGCGTCTGGCACATGGCTGCCGCGCTGGGAACCCGAAGACACCAGTTTTTGGGAAGCGGGCGGCAAGCGCCAAGCCTGGACAACCCTGATCCTGACCACAGCCGCCCTGACCATGGCCTTCATCACATGGTTTCTGGTATCGGCGCTCGTGGTGCGGCTGCCCCAGATCGGCTTTCAATTCAGCGCCAGCCAGCTGTTCTGGCTGGCCGCCATGCCCGGCCTTGCGGGCGGTACATTGCGCCTGATCCATATGTTTCTTGTGCCCATCTATGGCACGCGCCATGTGATCGCGCTCTCCACGCTCTCGCTTCTCATCCCGCTGGTGGGGTGGTTCTATGCGGTGCAAAACCCCGAAACCCCCTATTGGGTGCTGATGCTTCTGGCCTTTCTCGCGGGGCTGGGCGGGGGCAATTTCTCCAGCTTCATGCCCTCGACCAGCATGTTCTTTCCCAAACGCCTGCAAGGCACGGCGCTGGCCATTCAGGCGGGGGTTGGCAATTTCGGGGTGTCGGTGGTGCAATTCGTGACGCCCTGGGTCATCGGCTTTGCCCTTCTGGGCCGCATGGCCTGGGTGGGAGAGCCGCAGACCATGACGCGCGCAGGGGTTGAAACGCAGATCTATCTGCAAAACGCCCCGCTGGTGATGATCCCCTTTGTGGCGGTGTTTGGCATAACTGCCTGGATTTTCCTGAAATCCGTGCCCATCACCTCCAACTTTCGCGAACAGTTCGATATTTTCAGATCAGGCCACACCTGGGCGCAAACCTCGCTTTATATCATGACATTCGGCGCCTTTTCGGGCTTGGCGGCCACGTTTCCGCTGCTGATCCGGCTGATCTATGGCGCATATGACGGCGCGCCAGATCCCTTGGCCTGGGCGTTTTATGGCCCGCTGATCGGCTCTGCCAGCCGCGTGGTGGCTGGCCCTGTCTCGGACAAGCTGGGCGGGGCGCGCGTGACGCATTGGGCCGGAATCGGGATGCTGCTTTGCGCGGGCTTTGTGGCCTGGATCGTGACCGGCGTGGATAGTCTGGCCAGCTTTCCGATGTTCGTTGCGGGCATGCTGGCACTGTTCTTCTTTGCCGGGATTGGCAACGCCTCCACCTTCAAACAGATGCCCATGCTCTTTGCCCCCCGTCAGGCGGGCGGCGTGATCGGCTTTACCGCTGCAATTGCCGCTTATGGGCCGTTCCTGTTCGGGATGCTCTTTGCCTGGTCTTTTGCGGCGCAGGCGTCTGCCGCGCCTGTTTTCTGGGGGCTGTCGGCGTTCTTCGCGCTCAATGTGGTGCTGAACTGGGTGCTTTATGCCCGCAAGAACGCCCCTTTCCCCTGCTGAATGCCTGCGGGCGCGCGCCCGCGCGCCTGCTGAATTCCTTAACCTGAACGGAGACAGCCATGAGCCATCTTCTAGACCGCCTGAACTTTCTGAAATCCACCCGCAAGGACATATTTTCAGATGGCCACGGCCAGACCACAACCGAAAACCGCGACTGGGAAGATGTCTATCGCGACCGCTGGCGCCATGACAAGATCGTGCGTTCCACCCATGGGGTGAATTGCACAGGGTCTTGTTCGTGGAAAATCTATGTCAAATCCGGGATTGTGACATGGGAAACCCAGCAAACCGATTACCCGCGCACGCGCCCTGATCTGCCCAATCACGAACCGCGCGGCTGTGCGCGCGGGGCAAGCTATAGCTGGTATCTGTATTCGGCCAACCGGGTCAAAACGCCGCTTGTGCGCGGCGCGCTGATGCGGCTATGGCGCGAAAAGCGCCAGCATATGACCCCGATAGAGGCATGGCGGGCCATCCAGACCGACCCCGCCGCGCGTGCCAGCTATACCCGCAAACGCGGCACAGGCGGTTTTGTGCGCGCCACATGGGACGAGGTGACAGAAATCACCGCCGCCGCGAATGCCTATACCGCCAAGGAATACGGGCCAGACCGCGTCTTCGGCTTCTCGCCCATTCCGGCGATGTCGATGGTCAGCTATGCCGCCGGTTCGCGGTATCTGAGCCTGATGGGCGGCGTCTGCATGTCCTTCTATGACTGGTATTGCGATTTGCCACCTGCCTCTCCGATGACATGGGGCGAACAGACCGACGTGCCGGAAAGTGCCGATTGGTACAATGCTGGCTTCTTGCTGCTTTGGGGCTCCAACGTGCCGCAGACACGGACGCCGGATGCGCACTTCTACACCGAGGCACGCTATCGCGGCACCAAATCCGCCGTCATCTGCCCCGACTATTCCGAGGCCGCGAAATTTGGCGATGTCTGGCTGAACGCCAAACAAGGCACGGATGCGGCCCTTGGCATGGCGTTCGGCCACGTCATCCTGCGCGAGTTCCATCTGGATCGGCAAGTTCCCTATTTTGAGGAATATTGCCGCAAATACAGCGATATGCCCATGCTTGTCCGTCTGGACAAGAAAGGCGAAACCTATGTGCCGGGCCGCCAGCTGCGCGCCTCTGATCTGGCCGATAACTTGGGCGAGGCCAATAACCCGGACTGGAAAACCATCTGCATAGATGAGAATTCGGGGCAGCTGGTGGCGCCCAATGGCTCTATCGGCTTCCGCTGGGGCGAACAGGGCCTGTGGAACCTTGAGGAGAAGGCGAAAGGCGCGGCAATCTCGCCCAAGCTCTCGCTGATCCTTGACGAGGATCGCGACGATGTTGTGCGCGTTGATTTCCCCTATTTCGGCGGCATGGCCTCTGGCCAATGGGAGAATGACGCGCGCGGCGATGTGCTGGCGCGCAATGTTCCTGTAAAGCAGATCACGCTTGCCGATGGGTCAGAGGCGCTGGTGACAACGGTGTTTGATCTGTTCTGCGCCAATTACAGCTTGGATCGTGGCCTTGGCGGCGATCACGTCACCGATGATTACAACGCCGATATGCCCTTCACGCCTGCCTGGGCGGAGAGGATCACAGGCGTCAGCCGTGACAAGATCATCCATGTGGCCCGCGAATTCGCCAGCAATGCCGAAAAGACGGGTGGCAAATCCATGGTTATCATCGGGGCTGCGATGAACCACTGGTATCATATGGATATGAATTACCGCGCTGTCATCAACATGTTGGTGATGTGTGGCTGCGTGGGCCAGTCGGGTGGCGGCTGGGCGCATTATGTGGGGCAGGAGAAACTGCGCCCGCAAACGGGCTGGACGGCGCTGGCCTTTGCGCTGGATTGGGCGCGCCCGCCCCGGCACATGAATTCCACCTCTGCATGGTATGCCCATACCAACCAATGGCGGTATGAAACGGTAACAGCGAAAGACATCCTCTCGCCCACCGCGCCAGAGGGCGATTGGGAAAGCCTGAGCCTGATCGACTATAACATCCGGTCAGAGCGGATGGGCTGGCTGCCCTCTGCCCCGCAGTTGAAAACCAACCCTCTGAACGTAGGCGCGGCAGCCAAGGCGGCAGGCAAGGACATTCCCGCCTATGTGGCAGAGCAGTTGAAAGCAGGCACGCTGGAGATGTCTTGCGAAGACCCGGACGCGCCCGAAAACTGGCCGCGCAACCTGTTCGTGTGGCGCTCCAATCTGCTTGGGTCTTCCGGCAAGGGGCATGAATATTTCCTCAAGCATCTGTTGGGCACAAGCCACGGGGTGCAGGGCAAGGATCTGGGGCAGGAAGGCCGCCAGAAACCCCTGGAGGCGAAATGGCATGATGAAGCGCCAGAAGGCAAACTTGACCTGCTGGTGACCATAGATTTCCGCATGTCCACCACGGCCGTTTATGCCGATATCGTTATGCCAACCGCCAGCTGGTATGAAAAAGACGATCTCAACACATCGGATATGCACCCGTTCATCCACCCGCTTCAGGCGGCGGTTGATCCGGCTTACGAAAGCAAATCGGACTGGGAAATCTTCAAGGCGATTGCCAAGAAATTTTCCGAAGTCGCGCCCGAAATTCTGGGTGTGGAAACGGATATCGTGCAACTGCCCTTGCAGCATGACAGCCCCGGCGAACTGGCGCAGCCGTTTGTGCAGGACTGGAAGAAAGGCGAATGCGATCTGATCCCCGGCAAAACCGCGCCTGCCTATATCGCGGTCGAGCGCGATTATCCGAACTTGTATGCCCGCTTCACGGCGCTTGGCCCGCTGATGGAAAAAATCGGCAATGGTGGCAAGGGCATTGCATGGGATACCAAGACCGAGGTTCACCACCTGAAGGCCCTGAATGGCACGCATAAGGACGGCCCCACCAAAGGCATGGCCCGGATAGAAACGGCGATTGACGCTTGCGAAGTGGTGCTGATGCTGGCCCCCGAAACCAATGGCGAGGTTGCGGTCAAGGCATGGCATGCTCTGGAAAAGGCCACCGGGCAAAGCCACGCCCATTTGGCAGAGGTGAAGCAGGACGAGAAAATCCGCTTCCGCGACATCGCAGCCCAGCCGCGCAAGATCATCTCTTCGCCCACATGGTCGGGCATTGAATCTGAGGAGGTTTGCTACAATGCAGGCTGGACAAATGTGCACGAGCTGATCCCGTGGCGCACTGTCTCTGGCCGCCAGCAACTCTATCAGGATCACGAATGGATGCGGGCCTTTGGCGAGTTTTTCGTCACATGGCGCCCCCCTGTCGATCTGAAAACGATCACTGCCGACGCCACCAAATCGCTGAAATCGGCGGAAAAGCATGTGGTGCTGAATTTCATCACCCCCCACCAGAAATGGGGCATTCACAGCACCTATTCCGACAATCTGCTGATGCTGACGCTCAACAGGGGCGGGCCATGTGTCTGGCTGTCCGAAGTGGATGCCGTGAAGGCGGGATTGGTCGATAACGACTGGGTGGAGGTGTTCAATTCCAACGGTGTGATTGCCGCGCGCTGCGTGGTGAGCCAGCGGATGAAAGAAGGCACGCTGTTCATGTATCACGCTCAGGAAAAGATCGTGAATACACCGGGCAGCCAGATCACAGGCCAGCGCGGGGGTATTCACAACTCGGTCACGCGCACTGTGCCCAAACCCACCCATATGATCGGCGGCTATGCGCAACTGTCCTACGGGTTCAACTACTACGGAACGGTGGGCGCAAACCGCGATGAAATGGTGATCGTTCGGAAAATGGAAAACGTGGATTGGCTGGACAAGCCCGCGAAGCTGGAGGCCGCAGAATGAAAGTACGTGCCCAAATCGGTATGGTTCTGAACCTCGATAAATGTATCGGGTGTCACACCTGCTCTGTAACCTGCAAGAATGTCTGGACATCGCGCGAGGGCATTGAATATGCGTGGTTCAACAATGTCGAAACCAAGCCCGGCATCGGCTACCCGAAGGATTGGGAAAACCAGAAGCGCTGGAATGGCGGCTGGAAGCGTGACAACAATGGCCAGCTTGTCCCCAAACAGGGGGGGAAGTGGCGCATTCTGGCCAATATTTTCGCCAATCCCGATTTGCCCGAAATCGATGATTTCTATGAACCCTTCGATTTCGATTATGACCATCTGAAATCGGCGCCTGAGATGCAGGCATTCCCCACCGCGCGCCCGCGTTCCAAGATCACGGGCGAGCGGATGGAAAAGATTGAATGGGGGCCAAACTGGGAAGAAATCCTTGGCGGGGAATTCGCCAAGCGCTCGCAGGATTACAATTTCGAGGGCATCCAGAAGGATATTTACGGGGAATATGAAAATACCTTCATGATGTATCTGCCGCGTCTGTGCGAGCATTGCCTGAACCCCGCTTGTGTGGCGTCCTGCCCCTCTGGCGCGATCTACAAGCGCGAAGATGATGGCGTGGTGCTGATTGATCAGGAAAAATGCCGCGGCTGGCGCATGTGCGTTTCGGGCTGCCCCTACAAGAAGATCTATTACAACTGGTCATCGGGCAAATCCGAGAAATGCACCCTGTGCTATCCGCGGATCGGAAAGCGGCAAGCCGACCGTATGTTCGGAAACCTGCGTGGGCCGCATCCGTTATCTGGGTGTGCTGCTCTATGATGCCGACAAGATCGCGCAGGCGGCCTCGGTAGAGAATGAAGATGATCTCTATGATGCACAGCTTGGCGTTTTCCTTGATCCCAACGATCCCGCAGTGATCGAGGCCGCGCGCGCCGAAGGCGTTCCAGAGGATTGGATCATCGGCGCGCAGAGATCGCCCATCTGGAAGATGGCGATGGAATGGAAAGTGGCGTTCCCGCTGCACCCTGAATATCGCACCCTGCCGATGGTTTGGTATATCCCGCCGCTCTCACCGATCCAGAACGCGGCAGAGGCTGGCAAGATCAGCGCGCAGGATGACATGCCAGATGTGAAATCCCTGCGCATTCCTGTGCGCTATCTGGCCAATATGCTGACCGCGGGCGATGAAGCCCCCGTTGTCAGCGCCTTGGAACGGATGCTGGCCATGCGCTCTTACATGCGGTCAAAAACCGTGGATGGGGTGATCAATATCGGTGTGGCCAAGCGCGTTGGCATGACACCCCAGCAGATTGACGAGATGTATCAACTGATGGCGATTGCCAATTATGAGGATCGATTTGTCATCCCGACCACACATCGCGAATTGGTGGAAGATGCCTATGATCTGAAGGGGGGCTGCGGCTTTACCGATGGCAATGGCTGTTCAACCGGCAGCAGCGGCACGTCGCTCTTTTCTGGCGGCAAGAAATTCCGCAGCCCGCAGGAGTTTATCCAACCATGAAAACATATCGCGCCCTTTCGGCCCTGCTCACCTATCCAACCCATGAATTGCAGGCGGCTATCCCTGAAATATGGCAGGTGCTTTCAGGTGATGGCCTGCTCGCCGCCAGCCAGCTTGCCACGCTGCAACCGCTTCTGAACGAACTGGCGGCGGGTGACATCTATGACTTGCAGGAACGCTATGTCCTGCAATTTGACCGCGCGCGCACGCTCTCGCTGAACCTGTTCGAGCATATTCACGGCGAAAGCCGCGATCGGGGCGGTGCCATGGTGGATTTGCTGGAAACCTACCGCGCAGGCGGGTTTGATCTGGTGGGGCCGGAACTGCCCGACCATTTGCCTGTGTTGCTGGAATTCCTGTCCACCCAAACGCCAGAACAGGCGCGGGCCATTCTGGCCGATGCGGGCCATATCCTTGTGGCACTGGCAGAACGCCTTGCACGGCGCGAAAGCGTCTATACCCCCGTGCTGGCCGCGCTGGTGGCATTGGCGCAGGTGCACACCACGCCAGAGGCCGAGGCGCTGTTATCCGAAAAGGATGACGACCCCGAAGACTTGGAGGCGCTACGGTACGAGCGTGATCCGTTCACCTGGAAATCTTCCTCTAGCCAGCTTTTGCGGCGCAAACAGCTGATCCTGGGGTCGGTGCTGTTCCATGTGGGGATTATCGTGCTGTTCTTCGGCCATCTTGTGGGCCTGTTCACGCCAATCTGGCTGCTGGATGCCCTGGGCATAAGCTATGGGCTGAAACAGTGGATGGCCGTCATCATCGGCGGCACGGCAGGCACAGCCGCCTTTATCGGCTGTTCCATGCTCTTGCATCGCAGGCTCACTGATCCGCGCATTCGCAAGAATTCCACCTTTGCCGATATCGCCATCCTTGGCATTCTCTGGGTGCAGATTGTTGTCGGCATGGGCACGATCATCCTGACACTGGATCACATGGATGGCTCCAAGATGGTGCAATTCATGACATGGTCGCAATCCGTGATGGGCTTGCAGATCAACGCATGGGAACAGGTGGTCAATGTGCATTGGCTGTATAAGTTCCACATCTTCCTTGGCATGGTGATTGTGGCCCTGTTTCCCTTCACGCGTCTGGTTCACATGCTGTCGGTTCCAATCCGCTTTCTATGGCGGCCGGGCTATCAGATCGTGCGCTCTCGCGATGGAGCAAAGCCCGCGCGCACAGGGCTGCGGCCCTTTGCCCGTGACAGGCGCGCTTCGGGCACTGCGGGCATGGCCGCCAAGCCCAAAGCCCCAACGCCTGCTGAATAAGGAAACCAGCCTATGAAACCGCTTCTGCCGCCTGTTTTTGTCAACGGGATTGAAATCTCGGCCGCGCGCATAGCGGCCGAAGCACAGAACCACCCCGCCCCGAAGGAAAAACCGGGGCTGGCATGGAAAGCCGCCGCGCGCGCCCTCGCCATCCGCGAGATCATGCTACAAGAGGCCCGCGCGCGCGGGCTGCGCCCTGACCCGCAAGACGTTTCGCCGGGGCAGGTGGAAACCGAAGACGAGGCGCTGATCCGCCAGCTTGCCGAGGTGGCGATTACCCCCGCCCCGGCCAATGATGCGCAATTGCGCCGCGTGTATGATACCCATCCCGACCGTTTCCGCGCGCCCTCGCTTTATGAGGCCGCGCATATCCTGTTCCCCCGTCAGGATGATATGGCCGCCCTGCGCGCGCAGGCTGATGCTGTGCTGCTCGAATTGCGTGCCAATCCGCGCCGCTTTGGCGAACTGGCGCGCCATCATTCGGCCTGCTCCTCCAAGAATAATGGCGGGCTATTGGGCCAGTTGGGTGCGGGCGATACCGTGGCAGAGTTTGAAGCCGCGCTGGAGAGGCTGCGCGAGGGTGAGATCAGCGATCCGGTGGAAACCCGCTTCGGCTTGCACCTGATCCGGCTGGACGCCCGCGCGCGCGGTGCGGTGCTGCCATTCGACGCCATTTTGCCACGGCTGCGCGATGCCCATGCCAAGGCCGCATGGGCGCGGGCGGCTGCGGATTTCACCACGGCGCTGGTGGCACAGGCCCGGATAGAGGGCATTCAGCTTCACGCTGCCTGAACAAGAGAGGGGCAAGCCATGATAAGGCCCGGATGCAAGGCCACTGGCCCGCCTGCCACCTTGGCCCACTTTGGCAACCGGGCTGTGCGGATACTCAGCAATGGTGCGCCGGGCGGGCATGTTACGATTGACTATCATCATCTGTATATTCCGCTTGGCAAAATCGAGGGGGCCTTGATTTGCCTTTAATTACAAAATTACAGCACCATAACTGTTTTTATACATAGCCATGCACTGAATTTATAATTGATTTATATCAAGGTTAATAATCTTCAGAACTTTATGATACACCGGAAATCTTGGGAAAAAGGGTTATGCACGATGAAACTGGGATATATCAGCCTGCCCGGACGGGGCGCGAATGATCTGTTTTTATCCGAAGTGGTTGCCGCTTTGGACAATCGCTTGCGCTTGTGCGGAACAGTGCAAACCAACACAGCGCGCGCAGATCGGCGCAAATGCGATATGGATTTGCAGCTTCTCTCAACGGGCGCGGTTTTGCGCATCAGCGAAGATCGCGGCGCGCTGGCCCGTGGCTGCACGCTGGATACCAACATTCTGGCACAGGCCGTGGCGGCAACAGAGGCCGCTTTGCCCGGTTCAGACCTGCTGATTGTCAATAAATTTGGCAAGACCGAAGCCGAAGGGCGCGGCTTTGCGCCCGCGATTGCCGAAGCGCTGTGTCTGGGCATCCCGGTTCTGGTGGGGGTGAATGGCCTGAATCTGCCCGCATTCGCAACCTTTGCAGAGGGGCTGGCCGAAGCCCTGCCCGCCGAACATCCGGCCATTCTGGGCTGGTGCCTGAATGCAGGGCTGCGCCATGCCGCATAAGCGCGCGCAGATCGCAATCGTGACAGTGTCTGACCGCGCCGCGCGGGGCGAATATGCCGATCTGGGCGGCCCTGCGGCAGAAACGTGGCTGCGCGCCGTCATCACCTCTGACTTTGAAGTGCGGCGGCAGATCGTTCCGGACGGGCGCGCGGGGCTTGCCGAAACATTGCGCAGCCTTGCCCATAGCGGGGCCGATCTGGTGCTGGTAACAGGCGGCACAGGCCCTGCCCCGCGCGACCGCACACCCGAAGCGCTGGCGGATATCATCGATTTCGATCTCCCCGGCTTTGGCGAGGAAATGCGCCGCGCATCGCTGCGCGAGGTGCCAACAGCAATTCTCTCACGCCAAAGCGCCGGGATTTGCGGGAAAACCCTGTTCATCACCTTGCCCGGCAAACCCGCGGCAATAGCAACCTGCCTGACAGCAGTCTTTGCCGCTGTCCCTTATTGTCTGGATATTGTCGGCGCCGCACGTATTGAGACAGACCCCGCCCAGTGCCCGGCCTTCAGGCCCCAAGCGGGTTAGCGCAGCCGCCCGGCTGCGCAACGTGAACACAAACGCCCCCATCCGGCCAAATCGCCCGCGCCAAGATGGCATGTTGCGCGCCCACCGCGCGCGCGGCGAATGCCTCCGGCACCCAGCCTGCAAACGGCGGCAAGGCAAAGACGTTTCGCCGGATCAATTCCAACCGATCGGCGATGATCATGGTGATCAGGCCGCGCTGCCTTGGGTTTCGAGGGTCAGAAACTCCAGCACCATGGCGGCGGTCCAGGTGAATTGCGTTCCGCCCAGCCCCTCGCCGGTGTGTGGGTCATAATATTCAGCGAAGCCGTTATTGTGGATGAGATCAAGGCTGGATCGTGTGATCGCCTCTGCCGCGCCGGTTTCTCCGGCCCGCGCCAACCCATCGGCGATCATGTAATTGACCACCAGCCAGACCGGCCCGCGCCAGTAGCGTTTGGCGTCAAAGCCGACTGCTCCCGGCGCATGGCTTGCCACGCGAAACCGCGTGTCATGGCCAGCGATCGTTGCCGCGATACGGGCGGCATGTTCGGGCGGGATTGGCGCGAATGCCGCCAGCAGGCCGCCCGAAGACGGGCTGTCGATCAGCCTCCCTGTCACACGATCAAGGCAAAGATACTGGCCATGCGCCTCTGACCAAAGGCTGGACAGCGCGCTCAGGCCGCGTTCCGCCAAGGCGCGGTTTTCCTGCGCCAGAGCGCTTTCTCCCATACGCTCTGCCAATGCGCCCAGATCAAGACAAGACCGGATCAGGATGGCATTGAAGCCCGAATCAACAACCTGAAACGGCGAGGCATCGTGCAGCGTGTCGGTTTGCCAGCCCAGCCCCCGGAACCGCTCTACCAGCCAGATATAGCGGTCATACTGCTCTTTTGTCGGGCGGTGCGCCGGATCGGCATGCTGGGTGTCGCGGCGCGTATAGGGTGCAATCCCGTCAGTGGGCACGCGCTCGAAGGGAATATCCCAGTCCACCGAATTGTCGCGCCCCGATTCCCACGGGTGGATCAGCGCCACCAGCCCGGTGCCAGCCGGATCGCGCGTGGCATGAAACCAGCGATGCCAGGCCGTGATCTGTGCCATAAGCGGGCGGGCGCGGGCGGCCAGTTCCGGTGCGCTATCCAGCAGACGCGCCAGCGCAAACCCGGCCACTGGGGGTTGGGTGATCCCGCTGGTGGGCACCGGGCGGCGGCATTCCCAGACATCCGGGCCGGGGAAATACCCGTCATCCAACTCATGAAAGATGATATGCGGCACCATCCCGCAGGGCCATTGATGGGCAAACAGGGTTTCAATTTCGGTCAGGGCGCGGTCGGGATCGAAATGACGCTGACCAAGCGCCGTCAGGCAAGAATCCCAGTTCCACTGAAAGGGGTACAAGCCCTTTGTGGGCACAGTATAATTGCCCCGATCATTGATTCTCAGAATGTCGATGGCGGTGGATTGCAGCGCGTTGCTCATGCGATGGCCTTTTGTGTCTCAGGGTCAAACCAGCGAATGCGGTCTGGGATGGGGGCAAGGGTGATAATCTCGCCGGGGCTGATTTGGTGGTCGCTTTCCAGGATGGCGCGAAAGGGCTGGCCTGCAACCTGCGCTGTCACCAGCACATGCGGCCCCAGAGGCTCGACCACGCGCACCTCGGCGCTCAGGCCGGTCTCGGCGGGGTGCATATCTTCGGGCCGGATGGCGAATTCTGCCGCTTCGGCCGTGGGGCCGGCAAAACGCATCCCCGCCACCTGCCAGCACCCGGCACCATCTGGCCTGGCGGGCAGGAAATTCATCGGCGGGTTGCCAATGAAGCTGCCCACAAAGCGCGCGGCCGGATTGCGATACACTTCGGTCGGGCGATCAGCCTGCACGATATAGCCACCATTCATCACGCTGATCCGGTCAGCAAGGCTCATAGCCTCGACCTGATCATGGGTGACATAGATGGTAGTGGTCTTGCTTTCCGCCAGCACGCCTTTCAATTCGGCGCGCATCTCCAGCCTGAGCAGCGCGTCAAGGTTTGACAGCGGCTCATCCATCAAGATCACATCCGGCTCCATCGCCAGCGCGCGGGCCACGGCAACGCGCTGGCGCTGCCCGCCCGACAATTCGCCCGAATAGCGCTTCAATAGCTGCTCGATATGCATCAGCTCTGCCGTGCGGTTCACACGGCGTTCAACCTCGGCCTGGGGCAGTTTCGCCATGCGCAGCCCGAATGCGATATTCTCAAACACCGTCAGATGTGGAAAGACGGCGTAATTCTGGAATACCATGGCAATGCCCCGCGCGCGCGGGGGCAGATGATCAACACGGCGCCCGCCGATCCAGACCTCGCCCTGAGTGGGCGTTTCCAGACCCGCGATGATGCGCAAAAGCGTGGTCTTGCCGCAGCCCGATGCACCCAAGAGCACCATGAATTCCTGGTCTGCAATCGTCAGATCCACCGAATGCAGCGCGGTAAAAGCGCCAAAACGCTTGGCCACGCCCTTTATCACAATCTCGGCCATTGGCCCCTCCTTATGATGATCGCATGTGTCTTTGCGCAAAGCCGGTTCCCGATTTTGCGCGACATGCTTCAACGATTGGCAATGCCCCACATCGCGAACAGATATTTACGCACCGCAAAGATGAAGATCAGCGCCGGCATCACCAGCGCCGCCCCGCCTGCAAATTTTAGCGGCAGAGGCGAGACATTCAGCGATTGCAGCAGGAATGCCGTCAGCGTGCGGTTTTCAATGGTCAGCACAGCGGCGGCAAAGACCTCGTTCCAGGAGATGACAAAAGCAAAGACCGCGCTTGCCATGATACCCGGAAGTGCAAGCGGCAGCACCACCTTGATCACCGCTTGCAGCCGGTTGCAGCCCAATGTCCAGGCGGCCTCTTCCAATTCAACCGGGATGCCGGAAAAGAGCGAGAAGGTGATCAGCACTGCAAAGGGCAGCGCCAGCATCGTATGCACCAACGCCAGGCCCAGAATCGTGTCATCCAGCCCCGTGCGGATGAACATCACAGCCAGCGGCAGCGCCAAGAGCGGCAAGGGAAAGGCGCGGGTCATGATCACCAGAACGCGGAAGAATTCCTTGCCCGGAAAATCGAACCGCGACAGCGCATAGCCCGCTGGTGCCCCCATCCCAATTGAGAGGATCATGGTCAGCACCGCCACCTTGACCGAATTCCACAAGGCACTGGTCACCCCCTGAAAATTCCAGAAAAACTGCAGCGAGGCCAGATCAAAACTTGGCCAGAAGCGTTTCGGGAAACTTGTGACCTCCGAAGGGGCGGAAAGGGCATTTACGAACAGAAACCAGATCGGAACCAGCACCCACAACACCAAAAGCACGATCCCGGCCCAGAACACGAACCGGCCCGCGCGTTGCGCGTCTTCGCGGCGCGGGGCGGCAAGGGTCATATCACTCATATCCGCGCTCCTTTCGGGACATGCAGCAGGCGCAAGACAACCAGCGAAAACGCAACAGACAGACCCAGAATGACCATCGCATAGGCCGCCGCCACGCCGCGATCCTGCAACTGAAACTGCCATTGGAAGGTTTCCCCCATCAGAACCGGCAGCGTTGTGCCCCCCAGCGCCACCACTACCGCGAAAACCTCAAACGCCATCAGGATGCGCAGGATCAGCGCGGTTTGCAGGCTTGGGCGCAGCAGCGGCAGGGTTACGCGGCTAAAGCGCTGCCAGCGCGAGGCCCCGAAGACTTCCGCGGCCTCATTGTATTCCTTGGGGATCAGCCCCATCCCGGCCACGATGATCACCATCATGATCGCGGTTGCGCGCCAGATCTCTGCCAGACAGACCGCCAGAAAGATCACCCACAAGCTTTGATAGCCGAGATACAGTTGCGGGCGATCAATCACTCCCGCTGCATGCAGGATCGAATTCAGAAACCCCGACTGCTCGAAAATCGCCAGCCAGATCAGGCCGGCGGCCAAATCCGAAATCCCCAACGGAATGGCGAAGATATACAAAAGCCCAGAGCGCCCGGTTTTCAGCTTCTGCACCACCGAGGCCATTGTCAACGCCATGATCAATTGCACAGGCACCACAATAGCGGCCAGCCAGACCGTGTTCCAGAACGCCTGGCCAAATTTCCAATGCCCGGTCATGCGGGTGAAATTCTCGGTCGTCCATTCCCCGCCACGGGTGAGACTTTCCACCACGACCAGCCCGAAGGGATAGAAGAAAAACACCAGCAGAAACAGCGACGCTGGCAACAAGAGCAGATACGGCAACGCACGCGGCATCGCGTCTCCTTTCTGCGGGCACAGCCCGGATCATGACTTCATCTTGCTGAAAATACGCGGGGGGCGGCAGGGGGGGCGACGGCCCCCGCCTGCCTTGCTTGGAAACGACGTCAGTTCACCGGGCACGGCCCTTCAGAGGCCGCATCGGGTGCCCAGCAGGGTGCCGCGGCCTCGTTGATCAGGCGCCGCAACGCCTCGGCCTGATCATCCAGCACGGCACGGATGGGCTGGCGCGCCAGCACGATGCGCTCGAATGTATCGGCATAGATCTGGTTGAACTGGCCGCCCAAAGCACCCAGCCCCACCGGCAGCAGCGCGGGCAACGCGTCATCCGCGCCCGACATGGCCGCAATCGCCGCGCCTGCCGCCTGCACCGAAGGCGGCATATCCGCTGGCAGATCCACATCGATCACCGGGAAGAAATTGGTCGCCCGCAATGTGGCAATCTGGGTTTCCGGCTCCAGCAGATAGTTTACCAGCGCAAGCGAGGCTTCCATATCCGGCGCAGTTGCGGGCACTGCCACGCCCGCCAGCACCGGCATGAAACCACGGCCCGCAGGGCCGGCAGGTGCCGGGAAGGCCACGAAATCATCGGGGCGCTGGTTGAAGGCATCGGCCAGCCGCGCGGTGTGATCAAACACCACCCAGGCATCACCCGAAATCAATTGCTCTTGCATGAAGCTGAAATTGGTCGAGGCCGGGTTGGTATGCGCCCAAAGTTCCAGGAATGTCTCCCATGCGCCCTCTGCTGCCTCTGAGCGGAATTCACTGACCATCGAGCCTGTGAAGGCGGGCAGGAGATACCCCTGGAAGAACCGGTGCTTCAGCCCTTGTGGCCCGGCGGGGAACCCGAAACGCGGCTGGCCGGTGGCCTCATGCATATTAGCCGCCCATGCGACAAGCTCATCATAGCTCAACGCCATCAAATCCGCGCCTTCGGGCAGATGCTCCAATGCATCACGATGCGCGGCCATGACGAAACTGGCCTGCATCCAGGGGATATATTTCTGCTCCGCCGTGCCCAGCTTGCCAAGTTCGACAAAACCGGGCGCAACCGCGCTGATATCGACGCCCGACAGATCGGCCAGCCCATCGGCGAGGGGGGTGAAATTGCCATGCAACGCGCCCAGCATGCCGATGCGCCCGGAGCCTGCCTGCAATTCAGCCTCGACCCGCGTTTGCCACGGGCCTTCATCAGACGGCTCGAAGCTGACAGCGCCGCCAAAGCCCGACAGGACTTGCGCGCGCATGGCCTGGGTTTCCTCGATGGGGCGGGCCTGGGTTGACCAGAACAGGGTCTCAGCGACCAGAGATGTAGAAATTAAAGCGCTTGCAGTAGCAAGTAAGGCAAATTTAAATCTGGATTTCATGTGGTCTTCCTCCCTTGATGAAGTCTTTAAGGCTGCGCCTGTGGCGCAGGCCCATGCGATTGCCGCAAAACAAGCTGCGGCGTCAGAAGCCGCGAGACATGCGGCGCATCGGGCGCGGCAATCCGCGCAAGCAACATTGCGGCCAGTTGCGTGGCGCAATCGGCGATGCAGGCATCGAACGTGGTCAGGCCCGGCGTGACATGCCGGGCAGAGGGGATATTGTCGAACCCGATCACCGACAGATCATCTGGAATGGACAGGGCCTGCGCCTGCGCCGCCGCTATCAGATCCAGCGCCAGGCCATCAGCGATCGCCAGAATCGCGGTTGGGCGCTCCGGCCCTGCCAGCAATTCGGCAATGGCGCGCGCGCGCCCCTTCCTGTCGTAGCGCGCACAGGAGACATGGCGCAGCGACAAACCCGGATCAGCCTTGGCCGCATAGGCGGCGCGCAAGCCCTCTTCGCGCAAGGCCCGAAAGGTCAGCGGATCGTCGATACTCAGCACACCGAAACGCCGATGGCCCAGATCGTACAGCAATTCGAAGGCTTCGGCGAAAGCTGCACGCCCATCCGTGTCCAGCCAGCTATAACCCGCCTCGTCATCGCGCAAACGCCCATGCGCAACAAAGGGCACATCGCGCGCGCGCAACAGTGCGACGCGCGGGTCTTCATGCTCAATGCGGCTCAGGACAATGCCATCCACCCGCCCAGAGGCCACCAGATTCTCAAGATGGCGCAGATCCGATCCGTCGCGCGGCACAGCAGAGAGCAGCAATTCCACATCCTTGCCGGCAAAGCCCTCTGTCAGGGCGCTGACAAACTCGCCAAGGAACGGATCAGCAAGGCCCCACCCGCGCATGGGCAGCAGAAAACCGACAAAGCCCGACCGCCCCGAAGCCAGCGCCTGCGCTGCGCGATTGGGGACATAGCCCAGCTCACGCGCCGCCTGTGCGACCCTTTCGCGGGTTTTCAGGGCAATCGCTTCATGCTGCGCGAGAGCACGCGACACTGTCGCCGTGGACAGGCCCAGATGCCTCGCCAGATCTGACAGCGAATTCGCCTTGTTCATTGCGCCGATTCTCCTCCCGCAATGGCCGATTTAAAGCGCATTAAATTTTATTGCAAGCGCTTTAATTATGTGATGATCGGGCGCAGAGCACCACGCGGGATTCTGGTTCAGCAATCTCAGCGGGTTGGCAAAGGCATGTCTTGTGGGTGCTTGTCCTTGCCCGGCGTCAAGACCGCAGTTGCATGGGGCATTTGGCGCACCGCCAGTTTCACATGGCGCATGAAGGCGCGCGTGGGCTTTGTGAGGGGGCGTATTGTCGAAACCACAAAGGAGGCGCGATACAGAAATTCAGGCTGGAAGGGGCGAACGGCCAGGCCCGGCTCGTTCTGCCGCAAAAGCGGGAACGGGCAGATCACCGCCACCCCGACACCAGCCCGCGCCAAAGTGATCGCGCTGACGCCGGTTGCCACTTCGGCCACAAGCTTTGGGCGGACACCGGCGCGCGCAAAGACCTGATCCAGCCGCGTACGCACCATATGCCGCCGCATCAGCGCGATATGGTTCTGGCCATGCAGCAATTCGGGTGTAATCACCTCTTGGCGCGCAAGCGGGTGGTCATGGGCCATCACGCAGACGGCATAAGTCTGGTGAAAGGGGATCAACTCCATCGCGGAATGGGTTTGTTCGGCCAGCGTCACACCCAGATCAATCGTGTCATCGACTAAGCGGCTCAGCAATCCATTAGAGGTACAGGTTTCAAACGAAATCACTTGGCCTGGGTTTTGCTTCATGAAGCTGGCAATCAAATTTGCAAGAAACCGGTGGCCCAGAGTGGGTGGGGCCGCGATGCGCAGCGGTTGGCTTGTCGGGTCGGATGGGTCAGTTCCATCAAGATAGCTAAGCGCGTCAAACAAGCGATCCAGCTTGCTATTGAGCCGCACTGCCTCGGCAGTTGGGCGCAGACGCCCGCCGCGCCTTTCAAACAGCATGACACCCACATTCGTTTCCAGTTGCGCCAGAAGGCGGCTGACAGCCGGTTGCGAGATTGCAAGACGGTGCGCAGCAGCTGTTACTGTGCCGGATGTGATGACGGCACGCAGCACTTCATATTCGCGGATCGATGCCCTTGGCCGCATGCACCCTCTCTCATTCCATACGTTTAACTTATGGCTTCATATCATTTATGCATAGACATTACTATTCTCCATCGGGTTCGGCCTGATAGCATCGGCGCACCATGAACCAGAACAAAGCCGAATGTCGGAAATGACCGCAAACCGGTGCGACCAACAGAGGAGATTTGCGAATGACCCCACCTTTACTTCGAGGCTGCACCGTTGCGGCCTTGGCCGTTTTGCTGCCGACGATCCCGCTTTCGGCACAAAATCTGCGGATTGGCCTGGCCTCCGAGGCCTCCTCGGCTGATCCCCATTTTCACAACCTTGGCCCAAACAACCAATTGCGACGCAATGTGTTCGAATCCCTGGTCGATAATGACGAGGCGCAGCAACTTGGCCCGCTTCTGGCCGAAAGCTGGGAGCCGATTGACGAAACCCGCTGGCAGTTCAACCTGCGCAAGGATGTGAAATTCTCGGACGGATCCACGTTCGATGCCTATGACGTGATTTACACAGTCTGCCGCATTCCCGGTGTGCCGGATTCGCCATCCCTGTTGACGACCTACACCAAGGCCATCACGGATTTTGATGTGCCTGATCCGCATACGCTGATTGTGCATACGGCTGCACCCTATCCCCTTTTGCCAACAGAGTTTTCAACCTTCGGAATTATTTCGGCCAAGGCCAATGGGGTCGATGGTGCCGCGATAGAATTCAGCCCGGAGGGTTGCGGTGATCTGAACTATCCTGCAACGCAGGCTTTCAATGACACATCCGCCGCAATCGGCACTGGGCCTTTCCTTCTGGAAAGCTATCGTCGGGGGGAAAGTGTGGTTCTGGTGCGCAATCCTGATTACTGGGGCGAACCGGCGGCATGGGAACGTGTCACCATGCTGCCGCTGACATCGGCAGGCCCGCGCGTGGCGGCCCTGATTGCGGGCGATGTGGATCTGGTGGAAAATCCGCCGTTGCAGGATCTGGATCGGTTGAATGCCGACAGTTCCTTGCGCGTGGTGCAGGGGATTTCCAACCGCGTGATTTATATCCATCTCGATCATGAACAAGTCCCCTCGCCGATGATCCGCAACACGGACGGCAAGAACCCGTTGCAGGATGTGCGCGTACGCGAAGCACTGTCAATTGCAATCAATCGCGATGCGATTGTCGCGCGTATCATGGGCGGTGTGGCTGTGGCCGCGGGCGAATTGCTGCCACCGGGCATGTTTGGCGCGCATGAAGAAGGTGATCTGCCCCCGAACGCCTTTGACGCAGAGCGCGCCAAAGCCCTCTTGGCCGAAGCGGGCTATCCCAACGGTTTTGGCATCACCCTTGGCACCCCGAATGACCGCTATATCAACGACGCGCAGGTATCACAGGCGGTCGCACAGATGTGGACACAGATCGGGGTCGAAACGGATATCGACGCCTCTACGGCCTCCACGTTCTTCTCGCGCCGCAATGCGCAGGAATTCTCGGCCTATCTGGCCGGGTGGGGCGCTGGCACGGGCGAGATGTCATCACCGCTGAAAGCATTGCTTGCGACATTGGACAGGGACCGCGGCTATGGGGGCACCAATGCGGGCCGCTATTCCAACCCCGCCATGGATGATGTGCTGACCGAAGCCTTGCGCACTGTAGATGACACCGCGCGGCAGGACTTGCTGCGCAAGGCATCCCGTATGGCGATGGAGGATTTCGCAATCATTCCGTTGCATTACGAAGTCAGCCCCTGGGCGATGAAGGCAACGATTGATTACACGCCGCGCGCTGACCAGTACACGCTGCCCTATCGCGTGCGCGCAGCACAATAAGCCGCACCCACGGCGCAAAACAACGGGCTGCCCCATGGCCGCGCAGCTGCGCAGGGGCAGCCTCGATCTTCCCCGCCTTTGATCTTGGGACGCAACAGGATGCTGGTCTTTCTGCTTCGCCGTCTGGCGCAATCCATTTTCGTTCTGATCGCGATGATGATTGTCGTGTTTTTCGGTGTCTATATGATCGGCAATCCGATCGATATTCTGATCTCGCCCGATGCCACCCCGGCCGAGATTGCCGAGACGATGACGCGCTTTGGCTTTGACGAACCGGCCTATGTGCAATTCCTGAAATTCGTGGGCAATGCGCTGCAAGGGGATCTGGGCCGCAGTTTCGTCCATGGTGAAAGTGCTGTGACGAAAACGGCCTGCAATACATGATCCTGCCTGCGCTGACACTGGCCTTGTACAAAGCATCACTTGTCACCCGACTGGCCCGCGCGGGCACGCAAGAGGCACTGGTGCAGGATTACGTGAAATTCGCCCGCGCCAAGGGGGTGTCTGAGACCCGCATCCTTTTCGTGCATGTGCTCAAGAATATCATGATCCCGATTGTAACGGTTCTGGGCCTTGAACTGGGGTCGATGATCGCCTTTGCGGTGGTGACCGAAACGGTCTTTGCGTGGCCGGGAATGGGCAAGTTGCTGATCGACTCGATCCTGACGCTCGACCGACCAGTGATCGTCGCCTACCTGATGATGACGGTGATCATCTTCATCATCATCAATTTCACGGTCGATGTGATCTATACGCTGCTTGACCCGCGCGTCCGGGTGAAGGGAGAGGCGTGATGAGCATGGCCCCCCAAACCGCCCTTGCCAAAGCTGACCCTGACCGCGCATGGCGCATTGTCCGACCGCTGGCCGGCTTCGCTGTGGTGGGGTCACTCGCGCTGTTGCTGGCGGGGGCAGGCATCGGGGCATTTGCGCTGCGCGTGGTGCTGTTGATCGGGTTGGTGGTGCTGGCCGCAGCCCTTTTGCAAGGCAAGGCGCGCAAGTTCTTTTCCGGCCCCGCTGCCTATATTGCGACCTTCAGCTTGTTTGTTCTGGTGGTGCTGGCCATTTTCGCGACCGAGCTTTCGCCCCGCAAAACCCCTATGACCTGCGCCAGCTGGACATCATGGATGGCCGACTGCCGCCGGGATCGACCACGTTTGACGGGGCAATGACCTATCATCTTGGGACCGACGAACAGGGGCGCGATATCCTGTCGGGCATCCTTTACGGGCTGCGTGTGTCGCTCTCCGTATCAATCATCGCAACCGTGATCGCCATGCTGATCGGGGTTGTCGTGGGGATCTATGCGGCCTGGGCCGGTGGCCGGGTTGAAGCCGTGCTGATGCGGATCGTCGATTTCCAACTATCATTCCCGTCCATTCTTGTGGCGCTGATGCTGATGGCGGCCTTCGGGCGGGGGCTGGACAAGATCGTGATCGCGCTGATCATCGTGCAATGGGCCTATTACGCCCGCACAGTGCGCGGCACGGCGCTTTCCGAAACCCGCAAGGAATATATCGACGCTGCACGCGGATTGGGCCTGCCCTCCTGGCGGATCATCTTCAAGCACCTTTTGCCCAATTGCGTCCCGCCCCTGATCGTGATTTCGACAGTGCAGGTCGCCAATACGATCGTGCTGGAATCCTCGCTGTCATTTCTGGGGGTGGGCGTGCCGATCACGCAGCCCTCGCTTGGTCTGCTGATTGCCAATGGCTATGGCTACATGCTGTCGGGCCAATACTGGATGAGCATGTATCCCGGCCTTGCGCTGCTGGCGATCGTGGCGTCCATCAACTTGGTGGGCGACAGGTTGCGCGACACTCTGAACCCAAGGTTGACACGATGAGCATTCTGGATGTGCGCGACCTGCAAACGCATTTCTTTACCGATGCCGGTGTGGTCAAGGCGGTGGATGGGGTCAGTTTTTCGCTATCCGCCGGCGAGGTTCTGGGCCTGGTGGGTGAAAGCGGATCGGGCAAATCCGTCACCGGGTTTTCCATCCTGCGCCTTGTTGATGCGCCCGGTCGTGTTGTGGGCGGGCAGATCAATTTCAAAGGGCAGGATCTGGCGAAACTGTCAGATCGCGACATGCGCGCCTTGCGCGGCAACCGGATTGCGATGATCTTTCAGGATCCGATGATGACCCTGAACCCGGTCCTGCGCATTGAAACCCAGATGACAGAGGCCGTGCGCGCCCATGACCGCGTGAGCCAGAAAGCCGCGCGCGACCGGGCGGTGGAAGCGCTGGCCAAGGTTGGCATCCCCTCCCCTGCCGAACGTCTGGCCGCCTATCCGCACCAGTTTTCAGGCGGTATGCGGCAGCGTGTGGCGATTGCGATTGCGCTGCTGAACGGGCCTGACCTGATTGTAGCCGATGAACCGACAACCGCGCTTGATGTGACGATCCAGAGCCAGATCCTCGCCGAGGTCCAAGACCTTGCGCGGGACACCGGCACCGCGCTGATCTGGATCACCCATGATCTGGCCGTGGTGGCAGGCTTGGCCGACAAGATTTCCGTCATGTATGCTGGCCGGATTGTAGAATCCGGCCCCACAGATGCGGTTCTGACAGCGCCGGGTCATCCCTATACGCAAGGGCTGCTTGGCTCTATCCCCGGCCATGGACGGCGGGGGGAACGTCTGACGCAGATCCCCGGCATGGCACCCAACATGGCGCTGTTGCCCGATGGTTGCGCCTTCGCCCCGCGCTGCGCGCGTGTCAGTGATACCTGTCGCAGTCGCGCGCCAGAGATCACGGCCATCGACGCTGCGCGCAGCCTGCGCTGTTTCCACCCCACTGTGACAATGACGAGCCCCGCATGACCCCGATTCTGGAACTGGACGCGGTATCACGCCGTTTTGAAAAGAAGCTCGATAGTGTCGAACGTCTGGCCCGCACTCTGGGGGCAGACTTGCGCGAGACCTGTGTCAACGCGGTCGATGCCGCCAGCTTCCATATCCAGCGCGGCGAAGTGGTGGGGCTGGTGGGCGAATCCGGCTGCGGCAAATCCACGCTGGGGCGGATGGTGGCAGGGCTTTTGCCCGTCAGCGATGGCGCGATCCGGTATGAAGGAACCGACATCACCGACCCTGAAACCCCGGCTGCCCGCAAAAAGCGTTTGCGCATTCAGATGATCTTTCAAGACCCGATGTCCTCGCTCAATCCGCGGATGAAAGTTGCCGAGATCGTGGGCGAGGCCGCAGTTTACCACGGCCTGACCACACGGCGCGAGGTCGCGGGTTATGTGGATGATCTGTTGCGCAAGGTGGGGCTGGATCCCGCTTTCGCGCAGCGCTACCCACACCAAATGTCCGGCGGCCAGCGCCAGCGGATTGGCATTGCCCGCGCCTTGGCGGTGAAGCCGGAATTCCTGATATGCGATGAAAGCATCGCCGCGCTGGATGTGTCCATTCAGGCGCAGGTCATCAACCTGTTTCAGGATCTGAAGCGCGAGCTGGACCTGACCTATCTGTTCATCAGCCATGATCTGGGCGTGGTGGAACATATCGCGGATCGTGTCGTGGTCATGTATCTGGGCCGGATCGTTGAAATCGCGCCAACAGGGGCGCTGTTCGACACCCCGCGCCATCCCTATACCCAGGCACTGCTGGATCAGGTGCCCCGTCTGGGGGCGGGCCGGCAGGAATTTCGCACGGTAAAGGGGGAAATCCCATCGCCGCTCACTCCGCCAACAGGGTGCCATTTTCACCCCCGCTGTCCGATGGCCGGCCCCCGCTGCGCGCGCGACGTGCCGCGCAGCTTGACCACAGACGGGCACAGCACCGCCTGCCACTTGCATGACGGGGGTGTCGCATGAGCCAGACCATTCCCCATGTGCTGACAATCCACGGCAGGCAGACACAGGCTGTGCCGCTTGTCTTTGACAGCCCCCATTCCGGCACCGATTATCCGGCCGATTTCAACCATGCGGCCGATCCCCTGACCCTGCGCCATGCCGAAGATACCCATATCGCCGATCTTTGGGCGGGGGCGGTTGCCACTGGCGCCGTGCTGCTGGAGGCGCATTTTCCACGATCCTATATCGATGCCAACCGCGCGCCCGACGATCTGGCCGCAGACCAGATCGAGGGTGATTTTCCCGGCATGCTGAACCCCAGCATCAAAAGCCGCCTTGGGATCGGGCTGTGCTGGACGCGGGTGCCCCCCGATGGCGGGCCGATGTATCACCGCCGCCTGACTGCCGCAGAGGTGGGCGCGCGCATTCAAACCTACCACCGCCCCTATCAAACGCAACTCCGGGCGTTGCTGGATGACAGCCACCGCCACTGGGGCGCGGTCTGGCATATCAACTGTCACTCCATGCAGGAAATGGCCTCTGCCATGTCCACCCAGGCCCGTGGCACGCCGCGCCCGGATTTTGTGCTGGGTGATCTGGACGGCACCGCCTGCGAACCGGCATTGACCGAAACGGTGCGCGCCTTTCTGGCCGCGCGGGGCTATTCGGTTGCGATCAACGATCCCTATAAGGGAATGGAATTGATCCGCGCCAACGGGGCGCCTGCACAAGGGCGGCATTCGCTGCAGATCGAAGTCAACCGCAAGCTGTATATGGACGAACGCAGCCGGGAGCCGAATGAGGGCTATGGCGCGCTCAAGGCGTGTTTCAGCGCGCTGGCCGCGCATCTGGCCGGGCATGTCGTCTATCAACTGGAAAGGATATCGGCCCAATGACCCAAACGCGCAAAGGATCGGCCACAGGATTGCCGAATCCCTATCCGGTGGAACTTACACCCCCGGATCTGACGCCCTATGCCCGCGGCACCGGGGCCATTCCTTATATCTGGACATTTGACAGCGGGCGGCCGGGGCCGCATGTGGCCATTACGGCCATCGTGCATGGCAATGAACCCTGCGGCGCGCTGGCGCTGGACTGGCTGTTACGGCACGAGGCGCGGCCAGTTGCGGGCAAACTGTCACTGGCCTTTATGAACATCGCCGCGCATGAGGCGTTTGATCGCGATGTCCCAGATGCCTCGCGCTGGATCGACGAGGATTTCAACCGCCTTTGGTCGCCCGACGTGCTGGACGACCCCGACCGCAAACTGACCGAAGAATTGCGCCGCGCGCGCGAGGTGCGCCCTTGGCTGGATACGGTCGATATGCTGCTGGACATCCATTCCATGCAAAGCAAGGCCTCTGCGCTGACCATTGCCGGCCTCTTGCCCAAAGGGCGCGATCTGGCCCGCGAAGTTGGCTATCCGCCGCTGGTCTTCAACGATCAGGGCCATGCCGAAGGGCTGCGGATGCGCGACTATGGCGGGTTCAGTGACCCAGCGTCACCGCGCAATGCCATGCTGATCGAATGTGGCCAGCATTGGGAGGCCGCCGCCGAAGGTATCGCACTGGAATCCGCCATTCGGTTTCTGCGGGCCGCGGGCAGTGTTGATGGCGATTTCGCGCAGGATTGGATGGCAACCCGCGCAGCCGCAGCCCCGATGCAATTCTTTCAGGTCTCGCGCGCGGTAACCATTCAGACTGATGAATTTCGTTTCGCCCAGGACTGGAAAGGGCTGGAACATTTGCCACAAGGCACCTTGATCGGACATGACGGGCCAACCGAAATCCGAGCGCCCCATCCCGTGACAGTTCTGGTCATGCCCACGCGCAGAATGTGGCGCGGCAAAACAGCCGTCCGGTTGGCCGAGCCGATCGTGGGATAGAGCCATGCCAGCCAAAAACGGGAATCGGTTTTGCGCAAAAAGCCAAGCGGCCACTCTGCGCAAGAGTGGCCCGCGCAACCGCGGCATGGTCTGGCGCGCGTCTGTTTACGTCCAGGCGGCCTGGGTCTCGCATATGTGACACATGTTTTCAGGCTGGTGACACATGCAGCGCCACCACCAGAAACACGCCCAAAGCCGCCAGAGCGGCGGTGATGCGCTGTTTCATTTTTTCGATATAATGGTGAGCCCGACAGGATTCGAACCTGTGACCCACTGATTAACAATCAGTTGCTCTACCAACTGAGCTACGGGCCCACTGTGGCCGCTACTTAGAAAAGCCCTGTCCTGCGGTCAAGGGCTAATCGGGCACATTTGAAAGAATTCGACAAACGCGCCGGATTGAGTGCTGGTCAGACGCGCGCGCGGGCCTTATATCGCGGCCATGGCACAGACAGACACCCCGCTCGCTTTCGTCAAGATGCATGGCGCAGGCAATGATTTTGTTCTGATCGACTCGCGCTTGCGCGCGGGTGGGGTCATGACTGCCGCACTGGCGCGCGCAATCGGGGATCGTCATCGCGGTGTGGGCTATGACCAGTTGGGCGAGATGCGCGCCGCGACAGGGGCCGATCTGGAACTGGATTTCTGGAATGCCGATGGCTCGCGCGCAGGGGCATGCGGGAACGCCACGCGCTGCGTTGCGGCCCTTGTGATGGCAGAGACAGGGCGCGACAGCGTTACTATCCGCACCACGCGGGGCCTGTTGCACGCCGTTCGGCGCGATGGCCGGATCTGGGTGAATATGGGCGCGCCTTTGTTGGAATGGCAAGATGTGCCTCTGGCCCGCGCGGTGGATACCATGCATCTGCCCTTGGCAGGTGATCCGGTGGCCGTTGGCATGGGCAATCCCCATTGCGTGCATTTCGTCCCCGATGCCGGCGCCGTGGCGCTGGCCACGCTTGGCCCGCAAATAGAGCATGACCCGCTATTTCCCGAAGCGACAAATGTGGAATTTGCCGCCCTCACTGGCCTCGACAGCCTGCGCTTGCGTGTGTGGGAGCGCGGAACCGGGATCACGCTGGCCTGTGGCTCTGGCGCTTGTGCCACGGCGGTAGCCGCCCATCTGCGGGGGCTGACAGGGCGGCGGGTGCAGGTGCAGGCCGATGGCGGCACGCTGGAGGTGGATTGGCGCGATGATGGCGTCTGGCTGAGCGGCCCTGTGGCGCATGTGTTTTCCGCCACATTCGCGCCCGAATTTCTGGCAGGCGCGCAATGAGCACCCCGCGCTTTACCACGCTGGGATGCCGCCTGAACGCCTATGAGACAGAGGCCATGAAAGACATGGCCCAAGCGGCGGGCCTGACGGATGCGCTGGTGGTCAATACCTGTGCTGTCACGGCCGAGGCCGTGCGCAAGGCGCGGCAGGAAATCCGCCGCCTGCGCCGCGAAAACCCGGATGCGCCCATTATCGTTACCGGCTGCGCGGCCCAGACAGAGCCGGAAACCTTTGCCGCCATGCCCGAAGTCACCCGCGTTATCGGCAATGCCGAAAAGATGCAGCCCGCAACATGGGCCGCCCTGGTGCCCGATCTGATTGGCACAACAGAGCGGGTGCAGGTAGATGACATCATGTCCGTGCGCGAAACGGCGGGCCATCTGATAGATGGTTTCGGAACCCGCGCGCGCGCCTATGTGCAGGTGCAAAATGGCTGCGACCATCGCTGCACATTTTGTATCATTCCATATGGCCGTGGCAATTCACGCTCCGTGCCTGCGGGTGTGGTGGTGGATCAGATCAACCGGCTTGTGGCGCAGGGCTATCATGAAGTGGTGCTGACAGGGGTGGATCTGACAAGCTGGGGCGCCGATCTGCCCGCCACCCCGCGCCTTGGCGATCTGGTGCGCCGTATCCTGCGCCTGACAGATGTGGCACGGCTGCGCATCTCTTCGATCGATTCCATAGAGGCCGATGAGGCCCTGATGGAGGCCATCGCAACAGAATCGCGCCTTATGCCGCACCTTCACCTGTCCTTGCAGGCCGGCGATGACATGATCCTCAAGCGCATGAAGCGCCGCCATCTGCGTGCCGATGCCATAGCGTTTTGCAATGAGGCCCGGCGCTTGCGGCCTGATATGGTTTTCGGGGCCGATATCATCGCGGGCTTTCCAACAGAGAGTGACGCGATGTTTGAAAACTCTCTGGCGCTGGTGGACGAGTGCGGGCTGACATTTCTGCATGTCTTTCCCTTCAGCCCGCGCAAAGGCACACCCGCCGCGCGCATGCCGCAACTGCCCGGCCCTGTCATCCGCGAACGCGCGGCACGCCTGCGCGCGGCGGGCGATCTGGCCTTGGCCGCGCATCTGGCCGCACAGCAGGGCATGGAGCATCAGGTCTTGATAGAGGCCCCGGATATGGGCCGCACCGCGCAATTTACCGAAACCCGCTTCACCATGCCCCAAACTGTTGGCGCGATCATCAGCGCGCGGATTGTCGGGCATGAGGGCGGGCAATTGCTGGCCGTTGCGTAACGCGCAAAACCGCGCGTCAGGCCACAGGCTCTGCCAGTTGCAAACCGCCCTCGCGCACCAGAAATTCCACAATCTCCGCCACGCCCGCCCCCTCCCGCAACCGCGCCAAAACATAGGGCCGCGCGCCGCGCGCGGCCTTGGTATCCGCTTCCAGCAGCGCCAGATCAACCCCCACATAGGGCGCAAGATCGGTTTTGTTCACCACCAGCAGATCGGATTTCGCCAGCCCCGGCCCACGTTTGCGCGGAATATCCTGCCCGGCGGCGGTATCTATCACATAGATGGTGATATCGGCCAGTTCAGGCGAGAAGGTTGCCGCCAGATTATCGCCGCCAGATTCGATCAGGATCAACTCCAACCCCGGCAATTTCGCTGTCAGATCGGCCACGGCGGCAAGGTTTATGCTGGCATCTTCGCGAATGGCAGTATGCGGACAGCCGCCCGTTTCCACCCCGCGAATACGCTCCACAGGCAAGACCTGCGCGCGCATCAGGGCCTCTGCATCCTCGCGGGTGTAGATGTCATTGGTAATCACCGCCATAGACAGGCGCGGCGCAAGGGCGCGCGCCAGTTTCTCTGTCAGCGTTGTTTTGCCAGCGCCCACAGGCCCGCCAATTCCAACGCGCAATGGCCCGTTCTTGCTCATGTCCGAAACAGCCTCACATCTTTGGTTTCATGTTCCATCGCGGCCAGATCGGCCCCCAGACAGGAATTGCCGAAATCTTCCATCCGCGCGCTGGCCGCCTGTGTGGCAAGCTCTGCCACCAAGGGCAAGAGCCGCGCCAGAACCCCATGCCCTGCGCCTTGGCCCAAGGGCATGTGGCGGATGGCGATTGTGACCAGATTTGTCAGCATGGCTTGCAGATAGGCGGCAATCACCTCTTCGCGCGGCAAGCCCAAGGGGGCGGCGGCCTCTGCCACGGCAACAGGCAGTGCGCGCGCGGGCATATTGCGCCCGGTTGTCTGGCCCACGATCCGCGCGAAGGCCGCGCCCTGTTCCTGCGTTTCCTGCAACCTCTCCAGGCTGGGTTGCAGCGCTTGCGCCAAGGCATGCAAGCCCGTCAGATCGGCCCCTTCGCGCAGCCCAAGCGAGAGAAGCACCGCATCTTGCCACCCGCTGCCATGGCGCAGCACATCTGCCAGCCACAGTTCCAACCCCGCCGGATCAGCCACATCCCCGCGCGCGATCACCTGCTCCAGCCCGTGGCTATAGGCGAAAGCCCCTGTGGGAAAGGCCGGGGACAGCCAGTGCTGCACTGTCAGCGCTGCGGGGGATAGCAGGCTCATAGGGCAGGCCCGTGGCTGTGGCTGTGGCTATGGCCATGGTGGTCGTGATCGTGGCTGTGGCTGTGATCATGGCTGGCCCCGTGGTCATGCCCCATGGTGCGCCCCAGCCCATATGCGCCCCCTTCGGGCGTGAATGGCCCTGTCAGCGGGCGCAGCCGTGCGCCAAGCTGGGCCAGCATCGCCTCTATCACATGGTCATGGCGGATCAGCAGGCGGTGGCTTTCAATCTGGCAGGGCGTGTGACGATTGCCGATATGCCATGCAAGGCGCGGCAGATCGCCTGTCACCTCTACCAATGCTTCATCTGCGGGCACGATTTCCAGCACTGTGCCATCTTCCAGCTCGAACCCCCACCAGGCATCCAGATTGGTCACTTCGGCCAGATCCACCAGAAACCCGCGCCCTTCGGCTGTCAGCAGGCGTTTGCGCCGGATCAGCCGCGCGTCATAATCCAGAATCACCGCGCCATCGCAGCGATCGGGCCGGGATTTGATCAGGCGGCGCAGGGGGGGAAGATCTGTCATGATACACCTTTGGGGAAAAGATCACGGTAAACATGCGCGGCAAGCCCGCCGCGCGTCAGCCCCATGGCGCGCAATGCGCCATCCGGCAGTGCAGACAGGCGCGCGAATTCAGCCTCGCGCGCGGGGCGGTCTGTGGCAGGATTGCAGCCAAGCCCGGTGCTGGCCAGATACCAATCAAGCTGGCGCGACTGGCTTGGGCTAAGGCGAGAGTTTGCAGGACGAAGCGGCATTGGCATCTCCATCAACCAGACAGACACCTCCCTTGCGCTACAATACCACAGCTTCCCCCCGTCTGGCCCTTGCGCTGTCGCAAGGCTGCGCTGCGGTGCAGAAAAGTCACATCTCAGACTGCAATTGCCCGGCATGCGCCCCCTCAATACAGGAAATAACGCTGTGCCAGCGGCAATTCGCGCGCAGGTTCGCAGGTCAGCACTTCGCCATCGGCGCGCACCTCATAGGTTTCGGGATCAACCTCTATCCGGGGGGTGGCGCTATTGTGGCGCATATCCGCCTTTTGCACGCCCCTGCACCCTTCCACGGCCAGCGTATCCTTGGCCAGCCCCAGCTTAGCGCGGATATCATCTTCCTGCGCGGCCTGAGACACGAAGGTAACGGCGGCACGTTCCACTGCGCGGCCATAGGCGCCGAACATCGGGCGCGAATGCATCGGCTGCGGCGTGGGGATAGAGGCGTTGGGATCGCCCATCTGCGCCACCACGATAGAGCCGCCCATCAGCACCATTTCAGGCTTTGCCCCAAAGAAGGCAGGCGACCACAGCACCAGATCGGCGCGCTTGCCTTCCTCTATGCTGCCGATATGGCGGCTTATCCCATGCACAATGGCGGGGTTGATCGTGTATTTGGCCACATAGCGGCGCACGCGGAAATTGTCATTCGCGCCGGTTTCCTCGGCCAGCCTGCCGCGCTGCACTTTCATCTTATGCGCGGTTTGCCATGTGCGGGTAATCACCTCGCCCACCCGGCCCATCGCCTGACTGTCAGAGGCCATGACCGAAAACGCGCCCATATCGTGCAAGATATCCTCTGCCGCGATGGTTTCGCGCCGGATGCGGGATTCGGCGAAGGCCACATCTTCAGGCACTTTGCGATCCAGATGGTGACAGACCATCAGCATATCCAAGTGCTCTTCGATGGTGTTCACGGTATAGGGCATTGTGGGGTTGGTGGAACTTGGCAGGATGTTTTGCGAACTGACCACCTTGATGATATCGGGCGCATGGCCGCCCCCTGCCCCTTCGGTATGAAAGGCATGGATGGTGCGGCCCGCAATCGCGGCCAGCGTGTTTTCCACAAAGCCCGATTCATTGAGCGTATCTGTGTGGATCATCACCTGAATATCGGTCTGCTCTGCCACGGACAGACAGCAATCAATCGCTGCGGGCGTTGTGCCCCAATCCTCATGCAGCTTCAGCGCCGAGGCCCCCGCCCGCACCTGTTCATGCAGCGCGCCGGGCAGGCTGGCATTGCCTTTGCCCGCAAAAGCAAGGTTCATCGCAAAGGAATCTGCCGATTGCAACATGCGCCCGATATGCCACGGCCCCGGCGTGCAGGTGGTGGCCAGCGTGCCATGTGCCGGGCCAGTGCCGCCGCCAAGCATGGTTGTCAGGCCCGAATGCAGCGCATCATCTATCTGTTGCGGGCAGATGTAATGGATATGGGCATCAAACCCGCCCGCTGTCAGGATTTTGCCCTCGCCTGCGATAATCTCTGTTCCGGGGCCGATGATGACATCAACACCGTTTTGTGTATCGGGATTGCCCGCCTTGCCGATTTTCGCAATCCGGCCATCGCGCAAGCCCACATCCGCTTTGTAAATGCCCGTATGATCCACAATCAGCGCGTTGGTGATGACCGTATCCATCGCCCCTTGCGCGCGGGTCAGCTGGCTTTGGCCCATCCCGTCGCGGATAACCTTGCCCCCGCCGAATTTCACCTCTTCGCCATAGCCGCCGCGCTCTGCGATCAGGTCGCGCTCGACCTCTATGATCAGATCGGTATCGCCAAGGCGCAGCTTGTCGCCCACTGTGGGGCCAAACATATCGGCATAGGCCGCACGAGAAATCCGGTATGACATCAGAGCGCCCCCATAACCTTGGCGTTAAATCCATAGACCACGCGCGCGCCCCCGAAAGGCACAAGCCGCACCTCGCGCGTCTGGCCGGGTTCAAACCGAACCGCTGTGCCAGAGGGGATATCAAGGCGCTGGCCGCGCGCGGCGTCGCGATCAAAGGACAGGCCGAAATTGGCTTCGGCAAAATGATAATGGCTGCCCACCTGCACCGGCCTGTCGCCTGTGTTAGAGACCATCAGCGTGGTGACAGGCAGCCCGGCATTGACCTCTATCTCGGCCTCTGGGCAAATGATTTCTCCGGGGATCATGGCGTTTACCCCACCATCAGGCCGAAACCGGCCAATGCCGCCGCACCGCCCAAGCCCCGCAGCGCATAGGCGGGCGCAAGCCGACCCGCTATCGCGGCCAAGGCAATGCCCGCGCCGTGCAAAACGGCTGTCATCACCGCAAAGCCAAAGGCATAGGCGGCCATGCCCGTGGCTGGCCCTTCCGCCCCATGCGCCCAGCCATGCGCCGCGCCAAAAACCGCGACCATCGCCAGCAAGCCTGCCAGCGGCACAGGCCGTGCCAGCGCAACCAGAACCCCAAGCACGATAATGGACGCAAGGATCATCGGCTCTACCGCCGGAAAGGCAATGCCCCCGAACCCGGCAGCGCCCCCCGCCAGCATGGCCGCGACAAAGGCCAAAGGCAGCGCCCAGATGGCGCGATTGCCCGCTTGGCCCGCCAGCAGCCCCAAAGCGACCATGGCAAGGATGTGATCCATGCCCCCCACAGGATGCATCATGCCCGACAGGAGCGAGCCGGCCTCATGCCCCGGATGGGCAAGTGCCATGCCGGGCAGGACGGCAAAAGAGAGCGTAACAAGAGATACGGAAACGCGCATGGGTATTCCTTTCAACGGATCGGATGGTGAACAGTGACAAGCTTGGTGCCATCGGGAAAGGTGGCTTCCACCTGCACCGAATGGATCATCTCCGGGATGCCCGGCATGCAGTGATCGGCGGTAATGACATGCGCGCCCGCCTGCATCAGATCGGCCACAGAGCGGCCATCGCGCGCGCCTTCCACGACGAAATCGGTAATCAGGGCAATCGCTTCGGGGTGGTTCAGCTTCACGCCGCGCGCAAGCCTGCCGCGCGCGACCATTGCGGCCAGTGAAACCAGAAGCTTGTCTTTCTCTCTTGGGGTCAGGTTCATGGGCTTTCCTCAGATTTGCCAGACACGCGGCAGCGGCGCGCGGCGCAGAAGGGTCAGGATTTCGGCAAGTTTGCGCCGCAAGGGCCAGCCATCGCGCGCCATCAGGCGGATCACAAGCCGCCCCTCCATCGCAGAGGCGGCGGCGCGGGTATCGGGGCAGGCAAGGCAGGCGCGCAGCGCGGCCAGCGCATCGGCGGCATCGGGGGCCACAAGCACCACGCTTGCAATGGCGCGCGCCCCGTCCAGCCCGGCGGGGCTGGGGCCAAGGCGCGTATCTTCCAGCCGCAGCGCTTCCAGATGCAGGGGCTGCGTGCCGCGCTGGATCAGGCGCCAATCGTGAAACTGCACATGCGCCACCGCCTCGCCCATCGCGGCGCGGCCCAGAACCACGGTTTCCGCCATCAGGCAAGTAGCACCGGGGGCAAGCGTGATTTCGGTTTTGCGCCGGGCATTGGCCTTGTCAAAGAGAATGGTTTCCTGTGGCAGCCAGTCCAGATGCGCGCCTTCGCCCACATCCATCGCCACTGCAATATTGGCCGCGCCGGATGTGCTGCGATACACGCGCTCTGCCGTTTGCGTGGTGGCCGTGATCCGTGTGCCGGAGCCAATGGCAAGGCGGTATTCCAGCACATCCCCCCCCGTCAGCCCGCCAGAGGTATTGAGATACACCACCTCGCGCTGATCCAGCACGATCGCCTTGGCAGAGCCTTGCTGGCGCAAATCCAGCAGCCGCGCCCGGCCGTCACGCTGGACAAAACTGGCGCTGGCATGGCCTGCGCTGCGTTGGTGTTTCTGGATCGGTAAATGTGCTGTCATTGGCCCCTTCCTGCCCCCTGATTGCGCCGCCTCTGGCCAAGCGCAATCAGCTGCGGCGGCAACGCGTGACAGGCACGGCGCCGGATGCCCTGAATGCCCACTTTATGCGCGTTTAGATTAAATTTTATGCAAAACGCAAATGCCTCTGCGGCCCTCGGCCACGCCAATCCAGCCCTTGCCCACAGGGCGCAGGAATGGCAGGGTCTGTGCGGCCAGGACAGGGGCAAATCAGGGGCAAATCAGGGCCATATCGGGCCAAAACGCAGGGCAAGACCATGAAAATCGCAAGCTTCAATATCAACGGGATCAAGGCGCGCGGCCCGGCGCTGGAAGCATGGCTTAAGGCCGCAAGCCCTGATCTGGCGGTGTTGCAGGAAATCAAATCCACCGACGAAACCTTCCCCCGCGCGCTGATAGAGGACATGGGCTATAATCTGGAAACCCATGGGCAAAAGGGGTTCAACGGGGTTGCCATCGTCTCCAAGCTGCCGCTGGAAGATGTGACACGCGGCCTGCCCGGCGATGACGAGGACACACAGGCGCGCTGGATAGAGGCGACAGTCAGCACCCCCAAAGGCGCGTTGCGGGTAGTGGGCCTATACCTGCCCAATGGCAACCCGGTGGAGTTGGACGCCAAGGGCCAACCCGTTGCGGGCGGAAAATATGCCTATAAACTGGCATGGATGGCCCGGATGGAAGCGCGGCTGCGCGCGCTTCTGGCGCTGGAAATGCCGCTGGCGGTGATGGGCGATTACAATATCATCCCGCAAGCCGAA
This sequence comes from Paracoccaceae bacterium, assembly GCA_043561795.1. Taxonomy (GTDB): domain Bacteria; phylum Pseudomonadota; class Alphaproteobacteria; order Rhodobacterales; family Rhodobacteraceae; genus Roseinatronobacter. The sequence goes on along the minus strand of CP121316.1, from coordinate 2,298,617 downwards.
GATGCGGCCCGCCCCGATGCGTGGCGCGAGGATGCACTGTTTCGCCTGCAATCGCGCAAAGCGTTTCGGCGCATGCTGAATCTTGGCTTTACAGAGGCGTTCCGCACCCGCCACCCGGCGCCGGGCCACTATACATTCTGGGATTATCAGGCAGGGGCCTATCAGAAGAATGACGGCATTCGGATTGATCACATCCTGCTGAATGCCTATGCCGCCGATCTGCTGCGCGATTGCCAGATAGATGCCGAAGTGCGCGCGGGCGACAAACCCTCGGATCATGTGCCGATCTGGGCGGGACTGGCGCTGTAACGCTCGCCACCAAGCTAAAAGCTGCGCGAGGCCGCGACCGAAAGGCGCAGATTGTCATAGGCGTTTACAGGCACATTGCTGGTTTGCGCCTCATATCCCAATACCAGAACGGGCGCAAAGCCGCGCAGGGTGTAATCGCGGTGCATCAGCCGTGCGGTAAGGCCAAAGCGGCGGCTGCGCTCTGGCCCATATTGCGGCTGCAAAGGGTTGGCCTGTGCCACGCGGCTTTGGCCAAGCTGGGTTTCCAGCCCGCCAATCAGCCCCCCGCGAAAGGCATATTGCCCGCCCAGCGACACGGTGCCGGTGCTGCGTTGGTGATGGGCGGCGCGGGCGATATGCCGCGCCCAGTGCAGCCCGCCTTGAACCCGCAATTGTGGCGACAGAATATGCGCAATCTGGGCAAACCCTGTCATGCGCGGCCCGTCCATCTGCGGCACACCGCGATAGCGCAGCCTGTCCACCCCCGCGCGCAGCGAAACATGCGTCTTGCGGCCATAGCTTTGCTGAAAACTGGCATAAAGGCCCGCGCCGTGCATTAGCCGCCCATCCCTGTCAAACGCGCCTTGCAGGGCCATCCCCGCCCCGATCTGGCGGCCATGATCGCCCAGGGCCAGAAGGCCAAATTCCAGCCGCAGATGCCCGCGATCAAGGGCTTTGTCGCCAAAAAACTGGCCCGTTGCCATAACATGCGCCCGCGCGCGCAGATCACGCGCAAGGGCGGGCAGATATGTTCCGCCAAGCGCAACCTCTATGCCAGTTGCCGCTTCGACCGGGGGCAAGGGCAAAGCCAGATTTCCGCCGATATTCAGCACATCATCGCCAGAGCGCTGCGCGGGGTTGCTTTGGCGCATCAGCGCCACACGCGCATGGCCTTGCCAGAGTTTGCGCTGCTCTATCGCCTGCAAATACTCTTGCACCGTCGCAATATCCGAGAAGCTGAGTACCCCGCCCAGCGCGGATTGGAAATGATACCGGGCGCGGCTGTCATCCTCAATCAGATAGAGGGCGCGGGCCAGTTCCAGACGGAAACGCGCGGTTTCCGGGGCAAGCGTGACCAAGCGCTCCAGATAGGGCAAGGCGGCACGCGGGGCATGTTCGCGCATATGCGACAGGGCCATGATCCAAAGCCGTTGGATTTCTTCTTCTTGCGTTGCAGGCGCAATCTCCTGCACCGCGCGCCGGGCCGCGGAAGGATGTTCGGCAAGCAATAATCTCTCTGCCTGTTCCAGCCCTTGCCCCTGCACCTGCGCGCCGGAAAAAATGACAAGACAGACACAGGCAAATGCCAGTCTGCAAAATACCATAATACGCAATCCTGCGGCCTGAAATACCGCTTGTAATGGGGGGCAGGATGCCCGGTTTCGCGATTCGATGTCAAGCATGGCGACTGCGAAAGCCTTAAGCTTTCAGCAATATCACAGCGCTATGATGGCCCGTGTAACCGAGGAACACAGATGCGCAGATCGCAACGATTGGCCCTTCACGCCACAGCAAAGATCATACGGGATGGCCGCTGCGAAACAGCTCTGATCGAGAATGCCTCTGTCGGGGGGTTGAAGCTGACAGGTATCCGCACGATGGCGGTGGGCGAAAGGGCGCGGGTGCAGGCCAAAGGCGCAGTATTCGAGGTGGAAATCGTCTGGGTGCATGGCACAAGTTGCGGCGCACGGTTTTTGCCCGAAACCGCGCAAGACGATGTGCGCCGGTTTATCAACGCCTTCGCCCGCAAACGCCCCCGGCGGCAAAACCATAGCCAGAATTTTCGGGAAATGGGAAGCATGGCTGATACCCTGCCCGAAGTCTGACCTATGGGCACAGGCGGCAGGCGCGGGGCTGTATGACCAAAGACAGCCTGCCGGGCGCATAAAAAGGGCGGCACGGGGCAAGGCCGGATCGAAAGAGCAAGCGGATGGAAAGCGCGGGAACACGAACAGCGCGGGCGGATGCCATCATGCAGGCCATCACGCCACTGCGCCCCCCTCCACCGCGCAAAGCATGGTCGCACATCACACCCTTGCGGCACAATGCACAGCGCGGCGCACCCATCCCGAACCCAGCGCCCTAATCCGCGGCCTCTGCCGCGACCAGCCCTTCCAGATGGGCCAGTTCTCGGCGCAAGCCACGATGCAGCGCTTCGGCAAATCGGTTCAGGCGGGCCACGCGCTGATCGTCCAGATGGCGGATAAGATAGAAGCTGCGCTTCAGGCTGAAATCCTGCGGCAATATCCGCACCAGCCCCGATGCAGAGGGCAGCGCGAAATCATGAACCACGCCCAGCCCTGCCCCGTGCCGCAGCAAATTGAATTGCACGGCCACAGAGTTTGACGCCAGCGCCACGCGATCCAGCCCCAATTCCGCCAGATAATCCAACTCACTGTCAAAAATCATGTCCGGGATATAGCCAATGATCCGATGCGCGCGCAGATCGGACAGGCCGCGAATGGGTGGGTGCTGTGCCAGATACTCTGCGGATGCCGCCAAATGCAGGTGATAATCGCTGATCTTCTGCACGCTCAAGCGCCCTGCTTGCGGGGCAGAAACGCCGATTGCCATATCTGCCTCGCGCCGCGACAGGTTGAACACGCGCGGCAGGGCGATGATCTGCACATCCAGCCCCGGATTATCCGCGCAGATCTGCGCCACCACTTGCGGCAACAGGTAATTGGCGCAACCATCCGGCGCGCCCACACGGATTTGGCCGCTCAGGCCCTGCCCTTCTTCGCCCGCCGCCGCAGCCGCAGCCAGCATGGCATGTTCCGCCGCCTGCGCATGGGGCAAAAGCCGCGCGCCCTCATCTGTCAGCGCATAGCCCTGATGCGACCGCGTGAACAGCCGCCGCCCCAATTCCTCTTCCAGCCGCGCAATGCGCCGCCCCACTGTGGCCGGATCAAGCCGCAGGCTTGCGCCTGCGCGCCCAAGGCTTTCAGCCCGCGCAAGGGCCAGAAATACGCGCATATCATCCCAATCCATGTGCCAGCCTAGCCCCCTATCTTGCAAATTTGCAAGGCTTGTTTGAGATATTGCCACTTCCCAAGGCGAAATTGCAAACCTATCCTGGCGCCAAACCTGCACATGGAGGATGGCATGACAGAGCTTTCGCATTGGATTGACGGCAAACACGTTTCGGGCACATCAGGGCGCTTTGCCGATGTGTTCAACCCCGCCACAGGCGAAGTGCAGGCGCGCGTGCCGCTTGCCTCGAAATCCGAGATGGATGATGCCGTGGCGCGTGCCGCTGCCGCCCAAGTGAAATGGGGCGCAACCAACCCGCAAAAGCGCGCCCGCGTGATGATGGCCGCTGTCGCGCTGATAAATCGCGACATGGACAAACTGGCCGAAAAACTGTCATCCGAGCATGGCAAAACCTTTGTCGATGCCAAGGGCGATATTCAGCGCGGGCTGGAAGTGATTGAATTTTGCATCGGCGCGCCGCATTTGCTGAAAGGCGAATTCACCGATAGCGCTGGCCCCGGCATTGACATGTATTCCATGCGCCAGCCTTTGGGCGTGGTGGCGGGCATTACGCCCTTCAACTTCCCTGCCATGATCCCGCTGTGGAAAATGGGGCCGGCACTGGCCTGCGGCAATGCCATGATCCTGAAACCATCCGAGCGCGACCCGTCAGTCCCGCTGATGCTGGCCGAGATTTTTCAGGAAGCGGGCCTGCCTGACGGGGTGTTGCAGGTGATCAATGGCGACAAGGAAGCCGTGGACGCAATTCTCGACAATGACACCATTCAGGCCGTGGGCTTTGTCGGCTCTACCCCCATCGCGCAATATATCTATGCGCGGGGCTGCGCCAATGGCAAACGCGTGCAATGCTTTGGCGGCGCAAAGAACCATATGATCATCATGCCCGATGCGGATATGGATCAGGCCGCCGATGCGCTGGTGGGCGCAGGCTACGGCGCGGCGGGCGAACGCTGCATGGCAATCTCTGTTGCTGTGCCCGTGGGCGAAGGCACGGCAGAGGCACTGCGCGAACGCCTTGTGCCCAAAATCGAGGCGCTGAAAGTTGGCCCCTGGACGGCCGGGCCAGATGTGGATTACGGCCCCGTTGTCACGGCTGCGGCCAAAGAAAACATCCTGCGGCTGGTGGAATCGGGGATTGAGCAAGGCGCCGAACTGGTGGTCGATGGCCGCGATTTCAGCCTTCAGGGCTATGAAAACGGGTTCTTCGTCGGCCCCCATCTGTTTGACCATGTTACCACGGATATGGAGATCTACCGCAAGGAAATTTTCGGCCCTGTCCTGTCGATGGTGCGTGCGCAAACCTATGAAGAGGCCATTGGCATGGCGATGGACAATGAATATGGCAACGGCACCGCGATCTATACCCGCGATGGCGATACCGCCCGCGATTACGTGGCGCGCGTCAATGTCGGCATGGTGGGCGTGAACGTGCCCATCCCCGTGCCGCTCGCCTATCACACCTTTGGTGGCTGGAAAAAATCAGCCTTTGGCGATCTCAACCAACACGGACCGGACTCAATCAAATTTTATACCCGCACCAAGACCGTGACCGCCCGCTGGCCCAGCGGTATCAAGGAAGGGGCGGCGTTCAACTTCAAGGCCATGGATTGATGGCTGGCAGAGGGGGCCTGTGCGGCCCCCTCTTGGCGCTGGAGCAATTTCAGAAAAAGTTGCCAGAGTTCTTCGGTTCGAAATTGCGACAAAACACAAAGCCAATGCGCCAATTCACCCCCGCAGGATATTTGGGCCAAGATGAAATATTGCTGCAAGATTTCAGGGTTAGCCGGGGGATAAGCTGAACGGATAAGGGGGGAACGGCGGCGATGGAGTTCAAACTTAGCGCAGAATCCGAGGCCATATTTGATATGGCGCTGGCCTTTGGCAAAGAGCATATCGCGCCCCATGCCCGCGATTGGGAAGCGCAGGGCACGATCCCGAAAGCGCTATGGGCGAAATTTGCCGAATTGGGCTTTGGCGGGCTGTATGTGCGCGAAGAGGCTGGCGGGGCGGGCCTGTCGCGCCTGGATGCCACATTGATTTTTGAGGCGCTGTCGCAATCTTGCCCCTCGGTGGCCGCGTTTTTATCCATCCATAACATGTGCGCGGCTATGATCGACAAATTCGGATCAGAGCAGATGCGCGCAGAACTGTTGCCCAAAGTGGTGGGGCTGGAATGTTTCATGTCCTATTGCCTGACAGAGCCGGGATCAGGCTCTGACGCGGCGGCGCTGGCAACGCGGGCCGTGCGGGATGGCGACGGCTATGTGCTGACTGGAACCAAGGCCTTCATTTCGGGCGGCGGCTATTCGGACGGCTATATCGTGATGGCGCGCAGTGGCGGCGCAGGCCCCAAGGGGATTTCGGCGCTGGTGGTGATGGATGGTACGCCGGGGCTAAGCTTTGGCGGGCTGGAGGAGAAGATGGGCTGGCGCGCGCAACCCACACGGCAGGTGCAGTTTGATGATTGCCGCCTTCGCGCAGATGCCCTGTTGGGCGAGGAGGGCGCGGGATTTCGCTATGCCATGGCCGGGCTGGATGGGGGCAGGCTGAATATTGCCGCCTGTTCGCTGGGGGGCGCGCAAGCGGCGCTGGAAGCCACGCTTGCCTATATGGCAGAGCGCAAAGCCTTCGGGCAGCCACTTGACCAGTTTCAGGCGCTGCAATTCCGGCTGGCCGATATGGAGATTGAGATGCAGGCCGCGCGCATCTTTCTGCGCCAAGCCGCGTGGAAACTGGATCAGGGCGCACCCGATGCCCCAAAATTTTGCGCCATGGCCAAGAAATTTGTGACCGAAGCAGGCAGCCGCGTGGCCGATCAATGTCTGCAATTGCATGGCGGCTATGGCTATCTGGCCGATTACGGCATTGAAAAGCTGGTGCGCGATTTGCGGGTGCATCAGATCCTGGAAGGCACGAATGAGATCATGCGCCTGATTGTGGCGCGCAGCCTGCTGGGGGCCCGGTGATGGCGGATGTGCATATACGCCGCGAAGGGCATGCAGGCCGGGTGACACTGACGCGCGCATCAGCGCTGAATGCGCTGAATTACGAGATGTGTCTGGAATTGGATGCCGCCTTGCGCGCCTGGGCCGCTGATCCAGACGTTGCGCTGGTGATCCTGGATGCCGAAGGCGACCGGGCCTTTTGCGCAGGCGGCGATATCGCCGAAATCTATGCACGGGGCCGGGCGGGGGATTATGACTATGCCCGCCAATTCTGGGCCGATGAATACCGCATGAATGCGCGGATGGCGCAGTACCCCAAGCCCATCGTCACCTTCATGCAGGGCTTTGTGATGGGCGGCGGTGTTGGCCTTGGGTGCCATGCCAGCCACCGCATTGTGGATGAAAGCGTCCAGATTGCGATGCCGGAATGCGGGATCGGGCTGGTGCCGGATGTGGGCGGCAGCCTGCTTCTGGCGCGTGCGCCGGGGGCTTTGGGGGCCTATCTGGGGCTGACAGGCGCGCGCATGGGGCCGGGCGATGCGCTGCGCGCGGGCTTTGCCGATCTGTTTGTGCCGCAAGCGGATTGGGCGGGCGCAAAGGCCGCGCTGGTTGCCTCGGGCGATATTGCTGTGCTGCGTGGGCAGGCGGCGCCAGAGGGCGCGCTTGCGCCGCATCAGGCGCTGATTGATCGCATCTTTGCGCTGCCGGATGTGGGCGCAATCATGGCCGCGCTGGCAGCAGAGCCGGGGGAATTTGCAGCCCAGACCTTGAAAACCCTGCACCGCAATGCGCCGCTGGCCATGGCCTGCACCTTGCAGATGCAGCGCAAGCTGGGGCGCGGGGGCAGCATAGAAGCCGCAGTCGCGCAAGAATACCGCTATACATGGCGTGCAATGGCACAGGGCGATTTTCTGGAAGGGATACGCGCGGCGATCATAGACCGCGATAAAAGCCCGCGCTGGCAGCATGATGGCCCGGCGGCTGTCACACCCGCCGAAGTGGCCGCGATGCTGGCAGATTTAGGCGCAGATGATCTGAGCTTTGAAGAAAAACAGGAGGGCACGGCATGAAAATCGGCTTTATCGGGCTGGGCAATATGGGCGGGCCTATGGCCGCCAATCTGGCGCGCGCCGGGCATGATGTGACAGGGTTTGATCTGGTCACCCCCTGCCCCGATGGCGTGCAGCCCGCCACCAGCGCGGCAGAGGCCGCGCGCGGCGCAGAGGTGGTGATCACCATGTTGCCCAATGGGGCCATCTTGCGCGCTGTCGCGGCAGAGGTGATCCCGGCCATGCAGGCGGGGGCGGTGTTGTGCGATTGCTCTACCGTAGATGTGCAATCGGCGCGCGATGTGGCGGCACAGGCTGTGGCGGCGGGCTTGGGTGCGCTGGATGCGCCGGTATCGGGGGGCGTGGGGGGTGCGGCGGCGGGCACGCTGACATTCATGGCCGGTGGGTCGGATAGCGCATTTGCCACGGTCTTGCCCTTGTTCGAGGTTATGGGTGCAAAGGCCGTGCATTGCGGCGCAGCCGGGGCCGGACAAGCCGCAAAGATTTGCAACAACATGATCCTTGGCGTGACCATGGCCGCCACTTGCGAAGCCTTTGCCCTGGCCGACAAGCTGGGGCTGGATCGGCAGAAGATGTATGATGTTGTATCCACCTCTTCTGGCTATAGCTGGAGTATGAATGCCTATTGCCCCGCCCCCGGCATCGGGCCGCAAAGCCCCGCCGATAATGGCTACAAGCCCGGTTTCGCAGCCGAATTGATGCTGAAGGATTTGCGCCTGTCACAGCAAGCCGCACAGACCGTGGATGCAGATACCCCGATGGGCCAGCACGCCACAGCACTTTACGCGCAATTTGTGGAAGATGAAGACGGCAAGGGCCGCGATTTCTCTGCTCTCTTGCCCAGATTTGCAGCGCGGGGGCGCAGCGCGTAACCGGCCACAGCCCTGCGGCATTCTGGCCAATCCCTGCTATAGTGTGATGCTGTCCTTGATTGTCGGGCCAGCGCCTGTTATATATATTTTTGTGAATATATTAAGGGAGCAAGACCAATGCTGACAAAAAATGTAGGTGGGCTTGACCGGGTTGTGCGAATTGTCGTTGGGCTGGCGCTGATTCTCGGGTTTTTCCTGAACCCGGAGGCAAGTTTGCGCTGGCTCTATCTGATCGGCATTGTGCCTCTGGCCACAGGTCTCTTGCAAACCTGCCCGGCTTACAGCCTCTTTGGACTAAACACCTGCCGCTTGCGCAAAAACTGACAAGATACAAAAAGCGGCCCCTCAGCGGGCCGCTTTTTCTTCCGAAATTTTGCCCAGATAGGGCTTGCAGCCCCGCCCCGCCTTGGATAAATAGCGGCTCAGAGTTGGGGTGTGGCCAAGTGTTAAGGCAACGGCTTTTGATGCCGTGTACCGTAGGTTCGAATCCTACCGCCCCAGCCAGTTGATTTCGGATCGCGTCTGAAACGACAGATACCGGCCTTCGGCCACTTCGCAATTCCCCGGAAACTGCACCATGATCGGCATATGGTTGTATAAACAGCAATCTGCGCGCGGGGGTGTCGGACTGATCCGTGCTCCCCATACCGCCAAGGGCGGCTTTCGCGCCGATACAATGCCTGTTCAGTCACAGCCCTGGGCATCGGTCGCGCAGGGCGGCATGCGTCGTCGGGCGGGATGACAGGCCAAAAATCACACCGCGCGCCGTGGCACGGTATCTGCCATTCTACACAACGGCCAAAGTGACCCCTGCAAGCGCAAGATATCTGCCAATTTTGGCAAGGCTTACAAGCAGCAAAAACACCGCGAAACGCTCTCGCAACACGCCTGCAACCAGTGTCAGCGGATCGCCGATAATCGGAACCCATGCCAAAAGCAGCGACCATCTGCCATATTTCCGATACCAGATTTCTGCCCGTTCCAGCGCGGCGGGGCTGGCGGGAAACCATGCACGATGCTTGAAACGCTCTACCCCGCGCCCCAGACACCAGTTTACCACCGATCCCAGAATATTGCCCAGGCTCGCCACTGTCAGCACCAGCCAAGGCAGATAGCCACCAAGCAAAAGCCCGACAACCACCGCTTCCGATTGCGCGGGCAGCAAGGTTGCCGCCAGAAAGGCGGCCATGAACAGGCCGCCAAAGATGGCGATATCGGCCATGTGTGTGGGGCTTCCTTCTCTACGCGCCGCGATTGCCAGCGGCATATAACCGGCTATCGCCCGGACACAAGGCTTTCCTGCGTCTGAAGTTTGGGGAACCTGCGCACCAATGCGCCAGATCACCCCCTGATCTGGCATGACGGCAGGCGCAAGCGCCCGGAAAATCGGCCTCTTTCAAGGCCAATGCTCCAGAGCGCCTGCACCTTGCTCAGCCCTCCCAATCCTCGCCGATATAGGTAGAGAGGTAATCCAGCATCACTTCGCGGATGTCTGGCTCCGGCTCCATCATGCCCTGATTTTCCACCATCCAGTCCAGCAATTCATCCCAAACGGCGCGCGAATATCCGCCATTTGTGACTGTGCGCAGCGAATGGCAGGCAATGCAGCCATAATAAACCTCATCAACACCCTCGCCGGGCGGCAAGGGGTAGAATTCAAAATCCTGAGGCACATCCACATAACGGGTAATGCGCTCTTCGGCGCTGGCCTGAAGGGGCAGCACCATCAGCAGGGCGGCAATGGCCGCCCCGCAACGTGAAACATGTTTTGTCATATGATGCGCCGCCCTTTACACCGCAGTGAAGTGAATACGGTGGCAGGCATTGTTCAGATAGCCGCGCGGATTCCAGCCGGGCACCACCATTGGCTGGCTATTGCCCTGATTGTCAGTCGCGCGCGACCACACCTCATAATAGCCGGCCTGTGGCGGCAGAATTGTCTGGCGCCAGCGCTGCCACGAATAGCGGTTGGGTGGCGCGTGCAATTCGGCTGTCTGCCATGTTGCCCCGAAATCAATAGAGGTTTCCATCCGCACCACATGGTTATCCCCGGCCCATGCCTGACCGCGAATTTCAAAGGGCGCACCGGCGCGCACTTCGGCCCCGGCAACAGGGTTGGTGATCGCGGATTTCACGATCATAGACCCCATGACCATCATATCCTCATGCGGCACTTCTGTGCCCGGCGCGACAGGGAAGCGCGGCACGCGGTAGCTTAGCCCGGTCATGCCCGGCCCGTCATGCTCGCGGTCGCGCACCCAGATGCGAGTTACCCATTTCTGGCTGACAGACCCGGCCCAACCGGGCGCCACAATCCGCGCGGGGTATCCGTGCTCGATGGGGATATCCTGCCCGTTCATCTTGATGGCCACAATCGTGTGCGGATCCATCATCTTGTCAATCGGCCCCCCGCGCGAGATTGAAGCGCGGTCAGGATCGCCCGACAGATGCTCGTCATAGCTGAAATGGCCGGTATAGACGGCTGAGGGCTTCAGCCCGGCGCGGCGCAGGATGTCAGACACCCGCACACCCGTCCATTCGGAATTCCCGATTGCGCCAATCGTCCAGGGGTTGCCGCGTGGCAGAGGGTTGAAGCCCGCGCGCCCATTGCCGCCGCATTCCAGCTGTGCGCGGAAGGTGACATGCTCGAACTCGTTCATCAGCTGGTCATAAGACAGCTCAAGTTCCTCATTCACCTCGCCATCAATTTTCAGACGCCAATCGGCCTTGCTGATGGGCATGGGCATCGTGCCATTGTTGCGGATGAAATGCTTGTCAAACGGGGTGACATCATCATCCAGCAAATGCGCCGCCGCTTCCACATTCACCGGGCGGTCATTATGCACGATCATATCGGCATGTTTGGCATCAAAGGTAAATTCGCTGATGGTTTCAGCCAGCGCCGCAGGCATCAGCCCGGCAGGCATATGGGCGCTGAACGGAATTGTCGTTCCCAGCACCGCCCCCATAGAGGCAAGGCCCGCCCCTTTCAGAAACCCGCGCCTGTCTGGCCCGGCCTTGCGCCCGAAAACCATGTATTCCGCGCGTTCGGGATCATCGTGATAAAGCTCTATAAGCCCGCGTTCTTTCTTTGGCATCGTGACTGTCCTCCCACATCAGTGCCTTCATTGCGAGGGGGATGACAGTTTGTCGCACCCGCCCTCATATGCAAAGACGAATGCGGGATGCAGATTATTCCCTCGGCCTGAGAATAAAATCAGATCACGCCCGGATCAGGCATGGCAGGCGGGCAGATTGCACCAGCGCGATATGCAACGCGCCATCCGCACCATGATCCTTGCTGCCCTGGTGCAACCCTGTCGCAACTGTCACAAACCGCGCAGTCGCCATATCGCGCGCCACCATTTCAAAGGTCAGGCCGTTTCGCTGCCATATGGCATATTGCACAGAGTCCGACACTGTCAGGCGCAAGGGGTGCTCTGGCGCACTGACCTCAGAAACGAACAGGCTAAGCCGGCAGGCATTTGGCCCTTTGAACCCCAAATGTATCTGCCCCGGATCAGCGCTCTGATGCACAAGCTGCAAGCCGCTGGCGCGAGTTGCGTCCTGCATCCAGCCAAATTCTGCTGGAAACTCCAGCACAAGGGCTTGGGGCGGTGCGGCCAGCCAGCCATCATGCAGCGCAAGGGCTGGGGCAGGCGCGACAGTTTCCAGCGCGGCAACTGGCACAGAGACCGGCGCAGAAACGGGCGCCACACCAAAGACCAAAACTGCAAACAAAGCCGCTACCGAACCCTGTGCCACCAGCTTGCCCCGCCGCAACGGAGAGACGCGCACAGAACGGGGCGGGAGATGCGGCATATCCGGCAAAGGCAGATCAGCCCCATAGCCCGCCAGCGCGGCCTTCATCTGGTGCAGACGCGCAACGCGCTGGGCAAGCACGGGGCTGGCGGCAATCGCCTCGGCCACGCGCGCGGCCTCATGCGCGGGCAATTCTCCGTCCACAAATGCGCTGAGCAACGCCTCCGGGGCGGGTGCTGTCATGCCCCTTCTCCGATTTTACGCGCCATGCGCCGTAGCGGCAAAGAAATCACATTCCTCTCCTCTTGCATCCGCGCCGCAAGCGCCGCGCGGGCACGGCTTACCCGGCTCATGATTGTTCCTGCTGGCACATCCAGCATCTGTGCTGCTTCGGCATAGCTGAACCCGCAGATATCGACCAGAGCAAGAATATCCCGATGCGGCTTTGCCAAGGCCCCAAAAGCCTGCCGCACCGCCAAAGCGTTGACCACCTGATCATCTGCATGCGGATTGGGCATATCGTCAATCTCTGCCACGGTATCAAACTCTGGCAAGCGCCCTTGCGCGCGCAACCTGTCTATCCACAGATTGCGCATGATTCGAAACAACCACACCCGGTAGGCCGTAAAATCGGTAGGCACAGAGGGCGCAGTCATCGCCCGCACAATCGTATCCTGATACAGGTCTTCCGCGCCCGAAATATCCGGGCATAGCGCACAGGCATATCCAAACAGCTTGCGCCGGATTTGCACAAGCCAGGCTTGCTGCGTGTCATCAAGCATATGGTTGCCCCTCCCTGTGGCCGCCAGATGCGGTTCCCCGCCCCATCAGGCTGCCTGTGATCGGGGGGAAAAGCAAGGATTTGTGACCTATCGGCCAAAGTTATATCGCATGTTCTGAGGGGCAGTTGCGCCGAGACTGGGCATATCCGCCCAACACAACATCTTTACACGCCGACGTCTTGCATCTATTTATAACATTTTTTACCTGATTATAGAAAATGATGGCAAGACACGCATTGCGCCAATCACCTCATGAATTACGGAAAAAATTTTAAAATGAATTCTTCTAAAAACAACAACAAAAACAGAGCAAAAGTAATATTACTGACCGCATGGTTCGGGCCATGGCCGGGATGGATCAACTTGTTTATAGAATCTTGCCGCTGGAACAAAAATATTACCTGGATCATTTCAACCGACCAAGACAAACCGGAAAATAACCCTGAAAACTGCATATTTGAAAAATATACCCTTGAAGAATATATCGGGAAAATATCCGACACACTTAAAATTAACATTGAAAAGATATCACCTTACAAGCTCTGCGACCTTAAGCCATGCTTTGGCGATGTTCATGCAGATTCATTGAGCGGATATTCTCATTTCGGCTATTGCGATCTGGATGTTATATTTGGCGATATAGAACACTTCTATGATGAAAAACTTCTTGAAAAATATGATATAATCTCGGCACACGGCGCAAGGTTAGCAGGGCACTTTTCATTGCTCCGAAACACCGAACGATTCCGCAGGCTTTATAGAAAAGTTGATGGCTGGGAGACCTGCTTCAAGGACTCGACGCATTCGGGGTTTGATGAAGGTCTTTTCGGCGCCTATGTCTGGCGCCACCGCTTTCGGTTTCCGCATAGACTGTTTGGGCCAAAAGTCCTGTTCAGGGAACAGCAATCTACCGTCGAAAGTGCGGAAAGCTGGCCACCCGACGGATCGAACAGCCCAAGAAACTGGTTCTGGCGCGAAGGACGCCTGACAAATGAGGCATATCCAAACCGTCAGTTTCTTTACCTGCACTTCATGCTCTGGCAATCAAGGCGCTGGCGTTCTGACGGATCGGCCGCGCCTTGGGAAAGGCTGGATCGCGTGGTGCAAGTCGATTGGAAAACTGCGGCGCAAAACGGTTTTCAGATTTCACCAGACGGATTTACGCCACTGCCTCCTCATTCTGACTCTTTCTTTGGCGCAAGCGTGACGCCCTGATCACCACCAGACACGGCGATCACGCATCAGGGGTTTATCGCTGCCCCGAAATCGGATTGCTGAGCCGCAGGATGCTTTTGCCATCCATCAACACCTCGGTCGCGCCGCTGCGGGTGGGTGCGGTGATGGCCTCGTGGCTCAGGTCCACCATTTTCAGGGTCACTTCATGCAGCCTGTTTTCGGAACGTTCAGCGCGTTCGGTCGCACTTTGCAACTGGCCCTGCAGCCAAGTCACCTGCGCGCGCAGAAAATCGCGTTCGGCCCGTAGCCCTTCCAGCGCCAAGCGCGCTTCAAGCAGCCGTTTTTCAGCCTTGCTGCCATCGCCCATCTGTTACGCCCCGATTCCTGACATGCCTGCAATCGCCCCATAGTGCAGCGCCATGGCGGATTTCGCAAATCGAATAGCGGGCGGGCCTATCAGGCCACGCGCGCGCCGCGCACCCAGACGGCTTGCAGCATGGGCACAGCGCCCGGCAGCGCCACGCGGATCAGATCGGCGCGCAGACCTTCTGCCAGCGCGCCCCGGTCTGTCAGCCCCACGGCCTGCGCCGGGGCAGAGGTGACAGACGCAAAACCGCGCGCCAGATCGCCGCTGGCCAGCCCCAGCCGCACGGCCCCTTGCAACAGCGCGGCAGGCACATAATCGGATGACAGGATATCCAGCCGCCCCACTGCGGCCAGATCACTGGCCGCCACATTGCCAGAATGCGATCCGCCGCGGATAAGGTTGGGCGCGCCCATCATCACGGCAATCCCGGCGGCATGGCAGGCCTGCGCGGCCTCTAGCGTGGTGGGAAATTCCGCCAGCCTGACGCCATGCGCCGCAGAGGCCGCCACCTGCGCCACTGTTGTATCATCATGGCTGGCCAAGGTTGCGCCATAGCTGCGCGCGGCGGCCACGGTGGCGCGCTCATGGGTGCTGCGCACCCGCGCGCCAAGGGCTTGCTGCGTGGCGACATGGGTTTCAAATTCCGCCTCGCTCAGCCCGTATTTGCCGCGCATATAGGTGCGCAACTGATCCAGATTGGAAAACTGCCTCTGGCCGGGGGTGTGATCCATCAGGCTTACAATCCCGATCCGATCATCAGGGCCGAATTGCGCCAATTCCTCCAGCAGGGTTTCGGAACAGATTTCGGCGCGCAGATGCAGATAATGGCTGATTTTCAGCGCGCCAAGGTCGCGCATTTCCAGAATTTCACTGGCCAGGGCACGGGCATAGCGCCCGCGCCCGCGCGCATCATCGCGCAAGAGCGAACCTATGCGCAGCGCGTCAAACACGGTTGTAATCCCAGTGCCTGCCAATTCGCGGTCATGGGCAATCACGGCGCTGGCATGGGGCCAATCCACGCCGGGGCGCGGGGCCAGATGGCGTTCCAGATTGTCCGTGTGCAATTCAATCAGGCCGGGCGCGAGCAGATCACCGCCGCAATCTATCGCGCCTTTGGGCATTGTCGGACTGTCATCAATTGCCGCGATCAGCCCATCGCGCAGCACAACCGCACCACGGCGCACCTCATCGGGCAGCACGAGTTGCGCATTTCCAAGGATTGTTTCTGTCATGTTTGGGCGTCCTTGCCTTTGGTGTCATGGCGGTGTCACAGTGCCGTGGCAGGCGGGGGACGTGACACAGCAGGGGATTACAGATGTTGGAGAGGTTCCAGAGATTTGCCGTCTATTATGCACCCAACCCGCGCAGTGATCTGGCGCAGGCCGGGGCGGCATGGCTGGGCTGGGATGCCGAAACAGGCGCGGCACTGCCGCATCCTGATCTGGGGCTTGATCTGGCAAGCATGACCGCAACACCCCGCAAATATGGGCTGCATGCCACGATCAAGCCACCCATGCGGCTGGGCGGCAGTGTCGCAAGCTTTCTGGATGGGGTAGAGGCGCTGGCCGATAGCCTCGCCCCGGTTGATCTGGGCATGTTGCGCCTGAAATCGCTGGACGGGTTTTTGGCCATTGTTCCCACCCCCCAGCCCCAGGCCCTGAGCGATTGCGCCGCCGAAATCGTGCGCGCGCTTGATCCCTTTCGCGCCCCTGCCACAGATAGCGAGCTTGCGCGCCGCCGCGCGGCGGGGCTGAGTGCGCGGCAGGAAGACTTGCTGGCGCTTTGGGGCTATCCCTATGTGATGGACGAATTTCGCTTCCATATCACGCTTACGGGCCGATTGCCTGACGCCCGGATGCAAGACGCCTTGCGCGCGGCGCATGGCTGGTTCGGCCCGGCCCTGGCGCAGCCGCAGGCCCTTGATGCCCTGTGTGTCTTTGGCGAGGATGAGGACGGGCGTTTTCATATGCTCAGGCGCGTTCCGTTGCGCGGGTAATGGCGGCGATCATTTGCGCCACAGCGGCCTGTGGGGTGCTGTCATTCACAATCACTTGCGCCCCTTCCGGGGGGTCAAGTTCGGCGCGCTTCAGACGCGCGGCAATCTCGCGCGCGTTTTCGCGCCCGCGCGCGCGCAGCCGTGCCGCCAGCACCTCTGCCGGGGCCGTTATCATCAGTACCAAAAGCTGCGGATAGCGGCCCGCGATCTGGCCCAACGCCTTGCGCGAGCCGTTGAAAACAACCACCTTGCCAGCCGCCAAATCCGCATCAATGCTGGCCGGGATGGCATAACGCAGCCCATGCGCGCCCCAGTGAAAGGCATAGCGCCCCATCACAAGTTGCGCATCAAACAGCGCATCTGACACAGGGATGTGATCCTCTCCGCCTGCATCTGCCGGGCGGGTAATGATCCGCCGGGCCACCACGATATCGGGCCGCGCCTCGGCCAGCGCGGCCAGCAGCGTATCCTTGCCCACGCCAGAGGGGCCAACAACCGCCACCAGCAGCCCTGCGCCGCTCATGCCGCACCGCGCGCGGGGGTAAAGCGGGTGACATCCACCTCGCGGTCGCAGACAGCCGCGCGGGCCTCTGCATCGTGGAAAATGCCCAGAATGGCCGCGCCGCGCGCCTTGGCCTGCGTGATCAGTTCCAGCACCACGGCCCGATTGGCCGCATCAAGGCTGGCCGTGGGTTCATCCAGCAGCATCACGGGCCAATCATGGATAAAGCCGCGCGCGATATTGACGCGCTGTTGTTCGCCCCCGGAAAATGTGGTGGGCGACAGGCCCCACAGGCGCTCCGGGATATTCAGCCGCGCCAGCATGGCTTGCGCGCGGGCCAAGGCCATATCTTCCCCCACCCCCTGCGCCAAAAGCGGCTCTGCCACAATCTGCACCGTGGGCACACGCGGGATCACGCGCAAAAACTGGCTGACATAGCCAAGGCTTTGGCGGCGCAAGGCGATGACAGCGCGCGGTTCTGCATTGCAAAGCTCAACCCCCGCCACACGGATCGATCCCTCGTCGCAGCGGTAATTGCCCCAAATCATGCGCATCAGGGTAGATTTCCCTGCCCCCGATGCCCCCACCAGCGCCACGCATTCACCCGGCGCGACAGTCAGGCTGGCCCCGGCAATTACCGGCAGCACTGCCCCGCCCTGATTATGCAGCACAAAGCGCTTGCCCACGTCAGAAATCTCGATCATCCCTACCCCTTTTCCCTGCAAAACTTGTCCGGCAGGCCCGGATCACACCTGCAAAACCGAACTTACCAAAAGCTGCGTATAGGCATGTTGCGGGTCATCCAGTACCTGATCTGTCAGCCCCTGTTCCACCACGCGCCCATCCTTCATCACCATCAGCCGGTCGGCCAGCAGGCGCACCACAGCCAGATCATGCGTGACAATCACCGCCGAAAGGCCCAGCCGCTGCACCAACCCGCGCAGCAAATCCAACAGCCGCGCTTGCACCGACACATCCAGCCCGCCTGTGGGTTCATCCATGAAAACCAGCCGCGGCCCTGTCACCAGATTGCGCGCAATTTGCAGGCGTTGCTGCATCCCGCCCGAAAAGGCGCGCGGGCGGTCATCCAGGCGGCGCGCGTCTATCTCTACCCGGCCCAGCCAATCTTCGGCCTGCGCGCGAATATCGCCGTAATGGCGCGCGCCCACGGCCATCAGCCGTTCGCCCACATTGCCGCCCGCACTGACATTCATCCGCAACCCATCGCGCGGGTTCTGATGCACAAAGGCCCAATCCGTGCGCGCCAGCCAGCGCCGTTCTGGCGCGGGCATAGCCAGAGTATCGCGCGGGCCATGATCGCGGGTGTCAAAGATCACGCGGCCTGTATCGGGTTGCATATGGCCTGCAAGGCAGTTGAGAAGCGTGGATTTCCCCGATCCGCTTTCGCCCACAATCCCCATCACCTCTCCCGGCCAGAGGGTGAAATTCACATTCGCACAGCCCAGATGCGCGCCGTAGGATTTGCTCAGGGCCTCGACCTTCAAAAGCGGTGTCATGCCGCATCCTCCGCCTGTGCGGCCACGCGGGTGGCGCAATAATCCGTGTTCGAACAGACAAACATCCGCCCGCCGGCATCATCGGTAATCACCTCGTCAAGATAACTGTCGGCAGCAGCACAGATCGCGCAACACTGGCCGGCGGCTTTGGTGGCTGTGAACGGGTAGTCGTCAAAATCAAGGCTCTCCACCCGTGTATAGGGTGGCACCGCATAGATGCGGCATTCGCGGCCAGCGCCAAACAGCTGCAAAGCCGCAGAGTTATCCAGCTTTGGGTTGTCAAATTTCGGGATGGGCGACGGGTCCATGATATAGCGCCCCTCTACCCGCACCGGATAGGCATAGGCGCGCGCAATCTCGCCATGCCGGGCGATATCCTCATATAGCCGGACCTGCATCAACCCGTAATCCTCCAGCGCGTGCATGGTGCGGGTTTCGGTTTCGCGCGGCTCCAGAAAGCGCAGAGGTTCGGGGATGGGCACCTGAAAGACCAGGATTTGCCCCTCTTGCAGCGGGGTTTCCGGTATCCTGTGGCGGGTCTGGATCACGCTGGCGGCAGATGTTGCCTCTGTTGTAGCCACTTGGGCCACACGGGCAAAGAATTTGCGGATGGAGACAGCATTGGTGGTGTCATCTGCGCCCTGATCAATCACTTTCAGCGTGTCTTCGGGCACAAGGCAGGCGGCAGTCACCTGAACGCCGCCTGTGCCCCAGCCATAGGGCATCGGCATTTCGCGGCCGGAAAATGGTACCTGATAGCCCGGAATGGCCACGGCTTTCAAAATGGCGCGGCGCAACATGCGCTTGGTGGCTTCATCCAGATAGGCGAAATTATACTGCGTCATGGCAACTCTCCTTGCGCGCGCCCTTGCGGAGCGGGTGGGCGGGTGGGCGACGCAAGGGCGCGCGGTGTGCAACATGGGGGGTCATTGCGCGGCCTCCAACCCTTGTTCGGCCGCGCATCGCAGCTTGCGGATCAATTCCAGCTCGGCCTGAAAATCCACATAATGCGGCAGCTTGATATGCTCCAGAAACCCGCTGGATTGGATATTGTCGCAATGCGACAGCACGAATTCCTCATCCTGCGCGGGGGCATCGGCCAAATCCTCGCCCAATTCGCGCGCGCGCAGCGCGCGATCCACCAGCGCCATGGAAATCGCCTTGCGCTCTGATTGGCCAAAGACCAGGCCATAGCCACGGGTAAATTGCGCAGGCTCTATTTTCGAACCCTGAAACTGGTTCACGCTTTCGCATTCCGTGATCTGGATTTCGGCAAACTCTATGTCAAAGCCCAGCTCTGGCAGATGGGCGGCCACCCGCACATGCCCGATCCGCAATTCTCCCACAAAGGCATGGTTGCGCCCATAGCCGCGCTGGGTGGAATAGGCCAGCGACAGCAAAAACCCCTCTAAAATCCAGCAGGCGGTGCGTGTAATCGAATGTCGGCCCCAGGACCTGACCACCCGGCGCATCCTTATAGGTGGCCGAAATCCGGCGCGTGATCTGCATTGCGCCCGTATCGAGGGGCAGGCTGGCCCCGAAGCGGGGCAAGGTGGTGCGGTAGGCGCGTATCAGAAAGACCGCCTCTATCACATCGCCGCGCGCCTGTTTGAAGGCCAGCGCCGCCAGATCGGGATCGTACAGAGAGCCTTCGGCCATCACCCGATCCACAGCCAGCGCCAGCTGTTCGCGGATTTGCGTAATCTCCAACTCTGGCACAGCCCGATCCCCGCGCCGCGCGTCATCCAGCCAGGCATGCGCATTTTCAATGGCGCGCTCGCCCCCTTTGACAGCCACATACATCACATGCCCCCAATCTGAGTGGAACGCGGCAGCGCTGCAATCTGCGCGCCACAGGTAAAAATGGCATCCACCCCGCGCGGGAAACGCGCAGCATTGGCGCGAAAGGCGGCAGGGTCTGGCAGGTTCAGCCAGGCCGCATCCTGTATCCCCGGCCCTGTCAGCCGCGCGCCTGCATTTTCCAGCGCAAGGGCCTCGATGATCACCGTGGCGGAGCGGTCGGGATAGTCTGCACTGCCTTGCGGATAGGCGCTGAGCGGGCCAAGCGCATCCCATGTGCCAAGGGCGAAAGCGGCGTCTTGCGGGCCAACCAAAGGGGCGCCCAGATGAAAGCGCACCCAATCGCGCAATGCGGCGCAATCATGCGCGCCCGCCAGATGCAGCGGCGTTGTATCATCCACCAGCGTCAGCAACACAGATGCAGCCGCAGCAGAGCACGGGGCCGGGGCCGCGAGGCCCGCAAGGGAAACAATGCGGCCCGGATGGGCCAGCGCCTCCAGCACCTGCCGAAAGGCATGGGCGGCATCTATGGGCGGATTGGCAAAGCCCGGTGTCAGGTGCGCGGTCATCCTTCCCCCCTGACCATTGTGAAAAAATCAACCTTCGTGGCAGCGGCGCGCTTGGCACGGGCCGCGCGTTCGGTGCGCTCGGTGTCTTGCAAGGGCAACAGCACCCGCGCCTGCACGTCTTGTGCGGCTGCGGTTTGCAACAATGCATCCAGCAGCGCGGCGCGTTCGGCATGGCGGGGGCTGCGCCCCTGCACCAGCGCATGGCCAACCGCCCCGCATCCCAGCCGGACAGAGGCGCGCGTGACGCTCACCTCGCCCAGATTGAACGCGGCACCCACAGCACCTGCACGGCCCTGCACCATCATCGCGCCCGCCTCTGGCGCGCGCAGCCACTCAAAGGCAGGGGGGCCATCGGGCCAAAGCGCCTCTAGCCGCGCCAGCGGCGCGCGCGCCAGCAGGCCCAGCCACTCGCGGCGGGACATCATTTCAGCAGTCATATTCAGGGACTCGCAAATTGGTATAGACAACTAGACAAATACGCGCTTTACACAGCTTAATCAAAAGGAATTTTGTGAAAGTTTCACGACATGAGCACAGCACCCGCCCTTTGGCAGGGAATTTATGCCAGTTTGCGCGCCGAAATCGCCCAGGGCGCATGGCCCCCCGGCGCGCGCCTGCCCTCAGAGGCAGCACTTGCCACGCGCTTTGATGTCAACCGCCACACGGTGCGCCGGGCCTTGCAGGCGCTGGCAGAAGAGGGGCTGGTTCATGCGCGGCGCGGCGCGGGTGTCTTTGTGCGCGCGGCCCCTCTGCGCTACCCGATCGGCCAGCGCACGCGGTTTCGCCAAAACCTGCTCTCTGCCGGACGCACCCCATCGCGCAAGCTGCTTGGCCTTACCCGCCAATCCGCCACACAGGCAGAGGCCCGCGCGCTGGCGCTGTCCCCCGGCGCGGCCGTGCATGTGATGGAGGCTGTCAGCTTTGCCGATGATCTGCCCGTGTCTCTGGCGCGGTCATGCTTTTGCGCAACCCGCTTTCCCGCGCTGGATATGGCCTTGCGCGAAACTGGCTCTGTCACTGCCGCGCTGGCGCGTTTCGGGGTGGCGGATTACCTGCGCCAGACAACCCGCCTGACAGGGCACAATGCCGATCCCACCCAAGCGCGGCATTTGCAGACCACCGCAGGCGATGCCCTGATATTGGCCGAAGCGATCAATATAGATGCGGCGGGCCTGCCTGTAGAATATGGCCGCACCTATTTCGTGGGCAGCCGGGTTGAATTGGTGCTTGACGGGGCAGAAGCTGGCCCCACTGTCACAGGAGTGCAACAAAGCTGATATAGGCCACGCCCAAATGCGAAGGAATCCAGTTTATGACACCCCACCCTTTACGCCTGACAGGCGCGCTATGCCTTTTGAACAGCACGCTGGAAGAATGTGATCTGGCCATCACCGGGGGCCAGTTCTCTGCGTCGCAACAGGGCGCGCGCGCGATTGATCTCTCTGGCTACTGGCTGTTGCCGGGAATCATTGATCTGCATGGCGACGGGTTCGAGCGCCATATCCGCCCCCGCCCCAGCGCGCCGTTTGAAAAACGCGCGGCACTGCAAGCGGCGGATGTGGAACTGGCCTCTCAGGGGGTGACAACGGCTTGGTTTGCGCAAAGCTGGTCATGGGAGGGCGGATCACGCGCCCCCGATGAAGCTGTAGCCCTGTTGGAAGCGCGCCGTCAGATTGCCCATCGCCTGCTCTGTGATATCCGCATCCAATTGCGCTTTGAAACCCATATGCCGCGCGACCATGCCGCCCTGATGGCCACAGTGCGCGATTATCATCTGGATTACATCGTGTTCAACAATCACCTGCCAGAGGCGCTGGAACTGGCAGAGGGAAAGCCCGCCCGCTTTGCCGCATGGGCCGCGCAGAACGGGCATCTGCCCGAAGATCTGCTGGCGATTGTGCGCGCGGCCAAACAGGCCGATCCCGAAATCCCGGCCTTTCTGACAGCGCTGGCCGCCGATCTCTGCGCCGCGGGCGTGACGCTTGGCTCGCATGATGACACAGACGCGCAGACGCGCGCCTTTTATCGCGGCATAGGGGCGCGGATTTGCGAATTTCCCACCACGATGGACGCCGCACGCGCCGCGCGCGCGGCGGGTGAGCCTGTCTTGATGGGCGCGCCAAATATCGTGCGCGGCGGGTCGCAATCGGGCAACATAGCGGCGATGGAGCTGGTCGAAGAAGGGCTGTGCGATGCGCTGATCTCGGATTACTACATCCCCGCGCTGGCGCAGGCCGCATGGGCCATTGCCGATGCGCGGGTTTTGTCATTCGCCCATGCGTGGGAAATGATATCTACCCGGCCCGCAGAGATTATGGGCCTATCCGATCGCGGCCAGCTTGTGCCGGGCCAGCGCGCCGATCTGGTGGTCTTGAACCCCAATACCCGCCGGATAGAAGCCACGATTGCAGGCGGGCAGATTGCCTTTGCCAGCGGACAGGCCGCCGCGCGGCTGGTGCGCGCCGATCACTCCATGGCCCTTGCCACCCAATGAGTTATACCGCCCTGATCGCGGCCGAATTGCGCCTGATCCGCCCCTGTGATCTGCTGGAACTGGATCATCTGACCCGCGCGCGCGATTGGGTGCAATCGGGCGCGGAATTGTGCCGGATCGCCCCGCCTGCGACCCCGGCCATGCATCTGGTCAGCTACTTCCCGGTGGTGGACAAGGGCCATATCTTGCTGGGCGATCACATCAGTTCGGGCCTGTGGTTGCCACCGGGCGGGCATGTAGAACCGAATGAGCACCCGCGCGATACCGTGCGGCGCGAATGTCTGGAAGAACTGCGCATGATTGCGCAGTTCATGCAAGATGCGCCCGCTTTCCTGACAATTGCCCAAACCATCGGCGCAAACCCGCATGAGGATGTATCGCTGTGGTATCCGCTGACAGGCTTAGCGGGCCTTGTTCCCGATTATGACAGGCGCGAATATCGCACCATGCGCTGGTTTGGCTTTGACGATGCGCCATTTGATGACACAGACCCCAATCTGGAGCGGTTTCTGGGCAAAATGCGCGAAAATCAACTTGTCGCATGAGCTGTCTGTCACCGCAGGTGGGCCAGCCATTTTCGGTCTATGGCCGCTTCAAGGTCAATATCCCGATATCGTGCCAGAAGTAAGACATGCGCCAGCAGGTCGGCCATTTCATCTTCAAGCTGTCGTTTCAGCTCTGACTCCGTAGCACCCTTGGCGCGGCCTCGACCGGATTGACGCAAGATGACCGCGGTCAGTTCGCCCAGTTCTTCAGTCAGCTTGGCAAGGTGCCAAAACTCGTCACGAACAATATCGAAACGCTGTGAATACACATCCGAAACCTGAGCGACTTGCTCAGTCAAGGCGCGAAGACTATCGGTGTTTTCGCCGGCCATCAATGCAACGTCACATCTTCATATTTGGCCAAGAATGCGTCCACCTCCATCTGGCGGAAATCGGGCAGGGCAAGGCGCAAACGGTCATGATCCCAATCCCACCATGCCAGCTCTGTCAGCCGCCGCGCGATCTGCTTGGGAAAGCGGCGGCGCAGTTTTTCCGCCGGAACCCCCACCACAATCGTATAGGGTGCCACATCGCGCGTAACCACGGCCCCCGCCCCAATCACCGCGCCATGCCCGATTGTCACCTCTGGCCGGATAATCGCACCATGCCCGATCCAGACATCATGCCCGATTGTCACCCGCCGCGCGGCACGGGCGGCAAAGAATGCTGTATCGGGCGCTTCTTCCGGCCAATACATATCAGACCGATACAGAAAATGATGCAGGCTGGCGCGGTGCATCGGGTGATCTGTGGGGCCGATCCGCACATTTGCCGCGATATTGGCAAATTTGCCAATGCTGGCATTGGCAATATCGCAACCGCGCCCGCAATAGCTGTAATCGCCAAAACTGCTATTGAGCACAACCGATCCCGCCCCAATCTCGGTATAAGCCCCGAAGGCGCACTCGGTGATCTTGCACTCTGGATGAATAAGCGCCCCTTCGGGCGATAGCTGGCGCGTCATTGCGCGGCCCTTTCCTGTTGCAACCACACGCCCGCCAGAGGCCCCGGCAGGCGCGCTTCTCATACCACCTGTTCAGTGCCCGCGCTCGCCGATAAAGCGTTTGCGGATCAGGCCCGACCCCCAGTCGATTACCGCAATCACCACCAGCACATTGAGCACCACAAAGGCCACCTGGTCAAACAATCCCGCGCGGAACCGCTCGATAATGATCATCCCGATCCCACCTGCCCCCACAAGCCCCAATATGGTGGCAGAGCGGGTGGAGGATTCGAAAGAATAGAGCGAGAGAGAGATGAATACCGGCAGGATTTGCGGCAGATAGCCAAAGCGGATGATCCGCCCCGTATCTGCCCCTGTGGCGCGCACCCCTTCCACTTGCTTGCGGTCGATATTCTCAATCGCCTCGGAATACAGTTTGGCCAGATTGCCCATGTCGGAAATCCAGATGGCCAGCACCCCCGCCAAAGGCCCAAGCCCCACTGCGCGCACAAAGACCAGCCCCCAGACCACGGAATCGATCCCCCGGAAAACATCCAGCAAGCGGCGCACCGCATGGCGGATAATCCCCACAGGCATGGTGTTGCGCGCTGCAAAAAACGCCAGCATCAGCGCAAAGATCGTCCCCAGAAGCGTGCCCAGAAAGGCCATGGCAATGGTCTGGGCAATGCCGCGATAGATATTGGCATATTGCCAGGTTTCCATATCGCGCCAGACAACCATCCGCGTCAGAAGCTGCCATGCCCGATCAGAGGCATTCAGCAGTTTTCCCACCTCGAACAGGTGCAGCGACCATGCCAGATAGGCAAGGATAACCACCCAACTGCCAATCTTGAGCGCCGCCACTATAGGAGAGCCGAAGGCTTTGGGATGGCGTTTGCGCACAGCGCTGATATCGGCCTCGGTAATTGCAGCAAAAGCGAGGGTGTTCATTTCAAAGCCTCCTTGCCGATCAGCGCATGGCGCAGGCGTTCCGAGAGAAGATCAATCGCCGTAACCGTCAGCACAATCAGGATCAAAACCGCCGTCACACGATCATCCGAGAAGAAGCTGATAACATGGCTCAGCTCTGCCCCGATGCCACCTGCCCCCACAAACCCCACCACGGCAGAGGCGCGCACATTGATTTCAAACCGCCACAGCGCATAGGATGTATAATTGGGCAGCACTTGCGGCAGGATGCCATAGCGCATCTGTTCAAACCAATCCCCGCCCACGGCCTTTATCCCATCCACCGGGCGCATGGAGGCGTTTTCCACCACTTCGGAAAACAGCTTGCCCAGCGCACCTGTGGCATGGATCACAATCGCGATTACGCCTGCCAAGGGGCCAATGCCCACGGCAAAGACCAGGATCAGCGCGAACAGGATTTCGGGCACACCGCGACAAAATTCCAGAAAGCGGCGCGCGGCCACGCCCACCCAATGCGCGGGCGTGGTGTTGCGCGCGGCCAGAAAAGACAGGATCACGGCCAGCCCTGTGGCGATCAGGGTGGCTGTCAGCGCCATCAGGATCGTTTCCCAGATCAGCGTCAGGTATTTCCAGAAATCATTATACCAAAACCCGACAGAACCCGGCGGAAAGCGCCCGGCCTCGTTGCGGCTGTCAAACAGGACATCCCATTGCAAAGACGGCATGACAGAGCCGAAATATTCAAAAATACGCGGCACGCCTGCTGCCAGCCGCTCTGGCGTGAAACGCGAAATCCAGACAGACCACGCCAGAAAGGCCAGAAACAGGCCCAGAAGCGTGATATTCACCACCATCCGGTCGCGGATCATCTGGCGGCGATGGCTTTCGAATAGGGAAACCGGGTCTTGCCCGGTGCCATTTGTGCTGATGCTGGCCATCTCAGTTCACCACACGCACATCTGGCTTGGCCGAGGCAGAGGGGCGCAGCGCGGTAGATGTCAGCGCCTCTGAAAACGCCTCTTCGGCCTCGGCGCCATAAATCTCGCGCGCGGCCTTGTCGGTCAGTTCTCTGGGCGTGCCATCAAACACGATCACCCCGTCCTGCATGCCGATAATCCTGTCGCAATACTGGCGCGCGGTATCCAGCGTATGCAGGTTGCACACCACTGTCAGCCCGTCTTGCTGGTTGATCGCGCGCAAGGCATCCATCACCACCTTGGCATTCAGGGGGTCAAGGCTGGCAATGGGTTCATCGGCCAGCATGACGCGCGGTTCCTGCACCAGCGCGCGGGCAATCGCCACGCGCTGCATCTGCCCGCCCGAAAGCGTGTCTGTCTGCTGCAAGGCCACATGCGCCATGCCCAGCCGATCCAGCGCGCGAATGGCAAAGGCGCGCTCTTTTTCAGAAAACACCCCGGCCATGGAGGACAGGAACCCATGATGAAACAGGCGTCCCGACATGACATTGGTAATCACGTTCAGGCGGCCCACAAGGTTGAACTGCTGAAACACCATCGCGCATTCATTGCGCCACTGGCGCAGATCGCGGCCCTTGAGCGCGGTAATGTCGCGCCCCTGAAAGAACATCTGCCCGCCTGTGGGCTCGTTCAAGCGGTTGATCATCCGCAAAAGCGTGGATTTGCCCGCGCCAGAGCGGCCAATAATGCCCACCATCTGCCCATCGGGTATGGTGAAAGTTGCAGGCTTTACGGCAACAGTGCTGTTGAACTGCTTGGTCAGGCCCTTGAATTCGAGCATGGTGTCTCTCCTGTCAGCGCACAGGGGCGCGAAAAAGGGGCAGGCCCTTGCCTCAGCAAGAGCCTGCGCAGCTTCGGGGATGGCGATCAGCGCGAGCCCGACAATTCAGCTTCGCGCATGGAAACGATGCCCTGATAGAAGGAATGGTCGATTTCGGCATACCCGTTGCCATCACCGCCTACGGTGTCGGCGTAGCATTCGGGGTCTTGTTCCTTCAGGCTCAGCATCGTGTTGACAGCCAGTTCGCGGGCCTCTTCAGGAAGGTCGTTGCGGAAAATGGTCGGACCGTTCGGGATCAGGTTCGATTTCCAAACAATGCGAATGTCACTCATGTCCAGCAGGCCGTTATCAACCATGCGGCGCAGGTTGCCACGGGTGTAGCCTTCGGATTCCTCGCCCATAAGCGAAGTCCAGGTCACCCCTGCATCATACTGGCCCTGCAGCACGGCAATAACCGCCTGCTCATGCCCGCCCCCGAAGCCGGTGCTGCTGAAAAAGGTCGTGTCATCAATCCCGGCAGCGGCCAGTTCGGCGCGCGGCACCAGATACCCCGACGTTGAATTCGGATCAGCATAGGCCAGCGACATGCCTTCGAGGTCTTCCAACGTATGGGCATCACTGTCAGCGCTTACATAAATGACGGCGTAATAGCCAAGGCTGTCATCGACATTCTTGGTGGTCAGCAGTGGCGAAACGGCGTCAGGGTCTTGCAGATACACACCCGCATAGGCCGACGCACCCACACCCGCCTGATGCAGTTGCCCCGCCAGAAGCCCCTGCATGACACCGGCATAATCCGACGCGGGGAACAATTCGACAGGCACACCCAGCGCGTCAGACATGCGGTCGGCAAAGCAGTCATAGCGGCGCAGCCGGTCGGCTTCATTCTCGCCGCCCAGCAGGCCAATATTGTAGGTGCCGAAATCCGCGCGCCAGTCGGCGGCTGCAGGGGCAACGCTGGTCATCAGAACGGCACATGTGGCGGCAAGGCCAGTGATTGTTTTGGTCATGATGGTGGTCCTTTAGGTGGATGATCAAAATGCCCCGCAACTCTCCCCCCGCGCGGGCAACGAAAAAGGGTGGCCCGATGGGCCACCCCTCACCATGCTCAGCGCGAGCCGGCCAGCTCTTCGCGGCGCATTTCGACAACGCCCTCAAAGAAGCTGTGATCCACGGCGACCCAGCCCTGACCTTCGCCGAAGGAGACGTCATAATAGCACTGGGGATCGGTTTGCAGCTGGTTGGCCAGATAGTCTTTCACGATGTCCTTGGCCTCTTGCGGGATGGCCTGACGCAAGACAACCGGGCCATTGGGGATAAGCGGGCTTTCCCAGATGATGTTGAGATCATTCATATCCAACAGGCCATTGTCGATCATGCGGCGCAGGTTGCCACGGGTATAGCCTTCGGAAGCTTCTCCCTGCCCCGATGCCCATGTCACGCCAGCATCATACTGGCCTTGCAACACGGCAATCACGGCTTGCTCATGCCCGCCACCAAAACCGGTGCGGCTGAAATATTCATCATCATTGATTCCCGCGCGCTTCAACTCGAACCGGGGCACAAGATAGCCAGAGGTGGAATTCGGATCGGCATAGGCCAGAGATTTGCCTTCCAGTTCTGCCAGCGTGGTGATGCCGCTATCGGCACGGGTGTACATGACCGCGATATAGCCGGTAGAGCCGTCGGATTCTGCCGAAACAAAGATCGGTTCCACGGCATCGGGGCCTTGCAGGTAAATCCCCGCATAGGCGGAGGCGCCCAAAGCGGCATATTCCAGCTGGCCCGCAAGCAGGCCCTGCATCACACCCGCATAATCGGGGGCCGGGAACATTTCGACAGGCACGCCCAGACGCTCTTCCAGAGCGACGCGCAGGCAATCATTGTTGCGCAGGCGGTCGGCCTCATTCTCGCCGGCCAGAAGGCCAATGCGGAATACAGGCAGATCATTGCGCCAATCGGCGCTGGCTGTCAGGGGGAAAGCTGCAAGCGCCGTCGAGGTGACAAGCAGCGCGGCAAGGGCGTTGGTTTTCATGGGTGGTTTCCTGATCAAAGTGGCAGCAATCATCCCGGTATGGGAGGCGCGGCCCTCTTCGCAGGGTTTTGTAACGCTTGGGTGAGGCTTTTGTGAATTTTTGATAACGGTGCAGTTAACGGGCACAGCCCGCGATACCGGCGCATGCAGGGTTTGGGCCAAAAGTTACCCGGACAGGCAAGGCCGCCGCTAACCACGCCAAACCCCGGCAATGGCGGGCCATGCCTGCATGCATGTGTGGCTATGGAGAAATTGAACGGCGGCCCCAACATCTGCGCATCTGGCCAGCAATCCGCCACAACCCAACGGCATAGGCGCCGCGCGCTTAGCCAACCATATGGGCAAAGGCCGGATGGGTTTGAAACCGCCATGCCCGCCTTGGGCCAGCCATGACATTGAGGTAATACATCTCTACCCCATGGGGGGCGGCGCAGGGGTGATGCCCGCGCGGCACAAGCACCACATCATGATCGGCCGGGGCCATGGTTTCATCAAGGCTCAGATCATCGGTAAACACACGCTGAAAGCCGAAACAGCCGGACGGATCAAGGCGGTGATAATAGGTTTCTTCCAGATAGGTGAGGGCGGGGTAATCATCTGTATCATGCCGATGGGGCGGATAGGATGACCAATGGCCCGCCGGGGTGAACACCTCCGTCACCAGCAGGCTGTCGGCCACATCGCGGCCTTCCATGGCGATGTTGTGGATATAGCGGGTATTCGTGCCCTGCCCGCGCGTTTCCAGCGCTATGCCATCCGGCCCCAAAACCTGCACCGCCCGCCCGCCGGGGCTGGGGGCCGTGCACACGGCCAAACTGCATGGGGTGGTTGCCACGGCCTGCCAGTGCGCGCCGGGGGGCACATACACACAATGCGGCGCAGTTTTCTCAAACACATCCAGCCGCGCGCCCAGTTCGCCAAGTGCTTGGCCAGCGGCGGTGATGTCTGCGCGCCCCTCGACCAGCACAAGGATGGTTTCGCGCCCCTCCAGCAGGCCAGAGGCCGTAGCGCCCGGCGCCAGCCGCCACAGATCAAACCCCACATAGCGCCAGCCCGCAGCCTCTGGCGTGATCGCGTGTATCTGGCCCGTGGCCGCAAGGGGCTTTCGCAGCAAGCTGCCCATCACACTGTTCCGCCCAAAGAGCCTTCGAGCGCCACCATTTCCTGACCGCCTGCCATAAGGTCTTGCAATTCTTCGGGCGTGATCTGGCCACGCTGCGCCGTGCCAAGCGTCTTGCCCCGGTTGAGCACGGTAAAGCGATCCCCCACCGCCAAAGCATGGCGCACGTTATGGGTGATGAACACTATCCCGATCCCGGTTTTGCGCACCTTGTCGATGGTCGAGAGCACATTTGCCGTCTGGCGCACGCCCAGCGCGCTGGTGGGTTCGTCCAGAATCAGAACCTTCGCGCCAAAATATACCGCGCGGGCAATGGCCACTGTCTGCCGCTCGCCGCCCGACAATGTGCCCACCGCCTGATCTGGAGAGCGCAGATTGATCCCCATTTTGCGCATCTCGTTCATGGTGACATCATTTGCGGTTTTGAAATCCATGAATTTGAACGGCCCCACCCGTTTTATCGGCTCGCGCCCCATCCAGAAATTGCGCGTCACACTCATCAGCGGGATCATGGCCAGATCCTGATACACAGTGGCTATGCCCGCTTCCATGGCATCGCGGGGGCTGCTGAAATCCATGCGCTTGCCTTCAAACAGGATGTCGCCGCGCGTGGGTTTATGCACCCCTGCCATGGTTTTGATAAAGGTGGATTTGCCCGCGCCATTATCGCCCAGCAGGCAATGGCACTCTCCGGGGCGGATATCGAAGCTGACACCATTCAGCGCAATGACAGGGCCGAAATGTTTTTCAATGCTGTGCATCTCGACAATGGGGGCGTGATCATAGCTGCTCATCTCAACGCTCTCCGGTGATAATGCGGCGGATATAGGTGTTCAGGATCACGGCAAAGAGCAGGATCACCCCCAGAAACACCCGAAACAGGCTGGATTCGACCCCGGCAAAGAACAGCCCCTGTTGCACCACCCCGAAAATCAGCGCCCCCAGCGCCGCCCCGATGACAGAGCCATACCCCCCTGTCAGAAGCGCGCCGCCGATAACCACGGCGATAATCGCCTCGAATTCTTTCAACAGCCCCCGGTCTGCCCCGGCCGAGCCAAATTCCATGACCTGACAAGTTGCAAACACAGTGGCACAGAAGGCCGTGAACATGAACATCAGGATTTTCACCCTGTTGACAGGAACACCGACATAACGCGCCGCCTGAGCATCGCCACCTGACGCGAAAATCCAGTTACCGAAGCGCGTGCGCGTCAGAACGATATGGGCCACAATCATCAATCCCAGCGCCCAGACAATCAGCATCGGGATTCCATCCACAATCGGCTGGCCTGCGCGGGTGCCGCGCTCGAACACGGCAATCAGGCCCTGAGAGGCCAGCCAATCAAACAGCGGCCCCCCAACCTTGCCACCAAAGAAAGGCGCCAGCCAATCGCCCACCGCACGCTCTGAAATACCGCCAATGATCGTGCGCCGCTCGATCAGTTGGGGGAAGAAAATGGTAAAGCCCCGCAGGATAAACAGAAAGGCCAGCGTCACGATAAAGCTGGGAAGCCCGGTGCGCACCACGATCACCCCATTCACCGCGCCAATGGCAATGCAAATTGCTAATGTCAGCAAGATTGCCATCCAGACAGGCCAACCCAATGTGACCGAGAAAATCGCAATCGACATACCCGCAAAGCCGATCATAGACCCGACAGAGAGATCAAATTCGCCCGCAATCATCAGCATGCACGCGCCCACGGCGATAATCACAAACTGCGCCGAGACCGTTGACCAGTTCAGCACGCCTTGCGCGTTGAACATGCCGCTATCGCCCGCAAAGATGATGAAGAAGGCAAAAACGGCGATTGTGCCGACAATGGCCCCCAGCTCTGGCCGGATCAGCGCCTTGCGCAGGCCAGATGTTTGTTTGATGCGTTCGTCAATGGCCGCGCCCGAACTGGACATTGCAACACCCTCCCTGACTATCCAGAAAAAAGGCAGGGCCACAACATGGCCCCGCCCATTGCGCTACGGCTTAGCGATATTCGCCCGCCAGTTCGGCCACCAGATCCAGCGCATCGGCGGTTACAAAACCGGGGCCGGAATTGATGTTATTGCCCGGCAGCACGCCAAAACGGTGATAGTTGGTCATCACGATGACGGGCAGATAGGCTTGCAGGAAGGGCTGCTGGTCAATCCCCCAGGCAATCACGCCATCGCGGATGGCTTGTACGATATCGCCGCCCAGATCGAATGTGCCAAAGTAGATATCACCGGCAAGGCCCATCTGGTTCAGTGCCAGAATGGTCGGGTCTGCCGATGTCGGGCCAAGGGTAAGCACTGCATCCGTATCGGGATTTGCATTCAGATAGGCCATGACACGGTTCTGGATCTCGGACGGGTCTTGGCCGCTATCGATCATCTGGTTGCCCAGATCAATGCCCAGCCCATCGGCAAAGCCCTGGCACCGCTCTGTCGAGGATGGGGACGAGATGTAATGATTCACACAGAGAAAGCTGCTGACACCATCGCCCGCCGCGCGCTGGCCTGCGGCAAAGCCTGCATCATATTCGGGCTGGCCCACATACATCAGCGCGCCAAGGGCGCGCGCCTGTTCTGGTGTGCCAGAGTTGATGATGATCACATCAATCCCCGCATCCACTGCCGCCCGGATCGGGCCAGAAAGGACATCGGGATCGGCCAGTGTGGTGATGATCCCATTGGGCGCGCTTGCAGCGGCCTGTTCAATGATGCGCGCCATATCGGCCAGATCGCCTGTTGGCGGGTTGCGATATTCGACCGTGACATTCATCTGCTCGCCCGCCAAGGCAAGGCCGTTCTTGATGGTGTTCCACCAGCTGTCACTGTCGGGCGCATGGCTGACCAGAACATAGCGCTCGCCCTCGGCAAACGCGCCGCCTGCCCCCATCAAAGCTGTCGCTGCAACAGCAGAGACCGCGAGTTTCTTCATAGCTGCTTTCATGATGTCCTCCCAAACATGTTCTGGGCAAACCGGTTCTCTGCCCCTTCGCCCTGCTGCAACTCTAGTCCTGAACCAATCATTTTGCAACCGGTTGCAAAAAAATTTTATTCCATGCTATGTTTCTGAAAATATTGCTGTGTATTAGAAGAGTCGCAAAATATCTGGATGAGCCGATGGCAGTAACCCTGAAAGAGGTGGCGGAACGCGCGGGGGTCTCGCGCTCTGCCGTATCGCGCACCTTTACCGAAGGCGCGTCAGTTTCGGCCAAAACCCGCGCCAAAGTCGAAAAGGCCGCAAAAGCGCTGGGATATAGCCCCAATGCCATCGCCTCTTCCCTCACAACAGGGCGCACCAAGCTGATTGGGCTTGTCTCCAACAACTTTCACAACCCGCTGTTTCTGGAAGTGTTCGATCTCTTTACACGCGGGCTACAAGCGCGCGGGTTGCGGCCCTTGCTGGTCAATCTCAGCAATGAAACCGATCCCGCAAACTCTGTGCGCATGCTGCGGCAATACTCTGTCGATGGGGTGATCGTGGCCTCTTCCACCCTGCCGCCCAGCTTTGCCGAAGCGTTTCGCGATGCCGGGGTTCCGGTGGTGCATTCCTTCGGGCGCTATACCACCAGCCCGCATGTGCATGTGGTGGGCATTGACAATAACGCTTGCGGGCGCATGGCCGCACAGGCGCTGATTGCGCGCGGGCACAAAACCGTGGCCTTTCTGGGCGGGCCGGAAAACGCGACATCCACCCAGGATCGCGAGCGCGGATTTCTGGATGCCTTGGCCTCGCATCCCGATATATCGGTCAGTGTCAGCTATGCGCGGGCCTATTCCTTCGATGCCGGGCGCGCGGAAATGACACGCCTTTTGCAATCGGGCCATGCCGAAGCCTATTTCTGCGGCGATGATGTGCTCTCCATCGGGGCGCTTTCGGCCATTGCCGATGCCGGGTTGCGCGTGCCCGAAGATATCGGGGTGATCGGGCTGAATGATATGGCTATGGCGCGCTGGCAGAATATCAATCTCACAACCATCCGCCAGCCGATTGCCGAAATCATAGAGGCCTCTGTTGAACTGGTGGTCGCAACAATAGACCGCCCCGACCGCCACCCGGAAACGCGGCTCTTTCCCTGCCGGGTGATAGAGCGGGGGACATTGCGAAAATTGGCGGGGCAATCTGCCTGCCAATCTGCCTGAATGCCCCGCAGGGGCAGCGCCCGCGAAGCGCCATGGGTGGGCGGGCGGGGCGCTGAGCGGGCGCTTTGCCCGGCCAGAACCCTAGCGAAACATCGGTGGGCGCGCATCCACCCAGTGCCCACCCGCCTGCGCTGAAGCCACTGCCGCCGCCACTGCCGCCATGGAACGCAGCCCATCTTCCGCCAGGGGCAGACCATCGCGCGCCTCTCCCCGGATTGCGGCGGCCAGATCGACATAGATATTCGCCACCGCCAGCGGAAACCCCTCTGGATGGGCTATCGCCACCCGGCTCAGGCGCACGGCCTCGCTCGATAGCCCGGCCTCTCCCTTTTCCATAATCTGCGTGCGCCCGCCAACAGGGGTGTAATACACTTGGTTTGGCTGCTCAGAGGCCCAGCGCATCCCCCCCGTTTCGCCAAATACCTGGATATCGAACCCGTGCTGGCGCCCGATCGCAACCGAACTTGTCCAAAGCCGCCCGACAGTGCCGCCAGACATGCGGAAATTTACCATCGCGTCATCCTCCAGCACCCTGCTGGAAATGGTCGAGGCGAAATCCGCCGACAGTTTTTCCACCTCATCGCCCGTGATGAAACTGGCCATATGCAACGCATGAATGCCGCAATCGGCAAATTGCCCCGATACCCCGGCCATGGCCGGATCATAGCGCCAGCGCACGCGCGGGTTATCGGCATCTGTTGCATCGCCGTGATGGCCGTGGCTGAAATTTGCCACCACCAGCCTGATCTTGCCCAAGGCCCCGCCGCGCACCATTTCGCGCATTTCGCGCACCATCGGATAGGCGGAATAGCAGTAATTCACGGCACAAATCCGGTCAGAGGCGCGGGCGATTTTCACAATCTCCTCGCCCTCCTCTACTGTCATGGTCATGGGCTTTTCGCACAGCACATGAAACCCCGCTTCCAGAAAGGCCTTGGTGATTTCAAAATGCGTAGCGTTGGGCGTGGCCACTGTGACCAGATCAATCCGGTCATCGCGCCCGCGCTCTCCGGCCAGCATGTCGCGCCAATCGGCATATGCACGATCTGCGGCCACGCCCAGCCTTTGCGCATAAGCGCGGCCTTTTTCGCCATCCGCATCCAGCGCCCCGGCGGCCAAGGTGAACAGCCCATCTGCCTGCGCGCCCAAGCGGTGTGCCGGCCCGATCTGGCTGCCCTCGCCCCCGCCGATCATGCCCCAATTCAGTTTCATCCCTGCCCCCTTTCAGAAACCAATGCTGTGCAAATAGGCGCGATTGGCCCGCGCATCCGATATGGGCGAAACATCCAGGGTGGGGTCGCAATCCTGCTCGACGGTGCACCAGCCCTCGAACCCATGATCCAGCAGGATTTGCCGCACTGCGGGGAAATCCACATCGCCCTTGCCCAGATTGCAGAAAATCCCCTGCCCGCAAGCCTCGTAAAACCCTGTGCTATTGGCAATGGCGCGGGCCTTTATGGCCGGGTCTATATCCTTGAAATGCATGTAGGAAATGCGCCCGATATGGCGGCGCATGAAGGCCACCGGGTCAAACCCCGCATAGGAATGATGGCCTGTATCGAAGCAGATTTTCAAAATCTCTTCAGGCACTTCATCTAACAGCCGTTCAAGTTCCGGCTCGAAATCCATAAAGCCCGCCGCATGGGCGTGAATGCCCACGCTTAGCCCATAGTCTTCGGCCCCCATGCGCGCCACATGGGCAATACGATCCCGAAAGCCCGCCCATTCGGCGCTGTCCATCTGTTCGGCATCGGCTGCGCGCCCGGCTGTGGGGGCGCGGCGCGCCGATATGGAATCGATCAAGACCAGATGCTTTGCGCCATGCGCCACCAGCGCCTTGCAGGTGCGCACCGCCCCATCCAGCACATTTTCCCATTGGGCCGGGTCGTGAAAGGCGCGAAACACCACGCCGCCAATCAATTCCAGATCATGTTCAGCCAGTGCATCGGCCAGAATGGCCGGGTCTTCGGGCATATAGCCCACGGGGCCAAGCTCTATCCCCTTATAGCCAGCCTCTGCACAATCGCGCAGCACCTGCCGCCAGGGCGGATTGCGCGGATCATCAGGGAATTCCACACCCCAGGAACACGGGGCATTGCCAATGCGGATTGTCATGATGTCAGGCCCTTTCAGCCATTTGGAACAGTCAGCCAGCGGCCCTCAGCGGCCGAGGCGAAAGCGGTATCGATAACCTGCGCAACGGCAAGCCCATCGCGGAAGGTGGGCCAGACAGGCTGGCGCGTCTGGATCGCGCGCAGGAAATCCCGCGCCTCTATGATGATCTGATCCTGATAGCCCGTGCCATGCCCCGGCCCCTGACAGAAGGGCAGATAATCGGGATGGGCTGGCCCTGTCAGGATCTTGGTGAAACCGCGCGTGGCCTCGCGCCCGTCCATCTGGTACAGATGTACGGCGTTCTGATCTTCCTGATCGAAGCGGATCGAACCCTTCGTTCCAAATATTTCATAGGCATAGCCCATTTTTCGCCCTGTGGCCGTGCGGCTGAAATAGAATTGCCCCATCGCGCCAGAGGCAAAGCGCGCCATCATCTGCCCGTGATCATCATTGGTGACAGGCACAGGGCCGTGCGGGCCGGGCCGGGTGGGGTGGATGGTCTCAATCCGGGCGGAAAGCTCTGCAATATCGCCCATCAGCGCCAACGCACAGTTTATCATATGCGGGGCCAGATCGCCCATGCAGCCATTTGCGCGGCCCGCGCAGCGCCAGTTGAACGGAGCATCGGGATTGGCCAGAAAATCCTCCGTATGCTCTCCACGGAACCAGGTAAGCTGCCCGATCGCGCCTTCGGTCAAAAGCTGGCGCACAAATTGCGTGGCGGGCGTGCGTACATAATTGAAGCCGATCATATTGGGCATTTGCGCGGCTTGTGCCGCTGCAACCATTGCCTGCGCATCTTCCAGCGACGCGCCCAAGGGTTTTTCGCAAAACACGGGCTTTCCAAGCGCAAAGGCGGCCTCTGCAATGGCGCGGTGGGTTTCTTGCGGAGAGGCGATGATAACCGCCTCGACCCTCGGATCAGCCACCAATGCGCGCCAATCCGCAGCGGCGCGCGCAAAGCCAAAGGCCGCGCGGTAGCGCTCTGCACTGGCGGGGCTGGAGGCGGCCACCATCTCCAGCCTTGGGCGCAGCGCAGTATCAAACACCGCCCCCACTGCCGCATAGGCAACGGCATGGGCCTTGCCCATATACCCGCCCCCGATCAGCCCGATTCCGATCTCTGTCACGATTCGCCCCTTTGCATGCACAAGCCCTGTTGCAACCGGTTGCAAAATTGTTATCCTGTGGCGCAGGCTTGTGCAACAGGCAATCAAGCTTGCGCCACAGGCCTAAGAGCAGGGAGGATCACATGACAGCCGCAGGAGCAACCATCCGGCTAACCACCGCACAGGCGATCACACGCTATCTGATGAACCAGTTCATCCAGATTGACGGGGTCGAGACACGGATTTGCGGCGGCGGCTTTGGTATTTTCGGGCATGGCAATGTGCCCTGTCTGGGCGAGGCGCTTTATCCCCACCATGCTGAAATGCCACTTTACCGGGGCCAGAATGAGCAAAGCATGGGATTTGCCGCCGCGGCCTATGCCAAATACCATCTGCGCCAGCGGTTCATGTTCTGCACGGCCAGCGCCGGGCCGGGAACGGCAAATCTGCTGACAGCCGCAGCGCTGGCCCATGCCAACCGCCTGCCCCTGCTGATGCTGTGTGGCGATACTTTCCTTACCCGCCTGCCAGACCCGGTGTTGCAACAGTTGGAACATTTCGGCAATCCCACGCTGGGGGTGAATGATGCCTTCAAATCCGTCTCGCGCTATTGGGATCGCATCACCCACCCCGCTCAAGTTATCCAATCCCTGCCTGCTGCCTTGGCAACCATGCTTGACCCCGCAGATTGTGGCCCGGCCTTTATCGCATTGCCGCAGGATGTGCAGGGCTGGGCCTATGATTACCCCGCAAGCTTTTTCGCCCGCCGCCTGCACCGCATTCGCAGGCAAGCCCCGGATGTGGCAGAAGTGGCAGAGGCCGCGCGCGCCTTGCGCGCCGCCAAGCGCCCCATGATCATCGCAGGCGGCGGCGTGCAATATGCGGGCGCTGTGGCGGAACTGACGGCATTTGCCGAAACCCACGGCATTCCGGTGGTGGAAACCATCGCGGGCCGGGCCAATATGCTGGCCACACACCCGCTCAATATCGGGCCAATCGGGGTGACAGGTTCTGACAGTGCCAATGACATCGCGCGGCGGGCCGATCTTGTGCTGGCAGTGGGCACACGCTTGCAGGATTTCACCACAGGATCATGGACAGCCTTCGCCAAGGATGCCCAGCTTATCGGGCTGAATGTGGGCCGCCATGACGCGATGAAACATCTCTCGTTGCCTGTTGTGGGCGATGCAAAACTGGCGCTGCCCCTGCTGGGCGCGGCGCTGGGGGGCTACCGCGCGCCCGCAGACTGGACAGAGCGCGCGCAGCAAGAGCGGCGCAAATGGGATAGCACTGTCGCGCAGAATGTCGCACATGGAAACCGCCCCAACAGCTATGCGCAGGCGATTGGCGTGGTCAATGCGCTATGCGACCCGCGCGACCGGATTGTAACAGCCGCAGGCGGCCTGCCTGCCGAAGTTACCGCCAATTGGCGCACGCTGGAAATTGGCACAGTGGATGTGGAATTCGGCTTTTCCTGCATGGGCTATGAAATCGCGGGCGGCTGGGGTGCGCGCATTGCGCAGGCAGAGGCGGAACCAGAGCGCGATACAATCGTCTTTGTGGGCGATGGCAGTTATCTGCTGATGAATTCCGATATCTATTCTTCGGTGCTGACGCAAAAGAAGCTGATTATCCTTGTGCTGGATAATGGCGGTTTTGCCGTCATCAACAAATTGCAAAACAACACCGGGCAAGACAGCTTCAACAATCTGATTGCAGATTGCCCCACAGTGCCCGAACCCTTCGTGGTGGATTTTGAAGGCCATGCCCGCGCAATGGGGGCCGATGCCGTGACCGTGGCCAACCCTGCCGAATTGGGCGCGGCCTTCAGCGCGGCAAAAGCCTCTGCCAAGACCACCGTCATCGTCATGCAGGTTGATCCCTATGAGGGCTGGACGACGCAGGGCCACGCATGGTGGGAAGTGGGCACGCCGCAGGTTTCCGACAATGCCAGCGTGCGCGCCAAACATGCCGAGATAGAGGCCACACGCAGCATGCAGCGGCAGGGGGTGTAGGATGATCCTGAAGGGCAATCGCTTTGTCATCATCGGGCGCGCGGGGATGGATTTTTACCCCGATCCCCCCGGAACCAGAACCGAAGAGGCCACGCGTTTCTTTGCCTGCCTTGGCGGATCATCCGCCAATATCGCTGTGGCCATCTGCAAGCTGGGTGGCAGTGCGGATCTTGTCACCTGCGTGTCAGATGATGCAATCGGGCGCTTTGCACGCAATGAGTTGGACAAATACGGCATTGGCCGGGCGCATGTGCGCTCTGTCGGCGGAGAGGCGCGCAATTCTCTGGCCGTGGTGGAATCGCGGATAGAGGATCATCAATCCGTCATCTATCGCAATGGCGCTGCCGATTTTGAAATGACACAAGCGGATGTCGAGGCCGTGGATTACAGCGCCTATGATGCGCTGATCACCACAGGCACGGTATTTGCGGCAGACCCCTCGCGCACGGCCGCGTTTCGGGCCTTTGATCTGGCGCGCGCGGCGGGCTTGCCTTTGATTTTCGATATCGACTATCGGCCCTATTCTTGGCCCTCGGCGCAAGTGGCGGCAGATGTCTATTCGCGCGCAGGCGCGATGTGTGATGTGATTGTGGGCAATGACGTGGAATTCGGGTTCATGGCGGGCGATTATGCGCGCGGGCTGGACAAGGCGCGTGAACTGGTCGCCGCAGGTGCCAAACTGGCCGTCTACAAGATGGGCGAAAAGGGCGCGATCACTGTTACCCCCGATGGCGAAATCACAACCGGAATTTACCGCACAGATGCGCTGAAACCCACAGGCGCGGGTGACAGTTTCATGGGCGGGCTTGTATCGGGGCTGGCCGATGGGCTGAGCCTGCGTGACGCCGTGCTTCAAGGCTCTGCCAGTGCGGCGATGGTGGTGGCGCGGGTGGGTTGCGCGCCTGCCATGCCCAGCCGCGCGGAACTGGATGATTTCCTCAAAGCCCATGCCGCACCAACCGCCGCCTGAAGGATAAAGCCATGCATATCGCCCCCCATGACAACCAGAACCGCCCGATTGTGGATTGCAATGATCCGCTTGTGCCCTTGGTCTATTTCAACATCATCCGCCTGAAAGCAGGAGAGAGCTTTGATTACCGTGTGCCGGGCTATGAAACCTGCATTGTGCCGGCAACGGGCACAGTGACAGTGGAAACCGGCGGGCAAAGATTTGCCGAAATCGGCAATCGCGGCGCGGATGTCTGGGAGGGCGAACCCGAAGGCGTGTATGTGCCCACCGATACAGGCGCGCGCATCACCGCGCTGACAGATACAGAAACCTTTGTCGCTGGCGCGCAATTTGCCGAAACGCTGGCCCCTTTTGCCGTGCGCGCAGCCGATCTGGATGTGGTGCAATATGGCAGCGATGACACCAAGACACACCGCAAGATCAAGCATATTCTGGGCGCTGCCCATCATGACCGCGTGGGCCGCCTGCTGGTGAGCGAGTTGTTTACCGTGGGCGCGGGTGGCTGGTCGGGCTTTCCCAGCCACAAGCATGATACAGACAGGCTGCCAGATGAAACGCGCCATGACGAATGCTACAATTTCCGCTTCAAGCCCGATTACGGATCGGGGATGCAAATGCTGCAACGGGTGGATAACACGCCCGGCGATGCCTATCACATCATGAACCGTTCCACCGTGCTGATTGACAAGGGCTATCACCCCTGCTGCGTGCTGCCGGGCTATGAGATGTACTATTTCACCATCCTTGGCGGCCAATCACAGCGCAGCCTGAAACAGTATTTCCAGCCCACACATGCCGCGCAACTGCACACAATCCCCGGCATTATGGATATGGTGGCAAAGTTCAAATGACACTTGCAACCTTATCCGATGTGCTGCGCCCCGCGCTGAAAGGGGGTTATGCCGTGCCCGGCCTTGTCTGCCTTGGCTGGGAAGATATGCGCGCCTATGCCATGGCCGCGCAGGCGGAACGCGCGCCTGTGATCTTGCAGGCCGGGCCATCGTGCCGCGCGCATACCCCCCTGCCCGTTCTGGGCGCAATGATGCGCTATCTGGCGGCCAGTGTGGATGTGCCCGTGGTGGTGCATCTGGATCATGGCTATACGCTGGCAGAATGCCGCGCGGCGCTGGAGGCGGGGTTTACCTCGCTGATGTATGACGGCTCGCGCAAGCCGCTGGCCCAGAATATAGACGAAACCGCGCAAGTGGCCGCAATGGCCCATGCGGCGGGGATTTCCTGCGAAGGCGAGATTGGCTTTGTGGGCTATTCGGGCGGCGAAACCTCTGCCGGCACAGACCCGGCAGAGGCCGCGATCTTCGCGCGCGAAACCGGGGTGGATGCCATGGCGATATCGG
Source organism: Paracoccaceae bacterium (assembly GCA_043561795.1). Lineage (GTDB taxonomy): Bacteria > Pseudomonadota > Alphaproteobacteria > Rhodobacterales > Rhodobacteraceae > Roseinatronobacter. The sequence goes on along the minus strand of CP121316.1, from coordinate 2,256,463 downwards.
TGGGCAATGTGCATCTGCAAACCGACCATGAAGGCGGGCTGGATGAGGCGCGCATTCGCGCCATAGAGACCGTGAGTGATGTGGCGCTTGTCATTCATGGCGGCTCTGGCGTGCCTTATACCCAGCGCGCAGCGCTTGCGGCGGGATCGCGCATTGCGAAATTCAATATCGGAACCGAATTGCGCATGGCCTTTGGCGCGGCCTTGCGCGCGGCCATAAAGGCCGATCCGGCCCGGTTTGACAGGGTGGCGATCCTGAAAGAAACACATGATCCGGTCATGGAGGCCGCGCGCGCGGTTATCCGGGGCCTTGGTGCATCAGGAAGGGCATAAGATGCTAAGACTTGGGATATTGGGCTGTGGACGTATCGGGCAGGTGCATGCGCGCTCTGTCAAGGCGCTGGAGGGCGCGCAGGTGGTGGCGGTGGCTGATGCCCTGCCCGCTGCCGCGCAGGCGTTAGCGGCCAGCACAGGCGCAGAGGTGCGCGATGTTGGCGCGATCCTCGCGGCCCCGGATGTGGATGGCGTGATCATCGGCACGCCGACTGACAGCCATTTTGATCAGATCCTCGCCGCCGCCAAAGCGGGCAAGGCGATTTTCTGTGAAAAGCCCGTGGATATGTCTGTGGCCAATATCCGCACCTGCATAGAGGCCGTCACCGCCGCAGGCGTGCCCTTCATGACAGGGTTCAACCGCCGGTTTGACCCCAATTTCGCCGCCCTGCGCGCGCGAATCCGGGCAGGCGAGATTGGCGCTGTGGAATTGGTCACCATCACCTCGCGCGATCCTGCCCCGCCGCCTGTCGCTTATATCGAACGCTCTGGCGGGTTGTTTCGGGATATGATGATCCATGATTTCGACATGGCGCGCTTTTTGATGGGCGAGGAATTCATCCGCCTGCATGCCGTTGGGTCTGCGCTGGTTGATCCCGCCATCGGCGCGGCAGGCGATGTGGATACCGCCGCCGTTATCCTCACCACGGCCAGCGGGCGGATTTGTCAGATTTCCAACTCGCGCCGCGCCTCTTACGGCTATGACCAGCGCATAGAAGTGCATGGCGAAAGCGGCATGCTTCGCGCCGAAAACCAGTTGGAAACGACTGTGGAAATCGCCACCGCAGCAGGGTTTCGCCGCGCCCCAGCGCAGCATTTCTTTCTGGAGCGCTATGAAGCCGCCTATCTGGCCGAAATGCGCGCCTTTATCGCGGCGGCAACAGGCGGGGCGGCACCAGAGCCGGATATTCATGACGGCTTGCAGGCGCAAATTCTGGCAGATGCCGCCACAGAATCTCGCGCAACCGGGCTGCCTGTGGATTTGGTTTAGAGCGTGTCGCGTTCATTCGCATTCACGCGACCCACTCTAACCTTAAGTGGTCGCGTGTCTTTTTGCGCAAAACCGGTTCCCACTTTTGCGCGACATGCTCTAATCCGCGCTGTCAGAGCGCCAGTTCCACACCAGATGCCATGCCAGATAGCCGCCAATCGCGGCAGAAAGATAGGCCCAAAGCGGATTGCCCGCACTCCATTCCACCCCGGCCCAGACAAATGGCACAGCCACCAGCAGGTAGCGGCGCCATTTGGCGCGGTAGAGGGGATGTGCGGGATCAATCAGGCGCATGGCGGGGCCTATCTTTTTGTGTGGTCAATCTGTTGCCAGATCAGCGCGCGGCATACAAGTGCCGCGTGGGCGCGCTCAGAACCTGCGGCGCACCTGTGGCGGGCGCGCAGGCAAATCCAGCCGCGCGTCATTGCGCGCGCGCTGCGCCACAAGCTTGCCTTTGGAAATCACCGCCAGCCGGTCGGGGCGCAGGCGCAGCGCCTCTGTCGGGCTGGCCGCATCCAGCACCACCAGAGAGGCGGTGCAGCCCGGTGCAAGCCCGTAACCTTCCAGCCCCATGATGGCGGCGTTATCCTGTGTGACCATCTGGAAGCAGCGCGCAATCTCGTCAGGATGGGTCATTTGCGCGACATGCAGCCCCATGAAGGCCACATCCAGCATATCACCCGTGCCAAGGCTATACCAGGGATCGAGCACGCAATCCTGGCCCCAGCCAACGCGGATACCGTGCGCCAGCATTTCCTTCACGCGGGTCAGGCCCCGACGCTTGGGGTAGCTGTCATGGCGGCCCTGAAGGGTGATATTGATCAGCGGGTTGGGAATGGCCGCAAGGCCGGATTCGGCCATCAAAGGGAGCAGTTTCGAGACATAGTAATTGTCCATCGAATGCATGGATGTCAGATGGCTGCCTGCCGCGCGCCCGCCCAGCCCGTGGCGCGTGACCTCGCGCGCAAGGGTTTCCACATGGCGGCTATGGGGGTCGTCGGTTTCGTCGCAATGCAGGTCTATGGGCAAGCCGCGCTCTGCGGCGATGCGGCACAGGTCGCGCACGCTCTCTGCGCCTTCTTCCATGGTGCGTTCAAAATGGGGAATGCCGCCAACTACATCCACACCCAAATCCAGCGCGCGCAGCAGATTGGCCCTTCCTGTGGCGCTGCGATAGAGGCCATCTTGCGGGAAGGCCACAAGCTGCAAATCAAGGTAAGGGGCCACGCGGCGCTTTAGCTCCAGCATGGCCTCTACGCCGCGCAGATGGTCTGGGGTTGTATCCACATGGGTGCGGATGGCCAAAAGCCCCATGCTGACGGCCCAATCGCAATAGCGCAAGCCGCGGGCAACCATATCTTCCACAGTGGCGATATCGCGCAATTCCCCCCACAGGCTGATCCCTTCCAGCAATGTGCCAGAGGCATTGACGCGCGGCATGCCGTAAGACAGCGTTGCATCCATATGAAAATGGGGATCGACAAAGGGCGGCGCGACCAGATCGCCTGTGGCGTCTATCACCTGCCCGGCCTGCGCCTCCAACTGGCCCACGGCCACGATCTGCGCGCCTGTGATCCCGATATCCGCCACGCGCCCATCGGGCAGCGTGCCCCCCTTGACCAGCAGATCAAACATCACCGTTCCCCTTTGTTATACGGAACCATCAGCGCGGCAGGCACTTCGGCGCGGCGCGACATGATGACAAGCGCCACGATGGACAGGATGAAGGGCAGCGCCAGAAACAGCTGATAGGGCAGCACCGCGCCCAGTTCTGTCTGTTGCAAGCGCACCTGCCCTGCGTCAAAAGCCGCAAACAGCACTGCGCCCAGCACCGCCTTGCCGGGGCGCCATGCGCCAAAGACCACAAGCGCAATGCAAATCCAGCCGCGCCCATTGACCATATCGAAAAAGAAAGACGAAAAGGCAGAGAGGGTGAGAAAAGCCCCCCCCACAGCCATGAAGCCCGAACCCACGATAACCGCCCCCATGCGCAGCCCCGTCACCGAGAGGCCCTGTGCGGCAGCGGCGGCGGGGTTTTCGCCCACAGCGCGCACCGCCAGCCCCAAAGGCGTGCGATACAGCACCACCCCCACCACCAGCGCCAGCCCGAAGGCGGCATAGGTCAGCGCTGTCTGGGTAAACAGCGCAGGCCCGAAAAACGGGATATCCGACAGGATGGGCACAGGCAAAGGCTGAAACGGATCAATCCGCGGCGGGCTTGTCACCTGCGGCAGTGCCAGCCTGTAGGCGAAATAGGCCGTGGCTGTGGCCAAAAGCGTAACCCCAAGGCCCACCACATGCTGAGACAGGCCAAAGGGCACAGTCAGCGTGGCATGCAGCAGGCCAAATAGCATGCCAGAGGCAAAGGCCACTGCCACACCGCCCCAAAGCGGCAGGCCCAGATACACGGCAAACCAGCCCGTAAAGGCCCCCATCACCATGATCCCTTCAATGCCCAGATTAAGCACGCCCGCGCGTTCGCAGATCAGCTCTCCCAATGTGGCGAAGATAAGGGGAGAGGCGATGCGGATCGCCGCCGCCCAGAAACTGGCCGAAATCAGGATTTCCCAAAGCGCCATCATTTCCACACCACCCGATAGCGCGACAGGCCAAGCGCCAACACCATGAACAACAGCGCCACCGCCAGCAGAATATCGGCCAGATAGGTGGGCACACCTGCCGCGCGGCTCATACTGTCAGCGCCCACGAATATGCCCGCCACAAACAACGCGGCCACGACCACCCCCAAAGGGTGCAGCAGGGCCAGCATGGCCACAATAATCCCGGTATAGCCAAAGCCCGGCGAGAGATCGCGCGTCAGATGGCCTTTCAGGCCCGCGACCTCGGAAAACCCGGCCAGCGCGGCCAACCCGCCCGACAACAGCGCCGTTTTCACCAGCACTGAATTGACAGGAATCCCCGCAAACCGCGCCGCGCGGGCATTTTGCCCCACCGCCCGGATTTCATAGCCCAGCACTGTGCGCGCCTGCATCAGCCAGACCAGCACCGCCGCAATAAGTGCAAGGCCAAAGCCCCAATGCAGCCGCAGCCCTTCCACCATGCGCGGCAAGCGCAAATCGCGGTCAACAGGGGTGGATTTCGGCCAGCCCATGCCCATCGGGTCTTTCAGCGGCCCTTCCACCAGCCAACTGACGAATAACAGCATCACGAAATTGAACAAAAGGGTTGTGACCACTTCATCCACGCCAAAGCGGGTTTTCAGCAGCACAGGCCCCAGCAGCACCAGCGCCCCTGCCGCCACCGCGCCCATCGCCATCAGCGGCAGTTGCAGCCAGACCACGCCCCAGGCGCCCGTGCCCAGCACAACCGTGACCAACGCGCCCGCATAAAGCTGCGCCTCGGCCCCGATATTCCAGAGCTTTGCACGAAACGCCACGGCGACGGCCAGCCCGGTGAAGATCAAAGGCGTGGCGCGGTTCAGCGTCTCCAGAATGGCAAGGCGCGAGCCTGTGGCACCCTTTACGATCAGGCCAAGGGTTGCAAAAGGCTCTGCCCCCGCCACCCAGGACAGCACAGAGGCCACCAGCACCGTGGCCGCGATTGCCAGCGCCGGAAACCCGTAGCGGCGCAGGTGTGAGGGGTTTGGGATCGCCTCAAGCCGCATCGAAAATACCCTCTCCGGCCATCATCAGGCCCAGTTCCGCCACGCTTGCCCCCCCGCGGGGGATGGGCGGCGACAGCCTGCCTTCCGAGATGACATGAAGCACATCAGAAAGCTGCAATACCTCGTCCAGATCCTCGGAAATCAGCAAAACCGCCGCGCCACGATCACGCGCGGCAATAAGCTGGGAATGCACATAGGTTATGGCCCCGATATCAAGGCCCCGCACCGGCTGATTGGCCAGCACCACGCGCGGCGCGCCTTCCAGCACGCGCCCCAGGATCAGCTTTTGCATATTGCCACCCGACAACAGGCGGATGGGGGTTTCCGGGCCGGGGCAACGGACATCATATTTTGCAATAATCGCTGCCGCATGGGCACGCGCCGCGCCCCAGTTCATCCAGAACCCGCGCGTGGAAAACGGGGCCATGCGCCGCGTTTCCAGCACGGTATTTTCGGCAAGGGTGAAATCGGCAATCGTTCCCGCCTTGTGCCTGTCTTCGGGAATGCGCCCAATGCCACAAGCCAGCGCGGCGGCAGGTGTCCAGGGCTGGGGCGCGGGGGAGCCTGCAATCTCCAACTGGCCAGCCGCAGGGGCCAAAAGGCCCGACACCACATCTGACAAGGCGGCCTGCCCATTGCCAGACACGCCTGCAATCCCGGTAATCTGGCCTGCATGCAGCACCAGATTGGCAGCTTTCAACCCTGCCGCCCCTTCGGCATCGGGGGTGCGCACGGCGCGCAGGCGCAGCAGCGCAGGGCCGGGCTGACCGGGGGCAATGGCGGGGCGCTGCACTTCGGCCCCCACCATCATCGCGGCCAGATCGGCAGGGTTTGTGCCAGAGGTTTCCACTGTGCCCACCAGCTTGCCATGGCGCAGCACCACGCAGCGATTGGCAATGGCCATCACCTCATGCAGCTTGTGGCTGATGAAGATGACAGACAGCCCGCGCGCCACCATCCGGCGCAATGTGGCAAACAGGGCGTCTGCCTCTTGCGGGGTTAGAACGGCGGTGGGTTCGTCCAGAATAAGCACCCGCGCATCACGGTAGAGCGCTTTCAATATCTCGACCCGCTGGCGCTGGCCCACGCCCAACTGGCCCACCCGTGCATCGGGATCAACCGCCAGCCCGAAATCCTGCGACAGCGCGCGGATTTTATCCCGCGCCGCCCCCAAGCCCAGCGAGAGTGACAACAGTGGCCGCGTGCCAAGAACGATATTCTCCAGAACGCTCAGATGATCTGCCAGTGTGAAATGCTGGTGCACCATGCCAATCCCCGCCGCAAGCGCTGCGCGCGGGTTGCCCGGCGGAAGGGGCTGGCCAAAGGCGCTGATCTTCCCCTCATCGGCCACATATTGGCCGAAAAGGATATTCATCAGCGTTGTTTTACCTGCCCCATTCTCGCCCAACAGCGCCACCACCTCGCCCGCCGCAAGGCTGAGCGAGATGGCGTCATTGGCAACCAGCGCCCCGAAGCGTTTGGTAATCCGATCGAGGCGCAGCACCTCCGGGCTTGGCATCACGTCGATTTCGGCTCGTCGTCATTGATCTCTACGGTAAAGACACCTGCGCGGATTTCAGCCTCGCGCGCGGCGGCCAGAGCCACGGCCTCTGCAGGAACCTTGCCCTCGAATGTGCCAAGCGGGGCCATGGAACAGCCGCCCGGCGCCATGAATGACCACACACCGTAATCATCGGCCACGAAATTCCCGGCCTCGATTGCTGTCAGTGCGGCATCTAGCGTGGGTTCAAAATGCCAGAGCGCCGAGGTGACAACAGTATCGGGGTAATCGGGCTGGGTATCTATCACATTGCCAATGGCCAGAATGCCGCGTTCCTGCGCTGCATCCGAGACGCCAAAGCGTTCCGCATACATCACATCCGCGCCCGCATCTATCATCGCGAAAGCCGTCTCTTTGGCCTTGGGGGGATCGAACCAGCTGCCGATGAAGCTGACTTGGAACGACGCGTCAGGCCGCATCTCGCGCACGCCCGCCATGAAGGCATGCATCAGACGGTTCACTTCGGGGATGGGGAAGCCGCCGACCATGCCAAAATTACCAGTCTCGGTCATGGACCCTGCAATGATCCCGGTAAGATAGCTTGCATCCTGAATATAGTTGTCAAACACCGCCAGATTGGGAATTGCCGGGTCTTGCTTGAAAGACGACCCCAACAGAAACGCCACATCAGGATATTCGGCGCAGACTTCGCGCGCTTCGGCCTCGACCCCGAAAATCTCGCCCACAATCAGTTTCACACCGGATTCGCAATATTCGCGCATCACGCGCGGGTAATCGGTGTTGGACACATTTTCAGAGAAACTATAGTCCACCCGCCCCGCCGCTTTGGCCGCTTCGGCAGCAATATGGATACGGCTTACCCATTGCTGTTCCACAGGGACAGTATAAATTCCCGCCATTTTGATGGGATCAGCGGCAAATACGCGGGCAGGCAACAAACCAGACAGGGACAGCGCCGCACCGGATAAAAGAACCCCGCGGCGGGTGGAAAGAATGCTCTGCGTCATGGTTTCGCTTTCTTGGGTTGAAGGGGGTTGAAAGAATTTACCAACTGGTAAACTTATGGTGAGGCATCGCGCAAGTTTATTCGGCGCAAGCGGCGCGCGGGCGCTGCTTTTTTAGGCAACAAATCAGCTGGGTAGGTGTTGCGCTGCTGGCGCCAGAATTTCCCCTGCGCGCGCCATTTCCAAGGGCAAGCCACGGCGTGAAACCCGCCCTCACCGATCTTGCATCCAGCAAGGGCGATTACTGCCATTCATCCGGCTGGATTTCCAATTTGCGAATGCGCGAATACAGCGTGGTCGGTTGCAACCCCAACAGGCGCGCGGCCCCATCCTCTCCGGCCACCCGGCCTTGTGTCATGCGCAGCGCATTTATCAGATTGGCGCGCTGCACGGCGGTGATTTCCGCCTCTGTCATAACCGTTGGGCTGGCCTGCCCGCCGGGCGTGGGGCGCTGCGCAAGTTCCACCTGCAATTTATCGCCATTTGAAATAATCGCGCCGCGATCAACCACATTTTGCAATTCGCGCACATTGCCCGGCCAGTCATAGCCGATCAGCGTTTCCATGGAATGGCGCGTGATTGTCAGGGGCTTCATATTCAGCCGCTTGCATGACAGCGCCAGAAAATGCGCGGCCAGCGCGGGGATATCTTCGGGGCGCTGGCGCAGGGGCAGGCATTCGATGGGAAAGACATTGAGATACATATACAGTTCTTGCCGGAACTCGCCTTTCCGGGCCAGACGTTCCAGCGATCTGCGGCTTGCGGCAATCACGCGCAGATTGATTTCGCGTGCCCGCGTATCGCCCAGCCGCGTGACAGTGCCTTCTTGCAGGGCGTGCAACAAACGGCCCTGCAAGGCGAGGGGCAATTCATCCACATCATCCAGAAACAATGTGCCGTTATGGGCCAGTTCCAGCATGCCCGGCTTGTCACGCAAGGCCCCCGGAAAGGCACCGCGCATCTGGCCAAAAAGTTCGGCCTCTATCGCATCTGATGTGACAGCGCTGCATTTGAAATGGATAAGAGAGCGGCGCTTGCGCGCGCTGCCCTTGTGGATGGCAGAGGCCACCAGCGCCTTGCCCGTGCCTGCCTCTCCTGAAATCAGAACTGTGGCTTCGGTTCCGGCCACCAGATCAATCTTGCTCAGCAACTGCAAAATCGCCGGAGAGCTGCCGATAATCTCATGATGCGCGCGCTCTGATGCGATGGTTTCCTGCAAATAGGCGTTTTCCTGCTCCAACTGCTCGCGCAATTCGATCGGGGTCGAGACATATTCGACGCGGATGGGTTTACCGTCCTTGCGCCAGAACACCTCGTCCTCGATGCGGTTGACCTGCTCGTAGCGGAACGACTGGTAGATCGGGCATTCGTGCGACGGGTATTTCTCGCCGCTGAGGTGGTGGTGGTGGATCATGGTGTGGATGTCGCGGCCCAGCAGGTCCTCGGTGGTCCAGCCCAGCATCTCTTGCGCGGCGCGATTGACAAAGGTGGTCTTGCCATCGGCATTCACGCCGTAAATCCCCTCGCCCGCTGCATTCAGGATCAACTGGTTCTGGCGCTCCAGCTCGTTGAAGAAATCCTGCGCGCGCTGCCATTCCAACAGGCCAAGCCGCTGGAGTTCCCCGGCCTCTGTAATCTGGTCATGGCGTGACAGTTCATTGAGGTCGATCAGGGTTAGCAAGATATGGTCTGGCGTTTGCGCAATAAGCGTGCCGCGCAATTCGCAGCTGAGCGGGTGCTGGGCACTGTCTTGCAGCGGGATATTGCGGCGCCACGCCTGCCCGCGATGGGCCAGTTCGTCCAGAAACACCAGAAACCCCCCGAAATTACCCGCAATATGGGGGCGAAAGCGGTGCTCTGCGGGGCTGTCTGTGCCGGACAGCGCCAGAAACCGGTGCGCGCGCGCATTGGCGGCCAGAATCCTGTCTTTGGCAGTATCCAGAACAAGGGTTGAATGCGGAAACGCATCCAGCAGGGAATCGGGGGCAATCTGGCGCAAGAACATAGGCAAACGCTGCGCCGAAAGCCCCGCAAATACAATACGAAATATCGTAATTTACGATTTTTCGTATTTTTTGCGCATACCACCATGATTCAAGCCATTGTTTTTATTTAAATTTATATGAAATCACCCAAAAGCGGCATTTTCACTTTCTGCACTGCGGAATTGTTACACTTTTAGCAAGATCGAAACCCTTGCAGAGGTAATCGCATGTCAACCAACAGCCTTGGAAATCCGTTTTCGCATAAAACCGATCTGCGCCATGGGGCCGCGTGCGGGTGTGAAACCTGCACCAATGATGCCCGCGCCCGCATCAGCGCGCCCACCTCATCCGATGCCATGCTGGAGCGCGCGGTGGAAAGCGCGGTGGTGCGCTCTGTCTTTGGGCATAATGATATCAGCCGCCGGTCGATGATGGGCATGCTGGGCGGTGGGGCCTTTGCCGCCGCGCTGGCCTCTGTCTTTCCCATGGACAAGGCCAAGGCGCTGATTCTGGATGAACTGGGCGCACCGGAAAAGCCTGATCTGAAAGTGGGCTTCGTGGCGATTACCTGCGCAACCCCCATTATCATGGCCGAACCGATGGGCTTTTACAGCCGGTATGGTCTGAATGTGGAAGTGGTGAAAACCGCAGGCTGGGCCGTGGCGCGCGACATGTCGCTTTCTGGCCAGTATGACGCCAGCCATATGCTGACCCCCATGCCACTGGCCATGACAATGGGCGCGGGCTCAACCGCCGCGCCCTATATCATGCCTGCTGTGGAAAACATCAACGGACAGGCGATTGTTCTGTCAAACGAGCATCTGGACAAGCGCGACCCGACGCAATGGAAGGGCATGACATTTGGCGTGCCGTTTGAATATTCGATGCATAATTTCCTGCTGCGCTACTATGTGGCCGAATTTGGGCTGGATCCTGATCGCGATATCCAGATCCGTGTGGTTCCACCGCCCGAAATGGTGGCCAATCTGCGCGCGGGAAATCTGGATGGCTATCTCTCGCCCGATCCGTTCAACCAGCGCGCCGTATGGGAAGGGATTGGTTTTATCCACATGCTGACAAAGGATATCTGGGAGGGCCACCCCTGCTGCGCCTTTGCCGCGCCCCGGCGGTTTGCGGTGGAGATGCCCAATACTTATGGCGCGCTGCTGAAAGCGATCATTGACGCCACGCAATATGCCTCTAACCCCGATAACCGCAAGGAAATCTCTGAAGCAATTGCCCCTGCAAATTACCTCAACCAGCCCGTACCGGTGATTGAGCAGGTGCTGACGGGCACATTTGCCGATGGTTTGGGCAATGTGCAGCGCGTGCCCGACCGGATAGATTTCGATCCCTTCCCATGGCAATCGATGGGCGTGTGGATTCTCACGCAGATGAAGCGCTGGGGCTATATTGATGGCGATGTGGATTACAAAGGCATTGCCGAACAGGTGTATCTGGCTTCTGATGCGCGCAAGGTGATGACAGATCTGGGTTATGAGGCGCCGGATGTGAATTACAAATCTCATACCATCATGGGCAAGACCTTCGATCCCGACCAACCCGAAGCCTATGTTGACAGCTTCGCGATCAAGCGGGGCTGAACCATGCACATGCTTTCCGTGAACAAACGCGCGGCGCTTTTATCCGTTGTTCTGCTGATCGTGGCGCTTGGCACTTGGGAAATCTCTGTCACGCGGCAGGTGATGGGCGAGGCGCTGACCGAATATGAAATCCTGATGGGTCTGGGGCAGCCGCGCGCGGCTGTGCCACCCCCCAGTGATGTGCTAGTCAAGGCGTGGGAGCAGTTGAGCAACCCGTTCTATGACAACGGCCCCAATGACAAGGGCATCGGCATTCAGCTTGCCTATTCGCTGTATCGCGTCTTGTCAGGCTTTGCCCTTGCCGCGGCGCTGGCCATTCCTCTGGGCTTTCTGATTGGCATGTCGCCTGTGGCCTACAAAGCACTGAACCCGTTTATTCAGGTGCTGCGCCCCATCTCGCCCCTGGCATGGATGCCGCTTGCGCTGTTCATCATCCAGGATAGCGAGGCCAGCGCAATTTTCGTGATCTTCATCTGCTCTGTCTGGCCCATGTTGCTGAACACGGCCTTTGGGGTGGCAGGTGTGCGCAGCGATTGGGTGAATGTGGCGCGCACGCATGAATTGGGCAGCTTGCGCACCGCGCTGACCGTCATCCTGCCCGCCGCCGCCCCCACCATTCTAACCGGAATGCGAATATCTATCGGCATTGCCTGGCTGGTGATCGTGGCGGCAGAGATGCTCGTGGGGGGAACGGGGATTGGCTATTATGTCTGGAACGAGTGGAACAATCTCGATCTGACATCGGTCATTTTCTCGATCCTGATGATCGGCCTTGTGGGCATGGTGCTGGATACAATCTTCGCCACGCTGCAACGCGCCGTCACCTATGCAGAGTGAAAGGAGCTTTCCGATGAGCAAACCGTTTCTGAGTGTCGAGCGCCTGAGCCAAAGCTTTCCCGATGGGGCGGGCGGCACGCTGACAGTGTTTGAAAATGCCAGCTTTGGCATAGAAAAGGGCGAATTTGTCTGCATTCTGGGCCATTCGGGCTGTGGCAAATCCACCATCATGAATGTTCTCGCCGGGCTGGCCGAACCCTCTGCCGGGGTGGTGAAAATGGATGGGGTAGCCGTGTCTGGCCCAAGCCTTGATCGGGGCGTGGTGTTTCAGAACTATTCGCTTCTGCCATGGCTGAGCGCGCTGAAGAATGTAACCTTCGGCATCAAGGCGCGCTACCGCGACTGGTCGCGCGAGAAGGTGGTGGAACATGCCACGCAATATCTGGCCATGGTGGGCCTGGAGGGCGATGTCATTCACCGCAAGCCCAGCCAGCTATCGGGCGGTATGCGCCAGCGGGTTTCCATTGCGCGGGCCTTTGCCAACCAGCCCAAGCTGTTGCTGCTGGATGAACCCTTTGGCGCGCTGGATGCGCTGACGCGCGGCACAATTCAGGAAGAGTTGCTGAAAATATGGAGCCAGACCGAACAGACCGTCTTCATGATCACCCATGACATTGATGAAGCGATCTTGCTGGCAGACCGCATTCTTCTGATGACAAACGGCCCCTTTGCCCGGATTGCGGAATCGGTGGAAATCACCATCCCGCGCCCAAGGCGGCGCACAGAGATTGTGGAGCATCCCAATTACTACGCCATCCGCAACCATCTGGTGCAGTTTCTTGGCAAACGATCAAAGGAACTGGCAGGCCGCGCCTCTGGCGGGGAAAGCCAAAGCCCGGAACCTGTCCGCATTGATCTGACAGCGCCAAATGATGACCCGGAACCAGCCCCCCAAAAACCAATCCTTCACGCCGTGAATGGCTGACCCACTGATAACACCGGAGAGGAGACCCCTATGAAAGACCTGATGATGGATGCAGACTTGCTGACCAAAGAAGATGTCACCGCGCTGATCCTTGCTGCCAAAAAGCGCAAGAAGCTGAAATGGGAAGAGATTGCCACGGCCATTGGCCTTTCGCCCGTTTTCACCCATTCCGCCGCGATGGGCATGAATTCCATGCCCGCAGACAAAGCGGCGGCGCTGGTGGCTTTCCTTGATCTGCCGGCAGACGCCAAGGAAGTTCTGGAAGAATACCCCACCAAAATCTGGGATCAGGCCGTGCCGACCGATCCTTGCATCTACCGCCTGTATGAAATTGTCGGGGTTTACGGCCCCACCATGAAGGCGATCATTCAGGAAGAATTCGGCGATGGCATCATGTCTGCGATTGATTTTGACATGATCATTACCCGCGTGCCCAACCCCAAGGGCGACCGCGTGAAAGTGGAAATGACCGGAAAATTTCTGAAATACAACGATTGGTAAGGGCAAGCGCCCAATACCCCAGACAGGGCGGCTTGGGCCGCCCTGTCTGGCATTCACGCGCCTAGATCATCATGCGCCGTGGCTCTGCAAGCAGCGCGCAGAGATGGGCCATAAAGCGCGCCGCATCGGCGCCGTTTATGACGCGGTGGTCATAGCTTAGATCAAGCGGCACCATGGGCACAGGGCGGGGGGTGTCACCCTCCCAGACAGTTACCGTTTCAGTGCGCGTGATCCCAAGGATGGCCAGTTCCGGCGGGTTAACGATGGGGGTAAAGCCCAGCCCGCCAATGCCGCCCAGATTGCTGAGTGTCATGGACGCGCCGCCCATATCATCAGGGGCCAGTTTGCGCGCCTGTGCGCGGGCGGCGAGATCGGTGATGGCCTCTGATATCTGCCACAGGCCCAGCCTATCTGCATTGCGGATGACAGGAACCATCAGCCCATGCGGCGTATCGACCGCGATCCCGATATGCACATACTCCTTCAGGATCAGGGTTTTGCCATCTGCCGAGAGCGAGACATTGAAGCGCGGGAAATCGCGCAGGCAACGCGCCAGCGCCATAACGTGAAAGGCCAGCGCTGTCAGCCTCACCCCGCGCGCCTGTGCTTCTGCGCGCCATGCTTTGCGCAGGCCGTCTATTGCGGAACTATCGGCGCGGTCATGATGGGTGACTTGCGGAATGATCGCATTGGCCGCGCCCAGATTGCGGGCAGCGACTTGGGCAAAGCGGCTTGTCGGTTCTGTTGTGACCGGGCCATGCCGCGCGTGATCCACATCCCAGTAGCTGCTATCGCCCATAGGCGCGGCAGGGCCGGGGCTGCGCAAATCTTCCGGGCCAAGGGTGCTGCGGCCCAGTTTTTGGGCCAGCGCGTCTATATCCACCCCCTGTTCCAGCGCCTTGCGGCGGGTGCTGGGGCTTGCGATTACCTCTGTCATGATTGCCCCTTTCACCAGCTGGCCGAGATGTATTGCGTTTCCATGAATTCCAGCATCCCTTCATGCCCGCCCTCGCGCCCAAGCCCGGATTGCTTGGTTCCGCCAAAGGGTGCTGCGGGATCGCTGACAAGACCACGATTCAGCCCCACCATGCCATATTCCAGCCGCTCGCAGACTTGCAGCGCGCGCTTGAAATCGCCGCTGAACACATAGGCCACCAACCCATATTCCGTGGCATTGGCGCGGGTGATGACATCTTCCTGATCGGTGAATGTCTGGATGGCGGCAACAGGGCCAAAGATTTCATCGCGCACGCAATCGGCCGTTTCCGGCACGTTTGACAGCACTGTGGGCGGGTAGAAAAACCCCTTCCCTTCTGGCACAACCCCGCCGCATTCCAGTATCGCGCCTTTCGCCACGGCATCGGCCACGAATGCCGCCACCTTGTCGCGCGTGGCCGCATTGACCAGCGGGCCGACATCCACGCTTGGATCAGTGCCGTTGCCCAGCTTCAGCGCTGACATGGCGGCGGTCAGGCGGCGGGTGAATTCCGGCGCGATCTTCTCATGCACATAGATCCGGTTCGCGGCGGTGCAGGCCTCGCCCAGATTGCGCATTTTGGCCAGCATCGTGCCTTCAATCGCCACCTCCATATCGGCATCCTCAAAGACAATCACAGGCGCATTGCCGCCCAGTTCCATCGCGGGTTTCAGCACCTGATCGGCGGCGGATTTCAGCAATCCACGCCCCACCCCGGTAGAGCCTGTAAAGCTGACCACCCGCACGCGGGGATCGTGCAACATGTGATCGACCAGCGCGCCGGTGCGGCGTGAGGGCAGCACATTCACCAGCCCCGGCGGCACGCCCGCTTCTTCCAGAAGCGGCATAAGCGCCAACATTGTCAGCGGTGTTTCGGACGCAGGCTTGATGATCACCCCGCACCCTGCCGCAAGCGCGGGTGCGATCTTCCGCGTGCCCATGGCAGCCGGATAATTCCACGGCGTAATCAGCACGGCCAGCCCTGCGGGCTTGTGCTGCACAATGATCCGCGCACCAGAGGCGGGGGCATGGGTGATCAGCCCATCGGCGCGCACGGCCTCTTCGGCAAACCAGCGGAAGAATTCGGCGGCATATGTGGCCTCGCCCATGGCATCGCTGCGGGCCTTGCCGTTTTCCAGCGTGATAAGGCGGGCGAAATCATCCAGCCGGGCGGTCATCAGCTCCCACGCATGGCGCAGCACTTCGGAACGCTGGCGCGGGCTGCGCGCGGCCCAATCGGCCATTGCAGCCTCGGCCGCATCCAGCGCGGCATCGGCATCGGCGATATCGGCCGAGGCGACAGAGGCCAGCACCTCTTCGGTTGCAGGGTTGATGACGTCAAACCGCGTGGCCGTCTTGTGCCATGTGCCGTTGATGTAAAGATCGGTCGGATACTCCATAAGAACCTCTGCGATTAAAGAAGGTGCCGGCGCGGATCGCTCAGGCGCCCTGCAAATTCACTGACCAGCGCAAGCGCATCCTCTGCGCCCATCTGCGCCGCGCTGCATTCGAGCGTAACCGACAGCCCCGCCCCTTGCGCGGTGACTGTCAGAACAGGCACATCTTCCGCCCCGATTGCGACATGGCGCACAGGCGTTGCGCGCAGATCGCGCAACAGCAGATCAGGCGCGGCATCGGTTTTGGCCACCTCGGACAGGCGGCGGGTTTGGGGCACAGCATAAAGGCGGCGCTGGCCAAAGCGCGCCACGGCAATGGTTGCCCCCCGCCCAAGGCTGGCCCCCGCCATTCCGGCCAACAGGGCATCGGGATCTGTCAGGCCCATTGTATCGGTGGCCCAGTCGGCAAATTCGGCAAAGCCATCTTGCGCGCAGTCGGCCTGCAGGCGCAGCGCGGCTGCGGCTGGCGCGGGGGCGGTGGCGGCGGATGAGAGTTGCTGCAACTGTGCCAGATCGCGCATGTGATAGGGTTGCGGCTGCCCCGCCGCAACAAGGCGCGCCAGATCCAGCCCTTCCAACTGCGCCGCACGGCGCAGCTTGGGCGAGGCAAGGATACGCCCGCTGGCCGCTACTGCGGGCGCGGCGGCCACAGCCGGGGCGGGGCTGGGCTTTGCCTGTGGCTCAGGTTTGGGTTCTGGCGCTGGTTGGCGCTCTGGCTTTGATGGGGCCAGTGCAGCAGCGCGCGCAACCGGGTTTTCAGGCTTTTCGGCAGAGATGACGGCCACCGCCTGCCCCACAGGCACATCCTCGCCCGCCTGCGCCAGCGTGGCGGCCAGCCAGCCGCTGACCCCTGCGGGCACGTCCATTGTGGCCTTGTCGGTTTCCACCTCAAACAACAGATCATCGGGGGCAATCTGCGCGCCCAGTTCCACCCGCCACGCCACAAGAATGCCGCTATCCTGCGCCATGCCCAGTTGCGGCATTGTGATCTGTCTGCCCTCTGGCAAAGCCGTGGCCGTGGCCGGGGCAGAGGGCGGCGCGGGCGCGGGGGATGGCGTATCGTCATCCGCGCTTTCGGAAATGCGCGCAATCACCTGCCCGACAGGCACATCCTCGCCCTGCGCAGCCGACACATGGGTCAGATAGCCGCTGGCCTGCGCCTCTACCTCCATCGTGGCCTTGTCGGTTTCCACCTCAAACAGCGGGTCACCCTTGGTCACGGCATCCCCCGGCCCCTTGAGCCATGAGACGATCTTGCCCGCATCCTGCGCCATACCAAGCTGGGGCATTGTCACCTCATGCGGCATGGATCATCTCCCCCGCGCAGAGCATGCGCGCTTTTTCGGCCACCGCTTCGGGTGTGGGCACTGTCAGATCTTCCAGCGCGGGGCTGAAGGGAACAGGCACATCCATCGCCCCCATGCGCAGAACAGGCGCATCCAGATGATAGAATACCTTTTCATTCAGGCGGCTGGCGATTTCGGCTGTCACCCCATAGCTTTGATGGCCTTCATCAATCACAATCGCGCGGCTGGTCTTTTTCACACTCTCGATCAGTGTTTTTTCATCCAGCGGAACAATGGTGCGCGGGTCGATCACCTCGGCGCTGATCCCCTCGCGCGCCAAAATCTCCGCCGCACTCAAAGCCACCTGCACCATGGAAGACGTGCCGATAAGCGTGATGTCGCGCCCCGCGCGCTTCACATTGGCCACGCCAAAGGGAATGAGATATTCCTCTTCAGGCACAGGGGCCTTGTCCTGATACATCAACTTGTCTTCAAAGATCACCACCGGGTTATTGTCGCGGATGGCGGTTTTCATCAGGCCCTTGGCCTCATAGGCCGAAGAGGGCATGGCCACTTTCAACCCCGGAATATGGGCCACCAAAGCTTGCAAGCTTTGGCTGTGCTGCGCAGCAGAACGGCGCGTGGCCCCCAGATTGGTGCGCAGCACCATGGGTACATTCAATTTGCCACCGGACATGTAATGCGTCTTGGCAGCCTGATTGCACAACTGATCCATGATCAGAAAGATGAAATCACCAAACATCAGATCCACAATCGGGCGCGCGCCTGTCATGGCCGCGCCCACGGCCATGCCCATAAAGCCCGGCTCGGAAATGGGGGTATCGATCACACGGTCTGTGCCAAATTCCTCCACCAGACCAGAAAGCACCTTGAAGGGCGTGCCCGCCTCGGCCACATCCTCGCCCATCAGAAATACTGTCGGATCACGGCGCATTTCTTCGGCGATCGCCTCGTTCACGGCTTGGGATAGGGTAATCTCGCGCATTGTCTTGCTCTCCTCAGGCCGCAAATACATGCATGTCAACTTCTTCGGCGGGCGGGTAGGCCGCCGCCTCGGCATAGGCGACAGCCTCTGCCGCATCCGCCGCGATCTGGGCATTGAGCGCGTCCAGATCCTCTTCCGAGGCAATGCCCTCTGCCACCAGATGTGCCCGGAACCGGATGATCGGATCCCGGTTTTCGCGCCAATCCTTCTCTTCGGCCTTGGAGCGGTAATATTCGCGGTTGATATCGCCCACATGATGGCCGTGATAGCGATAGGTCATCAACTCTATGAAGAACGGCCCCTCGCCCTTGCGGGCGCGCGCCACAAGTTTCGCCGTCAGCGCATTTACGGCCAGCACATCCTGACCATCCACCTGATGCGCCTCTATCCCGAAAGCCTCGGCCCGCGCGGTGATGGAACCGGCAGCGATTTCCTCGGTCTTGGTATATTCCGAATAGCCATTGTTTTCGCAGGCATAAATGACAGGCAGCTTCCACAGTGCCGCCATGTTCATCACCTCATACATCAACCCTTGCGCCGTTGCGCCATCGCCAAAGAAACAGACGGTCACATCATCCGCGCCTTGCAGTTTCGCGCGCAGGGCAGAGCCTGTGGCAATGCCCATAGACCCGCCCACAATCGCATTCGCGCCCAGATTGCCGTGGCTTTGATCGGCAATATGCATAGAACCACCCTTGCCCCGGCAATAGCCCTCGGCCTTGCCCAAGAGTTCGCAAAACATCTGCTTGAACTCTGCCCCCTTGGCCACGCAATGCCCATGCCCCCGGTGCGTAGAGGTGATATGATCGCTGTCGCGCAGCGCCTCGCAAATGCCCACCGCGACGGCCTCTTCGCCCGAATACATATGCGTCAGGCCCGGCATCTTGGCCGAAAGGTAAAGCTGGTTGGCCGTATCCTCAAAGGTGCGTATCCGCACCATCTGGCGATACATTTGCAGATAATCTTCGCTATTCGTCTTGGCCTTGGCCATGATCCTATCCTTTGCGGCGGTGCTGCGTGCACGCACGCACCCTGCAACTGGGCGCAGGGTGCGCGCCACGCGCGTTTAGTAACGGTTGGCGATGGGCAGTTCTTCTGCCGGGAACAGGCTGATCACCTCGCAGCCCGTATCGGTGACAACCACCTCTTCCTCTATCCGCGCGGCGGAATAGCCATCTGCCGCAGGGCAATAGGTTTCCAGCGCAAAGACCATGCCTGTCTTGATCTCCATCGGGTGTTCCAGACTGATGGCGCGGCTGATGATGGGCCGCTCGTGCAGCGCCAGCCCCAGCCCATGCCCGAACTGCAACCCGAAGGCGGTTTGTTCATCGGGAAAGCCGATTTCCTGCGCCGTGGGCCAGACTTCGGCCACCTTGTCCGTGCTGACGCCGGGTTTGATCATGGCGATAGAGGCATCTATCCATTCGCGCGCCTTCACATAGGCATCGTTCTGGGCAGGGGTGGCGCGGCCAATATTGAAGGTGCGATAATAGCAGGTGCGGTAGCCCTGATAGCTTTGCAGGATATCGAAAAACGCCTGATCACCGGGGCGGAAATACCGATCGGTGAAGTTGTGGGGGTGTGGATTGCATCGCTCGCCCGAAATGGCGTTGATGGCTTCCACATCATCGCTGCCCATTTCATAAAGGAGCTTGTTGGACATTGCGACAATGTCGTTTTCACGAATGCCAGGTTTCAACTCTTCATAGATCATGTGGTATACGCCATCGACCATGCTGGCCGCCTGTGTCAGAAGCTGGATTTCATCCCAGTTCTTGATCTCACGCGCGGCCAGCATGATTTGCTGGCCATCAACCACATTCAGCCCCTCTTCCTGCAGCGCATGGAACATGGCGGTTTCTGCGTAATCCACGCCCACAGGCATATCGCCCATGCCCGCATCGCGGATAAGGCCCGCGATTTCCTTGGCATATTGGCGCATCAGGCCAAATTCGGGCGGGATTGTGCCGCGCATCCCCACCACACCGGCGCGGCAATGGTCGGTCACCAGCCAATCCGAGAATTTCTTGTGATGCATCGCCGCCGATCCGAAATCCCAGACATAGGGCGCATCATCGCCTGTCAGCAGGCAGAAGCGGCACATCTTGTCGCGCTCCCACTCGCCGATCTTGGTGGCCGAAACATAGCGGATATTGTTCACATCGAACAAAAGCAGCGTGCCCGCCTGAGAGGCTTGCAGCGCCTGCCGGGTGCGCGCCAGACGGTAGCGGCGCAATCTGTCGTGATCTATCCGGCGTTCAAAATCCACCGATGTATGGCCCCAGGCAGGCAAGCGGCCTTCCCAGCGCCAGTTGGGCTGCAAATCCTGCGGGGTTAGAAGGTTGGGCATCAAGGCTCGTGACATTGGAAAAATCCTCTCACGCGGCGGGGAAACCGCCGGGGGGTTGGTGGGGGGGATGAAAGGGCAAAAACGGGCGCGCGCCGCGCCTATTGCATGATCATGCCGCCATCGATCATGATAAGCTGGCCCGTCATGTAATCGCTGTCATCCGAGCACAGAAAAGCGGCTGTGCCCTGCACATCTTCGGGGTAGCTGTAGCGCTTCATGGTAATCATGGTGCTGGCCAGATGATCCATGGACTGGCCTTCTTTCTCGAACATGCCGATTTTCACCAAATCCCTGTCCAGTTGTTCCCAAAGCTCTGTGCGCACAACGCCGGGGCCATAGCCGTTGACGGTGATCTTGTGTTCCCACAGAGCCTTTGCGCCCCCAATGATCATGGCAAGCACGGCATATTTGGAACAGGAATAGGGGATCACATCCAAAAACGCAGTGCGCGACACGATGGAGCCCACAGGGATGATCTTATAGGGATGGCCTTCCATCGGGCCTTGGGCGATCATCTGGCGCGCGGCTTCCTGCATGCCCAGCAACACGCCCTTGGCGTTGATGTTCATGATCATGTCCCAATTGTCTTCGTCAATATCCATGAACATGCGCGGTTTGTTCACACCCGCATTCAGCAGCGCCACGTTGAGAGAGCCGAACGCCTCGACACAGGCGGCCACGGCGGCGGCATTTTCTGCGCGTGAGGTGACATTCAGCTTGACCGCAATCGCCCGGCCATTGCCTGCCGCGTTGATCTCTGCGGCCACATCGTTCACGCCATCGAGATTCACATCACCCAGGCAGACATTGGCGCCCTGGGCCGCAAAATGGCGGGCATTTTGCGCCCCCATTCCCTGTGCCGCCCCTGTTATCAGAATGTTTTTGCCTTTCAGGCGGGTGGTATCCATGGCGTCCTCCTCTCGCGCATTGGTTAATTTAGCGCGCGCTCGGCCCGTGCCTGAGCGCTTCGCAATGCTGCGCGCGGGCTTTGAACACCGCGCAGCATGTCGTGAATTTCCTGCCCGCAAATCTCGAATATCTCTGCGATCCGGGGCAATGGCGGGCGTGGCCAATATTGCAACTCGTCGCGCAGGGACATGCCGTCCACGGCCTCGAATATGGGGGAAGTCTGGCGCACTTCCGGGTCGGCCCCGACAGAGTAGCGCGGCGCTGTCCGGCTGCCATTGAGCACATACAGCTTCTGCGCTTCGGGCGAGGTGAAGGCGATCAGCGCCTCTGCCGCCGCGGCGCGCCGTTCCGGGGCCAGATTGGCGGGAATGCCCAGAACATAGCCCCCCACAGGGGCCACAGGGCGGCCCTTTGGCCCTGCCGGATGGGGCAGATAGCCCGTTTTGCCAAAGGCGGGCGATTTTGGATCACGCTCGAAATAAGGGGCCAGCAGGGTGTAGCCATAGGCCATGGGTATCTTGCCCGCCGCATAGGGGCGCACGCGTTCATACCAGGACATCGACAAGATATCGGGCGGGGAATAGGACATCAGGGTGAGCAGATAGTCACAGGCTTCCAGCGCCAGCGGTGTATCGATGGTGGGCACGATATCGCGCCGATTGGCGGTATCGGCATCAAACCCCCCGGCAATGGCGTGCAGGTTCACAATCGGTTGGCCGAAATCGGCGCATGTCATCAAAAACTGATGGCCAAGGGCCGTGCCGCGCGCGGCATTCCAGGCAATCCCGTAGCGCCCGCGCTGGGGGGCGTGGAAATGGCGCGCGGCCTCTATGACTTTTGCGGTTGTGTCTGGCGGCTCCAGCCCTGCTTCGGCAAAGAGGTCTTTGCGGTAAAACAGCAATTCCGGGGTTGTCTGGCTGGGCACACCATAGGGCCGACCGCCCCAATGCGCGGCCATCCAGCCTGCCGTATGAAAATCCGGGGTGTCAAGCCGATCTGTATCCAGACATTCATCCAGCGCCATAAGCACGCCTTTTTCGGCGAATTCGCCGATCCAGGGCAGATCTACCGCGATGATGTCATATTTGCTGAAACGGCGTTCGGCATTGCGCAGCGCTTCAGAGCGCAACCTGTCTATGGAAAAGGCGCGCTGGCTGATATTTGTGCCGATGATCTGCTCAAACTGGCGCTTGAGGTTTTCCATAACCATGAATGTGGGATCACCATGCACAAGCACCCGCAAACCGCCCCCAAGCTGCAAAGGCGCTGGCAGCACCTGCGGCGGGGCAAGCGAATGGCTGGAGGGCACATAAGACGCGCCGTAGTAGTATTCTTGCCCGCTGATCGCGGTATTGCCCGTAGCCTCTGCCCCAAGGCGCAAGATGCGTTCGGCAAATTGACGCCAGTTTTCCATCAGGCGCTCTGTCGGGTGCAGCGAGAAAGAGCGGCCAGAGCGTGTTTTCACCCGCTGTTCTATCAACCCGCGATCCAGCAAATCCTGCAGCTTGCGCCGCGCGGTTGCATAGGGCACGCCAGATGCCGAAATCAGCATTGTGGCCGTTACCACTTTGCCCCCCAGATGTGCGCGCAGCAGGGCTGACACCATGTTCAGATGCGGATTAGGCTCACCAATCTCCAGCACTGTGTCCAATTCGGCGGAAACGGCATCCAGAAAGGTAAGCGCGGCAGAAAGACTGGTCGCGGCCTCTGGGTGGCGGCCTGCGCCGCGCCCCAGAACGCGAGAGAAATCTTCGTTTTGGATATTCTCCATCCGCACGTCTTTGCTTTCTTTCTGTATGCTGGCCTCTGGCCCTGCGTTGCGCGCTGCGCCCATGATCTGCCCTTTCAAAATGTCCAAAGCCGCAGGGGGATAATATCCTCAAAATGTTCAAAATGATTATCTCAATATTCAATTTGAACAAATTACCGGTATTGTCCGCGCGCCGTGGCGGCAAACATGACGATGTTGCCGCATATGCTATGTTAGGGCGTGACCAGAGTCCGACATTCGTGCAGCACGACATGAACAATGGGAGGAAGACCATGACAAAAACGATGAAATTTCTGCTGGCCAGCTGCGGCACAGTTGCGCTTGCAAGCGCGGGTTCTGCCGAAACCGTGCGCATTGGGATTACGCAAAACAATGTCGGCATTGACAGCTATCAGACAACCTATGAACAAGCTTTTATCGCCGCAGCCGAAGCAAACCCGAATGTAGAAGTGATCGTGCTGGATGCGGGCGGCGATGTTGCGCGCCAGATCAGCCAGATGCAGGATTTGATTCAGCAACAGGTGGATGCGATCATCATCTGGCCCACCGATGGGCAAGCGCTGGTTCCCGCAGTGCGCAATGCATTCAATGCAGGCATTCCGGTTGTTGTGACAAATTCCAACATTGCCGAGGCAGGGATGGATTTCATCGCTGCATTTTCAGGGCCGAACAACATCCAGCAAGGGATCTATTCTGCCGAAATGATGTGCGATGCCCTGGGCGGTGAAGGGCAGATTGTCCAGATCACAGGCATGCCCGGCTACACCACTGCAATCGAGCGCCAGCAAGGCTTTGACGAGCGTCTGGCCGAACTGTGCCCCGGCGTTACCCAACTGGATATCCAGCCCGGCGATTGGAACCGCGAGCGCGCACAGCGCACGATGGAAACATTCCTCACCCGGTTTGACACGATCGACGGCGTCTATTCCGGCGATGACAATATGGGTGTGGGCGCGCTGAATGCCGCAATAGATGCGGGCCGCGCCGAAGGCATGGTGTTCATTGGCGCCACAAATTTCGCGGTCGGCTATGATGCAATGGCGCGCGGCGAATATTGGGGATCGGTCTATCAATCCCCGGTGGATGACGCCGAAGCCGCCTTGCAAACTGCGCTGGATGTGCTGGCGGGCGAAGATGTTCCAAAACTGAACTACTTTGACACGCCCAAAATTACCCAAGACAATATGGACGAATTTGACCGCCCGGTATTCTAAGGCGGAACATATGAACGGCTGGGGCGCGCGACAGCTGCGCGCCCCAGCCCTTTGCTAACCCGCGCGAGGGAGCGCACGGGGATATTCCGGGGGGAGGAAAAGAATGCTTATCGAGCGCCTGAAGGCTGGCGGCCCGACACTTGCGAAACAGGGCATACTGGTCGCGTTCATTCTGTTCATGATCGTATTTTCCTTCATGTCAGACAGGTTCATGACCACAGGGAACGTGATGTCGGTATTCCGGCAGGCCACGATTGTGGGTGTCATGGCGCTTGGGGTCACGATTGTCGTGATCGGCGGCAATCTGGATTTATCCGTGGGTTCCATGCTGTCTTTTGCAACTGTGCTTGTGGTTGATCTGCATGATAAAATCGGCCCCGAACTGGCGATCCCGGTGATGGTGCTGGCAACGCTTTGCCTTGGGGCGGTCAATGGCTTTCTGATCGGCATATTGCGGCTGAATTCGCTTATCGTCACGCTGGGCATGCTGTCTGTCATTCAAGGGCTGGTGCTGATCTATAGTGGCGGGCAGAATGTGGATATCGCCAACCAAAGCGACACATGGTTTCGCGTTTTCGGGCGCGGGGCGATTATGGGCATCGCCACGCCGATTATCCTGTTTGCGGGCCTTGCACTGTTTTTCCATATCCTGATGACAACCACAGCCTTTGGCAGGCGCGTGCATGCCGTGGGCGGCAATCCTGTCGCCTCTGTTTTCTCTGGCATTCCCCGCTCGCGCATCGTGTTTGTGACATATCTCATCTCGGCACTGTGCGTGGCGGTTGCGGCAATGATCCTTGGCAGCCGGGTGATGGGATCGCAAAACAATGTCGGCCAAGGCTATGAATTGCAGGTTCTGGCGGCGGTCATTTTGGGGGGCACATCGCTTTTGGGTGGGTCTGGCAGCATCTTGCGCACGGTCTTGGGTGTGCTGATGCTGGCCTTCATCCAGAACGGCCTGATCCTGATGGGCCAGCCCTATTACACTCAATGGCTGGTCACATGGGCGGTGATCATCGTCGCGGTGTGGCTGGATGTGGCCGCCAAACGTGGCCGCCTGTTTTCACCCATAGCATGAGGGCGGCATGAGCATGTTTTCCAACAATCCCGCCCTGCGCTGGCTGATGCATAACCCGATCTGGGGCTTTGTTCTGCTGATCTTCGTTTTCTTCAGCCTCTCTGCCGATCATTTCTTCGATGCCCGCAATTTGCAGAATATCCTTGTCCAGACCTCTACCATCGGGCTGATTGCACTGGGGATGACGCTGGTAATGATCAATGGCAATATTGATCTGTCTGTGGGCGCAACCCTGGCCCTTGCGGCAGCTTTCGCCGTAGATGTGCAAAGCTGGGCGGCCTTTGCCACATGGGGCAACTGGCAAATTCTGCCAGCCGTGTGCCTGGCCTTGCTGGCAGGCATTGCAATGGGCGCGATCAATGGCTTTATCGTGTGGAAAACCGGGGTGGATGCCTTTATCGTCACGCTGGGCGCCATGCTGGGCATTCGCGGGCTGGTTTTTGTCTATACGGGCGAGCAATCCTTCTACGCGGCCAATTTCGCCTATTCCGATTTCAGCATGATGTCGGTGGGGCCATTTCCGGTTCTGGCCGTGATCTTTGTGCTGGCGGTGATTGCGGTGCATTGGCTGCTGTCGCGCACGGTGCATGGGCGCAATACCTATGCCGTGGGCGGCAACCGCGAAGCGGCGGTGAATGCCGGTATCCGGGTTGGGCCGCATATGATGTTCAATTTCATGCTGATAGGCTTTTTGGCGGCGCTGTCTGGCGTGTTGCTTTCTACCCAGATGGGGGCCGCCACGCCCAATCTGGGCCGCGATTATGAGTTATGGGTGATTACAGCCGTGGTGCTGGGCGGAACCAAGCTGACAGGCGGCAAGGGCGATATCATCGGCACGCTGGGCGGGGTTCTGGCCATTGGGATTTTGCGCAACGGGATGAACCTGATGCAGGTTCCCGCGTTCTATGTGTATGTCATCCTTGGCAGTATTCTGATTGCGGTTCTGTTCCTTGATAAACGCTTCAACCGCTCCCAAAACGGAGGGCTGCGCCTATGAACATGCCACACACACCCGCCTTGCAACTGCAAGGGATTGTCAAAACCTTTCCAGGGGTGCGCGCACTGGATGGGGTGAATTTTGATGTCCGGCCCGGCGAAGTGCATGCCCTTCTGGGCGAGAACGGGGCCGGCAAATCCACCCTGATGAAAGTGCTGGCGGGCATGTATCAGCCCAATGAGGGGCGCATTCTGATCGGTGGCCAGCCTGTTGCCATCCGCAACCCCATAGAGGCCAAGGCGCAAGGGGTTGTCCTTATCCATCAGGAGCTAAGCCTTGTGCCTCAGATGTCTGCGGCAGAGAATATCTACTTGGGCGAATTGCCGCGCAAAAGCTTGGGCCGGGTGGATTGGAAAACGCTTTTCACCAAATCCAACGCGATTTTGGAACGGTTGAAATGCCGTTTCCGGGCCGAAGTGACAGTGGCAAACCTGTCCATTGCCAATCAGCAGATGGTGGAAATCGCGCGCGCGCTGACAGTGGATGCCCGCGTGGTGGTGTTTGATGAACCCACCGCCTCTCTGACCGATGCGGAAAAAGTGGTGTTATTTGAC
Organism: Paracoccaceae bacterium; assembly: GCA_043561795.1. GTDB lineage: Bacteria > Pseudomonadota > Alphaproteobacteria > Rhodobacterales > Rhodobacteraceae > Roseinatronobacter. The sequence continues at coordinate 2,229,599 of CP121316.1, read as the reverse complement.
ATTATCACCGATCTGAAAGCGCAAGGCGTGGGGATTGTCTATATCTCACACCGGATGGATGAGATTTTCACCCTGTCAGACAGGATCACGGTTTTGCGCGACGGGCAATATCGCGGCACGCTGGATACTGTCACAACGGATGAGGATGAGGTGACGCGCCTGATGATTGGCCGCTCTCTGGATCTGACGCGCCATGAGGCCCCGCCCGAATTTGGCAAGACAATGCTGGAAGTGCGCAACCTGTCCTGCGCGCCCTTGTTCAGGGATATCAGTTTTTCGGTGCGCGCGGGCGAAGTGGTGGGGTTTTACGGGCTGGTGGGCGCGGGGCGCACAGAAATTGCCGAAACTCTGTTCGGCTTGCGCAGCCCCAGCGCAGGCGAGATTTTTGTGGATGGGCAGCCCGCGCAGATCACCAACCCGCGCGCGGCCATAGCCCTTGGCATTTCGCTTGTGCCCGAAAACCGCAAGGAACAAGGGCTTGTGCTGCACATGAACTGCCGCGACAATATGACCCTGCCGCAAGTGCAGGATCTGACCAGCGGGCCGTTCATTTCCAATGGTGCGGAAATTGCGATTTTTGATCAGTATCGCGACAGGCTGGCCATCAAAACCCCAAGCTGGCGGCAATCGGCGGGTGTGTTGTCGGGCGGCAACCAGCAAAAGATTGTCATTGGCAAATGGCTGTCCATGCAACCGCGCGTGCTGATTGTGGATGAACCCACGCGGGGGATTGATGTGGGGTCGAAAGCCGAAATCCACACGCTTTTGCGCGAATTGGCGGCGCAGGGCTATGCTGTGATTGTGATCAGTTCGGAAATGCCCGAAGTGCTGCGCGTCTCTGACAGGATTGTGGCCATGTATAATGGCCGCATCATGCGCGAATTCGACATTTCCGAAGTGACAGAGGATAACCTGGTTCAGGCAATCTCTGGCATCAAGGCAGAGGCCGTGGCGTAAAGCGGCATCGATTCCCAGCGCGTGGCGTAACGCGAAACGGGCAGTCTTTTGGCGGCGACTTCAAGCTGCATCAGGCCCCGCCGCGCCCCTGCCAGCCCGCAGAATGGCCCGACCCGTATCAGCCCCACTGCAACCCGCGCCATCTTGGCCCGGCACATTTGCCTCACCCCTGCCAGTCAGCGGTATGAACACATTTCTGCCAGTTTCCGCAGCAACCCGTCCCTTATCAACCGCCACTATGACCCGCGCCATGTCTCCCAGGTTCGACAGTTAATCGCGTAAGTGATTGATATTGTTCACACGGAAATTGTATTTGTGTGACTACAGCGCCGGTCAGGCGGGTTTTTTGAGGCCCATAGCCTCGAAGAGATCGAGCTGCTCCTGAGTGGTTTTGCTGGTCCCGTTGAAAGTGCGGTCGCCGATATGGGCAGTGTGCTTTTGGATGCGTGCAAGCAGATCCAGCGCAGTGCGGGGGCTGGCATTGTGCCTTTGGGCCTTCAGGCGCATGCGCATGACACGGTAGAGGGTCAAGGCCATGAAGCAGATCAGCGCATGCGCACGGATGCGATCCGGCAGTCTGTGATGAACCGGCGCGATCTCGATGTCGGATTTCAACACACGAAAGCCCCGCTCGATGTCGGCCAGGCCCTTGTAGCGCGTGACCGCCTCGGCAGGTGTCAGGTCTGCAGCATTGGTGATCAGCGCAAGCTTGCCATCGAATAACTGCGCGTCAGCAATAGCGTTTTCATCAATGCTCCAGGAGAACCGGTCTGCAGTCAGGTCGGGCTTCACAAAGCGCAACATTTCAGCCTCGGCTACAGCGCGGGTGAAGCGGCTATAGGCCCCGCGGTCGGAAGCACGACGCCCCTGTGCGGTTTTCCCATCATCTTGGGCATCGAGTTTTGTGACCATTTTCTCGGCCATGGCTTCCAACTCGGCGATGCGCGTGCGGCGCTTGTCACCCTGCTCAGCCGCGCGGAGTGGATCATGGGCAATGATCAGACGATGATCGGCAAACTGTCCCTCGGCCAATCCCTCTTCATCAAAGCTCAGTTCCCGGAAAATACCAATCAATTCGCCATAACGTCTGGCAGGCACGGCCAGGATGAACTCCAGCTTCCGCCCGCCCTGATTGGCCATGTCCGTCAGATGATGAATGTTGTCGAGGCTCAGCAGGCCGCGATCTGCCACCAGGATGACACGGTCAATGGGGAAGCGTTGCAGAACGGTCTTCAGCATGGTCTGCAGAGTCTTGGTTTCGGCAACATTGCCGGGGTGAACTGTGTGCATGAGTGGCAGGCCATCCGCCGTCTGCACAATGCCCAAGACAAACTGACGGGCGATACCACCCCGCTCCTTGTTCATCCCGAACGCGCGAATGTCATCCTCAACCGCGCCTTCCCCATGGATGCGCACTGTGGTCAGGTCATAGAAGACAACAGCCAGATCACGGTCGACCAACGGACGGATCTGGCGCGCCAGGGCATCCTCGACACCTACCGCATTGTCCATGAGCGTGTCCATCGCGCGCAGCAATTGCTGGTGCGTCACGCCATCAGGCATCGCGGGAATGGCAACCGTTTCCAGCCAGCGCAGACAGCCCAACTTGCTGTCGGGTTCGCAGAGGCGGTTGAACACCATAGCGCGGATCAAGGCTTCTGCGTCAAATTCCCTACGGCTTGAACGCAGTGCGCGGCTGAGCGCCTTCTGAAATCCCAATTCGCACCAGAGTTCATGAAGGGCAAAGACATTGCCATGTGCCCGGCCTGCCTCCTGAATGATCTCTGACGATGTATTCTCCGTTCGCCCAAGCGCACGGTTCAGCCCATTGATCAGCGGATCGAGCTTGTCGGGACTCAATCTGTCCAGCCGTCCGAGATTGGCAATGACCCGCACGCGCACCTGTCCGCGGTCGTTGCGGAAGGATTCGACCAGTTGCAGGTATTGGCGGTCGCCGGTCTTGGTGATGCGCGTATACATTGTGTAGCGAAGATATCAGAGTATTCTCCAACAAATCAACAGGTAATATAACAGAGTGTGTGACTACATGATTTCCGCAAATCAGGCCGCTACACCAAACTAACCCATTGAAATTTCGAGCGTCAGCCGACGAAACCCGCTCAAATCACGCTCGGAGGTGTCGAAGTTCGGATGTCTGGGCTTGGCCGCAACAAACCGCCTGCCAGTTCCCATCAGGACACGCCCTCTATCACCCGCACCCCAACCCGGCCAGTGGCCGCAGAACCTCGGCGCCGATAACCACCCCTACCCCGCCTTCGTGGTTTTGAGTTGCGAGACTTTCCACGGCGCTTGTGTGGATGGGGCGCCGAAATAATAGCCCTGCAGGCAATCCACCCCCAGATCCACCAGCAGCCGCGCATCTTCCCCCGTTTCCACGGATTCCGCCACAGTGAACATATCGAAATGCCGCGCGATGGAAACCAGCGCTTGCACCAGCACCTGATTGTCAGGCTCTTGCCCGATATCACGGATGAAAGAGCCATCAATCTTGACGATATCGAAATAGAATTCCTTGAGGTAGCGAAAGGCCGTGTAGCCTGCGCCAAAATCATCCAGCGCAAAGCATATGCCGCGTTCTTGCATGTCCTGCATGAATATCGTCACCAGATCAGGCATCAGCATGGCAGAGGATTCCGTGATTTCCAGAATCAGCCGCTCGGCAATATCGGGCGAATTGCGCAAGCCGCGTTCCAGCGTTGCCAGCCAATCGGGATAGCCGATAGAACGCGCGGACATGTTGATGGAGAGCCGGATAGAGGGTTCATGCGCCAGCGTGGCAAGCCCCATTTCCAGGGACATGCAATCAATCCGCCGCCCTGTTTCCGTGGTTTCGACAGCATCCATGAAATCGGCCGCCGGAATCACGCGGCCTGTATGATCCATGATGCGGATCAACCCTTCATAAAAGGCCGCGCGTTTGGGCATGCGCGCTTGCACAACGGGCTGATAAGCCAGCAGGCAGCGCCGTTCATCCAGTGCCGCACGCACCATTTTCAACGTATCCCGGCGTTGTTCCTCTGCCGCCGATGCAAGCGGCGAGCCGTGAATCACATCACCAGATGTTTGGGCAGATATTGGATGAATGGGCACGCTAATCCCTCCGACTTTTTTACATATTCCCCCTCTGACCTTAATTGCGGGTTAAAGCCTGTGCATTTTCTTAAAATTATCGCCGCGCGCTTTGCCCTGTTCTTGGGCCGATATCGGGCGCGCTGATTGCCTTCATCGCGGCGCAGGCGTATAGCCAAGCGCAAAGATAATTGCGAAGGATTGCGGTAATGGACAAGCGTTCGGCAAATACCATGTGGGGCGGCAGGTTCAGTTCTGGGCCAGATGCGATCATGGAGGCGATCAATGCCTCTATCGGGTTTGACAAGCGCCTTGCCCCGCAAGATATCGCAGGCTCGCGCGCCCATGCCGCCATGCTGGCCGCGACAGGGATTATCACGCAAGAGGATGCACAGGCCATTGATACCGGGCTGGCGCAGGTCTTGGCAGAGATAGAGGCCGGGGAATTCACCTTTTCCACCGCGCTGGAAGATATTCATATGAATGTCGAAGCGCGGTTGCGCGACATTATTGGCGCGCCTGCCGGGCGGCTGCACACTGCGCGTTCGCGCAATGATCAGGTGGCGCTGGATTTCCGGCTCTGGGTGCGCGCGCAATGCGATGCGGCCATCGCGGGGCTGGATGCGCTGATCCGTGCCTTTGTGGCGCAGGCAGAGGCCGGGGCGGATTGGGTCATGCCCGGTTTCACCCATCTGCAAACCGCACAGCCTGTCACATGGGGCCATCATATGCTGGCCTATGTGGAAATGTTCGCGCGCGACAAATCCCGCTTTCAGGATGCCCGCGCGCGCATGAATGAATGCCCGCTTGGCGCGGCGGCGCTGGCGGGCACATCCTTCCCGATAGACAGGCATATGACAGCGCAGGCGCTGGGCTTTGACAGGCCCACCGCCAATTCGCTGGATACTGTTGCAGACCGCGATTTCGCCTTGGAGTTCCTGGGCGCGGCCAGCATTTGCGCCATGCACCTGTCCCGCTTTGCCGAAGAACTGGTGATCTGGTCATCTGCGCAATTCCGCTTTGTGCGCATGTCGGATCGGTTTTCAACCGGCTCCAGCATCATGCCGCAAAAGCGCAATCCCGATGCGGCAGAACTGTTGCGCGCCAAGCTGGGGCGGATTTTAGGGGCAACAGTGGCGCTGTTTACCGTAATGAAGGGCCTGCCGCTGACCTATTCCAAGGATATGCAGGAAGACAAGGAACAGGTATTCGATGCCGCCGATAACCTGATCCTTGGCCTTGCAGCAATGGAAGGCATGGTCAGCGATCTGACAGCCAATCGCGCCGTGCTGGAAGCGGCGGCCGCTTCTGGCTTTTCCACTGCCACAGATCTGGCCGATTGGCTGGTGCGTGCGCTGAACCTTCCCTTCCGCGAGGCGCATCATGTCACGGGCGCGCTGGTAAAGCTGGCAGAGGATAAAGGCTGCGATCTGCCAGACCTGACGCTGGAGGATATGCAAAATGTGCATGGAGAAATTCACGCAGAGGTCTATTCTGTTCTGGGGGTGCAAAACTCTGTCGCCAGCCGCGCCAGCTATGGCGGCACTGCGCCTGCAAATGTCCGCGCACAGATTGCGCGCTGGAAAGAGGTTTTGGGATGAAATACGCAGCACCGCTACTCTTGCTTCTGCTGGCCGCTTGCGGGGCGGAAGCCCCGCCAAGCTATCCATCTGAAACGGGCGTTTCCGTTTCCGGGGAAATTCGCATGGGCGTCAGGAAAACGCTATGAAGGTGCAGCGCGCAGTTTTTCTGGTGCTGGCCATCTGGGGCGCGATCCATCCGATGTATTGGTTCATCACATGGTTTGTGCAGAATGAATGGTCACTCATGGCGATGGTGGATGCGTGGCATGCCAATGCCTCTACCACGGGGCTGGTCTGGGATCTGACAATTGCCGCCATTACGCTGACAGTGTTTATTCTGGTCGAGACATGGCAAAAGCGCCGCTTCATCGGGCTTTGGGCCATTCCGGCCACATTTTGCATCGGTGTCTCTTGCGGGTTGCCGCTGTATCTGTATTTGCGCCTGCGCGGGCGCTGATCGCCCCCTTGCCAGTTTGAAAGCCCTCTGATGGATCATTTTCTTTATCGCAACGGCGTGCTGCATGCCGAAGATGTGCCGCTGACAGAGATTGCGGCCACAGTTGGCACGCCATTTTATTGCTATTCCACCGCAACGCTGACGCGCCATTTCCGCCTGTTCCAAGAGGCCTTGGCGGGCATGGATCACCTTGTATGCTTTGCCATCAAATCGCTGTCCAATCAGGCGATCTTGCGCACTTTGGGCAATCTGGGCGCGGGCATGGATGTGGTATCCGAGGGCGAATACCGCCGCGCGCAAGCCGCAGGCGTGCCGGGCGCGCGCATTGTGTTTTCCGGTGTGGGCAAAACACGGGCCGAGATGGCCTATGCGCTGACCCATGGCATTCGCCAGTTCAACGTGGAATCCGCAGAGGAATTGCGCGTTCTGTCCGAAGTGGCCAGCAATCTGGGCGCGGTTGCCCCCATTACCCTGCGCGTCAATCCCGATGTGGATGCCAAAACGCATGAGAAAATCGCCACAGGCCGCAAGGAAGACAAATTCGGCGTGCCCATCACCCATGCCCGCGAAATTTACGCCGAAGCCGCGCGCCTGCCGGGAATAGAGGTGGTGGGCGTGGATGTGCATATCGGCAGCCAATTGACCGATCTTGCCCCGTTCGAGGCCGCCTTTACCAAAATCGCCGATCTTACGCGCGCGCTGCGCGCTGATGGGCACACCATCCGCAGGCTGGATCTGGGGGGCGGGCTGGGCATTCCCTACACGCGCTCTAACGAAACCCCGCCCCTGCCCATGGATTACGGCGCGATGATCAAGCGCGTGCTGGGGGATCTGGATGTCGAGATCGAGATAGAACCGGGCCGCCTGATTTCGGGCAATGCCGGGGTTTTGGTGGCCTCTGTGCTGTATCTGAAACAGGGCGAAGGGCGCGATTTCCTGATCCTTGATGCGGCAATGAATGATCTGGTGCGCCCCGCCATGTATGGCGCACATCACGATATTATCCCCCTGCAAGAGGCGCAGGCCGCAGCAATCGCGCAGCCCGTGGATATTGTGGGGCCGGTCTGCGAATCGGGCGATACTTTCGCCAAGGCGCGGCCCATGCCTGCCCTTGCCCCCGGTGATCTGGTGGCCTTCCGCTCTGCCGGAGCCTATGGGGCGGTCATGTCCTCGGAATACAACACCCGCCCCCTTATCCCCGAAGTGCTGGTGAAAGATGATCAATATGCTGTCATTCGCCCGCGCCCAAGCTTTGACGAAATCATAAACCGCGATAAGTTGCCGGAGTGGTTGTGATCTGAACACGGGCCAGCGGCCCGGCAAGAGGGTAGATTTGTCGCGCAAGACCAAAGACCCGAACCCCGCCCTGACGCGCGCTTTGCGCGGCACGCTTGCGGGGCTATGGGCCGAACGTCTGGCGCGCGCATTCTGGCCCTTTGTGACAGGGGTGTTGGCCCTTGTCGCGGCTTTGGGCTTTGGCCTGCAAGATATCCTGCCCCCGCTTTGGGCGATGTGGGGTGTTTTTGCAGCAATCGCCGCGCTGGTGGCCAGCTTCGCTTTGGGCGCATGGCGGCTGCATGTGCCCAACAGGGCCGAAGCGGCCGCGCGGCTGGATGCCTCCATGCCCGGCCGCCCCCTTAGCGCGCTGGCAGATGAACAGGCGATTGGCGCAAGTGATCCTGCCTCGCGGCGCGTCTGGCTGGCGCATCTGCAGCGGATGCAGGCCCGGCTTGCCACGGCACGCGCTGTTCCCGGCGATACACGGCTTGCACGGTTTGATCGCTATGGCCTGCGCTATATGGCGTTGACAGGCTTTGTGGTGGCGCTGGCCTTTGGCGCGCCCTCGCGCGTGGCAGAGATTGCCGACATCGCCCAATCCCAAGGGCGGGCCGAAGCCGTGGCCCTTGGCCCCTCTTGGGAAGCCTGGGTGCAGCCCCCGGCCTATACGGGCCGCCCAAGCCTCTATCTGAACGAGGTGGATCGCGCGCGGCTGGAATTGCCGCAAGGCAGCCGCGTGACACTGCGCTTCTATGGCCAGCAAGGCATCATGTCGGTGCAAGAAAGCCTGTCAGATCGCGACGGCTATGACCCCGCCGATATGGCGCAGGATTTCGAGATTGAACGCTCTGGCCGCCTGAGCGTGCGCGGCCCTGCCGGGCGCGACTGGGAAATCGTGGCGCTGGTGGATCAGCCGCCCAGCGTTTCGCTGCAAGGAGAGGCCACGCGCGAACGTGGTGGATTGATGCGGCAAAGCTTCTCCGCCAATGACGATTATGGCGTGACCGGGGGGGAAATGCGTGTGGCGCTTGATCTGGAAGCGGTTGACCGCCGTTATGGCCTGCGCCCCGACCCGGAGCCGCGTGCAGCGCTTACCCTGCCCCTGCCCATGCCCGCCTCTGGCGCACGCAATGAGATTGACGATGCGCTGGTTGAAGATTTCTCTCAGCACCCCTGGGCCAATCTGCCGGTAACAGTGGCGCTGCAAGTGGAAGATGCCCGCAGCCAGACCGGGGCCAGCGCGCCAGTGCACATGGTGCTGCCGGGGCGCCGGTTCTTTGATCCCATGGCCGCCGCAGTGATAGAATTGCGCCGCGATCTGCTTTGGAGCCGGGAAAACGCCGCGCGCGTTGGCCAGATCATGCGGGCAATCGGATACAGGCCGGAAGAGGCTTTCCGCTCTGCCGAGGCGCGGATCAGGTATATGGAAACACGCGACATCCTGCTGGCCAGCCTTGATGCGGCGGCGCTGGATGATGCCGCGCGCGATGATCTGGCGCAGCGCATGTGGGATCTGGCTGTGCTGCTAGAAGAAGGCGAATTGGCCGATGCCCGCGAAAGATTGCGCCGCGCGCAAGAAATGCTGGACGAGGCCGTGCGCAATGGCGCAGACCCCGCCGAAGTGGCCGAACTTATGGAAGAATTGCGCGAGGCCATGCGCGACTACATGAACCAGCTGGCCGAACAGCCGCGCGAACGCGGCGAGGCCCCGCCCGATGGCGAGCAGATGGAGATCACCCAAGACCAGATCCAGGAGTTGCTGAACCGGATTCAGGAATTGATGGAAGAAGGCCGCATGGAAGAAGCGGCAGAGTTGCTGGCGCAGTTGAATGCGCTGCTGGAAAATCTGCAAGTGGCCGAAGGCGAGGGCGGCGAAGGCGCACCCGGCGATCAGGCCATGGAAGGCTTGGGCGAAACACTGCGCAACCAGCAGGGCCTGTCAGATGACACATTCAACCAGCTACAGGACGAATTCCGCGACCGCGCCGAAGGCGAGAGCGGCGAGAACGGAGACACCCAACCGGGCGCGGGCAATGATCTGGCCGAACGTCAGCGCGACTTGGCAGAGCAATTGCGCGACCAGCAATTGCAACCCTTGCCCGGCGAAGGCACGCGCGAAAGCGAAAATGCGCTGGAGGCACTGGAACGCGCCCAGCGCGCCATGGAAGAGGCCGCCGAAGCGCTGGAGAATGGCGAGACCGGCGAGGCGCTAAGCCGGCAGGCCGATGCGATGGAAGCCATGCGCGACGGATTGCGCGCGATGAACGAGGCCCGCGCCCAAGACCAGCGCGAGCGGATGGGCGATCAGGCGGGTGATCAGACCGGCGAAGGCGAAAACCGCGATCCACTGGGGCGCGCGCTTAATCCGGGTGGCGAAGTCGGGACGCAAGACAACCTGTTGCAGGGCGAAGATGTCTATCGCCGGGCGCGTGATCTGTTGGAAGAATTGCGCCGCCGTTCCGCAGAGCTGGAGCGCCCCGAAGCAGAGCTGGACTATCTGCGCCGCTTGCTGGATCGGTTCTGACCCCGCAAGCTGCGCCTGCCCCTCTGTCGCAACAACCGCACCGATAACGGCTGGTCAATCACCACGGCGGCGGCTTTCGGGGGCTATGCATCCCCCTTCTGCGACCCATTTGCCTTGACCGGGGCCAGAGAAACGGCATGCTGCATTTCAAACGGGCTGTCTGTTCGGCAGTGTTGCATCAAACAGGGGGCATCCTGTGGGAATGTCTTGCAAAGGGGTCTTGGGCATGTCGTCTTCTGAATATTCCGGCTTTCTGGGGGTTTTGGCAGGGTTGACGCTGGCAGGGGCGTCTTTCGCCCAGTCGGTGGCAGACCCCACCTATGGAACCATCACAATCGGGCCGGATTTGGGCGCCATGATAGAGACGGTTCCGCTCTTTGCCGGTGGGTCGGATGACGCCTATGACTTTGATACAAGTTGCGTAGGCCAGATCAACGCCACAGCGCCCGATCTGGTTGTCCAGATCGCAGCACCCGTGCTGCGGCTGAGTGTATTCGCAACCAGCGAGAGTGACCTTACCCTTGTTGTGCAGCGCCCGAATGGGGGCTTTCTGTGCGATGATGATACTGACGGCCTGAATCCGGCTGTCTCGGTTCTCAAGCCAAGTCCGGGGGAATATGCCGTTTGGGTGGGCACATATGGGGCCGAGATTGTGGCCGCAAACCTGCATCTTTCGCTGCAAGAGCCGGATTGGGGGGCTGTGGGCACTGACACATTCGCCGCGCAAGGCCGGGAATTGGCGCTATCGCCTGCGCGGTTTCATGCCCTTGTGGCCGCAGATATCCCCTCTGGCGGCAGAGAGGAAATCGCGCTGATGGCTGGCGGCGCTGATATGGCGGCGGATTTTGATATGTTTTGCACGGGCTATATCGATGCGCAAAGCCCGGATGTTACGCTAGAGATTGCACCAGATACTGGTGGTCTGGATCTGCGCGTGCGCAGCGATGGCGATACAACCCTGGTTGTGCGCCAGCCAGATGGCAGCCTTCTGTGCGATGATGACAGCTTTGGCGTAGACCCCGCTTTGCGGCTGGAGAGCGATCAACCCGGCCTCTACGCAATCTGGGTCGGGACTTACGGCGCCGATGTGATTGACGCACAGCTTGATATCAGCCGCGATGGCGCCAGCCGCCCGGAAATGGGGCATACCTCGCTTACCCTTGCCCCCCTTACCCTTGCCCCCACCGAAGATGCACAGGCCGCCCGCATTGGCGCAGCCCTGCTGCTGGCGCTGGACAGGCTGATGCAGAAAAATGATCCTGCCGGCGATTTGGGGTTAGAGCTGAACACGGCAAGCCCCGTTGTCGCAAGACAGGAAAACGGCCAGATTATTGTGGAATTCAACGATCTTGCCTTATGGGTCGAAGATATGCGCTTTGGCTTTGGCAACCCGCGCATAGAGTTGCGCGCCCTGCCCGATGATCAGCTTGACTGGGCAGCCACCTTCCCCCCCGCGCTGGAAATTTCAGAGGGCGGGCGGGCAATGGGGCGCCTTGTCTGGACAAACAGCGCGCTGGCGGGAAGATTGAACGAAGAGACAGGGTTTTTCCCCAAGGCAGAGATCACGTTCTCGAATTTGGAATGGCAGCCTGTCGCGGGGTCTGACACAGGCGAATTTGGGGCTGATGGGCTTCGGCTTTGGGCAGATTTCGCCCCTGTCGGAGAAGGGCTTTACACGGGTGATGCGGGTTTTGAGCTGCGCGGCATGTCGGCATTCGACGATGACGCCTTGCTCAGCATCGGGCGGATTGGCCTGCGCAATGCCCTGACAGAAGGCGATCCCGGCCTTGCCATGGCGGTGAGCGAGCTTTTTGCAGCATTCACCCAAGAGAGCGAAATCACATCTGCGCTGGAGCCGATCCTTCAAGGGCAATGGGGGCGTTCGGATGCCACATTCGAGATAGAGGATATCAGCTTTGCCATGCCCTCTGGCGAGGTATATGGGCTGGAGCGGTTCTTGATCGGGTCAGGCCTGGATGGGCGCGCGGAGATGAGCAGCTTTTCAATGTCATGGGCGCTGGATGGCCTGACAGTTGAACAAGACGACTGGCCAGAAGAGATGGGGCGCTCGGATATGGCCCTTTCCATGCAGCTTAGCAACCTGCCGCTGCGCCAGATTCTTGGCCTTGCAGCCACGGTTGATACCAATGATCCCGATGCCTATGGCATGCTTGGCTTTCAGGCCCTTGGCATGCTGTTCGCGGCCAAACCGGTGTTGGAAATCGACGATCTTAAACTTGCGGGCGGGCCTGCCAATATTACAGGACGTGGTGATTTCCGGCTGTCAGGCCAGTTATCGGCCGAGGGCGCGATGGATCTGGATGTTCAGGGCTTTCCAGAGGTGATCGATATGGTATCGCGTGGGGAATTCGCCGGGCAAGATGCGCAGGACATGCTGCCAGCTTTGCTGCTGCTGCGCGGATTGGGAACCCCGACTGCCGAAGGCGGATTGTCATACCGGATAGAACTGGCCCCGGATTACTCTGTCACAGTGAACGGGTTGGATATTGCCAGCATCCTGCAATAGGCACAGCCAGTAGCCCGCCGCATGAGCGGACAGCGCCTTCTCCGTCAGACGCCCTGCTTTGCCTCGGCAATGCTGACACTTGTCCCCCATGTCTTGCAGGCAGCCGCAAGCCCTGCCGCAAGCCGGGCATCGGTATAAAACCCGTCCACCTGCGCAAGCGAGCCAATGCGGGCGGGGGCGCGGCGGCGGAATTTGGATTGATCCGCAACAAGAAAACTGCGCCGCGCCTGTTTCAGAATGGTTTGACTGACGCCAACTTCCTGAATGTCAAAATCCAGCATGTCACCATCATCATCCAGCGCCGAACAACTGATCACGGCCAGATCGAATTTGAACTGTTGAATGGCTTGCGTGGTGACAGTGCCCACCAGCCCCCCATCCGTGCGCCGCAACAGCCCGCCCACCACGATGATCTCGCAATTTGGGTTATCAACCAGAATATTCGCCACATTCAGATTATTGGTCAGCACCATGATATCACGGTGCCCCAGCAAGGCGCGCGCGACGGCCTCTGTAGTTGTGCCGATATTGAGAAAGATCGAACAGCCATTCGGGATATCGCGCGCTGCGATTTCCGCAATCGCGGCCTTTGCGGCCTCGTTCAGATCGCGCCGATCCTGATAGCCGATATTTGCCACTGTCGATGGCAAGATCGCGCCACCATGCACGCGCTGCAATTTGCCTTGCTCTGCCAATTCGGCCAGATCGCGCCGGATGGTCTGAACTGTGACATCGAAATACGCGGCCAGCCCGTCCACCGATACCCGCCCATCACGGCGGGCGATGATCTGGATTTCCTTCAAACGCTCTGACTGGGACATGCGCCCTCCCTGAACAAGGTGATTCGGCCCGAAAAGATGCGAACACATGGGCAGATGGGGCAATCATCGCCCCGGCCTGTGTTCGTTTCAAGCAAAAAATTTAAGTCGCGAAAAAAAATACAGAACAAATGCGGTTCAAACCGCTTTGATTTTTTCGATTACTTATTACCGAACATTTTTGATGATATAACGAAAAAAGACTTGCGATAAAACCACGCACTCCCCTAGTGTTTGCGCACAAGAAGGAAAGCGCTTGGGGAGGGCGGCTTTTGGAGTTCGGTTCAACCAGTTTCGACACAGCGCGCGTTCATGATCTTTTCATCATTGGCGGCGGCATAAATGGCTGCGGGATCGCACGCGATGCGGCGGGGCGCGGGCTGTCGGTGGTGCTGTGCGAAAAAGGCGATCTGGCAGGGGCGACAAGCTCTGCCTCTACCAAGCTGTTTCACGGCGGGTTGCGCTATCTGGAGTATTTTGAATTCCGGCTGGTGAGAGAGGCGCTGATAGAGCGTGAAACCCTGCTGCGCGCAATGCCCCATATCAGTTGGCCAATGCGTTTTGTCCTTCCATATCATAAAGATATGCGGTTCGAAAGCGACACGCCCACATCGCGCCTGCTCTCTGTTCTGATGCCTTGGATGAAAGGGCGGCGCCCGGCATGGCTGATCCGGCTGGGCCTGTTTTTATATGATACACTGGGCGGGCGCAAAATTTTGCCGGGCACATCCAGCCTGTCACTGAAAGGCGCGCGCGAGGGTGAACCCCTGCAAGCCCGCTTTGCCACGGCCTATGAATATTCCGATTGCTGGGTAGAGGATTCGCGCCTTGTGATCCTGAATGCCCGCGATGCCGAAGCGCGCGGCGCGCGCATCCACACCCGCGCCGAGGTTGTTTCTGCCAGTGCGGAAAACGGCATTTGGCAGGTTACGATCAAAACCGAAGGCGAAACGAAAACACTTCGCGCCAAGATGCTGGTCAATGCTGCAGGGCCTTGGGTGGGCGATATCATCCATTCGAAACTGCGCCTGAACAGCCGCGAAAATGTGCGTCTTGTGCGCGGCAGTCATATCGTGACGCGCAAGCTTTATGACCATGACAAGTGCTATTTCTTTCAGGGGACGGATGGGCGGATCATCTTTGCCATTCCCTACGAGCAGGATTTCACCCTGATCGGAACCACCGATGCAGATCATGATGATCCCGCGCGCGCGCCTGTCTGCACGGATGCAGAGCGCGATTATCTGTGCAATTTCGCCAGCCAGTATTTCCGCCAGCCTGTCACTGCGGCAGATGTTGTCTGGGCCTATTCCGGTGTGCGCCCGCTTTATGATGATGGCGCAAGCTCGGCCACAGCGGCCACGCGCGATTACACGCTCAAGATAGATCGCAGCACAGGCGCGCCGGTGCTGAACATCTTTGGTGGCAAGATCACGACGTATCGGCGGCTTGCGGAATCGGCATTGGAACAGATCGGCACGGTGCTGCCACTTGCAAAAGGCAAATGGACAGCTGGCGTGCCGCTGCCGGGGGGGGATTTCGCCCATGATGGGGTGGCGGCGCTGGTGGCGGATTTGCAGCGCGATTACCCCTTTCTGACAGAGTATTGGGCGCGCCGTCTGGTGCGCGCCTATGGCACTGAAGCCCGCGCCATACTGGGCACGGCGGAAACTGCCAGCGATCTGGGCCAGGATTTCGGCGCAACCCTGACAGAGGCAGAAGCCCGCTGGCTGATCGCCCGCGAATATGCGCAGAGCGCCGAAGATGTGATCTGGCGGCGCAGCAAACTGGGCTTGCGGCTGACCAAGGTGCAAGTCGCTGCACTGGAAGACTGGATGCAACAACAGCCAAGGCAGGAAATACGCGCAGCCGAATAAGCGTGTAAGGGAGGAACAACCATGTCGCTGAGATTGGAGGGCGTCTCCAAGATCGTGGAAGGGCAGAGCCATATCTACCCAACCGATCTGACGCTGGAACGCGGCACGATGAATGTGCTGCTTGGCCCCACATTATCGGGCAAGACAACGCTCATGCGGCTGATGGCGGGGCTGGATGCCCCAGCCGCAGGGCGCATCTGGTGGGAAGGGCGCGATGTCACCGGAATGCGGGTGCAGGATCGCAAGGTGGCGATGGTCTATCAGCAATTCATCAATTACCCGTCCATGACGGTTTATGACAATATCGCCTCGCCCCTGAAGTTGATGGGCGTGTCGCGGGCAGAGCTGGATCGCAAAGTGCGCGAAGCGGCGGATTTGATGCAGCTGACCCCATTGCTGGATCGCAAGCCGCTCGAATTGTCGGGCGGGCAGCAACAGCGCTGCGCGCTGGCGCGTGCGCTTGTCAAAGGCGCAGGGCTGGTGCTGCTGGATGAGCCGCTGGCCAATCTTGATTACAAACTGCGCGAAGAATTGCGCGCCGAAATCCCGCGCATTTTCGAAGAATCCGGCGCGATTTTCGTCTATGCCACAACAGAGCCAGAAGAGGCGCTGCTTCTGGGTGGCAATGTGGCAACCATGTGGGAAGGCCGCATCACGCAATTTGGCCCCACCCCGAAAGTCTATCGCAGCCCGAAGGACGCAATCACAGCGCGGGTGTTCTCTGACCCGCCGATGAATTTTACGCGCATCGAAAAGGCGGGAAACAAGATCAGCTTTGGCGAAGGGCAGACAGCCCCCGCCAGCGGCGCGCTGGCGGCTTTGCCCGATGGCGTTTACACAGCCGGGTTCCGGCCTGATCACCTTCATCTGGCGTCGAAAGGCAATGACGCTTTGCGGTTTCGCTGCATGCTGCATGTGACCGAAATCACCGGGTCTGAAACCTTTGTGCACCTGAACCATGCGGGCGATAAATGGGTGGGGTTGCTGCATGGTGTGCATCATCTGGCTTACGGCGCCCCGATAGATGTCTGGCTGGATGCCGCGCATGTCTATGTCTTTGGGCAAAACGGCGATCTGGTTGCACCCGCATCTTTCGCACAAGCCGCTTGAGGGGGGAAGATGGCACAAATAACTCTGGACAACCTCGCGCATTCCTACCTGCCCAACCCGAAGGGCGAGGCGGATTACGCGCTCAAGCAACTCGATCATGTCTGGAGCGATGGCGAGGCTTATGCCCTGCTTGGCGCTTCTGGTTGTGGGAAATCCACGCTTCTCAATATCATCTCCGGGCTTTTGGTTCCGTCACGCGGGCGCATTCTGTTTGGGGATCGTGATGTGACGCATCAGGATACGGTAGAGCGCAATATCGCGCAGGTGTTCCAGTTTCCTGTGGTCTATGACACGATGACAGTGGGCGATAATCTGGCCTTCCCGCTGCGCAATCGGGGCATGGATGCCGCCTATGTGGCCGCGCGCGTGCAAAAGATTGCCGCGATGATCGGTATGGAAGACGTGCTCAACCGCAAGGCGCGGGGCCTCACCGCCGATGCAAAGCAAAAAATCAGCCTTGGCCGGGGCATGGTGCGCGAGGACGTCAACGCGCTGCTCTTTGACGAGCCGCTGACCGTGATTGACCCGCACATGAAGTGGGAATTGCGCACCCAGCTGAAATCGCTGCACCACGAATTCGGCCATACGATGATCTACGTCACCCATGACCAGACCGAAGCCCTGACATTCGCTGACAAGGTTGTGGTCATGCATGATGGGCGCGTGGTGCAGCTTGGCACCCCGGAAGAGCTGTTTGACACGCCAGAGCATACGTTTGTGGGCTATTTCATCGGCTCTCCGGGGATGAACCTGATAGAGGCCGAAGTGGCAGGCAATCTTGCCCGATGCGCGGGCCATGCCGTGCGCCTGGGCGGAACCTACAAGGCCTTGCAAGGCCGGGTGCAAATCGGGGTGCGCCCCGAATTTGTCCAGCTGGTAAGCGGCGAAGAGGGGCTGCCTGTCACGATCAAGCGCGTCGAGGATGTGGGCCGCCACCAGATTGTGCGCGCAGAGTTTCAGGGCCGCGCCATAAATGCCATCCAGCTTGAAGGCACGCCCATCCCGGCAGATGCAAACCGCATGATTTTCGCCCCGGAGCGGATCAATGTTTATGCCGATGATTGGCGCGTGGCGCCTTTGCAATCTGTCGCCACCCCGCAAAGAGAGGCCGTCTGATGGATAAGGTGCAAAATAACAAGGCGTGGTTTCTGGTGCTGCCGGTTCTGGTGCTGGTTGCCTTTTCCGCCGTTATCCCGCTGATGACCGTGGTCAATTATTCGGTGCAGGATACGTTTGGCAATAACGTGTTCTTCTGGGAGGGCTTGGGCTGGTTTCAAGAGGTTCTCACCTCTGAGCGCGTGCATGCCGCCCTGGGCCGTCAGCTTGCATTTTCCGGTATTATTCTGGCCATTCAAATCCCCCTTGGCATTGCGATTGCCATTTGCATGCCCAAGCGCGGGTTTTGGGCCTCTGTCTGTCTGGTGCTGATGGCGCTGCCGCTGCTTATCCCGTGGAATGTGGTGGGCACGATCTGGCAGATTCTGGGCCGCACCGACATTGGGCTTGTGGGCTATGCGCTGGATAAGATCGGGATCAGCTGGAACTATGCGCGCAACCCCGTGCATGCCTGGGTGACTGTTGTGATCATGGATGTGTGGCATTGGACATCGCTTGTGGCGCTTCTGGCCTATGCCGGGCTGCAATCCATCCCGCAGGCCTATTATCAGGCCGCAAAGATTGATCAGGCCAGCCGCTGGAAAGTGTTTCGCTATATCGAACTGCCCAAAATGCAAGGCGTGTTGCTGATTGCCATCCTGTTGCGCTTCATGGACAGTTTCATGATCTATACAGAGCCTTTCGTCGTCACTGGCGGGGGCCCCGGCAGCGCCACCAGCTTCCTCTCGATTGATCTGGTGAAAATGGCGCTTGGTCAGTTTGATCTGGGCCCTGCGGCTGCGTTCTCGATCATGTATTTCCTTGTGATCTTGCTGGTCAGTTGGGTGTTCTACACGGTGATGACCAATCTCGACAAAGCGGAGGGCCGGTGAGATGGCTGTAACATCAGACACGTACACCCCTGCCACGCGCAGCATCTCTTTTCCCAAGGTGCAGACCCGTCATGTTGTCATGGTGCTGTATCTGCTGTTCATGCTGGTGCCAATCTATTGGCTCGTGAAGATGAGCTTTCAGACAAACCGCGAAATCCTTGGCGGGTTCACGCTTTGGCCCCAAAATCCCACGCTGGACAATTACCGCGTCATCCTGACCGATAGTTCCTGGTATATGGGCTATGTGAATTCCATTACCTATGTGGTGATGAACACGGTTCTGTCTCTGGCCGTGGCCCTGCCTGCCGCCTATGCCTTTTCGCGTTACCGGTTTTTGGGTGACAAGCATCTGTTCTTCTGGTTGCTGACAAACCGCATGGCTCCGGCAGCGGTGTTTGCCCTGCCCTTCTTCCAACTCTATTCCTCGGTGGGTCTGTTCGATACCCATATCGCAGTCGCCCTGGCGCATACCCTGTTCAATGTGCCGCTGGCAGTCTGGATATTGGAAGGGTTCATGCGCGGCGTGCCCAAAGAGATTGACGAGACAGCCTATATCGATGGCTACAGCTTTCCGCGCTTTTTCGCGAAAATCTTCATGCCGCTGATCGCATCGGGCATCGGTGTTGCGGCGTTCTTCTGCTTCATGTTCTCTTGGGTGGAATTGCTGCTCTCGCGGACGCTGACAGCGGTGAATGCACAGCCCATCGCCTCTATCATGACACGGACAGTTTCGGCCTCTGGCCTGGATTGGGGGGTATTGTGCGCCGCAGGTGTGCTGACCATCATTCCCGGCGCCTTGGTCATCTATTTCGTGCGCAACTACATTGCCAAGGGCTTTGCCCTGGGCCGCGTATAAGGAGGACACGCCATGAACCTGAACTGGATGGCATGGACGCAGCCTACCGCGATCTTCTTCATCGTGATTGCCTGCCTGCTGCTGATTTTCACAGTTCTGGCACTCAAATTCCCCGAAACCCCGCGTCGGGGCATCCTGACAATCGAGACAACGCGCGGGGACAGGTTGTTTATCACTCTACTTGGGTCGGCCTTTATCAATGCAGGCTGGCTGGCCCTGAGCGGCTTGCCACAATGGTGGGCGCTTGGAATTTGCGCGCTTTATGCCGCAGCGGTGTTTCGCTGGGTCTGACGGCGCGCAAAACGCGCGTGCCCGTGCCATGGGGATGAGGCCCATAAATGGCCCGGACACGCAGGACTGAAACGAGGGTTCAATCCATGGGAGGATATTCTATGAACCGACTATTGAAAACATCTACTGCGCTGGCAATGGCGCTAACTGTGATGGGAAGCCCGGTCTTTGCCGATATGGACGCGGCCATCGCGTTTCTTGATGAACATATCGGCGATATGTCGGCCCTAAGCCGCGCAGAGCAGGAAGCAGAACTGCAATGGTTCATAGAAGCGGCAGAACCGTTCCGCGGCATGACCATCAACGTGGTTTCCGAAACCATCACCACCCATGAATGGGAAGCCAATGTTCTGGCCCCTGCCTTCAGCGCGATGACAGGGATCAACCTGACCCATACGCTGATTGGCGAAGGGGATGTTGTGGAACGCCTGCAAACCCAGATGCAAACCGGCGAGAATGTTTTTGATATGTATATCAATGACGCCGATCTGATCGGGACGCATTGGCGCTATCAGCAGGCCCGCAACCTGACCGACTGGATGGCCGGAGATGGCGCTTCTGTCACCAACCCCGGCCTTGATCTGGACGATTTCATCGGGCTGGCCTCTGCCACCGGGCCGGATGGAAAGCTGTATCAACTGCCCGTGCAGCAATTCGCCAATCTGTACTGGTTCCGCTATGACTGGTTCAACGATCCCGAAATCAAGGCCGCTTTTGAGGCCGAATACGGCTACGAGCTGGGCGTTCCTGTAAACTGGTCGGCCTATGAGGATATCGCCGCCTTCTTCACAGGCCGCGAGATTGATGGCCAGACCGTTTACGGCCATATGGATTATGGCCGCCGTGACCCCTCGCTTGGCTGGCGCTTTACCGATGCCTGGCTGTCGATGGCCGGGGCCTCTGATCTGGGCCTGCCCAATGGCGTGCCCGTCGATGAATGGGGTATCCGCGTCAACGAGAACTTCCAGCCCGTCGGCTCTTGCATGGCGCGTGGCGGGGCAACCAACAGCCCGGCCGCTGTCTATTCCATCGAGAAATATGTGGATTGGCTGCAAAACTATGCTCCCCCTGCCGCCAATGGCATGAACTTCTCGGAATCCGGGCCAGTGCCTGCGCAAGGCAATATCGCGCAGCAGATTTTCTGGTACACGGCCTTCACCGCAGATATGGTTGCGCCTGATCTGCCCGTCATGAACGAGGATGGCACGCCAAAATGGCGCATGGCCCCCTCACCCCATGGCGCTTACTGGCAAGACGGCATGAAAGTGGGCTATCAGGATGTGGGTTCTGCCACATTGCTGGAATCCACCCCTGTTGATCGCGCTCAGGCAGCATGGCTTTATGCGCAGTTCATCGCCTCCAAAACCGTGGATGTGGCAAAATCGCATTATGGCCTGACCTTCATCCGCGAATCCACCATCAACCATGACAGCTTCACCGAGCGCGCGCCGCGTCTGGGTGGTCTGGTCGAATTCTACCGCTCGCCCGAGCGCGATTTGTGGACAGATACAGGCTTCAACGTGCCCGATTATCCGCGTCTGGCGCAGCTGTGGTGGCAGAATATCGGCGATGCGTCATCCGGGGCGCGCACGGCGCAAGAAGCCATGAATGCGCTTTGCGACCAGCAAGAAGCCGTCATGGCCCGTCTGGAACGTGCTGGCGTGCAGGGCGAATTCGGCCCGGCCCTGAACGAGCCGCGCGACGAGGCCTATTGGCTGGAACAGCCCGGCGCACCCTGGCCGAAGCTGGATGACGAAAAGGGCCAGCCGATCACCATCGCCTATGACGAGTTGATCCGCCGCTGGACAGAGTAACCTCCCTGTCGGGGCTGCGCTTGCGCGGCCCCGGCTGACTGGGGCGAAGCGGGCACATGACCGCTTCGCCTATCTTTCCAAAGTTGTGAAATTCTATTATCCGCAGGGTGCGAAACGGGGGGGGGCAGCAATGGGCTATATTCTGGCACTGGATCAAGGCACGACATCCAGCAGAGGCATTGTCTTTGATGCGGTCATGAACATCGCCGCCACCGCCCAAGAGGAATTTCCGCAGCATTACCCGGCCTCTGGCTGGGTGGAACATGACCCGCTGGATCTCTGGGCCACCACTGCCGCCACAGCCCGTGCCGCGATTGAAAAGGCCGGGCTGTCCGCGCGCGACATTGCCGCAATCGGGATTACCAACCAACGCGAAACCACGCTTGTCTGGGATCGCAAGACAGGCAAGCCCATTCACCCCGCGATTGTCTGGCAAGACCGCCGCACCGCCGATTTCTGCGCATATCTGCGCGCCGAAGGGCATGAGCCGATGATCACGGCGCGCACGGGGCTACTGGCCGATCCGTATTTCTCGGCCACCAAGTTGAAATATATTCTCGATACTGTGGAAGGCGCACGCGCGCGCGCCCGCCGGGGTGAGCTGGCCTTCGGCACGGTTGACAGCTGGCTGATCTGGAACCTGACAGGCGGGCGTGTGCATGCCACAGATGCCACCAATGCCGCGCGCACCATGCTCTATGATATCCACAAGGGCCGCTGGAGCCAGACCATCTGCGATCTCTTCGACATTCCCGCAGCCATGCTGCCCGAAGTGCGCGATTGCGCTGCCGATTACGGGCATACCCGCGCCGATCTGTTCGGGCATGAAATACCCATTCTGGGTGTGGCCGGGGATCAACAGGCGGCCACAATCGGGCAGGCCTGCTTTACCCCCGGCATGCTGAAATCCACCTATGGCACGGGCTGTTTTGCGGTGCTCAATACAGGCGAAACCCCGGTTGCCTCGCGCAACAAGCTGCTGACAACGATTGCCTACCAGTTGGATGGCCAGCCGACATATGCTTTGGAAGGGTCTATCTTCATTGCGGGTGCAGTGGTGCAATGGCTGCGCGATGGGCTGAAGGTAATCCGCGCCGCGCCAGAAACGCAGGCATTGGCGGAACAGGCCGACCCCTCGCAGGATCTGATCCTTGTGCCCGCCTTTGTGGGCCTGGGCGCGCCCTATTGGAAGCCAGAGGCACGCGGGGCCGTATTTGGGCTGACACGCAATTCCGGCCCGGCAGAATTTGCCCGCGCGGCGCTGGAATCGGTTGGCTATCAGACCCGCGATTTGCTTCAGGCCATGCAGGCCGATTGGCGGCGCGAAGGCACACAGCCTGTGTTGCGCGTCGATGGCGGTATGGCGGCAAATGACTATGCCATGCAATTTCTGGCCGATATCATCGGCGCGCCTGTCGATCGCCCGCGCGTGCTGGAAACCACGGCATTGGGCGCGGCCTGGCTGGCCGGAATGCGCGCAGGCGCATGGCCGGGAATGGAAGAATTCGCGCGCGGCTGGGCGATTGAGCGGCAATTCACCCCCCGTATGGATGCCAAAACCCGCGACGCCCGCACCACACGCTGGGAACATGCCATTCAGGCCGTATTGCAGATATGACAAAAGGCTTCACGCCGTGCCACCGGCACGCAAGCCGCCCCAGACCGAAGAAACCGTAATACGGCGCGACAAAACGATCAAAGCACAGTTGGCGCGGGCGTGAATGTCCAAAGCGCGCACCACGATCGGCAGTCTTCGCCCCCCGCCCATAACATATAGGGACAGCGCATGAGCACGATTATCGACATTATTGGCCGCGAGATATTGGATAGCCGGGGCAACCCCACGGTAGAGGTGGATGTTTTCCTTGAAGATGGCACGATGGGCCGCGCGGCGGTGCCCTCTGGCGCCTCTACGGGCGCGCATGAGGCTGTGGAGCGGCGCGATGGCGACAAGGCGCGCTATATGGGCAAGGGTGTTCTGGGGGCCGTGGCCGCCGTGAATGGCGAATTGGCCGAAGCGCTGGTGGGCTTTGAGGCCACCGAACAAGTGGCCATTGATGCGGCCATGTGTGATCTGGACGGCACGCCCAACAAGGCGCGCCTGGGGGCGAATGCCATTCTGGGGGTCTCGCTGGCGGTGGCGAAGGCTGCGGCGCAATATTGCGGCCAGCCGCTCTACCGCTATGTGGGCGGCACATCGGCGCGCACCCTGCCTGTGCCGATGATGAATATCATCAATGGCGGCGAGCATGCCGATAACCCGATTGATATTCAGGAATTCATGATCATGCCCGTGGCCGCCACCAGTATCCGCGAGGCCGTGCGCATGGGTGCGGAAGTGTTCCACACGCTGAAAAAGGAACTCTCCGGCGCGGGCCTGTCCACGGGCATTGGCGATGAGGGCGGCTTTGCGCCCAATCTCTCCAGCACCCGCGATGCGCTGGATTTCATCCTGCGCAGCATTGAAAAGGCGGGCTACAAACCCGGCGAAGATATCTATCTCGCGCTGGATTGCGCCGCGACAGAGTATTTCAAGGGCGACAAATATGAGATGCTGGGCGAGGGCCTGTCGCTGAGCGCGGCAGAGAATGTGGCCTATCTGGCGAAGCTTTGCGCCGATTACCCCATCATCAGCGTTGAAGATGGCTGCGCCGAGGATGACTGGGAGGGTTGGAAACTGCTGACAGAGGCCCTGGGCGACAAGGTGCAGCTGGTGGGCGATGATCTCTTTGTCACCAACCCCGCGCGGCTGGCCGAAGGGATTGCCAAGGGCTGCGGCAATTCGCTGCTGGTGAAGGTGAACCAGATCGGCACATTGACAGAAACACTCGCCGCCGTGGACATGGCGCAGCGCGCGCGCATGAGCTGCGTGATGTCGCACCGCTCTGGCGAGACAGAAGATGCCACCATCGCCGATCTGGCCGTGGCCACCAATTGCGGGCAGATCAAAACCGGCAGCCTTGCACGCTCTGACCGGCTGGCAAAATACAACCAGCTGATCCGCATTGAAGAAATGCTTGGCGATACCGCGCTTTATGCAGGGCGGAATATCCTGCGATGAGCATTGCCCCTTTCAGTTTTGCCACTGCTGGCACGATCCGCTTCGGGCGCGGCATGATCGCCGAGGCCGCGCCCTTTGCGGCCAGCACAGCGCGGCGCGTGCTGGTATTGCGCTCTGCCTCGGTTGCGGCCGCCGATGATCTGATCGGCGCGCTGCGCCTGTCGGGCGATGTGCTGGAGATGATCGCGCAGGGCGAACCAGACCTGCCCACGCTGGAGGCCAATCTGGCCCCCGCCCGCGCTTTCGCGCCCGATCTTGTGATAGCCATTGGCGGGGGGGCGATCATTGATCATGGCAAGGCCCTTGCAGCCCTGATCCCGGCCCCCCATGGCGCCCTGCGCTATCTGGAGGTGGTGGGCGAGGGCCAGCCGCTGGATGCCGCGCCCCTGCCCTTGGTTGCCATCCCCACCACTGCGGGAACTGGCGCAGAAGTCACCCGCAATGCGGTTATTCAAGTTCCCACGGCCAAGCGCAAAGTCAGCCTGCGTGATCCACGTTTGTATCCGACATTGGCGCTGGTCGATCCCGACCTGTGCCTGTCCTGCCCCAAGCCGGTTATCTTGGCCTCTGGTCTGGATGCAATCACACAGGTGATAGAGCCGTTCATCTGCTCTCGTGCAAATCCCATGACGGATGCGCTATGCCGCGATGCCATCCCGCGCGGATTGGCAGCCCTGCACAGGCTGTTGGACAAGGCAGAGACGACAGAGGCTTGGGATGATATGGTCTTGACCAGTGTCTTTGGCGGGATCGCGCTGGCCAATGCTGGGCTGGGGGCTGTGCATGGCTTTGCCGGTGTGATCGGGGGGCAAACAGGGGCCGCGCATGGGGCCATTTGCGGGGCTTTGCTGATGCCTGTGCTGGACGCCAATATGCGGGCCGCCGCTATGGGCAGTGAGCCTGCCGCGCGTATTGGATGGGTGCAAGGCCAGATCGCAGCAGAATTCGGCAGCACGCAGGCCTTTGCCGATTGGAGCCGGGATCACGGCTTGCGGCGTTTGGCAGATCTGGGCATTCGCCCGGAAGACCACGCCGCTTTGGCACAGGATGCGCAGCAGTCATCCTCTTACAAGGCCAACCCGGCCGATCTGGACATGAAAACCCTATTGGAAATTCTTGCTGCCGCCTGACCAAAGGCTCTGGTCAGGCCCCCAACAGGCAGGGAAATACCCATAACAGGCAGATATGCCCAGCGCGCGGCGTTCAGTGATTGTCGCGGGGCAGATGCGTGCGAACACGGCGATAAGCGGTGGCAAGTTCCAGACAGCCCCCGTCTGCCAACTGGCCGACATGGGCGCGATATATCTCTTGCCACGGGGTTTGATGGGTCAATTCAGGGGCACGCCACGCCGCGCGCCTTGCGGCCCATTCCTCGGCCTCTACCAGCGCATCCAGAACACCTGCATTCAGATCAAGGCGCACCCTGTCACCAGTCTGCAACAAGGCCAGCCCTCCCCCCACCACCGCTTCGGGCGATGCATTCAGGATAGAGGGGCTTTCGGATGTTCCCGACTGCCTGCCATCACCGACCGTTGGCAAATGGTTGATCCCTGCGCGGATCAGAGCATCGGGCGGCTGCATATTCACCACCTCTGCGGAACCGGGATAGCCCACGCAGCCCACACCCCGGATGAACAGAATGCTGCGCTCGTCAATTTCCAGCGCGGGATCGTTAATGCGCTCATGGTAATCTTCCGGCCCCTCGAAAACCACGGCGCGGGCATCAAAAACGCCCTCACGGCCCGGCTCGGACAGGAAACGTGACCGGAAATCAGGGGAAATGACAGATGTTTTCATCAAGGCGCTGTCGAACAGATTGCCCGACAGCACCAGAAACCCCGCATTCTGGCGCAAAGGGTCTGCCACGGGCCGGATCACATCATGGTCACGGCTGGCCCAGCCCTGCAATGTCTGCGCCATGCTGTGCCCGCTGGCTGTCAGGGCCTGACCATGGATCAGCCCTGCCGCCAACAATTCCCCCATCACCGCAGGCACGCCACCCGCGCGGTAAAAGCTTTCGCCCAAATAGCTGCCCGCAGGTTGCATATTGACCAGCAAAGGCACGTTGAACCCGTGACGCTGCCAATCTTTGACATCCAGATCAACGCCAGTGTGCCGGGCAATGGCCTGCAAATGTGGCGGCGCATTGGTTGACCCGCCAATTGCAGAAGTTACCACAATCGCATTTTCAAAGGCCGCGCGTGTCAGAATGTCCGAGGGTTTCAAATCCTCATGCACCATTCCCACAATGCGCCGTCCCGTTTCATAGGCCATGGCCATGCGTTCGCGAAACGGCGCAGGAATGGCCGCAGCGCCCGGCAGTGTCATGCCCAAAGCCTCGGCCATGGCGTTCATGGTGCTGGCCGTGCCCATGGTGTTGCAATGGCCAAGGCTGGGCGCGCTGGCGCAGACACGTTCCATGAATTCATCATAATCAATCAGCCCTTCGGCCAGCATCCGGCGGCTTTCCCACACGATAGAACCGGAACCGGCGCGCTTGCCCTTCCACCAGCCATCCAGCATAGGCCCGCCATTGAGCGCGATTGCGGGCAAATCCACGGTTGCCGCCCCCATCAGCATGGCGGGCGTGGTCTTGTCACAGCCCGTCGTCAGCACGACCCCATCAATGGGGTAGCCATGCAGCACTTCCACCAGCCCCAGATATGCCAGATTGCGATCCAGCGCGGCCGTGGGGCGCTTGCCGGTTTCCTGAATGGGGTGCACCGGAAATTCCATGGGAATGCCGCCAGCATCGCGAATGCCAGCCTTGATGCGATCTACAAGAAAGACATGGATCTTGTTGCAAGGTGCAAGGTCTGATCCGGTTTGCGCAATGCCGATGATGGGCCGCTCGCCCTGCAATTCGGCGCGGGTATATTCCTGATTCAGATAACGCTCCAGATACAGCGCAGTCATGCCCGGATTTTCGGGATTGTCGAACCATTCTTGAGAGCGAAGCTTTCTGCCGGCGCGCGTGTCAGTCATTGGTCTTGTATCCTGTCTGCAAGAGGGGGCGGGGCCGTGTGCACCAAAGCACCATGTCCTTTGATGACATTCGCCGCAAGGGCCTGTCCAGCATGCACAGCTTCTGCAAGATTTGGACTGTGCAGCCAAGCCGCGAGAAACGCGGCATTGAAACTGTCACCTGCGGCGGTGCTGTCAATCAAGGCGCCATCAAGCGCGGGGGTGGGATGGGCACAGATGCTGTTCTGATAGCCCGTCACCACCGGGCTGGCACCATTCTTGACCACCACCAGCGGACAGCCTGCGCCGTGGTAGCGGGCCACTGTGGCATCGGGGGCTGTGTCGCCAAAGGCGAGAGCGTCATCCTCAAAACTGGGCAAGACCACGCTGGCCGCGCCTGCGGCCTGCGTCAGCGTATCGCGCAAGGTGGCGGCATCTTCCCACAAGGCAGGGCGGATATTTGGATCAAACGCCAC
Source organism: Paracoccaceae bacterium (assembly GCA_043561795.1). Lineage (GTDB taxonomy): Bacteria > Pseudomonadota > Alphaproteobacteria > Rhodobacterales > Rhodobacteraceae > Roseinatronobacter. The sequence goes on along the minus strand of CP121316.1, from coordinate 2,201,928 downwards.
CACCTGCCCGCGCGCGCGGGCCTGAGCCATCATGTCAATCAGGCGAGCGCGATCACTTGGCGGCAGAATGGCAAGCGTTATGCCCGACAGATACACCAGCCGCGCCGCTGCGATCTGGCGATCAGCATGGGCGGGATCTTCCAGCATGCGCCGCGCCGCAGATTGCCCGCGCCAATACAGAAACCGCCGCTCTCCGCGATCCAGCCGGATCATATACAGCCCCGGCATCGCACCGGGCAGGCGCGGTACATCCGCGAAATCCACGCCCGCTGCGGCTGCGAAAGCCGCCAGTTCATCCGATATCTGATCGGCCCCCAGCGCCGTGTGCATCCGCACGCGCCACCCTGCCCCCAGACAGCGCGCCGCATACCACAGCGTATTGAACACATCGCCTGCAAAGCCCTGACGGTAGGTTTCGGGCTGGCCAGTCGCGGCCAGTTCCACCATGCATTCGCCAAGCCCCAAAAAGACCTGATCCGTGGCGGCCATGGCTTAGCCCTCTGCGAAGCTGATATGCACCTTCATCGCCTGCCCCCTGTCAGACGCAAGGCCAAACGCCTCTTGTGCGCGCCCCAGTGGCAGGGTGTGGGTAATCAGGGGTGTCACATCGATAAGGCCCTTGCGCATCAGATCCACCCCCACGGCGAATTCATCATGAAAGCGGAAAGAGCCGCGCAAATCCAGCTCTTTGGCCGTGATGGCCATCATGGGCAGGGCCATATCACCGCCCAGCCCCAGTTGCAGGATCACACCGCGCGGGCGCAAGGCGGAAATTCCGGCGCTCAGGGCCTGTACGGCGCCTGTGCATTCGTAAAGCACATCGAAATAGCCCTTATCGGCAGCATAGGTATTCAGCGCATCCGGCGTTTTGGCCATATTGATCACCCGATCCGCCCCACAGGTGCGCGCCATATCCAGCGTGAAATCAGACAGATCGGTTGCCACAATTTCCGCCGCACCCGCGCGCCTTGCGCAGAGGATGGACAGCACCCCGATCGGCCCGCAGCCTGTGACCAGCACACGCTTGCCCATCATCGGCCCCGCCCGCCCTGTGGCATGGAGTGTCACGGCAAGGGGTTCGGCCATGGCCGCTTGTGCGGGTGTCAGGCCAGTTGCATCCACACATTGCGTGGCATCGGCAATCAGATCTTCGCGAAATGCGCCCTGAATATGGGGAAAGGGCATGGCAGAGCCATAGAAGCGCATATTCAGGCACTGGTTCGCCAAGCCTTCGCGGCAATAGCGGCATGTGCCGCAAGGCCGGCTGGGGCTGACCGCCACCAGTTGCCCCGGTGCAAAGCCTGTAACCCCCGCGCCCAGTTCGACCACATGGGCAGACACTTCATGGCCCAGAACCATCGGCTCTTTCAGGCGCACGGCCCCGAAACCGCCATGGTTGAAATAATGCAGGTCAGACCCGCAAATCCCGCCTGTCGCCAGCCGCAGGCGCAGTTGCCCTGCGCCCAACTCTTCGGGCGCGCGCGGTTCCAGACGCAAATCCTGCGCCGCATGAATGACCAGCGCGCGCATCAGATGACCGGTGTCAGCAAGGGTTTGCCTGCAAAATGCGCCGTCAGGTTGTCGCGCATCAATTGCCCCATGGCGCGGCGCGTTTCAAACGTGCCGCTGGCATGGTGGGGCTGAAGCAGCGCATTGGACAGGGTGGTAAAGCGCGGATCAAGCTGTGGCTCGCCCTCGAACACATCCAGCGCGGCGCCGCGCAAATTGCCTGCTTCCAGCGCCGAAAGCAGCGCGTTTTCATCAATATTCTGGGCGCGGGAAATGTTTATCAGCAGCCCATCCCGCCCAAGAGCATCCAGCACCTGCGCATTGACGATATGGCGCGTTTCGGCAGTGGCGGCCAGCGTGACGAACAACACATCAGCCCATTGCGCCAATTCACGCGCATCTGCGATAAACCGCCACGGCAATTCCGCGCGCGGCGTGCGGGCGCTATAGGCAATCTCCATGTCAAACCCGGCCAGACGCCGCCCCACGGCCTGACCAATCCGGCCAGCCCCCAATATGCCCGCGCGTTTGCCACTGGCCTTGTGCGTCAGGGGAAACCCGCCCTTGGCCCAGTTGCCAGAGCGCGCGTGATGTTCTGCCGCGACAATCCCGCGCGACAATGCCAACCACATGCCCAAAGCCAGATCTGCGCAATCATCTGTCAGCACATCGGGGGTATTGGCCACCTTGACCCCGCGCGCGCGGCAGGCATCCAAATTTACCGCATCATAGCCCACGCCATAAATGGAAATCACTTCCAACGCGGGACAAGCGGCAATGATATCCGCCCCGGCCCCCAAATCACCGCGCGTGGCAATCCCGCGAATGCGCGGGCCAATTTCGGCCAGAAAGGCGGCCTTGTCGGCGGCCTCGTACAGGCGATGAAGCGTGAAGGACTGGGCCAAAGGGCCCTCGTCCCATTCGGGCAGCGCGCCCATTTGCAGGAGGTCAGGCTTTGACATTTGTTCGCCGTGCTTGCTGAGGGGTGTTGACAGTTCGTGGTATCGATAACACAAAGCAGGAGAGGCCGCCAGTGTCCAGCAAAAATATCCGGGAGACGTGCATGGGGAATCCACTTTTTGATCTGACAGGCCGCCGCGCGCTGATCACAGGGTCTAGTCAGGGTATCGGGCTGGCGCTTGCGCGCGGGCTTGCCGATGCCGGGGCAGAGATTGTTTTGAACGGGCGCGACGGCGCAAAGCTGGAAGCAGCAGCCGCCGCCCTGCCCGGCGCCAGAACGCTGGCTTTCGATGTGACCGATCACACCAGTGTGCGCGCCGCAGTGGACGCATTTGAACGCGATGTGGGGGCGATAGACATTCTGGTAAACAATGCCGGAATCCAGCACCGCACGCCGTTGCAGGATTTCCCGCCTGAAATGTTTGAAAAGCTGTTGCAAACCAATGTCGCCAGCGTGTTTCATGTCGGGCAAGCTGTGGCGCGGCACATGATCGCGCGCGGGCATGGCCGGATTATCAATATCGCCAGCGTGCAAACCCTGTTGGCCCGCCCCGGCATTGCGCCCTATACGGCCACCAAAGGCGCGGTTGGCAACCTGACCAAAGGCATGGCAACCGATTGGGGGCCGCTGGGGCTGAATTGCAACGCAATTGCACCGGGGTATTTTGATACGCCCCTGAATGCCGCGCTGGTTGCAGATGAAACCTTCAGCGCATGGCTTGCGAACCGCACTCCGGCGCGGCGCTGGGGCAAGGTAGAGGAATTGCAGGGCGCTTGCGTGTTTCTGGCGTCTGATGCGGCAAGTTTTGTCAATGGGCACACGCTGTTTGTGGATGGCGGGATCACCGCCTGCCTGTAACGGCATATCAAGGGAGGGACTGGCAATGGCGCAGATGGCACTTATCGGGGCTGGCGCGATGGGCGGGGCCATTGGCCTGCGCTTGCTGCAAACGGGCGCGGCCCTTCGGGTGTATGACCTGAACCCCGCACGCGTTGCCGTGCTGGCTGCACAAGGGGCCATGGCCGCCACCACAGCCGCAGAGGCCGCGCAGGGCGCAGAGGCCATCATCCTCAGCCTGAACTCTGCCCCGATTGTAGAACGCGCAGTTTTCGGCCCCGGCGGCGTGGCGGAAGGCGCGGCACAGGGCGCGCTGGTGATTGATATGTCCTCTATCGATCCGGTGGCCACACGCGCCCTTGCCACGCGCGCCGCGGCGGCAGGGCTGGGCTGGGTGGATAGCCCACTTTCCGGGGGCATTCCCAAAGTGGCCACTGGCGACCTGACCCTGATGCAAGGGGGAGAGGCGGCAGATGTGGCGCGCGCCCAAGCGCTCTTGGCGGATGTGGCCGCAAACCAGACCCATATGGGCCTGGCAGGCGCGGGGCAAACCACCAAGCTGATAAATCAGGTTCTGTGTGGCTTGGGCTTCCTGGCCGTGGCCGAAGCGACAGCGCTGGCAGAGGCGGCAGGCGTGGACGCAACCCGCATTCCGCAAGCCCTGCGCGGCGGGCGGGCAGATTCGGCGCTGTTGCAGGAATACATGCCCCGTTTCGCAGCGCGGGATTATCGCCCGACGGGCCGCATCGACAACATGGTGAAAGACCTGAACGGCGCGCTGGATGTAGCGCGGCTGGGGAATACCTCTATGCCCATGACGGCGCTTTGTGCAGAGATTCACCGCATGCTGACAGCTGCGGGCCTTGGCGATCAGGATCAGGCGGCGGTTATGGAATATTTCAGTGGCGCTGGCCGCCGTTTGGATGGCTGAAAGGCTGGATTTTTGCGCGTGAAGGACTTAGCACTGTGACATGCACAAAGACCGCCGCCCCCCAACAATGAGCGATGTCGCCCAACAGGCGGGCGTATCCCCCATGACAGTCAGTCGCGCGTTCAAACTGGGTGGGTTGGTGCAGCCGGAAACCCGCGCGCGCATTCTGGCCGCCGCAGACGAATTGGGATATGTGTTCGATAGCACCGCCTCCAGCTTGCGCTCGCAGCGCAGTGATTTTGTCGCTGTTACCATCCCGTCCATCGCCAATGCAAATTTCGCCGATACCGTGGGGGCCTTGGTCGAGGGGCTGAAGCAGCAAGGGCTTACCGTGCTTTTGGGATATACAAACTATGATATCCATGAAGAAGAACGCCTGATTGAGCAGCTTTTGCGGCGCAAGCCCCGCGCCATTGTGGTGACGGGCGGGCGGCATACAGACCGAACGCGCCAAAGGCTGGAAAACGCCTCTGTCCCTGTTATCGAAACATGGGATCTGCCGGAAAACCCCATCGGCCATACAGTGGGCTTTTCCAATGCCGCGGCCATTCATGGGCTGGTCGATCACTTTGTGGCGCGCGGGCTGGACAGGATTGCATTCATTGGCGGGGATGCGGATCGTGACACGCGCGGAACAGACCGGCGCGCAGGCTTTGTTGCGGCCATGCGCGCGCATGGGCTGGATGGCAGCCGCCTGATTGCCGTTGGCCCACCCCCCATTTCCATGCGCGAGGGGGCAGAGGCCATGAACCACCTGCTGAACACGCGCCCGGATACGCAAGCCGTGATCTGCGTTTCCGATCTTTCGGCTTTTGGCGCGCTGAGCGCGTGCCAAAGGCGCGGGATTGATGTGCCGGGCCAGATTTCAATCGCGGGCTTTGGAAATTACGAGGTCGGCGCAATCTCTGTTCCATCCATCACAACGATAGATCCGTCACCCGCACAGATTGGGGCCATCGCCGCACAGTTGCTGTGCCAGCTGGAAGAATACCCGGATACCGCGCCTATTTGTCACCGGATTTCGCCCCGGCTTTTGCTGCGCGAATCTTCGGTCTGACCCGCGCTATCCGCGCCCGATATAGGGCATTTTGGTGGCCATGATGGTCATGAACTGCACATTTGCGTCCAGTGGCAGGGCCGCCATTTGCACCACCGCTTGTGCCACAAGGGCCACATCCATCACAGGCTCTGGCCGCAAGCTGCCATCGGCTTGGGGCACCCCCTTTGTCATGGCATCGGTCATGTCGGATGCGGCATTGCCGATATCGATCTGGCCACAGGCAATGTCATGCTTGCGCCCATCCAGCGACAGGGTGCGCGTCAGGCCGGTTATGGCCGTCTTTGTCACGGTATAGGGAACAGAACCCACGCGCGGCACATGCGCCGAGATAGAGCCGTTGTTGATAATCCGCCCCCCGCGCGGGGATTGTGCGCGCATCATGGCAAATGCGCCCCGCGCGATCAGAAACGCACCATCCAGATTAACCGCCACAACACGGCGCCAATCTTCCCAGGATATATCGGCGATCTCTGTTGCGGGCAGGCTGATTCCGGCATTGTTGAACACCACATCCAGCCGCCCGAAATGCGTGGCGATCTGCGCAAAAAGCGCCTCAACGGCCTCTGGGCTGGTCACATCACAGACCACGGGCAATGCGCGGTCAGGGGCCGTTGCCGCAACCTCTGCAAGCAATGCTTCATCACGCGCGACCAGAACCACCTTATGCCCTGCATCCAGAAAGGCCAGCGCGGTGGCGCGGCCAATGCCACGGCTGGCACCCGTGATCAAAACGACTTTGCTTGTGCTCATTGCTCACACTCCAGGGGCCGGGGAACAAGCTCTCCTTCAGGCAAGGGAAGCGCTTCGGCTGCAAATACTGTGTGAAACACATGACCATCAAACATGTCAAACAATGGTTTTGAAGCGTCGCGGCTGGCATAACGGATATCAGAGTCCAGCGCTTCGGCAATCGCTTCGCGCGAGGGGAAACGCAGCATGATGATAAGGGCAAAATGCGTATCGGGGCGGTCGCTTTCCACTTCGCGCAGAAGGCGCGCTTCCTGCACATGGGGAAAGCGTGTCCATAAAGCATGAAGATGCTCTGCGATATGGGCATCAAAAGCGGCTTGCAGCCCCGGTTTCACATGGCCCTGGAAAAAGGCGCAGCGCACAAACATTGGGTATTCCTTCACATCTGGCCCCTTGCCGGGGCGGTGCAGGCGGCGGTATGGTGCCTATATGGTATCGTTATCATAACTGGCATTCACCGCGCAAGCGCCCCAAACCGCAGGAGGTTTCATGTTCACCCGCAGCGCCATTTTCCGGGGCCATATCAAAGAGGGCATGGAAGAGGCATTTTTCGCCGCCGTGCAAGAGCGTCTGTTGCCCGCATGGCAAAACATGCTGCACGCGCAGGCCGTGCGCCTGTTTCGCCCCACCGAGGCCGAGCCGCCCTTGCAAGATGTGTTTCTGGTGCAGGAAATCGATTATCCCAGCCGCGCCCATATCGCCGAGGCGCTGGCATCTGATCGGCGGCTGGCGGCAATGGCCGCGCTGGACTCGGTGCGCCATATGTATGTTGGCGCGCATCACCATATCATTTACCAGCGGTTGTGACAGGAAAACGGGCGGGGTTGCCCCCGCCCGCCCTGCCTTGCCAGAATGCTGGCTTATTGCTGCATCGCCATGATGGCATTTACTTCGGCATCGCCATTCGCCTCGATAAACGCATCCCAGACCGATGTCACACCCGCCTGAAACGCGGCTGCATCCACATCGGTGTTCAGCACCATCCCACGGGCAACCAGTTCTTCGATCATGCTTGCTTCGCGTTCTGCCGCCATCTGGCGCTGCATGGCCACGGCCTCTGCCGCGACGTCGCGCACAATGGCCTGATTTTCGGCGCTCAGGCGCTCAAACGACGCCGTGTTCATCATCAGCCCCAGCGCCGAATAGGCGTGGCGCGTCAGTGTCAGATAGGTTTGCACTTCGTCAAACTTGAACGACAGCACAACCCCGATCGGGTGATCCTGCGCATCCACAACGCCGGTTTCCAGCGCCGTATACAGTTCGGCCACGGGCAGCTGGATGGGGTTTGCACCAAGGGCCGCGAACATGTCATTCAACGCGCGGGAATTGTTGGTGCGCATGTTGATGCCTGCCAGATCACCGGGCACGCGGATTGGCCCGCGGCTGTTGCTCATCTGGCGGTAGCCGTTTTCAGGATAGCCCAGAACCGTCAAGCCATGCTCTGTAAACCGTGCGGAAATGCCGGCACCCACATCGCCATCAAGCGCGGCATAAGCCAAGTCACGCTCTGGGAACATGAAGGGCAGTTCAAAAACGCCCGCTTCCGGCACAAGACCTGTAAAGTTGTTCAGGCCAACCAGAACGATATCAATGATGCCCGAACGCGCGCCATCGATCATGGCGCTGTCATTGCCAAGCTGGCCCTGCGGGAAAACCTGCACCGTCACCGCGCCATTGCTGCGCGCGCCAACCTGTTCGGCAAAGAACACGGCCATAGAGTGCTGCACATCGGATTCAGGCACCGGATGGGCAAAACGCAGGGTCTGCGCCTGAGCGGCAAAGCCCGCAAGGGCAAGGGCCGAAGCCAGACCCAAAGTCTTGAGATGTTTCATTTCAGTTTCCTCCCATGAAGATTACCCACCCAGAATTCGGGCAGGGACGATGATGATTTGCGGAAAGACAATGAACAGCCCCATAAGCCCCACATATGCCAGCAGGAACGGGGCAGTTCCGCGCACGGCTTGGCTTAGCGGAACCTTCCCCACCCCGCAAACCACGTTCAGCACTGTGCCTACAGGCGGCGTCAGCAGCCCGATGGAACAGTTCAGAATAAACATCAGCCCGAAATAAACCGGGTCGATCCCTGCCAGCGTGACAACCGGCATCAACAGCGGCACAAGGATCAGCACTGTTGGCGCCAGATCCATTACCATGCCCACCAGCAACACAAGGATCATGATGCACAGCATCAACAGCCGCGGATTCTCGACCAAGGGGCCAAGCAATACGGCCAATTGTTGCGGCAATTGCGCCACCGTGATCAACCATGCCGCCACCATGGCACAGCCCACCAGAAACATGACCATGGCCGTGGTGCGCGCGGCGGCAACAAGCGTGTGATACAGATCAAGCAGGCTAAGTTCGCGGTAAATCAGCGTTGAAACAACAATTGCATACACCGCCGCAACAACTGCCGCCTCGGTTGGGGTAAAAACACCTGTCCGAATGCCCCCGATAATGATCACGGGCAACATCAGCGCCCAGACCCCTTCCTTGATCGCCGTCCAGCGCTCTGCGCGGCTGGCTTTGGGCAGGGTTTCCAACTGCTCGCCCCTGATGACGAATGACCAGACCACCATCAGCGTCAGCCCCATCAACAGGCCCGGAAAAATCCCCGCCATGAAAAGTTTCGCAATAGAGATATTCCCTGCCACCCCCAACAGGATCAACGGCAGCGATGGCGGTATGATGGGCGCGATAATCCCGCCAGAGGCCAATAGCCCAAGGCTGCGGCCTTGGGGATAGCCTGCTTGCTTCATCATCGGATAGAGGATCGAGACAAGCGCCGCCGCATCCGCCACCGCCGAGCCGGACAGCCCCGCCAGCAAGATCGCTGTCAGAATGGCCACATAGCCCAGCCCGCCTTGCCTGTGGCCAACCATGGACATGGCCAGCCTGACAATCCGCTTTGACAAGCCCCCACGCGACATCACCTCGCCCGCGACAAGGAAGAACGGGATTGCCAGCAACGGGAAATTATCCACCCCGTTTATCAGCGCCTGCCCGATGATATCGGCGCGGAACAGCCCCATTTGCAGCATAAGTGCCATAGCTGCCAGAAGCAGGGAAAACGCCACTGGCAGGCCAACCAGAATGCCGATGAACAGAACCGATAGAAAGAGGACAAGGGTCATTTCTGCTCCAGATCTGTATCCAGCAGGCGGCTAACCCCCATGGGATCAATCAGCCTGATCACTCCGATCACGCCCATCAGCACCGCAGACACAACGCCAGCAAGATAGAACAGCCCTGATGGCAGCCCGGTAAGTTGCGAAATATTGTTCCAGTTGGTCAGGGTTTGCCGCCAGGTGCCCAGAAAAATCATTGCCACGGCAACCAGCACCACGGCCCAGCACAAGCGCCGCAACCACGGCACGGCGCGCGGGAACAACGCTTCTGAAAACTCGCTCAGTGCCAGATGCTCGCCCCTGCGCAGCGCAACGGCAGCGCCCAGCATGACAACCCAGACAAACCACAAGCGCGCCAATTCTACCGATTGGCGAAACCCGGAAGAAAACCCGTAGCGCAGCACCACGTTGGTAAATACCAGCGCGATCATGGCCGCCAAAAACAGTGCCATGATGGCATCAATACCACGCCAGAATAGCCGCGCTGCTGTCAACATCTGGCGATTTCCTCCCGCCTGTTGCGCTATTGGTATCGATACCATTGACGCAAGTCAACACTGCTCGCACTGCGTTTGGCAGCTGTGACAACGTGAGTATTGCAGCGGGTATCTTCCGCGCGCCTTCGGCCTTGGCCAGACGCACGACCCACACCAGAAGCGGGATTCTCAGGATGCGGCCCTGGACAGGTAGCGGGCCGGGCCTGCCCCTGCGAATAGCGGGCTTTGCCCGCAGATATCTGACAGGCTTGCCGGGTGGCGCTTTGATGGCCGATACAAGCCCGAACAGGCATCTTGACTTGCAGTTGCAGCCCATTGCATGGCTGAGGCGTAAAATGCACCAGAGAAGCGCAGCAAGTCTTGTGTCAAAAAACCCGTATGAAACCGCAGGCTTTTATGACACCGCGATCGCTGCGGGGCGGCATCGTGACATTGTGGGTGGGCGCTGGGAAGAAACTGGCCGGATTGAATTGGCAATCCTGCAAGAGGCGGGGCTTTTGCCGCACCATCACTTGCTGGATATCGGCGCCGGAGCGTTGCGGCTGGGCTGCAAAGCTGTCCCTTATCTGGAACCGGGCCATTATTGGGCAACAGATGCGGCGCGCGCGCTTCTTCTTGCCGGATATCATGCCGAACTGACAGACCCCGCACGGCTGGATCCTGCACAATTGATCGAGGATGCAGATTTCAGCTTTCCCGGCATTCCAGACACTATCACCCATGCCATCGCTTTTGCGGTTTTCCCGCATATGCCTGCACGTCATATAACGCGCGCGCTGATCAATCTGCGGCGCTTTGAGAGGCTGGAAAGCTTTCTGTTCACTGTCTTTCTGGCCCCGAATGCCACGCTTGCCGGGTTGCCCTATCGCCAGCCAGACGGGGTGGTAACCCATCTTCAACGCGCCCCCTATCATATGCTGGTTGATGATCTGGTCAGACTGGCGCGTGATGTGAATTGGCGGGTGTCGCAACGGGATGCTTTGCTTCCCAGAGGGCAAATCCTGTTTGCCGCACAGCCCGAAAGGTAAGGCTGCCGGAGTATCGGCGCAAATTGCTGGCAACAGTTTGGATATGCGCGCGTCACTATGCATGTGCATTTTTTGGGTATGCATGCGCAACGGAACTTGCTTGTCGATGAAAATATGCGCATTCATTCCAACATTGCTCACCCATTACCCAAATACTCCCACACGCGCGAACAAGGGAAAAATACCATGAGACTTCGGATACTCTCAATCTTTGCAGTTGGAACCATGCTGTCAGCGCCCGTCGCGGCGCAAGATGCCAGTGGCAATGCGGCAGATGGTGAAACGCAATTCAACCGCCAATGCATTGCCTGCCATGTTATTGAATCGGCGTCAGGTGTAACATTTGCAGGGCGCAATGCTCGCACAGGCCCCAACCTCTATGGGGTTATGGGTGCAGCGGCCGGCGCACAGCAAGATTTTCGATACAGCGATTCTCATGCCGCCTTTGGCGAAACCGGGGTAATCTGGGAAGAAGAGAACACTGTCGCATTCCTGCAAAACCCCGACAGCTTTTTGCGCGATGCCCTTGGCGATTCGCGCGCGCGCAGCAGAATGGCACATCGGGTGCGCGCAGAGAGTGACGCACGCGATATCTACGCGTTTCTCGCCAGATTTTCGGCCAATGGCACGGAAGAGGCCACTGCCGTAACATCGGATGAAACCCCGGATCAGGCCGCAGCAAGCGACATGCTGGAGCCAGATCTCGCGGCAGGCGAAGCGAATTATCAAGCATCATGCCGCAACTGCCACGGCCCCAAAGCAAGAGGCATGGCAAGCTTTCCAAAGCTTACCGGGCATGACATGGCCTATCTTGTAACACGGCTTGAACAATACAGAGCAGGCGAAATGGTCGGCCCCAACTCTGCGCTCATGTTCCCAATTGCGGGGGATATGTCAGATCAGGATATCGCCAATGTCGCGGCCTATATCACGGAAAAATTTTAGAGCCGATTGGGCATCCCGTCAGGCCAGAACGGGACAACAAGCACTGTTTAACAAAGGCTTATGCGCATGGCGCATGGGCCTGAACTGCGCCGCCTTGTTGGCTCTCACAGGAAGCTGAAACGAAATCGCAGCACAGCTGAAAAAACATTGGTGCCCGGGCGGCAATAGCAGTAGCGTGAGGCGTTGGCCTGAATCGGAGGAGTTTGGCCAACATGTTGCATCATCCATGGGAGGATAGACCATGTTATTTCAAACACATCGCAAAGAGCTTTCTTTCATCGCTCTCGCTGCGTCCGCTGCCGCATTCGCTGCGCCAGCACTGGCGCAATCGGGGCTTAATACCACCAGCCTGCAGCATAGCGTTGTGCTCGCGGATCTGGATAATCCGTGGGACATGGCGTTTCTGGATGACGGAACCATGTTCTTCACTGAAAAATGTCTCGGCTTGTCGGTGTTGCTGGGCAATGGCGAAGTCAAGAAACTGCTGGGTATGAGCGAAAGCGAAGGCTATGCCAGCACCGCCGATGATCTGTTCTGTGAAGGTCAGGCTGGCATGATGGGTGTCGCGGTTGATCCCGATTTTGCCACCAATCGTCGGATTTATGTCTATTCGACATCCAAAATGTCTGATCCGCATACGAACCGGCTTATGCGCCTTGTGGTGAACGAAGATTTCACCAATATCTCCGAGCGCACGGATATTGTGGATGACGTCCCCTACAAGATGGCTGCGTCTGATCACCCGTTTGGCGGGCCGGGCGCGCATAATGGCGGCCGCGTTCGGTTTAATCCGGGTGATGGCTACCTGTATCTGACCACGGGCGACAATCATAACGGCGAGGTGCCGCAAAGCCCGACCCTGATGGGCAGCAAGGTGATCCGCATTGACACGGATGGCAACGCCGCCCCCGACAATGCGCCGCCTGCCGGGTTTGATCCGCGCACTTACACCTATGGCCATCGCAATGTGCAGGGCATCGCCTTCCACCCGGAAACCAACGCAGCCATCGCGGCCGAACATGGGCCTTGGCACTCTGACGAAATCACAGTGCTGGTGAATGGCGGAAATGGTGGCTGGGATCCACGGCCCAATATGGCCGGGCGCGACGATTGCCCCGACAATTACTGCGGCTACAGCCCGAACCAGATGGAAGGCATGAACCGTTATCAGCGGGCCTCTTACATGCCAATGACCGACTTTGATACATATCCTGACGCCATGCCCCCGGTCTGGGACAATAACGGCTGGTCACAAGGCACATCGTCGGCGGCATTCCTTGTTGGTGAACAGTGGGGAGAGTGGAACGGTGCCATGGTCGTGGGCATCATGGGCATCGGCTTTGGCGGCACACCCATCGGGCAGCGGATTGACGTGATTCAATTCTCTGCAGATGGAACCTCTGTCGTGGATGTCACCGAAATGACCCTCCCGATGGAGCCGGGGCGCTTCCGTTCCGTTGTTCTTGGCCCGGATGGCAGCCTTTATGCGGCTGTGGATGAGGGCACAATCCACAAGCTTACACCACAATAAGCCAGACAACCGCCGCGCCGCCGCAAGACGGCGCGGCACTTTCACCGCGTGACGCCACCTGCCTTTTGTCACGCGTCCCGTTTCTTGCCAGCATCGCAGGTTTTTGCTGTGCCGGGCATATGCAAAGGCAAATTATCGCGCCACGTGGCGGGCGGCATTTTCACCCCAGGCCCCTGCCCTGCAAAATTAACGCCAATATTGGCACAAGCGGCATTCAGGCGCCTGATCATCCATTGCACCCATCTGCAAACTGCGCGCATCCATCCGAATTACAGAACGAACCCACTTCGCAACTGGCAGGTGCGGCAGGCATATAGTATGGTTGTGGTCAAAGATTTCATTGCTGTTGGGGTGCATGATGTTGCGTTTGTTTATTTCATCCCTGTTTATGGGCCTTCTGGTAGCGGGTTGCGCCAATCCTTCGGCCAGCCGTGCCGTGGTTGCGGGTGCCAATCCCGAACTTTTGAAGCTGCGCAGCGGGCCGGGATTGGGATATAATGTAATCCTTGGTCTGCCAGATGGCACTATTGTGGTGCGGCGCGGGTGCATAACCGAAGTCGGGCAGCTGTGGTGCAGGGTCTCGCTGGCGGCCTCTCCGGGGGTCACGGGCTATGTATCGGCAGATTACTTGTCTGACGCGCGCCCGTAATGCGCAACCTGCCCCCATGCAATTGCGGCTATGGCCAGCAATGCCCCGCATGGACAGCATGCGCCGGAAAAGCACAAAGCCAGAATTGACAAGGACTGAAACCGCCCCGGCACGCAGAGGAACACTTCTATGCAAGCAGAAGCACCCCTGAAAACGTCGCGCAGGTTTTGAACAAAAACCCTTCGGTCAACTTGGGGCGGTTCACAGGGAAGGGGCAAGGCTGGTTGCGTGTTGGATGCGTGCAGGATGAAGCGCCGGTTCCTCGTATCCGGGCTTTTCAAGTGTCACCTGCCGGCGCCCAGCACACTCACAAGCGCGGCGTTCAGCCGGTGCGTAATCTCATCAACCTCGGATTCCGTCACCGTATAGGGGGGGGCCAGCAACAGATGATCTCCGTTCCTGCCATCGATGGTTCCTCCCATTGCATAGATCAGCAGACCATGTTCGAACGCCGCGTTCCGCAAAGCCTGGTTCAGGCGAACGGACGGATCAAAGGCTTGTTTCGTGTCACGGTCGGCCACGAACTCCAGCGCCAGAAAAAGGCCACGCCCGCGAATGTCACCCACATTGGGATGATCCCCGAACTGCGCGTGCAAAGCATTGCGCAACTGTTCCCCTCGTGCCTTCACATTGGCAAGCAGGCCACGATCGCGGATCGCGCGTTGTACGGCAAGCGCCGATGCGGTGGCGACGGGATGACCGACAAAGGTATGGCCATGCATGAAGCTTCCCGAGCCCTGCTCGAAGGCCGCAAAAACCGGGCCGGAACACAACACTGCGCCCAGCGGGACATACCCCGCGCCCAACCCTTTGGCGACGGCCATGATATCTGGCAGGATTCCTTCCTGTTCGCAGGCATGCAGCGTTCCCGTGCGGCCCATGCCGCACATTACCTCGTCAAGGATCAACAAGACGCCATAGCGGTCGCAGATCTCGCGTACCGCGCGGAAGTAGCCAACTGACGGAGGAACGCAACCCAGCGTCGCGCCAACCACGGTTTCAGCCAGAAAACACGAGACATTTTCAGGCCCCAGCCGCAGGATCTCGGCCTCCAGCGTGGCGGCAGCGCGGGCACCATAGGCGCTGTCACTCTCGCCCGGTGCCTGAAAGCGGTAGGCCCAGCAAGGGTCGATATGCGAAGTCTTTGGCAACATCATCCCGCCATAGACTGCGCGCCGCCAGGCATTGCCCCCGGCGGAAAGCGCGCCGAGTGTATTGCCATGATAGCTTTGGTGGCGCGCAATCACATGCTGGCGCGAGGGTTCGCCGCATTCGCGGTGATATTGATGCGCCATCTTCAGCGCGGTCTCGATCGCTTCAGAGCCGTCGCAGACAAAATAGACGCGCTCCAACCCGTCAGGCGCGCCCTCGATCAGGTGATCGGCCAGATCCTCGGCGGAATCGGTGGTGAAGAAACTGGTATGCGCATAGGCCAGCGCGCTTGCCTGACCGTTAATCGCCGCCAGCACGTCGGGATCGCCATGTCCGAGGCACGACACCGCCGCACCTCCGCAGGCATCAAGATAGCGCAGACCATTTTGCCCCGTGATCCAGACGCCCTCGCCATGTATTGCGCGTGGCGGCGTATGCTTCGCACTGCGGTGAAAGATATGGCTTTGGCGAGTCACGGTGTCACTCCTGCTTTGGATCGGGCACGGGGGCTGGAAGGGTCGGAACAAAAAGGTCAGTTCGGAAGGGCGCGAAGGCCTGTCGGCAATCGCCAAGGTGTTTTTCGCGGGCTGTGCCCAGGCGTGTCAGAGTATTGTGATGCAGCCATGCCCTGCGCGCTCAAGGCACCGCGTCGATGCAACCGCGCAGGATGCCGACCAGCTCATCCACTTCGGCATGTGTGATCACCAGTGGCGGTGAGAATACAAGGCAATCGCGCACCGCGCGGGTTACAAGGCCGCGCTCGAAGCACAGGTTGCGCACCGGGGTCGCAAGGCTGCCCATCGGTTCCACGGGCGCCCGGCCCTCCTTGTCGCGCGTCAGTTCCACCGCGGCCATCAGCCCCACCCCGCGCACCTCGCCCACGCGGGGATGATCAAGCAGGCTGGCCAGAGCGCGCTGGAAATATGGCCCGATATCGTCGCGCACCCGCTCCACCACGCCCTCGGCCTTCATCAGCCGGATGTTTTCGCGGGCAACGGCGGCGGCGGCAGGGTGGCCGGAATAGGTATATCCATGCGGAAAACGCCCTGGCTGATCCATCAGCACCCCGGCCACCCTTTCGCCGATGATTGAGGCCGAAATCGGCAGATAGCCGGACGACAGGCCCTTGGCGACGGTCATGATATCGGGCGCAATGTCATAGGTCTGGCTTGCGAACCAATTGCCTGTCCGACCAAAGCCGCAGATCACTTCATCAGCAATCAGCAGGATGTCGTGCTTGCGGCAGATCCGCTGCACCTCGGCCCAGTAGCCGGGCGGCGGTACCAACACCCCGCCTGCCCCCATGACTGGCTCACCGATGAAGGCGCCCACGTTTTCTGGCCCCAGTTCAAGGATCATCGCCTCCAGCGCGGCGGCACAGGCGCGACCATGATCCTCAGGCGACAGCGCGGCGCCCTCGGCCCACCAGAAAGGGGCGGGCGCGTGGTGGATGTCGGGGATCGGCACGCCGGGGATATCATGCATCGAGGCCAGCCCCGACAGGCTTGCACCTGCGATGGTCGAGCCGTGATAGGCGTATTTCCGGCTGATGATCGCAGATTTTCCGGGCTTTCCCACGCGCATCCAGTAGCTGCGCACCAGACGAATATTCGTATCATTCGCTTCCGAGCCGGAATTGGCGAAAAACACCCGCGTCAGGCCCGAAGGCGCGATATCGGCCAGATCGGCCGCCAGTGCGGCGGCAACCGGTGTCGTGGTCTTGAAGAAGGTGTTGTAATAGGGAAGCTCATTCATCTGGCGGGTGGCGGCCTCGACAAGTTCGCGGCGCCCATACCCCAGATTGACGCACCATAGCCCACCCATACCATCAAGCAGGCGTCTTCCCTCGCTGTCCCATAGTGAACTCCCCTCGGCGCGGGTGATCACCCGTGCGCCGCCTTCGGCCACCAGTTCCTGATGATCTGCGAATGGGTGCATGTGATGGCGCAGGTCGGTTTCCTGCAGCCGGGCTGTGACAGCGCTTCTGTCATTGGTGGGCAGGCTGGTCATGGGCGGTGAACTCCTGAAGGCGAATGGATTGTTCGTTGACGTCCGGGTCAAGCGGCCAGATGGGGCGATGCAGATTGTGATACACAATGCCCCCAAGCTGCATGGTGGCGATCCCGCCGGCATCCACAAGCAGCACCTGCCGCGCGATAGGGCCAAAGGCCGCGCGGTGGTGATTGCGGCTTTTCAGCGCGATGGTGGTAAGGCTCGCGGGATCCAGCCCCAGCGCGTGAAACAGGTTCACATCCGTAACCGCCAGCGCACGGCTAGAGACGATCACCTTGATCCCCGCAATCTCCAATAATGCCGTTGGCCCCATTTCCACCGGCACGCCGCGCAGCACCGGCCCTTTGCAGTGAAACCGGCCATCATAGAGGCGCAAAACACGCGCGGTTACCTGCAGCGGCGGGGTCAGGTCTGGCCGGTGATGCCCGCCAAGGCTTAGCGAGAGCACAGCACCTTCGCCCGTGGCATGCGCCGCGCGCACCGCCTGCGGATCGGCCAGCGTTGCGAAAGCTGCGTTCTTCAGCCCGGCCGCAAGCATCGCGCGCAGCAGATTGGGCGAGTCGCCATGGGCACCGCCTGCCGGGTTGTCAGCAAAATCGGCCAGGATCAGGGGCGCATCTCCGGGGCAACCTTGCCCGGCCAGTCCCATCGCTTCTGCGGTATCGGGGAAATCCAGTTGCGTTTCCATGCGGCTGTTCCACAGACCGCGGCCCAGTGGACGGGCCAGTGTGGCAGGGCAGGCAGCGCCATGGGCAAGCGTGGTTACCACAACGGCAGGCCCCGCATCCGGGACATCAGCCCAGGGAAAGCCGATCGTCAGGGCGGTTGCCAGCACATCGGGCAGTGCGCGTATCGCGCGGGCGTCGGCAACCAGCCTGTTCATCGGCCCCGGCGGGTCGGTGCGCCCATGGTCGGCCGCGTCCAGCATCGGCGGACGCAAGAGCGCGCGTTTCGTGGCGCGGCGGTCGCGGGGCAATGCGAGAAGCCGGGCAAGCACCTTTGCCGCATCGCGCGCACAAACGGCGTGATCGACATGAGGATAGGTTTCATAGGCAAACAGCGCATCTGCATGGGCCACCATCCGCGCACTGACATTGGCGTGCATATCCAGCGTGACAATGATGGGCGTGCCAGGGGGAAGCGTTGCGCGCAGAGCTTCCAGAAGGGTGCCTTCAGGATCCAGGTCATCTTGCGTGACCATCGCACCATGCAGCGCCAGCAACACGCCATCGACAGGGCCGCGCGCGGCCTCCAGCAGCCGGTCTTTCAGCAACTGCCAGTCTCGGGTGGCCAGCGGCCCGGACGGGCCGGCAGCGGCGGCAAGCGCAAGCACGGGCTGCCAGCCATGGTGTTCGGCCGCCTCAAGAAATCCGCCCATTTCGGTGGCGGTGCCCGCCAGCCGGGCGCGGATGCTTTCAGGATCAAGGCACAGATAACGGCCCTTGAAATCATCCAGACACGTCAGCACCCGGTTGAAGGTGTTGGTTTCATGCAGGATCGCACCGATCAGGATCGCCGGGGCTTTCATGATGCAAGGCTCAGATCCAGCCAGACGCTTTTACGCTGGGTGACGTTATCGAAGGCATGCAGTGACTTGTCACGGCCCTGACCGGAAAGCTTGACCCCGCCAAAGGGTGTTGTGATATCGCCCACGCGCAGGGTATTGATCCAGACAAAGCCAGTGTTCAGACGGTTCTGTGCGGCAAGGGCTGCGCTGACATTTCCCGTCCACAGCCCTGCCGCCAGCCCATAGGGGCTGTCATTGGCCTTGGCGATGGCGTCATCGAGACCATCAACGCGCATCACACACAGAACCGGGCCAAAGATTTCCTCGCGCGCGACCGACATGGCATTGGTTGTATTGGCAAGGATCGTGGGGGGAACCAGAACCTCGGAACGCAGGCCCGGCGGTGCCGGGGTGTCAGGTGTCAGGCGCTCTGCCCCTTCGGCCAATCCGGTCGCGATCCACTGGCGAACCCTTGCGGCATGGGCATCGCTGACAAGGGTGCCGAAGCGGGTATCGGGGTTGAGCGGATCACCGGGTTGCAGGCTTGCGGTAATCGCCTGAAGCTGATCGAGAAACACATCATGGATCGGGGCATCCAGCAACAGACGGGTGCCCGCATTGCAGATCTGACCCTGGTTCTGGAAAACGCCCATTGCCGCAGCTTGAACGGCGCGTGCAATGTCGGGCACGTCGCGCAGCACGATATTGGCTGACTTGCCGCCGCATTCCAGACTGACCGCCTTCAAGTTCGACTGCGCGGCATACCCCATCAACAGCTTGCCCACCGCAGTTGATCCGGTGAATAACAGTGCCGCCACCTTTCCATGCAGAGCCAATGCGCGCCCGGCATCGGGCCCGGTGCCAGGCAGGATGTTCAAGACACCTTCCGGCAGACCGGCTTCAGCTGCCAGCCGGCCCAATACCAGCGCCGAGAGCGGCGACAGTTCAGAGGGTTTCAACACCACTGAATTACCCGCCGCCAGTGCCGGGGCGATTTTGGTCATCGCGGTAACGAGCGGGAAGTTCCAGGGTACGATCGCCGCCACCACACCCAGCGGCGCGCGCCGGATCATCGACAAGACACTGCCCTGTGTCGGGGCGATTTCGTCATAAAGCTTGTCAATCGCCTCGGCGAACCATCGCAGGCAGCGCAAACTGGCCGGCAGGTCAATGGTCATGCTGTCGCGGATCGGCTTGCCGGTATCAAGCGTTTCAAGCAGCGCGAGCTGGTCGCGCTCGCGCTCGATCAGATCGGCCAATCGCAACAACACGGCCTTTCTATGGGCCGGACTTGCATTCGCCCAGTGCCCTGCCTCGAAGGCAGCATGTGCGACATCCACGGCGTGATCCGCATCGACCGCATCGCAGGCGGCAATCCGGGCGGTGGCGTGTCCGGTTGCGGGGTTTATGGTGGCAAACACCCCGCCACGCGCTGCATCAACATACTGCCCGCCAATGAACGCGCGGGTTTCGGGCCTCAGGTCGCAGGCGCGGGCATGCCAGTCAATGGCGGGGGGCGGGTTGGTCATTTCACCTCGATTTTCTTGATTGCTTCTGGCGTGTTGAGGCCCGCCGCCATCAGCGGGTCATTTACTGCCGCCCGCGTTTCGCCCGAAATAAGGTATTCGATACCCTTGAAGGCGCGGGTCAGCAGGAAATTGATGGTCAGATAGATCAGCGCCGCGGTGGTGAGCAGTTCTACGGGCATGTAGTTGACCGATGCGATGGTGCGCGCGGTTCCGGTAAGATCCATCAGCGTCACGGTTGAGGCAAGCGAGCTGGCCTTGACCAGTAATATCACCTCGTTGGAATAGGCAGGCAGGCCGATGCGCAGGGCTTGCGGCAGAACAATCCGGCGCAGGCGGGTCAGGCGCGACATTCCCGTGGCCATTGCCGCTTCGATCTGGCCACGCGGCACGGCCTGAATTGCCCCGCGCATGATCTCGGCGGTATAGGCCGAGGTGTTGAGCGAAAAGGCGATCAACGCGCACCAGAAAGGCTCTCGCAGGATTGGCCAGAATGCCGAAGCGCGCACTTCCGGGAATTGCGAGAGACCGTAGTAGATCAGGAAGATCTGCACCAGCAGCGGCGTTCCCCGAAAGAAGAAGATAAAGCCATAGGCAGGCATCCACAAAAGCGGGTTGCGCGAGAGCCGCGCAAGCGCGACGATGAGCGCAAGCGCAAAGCCCGCCAAAGCCGCCAGCGCGACCAGTTCCAGTGTCAGAAGGGCACCACCCAGAAGGCGCGGCAGGCTGTCGAGCATGACATGGAAGTTCATGTGCCCGTCCCCTGCAAGATGCCGCGATTGGCCCGTTTTTCAAGGCGTTGCAGCACCACCATGGCAACGATGGTCATGGCCAGATAGAGAAACGCCGCAAACAGGAAGAAGGTAAACGGCTGCCGGGTGAAGCCGACCGCGTATTCGGTCTTGCGCATCAGTTCCTCAAGTCCGATCACCGACACGAGCGCGGTTTCTTTCAGGATAACCAGAAAGATATTGCCAAGCCCCGGCAGCGCCATGCGCCAGACCTGTGGCAGCGAGACACGGCGAAAGGCGGTGAAGCGTGACATCCCGACGGCGCGTGCCGCCTCGATCTGGCCAGTTGGGATGGCCTGAAATGCGCCGCGAAACACCTCTGTCGCATAGGCACCAAAGGCCAGCGCCAATGCGGCGGTGCCAACAACAAATGCACTCAGGTCGATAAACTGTGTATGGCCCAGGCTGCGGGCGATCGCGTTGACTGCGGCAATGGCGCCAAAATAGAAGAGCAGGATCACGACAAGGATCGGCACGCCCCGCAGAATGGTTGTATATATATCCCCCAGTATCCGGGCAATCCGGCTGTTGGACAGCTTCATCAGCGCCACACCCAGCCCCAGAAGCACACCAAAGAAGGCGGCTGTAAGTGCCACCTGAATAGTCATCCATGCGCCTGTAAGCAGCATCGGGGCGAAGCCCTGCAAGTCAACCATCACATCATACCCGGTTCAGGTGAAAAATGCCCCGGCGGCAAATGCGGCCGGGGCAAATCGATCAGCGCGCGGGCATCAGGCTGACAGAGAAATAGCGATCATTGATCTCGCCATAGGTGCCGTTGTCCATGATGGCATCGAGGGCCGCATTCAGCCGTTCGAGCAGATCGGTGTCATCTTTGCGCACGGCAATGCCTGCGCCAAGGCCCAGGATCTCGGGTTCAAGCATCGCCTCACCCTTCATTTCAAATCCGGCGCCCTCGTCGCTCTCCAGCCAGTTGGACATGAAGATCCGCTGTGCGATCACCCCGTCCAGCCGCCCGGCAATCAGGTCGAGGTTGTGGTTTTCGACCGTATCGTAAAGTCGCACGCTGGCTTGCGGAAAGCGCTGGTCAATCAAGTTGGCATAGGTCGAGGCGCGCTGGACGCCGATGACCTGCCCTGCCATCGCCTCTGCGTCTGGCATGATGTCGGCATCAACAGGGGCAACCAGCACGGCGCCCGCCTGATAATAGGGCTGAGTGAAATTCACCGCCTCAAGCCGCGCCGGGGTGATTGACATCGAGGCGACGATGGCATCGTAGCGGCCAGCATTCAAGCCAGGAATGATCCCGTCCCAAGCCTGTGCCGTTATTTCGCATTCGATCTCCATCTCGGCGCAAAGAGCGCGCGCGATTTCGACATCGAAGCCCTGCAACTCGCCCGAAGCATCAACGAAATTGAACGGGGGATATGCGCCCTCGGTGGCGATGCGCAGCGGTTCGGCCTGGGCGGCAAAGGCGGTTAGGCCCAGTGCGGCGAGTGTGGCGATAACTGTCTTTGTGGTCATGTTTTCTTGCTCCCTGGTTGGTGGTTATTGAGTGTCGAAAGATTGGCTGACGAACTGGCGGCAGCGGTCAGAGTTCGGGGCATCAAAGACCTGTTCGGGCGGCCCCTCCTCTTCCACCCGCCCTTCATGAAAATACATCACCTTTGAAGAGACCTCTCGCGCAAAGCGCATCTCATGGGTGACAATGATCATGGTGCGGTCTTCCGCTGCCAAAGCGCGCATCACGCGCAGCACTTCGCCAACAAGTTCAGGATCCAGTGCCGAGGTCGGCTCGTCAAACAGCAGCACATCCGGTTCCATCGCCAGCGCGCGGGCGATGGCGGCGCGTTGCTGTTGCCCACCGGACAAATGCGAGGGGTACTGATGACGCTTGTCACGAATGCCCACCTTGTCCAGCAGGGCTTCGGCGCGCGCCTCGGCCTGTTGCCGTGGCAGGCCCAGCACATGTATCGGTGCTTCGGTCACGTTTTGCAGCACGGTGCGGTGCGACCACAGGTTGAAGTTTTGAAAAACCATGCCCACACGGCGGCGAATACGGTCAGCCTGCCGGTTGTCCACTTTGCCGCCCGCACTTACGTTTAGCCGCTCGCCAAAAATTTGGATCGAACCTTTTTGATAGGTTTCCAGAAGGTTGATGCAGCGCAGGAAGGTACTTTTCCCCGAACCGCTGGCCCCGATGATCGACACCACATCTCCCTTTTCGGCAGTCATTGAAATGCCCTTGAGAACTTCGAGCGACCCAAAGCTTTTGTGCAGCCCGCTCACCGAAACCGGAGCATGTTCGCCCATCAGAAATCCTTTGCATCCAGAGGCATGTTCGCTAGGCGGTCATACGTTCGCCATGTGAACATGCATAGCAACCGCACAGTGCGGCTGTCAACCCGGCGCTTGGCCGGGCCGCCACACTTTCTGGCCCCTGGAACATGTCGCGCAAAACTGGGAACCGATTTTGCGCATAAAAGACATGCGGCCACTCAGGGTGGGAATGGGTCGGGTGAATGCGAATGAACGCGACAGGCGCCAGCCGAGGTCAGAGGCGATTGGAGAGCGCGAATTCGATCTCTGCGGCGGCTTCTTGCAGCACTGGCAGCAGATCACGTTTCAACCCTGCCCGGTCGTACCGAGACGCGGGTACGCCCATATTGATCGCGGCAATGATTCTTCCTGTCCGGTCGCGCACGGGCACAGCAATGGACAATATGCCGGTTTCCAGCTGGCTTTCGGCTTCGCAATACCCGTCGCGGCGACCCTGCATAATCAGTCGGTGCAGGTGGGCGCGGTCGGTGATGGTATGGGCCGTGACCTGGCGCAATTCGGCCTTGGCCACTATGCGCGCGACTTCGTCATCTTCCAGCCCGCCCAGCAGCACCCAGCCCAGCGACGTGTAATGCGCCGGGTAGCGCTTGCCGATGGTAATGTTGATCGACATCATCCGGTCGGCTGTATGGCGCACGACATATACGATATCCGACCCATCCAGCACCGCCATCGAACAGGGTTCCTGCGCGCGGTCGGCGGTGGCCTTGAGAATGGGGTTGGCGATATCGATGAAAGAATGCGAACTGAAATAGGCCATACCCAATTCCAGAACCCGCGGGCGCAATCGATAGTCACGGCCATCGAAACTGGCGTATTCCAGCGCAACCAGCGTTTTCAGGAACCGCCCGGCAGAGGCACGGGACAAGCCAGTGCGGCGCGCGACATCGCTCAGCGTCATTGCCGGGGTGTTCTGGTCAAAAGCTTTCATGACAGCCAGCCCGCGCGCCAAAGCACGCACAAATTCGCCGGATTCGCCGGTATCGGTGCTATCGTCCATCATTCCGCCAGTTCTGGTTGCGGGCCATATCGGCACTGCTCCATTCTCTAGGCCAGTTGCCGGTTATGTTTCAAGATCATGCGCGCGGCATTCCATCCAGGCAGGCCAGTGACACCACCGCCCGGATGGGTGCCTGATCCGCACTGGAACAGCCCCTTGACCGGCGTTGTGTGATCTGCTGCCTCAGAGGCGGGGCGCAGGCTGAAAAGCTGGTCAAGATGCATCTCTCCATGGAATATATCGCCGCCAACCAGCCCGTATTCCTCTTCCAGATCCAGAGGTGTCAGCGCCTTGTAGCCCAGCACGGCGCCGGGGAAGTTAGGGGCATACTGGCCGATTGTGTCGATCACCAGCCGCGCCACTGTATCGCGGTGGTCATGCCAACTGGCACCATCGGGCAACGAGGGGTTGAAATGCTGGCAAAAGAGGCCGGCGATATGGCGTCCTTCGGGGGCAAGCGCCGGATCAATTGTCGTTGGGATGCACATCGAAATCACTGGCGCTTCGGCCCATCCTTTGTGGCGTGCGTCATCATACGCGCGTTCCAGATATATGAGTGACGGGGCGATCGTGACGGTACCCTGATGGTGGCGCTGCATCTCCTTGCCAGGGCGGGCCGTGAAGTCGGGCAGTTCCGACAGCGCCACATTCATGCGGAACGTGCCCGACCGGCAGCGCCAGGCGTTGAGCTTGCGCAGGAACCGGGCCTCCAGCAAGGCGGGATCGAGCATGCGCAAGAATAGCAGCTTCGGATTCACACTTGAGGCAACGATGCGCGCCCGGATTGTCTGGCCGTTTTCCAGCACCACGCCACGGGCGCGCTTGCCCTCGACAATCACTTCGCGCACGCCGCTGCCGGTCAGCACCTTTCCGCCTTTCGCCTCCAGGGATGTTTGCAGGGCTTGGGTGATCGCCCCCATGCCACCGCGGGGCTGGCCCCATTTGCCGCGTTTGCCATTCACTTCGCCAAAAACGTGATGCAGCAGCACATATGCCGAGCCGGTGGCATAGGGGCTGGCCATGTTGCCCACCAGCCCCTTGAAACCGTAAACCCCTTTGAATGCGTCGCTGTCAAAGCGTTCATCCAGAAAATCACCCAGACTTTTGAGCATCAGGGCGGCGAATTCGGCGCGGTCTTCCGCAGGAAGCTGGCGCAGATGCCAGCCAGCGCGCGCAGCCTGCCACATCTCGGCCCAGCCGCCCGTCATGTCGGGTGCGCGTTCGCGGGCGATGGCGCGCATCACAACGGCGGCGCGATCCAACAGGGCGCTGAGTTCCTCATAGGCAATGGCATCACTGGCCGACAACTGGGCCTTGACTGCCGCCTTGTCGGCCAGCAATTCGATATGCGAGCCGTCAAGCGCGGGGCTGAAAGTGCCGCCCTGGCGTTCCAGTATCTCCAGCCCATGGCGCGGCAAGTCCAGATCGCGGATCACTTCGGGTGCAAGCAGTCCGACCAGATAGGCACAGGAAGAGTTGCGGAAACCGGGAAAGAACTCTTCGGTCACGCAGGCCCCCCCCACGATAGAGCGGCGCTCGACCACTGCAGTTTTCAACCCGGCCTTTGCCAGATACCCGGCGCAAACCAGCCCGTTATGGCCGCCGCCGATAATCACGGCATCCACAGTAACGGTTTCGGGTGTTTGTATCATGGCTTGACCTTTTGCGGGGTTAGGTAATGGAGGGGAACGTGGTGATAGCTGAGCAGCCTTTGATTGGCGGGGGCGGGGCCAGGGGCGTCGATGGTGATAATGGCGCCGCACAGGGGCGCAAAGCTTGCGCGGAAATGGTTCTTGGCCTTGACGCAGAACAACGCGGTTTGCGACAGGTCAATGCCGTGAAGGTCGCACCAGCCGGGGTCATTTGCACTTTGGCAGGTTTCGGAAATCACAATCTGCACTTGGCCCGATTGCAATACTGCCGTGCGGCCCAGATTGACCGGCATACCGTGTTCCATTGGCCCTGTATTGCGAAACTGTCCATTGGTGAGGCGCCGGATTTTTCCTTCAAACGGGACAGGTGCGCCAAAGCCGGGTGCAATCCGCCCCCCCAGTCGCGCAGAGATCGAGGCACCTTCGCGCAGTTGATGCGCGCGTTCCACCAGTGCTGGATCGTGGAAAAAGGCAAATACAACTGGAAGCTTGCATTGTCGCGCCATTAACGCATGCAACAGCGCCGTGGTGTCACCAATCCCGCCTGACAGCGGATTGTCGGCAGCATCGATTACTGCAATTGGCCAACGGGTTCCGGCATTGAGTTTCTCTATGGCCTGATCCAGCCCGCTCTCTGGCCCCGGCAGACTGGGCTGAAACGCGGCATGCCGGGATAGGGTTGCCTGTGCCAACCGTTCTGCGGTCTCGGATATATCGGTGCCTGCCTCATGGCACAGCGCAATACAGGCCTGCGCATGTGGCGTGTCGGCAAACGCAAAACCCCCCGCGATATCGACATGATACAGCCCCGGCGCGGCCTCTTGCTGCGCCAGCGCCAGAAGCTCGGCCATCGGCCCTTGATCGGTGCGCATTTCATGGCTTGGCGGCAGCATCGGCACCGGATGCAGGGTGACGGCCGGGCATATTTTCCCTTCGCTTGTCTGGCGCAAGAGGTTGAGCGCGCGTGCGGCCGTATCGAACATGTCAACATGCGGATAGGTGCGATAGATTGTCATTATATCCAGCAAGGGCGCGATGGCAGGGTCGAAGCAGGCATGCATGTCGAAGCTTGCCGCCAAGGGCACATCAGGCCCGATTGCAGCGCGGATGCGCGCGATCAGCGTATGATCGGGGCTAAGATCTTCGGTGCCGATCAGCGCACCATGAAGGGATAGATACACCGCATCCCAACTGTCACCACAGATACCCTCGACGATCTCATCCATGATGCGGTTCAGATCGGCCTGTTTTACCGGGCCGCCCGGCGGGGCTGAAGTGCAGCGCAGGTATTCAATCTGCCAATCGGGGTTCTGCTCGGCGAAGGCAACCACTGCGCCCATTTCGGTGGCGGTTCCGCGATAAAGCGTGGCCGCGGACGCGCCACTTTCCCATTCACGCTTCTGAAAAGCAGACAGGCTCTGTGGCGAAGGGTTGAAGCTATTGGCTTCGTACCACAGCCGGGCAACGGCGAGACGGTTTGATTTTGTCACGGTTCTTCTGTACGCCCTACGGATATATGTTCGCTTAACGAACGAGACGTAACCTCGACTTCATCCTTCTGTCAACGTCCTTTGAAAAAAATGGGCCAATCCCCGCAGCAGATAGCGCTTCATATTGCTTGCAATCAGCCTGTGGTTGCGAAGGCTGCTGCGGATAGGCATGGGCCTGCGCCCAGCGCGCCTTGTGAAGAGATGTTTGACACGAACGGCGAAGCTGCGGTCTCATACGCCCGACACCGCCCCCCTTAGCGACCACAGACGCGGCTGGGGGTGGAAAAAAAGCTTGTTCATAAGCCAGCTTTAGCCGATTTTGACTTCAGACCGCAGGCCGCTTGGGGGATTTCGGCTGACAGGTTCCGTGAGCACCGCAACGCTCGATATATATTGTACAAGGAGATATTATGAAGCATTTCACTTTTCTGGCGACTGCCTGCCTGTCCCTGTGGGTCGCTGGTTCAGCGACCGCACAGCAAGTTGTCGAGAGCTATGTTGCCTATATCGGCCGAGAAGACCTTTTTAATTCTCAGGGGGTTAGACTTACGGAACCTTGGCAGATTCTTCGCCAAGACCGTGCCAACTACCACCGTTTCGGTATTGCTCAGCGAGGAGATCAATGGGATTCTTTTTTTGCTGGCACAGAGAACCGCGCGATCATGGAGCGCATGGTGATGAACGGATACATCGACCCTGTTGCAGCCCGAAATATCGTGAACGGGGGAGCGACAATCCTGGTTGAAATTTTTGGCCGCGGAAGTCGAGGTGATTACGTGAATATCACGGTGCTTCGGTAAATCTGCAGTGTATCGGCCAGACGCGCATAAAGGATGAACTCTGGCCGATATTCAAAATACATGCCATCAAAATGGTGCCACTTGCCGCCCCATAAGACGCCATCGGTTTTGAAGGCAAATACAACGTCTTCGGGGATGTCGTTCTGATCCGCATCAACCGCCCCTTCGGAAGATCCTGACCATTGCCAATACCCCGCCATCGAAGTGTTCAGATCGACAGCAACGCCACATGAGTGAACAGGCAACCTGGCCTCTCAGACCCGCGACCCGCCCGTGCCGATGTTTTCGATGACATCAAGCGCTTCTCCAACCCGCGCAGGCTCCATCCGAAACCGGGTGATCGCAGCCCCATGGCGTGCGATGCCCGCGCTATGCTGGTTGCCCCCCAAGGCCACGAAACCGCCAAGATAAGCATTTTCCCGCAGTCTTCCTGCCAAAACGAAATCCCGTGGGATTTCCTTTTTATCGCATATATAGAGGGGGCCGATGCATGCCGCCCATTGCGCGAACGCGCTACAGATGCACGCAAAAGGACGCTTGGAATGGCCGAGATCGCGCTTGTAACATCGCTTGTGAACGATATGCAGATTACCGCCGCGTCTTTTATCGTAACGGTTTACGGCGATGTCGTCGTCCCGCGCGGCGAGGTGCTGTGGATGGGCAGCCTGATTGAAATCTGTAACCGCATCGGGATCCGTGAAAACCTTGTCCGTACGGCAGTTTCGCGCCTTGTCGTGGCAGGGCGTTTGCAGGGCGAACGACAGGGCCGGCGCAGCTTTTACCGCCTGGCGCCAACGGCGCGCGCCGAATTTGCCCAAGCCACGGCGCGCCTTTACACGCATGATGCGCGCCCCGCGGGTTGGCAATTGCTTGCGGTGGACGAACTGCCCGATGAAACACGGCGGCAGTTTCATATGGCGCAGGTCGGCGGCGGGTGCTGGCTGGCCCCTGATTGGGGCCAGATGCCTGATGGCGCGCGGCTGGTCATGCGGGTGCCGGATTCTCAGCCCGAGGCCATGCCCGGCATAGCGGCATTTTGGGAACTCAGACCGCTGCAGGATAGATATGACACGTTTTTGGCACGGTTTCTGCCTGTCGCAACCGCGCTTGAACAAGGCCATACCCTTACCCCTGCGGATGCCCTGACGCTGCGGTTATTGCTGGTTCATAGCTATCGCGCTGCGGTGTTGCGTGATCCGTTTTTGCCGGTGTCGCTATTGCCACAGGATTGGTCAGGCACGCGCGCGCGCGAACTGTTCCGCGATTTATACTTGGCTCTGACCCCTCCCGCTGAACTGGACATCGCCGTGCTGGCGGATGCCTCGGGCTTCCTTCCGGCATCAACACCAGAAAGCATGCAACAAATCAACAGGTTACGCTGAGTCCAGGCAGCTTCTCCAAGATCATTATCGCCAAACATTACAGAAATCTAAAAAATACATTTGAACTGTAATGTATTCGATGGTATCTCGACCCCATGGTTACGGCGCTGCAACGCATCCGCGACCGGAGGAAGATTCGGGGGAATTCAGGAATGCAAGACGCGTTTATCTGCGATGCAGTTCGCACGCCAATTGGCCGTTATGGCGGGGCACTATCCAGCGTACGCGCGGATGATCTGGCGGCGGTGCCACTGGTCGCGCTGATGACCCGCAATCCTGATGTGGATTGGTCGGCGGTCGATGACCTGATTTTCGGTTGCGCCAATCAGGCGGGCGAGGATAACCGCAATGTGGGCCGGATGGCCGTGCTGCTGGCCGGAATGCCTGTCGATGTACCGGGCACCACAATCAACCGTTTATGCGGCTCGGGCATGGATGCCGTTGGCATGGCGGCCCGTGCGATAAAGGCCGGTGATTGCGATTTTGTTCTGGCAGGTGGCGTCGAGAGCATGAGCCGCGCGCCTTTTGTCATGCCAAAAGCCGAAACCGCATTTTCGAGGACAAACGCAGTTTACGACACCACCATCGGCTGGCGGTTCATCAACCCGGTGATGAAGGCGCGGTTTGGTGTGGACAGCATGCCGCAGACTGCTGATAACGTGGCAAGTGATTACACGATCAGCCGCGAAGACCAGGACGCGTTCGCAGCCCGCAGCCAAGCCCGATGGGCGGCGGCCCAACAGGCCGGGCTGTTTGCAGATGAAATTGTCCCTGTCACAGTCATGCGAAAAAAGGGGGATCCACTGATCGTGGATACTGATGAACACCCCCGCCCCGGCACCTCGGTGGAACACCTGGCCAAATTGCGCGGCGTCAACGGCCCTGACCTGAGCGTGACCGCAGGCAATGCATCCGGTGTCAATGATGGCGCTTGCGCTCTGGCGATCCTGTCGGGCCGCGCAGCACAGGCCCATGGCCTGACGCCCAAAGCGCGCATTGTGGCAATGGCCGCCGCCGGTGTGGCCCCGCGCATCATGGGGATCGGCCCGTCGCCTGCCGCCAGCAAGGTGCTGGCACGCGCAGGGCTGAGCATCGACCAGATGGACGTGATTGAGTTGAACGAGGCATTCGCCGCGCAGGCGCTGGCCACATTGCGCGAATTGGGCCTGCCCGATGATGCGCCCCATGTGAACCCGAATGGCGGCGCGATTGCACTTGGGCATCCGTTGGGCATGTCCGGCGCGCGCTTGGTCACCACAGCCATGTATCAGCTGCACCGCACCGGGGGCCGCTACGCGCTTTGCACAATGTGCATTGGCGTGGGTCAGGGCATCGCACTTATCATTGAACGAGTCTGAAAGGAAAACTTGCCATGTATGCACAGCTTGTAAAATCCGAAGGCGCCAAACCCCGCGAACAGATGTCGCCCGAGGAAATCGCGTTTCAGGACCGTATAGACCGTAATGAAAAAATCGAGCCGAAGGACTGGATGCCGGAAGGCTACCGCAAGACTTTGATCCGCCAGATCGGTCAGCATGCGCATTCCGAAATCGTTGGTCAGCTGCCGGAAGGCAACTGGATTTCCCGCGCACCGACCCTTGAACGCAAGGCCATCCTGCTGGCCAAGGTGCAGGATGAGGCTGGCCATGGCCTCTACCTCTACTCAGCCGCCGAAACACTGGGCGTCAGCCGCGATGAATTGCTGGAGGGGCTTCATTCCGGCCGGATGAAATATTCCAGCATTTTCAACTATCCGACCCTGACTTGGGCCGATATGGGCGCGGTGGGCTGGTTGGTTGATGGGGCCGCAATCATGAATCAAGTGCCGCTGCAACGTACCAGCTATGGCCCCTATAGCCGTGCCATGATCCGCATCTGCAAAGAGGAATCGTTCCATCAGCGTCAGGGCTATGACATCATGATGAAAATGTGCGCTGGCACACCGGAACAAAAGGCCATGGCGCAGGATGCGCTGAACCGGTTCTGGTATCCGTCGCTGATGATGTTTGGGCCTTCGGACAAGGATTCAGTGCATTCCGCGCAATCAATGGCGTGGAAAATCAAAATGAACACCAATGATGAATTGCGCCAGAAATTTGTGGATCAGACCGTTCCACAGGCAGAGTATCTGGGCCTGACCGTTCCCGACGAAAACCTGAAATGGAATGAGGAAAAGGGCGGCTATGATTTCAGCGAACCCGATTGGTCGGAATTCTTTGCTGTGATCGCAGGCAACGGCCCGTGCAACTCAGAGCGACTGGGCGCACGCGTCAAGGCATGGGAAGACGGCGCATGGTATCGTGACGGCCTGATGGCGCATGCCCGCAAAGCCGATGCACGCCGCCGCAGCGCGCGAATTGCTGCCGAATAATTGCCCAATGATCCTCGGGTGGGGCTTTGCGCCGCTCACCACAGCCAGACCTATGAAATGGGAGGAAGAACATAATGTCCAGCGAATGGCCCCTTTGGGAAATCTTTATCCGTGGCCAACATGGCCTGAACCATCGCCATGTTGGCAGCCTGCACGCGCCTGATGCTGAAATGGCGATCAACAATGCCCGTGATGTTTACACCCGCCGGAACGAGGGCGTATCGATCTGGGTTGTGCCGTCCAATGTGATCACGGCGTCCTCGCCATCGGACAAAGGCCCCTTGTTCGAGCCGTCAAATGCCAAAGTGTACCGTCATCCCACATTTTTCGACATACCCGAAGAAGTGGGGCATATGTGATGCCGTCGCTCCCTGATGTCATGACCCCGGATGTCGAAAAACTGGCCGCAGATCAAGCGGGCGCGCAGGGCAAATCCGGCTCTGCGGCTGCGCTTCTGCCCCACCGCGATGCGATGTTTGAATGGCTGCTGCGCACAGGCGACAATGCCCTGATCCTGGGCCACCGTGTATCCGAGTGGTGCGGGCTGGCCCCTGTTCTGGAAGAAGATATTGCGCTGGCCAACCAGGCGCTGGATCTGATCGGACAATGCCAGCTCTGGCTGGAATATGCAGGTGAGATCGAAGGCGCGGGCCGCACCGCTGACAATCTCGCCTATCTGCGTGATGCCGGAGCGTTTCGCAACCTCCTGCTGGTCGAGCGCCCCAATGGTGATTTTGGCCACACGTTGATGCGGCAATTCCTGTTTGATGTGTTCCATCTGGAACTCCTGGCCGCCGCACGCGAGTCCGGCGATGCGCGGATCGCGGAAATCGCGGCGAAGGCATGGAAGGAAGCGGCCTATCATCTGGAACGATCCGCCGATCTGGTGGTGCGTTTGGGTGACGGCACTGACGAGAGCCACGAGCGCATGCAAAATGCTCTGGACAGTCTGTGGCCCTATACGGGTGAAATGTTCACGGATGATCTGCATGATGTGGCCTTGGCGGATGCGGGCATTATGCCATTGCCTTCCAGTCTGCGCGCGGCATGGTGCCAAACCGTTGCCCAAGTTCTGGAAGAAGCCACGCTGAAGCATCCGGGCGATGTCTGGCAACAGGGCGTCAGTGGCATGGGCGGCGGGAAACGCGGCGTGCATAGCGAACATCTGGGCTTTATTCTGGCTCAGATGCAGTTCTTGCAACGCGCCTATCCCGGTGCGCGCTGGTAACATCATGCAAACGCGCCCCAATACCGCACAGGTCTGGGATTGGCTGGCAGAAATCCCAGATCCTGAAATCCCTGCGATTTCGCTGACCGATCTGGGCATCATCCGTGATGTTGCCTGGCAGGGTGACACGCTGGTTGTGACGGTAACGCCCACCTATTCGGGCTGTCCAGCGACCGGCGTGATCAATCTGGATATCGAAACCGCCCTGCGCAACCATGGCATAGAAAAGCTGGAACTGAAACGCCAGCTATCGCCGCCATGGACAACGGACTGGATCACGGAAGCAGGGCGCGAAAAGCTGCGCGCCTATGGCATCGCGCCGCCTGTTGACGGCACGGCCGCCGATGGGCGACTGGCGGGTCGGATCTCGCGTTTGGCAGGCAATTCCAATCTGGTAATCGCATGCCCGCGCTGCGGATCAAGCGCGACTGAAAAGGTCAGCCAATTCGGCTCTACCCCGTGCAAGGCCAGCTATCGCTGCACTGACTGCCTTGAACCCTTCGACTACTTCAAATGCATCTAAGCATGCAAAGGACACCCGCAATGGCACGATTTCATCCCCTGACAGTTACGGAAGTGCGCCGCGAAACCCGCGATGCTGTTGTCGTTACTCTGGCCCCGCGCGAGGAAGACCGCGCCCTGTTTGATTTCATCCAAGGGCAGTATCTGACATTCCGCCGCGATTTTGACGGCGAAGAATTGCGCCGCAGCTACTCCATCTGCGCCGGCAAAGACGAGGGGTTTTTGCGTGTTGGGATAAAGCGTGTGGATGGCGGCGCATTTTCCACATGGGCCAATGAAAATCTGGCCCCGGGTGACCTAATTGACGCAATGCCCCCCATGGGCCGTTTCTTCACGCCGTTGGATGCGACTGCAGCGCGGCATTATCTGGGGTTTGCAGGTGGGTCAGGAATAACGCCGCTATTGTCGATCATCAAAACCGTTCTGAGCCGTGAACCCAAATCGCGGTTCACGCTGGTCTATGCCAACCGCCAGATCAACACCATCATGTTCCGAGAGGAGCTGGAGGATTTGAAAAACATGTATCTGGGCCGGTTATCGGTTATCCATGTGCTGGAACAGGAAGGACAGGAAATCGATCTGTTCACCGGCCGTATTGACGCTGGTAAAATGGCGCATCTGTTCCGCGGCTGGATTGATCCGGCATCGGTGGATACCGCCTATATCTGTGGCCCCGAACCCATGATGCTGACAATCGCGGCCTCTCTGC
The DNA here is from genome assembly GCA_043561795.1 of Paracoccaceae bacterium. Lineage (GTDB taxonomy): Bacteria > Pseudomonadota > Alphaproteobacteria > Rhodobacterales > Rhodobacteraceae > Roseinatronobacter. Next base: position 2,167,658 of record CP121316.1, on the reverse strand, counting down.
GCGAACATGGGCTGAAGGATGAACAGATCAAATTCGAACTTTTTGCCAGCAGTCAGCCGGGCCGCGCCAAAGCGCGCGCTGTATCCGCCACGGCAATCCCTGCAGGCGAAGGCGTGCAAGCCACAGTTACACTGGATGGCACCACCCGCAACCTGACCTTGCCGCGCGAAGGGCAATCCATTCTCGAGGCCGCACTCGCCGCGGATATGGATGCCCCCTATTCGTGCAAGGCTGGTGTCTGCTCTACCTGCCGCTGCAAGGTTCTGGAGGGCGAGGTGGAAATGGCCATCAACCACGCCCTTGAAGATTACGAAGTGCGCGCGGGCTATGTTCTGTCATGTCAGGCCTTCCCAATCAGTCAGAAAGTGGTGGTCAGCTATGACGAATGATATAATCTCTGTAGAGGAGTATCTGGCAAAGGGCGGTGTGCTGACCGCGCCCGGCAATGTCCCCCCGCGCTATCGTGGCGAGTTGTTGCGCCTGATGGGCTCGTTCGTGGACAGCGAATTGGCGGCCTCTGCCGGGTTTGCCGCTGCGATCAATTCGGCACCGGGTATAAAAGAGCGGATCGCAGCCTGTCGCATCACCCTGGAAAAGGCCGATCATGCCGAACGTGTCTTGGCGGTGATGGCGGATTTTGGCACTGCAACCGCGCGGTATCAATCCCAGCATGACTGGGCTGCGCGTGTGTCGCGGATTGATGATCTGGGCCAAGCGCGCCAATCGGGCGATATGCGGCTGTCGGTGTTTCATTACCCGATCACCGACTGGACAGATGCCGTTGTGATGAATGTGTTGCAAGGGCTGGCAACCACTGTGCAGATGACAGAGCTGTCGCAGATTTCCTATGCGCCACTTGCCGAGACATTCCGCCAGATCGCCCCGCGTGAAGCCCGTCATGCCGAATTGGGTCTGGAAGGCCTCGCGCGACTGGTAGAATCTGACCCCGGCGGTGTGCGCGACAGTATCAGCTACTGGATGCCACGCGTGGCCGCCGGTTTCGGTATGGCGCATTCACCGCGCTTCGATGTGCAGGCCCGGTTTGGTTTGCGCCGCCGCCCCAATGAGGCCTTGCGCGACGAATGGCAGAGTTTGGCCAGCACCCGACTGGCCGCCTGCGGCCTCTGAGCGACGAGGGCTGTAGCCCGTTAGAGCATGTCGCGCAAAAGTCAGAACCGGTTTTGCGCAAAAAGACATGCGACACCTTAAGGTTAGAGTGGCTCGCGTGACTGCGAATGAACGCGACACGCTCTCGAACAACAGGAATATTATGACCATGACCGCCTCACAGGCCCCGCGCCGTCTTGAAAGTCTGATTTGTGGGCGCTGGATACGCGGCGATCGCGACGGCCAGCCCCTGCTGGATGCTGCAACGGGTGAATTGGTCGCTCATATTGATGCCACAGGCATTGACATGGCGGCCGCATTGGATTGGGGGCGCAAAACTGGCGGCCCTGCCTTGCGGGCCATGTCATTTCACGACCGCGCCCTGATGCTCAAGGCGCTGGGGCTGGCGCTGATGGAACATAAGGAAGAGTTCTATATCGAGAGCTTCCGCACAGGCGCCACGCGTGCTGATGGTTGGGTTGATATCGAGGGCGGAATCGGCACGATGTTGGCCTATGCCTCCAAGGGGCGGCGCGAATTGCCCAATACGCGTGTTTTGACCGAGGGTGATGTCGAATTGCTGTCACGCGATCACAGCTTTTCGGCGCAGCATATCCTGACGCCCTTGCTTGGTGTAGCGGTGCATATCAATGCTTATAATTTCCCTGTCTGGGGGATGCTGGAAAAAATCGCGCCCACATTGCTTGCGGGGGTACCCTGTATTGTCAAACCTGCGTCGCAAACGGCCTATCTGACAGAACTGGTCATGCGCCGGATTATGGATACGGGCATATTGCCCGAAGGGGCGCTGCAACTGATCTGCGGGTCAGTGGGGGATCTTCTCGATCATGTCACCGGGCAGGATGCGGTTACCTTTACCGGATCGGCATGGACGGGGCGCAAATTGCGCGCCCATCCGGCAATTGTTGAAAATTCGACGCGCTTCACCATGGAAGCGGACAGCCTGAACGCATCGATACTCGGGGCCGATGCAGGGCCGGGCGCGCCAGAATTTGACCTGTTTGTCAAAGAGGTTGCGCGCGAGATAACCGCCAAGGCCGGACAGAAGTGCACAGCCATTCGCCGTGTCATGGCACCGGCCGGATATATCGAACCGCTGATTGCCGCACTCAACACCCGTCTCACAGCGGCAATGCCGGGCTTGCCCGCAGAGAGCGCCACGCGTCTTGGCCCGCTCGCCAGTGTGGATCAACGCGAAGAGGTGCGCGCGCGCATCCGCGAGTTGCAAACTGTGGCGCGCATTGTCGCGGGGGATCCCGATGCCACGCCAGAGGGGTTTGAACAAGGGGCCTATCTCAGCCCGGTTCTGCTGCTGGCCGATGACCCCATGAACGCAGCCGCCGTGCATGAGTGCGAGGCCTTCGGGCCGGTTGCTACGCTGATGCCCTATGAAGATGCAGAACAAGCGGTCGCACTGGCCGCGATGGGCAAAGGGTCGCTTGTATCCTCCGTCTTCACGAATGATCCTGATATCGCACGGAACATGGTTCTGGGGCTGGCACCCTATCACGGTCGTATCCTGATCGGGAACCGCGCCTCGGCCAAAAGCTCTACCGGGCATGGATCGCCGCTGGCGGGTCTGGTGCATGGCGGGCCGGGTCGCGCTGGCGGCGGTGAGGAAATGGGCGGCATGCGCGGTGTGAAACACTATATGCAACGTACAGCGGTTCAGGGCGCGCCTGAATTGCTGTCTGCTGTCACAGGCCGCTGGGTCGAGGGCGCGCCCGCGCAATCGGACATCCATCCTTTTCGCAAATCTCTGGCGGAGTTGCGCATCGGTGATCAACTGGTCACAGCCAGCCGCCAGATCACGCAAGCGGATGTCGAACATTTCGCGGAATTTACCGGCGACACATTCTACGCCCATATGGACAGCGAGGCCGCGCGCGCAAATCCGTTTTTCGAGGATCGCGTGGCGCATGGCTATCTGATCGCCTCCTTTGCGGCGGGGCTGTTTGTCGATCCGGCCCCCGGCCCTGTTCTGGCCAATTACGGTGTGGATAACATGCGCTTTCTGACGCCGGTCTATTTTGGGGATACATTGCAGGTGCGGCTGACCTGCAAAGATATCAACCCGCGCGCCAATGCCGAACATGGCGAGGTGCGCTGGGATTGTCAGGTCTCCAACCAGAAGTCTGAAATCGTGGCGCAATATGATGTTTTGACCATGGTTGCCAAAACGCAAGAGGCCGCCGAATGAGCATATGGTCATGGGATGGCATCCGCCCGGTAATCGACCCTGCCGCCTTCGTTCATCCAGACGCTACGATCATCGGGGATGTGATTATAGGGCCTGCGGCCTATGTCGGGCCGGGGGCGGTGCTGCGGGGTGATTTTGGGCGCATTATGCTGCATAGGGGCTGCAACGTGCAGGAAACCTGCGTCGTTCACAGCTTTCCTGACAAGGATGTCGTGATCGAGGAAGGCGGCCATATCGGACATGGCGCGGTGTTGCATGGCTGCCATGTGGGGCGAAATGCGATGGTGGGGATGAACGCTGTTGTCATGGATGAAGGCGTGATCCCGAAGTTCGACAGCAAATTGGGTAAATTCGCTATCTACGGTTTTCCGATGCTATAGTTATCAATGAGTTATCGTCCCAAAGGCTCCTGCTTTGACGAAGCCTTGTTGTAACACGTTTCATTGATAATTGTCTTGCATGTTTGACGAATTCGGACTTAACGTTAGTCCAATGTATACGCGCATCTCAAAATCAGGCGGTCGAAGCTATCTCCAACTGGTGGAGGGGCATCGCGACGCTGAAGGAAAGGTCAGGATCAAGGTGGTCGCCAACCTCGGCCGCCTGGACAGGCTGTCGCCTGAGAAGCTTGATCCCCTGATCAATGGGTTGAACAGAGCCGTTGGGCGCCTTGAGAACACAGCGCACGAGATTACACACGATCCCGCCCGCACCTATGGCACGGTCTTTGCCCTGCATGAGTTGTGGAAAGACCTTGGGTTCGACCGGGCCCTCAACCGGGCGCTGCGTTCCGGCAAGCGCAGCATTGATGCCGAAGCGCTTGTTCGAGCCATGGTGTTCAACAGGCTGTGCGATGCCACAAGCAAGCTGGGCTGCCTGCGTTGGTTGGAAACTGTTGCCATGCCCGCCATGCCCGAGACCGTTACCCATCAGCATTTGCTTCGCGCTATGGACGCGTTGATGGACAACGCTGAGGGTGTCGAGGAGGCTTTGGCCCGCCAGATCAGGCCACTCGTGGATCACGATCTCACAATGGTCTTCTACGACCTGACGACCGTGCGGATTCATGGCGAGGCCCGGCTGGAAGATGATGTTCGCGCCTTTGGCATGAACAAGGAAACAGGCGGCATCGCGCGCCAGTTCGTGTTGGGCGTGGTGCAGACCGCCGATGGCCTGCCCCTCATGCACACCGTGCATCCGGGAAATGTGTCCGAGACCAAGACCCTGCAGGGCATGCTGCAAACGGTCCTGCAGCGATTTCCTATCCAGCGCATCATTCTGGTGGCGGATCGCGGCCTGCTGAGCCTCGACAACATCCACCACCTGACAGACATCGCCGATAAGGGCGGGCGCAAGCTGGAGTTCATCCTGGCCGTGCCTGCGCGTCGCTACAGCGACCTGCTGGAAACCTTCCAGAATTTCGACTTCAGCGACGGTGACGGGTTGCGCGAGGCCAGTTTTGAAGGGCACCGCCTGATTGTGGCGCATGATTCCGGGCGCGCGAAGGAACAGGGTGCGGCGCGCCGTGCAAGGATTGATGAGCTCGATGCCATGGGCAATGCCATGGTCGCAAAGCTTGATCGCCAGGACGAAGGAAAAAGCGAGAAAGGCCGCCGCGCCTCAGACCGGGGGGCCTATAGCCGGTTTGTCCGCGCCATTTCAGACGCGGAACTGACGCGCTTCATCAAGGCCGATCTCACGGCAGATCGCTTCAGTTGGGACATAGATGAAGACGCTATCGCCCGAGCGGCCCTGTTTGATGGCAAGCTCGTCCTGCTGACCAATGTCCCCGAGATCACACCGGCTGACGCCGTCGCGCGCTATAAGGCATTGGCCGATATCGAGCGTGGCTTTCGCGTGTTGAAATCCGACATCGAGATTGCGCCGGTTCACCACCGGCTGCCAGATCGTATCCGCGCTCATGCGCTAATCTGCTTTCTGGCCCTCACCCTTCACCGCGTCATGCGTATGCGTCTAAAAGCCAAGGGGCACACCGCGAGCCCCCAAGTCGCCCTCGACATCCTGTCGCGCATCCAGAAACACACGGCATATGCCGGAAGCCGCAGCTTCCACGGAATAAGCAAAACCACACCGGAGCAACTGGACCTCTTCGAAACACTCAACCTGCCAAAGCCAGCCTGACAGCGCTCTTGTTGTAACATTTTTGGCCATTCGGCCTAAATGAAATCAAACACTTATCGATTTTGTTGATGAACTTGGGGTGATCGGTGAAAACGCCATCATTGCGGCCATGGCCTTCGTCAAGGCGGGGGAAAACATTCCCGCAGGCGCGCTGGTGGTGGGCGCGCCCGCACGCGTTGTGCGGATGCTGACAGCGGATGAGATTGACTGGAAACGCCGCGGAACGGCAATTTATCAGCGTCTGGCGCTAGAAGCGCGCGACCGGTTGGCACCGACAGAGGCGCTGGAGGCACCAGAACCCGAACGCCCCCGCGCGCAGGCCCCGGAATATAACCCGCTGGTGCTTGAGCGGGCAGGTATTACCGCACCGATTTGATCCCTTCCAGAATCAGCGTCGTGGCCACATCGGCATAATCCTCACGCGAGATGCGCCCCCCATCCTTGAACCACATATAGACCCAGTTCATCATCCCAAATAAAGACATGGTGACCGGCATCAAAAGGGGACGTTCCGTCGAGTTCAGATCAGGGTTGATCTGTTCCAGCACAGCTGCAAACCGCCGCACAATCCTGCGCTCCAAAGCCGTGATCTGGGTTTTCTGTTCATCCGACAGGGCGGCAGTCGCGTTTAGCTGAACCTTGTGTTCGTTGTCGGCGCCGCGATAGCTTTCCAACACGGCCCCCACCAGACGGCGCAAGCGTTGATCTGGCGCAAGATGGGGGTCATCGTCGGCACCCGCGATCACGGCGTCCAATTCTTCCAGATGCGTGGTGATAATGGCAAAGATCAAGGCATCCTTGCTGGGATAGTAATGATACAGCAGCGGTTTTGATACCTGCGCCCGTGCCGCCACTTGCGCCATCGATGCTTTCTCCATGCCCTGTTCGGCAAAGACCTCGGCGGCACTGTCTAAAATAACGCGTTGTTTTTCTGCGAAATCTTGTGCGCGTGTTCGGGCCATATTATGCTTCCTGTTGTCAGGACGAATTCAATTTACTCAGCGAAAAGGCGCATTTCTGCGCCTTTCCTCGATATAAGTGCTATGCACAGGCTTGTCACCTGCCCTGTGCCAGAGCCGCCTATTCCTTGGGTCGATTGTCAATTACCCGTTTGGCTTTGCCCTCGGAGCGCGCAATTCCTGCAGGTTCGCAGACCTCGACGCGGGTCGAAACACCGACCACCGATTTGATGTGATGCGCCAGTTCCTTCGCAGATTTTGCCCGCGCATCAGCACTCGCCATATCTGGGGTGCATTCGACATGGACAGTCATGTTGTCCATGCGCCCCGACCGCCCCAGTTCTATCTGAAAATGCGCTGTAAGACCCGCGCATTTCAGGATCTGTTCCTCGATCTGGGTTGGGAACACGTTGACACCGCGCAGAATGATCATGTCATCGCTGCGCCCGGTGATCTTTTCGATCCGGCGCATGGATCGCGCCGTTCCGGGCAAAAGGCGCGTCAGGTCGCGGGTGCGATAGCGAACCATTGGCAGCCCCTCTTTGGTCAGAGTGGTGAACACCAATTCACCCATCTGTCCGTCTGGCAACACCTCGCCGGTGACAGGATCTATGATTTCGGGATAGAAATGGTCTTCCCAGATGTGCAGCCCGTCTTTGGTTTCAACACATTCTTGCGCCACGCCCGGGCCCATAACCTCGGACAGGCCATAGATATCGACCGCCTGCATATTGAACGCCTGTTCGATCTCCTCGCGCATCGCATTTGTCCATGGCTCGGCGCCAAAAATCCCGACCTCCAGACTACTTTCGCGCGGATCAATCCCCTGACGCCGAAATTCATCCAGAATCGACAGCATATAGCTTGGCGTCACCATAATGATGCGCGGTTTGAAATCGTGGATCAATGAAACCTGCCGCTCGGTCATGCCGCCCGAAATCGGCACGACAGTACAGCCCAGACGTTCGGCCCCGTAATGCGCGCCCAGCCCGCCGGTGAACAAACCGTAACCATAGGCATTGTGCAAGATATCACCGCGACGCCCGCCTGCTGCCCGGATGGAGCGCGCAACCAGATTAGCCCAGTTGTCAATATCGCTGGCGGTATAGCCCACAACCGTAGGTTTCCCGGTCGTCCCCGAAGATCCATGAATCCGCACCAGTTTTTCGCGGGGGACGGCAAACATGCCAAATGGATAGGTTTCGCGCAGATCCTGTTTCACAGTGAAGGGAAACTTCGCGATATCCGCCAGAGTTTTCAACTCTTCCGGGTGGACGTCATATTCGATGAAGCGTTTCCGATAGAAGGGCGAATTTTCATAAGCGTGTTTCAGGGAACGCTTCATGCGGTGAAATTGCAGCGCCTCGATTTCGTCGCGGGATGCGATTTCTATAGGGTCGAGGCTTTGCTTTGATGGGGTGAGATTGTCCAAGATTTCCTCCCTCGGATTGTCGGTCTGGGGTTAATTACCCAACAGACGGCCCTTGACTGTGCGGGAATGCCCGCGAAATTCTGCGATAAGCGCGTCATTTTGGTTTGTGACCGTGACATCATATAGGCCACTGCGGGCCTGTCGGGCGCGCTCGGTCGCGGTGGCGGTCAGCACATCCCCGCAAAATGCCGGTGCCAGATATGTGATAGACGCCTGCTGGCCCACTGAGCGCTGATCGACAGTGTTGCAGGCAAATGCAAATGCGCTATCGGCCAGGGTAAAAATATACCCGCCATGGGCCGTGCCGTGACCGTTGACCATGGCAGACGTGATTTTCATACGCATCACCGCCCGCCCCGGCGTGACATCTTCCAGCACCATCCCCAAATTCTGCGAGGCCAGATCTTCGCCCCACATGGCAGCAGCGCAAGCTTGCGCGAGTTCCAGATCATTCATGTCACTCTCCCCGGAATTGTGCGGGCCGCTTTTCCAAAAACGCGGTTACGCCTTCGGCATAGTCGCGGGTGCGCCCCGCCTCTCGCTGAGCATCACGTTCCATATCAAGCTGTTCATCCAGGCTGTTGGTGGCGGCGGCCTGTATCAGGCGTTTGGTCAATCCCAGCCCGCGCGTCGGGCCAATGGCGAGGGATTGCGCCAGTTCGCGCGCGTCAGTCAACAGGGTTTCATCCGCCACAGCCTTCCAGATCAGGCCCCAGTCGGCGGCTTGTTGCGCGCTCAGCGCTTCGGCGGTGAAGGCGAGCGCCTTGGCGCGCGGCTCTCCCAGAATACGGGTCAGCGACCAGCTGCCACCTGCATCCGGCACCAGACCTATTTTTGAAAATGCCTGAATAAAACGCGCCTTTTGTGACGCCAGGACGATATCACAGGCTAGCGCGATATTGGCCCCGGCCCCGGCCGCCACACCATTCACCGCGCAGATAACCGGCTTCTCCAATGCCCGAATCAGGCGTAGCGTGGGGTTATAAAACTGCTCCAGCGTGGCCCCCAGATCAGGTGTACCAGTGCCCTTGCGCGGATCACGGTCGCCCAGATCCTGCCCTGCGCAAAAGGCCCGGCCTGCGCCCGTCAGTAAAACCGCGCGCACATCGGCGTCTTCAATCGCCCGCTGAATTGCTGCGCGCAGCGCCAGATGCATCTCCTCATTGAAGGCATTCAGCTTGTCCGGACGGTTGAGCACGATTGTCAGCACGCCCTCGGCCAAATCCGTCAAAACAGTGTCCGTCATAAGATTCTCCATCCCAGAAGGGGTTTTTACGCAATAAGCGAAAAAATTTCGGCAGCTTCAAAAAATATGTTGCATAAATCGACCGGTCGGTCAATGTTATTTAGCATGTCGGGAGGACGGCCATCGCAGTCGCGGCAGGAGGAACAGATGACAAAGTTTTTTGATCGCCATGCAGGGCTTCTGGATGCTGCGCAGGCAGCACTGGGCGCGCGCGGATATTGGGCGCCGTTTCAAGAAGTTCCAAGTGAAAAGCTTTATGGCGAGGGATCGCGCGCAGCAGGTGAGGCCGCGTTTGATGCGCTGCTGGGGCAGCGCTTTGAACTGGATGGCCATCCCGAATCACACCGCCTTGGCGCTGAAGAATCACCCTATGGGCTGACACTTGATATTTCCTATCCGGCAGCCAACCCGGCTGATCTGATCACTGCAGCACAGGCAGCGGCCCCCGCCCTCGCTGCGGCAAGCCCCGCCGCGCGTGTCGGTGCGCTGATCGAGGCGCTGATGCGATTGAACGCGCAATCCTTTCTGATCGCACACGCGACACAGCATACCACCGGGCAGGCATTCGCCATGGCCTTTCAGGCCGGTGGCCCCCATGCACAGGATCGCGCGCTGGAGGCTGTCGCGCTGGCATGGCAGGAAATGACACGCTATCCCCAAAGCGCGATCTGGGAAAAGCCACAAGGCAAGGCCGCGCCGCTGCGGCTGGAAAAACATTGGGCCTTGGTGCCCGCAGGTGTGGCGCTGAGCATCGGGTGCAACACATTCCCGACATGGAACAGCTACCCCGGCCTGTTTGCCAGCCTTGCAACAGGCAATCCGGTCATCATCAAACCCCACCCGCGCGCAATCCTGCCACTGGCGCTGACAGTTGCCACGCTCAGGCAGGTTTTTGTCGAAGCTGGCCTGCCTGCGGATGCAATTTTGCTTGCTGTCGACGCGCCCGGAGCGGAAATCACACAAACACTGGCCACAAACCCCGCAATCCGCTTGATTGATTACACAGGCGGCAAGGCATTCGGTGACTGGCTGCGCGAGAATGCACGGCACGCGCACCTCTTCACTGAAGAAGCGGGTGTGAATACAGTTACAATACTGGGCGCGCCGGATTTCAAGGGAATGTGCGATAATCTGGCGTTTTCGCTGGCGCTCTATTCGGGGCAGATGTGTACATCCCCCCAGACTCTGATAGTTCCGCAAGGGGGCATTGAGAGCGATCAAGGCCATAAATCCCCTGAGGAAGTGGCCCAAGGCATTGCCGCTGCACTGGATCGGTTGCTGGCCGATCCTGCCCGCGCGGGCGCCGTGACTGGCGCGATTGCCAATCCGGCCACAGCGGCGCGGCTGGAGCAGGCCCGCACGCAGGGTCGCGTGCTGCGGGATGGCACGCCGCTTATGCTGTCGGATGCAGATGACTTGTCAGCGCAGGAATATTTCGGCCCTGTCAGCTTTGTCGTGCAGACGCCAGACGCGGCATCGGCTCTTGCCCGCGCCACAGGGCTGGCGCGCGAACAAGGCGCCATCACCGCTGCACTTTATGACACAGATGAGGATCGCATTACCCGTGCCATTCCGGAATTTGCCCGCGCAGGCGTGAATCTGTCGATCAACCTGACCGGCAATATCTTTGTCAACCAATCCGCCGCATTCAGTGATTTCCATGTCACCGGCGCGAATCCGGCAGGCAATGCCTGCCTGACCGACCCTGCCTTTGTCACACCGCGATTTACCCGCGCGATGTGGCGACGTCAGATTTCCTGATCCCATATCAACCCGTCTCGGGGAGGAGACACTCATGAAGAGCACAACAAAAGTTATCGTTACGCTGGCCGCCTTCGGTCTGGCCGCGCCTGCAATGGCGGAAATTCGCATCGGGGCCAGCATCTCGGCCACTGGCCCTGCCGCGTTTTTGGGAGACCCGCAGGTCAAGACACTGGAAATGCTGGTGGAAGAGCTGAACGCGGCCGGGGGCATAAATGGCGAAACCGTGCGCCTTGTTCATTACGATGATGGCGGCGACCCGAACCGCGCACGCACCTTTGCCACCCGTCTGATCGAGGATGACGAGGTCGTGGCAATTATCGGCGGCACCACCACAGGTGCAACAATGTCGATCCTGTCGGTCGCCGAGGATGCGGAAATTCCGTTCATCTCACTCGCCGGTGCGATTGAAATCATCGCCCCCGTGCGCCCCTTTACCTTCAAGACACCGCACACAGACCGTATGGCCTGCCAGAAAATTTTTGAGGATATCGTGGCACGCGGCTTTACCAATGTGGCCATGATTTCCGGCACTGACGGTTTTGGTGCCTCGATGCGGGCGCAATGCAGTGACGTGATCGGCGATTATGGGCTTAACCTTGTAGCCGATGAAAACTACAACCCCACCGATGTGGATATGACCGCCCAATTGACCAATATCCGCGCCGCGCAGGGTGTCGAGGCCTTGATCAATCCCGGTTTCGGTCAGGGCCCCTCCATTGTGACCCGCAACTATGCCCAACTTGGTCTGGACATCCCCTTCTATCAGTCGCACGGTGTGGCATCGAACGGGTTTATCGAATTGGCTGGTGCGAGTGCGGCCGAAGGCATTCGCCTGCCAGGAACCGCGCTGCTGGTTGCCGATATTCTGGACGATGATGACCCCCAGAAGGAAATCGCATTGGCCTATAAAACAGCGTTCGAGGCCAAGACGGGTACGCCTGTAAGCACCTTTGGCGGCTATGCCCATGATGCTTTCCTGATCCTGACCGATGCAATCGCGCGCGCAGGATCAAGCGACCCACAGGATATCCGCGACGCGATCGAGGCGACCGCGGGCCTGGTGGGGACTACGGGCACCTATACATTTGCCCCCGATGATCACCTTGGCCTCGATCTCAGCGCGTTCCGCATGCTTGAAATCCGCGACGGTGCTTGGACGCTCGTGGAATAATCACCGGCGCTGACACTGATCCCGGCGCCCGCGCCGGGATTGTTCCGCCGTATCCAGCTAGAGGTCAAAATGTCCGAACTTTTGCAATTCCTGTTCTCAGGGGTGACCGTGGGTGCAGTTTACGCCCTGGTCGCGCTTGGCTTCACGATCATATACAATGCATCTGACGTGGTGAACTTTGCCCAGGGTGAATTCGTCATGCTGGGCGGTATGATCACTGTGGCGGGTTATGCGGCGGGTTTGCCGTTGCCATTGGCCGCACTGGTGGCGATTGTCCTGACCGCCAGTTTGGGTGTTGCCATGAACAAGCTGGCCATAGAGCCAGCGCGTGGAGCGCCAGTCGTATCCCTGATCATCATCACGATTGGGGCGTCTATTTTCATTCAGGGCGCGGCTCAGGTTCTCTTTGGCAAACAAATTCATAGCTTTCCCGCGTTTTCGGGGGATGCGCCTTTGCGCGTGGGAGGGGCGACAATCCTGCCGCAAAGTCTCTGGGTTATCGGGGGCGCAGTAGCTGTGTTTATCGGATTGTATCTGTTTTTCACGCGCACCTTGCTGGGTCGGGCGGTTCTGGCCACATCCAACAACCGGCTGGCCGCGCAACTGGTTGGGATCAATACCAATTACGTCATGACATTGTCATTTGCCCTGTCTGCGGGCATTGGCGCGCTGGCCGGTGTGCTGGCCACACCCATCACGCTGACCGCCTATAATGTCGGCATTGCCTTCGCGTTGAAGGGTTTTGCTGGCGCGATGCTGGGCGGCATGGGCAATCCCAAGGGCGCGCTGGTCGGCGGTTTTGCCATCGGCCTGATCGAGGCCATGACCGCGGGCTACCTGTCATCCACCTATAAGGACGCAGCCGCGTTCGTCGTGATTCTGGCGGTGCTGTTTTTCATGCCGCAGGGTCTGTTTGGCCGCAAATCCACAGATCGGGTGTGACTATGAAACTGACTCCGAAATCTGCGACGCTGATTGTGCTGATCTTGCTGATTGTGCTGTCGCCATTCCTTTTTCCATCGAATTTCTATTACCGCATTGGCGCGCTGATTTTCGTGAATGCCATCGCGGTTACCGGAATTGTGATCCTGACGGGCTATGCAGGTCAGGTTAGTCTGGGCCATGCGGGTTTTGCGGGCATCGGGGCCTATGCCTGCGCGCTGGCCCCCATACATCTTGGCCTGCACCCATCCTTGGCCATTGTGCTGGGGGCGGCCATATCAGGAATACTCGCCTATCTGGTGGGGCGCCCCATCTTGCGGCTGCACGGGTATTATCTGGGCGTAGCCACGCTGGGTTTCGGGATATTGGTGACGATGGTCTTGACCAATGAGCGCTGGCTGACGGGCGGGCCTGATGGGATGTCGGTGCCGGATCTGGGGTTGCGCGGGGTGCTCAATGATATGGGGCTGTCGCTGAGCAATGGGCAGTTCTGGTATTTCTTCAGCGGGATTTCTATGCTGATCGGGGCATGGATTGCACTCAACCTGTATGACAGCCCCACCGGGCGTGCCTTGCGTGCCTTGCACGGGTCTGAGGTTGCCGCGCGCACTGTGGGTATCGATGTCGCACGGTTGAAATTGCGGGCATTCGTTATTTCGGCAATTTATGCGTCAATCTCCGGGTCGCTGCTGGCGCTGCAAAACCGCTTTGTCACCCCAGATATTGCTGGCTTCATGCATTCGATTGAAATGGTGACAATGGCCGTTCTGGGCGGCGTGGGTTCTGTGCTGGGCGCCATACTGGGTGCGGCCATATTGACGCTACTGCCCCAGGTGCTGACGGTGTTTGCCGAATATGAGCATATGATCCTGGGTCTGGTCATGATCCTTGTGATGATCTTCCTGCGCGAGGGGCTGCTGCCCTCTATCCTCAAGAAACTGCGAGGCAAAGACGAATGAGCGGGCTTCTTTCAATCGAAGGGCTGGGCATCGGCTTTGGCGGAATTCGCGCCGTCAATGATGTCAGCTTCTCTGTCAATCCGGGTGAAATCCTGTCGGTCATCGGGCCAAATGGTGCGGGCAAGACAACGCTGTTCAACATGATCTCGGGTATTTATCAGCCTGATGCGGGACGGGTGTTGTTAAATGGTCGGGATGTGACAGGTGTGGAACCCCATCTTTTGGCGCGTCAGGGTCTGTCGCGGACATTCCAGAACCTGCAGATTTTCCAGTCCATGACTGTGCTGGAAAATGCCATCTCCGGCTATCATCTGCGCGAAAGCGGGTCAGTGATGGCGGATCTCCTGTCACTCCCCGCATCACGGCACCGCGCCCGCGAGGCGCGAGAAGGCGCGCGCGCGCTTCTTGCGCGTGTGGGCCTGGAGCGCGCGGCAGAGCGTGAGGCAGGCAACCTGTCCTATGGTGCGCTAAAACGTCTGGAAATCGCACGCGCGCTCGCGCTGGAGCCCAAGGTTCTGCTGCTGGATGAACCCGCGGCAGGCTGCAACGCAGTCGAGACCGAAGAAATCGACAAGTTGATCGCCGAGGTTGCGGCATCGGGTGTGGCCATCTTGCTGGTGGAACATGACATGAAGCTGGTCATGAAAATTTCCAATCATATCGTTGTGCTGGATCGTGGCGAGAAAATCGCCGAAGGCGATCCCGCCACAGTCAGCCGCAATCCGGCGGTCATTGCCGCCTATCTTGGCACCGAGGAGGCATCCAATGCTGACGGTTGAGGGGCTGCGGTCGCGCTACGGCCGTATCGAGGTTCTGCACGGTATAGACCTGCAGGTAAACAGCGGCGAAATTGTTACTGTTGTCGGGGCGAATGGTGCGGGCAAAACCACCCTATTGCGTTGCCTATCGGGTGTGCAGCCGGTCTCTGGCGGTACGATTACCTTTCGCGGGGATATCCTGACCGGTGTGCCCGCGTGGAAACGCCCTGCCCGCGGTCTGACCCAATCCCCGGAGGGGCGCCAGATTTTCACCAATCTATCGGTAGAAGAAAACCTGCGGCTGGGCGCTTATGCCTTTCGTGACGACCGCGTTGATCGCGACATGGAAGACGCTTTCAACATGTTCCCCATCCTGCGGGACAAGCGCAACCTTCCAGCCGGGGGATTGTCGGGCGGGCAACAGCAAATGCTGGCCATGGCGCGTGCCTTGATGGGCCGCCCATCCTGCCTGTTGCTGGATGAGCCTTCCATGGGGCTTGCCCCGATTATCGTGTCACAGATTTTCGAGGTTGTGCGCGGATTGAAAGCCTTGGAGGTGACTGTCCTTCTGGTCGAACAAAACGCCTTTGGGGCGTTGAAAATTGCAGATCGCGGATATGTCATGGAAACGGGACGTATCATCATGGATGGCCCTGCCGAGGATCTGATCGCTGATCCGCGCATCCGCGAAGCTTATCTGGGCATATAACACGATGACACTTATCCAACTCCGCCATCACGATGGCATTGCCGTTGTGACTGTTGACAACCCGCCCGTGAATGCCTTGTCACACGCCTTGCGGCAGGATTTGTCAGATGCAGTCTCTACGCTGGATCGCGACCCCGCAGTGCAGGCGGTGGTTCTGGTCTGCGCCGGGCGTACCTTTATCGCCGGTGCAGATGTCAGTGAATTTGGCCACCCGCCCCAGCCCCCGCATTTGCCAGATCTTGTCAGCCAGATCGAGGCTGCGCGCAAACCCTGGATTGCGGCAATCCATGGCTCTGCGCTTGGCGGAGGGTTTGAAATCGCCCTCGGCTGCCGCTTTCGCTTGGCGACAGAAAGCGCCAGTTTGGGCCTGCCCGAAGTCAAGCTTGGTGTCATTCCCGGCGCATCGGGCACGGTGCGTACGCCACGGCTGATCGGAGTCGCGCCAGCTGTAACGCTGGTTACAACCGGCAAGCCGGTCAAGGCCCGCGCCGCCTTGGATATGGGGCTGGTCGATGCTGTCACATCCGGCGACTTGCTGGAGGACGCCATCCAATTCGCGCGCGATGCACTGACGCGTCCCCTGCCGCAACCCATATCCCAACGCCCCATCACCGCCCCGGAACCCGGCTTTTGGGAAGAAGAGCGCGCGCGCCTCGTCAAATCGGCCAAAGGCGCGGACGCCCCATTGCGCGCGCTGGACTGCCTGCGCCGCGCCTGTGACGCCCCCTTTGACGAAGCATTGGCCTTTGAGCGTCAGACATTTCTGGAATTGCGCGCCTCGCCGCAAGCCGCTGCATTGCGCCATGTGTTCTTTGCCGAACGCGCAGCCCCCCGCCCCGCCCATTTGAAAGGCATATCTCCCCTGCCCCTGAAAACTGTGGGCGTTATTGGCGGGGGCACCATGGGTGCGGGCATTGTGGCCGCCTGTCAGGGCGCGGGACTGGCTGTCACCCTTATTGAACGCGATGCCGATGCACTGGCGCAGGGCGTGGCGAATATTGCCCGCATTCATGACGGCGCAGTTCAGCGCGGGCGCATGACCCAGGCCGCGCGCGATGCCCATCTCAACGCACTGACGGCATCGACCGATTATGCCGCGCTGGCGCAGGCGGATTTGCTGATTGAAGCCGTATTTGAGAAGTTGGATGTAAAACGAGACGTTTTCGCCAAGCTGGCGCGCCATGCCCGTGCAGATGCGGTTCTGGCAACCAATACCTCCTATCTCGACCCGCGCGAGATTGCAGCCGGCCTGCCACATCCGGAGCGCTTCATCGGGTTGCATTTCTTCAGCCCAGCCAATGTAATGCGCCTGCTGGAAATTGTGCCGATCCCGCAAACAGCACCTGAGCCGCTGGCCACAGGCTTCGAGCTTGCCCGCCGCCTGGGTAAAATTCCGGTACAATCGGGGATTTGTGACGGCTTCATCGGCAATCGTATCCTCAAGCGCACCCGCGCCGAGGCAGAAGCCCTCCTGCGCCAGGGCGTGCCCATTGCCGCAATAGACGCGGCCATGCGCGGCCACGGGCTGGCTATGGGCCCGTTCGAGGCGCAGGATCTGGGCGGGCTGGATATTGCTTATCTCCAGCGCGAGGGCGCGCGCGCGCAGGGCCAGAAAGTTCCTGAAACGCTGGGCGATATTCTGGTGCGTGCAGGGCGCAAGGGCCAAAAAACCGGTGGCGGATGGTATGATTATCCCGATGGCTCGCGCAAACCACAGCCCTCCGATACTGTCGCTGCATTGCTGGCACCGCATGTTGCGCCTGATCCTGCCATGGATGCTGGCGAGATCGTGGCCCGTATCACCAATGCCATAGCCGCGGAAGGCCAAGCCATTCTAGACGAAGGGATAGCCGCTTCGGCCACAGATATCGATCTGGTCAAAATCCACGGCTATGGCTATCCGCGCTGGCGCGGCGGGCCTATGTTCTATGCAAGGCGCAAGAGCGACTGATCCATCCGCGCCCCTCTTGTGATTGTCCCCCTGCCCCTTGCCGAGGTGACGGCGGCGCGATCGCAGTGACGCTCCGGCAGCCTCTCGGACAGGGCGCTTGAGATATTGGCCTTGGAGCATGTCACGCAAAAAGACTTGCGGCCACTTAAGGTTCGCGTGGGTCGCGCGACTGCAACTGAACACGGCACGCGCTGATCCCCGCAAACGCGCTGAAGAACTGGACGCCGAATATCCCCGCAAATTTCACGCCGATCACGCACAGCCTCTTGTCCCGCCAGAAATAGGATGAAGCCGCCGAGCTGCATGACGGGTTCAACGTTCCCAAGGCGAATGACAGGCGGGGCAGAAAGTAGCCTGTGATTTTGCGCCATACCGTCAAAGCTGCCCGCCATTGCGTATTGCGCGCCTATCAAGAGGAAAGATCACATCGCGGTTTTCAGGTCGGCTTTCGGGTTGCACAGCTGTTCCACGCATGGCGATACGCCCTGCTCCAACCACCGTTTACCAGTCATGTAAGCGCGTGGATCAGATAACGCGTCTATTGCGACAAGCTGTGAGCCGCGGAAATACCAGACGGAACCGGTACCCGGTTTTGGCCCAGGCCGGAAAACAGTTCTGTCGGCCTCGATATTCAGGCCCGCGATCTGCAGTTTCATGTCATATTGATCCGACCAGAACCAGGGCGCAGGCACATATGCCTCTCCCGTGCCCAGCAAGGTGCCGGCAAGCGCACGCGCCTGATCGCAAGCATTTTGTACACTTTCCAGTCGCATCACCCGCTCGGCAATGGGGGAAGCCGCAACATCGCCGATTGCATAAATCGCGGGATCTGATGTACGACAAAAAGCGTTGACCAAGACGCCCCCCCCGGCAGAGGGCTGACAGTGCAGCCCGGCCTCACGCGCAAGTTCATCATTCGCGAGCGCACCAATTCCGACAATCACGACATCTGCCGAAGATATTGACCCATCGCTGAGATGAACCTCCGTCACTGCGCCAAGCCTGTCGCCGCCAATCCGATCCACACCAGTATTTTCGCACAGGATGACACCTTTCGCATCATGCAATTCCCGCACCATCTTCGCCGTTGTTTCACAGGCGACACGCCCCAGGATGCGCGGGCCTGCTTCCACCAGGGTAACCTCAATTCCGCGCGCACGTGCAATCGCTGCCGCCTCCAGGCCGATATAGCCCCCACCTATCACCACAAGGCGGCGCGCGCGGGCCATATCTGGCGACAGTCGATCTATGTCATCAAGCCCGCGAATGGTATGGACACCGCGCAGCTCTCCGCCCAATTCGCTTGGAAAACTGCGCGGGCGACTGCCCGTTGCGATGACCAGTTCTTCATAACCAATGCGGCGTCCATCGTCACAAATGACTGTGCGCATGTGCCTGTCAATGGAGCGCGCCTTGCATCCCGTCAGGAGCGTGATGTCATTGTCAAGATACCAGGCGCGCGGTTTCAGCCACAAGCGCTCTTTCTCCATCTTGCCAGAGAGATAGGCTTTGGAGAGCGGCGGGCGCTGATAGGGAGGGTGGGGTTCCTCGCCTACCAGTGTAATGCTGCGCTGGTCGCCTGCCCGGCGCAATGTCTCGGCAAGTGTCAGTGCGGCCTGTCCAGCACCGATCACGATTAGGTCTGCCCTGTCTTGCAACATACTCTTCGTCCTGCCCGGATTGGTACTGCGCAAAGCCAGGCCTTGCGCAGCGCGTAGCTTTACCAGCTGTTATATTTGAGGAACTTGCCTGTCATCTCGACTTTGACCCTATCGCCTTTCGCGCTTTCAACGCGGCTTATGACCATGTCAAAATCAATCGCCGACATGATCCCATCGCCAAATTCTTCCTGAATGATGGCTTTCATTGTGGGGCCATAAACACCGACAATCTCATACAGGCGGTAGATGCATGGATCGGTGGGCACAGCCTGTTCCCAGATCTTGGTGGGGTATTCCATCAGCACATCAACGGCCTCTTGTGGTAGGCCAAGTGCTTCAACAAAATTCTTTGCGGCGTCTTCAGGCATGGAGTTCAGACCCATTGCGCCGGAATGGGTGAAAACGGGGGATAGCCCGGTTTTCTCGGCAATCGCGGCCCAACTCAATCCCAGCCGCTTCTTTGCCGCGAGCACCATGGCCGCGACATCATCTTTGGTCATCATGGGGTCTGGAAAGGGTCTGTCTTTCATCAGGGGTATCCTTGTTGCAGGGTGGTTCAGAAGATCAGGCAGCAGCGCCCATATCGGCCAGCATTTTGCGCAATTGCTTGGTGGCAGGGGTCACGATGGCCACGAAATAGCTTTCGCGCAGTCGCCGTTGGGCGGCCCCATGCGTGACATAGCCCCGCGCACCCTGATGCAGCATCGCGTTATGCGCGGCGGCCACAGACAGATCACCAGCGGCCAGACGCGCCTTGATGACCCGGATGAAGTAGTCGTCCGATGTGTCATACGGGGTTTTGCACAAGGCGCTGACTTCGGCCTTCATGGCGTCAAGTTTCTCGCGGAAATGCTCTGGCTGATCAGGCAGGTGCTGGTTCACATGCCCCAGCGGGCCGCGCACCTGCTCCATCAGACCGATGCAGCCCTCGATCATGCCAAAGGCCATGCCCGCCTGTAGCAGGATAAACCCGGCGCGGATTTTCGGCACATAGGCATTGATCGGATCGGCGATCACATGGGCAGCGGGCACGAAGGCATCGCGGCATTGCACGCCATAGGTGCGCGTGCCTTCCAGGGCCACGAAATGATCGTTCGACACAAGCTTCACACCGTCACCGCGCCCGTGCAAAACCATCATCACGCGCTGGCCGGTGCGCGGCCCATCAGGAATTTCGCTGATAACCGCGAACCATGCATCTTCGCTGATATTGCTGACCCAAGGCAGGGTGCCGCGCAGGGTATAGCCGCCCTCGACAGGGGTAGCCTTCAGCTTCATTTGCTCTATGCCGAACAGGGTTTTCATCGGGTTGGACAGACCAGTTCCACCCAGCACCTGACCTGTGGCAACCTGTGCGCCAAGCCCAGCCTGCAGCGCTGTGTTCTCAGAGTTGAAAATATACCACCCCAGCGCGGACTGGCACCACATACAAAACGCGGTGGACAGGCATTCGCGCCCCGCGCGCGTCATCGCCGCAATCGTCGTATCAAGATCCAGCGCGCCGCCTGGGGCGGGCAGATGCCGTTGATACGCGCCCGCCGCGCCATAGCTGCGCATCACGGCCTCTGGGTACAGCCCGTCAGCGTCAATCGCACGGACAAGCGGCACAAGGTCGCTGGCGGTTATACGGTTTGCTTCGGCCAGAACAAACTCCGCATCTGGCAGATTCAGGGGGAGTGTCTGTGTTTCGGGGGCAAGGTCTAGGGACATGAGCAACTCCTGTCAGGATGGATGCGATGGCCTGTCACGTTCAGACATCGAGGGGAAAATGGAATGGGGCCACGGTTCTGTCGTGGCCCCTTGCAACAGAGTCAGGCGGCACTGATTTCCATATTCACCGGGCGCGAGAAGGTGTTGAACACCGGCGACCATTTCGCAACATGCGCGATCAACTCGTCGATCACCTCTTGCGGGGCGTCGGCTTCCATGACCACTTTCATGCGCACATCGGTAAAACCCACGGGCTTTTCGGACTGATCACCCGTGCCCCAGACGGCGGTGATGTTCAGATCGGCTTCCATCTCGATCTCCAATTTCTGCACGGTGATGCCGCGATGCACCGCATTTGCATGCAGACCAACACAGACGCAGGAGCCAAGCGCCGCCAGTGACGCCTCGGACGGGTTGGGTGCTGTGTCATCGCCCAAAAGCCCCGGTGGCTCATCCACGATGTAGGGCGGCAGATCGCGGATATAATTGGCGTGACGAAAACGGCCTTCGGCAACAGTCTTGCAGCTCAGCGTCTTGATCGCTTTCGGATCAGCCTTGCCTTTTTCGATCAGGCCTTCCAGTCCGGTTCTGTCGATCGGGGCCAGACAGCCTGTCAGCACGGTTGCGGGTTCACCCATGGTATTGCTCCTTTTTTGGGTTGGGGTTCAGGTATCACTGCGCAGCCAGCTGAAGCGTTTGATCGCCAGCAGACACAGAGAGTCGAGCGCGTAACCGATGACGCCGATGACCAGCACCGTCGCCCCAAGCCGCGCATAATCGAGAGAGTCACGCGCATCGTTGATGGCAAAGCCAAGCCCCGAAGACACGCCCAGATATTCCGCCGGAACCAGCACCACCCAGGCTATGCCAAGCGCCAGACGAATGCCGGTCAGGATATCCTGCGCGATGGCGGGCAGGATGACATAAAACAGCTGGTGCAGAGGGTTCGCGCCCAGATTGCGCGACACTTTCAGCCATGCAGGATCGATCCGCTTTACGCCCGCGGCAGTGGCAAAGATGATCGGCCATATTGCGGCCACAACGACAAGGAAGATGATCGCGCTGTCCCATGTCGCAAAGGCCATTACCGCAATCGGCATCCAGCTGAGCGGCGAGATCATGCGCAAAAGCTGAAACGGGGCATTTGACAGATCGCGCAGCCATGCCAGCCGCCCCATCAGAATGCCCATCGGCACGCCAATGACAATTGCAATCCCCAGCCCCCAGCCCACGCGGTATAGGCTTGGCGCTGACATGGCCCAGATTTCGCCGCGCTGGAACATGATCCAAAGCCGCTCGAATGTGGGGACTGGGGCCAGCTGCGAAAAGGCGCGCATTCCGGGGGTCTGGGCAATGTACCAGCCCCCCAAGGCCCAAAGCGCACCCAGAATGCCCAGCCCCAACGCGCCGATCGCTATGCTGCGCGCCCAGCTTTTCAGTGCCGCCAGACGTGCATCATCAGCATCTGCACGCGATTGATCTGCTTGGGTGTAGGCGGCATCGGTCACAGCGACAGCACCTCTTCGCGGCTGAACGGATCGCCAGGGTTTACGGATGGATCATTCAGCCATTCGGGGAACCTCTCCACCGCGCTGCGCACGAAGCGGCGCTCGACGAGATCTTCCGACACGAAAGCGGGGTCAAGATCGGCCAGAAACCCAGCGTCTCCCGACACCACTGTTTCGCGCAGATAAGAGACCGTCAGCGCATCCGCGCTTGGATAGGGCCAAGGCTGGAAATCGATCCTGCCATTGCCCCAATCCGCATGGGTCAGTGCGCCGCTACCTGCGTATTCAGCGGTATCATAATGGGTCATCGCGCGCACAACCACTTCTGCTGGCGCTGGCAGATAGCCACGCCCGTCGCGGCTGATCATATGGGCAACTTCGGCCTTGTTCTGCGACGCATAGATCGCACCACGCACCACGGCATTCGTGACAGCCTGCACCCATTCGGGGCGCGCGGTGATGGCTTCTTCATGGGTGGCAACAACGCAACAGGGATGATTTTTCCAGATGTCGCCGGTAAAACGCAGCATCCGTGCGCCCGCCAACACCTCTCCCATCGCATTAAACGGCTCGGCCACGATATAGGCATCGATGGAACGCGCCGCGAGCGCAGGCGGCATCTCGGGCGGGGGCATGACCATCAGGTTGCATTCATTGTCGGCCAGCGGCGCGGACTGATCCTGGATCACCGGGGTGATCCCGGATTGACGCAATGCGTATTGCAGCACGATATTATGCATCGAATACCAGAACGGAATCGCCACCTGCTTGCCGCCCAGCCCAGCGAAATCGGTGATGTCCGTGTGTTCGCCCACCACCACGCCCGACCCGTTGGTATGCGCCCAGGCCAGCACCTTGACGGGGAAGTTGTTATTGTAGCGCATCCAGATCGGGATCGGGTTCAGGAAGTGCACGAGGTTGAAGCGATTGGCGACAAAACTCTCGATCAAAGGCGCCCAACCACGGATCAGCGTGGGATCTTCGGCGTCCAACCCTTCATCCTTGAAATACCCGTTGGCATGGGCGACCAGCAACGCGGTTGCATCGGTGATCGGCAGATAGCCAATGCGCACCACTTCATCTTCCTGCGCATATGACATTTGCGGCAAGCTCGACAGCAGCCCTGACAATCCGGCAAACAAACCACCCCTGGCAAAGAGATTGAGTGCCCCACGGCGCGAATAATCACCGCTATAGGCCTCCATCGCCCATTTCATCTCAGCGCGGCGCAAATCATCTTGGTTCATAGCGAATTCTCCATTGCGGGGGGTGACGGGTCAGGCGGTTGCTTCAAAAAGCGTGGCAAGGCGCGCGCGCTCTGCCTCGAATGCGGGGCTGTCACGGTGCCGATCCGCGCCGGGGTCAAGGAGGGTATCGGTGACAATGCGGCCCGGATCGGGGGCCATGATCAGCGCGCGATCGGCCATGATGGCCGCTTCGGTGATGTCATGCGTCACCAGCACAACTGTCAGGCCCAGATCTTTGGCGATCCGGCGCACATCCTGTTGCAGCGCGCGGCGGGTAAAGGCATCGAGCGCGGAAAACGGCTCGTCCAGCAGCAACAGGTCGGGTTGCGTTGCCAGCGACCGCGCGAGCGCGACACGCTGTTGCTGACCGCCCGACAAATCCTGCACATTGCGGTCTGCATAGGCGGTCAACCCCACCATCTCCAGCAACGGCGGAATGCGGTTTGGGATTTCAGCGGTGCGTCCTGCGAAGCGCAACCCCAGCGCGGCATTCTGGGCCACATTCATCCACGGAAACAACGACGGCGCCTGAAACATGACCACCCAGCGCGGGCATGTGCCGCGCACGCGGTTGCCATCAATGTAAACCCCACCTGCACCGGGTTGCATCAGCCCAGCAATAAGGTGCAGCAATGTGGACTTGCCACAGCCAGAACGCCCGACCAAGGCAACAACCTGCCCACGCTCTACCTGAAAGTTCAGATCCTCCAGACAGTTATGCGACATGCCCCGATAGCGGTGTTGCAGCCCGTCTATCTGGATATGCGCGCCACGCCGGATGGGACTGGGCGTAGCTGATGTTGCATGGCCTGATGATTCGGACAGCGCAGGTTGGGCCATGCTGCGATGTGTATCCAGCGAAACGGCTGTCTGTAGCGTGCGATGAGCGGTCATAATGGCCTCTGTCCCCGATGTCAGCTGGTATGCCTAAAAAGTGGCGATACCGATCTGTTTTGTCCAAGACAAATTGCGCGTGAGGGTGCCTTGCGCCGCATCCTGCATATTTTCGTATATATGCGCGCCCAAATTAGAAGAAGCGCTTATAATTCGGGCAGGATTGAATCGCATTCGGACAGAATCCGCCAGATATTTGGGCATGAACAGATACCGATTGGTAGCTATGACTTGCGAATGATTCGGAGCAGCCACAAGCTGTTCTTGGCAAATGCGTCTATTTGCTGATACAGATCTGTATCTAGTGCGAGCATGAGCACGATTTCAGGAATGAATGCGCAGATGGAAACCCTGACAGATTTGAGCCAGCCACAGGATTGGGGGGTGCCGACATCTGCGAACGCGGCCCATATGCCCAGCGAGACACTGTGTCTTGGGGCGGGAACTCTGTGTTCTGCGCGCTATAATGACACGACGCGCGAAAAACTGCTTGCGGCTGCGTCATGGCTGTTTTGCCACACGGGATTTCAGGCTACTGGAGTAGACGCAATCGCGCGCCGCGCAGGCACGGCCAAAACCTCGCTCTACAAGCATTTTGGCAGCAAGGACGGGCTGATCGAAGCCGTTTTGGAACGCGAAGGCGCGGCGTGGCGGGCTTGGTTCTTTACCGAGATGGGCAAGATCACAGCAGAAGGTGAGGGCCGCCTTCTGGCGATGTTCGACATTCTGGAGCGCTGGTTTGACGATCCCCATTTTTTTGGCTGCCCTTTTATCAATGCGGCGGGCGAGTTCGACATTCACAACACGCGACTGCGCAAAATCATCGTTGCGCATAAAGCGCATCTGAATGGCTGGATCGCGGCACAGGCCGAGATGCTCGACATCAAAGACTCGCGCCTGACGGTCGAATATTTCACTCTGCTTATGGATGGTGCGATCGTGGCCGCGCAGATCAGCGGCAATTCTGCCTACGCGCGCCATGCCAGATCTCTGGCCGCCCTGCACTTGACAGATCGCAGGCGTAGCGCCTGACGACGCCAGAAAATCTATTCTGCGGCGACTCCATGTGACAGGTAGTGACGCCATCCTCCCGCTGCAGTGATATCCAGCGCCCCAACCGTTCCAGCCGATTCACACAAGAACCCGGTCACACGGGCGCCGTCTGCAAGTTCAATGCTTCCAAGGCCAAGGGGAGCGGGGATCTGGCACATCAAATCGCCAAGTGCTGCTTTTGGCAGCGACCAGACTTCCAATGCGATGCTTGCCCCGCCAGTCTCCACGCGCACCAGCCCTGGCCGGGCGGGCGGGCCACCGGCCAGCGCGTGAAAGCTGTAACAGGGGGCGGTTGTTGTCGCTGTCAGAAAGCGCCCGCCCAGACTGGTCAATTGATGGTTCAGCGGCAGGCCGGACATATGCGCGCCACAGACCGCGACGGCGATTTCGTCGTCGGATAGGGTGGACGGGGATATACTTTGGCCATCAAGTGCCATCGCTTCTGCCGCCAGTTTACTATCCTGTCCCTTGGGCGCGATCAGGGTCAGGCTGCCGGGGCGGCCGTCTGCGCGTGGGGCTGTTGGCACGGCCAAGGCGCATAGGTCGAGAAGGTTCACAAAGTTGGTATATGTGCCCAGATTGGAATTTGGCGCGATTGGGTCTGTTGCCAGATCGGCGCAAGTGTAGAATGTCGGAATGGTTGGCACCGCAAGCATATCAACCGACGCGATCATGGGCGCGCAGATGCGGCGCAATTCGGCCAGCCTGTAGATGCCGCGAAAGGCGTCAGTGGCGCTCAGCCCTTCGGCTTTGCCAATCACCGCTCGGGTGACGGGATGGACAGCATCAGGGGTCTTGGACAGCAGGTCTTCGATCACAGAATGCCGCTCCGCCACCCACGCCCCTTCATAGAGCATATTGGCCACGTCATAAAATGGCGAGAAATCCAGTTCGACAATCTGCGCACCGCGCTGGCGCAATGCGTCCAGATCACGCTCGAAGGTGGCAGCTTGCAAAATATCGCCAAAGAATTTGCGCGTCGCGTGATCCGGCACCCCGACACGGATAACAGGCGGTGCAGGATGCAGGGCACTGGCGGGAATGTCGCGCGCATAGGGATCTGCGGCATCATGTTCCGCAATCACCTGCAAAACCGCATAGGCATCGGGCACGTTGCGCGCGAAAATCGAGATCGTGTCCAGCGTCCGACACGCGGGCACGACACCGCTGGCTGAAATCATACCAAGGCTCGGTTTCAGCCCGACGATCCCATTCAGCGCCGCCGGGACGCGGCCCGAACCAGCGGTATCCGTGCCAAGCGCGAAGGGCACGACCCCATGGCCCACAGCAACCGCCGACCCCGATGATGACCCACCCGGCACGATCTCTGCATCCAGCGCGTTGCGCGGCACAGGCCAAGGGGTGCGTGTGCCAACAAGGCCAGTTGCAAACTGGTCCAGATTGGTCTTGCCGATGGGGATCGCCCCCGCGGCACGCAATCGGGCGACAGCAAAGGCATCGCGATCGGGCCTATAGGCCCATGCGGGGCAACCCGCAGTTGTCGGCATGCCCGCGACATCGATATTATCCTTGACCACAAAAGGCACCCCCCAAAGCGGGCGCGCAGGGTCATATTGGCCCAAAGCTGTGATGTGGCTTTCCAACTCTGCCAAATTGGCCAGATGAAGAAAGATACCCGGATCATTTATCTGGGCAATGCGCGCGAACACATCTTGCAGCACATCGACAACAGACGCGCCTGTTGCATAGGCAGATTGCAGGTCAGTCAGGGTGATTTGGCGCGGCAACAAACTCATCATATGTCCTTTATTCATTCTGCGGCTTTGGCAGGGGCAAGCGAGGGGGCCAGCGCCACTGGCGGTTTGGGCGCGGATTGCAGCAGGGCGCGGGTATAGGATTGCTGGGGGGTATCCATGACCGTCTGGGTCGGGCCTTGTTCAACGATCTGGCCGTCCTGCATGACGATCACATGATCGCAAAGCAGCCGCACCACGTTCAGGTCATGGCTGACAAAAAGATAGGTCATGCCTAGCCGTGCACGCAGATCGGCCAACAGGTTCAGCACCACGGCTTGAATGGAGACATCGAGCGCGGCCGTGGGTTCATCGAGGATCAGGAATTTCGGGTCAAGCGCGATGGCGCGCGCAATCCCGACCCGCGCCTTTTGGCCACCCGAAAGCTGATGGGGATAGCGGGTCAGCAGATGTTCGGGCAAGCCGGTCAGGTGCGCCAGTTCCTCCACCCGCGCGCGCAGTGCCGCCCCGCGCATCCTGGCCAATCTTCGCAACGGTTCGGCGATGCTGTCAAAGGCGTTATGGCGCGGGTTCAGGCTGTCGGTTGCATCCTGAAATACCATCTGTATCTGGCCCCGGCGCGGGTCATGCAAAAAGCGTTCCGCCGCGATGCCCCCGATTTCGTGCCCGTCAAACACGATTGCGCCCGAGGTCGGATCCAGCAGCCGCACCAACATGGAGGAGGTGGTGGATTTGCCACAGCCGGATTCACCGACAAGACCCACGGATTGCCCTTCGCGAATGGTGAAGTTTATGCCCTTCACGGCATGAACCGGGCCGGATTTGCTCGGATAGGTTTTCACCAGATCGACCACTTCCAAAAGTGCGCGGTGTCCAATGTCGTGCGGCAAATCGGGGCTGCGCAATTCCGGAGGCAGCAGATTGCGGATACTGACCCCAGGTCGCGGTGTGGCATCAACCAGTTTGCGCGTGTAGGGGTGTTGCGGGTTGGCGAAGAGCGTGGCCGACGGCCCGGCCTCGACAATCTGGCCATCTTTCATCACGGCCAGCCGGTCGCAATATTCTGCCGCCAGCCCCAGATCGTGGGTAATGACAATGGATGACATGCCGCGCTCGCGGATCAGCTCGCGCATCAGATCCATGACGGCCTTTTGCGTGGTGATATCCAGACCCGTGGTCGGTTCATCTGCGATCATCAGTTTTGGGTCACAGGCAAGGGCTATGGCGATCACGATCCGCTGGCACATGCCGCCAGACAGTTCGAACGGATAGGCATGATACCGCTCTGCGGCATTGCGGATTTTCACGGCCTCCAGCGCGGCGATGGCCTTGGCCTGCGCGTTGCTGCGTGTGGCGCGGCCATGCTGGCGCAGCACATCCTCGATCTGGTGGCCGACCTTGCGAATAGGGTTGAGCGCCGCGCGCGGGTTCTGGAAGATCATCGAAATTTCGCGCCCGCGCACTTGGCGCATCGCTGCCTCCGACGCCGCGCGCAGATCGCGGCCATTCCAGGACACATCGCCTGCGCTGATCCGCCCGCCCGCATCCAGAATGCGCATCAGGGCATAGCTGGTGACCGACTTGCCCGATCCGCTTTCGCCCACAATCCCCAGCGTTTCCCCCGGTGCGAGGTCGAAAGAGATGCCGCGCACAGCGTCCACCTGGCCCTTGCGGGTCTTGAACGCCACGGAAAGGTCTTTGACTGACAGCATGGCGTTATGTCCTTCTGCGGGGGTCAACCAGGTCGCGCAGACCGTCGCCCATCAGGTTGAAGGTAAAAACCGCCAGCATCAGCCACAGCCCCGGAAAGAGCGCGACCCACCAATGGCCGGAAATGATGTAATTCGCGCCCTCGGCCACCATGATCCCCCATTCCGGCGTCGGCGGGCGCACGCCCAGGCCCACGAAAGACAGGCCCGCCGCATTCAGGATTGCCCAACCCATATTGAGCGAGACCTGCACCATCATCGGCGGCAGCGCATTGGGGAAGATGTGGAAGGCCAGCGTGCGCAGATGCCCGTTGCCCGACAGCCGCGCGGCCAGCGCGAAACCTGCCTCGCGGCGGATATTCACCTCGGCCCGGACAACACGGGCGTAAAACGGGATGTTGATGATCGCGGTGGCGTAGATGATGTTCTCGATCGTGTTGCCCAGCGCCGCCACGATCCCCATGGCCAGCACGAACAGCGGGAAAGCCATGATCGTATCCAGAATACGGTTCAGCACTGCATCCAGCCAGCCGCCCCAATAGCCCGCAATTGCGCCAAGCACCGAGCCGATGACAAAGGAAATCGCGACCGCGAGCACCGAAATGCTCAGGTCAAGCCGCGTGGCAACAATCACCCGGCTGAACACGTCGCGGCCCAGTTGATCGGTGCCGAACCAATGGTCGGCCGAGGGTGCCTCCAATGCGCGCGTCGAATTGGTGGCCAGCGGGTCATAGGGAACCAACCAATGCCCAAAAAACGCCTGCAGCAGGAAGAAGGCAAACAGGCCAAAGGACAGCGCAGTGACAGGGTTTTCCCTCATCACATGGCCCAGATGGGCCAAAATGCCGTTGCCGGTCTGGCTGGGGGTGATGTCGGTCATTTTGATGAAAACCCGATGCGCGGATCGATCAGCGTATAGCTGAGGTCGATGATGAGGTTGATCAGCACGAAGAGCAGCGCCATGGCCAGAACAAAACCCTGCACGGCGGCGTAATCGGATTGCACAAGTGCCTCTACGGCATAGGAGCCGATACCGGGCCATGCGAAAACCTTTTCCACCAGCACATTCGCGCCC
Source organism: Paracoccaceae bacterium (assembly GCA_043561795.1). Taxonomy (GTDB): domain Bacteria; phylum Pseudomonadota; class Alphaproteobacteria; order Rhodobacterales; family Rhodobacteraceae; genus Roseinatronobacter. The sequence goes on along the minus strand of CP121316.1, from coordinate 2,137,725 downwards.
AGCACAAAGGAAAACACCATTCCCAGCGTTGTCACGACCGGCAGCAGCGCATTTCGGAACGCATAGCCATACAGCACCTTGCGCGGGGTCAGACCTGCGGCGCGGGCGGTGCGGATATAGTCAGAGGACAGCGCTGTCAGCATTGCCGCGCGCGTCATCCGGGCGATCGGCGCCAAAGTGAACAGCGACAGGGTAATCGCGGGCAAGGCCAGTTGCTTGGCAGCACCTGCGAAGGTGCGCAGATCGCCGTCGAGCAGAGAGTCGATCAGGAAGAAGCCTGTCACCCGCGGCGGGTCAAAATAGATGAAATCCAGCCGCCCCAGCGGTGACGGTGCCCATCCCAGCAGGTAGTAGAACACATAGATCAACAGGATGCCGGTGAAGAAGGTGGGCAAGGACACACCCGCTGTGACCAGCACGCGGCACAGGTGATCCACCCAAGACCCCTGTCGCACAGCCGCCAACACGCCCAAGGGAATGGCGATCAGACAGGACAGGATCAGCGCGGTCAGCGTCAGTTCCAAGGATGCCGGCAGCCGGGTGGACAAGTCCGTCAAAACTGGCCGCCCCGTGGCAATCGACTGGCCCAGATCCCCTTGCAGCAGCGCCTTGCAATAGATCAGGAATTGCTCTGGGAGCGATTTGTCCAGCCCCAGCGCCACGCGCACCTGTTCAATGCTTTCCGGCGTGGCCATCTGGCCTGCGAATTGCACTGCCGGATCGCCCGGCAATGCACGCGTCAGCAAGAAGCTGATGATGACGACCCCGATGACCACCGGAATGGTCTGAACCAGCCGCCAGAGGATCGGAAGCCACCGGGTTGCCATCAGATCACGCCCCTGTGCCGGTCAGTGGCCGCACGTCAAGCTGACGATGGAACCAGAATTCATAGCCTTCTGCACCATTTGCAGCCACATTCAATGCAGGCTGATACAGCGGAATACGCGGCAGATCCTCGATCACGATCTCGAACATCTGCTTGATAAGGCCCGCATATTCCGGGTCGTCCATCGGCATATGAAGGGTCTGGTCTGTCAGCTCATGTACGCGCGGGTTGTCATAGGCGGAAGAATTGAACAGCCGGTCTTTTTGATAGGCCCAGAAGAAATAGTAGCAGGGCGTGTTCAGCCAGCCGCCGAAGTTTTCCAGATGCATATCCAGTGTTTTGTCTACCAGCGCGACAGTGCGCCAGTTCGCACCGGGAATGCGATCCACTGTTACAGTAATCCCGATCTGTGCCATCGCTTCCTGAATGAGCAAGGCGGCAGGTTCCATCCAGCTGACCAGATCAAGGCTGATGGACAGCGTTACATCGAAACCGTCAGCGAAACCGGATTTCGCCATATGTTCGCGTGCAAGTTCCAGATTGGTGCTGTAGGGAAATGCGCGTGGCCATGCGATATCGGTAATTTCTGCCTCGCCCCCCCAAAGTTTCGCGCCGCGCCCATAGGCGGCGGCCTCGAAAATCGCCTCATAGGGCGTGGCATAGGCCACAGCCTTGCGCACATCGGCGTCTTGGAACGGTGCGAATTTGCTGTTCAGGCACAAGGCATGGATGCAGTTTTCAACAGGTGTGGAATGCACTGTCAGCTTGTCGGCCAATTCCGATGCATCGCGGTCGGGAATGTCGAAGCTGATTTGCACGTCGCCCCGTTCCACCAGCGCGCGGCGCGTGGCGGCAGATGGAACCTCGCGCACGATCACGCGCTGGATCGCGGGTAGTTCGCCACCGATCCAGTTGTCATTGCGTTCATAGACCAGTTGCTGGCCCTGATCCCAGCGCGCGACCTTATAAGCACCTGATCCGGCGGGATTGGTATGCAGGTATTCCATCGCCCAGGGGTCAGCATCCGTTGCATTTGCCTTGGCCAGTTTGGAATTGATGATGAACGGCACAGGCACGGCAAGGTTCGGCAGTGCCAGCTTGGATGGATAGTCGAGTTTGACGTTGATGGTTTCCTCATCGACCACCTCGAACTGATCGGCGCGGAAAAAGCCACCTGCGGCCATTTGCGTGGTCGGAAAGCCCCCGGCCGAAACCGCGCGATCCAGCGACCATTTGACATCGTCTGCCGTGACCTTGCTGCCATCCCAGAAAGTCGCATTGGGTTTCAGCTTGAAGGTAATGGTCAGGCCGTCTTCGGACACGCTCCAGCTTTCGGCCAGTTCGGGCACGATTACATCATAATCATATGACATCTCGCCTGTCGGCAATTGCTTGGCGCCGAAGCCCACAAGCCTGTCATAGCAGTTGATCGCAACCTGATAGCTGGCGCGGTTGGTTCCCACGCGGTGCAGATCAAGGCTGTTGATGGTCTGGCCAAAGACAGTGACCAATGTATCGCGGCTCTGGGCGGTAGCGGGCAGAACGCGCAGGAATGGCAGCATCCCGGCCCCGGCAGCGGAAGCAAGGAAGGTGCGGCGGTTGAGAGGGGACATGGCAAGCTCCTGATGATTCTTGTCGCAGCGATATGCGGTAAAAGCACGGTAACGCTTTCTGATCTGTTCCAGAAATGCTAAGTTTTCACAGTAGTGATGCAAATAATGAACAACTGGTTGGATATCCCGGAATGCGCCACATGGAAACCTTTCGCCTGATCGAAGCTGTGGCGCGTGCGGGGTCTATCCGCAAAGCGGCAGAAGATGCGGGCCTGACAGCATCCGCCCTGAACCGCCGCATTTCACGGTTCGAGGATGAATTCGGGGGACAGATTTTTGAACGGCTCGCGCGTGGCGTGCGGCTGAACCCCGCTGGTGAACTGATCTTGCAGCATTACCGCGCGCAGCGATCCGACATGGCGCGGGTGCAAAGCCAGGTTGCTGATCTTTCCGGCGTGCGCCGTGGCCATGTCAGCATCGCGTGTTCGCAAGCGCTCTTGCCCTATTTTCTGCCCGAACAGATTTCACGCTACCGGCACGAACATCCCGGTGTCACGTTCAGTGTGATTGTGCGCGACCGCTCGCGTGCAGAAGCAGAGCTTGCCGCGTTCAAATGCGACTTGGCGCTGGTCTTCGAGCCTGTTGTAATGGTTGATTTCGAGATTGTGGCCCGCTGCCCGCAACCTGTTTGTGCCGTGATGGCGGCAGATCACCCTTTGGCACAGAAACCAGAGTTGCGCTTAAGGGATTGTCTGAACCACCCTCATGTCGCGCCATCGGCGGAATATGGTGTCAGGTTCTTGCTGGATGGCGCAGCCAAAAGCATTGGCCGTCAGGTCAGCCCAGTGGTCGAAACAGAATCGTTCGAGTTGATCCGCCACTATGTTCAGACCGAACAGACCATTGGATTTCAGATACCCATCGGCCTTGATCCACAGCGCCAGTCCGGCTTGGTCATTCGCCCGATTTCCGAACGCGATGTGGCGCCGGGCGTTTTGCTTCTTGGCCAGCAGCGGGGACGTTCGCTCCCCGTGGCCAGTTTCCGCTTTGCCACGCAACTGGGCAGATCGCTTGAAGATCGCGTGGCGCAAGGCATGTGACCCCTTAAAGTCAGGGTCGGTCGCGTGAATACAAACGAACGCGGCACGCTCTCGGTTGCGATGGTCAGCGGGAAGGTTGCGAACCACGATCCGCGCTATATGCCTTAAACGCTTGTGATATAATCGACCCACCGAGGATCACGCATTATGGCGCGACCGCGCAGCAATTTCCACGCTCCGTATTTGAAGAAATCAAAATCGAGCGTGGAAACGTTCTGTTGCACATATGACCATAGCGCCCACTTAATATCTGCAAGCGCTTTATGAATAATCACGCGCGCATATAATTCTTTACGAAATGTTCCGAAATATGCCTCGATCAACTCCATTTCAATCGCCTGCGGAAAAAACATTTCACCAAACCAGATGCCCAGTTCATAGCATCTGTCATTATTGGACGCGTATTCATAATCTACCAGCATTATATCGCCCGCATCATCTATCATGAAATTGCCGGGCATCGGGTCGTTGAAACACGGCACCAAGTCCAGCCCAGATGCCTCCAGGGCCGCGCGCGCAAGACGGTATTGCTTCATCAACCACGCATGATCAGGGGGCAGCCAAGCCCCCAGTGCTTGTACCTGCTCATTGTGTTCATCGATCATGTCAAACACAGTTTTTGTCAGCTCCAACGGCTCTATCGCGTGGAAGCGGCGATAGGTATCAATAACCGCGTGGCGCGCTTTAGGTTGCACAAGGTCTGTATGGGTGCAGGCGCGACGGTCGGGCAGAAAATCATTGATTTCGATCCCATCCTCGGCCAAATCCTCATAAATTCGCGGGCCGATACCAAGTGCGCTCGCCTTGCGGCTGGCATCAAAGGCGGCCCTGCGGTTTATGAACATTTCAGTTCCCGCGCCGGGAACCTTGACGAAATAGCGCTTTCCGTCATCCCCCATCGTGACACAGAAATTGGTATTGCTGATCCCGCCCAAAACGGGTTGATAAACAAGATCGCGGCCCTTGAACAGCGCCGCCTTCATCAGACCCGCTTCAAGCTGACGCTCTGCATCTGTGCGCGCATGGCCCAGTGTCTTTTGTCTCATGGCCATTTCCTCTCAGACTATCAAAGATTTCGCAGACGCTCTTCAAACCGAGGATCGCCCAGCGTGGTACGGCATCGCAGATAGCGCCATTCGGCATATTTCCGAAATTCAAGGTGCCGGCGCGGCGATTCAACGTCACACAATGCCGACCAAAGCCCCCACATCAGATCATCTGCACAGCCATAAAGGATGCAGCGATTCACAATATGCCCCTCTGCGCGACCGCGCCACATTTCCAGCCACATGTCTATCTGAGAAGGAAAGGCGCAGGCCTCTGTCAGCAATACCCCGATATCATAAAGCGGGTCATTCATTGCGGCGCGATCATAGTCGAGCAAGATCACACGGTTCTCTGGCCCGATCATTATGTTTGAACTCACACCATCATTACGGCATGGAACCGGATCAAAGCCCGCATGGCGGATTGCTTCACCTATCTCTGAAACCAGATCTGACATCCACCACATATCCACCGGGATATCACCCCCAGCCCCTGTCAACAGCGCCAGCAGTTTTTCAATCTCGGTGAAGACGTCAAACTGGACAGGCAGGGCATCGCCCTTGTGCAGATTGCACATCGCTTGATGCACAGCAGACATCACCTCTGGGTCTTGCAGATCATAAAGCGTGGCGGTGCGCCATCCATCGCCCAGATACTCCATTGCCAGCGCGCCGCGCGCAGGCTCCGACCACAATACCCGCGGGCCAACGCCAAGACGAGACGCCAGTTCCGCCCCCGCAATTGCCGCAGCGGGATCAAACCATTTCAGCATATCGGGCCGCAAAACCTTCAGCACAGCAGGCGCCCGATCGCCTGGAACCACTTTCCATATCATGCTTTCGACCCCGCGATGCACAGGAGAAATCACATCCGGGCATAGCGGGGCGAATTCCAAATCACATCCCGCCCATTCGGGTACAAGGCTGGCAAGCCTATCAGGGGCCAATATCTGCGCTTCCGACATCAGCGGGCCTCCTGCGTCCGGCGAGACAGTTCGCTTGCGGCAAGAGCCGCTTCCAAATCACCGCCGCATTCGTTCAACCGCGCGAGCATGCGCACCAGAACATTGGCGCCATTCACCAGATCATGAGCTTCGGTAAATTCTGCCGGATGATGCAGTATGCCGCCGACACTTGGCACAGCAACAACGATCCCTGGGCATTTTCGACTTAGCGGCACCGCATCATGGCCCCCGATTGTATCAAGGCGCAAGGTGGAAAGCCCAAGTGCGGAAGCTTCGCTTTCTGCAAGCGCAACCAGTCGCGCATCAAACGCGCCAGCATTGCGTTTATCGACGGACAGCACGTCATGTGTCACCCTTGCGCGGCGCGCTGACTCTGCAAGCAACTGCATCAGCTCTGCTTCGGCCTCGTCCAGCGCCTTCGGATCAGGCGAACGCAACTCTATGAACATGGTCGCACGGTCAGGCACCATGTTGGGAGAATTTGGTTCCACAACCAACCGCCCCACTGAGGTGTAAAGCGCTCCGTTGCGTGCATCTGACATGGCGCGCAAGCCTGCGATCACATAGGCAGCCCCCAGACCCGCATCCTTTCGCAGGTGCATCGCCGTTGGCCCCGTATGCGCCTTCTCCCCAAGCATGACCACACGGAATTTATAAGCGCCCCAATAGCGCGCGAAGGGGCCGATATGGCGCGAGCTTGCCTCAAGCTCTGTATTCCCTTCGATATGAAACTCGATATAGGTATCTGCCTGAGGGGACATATCTTGACCCAGATAGCCTGTACGGGCCAATTCACTTTCAACACTGTGTCCATCACCATCGCGCCGCGACAGCGCGAAGCCAAGCTCCAGTTCTCCGGTATAAACGCTGCTTCCCAAAAGGCTGGGCTGAAAACGCGCGCCCTCTTCGTTGAACCAGTCCACGACCGCCAGATTTACTTTTGGGGGGGTACCTGTTTCCTTTGCATGGTGCCGCAGGCCCTCGATCGCACATAGCCCGGCAAGAACACCGTAGGTTCCGTCAAAACGCCCGCCGCGCGGCTGGCTGTCCAAATGCGAGCCGGTCAGGATTGTCGGGGCATTCGGCCCAGCCCATTGCAATAGCCCGAAAACATTGCCGATGGCATCTACCCGCGTCTCATAGCCCAGCCGGGACAGGCGTTCGCAAAACCAATCCCGCGCGCGCCCATGATCCGTGCTGCCTGCCTGACGATCAAGGCCGCCGTCGCCGGTTGCCCCAAATTGCGAGATGTCTTCGATCATCGACAACAGAAGGTTACTGTCGATTGCAGGTTGCGAATTTGTCATTGCACATAGTCTTTCTGTTGATCTGACGCCTCGGTCAGCAGGTGGCAGGCTGCCCGGTCTGCATGTCCTCTGTCCGTAAGGGCCGGGTTTTGGGTCAGGCAGGTTTCGAAGACATGCGGGCAACGGGATGCGAAGGCGCAACCGGGTGGAAGATCAATCGGGCTGGGCGGTTCTCCCTCCAAAAGGCAATCTTCACTCCGATAGCGGCGCTCTTCCAAGGTTGGCGCTGCACTGAGCAGGGCGCGCGAATAGGGATGGCCAGGATCAAAGAACAGCCGTTCATTGCGGGCCAGCTCAACAACTTCGCCAAGATACATGACAGCGACACGCGCGCAAACACGGCGCACCATCGCAATATCATGCGAGATGAAAAGATATGTGAATCCGTGTTGCGCTTGCAGCCTCTCGAACAGATCCAGCAATCTGCCTTGCTCGGTTTGATCCAGGGCAGAGAGGGTTTCATCCATGATCAGCAGTTGCGGCTCCAGGATCATCGCGCGCGCAACATTGACCCTTTGGCGCTGGCCTGCCGTGAGTGTCATGGGCAGTTCATCAAAACAGGCTGCGGGAAGTCCGACCTCGCGCAGCATCTCCATCGCCTGCGCCCGGCGCGCCGCCCGCCCACCCAGACCATGTATGACAAGCGGCTCGGCGATGATGTTGCCCACAGAGGCCTGGGGCGGCAGAGAGGAATAGGGATCTTGCAAGACAAGTTGCATACGGCGGCGAAATGCCTTGGTGGCGGCGGCCCCCTGATCAAAAATGTTCTTTCCCTCGAATGTGATTGTCCCGGTATCGGGGCGTTCCAGCGCTGTCAGCAGCCGCATGAGAGATGATTTTCCGCACCCCGATTCACCGACAACACCAAAATTTTCCCCTGCGAATACATCAAAGGTTGCATTGCGCACGGCCTGAAGGCGCCGCGCCCTGCCAATGCCGGAACGGGGGCTGATGCTATAGGTCTTGCCAACATTGCTGACCCGCAAGATTGGCTGTGCAATGGCCGGGGCCGGTTTGAGCCGCGCGCCCAAATCCTTGCTCCACAGCTTTGGCAACTCATCCATGAGTTTTTGGGTATAGGGATGTCCGGGTGCGCGAATAAGCTCTGCGGTGGGGCGCAATTCGGCCATTTGCCCCGCATCCAGTACCAGAACATCGTCAGAGACATCTGCAACCGTTGGCAAAGATGCACTGATAAACAGAATCGCCGTTCCAAATTTTTCCGTCAGATCGCGCATGAGTCTGAGGATCTGCGCGCCGACAGTCACATCCAGAGGCTGAGTGATGCTGTCAGCAACAAGCAATTCCGGATTGGATATCAGCGCATCCACAATCATGGCGCGCTGCATCATCCCCCCGCTATACTGAAATGGATATTCATTGAAGCGCTGCGCCGGGGTCGGTATGCGCACGGCGGCCAACAGATCTATAACGCGCTCTTTGGCCTCCTGCCGGCTTACACCTGGTTCGACAGCGCGCAGCTTTTCGACAATCTGCGCGCCCACTGTAAGTGTGGGATCAAGGGCACCTGCGGGGTCACCCCCTATATACGCAATGGCCTTGCCGCGCAAGGATCTGCTTGCTTCGGGCGAAAAGCTCAGAATGTCTTGCCCACGAAACTTGACCGCCCCGTGTGACACCCGCAAGGGCGGTGCCAGCCAGTTCACAATCGCCCGCGCCAGGGTGGTTTTGCCAGACCCGCCACCGCCAATCACGCCAAGAATGCGGCGGCTGTGCAGGTTGAAAGAAATATCTTTCAATATCAACGGCGCGTCTGCATTACGTCCGGCGCGAACTGACAGATTGCTCACCTCTAGCAGTGGGGCTTCAAGTGTCATTCGATCCCTCCATAAACACGGTTGCGCGATCGTTCCAAAGCCGCTCCCATCAGGTTCAGACTGGCCAATGTGAGAAACAGGAAGATGCCGGGCATGGTCGCGATCCACCACGCATTCAGCAGATATTTCCGCCCATCCGCTATGATATTGCCAAAGGTGGGGGTCGGGGGCTGAACGCCAAGCCCCAGAAAGCCCAGCACAGATTCAAAAATCATCATGCGCGCGACATCAAGCACCGCAACAAAGGCAATTGGCGGCAGGCAAAGCGGCAGAAGCAAAAGAAACATGATCCGCATATCCGAGGCACCAAGGACAGTGGCACCGCGTACAAATTCGCGCTTGCGTTCGGCCATGATGACACTGCGCATCACACGCGCATAGACCGGCCATCCAGAAAGCCCCAGCACAATGATAATCGCCGGTATCGTCGGGCGCGCAACGCCAAGGATGGCAATGGCAAGAATAATCATCGGGATAGAGAGCTGCGCATCTGTAATGCGCATAAGAACGGTATCAGTCAGCCCACCGCGAAACCCGGAAAACAGCCCCACAAGGCAGCCGACAAACAGCATAAGCAAAACTGTCGCCCCCCCGATCAAGAGCGAGTAGCGCAATCCGACAAGCGAGCGTATGAGCATGTCACGGCCCAACTGATCCGTGCCGAGCGGATGCGCCCATGTCGCGCCTTCGCCCATGAACATTGGCGGGATCAACCGCGCGCGCACATTCATGCGCGTTGGGTCGATATCACTCAGCATGGGGTAGAAAATCGCCATCAAGAGCATGAACAGAAAGACTGACAGGCCAACGCGAAACTCCAGGGAATTCCACGCACCAAGCGCGATCCGGCGCGAAATGGACAGGCGGCGCAAGTCGTCAGCAGGGGCAGTTACGGGAATTTCGACACTTTTTTCCATCAGTAATCCAGCCTTGGGTCAATGCTGGTCGATACAAGATCGACAACGATGTTGATCAGAACAAACGCGGCGCTGGTGACAATCGCAATCCCTTGAATAAGGGGGAAATCACGCTGTAGCACCGCATTGATGGTCAGCAGACCCAATCCTGGATAGTCAAAGATGAACTCGACCACCAAAACACCCCCTAGCAGCATGCTGAATTGCACGCCCAGCAGGTTGAGCAAGGGGACAGAGGCATTTTTCAAAGCATGGGCAAAGATAATGCGTGTTCGGCTCAGGCCCCGGATATAGGCCGCAGAGATATAGGATTCACGCATGATCTGCGCGACCGAAACTGTCAGGGTTCGCAAAATGAACGGGATGATTTCCACAGCGAGCACAATCGCGGGAAGGATGGTATAGGCAAAGCCCTGATAGCCGATCGCCGGCAACCACCCCAGATGAACAGATAACAACAGCGCAAGTACAATCCCAAGCCAGAAATTTGGCAACGATACAAAAAGCGAACCGATATACAGCGCCAGCCGATCTGGCCATCGGCCCTGATTCAAGCCGCCATACACACCGATGGGCGTTGCAACAAGCAAGGCAAAGAACATGGCCAGCAACGCCAGTTGGATGGTGAAAGGGGCCGTGTCTGCGATCAGCGTAAGCACGCGCGCGCGCTCGGATCTGGTTGCATCATCAAACTGCGCACCGCCGACTGCCGCGCCACTGGCGGGGCGGATGAAAGACTGCCCCAGATCGCCTTGCACAACGCCGCCCATATAGCGCATGAACTGCACGGGTATCGGGTCACGCAGCCCCATTTCCGCGGCAATCTGCTCGACCAACTCATCTGGAGCCATGCCCCCGACCATCAGGCGTACAGGATCGCCCGGTATGACACGAAGCAAAGTGAAAATCAGGAAGCTGACAAGAAAGACAATCACCGCCCCCTGTGCCAGTCTGCGCGCAAGAAATCCGATTATGAACAACCACCCACCTCCATCCGACAGAAACATTGCGCCGCCCCGGCAAGGAGCGGCGCAATCATGACTAGACGAAATCCGCTGAAGATGCGTCGATGCTGCCATCCGGGAAGAGGAACAAGCCTTCAAGGCTGGAATCGATCGCATGCACCATGACCGATGTGAACAACGACAGCGCTGGCACTTTTTCGGCCAACATTGGCGTCAGATCCTCTTGGATCAGGCGGCGACGCTCATCCAGGGATTCTGCCGAACGTTCGCGATCAAGGGCAGCATCGATCTCGGCATCGACAATCCCCGTGATACGTTTGGAACTGGAGTGAAAATGCGTGCGCAGCACCAGATCCGGTTCTGGTGACCCTGTAGACCATCCACAATCAATCATGTGGCCGGGGCCGCCGCCGGGACGATCATACAACCGTTCATTCCATGCCGCCACTTCCATCACGCTCAAGGTTACGGGAAAGCCCTGTTCCTGAAGCATTGCCGTGATGATCTCGCCATACTCCTTTGTTTTGGGGTAGAACCCGACAGAGGTGATATATTCCAGTTCAGGCAGGCCCTGACCACCGGGAAATCCAGCTTCGGCAAGCAGGCGCTGGCATTCTTCAGGATCATATTCGGGGTAGTTCTCCAGATCGATATAGCCAAATTTGATCGGAGAGATGAAATTCGATGACGGGTGCCCGGCATCGCCAAGGATTTCATACAGGATTTCGCGATCAATCGCATGGCAGGCCGCCCGGCGCAGCAAGGGATTGTCGAAGGGCGGCTTGGAGCAGCGAAACCAAAGATACTTGTTTTCAACCGAGACCAGTTTGCTGATCTTGATATTGTCGCGCCCTGAAAGCGTATCGATCTGCTCAGGCTCCAGACGCTCGATGATCGAGGCCTGGCCATTCATCATCGACAAAATCCGCGTTGTGGCATCGCCCACGAAAGAGAATGTCACACCGGCAACTTTGGGTGCCCCCTTGAAATACCCGTCAAAGGCTTCGAGTACAGTGTCATTGCCGCGCTGTTCTACGAAACGGAAAGGGCCAGTGCCGTTCAGGCGCTGCGACAGAGGGCCGTTCGGGCCACCTGCGATATCCTTTGCCGACATCATCGGCAGATAGGCCGCAAGAAAGATGAACAGACTGGCACTGTAGCCGCCCTTCGATGTATCCACGATAACTGTCAGATCATCCGGGGTCGTCACTTCAAAACTGTCGGTTGGCCCCGGATACCACTGTGCAGGGCGATCGGGCTGTGCGCCATATTCGAATGTGGCTTTGACATCTTTGGCGCCGAATGGTTCACCATCATGAAAGCTGACACCGGGCCGCAACTTGATCTGAAGCCTTGCGCCATCAAGCAACTCGATGGATTCCGCCAGTTCGTAATTCATCTCATCCGGGTTGTCGGGCCGCATCGGGGCGCGTGCAAGAAAGCCCATCACATAGCCTTCAATATTTTTTTGCGACAATGTGGTATGGGCGGTGGGATCCCAGTTGCCGGTGATATTCTCGGCAGACAGAAATACGATGGGCTTTCGGGTTTGGGCATAGGCAGAATTGATAAAGAAGTCCGGGTTTATATGGGTCAATGCGGCTGCCGCGCCGGTACTAGCAAGAAAACTGCGACGACTGATCATGGTCTCATTCCTTCTATTGATGGATGACGGGCCTTCCTGGTGGTTCTTCAGTGTAGTTTGATTTGCTCGATGAGTTCCGCATGAAGCTCTGGTGTTGCTGCAGCGACGACATGCCCCTGTGACGAAAAGCCCAGTGGCTGGCCTGCCCAATCTGTCATGATACCCCCTGCAGCCTCTATGATGGGCAGGATGGGAAGATAATCATAAGGTTTCAGTCCGGTTTCGATAACGGCATCCAGATGACCAGAGGCCACCAGCCCATAGGCATAGCTATCCCCCCCCAACCGCGTGATGGACGCGCGGTTGGAAACGCGCTGGAAAGCGGCATAATCAGATTCTGCATATTGATGCACCGCTGTTGATCCGATCGATGCCCCCCTTAAGCTTTGTTGCCCGCTTGTGTGGCAAGGGTTGCCATTGAATGTGGCCTTTCCCCGCCAGGCGACCCAGCGCTCATGCAAAGCGCAGGCATCAATGATTCCCAGAATTGGTGTGCCTTTGTCCATCAACCCGATCAGCGCACCGAACAAGGGCGACCCGGTGGCAAAAGCACCTGTCCCATCTATGGGATCAATCACCCATTGGCGCGGCATCTCTGGCCCACTGGCGGGCCATTCCTCGCCAAAGACACCATCGCCACGGCGCGTTTCGGCAAGCATGTCGCGCAAGACACGTTCTATTTCGCGATCCGCGAGGGTGACGGGTGTCCGGTCTGATTTCATCGACAGCCCAATATCCATGCGGAAGTATCTCAGGGCGATCTCTCGCGCCTTGTCAGCCATCTGCATGGCGACATCGATATCATCAAGCGTTGATGCAACTTGCATGTGCACTCCCTTGAGTTTGTGGAAGAAGTGAACCACAGCCCAAACAGATTCGCAACAAAAACCACAAAACGCAAAGATCGCCACACGCAATTTTATATTCAAAGGGCCTGTTCTTGCGTAATTTATTGACATTTCGCCCATCAAATAGGTAACATTTATAGAGTATTCTGGTTTGAATCTGTATAAAACAGGCGTTCAGCGCAGGACGTTATGCAAGGAGTTTGGTGTTTTGTGGCATTCTCAAAGACGGTCGAAAATCCTCTCGATTCTCAAGACCGAAGCAAACGCACGCACATCCGAGATCGCGCGCGAACTGGGCGTGTCACGCGAAACGGTACGTCGCGATCTGAAATCTCTAGAGAGTGAGGGATTGCTTGATCGCGTCCATGGTGGCGCTGTCATTCCTGAACATGTATCCGAGGCAAGCTTTGACAAACGGCGGCGCTTGAACTGGAACGAAAAGGTACAAATTGGCCGCAAGGCGCTGAACCTGTTAAGCCCGGGAATGAGTATCTTTCTGGATGCCGGGACAACCACGCTCGCTTTCGCCGAGCAGTTGCGCAATGGCCCGGAGGTAACGATCATTACCAACTCACTCAGTGCCGCCGAGATCCTGGGCCAGGACGCCCTACTTCTTGGAGGTCGCATTCTCAGCGATGTCCCCGCTTGTTTTGGAGAGCTGACCTTGTCACAGATAGATCGTTTCCGTGCTGATATTGCGATTATCTCGCCAACGGCCGTGCAGGTAGAGAGTGGCGTGATGTATTATGAATTGCACGAAAGCGAGGTTGCACGCGCTATGGCCAATCGGGCCAGGCAAACCTTTGTCCTGGCTGACAGCAGCAAGATTTCCTCAACCAGCCGGGTAATCATGGCGGAACTGTCCTCGATAGACCGATTGATCACCTGTGACCGCCTTGAAGCTGACGTACAGCGCCAATTCGGGCGGCATTTGCGCAATGTTCTGCCAAACTCTTAAACGGCTCTGTCTGTCAAAGAGTGACCAACCGCCCCGCAAGCCACATGATATTTTGCACGGGCACGGCACGCCCCCCCTCTTCAGTCGCAAAGCCATGAATGGCGACGGCCATTTGCGCATCAATCAAAACCCCGCTCTGGCAGCTTGTCTGGCGCTGCGTGATCAAGAGCTGAACAGAATTGCAAAGATAAACCTAAGACATACGGCCGACAGAAAAATACCCAGCGACAGTTCCAGCGCGCGCGCAGAAAGGCTGTGCGCCAGCCGCACCCCAAGGCTGGCCGTCAAGATCGTCGTTGGAACAAACAGCACGAATCCCAGCAGAGAGACAAAGCCGACCGCATCGGCGGGCAACCCGGGCTGGCCCCAGCCTGCCACCATATACCCAATCGCCCCAGGTATGGCGATCATGACCCCAATTCCCGAAGATGTGGCCACCGCTTGATGGATGGGGCGGCCATGCGTGGTCATGATGATATTTGCAATCTGGCCACCGCCAATTCCCATCAAGGAAGAGAACAGCCCGATAATTCCGCCGTAAGCGCGCAAAATCAAGCCCTGTGGCAGGTCTGTTGCGATATCCCAGCGCTTCGTTCCTGATATCAGTTTGATCGCGTTGATCCCGGCCACACAGACAAAAACCAACTGAAATACGATTGCCGGGGCATAGCGGGCAACAACTGCCCCGGCAAGAACACCCAACACGATGGGCACGGCCCAAAGTCGCAGCAAAGCGGAATCCACAGCGCCGCGTGCGCGATGGCTGCGCCAAGAACGCAGCGAGGTGGGCACGATAATGGCAAGCGAAGTTCCCACAGCAAGCGGCATGCGGGTATCATCGGGCACACCCATGACTCCAAACACTTCATAAAGCACAGGCACGATGAGTGCCCCGCCACCAACCCCGAATGTTCCGGCCAGAACACCGGTAAGCGCGCCAGCCACCAGCAAGATTACGGCAAGGGCCAGAAACTCTGGCGACATGAGCAACATTTTTGTTCCGTTTCAGACTGTCTTCAGGATTGGGTAGCGAGGCCGGGCATATCAGACAATGCGGTTGTGCAAGGTGCCGATATGGCTGATTTCCACCGTAACCTCGTCGCCAGGCTTAAGGTATTTTGGCGGCTTGAAGCCCAGCGCCACGCCCACGGGTGTTCCGGTTGCAATGATATCGCCCGGCTCCAATGTTATGGCGCGCGAGATGGTGGCGATGATTGTGGGGATGTCAAAGATCAGATCAGATACCACAGCATCCTGACGCTTTTCACCATTCACGGTTGTCACAAGGCGCAAACTGGTGACATCGCCTACCTCATCGGCAGTGACGATGGCTGGCCCCATCGGGCAGAACGTATCTGCCGATTTCCCAAGAAACCATTGCTTATGTGCATTCTGCGCCTGCCGCGCGGTGATGTCATTGATGACCGTGTAGCCAAAGACATGATCATAGGCAGAGGCTTTGGAAATCCCGCGCCCGCCTTGCCCGATGACAACACCCAATTCGCCCTCATAATCCAATGTCCCATCCGCATCATGGGCGGCGATCACATCCGCCCCCGTTCCAATCACAGATGTCGGCGCTTTGGTGAAAACGATCGGCAAATCCGGCACTTCCTGCCCGCCAGAGCTTTGATCGAAGCCGGAATCCTGAAATTCCTTGGCATGTTCCACATAATTCTTGCCAACACAGAAAATGTTTTTCAAGGGACGCGGAATCGGGGCGCACAAGGAAAAACTATCGGCAGCAAGCGGGCGGGCAGTGCCCTCTTGCAACGCCTGTTCAATCCGGGCCAGCATGGGCTTGCCAGCTTGAACAACGCCAAGAATGCTGGATGGCAGATCGGCCGCAAGATCTGACAGGGCAAATACACCCGACGGGGTATCGATGGCGGCAATCTCCTGATCGCCACGCGCGACGGTGACTAGACGCATGTTTCTGTTCTCCTGATTGTTAGTAGATATCGCCTTTGCGGCGCATTTTGCGCAGCAGACTGATTGATGGTGATGCGAGCAAAGTCGCGGCCAAAAGCGCCCAGAGAATATTGCCGATGGTGGACGAGAAGAAGATCATCGGATCGCCTCCCGAAATACGCATCGACAACAGGAAGGAGCGTTCCAGAAGAGGGCCAAGGATGACCCCGATCAAGATTGCGGCAACATTGTATCCCGTCTTGCGCGCCACATATCCAATGATCCCGAAGGCCACGGCGATGGTAAGATCTGCCATGAAATTACGCGGCACAAAGGCCCCGACCAGCGTAAAGGCCACGATCATGGGGGCCATGTAGTAATTGGCCACAACCGTAATCCGCGACAGATAGCGCGTAAGGGGAAACAGTGTGACCAGCATGAACACATAGGCCACAAACATGGACATGATCACACCGTAAGCCAGCAACGGGTCTTGCACGAACAGCCTTGGGCCAAACGGGACGCCGTGAAACTGCAAGACAACCATCATCACAGCGGCCGTGCTGCCCCCCGGAACACCAATGGCCAGCAACGGAACCAGTGTTCCAGTGGTAACACCGTTATTGGCAGCCTCTGGTGCGACAACGCCCTGTTCGTGCCCCGTGCCAAATTTCTCTGGCGTGCGCGAATAGGTGCGCGCTTGCTGATAGGCAACAAAGGCCGCGATAGAGGCGCCCGCACCGGGCATGACCCCGATGATAAGGCCCAGAAGCGAACTCCATAGCATCAGGAACCAATGCTTGAACGCGCCAAGGATTTCGCGAAGTGTTTCTGTCCAGCTTGGCATGCTGCGGGCGCTTGCAATGGGCGCAATGGTGCGCTTTTCCAGCATGATCAGTGCTTCGGAAATCGCAAAAAGCCCGATCAGCGCCGGAACCAGCGGCACGCCGTCAAACAATTCCAGAATGCCGAAGGTGCCGCGAGGCGTGGCGTAGATATGGTCTGCCCCCATTGCGCCCAGCATCAGCCCCAAGGCCCCCGCAATAAGCCCCTTTATCATGTCTTTGGCGGCGATTGCTGCGATCAGCGCAAGGCCAAACAGCATGACCACAACCATCTCTACCGAGCGGATATAGAAGCCCACCTGTGACAGGTATTGCAGCAAGAACAACGTCACGCCAGAGGTGATAAGCCCCGCCATGATAGAGGCCACGAAACTCAGGGCCAGCGCCTTCGAGGCCTTGCCCTGCTGCGACATGGGGTATCCGTCCAGCGTGGTCGCAGCCGCACCGCCTGTGCCGGGAATGTTTAGCAAAATGGCCGGAATGCCGCCGCCCAGATGGCTGGCGCAGTAAAGCGCGACCATGAAGGTCAGCGCCACATTCACATCCACTGCCAGCGTTAGCGGCAGCAACATGATAATGGTATTATGCGCCGCAAATCCGGGGATCGCCCCCATCAGAATGCCCACCAGCACAGCCGGAATGATAACCCACCACATAGAGGCGGAATAGATAAACAGCTCCAACAAGCCCGCAGCGTTTATTTCCATAGCAATGTCACCTGCGTCATGAGCGCTTCAAACGGGCCAAGCGGAAACCGGGTGCCCAGAAGCACGATGAAGAACAACCATCCCGAAATAGCGGCAATCGCTGCGAAACTGGCGGCGCGCCGGACAGAGCCTATCCCCGCCAGCAAAGCCCCGAAAAACAGGAAAGAGAATGTGGTGAGCGTGAAACCAAGCGTTTTCACCGTCAGCAAATAGGCACCGATCAGCCCAACAAAACCCAGCCGCCCCAAGCGCCCCTCCCTGGGGCCAAGAAGTGCGGTGAATTCAAACTCAACCTGTCCGCGCAGCGTCTGAATCACCACGCGCAGAAAGAACAGAAGACAAAGGAAGACAAGCAGCCCCGCCAGAAAAAATCCGCTACGCTGCGCTTCTGCGGGGAAACTCCATACAGAAGAAACATAGTAGATGGCATATGCGATCCCGAAGACAGGAATAATCAGGTCAGACCCGACCTGTTTCCTGTCTGACGGCTTTTCGTCAGACATGACATTTTCCTTGATGTAATGCACCATCGCAGCGGCGCCCCTGCAGGCGCCGCTCCTTCCCAGACCGATGCGATCAAGACCCGGTCAGCAGATCACGATAGCGGCGTGCAAGTTCGATCGTTGCGCGCGCCGATGTCATTGCAACGCTTTCGTCACCTGCATCAATAAAGACAGACGGGACACCCGTCCCCTCTACCGCAGTGACAAAATCAGGATCAGCGAGGGTCGCTTGCATGCTTTCCACCAACCGCGCCACGCGCTCTGGATGCGCATCATAAGCTGCGCGGTGAAGGCCCCATGCGCGCGAAGATGTCAGCGCCGGGATAGATGTGCCCAGAGCGGCATTGACACTGGGGGCGTTGTCTGTGCCTTCGGGCGCGACATTCTCATCCGCAAACACCCCAAGCACGATGGATTGATCGCCCAGAACGATGGAATTGGTGATCGGCAATGCGGCACAATCCACTTCCATGGTGATCGCGGCCATTGCCGTCGGGTTGCCACCGCCATAGGGAACAAGCACGATCTCAATGCCCAATGCCTCGCCCAAAGCCAGCATCCCTATTGACGCCGGGTGCGGCAGACGGCTGACAGCAACAGTCAGAGGGCGGCGACGCCCGGCCTCCACCAGCTCTTCAAGCGTGCGGTGCGGGCTGTTCGGCCCCACCCAGACGCACATCGGCTCTGACAGGGTTTGCTGTACAAAGACGATATCGCGGCCCACTTCGATACCGGTATTCTGCAATTCCAGCATGATGACTTCGGGGCCAAGATTGGCGAAGATCAGAGAATAGGCATCCGGCTCGCGGCTCATGTAAAATTCATAGCCCACCTGGCCGGCGGCACCGGGATAATAGCCAAACTGGAAATTTGTGGGCAAATGCCGCCCCCAGATGGATGCGAATGCGCGCGCATCACGATCAGCGCCGCCGCCCTCTCCGGTGGGGATGATGATGTCCAGGTTACGCGCCGGGAAGTCCTGCGCGAAGGCGCGGCCCGGCATCAGCAGACTGCCTGCGCCCGCTGCGGCGGCAACCGCGCCGGTTGCTTTCAGAAAGCTGCGGCGCCCTATAAGCGATGGGGCGTTGATGATAGATTTGGTCATATGCTGTCCTCCCTGTGATCCAGCTTGTGACAGGTTCTCCCTTTCCTGCCACAAGCCAGAGAATTGGTTGTTACGCCCAATTTGTCAACCATTTTAATTTGGTTGCAGTTTTGGGCACCCAATGCCTCCCCCTGCGGCCCGTTGGCAGCCGCAGGGGAATCGCGTCACGCGCCGGTATAGATGGGGGTTGGCTGCTCGAAGAAGCTTTGCAGGATCTGATAGACCATCATGTAATTCTTCTGCTGGAAAGACGCATGCGAAATGCCCTGCATCACGGTGAACTGTTTGTTCGGGTGCGGCAGAAGGGCAAAAAACTTCAGCAGGTCATCCATCGCGGCGATCCCGTCATATTCGCCGCGCATAACGATGGTGGGCATTGTCAGTTTTGCCGGGTCATTCAGCGGCAGCCGAGAACACATATCGACATATGTTCCCGTTGGCATCGAATCATCAAGCGACAGGATGGCATCGGCAAAAGCGCTGATAACCTTGTCTTCTGCTGTGCCCGGATGATCGCGGTTGAAGATCGAGAAAACAAAGTCACGATCAATTGGGCGGCGCTTCATTGCCTTGAATTGATCCAGCTTTTTCCGCCGCTCGATCAATGTGGGCGCGCCTTCGCCTGTCCAGACATAGGCATCCAGGGCCAGTTTCGCCACGCGGTCGGGGTGGCGTTCCGCAAATGCGGCCGCGCGCAGGGCGCCCGATGAAATGCCATAGACATAGAAGCTTTGCGCGCCTGTCTTGGCCATGATGTAATCTGACGCCGCGCTAAGATCATCGGCCCCATCCGCGATATTCGCGGTCATGTCGCGGTGCTTGTCCGACCGGCCATAGCCTTCCATATCAACGCACCAGGTATCATAGCCTTGCGCGACAAACCAATCCATGACAGACGAAAACGGGCGGTCGGGCACCTGCAAATCGAATGTAGGCTGCGACGCCATAGACGAGCCATGGACGAATAACACTGTCCCCTTCGCCGCCCCTTCGGGAGCTTTATTCCAGAGAAACAGGTTTACATCCCCCTTTTTTGTCCAGTGCTCCGTTCCCGGAAAGGTAACATTCTTCAAATCCTCAGCCATCGCCGCCTCCTTCTTAGCGCTGCTATCGTTTCTTAGCCAACCATTCATGCCTAAACACGATAAATTGGTTGCCCAATGCGATGGTTATAGTGTATTGGTTGGGAAATGTGCAACTAGGAATTCGATTGGGCAACAATTGGTTGACTTTTTTTGGCAATACATTAGCAATTTTTACACATACCGGAGCAACACAGCGTGACAGACACAGAGCGCAAAGATGACGCAGAGCGCACCGACCTTGCCACTGTAGAAGAGCGGCTGGCGAGGTTGTTATCTCAACCGGAAATGTCCCCCGGTGTTCGCTTGCCGACCGAGCGCAGCTTGGCGGAAGACCTGAATATTTCCAGAAGTGCAGTGCGTCGCGCCATGGCGCGCCTGGAAGCGCAGGGTAAAGTGCTGCGCATAATCGGAAGCGGCACTTATGTTGCAGACAGCACGCCAAAGCCCGAGAAGGCCAACGCCACTGTGCGAAAGGATTACAGCCCCAGAGAGATCATGGAAGCACGCCTGCTGTTGGAGCCGCGCTTTGCCTCTTTGATCGTGATGCATGCAAACAAAGCGGATTTGGAAAAAATCCGCACAACATTGGCCGAAGCAGAGCGCGCGGCAGATTTTTTGACATTCGAACATTGGGACGGGCAATTTCACCAGATGCTGGCAGAGGCCACACATAATCAGCTTATCATTGATCTGTTTTCCATCGTGACCCAATCGCGCGACACCGCCGAATGGGGGGAGTTGAAAAAAGGCAGCATCACCGCAGAGCGCCGCGAGCTGTATTGCCAGGAACATGGCCGCATCTTTGATGCCCTGCTGGCTCGCAATGCGCGCCTGGCTGAAAAAGCGATAGAAACGCATCTAACAACCGTGCGCCAAAACCTGTTCGGGATATAATCTGAGATGAATACTGCGGTTCTGGCTTTCTTTGGCCTTCTTGTGCTGTCCACCTCGTTCATTGCGGGCGTGTTCGGAATGGCGGGTGGCATGATCCTGATGGGGGGATTGCTGCTGATCCTGCCTGTTACAAGCGCAATGGTCTTGCACGGCATCACGCAGCTTACCTCTAATGGCTGGCGGGCGGTCTTGTGGTACAAATATATCGGATGGCGGCTTGTGCTGCGCTATGGGCTTGGCCTGCTGGCAGCTTGCGCGCTGTTCATGATGATAAGCTTTGTGCCAGATCAAAGGCTGGTGTTTATCTTTCTGGGGCTGATCCCCTTTATCCCGGCTATTGTTCCCGACAAGCATGTTCCAAGGGCCACATCTGCGGGAGGGGCGGAAAGCTGTGGCTT
Organism: Paracoccaceae bacterium; assembly: GCA_043561795.1. Taxonomy (GTDB): domain Bacteria; phylum Pseudomonadota; class Alphaproteobacteria; order Rhodobacterales; family Rhodobacteraceae; genus Roseinatronobacter. The sequence continues at coordinate 2,116,309 of CP121316.1, read as the reverse complement.
TATCTGCACCTCGATGCAGCTTGTCTCGGGCGTTTCGGGGCCAACTCTGGATCTTTTTTTCGTCAATACGGATATAGGGCGGCGCGCGATTGTGGCGACCAAGGCATCGTGCCAAGTCCTGACGCATCTTGCCAAGATTGTTTATTTTGGGGCGCTTATTTCTGCCGCAGAATATGATATGCTTTCCGCTACGGTTATTGCCGTTGCACTTGGAGCCGCCATTCTTGGCACATCGCTTGCCAGACCTGTGCTGGAACGGCTGACTGACCAGGGATTCAGAAAATACACGCGCTATATTATCATGGCGATCGGCACGGTGTATCTGCTGAAAGGATTATCCGGATACCTTGGCTGATTTCTATGGGGGCCTTGTCCATGTTTTGCCCGATCCAAAGCATATCGCGGAACGCCCCATATTGTGTGACTGCGCCGAAGCTTGGCGTGTTCAGCAAACACTTTGCGGGTGTGGAACGTGCAGGCGGCCCGTAAAACCTTGCGGAACTATTCGCTCTCGAATGCGAAACGCGTGATGGGCAGGGTCAGTTTCGATGCCTCTGGCATAAGTGCTCTCGTATCGGGCTGAGTTATCGGTGAGGGGTTTTATATCTTGTAAAGCTATTTTGTCTGCTTACGTTCATTTTTCATCATGTAAATGGGAGATTAATAGAATGGCCGACAAGGACGACTATATCGCCAAGGCGAAAGCCCGGATGAACCAATGGAATGCCGAAATCGAAAAGCTGCAGGCCAAGGCTGATGAGGCAGAAGCCGATGCAAAAATCCGATATAAAGAGCAGATCGCGGAATTGCGCAAGCAGCGTGACGAGGCTGAAGCCAAAATGAAGGAAATCGCTGATGCCAGTGACGATGCCTGGCAGGAGATGAAGAAAGGTTTCGACTCGGCCTGGGACAGCATGTCAAGCGCGTTCGAGAAGGCAATGGCACGGTTCAAGTAATACCGGGCCTGCACCATATGCGAGGCAAAATAAATGGCCGCACGATACACGCGTGCAACCTTTATTTCGCCATTCATGCGCAGACAAGACGCAGAACAGGAACCAGGCATGACCCCGATCATCCGCGCATTTTTCGACAGCCCGACAGGCAGCCTGCAATATGTGTTCCATTGCCCGCGAAGCAGACAGGCTGCGATTGTCGATCCGGTCTGGAATTTTTACCCCGAAGCCGGTGCCGTGACGACCGAGAGCGCAGATGAAATCCTGAACTACATTCGCGCTGAGGGGCTGGAAGTTGCCTGGGTGCTCGACACCCACCCCCATGCCGATCATTTCAGCGCCGCGCCCTATCTGTCGGAAAAACTCGGGGTGCCTACGGCGATTGGTGAGAAGGTTGTGGATGTCCAGAAGCTCTGGAAAGGGCTTTATCATCTGGAGGATGACTTCCCCACCGATGGCTCGCAATGGGATCGCCTGTTTGCGCAGGGCGACGAATTCATGGTGGGCGAGATCCCGGTGCGGGTGATGTTCTCGCCCGGTCATACCCTCGCATCGATCACCTATGTCGCGGGTGACGCGGCCTTCGTGCATGATACGCTGATGATGCCTGACAGCGGCACAAGCCGTGCTGATTTCCCCGGCGGCAGTGCCGAGGATCTGTGGGCCTCTTTGCGCGCGATCCTCGATCTGCCGCCGCAGACACGCCTTTATGTCGGCCATGACTACCCCGACGACAGCGCTGCACCGCAATACATGGCCACGGTGGCAGAGCACCGCTTGCGCAATCGCCATGTGAAGGACGGGATCGACAAGGCCGAATTCATCGCGACGCGCACGGCGCGCGATGCAACGCTGCCTCTGCCTGCCCGCATGCTGGCCGCCCTTCAGGTCAACATCCGGGGCGGTCGTCTGCCGCAGGCTGAAGCGGATGGTCACCGCTATCTGAAAATCCCCATCGGCAAGTTCGAACCGAGATGAGCGACCCGCTGAAGGTGGCATTCGGTCGGATCACGGATACCGACAGCGATGATGTCCCTGACGGCGAGGCCCGCAACGGGCTGATCCATGTGGGTTCGCTCACGCTGACCAAAACCGCCGATGCGCTGATCGACCCCAAGCTGGTGCTGTCCTGGCTGATGACGGCGCTTGGCGCGCCAGGGGCAATGATCGGGGCGCTGGTTCCGGTGCGCGAGGCCGGGGCATTGCTGCCGCAACTCGCGCTGGCGCGACAGGTCGAGGCCAGCGCCCAACGCAAGCGCTTCTGGGCTGCGGGCAGTGCGGTGCAGGGGCTGGCAGCGATTGGCATCGCGCTCGCGGCGCTGCTCCTGTCAGGCGCATTTGCGGGGGGCGTCATCCTGGCCTGCCTTGCGGTGCTGGCGATAGCGCGCGCGGCTTCATCGGTCAGCTACAAGGACGCGCTGGCCCGCACCATTGCCAAGCGGCGGCGCGGGGCGATTACGGGGCTTGCCGCATCGGTTGCGGCGGTGTCGGTCTTTGCTGTGGGCGCATTGATGGCGACAGGGGTGTTTGATGCGGCCATCGTGCCGCTGGCCGCGCTCATCGCGATTGCGGGGGGCGCGTTTCTGCTCGCCTCGGTCATCTTCATGCGGTTGCGCGAACCCGACAGGGTGCCCGACACCGACGACAAGACGGGCACCCTTGCGGCGTTGATCGACCCGATCCTGACTGACGGTCAGTTGCGCCTGTTCGTGGCCTCGCGCGCGGCGCTGGCGGTCACGGCGCTGGCGCCGCCCTTTATCGTAATGCTCTCTGCCGCGTCGGGGCGCAGCGCCCTTGATGAACTGGGGCCGATGGTCATGGCCTCGACCGCCGCGTCGGTTCTGGCGTCATATATCTGGGGGCGTCTTTCCGACCAGTCCAGCCGCCAGACCCTGATGGCGGCTGGTGCGCTGGGGGCGCTCGTTTTTGCCGTGGTTGGCGCGGTCGGGCTTGCCTTTGGCGGTCTGGGCGGCGCGCTGGGTGCGGCGGCCGCGATTTTCGCCGCGCAGATCGCCTATGAAGGCGTGCGTGCAGGGCGCAAGCTGCATCTGACCGACATGGCCGAGGATGACTTCCGCGCCCGCTATACGGCGCTCTCGAACACCCTGATCGGTCTGGCGCTTCTGGCGGGTGGCATTTTTGGCCTCGCTGCCGACCGGTTCGGGCCAGCCGTTGTCCTGCTGGCCTTTGCCCTTATCGCGGGGCTGGGAAGCGGGCTTTCTGCGGGCCTGAAAGAGGTGCAGCAGGACTGTATCCATCCGGTGAAGGCCGCCGTGGTTCAGGCCTGACGGTCGCGTTCCATGGCGATCATCTCGACGAGCGTTTCTACACCGAACGGGGTGAAAGCCAGGACCTCGACCTCTTCAGTGCCATAGACCCAGATGATGCCATCTTCGGGCTCCATGCTGATGGCGAGATCATGGAGGCGATCGACCGTTTCGCCCAGTTCTGCCGCAACGCGATCAACGGTTTTGACGGCGTGAACCTTGTTCAGATGCATGTTCAGGCTGCCTGAGCCATATATCGGGCCTTCCAGTTCCAAGGAAGCAATTCATGCACGCGCGACACGGGCATATCCGGCAGCGTTGCCAGGACGTCGGCCATCCAAGACTGGGGGTCGATATCGTTCATTTTTGCCGTCATGATGAGGGTATACATGAAGGCCGCCCGATCGCCACCGCGTTCAGACCCTGCAAAAAGCCATGACTTTCTTCCCAATGCGACACCCCTGAGAGCGCGCTCAGCGGCGTTATTCGTTAAGCAGAGGCGGCCGTCATCCAGGAAACGCGTGAACGCTTCCCAGCGGCCTTTCTCCTCGAGCATGTAGTTTATGGCCTTGGCGACAGGGTTGTGCTTCGACATCCGAACCCGCTCGGCCCGCATCCAGTCATGCAGATCATTGACCATCGGCGCTACCCGTTGCCGCCGGAGTTCATGACGCGCTTCGGCTGACAGGCCTGTGATCTCACGCTCGGCATCAAAGATAGCGTCGAAGCGTGTGACAGCCTCCAGCGCAATGGGCGAGATCTCTTCGGCCACCATTTTGCCCTTGCGGGCTGTGCCTTTAATATCGGCCAACTCAAAGAACTTGCGTCTGGCATGCGACCAACATAGCGCGCTCAAGACTGGGGATGGCTTATGCTGGGCGCTGTAGACGCCGTTATAGCCGCCATAGGCATCGGCTTGCAGGATGCCGGTCCAACCCGCCAAGTGTCGGCTGGGATGCTCCATTCGCCTGTCTGTCGAGAAGTAATAGAGGGCCGCAGGTGGCGCTCCACCTGCGAAGGGACGGTCATCACGCACATAGGTCCAGAGCCGCGCAGTTTTGGTGCCGCCACGCGCCAGAAGCGGAACGGTTGTGTCATCACCATGCAAACGCGCACCTTCCAGCACGTGGCCCTCGATCAGCGCATGGATGGGGGACAACGCCACACAAGCATGGCCAATCAGATCAGCCAAGGTGGACAGGCTGAGGTCAATGCCTTCGCGCGCAATGCGCTCGGATTGGCGATTGAGCGGTTGGTGCTGGCCATATTTGTCAAAGGCGATCATCGCGATCAGTTGCGGCCCCGCCCAACCGCGCGGGATGACATGGAAGGGCGCTGGTGGCTGGCTGATCTTCTCGCAAGCCCGACAGGTGAACTTCTCGCGCACAGTCTGGATCACCTTCCACTGCCGTGGGATGACCTCGAGCGTCTCGGTGATATCCTCGCCCATCTTCACGATGCGATCCGAGCCACAGCAGGTGCAGGTGGTCGGAGCCTCGACCACCACACGCTCGCGCGGCAAATGGTCGGGAAAGGGTTTGCGCACGGGTTTGCGCCGCGTGAAGGCGCGCACGGTGCTGGTCTTGTCGTCCTGCCCTGCCTGTTCAGCCGCAAGCGCATCCTCGGTGGCGGCAGCTTCCAATTCCTCAAGCTGCAATTCCATCTGATCGATCAGCCGCGCGCGACGTTCGGAGGAGATGCCATATTTGTCGCGCCGCAGCTTGGCGATCTCCAGCTTCAATTCCTGGATCATCGCTTCCGTGCAGGATGCCAAGGCACGCGCCTGCGCAAGGTCGCGTTCAGCGGCCTGCGCACGGGCCGTTTGTGCGGCCAGTTCAGCGCGCAATCTGGCGATTTCGGAAGCGGTATTTGACATGGCAGAGGACTACCACAATAGCCCCGGATCGCCAATAAAAACAGGCGCTTCAGCAGAAATTATCCAGCCTTTGCAGGCCTTTGCGTCCAGCGCGGGTTGCGCCAGTCGATCCCTTCGAGAAGATAGCCGAGCTGCGCGGCGGATATCGAAACGGCCGTCCCATCCTGACTTACAGGCCAGATGAACTTGCCCGCCTCCAGCCGCTTCACATACAACGACATGCCGACCCCGTCATGCCACAGCAGCTTAACCAGATCGCCTTTCCGGCCCCGGAAGCAGAAGATTTCGCCGCCATGCGGGTCACGGCCAAGTCCCTGCTGCACCGCCAGCGCCAGGGTGTTCATGCCACGCCGCATGTCCGTCACCCCGCCCGCGATCCAGACCTTGGTGCCAGCCGGAAACGCGATCATGACGGATCCAGCGCCTGCACGAGGCGCCTCAGCACCACCGGATCGATTGTCGCAGCAACCGAAAGACGCCGACCGTTCAGCAGCGTGATCTCTGCACGGTCGCACGCAGTCGGCACAGGCGCCGGTTCTGGCGCATTTGCCTTCGCCGGGGCTTCAGGGTCCGCGAGAGTCACTGGCATGAACCGCAACGGCGCAGCATCTCCCGACAGTTCACCGTCGCGATATTGACGCCGCCAGCGCACAAGCAGCGTGCGACCAATATCATGGCGTCGCGCTGTCTCGGACATGCTCCCGCGCGGGCCGAAACTCTCTTCAACTATGCGAACCTTCTGCGCATCCGTCCAGCGCCGACGGCGACCGGTATCGGTGACAGATAGGATCTCGACTTCGGGTCTGTATCTATGGTCGGACATAACGTCGGACCTAAGCGGAAATCTTCAGCGCAAAAAGACGGCCCTCGGCGGATGAATACGCAGGACTGATGGGTGGTGGAGATAGTCCTGCGCTCCATGACAGCGCCCTGGCGCATGTATCAGTGCGGCAACAAGCAAGGATCAAGAAGCAAGAGATCGGCTATCTATGTTACAATCAAACGACGGCTTACAGAATCCCCGAGAGATGACACCACCATCAAGAATGCCTGCCACAATCTGAATAAAGATTTGCCTAACCCCGCCGCGCGAGAGGCGCATATCCGCTTATATTACCCGGCGCGCTGCGCCCGCCGATGGAATCCGCGATCAGCGAACAGATCCCAAAGGATGGCCCTGAAATCTGCGGATTGCGTCTTTCACGCGAACTGCTAGCAAGGTTTGGGATCGGCCGTTTGACCGGCCTCTCTGCATGACAGCAATCACGGGTGATCTAGAAAATTGTCACAACAGGGTGGGTTATCCATGACAGTCCGACAGGCCCGTTGAGATTGAAAATTCCCAAGTCTTGAATAGCGGCAATCAGAATGTGTGTGGCAATCCCATATGTTCAGCTGGCACTTGCATTCCGTTTACCGAGAGGAGTTCCGGGTGATTTCGTCTGGGGTTCCACCAGTCCTTTGCCCTACCCGGCGCGCCCGTGCTCAGCGGCTTCGGGGGTAATGCCGAGGCGCGCGCCGATATCCTCGAAACCTGGATCGGCCGCATAGATACGTTCGAACTCGCTTCTGGCGCGGGCGCGCTGGCCAGTTTCATCATAAAGAACCGCCCTCTCATAGCGGATCTGATACAACAAGCCCTCGGGCCGGTCTTTGCGGCGGCGGTTGGCCAGTGTGAACACATCGATCGCCGCATCGGGCATGCCAAGTGCAGCAAGGGCGCGGCCACGATAAAGCAGGATTGCCGTATCAACCGGGGTCTCATTCTCGACATGCACAGTGGCGCGGACCACGCGGTCCATCAGCGCGCGATCCTCGGGTGTGTCGAGCGCCAGTTCGGCGAAGGAGAGCAGCACCACCGGATCAGTCGCATCAATCTCCATCAGCCGCGCGATATGCGCCATCGCGTCGGCATGGCGGCCCTCGATCTGCGCGATTTCCACCAGCGCCAGCCGTGTGCCGCGTTCGCGGGGGAAAACGTGCGCGAAGATGTCGGACGTGATCGGCAGGCTGGCCTGCGCGGCAATCTCGTATTTGGCAAACAGCGTGCCCAGATTCCCCAGACGGGCCAATGCGCGCTCGAAATGCGCCCTGGCGCGGTCGAGTTCCTCGCGCCGCAGCCGGATCATGCCCGCCATCCAGGCGGCATCTGGCAGATCGCCTGCCTCTTCCAGCGCCGTCAGCGCCCCGTCCTGATCACCGTCATTCAGCGCACGGATACCGTCGATAAAGCGCTTTTCCTCGGCCGGGGTCATCAGGCGCTGGAAGAAGCCCAGCTTCAGCCGGTCGCGCTGCGGCACGGATGGCGCTGGTGCCGCCCCACCGCGCCCGCTCCGCTTGAGGTCATGCACCGTATAGAACAGCCCCGTCCCCGGCAGACCCGCTGTCGCGCGATTGCCGCGCGGGCTGATCGTGTATTTCGCGCCGCGCGGGCCGAAAGACAGTGATGCGGTCGATTTCGACAGGTTCAGCGTAACGCCGGGGGCAAGGCGGACGCGCCGCCAGAAACGAAAAGCCAATTATACCCCCCCTGATTGCTGGATGAATTTCGCCTGAGTCGGATCATAGACGAAACCGGCAAAGGTAGCGTCCTTGATTTTATCGACCGCATCTTTGATCGCGAAAAGCGGTACCAGAAACCATTCCTTCGGGGTCACAGGCCGCCCGAAGCGATCCATGATCTCGATATCGCGGCGTGCCGACTCGAAGATACGATGGATCAGGTGTTCCAGGCGGGTGCGGTTGATGTTGTAGAGTTCATAGGTGGCGACAGACCAGCACCTTGTCGTCGCTCGCGGGAACTCGCCGACCGCCCCGACCTTGCCGTCATCCCCGCCGGGCGCGTTGCACAGGTTCCATTGCGGCGTCACTTCCCAATCTGCCCAGAAGCCATGTTTGCTCAACGGCTGATCGTTGAAGCTGGAGCGGATGGACTTTTCTGGCACCACGAATCTGGCCTGACGCAAGCCCTGATTGTGCAGCCTACCCAGCGCAATGAACATCAGCGCGCAGCTTTTGCCCGAGGCCGGGGGCGACTTGATCAGCAGGTATTGCCCACCCCGCTTCTCGTAGGCCTTCACCTGCATCGCCCGCATGCCCAGTTCGTTAGGCTTGGTCGCATTGCCATTGGCGGCGTATTTGACGGAAGCGGAAGGAACGCTGTGTGCCATCATTTCACTTCAAACTCCGACAGAAGCTCGCGCGCCCATGACGGAACGCCGGGCCATGAGTACGACCTAGCATAGCGCCACGACTTCGATTCATTGATGCGTCCAGCTGCGTCGATACGATTTGCCATTTCATCATGCGGGTAGACGTAAACGCGATCGCCGTTTGGGTTCGCATCAACAAAGGCGATGTAGAGACCTTTGCCCGTATATTTGGCGTCGATGGCCAGCCGTCCTTTCAACTGAATGCGGTAAAACCGTTCTCCGTCATTGTGATAGGCGATGAAGTCTGCACCAAGCCAGTCATCTGACAAAAGGATGCTGTTATATCCATATTCAGCCAAGCGCCCCGCCACGCGGTGGAAATTGTAGGTCTCCTTTTGGCGAGAGTTGAGATCCTTGTAGACGGCCTTTTCTAGGGCAAGGGGTTCGATTGGATGTGTCATGCATTCACCTTCGTTGTCATCTTCCTATACATCTCGAACACCGTCTCCAGCCGCTCGGTGTCGTTGCGGAAGCGGCGGCCGATATAGCGGCATTCCAGCACCTCGTCGCTGTGGTGATGCGCGGCGCGGAGGTTTCCGCGCTGCCCCGGTCGGGGTTGTCCTTTATCAGCTCGATGCCGCAGCCTTCGAAATCGCGCGTGTTGCGGGTGGCGACAGGAGCGTTATGGGCCATGGCGTCTTTCAGCAAGGATAGCATGGTAATCGGCGATTGCAGTGCTACAAAGTGACGCCCCGCCCGGAGAGTGCACGTAACAGGCACCGTGCGGAGTGTCCCTGCCCCCCCAATGTCAGGCTTTGAAAATCGAGCGTCTGATTTTTTCACGCCCTCGATGTTTGTTCAAACCCCGTTTTGCTCCACTCGGAATTATGATGCAGTTTTCGTTTGCTGAAGATCTGACCGATCACTCCGAAACCGAAGCCATCTCAAGAAGCTTCAGCACCGTCTCTATACTCAAGGCATTCCCTGACGCTATCCCTTGATCTGCGTTAAACTGCTCTAACGCGTTTTTGAGAGTATTTGCGGCATCGTCCAATATATACCCGTTTTCAACAAGAACTTGGCGCAACATGCTTACGGTTTCTTCTCGGACTGGAAGGCCGCTATCAAGCGCCGAAACTTCGGAAAAACTGCTTGTCCCGAATGGAAGCAATACAGAGAAAATCTCAAATGACGCCGTTTCAAAAAGCAAGCTTGGTTCTTTTTCGCACCGGTCAACGACCACCGCCAGCATGTCTATATCAGCGACAAGCGGCGTTACATCGAACCTCTCCCCAACGGTTCGGTTCGCAAATGTCAGATACCCTCCGAGCCAGCTTGCGAAATCTCTGACGATTTCCGCGCGACGGGGATCGTCTGCTTCATTGATCGCATTAACAAGGTCGCCACACATGACCACACCATTCCCACGGATTGCGAACAGCCCGGTATTATCGGCTGCCTTTCCCGATCCTGCACTCGTGGCGACAAGGCCGAGACAGAGAAGGGAAGAGAGTATATTCCGCATGTCAACTTTCCACATTAAAAAAAACCCGCCACGTTGCGAGATTACGTTTCACCCAAAAAACTGGTATATTCCTGTCGGAAACGTGGCGGGAAGTTATCTCCGGTCGGCGGCAGGGTGCCGACCGGAGGGGGGTAATCAGTTCGCTATCGATGTGAAGCTGGTAACTGCTGAAGCACCAACCGCCGACACCGAGACACTGGACGACAGCCCAGAGACCGCTCCCCCAACATTGATGCTGCCTGCGGTCACAACGGCGGCATTGTTTGTAGCGCCCTGAGTGATGCTGGCCACCTGAACTGGTGCGATGACCGTTGCGTCGTTGATACTGCTGACGCTGACATTCGCACCAGCGCCCACGGCACTGACACCGAGCGATGCACCAACGCCAGTCACACCAGCAGCTTCAATATTGCCATTCGCTGTGATGGCGCCGCCGTTGATGATGGTCTGCTCAATGTCGCCGCCAAGACGGGTCGAACTCCCCTGTGTATCAAGCGCGATGCTTGACACCGAGACGCTTCCTGTCGCACCGCGCGCTGCAATAGATGCCGAGCTGGCATTGCCAGAAAGCGTTCCGACCGTGATGGGCGACGTACCGACTGTCACATCACCCGTGTTGACAACACCCTGGATGATGGATCTTCCGGCCTGCGGCAAGAACGATCCCGCCATTCCGTCACCGATGCCCGAGAAGGCAACAGAGGCAACCGCACCCGTTGCACCCACGGACGCCGATGACGCCGTTCCGGAAAGATTGCCAAGCGTCAAACCACTGCCCGCGACCGACACATCGGCACTGTTGCCTGCAGTCTGATCAAGACGGGCCAAGTTCATCCCGTTTGCCAGTGTGGGCGTGTCGATCACCGTACCGGATACCGCCGTAGAGGCACCGGTCGCGGAAATGCCCGCGGAAGCCGCCGTGCCAGTGATCGCCCCTGCCTCCAGCGTAGCCCCGCTAACTGCCACATTGCCACTGTTGGTCGCGTTCATCACTGTCGGGCCACCATTGTTGTTTGGCCCAAATGTCCGCAGCTGGCTGCCAGATACGCCTTCGATCACCGTCGAGGACATGCTGGTTGACGCACCGACGGCACCAATGCGGGCAGATGCTGCCGTCCCGGTGATGTCAACCGCGACAGGCGGGGTAGCCGTACTACGCACATACAGTTCCGAATTCGCGTTGGTGATCGTGCCGCTGTTGTCTGCGGTCAGATTAACGACGCCGCGAATCTCGTTCCGGCCCGTCTGTGTACCGTCGATGATCGTCTCGGATACCGAGGCAGAGGCACCAGAGACCGAGATCCCGGCAGAAGACCCCGTTCCCGAAAGGCCGGTCGTCCGCAGGGTGTTAGCTCCAGTTGCCGCAGGCGTCGGAGGCGTGAGGGCATTCGTGTTCACACCGGCGTTTACATCGCCCGTATTCGTGGCCGTGCTGGTGATGCCGCCGACCAACTGGGCGCCAGTGGTCACGGTCGAACCGATATTCGTCATCCCCACCGAAGTCGAGGCCCCAGACACGCCGATCTGTGCTGCAGCGCCGGTTCCGGTAATGCCTGGCCCGGCAATGCTGACGAGGCCACGGAAGTTCCAGACGGTCGCGCCGTTCGTGCTATCCTGATCAATGGACGAAAACTGCGCTGCGGTTCCGGCCGAATTGATCATTGTGGATCCGACCGAAGCACCTGCACCAGACGCCGAAATGGTACCAGACGCGCCGTCGCCGCTCAGACCCAAAGTAATCACCTGACCCTCCGATCCGGTATTGGTAGCGGCAACGCCTTGCCCAGAGAGCGTGGTAGCCGTCTGATCGATCGCACCAAAACTGGAGCCAGTGAAGTTGGACGACTCGATCGCAACAGAAGATACCCCGACACGCGCACCGCTGACGGATGCGCCTACAGACGCACCAGCTCCGGACACAAGCCCCGTGCTCGGGTCGGAGTTCCCACCGATAGAACGCGCTCTGAAACCTGCTCCGTCAAGTGAAGCGTTCTGCGTGATCGTCCCGAAGGTCGAGCCAGTCGCTGTCCCACCGATCATTGTTTCACCAACCGAGGCACCAGCGCCAGTGACCGAACGCGAAACCGATGCACCGGCACCAGACACAACGCCTGCTGAAACACCGCCACCTATGTCTTCAGCGCGACCACTTTGCGTTACGGTCTGGTCGATGTTTCCAACCGTCAACCCGCCATAGGTGGAGTTGATACCGACCAGAGAAACCGAGGCAGAAGCGCCCGTCGCACCGACGCCAGCCGAAGCGCCCGAACCGCTCACTTCGCCCAACTGTATGCGATAGTCACGGTTGTCGACCGTTCCGCTGTTTGTGGCGGTTTGCGTCACTGCACCGATGGTGTCGCCAGTGGCTGCGCCGAACGAGGTCGCGCTGACCGCACGAAGGCTCATCGCCGCCGCAGCACCTGTGGCACTGGAGTTCACGCTGGAGCCATCACCAGACAGGGCGGGCCGCGTGCCGGAGGACGCGTTGATCGTTGTTCGTGGGTTGTTGACGTTTCCGGTGTTGGTTGCCGTCAGTTCGACGCTGACCGTATTCGGCACGGTGAAATCTGCAGTGCCTGCACCTGTTGCCGAGAAGGATGCAACCGCACCGGTTGCCGACACCTGGGCACTGGCGCCTACGCCAAGCGACGAACCGCCGTCGAACTGGATGAAGATCGGCGAAGAAGAAGAGCCAGCATTGATTTTGCCATTGTTGGTTGCAATGCCCACAACGGCCGGAATCCCACCATCCGGGACGCTCCACATTGCATTTGCTCCGGACATCTGCACCGCAGCCGCAGCACCGGTCGCCGAACCGGCGACACTCGCGTTTACTCCGAGATTTCCAACGCCGGTAACCGTCGACAAGGCGGTTGTTGTCGTGTCTGGGTTGGTTACCACCAACTGGTTCAGTGTCACATCGGCAGTGTTAGTCGCTGTCGGGGTCCAGACGGTTTGCGCCGAGACGCCCACTGCGCCGAGCACCAACGCCGCAGCGGATGCCGTGCACAAAAGGGTTAGTTTTGTCTTCATGTCATTCCTCACTGAGTTAAATGATTTTCTGCGCTCCATGACGCAGGTTCTCTATCTCGGCTGAGCAAACAGCCGAGACACAAAGTGCCTATCCCTTGTGAGGATCACACCCTGTCAGATGGCGCTGCCTGCTGTATCGGCTAGTACATCTTGCAATGCTGCACCGCAGCGAGAGCGCAATTCCGGGAATTCGCGCATTAGAACATCGGCAACGCCCAGGGCGATCGGCCCGTTAAGCGCTTCGAGCTGAAGACGTTCTTGCGATTGGAAGTCAGCAAAGCCCGTTGCCAGTGTATTTCCGAAGGTTCTCGATACACCGACACCAAATTGCTGGTAACGCACTGGCCGTTGAATGATCGACATTTGACGACTCAGGCGGGTATCGGCCTGATCTAGCTGGATTGTCACGCTAAGTTGCGCCCATCCAGTGGATATGACAGGGCCGATTCCGCTTACGCGCGCATCCACACTGGACGGACGACCAAAATCCAGGCTGTTGAAAATGCCGTTGACCGCGTAATCCGCCTGCACAGCGCGCGCTGGTGGCCCAAAATAGGTAGAAACGACCCGCGCGCCAGAACGTCTGAGAGCGTCGGTTATAAAGGCAGCGCTGCCCCCCTGCGGAAGGAAGTTTCCTGTCGCGCCTACAGCAACAGAATTTATCTTACCTGTGCTGTCTGCGAAGCTGCCAACGGAAAAGGTTGTTTGGTTCAGACGCCCAGTCTCGCGGATGCAGCTCAGAACCGCATCTGCTTGCGGGTAGCGCACCAGCGCTGACGGCGGAGCGGCACGCGAGACACGCACATCCGAGCGGCCGTTTTCGTCAACGATAACCGGATCCGCACACCCTGCAAGCGCCAGGATACCGACAGCAATAGCCCCGTGCTTCCATTTGTTAAATTGTTTCTTCATCTTTTGTCCTGCCTATTTGCCCCAGAGCATTCAAACTGCGTTAATTGCTGAAAGACCCTTCAACGCTGATATCGCCGCTGTTTTCCGCGCTTTGCCGCACATCGCGGATTACGTTGTTATTGCCAGTGACTGATATTACGGATTGAGATCCGACCACCGTCAGATTTGGGCCTGAAAGCAATATTCCGCGGCGTGCGGCATTTACTTGGCCGGCAACAACGCCGCCTGTTGCGTGAAACTCTGCCGAACTTTTCCAATCATCAACACTGGAAGAAGATGAACCCGTTCCCCACATCTGGGTCGCCTTCGCACTATCCGCGAGCGCAGGTACCCCGCAAAGGCTGAGCACAATGATCACTGCGCCCAGATTCAAATATGACACCCTCACCGACTTTTCCGAGCCTGACATGATTACGACTCCTTTAGTTTCCCGTATATCTGTATCGACATACAGTTATTCGTACGCTGATGCTTAACGCAGCTGTGATAGAAGGATAGGTGTAATCTGGCACGGCAACCGTGATCTTGCGCGATCACGCACATGAAAGTTTAATCTATTTTGCGTGAATGCGCAAAAGTTGTTAAACTTGATCGCAGTGTAGTTTTTTGAGCTTTTCGTCAAATGTATGCGGCATGAAATTTCGTAAAAGTATTCTGTACTCGTGATTTTATTCGGACAAAATATTTTAGTTGTAAATGCAGTTACGCCAGTAGCGCTTGCCAAGAATTACGATTTTAAAACAGTGTGTGTGCGATGGTGGCGTTCACAGTGGCGGGGCAACACGGGTATTTGTCGCGGCCCCGAAAACCGACCGAACCAAGGTTTCCGATGTAACAGGTTTTGGTAAAACCTCTACAAAAGCGGCGCACGTTCTCTTGCTCAGGGTTTCGGGCCGCGCTGTTACGAGCACTGCGGGAACAGGCGGTTGTCGCTGCGCGGCCAGGGTTGCCAGTTCAAACCCTGAGACAGCGGGCATGTTCTGGTCTGTGACCAGCACAGACACATGGATTGAAGGGTCCATCAGCATCACTTTGGCCTGTTTCGCGTCCGATACTGCGTGAACCATTGCCCCTGCGCTTTCCAGCATATTGGCAAGAACGTCGGCAATATCTGGAACATCATCCACGATGAGAACACTCATATTTTCCAATGGCCAGCCTTGGATTTTGGCCAAACCCTTGTCCCGGCGCTGGCCACTGTCATCGGTTTCATTTGCCCATTTTGACGGTGCCTTGGTAGGCCAGGCTATGGTCATCACTGTGCCCGCGCCCGGCACACTATCTACCCAAAGTGCAGCTGAGTTTGATTTCAGGATCGCGGCAACGATAGGCAATCCCAGCCCTGTGCCAAGCTTTCCTTTTGTTGTGTAATGAGGCCGAAAAATGCGCGAAAGCGCATCTGGCGCAATACCCCTGCCAGTGTCAGAAATTGTGAAAAGCGCGAGGGAGACATTATCTTCGCAGAGCTTTCCAGCTTCTGGGGGGCGTACGGGAATGCATGTGCCTGACGGTAAAGCACAAATTGTCACATTAGCCGGCTGCGCAGCGGTGCCAGAGTCGCAGGCATTGATAGCCAGGTTGACAATTACCTGCGCCAGCTCTGTCTTATTGGCCCAGATCATTATTGGAGCTTTCGGCGTTTCCAGCTGGATGTGATGTTTTGTTGCCCGCAGGCTGCCAACAAGGTCAAGCCCATCACGCAGCATCTCGCACAAATCCAGGTTCTCGGCCGCCTGTTTGGGGCTGGATAGCCTGTCCAGATCGCCAATCAGATCGCTTGACAATGCTACGGCACGACGAATGCGCTTCAGCCCAAGTTGCAACTCTTCCGAAGAATCCGATATTTCGTCCAGCATATTGGCCGTACCAGAGATTACGAATATCAGGTTATTCAAATCATGGACTACGCGCCCGGCAACCTGCGCCACGATATCGCGCTGCTGTGCGCGCTGAAGGTCTTCTCGAAGTTTTGCCTGGGCTTCTTGCGTTTCAAGAAATCGGTTCATTTCCCTCGTAATGTCGAAACTGATACCAGATATCGCTGTTGGCTCGCCAGTCTCGTCGCGCGCGCTTATACCGCACTGCACACGCAACCATATCCAACGCCCATCTTCCAGCAGCCAACGGAAAGTCAACTCTTGCCGTTCAATTACACCAGTGCTCAGGGCTGCAAAAGCTGCAGCAACGCGTGCGGTATCGTCTGGATGTAATTTCTCAAGGCTAACGCTATAGGGCAGCCTACGCATGCCCCGGTCAAAACCAGATATTTCGGCCCAACGCTCGCATATCTCGGTGTATTTTTCCTTCAAATTGTAGCGCCAGGCATAGGCTTTGGCCGTGACGAGAACCGACTGCAAGCGCCTTTCGGCCTCTTTCAGCTCTGTAATATCGACGATGATACCTTCCCAGAGGGTTTCTCCCGTGGATATCTGGCGGGGCGCGGCCTCGGCACGGATCCATCTTGTGTGCCCTTGCACCGAAACACGCGCATCGGAAGAAAAAATACTAAGTGTCCGTCGTGCTTCAGCACTGTTTTCAAACCAGCGCCTGCGATCTTCCGGATGCATTCGATCAAGTAAAACGCTTGGATCAGCCTCTGCCGTGGCGCGCTCGACATCGAAAATCTCTAACACTTTGCGGCTTAGAAACTTGAACTGGGGATATATCGCACCGGGGGTCATGACAGCGGTATAGGCGCCCGCTGGCATGTTCTCCGTCAGGGCATAGGCGGTAGCTTCTGTCTTGCGGCGTTCTTCTGCCAGCGCAGCTTCGGCACTGCGCTCTTTCGTGATATCCTGAAAGGTGATGATCAGAAAATCTTTGTGCAGAGAAAGCCCGACCATTGTTGTCAAAACTTCCCCCATTTTGGTCTGGATCATTTGTTCGGTGGGGAGGGAAACTTTTCCCAGTGTCTGCATTAACGCAATCTCTGACCACATCCACTCCATGACGGAGTGTCGGTAACTCGCATCTGTATAAGCACGCTCTGCCCACGCCTCTGGTGTGGGCACATCGGCCAGTGTATAACCGAAAACCCTACTAAACGCCCGATTCAAAAAGCACGCACGCCCATTGGATGAGAGATCGAGTATCGCGACAGGATGCGGCAACGCGCCCAGAACAGATAAGACATCATTTCCAAGGAGCATGGTCAGATCTTCCCGCAGACTGTTTTTCAGCTTGGCTTATCATTGGTTTGGAAGTGCAGAAATAGCGTATTGTCACGAATCCACGCAAAGCGCTTTTATATTACCTTCTTCAACCAAAGTTGTTATGCAATAACGTATGATACTATAGGCGCGAAGGGGTGCAGCTTAGGCGCATCACACTGAAAAGCTATGTGTATATAGCTAAATCGTTCTGTTATTCTAATAAAAAATCTTATTCAAGACTTGAATTATTTAGATCACAGGATACTTTCTAAATTGTAAGGGATGGGCGATAATATGGCAGGATACGGAGCAAAGGATATGTCACAAATTTTATTTTTATTCATTATTTGTAATTTGGAAAATAATTTCCTAAATCTCCGTTGTTGATGGGAAATGAAGAATCCAGAAAGTGGCATATATGATCACTATGGGTTTATATTTGGATTTGCAATTTATTTTCAGCCGCGTCGATTAATAAAGCACCGACGCGCCAGGCTTTTGAAGAGATGATCGCGATGCACCGCCGCCAAAATTGGATCTCTACAAAGTTTCCATATGGCCCCTTATGGGTCATCGAAGTTGGTGGCGTCGCTTGTTGCGCCAATACTCATGAGAAGAGGATATATGAATGCAAAAGCTGGCGACAAAGTTGGAAATGCCACCCACAGGCTTGATAGATTTGCCAATCGACCTAGAAGAAAAGTCCGCACGCGAGAATTTTATGGATTGGAGTGTGGCGCAAATTCTGGATACCTTTTTCCCGCATCTGAAGCTGCGCCATGTCGTGCGCAAATCAGAGCTGTTTGGCAATACGACTTTGCACAATCTGGCCAGTACGCCATCTGGCCTTGCAAGCTTTCTGCTGGAGTGCAGAAAGGTTCCACACTGTGGTGATACTCAAATCAAGTTACTGCATGAGGTTCTCGTCCCTCTCATCAATCTTGTTCAAAGCTCTGCTGGCGAGGGGGGCGTTTGGGACGCAGTGCACAACTCAGGCACTCCCGGGCTACAAGAGACACAGTCGCAGCCGCGCGAAATGGTGACATATCCGGCAGAAGGGGTATTCCACCCCAGTTTCGGCGAACACCTGCAGCCGGTTTATTACAAGATCTGGAACAACCCGCTTGATATGCCTTTCGTTTATATTCCGGTATCTGTGCCCGATTTTGCCAAAACTTCGGCGATCCTGTCGGCCGAAACCGGAACTTTTGTGCGTCAAAATTCAAGCCCTGTGCATATGGATGCGATGCGCGATGCCATTGACGGCATGTCACAAGCCAAGGGCGCAATCATTCTAGACAGTCACGCCCTGTACGCGATTTTTTCCCAGAAAGGTCGCTACCAGAGCCTTACAAAACAAGATGTCGCCTTGCAGCGCATAATGTTACAAAGCATGGTCGCGCTTCTGCCCGAAGATATTGACTGTGTGGTGATCGATCACGCCAGCGCCCTGCTGGCGCCCGGGGGGATAATCGGTACCGACGTGATCATCCATGGCTTCGGAGGGTACACCCGGTATTCTTGCCCGGCCTTTCTGGATCACATTCAAGCTCTATGTAATGATGCGTTGCGCAATGGCGAAAAGCTTTGTGATTTTTTGAAACTTGCCTGAGATTGAAATGATGACAATGAATATTCTAACTCCTGAGGATGAGTCGGAAATTTTGAAAGTCCTCTTGATAGATGATCATATTATGATCTGTGAGATGCTGCAAACCTCGTTCGCCCGGAAAACGGGTTTCAAGGTAGACGCCGTGAGCGACGTGGACTCCGGGCTTGCGGCGATCGTGGCCAATGGTGGATATGATGTTGTGTTGCTGGATTACGATGTTCCCGGCATGAAGGGTATGCTGGGCCTGCGCCAGTTGGTAGAGGCCAATAATGGACATGTGGCCCTGTTTTCCGGTGTGGCGGATTGGGAAACTGTCGAGCGGGGCCTGGAAAACGGTTCCAGCGGCTACTTCTGCAAGAGCCTGTCGCTGAAGGTTCTGGAATATGGTATTCGCCTTATCGCTGATGATCAGATGTTTTTACCAGCGCGCTTTGCGCGCAAGATCTATCGCGACAAGGAAGAAACAGAGCTTGGCCTGAAGCCACATGAATGGCGCGTTCTTGAATTGCTTGGCGACGGGTTACAAAACAAGGCAATCGGCGCCAAGCTTGATATTGAGGAGGTAACTGTAAAGAGCTATGTCCGCGCGCTTTGCCACAAACTCCGTGTCAAGAATCGCACACAGATTGTGATAGCTGCGCGCAAACAGGGGTTGCTGTAGCCAACCACAAGCCTCGGGCCTGCCTTTCATACAGTTAAGCAGAGGGCAGCAAGGGCTTACCAGATCTGCTCGGGTTTCATCGGTTGCAAGGTCAGGTTAAGGGCGCGGTGACTGCGCAGCCGATTTTCCGCCGCCTCGCCCAGAGCCATCGCCTCTTGCAAGGCAGCGTTCAGCCAGAGTGCGGATTGAACCGTCAGCAAGCGGCGCGCAAGGCGCTCTTCGCCTTGCTCCAGCAGAATCTCGGCACTCCGCAGCAGATCAGGCAATTCCGCTGCAAGCCTGCCCTCCATCCGGCGCCAATACTCATAGGTCTCACCAAGCAACGGTTCCTGCATCTGAAAGGCCAGATGCATCAGCCGTTTATACACCGCAAAGGCACAATGCGTAACCTCTGCCCCTTGCGGAACATGGCTGACAGTGTCGCCGTCGCGATCAGAGTGGCGCTCATCCAGAAAGCGCGCACTTTCGCCTGTGGTAAGATAGCGATGGATCCCATATTCCAGTGGAATTTCGGTCATGCCCATGAAAACGGGTATCAGGGGCGCGGTCACTGGCCCAACAGCGGCATGCCATAGCACACGCAGCGCATCGTGGCTGGGGTGCACCAACGGAACCACCTGGCCATAACCGGCAGTATCGCCGGTCAGACGCTCGGTGGCGATAGCAAAGATGACATCTTGCAGACCGATCTTTTCGGCCCGGGACGCGCGCTGGCGCATCTCTTGCTCGATCCATGCCGCACCGTCCCAGCGGCCTTTGCCATCGCCATAGATCGCATTGACATCAAATGGCCCCTGCGTGGGATCATACCAGCCCTGATCAATCGCAAAGCTGATGAAATGCTCTGGAAACAGAAAATCATCATTCGGGCTGTCTGGAATGACGCCAATATAGCCCGGCCTGCTGGCGCGGATACTGTCCGGCCCCAGCCTTTCGGCGACCCAGAGTTTTTGCGCACCGGCACATTCGATCACGACCCAAGCCTCATCCGGGTCAGCGATGATATGGGAATTGCCGCCATAGCAGGAATAACCGTGTTCCGCGATCAGGGCGGCGATAAGATCAACGCCTTCGCGGGCTGTGCGCGCACGTTCCAGCACCAGCCGCGCAAGATCTGAGTAATTCGGCCCGCATTGGTCGGGCGGGGTCATCTCGATCAATTCCCTGCGCGAGGTTGACCAGATATCGCGCACCGCCACGCCATGTTCATTCAGCCCGCCATTCGTAATGGGGGCAGGCACGCCAAGATAATAACTGTAACTGACCCGCAAATGCCGGAATGTCTGCGCGACCTGTGGAATCGTGCTGCGCTGGCCGGGCAGATCCGCACTGGGAGAGACACCAACCTCGATCTGCGCATCCGGCGCATGGCTGGCGCGCGGGACAAGCTCCAGCCAATGGCTGGAGGGTTCATCGCCATAACCGGCCAGCCATGCGTGACCATCGGCGCTGTGGTTGCGCCCGATATAGATGCCGTAACTCATGAATTCTCGCTTATTGGATAGTGGCAGGACACGGCGCGCGCCCCTGCCTTGGTCAGTTGAGGAACCCGCGCGCTGCAATGGTCGCGCGCAACCGGGCAGCGCGGGTGAAACTCGCATCCCGACGGGCGCGCCGTCAGTGCCGGGGTTTCGCCCGACAGGATGATGCGCTCTCGCCGCGTGGTCGGGTCGGGTTCGGGGTTGGCCGACATCAGCGCCGCCGTATAGGGGTGGCGCGGCGCTTCCATGATCTGCGTGACCGGCCCGATCTCGACAATGCGGCCCAGATACATGACCGCAATCCGATCTGCGACATGGCGCAGGATGTTCAGGTTATGGGTGATGATGACAGTGGTCAGGCCGTGCTCTGCTTTGATCGCGTTCAGCAGGTTCAAAATCTCTCCCTGAACCGAGACATCCAGCCCCGCTGTCGGCTCATCTGCCAACACGACCGCCGGGTTCAGCGCGAGGGCGCGGGCCACGCCGACACGCCGCGCTTGTCCACCAGAAAGCTGATGAGGGTAGCGGTTCAGAAACTCTGCATTCAGGCCCGCATCTTCCAGCAGGCGCGCGGCCGTTTCCGTCGGCTCACCCGCTTTCAGGCCGTGAATGGCGAAGGGTTCCAGCAGCAGATCGCGCACTGTCTTGCGCGGGCTGAGGGATCCGACAGGGTCTTGGAACATCATCGCCATCTGTCTGCGGATATCGTGCCAGTCGGGGCGCTGGTGCAAGGCAATCTCCTTGAACCAGATCTCGCCGCCAGCGAGCGGCAGCAGCCCATTGATTGCGCGGGCCAAGGTGGTCTTTCCAGAACCGGATTCGCCCACAATCGCCAGTGTTTCACCGCGCATCACCTCAAGCGAGATGCTGTTTAACGCTTGCACATGGCGCGCATCGCGCGGGGCCATCAGCGCCTTCATCCCCCGCATGGCAGGAAACTCGACGACCACATCGCGCAGTTTCAGAATTGGGTGCATCATTGGTGACCCCCAGCTGCAAAATGACACCGCGCCCAATGCGCGCCGGTTACTGCCGATGGGGTGGGGCTTGTGTGGCAGATATCTGCGGCCTTGTCACACCGCCCGCGAAAGATGCACCCTGTCGGAGGGGCCGTCAGATCGGGCAGGTCACCGGGGATCGCAGGCAGGAGCGCGGCCCTGGTTTTCATCCGGCCCGGGTCGCATTCGATCAGTTTGGCTGTGTAAGGGTGGCTGGGGGTGTTGAACACGTCAGCAACCGGGCCTTCCTCGACCGCTTCGCCTGCATACATGACCACCACGCGGTCGCACAGTTCCGCAATCACCCCCAGATGGTGCGAGATGAACAGGATCGCGCAGCCGATTTCGCGCTGCAACTCTTTCAGCAAGTCGATGATCTGAACCTCAAGTGTGGCATCCAGCGCTGTGGTCGGTTCATCAGCGATCAGCAGCTTGGGGCGCATCAGAACGGCCATTGCAATGGCGACGCGTTGGCGCTGGCCGCCGGATAACTCGTGCGGATAGGCGTCAAGCTTGGCCGCCGGATCGGGCAGCCCCACGCGCCCCAGCATGTCTGCAGCACGGCGCATTTTCTCGGCACGGCTAATCTTTTCACGATACTGTATATCGCGCATCTGCCGCCCGATTGTCAGCACCGGGTTGAGCGAGGTCATCGGATCCTGAAACACCACCGAAATATCGTGCCCGCGCATATCGCGCAGACGCCGCGATGGGGCGCCGACAAGCTCTTCCTCTTCCAGCCGGACAGAGCCTGCCGCGATGCGCGCATTCTCTGGCATAAGTTGCAAAAGGGCATTGATCAGGGTCGATTTGCCACAGCCGGATTCGCCAACAATCCCGACAATCTGGCCCGCCGGAACATTCAGATCGACATTGCGCAGGGCTTGCAACGCGCCTTCGCGGGTGGTGTAATGGACGGTCAGCCCGTCCACGGATAGCGTGTCGGTCATCGGGATTTCCTCAGTTTCGGGTCAAGCTGGTCGCGCAGCGCCTCGCCCAGAAAGGTAAATCCGAGGGTGACAAGGATCAGCGGCAACCCACCTGCAATGATAATCCACGGTGTGTTGCGAATATAGTCGAACCCATCTTTCAGCGTCGCGCCCCAGCTTGGCGTGCCGGGCGGCACCCCGATGCCCAGAAAACTCATGCCCGCTTCAATCGTGATCACAACTGGCAGGTTCATTGCCGCCAGAATAAAGAATGGCCCAAGCACATTGGGCAAAACATGGTGAAACACGATCCGCGCGGGTGACGCGCCCATCGCACGTTCCGCCAGAATGAATTCGGCATTCTTCAGCGACAGGGTTTGCGTGCGAACCACCCGCCCGTATTCGGAAAAGGATGTGATGACGACCACGATGATCACTGTGCTTAACCCGCGCGGGAGCAAAGCCGCCAGCGCCAGCGCCAGAATGATAGTGGGGTAGGCGCGCAGCGTGTCGAAGATAAACAGCAACAGATTGTCCAGCCAGCGCGGGCCAAACCCCGCGATCATCCCGAGGGTCAGACCGATCAGCCCCGATATGCTAACCGCGACAAGTGCCACAAAAAGCGCGATGCGACTGCCCTGCGCCAACCGCGAGAATGTATCGCGCCCCAGATTATCTGTTCCCAGCCAATATGTGCTTGAGGGCGGCGCGAAACGGTCAACAAGGTTCATTGCCGTATGATCATGCGGCGAGATGACATCGGCAAAGACCGCGACCACGACCAGCCCGACAATTACGGTCATTGCGAACACCGCCATCGGATCGGCTAACAGGCGGCCAATAAGCGAATGTCTGAACTGGCCCATCATTTCACCCTCTGGCGTGGGTCAAGGCCGGCATTGACCAAATCCGCGATCAGCGCGCAGGTCACGAAAAACCCTATGGCGACCAGCATGGATCCCATCACGACCGGGTAGTTGCGTCCTGAAACGCTGTCATAGATCAGCGAACCGATACCGGGACGCGAAAAGACGATTTCCGCGAAAACGGCACTGGACAACATACCCCCAATGCCAACACCCAGCACTTGCACCGCAGGCAATATGGCCACGCGCAGCGCGTAATTATAGATGACCTTGCGGCGCGTCAGCCCGAAAGCGCGCGCGGTGCGGATGTAGTTTTCACCCAGCGTTTCCAGCATCGAGGCGCGCACGATCCGTGCCACATATCCCACCCAG
Organism: Paracoccaceae bacterium; assembly: GCA_043561795.1. Lineage (GTDB taxonomy): Bacteria > Pseudomonadota > Alphaproteobacteria > Rhodobacterales > Rhodobacteraceae > Roseinatronobacter. The sequence continues at coordinate 2,092,517 of CP121316.1, read as the reverse complement.
GCAAGGCCAATGGCAAAGGACGGCAAGGCCAGATGATACAGCCTGCTGGCCAGATCGCCCGGCTCTCCGGCGCCGATGGTGGGGAACCAGCGCAGGGTGACACTGAACAAAAGCAGCGAATACAGCGCCACGACAAAAGATGGTGCTGCGATGAAGCCCACGGACAAGATGCCGCTGAAACGGTCCAGCCAGCTGTTGCGGTTATCCGCTGAAAATGCCCCCAGCAGAATGCCCAGCGTGGCCGACCAGAATATCGCGCCAAAGACCAGCGCCATCGTATGCGGCAAGGCACTGAACACGGCCTCGGCAACAGGGCGGTTACGGTTGTAATCCGTGCCCATGTCGCCGCTAAGGATACGCCCCCAGAAATTCGCGATCTGCACGAGAACCGGATCATCCAGCCCCATATTCGCGCGAAACTCCGCGCGCAATTCCGGTGTGGCCCTTGGGCCCAGCAAAACTGTTGTCGGGTCGCCCGGAAGTGTGATCATGATCGTGAACAGCGCCGAAATGGCCACAAAGATTATGGCCAGCGCCAGCAGCACACGCTGAAAGGCGTATTGCAGCATTCTGTTGCCCCTTCAAAAAAACACGCCCGCCACCTCGCAGCGGGCATGTGATCAAGCATTCAGGCGCGACGGAAGAATTGCACCAGGGGTTGACCATCGGGGCGGGTGGCCGGTGCAATACTGTCGGCGAACAGGTTTGCGGTGACACCATGCGTCAGGAACCTGTAACCGCCCGATTCCTCCATAATATCCTGCATCCGGCGATACATCACATCGCGCTGTTCCGGGTCGGTTTCGGACAAGGCCTGATCATGCAGCCTGTCAAATTCCTCATTCGAGAATTGCTCCCAGTTCCAGTCGCCGATCTGGTCGGACACGAACCATGCAGTGGCGTAATACGGGTCTGGCGTCATCGAGAAGCGCTTGATTGTCAGTTCCAGGTCTTTCCATCTGTCGCCGTCAGAGGCGACCCCAAGGCTCCAGAATGACCCGGATTCGTGAACATTGATGTTCAGATCAATTCCTGCCTGCGCCATCATCGCTTGCATGACCTGCGCGGCGGTGGTGTGGGTGACATTGTTCAGCACGTCGATATTGATTTCCAGCCTGTCGATGCCTGCCTCGTCCAGCAATTCGCGGGCGCGCGCAAAATCTGCCTGCGGCGGGATCAGACCCTGGGGGCGGTGCCCGATCAGGCCCGGTGCGATAATGCCGGTGGAAGGTTCCGCCACATCGAAAAATGCCGCCTGCATGATAGAGGGAACGTCGATCGCGTGCATGATAGCCTGTCGCACGCGGATATCTTCAAATTTCGGGTTTTGCACATTCAGCCCGACCCAGTGATAGAACAAGGCCGGATGCAGCGTCATTGTCGCATCTGCGGGCGGAGTGTCGCGCAACCGCTGCACGGATCCCGCCCCGATGGATGTGAAACCGACATCTCCGGCCTCTTTGGCGATTTCGGCGGCGGAATCATCCACGACGACGATCAGATCAACGCGTTCGAAGTCAGCGGCCTTGCCCGAGAAGTCGGGGTTGCGTTCCAGCACCCAGCGTTCGCCCAGACGATGTTCGGCCACACGGTAGGGGCCGGACACAGCGGGTGGGATTGCGGTTGTGATCTTGCCGCCCGCAGCTTCGACCGCCTCCTTGCAGATCACGGTGCCAGCCAGATAGGGCAGCGCGATTGTCCAGATCGGTGCAAAGGGGCGCTCCATATGGATAATGCCCGAAAGACGGCCTGTCACCTCGACATGGGTAAATGTGCCAAGGTCGGGTTTGATGCGGGAATTGTTTTCATCGACCATGTGGCGATCCATCGAGAATTTCACGTCCTCGGCAGTGATCTCGCCGAACCCGTCAGACCACATCTGCCCTTCTTTCAAGGTGAAGGCGATTGTGGTGGGGCTGGTCTGTTCGATGGTTTCCGCCAGATCAAGCTGCCAATCCCAATCCTGACCCGGAACATACTGGATCAGCTTGCGGTAGATGCAGCCGTAAAGCATTTCTTCCAGAAAGCCGGAGGCATCCAGCGGGTCGTAGTCGTCAGGCTCCAGATAGGCGCGAATATTTAGCCGGCTGCCATCTGCCCAGGCGGCAATCGGGAACATGGTTGCCGCACTCAGGGCGGCGGTGCCTGCAAAAAGTTGTCGGCGCGTCAGGTTTGGAAAAGTCGAGGTGGTTTTCAAATCGTTCATGCTAGCCTCTCCCGGTAATGGAACGACGCGTCGGGTTGCGCGAAGTTCTCTGTTCAATGCAGCATCATGTTGCAAGCCATGTTTGCACTCACGCAACTGCGCATCTTGGAAAAACCATATGTTTCTGACGCACTAATTGCGTCATTTCGCGTCATGTTGGCAGCTCTATCGCTTTGAGCATGTGCTGCCCTTCACCGCCGACTGCCAGCATGCGCGCAACATTCCGGGGCAAATCGGGGCTTTGGGACGGAAATATGCCGGTTTGCCTCATATCTCGGCGCAGATTGGTTGTCTTGCCCAGATATTCGAGGAACACCTGCGCGGCAAAGGGGCTTCTGGCGCTGCGGCCCTGAACCCCAAGCGTCATGCCGGTCAGGTATTCGGGCAGCTCGGCGGCAGCGGGAAACAGGATTGTCTGCGACAGGGATCGCAGCGCGTTGGAATTGTGATCGGTGATGAATATCCGTCCCCCCAGCATGAAGGCAATACCGATATACCTTATGAAATGCGACCTGCCCAAAGGGCTTTCTTCTGGCTGTATCCGCTCTGACAACCTTGTGTAATAAACCCCCTTATACTCTGATATCCGCAGAACAGATCGGCGTATCATGCCGGGGCGGCTGGGGGTGTAGTAATAGTAGAAGTAGTAGCCGCAATAGGGTTTCAGGCTATCTGCAGATCCGGCAATCATGCGGTCGATATGGGTCGCGGCCGGGCCAAGTGCGCGCAGCAGATGGCGCGCGCGCGGACGCAGCGAGACAAGTTCGGCAAAGCGGCCAGGCGGTAAGAGAAGCTCCTCTTCCTCGACCCCGAAATAATCACAGATGCGGCGAATATTGCGCGCCGAAGGGCGGGAGGCGCCGCTCAGATATTTGGTGAATTGCTGCCGGTTGATGCCAAGATTGCGGCATACTTCGGCGATCGAAGGGGCGTAGCTGCAGAGCAGCTTGAGGTTGCGCGCAATATTCTCCTGCATATGGCAGTTCTATCTGACTGACGCGATGAGGCAAGACATATTGCGCCTTTTCGCGTCAGATTTCCTGTGCAGGGTTGCCCCATGCGTGAGAAAGCGCTCTAAACTCCGTCGCGCGGGATCGAAAATTCCCAATTGCGCTGGATCAGGCAGTCTTCGCCCTCATATGCGCATAACTGTGCAACGATATGAAATTGCGTTGCATCGCATGTCATAATCGTGCGGGTTTCAGTCCGCGTCTGCCAGGGGCCGCGACCGATTTTGTAGTTCCAATGCGTTTCGTGGCGCGCTGAAAGAGGGTCATCGGGGTGGATATCCCATGTCTCGGTGATCGTTTTGCCCGATTCCAGTCCGGTGCTTTCATGGCGCGTCAGCCCGGCCTCCGTGGTCAGGGTCAGGCGTTGCGTGCCATCGGGCAGGCGTTCTTCGTGCCGCGTGAATCCCCCTGGCCGCAGCAAGGTTGATGTCCCTTCGCGTGTCTGCTCAGCTGTGCCGAATGTCGGTGCATCTTCTGGAATCTCTGGCCGAACCGGCAGGTCAAGCAAACAATCTTTCGGATCAATCTGAAGCGATAGCGGCGCGGCAGAGGGCCATAGCATTGGCCAATAGGCGGTTGATAGCGAAAGTCGCAGGCAATGGCCGGCTGGCAGATGGTAGGCAATATCATTCAGGGCAAACTCTACGGTCATCGGTTCGCCGGGTGCCATGGGGGTGACGCTATCATGCGCGCTACTATGCGTCAGGTTCATCACACCCATCGTGATAAAGGCAACGCTGCCATCGGGGCGCAGGTCGCATAGCCGCGCAACGACAAACCCGCTGGCCTGATCGGGCGTCAGCCGCAGGCGCAGGCGTGCAGCACCAACGATATCTTTTCCTTCGGTAAACGGCGCTGTGTCCAATGTCAGGCAGAGCGCATCATCTGCGCGCTGGTCGTCAGCCAGTTCGTCCAGACTGCGCATTCCGGGGCAAAAGCGCTGGCCAGCCAACCCCACGGTTTGGGGGTTGGACAGGACAAGGCAAGACTTGCCCGGCTCTGCACCAAGTCCGCGTTCTGAAAGATACAAAACCTCGCGCCCGATGCGGGCAGACGGCCAGCTTGGTTCAGATATCCAGCGTCCTTTGCGGGCCAGCATCCTGCGCGCGGGTGGGTCGGATTCGATGACATACATCCGATAAGACATATCCGGCGCGTCACCCTCGCCTTTCAGCCAGTGGTCGAACCAGGCCTTGACCTCGGCCAGAAAGCCGATTGCAGGTTCGGGCCATGCGACATTGGGGTATTTATGCGCCCAAGGGCCATTGATCCCGGCGACAGGCGATGACAGCCCCGCAATGGTGCGCGGTACAGCGTTGGAATAGGCATCAGCCCAGCCGCCAACAGCCAGAATCGCCGCCTTCACTGCCCCATAATCCTCGCAGACCGAGGCGCGCTTCCAATAGGCATCGCGGCGCTGATGGGCCAGCCAGGTTTCGATATGCAGTGGCTGGTTCTGCAGCCTGTCCAACCAGATATCGCGCCATGCTTCACCCACGATTTCCGGGTCGGGCGGGCGCGACGAATAGGCGAACATCTGCGACGACCAGCCCTTGTTTTCGGTCAGCAGGCAACCGCCCATATAGTGGATGTCATCGGCGTAGCGGTCATCGGTAAAGCAGATCGTCACCGCGGCCTTGAGCGCGGGCGGCGCCAGTTGAGCCAGTTGCAGCCCATTGAATCCCCCCCAGCTGATGCCGATCATTCCGACTGAGCCGTTACACCACTCTTGTCTGGCAAGCCATTCAATGACCTGCACGCCATCATCGAGTTCAGCGTCCGAATACTCATCGCTCATATGGCCGACGGAGTCGCCAGTGCCGCGAATATCGACGCGGACGCCAACATATCCGTTTCGTGCCAGCCATGCATGGGTCAATTCGTCTCTGGGCAATGTCGCATCGCGTCTGCGATAGGGAAGATATTCCAGAACCACCCCCGCCGGGCGGTGAGTTACGCTATCGGGCAACCAGATCCGCGCCGCAAGGCGCGTGCCGTCGCGCATCGGTATCCAGACCGGGTCGAGCACCTGAAATGAGGCTTGAGAAGCCAGCCCGTCATCAGTTTGCAGCATCTAAACACCTCCTGTTTGTGCAGGATTAGATTTCGACTTGGCTGAACAAGCAATCGCGCATGCGCTGCATATCTGGCGCGACTTGACGCAATTTGTGACGCATGGGGATATGGGCATCGCATCACCCGGATCGCAAATGATTCCGTTGATCGCTCATGACGCGCAGGTTCTGACCGCGGGTCTGTCTGGACGGCGAAAGGCGCTGTGGCCTTCGGTCACGTCCCGGTGCAGGCCGGCGAAGTCGGACAGGCTTGATCCCGCGCAGACCCAAGCGCCTGTCGCGCGAACCTTCCGCCGCAGCCGCCCTGTCAAAGCCTGACGCGCCGCGCCACAGACCGGTTTTCACGCGCCCGAAAGGGGTTGCGCAACAATGCCCCGTATGTTTTTTTAGATAACGTTAGGTATATAAATAATTAAAATATCTTTAATCGCCATTCCGTTTTGACATGACCAATCATTAGGCCAGAGTAACAGTTCATGACTGCACCCCACCGTCCCACCGCTTTCCGCCAGACCGGCATCCGCCAACGCAGCTTGCGCAAACATTGCCGCCTTGGGCGCGCGACGGAACTGGTATTGGTGCTGGCAACAGGGGCCGTTCTGGTGCTGGGCGATGCGGCACAGGCGCAGACCTGGACTGGCAATGGCCCAAACGATTTTTGGTCAACGTTCCACAACTGGGACACAAATATGCATCCTGTCCCCAGTAGCACGGCAGTGATTGATGGCACAGGTCAAAGAGAAGGCCCGTTCGTACTCAACCCCGCATCGGCGGCACAAACGAATGTCTCTGGCGGTTATCTCATCGTGGCCTCGACGCTGACCTCGCCGGTCACAGTATCAAATCGTGGCGCACTGGGCATCGACAGCATGGGCGAGATTGTTGGCAATATCGTCTTCGGCAGCAGCGAAAGCGGAGAAAACGAGGGCACGATCACCGGCACGTTGAGCGTGACAAGCGGCAGATTTATCAACCGCTTTTCCGCCAGAGTATTCGGGAGTGCCACAGTCTCCGGCGGCACTCTGACAATGGCCCCGAACGCGCAGATAGTGGGCAATGTGACAGTTCAAAACGGCGGCATCTTGCAGCTGCAGGGGAACAACAATGTCACCGGCACGATCTTCACCACCGGGTCGGTGATCGACTATGCCGACGGCATCAACAACGCCGTGCCTATCGTCATTGCCAGCGACACCACGCAATTGCAGGTCACCACCGGCACAGCGACACAGACGGGCGTGATTTCAGAATCCGGCGGCATGCGACCGCTGGAGAAGATCGGCGCGGGCACGCTGATATTGGCCGGGGCGAACAGCTATACCGGCGCGACCACGGTCAGCGCAGGCACGCTGCAGGTTGCGAACGCCACAGCGTTGGGCACTGCGGGCGCAGGCACCACTGTGGCGGATGGCGCAACGCTGGCGCTGTCGGGCGGCCTGACCACTGCCGAGGCGCTGACGCTGAACGGCACGGGCGTATCGGGGGGCGGCGCGCTGCGCAATGTGTCTGGTGCCAACGCGGTATCGGGCGCGATCACGCTGGGCAGTGATGCCCGGATCAACTCGGACGCGGGCAGCCTGACGCTTGGCGGCGGTGTGACCGGCAATTTCGGTCTGACACTGGGCGGCGCGGGCAATATCACAATCTCTTCGGTGATCGCGACCGGGGCGGGTACGCTGACCAAGGACGGTGGGGGGATTGTGCTTCTGACGGGCGCAAGCACCTACACAGGTGACACTACGGTCAATGGTGGCACGCTCAGGATCAGTGACACCGGATCGATCACATCCGACGTATCGGTGGCGGCCACGGGCACGCTGGATTTGAACCGCGGGACGATCACCGGCAATGTGACCAATATCGGCACACTGTTCCTGTCGGGCACCCTCAACGGCAATCTGACCCAGAACGCAGGTTCTATGACCATCGACGATGGCGGCACTTTAGGCTCGGCGACCACGACCGTCACCGGCACGGTGGCGATCAACGGCGGAAGCCTGTCGGTGGGTTTCGGCCATACGCTGGATGCCTCGGCCGGGGGGATCATCCTTGGCGACGGCGTGGGGAATGCCGGGGGTGATGTGATGACGATCGACGGATCGACGCTGGGCAATATCACGGTGAACGCGGACGGGCGCGTGATTGTGAACGGCGGCGCGGCCATTGGCGACACTGCGATCGTGAACCTGTTGCAGGGCGCGCTGCAACTGAACGCAAACGAGACCATCGGCGGGCTGGCCGGGGTTGGAGCGGGCGGCGTCCAACTGGGCGCGAACACGCTGACCATCGCGGGATCGGGCGACAACAGCTATAGCGGCATCATCGCTGGCACCGGCGGCCTGACCATGTCCGGCCCCGGCACGCAGACCCTGACCGGGGCGAATACCTTCACGGGTGCGGTTGAGGTGAGCGGCGGAACGCTTGCGGTGACCGGCTCGGGCACGCTGGCGACCACCACGTCGCAGATCTTAGTGGAAGGCGGCGGCACCTTGCAGACCGACGGGGGTGCATTGGCGGCGGGTGTCACGGTGATCCTGACCAATGCCGGAAGCACCGTGCGCCTGACCGGGAACGAGACGGTGACGGGCTTCTCGACAGGTCTGGGCACAACGCTGAACCTTGACGGCGGAACGCTCACCATCACGGGCAACCCGACGCTTGCGGGCACGGTGACCGGAACGGGCGGCATTACCGCATCGGGGGTGGGGGCGAATGTCCTTCTGTCGGGAACGAATACCTATAGCGGGGCCACCACGATCAGCAATGGCGGGCGATTGCGGGTCCGAAACGGTGCCGCCATCAACGATAGCGGCGCCGTCACTGTCGAGACGGCCAGCACCTTCGAACTGATGTCGAGCGAGACGATCGGAACCCTGAGCGGCGCGGGCGTGGTCGCGCTGAACGCCAACACCCTGACGGTCGCGGGGGATGGTTCAACAATGTTTTCAGGCGTCATCGGCGGCGGTGGCGGGCTGACAAAGGCAGGCACCGGCACGCTGACGCTTTCGGGCGATAACACCTACTCCGGCACAACCAATGTAAACGCAGGCACCCTGGTCGCGGGCAGCAACAGTGCCTTTGGCGCGGGTGACGTTCTTCTTTTGGGTGGCACCTTGTCGGGACAGGGCGACCGGGTTCTCAACAATCGGCTTTCTGCCAGAGACAACAGCGATACGACAATCGCCGCGCCTGGCGGAAACCGGCTGGAACTGGGAACCGTCAATCCGTCGGGCAATAACGCAATCATTCGGTTTGGCCGGGCGGGCGATAGCGGCACAGTGGTCGTAAATAACAGCTCTGGTTCAATCAGTACCGCCTCGGTCATCGTGGAGGCGGGAACGCTGGAAATCGGCGCGGGCAATGCCGGGGCAGGCCTGCTCCATTTGGTCGCCTCGACCACGGTCACTACGGATGCCACCCTCGACATCGCCGGGCGCGATACCACGGTCAGTAGCCTGCTTGGCACTGGTGCTGTCACAAATAGCGGCGGCACAGACCGGGTGCTGACCGTCGGAGGCATGGTGTCAGGGCAAAACTCTACCTTCGGAGGGGTGATCTCGGATGGCGAGACCAATAGCACCGCACTGACGGTAGGGGCGAGCCATGCCTTTACCCTCACGGGCGCCAATATCTACACTGGCGCGACAATTGTAAGCAACGGCACGCTGGCGGTCACAGGCAGCGGCACGCTGGCCTCCACGGCGCTCTCGACCCTGGCCAATGGCAGATTGTCCACCGATGGTGGGGCGCTGGCGGCGGGGGCGGCGATCACCAATGGCGGCATATTCACCACCACGGGGACGGAATCCATCAGCTGGATTTCCGGCGCGGGGGCGGTGTTTCTGGACGGGGCGGGGTCGGGTCTGACGCTGAACTCCGGCGCATCAACCATCACCGGCGTGATGAGCGGTGCAGGAGCGTTGACCATCGCAGGTGGCACGGTCGCGATGACCAACGCCGCCAACACGCGGACCGGGGCCACCACCATCACCTCGGGCAGTCTTGTTGTGCAAGGCGGCGACGCGCTTGGCGATACTGCGGCTGTGACACTTTCGGGCGGGGTTCTGGAACTTGGCGCGAATGAAACCATCGGCACACTTTCGGCAACCGGCGGCACGATCACGCTCAACGCCAACACCCTCACCGTGAATGGCACGACTGCGGCCGATATCGCGGCTGCCGTGAATGGCGGTGGCGGATCGCGACTGGTCAAGAATGGCGCAGGGGAAATGACCCTCTCCGGGGTGGTCAGCCTTGGCGGGATCACTGTCAACAATGGCGCGTTGATCCTGTCGCACAGCGCCAACAGTATCGGCGAAATCATCGTTACGGGCACGGGGCCGACCGAAGCCACGCTGACCATCGCCACCACCGGCGCGGCAGGCGGCGCGCATATCCGCACCCAAGGGTCGGTGATCAATTATCTGGATGGGGTGACAAACGCCTCCACCATCACCATCGAAAGCAACACGACGCAGCTCAATGTCACCGATGCAGGCGCTACGGCGACGCAATCAGGTGCGATTGGCGAGGATGCCTCGCCACGCGGGTTCACCAAGACTGGCGACGGAACGCTGATCCTGACGGGCGCCAATACCTATAGCGGCACCACGACGATCAGCGCGGGAACCTTGCAGGTTGGCGCGGGGGGCACCACCGGCACCTTGGGCAATGGCACCGGGGGCGTCACCAACAATGCGGCGCTGGTGTTCAACCGCTCCGATGAAACCACGGTCGGTAACGCGATTTCGGGCACCGGGTCGGTGACGCAAGGCGGAACCGGCACCACCATTCTGACCGGCACCAACAGCTATACCGGCACCACGACGGTCAGCGCGGGAACCTTGCAGATCGGCGATGGTGGCACCACGGGCACCTTGGGCAATGGCACCGGGGGCGTCACCAACAATTCGGCGCTGGTGTTCAACCGCTCCGATGAAACCACGGTCGGTAACGCGATTTCGGGCACCGGGTCGGTGACGCAAGGCGGAACCGGCACCACCATTCTGACCGGCACCAACAGCTATACCGGCACCACGACGGTCAGCGCGGGAACCTTGCAGATCGGCGATGGTGGCACCACGGGCACCTTGGGCAATGGCACCGGGGGCGTCACCAACAATTCGGCGCTGGTGTTCAACCGCTCCGATGAAACCACGGTCGGCAACGCGATTTCGGGCACCGGGTCGGTGACGGCGGCGGGGGCGGGATTGCTCGTGTTTACGGGCAATAACAGCTATACCGGCCCCACGACGATCAATGCGGGCAGCTTGCAGATCGGCGATGGTGGCACCATGGGCAGCCTTGGCAGCGGGGCTGTGACCAATAACGGCTCTCTTGCCTTTATGCGGTCCGACAGCGTCACCATCTCGAATGCGATTTCGGGCAGTGGCACATTGACGCAAGGCGGAACCGGCACCACCATTCTGACCGGCACCAACAGCTATACCGGCACCACTTCGGTCATCAGTGGCACGCTGGCGGTCACGGGCGGCGCGGCCCTTGCGGATACCGGCGCGGCAAGCGTGGCGGCAGGCGCGACCCTGCGCGTCGATCAAAGCGAGACCATCGGCGCGCTGACGAACCGCGGCACTGTCGATCTGTCAAGCGGCAACGGCACGGCGGACACGGTGCTCACGGTCAATGGCACCTATGTCGCCAGCTCGGCCCTGCGCATCGACACGATGCTGGGCGATGACAGCGCCATGAGCGACCGCGTGGTGATCACGGGCGACACATCGGGGACAACCGCCGTGATCGTCAATGTCCTGGGCGGCGCGGGCGCGCAGACAACGCAGGGCATCCTCGTGGTGGATGTTGGCGGGGCCTCGGACGGGGCCTTTGTTCTGGCCAATGGCGACACCACCCTGCCCGACGGCGCGGCGGCCATCACCTCTGAGGGCGGCGTCTTTCTCTATGCTCTGCGCCAGAGCGGTGGCAGCTGGTTCCTGCAGTCGCAGCTTTCTCCTGTCAGCGCGGTCTATGAGGCGCTGCCCGCGACACTTCTGGGGCTGATGCAAAGCCAGACGCTGGCCCAGCGGCTCGCCGGGCGGCGAATGCTGAGCGGCGGATCTGGCGGCGGGAATGGTGTCACCCTCTCTTCACGCGGGCGCATACCGGCGACGCCCGAGATGGGTGTCTGGCTTGACATCCGGGCGGCGCAGCTCAACGTGACCCCGGCCACCAGCACCACCACCGGCCTCAGCTGGAACCAGCAGAGCAGGCATATCCAGGCGGGGATCGATACCATCCTGCATGAGGCCATGGAAGGCGTTCTGATCGGCGGGATCAGCCTTGCCGCAGGGTCGGGTCAGACTGACGTCACCTCGGCCATCGGCGTGGGCCGCATCGACACAGACAGCATCGGCATCGGCCTTACGGCGACCTGGCATGGCACGGGCGGCTTCTATGCCGATGTCGAACTCGGCTGGCAAAGCCTTGAAAGCAATGTCGCGCCCCCTGGCATAGGGGTGGCGGCGACAAAGGTCGGTGGTACGGGCCGGTCGGTATCGGTCGAGATAGGGCAAAGCTTTGCCATGGGCGAGGTGACGCTTATTCCCCAGGCCGAACTGAACTGGTCGAAACTGAGGCTCGACGGCTATACCGGCGCGGGCGGTCTGGCGGTCGCGCCAAGCGAAATCGAAAGCCGCAAGTTACGCCTTGGCCTGGCGGCAGAGCGCAAATGGCATACCGCGAACGGAACCATAGCGCAGGTCTATGGCATCGGCAGCGTCAACCGCGAATTCGCCGGCACCACGAATGTCGTTCTGGCGGGCACGCCGATATCGGCCAGCATGCCGGACTGGACCGCTGATCTCGGCGGCGGCGGCGCGATCCGCTGGCAGGAGGGACGGCGCGAAACCGCGCTTTACGGCGAAATCACGGCCACACGCGGCATCAGCAGCGGTGGGGTCTCAGGCTTGTCCGGTAAGCTGGGGATGAGAGTGGCATGGTGAACAAGGTTGCGATCACGGCCCTTGCGCTGGCCCCGCCAGCCACGGCGCGGGCGCAGGCGGGCGCAGATGGCGTGAACCTCGTCCGGCTCTGCGAAAAATTGGCACAGGAGGTGACCCGGGCCGAAAACGGCCAGCGCGTCCTCAAAATCGCGCTGCAGACGATGGGCGACGGGGTTGCGGGGCCGACTGTACTCAAGCCCTTCGGCCTTGATCTTGCCACGGCCATCACCCCTGTGATCGGCGAGACGGCGCCGCATTGAACAGATGCGGTGGATCCCCCCCGCCCGCCGGTATCGGATACCATGACGGTTCGATATTGGCTTAGTGGAGCGCAGATCGATGACATCAAAGAGCCGTATTTTGGCGATCGACTTGGCAAAAGGCAGATTTCAAGTCTGTGCTGTTGGGCCAGATGGTGTGGTTGTATTCAACCGCGCTATGTCGCGTACACGGTTGGCGGCGCCACTTGCGGACCACCCTGCCTGCCCTGCATCCCGAGACACTGGAACCCAAGAACACCTCAGGATACTCCAGAACACTGCGGCAGGGTACGCAGCGCATGATGAGAGCGGACGCTCAATAGTTCATCCTGAACAACGTATTTTGCCTGCTCAAGCTGCTTGTGGCTCGATTTGATTGGTCGGACGGTGCCGTATAGCGGCCAGGAGCGCGGCGATGATGAGCGCAAAAATAGCCCTGAGATGGGCCAGTATCTTGCGGATATTGTGGCCGCAGGCACAGAGAACAGCGAAGATCGCATCTCCTCCAGTGCCCTTGAGGGGGCAGCGTGTCAGTCGACCGTCAGTTTTCATGTGTCCGATCTCGGCTTCGATGGCGCTGCGCCTTCGCAACAGTTTTGCCAGCATGGGCGTGATGCCTTTGCGCGTTCCGCTGATCAGGACGCGGGTTCGCGTCACACCATGGCCGCGATAGCCACGATCCACCACGGCCAGTGAGGGGCGGATGTCAGTCAGCACTTCGACCTGAGCCAGTGCATCTTGCAGAGTGTGCCCGTCATATGGGTTGCCAGGCAACGAGCGTGCCCCGACAATGAAGCCTTCCTCGATGGTCGCCGCGATAGTGACCTTGGTGCCAAATTCATAGCGCACACGCGCCTTGCCCTTCGAGATACAATCGACCTCGGGTTCATGCAGGCTGTAGATCTTGTTCTTATCCTTCGGTTTCTGATCCAGCAGCCGCCCTGTCAGCACCAGCGCATCGCAGATTTGTTCGCGCAGCGCTCCAGCTGCAATGCCACTCAGATGACGGCGCAAGTCGCGCATAACCCGCCCCGTGTAGCCTTGCAGCTTTTTCAATGCCTTGCGCATCCGCTTGAATTGTTTCGCGTGGGCATAGCGGCCGACCTGTCGCGCCAGGCGAGGGCCAAGACGGGTGTAACTTTGGCGTAGATCGACATCGGCCTCATGCGCCAGCGCCACCAGCTTTTGGCGCGCGCGTTCATAGAGCCGCGCATCAGTCGGATAGGCAATGTTCTTTTCCATCACCGTCGTGTCGACCGACACGCGCTCAAGGCTCTTGTCATCCACAGCGCCAGACGCGCGCCCGGCCTCGATGGTCTTTGTCAGCAGCCATTCAGCACCTTCCTCGCCAATGCGATTGCGCCAGCGGGTGAGCGATGATGGGTCGATGGGTGGACGGTGCTGGAAGAACACCTCGCCGCAGAAATGCTGATAATAGGGGTTCTCCACCCAGCGAGCCACCACAGCCTCGTCAGACAGCCTGTAGGCGTGCTGGAGATAGAGCAGCCCTGCCACCAGACGCGATGGCGTTGCAGGTCGTCCCTCTTGCGAGGGAAAGAACCCAGCCCATTCGCGCTCAAAGAAATCCCAGTCAATCAAATCCGCCAGCTTCACCAGTGCATGACGCATATCGATGATCTCGACCAGCCGCGCGCGGAACAGATCGTCTTGCTCTGGACCCTTCGGTTTTGCCTTCATCCCCCACCCCGAAATTGCAAGGTTTCGGCCCAAATTATACGAAACCTTGCAAAAAAAGGCGATAAGAAACGTTCATTTCGCAAGCATAATCAGGATGTTGAGGGTTGTTCAGGGCGAACTCAATAACGATGCGCAACCGGGTGGTTGTTGCGCCTGCCCATGTCGGACGGAGCCCATTGCTGTCGTTCCGCGTCAGCAAAATGCTGCGGTGCCGCTTCGCCGAGCCAGCCACTCAGGCAGGCCCGGCGCGCGCGCAAGTTTTAAGCCTCAATAATCGTGAATTGGGTTAAACTTAAAATGCGCGCCGATGTAGTCATAAGATCGATCCACGGCCACCACTATATCAGCAAGAACACTCTTAAGCCTCTTGTCGAACATGGACATGTCCATCTCACCCGAATGAACGAAAGCGTTGCGCCCCTCCACCAATGTTTCAATTGAATCATACAGGGACAATTTGCGGCGGCGGTAGGGCTTCCGCATCGCTGACGCTAGGTCTAGCTTCGGGTCGAGAAGTTTGAAGTTTTCGGCTATCTTGCTGGGCCTTTGGAACGAAAAACATTCAGCTATCGCGCGCTCGATTTGTTTCTCAGCGGCAATTTGTTCAAGCTGAGTGTGATTTAAGCGCGACCGTTTCAGAACCACTTCACGTTTGTCCGCATATCGTAGCACTGCTGTGAAAGTCGCTCGATAGTATTCCTCCCAAACAGCGATGATGAACGGAATCAGAAGGTTATTCGATAGGAGCCTCGGGTTCATATCGTCAACAAATGAAAGCGGATGCGGGCTGTCTCTTGCTGCATCCCCTTCAAGTTTCCTCGACTGTAGATAGAGGTGTGCTCGCATTAGTGAGTTATGAAGCCCCCAGCGAGCCAGATAGCAACCTGAAGACAAGGGAGAAGGAGGCGGGCTGTCTGGTCTCAGATAACGCCCGCTCCCCTCG
This sequence comes from Paracoccaceae bacterium, assembly GCA_043561795.1. Classification (GTDB taxonomy): domain Bacteria; phylum Pseudomonadota; class Alphaproteobacteria; order Rhodobacterales; family Rhodobacteraceae; genus Roseinatronobacter. Next base: position 2,077,369 of record CP121316.1, on the reverse strand, counting down.
TCGGTACGAAAAGTCCCGCCAAACAAATCGCGAATGAGTTTGATTGTCTTGTTTTGGTGTGTCAAATCCCAATAGCTTCGAGAAATTCGCGTGCGGGTATGCAACCTCAGCTTTCCCTCAAATCGATAGATGTTTAGCTCGACCCCTGTCCAAGATTTATATTCAGTGTCGTCACTCCAATAATAGCAGCCGAGTTCTTCAATCTCGGACGACTTGACCCAGCTCGTAACCGCTCCGTAGCCAAGCAGCTCCACCACCTCCTTGAGGCGTGCGATACTTGTTTGCGCTGGCAGTTCGTTTTCTGATTCGTAGCTCATTTTGCTGTTATATCGAACGCTTACTGTATCTGCCACGCCGCACTGCCTTATGTCCGCTCCCTACCCACTGCGACGATGATGTCGCAGCTTCGAAGTTTTTCGCAGGTGCAGCGAATGGCAGAAAGGTCCGCACAGCCGACAGAACCCAGTCGTGATGCGGCACACCGCACGAACGACAGGGTCGGTGACTCTGCACAGTGTCGCAGCGCGTGACTGAACTATCCCGGGGAACCCACCGATACATCCGGGCAGACACAGCTCCCCCCAAAGGGGCGCCCGTATCATCTCAGGTCACCCCAAACCAGCTGACAAAAGTGAAGCTGCGCGCGTGCGGGACGGCCGGGATGATGATCGCGCGTCATTTTGGGGCTTTTCAGGTGCCCGCTCTCAGATCAAGACCCGCAGACCAGAGTGGGGTTTTGCTCCAGACCATCTTATCCAGCCCGCCGTCATGATCACAGGCCAGCAGGCCGACACATTCCAGCGGCATGGCGACCGCGCTGAACAACCCGCCAGCAGGGCCGCGCCAGCCTAGATCGACGCCGGGGCCGATCATGGCGCGGGCTCTGACTGCGGGCGGGTCGAGCCTGAGCATCTATCTTGGCCAGTCGATCATCCTCTCGACGATCTTCTCGGGATACGGGTTGGGCCTTTGGGGTGCAGTGGATCGGTTGACCGCCGTTGCCATCGCCCTCGCCGTTACGGCGGGGCTGTTGGGGGCGGTGATGATCTGGCGTTCCCGCTTCGCGCTTGGCCCCTTCGAATGGGTATTGCGACGGATCACCTATCACGGGTTTCGTGTCTGAGCCTTCAAAGCATCAGCCGATGCCATGGCATCGGTGTGGACATCGCCACAGCAAAGAAAGGCAGAATGTTCAGGCTACCGGTTCGTTTCTCACCCGCACAATACGCAGGCCGATACAGGGTGTAGCATCGAGGCTGACATCATTCGGAGTTGAATGTCCGCGTCATCCTCTCCGAGGCGCGCTGCGCGAAACTGCCGCGCGGATCGCCTAGCGCGCGGGCCAGGACTGCCGCGCGCGCCAAAGGACTGTTGCATCCGCATAACCCAGACGGCGGGCGATCTCGGCCCGGCTATGAATGCCTTCGCCTTCCAGACTGGCCAGCAACCGCCGTCGTTCCTGCGTAATCAGCGCGCCTATATTCTGCCCGGATCTTGCCAGTTTGCGCTGCAAGGTTCGCGGTGTCATGCCCAGTTCTGCGGCAATAGCCGCGATAGTGACCGGCTGATTACCCAGTCGCCCAGCGATAAGCGCGCGAACACGGTGCGCCAGCGAAACCGCCCCTGCCCCCAACAGGTTCTGGCCGACATGGCGCAGGATCACTGCAATCAGATCCGCATCTTCGCTGCGCACGATCCGAGTTGCCTGCTGCGCATCGCAATAGATCCGGTTCGCGCTTTGCCCGCCTGTCACCAATCCGCCAAAAAGCTGCTCCAACGGTTGCGGATCAGTCACTGGCTGGACCAGATGAACCTCTTCGGGGGCCCAATCACCATCGAAGCCCAGCCTGATCAGTTGGCAGACTGCGGCAAGGCTGAAGGCTGCGTCCTGCGGATAGTGACCGGGTTCAACACCAATAACACGATATTCCAGCGAGACGAGGTCATCATCTCGGCTAAGCAGCATCTCTGTGCGGCTTTGCAAGGCGGTGATCAGCCTGCTCAACCGCTGAAAACCGCGCCAGATGCTGCTTGACTGCATGATCAGCACACCAATCGGCGCCAGATCACCGGGACGGATTGCCGAGCCGATCCGCGCGCCGAGCCAAGGATCATCCGCCAGACGCGCTGCCTCTTCAAAGACTGCCAGATAGGATCGCAGTGGTATGCGAGCATAGCCATCTGCGACTGCTGTTGGATCAAGCCCTGCCGCACCAAAAGCGGCAACCAAAGACGCGGGCAGATCATCACAAGCGCCGGTAAAATGGGTCAGCAGCGGACGCAGCGCCGAAGCACGCACGACAGCATTTTCGGGCAGATCGTCCAGAATTTGCATAAGACGCCCCCACCCATCTGCAGAACATGCCAAAAAATGGCGCGAAATATCGTTTATTTGGCACAACTTACAACAAAACAGGTCAGACGCTAGGCATACTCAACTCACGACAGAAAAAATTGACAGGAAAATCGTCATGACCGAAACACCCTTGCACCCGCTAGATCCGATCACGGCTGAAGAAATCGTTGCCCTGAAGAACATCCTTGCCACCGCCGGTATTGCAGGCCCCGCGATCCGCTATAGCTATGTTTTGCTGCGTGAACCGGATCGTGCAACATTGCGCGCATGGCAGCCCGGCGCGCCAGTCCCGCGCGAAATAGGCGTGCTGGTGACGGATAAATCCGCCAATACGGCCCGCGAAATGGTTGTGAACATCCCTGCAGGCAAGATCGTGCATGACCGCAGCCTTGATCCGGCGACCGATGGCTGGGGGCCGATCCTTGATGAAGATTATGTCGCCGCCGAAGACATCGCCAAAGCCGACCCGGAGTATCGCGCGGCCATGGAACGGCGCGGTATCACCGATCTGGACAAAGTCCGCTGCGCGCCTTTGTCGGCAGGCGTTTTCGGCCATGCTGACGAGGTTGGGCGCCGCATGATCCGTGTGCTCAGCTTTCTGGATCAGGAAGGCACCCATGCCATGTTCGCCCATCCGATCGAAGGCGTCGTGGCCCATGTCGACCTGACAGACCGCCGCGTCTTGCGGCTGGTCGATACTGGCTATCCCGATATCCCCGCTGAAAGCGGCGACTACCTTGATCCGGCGATCGGCGGCCCGTTGCGGACTGACATGAAACCGCTGCGCATTACCCAACCCGAAGGTGCCAGTTTTTCCATCACGAATAATGTGTTGTCCTGGCAGAACTGGCAAGTCCGCATCGGCTTTAACGGACGCGAGGGGTTGACGCTCCATGATATTGGTTTTCATGACCGTGGCCGCCTGCGGCCGATCCTCAACCGTGCCTCGGTTTCGGAAATGGTGGTACCTTACGGCGAACCCCAGCCAACGCATGACTGGCAGAATTATTTCGATGCCGGGGAATATCAGTTCGGGCGGCTGGCCAATTCACTTGTTCTGGGCTGTGATTGCCTGGGCAAGATCCATTATCTGGACGCGACCGTGGTAGATGATTTCTGCGAAGCGGTCGTTATCCCGAATGCCGTTTGCATCCATGAAGAAGACTTCGGCACATTGTGGAAGCATACCGATTTTATGACCGGTCAAGGCACTGTCCGGCGACAGCGGCGGCTGGTGATCAGCTTTTTTGTGACCGTGGGCAATTACGATTACGGGTTTTACTGGTATTTCTACCTTGATGGCCGGATTGAGCTGGAATGCAAGGCCACAGGTATCGTCTTTACCTCGGGCCATCCGGGCGGCGCATATGAATTTGCAACCGAGATGGCACCGAAGCTGGGCGCACCGATCCACCAGCACATGTTTTCAGCCCGGCTCGACATGGCCATTGATGGTGACCACTGCCACGTGGACGAGATCGAGGTGCAGCGCCTTCCCATCGGCCCCGACAATCCGATGGGCAACGCCTTCACGCGAAATATCTCGCGCCTGACAGTCGAAACAGAGGCCCAACGCGAGGCCGATAATGCCAAAGGCCGTATCTGGCGGATTTCCTCTTCCGAAGCGCGCAACCGCGTGGGTGAACCGACAGCCTATGTGCTGTTGCCAGAGGGACAGCCGCTGTTGCTGGCTGCGGAAGAAGCCTCGATCCGCAAACGCGCGGCCTTTGCGACCAAACACCTTTGGGTCACGCGCTTTGACCGTGATGAATTTTGGGCCGCTGGCTATACACCGAACCAGCATCCGGGCGGTGCGGGCCTGCCCAGCTATGCTGCCGCCAATCGCAGCATCGATGGCGAGGATATCGTCGTCTGGCACAGCTTCGGCCTAACGCATTTTCCCCGCCCCGAAGACTGGCCGGTGATGCCGGTCGATTACGCGGGCTTCAAACTGCGCCCCGAGGGTTTCTTCGACCGCAACCCGACCTTGGACGTCCCCGAGGACCCAAATGGCCGCGACCATTCCAGCCGCTGCTGCGGCTAAGATAGACGCTATGGCAGAGCGCCAGGTTTGGCTGATTGGGATGGCCGTGCTCGCGGCCATCCCTTCCTGCGCTGGCGACCGCTGCGCACGGAACGTCGTGCAATCCGTGCTGGCACTGACAGTTCTGCGCTCTCGCGTTCATGAACTTCCCATCCTACGATAGGGCCAGCATCAGCATAGGGCAAAAGCTGCCCCTTGCCGCGCGCATCCGCACGCCACTTGTGCAGCGTTGCCTCGGAGATCCCTTCCTCCTGCGACAACTGCCGAATGGCTATGTTGTTCGGCGGAAGCATCCGCTTCAGCACAGCCGATCTTCGTTCCAGTGAATATCCCAAATCATCGTCCTATCCCGCCCAGCTGAGACATAGAGGAAAAGTAGAACGGCGGATAACAACGCTGACACAGGGGGCCTGGGGTGATCGAGTTGCACAACACGGTCAGAGAAACACAGGCCCAGCGACAGCCAAATATCACCGTTGAGGGCGAAGAATATACACATATGCCTCCAGGATTTAAGAGCTATGCGAAACCTGCGTTACGCAGGCTTCAACAAATGCCGGAGTGCTGCGCGTTTCAGCGGCCAGAAAATTGATATCCTCTGCGTCAAGTTTACGGCCCTCTGGCATCAGCCCGGCAGCCTTGCGGATCAGGCTTTTGCGAACGCGGGGAAGATCGACATCGCGCAGCTTGATCCGCGAAGGGTGATCAGGGATCACGACTGCCGCACCGGGGATTTCATCTTCGGGGTCGCCGCGCCGGATTTCAATGCCGCGCGCGCGCGCGAAACTCAGCTGCGCCGATGGCTGCTTACCCGCGCCCGCATATTCGGTTTCCTGCACCACTATCGTCTGATCTTCATCCATTTCCTGTGCCAAAGCGATCGCGGCGGCCAGCGCCACATTGCCTGCCGGGCCACGCTCCAATCCCTCCAGCCTTGCAAGAGCCTCGGTTACGTAGAACACCTCGCCCTGCTTCACCAACAGGTAGCGATCCATGTAACGCAACGCGCGGGCCGCATTACGGGGGACATCTGTTCGGTCTGGCCAGCCGGCAAAAGGTATGCCGAAACCAGTGTGGCCAGTGGTAAAATGCTTGCGGTTGAAATCACTGTCGCTGGCCATATGCAGCCCCGACAGATCAACACTTGCAGCGACAACCTTGCAACCAGATGCTCCGGCCTTTTGCAACCCGCGCGCGGTGCCGGTCAAGTTGCCGCCCCCCGCATGGGTGCAGATCACCACATCAGGTGCAGCGCCAGTTGCGGCCTGCATCTGTTCAACAATCTCGACGCCCAAAGGCTCGACCCCGGCAATTGCATAGGGCGTGTAGAGCGAGGCGTTGAAATAGCCTGTCTCCTCAAGCACGCGCAGGAATTGGTAAAACAGCTCTGGCCCGACGGAAAGCTGCAACACTTCTGCCCCATAAATTTCGCACGCGCGCCCCTTTTCCAATATCTCTGGCTGGCCGATGCCAAGGCTGTCGAAAACTTCCTGCACAACAATGCAATCAAGGCCCTGCATCGCCGCCTGACTGGCAACCGCCGCGCCATAGTTTCCGCTGGTCGCGGCAACGGCGCCCTTGAAGCCTGCCTCTTTGGCGTGATGCATGCTGAGCGCCGCGCGGCGCGCCTTGTAGCTGCCCGAGGGGTTGGCCGCTTCATCCTTGACAAAGATACGCGCACCCTTTCCCATTGGTGCCAGCATGCGCACCAAGCGGTTGATCTGGCGCAGTTCGATCAATGCGGTATTGCCAAGCCCCACGCGCGCCTGAATTTCAAGCACTGTATCAAGGCTGTATGTGACCTGCGCCATCAACGCTTCATAGTCGAAGGTGACAGGGTGTTGCAGGAAAGGGGCGTAATCAAGCCCCATTGCCGAAAGCATCGTTTCGTTACGCCGGGCCATGACAGATTGGTAATCGACTGGTTTCATGCGGGTTCCCCCTCTGCGTCTGCCAGCATTGCGCGCAATTCCTCGCCTGCGCGCAGCAGTTCCGGGATTGCGGCAGCGAAATCATGCCCATAGGGCGGGTTCACGGCTTCCAGCGTGCCGTGGTAGCTGCGGCCCAGCGTCGTGCGGATTTCCACAGCATCCCCTACCGAGGCCCCCGCCGTGACCAGCCAGCCCTTGACGCGCATTTCAAGCGGCACGGCGCGTGTTTCCGGTGGGATGGCGCTTGCCCGCTCTTCCGGGGTCAGGATTACCGAATGGATGCGAACCCATTCACCGGTCTGGCATGTCATGAAAGATCTCCTTGCAGGGGAAAGGTGGTCATCTTCGGGCTGGTCAGCGGCAGATCAGTCACATGGACAAGCCCGGCCGGGGCGCCGCGCAGATACGCAATCGCATTCACTGCCGCCGCCGCAGTGCCCGCCCCGCCACCGATTTCAGGGGTGATCTGCATCTCGATGACCTGATCGCCCGTGGTGCGGATATAATCTGATGTCGCCTGCCCTTCCAGCCCGGGGCGGATCTGCTGCGGATGTTCAAGGCGCAGCACCTCGCGCCCGTTGATATGTGCGAAGGCGCAGTGGCGGCACCCAGCAACCTGCCCGGCGTCGATTTTCAGGTGCGGTGTTTCGCGTGGCACTGAAGAAATGATCGGCTCTCGGGTTTCTGTAACGCTGTCAATCGCCCATCCCAGGTGCCGCGCTATCAGCGCGATGGATTGCGCAAATCCCACATGCCCTACCACATGGCCCTGCGCTACGGCATTGGCAAAGCCCTTTGGCGTCAGGCCAACACCCTGCGTGCGCAACACTGTCGGCCCGAAATCTGACAGATCATTCGTTCGGACGGCCTGAATATGATCAACCCGCCCACAAGGCACGCTTAGCGCAAGCACCAGCATGTCCATGGCAAAACCGGGGTTTACGCCCGTCCCCATAACCCGCGCGCCATGATGCTTGGCAGTGGCATCCAGCCGCGCCGCAATGGCGGGATCAGCCGCGTGGGGGAAAGTCATTTCTTCGGCGATTGAAATAATGTCATGGCCGCGCTGCAAGCAGGCCTCGATCTCGGATGAGACATCCCCCAGGAAAGAGGCTGTGGCATGCAAAACCGTGGCGGGCTGGCCCTTCAGGGCCTGTGCAATATCCGCTGTGACGAGAGGGCCAGATTCAACATGCTGCCAACCCGCAAGTCGGCCAAGGGGAGTCCCCTGTTTGGCCGGATCCATGTCGATCGCCGCGCGAATGGTGTAGCCGCGTTCACGGGCCAGCCGGGCGATGCGTTGGCCCATTGCGCCCACGCCGAACAGTATGATGTCGGATGTCATTTTGTGCTCCCCTCAAGCGATAGGTCAGCCAAGGCCCAGAAGGCGCGGCAGGGTCAGCGAAATCGCCGGAATATAAACGATGGCAGCCAGCACCGCGATCTCGACCAGAATGAAGGGCAGTATCCGCCAGGCCACATCCTCGAAGCGAACCTTGCCCACGGATGAGGCCACGAAAAGGCATGCCCCAAGCGGCGGCGTGGCCAGCGCAATATTCAGGTTCACAACCATCACGATGCCAAAATGCAGCGGATCGATACCCAGCGACACCGCGATCGGATGCAGGATCGGGCCAAGGATGATCAGGATTGCCGTCATCTCCATGAACATGCCGATGACCAAAAGCGCCAGCGTCACAATGAACAAAAAGATCAACGGATCGTCGCTGATGCTCAGCAGGAAATCCGCCAACTGCTGTGGAACGCCCTGTCGGGCAAGAACCCAGCCAAGGATCGACGCTGCAGCAAGAATGATGAAAACCGACCCCGAGGCGCGCACCATATCGTAAAGCATGGTGACAAGATCGCGCAGGCCAAGATTGCGATACAGGAACAACCCGACCAGAAGCGCATAAAGAACAGCCACCGCGGCAGCTTCGGTAGGGGTGAAGACCCCGCCAAGAATACCGCCCAGAATGATGACCGGCATCATCAGCGGGATGATCGCGCGCCGCAACGCCACGCGAAGCGATGGTACATCGCCGCGCAGATTGGCCACTGGCAGATCATCACGCCGGGCGCGGAATGCAATATAGCCCATCAGCGACAGCGCCATCAGGATACCGGGGATCAGACCGGCCGCAAACAGCCCGGCAATAGAAACCTGCATCAACGAGCCATAAATCACCATGATGATAGACGGCGGGATGATCGGCCCAATGACCGAAGAAGAGGCCGTAACAGCCGCAGCAAAAGCACGGTTATAGCCCTGCGACGCCATAGCCGGAATCATCATCCGCCCAATGGCCGCAGTGTCAGCCACCGCAGCGCCCGTAAGCCCCGCAAAAAACACTGAAACCAGCACATTCACATGCGCCAGCGCCCCCCGCACGCCGCCCACAACCGCATTTGCCAGATCAACCAACCGGTCAGTGATCTTGATGCGATTCATGATATCACCAGCCAGAATGAAGAAAGGCATCGCCATCAGCGAAAACATGTCGATGCCGGAAAACAGCCGCATCGGCACCAGCCGGATCAGGCTGGGGCCGTCAGATTGCACCAGCGCGAACAGGCCCGTGATACCGATGGCGAAGGCCAACGGCGTGCCAAGCGCCACCAGAACCGCGAACAGACCGACCATTAGCCAGAGCATCAGATCGGCCCCCCGCCCATCGGGCTTTCATGTTCAGGTTGATTTTGCGCGCCCAGAAGCATCAACAGCGTCTGGATCACATGCTGTACCAACATCAATGCCCCCGCGACCGGCACGGCCAGAAGCGGCCACATCATGGAAACGCCCAACGCGGGCGACATCTGGCGCGCGCCGCGTTCGGCGGCGGCCCAGCCCTCGACTGTCATCACCCAAAGGAACCAGCCAATGGCGACTGCAACAAGAAGATCAGTGACCATGCGCACGGGCTTTGGAAGCAGCATGCTGATGGCAGTGATCCGGATGTGTTCGCCATGACGCAGGGTGACAGAAGCCCCCACCAGCCCGATCCAGATCATAAGATAGCGCGCCAGCTCTTCAGACCACGTGATCGGATCATTCAACACATAGCGAGAGAACGTGGCGGCCAGCACCACTCCTACCATCACTGCACCCGCTGCAATCAAGGGCGCGGCAGTGATGATTTCCACCAGTCGGGCCATCCTGTGAAGTAGTCTTGCAAGCAATGCCACGGATTTCTGCCTTCCGGAACCTGAGGAGAATTGTGCAAGCCGCGCCTGGCCTGGTTGTCAAGCGCGGCCTTGTTGGAGATCCGGCTACGCGATCAGTCCGCGCCGTAGATCTCGCGCTCGGCAGCAGCAACTGCCTCAAGCATCGCTTCGGCAAGCGCGACCGCATCATCGCCGATTTCGTCAGCAAGAACCGCCATCACTGCCGGTGCTGCCAGATCGCGAAACTGCGCCAGCTCTTCGGGTGTCGGGGCATAGACCTGAAGGCCGCTTTCTTCAAGGAAGGCCGTTCCGAATTGGGTAGCGCGCAGCCCCATCTTGGCACCACGGCCAGCGGTGCGGGCCGCTTCAACCGCGTTGGTGAAAATGCGCCTCTGATCGGAATCCAGGCTGTTGAGGAACATATCGCTCGTCATCCACCAGTCGGCACCGTAAAGGTGATTGGTGACAGTAGCGTAGCGCTGAACTTCTTGCAGGTTACCAACTGCGACAATCGGGATCGGATTGTGCTGGGCATCGACAACGCCGGTTTCCAGCGCGCTGTACAGTTCATCCCAGGGAACGGGCGTTGCGGCGGCGCCAAGCGCGTTCATCATTGCAAGATGGCTTGGTACGGACATTGTGCGAACGCGCAGGCCATCCATGTCAGCGGGGCTGCGCACCTCGCGCGTGCTGTTGGTGAAAACATAGAAATCACCCGCCGTCACGGCCAGAAGGCGCAGATCGGTTGTCGCGTAAACATTCTCGGCCAGCATATCGCCAAAGGGGCCATCAAAGACATGATCAGCGACAATTTCATCCGGAAAGGCAAAGGGCAGATCAATCGCATTGATTGCAGGATAAAACTGCGCCAAGCCCCCGATTGCGGCGATATTCACCTGAATGATATCGGCCTGCGTCAGTTCCATGCGTTCGCGCTGGTTGCCCATGGTGCTGGCTGCCTGAATATCGACGACCATATCACCGTTCGAGCGGGTTTCGATAATATCCTTGAAAACCATCGCCGACATATGTGCTGCTGATGTTGTGGCATCGGCCGGTTCTTCATGTGCAAGTACGATTGTCACCGATTGCGCCGCGGCTTGCCCGGCAATAAGCGCGCCCATGGCGCAGGCCAATGCTGTATTTCGGATATTCTTCATTCAATCCTCTCCTGTTTTCTGTGGCCTGCGGGCACCCTCAGGCAAGGCGATCAAGCGCGATTTTGGGCGCTCTCTGGTGCCCGAATGTTCTTCCGGTGCTACCCGGCTGTTCAGGCGTTCCGCAGTATCGTTACCAAGCCTCCGATGCCCGACACGACCCCTTGGTCAACCCTGAGCCTGACTCTCGGGAGTTTGCGTTCTCATACAAGTATAAATACACGATATCGGTTTGCCGAAAAAGCAACGCTAATGCGGTGCAGCCTGCATTGCTCCCGTCAGGATGGCGCAAAAACGTCGCGCAACTGCCGGTAATTCCCGGTGTCTGCGCCCCATCAGTACAAGCCGGGCATCGCGCAAAGGTGGGTCGCTAAGTGATCGGATAAGAAGGCGCCCTGAGCGAACCTCATCGGTGACCGCGCACATCGGCAGGATCGACACCCCCTGCCCGCGCATTGCAAACCCAGCAAGACCATAGATGGAATCGCACAAAAGCGGGGGGTTAAGTTCGATATCCGCGTTCTTGCGCACAACCCGGTCGATCACATCACGAATGCCATAACTACTGTCGGGAGGAATGGCGAGCGGCAGAGAAGCCAGTTGAACCAGTGAAAGAGGGCCATCAGGCAACGGGAACCCCGGGGCGAACACCGCATAAAGGGGCGCCGGCACCTCTGCGATGACCATGACATCACGGTGCGTTGGCGGATCAAAGGCCAGCCCCAATTCGGCCTCATCTGCTGCCACAGACCGCACAACGCCAGTACTGCCCGCCCGCGTGACCGAAAGGTTCACATTCGGGGATTTGGGGCGAAATTTAGCAATCGCCTCGGACATAATGCCACCGATTGCACCCTCTACACAGACCACGCGGATCTGACCACGCCGCAGATTCTTTATCGCCTCTATCTCGCCTATGGCCCAAGCCTCTTGGCGCAGGGTTGTACGCGCATAGTCGAAATATATTTGTCCAGCATCAGTCAGCCGTAGGCCGCGCGCATGGCGTTCGAACATCGGAACGCCCAGATCTTCCTCAATCTGGGTTATCCTACGGCTTAGGGCAGAGGCTGCGAGGTTAAGCTTTTCGGCGGCTTTGCGAATCGACCCTTCATTGGCTACCGTGAAAAAATACTTCAATTGCAAGTCACGCATTCTGCCTCCATCATGGGTATGGCTCAGATTTTTGATTGCATCACGCTATCGGCCTGTTGTAATCACCGTATCACTCCGATGCACGGCCCGATCCCGCTTGAACCTCCACAATATGGTTACGGGGAAGCGGAAAATGACGAAGCGGGTTCTTCTCGGGCAATTCATGCACGAGACAAATACTTTCTGCCAAAGACTTACGGATGAAGCAGCTTTTCGTGGTTTCTACTGCCATGAGGACGATGCCGTGCTTTCGGCGCTGGCCGATACCGAAAACGAAGTGGCCGGATTTGCCGATATCGCGCGCAAGGAAGGCTGGGAATTGATCACCCCGGTGGCAACTTTCGCAACGCCCGGCGGCCCTGTGACACAGCGCGCATGGCAGGCATTCGGCGAACGCATCCTGACGGCTGCACGCGATTGCGGGCCATTTGATGCCGTGCTGCTGTCTTTGCATGGCGCGATGGTGCTGGAAGACGGCGCTGATGGTGATGCAAGGCTGGTGCGGGAATTGCGGGCCATCCTGGGCAAGGATGTCGCGCTGGCGGTAACGCTTGATCTGCATGCGAACCTTGATCCGCAAATGGCCGATAACGCCGATATCATCCTGTCTTACAAGACATTCCCGCATGTGGACATGCGCGAAACGGGGCGCCGGGCGGCAGACTTGTTGCGCCGGATGCTGGCCAACCCCAAAACACCCGCCAGCACCCTTGTTCGAAAGCCCGCGATGATCACCCTGCCCGAAGGCGGCCGAACGGATCGCGAGCCGATGCTGGCCCTTCTGGCCAGCGCACAAGCGCTGGCAGACGCGCACCCTGCCATCGTGGATGTTAGCCTGAATGCGGGTTTCAGCTTTGCGGATGTGCCGGAAATCGGGCCAAGCGTTTCTGTTGTTCATCTGGGCGCAGAAGATACCGCAGCCCGGATCGCCGAGGCGCTATGCGCCGCCATGTGGGCCGAACGTGATGCCAGCCAGGAAGCGGTGCTTGACCCCCAAAGGGCCGCGGAGATCGCCGCCAGCCACCGCGCCGGGCAACATGAAGGCCCGCTTGTTCTGGCCGATATTTCTGACAATCCAGGCGATGGGGCCTATGCTGATTCCACCGCCCTCCTGGCCGCCTTGTTAGAGCGCGGGGGCGAGGATATCCTGTTTGGCGCCTTGCACGACCCACAAGCAGTTCTTGCAGCGCAAGCCGCCGGAAAGGGCAACAGGCTGGTGCTGGCGCTTGGCGGGAAGTCAGACCCGGAATTTGGCGGTGGGCCGTTGCTTCTGCGCGCGCGGGTAGAACATCTGGGGGATGGGCGGTTTGTGTGCGGCGGCCCTATGTGGAAGGGTGTGTCACAAAGTGCAGGCCCCAGCGCGCTATTGCGCATCGGCGGAATCAGGGTGCTGGTAACAAGTCATGCAACCCAGGCGCTTGATCTGGAGATTTTTCGCAGTAACGCGGTTGACCCGGCCGACATGCGGGTAGTCGCGCTTAAATCCACCCAGCATTTCCGCGCGGCCTATGCGTCAATTGCGTCTGAAATTCTCCTGGTTGATAGCGGTGGCCTTGCCAGCCCTCAGCTCGACAGGCTTGACTACAAACGCGTTCCCCGACCGATTCATCCGCTCGATCCGTTATGACCCCTCGTGGGAACCCACCACAACGCTCCACTTTACGCCGGGCAAAGCGAGTTTCGAAGATTACGCACATTCCGGCTAACTGCCGGTCTCGCTTGAGCGTCTGCGCGAGCGGGGTGTGCGCTGAGCAGAATTGATCGCAGGCTGAACCGCATGTCCGTGTCCAGCGCCAAGCCGGGCGGCTAGATCAAGCGCGCCATGGGCGTCCAGCAGGCGCTGGAATGGGCCTTCCGGGTGGAGAAAGTGCAGCTGGAACGACCAGAGCGTCCCGATCCCGAGCGCTGTCAGGGGTATTGTTTTGGCCTCGAATATGTGCTGCTGCAGCGTGCGGTGCTGGGCTGTCAGGTTGATGGCGGCAGCACAAAATTCTAATCAGAATCGTACATGCCCACCGGGACAAAACTTTCAAACAGAGTTAGTGCTGCAGGCTGCACAAACCTCTGACCAATAAAATTTTGGGGTCTGATTCGTAAAAAACAGTATCATATGCCTTTATAAATTAGTCTTGCAGACACCCTCTTTATTCAAAACAGCGCGTATTTTGCTAATTTTTGCATCATTTCAACGCGCCTGCTCAGCAGATATTAAATTATCTTGACAAGCCGCGGCAGCGTGAAGCACCCTTTCAATGTAGCAACAAGGCTACTGCGAACACACCACAATCAGCATAGCGTTCAAGACGCGAGGCAGCATGGCCCCCTTTGGTGACACAACGTCGCCATTGGGGTTTTTTGTTTTTATCGGGGACGGTAATGGGAAAACAAACGCTCGACATAGGCATCGTGATCTCAACCACCGGGTCTTATGGCGCAATCGGACGATCGGTGTGCTCCGGCGCTGAACTGGCAATCGACGAGGTGAACAGCAATCCAGAAGCCCCAATCAAAATACGGGCTACCTTAATGAATCCGGGCGGGGTTGTTTCAGCTTATAGCGACGCAGTTCAGTCTATGATTGTAGACCGGAAGCTCACTCATATTCTGGGTTGCTACACTTCTTCCAGCCGCAAGGAAGTGCTGCCGCTTTTCGAAAAATATGACTCTCTTTTGTGGTATCCCTCGCATTATGAAGGGTTCGAGACCAGTGAGAATGTAGTCTATACGGGCGCGGCACCCAATCAGCACATAGTTCCGTTAGCTCGCCACCTACTGAGCCACCATGGTAATCGTGGCTGGTTGGTTGGGTCAAACTACATATGGGCATGGGAAAACAATCGCATTCTGCGCGAAGCGCTCATGGAATCTGGCGGAGATGTGCTAGGAGAGCGCTATTTTCCGGTTGGCGAAACAGATTTGGGAGCACTGGCGGAACAGATCGTACGTGACAAACCAGATTTCGTGTTCAACACCTTGATCGGCGATAGCTGCTATACATTCTTCCGTCTTTTGCGCGCCGCCGCCGACGCTGCCGGGATTGACCAGCCAGCTGAACTTCCTATCGCGAGCTGCAGTTTGTCAGAAGCCGAACTGCCCTTTCTAGGCGATGCCGCCGCCGGGCATTTGTCATCTTCTGTATATTTCTCGACAATCAATTCTCACGAAAACGCCAAATTCACCACCAGCTGGGACCAACGCTTCGGCCACTTGGGGAAGGCCTGTGCAGATGCGGAAGCGGCCTATATCGCCATTCATATGCTTGTCGGTGCAATCGCAAGGGCTGGCTCTGTCGCATTCGCTGATGTGCGTGCTGCGGCGCGCGGGCTGAAGTTCGCCGCCCCGCAGGGGTTAGTCACAATCGACCCGGACAACCTGCATTGCTGCATGCGGCCTCGCATCGGCAGGTCTACATACAGCGGCACGTTTGACATTCTCTATGAGGAACGGGGCCCGATCAGACCTGACCCATACCTTGTATGGGCCAGCACAGCGCAAAGCGAGTCGAGGCTAGGGCAAGATCACTTGCGGGTGGTGTCATGAAGGGTGTCGTAAAAACAAACTTCCGAGGGTTGCGCGCACTTGTTGTGCATGGGAACGATATCAATCGTGAGATACTTGCGAGCGTTCTGGGCAAGCTTGGCTTGATCGTGAGCCTTGTGGATCACCATGACGGAATTACAGATGGTGATCTGGGGCATTATGACGTCGTATTCATTGACGTCGAATTGAACAACAACCACACGACACGCTACTGCAATCTGCCTTGCATCGCACTGATTGGGACCGAAGCCCCCAGCCAGTTGGCCCGGGTCGTCCGGCAGGGTTGCATAAGTCACATCCTGAAGCCAGTGCGGAACGCTGGTGTGTACACCGCACTTCTTCTTGCGGTGAACGAACACGAAAAGCGCCAGCAGATACAACGCGAAATTGCCAGCCTGCGTCAACGCTTGGCCGGACGCCGCGACGTAACTGCCGCGCTGCTCAAGCTAACAACAACCGAAGGAATCGATCTGGACGCCGCCTATCAACGTCTGCGTGCTGCAGCCATGGCACGGCGTATTTCAGTTGAAGAACTCGCGCGCGAATATCTGGCCCAAGACCCGCGCGCGGCGGGCACACCATTGTGCCTTGGGGCCGAAAACGATGCTCGAAGAAGTCAACCAACTACCAACAGGAGACTAACTAAATGAGAATTCATCATAACCGTAGTCTTTTCGCAGCGCTGCTTGCAGGCACGTGTTTGGCCTCTGGCCCAGTGCTGGCTCAGGAAGGTCCGATCAAGATCGGCGTGCTTGAAGATCAGTCAGGGGATTTTGCCGCAGCGACCAACGTGAAAGTCAATGCGATCCGGCTGGCAACGCAAGAAATCAACGACGCGGGCGGTATCGCTGGCCGGCCGATAGAACTGGTGATTTATGACACACAGTCGGACAATCGTCGTTATCAGGAATTCATGCGCCGCGTGCTTCAACAAGATCAGGTGGATGTTGTTTTTGCTGGCTTCTCATCTGCCTCGCGCGAAGCTTATCGCCCGATCGTGAACCAGTTTAACGGCTTGGCCTTCTACAATAACCAATACGAAGGCGGGGTGTGTGACGCAAACATGATCGTCACGGGTGCCGTGCCCGAACAGCAGTTTTCCACACTGATCCCTTGGATGATGGAAACCTATGGACCGAATGTATACACGCTCGCGGCTGACTACAACTTTGGCCAGATCTCGGCTGAATGGGTGCGCCAAATCGTAGAAGAACAGGGGGGCACTATGGTCGGCGAGGAATTTATCCCGCTGGGCGTATCGCAATTCTCTCAAACGATCCAAAATATTCAGCGCTCCGACGCGGATTTTGTCGTTACGCTTCTAGTGGGTGCAGCGCAAGCATCTTACTATGAGCAGGCGAATGCAGCCAGCGTCGGTTTGCCGATGGCATCCTCCGTCAATGTTGGACAGGGCTATGAGCACAAGCGGTTCACGCCACCCAGTCTCGCAAGCATGTATGTGACCACAAACTATATTGAGGAGATAGACACGCCCGCGTCAAACGACTTCGTTGAACGATTCCGCGCGATGTTCCCCAATGAGCCCTATATCAATCAGGAGGCTGCGAACTCCTACATCGGGATCAATCTTTACAAGCAACTAGTAGAGCGTGCAGGCAGCACCGATCATGATGCGATCCGCGCGGTTATCGCTGAAGGTGACGTGTGTTTTGACGGCCCGTCGGGTAGTGTCTGTCTTGATCCGAAGAGTCAGCATATGTCGCACACCATCTATCTTGCCCGCGTGGAAAGCGATCATTCGATCACATTTCCGGAAGTATGGGAAAATATAGCACCCTACTGGCTGGGCGAAGCGGGCTGTGATCTGACTCAGAACGACCCAAGCGCACAGTATACGCCATCGAATCCACCACCGGCTCAGTAACCTTCGTTTCCGGGCAGGGACATCTCCTGCCCGGTTAAACCACTAATGCAATAGGGGGCGCAGTTCGTGGAATTCTTCGTTACGATCTTTTCCATCTCCTACCAGTTTGGCGACGCATTTGCCTTCCTTGTTATCTCCTGTGCCGGTCTTGCGGTCATTTTCGGGATGATGGGAATTATCAATTTGGCGCATGGCGAGTTCATCATGTGCGGGGCCTATGTCACAGCGGCAACGGCACGCGCCGGGGTTCCGTTGCCGCTTGCAATTGCTTGTGGCGCGCTGGTTGCAGCAATTATCGGAATGGCGCTCGAGCGAACGGTTATCAGACATCTCTACCACAGGCCGTTGGATTCCATCATTGCAACATGGGGTATCAGCCTGATTGCGACTCAAGGAATTCTCATCCTGTTGGGCCCAACGATGCAGGGAATCGGTACTCCGCTCGGCAGCACGCTTGTAGGCGACCGGTCGTATTCGGTCTATCGGCTGGTATTGCTCGCAACATCGATAGCGCTCCTACTAGGGTTGTACCTTCTTTTTTATCGCACACGCTTCGGTGTTATCTCGCGCGCAACAATACAGCGCCCTGATACGGCACGTGCGCTGGGCGTTGATACGCGTCGTATGTACGCATTGACCTTTGGTCTAGGTGCCGGTTTGGCGGGCTTGGCTGGGGGGCTGTATGCACCCACGATGACAATGGTCCCCACAATGGGCGCCACCTTTATCGTAGAAAGCTTTGTCACTGTGGTTGTCGGCGGTGCCGATATTTTCCTCGGTGCAGCGCCTGCGGCAGCAATTCTTGCAGTAATCAAAGCCGCGCTGACAGCTTGGTATGGGCAGCTTTTCGGCCAGATTGGACTTCTGGTCGCTGTCATCATTGTGATACGGATCATGCCAGGCGGACTGTCGGCGTTCATCAAGCGGTGGCAGAAATGAAAGAAATTAATCTTCCTGATGCAACTGAAGCACCAGGCCGTAGAGGCCTCCGTCTGTGGCTTTCGCGGCTAGAAGGGCCGCAGACAATGGGAAGCGGGTTAGGTTTCTGGGTTACGGCCGCGCTCGTCCTGATAGCCGCGATTATGTATCCGGTCTTCAACAACGATTTCACCGTTGGTAACGCAGCCTACTTTCTGGTCTGGACGTTTATGGCGATGGGCCTGGGCGTCGTCTGGGGATATTGCGGTGCACTCAGTTTCGGCCAGACTGCATTCTTCGGATTGGCAGGATACGCATATGGAGTAATCACGATTAACATCGGATCGGCCTTTGGCGCGACATGGCTGGCACTGATGCTGTCGGTTGCTCTTGCAGGCGCCTTTGCGCTGCTGATCGGGTACTTCATGTTCTACGGCAGAATAAAAGGAGTGTTTATCGGGATCGTCACCTTGTCGGTCACACTGGTACTTGAGACGTTCATGGCACAGACCGCTGGCCCACAATGGCGGATCGGCGATGCTCGGCTCAACGGGTTCAACGGGATGTCTGGTATGCCCCCGCTGACAGTGCCTTGGTTCGGAGGCGACATTCTCCTATATGCCGGAACAGCTTTATATTATGTCCTGCTCGGCATGGTCGTGTTGGTCTATCTTGGCCTTCGCATGCTGCTGAACGCACCTTTCGGTAATGTTCTTGTGGCGATACGCGAAAACCCGGAACGCGCAGAAATGCTTGGCTACGATATTCGGCTTTATCAGATGCTGGCTTTTGGACTTGGTGGAGCGCTGGCAGGCTTGTCCGGAGTACTATACACCGCCTGGGGTCAGTATATTACACCCTCAAGCATGGGGCTGACCGCAGCAGCCCTGCCCATCGTCTGGGTAGCTGTTGGTGGCAGGCGCGATCTAACCGCGACGCTTCTTGGAACCCTCGTAGTGATTGCAGGCTTTCAATCATTGACCATCTACGGCAGTCAATATGCCTTGGTTGTTATGGGTGCACTTCTTGTCTTCACAGTCTTGGTAACGCCTAATGGTCTGGTTTTCACTTTGATGAGTCAGATTGGACGCATCTTTGGAAAGGCGCGAAAATGACCCCGATCCTTCAAGTGAAGAAGCTGAACAAGAGCTTTGGCGGTGTAACCGTCGCCCGAAACATTGATTTTGCGCTGCAGACAGGCGCAATGCATTGCTTAATAGGGCCAAACGGAGCAGGAAAATCCACATTTTTCCGTTTGCTGCTAGGTGAACACATGCCAGATAGTGGAACAATCTTCTTTGGCGGTGAGGACATCACACAGCTACGTTCCTTCCAGCGCATTCGCAAGGGCATAAGCGTGAAGTTTCAGGTTCCTGGAATCTTCAAGGCGCTGAGTGTGCGGCAAAACCTTGAGGTTGCCTTCCAGCATCACCTGCATGGCGCTAGCCTGAGTGAAACCGTCCGGCGTGTTCTGGACTTTACAAACCTGACCAGCGAAGCCGCAACGGCTGCGGGCGTTTTATCACACGGACAACAACAATGGCTGGAAATCGGCATGGCGGTAGGCGTAGAGCCCAAACTTTTGCTGCTCGATGAACCCACAGCGGGCATGTCCCCGGATGAAACAAGCAAGACAGGTGAAATGCTGCATGAGTTGAACGCGCGCGGCATTACCATTCTTGCGGTGGAGCATGACATGGCCTTTGTTCAGCAGATTTCACAGAGCGTCACCGTGTTGCACATGGGAAGTATCTTTGCAGAGGGTAGTATCGATGAAATGACAGCGCACCCGGGTGTGCAGGAAATTTATCTGGGGGCCGCTGATGACTGAACCCGTCCTTTTGGAAACCCGTGGCCTGTGCAGTGGCTACGGAGGCGAGCTGGTTTTGCAAGGTGTGGATCTGACAATGAATGCAGGCGAAATTATCGCCGTGATCGGTCGGAACGGTGTCGGCAAATCCACATTGATCCGCACCTTGACGGGATTGTTGGCACCCAGTGCCGGAACGATCCAGCTCTTCGGTGAGGATGTCACGCGCCTACCCGCAAATCAACGCGCCTTACGTGGGATCGGATATATTCCGCAAGGTCGAGAGGTATTTCCCGACCTGACAGTCCGTGAGAACCTAATGGTGGGCGAAGTCGCGGGCCGTGCGCGCGGGACACCCGATTACGAAATGGCCCACCGCTTTTTCCCAATCCTGAAAGAACGCGCTCGACAGCGCGCGGGCACCTTGTCAGGTGGGCAGCAGCAACAACTTGCGATCGCCCGCGCCATGATGGGCAATCCCCGGCTGATGCTGCTGGATGAGCCCTCAGAGGGAATTCAGCCATCAATCATCAAAGACATATCTCGCAATGTGCGAAACCTAAACGCTCAGACGGGGGTCGCTGTCTTGCTCGTTGAACAAAATCTGGATCTGATCGTGTCCATGGCACAACGAGGCTATGTGATGGAAAAAGGCCGCATCGTAGCGAGCCTCGGTCCAGAAGAAATTACGTCGCGCGACGAAGTGCGGCGCTACCTGACAATTTGAACGGAAAAAGATCAACTGGGAAGGAGTAAACCATGAACTGGCTGGAACAAACATTGATGGCCCGCAAGGGTGTGGCCAAGGGTAAGCAAGTTGCAACCCACACGATCACGATCGCCGATCAGGGAAAATTTCACTACGTCTATGGACCCTATGTTGATCCTGTTCTGAAAGTCGCCCCTGGCGCTGTGGTCTCAGTGGAAACCCATGACGCTTTCGAAGGCAAGATCACGCGCGAAAGTGACAAGCCCTCCGATATCCTGAATTTTCCCTACCTCAACCCACAAACTGGGCCCATTTATGTGGAAGGTGCAGAGAAAGGCGACGCCTTGGCGGTGCGGATCATATCCATAACCCCGCGCGGCCCTCAGCCCGTAGGTACCACTTGCCTAATTCCCGAATTCGGTGGTCTTGTCGGCACAGGCAACACAGCAATGTTGAATGCACCACTGGCCGAAGTGGTCAAAAAGGTAAATGTCGATAAGGACGGTGTTTACTGGTCCGATAGCGTGACACTGCCCTATGAACCTTTCATTGGAACCATTGGCACCTCACCGGAGATCGAAGCGATCTCATCGCTTCAGCCCGATTACTACGGCGGGAACATGGATATGCCTGATGTCGCCCCCGGCGCAATTATCTATCTGCCTGTCAATCGTGACGGTGGATATCTCTATCTCGGCGACTGCCATGCCATTCAGGGGGATGGCGAGCTTTGCGGAGTTGCGCTTGAAATGCCTGCCACTGTCGAATTGCAGATCGACTTGATCAAAGGGCATGGAAACACGTGGCCGCAATTGGAAACTGAAGATATGATGATGTTCATCGGCTCAGCCCGTCCATTAGAAGATGCGACCCGCATTGCGTATCGTGAACTGGTGCGTTGGGTGGCACAGGAAACCGGACAAAGCGAAATCGACGCCTACATGTTATTGACAATGTGTGGGAAGGTGCGGCTTGGGAATATGGTCGATCCGAAATATAGCGTCGGTGCGTCAATTGCAAAACGCTATCTGAAGTGACCACACACAGCGGGGAATGCTATAATGGATCTTGGTCTAAAGGGGCTTAGAGCCCTGATAACGGGCGGCAGCAAGGGGATCGGGCGGCGCTGCGCCGAAATCCTGGCAGCCGAAGGCGCGCAGGTGGCGATCTGCGCCCGCACTCAAGCTGATGTATCCGCAACAGTTTTAGAACTGGGCGTGCTTGGAACTGCAGTAGATGTATCCGATAAAACAGCACTGGAGCATTGGGTGAAATCCAGTGCCGATGCGATGGGGGGCATAGAC
The DNA here is from genome assembly GCA_043561795.1 of Paracoccaceae bacterium. GTDB lineage: Bacteria > Pseudomonadota > Alphaproteobacteria > Rhodobacterales > Rhodobacteraceae > Roseinatronobacter. The sequence goes on along the minus strand of CP121316.1, from coordinate 2,055,398 downwards.
ATCGTAATCGCCAATGTCTCCGCTTTGGCCGTTGCCGATGACGAAACCGCATGGCAAACGGGTTTTGACGTAGACATGATGCATTCTGTTCGCCTTGTGAACGCATCTATGCCTTGGCTAGAGAAATCTGACGCAGCTTCGATTACGCTAGTGTCATCCGTATCGGGCCGCGAGATAGACTTCACTGGACCTGCCTATGGTGCGTTCAAGGCCGCTCTGGTACACTACGCGCAGGGCCTCGCCTACAAGCTGGCACCGAAAGGCATTCGCGCTAATTCCGTGTCACCAGGCAACACCTATTTTTCAGGCGGCATCTGGAACCAGATAGAAGAAGGCAACCCTGAACTGTTCTCAACCGCGCTCAGCCTCAACCCGATGGGGCGGATGGCCACACCCGAAGAAATCGCACGCGGAGTGGTATTTCTCGCAAGCCCAGCCTCCAGCTTCACCAGCGGCACAAATCTTGTCATTGACGGCGCACTCACCAAGGGCGTCCAGCTTTAAGTGATAAGTTAAACTTATGGCAGCAGCGTGTAGCAGGGTGACACAACATAATGTGAGCTGCTGCCAGTCTGGTGGACAAGTGTGACGCAAATGTAGCGCGTGGATAAAAACCATAGGGCTTAAATATTACTGCTTTGAATGGTGTAAGCCTGTAAGCGCATCTGGGTATCAACATTCATGCAAGGGAGCCATGACTAAATCTGGTGTTTTGGGGATTTGAAAGCTGGCGGTGCATCTGGTTGGATTGTCGTTGCGACACAACCCGCCAACCGAAGCGGACGCACCACCAGGGACGAGAGTAACATTGTTGAATTTGCCGGTCGAGATGCGATCGCGGACCCATTGACCGAACTTCTGCGCAAAGGTGCGCGAGAATTGTTGCAATCTGCGGTCGAGGCCGAGCTTGAGGTCTTCATGGCGCGCTTTCAGGGCCGAAAAACCCTTGATGGTCATGCTGCGGTGATCCGGAACGGGCCGTGCAGACCGGTATCGGGCCTGTCACGGTGAAGGTGCCCAAGCTGCGCTCGAAGACAGGCAAGCCCGTCACCTTCCACTCTGCGCTGGTTCCGCCTTATGTGCGCAAGGCCAGGTCATTGGAAGCAGCACTGCCCTGGCTATACCTCAAGGGTATTTCCACCGGCGAGATGGATGGGGCGCTGAAAGCTCTGCTCGGCCCGGATGCCGCCGGTTTCTCAGCCAACACCGTCGCGCGGCTCAAGTCGAAATAGGCCGCTGAATACAGCGACTGGTGCAAGACCGATCTGAGCCGGGATGACTGGGCCTATCTGTGGGTCGATGGCATCCATAGCGGGCTGCGCGCCGCCGAGGACCGGCTCTGTGCTTTGGTCGTGATCGGCGTAAATGCCCGTGGCGAAAAGCACTTCCTTGCCATCGAGGATGGTGTGCGCGAGTCCACACAAAGCTGGCGCGAGGAGTTGCTCACCTTCTATGACTTCCCCGCCCAGCACTGGCAGAGCATTCGCACGACAAATCCCATTGAAAGCACCTTCGCCACCATCCGTCATCGCACCAAGCGCGCAAAGGGATGCCTGACCCGTCACGGCATGCTGCACATGATGTTCAAACTCGCGCAATGCGCAGAGACAAGCTGGCGCAAGCTGCGCGGCATCGCCCACCTCGCTGACGTCATCGAAGGCGTCGATTTCATCAACGGCGTCAAGCCATCAAACCCAGATCGGGCCGCCGCATGACGATCCTCAAACACCAGATTTGACAATAACTCCATGCGACGTCTTCACTGGCGACGATAGACCAGCAGACGATTATCTGCGGGCATCATCCGGTGTGGTTCGCTGGCGAAGCCATGAGCAAGCGCCATATCATCGATATCCTCGCGGTCGCGCAGGCCCCAGTCTGGGTTTCGCCTGCGCAGGTCGGCATCAAAGGCGGCATTGCCGGGGCCAGTGAAACGGCCACCCTCGTTGAACGGGCCATAGATCAGGAGCAGACCGCCCTGCCCCAGCCGTGCAGCCGCCCCCGCGATCAGGCCAAGGGTCGCGTCCCATGGCGCGATATGGGTCAGGTTCGCGGTGAACACAGCATCAACCGCATAGCCGGGCCATGGCGGGCGGGCGGCATTGATCTGCACGGGCGGCAAGACCCGCGCGGCCAGTTCGGGACAAAGCTTGCGCCAGGCTTCAATCGCGGCCACGCCCTCTGGTGTCGCCTCACTGGGCTGCCATGTCACCTGTGGCAGTTCCCGCGCCATCCAGAGCGCGTGCTCGCCTGTGCCCGATGCGAGTTCCAGCACAGTGCAGGGCATGGTGGGCAGCAAGTCTGCCAGTGCCTTACAGATGGGCGCACGATTGCGCGCGGTTGCGGGCGCGTGCGACAGGCCGGGATGACGCGCGACAGTTGCGGCAGGATCAGCGAGGGGGTCGAACGGATCGGGCATTCAAGGTCTTTCGAGTGTGTGCAGGGCTTTATCGATCCACAAGCGACCAGAAGCCATATTTGCGGCCATGCTTCTGGCGCAGCACCTCGATAAACCCTGCATGGGTGAGAGTCACGCCATAGTCCATGATCTGCGCGTCAGACGCCATACATTCTACCAGATGCCGCGCCGCATGGCGGTAACGCGAGGATTTCGCGCCGTTCAGCGTGTCTTCGATCATCGCGCGCCGCGCAAGCGTCGCTGCCAGTGGGTGACGCGCATCCAGCGCCTCTGCCGCCTTGGTCAAAGTCATGTAGTCGTTGCCATCCAGATCATCGGCCTGCGCCAGAACCAGCTTTGCGGCACGATCCAGCGCAGGCCAGTCAATCAGGAAACTCAGCGCGGCGCTCAGCCAGGGATGGTCGCCAACCATATCGAGCGCCTTCTCTTCAGCCTCGATATCGTCGAAATCCGGCAACAGCTTGAGGTATTTACGTAAAGCGCGCGCATTGAGGCTTTGCTCGAATGTCGCCCACAGATGCGCTTTCAGATCATCCAGCTTGCCCAGCCTCTCAAGGCATTCTTCATAGACCTCATCAAGGTCGGAATTGAACAGCCGGAATGTGCTGTCTGCCTCGCGCGCCATGGAACGGCGGGTCATGTCATAGGCCTCCTGCACGCGCCCCGCGGCCAGCAACCGCCGCGCAACATCGGGCGCGATCGTGCCATAGGTCAGCTGTTCGGCCGAATAGCGCGCCATATAGGCATCCACATCACCCTGCGCATCCGCCACATCGGCCAGAATGATGGAACTGGTGGATTGCTTCGCACGGCGGACAGCATCGGCAGGCGAAGAGTGTAATCCGAAGCGCTGATAAGCTTCGATCTCGGTAGGCGTGGGGGGCGTTGCAGCCCAAGCCTTGGTGATCTGTTTCAGATGCTCCAGCCCCTCTGGCCCCAGCGCCACAGCCATCGCCGGAATGATCCCGTCAAATTCGCCGTAACCGGCATCGACCACCGCATCAAGAATGCGCTCGGCCAGCGTTTTCGCATCCATCGTGACGCGCGGTGATACTTCAGCGATCAGCTCCATCGCCTGCCGGAACACATCGCCTATCGCGCCATTGCTGTCATCCGTGCGCTCATGGATCGAAGGCGCAAGTTGCTGAAACGACCACAACAGATCGAAGCCCTCCTGCGTATCATGGGGGAGAATGCTGCTCTCGATCAGGGCCAGCAAGCTTTCCAGATCCTTGACCAGCGCGCGCTGCTTGCGCCAGTCGATATAGCTGGTCGATCGCCGCAGCGATGCAAAGCGTTTGCGCAAATCGGCGGCCACATCCTTTGGGCCCTGCGCTGCACTCAGTTCCATCCGCGCGCGCCGCTGAAGCGCGGCGCTGCCCTGCACCAGCTCCATCACCAGCGCGGCCAGCTTCTCAGCACCGAGTTTTTCAAGATTGGCTTTGTTGAGGGTTTTCTTCGACATGGCGCAGGCTCTGGTTAGGATCGCCGCCACCATACCGGCAAATGCTGCGGGATGTCAGCCCGTTCGATGAACTGGGCCCCTGCGCGTCAGTGCCTCCGATCCCCCTCAAACGCAGAAAGCCCCCTGAATTTCAGGGGGCCTCGTAAAACGTTGAGTTGGCATTAAGTCGTTTTGCGCGCTGCTATACACAAGCAAAACACTCGCGGATTAAATATCTGATTTATATCAGTATTCTTGCCTCACGGACAGGCTACCGCCGCAACTTGCCTGCGCCGTTCTGTTTCGTGTGATGCAAGGCTCTGAAAGTTTCCAAATCAATCAGATTCATGCACTCGACTTTATTTGAACTTGTGGCGGCCACCTTGACTTTAGGACACCCGGCTGGCTCAATACCCTGTGAAAGAAAGTAGCTCTCCATGTCATCTTCTGACGCCCTTACGGGTTAGTGTCTCCTTAAAGCGTATCGAACACTGCAATCAGGGGGACAACTATTTGTCACCCTGCGTTATTTCATATGCTTGATGTCGCTGCTGTTGCAGAACGGCTGCTCCAGCCTTTTGGTTTCAAAGAGTCGCTCAATGATGCGCTGACCGTTTTAATTGCCCTGCATGACATTGGGAAAATCAGTGCCAATTTCCGGTCGATGATACTGGATGGCACACCGCAGGCCTTCAGACACTGACATCTTACCGAAGCACTGCTGTACATAAACGATGCCGCGCTTGCGACGCGGATCGGGCCGCGCGACGGTCTGCCCAGCACAACCTGCTTTGGCCCATTTTTTTCTGACGGCCCGGAACGCCGCCGCGATTTTCTGTGGCGCGAAGAAAACGACAGCAGCTTCCTGACATTGTCAGCACCACCGCCCACCGAGTCAGAGCTTTTCGAGCCTCATAGCGTGCGTGAATTTGCCCCTGCCCTTGTCCTTGTCCTTGTCCCTGGTGACAAGCTGGATTTCCAGTTGCGCTGCAATGCAACCCGCACAAAGCGCGATGGTAAGCGCGGCGATATCGTCATGGATGCGCTGCATACCATTCCCAAAGCGCAACGGGCGGAACAGCGCATGGAACTTACAAAAACCACAGGCCAGGCTTGGCTTGCACGCCAAGGCGCAAAGGCTGGGTTCAGCCTTATATCGGCACAGGCCGTCGATTACAGCGCCCAAATTCTGACAGGCCATTGTGGCCCCCGCAAGGGCCAGCCGCAATTCGGCATCCTTGATCACTTCGGACGCATCGAGGTGACAGACCCCGCTGTGTTCCTTGGACATTTGCCTCTTGGGTTCGGGCGCGCAAAGGCCTTCGGCTGTGGGCTGATGCTGATCCGACGCGCAACATGACAGGGGAGGCGAAGAGCCTGCCGGGTCTTGCACCCCCCGCGCCGATCCCCCTCAAGGATCGCGCATCGATGGCTTTTGTCGAACATGCGCGGCTGGGTATATCGGACGGTGCATTCGTCCCGGTGATGCATGCGCGCACAGTCCCGCATAAACCGCCCTGCCCGGAGCGGTAGCATCCCCGGGCGGAATGGTTTCACACGCCTTTTCAGAACCGGTATCCGCATAGGATCTGGAAAGCCCGTATCCGAACGGGCGCTGATTACCCCATGCCGAGATCAGTGCGCCTCAGCCGATTGGCGCGACCTTTCGCACCATAGCCCGGCATGCAGCGGGGCGGCTGCAAGCTATGCCGCGCCTTTCCATATTTCGGGCGTGACATAGGCAATGCTATCCCCCACGCTGACCATCACATCGCCGTCCTGGATATTCACCTGAAGCTTCATTGCGCGGCTGGCCAGATTTGCCAATGCAGCCGTATCGGCCTCCGAGAAATGGATGATCTGAAGATTGTCGAAACGGCTGGTGGCGCTCTTGGTCTTGTCCCACCAGACCTCGGCAACCCGTCCGCCATAGGGGTAAACAATCACCTTCGCGGCTTTGTTGCAGGATTGACGCAGCACCTTTTCGCTCGGCAGCCCAAGGGCCACCCAGACATCGATCTCGCCACTCAGGCTTTTTTGCCAGATATCCGGTTCGTCATCTGTCGAAATCCCCTTGGTCATTTCCAGATGCTCATGGGCGTTAAGCGCAAAAGCCACAATGCGCACCATCAGCCGCTCATCCGTCTCTGAGGGATGCTTGGCAACCGTCAGTTTATGGGTTTCGTAATAGTGACGATCCATGTCGGAGACTTCCGGCGATCCGTGGGAAGCAGGCTGTCCGGGATTAAGGCCGCGAGGGTTGGCATAACGAGGCCACGTTCCCCCTGTTTTGGTTTTGAGGCCATCCGGCCCGTAGCGAATGCAACCACCTGATCGACACACGAGGAGGGGGTTGATGACCAGCACGGATCGGATTTCGCGGGCTAGGCATGCGGCCAGGCCGCACATGCGCGCATAGTGCTTCAGCCGGAGAACGCCGGACTGGACGTCGAAAACCTGACCGCGGAAATCGAAGCCTTCATGCGCCGCGACGCGATCCTGACACCGGCCAAGGCCCCCCCGCGACCGTCTTCCAGAATGGCGCGCGCTTGTGTAGATTGCGATAGAACCGCTGCACCTTTGGCTCTGGCGGCGCGGTGTCGGATGAAACAGGGTTTGGATGATGAGTGGTGCCGGCAAAACCAGCGCGTCCCAGGATGAGCGGGCGGCACCCCTCGTGCAGACATCGCGCTGGCGCATCTTGTGGGGCGACCCCGCCCTGCGCGCGCTTGCGCGGAAGAACCTGCGCAGCCCGGCGGAGTTCGATGTCGCGGGACGGCACTACATGTGCCATCCGGTGATGCTCTTCGCCTATGCCTTTCCGGTCTCCATGCTGCTGATCGGCTTGTTCATCCCCGAATTCGCTGCCTATGGCCTGTCCCCGTTCATCAGCAACCTGTTGACGGCGGCCAAGGTCGGCGTGTTCTGGCTGTCCAGCTGGCTGCTCTTGGGCCGGTTTGCCTATGTGATGATGCGCACGGGCATTCCCTTCATCTATGCGCCGCTGCTTCTGTGGGTCATTGCCGTCACAGCCTCGCAGCTTGTGTCGCTCGCCCTCATCCCCGGTTTCGACTGGAGCACGTCGCGCACGCTCCGGCAGGCGGTGGTGATCGTGCCGGGCACGCTTGCGACCGTCTATTTCGCCCAAGGCATGCTGCGTCAGGCACTGGGGCACAGTCCCGACCTCGTGCCGATCTGGCATCCCTTGCGCAGCTGGCCCGTGCCGCTGATGCGCAAGCTGCCGCAGGACCACCGCAACAGGGTGCGGCGCATGCATGCCGCCAATCAATATGTCGAGGTGGTCACGGAAACCGGCGCGGTTCTGCTGCGCATGACCCTGACACAGGCCGTCGCGATGGTTCCGCCCGACATGGGCTGGTTCTGCCATCGCTCGCTCTGGATCAACCGGGACGAGGTTGTGGCGCTGACCTATGTCAAGGGGCAGCCACAGATCACCGACCGGGAGGGGCGGGTTTATCCGATCAGCCGCTCGCATGGGCCAATCATCCGGGACTGGCTTGCATCCCGCAAGCGCTAGGCCGCCACCCCGCCGCCGGGCTGTCAGCCTGCCGGGTGCGCCGATGCAAGTCGCACCAAATCCGATGATGCTCACAACAATTCCTTGAAAAGAAATGGTTAATGCCGCAATCCGTGGCGGTTGGGCACCTGAAATCTTTCGAGTGATATCGCTATCGAAAGTGCAATCCGCACCCAAGCTAATGGGCAGAGTCGGCACCCGCCAACCCATCGAAGGCCTCGCAGCAGCCACTTTCCGATCCTCTCTCACCCCGCATTTCCAAGGCGGCGGACCATCCGGCATCCGGCCGGGCGCCCCCTGATGTGCCACCGCGTAACCACAAACCGTCTTGCCCGCCCCGTGCGGCCAGACCCGCGACCCGAGACCAAATCATGATCCATCTTTCCCATACCAGATCCACCCGCACCCCGGCCAAGCAGACCGGCCTGCGCCAACGCAGCCTGCGCGGCACCTGCCGCATGGGGCGGGCGACCGAACTGGTTTTCGTGCTGGCCACGGGCGCGGCGCTGATGCTTGGCGGCGCGGCGCAGGCGCAGGTGACCTTCACAGGAGACCGATCCGATCAAATCGCCAGCGAACCTGTAACCCTTATTGTTCCAGATGCAGGCGACACCTTTACGCAGTCCGGTCGCGTTGTCGCAATCACAAACCGTACGCTTTCTGGCGTCATCACCAAACTGGGCGCAGGCACGCTGATCTTGACCCACCCAGAAAACCGCAGCGGAGACCCTCGTGGCATGACGTTCGTCAACGAGGGCACGCTGGTGATGAATGGCGGAGTTCAGCCAACCAATACGTTCAACGTGACCGTTGCGAACGGCGCCACCTTGGCCGGCAACGGGACGATCACGGATTTGACCGTGAATTCCGGCGGCACACTCGCCCCGGGCGCTTTGGCGCGGGGCTCCATCGGCACGCTGACCACGAACAACGTCACGCTCAACGCGGGGTCTGTCCTGCTGATCGAGCTGGATGCCACCTCCGCCGATCGCATCAACGCGGTCGCCAACACCCACACCAATGCGAACGGCACGGTCATCCTGATCGACGCCACCCTGCATGTGGCGGATACGATGGGCGATCCCACCTCCGGGCAGGTGCATGAGATCATCTCCTCCGCGGGCGGGGTCATAGGCAGCTTCCGCACCATCACCGATGATTACGCCTTTTTCGACCCGACGGTGCGCTATCTGCCCAATGCCGTGACCCTGACGATGATACGCAACGCCGCCACGCCCGACACGGTGGCACAGACCCCGAACCAGCGCGCGGCGGCCACCGCCGTGACGGCCCTGCCCCAGGGCAACCCGATCTCGGCCGCGCTCCTGCCGCTGACAAATGCGCAGGCGCAAGAGGCGCTCGACGCGCTCTCGGGCGAGGTTCACGCCGATGTGCAGGGCCGCGCGGTCGAGGGCGCGAACACGCTCGGCGGCGCGGTGCTCGACCACCTGCGCCGGGGCGGCACGACACCGGGCGGCACAGGCCCCGTTGTAACGGTCAGCAGCCGGGGCGGCGATCCGCGCGGCTTCGCGGGGATGCAGGCGGCGCAGCCCTGGGTGACGCTTTTGAGCAGCGCCGGAACCGAAAAGGCCGCCAACGGTTTCTCGCGCGCGCGGACCGGCAGTTTCGGCATGGTCGGCGGCGTGGATTTCGCCAGCGACGGGCCCTGGACCTTTGGCGTGATGCTGGGCCTCGGCCAGCGGAACGTCACCCTGTCGGATCGCAGTTCCGAGGCGCAGACAACGCATGTAGCCCTCGGCCTTTATGCGGGGCGCGACCTCGGGCCGGTGACCCTGTCCTTAGGGCTTTTGCACGATCATGGCCGCACCGATACCGCGCGGAACGTGACGCTGGGCGGCGTGACGCAGCGACTGACCGCCTCCTACACCACGGACACGACGCTGGCCTTTGCCGAGATCAGCGCCGATCTGGAGAGGGAGCGCGCGGTGCTGGCCTCCTTCCTGCGGCTCAACCAGGCGCGCATCACCTCGGGCGGGTTCACAGAGACGGGCGGCACGGCGGCGCTGACGCGTGCTGCGCGCACCGATGATGTCACCACCGCCGAACTGGGCCTGCGCGGCGTGGCCGATCTCGAAATCGGGGGGGCTGCGGCGCAGCTCTGGGGCGGGATCAGCTATCATTCCGTCGTGGCGGGCAGCCACGGGTCATCCGTCCACGGCTTCGCGGCGAGTGGGCCTGCCTTCGGCGTGGACGCGGCGCTTGCGGATCGGGACGAGCTGCGCTTCGACCTTGGGCTGGACGTGGCGGTAGCGCACAGCGCCACCTTCCGCGTTGCCTATACCGGCAGCAACCGCAACCGCCACCAGATCGGCGGCAGCCTGACCTTCCGCTTCTGAGGAGCACCCGGCACGCCGGGACAAGGGGCCAGGCGGGCCTGCCATACGGGCAGGCCCGCGCGTTTTCCGCGAATGGGTTTGAGCACGCATGCGTGTGGGCAGCGGAAGGGAATACCACCAATCCTGCAGCGCAAGTGATCGTGTTGCGTCAGGCCTTGAGGCGTGGGAATGCGCGTGTGTTCGGGAGAGCCGTTGAACGGCGTTCCTGGGAAAAAGATAGGTTCTCCCAATCAACCTTCTTCACCAAGCCCAACACGTTGACCGCTCACCTCCCGCCCTCCACGAAGGGGACTGCGGGGGATCGACGTGCCCGGCCCGAACCGACCAGTCGGCCATTTACATAGGGCGCGCCAAAGCGGTCACTTGGGCAACGCGCAGCGCACTCCCGCAACCAGTCTCATCATTGCGGGAGGTCATGCCGCTTCGGGGTGTTTTGCGCCGGTCATGTAGGCCACGGCATCGGACATCGAATGTTCTTTCGGGTCGATCACGCAAAGCCGTTTGCCAAGACGGTGGACATGAATGCGGTCTGCCACTTCGAACACATGAGGCATGTTATGGCTTATCAAGATGATAGGAATCCCCCGCGAGCGTACATCCAGAATCAGTTCAAGAACCTTGCGGCTTTCCTTCACGCCCAGCGCGGCGGTAGGTTCATCAAGGATCACAACTTTCGAACCGAATGCCGCCGCCCGCGCCACCGCCACGCCCTGGCGCTGACCGCCGGAAAGTGTTTCAACCGGCTGGTCGATGTTCTGAATGGTCATCAAGCCCAATTCATTCAGTTTCTCACGGGCAAACGCGCGCATGGCAGATAAATCGAGCATGCGAAACCATTGCCCCATTGGCCCAGGCTTGCGCAATTCGCGCCCGATGAACATGTTTTCCACTATGGACAATGCGGGCGACAGCGCAAGCGTCTGATAGACTGTTTCGATCCCGGCATCGCGTGCCTGCAATGGAGAGGTGAAAGCGATCGGCTTGCCTTCAAGCGTGATCTCGCCCTCATCGATGGTCACCGCGCCGGAAATCGCCTTGATCAGGCTCGACTTCCCCGCGCCATTGTCGCCGATCACGGCCAGAATCTCTCCTCGCATCAGGTCGAAATCGCAATGATCCAGAGCCGTCACGCGGCCATATCGCTTGACCAGCCCGCGCGCTTTCAAAATGGGTTCCTGTGTCATGCCGAAACCTTTCTGATCCATTGGTCAATCGCAACCGCGATAATGATAAGCCAGCCAATGGCAAAAACCTGCCACAGCACATCCACCCCCGCCAGACGCAGCCCCGACTGGAACACGCCCACAATCAGCGCGCCAAACAGCGCCCCCATGATAGAGCCGCGCCCGCCAAACAGGCTGATACCGCCAATCACCACAGCCGTGATGGATTGCAGATTGCCCTCATAGAAAGATTGCGGAGAAATAGAGCCAACACGCCCGATAGAGGCCCATGCCGCCAGCGCACAGATAAACCCGGCCAGCGCATAGACAGAAACCAGCATGCGGTCGGTGCGTATCCCCGCCAGTTCTGCGGCCTCCTTGTCATCGCCAATGGCATAGACATGCCGCCCCCATGCTGTCTTGTTCAGCATGTACCACAGCACGAAAAAGACCAACACCATCAGGATCGAGCCATAGGTGATATTCGCGCCTCCGATCCTGAAGGAGTTGCCGAAGAATTTGAGAAGCGGCGCCATCTGGTCGATATCTTGAGAGCGGATCGACTGCGCGCCCGATAGCCACAGATTGAGCGCAAAAAAGATGTTCCATGTGCCCAGCGTCACGATAAAAGGCGGCAAGCGCAGCCGCGTGACAAGAAGGCCGTTGAGCATACCCGCGAGTGTGCCGATCACAAAAGACGCCGTCAGCGCCGGCGAGGGGGGCACGCCCATCGTGATTGCCAGCTTGCCAGAGATCACCGACATAAGCACCATGATCGCTGCCACCGACAGATCAATTCCCGCTGTCAGGATGATGAGCGATTGCGCAGCGGCCAGGATCCCGATGATCGAGACCTGTTGCAGGATCAGCGAAAGATTGAAGGGCGTAAAAAACCGATCCCCCGCCAGAATGCCGAATACGATCAAGCTGATGACCAGCACGATGACCGGCACCATTGTCGGGTGCGAGTGCAGGAAGTGCTGCACATGGCCAAGAGGCGTGCGTTTGGGGCCGTCAAACTTTGCGACGCTGGTATCTGCGCCTGTCAGGGAGTTTTCATAATCTGCGGCACGGCGGGTGGTGTCGGACATCAGCGGCCTCCGGCTGGCGGAAAAAATGCTGTTTTGCCGCCAGCATGACGCTGGCAGCAAAACATTTCACGATATGTCGGCAACGCTGTGGGATCAGCCCCAGCAGCGCGCCAGACCTTCTTCAGATGTGATAGAAGGGATACCCTCGACAGGGCTATCGGTGATCAACTGCACACCGGTATTGAAGAAATCCAGCCCTTCAGAGTTTTCGGGCTTCTCGCCGGTTTCGGCATAGGCTTTGATCGCCTCAATCCCCATCGAGGCCATCAGCAGCGGAAATTGCATAGAAGTTGCGCCGATAATCCCCTCGGCCACATTTTGCACGCCGGGGCAACCGCCATCAACCGACACGATCAACACATCATCCTGCCGCCCCACCGAACGCAGCGCCTCATATGCACCAGCGGCAGCAGGTTCGTTGATGGTATAGACCAGATTGATGCCCTGATCACGCTGCAACAGGTTTTCCATTGCGGTGCGCCCGCCTTCTTCATTGCCATTGGTCACATCATGGCCAACAATGCGCGCATCATCTTCATCCCCAATCACAGTGGGATCTTTAACATCAATTCCAAAGCCCGTCATGAACCCCTGATTGCGCAGGTAATCCACTGAAATCTGGCTGGGATTCAGATCCAGCGTCGCGATTTTGGCATTGGCCGCGTCATCGCCCATAGTGGCGCGCGCCCATTCCCCAATCAGGACACCTGCCTGAAAATTATCAGTGGCAAAGGTGGAATCGGCGGCATCTGCCGGTTCCAGCGGGGTATCCAGCATGATAACCAGAACACCATTTTCGCGCGCCTGCGTCACGGCCGGAACAAGGGCGCGGCTATCATTGGGTGTAAGCAAAATACCACTGACACCAGCGGCCACACAGCTTTCAATCGCGGCGATCTGGGTTTCGACATCCCCGTCCAGACGTCCGGCATGGGTTTGAAGCGAAATCCCATGTTCTGCCGCAGCGGCCTGAGCGCCTTCGCGCATCTTCACGAAGAACGGGTTGGTGTCGGTTTTTGTGATCAGACAAGCGCCCGTCTGTGCAAGGGCAGGGTTGGCCAGCAATGCAGTGCCGGCAACAGCCCCCATCAAAGACATCTTCAATGCGGATTTCAGCTTCATGTGGTTCCTCCCAAAAAACTGCGCAGCTCTCGGATGGCCGCGATGGCGTCAAGAAACGGCAGAATCGCGGTCGTGTCAATAAATAAATCACTTTTATTTAGTATTGACAGATTACCCTCACGCGGGTGATGTCAGCACATCGGAAAGGTGATCCATGGCCGAGAACATTGAACAAACTCAACCGCATCACGCGATGCGCGGCACAAACCAATCTGGCCTCAGGGCGTGGAACGAAAGATTGCTGTTCACGCTGCTTCATACCGAAGGTGCAATGCCAAAAGCAGAGATCGCGCGGGTTACGGGCCTGTCGGCGCAGACAGTATCCGTCATAATCCGCGCACTCGAACAGGACGGGTTTCTTGAAAAGGGCGATCCTGTGCGTGGTCGCATCGGACAGCCCTCTGTCCCGATCTCCTTGGCGGCTGATGGGGCGTATTTCCTTGGGCTGAAAATCGGGCGGCGCTCTAGCGAGATGATCCTGATCGATTTTCATGGGGCGATCCGCGAGCGCATTGCCCGCCGCCATGAATGGCCCGAACCTGATGCCGCGCGGGAATTTGCCCTTATGGCCGCGCATGAGTTGTCAATGCGCCTTCCAGCGTCGCATCGTGAGCGTGTTGCGGGCCTTGGCATTGCGCAACCCTTCCAGCTTTGGGATTGGGCCGCCTCTCTCGGTGCGCCTCAGCAGGTCATGGATCGCTGGCGCGGCGCCGATCTGTGTGGTGATCTAAGCACAGCCCTGCCCTATCCGGTTTTCATGCGAAATGATGCCAGTGCAGCCTGTGGCGCAGAGCTAACTTTTGGTGGCACAAGCCTGCCACGCGATTTCGTGTATTTCTATATCGGGTTCTTCATTGGCGGCGGTGTTGTTCTCAACGGCACGCTGCATACGGGCGAGAATGGCAATTCTGGCGCGCTGGGGTCAATGCCGGTTCGCGCGCCCGACGGGCGCATGGTGCAGTTAATAGAACTCGCCTCAATCTACGGTCTGGAAAAACGCCTTGCACTTGCGGGGCTTGACCCCGATCTACCGTGGCAATCCCCGGAAACCTGGCCAATTCCAGAAGCAATTCTCACCGAATGGTTGGACACAGCAGCCGACGCCATCGCCCAAGCCATTGTCGCATGCCTCGCCGTGATCGATTTCAAAACCGTGGTCATTGATGGGTGGTTCCCTGCGAATATCCGCGAAAGGCTGACAGAGAAAGTTGTCCATGCAACAGCGCAAAAAGAGATGGCGGGTTTGATTGCCCCCGCGATTCAGACTGGCAGCTTGGGCATTGGCGCGCGCGCCTTGGGGGCCGCGGCCCTGCCGCTGACCAACAAATTCCTGATTTCATCAGATGTTGGTTTGGGCAGCAGCGCTGGACAGGCGGTTCCGCTCTAGCTGTTCCAAACGGCTGGGGCAAAGCGCGCAGCCAGTTGACCCTGGAAGACCTTCAAAACCTGTTTCAAAATGCGAAAGTCACAGTTGGCCATAAACGCCCGCCTTCCAAAGTCGGCTCAAAGCGAATTGACACTCTGTTCCAGGCCGTGAATGTCGAAGGCCGCACCCATGACGCGTGACCTTGCAAACTCCGCTTGCTGCGCATTGCGGCGGTTGTGGGGGCGGGAAGCGACTGGCTGCTTGGGCCATTTTCTGCAAGTGCAATGCTGCAAGGTCAAAGGCGGCTGATGATTTCATCGCCAGCGCGCAAGGCAACGTGATGATGTGCGGTGCGATCCGACAACGCAGATTGACCCGCCCAATCTCGCTGAATTGACCATCGGTCAGGATGGCCGCGAATTGCAGGGGTTGATCGAAGGCCGATGAGATGCCGGTGGTTTCAAGGTTGTAGAATGCGACATTCATAAAATCAGCATAGCTCGCATCAGAACACATTCCGAGCAAAGAATACCCCTAAAGCATTTTTTCACTCCAGCACAATCTCAGGCAAAACCACTTCCCAAAGCTCTCGGTTAAGCTTTGTCCGATGCTCCTCGCCACTCTCATGCGCGTGGCGCGTCACTATTGCCCCGACCCGCGCAGAAACGATCCGTCGCCCCGATGGCACAGCCCAATCAGCCCGCATTGCAGACAATCGCCGCCCCTGAATGTCAGTCACGAACCAGCGCCCGTGCATTTGCGAGATGGTCACGGGGGCGCCGACATGCGCTTGCTCGATCGCCTGGACACTGCTGTCGCTCGCGGGCAATCGCCCGGCCCAATCAATGAATACCTGACCAAGCTCAGGCAGGATATAGTGCCGTTCGGGCGGTAGATCGCGCAGGTTCGGAGCCGCAGCTTCGCGCCGCAGGATGTTGATCCCATCGGCAGGGACGAAGGCATGCCCGCCTTGCGTCATCACTGCAAGGCTACGGCGGGCGCGGGTCATTGCGACATAAAACAGCCGTCGTGGCGCATCGACATCCTCGTTATCTGATGGGCGGTCCCATCCGCCGTTCAGGATCACCAAATCATCGAATTCCAGACCCTTGGCGCGGTGTGCCGTCATCAGCAGCAGCCCCCGCTGCTCGCCCCGAGCATCGCGCGCCCATTCACCGAACCACTCAATCAGATCGGGAACCGATATCGCGCCCACTCCGATCTCCTGTGCCAACGCGGCAATGCCCTCAGCCACAAGATCAGACCAACGGTTGCACGGCAGGGTATTCGCAATTTCCAACAAATCGGTCACGTTCAGCAGGCGAGTCCGATCGCGACAGATCGCCTCGATGAACAGGCGCATTTCACGCATGCGCCAGAAGCTTGGCGTGCTTTCATTGGCCATTTCGACCGGTATGCCCTGCGCCTCAGCATAGGCGCGCACCGGGATCAGCTGCCGCCAGTTGCGCGCGATGATCGCTGTGCGCGACCAGTTCCAGCCCTCTTCCAGCGCGGCCAGACGCTGCAACTCAGTGATCGCCGCTACAGCCTGCGCCCGGTCACCCGGCGGGCAGTGCAGCAACTGAACACGCCCCTGCCCGACGGGATCGCACTTCGCCATCGCGCCACCTGCCGGCTCATTTCGCCGTCTGCGATCGATGGTGATGCCATGATCCCGTTTCATCCGGTCGGCGGCTCCGGAAATCACGGTGTTTGACGCCTCGATGATAGCCTTGGTCGAGCGGTAGTTCTCGACCAGATATTCTGGCTTTGCCTTGTAGTCCTGTTCGAACTTACGGATGTAACGGATCGAAGCACCGGAAAAGGCATAGATGTTCTGGTCATCATCCCCCACGGCAAAGAGGCTAAGGCGAAGATCTTCATCCTCAATCGTCCGACCAGCGACGGCGGCGATTAACGCGTATTCTTCATGGCCCACATCCTGATACTCATCGACCAGAATCCAGCGATAGCCCTGGATCAGGGTCTCGCGCTGGGCCTCGGCCTCGGTCTTGCTCAGCCCTTCGCCTGTCAACTGGCGCACGGCCTCCATGATAACGCCGTCGAAGTCGCGGCTTTCGGCCTGCGACCCGGCGAAACTCGCCCCCACAAGCCGCATGGCCAGCGCGTGGCAGGTGGACACCGTCACGCCATAAGCCTCATCGCCCACGAGATGCCTGAGCCGCGCCCGGATTTCGACTGCGGCGTGACGGTTATAGCTGAGCACAAGAATGCTGCGCGGATCTTCGCGCCGGACGCGGATCAGATAGGCGATGCGATGCACCAGCACCCGCGTCTTGCCCGACCCCGGCCCGGCCAGAACCAGCACATTGGTCGCATCTCGATCATCTGCCACGATCTTCTGTTGAACCGGGTTACCCAATGCCTCGACAACGGCGGCCCATGACTTGCCCGTTGTCTGGCGCTTGACCTCTGTGGTTCTGCCTTTCATCCAGCGGCCCATGAAGGCCTCTTGATCGAGGGTGAAGTAATCCTCTGACAGGCGCAGCGCATCCTGCATCGAGGCAAGCCCCGCCTCGGCATAGGCGGCCATGACATGGGTCTGGATAGTCTGTTCGTCGTAATGCTCTTGCAGGGGCGCGAAATCCTTGACCAGAAATTGCCCCTTTCCGGGGGCAAGCTGCACTGTCATTGCAGGCCGGAACACAGTCAAACCCTTGCCCAGCGTCACAACATCCTGTTCGTGCAGCCACATGAGCGCGCGATCCATCAGCCGCGTCATTTCCTTGACCTGTGCGCGCAGAAACGCGTCGCCTGACAGGCTGGCGAGTAGGTCGCCCAGCGTGGTTTCGACCTGCAAATCCTTGCCGCGCTGACCTTTCTCCAAACGCCCCAGCAGATGCCCAACCAACGCTTCCCCTGCTTGATGGCGCAGAGCGGCGGATTGCTCGACCACCCGCCATGACCGTTGCAGCGCCACCGAGAGCGTATGCCGCGACAGTTTGCGCAAGCGCAGATTGCCCTTTCCACCATCAATATCCCGACCATCGCGCGCAATGCCGCGCAAAAGCTTCTCGACCAGATCGGGGCGTACATGGCTGTGGCCGCCGTCGCGCAGCTTCTGAGAGGCCAATTGCAGATTCAAGGGAGTGCTGATTTGTTCGTCCGCGTCAGGTGCCTCTTCGCGCATCAGGGCGATCAGGTCGCTTTCAAGCCGTGTAGCCTCCCCCAACCGATTGATCGAACTGTCCTGCACAGAGTTATGTACAAACACGGTCACTGCAGTGTCGTTGCGCGCTATCCCGAGAGCTTCGAGATCTGCCAGCGCCTTGGTCAGTTGTCCACCAGTCAGACCGCTGATTCCAGTCAACTCATCCGTGGAGATGCCCTCATCGGGCGGCGCATTGATCATGTGGCGGACGATATCCATCAACTCTGTGCGCCGCGTCCCTGTGATCTGCGCCTTTTGCAGCAGCGCTTTCGCATCATCAAGGCTACGCACCCGCAGCGAGGACGGGAAGATCTGCACGCGGTTCTCTTCTCGGGTCAGCAGCTTCGCCTCTTCCAGCCAGGACAGCGCCGTTTTGACCCGCGTATCATCCGTGGCGCTTTCACGCTGAAACTCGCGGTCCTGCTCCTGACGCACGATTTCACCCGAGGTCGCAACCACGATGCCTGTGCTGCGCGTTCGGGCATCCATGCGCCGCACAGCCTTTAGGATGGCACCAATCTCATGCCGGGCGAGGCGCGACCGCGCCGAAAGCTGGAACTGTCGCTCAACATCATCAGCCGCAAACAGAAGCACGCAATTCGCATGGTCCCGGTCGCGACCGGCGCGCCCCGCCTCCTGAAGGTAGTTCTCGAGCGAGCCGGGAATATCGCCATGCACCACAAGACGGATATCCGGCTTGTCGATCCCCATGCCAAAAGCATTGGTCGCCGCGATCACCCGTAATTCACCGATGCGAAACCTTTCCTGAATGGTCTTCTTCTCGTCGGGCGTCAGCCCGGCATGGTAGCGTTCCGCCGAAAGCCCCTGCCCTTGCAGGAACTGCGCCACATCCTCGGTCGCCTTGCGTGTCGCGCAATAGACCACGGCACCAGACACACCTTCGGGTGGCAGGCGTTGTTCAATGACCTCAAGAATATCAGCCAGTTTGGTGCGCTTCCCCGTTTCACGCACCTCGAAACTCAGATTTGTCCGCGATGCACCCCCATCGAGCAACAACAGCTCCTGCCCCAGCCGCTGCTGGAAATGGTCACGGATATCGCGCACGACCTCGGGCTTTGCGGTCGCGGTCAGACAGATCACGGGGGCGGGGTCCGCATCGCCTGCAGTTTCCTTGATGAACCGCGCAATATAGCGATAGTCGGGCCTGAAATCATGCCCCCATTTCGAGACACAATGCGCCTCGTCCAACACCCACAGGCCGATCTCGCGCTGCGCGAGCACGGATCGCACACCGACGCTGCGCAACTGCTCAGGCGAGATCAGCAGCATCGCCGCCTCACCCATGCGCACCTTTTCCAGTGCGTCCTGCCTCTCGGGCAATGAGAGCATCCCGTTCACCGTGACCGCCGAGGAAATGCCCGACCGCTCCATCCCTGCCACCTGGTCGGCCATCAGGGCGACAAGCGGCGAGATGACGACGCTCAGCGCACCGGTCCGATCAAACTTGGCCAGCGCCGGGATCTGGTAGCAGACGGATTTCCCCGTCCCGGTTGGCAGGATGCCAAGTACACTCTTCCCGCGCATCCCCTCGTCGACGATGCGTTCCTGCAAGGGGCGCCCGTCAGCATCCGTGGGAACCGGGCGAAAGGCGTCAAAGCCGAACCACCGCGACAACGCTTTGACAGGGTCGCCCTTCTCGCGGCACCAGGCGCAGTCCGGCGCATCGCAGCCCGTGTCACGCAGGCGTTTCACCATACGCGCGGCACCCGGAAACTGCATCCGCACCCAAGGCGGCATGACTGAATCCCCGCCTGCAACAGATATCCATGACAGCGCATAGGCGAGTGGCCAGCCCATGGTGGTGGACGCTATTTCATCTAAAACTGCTTCGAGCGCCGGGGCACAGGTCTGCCCGTCAAGCAGCCGCCTGATCGCTTGCCGCGCCTGGTCAGCAGATGGCACATCAGCCCCGCGCACATACTGAAACAGCGCGCCGAAGCCGGTGTCATTTTCTCCTCGCGATGTGAGGAAGTGATAGGCGGCAACGGCATCAGGTGACTGCGCATTCAGGGCACGAAAGGCGCCCAGTTGATTGCTCAGTACATCAAAGACAAGCCGCGCATCCGCTTGCGCGTCATTGATATGGCCCGACAGCAACCGCCCGTCGTGGTAGTGCTTGACCAGATGGTGGTAAGGGTTACGCGGAAAAGCGAGCGGATTAAGCCAGAGGGTGTCAATGGGTGCCTGCGCCAACTGCGCCAGCCGCGGGCGCAGAGAGGCCAGATGCGGCAGGTCATGGCGCAAAATGTTGTGGCCGATCAGATGCCGTGCATCTCCCAGAGCGGCCTCCAGCCTATCTAACGCGGATGCCACGCCGCCCTTCTGGCCGCGAATTGGCTCAACCTTCGTGCAGTGGACGGCGGCCAGGTCGAACACGCGGGCTGTCCTGGGATCGACCTCGATGTCAACAGACACGCAGGTCGTCAGGAACGGGTCGGGCTGTTGGACGATCTCTGACAGGGGGCTACCGGTGATGTTATTCAAATTATTAGTCTATTTGATACGTCGCGGCGCATTGGGTCAAGCGTGGCTGATCCGATCAGGGATCGCGCGCTCTGCAGGCCGCGCTGCACCGATCACAAGAGTGCCGGCGAAAGGCCTCGAAAGACGCGCGGCAAACGCATCAAAGCCTCCCCGCTATGCGCAGGGCATTCCCCTCGACAGCTTCCGCGGTCTTAACGACATAGCCTTCAGTCGCGCCCGGCAGCTTTGCCACCTCGTCCGTGATCTTCGCCCTGTTCGCCACCAGCGCATCGACGATCTGCTGCACGCGGTTTTTCACATCGGTGGGGCGATAGCCGATGTCACGCGCGATAGCCTCCCAGTGCCGCCCAGCAATCATGTCCGGGCGTCGCCTCTTGCCGTTGATGGGTTGAGCGTAGGTCTTTACGACATGGGGCCAGGACAGCACCGTCGAGACATCATAAAGCGGCGCGAGACGCGGGCCACTGCCCACCGGCAGGATCAGGGAATAGGTCTTCGCATGCGCGTCGGTGTTGGCAACGAGGATGTTGAAGATAACCTGATCGAGCAGCGCCAGTGCATCGGTCGCGCTGACATGGCGACCGGTTTCCAGCAGGGTTTTTAGATTAAGCCCGCGGAGCGTGCCGCGCTCATACTTCCGCCCCGGAGGCAGGCCATTGGCCTGCGCGAAGTCTTCCTGGTGCAGGGGCAGAAGCTGGCCGCTACGCCCGATCCTGCGATCATGGCGCAGCACACCGATCGCTGCCCATATTGACGACTGGAGGATCGTCACTTGTGCAGCATCAATCCTGATCGCCTGCGCCATACGCAGACACCAGACCTCATTCTCTGTGATGCCCGGCAGATTGGGATTGTCGGGCTTTACAGGGTCGATGGCGCCCCATTGAGGGGTATGGCAAGCATATCGCCCTGTTGTGGGAGGCGTAGCACAGGCGAGCCGTCCGGGCACCAAACGGCCAGTGCCGATTTCTTCTGGCCACCGGCGAGCGACTGGCGCACACTCTCCTCGCCAACCAAAAACGGCCTGCGTCCCAGATCCTCGAAGTGCCGCTCCTGCGCCTGATGCGGATCGGCCGTGTCATAGAAGGTCGTGAGCGGCGCATAGGCCCACAGCGCCCGATCTGTGGCCGCGCCGAAGGAAAAGGCGCCGGCGGTGTCGCCCCCGATCTGATCCCGAATTGTGTGGCCGCCATCCTGACGCAGTCGCGTCCCGAACTGGCCCAAACGGCTGCGGCGAACCTGCCGGGTAGCCCCTATGCCGCACCGGGAAAACAAGGCCGCAACGACCCTTGCGCCTGCGGATCGGGCCGGAAATACAAGATGTGCTGCGGGAGGAACTGACAGGGTTATCCCCTGCCGCCCGAGCATTCCTGCATCCCGAGACACTTGAAACCCAAGAACACCTCAGGATCCGCCGGAACAATGCGGCAGGGTGGGCGGCGCTTGGCGAAAGCGGACGCTCAATAACGATGCACAACGGGGTGGTTGTTGCCCCTGCGCATGTCGTAAGGAGCCCATTGTGGACGGTCACCTGATCTGTGACAGCTAAAGTTCATGCTCGAAGGCTTATGTTCACAAACATGCAGGAGACCTCGCCCTAATCCAAACGCGGAAATCAGTATATCGTTTTCAGAACCTTCGCGGTTCCGGCAACCAAGTCTTCGATCTCTTCTTTGGTTGGTTCTTTGCCTTTGGCATGGTCGCAGATGTTTCGAATGTCACCAAGATGCTGAATAAACCGCCATTGCGGCACTGTGATGATCCCGGCACCTTTCAGGAGTTCGTTGATGTCTGAGATCCCGGGGTTTTTCTTGCGAATTATGATGCTGTGCATGTCACATACATGCTGAAGATGCTTCTCGATAACCACACCGCAGATCGCACCAGCTGCGCGTAGATGCCCAGCCTTGCCCAAGCTGGCCGCCGCCTCGATCTCTGTATCAAACAAGTCTGCCTGTAATATTGCCTTCAGGTCCATCAGCTTCGATGTCAAAGCGTCTCTTGCTGCCTTTGCCATGTACAACTGCTGTCGGAATTCTGGAATTGCCGCCGCTCCATTAACTATCGCGCCTGTCGCCTTGGTCACACGCAAGTCCTGAAGGCAATCCTTGATCATATAATTTTCGTAACTGATTGTCTTTCGCGCGCGCGGGTACTCAAAGTGCGAGTTAAAATCGGCAAGTCTGTCAGGGAGGACTTGTTTTATAACCGCTTGGGCCTTTGAGTACCAACTTTGATATGAAGACAGAAACGAGGGGAGAGAATTCAGGAATTTTGTAAGCCGCTGCTCATCCCCATCAAATTTCTTGAGGTAAACGTCACGAACCTCCTGCGGGTGATACGCATATTCCAGTGAAAGGCCGAGGAGTTCACCGTCGGCGATTAACCCCTCAAGCTCTTCAGAAAACTTCTTCACTCTATCGGACATAATTTTTCGATCCACAGATTGAGGCATTGGGAAGATTGGATAATTTTCGCATTTTACCTCATTATTTTACGATGCAAAATAACTTTCAAACATGCGAATGCTGGATACACGTACAGATTGGACCGACCGCCCGCTCCGTCCGCAAAGCGGCCATTGCGTTCCGGCGAAGCGCATTCCCGTCGCATCCTCTTTGCGGACAGTGACACAGGATACGCCATGTTCAGGGTGATCGACAGGGTGCAGCATTTCTTGCGCAGAATTTTCCTGCGGCTGTCGGCGGCTTTCGCCACATTCGCGCGCGCCGCCTTTAGAGACCCAGAGACACCAATAGACAGTGCCAACGGTCTGCCCGGGAATGCGAAGAACCAGCCTGCCCGCGCAAGTGATCTGCGGTCGATGAACCGCGCATGCGTTCGAGAATGCCCTGCACAGTCTGTCCGGGCTGCACGTCACGAGACAGACCCTCCTGTATGGAGCCAAGGAATAGACACCGTCGCACCGTTATGACCGCGCCGAACGAGCGAGAATCGCGCCGCTCACGCGCATGAGATAGTCCCAGTCATCGATCTCGGCAGTGGTGACCTTTGTCTTCATGTCGATGTTCAGGAACGAATGCCCGTGAACGAAGGACCACAGCATATAGGCACATTGCTGGACGTCCGGATCTCCGGGCGGCAGGTCCAGACAGGCAGCGACGGCATGGACGACAACGCCAAAGCAGCCCTCCCCCTTTGTTTGCAGGTCGGGGGCGTGTTCGTGCCCTTCGGTCAGGCTGAACACCAGCCGGAAGACCCCCGGTTCGGCGCGGGCAAAATCGACATAGGCCAACCCGATGGCGGCGACCGCTTCCAGCGATCCGGTGGGGTGCGCAGCGGCAGCCGCTTCCATTGCCACGCGCAGGCGGTCCATGGCTTCGCTGACAACGCCGCGCAGTATCTCGGGGCGATCCTTGAAATGCTTGTAAGGCGCGGCAGAGCTGACACCGGCGCGGCGCGCAGCCTCGGCCACCGAGAACCCGTCCGGGCCATGCGTCTCGACCAGATCCCGGACAGCCGCAATCAGTTGTGCGCGCAGGTCGCCGTGGTGATAGCCGGTCTTGGGCGTCACGGTCGCGGAAGCATCAGTTGGTGACGTGTCATTCGACATTCTGGTTGGGCCTTTCCTCAAAGTGAGTGGCGTTCACTTTCATCTTGACAGAAGTTAGCACTTCTTACATATACACGCAAGTGCAAGACTGTCCGTCCAGCTTCTGCACCTGCCGAACATCACACGCGGTAATCCCCGCCTCAGACCTGCGCGCCCGCATCCCGCGCGCGGGCTGACCCCGCTTGACCCTGAAAGGACCGCCCGATGCAGCAAAGTGTCTATGTCTCCATCACTGGCTTGCAGCTGCGGCGGGTCTGGCACATCCCGTCCTTCTGGTTGATTGCCATGAAATCCATGGTGCAAGCACGCAATGCCCCCGGCAACATTTCCGCCGATGCGCGCACCCTCAACGGCGTTCATCACACGCTTTCAGTCTGGATCGACAGGCAGGCCATGCGCGCCTATCTGACCACAGGCCCGCATCTTGAGGCCATGAGATTGTTTCCCAGCATCGCAACAGGGAAGGTCGTTGGCTATCAGACAGATCGCATTCCCGATTGGTCGGAAATCCATGCCATTTGGGGCGATCACGGACGCTCTGTCTGAATCAGCTTGCCAAAGTGAGTGATTCTAACATATGTAAGTGTAACTAACTTTATTGGAGCATTCCATCCATGTCCAAACGTAGTGCATCAGGTATTCGAACGGCGCTTGGTCGGGCCCTGACTGTGACGGTGACGCTGATGGTCTGCGGGGCTGCTGCCGCCGCCGTTATCGGGGGGTATTCCCTGATCGCAGCAGAGGGCGATGCTGCCCCCGGTGTCGCGGCCCCACGGAGTTCGGTCGGGGTGATGTCGGTTGAAATGGTCGCGGGCTATACTGTCACCCGCCGCTTCACGGGCCAGATAGAGCCTGCGGCCCAGGTCGATCTGGCGTTCGAACTGGGCGGGCGCATTACCGAAATGCTGGTCGAGGAAGGTGATGTGGTGGCCGCAGACAGGGTACTGGCGCGGCTGGACACCAGCGCACTCATCCCGGAACGCGCGGCGCTGGATGCGGAACTGTCGGCTTTGGCTGCTGATGCCGAACTGGCCCGGCTGACACTGGCGCGCAACGATGCGCTGACCGAACGGGGCTTTCGCACGGTCGCGGCGCAGGATGATGCGCGGCTGACACTGGCGCGGGCCGAGGCCGGGATGGCGGCCGCGCGCGCTCGCATTGCGGGCGTTGATGTGCGGCTGGAAAAATCCGTGCTGACAGCGCCCTGGCCTGCCCGCATTGGCGCGCGCATGGCTGATCCCGGACAGACGGCGGCGGCTGGCCAGACTGTTCTGGTTCTCTTCGATGCAGCACCAGCCCGCGCGCGGGTCGGTCTGCCGCCGGAACTGGCCGCCGGGCTGGCGGTGGGGGGCACTGTCACCGTCGCGTTAAACGGCGCGCTGATGGAGGCCACTCTTCGTCAGATCCGACCCGATCTTGACCCCAACACCCGCAGCCGCTCGGTTGTTGTGACCTTGCCTGAGGGCCTTGAGCCCGTGCTGGGCGATACGGTCGCGTTGCTGTTGGAGCAGGCGATCGAAGACCCAGGATTCTGGGCGCCGCTGTCCGCCTTGCGCGAAGGTGTGCGGGGCTCTTGGTCGGTCATGGCGCTGGAGACCACTGCCCAAGGCGACCGCACCCTGCCAGCAGCGGTCGAGGTCATCCATAGCGACGGCGCGCGCGTGTTCCTGCGCGGTTCTCTGCCCCCAGGTGCGCGCATCGTGGCCGAAGCGCCCGACCGTGTCGCCCCCGGGCAGCTTGTTCTGGCGCAGCCGGAGTGACGGGTATGGATACGCTGTTCTTCCGCCAACCACGCCTTGTGATGCTGGCGCTTCTGGTGGTCTTCTCGGCGGGGGCGTCGGCCCTGTGGTCCATCGGGCGGCAGGAAGACCCGACCATCACCAATATCTTCGCCACGATCACCACACTCTTTCCCGGCGCAGACCCGGCACGGGTCGAGGCGCTGGTCACCGCCAAGATCGAGACGGAATTGCACACCATCCCCGAGATCGCAACAGTCGAGTCGACCTCTGCCACCGGGATTTCAGTCATCTCGGTAGAGCTTGACGAAACCGTTCCCCCGGCGACAATCGAACAGGTCTGGAGCCGGGTCCGCGATGCACTGGCCGATGCGCAGCTCGAATTTCCAGCAGGCGTGCAGCAGCCGGAATTCGACAGCGATGGGGCCGGGGGCTATGCCGCGATCTTCGCGCTGACCATGACCGAGGGCTTCAGCCTGACCCGCGCCGCCCGCGAAGCCGAGGCACTGGCCGACAGATTGCGCCGCGTGCCGGGCACCAGTCTGGTCGACCTGCACGGGCTGCCGGAGGAGGAGGTTCTGGTCACGCTCAACCCCGACCGCACCGCCGCCCTTGGCCTGACCGCCGACGAGGTATCAGCCGCCATCCGGGCCGCCGATGCCAAGGTGCAGGCGGGCCGCCTGCGCGGCGATCAGACCGATATGGTGCTTGGGATTACGGGCGAGATCACCTCGCTCGATCGGCTGCGCGCCGTGGTCCTGCGCGAGGATGCGGGGGGGCGCGTGACGCTTCTGGGCGATGTGGCCGAAATCACGCGCGGCCCGCGCCTGCCGCTGGCCGAGACCGCTCTGTTTCAGGGCCAGCCCGCCATCCTGATCTCGGCCAAGCTGAGCGAAGGCTTGCAGGTGGATCGCTGGATGACCGGCATCCGCGCGGCTGTTGCAGAGCAGGGCACGGCCCTGCCATGGGGACTGTCCGTTGAAACGGTCTTCGATCAAAGCCGCTACACCCTTGAGCGGCTGGCCGAAGTCGGGCTGAACATGGCCATCGGTGTCGCGCTGGTGGTGGCGGTGCTGTTCATCACGCTGGGGCCGCGTTCGGCGCTGATCGTGGCCATGGTGCTGCCAGTGGTGACGCTGGCCTCAATCGCCACGCTGAACGCGCTGGCCGTGCCGATCCATCAGATGAGCGTCACGGGGCTGATCGTGGCGCTGGGGCTGTTGGTCGATGCGGCCATCGTGATGACGGATGAAGTGGGCAAGCGCCTGCGCGCGGGGCTTTCGCGGCTCGACGCCGTCGCGGGGTCGGTGCGGCGGCTGACAATGCCGCTGGCCGCATCCACCATCACCACGATCCTGTCCTTCATGCCGCTTCTGCTGCTGCCCGGCCCTGCCGGGGATTTCGTCGGCTCCATCGCCACGGCGGTGATCGTTATGCTGGCATGGTCGCTGGTCGTGGCCGTGACCATCACCCCGGCGATTGCCGGATACTGGCTGCGTCCGGGTGATGGAACGCCGCCGCGCGAGGGCCTGCTGATGCGCGGCTTCCGGGCCGCCCTGTCGCTGTCCATGGCCAACCCGCTGCGCACCGTGGCGCTGGCGCTGGTGCTGCCGATCATCGGCTTTCTGTCACTCCCGACGCTGACGCCACAATTCTTTCCCGGCGTGGACCGTGACCAGTTCCATATCGAGGTCGATCTGCCCCCCGGCACCGGCATTACAGAGACTCTGCGCATGGTGCGCGAGATTGACGGGCGGCTGGCGGCTGAGAGCGATATCCTTGATGTGGCCTGGGTTGTGGGCCGGTCTGCACCGGCCTTTTACTACAACATGGTGGGCGACCGTGATCAGGCCCCGGCCTTTGCACAGGCGCTGATCCGCACTGCATCGCCGGCGGCGACCGAACAGCTGCTGGCCACGTTGCAGGCCGATCTGCCGCCTGCCTTTGTGCAGGCACGTTTCGTGATCCGCGGCCTGACGCAAGGCCCGCCTGTGAATGCCCCAGTGGAATTGCGCCTTGTCGGTCAGGATATCGATGCGCTGCGGCTGGCGGGCGAAGAGCTGCGCAGTCTGATGGCGCAAGTCCCGCAGGTGGCCATGGTGCGCACTGGGATTACGGGCGGCGCGCCCAAGCTGACACTTCAGGTCGATGAGGCGCGCGCGCGGCTGCTGGGCCTCGATCTGGGCCAGATCGCGCGGCAGATGGAGGCAGGTCTGGAAGGCGTCACCGGCGGCTCGCTGCTGGAGGGGACCGAGGAATTGCCCGTCCGCGTGCGCCTTGGCGCGGGGCTGCGCGGCGACCCGGTGGCGATTGGCGACATGCCAATCCTGCCGCCGGGGGCAGCACAAGTCGCGGGCGCTGGCCAGTTTCCCGCCGTGCCGCTCTCGACCCTTGGTGCACTGCGGCTGGAGCCGTCGGAAAGCACGATCACCCGGCGCAATGGAGAACGGGTGAACACCGTTCAGGCATACCTCTTACCCGGCGTGCTGCCTGCCGTGGCCCTGGCCGAGGCAATGGCGGTGCTGGAGGCCGAGGACTACGCGCCACCGCAGGGCATCCGGCTGGAAACCGGCGGCGATTCTGATGCGCGCAACAGCACGGTCGATGCGTTGATCGCGCCCCTGGGCCTGATCATCACGCTGTCCATTGCCGTGGTGGTGCTGACGTTCAATTCCTTCCGCCTGACGCTGATTGCCTTCACGGTCGCAGGCCTGTCGGCAGGGCTGTCGATGCTGGCGCAGGCGATCTTCAACTATCCGTTCGGGATTAATGCGATCATCGGCGTGATCGGGTCCATCGGCGTGTCGATCAATGCAGCCCTGATCGTGCTGTCGGGGCTGCAAGAAGACCCGCGCGCAAGTGCAGGCGACCGCGCAGCCATGGTTGAGGTCGTCGCAGGCTCGGCCCGGCACATCACCTCAACCACCATCACCACCTTCGGGGGTTTCCTGCCGCTGATCTTGGGCGGTGGCGGCTTCTGGCCGCCCTTCGCCATGTCGGTCGCGGGCGGTGTGGCGCTGTCGGTGACGCTCGCCTTTGCCTTCACCCCGCAGATGTTCGCCCTGACCTTGCCCCGGCGCGCGCGCGCGGCGAGCACTGCGCCGCAAACCAAAGCCACACCCCTTCGCCTTGCTGGCGAATAACCCCGTCGCCACAGGAAAGGGCAATCCATGACAAGAAAAGACAGCAGCTTGCAACGCCGCTTCGGCCCCACGGCGCTCGTCACCGGGGCCAGCGACGGCATCGGCCGCGCCATCGCTGTGCAGCTTGCCGAGCAGGGCTTCGACCTGATCCTTGTTGCCCGCGGGCACACTGCCCTGCGAGAACTTGCGCTGGATCTTGAGGTGCGGTTTGGAACCGAGACGACAGTCATCCCCATTGACCTGAGCGCGCCCGATGCAGTGGCGACTGTTCTGGAAGAGACCAGAGGCGCGCAGATCGGGCTTGTGGTCACCGCAGCCGGGTTCGGCTCTGTGGGGCCGTTCCTGCATCAGGACATGGCCTCTGAGATCAACATGGTCGATCTGAACTGCCGGTCGGTCGTCGCGTTGTCGCATGGCTTCGCAAGCCGAATGGCGCAGCAGGGGCGCGGCGGGATCGTCCTGTTCGGCTCGCTTGTGGGGTTTCAGGGTGCGCCGCTCTCTGCAACATATGCAGCCACCAAAGGTTTCGTGCAAAGCTTTGCCGAAGGGCTGGCCCCCGAACTGAGCGCACAGGGTGTCAGCGTTCTGTCCGTGGCCCCGGCACAGGTCGGAACAGGCTTTGCCGCCCGCGCTGGCATGCAGATGGGCAAAGCAGCACCCCCTGAAACAGTGGCCAAAGGCGCGCTGGCAGCACTCGGCAAACGTGGCACTGTGCGCCCCGGCTTTCTTGCCAAGTTCCTCGGCTGGTCACTCGCAATGCTGCCCCGATGGGGCCGCGTAAAAATCATGGGCATCATCATGAAGGGCATGGCTGGCGCGCAGATGAAGGAGAATGCCGTGGAAGACACAAAGGCCGCCCGTCCATCATGATTTCCATAGTTGAAAGATTGCGCAAGACGATGAACTTCTGTGATTTTGAGCCTGAGTCCCGTCAGACGCTGCGCTGGACGTGAGGTGTTCGGTTTGGGGAATGTCACGGCGAAGGCCGACCGACCGCGAACTGCCAACGGGGCTATTGAGCGGCGGGGAGGCGACTGGCCGCATTATCCATTTTCTGCGACTGCGATGCCGCGATCTCACGGGCCGCTCTCCGCCCCCCACATCGTCCCCAACCCCAGCGTTAGAGGTGTGAAAGCCCCCATCTGCATGCATTCCCCAACCCACGAGGCCATCCAGCACCCACGCCCCCTTGCCAAACCCGCCAGAATTTCCTTCCATCACACCATGGGAAAACTGGCTCTGCTGCACAAGGCTGACTCGATTTATGATGATGAACCCGATGTGGTTTATGATTTCCCGAAGGCTTATCTCATGGCGATACAAGCCGCGATTGGGGATTGGATCGTTTATTGTGAGCCGGTCAAGGCAGGGCCGCGGGAGTATTTCGCGGTGGCCAGGATTGCCCAAGTGATCCCCAAACACGGGGTTGAGGGGCGGTATCTTGCCCTGATCGAGGCGGGAGGCTTTCTGCCCTTTGATCGATCCGTGCCCCGGTTGCACAAGGGGCAAGCGGTAGAAAGCGCCTTCGCGGCGCCCGATGGATCGCTCAAGCAGGGTGGTTTGGTGCAACTGGCCGTTCGGCGCCTGCCGAAGCTGGAGGTGATGTGATCAGCCTCGACATTCAAAACGGGGATTTCCGCTTCATCGCACTTGAACCGCCCCGGGTTTACCGGAGGGCAAAACTCTCGGAGAATTGCCCGTTATGGAACAGAATCGAAAGAAGACCTCGAAGCCGTATTCACCTGAGTTC
The DNA here is from genome assembly GCA_043561795.1 of Paracoccaceae bacterium. Taxonomy (GTDB): domain Bacteria; phylum Pseudomonadota; class Alphaproteobacteria; order Rhodobacterales; family Rhodobacteraceae; genus Roseinatronobacter. The sequence continues at coordinate 2,025,015 of CP121316.1, read as the reverse complement.
CGCGAACGCGCGGTGCGGCTTGTCGCGGAGCATCGCGACGAATATCGAAGCGACGCGGCAGCGCATGCCGCGATCGCCAGCAAATTGGGCTGTTCGCCAGACAGTCTTCGCGAGTGGGTTCGTCAGGCCCAGCGTGATGGCGGCGAGCGGCCAGGCCAAACCAGTGTAGAGAAGGCCCGGCTCAAAGAGCTTGAACGCGAGAACCGTGAACTTCGTCAAGCCAACGAGATCCTGAAGAAGGGTGAGACCATTTTCCGCCATTGGTCCGAGGACAATGGTCGAACGCTTATTTTGCCCAGGATCGAAGGCAGCGCGGCATCGCTTCGAGCGATGCCTGAGATGCTCGACCGCCCGTTTCGCAAGTGATTGCTTTCATTGAAGATCACAGGGGTGAGTTCGGGGTCGAGCCGATGTGCAGAATGCTGCAAATCGCCCCATCCACCTATTATGAGCGGCGCGCCATCGCGCGTGATCCTGAGCGGGCGTCAGTGCGTGCAAAGTCTGATGCGGAGCTTTGCATCAAGATCAATGCTGCCTGGGAGGACAACCGCAAGCTCTATGGGGCACGGAAGATCTGGCATGTCTTGCGACGAGACGATGAGGCGGTTGCACGATGCACGGTCGAGCGATTGATGCGCAGCCTGGGGATAAAGGGGGCAGTTCGTGGTAAAAAAGTTGTCACCACGAACCCAGACGCCTCTCAGCCATGCCCAGATGACAAGGTAAACCGCTTGTTCAAAGCAGATCGACCCAATCAACTCTGGGTCTCCGACTTCACTTATGTTCCGACGTGGTCGGGAACGGTCTATGTGGCTTTTGTCATCGACGTTTTCGCGCGCCGCATCGTCGGCTGGCGGGTCTCGACATCAATGGCGACGCAGTTCGTTCTCGACGCTTTGGATCAAGCAGTATGGCAAAGAAAAACGCCTGATAACAAGGCCTTGATCCACCACTCAGATCGCGGATCACAATATCTGTCGATCAAATATACCGAGCGCCTTGTCGAAGTTGGCATTGATCCGTCGGTTGGAACAGTTGGCGATTCCTATGACAATGCTCTCGCTGAATGCGTCATCGGCCTATTCAAAACCGAGGTCATCAACCAGATCGGACCGTGGAAATCGATGCGCGAAGTCGAATGGGAAACGCTGAAATGGGTCGATTGGTATAACAACCGCCGGCTATTTGGACCCATCGGATACATCACACCCGCAGAAGCAGAGGAGGCATTCTATGCAAATCTAAACACACTCGATAAAGTAGCCTGACGTTGAACAAATCACCCTCCGGTAAACCCGGGGCGGTTCAGGCCGACGCCGCCGCCGGGGTACCGATCGTCGTCGTCGATCCGCACGGGGACCTTCATGCGGAGTTGCTCGACGCCCTGCCGCGCTCAGTCCTTTCGCGTGCCATCATCGCCGACGTCGGAGACTTCGACGCGCCGTTCTCGTTGAACATCCTCGAGGTTAAGGGCCCCCACGCGGCGATCCAACGCAACTTCGTCGCCAACCAGCTCATCGCCCTGTTCAAGACAGTCTACGGGACTAACAAGGACGCCTTTGGTCCTGTATTTGAACAATTTTTCAGATCAAGCCTGTTTCTACTGATGGACGCCGGCGGGCCGGATGCATCGCTGCCCGACCTCGAGCGCGTGTTCGGAGATCGCGCCTACCGCCTCGGCCTCCTCGATAAATGCTCCGACCCCACGGTCGTCAGCTTCTGGAAGAATATCGCTCACAGAGCTGGTGGTGATCTCTCCATCGAGAACATCAGTCCATATATTACAAGTAAACTCAATCAGTTATCTGGCAACCCACTTGTCCGGCCGATCGTCTGCAGCCCGCGCAGCACGCTCGACTTTTCGGTCGCGCTGGCCGAGGGCCGCTCGGTGCTCGTCAATCTTGCGAAGGGGCTCGTGGGTGGCACTGACGCCGGGATAGTCGGGGGAATCATCACCATACGCCTCCTCGCTGCAGCCATGGCTCGCGCCCGACTGCCGATCGCAGAGCGCGGGCTCACGCGCGTTTTGCTCGACGAATTCCACATATACGGCGCCCACGGGATCGCCGAGGCGCTGGCCGAGGTCCGGAAATACGGGCTGAGCCTCGTGCTGGCCAACCAGTCGATCGGCCAGATTGACGGGCGCTCCGGCGACGTTGCGCACGCAATTCTCGGGAATGTCGGGAATCTCGCCGTTTTCAGGGTCGGCCCGAAGGACGCTGCGACCCTCGCCGAGTGGCTCGGCCCGGAGGTCGCGCCCGAGAAGCTTATGCGCCTTCCGAACCACAAGTGCGTTGCACGTCTGCTACACGATGGCGCCCCGATGCCGACGTTGACCGTGCAGACGGGTCTTGCCTGACCGCGCTGACGCCGCACCGCCGGCAATGAGGGACCTGGAATTCGACGCACATGCCAATGCCGGGGCGGCCTGCGATATCTCGCGGTGCGGACAGGTTCGCATCCCTATCGGCCCTGACTTCGAAGGGCTGATCAGGAAGGAGGGCAACTCCGGGACGGTGATCGGGCGCCTCCGCCGGGAAAGAGGCCGGTATGCAGACGGCCCGGCAGCAGGCTCGATCGTAGTGCCCGCCAGCAACCGCCCGCGCCGCCGGCCGCTCAGACGCGTGGTATCACGAAGCGCACCCGGCCCAAGGGCCGGCTCAGCGGGTGACAGTGGAATCGGTTAGGATACGGCTGTCGAGGGCAAAATAGACAACACCCTCGAAGCCCAGCCGTGTGAAGCTGCCGCCCGCGCGGAAGGACGGTCGAAGTGCTCGACGGCCCAGTGGACGAAGACGCGCTTGAACACCTTGGTCTTGGTGAGGCCAATCGATCCGTGCTCCTGCGCGTACTGCAGCGTCAGGAGCGCTGCGCGCAGCATGGGCGAATACGCGAGATCGGGATGGTCATCAGGGAGTTGGCGGAATACGATCATGAGCCCTTCATGGCACAAGCTGAACGGCGATGCCAAGCGGCCCGAGGGGGCTGCACTGCGGGCGGCAAACAAGATCGCGGGCGATCCGCCTCAACAGAGGCGAATGTCACCGGCTGTGTATCCATCCGGTGAAGGCCGCCGTGGTTCAGGCCTGACGGTCGCGTTCCATGGCGATCATCTCGACGAGCGTTTCTACACCGAACGGGGTGAAAGCCAGGACCTCGACCTCTTCAGTGCCATAGACCCAGATGATGCCATCTTCGGGCTCCATGCTGATGGCGAGATCATGGAGGCGATCGACCGTTTCGCCCAGTTCTGCCGCAACGCGATCAACGGTTTTGACGGCGTGAACCTTGTTCAGATGCATGTTCAGGCTGCCTGAGCCATATATCGGGCCTTCCAGTTCCAAGGAAGCAATTCATGCACGCGCGACACGGGCATATCCGGCAGCGTTGCCAGGACGTCGGCCATCCAAGACTGGGGGTCGATATCGTTCATTTTTGCCGTCATGATGAGGGTATACATGAAGGCCGCCCGATCGCCACCGCGTTCAGACCCTGCAAAAAGCCATGACTTTCTTCCCAATGCGACACCCCTGAGAGCGCGCTCAGCGGCGTTATTCGTTAAGCAGAGGCGGCCGTCATCCAGGAAACGCGTGAACGCTTCCCAGCGGCCTTTCTCCTCGAGCATGTAGTTTATGGCCTTGGCGACAGGGTTGTGCTTCGACATCCGAACCCGCTCGGCCCGCATCCAGTCATGCAGATCATTGACCATCGGCGCTACCCGTTGCCGCCGGAGTTCATGACGCGCTTCGGCTGACAGGCCTGTGATCTCACGCTCGGCATCAAAGATAGCGTCGAAGCGTGTGACAGCCTCCAGCGCAATGGGCGAGATCTCTTCGGCCACCATTTTGCCCTTGCGGGCTGTGCCTTTAATATCGGCCAACTCAAAGAACTTGCGTCTGGCATGCGACCAACATAGCGCGCTCAAGACTGGGGATGGCTTATGCTGGGCGCTGTAGACGCCGTTATAGCCGCCATAGGCATCGGCTTGCAGGATGCCGGTCCAACCCGCCAAGTGTCGGCTGGGATGCTCCATTCGCCTGTCTGTCGAGAAGTAATAGAGGGCCGCAGGTGGCGCTCCACCTGCGAAGGGACGGTCATCACGCACATAGGTCCAGAGCCGCGCAGTTTTGGTGCCGCCACGCGCCAGAAGCGGAACGGTTGTGTCATCACCATGCAAACGCGCACCTTCCAGCACGTGGCCCTCGATCAGCGCATGGATGGGGGACAACGCCACACAAGCATGGCCAATCAGATCAGCCAAGGTGGACAGGCTGAGGTCAATGCCTTCGCGCGCAATGCGCTCGGATTGGCGATTGAGCGGTTGGTGCTGGCCATATTTGTCAAAGGCGATCATCGCGATCAGTTGCGGCCCCGCCCAACCGCGCGGGATGACATGGAAGGGCGCTGGTGGCTGGCTGATCTTCTCGCAAGCCCGACAGGTGAACTTCTCGCGCACAGTCTGGATCACCTTCCACTGCCGTGGGATGACCTCGAGCGTCTCGGTGATATCCTCGCCCATCTTCACGATGCGATCCGAGCCACAGCAGGTGCAGGTGGTCGGAGCCTCGACCACCACACGCTCGCGCGGCAAATGGTCGGGAAAGGGTTTGCGCACGGGTTTGCGCCGCGTGAAGGCGCGCACGGTGCTGGTCTTGTCGTCCTGCCCTGCCTGTTCAGCCGCAAGCGCATCCTCGGTGGCGGCAGCTTCCAATTCCTCAAGCTGCAATTCCATCTGATCGATCAGCCGCGCGCGACGTTCGGAGGAGATGCCATATTTGTCGCGCCGCAGCTTGGCGATCTCCAGCTTCAATTCCTGGATCATCGCTTCCGTGCAGGATGCCAAGGCACGCGCCTGCGCAAGGTCGCGTTCAGCGGCCTGCGCACGGGCCGTTTGTGCGGCCAGTTCAGCGCGCAATCTGGCGATTTCGGAAGCGGTATTTGACATGGCAGAGGACTACCACAATAGCCCCGGATCGCCAATAAAAACAGGCGCTTCAGCAGAAATTATCCAGCCTTTGCAGGCCTTTGCGTCCAGCGCGGGTTGCGCCAGTCGATCCCTTCGAGAAGATAGCCGAGCTGCGCGGCGGATATCGAAACGGCCGTCCCATCCTGACTTACAGGCCAGATGAACTTGCCCGCCTCCAGCCGCTTCACATACAACGACATGCCGACCCCGTCATGCCACAGCAGCTTAACCAGATCGCCTTTCCGGCCCCGGAAGCAGAAGATTTCGCCGCCATGCGGGTCACGGCCAAGTCCCTGCTGCACCGCCAGCGCCAGGGTGTTCATGCCACGCCGCATGTCCGTCACCCCGCCCGCGATCCAGACCTTGGTGCCAGCCGGAAACGCGATCATGACGGATCCAGCGCCTGCACGAGGCGCCTCAGCACCACCGGATCGATTGTCGCAGCAACCGAAAGACGCCGACCGTTCAGCAGCGTGATCTCTGCACGGTCGCACGCAGTCGGCACAGGCGCCGGTTCTGGCGCATTTGCCTTCGCCGGGGCTTCAGGGTCCGCGAGAGTCACTGGCATGAACCGCAACGGCGCAGCATCTCCCGACAGTTCACCGTCGCGATATTGACGCCGCCAGCGCACAAGCAGCGTGCGACCAATATCATGGCGTCGCGCTGTCTCGGACATGCTCCCGCGCGGGCCGAAACTCTCTTCAACTATGCGAACCTGCGTATTCCACGCGCATGTGGCCATCGATTCCATGAACATGTGGCCACCTGTTCCACGATGATGTGGCCACCGATTCCACGGCATGTGGCCACCCTGTTGAGATGATCTGCGAGGCGATCTGACCCTGCTTATTCTGCGGCCCATCGAGGCAGCAGGAGAGCGAGATGGAGAGATTGCCAATGCGCAAGATTAAGGATGTTTTAAGGCTGCGTGCTGCGGGGTATTCGGCGCGTAGGATCGCCGACAGTCTGGGGCTTGGCCGGACCTCAGCGCGCAATTACTTAGAGCGCGCCGAGAAGGCCGGGCTTTCTTGGCCTGATGTTGCTGGTTTGGATGAAGATGCGCTCGAACACCGTTTGTTTGGGCGCGAAGCGCGTCCCGAGGGCCATCGATTTGTCGAGCCAGACTGGGCCGAAGTCAACCAAGAGTTGAAACGACCCGGTGTTACCTTGCTTCTGCTCTGGGAGGAATATCGCGCGCGGCATCCCAGAGATGGATATGCCTATTCAGCCTATTGTCAGCACTACCGCGCCTGGGTGAAGCGTCTGTCGCCCTCTATGCGCCAGCGCCATGTCGCAGGCGAGAAGTTGTTTGTCGACTATTCCGGCATGCGCATGGAGGTGACGGATCCTGTCACTGGCCTGCAACGTCCCGTCGAATTGTTCGTCGCTGTTTTGGGCGCGTCGAATTACACCTATGCGGAAGCCAGCTGGAGCCAGGCCTTGCCGGACTGGATCGGCGCACATGTCCGCGCGTTCGAGTTCTTCGGCGGCGCGCCGGCCTTGATCGTGTCGGACAATCTAAAATCTGCCGTCGTGCGCGCCTGCTTCCATGAGCCGGGCGTCAACCGAAGCTACACGGATCTTGCATGCCACTATCAGACAGCCATTCTCCCGGCCCGGCCTTACAAACCGAAGGACAAAGCGAAAGCAGAAAGCGGAGTGCTGCTGGTGCAGCGCTGGATTGTCGCGCGGCTGCGCAATCGGGTCTTCTTCTCGCTGGAGGAGTTGAACGCGGCCATTCGTGACGCACTGACGCAGCTGAATGCCCGCGTCAGCCGCCATCTTGGAGCCTCGCGCCAGCAGCTCTTCGAACAGCTGGATCAACCTGCCCTGATCCCGCTTCCCCCGACACGCCATGTTCATGCCGATTGGCAAAAGGTCACCGTCGGGGCCGATTACCACATCCGCATCGATGACCATTACTACTCCGTCCCATATAGCCTGGCACGTTCGACACTTTGGGTGCGGATAACAGCCAGCACCATCGAAGCGTTTCAGGGCGGAAAGCGTGTCGCCAGCCACCAGCGGGCTGGCCCGGAAGATCGGCGTGAGACAACGGTGAAGGCGCATATGCCTGCCAAACATCGCCACTACGCAGACATGACCGCCGACAAAGTGCTGACCGACGCACAAACGGTTGGACCAAACGTGGCCACATTGGTCGAAGTCATCCTGCGCAATAAGCCAAGGCCGGAACAGGGTATCCGCGCCTGCGTCGGCATCCTCAAACTGAAGCGCGGCTGTGGTCCGGAAAGGCTGGATGCGGCCTGCGCTCGGGCACTAGCGCTCAATGCCTGCTCGCTCAAATCCGTCACCTCCATCCTCAAGAACCACCTTGAGGCCCAGCCTATCGAGGCCGCGCCCGACGCCCCCACCATCGCGCACACCAATATCCGTGGCGCGCATTATTTCCACTGAACCCAAGGAGAAACTGAATGCTCACACACCCCACCCATGAAGCCTTGCGCACGCTCAAACTCGACGGCATGGCCGAAGTCTTCGCAGAGCTGCTTGCCCGTGAGGGCAGTCGACAGATGGATCCAGTCGAATGGATCGGGCTGATGCTTGATCGCGAAAGCGCTGCCCGTGACAGCCGACGTTTCCAGACACGCCTGCGCGCGGCCAATCTGCGCGAGACCAGCGCCTGCATGGAAGATGTCAATTATCGCGCTGCGCGCAAACTGGACCGCGCGCTGTTCCAGAGCCTGAAAGACGGTGTCTGGATCGCCAAACATCGCAGCATCCTGATCACAGGACCATGCGGGGTCGGAAAGTCCTGGCTGGCCTGCGCCTTGGGTCATGAAGCCTGTCGGCAGGGCAAGGTCACCCTCTATTTCCGCATGCCCCGCCTCTTCAGCGAACTGGCCACGGCGCGTGGGGATGGAAGCTTCGAGCGTATCTTCCGAAAGATCGTGCGCGCCGATGTCTTGATCCTTGACGATTGGGGGCCGGAACAGATGACCGCCAGCCAGCGCCGTGACCTGATGGAAATTGTGGATGACCGTTACAACCGCAAAGCCACCATCGTCACAAGTCAACTTCCGGTAGAAAAATGGTATGACATCATCGGTGATCCAACCTTCGCCGATGCGATCCTCGACAGGTTGGTGCATCACGCCCACCGGATCGCGCTCGACGGCCCCTCCATGCGCAAAAGCCCTCGGCCTGAGAGAGTGGCAGACGCCAACGGGGGCGTCCAATGATCATCATGTTGCGCGCTGGCTTTGCCCACAGGGCCCACCCACGCGCCCGCCGCCGCCAGCTATATGATAAGCGCTGCGCCGGGCGCGCGGGTCCCCCCATGGACAAAGCCGCATCAGCCACCGGCATTGACCCAGGCGTGAAAATCACGTCATGAATAAACAGCCTCGCAGATCACTTCCCGGGGGTGGCCACATGTCATGGAATGACTGGCCACATGTTCGTGGAACAGGTGGCCAAGTGCCGTGGAATACTCAACGAACCTTCTGCGCATCCGTCCAGCGCCGACGGCGACCGGTATCGGTGACAGATAGGATCTCGACTTCCCAAGTTCATCAACAAAATCGATAAGTGTTTGATTTCATTTAGGCCGAATGGCCAAAAATGTTACAACAAGAGCGCTGTCAGGCTGGCTTTGGCAGGTTGAGTGTTTCGAAGAGGTCCAGTTGCTCCGGTGTGGTTTTGCTTATTCCGTGGAAGCTGCGGCTTCCGGCATATGCCGTGTGTTTCTGGATGCGCGACAGGATGTCGAGGGCGACTTGGGGGCTCGCGGTGTGCCCCTTGGCTTTTAGACGCATACGCATGACGCGGTGAAGGGTGAGGGCCAGAAAGCAGATTAGCGCATGAGCGCGGATACGATCTGGCAGCCGGTGGTGAACCGGCGCAATCTCGATGTCGGATTTCAACACGCGAAAGCCACGCTCGATATCGGCCAATGCCTTATAGCGCGCGACGGCGTCAGCCGGTGTGATCTCGGGGACATTGGTCAGCAGGACGAGCTTGCCATCAAACAGGGCCGCTCGGGCGATAGCGTCTTCATCTATGTCCCAACTGAAGCGATCTGCCGTGAGATCGGCCTTGATGAAGCGCGTCAGTTCCGCGTCTGAAATGGCGCGGACAAACCGGCTATAGGCCCCCCGGTCTGAGGCGCGGCGGCCTTTCTCGCTTTTTCCTTCGTCCTGGCGATCAAGCTTTGCGACCATGGCATTGCCCATGGCATCGAGCTCATCAATCCTTGCACGGCGCGCCGCACCCTGTTCCTTCGCGCGCCCGGAATCATGCGCCACAATCAGGCGGTGCCCTTCAAAACTGGCCTCGCGCAACCCGTCACCGTCGCTGAAGTCGAAATTCTGGAAGGTTTCCAGCAGGTCGCTGTAGCGACGCGCAGGCACGGCCAGGATGAACTCCAGCTTGCGCCCGCCCTTATCGGCGATGTCTGTCAGGTGGTGGATGTTGTCGAGGCTCAGCAGGCCGCGATCCGCCACCAGAATGATGCGCTGGATAGGAAATCGCTGCAGGACCGTTTGCAGCATGCCCTGCAGGGTCTTGGTCTCGGACACATTTCCCGGATGCACGGTGTGCATGAGGGGCAGGCCATCGGCGGTCTGCACCACGCCCAACACGAACTGGCGCGCGATGCCGCCTGTTTCCTTGTTCATGCCAAAGGCGCGAACATCATCTTCCAGCCGGGCCTCGCCATGAATCCGCACGGTCGTCAGGTCGTAGAAGACCATTGTGAGATCGTGATCCACGAGTGGCCTGATCTGGCGGGCCAAAGCCTCCTCGACACCCTCAGCGTTGTCCATCAACGCGTCCATAGCGCGAAGCAAATGCTGATGGGTAACGGTCTCGGGCATGGCGGGCATGGCAACAGTTTCCAACCAACGCAGGCAGCCCAGCTTGCTTGTGGCATCGCACAGCCTGTTGAACACCATGGCTCGAACAAGCGCTTCGGCATCAATGCTGCGCTTGCCGGAACGCAGCGCCCGGTTGAGGGCCCGGTCGAACCCAAGGTCTTTCCACAACTCATGCAGGGCAAAGACCGTGCCATAGGTGCGGGCGGGATCGTGTGTAATCTCGTGCGCTGTGTTCTCAAGGCGCCCAACGGCTCTGTTCAACCCATTGATCAGGGGATCAAGCTTCTCAGGCGACAGCCTGTCCAGGCGGCCGAGGTTGGCGACCACCTTGATCCTGACCTTTCCTTCAGCGTCGCGATGCCCCTCCACCAGTTGGAGATAGCTTCGACCGCCTGATTTTGAGATGCGCGTATACATTGGACTAACGTTAAGTCCGAATTCGTCAAACATGCAAGACAATTATCAATGAAACGTGTTACAACAAGGCTTCGTCAAAGCAGGAGCCTTTGGGACGATAACTCATTGATAACTATAGCATCGGAAAACCGTAGATAGCGAATTTACCCAATTTGCTGTCGAACTTCGGCGACTTCGGGTCTGTATCTATGGTCGGACATAACGTCGGACCTAAGCGGAAATCTTCAGCGCAAAAAGACGGCCCTCGGCGGATGAATACTATAGATGATGCGGGGAATGTAACGCTGGCGCTGGAAGGGGCGCTGAGCGCGATGATCGACACGTCGCAGCCTGGTGTGCTGCGTGGTGTTGATGCTGGTTCGGTATTTTGGTTGCGGGGACAGGCTACCGCCGTCAGTTGCCTGCGCCGTTCTGCTTGGTGTAACGCAAAAGTAAGGCCGTCATGTCGTGCCTCCCTCCCTCGGGGTCGGTAATCCTCGAAATCTTGAGTGAGTTGTTCGGCACGGCTAACTAGCTGATCACCCGCCTTTCAAACCACCTCCTTCACCAGAGCCATTAGTTCTGCATAGCTGGTGACAACTCCATACTGTACACGGTCTTCGTTGATCCTCCGTCCTATTTCATCGAAGAATTTCCGGGCGCACTTGATCTTGGTCTGCTCCAGCTCCCGCATTTTCATCGACGGTTGGTCAGATTTGGTTTCGGCCACGAAATAGAGGTGCTTCACGCCCCCCTCTTTGAAAGCAATCGCCCAGTCCGGGTTGTAGTCGCCAACCGGGGTCGGGATCAGGAAGCCTCGGGGCAGCTTGGAATAGACGACGACCTCGGTGCTGGTATCCAGATCGCGGACGAAGTCGTGCTCGACCTTTGAATCCACGATCGCATAGTCATAGACGTGGTTTTTCAGTTTATCGGTGGCCTTTTTGAAGTCATTGCCGGTTTCGCCAGCCGCGAACAACTCGGCATCATAACGGTCTTCAATGGCGTCGTAGGTCAGCCGTTCAATGATCGCGATGGCCTTTTGTTCCTGGATCAGGTGCGATGCATCGGCGATGAACTGCTCAGGGTTTTTGGCAAATTCCCCGAATTTGGCGGCTTTAATGCCGGTCAGGATCTCGCCCACAGTCTTGCGGGTCAGGTCGGTGTTTTCGGCAATCGCACCGATCACATCGTAGGACACGCGGGAATGGGCGCTTTTGCCTGTCTCGGTCCGGACCTTGCCTTGGGCAAAGGCTTCGCCTGCGCGCAGACGCTCGTCAGTCACACTGTCCTGCAAAGCCCCTTCCGTCACCAGATATTGCAGCGGTGTCACCGCGAGGTCTCTTTCCAGGCGGTCGATGCAGCTTCTGACCAATGCGGCGCTTTCGAACTCGACCTGATAGACGGCCTTTCGGTTGATCCGCCGCCACAGTTCCTGAAACTCTTTGCGGTGAAAATTGTCATTCAGCGGGTTCTTTTTCGGTTTGCGCCCGTCGCTGAACATATCCTCGACCGCACGGCCGTTGAACACTGTGTCGATCAGGGCCAGCACGGCCTCGCGATGGGGTTCCATCTCATCTGGCAGGGCTTCGATTGCATCTGCCTTGCGGGCTTCATGGTAGGTCGCTGTGATATGGCCGTCCTCATCAACAAAGTCGTTCTTGATCAGGAAGCGTTCCAGCTTCTTCGCCAAGGGCTTGTCCAGCACCAGTTCCAGGTCACCCGTCTTGAGGGTCTTGCCTGCAAAATACTCGGCATCCGCCTGCCTTGGACGGGTCGACAGGTTCTCGACAATCTCTTTCTGCAGGGCCGCCACGAACCCCTTGTAGCTTTCGGACGCCACCACCGTCAGCACGTTGATATCATGCACCGTCACCGGGTGATCCATCCGTTCCCCGTTACGGTTCACGGCGATGCGCAACCCGCGCCCCACTTCCTGGCGGCGTGAAATCGTGTTCTGGCTGTCATTGTGTTTCAGCATGCACATCACGAAAACATTGGGGTTATCCCAACCTTCGCGCAGGGCGGAGTGTGAAAAGATGAACCGCGTGGGTTCCTCAAACGACAACAGCCGTTCCTTGTCCTTCAGGATCAGGTCGTAATCGCTGGGCTCCGTGGATTGCCCTGCCAACTCGCCCCGGGCCGCAGCTTTCGGGTCAGTCATCCGGCCGCGTCTGTCGATCGAGAAATACCCGCGATGGGTCTTGCCCACCTCGATCCCCTCCAGATACGTGCGGTATTCCACATTCTCCAACGGCAACTCGCCCAACAGCGCCTCGACCGCCTGCGCATATTCCTCCTCAAAAATCCGGGCATACTCGCCCTGCTCATCGGGCGCGTCATAGTCGCGATACTTCACCACCTCGTCGATGAAGAACAGCGACAGCACCTTGACCCCGCGGGCAAACAGCACCTGTTCACGCTCCAGATGCGCCGAAATCGTCTCGCGGATCTGGATGCGCCGGATATCCCGCTCGGTCACATCGCCCGAGGCTTCGCCCGCCCGCTGCACATCGCCATTGGTGAAATGCACTGTGTCATCGCGGGCGTCTATATTGGCGACCACGAAGCCGCGATACACATCCAGCCCCTTGGACAGATCGAAAAGGTTACGGCCCTGTTCCAGCTTGCGGGTCATGCGCTTGATCCCGCTGCCGGTCTTCACCTCCAGATCGACAAAGGCCACCGGCGCGGCGGAGGTCACATCGACCCGGTGCAGGAACAGATAGGGGTTCGTCCCGCTCAGCCCCTTGGTTTCCACGCCCCGCACGCGGATTTTCTTGACCAGCTTCTGGTTGAATGCATCCACCGCGTCCAGACGATGCACCTTGTTATGAACGGTTTTGTGCGTGGCGGAATAGCGCAGGATGAACAGCGGGTTGAACCTTGGGATTGCGGTATTCGTCGCGTCCCCTTCCATCTTTTGCGGCTCGTCCAAGATCAGGATGGGGCGGTTCTTCGCAATCACATCAATTGGCTTCCGGGATTGGAAATCATCCAACTCATCGTAAATTCTCAGGTTATCTTTGCTCTTGGCCGCAAACGCGTGGTAATTGATCACCATCACATTGATGCCCGCGTCCGACGAAAAGCTTTCCAGCTCGTGCAACCGCTTGGAATTATACACAAACGCCCGCAGCTTCTTGCCATACTCTTGCTGGAAATGCTCCGCCGTCATCTGGATCGACTTGGCCACGCCTTCGCGGATTGCCACACTCGGCACCATGATGATGAACTTCGACCAGCCATAGCGCTTGTGCATCTCGAACATGGTGCGCAGATAGACATAGGTTTTGCCCGTGCCCGTCTCCATCTCGACATCCAGATTGATCGCGGCGCCGGGCCTGTGGGTGCGGGGCTTGGGGCGGCCCTTGTCGTCGGTGTAAGCGCCCAAGCTTTCCGACAACGGCAGCAGGGCGCGGCGTTGCACCTTGTGGATATTCCCCAGCAGATCGAGGCTTGGCAGCACCGGCGCATTGCCGAACCCCGCCACCTCCATCCGCGCCTGCGCGCCTGCGCCGGGGTCGATGGTATAGCGCAGCACATCTTGCCGGGGTTGGCCGTCAAAGCAATCGACCACGGCATCGACCGCCTGCGCCTGATAGGGTTGCGATTTGAACTTGATCTTCATCCTAAATCGCCTTGACGTCGGTATCGGGCGACAGGGACCGGAAGATTTGCTTGACGTTGATCTTCACGGCGTCAGAGGCAAAGCCGGTATCGCGGAACACCACGCGCAGGGGGTGGCGGGTGGCGAGTGTTTTGACCAGCGCCTCGTCCACGCCCGTATCAAAGCATGCGATCAGGGCGTTGCCGGCCACAGTGAACACGGTTTTGCCGTGCAGCGTTTCGCGGGTGATGGGCAGGGTCAGGTCCACGCCCCAATCCAGCAGCACCTGGAACAACAGGTCTTCGGCCGTGCGGCCCTCTTTGATGTTGTCCACGCGGGACAGAAGGTCTCCTTGAGTTGTGGCGTCTGGGGTGTACCAGACATCGGCCATGTTCGAGCTGTCAATTTTCAGCACACGAAAGCCCACATCGCGGTTCCAGTCGGGGTGACATTCCCCTTCAAGGATTTTCGCCCCCGCGCGGCGGATGCGTTCTTTGGAAAGCTCTGAGATTTTTTCAAAGCCAGCTTTTCGTGCATTTGAGCCTTCGGTTGTGTTCTCGCTCAATTGAACCATGACGAATTTACGGTTACTGCCGTCCGTGGCATTTAGGTCTAGAACAGCATGCGCTGTCGAAGACGAGCCTGCAAAGAAATCCAAAACAATATCATCAGGTTTGGAACCAATTCTCACTAACCGTTCAATCAGTTTGGTGGACTTTGGGAAATCCATAACCGAGCCCCCAAAAAGATCTTTGACAGATGACCTTCCGTAATCGTTTGTGATATCCTTGTCCGTCCAAAGTGACTTCACGAGCGTCTTGGATACGCCGCCATCAGCTTTGTTCAGATAGTCTTTGCGATAAATTCGCCATTCTTTTCCGGATCTCTCGGCAAGCAGCAAGGTGCCTTCAGCCTTTACTTTTTCACGCCCCCAAGTCCAGCAGGTCTTCGTTCCATCGGGAGTGTCGGGCCAAACTTCGTCAGAAAATTCGGTTGTTCTTTCTAATCCGACCTGACCATCCGATGGGCGAACGTATAACGGATAATAAAGGTTCGGTCGCGTCTCGGGATTAAATGCCTGATTCCGGTTTCTTAGGCCAAGAAGACGGAATGGACCTCCTTCATCATTTCGTCCATACTCGTCAGCCATGCGGCCTTCCTTTTCAAGCCCATCAATGCAGCTTGAGTTTAGGCCATCTGCAACAAAAACGACTATCGACTCATGGGTATTTGCCACAAACCGATCTAGGTGTCGCCCCCGAGGATTGAGCTGAACTGCGAGTTGCGCGACAAAGTTATCCTCTCCAAAAATTTCGCGGCCAATTTTTATCAAGTTCGATGATTCATTGTCGTCAATGCTGATAAATACAGCCCCATCTTTGCTTAGAAGATTTTTGGCGAGCTTCAGCCGAGAATACATCATCGACAACCAATCCGAATGAAACCGCCCATTGCTGGCCGTATTCGCCACCAGCCGATTGCCCGCCTCATCCACCTGATTTGACTTGGCCAGAAACTCTGCCGCACTCTCGGCAAAGTCATCCTCATAGACAAAATCATTCCCCGTATTATAGGGCGGGTCGATATAGATCATCTTGACCTTGCCCAGATACGTCTCTTGCAGCAGTTTCAGCGCCTCGAGATTATCACCCTCGATGAACAGGTTGCGGGTGGTGTCGAAATCCACTGACTCCGCCCGCACGGGCCGCAACGTCTTTGCAATCGGCGCGTTGGCCGTGATCAGCGCCTGCCGCTTGCCCGGCCAGTCCAGATGATACCGCTCTTGCGGGCCTTCGACGATGGTGTCCGACAATTCCTGCCGCAGCAGGTCAAAATCGATCATCCGGCGTAGCTTGCCATCTGCCCCCATGCTTTCGGTCACGCAACCGGGGAACAGGGCGGCAATGCGGTCCACATTCTGCGCGGTCAGGTCGGGGCTGTGCAGTTTCAGTTTCTCAATCTCGTCGCTCATCCCGCGCCCCCGTTTTTCAAATGCTCGAATTCTGCCTGCGCCTCGGCCAGTTCACCGTGCAGGGTCAACTTGATGTTGAACTGTGTCTCGCGCCGCATCTTGGTTTGCAGCGCGTTGATTTCTTTCTCTTTTGCCCTGATTGCCGCCGCGCGCGCAAGGCGGGTTTCCATATCCTCGCCCGGTTGGGCCGTGACAGGGACAAAGGGCGCCAGCATCCGGTCATAAAGCGCGCCCATATTCACCGCCACAGGCAGGGGGGCACGGGTGGTGGTGGGCGGGGCGCGCAGGGGATCGTGGATCACCCATTTGCCCGCCTCGGCATCCGACGGGCGCTTGTAGGCGGCAGCGGGTTCCACCTGCGCGCCATGGTGGATTTCAAAGATCAGCGGAAAGGGAATGGCCCGGTCAATCGCGCGCAGGATATCGTCATGAATGCTGTCGCCCTTGGGGGTCAGGTGTATGACCTGAATTTCCGGCACGGATTTGGTGGCGGGCAGGTTCAGGGTTTCCGGCGCGAGTTTATGCGCCCAAAGGATTTGATTCACCTCTCGCGCAAAGCGGTCGCGCAGCGCCGTGCTGGCCGGGGTGGCCGACAGGATGCGCGATTTCGGGATCACGCGGCGCAAGGCGGTCTGGGGCGGGTAGGTGTAAAGCGTCATGGGTCGCGGACCACGATAAAGGCGATAAGTTCGAAATCCTGCAACCCTGCGATGGTCTGGGTCAAGGCGGTGGTGTGGCCGCCGGAGAAGAGGCTATCAAGGTCGCGTTCCTCTTTCACCTCGATCATCGAGCGGATCGCGTCATTGAGCAGGTTGGAATAGGTCTCCATCCTGCGCCCGTCCTGCGTTTCGCGGTTGAACGCGGCGCAAAGGTCGCGGATGGGTTGCGTGACCCCCTTGCAGCCGGTGCGCACAAGATCGAGCAGGCGTTTGACCTGCGTCTGGTCGGCGATGATCTGGCCGTTCTGGCCGATATAGATCAGGTAATAGGGGTGCAGGCGGTTTTGCTGGTTGATGTTGACGCTGTCATGGATGTTGCGCAGCGCAAAGATGACGCCCGCGTGCAGGCCCTTGGCCGGGTCTGACGGGATGACGGTGTGCAGACCGTGGGGCATGCGCGGCAGATCGTCATGGGTTTTCAGGTAGTTGAGCAGGTCCATCCGGAAATCGTTCAGGCCCAGGTCGGTGATGGAAATGCCGGTCTTGACGTCTTCCAGCTCGATCACCTCGTTCTGCAGGCGCTGAAGCTGATCCTTGCGATAGGCCACATCGCTGCTTTTGGCGGTCAGCACGTTATCCTCGCCCGTGCCTGCCATGTCGACGATATGCATGCGGTTCTCGACCCGTTCCTTCAGGTTGATGTATTCATCAAGGCTGATATCGGGCCAGTAGTTGGACAGCTGGATCTGGGTGTTGGGCGAGCCGATGCGGTCGATCCTGCCGAACCGCTGGACGATGCGCACGGGGTTCCAGTGGATGTCGTAGTTGATCAGATAGTCGCAATCCTGCAGGTTCTGGCCCTCAGATATGCAGTCGGTCCCGATCAGGATATCGAGTTCCGCCGGATCATCCGGCATGATCTTGTCCTTTTCCTTGGCGCGGGGGGAGAAGAGGGTCAGGACGGACTGGAAATCGTAGAATTTCTTGAGCGTGGTCTTGGGGTTGCCGGAGCCGGTGACAATGCCGGTGTGGATGTTCTGCGCCCGCGCGAAATGCGGGGCGAGTTGGTCGAAGAGGTAGTTCGCGGTGTCGGCATAGGCGGTGAAGACGATCACCTTGCGGTTGCCGGGGTTCAGGGGGCTGGCCATTTTGCCCGCAATTTCCGCGATCAGATGCTGGAGTTTTGCGTCATCGGCAGGGGTGACGCGTTCCATCTCAGCGATCAGGCCGTCGATGATGATCTTGTCGACCGAGAGTTCCTGTTTCCAAGCGGTGATGTCCATATCGGCAAGGTCAATCTTGATCTTCTTGCCCACGGAAAAATCGGCGAAGTCCTCATCCTCATCTGCAACCGCCTCGAAGTCGATATCAAGATCCTCCACAGTCGCTGCCCCGCCCGAGGCTTCGAACCGTGCTATCGCATCCAGCGTGCGGCCGATATTGCCCGACAGTGCCCCAAGGGTCATGCGGAAGGCATGGACAGAGCTTTCCAACCGCTTCAGCAGGTTGGTGGTCATCAGCGCCTGAAGGCTCTTCTCGCGATCAGCTTGTTTCAGGGTGCCTTTGCCGCCCTCGGTCTTGGTATCGTAAAGGTCTTCGTATTTCTTCAACCGGCTGGGCTGGATGTAATTAACCGGCGCGTAAACGGCCATTTTCAGGTCGCTGAGTTGAGAGAATATCTCATTAAAGCCCATGACATCCGGCCGCCGGGTGATCGGCAAATGATGCGACAAGGGTTTCAACCGGGTCGGGAACTTCCCGATATCGGCCGTGTCATAAAAAGTCTCGATATGCTTGCGCGACCGGGCGATGGTGACCGCATCCAACAGCTCAAAGAAATCGAAATCCAAGGATCGCAGAATTGCCGCCGGGGTGCGTTTGTCGGGCGGCAGGTTGGACCACGCGTTGAACGCGGTCTGCGCCCGGCGAAAGATTTCCTCGACACTGGTCTTGGTCTTGAGGTTCTTGCTCAAGGCGTCGGAATGTCCTTCATAGGCAAGTGCCAATTGGTTGCGCAGATCGGTGAACCGGTTGTTCACAGGGGTGGCCGAGAGCATCAGCACTTTGGTCTTCACGCCCGCCTTGATGACCTTGTTCATCAAGCGCTGATAGCGGGTTTCGCGGTCCTTGTAGGTGTCGTTGTTCCTGAAATTGTGGGATTCATCGATCACAACCAGATCGTAATTGCCCCAGTTCACCCGGTCGAGGCGCATCCCGAACGACTCGCCCGATGTCCGAGACAGGTCGGTGTGGCACAAAACATCGTAGCGAAACCGATCCTTGGCAAAGATGTTCGTGGTCAGATTGGCGTTATAATTGCGCCAGTTATCCGCCAGCTTCTTGGGACACAGAACCAGCACATCCTTGTTGCGCAGCTCATAATATTTGATGACGGCAAGCGCCGTGAAGGTCTTTCCCAAACCGACCGAGTCCGCCAGTATGCAGCCGTTATAGGTCTCCAGCTTGTTGATCACGCCCACCGCAGCGTCGCGCTGAAAGTTGAACAGCTTCTGCCAAACCAGAGTTTCCAGATAGCCTGTTCTATCCTTGGGCAGAACATCCTCATCAATCTCACTCAGGAAATCGCTGAACAGATTATAGAGGATCAAGAAATACACCCGTTCGGCAGGGTTCTCCTTATAAACAGACTCGATGTGTTCCAGCACTTCTGCCGTCACATCCCGCAGCTTTTCCTGATCATGCCAGATCTGGTCGAACAGGCTCAGATAGGTCTGCGCAAATTGCGGTTCGTCCATAACTTGTGTGTAGCTTGAAACAGCGTCACCACGTTGATACCCAAGATCAACAGCGGTGAGGCCCGACAAGGGCATGTAAGCGGCTTCGGCCCCCTGCTTTTGAACATGCGCGAATTGCTGCATGGGCGCTGTGGTCGCGTTGGATTTGAATCGGGCCTTTTTCCTGATCCATTCTGCACATTCGCGCGCGACCGCGCGCTGTGTCATCTTGTTGCGCAACTGGATTTCAAATTCGCTGCCCGACAGTGCCCCTTCAGCCCGGGCGTGCGGGATGAAGAATTCGCGTCTTTCCTTCTTGATCCGGTCAACCGCACCATTGGGGATGAACGTCGGCGCGGTGAAGATGAACTCGAATTCCGTCAGCTTACCCAGTTCCGATTTCAGGGCATCAAACGCGTAGATCGAAAAACACGCCGCCGCGACGCGAAACTTGGTCGCTCCAGCGAGTTCTCGCTTCAAATCATCGCCCAAGAGGGTCGTGGTGTTATCAACAATCCGCAAGAATTCCCCCAAGTGATACCAAAGCCCTCACTCACACCCTACTGTGACCTCCGGGATGTGCAACGCTTTCACGGCGAGCGGGGAGAGAGTTCACGTGGCAACCCCTGCGCGCGATGGTCGAAGGGCACAGACGCGGCGATTACCCCGCGCTGCCATAAATGGAGACGCATGGGAAACGCGCGATCCAAACAAGCGCGATCCGTGTCCCGTTTTGCTTTGCGGTCTGCAAAACGGGGGAATAGACTTTCTCGAACGTGATTTGATCAACGAGGTGCCTGCTGAAATCGTCGCAGGGGGCCTTGAACAAGGCTCGCAGTTTCAACCGATTTTGAGGGAGTTCACTATGTCACTTCGGTTCTGGCAACGCATCCGCATCGCGCCCGGGGTCACGCTGAACCTGTCGAAATCGACCGCGTCTTTGTCCTTCGGCCCGCCAGGGGCAAAATACACGGTCTCACCGCGCGGCAATCGGGCGACCGTGGGGCTACCCGGGACGGGGTTGTTCTACACCGTCCATCAACCCCACGGACGCAGCGCGCCGCAGGGACGTGCCGCGCCCGCGCGCGATAAACTCGATCTCGGGTTCTTTCGGCGGCTGGTGACGCCGGAGGCCGAGCGCGATTTTGTCGATGGCATGCGGCTGGTGACCGAAGGCAAGATGACCGAGGCGCTGCCGAAGCTCGAGGCCGCCGCGCCCACGCATCCCGATGCCGCGTGGTTCGCGGGCCTGATCCGGGCGAAGGCAGAGGATCTCGACCGCGCCCGGGGCCATCTGGAGCGCGCGCTTGCGGGTCTGGGCGATTTGGGCACGCTATTTCGCAAGTATGAGGTCCGGGCCGAGGTCAGCCTGCCCGTGGCCGATGGCGTGACCGCGCATCTGACGCCCTGCGAGCGCGGCACGCTGCTTGCGCTCGTGGAAATCGCGCAGGAACAGAGCCGCGTGGCGGACCTGCACGCGCATCTCGACCGCCTGCTCCAGATAGCCCCGGATGATCCCGTGGTTCTGCTCTCTTATGCCGAAGCGCATCTGCCCGCGGCCGGCGCGGACGGCGTGCCCCCGGCAGTGCTGGACCGGATCGTGACCCGCAGCGCGGCCATCCAGAACGACACCGCCATCGACACCGCCCTCCTGCTCTACCGGGCCCGGGCGCTCGCCGCCCAAGGGCTGATCGACGCGGGAATCCAGACCCTGACGCTGGCCGCCCGCCGCCGCAAGGACCGGCCAGAGCGGCTGATCCAGCAGATCCGGTTCGACCGGGCGGAGCTTTATGAGCGCGCAGGCAGGCGGGCGCAGGCCAGGCGGGAGTTTGAGAAGCTCTATGCGGAGGTTCCGGATTTCCCCGGTCTGAAAGGGCGGCTGGGTTTGTGACGGGGGCATCCACAGTACGCTGTGGATGCCAGGTGAAGGCCGCCAGACCACGCTATGGATGGGGCCGGCGGTTTGTCATCACAATCGGTGCGAGGCATGGTGTAAATCCAATCAGGAATCACAAAACAAAGAGCCGATTACCCACCCACACTGAAACGCTCCTTCATCTGCGTCACTGAACAACTTCACCTGGTGGTGGGCAGCGCCAGCAGAGGGTCAGGCCCCGCGCGATGACCGTCATCATCCCTTACCGTGGGTCTGGCGGCCTCATGGGGCCGGATCGTCCTGCCGCAGGGCGCCCAGCACGCTTCCCGCTTCGCGCACGATGCCGATCCCCTCTTCTTTCATGGTTGCGGGTAGTTCCGGACGCGACAACCATTTCATCATTTTCAGGAGGACCCGCTCGAGCTTGTCCAGCACCCAGCCAACGCGGGTCAAACGTTTCTCAAGTTCGGCGACCTGTTGATCGAGGTCCTCGCGTATCTTTTCGATTTCGGCTTGCGCCGTCTCGCGCTCCTTATCGATCTCGGATGCCGCTGCTGCCCGCTCCCGGGTGATATCCTCAACGGCCTTTTGACGCGCATCGTCAGCCGTCCGGGTGACGACATCCGCCTCGCGCCGCGCCGCCCGGATCTTTTCCGCAGCGGTCGCGGCGGCCTGAACGGTGGGTCTGATTTCGGGATAGGCCGGACGCAAGAGATCCGGAGCGTGGGCGATTACGCCCCCGCCCTCCCGCAGCCCCAGGGTCCCCGCGGCCATTTCCTGCGTCAGCGCGGCAAGTCCGGCCGTCACCACGTCGGCCCGGGCCATTGCCCGCGCGGCCTCGGTCTGTTCCGCCTGCGCCTTGCGGGTGACCTCGGTGGCCGCTTTGTCCGCCGCCAGTCGGGCGTTCTCGGCCTCGTCCCGGGCCTGACACGCGGCATCGGCGCGCGCCTGCTCCGCATCCGCAACCACGGCCGCATCGGTCCGGATCCGGTCCGCTTCCGCCTCAGCCGCCTGCTGGACCCGGGCGATTTCCTCTGTCGCGGCCTTCCGATCCTCTACCGTCGTCCGTGCCACGTCAGCGGCATCGCGGTGGATCGCCCGAACGTTTTCGACAAAGGTCGCGGCGGCATCGACCGCTGGTGCGATTTCCGGGCGGGCCGCGTTCAGCACGTCCAAGGCAGCTGCGGAAATTTCGCCATCAGCGCGGCGGCGCAGGGTTCCGGCCGTCACTTCGCCCGACAGGGCAACAAGGCCGGCCGTCAGGGCATCGGCCCTTGCGGCAGCCCGAGCAGCCTCGGCCTGCGCCGCATTGGCGATCCGGGTTTTCTCCGCTACAGCCTGATCCGCCGCTATGCGGGCGGCCTCGGCCTCGGTCCGGGCTTGGCGTGCGGCTTCGGCGCGCGCCTGCTCCGCCGTCGCAGCTGCGGTCGCCGCAGCCCGGATCCTGTCAGCGTCCGCCTGCGCCGCCTGCTGGACACCGGCGGCTTCCTCCCGCGCCGCCTCAGCCTGCCGGTCTGCCTCGGTCCGGGCTGCCTCGGCCTCCAGTTTCGCGCGCCGCGCGGCATCAGCCTGCGCCTCCGCGCGGGCCCGGTCTCGTTCGGCGGCAGCAACGTGCCGGTCGGTCTCCACCCTGCGCGCCTTCGCCTCTTTGATCGACCGCTTGCGGGATTTCTTGACCACGCCCTTCGCGAGCGCCACACCATCGGCAACGGTGGCCGTGGCCTCGGCCCGGGCCACCTCCCAGATCCGGTCCCGGTCCGCCAGCGCAAGGCGCCGCTGTTCCCGGCGCCAGTCAGACGGCGGCACGTGTTTGCGCGGCTCCGGCATCTCCACCCCCGCCGCAAGGGCCTGCCGCGCGGCGGCCGCGCGCCGTTCACCGCGGTGGATCCCCAGATCTAGGAACGCCTCACCGGCGAGGTCCTGGGCGTGTTCGTAATTCGCCAGAAGGGGGTTCGCAGAGGGTTGGAGAAGCCATTGTCGTCCCCGGTTCTCGCTGACCTTTTCGACCCAGACGGCGATCGCGAAATGGAAGTGCAAGGCCTCCTCATCCTCGTCAATATCCACCTCCCTGAGCTGTCCGCCAGGGAAATGCTCCAACAGAAAATCATTCGCGCGCTGCTTGAACGCCCCCACCCGGTCAGGGTCCCAGTTTTCATGTCCGGTCCCGCCGAACCAGAGCTTGTGGACCGTGATGATCCCCTCGCGCAGCGGACCTCCGCGTGTGAATTTCCACGGATCGACAGGCCCGCGCTCGCGCAGCCGCTCGGCCTCCCGAAAGCGCCCCTTACGTTCCCGCGCGGCAATCTCCTCCTCGAAGTTATGCGCCATCGCGGCCGCGATCTCCGCATGGATGTGCTCGATCCAGTCCGGTTCCGCGACCGGCTGGGTGTTGAGGTGCGACAGGTCGGTCCGGACATGCGTGAGGTCACCACCGGTTCGCTTGTCATGCATCTCCCGGCGCTTCAGGTCCCGGGGGAACAGCGAGGCAAACCGCAGGACAATCGGAGCGGTCGTCAGACAGTTGGGAGATTCAGGGTTGTCAAAACGGGCATGGATGGACATGATGAAGCTCCGGAACAGATTTCGCTGGTCCCAGTGTCCGCGAGAGGCGTGAAAACGCGCAGCGAAAAATCTGCGGGAATGTCCGGTCTGTTACTCACTATCGTTTTTGCGCTGTCGGGGGGACCCGACACCACAAAAACTTCGTTCGCGAGGGGGATACCCCCTCGACCCCTTCTCGCGATTCGACCGGCCCAAAGGCCGATCAATCGCTGCGACCAGCAGCCTGCTGGACCCGTTGCACCTCATTTTCGATTTGTTTTTCCTTTTCTTTTTCTGGCTGGTCCCGCCTTTCTGCAGAGCGTGCTGCAGCGGTGTCCATCCTGACTGCCACCTTCAGCCTGAGCCGCGCCGCTTTTCTGGGCGGGGTGCGGAGGCTGGCCGACCCGGCCATCCTCCACACCCCGCCCCCTTGGCCCGCCCGAGTTGCCGTTGCAAAACGCCCGCTCCCTTTGCAATCACGGCGCCCCTAAACTCCGACACGCTGGCCCTCTTCCTTCACGCGACCTTCATCGTCGTCATGGTGGTCAGGGGTGCCCCGGCAATGATGACCAACCCACCTGGACATGATCTTGGAAACCCTTAACCTGGCGGGAGTTTCCCGGAGGCTCCTTGTCCGACCCGCATCCAGACTGTCCGATCTGTCGCGCGCCCGGCCCGCTGGCCGCGCCGCGGCATGTGGCGGCCTGGGCTGATCTGACGGCGGCCGAGCAGTTCACGTTGCTGGCCCGGCTGGGCGAAGCGCTGGCAGCCGGGCTGGCCGGGTTCGTGGTGGCGACGGACCACGGGCATTTCCACCTGCGACCGGGCGGCGCGCAAGCCCTGCGCCTGACCACCGGGGCAGCCGATCCGCTGCTGCCGCTGATCGCGCAAGGCATTGATGCGGCGGACAGCGTTGATCTGGCGGTGGCCTTCGCGATGGACTCGGGTGTGCAGCTGATCGCGCCCTGGTTCCGGGACCTGCTCGACCGGGGCGGGCGGCTCAGGGTGGTGGTGGGCGATTACATGGACGTCACCGAACCTGCCGCGCTCTACCGCCTGGCCGACCTGGACGGCGCGCAGGTGCGTGTGTTCGAAACCGGCCCAGGCAGTTTCCACCCCAAGGCCTGGCTGTTCCGTGCGGCGGATCGGCAGGGTGCGGCGATTGTCGGCAGCTCGAACCTGTCCCGAACTGCGCTGACCACGGGTGTCGAATGGAACCTCCATGCCGAAGGCGCTGCCGATGTGGTGACGCGGGCCTTTGATGATCTTTGGTCCCATCCCCAGACCCGCCAACTGACCCCGGACTGGATCGCCGACTATGCCGCTCGCCGGCAGGGTGCGCCCCTGACCGATCTGGCGCAGCGGATCGTCGCGGATGAGGCCCCTGCCCCGCCGCCCGAACCGCACGCGATCCAGCGCGCCGCGCTGGCGGCGCTGACCGCCACACGCGCCGCCGGGCATCGGGCAGGTCTGGTCGTGCTGGCCACAGGCCTCGGCAAGACCTGGCTGGCCGCCTTCGACAGCCGCCCCTTCGCCAGGGTGCTGTTCGTGGCGCACCGGGACGAAATCCAGACCCAGGCGATGGCCTCTTTCCGTCGGATCCGGCCCGAAGCCCGGTTCGGCCGCTTCGACGGCGCGGAGAAGGACGAGGGCGCCGACATCCTTTTCGCCTCGATCCAGACCATCGGCCGGGTCGCCCACCTGCGGCGCTTCGCCCCGGACGCCTTTGATTACATCGTGGTGGACGAATTCCACCACGCCAGCGCGGCCAGCTATCGCGGGCTGCTCGACCACTTCACCCCACGCTTCTTGCTGGGTCTGACCGCGACCCCGGACCGGTCGGACGGAGCCGACCTGCTGGCGCTGTGTGGCGACAATCTGGTCCATTACTGCGACCTGTTCGACGGGATCGAGGCCGGGCTTCTGTCCCCCTTCCGCTACATGGGCGTGCCGGACGAGGTCGATTATGCCCAGATCCCCTGGCGATCCACCCAGTTCGACCCCGAGGCGCTGGAGGCGGCGCTCGCGACCGAAGCACGCGCGCAGAACGCGCTGGACCAATTCCACCGCCACCGCGCGGGCCCGGCGATCGGCTTTTGCTGTTCGGTCCGGCATGCCGAGTTCATGGCCACCTTTTTCCGCAGCGGGGGCTTGCGCGCCGTAGCCGTCCATTCTGGCCCGGGTTCGGCTCCGCGCGCCACATCGCTGGACCAGCTGGGCCGGGGCGAGATCGACATCCTCTTCGCCGTCGACATGTTCAACGAAGGGGTGGACGTGCCCGCGATCGGCACGGTGATGATGCTGCGCCCGACAGAAAGCGTGATCCTGTGGCTTCAACAGCTAGGCCGCGGCCTGCGCCTGGTCGAGGGCAAGGTTTTGCGTGTCATCGACTATATCGGGAACCACCGGGTGTTCCTGACCAAGCTGCGGGCACTGCTGGATGCGGGACCGGGTGACCGGTCGCTGGCACTGCGGCTGGAACAGGCGGTCGCGGGGCAGATGGCCCTGCCGCCGGGCTGTTCGGTGACCTATGACCTGCGGGTCGTCGAGATTCTGCGCGACCTGCTGCGCCCGAAGTCGGGGATGGAGGATCTGGAGGCGCAATACCGCGACTTCCACCTGCACAACGGGCGCCGTCCCCGGGCGGCCGAGGTGGCAGCCATGGGCTTTGATCCCGCGCGCAATGGGCACGGCGGCTGGTTCGACTTCGTCCGCGACATGGGGGATCCGGTGGACGCGTCGGCGCTGGCTACTGTCGGAGAGCTGCTGCGGCGGGTGGAGCGGGACCGGTCCCTCACCCCGCCTGCACTGGAGGTGCTGCGCCGCCTGCCCGATAACGGTAGCCCAGTGCCCGGGGACGGGCGCGCCTTCTGGGCCTTCGAGCCGCTCCTGTCGGCCGATGGTGACCGCCTGCGCTTGACCCGGCCCGATCCGGGCGGACAGGCCGCCGCGATGCTGGCCGAACTGGCCGAATGGCGGCTGAGGACGCTGCCCGAACAGCAAGCGGCCGAGTCCCCCGTGCCATTCACCACAGCCGGACCGGACCTGTGGCGGGAATACCTGCGCGAAGACATCCCGCCCCTCTTTGGCGCACGGTTCAGCACCGGAAACTGGAACGCCGGCATCATCCGCCTAGACAACATCCTGATCCTGCTGACCACGCTGAAGAAAGGCGGATTGACGGCGGGATCCCATTACGAAGACCACTTCCTCGGCCCCGACCGGATGCAATGGCAAAGCCAGACCCAGACCCGCCGCGACAGCCAGATCGGACGCATGCTGTCAGGCGCCGACGGTCAGGCACGGATCCACTTGTTCGTCCGGAACGGAAAGCTACGCAACGGCAAAGCCGCACCGTTCCTCTACTGCGGTCAGCCCGAATTTGCGGGCTGGGAAGGCGAAAAACCGATCACGGTGACCTGGCGCTTGCCGGTCCCGGTGCCCGACCACCTGCGCTCGGGGTTGGGGATCGCCGGGTGAGGGAGGGGGACGTGCGGCCCATTGCGTCCTATCGAGCCTAGTCGGAGCTGCGCGGCAGCATCCCCGAAAGCCGACACTCGGCCTACACCGCAGCAATGACTAGCCAACGCTCGCACGGAAGCAGACTGAACCAAGCGCTTGGTGTTTTCTCAAGTGATGATGTTACCCTTCGATCGCATTCATCACTCGACACTCCCCAACGCTTACCACTTCGTCAACTTCTCCCCAAAGTACATCACTTTAATGTATTTCTGCCCCGGGGGAACCGGCCACTGAAAGTGTAGGCGAAATTGGGGAGTTTTTACTTTTCCGTGCCACGAGCAATAGATATCGTCCCCGTTGCTGTTGTCGCGGAAAATGAACACACGCTTATCCTGCGGCTCTTCGTCGGAAAACAACGCCTTGCCACCCTGGAAATAGTCCTCGAGCAATCTCAGGGCAGGTTCGGACAGGGCGCCATCGCTACCGATACCTCCTGCGAGATCGTCGAGCACCCCGAGTAGTACGAACCCGCGACGAACGACATTTCTATGGAAGGGGTGCTTCTTGAGCCCCGTGGTGAAATTCTGCTCATCGATCATCAGGTTGGGATAGCGGCTGATGCAGGCGGAAATGAAGCTGTCCCAGCTCTCAGGCTCCACTTCGATCGAGCTGTCCAAAGCTTCGAGCCCAGCAAAATCCCAATAATTGACCACCGAAGCGATCCAAAGCGGCTCACCAGGCAGGCCCTGCAGCACCTCCAAAGGCGATCTCTCGAACCGGGACGACGATCCGTGGGTCAGGCTAAAGGAAGACGCGGCCTCGCCAACGAGAAGCTTCCGCCCGGCAGCGCCCAAGCCCTGATCGGTGACTTCATCCTCATCCAACCACCAAAGGTCATCCACCGTTTCCATGGGCTCATCATCGGAGAACGGCCCGCTCTTTCCAAGCCAGTTAAGGAGGAGGGCCCGCTCCGTCTGGCGCGCGGCAGCGACTATGTTGTTCAGAGACATCGTCCCGACAGCAGGTCTGGAAAGCAGTCCCCGCGAGACCACCAACCTGAACCTTCGCTTCTGAACCTTTGCGAAGATACCAAGAAGCGCGTGAACCGCCTGTTCGCGCGTATCGAATTGGCCGCCAAGCGACAGATCGTTCAGGTGGAGATCCATCTAGTCCAACAACCCGAGAAGTTCGCCAAGGTCGCTCTCTGCCTGATCGAAAAAGCCCGACGGCCAGCGATCAATCTCGCCGCTGTCGTCAATATTCAGCTTCTGAACACCATGGTTCTGTTGGGACGCGCCACCGAAGAAATAAATCGCGGCCTTGCTTGGAGGCAATGACCCCTGCTTAATAGCAAGGCGGACGCCATTAAGAAAATGATCGCTATGAGTTTCGACCAACATGCGTACACCCGCTGCCGCGAACCGTGCGACGATCTTTCCCAATTCCGACTGGGCGCGTGGGTGAAGATGCGCTTCCGGACTGTCCACTATCACCAGTTGCCCAGGCCGGGCAGCAAGCATCGCGACGATCAAAGGAAAGGCGTAGGTCAATCCGAAGCCGATGTTTCCCGGCCTCACCCATCCCGAGGATCCAAGTGCGAGATCGAGCCTAATCAGATCGGACCCGACCAATTGGTCGGTATTGGCCATCGCCCCGGGGAAAAGCTGCGACAGATAGGCATCAACCTGGCCGCGCACGGTTGTGCGTTCCTCGCCCGGATGCCGACGCTCCTCGGGGACTTCCTCATCCGCGATCTGAAAGTGCCAATAAGGCGCAAACTCCCCCGATTTCCCGACATCGCCAAAGGGTGTCGTGATCGGCGGGGACGGCCAGGCTGTGTTGGAGAACAGCCGCGAAGCACCAAGGAACGTCAATCCACTGACCTTCTCGCACAAGGCCCATGCAGCATTACCGATGGGTGCCGCGACACCGATCATGTCGAGGGTTTTGTCATCGGCAGAGAACCGCGCCCTCTCAACCTTGAGGTAGCGGACCCTGCGCTCTGCCGTCAGGGTCCACATCGCTCGGACGCCGTCCTCTTCGAAAGCGATCGCGATGCGTCCTTGGCTCGCTGATCTCGCAACGTCATTTGCAGTCCCGAGATGCAGCAAAGGTCCGTCCAGATCGATCCTGTCGCCATTGGGCGCGATGCGAAGCGACTGGCTCACCAGAAGTAGGGTCTGAATCGCGGTGGACTTTCCCGCGCCGTTGAACCCAGTAAAAAGTGTCAGATCCGAAAGGTCGAGGTCAAGTTGATCAAAACACTTGAAACCCTCGACAGATACACGAAAGCTCATACCAAATATCCCGCGAATTCCTCGAATGCCTTTTCGAACCGGCCTGTCACCTGACTCCCACTGTTGGTCGAGTAGCTGACCTGGAAGACGAATGCCTCGTCCTGCATCAGGGAGATCACCTTGCTTTTGAAGCCCGCTTCATCTGCCAATAGATGATTCTCACTAATCTTGGCGAAACAGACGGAGAAGACATCGAACATGGAAATATTCAGCGGGGTACGCGGTGCATTGGGATTATTTTCCCTTAGCGATTTCCGGAAGGCCTGCAGGCCGAAAAGACGATAGTTCCACTTCATGGAGTGTCGGAAACGGTCCTGCATTTCACCAAGCTCCAAGGGGGAAGCTGAATTCATATGCGCTAGCGCCCGCGCAAGGAACTCGTCCATTTCACCGCTCACATAGGACTTGTGGCCCAGAGAATAGAACGCGGCGAAACGGTTTATTGCTTCGCGATCCCGCATGCTCTTTGACTTCAAGGAACCAGCGTTGACCTGCTGAAACTCCACTGAGGCAGCCTGCTCCCGCAGCCATTGCGTCGCATTTCCCGAATAAAGCGCGTTGCGCATCTGCTGACGGGTGAGCGGCGACCCGCTGTTCACACGGTCGAAGATATCGAGGCGAGCAGCCTCGGGTGCTTTCCTGTCGAGAATGTAAAGTACCAACTGGGTGTCTTCGATCCGCTCTTGTAGCCTCGGCTCGAGATCTTTGAAGAACTTTCCCTCCAAATAGTGCGGATTACCTTGTTTGGGACTCAGGCCACTAAGCTTGAACTCGTTCTTCAGGAACCGTGAGAAGGTCGTTAATCGCTGCAGCCCATCGACAACGATAATGCGGCCATCCATCGCCTCTGCCACGTAAAATACCGGAAGCGGAATGCGCATGACGCAACTTTCAATGAGCTTTGATTGCTTCTCGACATCCCAAACGAATGCCCTTTGGAATTCGGGATCCATAATGTAGCGGCCTTTGCTGATGCGTTCCACAACCTCGCGAGCGGAGCGCGTCTCGGTTCTGACCATTACGTCTTCCAGAGGATAATCCGTACGAGATGCCTCTGGATCCATGTCGAGCCCCTCGACATCGTCCTTGTCAGAATCTGCATTCGACCCGTTTACCATCCTGAACTCCCTTCCCTCTGCTGCAGACGTATCATAATTCGTCGGTAGAGGAAGCCCAACGCGCTGCTGCAGCGGAACTTAACGGCATCACAAATCTATCTAACAGGTATCATTCGGCTTTCCGCCTCCCAGAACTAGCACAAGTTCACCTGTCGAGCGCTTTATGATCGACCGCTTTCACGGTTTCGCTGCGACTGCCACTCTGCACAACCATCAGTCTGCTTTCCGCCGAGGCTGTGTAAAAACCCAGATTTATGCTATGCTTACCCATGGCTTGGAGGGTTCGGATGGCAGGTTTCATTGAGGGCATCAGCCGGGACCAGACGACGCTTTTCCCGGAGCGGTTGGACGACTGGATCGGGGAAGATCACCTTGTGCGTGTGGTCGATCTGTTTGTCGACCAGCTCGATCTGCCCGCGCTCGGGTTTCAACGCCATGCCGCTGCCCGCACCGGGCGACCGGGGTATCACCCGGCTGTGCTGCTGAAGCTGTTCATCTACGGTTATCTGAACCGGATCCCCTCCAGCCGCCGGCTGGAATGCGAAGCAGGGCGCAATGTCGAGTTGATGTGGCTGACCGGGCGGCTGGTTCCAGATCACAAGACCATTGCGGAGTTCCGGCGGCTGAACGGTCCGGCCATCCGGAAGACCTGCGCGAAATTCGTCGAGTTGTGCCGCCGGATTGGCGTGCTGAAGGGCGAAGTCGTCGCCGTGGATGGCAGCAAGTTCAAGGCGGTCAACAATCGCGACCGGAACTTCACCAAGGGCAAGATCGCCAGCCGTATGGCGCATCTGGAAGCCGAGGTTGGCCGCTATATCGAGGAGGCCGACCGGATTGATCGTCAGGAAACCGGTGCTGCGCGCGCCGAGCGTGCCGCGCATCTGACCGGCCGATATCACCGCATCCGCAAAGAGATCGAGCGCCTGTTGGCGATGGAAGAGAAACTTGCCGATGCGCCTGACGGGCAGATATCACTCACCGATCCCGATGCCCGTGCCATGGCAACACGTGCGCAGCACAGCGGGCATGTCGGCTACAACGTCCAGAGCGTGGTTGATGCCGAAACCCACCTGATCGTCGCGCATGAGGTCACAAACCAGGGGCATGACCGGGACCTGCTGACAAAGATGGCTACACAGGCAAAGGCCGCATTGCAGCGTGAGGAGCTGCACATCATCGCAGACAAAGGATATTTCAGCGGCGTTGAAATTCTCGCCTGTCACAAGGCCGGCATCACCGCGACTGTGCCGCGATCGGACACATCCGGCGCCCGCTCAAAGGGACGTTTTGTGAAGGCCGATTTCGCGTATGAGCATGAGAATGATGTCTATCGCTGTCCAGCTGGGCAGGCGCTGACACACCGCACCACAACCGAGCAGCAGGGTCTGCAAATGCGGCGGTATTGGACAAATGCCTGCAAGACTTGCGCCCTCAAAAAACAATGCACCACAGGATATGAGCGGCGGGTCTCAAGATGGGAACATGAACATCTGGTCGAAGCCTCGAATGCCCGCCGCCGCAGCCCGGCCGCCCCGATGAATGTGCGCCGATCAACGGTTGAACATCCGTTCGGCACAATCAAGTCCTGGACCGGACCCTGCCATTTCCTGACCCGGCGGCTGGGTGGCGTGGGCACCGAAATGGCGCTGAATGTGCTGGCCTACAACATCAAGCGAATGATCGCCTTGGTCGGGCTCAAGGGGCTGATGGTCGCAATCTCGGGGTGAAAGTGGGAATGCCTGTCGATAATTACCGATATCGTCCCCAAATCTGCTCTCTTTGCACTAAAATGCGCCCAGAAAAGGGTTTGCGATCAATTCGGCCGCAAATCGCGTCCCAACGCTATTTCCGCGCTCAAACTCGCAGATATGGTCGGGTTTTCACACAGCCTCCGCCCTGTGCGTCACGGGGGACCCCGCAGAACATCCGGCATGACCGTCCATGTTCGGCTCAGCGCTGAAGTAAGTATTCACCTCAGCGCTGAGGTGGGCGCCGACATCTCCGCCCGCACCGGTTGGATCATCGCTCAGGTCAGCGCTGACCTGGGCGATGATGCGAGCGCCGATGCGGGTGGGATCATCACGCAGACGTGATCACTTTGTTGGGGTTTCAGCGGTTTGTACTTTCACGCCGGTCGCGGACGCTTTGGGGGAAGGCGAGGAGGGAGCCGCGATGTCCAAGAAACCAACACCACAATCCACCCCGACGAAGCGTCGTCGCACCAGAGCTGAACGTGAGGAGCACGCAGAATTCGCCCGCCGCTCTGTCGCGCGGAAAAAGGCACAAGGGCTGTTTCGGGCGAACGTATGGATCCCTGTGGACCAGAATGAGTATTTTCAGAATCTTGCTGCGGAGGCCCGGGCCCGGCACTTTTCGCGCCTTACGCCCCTAGTTGAAGACCAGGCGCCGCCCGCAAAGAAGCGCCGCGCGCAGCGTAAATCCGAGAGCGACGCCCGACAGGGGAAGCTTCCGCTTTGATGCGATTTTCCAGACTGCAGGTAAGCAGAACCGTCGAATAACTTGTTGCCACCCGTGAAACCGCGACCTGAACATTGCCTATACAGCGGGATAGTCACCTCCCGTCGAAGAGGTCTTGAAGAAGTCTGCGGATCATCTCTGGTCGGCTGGGCAGGTCGGCTTCCAGCTTCCGGCGCCGATCCAGTTCATGGATCATCGTTCGCGGGAGACGCAGATTCACCGGCTCTGTGTCTGTCGGTGGCCGACCGCGGCTAAGTTTTTTATCGTTATCGGTCACGTTTCACTCTTGTATTTATGGTTTATTGGTTCCATATAATCGGGAGAGACGCAAGGCTCCACCCTCGCGTTCTCCCTCACCGCCAGAACCTGCAAGGAGGCTCCGATGGCTAAGCGTATCGATACCACTATTCCCCCGTTCACTGAACCCCCGCTGCGCGCGATGTTCGCGCGGTTTACTGCTCTGGTCGGGGCGCTGGTCCAACTGACATCTGCCGAGCGCGATCTTGGCGGCTATGGCGGCCAGGATCCCGCGCTTGCGGCCTTCACAGGCGCGGTGGATGCGGCCCGCGCCCGAGCGCTGACCCATTGCGCGGTGATCCTCGCGGGGGAGACCGAAGACGAGATGGCCTACGGGCTGCAGACCGCGGCAAAGATGGTCCGGACCGTCCTGACGACGGAGAAGCCCACCGAGGTGGCGATGATCCGC
Source organism: Paracoccaceae bacterium (assembly GCA_043561795.1). Taxonomy (GTDB): domain Bacteria; phylum Pseudomonadota; class Alphaproteobacteria; order Rhodobacterales; family Rhodobacteraceae; genus Roseinatronobacter. The sequence continues at coordinate 1,991,361 of CP121316.1, read as the reverse complement.
AACATCCTTGCGATGCGCCATGAGACGGTGCTCTTCCCGCTATACCGGGCGGGCCTGCCTCGTTACAACGCCCTGTTGGACACGGCGTTCGACGCGCTCGCGGCGCATATCGCGCTGCCCGGGACCGGGGGGGAAGTGGTCGACCATGAAGAGATGGTGGGGATGTCCTGCAGCGCAACTGTGGCGCATACTGGGATGTCGCGGTGCTTCACCGGCCTTCTGGGCGCGATGGACCGGTTCGTCCGCGCAGACCAGATGCTCCAGCGCCCGGGGGCGGGAGACGTCCGGACGCAGCCCTTCGGGTTGGCGATGCAGCGGTCCGAGGCGGCCCTGACCGCGATGTTCGACGCGCTTCATCAGGTCATGTCCGCAGATCTGCTCCGCCGTGAAGACCGGGCGCTGTGGGAGATGGGATATGGCCTGTTCAGCCTGATCGGGCAGGAAGACGATGACGCGCGCCTGTTCCTGTTCCACACGCTCGTCGACTACCAGCCGCAGTTCATGGTGCCGGGTGCCCATGCGGTGGCGCGCCAGACCCGGCAGATGCAGGCCCGGTTCTTCAGCCTGGTCGCGGATATGATGCAGCTCCAGGATTTCGGCGGGCCCGGTCCGGACGGAAATGGTGCCTGTGGACCTGCTTTGGCGGCCTAAACGCCCCACGACCTTGCAGGGGGGGGGGAGCCCCCCCGTTTTCTCATATGTTTCAGACTGAAGGAGGCGCAGATGCAGCTTCTGCTTCCGGGCTTCACGCCCCCTGACCGCCCGGCCGAGATCCGTGACGCCCGCGAGGCGCTGGCAGCCTACCCCGAGACCCCGGTCGCCGACCTCTGCCGTCACGCCAAGATTCTTGGGCGTGCGGCCGAACAACTGGTCGACAGCCTGCTGACGCGCCTTGGGGAGCGGGTCTATCCTGCCGACGAACATGAACGCCACGACCGGCTGCTCATCCTGCCAGACGGGGCGTCGCTCCGTATTCAGGTCAAGACCCGCCATTCCCAATCGCCGAATGGCGATTACATCTTCACCCTGCGGCAGCGCTCCGAACGCGGCTGCACCGGGCGCGGGCCATATCGCCCAGAGGATTTCGACATTCTCGCGACCGTCATCTTAAGCGAGAATGTGGTGCGTTTCTCGGCGGACTGGCAGCTTCGCCAGGTGATCCACGTCTCCGAGATCGCGGAGTTGCGCCGGAACCCGCGGGCGTCCCTTGATGCCGCGCTGGCACGGCTTGGGCACACCGACGCCATTCCGGGCGGGTGGGACCACGATCTCGACCTCGCCGCCTAGGTTGGGGCCGCCTAGGTTGGGGCCGCCTAGATTGGGGCCGCCTAGACCGGGGCCGCCTAGACCGGGGCCGCCTAGTCCACGGCGTCGCCTGGATCGGGGCTAAGTGACCTGAACCGCTTGATCGGGTCGGCCTGACCCGCGCCCGCATGACCAGGCCCACCCGCGACACCCGCCCCCCCGCTGTAACCAGATATCGTGCCCGGCCTGCCCTTGGGCCGAACCGTTTCCCCTTTCCTTATTCCTGACGGAGGCTTCACATGACGCAGCCCACAACCCCGACCCCGACCCCGACCCTCCCGCACACCTCCACCACCAGCGGCACGGCCGCCCTGGCTGACTGGCGCGCTTTCGCCGCAGCGATCCGCGAGAGCCTGCTTCTTGAGCATCCCGGCTGGGCGACCCTCAGCGGTGTCATCACCACCCACCCGCCTTACGTTGCGCCGACCGATATGCCGGTTTCCGCGGGTGCGCCGCTGCGGCAGGCCAACCCCGCCACGTCGTCCAGCTCAACCTCCACCTCCGCCTCCACCCCTTCCCGCCCTTTGGCCACCGCCAGCCCGCTGCCGCGGACCGATCTGGACGATATTCTTGATTACGTTGAAGCGGAGGCGGAAGCGGCCGCCGCGCTGATGGCGGACGCCCTACCGCCTGTCCCGGACGGGTCGGGCAAGGATGCTTTGGTCTATACCCTGCGCCCTGTGGTGTCCCTGGCGGTGATCCGGCTGGCCGCCACATTCGGCGGCCCCGCCGCGATGTATACTGCCCTCAGCGCGCCCGGGTCGTTGACAGTGCTTTTCGCGAACACCCTTGGTCTGGAGGAGCCCCTGTACAAGGTCCTCGACCATATCCTGAGCCGCGCGCCCTTCTGGCCGGAGGATGCGCCGTTGCCCAAGGCGGTACGCGCGGAAGAAACAATGCTGTCGAAGGACAACCGCAAAACGGGCGCTGGCCCGGTCGGCCAGCTTGTGCCCACGGTCCGCACAGCGCTGGAGACGCGGCGCGCGATTGTCGCGGTGGCGGTGGCGGCCGGAACCCTGCCCTCGGCCCTGCGCGCCTTGAAACCGCAGGTGATCCACCTCGCCCCCCTCGACCGGGCCATGCTGGCCGGGATCCTGACCGACGCTTACCCCGATGCGGGGGGCCGGAATGTAAGTGACCGGAGCGACAGTGTTGCCGTTGCCGTTGCCCTCGCCCACCTGCCCGACGACACCCGCTGCAAGGTCCTGGGGCCGGATGATCTGGTGCTGGCCCTGCGTAGCCCGACGCGGGAGGGTGCCATCGCAGCCCTGGTGCGGACTGCGGCACCTGAGACTGCCGATGGGCCGGGGCTGGCCGATTTCCCGCTACCGCAGGAGGTGCGCGAGCCCCTTGAGCAGATGGTCACCGACCTGCTGGCCTGGCAGGCAGGCGAGATCGCGTGGAAAGACGTCACCCGCGGCGTGCTCCTGTCCGGCCCGCCGGGCAGCGGCAAAACCGAAGTTCCGCGCCTGATCGCCAGATCGGCGGGGATCAACGTGATCTCCGGCTCGATCGCCGACTGGTCCTCGGAGGGAAGCCGCGGGAGTGAGGTGATCAAGGCGATGCGGGAGTGTTTTGCGCGCGCCGCCGCCCTCGCGCCTGCGATCCTGTTCATCGACGAACTGGATGCGGTCGGCGACCGCGACCGGGTGGGGGACAATAATCGCGCCTGGACCGAGTATGTGGTGACGGGCCTTCTGGCCGCCATGGACGGGTATGAAGGGCATGAGGGCGTGGTCATCATGGGCGCGACCAATCATCCGGACCGGATCGACAAAGCCATCCGCCGCCCCGGCCGGTTCGACCGGGTGCTGCATCTGGGCTACCCGACGCATGATCTGATCCCCGCCGCGATCCGCTGGCAGGCCTGGCCTGATCTGGCCGATGCGGACCTGACCGGCCTTGCCGCGCAGGCATCCGGCATGTCGGGGGCAGATATTGCAGGACTGGTCCGTTCTGCCCGGGCGCGGGCGCGGCGCGCGTCGCGCCCGCTCACCTACGACGATCTGAGCGCCACGCTGCGCGATCTGCGCCCGCCGGTTCCGGAGGAGCTCCGCTGGCAGATCGCGGTGCACGAGGCGGGTCATGCGCTCACCGGTGCCGCGACCGGTATCGCGCGCCCGCAGATGCTGGCGATCCAGGGCGGCGGCGGAGTGACGCAGCAGACGCTTCTGCGCCGCAGCCAGCGCCGCAATGAGATCGCCGATACGCTGGCCAATGATCTCGGCGGGCGTGCTGCAGAAATTCTCATCTTCGGGGAACCCTCCGGCGGGGCGGGTGGCGACGCCAATAGCGATCTCTCACGCGCCACGCAGACAGCAGCGGCGCTGGAGCTGTCATGGGGACTGGGCCAGGACCTCGTCTGGCTGGGCGATCCGGAGACGGTGCTGGCCCGCCTGCGCCTCGAGCCGGTCCTGCGCGCGCGGGTCGAGGTCCGGCTGAGGGAGGCGCAGGCCCGCGCCCTGCGAATCATTGAGGCCAACCGCCCCGTTCTGGAGGAGATGGCCGCCGCACTGGTCCGGACAGGATTGCTGACCGGACCGGAGCTGGACGCGCTGGTCGCAAAGGTCGTGCCGGATGCAGCGGCCGGACCTGTGTCCGGACAAACCCCTCCCGGACAAACCCCTCCCGGACAGACTCCTCCCGGACAGGCTACTGGCGCGCCCGTCCCCCCGGTCCCCGTGGCGGAGAATTCCGACGCGACGGGCGATGTGGTCAGCCCCTCCGGTGGTCCGGCCGGACCCCCTGAAGCCCGCCTGCTGACGATCGCTCTGGAACGGGGGCACGCGCGGGTTCCACACGACGTCCGGACAGGGCCGGACCGGGCCGACAACACCAACACCCCACCCGATCCGGACATCGTCCGGCCCTTCGCGGCGTGAGCAGACCAGCGCGCGCGTTGTCCGGACCTGCACCCCAAAGCGCGCGCGGCCGGCCCGCGCGCCGGGCCGGGCGCGCCGATCACAGCCTGCGTCCCTCATCCGTCCGGCACGATATATCAGGAGAGCCTCAATGCCCAAGACCGCCCCCGTTCCGACCGCAGCGCCGCCGCTGCCCGTCCGCCCGGCGCGGCGGCATCGCCACCATTTCCATCGGCCCGCACATCGTCCGGCGCGACGTCCGGCCCCAACACACAACTATCCTGGCCGGCAATATAGACAGAGCCGCGGAAATCCTGCGCCGCGATGACATCGGTTCGCGCGATGATCCGTTCCGGAAACACCCGGATCAAGCGCGACCTCACCCCGCCCGACGGGCGGCTTCATCTTCCGTCAGCTCACAAACCTCGGACCAAAGGAACAGACCTACCTCCATCCCACACCTCAAACAAACCAGATAGCGCCGCAGGCTTCCCGCCCGAGGGGCGGCCTTCAGTCTTTTTTTCTTTTTCCAGGACCCGAGGCGTCAGGACCAAAAAACCAAATCACGAACCCAAAACAAAAAAACCAAACACCAAGCGCCGCAGGCATGCCGCCCGCGCTGTGGTGCGGGCGGGAGAAGACCAGGACAACCAGACAAAGCGGCGATCACCTTCATTGCATCCGGCATAACCGGGCGGGCTTGCGCTCCTCAATCAAGGGGACTCACGGTGTTCATGAACAGCGCCCCGCTCTCGGGTCCAGACCCGTCATGGCGCGCCACACGCGCCTCAAGGACACGAGGGGCGCGGCCCGACAGCAAGTTTATCCCCAAGAACCTGCATTTCGGGCCGATTCCAGGCAGGACGAACAGGTGCGGAGTGAGGTATTCTATGGACGCGGGCCGGGTGGCCTGTGGGGCAGAAGCTCCAGCAATTCTTGATCTCAAACGCATCCCAGAATCGGGCGGCAGGAGGGGCGGGACAATGATGGATGACACGCAAGAGAGCTGCGCAGACGCAGCATATTTCGGGCGCGGCCCGGACGGATAAGACGGAAGAGCAGACAGGGCGTAAGGCGCGCCCCGTCCAACAGACGCAGGACGACACTGACGAGATCGCGGCGGCGGAAATCGCCTCTGTTGCGGCAGACGCCCTGCCTCCGCCGCATCAGGCGCTGGTGGAAATGGTAAGGCTGCTGGCGCGTGCCGATGCGCGACGGGCGCGCGCGGAAGAACAGGAGACACGGAAATGAGAGCGAAGACAGGTTTACGGGCGGCAATCTACGCGCGCTATTCAAGTGATATGCAGTCAGCCGCGTCGATCCCTGACCAGATCCGGATCTGTCGCAGGTTGGCCGAGGATCACGGCTGGACTGTGGTGGAGGTCTTCGCGGATGAGGCGATCAGCGGGGCGACTCAGCTGCGGCCACAATTTCAGGCGATGCAGCAGGCGGCCATGGCCGGACAATTCGATGTCCTGATATCTGAGGCGCTGGACCGGCTGTCGCGCGATCAGGAACATATCGCGGGGCTGCACAAGCGGATGCGGTTCCTGAGCGTGGAGATTTTCACGAAGGCCGAGGGCGCCATCTCGGAGATGCATATCGGCCTTGGCGGCACCATGTCCGCCCTGTTTCTGCGCAACCTTGCCGAGAAGACCCACCGCGGACTTGAGGGGCGGGTGAAGGCCGGCAAATCGGCGGGCGGGATCAGCTACGGCTACCACCTCGACCGCCAGCCCCTTCCGGACGGGACCTGCACCACGGGCGACCGGGTGATCAGCGACACCGAGGCCGCGATCATACGGCGGATTTTCACGGAATATGACCGGGGGCTGAGCGCGCGGTCCATTGCAATCGGGCTGAACCGCGACGGCATTGCCCCGCCCCGCTCGGGCGGGAAGGGATCCGGGACGTGGTCGTTTTCCACGATATCGGGGAACTGGGCGCGGGGCACGGGGATCCTCAACAACGCACTCTATATCGGCAAACTGGTCTGGAACCGGCAGCATTTCATCAAAGACCCGGATACCGGCAAACGGCAGGCGCGGCTGAACCCCGAGAGCGCGTGGGTGACAGAGGACGTCCCGCATCTGCGGATCATCGACGATGCGCTCTGGTCGCGCGTGAAACGCCGTCAGGGCGCAATCCGGGAGGATATCCTCACTGAGCGGGCGGACAACCCGGACGCGCCAAAGATCGAACGCGCGCACCGCCCGCGCTACCTGCTGTCGGGGCTTTTGACCTGCGGCTGCTGCGGGGCGGGCTATATCATGATCAGCGACACGCGCTATGGCTGCTCCGCGGCCCGCAACCGCGGGACCTGTGCGAACCGCAAGACGATCGCGCGCAAGGACGTGGAAACCCGCGTCCTGAACGGGCTGCAAACCCGGCTGATGCACCCCGACCTGATCCGGGAGTATATCACGACCTGGCAGAAGGAGATGCAGACGGACCGGCTGGAGACCTTGGCCGCCCGGGGCGACCAGGAACGGCGGCTCGGCAAGGTGCGGCGCGATATCGAGAACATCGTGACCGCGATCACCGAAGGCATGTTCCACCCGAGCATGAAGGCGCGGATGGACGCGCTGGAGGGGGAACGATTGGGGCTGGAAACAAAACTGGCGGCCCTGCCGGAACCGGAACCCGTGGCGATCCACCCCGGGCTGGCCGAGAGCTACACCCGCAAGGTCACGGACCTTGCGGCGGCCCTGAATGCGCCCGAGGCGCGGCCTGAAGCGGCGGACCTGCTGCGGGGCCTGATCGAGAGCGTGAAGATGATGCCGGACGCGAACGCGCCAAACGGGCACGTGATCGAGTTGGTGGGGGAATTGGGGGCGATTTTGTCATTGTGTGGCAATGGGATAGCCACGAACGCAAAAACCCGCACGGGTGGTGCGGGTGTTGGGCAAGTGACGATGGTTGCGGGGACAGGATTTGAACCTGTGACCTTCAGGTTATGAGCCTGACGAGCTACCTGGCTGCTCCACCCCGCGTTGGTATGTTGGAATGTTTTGAGAGGAATTGTGTTTCTTGTCAGGTCTGGCGGTGAGCTACTCTCCCACGTCTTGAGACGCAGTACCATTGCCGCTGCGGCACTTAACTTCCGAGATCGGGACGGGATCGGGTGTTTTGCTCGCGCTATTGCCACCAGACCTGAGAAGGAACACGTTTTTTTTCTGAGTGTCGAGTTGTGACAGTTCAGAGGACACATCAGTGGGTGGTATTTGCCACCATACTATGTTTGGTCATTGCTTTTGGTGAATTTGGATTGTTTTGATCAGTCTGGTTATTACTGGATCAAATCAAGCCTATCGAGCGATTAGTACCGGTCAACTGAGCGCATTGCTGCGCGTACATCTCCGGCCTATTGACGTGATGGTCTATCACGGCTCTCGAGGGAGACCTTGTTTTGAGGGGGGCTTCCCGCTTAGATGCTTTCAGCGGTTATCCTGTCCGTTCATAGCTACCCTGCACTGCGGCTGGCGCCACAACAGGTCCACCAGTGGAACGTTCACCCCGGTCCTCTCGTACTAGGGGCAACTCCTCTCAAGTCTCCAACACCCACGGCAGATAGGGACCGAACTGTCTCACGACGTTCTAAACCCAGCTCACGTACCTCTTTAAATGGCGAACAGCCATACCCTTGGGACCTACTCCAGCCCCAGGATGAGATGAGCCGACATCGAGGTGCCAAACGATGCCGTCGATATGGACTCTTGGGCATCATCAGCCTGTTATCCCCGGCGTACCTTTTATCCGTTGAGCGATGGCCCTCCCACTTGGGACCACCGGATCACTATGGCCGACTTTCGTCTCTGCTCGACTTGTCAGTCTTGCAGTCAGGCTGGCTTATGCCATTGCACTCAACGAGCGATTTCCGACCGCTCTGAGCCAACCTTCGCACGCCTCCGTTACTGTTTAGGAGGCGACCGCCCCAGTCAAACTACCCGCCACACAGGGTCCCGGATCCGGATGACGGACCGCGGTTAGACATCAAGAGTGCGAAGGGTGGTATCTCAAGGATGGCTCCATGGAAACTGGCGTTTCCACTTCAAAGCCTACCACCTATCCTGCACATCGCAATCCTGATGCCAGTGTGAAGCTGTAGTAAAGGTGCACGGGGTCTTTCCGTCTAACCGCGGGAAGCCTGCATCTTGACAGGCAATTCAATTTCGCTGAGTCCATGTTCGAGACAGCGGGGAAGTCGTTACGCCATTCGTGCAGGTCGGAACTTACCCGACAAGGAATTTCGCTACCTTAGGACCGTTATAGTTACGGCCGCCGTTTACCGGGGCTTCATTTCGGAGCTTGCACCCCTCCATTTAACCTTCCGGCACCGGGCAGGCGTCAGACCCTATACGTCGCCTTACGGCTTCGCAGAGCCCTGTGTTTTTAATAAACAGTCGCCACCCCCTGGTTTGTGCCCCCCGCCACTGCTTGCGCAATAACGGGGCCTCCTTCTCGCGAACTTACGGAGGTATTTTGCCGAGTTCCTTAAACATGGTTCTCTCAAGCGCCTTGGTATTCTCTACCAGTCCACCTGTGTCGGTTTAGGGTACGGTCTGGTGTGGGGCTATTTCCGGGAACCTCTGAGCGGCCTCCTCAATCCGATAAGAGGAGACAACCTTTGAGATCCGTCACCATCCACTGGCCCAGGAATATTAACCTGATTCCCATCGACTACGCCTTTCTGCCTCGCCTTAGGGGCCGGCTTACCCTGCTCAGATTAGCTTTAAGCAGGAACCCTTGGACTTTCGGCGACAGGGTCTCTCACCCTGTTTGTCGCTACTCATGTCAACATTCTCACTTCTGAACGCTCCACCGGTCCCTCACGGGCCGGCTTCTCAGCAGACTCCTGATGCGTCCGGTGCACCCCAAAGGGTGCAAAAGACGCAAGAAGTACAGAACAGAACGCTCCGCTACCATGCGATTGCTCGCATCCTAAGCTTCGGCTCATGGCTTGAGCCCCGTTACATCTTCGCCGCAGGACAACTTGATTAGACCAGTGAGCTGTTACGCTATCTTTAAAGGATGGCTGCTTCTAAGCCAACCTCCTGGTTGTTTTGGTCGTCCCACCTGCTTTCCCACTTAGCCATGAATTAGGGGCCTTAGCTGTAGGTCAGGGTTGTTTCCCTCTTCACGACGGACGTTAGCACCCGCCGTGTGTCTGCCATCTAGTACTCCCGGGTATTCGGAGTTTGGTTAGGATCAGTAAGCCTGTGGGGCCCCATTACCCATCCAGTGCTCTACCCCCCGGGGTATTCGGATGACGCTCTACCTAAATAGATTTCGCGGAGAACCAGCTATCTCCGAGTTTGATTGGCCTTTCACCCCTAGGCACAGTTCATCCCGATCCTTTTCAACGGATGTGGGTTCGGCCCTCCAGTTGGTGTTACCCAACCTTCAGCCTGACCATGCCTAGATCACTCGGTTTCGGGTCTGATCCATCTAACTCAATTCGCCCATTTAAGACTCGCTTTCGCTGCGCCTACACCTAACGGCTTAAGCTTGCTAGATAGACCAAGTCGTTGACCCATTATACAAAAGGTACGCTGTCAGGGGTCATGCCCCCTCCAACTGCTTGTAGGCGTCCGGTTTCAGGTCTGTTTCACTCCCCTCGTCGGGGTGCTTTTCACCTTTCCCTCACGGTACTGGTTCGCTATCGGTCAGTAAGGAGTACTTAGCCTTCGGGGGTGGTCCCCCGATCTTCAGACAGGATTTCACGTGTCCCGCCCTACTTAATACGTGCCTCAGAGCTTCCTGTACGGGGCTGTCACCCGCTATGGCCTGCCTTTCCAGACAGTTCCAGTCACTCATCGGCCTCGGCTGGTCCGCGTTCGCTCGCCACTACTAACGGAGTCTCTCTTGATTTCCTTTCCTCCGGGTACTTAGATGTTTCAGTTCCCCGGGTTTGCTCTTTTAAGCCTATATATTCAGCCTAAAAGTACTTGATTTACCCCGTTGATGACCACCTCTCACCAACGCTCTTCCAGCCAGCTATGCTGGCCACCGAGCAAAGCTCGGCACGGAGTGTGCGTTGTTGATGAGCAACAACAACAGAATATCAAGTGGGTTGCCCCATTCGGAGATCCTGGGATCAAAGGTTATTCTCACCTCCCCCAAGCTTATCGCAGAGTATCACGTCCTTCATCGCCTCTTACTGCCAAGGCATCCACCAAACGCCCTTATCGCGCTTGATTTGATCCAGAAAGAGCCAGACATTTTTATGCGCGCTACCGCCCAGAACGGGCTACTTGAGCGCATGAGTGTGCGCTACCGCTTAGCTACTTGAGCGCCGCGATTTTGCACATGTCCAACAAGAGCAGGGCCTTTTGTGTCCCCTGCTCCACAATCCGAACCAAAAGCATTGTACGTTTCCCGCTCTGAATGCGTTGCATTCAGAACATTTTGGTTAGTGTACTTGACTTGGATAGTACCATGTCTTGCACCGCCCGAAGGCGTGCGGGCCTCCTCTCACGCGAGGCAGCCGACATGACACTGATGTGTATCTCTCTAAACGATGTCAAATGAGGGGCGAACCCCTCCGCGTCCAACAGGACGATCAAGCATATGTTTTGTGTAGTGTGCTACCGCCCGGAGGGCTACTTGAGCACGCTTATGTGCTACCGCCCGGAGGGCTACTTGAGCACGCTTATGTGCTACCGCCCGGAGGGCTACTTGAGCACGAACATATGCTTGATGATCTTGTCGGGATATATGGCAATGGTGGGTCGAGGAGGACTTGAACCTCCGACCTCACGCTTATCAGGCGTGCGCTCTAACCACCTGAGCTACCGACCCCAATGCCACTCTGGCGAACGGGGGCTAAGCACTCTGCCGCGCAGCAGAGCTGCTTGGCATGTTTTGCTAAAAACTCTCTCCCAGAGAGTTTTTGCGGGCTGCGCCCGCCACAAAACATGGTGGAGCCTAGGAGGATCGAACTCCTGACCTCCTGAATGCAAATCAGGCGCTCTCCCAGCTGAGCTAAGGCCCCGATCAGGATGACATGATCTGCATCTTGCGATGCGCGTCATGCGCTACCTTCTTGTCTTGAAGAGATATGAGGACGGTTTCGTCCGTCTGTTATGTGGCTATGACTAGCCACTGCTAAGTGTTCCACGAGATAAGTGTGCTACCGCCCGGAGGGCTACTTGAGCACGTTATCTGCCAGGAACATCCTTAGAAAGGAGGTGATCCAGCCGCAGGTTCCCCTACGGCTACCTTGTTACGACTTCACCCCAGTCGCTGAGCCTACCGTGGTAGCATTGTAGTACGTGTGTAGCCCAGGATGTAAGGGGCATGATGACTTGACGTCATCCACACCTTCCTCCGGTTTATCACCGGCGGTCTCTCTAGAGTGCCCAACTCAATGCTGGCAACTAAAGACGTGGGTTGCGCTCGTTGCGGGACTTAACCGAACATCTCACGACACGAGCTGACGACAGCCATGCAGCACCTGTGTGATATCCAGCCGAACTGAAAGCTCTGTCTCCAGAGCCGCGATATCCATGTCAAGGGTTGGTAAGGTTCTGCGCGTTGCTTCGAATTAAGCCACATGCTCCACCGCTTGTGTGAGCCCCCGTCAATTCCTTTGAGTTTTAGCCTTGCGACCGTACTCCCCAGGCGGAATGCTTAATCCGTTAGGTGTGACACCGACAAGCATGCTTGCCGACGTCTGGCATTCATCGTTTACGGTGTGGACTACCAGGGTATCTAATCCTGTTCGCTACCCACACTTTCGCACATGAGCGTCAGTCTCGAGCCAGTGAGCCGCCTTCGCCACTGGTGTTCCTGCGAATATCTACGAATTTCACCTCTACACTCGCAATTCCACTCACCTCTCTCGAACTCCAGACTGATAGTTTTGGAGGCAGTTCCGGGGTTGAGCCCCGGGATTTCACCCCCAACTTTCCAATCCGCCTACGCGCGCTTTACGCCCAGTAATTCCGAACAACGCTAGCCCCCTCCGTATTACCGCGGCTGCTGGCACGGAGTTAGCCGGGGCTTCTTTACTGGGTACCGTCATTATCTTCCCCAGCGAAAGATCTTTACAACCCTAAGGCCTTCGTCGCTCACGCGGCATGGCTAGATCAGGGTTGCCCCCATTGTCTAAGATTCCCCACTGCTGCCTCCCGTAGGAGTCTGGGCCGTGTCTCAGTCCCAGTGTGGCTGATCATCCTCTCAAACCAGCTATGGATCGTCGGCTTGGTAGGCCATTACCCCACCAACTACCTAATCCAACGCGGGCCGATCCTTTGGCGATAAATCTTTCCCCCGAAGGGAATATACGGTATTAAACCCAGTTTCCCAGGACTATTCCGTACCAAAGGGCACGTTCCCACGCGTTACTCACCCGTCCGCCGCTAAGCCCGAAAGCTTCGCTCGACTTGCATGTGTTAAGCCTGCCGCCAGCGTTCGTTCTGAGCCAGGATCAAACTCTCAAGTTGAAAGCATCTTTGAGTGTGCTACCGCCCGGAGGGCTGCTTGAGCACATTCGCGATACTGTCCTTGACGTCAAACCCAAGCACATATCACATGGCCAGAAATCAATCCGACCACGTTACCTCTGTTCTGTGCTTCCGTTCCCAAAGAAACAAAAGCCGCAAAACAGTGAAGCTGACATCCTCATCATCGGCGCTACCGCTTCGCTACTTGAGCGCAAGCATCATCACCTAGAGAACCGATATGTGTCAGGCCGATCCATCGAAAACAGACCAAACCGCCCACATATCTCTTCAAGTTCCAATCATGTCAAACAGCACCAAGACAAAAAATCACAGCAGATGCACCCTAAATCACGGCGCAGCCCCCGTTCCCCTGCCTCGAAGTCTTCCGCAAATCAAACCGCAACACTTCCGCGTCTCAGTCCAACCCACTCCCAACAACGTTCCCGCCGCCGGTGAAGCGCTATCTAGATAACACCACGACAAGGCGCAACCCCAAAATTCAACACAAACACAAAAAAAACCAAACCCACAGTTTAACGGCATTAAAATCATTTCGGTGCCGCTGTGATTTCTGCACTCTACCTTGTTTTTTGCTCAGCCACCCGAAAGATCATCCAGGATCAGACACTTCATTGTGACTGGATTGCCTGGCACATGCTGGCTTAGCGGCGCTCACACCCAGATCAAGGCCGTTCACAAGTTTTTGGGGTGGTCATCTGATGGCCGTTCTGGCGCGTAAATACTGCATCATCAATCCTGATGTAATTATGGAGGATCCTATGATCAGAACAACACTCAGCGCGATGGCTCTCGCTTGTGCAACCGCTATTCCCTCGATCGCCGCGGCGGACAACCATGGCGGGGATATCGTGGATATTGCGGCGGGCAATGAGGCATTCTCGACGCTGGTGGCGGCTGTTACCGCAGCCGGGCTGGTTGACACATTGAAGGGCGATGGCCCTTTCACTGTTTTCGCCCCGACAGATGAGGCCTTTGCGGCCCTGCCAGAAGGCACTGTCGAGGCATTGCTGGCGGATATCCCCGCCCTGACGGCGATTCTGACCTATCATGTCGTGCCTGGCGCCGTGATGTCCACGGATCTGGCCGATGGCATGATGGCGGAAACCGTGAACGGTGCCTCTGTCACCATTGGCGTGGGTGAAACTGTCACTGTCGATGGCGCAACTGTAACCCAGGCGGATATCGTGGCCAGCAACGGCGTGATCCATGTGATCGATGCCGTGATTCTGCCAGAGTAATCCGCGCAGTTTATGCACAAGACCGGGCAAGGCCACTGCGCCTTGCCCGGTTTTTCTTTGCCCAGCCCGATTCGCGCTTGCGAAGCCCCTGCCCTGCTGCCTTAGTAGCCTTCCATAAGGGGCAAGGGAGATCATGTCAGAAATCCGCAAACGCATCTGGGGATGGTGGATGTTCGACTGGGCGAACCAGCCCTATAACATCTTGCTTCTGACCTTCATTTTCGCGCCCTATTTCACTTCGTTTGTGGCCCCAGACCCTGTCAGCGGGCAGGCGATGTGGGGCTGGATGCTGGCGATTTCAGGCATACTGACCGCAATTTTTGCGCCTGTTCTTGGCGCGATTGCAGATGCGTCCGGGCATAAACGGTGGTGGATTCTGTTTTGGTCGGCGCTGTATGTGGCGGGGGCCTGGGCCTTGTGGTGGGCCATACCGGGGGCCGATAGCGCAACGATTCTCTTTGTGCTTGTGGCCTTTGCGATTGGCATGGTGGGGCTGGAATACGGGGTGTTGTTTACAAATTCGGTGCTGCCCACATTGGGGCCGCGCGCGCAGTGGGGCCGGATTTCGGGCACCGGCTGGGCAATTGGCTATCTGGGCGGGCTGATTGCGCTGTTCATCATGCTGGCGCTGCTGGCAGAAAATGAAACCGGTACAACGCTGATCGGGATCGAACCGATTCTGGGTCTGGATGCCGCTTTGCGCGAAGGCACGCGGGCCGTGGGGCCGTTTACGGCACTGTGGTATCTGGTCTTTGTGATTCCCTTTTTCCTTTGGGTGAAAGAGCCCCCCATTGCGCGCCAGGCCAAAGGCGCTGTCCTGCGCGGCCTGCGCGACTTGGGGGCAAGCCTGCGCGCCCTGCCCCGACGCAAAAGCCTGTTCTCTTATCTGGGGGCCTCGATGATCTACCGCGATGCACTCAATGGCATCTATGCCTTTGGCGGCATCTATGCGGCAGGCGTTTTGGGCTGGTCTATCATCCAGATCGGGATCTTTGGCATTCTGGCGGCGGCGGTAGGGGCTGTGGGCTGCTGGCTGGGGGGCAAGCTGGATTCGCGGCTGGGGCCAAAGCCCGTGATCATGGCCTGTATCATTGCGCTGATTGCTGTCTGCGTGGTGATTGTCAGCACAGATCGCAGCATGGTGCTGTTTCAGCCTGTGGCGGCTGGCTCCAGCCTGCCTGATAATGTGTTCTACATCTGCGGGGCGGCCATCGGGGCGGCGGGCGGCAGCTTGCAGGCGGCCTCGCGCACCATGCTGGTGCGGCAGGCAGACCCGGCGCGCATGACCGAAGGGTTCGGCCTTTATGCACTGTCGGGCAAGGTGCTGTCATTTGTTGCCCCGGCACTGGTTGCGCTGGCCACAACGGCCACAGGCAGCCAGCGCCTTGGGGTTACGCCTTTGATCGGGCTTTTCGTTTTGGGGCTGGTGCTGCTAATCTGGGTGAAATCTGAAGGAGAGCCAGAATTTCAATGCGTATCCTCCTCTTCCTGATTTTATGCCTGCTGCCATTTGGCGCCACAGCGCAATCGCTGGCAAATCAGCTTTTTGGCGCAAAACCCATGCCCTCGCTGCAAGCACCCGAAGCCATCGGGTCTTACGCCAAAGGCTGCGCGGCGGGGTTGGTGCGGCTGCCCGAAACGGGCCCCACATGGCAGGCGATGCGCCTGTCCCGCAACCGCAACTGGGCCCACCCGGATGCAATTGCCTATGTGCAAGACCTGTCGCGCAAAGCGGTGCAGATCGGCTGGCAGGGCCTGTATATCGGCGATATCAGCCAGCCCCGCGGCGGCCCGATGACATCGGGCCATTCCAGTCATCAAATCGGGCTGGATGTAGATATCTGGATGCTGCCGCCCCGCAGCCTGTCCCTGTCTGCGGCACAACGCGAATCGATCAGCTCCATCTCCGTGCGCAGCGAAGATCAGCGCAGCACCAATTCCAACTGGACAGCCCAGCACCACGCGCTCTTGCGTGACGCTGCGCGCGATCCACGGGTAGATCGGATTTTCGTGGCCGCCGCCGTGAAACTGGAAATGTGCAAGACCGCCACGCCCGCAGATACACACTGGCTGCAAAAAATCCGCCCTGCCGTGGGGCATAACTACCATTTTCATGTGCGGCTGAAATGCCCGCCCGGCAGCGGGAACTGCGTTACACAAACGCCCACAGTTGCGGAATTGTCCAATGGCGGGAATGGCTGCGATGAAACATTGAACTGGTGGGTCACAGATTTCCTGAACCCACCCAAGCGCGAACGTACCGAACCCGCCGCCCCCCGCAGCCGCCACCCGCGCGAATTCACCATGGCCGATCTCCCCTCCCAATGCGCCGCAGTTCTGGCCGCGAACTGAACCAGCCCCTTTCATCTTGGCCCAAATATCCTCAGGGGGTGAATTGAGGCGAAGCCGAAAGAGGGGGCGCGAGCGCCCCCTACCCTGCCCTGCCACACGCAAAAGGCACATCCCCTGGGCATAGGCGCGGCACTGCAAGGCAGGGCGCAAAGCCTGGGCGCAAAAGCAGAGAAAATCCTTGTCAATACCGCGCCCCGGCATAAGCTGGGCCGCAGCCGCGTTACCGCCCCGTCGTATTATCCGGCGATAACAGACTGGCCTTGCAGATCATATCGAAAGGGGATTCACCACCATGGCAGTTCAGACAGCATCATCCATCAGCCGGCGCGGATTTCTGACAGTCGCTGGCGCCAGCCTTGCGCTTGCGGGTGCGGGGCGGTTTTCACTCAGCACGGCGCGGGCGGGCACAGGCTTTGCCCTTGGGGTGTTGCACCTCAATGACATGCACAGCCGGATAGATGAAATCAGCCGCTTCAATTCCAATTGCTCGCCCGCAGATGCGGAAGAGGCCAAATGTTTCGGCGGCTCTGCGCGGCTGGCCACGGCCATCCGCCAGCACCGCGCCGCGCATGAGGGCGAAGGCCGCCCGGTTCTGACATTGGATGCAGGCGATCAATCCCAAGGCACACTCTATTACACCACCTATGGCGGCCGGGCTGAAATGCAGATGATGAATGCCATCGGCGTTGATGCGATGACGCTGGGCAATCATGAATTCAATCGCGGGCCAGACAGCCTTGCACAGATGATAGAGACAGCGGAGTTTCCCTTCACCTCGTGCAATATCTCTGTCACGCCCGGATCGGTTCTGGATGGCAAGATCCTGCCCGCGCTGGTGCTGGAGCGCGGGGGCGAACAGATTGCCATTTTGGGCGTCACCACGCCAGACACGGTGTTTCTCTCCTCTCCCGGCGAAGATGTCCGCTTTGCCGATGAGGTTGAAAGCCTGCGCGCCGCAGTTGCAGAGATGCAGGGGCGCGGGATCAGCAAAATCCTTGTCCTCAGCCATGTTGGCTATGTCCGCGATCAGCAGATCGCGGCAGAGGTGGACGGGATTTCAGCCATCATTGGCGGGCATAGCCACACGCTGATGTCCAACAGCACCGATGGCGCTGTGGCCTATGCCGGGCTGGTGGCCAGCCCCTCTGGCCGCGCTGTGCCGATTGTGCAGGCTTTCGCCTTTTCGCGCTATCTGGGCGATCTGACGCTGGAATTTGGCGAAGATGGCGCGGTCATTTCCGCCAGCGGGGATACTGTGCTTCTGGATGCCACCTATGCCCCGGCAGAGGATATCGAGGCGCTTATCGCGCCCCTGCGCGCCCCCATAGAGGAACTGACGCGCCGCCCCGTGGCGGAACTGGCCGCAGATATAGATGGCAGCCGCGAAAACTGCCGGGCGCGCGAATGCGAAATGGGCAATACGGTAACGGATGCCATGCTGGCGGAAGTGGCCCCTCTGGGCATTCGCCTTGCGCTGGCCAATGGCGGCGGGTTGCGGGCCTCGCTTGGGGCGGGCACTGTGACCTTGGGCGATGTGCTGACAGTGCTGCCCTTTCAGAACACGCTATACACACTGGAAGTCAGCGGCGCGACACTGCAAGCCGCGCTGGAACATGGCGTGAATGATGTTGCCGAGGGCGCAGGCCGCTTCCCGCAGGTCGGCGGCATCCGCTTCCGGCTGGATATCTCTGTCGCCCCCGATTCTGGCCGCGTGTCAGATGTAGAGGTGATGGGAGAAAACGGTTGGGAAGCGCTTGATCCGGCCAAAACCTATGGGCTTGTCACCAATAATTTCATGGCCGGCGGGGGCGATGGCTATGGCATGCTGCGCAGTGGCGGCACCAATGGCTATGATACCGCGATTGATCTGGCAGAGGTTCTGGCGCGCTACCTGTCGGAGAATGAGCCTTTCGCGCCTGTGCTGGACGGGCGTATCTTGCAATAACCCTTCCGCCCTGCCCCGGCACTGATCCGGGGCGGGGCAACACCGGCAATGCAACAGGGCTTGCCTTGCAGGGCGTTATTCCCTATGTGCCGCCAGTCTTTGTGACACAAGTCTCCGCTACCTTGCCAAAACGGACATATATCATGACCCGCACCTACCTGCCCGGCATTCTTGCCATGGCGGCCATTGTTGTCGCCTCGAACATTCTTGTGCAGTTCCTGTTTGGAAACTGGCTTACCTGGGGGGCGTTTACCTACCCTCTCGCGTTTCTTGTCAATGATGTGATGAACCGCGTCTATGGCCCGCAAGCCGCGCGCCGCGTGGTTTGGGTTGGCTTTGCCGTGGGCGTGGCCTGCTCCCTGATCGGCACGCAGATCATGGGCGAATTTGGTCCGTTGGTTACGCTGCGCATTGCGCTTGGCTCCGGCATTGCGTTTCTCACAGCGCAGCTTGTGGATGTGGCGATTTTTGACCGCTTGCGCGACGATAAACACGGCGGCGCATGGTGGCGCGCGCCTCTGGCCTCTACGCTGGTGGGCTCTACGCTGGATACTGCCTTATTTTTCAGCATCGCCTTTTCGGCCACGCTGAGTGTGCTGGAACCTGCCAATGATGTGTCCTGGGCCGGGGAAATCCTGCCCCTTCTGGGTTTTGGCCCCGAAATGCCGCTTTGGGTCAGTCTGGCCCTGGCCGATTGGGGTGTGAAGCTGGCTTTGGCGCTGTTGGCACTTGTGCCGTTCCGGTTGGCAGTTCGGAAATTAACGCAACCTGTCGCATAAAAACTTTTGACAAACACAAAATATGTGCCACCATCGCCTCATCAGCAACGTATTGAAAGGAGGTGGTCCAGTGTCTAGAGTGATGTTGGAGAGAGGTGTCAAAACAGTCAGAAAGGGCAGAACCTGACGGCAGCCCGGACGGGAAACCTTATCTGATTGGGCCATTGCTCTAATTGGCTCCGTCTCCTGAAGCTCGCTTAGGGCCGCCTTGCACCGGGGCGGCCCTTTCGATTAGCGCCCATATCAACCCCTGTTTGCCCATGCGTATCAATGACCAGATCACATTGCAGGACTGGGAGCTGACAGAAAGCTTCTCGCGCGCCTCAGGGCCGGGCGGGCAGAATGTGAACAAGGTATCAACGGCCGTGGAATTGCGCTTCGAGGCAGAGCGCAGCCCTTCCCTGCCTGCCCCTGTCAAAGCACGCCTGAAGCGGCTGGCCGGGCGGCGCTGGACGCTGGACGGCGCGCTTGTCTTGCGGGTGGAAGATACCCGCAGCCAGGCCCGCAACCGCGAAATTGCGCGTGCCAGACTGGCCGAATTGATTGTGCAGGCGTGCCACAAGCCCAAGCCGCGCATTGCCACACGCCCCACACTGGCCAGCAAGCGCAGACGGCTGGACGGCAAGGCGCATCGTGCCGATATCAAGGCCAACAGGGCCACGCCGCAGACAGAGTGAGCGGGTGTCATCAAAGTTTTACAAACCCGTGCAAAGCGGGGATAAACAAGGACAAGAGCAGATGAATATCCGGTCAATGCCCAACGGGATTTTCAATCAGGTCATGGAATACATGCGCCCTGCCTTCGTGCAGGCCGCAGCCCTCTGCTTGCGCGATGGCCCCAATGGGCGCGAAGTGCTGCTTGTGCGTACCTTGCAGCGCCAGCACTGGATCATTCCCAAGGGCTGGCCCATGAAGAACCGCACCCTGGCCCAAACCGCCGAGGCCGAAGCCTGGGAAGAAGCGGGCGTGCGCGGGCAGATCGCTACAACGCCAATCGGTGCATTCAGCTATACAAAGATCAAGAAAAGTGGCCTGCCTGTGCAATGCCGCCCTTTGGTCTTTGTGCTGGAGGTGCAGAAAACGCATGACAAATACCCAGAGGCCGACAAACGCACCCGTGCCTGGGTCAGCCTGCCGCAGGCGGCAGAGATGGTGCACAACCCCGAACTGGCAGCTTTGCTGCGCAGTTTGTGACAGTATTACGACACTTTCCTGATCTCTGGGCCAAAACACAGAGCATTGTTGCCAGAAACCCTGTCTGCTACTAGCGCCATGTCATAAATCCGTCATGGGGGCGTAAGGGCGTGTCTGGTCAAAGCGAAAAATCCTGGAAAACGCTGAACAAGGATCTGGAGCGCATCTCTGCGCTGGAACAGGCCATGTCCTATACTGCCCGCCCGCTTGTCGCGCCGGGGATTGCGCTGGCCTTCATGGCGCTGACAGGAATTGTGACAGCCGTTCTGACAGGGTTTGATCCGATGGGGCTGATCGTGGTGGCCGCCGCGATTATCGGCGCCTATATGGCGATCAATATCGGCGCGAATGATGTGGCCAATAATATGGGGCCTGCCGTCGGCGCGCGGGCGCTGACCATCGGCACAGCGCTGATCATTGCCGCCATTTGCGAAACCGCCGGCGCGCTGATTGCGGGGGGGGATGTGGTTGGCACTGTCTCTCGCGGGATTATCGCGCCAGACTCCGTGGCCGAAACGCAGGTTTTCATCTGGGCGATGATGGCGGCCCTTTTGGCGGGCGCGCTTTGGGTCAATCTGGCAACATGGATCGGGGCACCGGTTTCCACCACGCATTCCATCGTGGGCGGCGTTATGGGCGCAGGTATTGCGGCGGCAGGGTTTGCGGCTGTCAACTGGCCGATGATGGGGCGCATTGCGGCAAGCTGGGTCATCTCACCGCTGCTGGGCGGGCTGTTTGCGGCTGGTTTTCTGGCAATCATAAACTCGCGCATCATCTACCGCCCCAATATGATAGAGGCCGCGCGCTATTGGGTTCCCATCCTGATTGGCATCATGGGCGGGTGTTTTGCCACCTATCTGGCGCTGAAAGGGTTGGACAAGGTTTACAAAATCAGCTTTGGCAATGCGGTTTTGCTGGGGCTTGTGTTCGGGCTGATGCTGACATTTGTGATGCGCCCGGTCATCCGCCGCCAAAGCGCGGGCATGGAAAACCGCAAGAAATCGCTGAAAGTGTTGTTCAACATCCCGCTGATCTTTTCGGCAGCGCTTTTGTCATTCGCGCATGGGGCCAATGATGTGGCCAATGCGATTGGCCCTGTCGCGGCCATTGTTCATGCCGTGCAGGATGGGGGCGCATCTGACAGGGTGGGGATACCGCTTTGGGTGATGCTGATTGGCGGGATCAGTCTGTCTGTGGGCCTGCTGTTGTTCGGGCCAAAGCTGATAAACATTGTGGGCAATGAGATCACCCGCCTGAATGCCATGCGCGCCTATTGCGTGGCCCTTGCTGCGGCGATTACCGTTATCTTTGCATCATGGCTGGGCCTGCCCGTCAGTTCCACCCATATCGCGATAGGCGCAATCTTTGGCGTGGGGTTTTTCCGCGAATGGTATCATGAACGCGTGCTGAATGTTGCGCGCGTGGATACCACCAGCCCGCCCGAAGTGCGCAAGCGCCGCAAAGTGGTGCGCCGCGCGCATTTCGTCACGATTCTGGCGGCCTGGGTTATAACCGTGCCATCGGCTGCGGCCCTGTCGGCGGCGCTGTTCCTTGTGATGAACCTGATCGCCATCTGACGGGATTTTCACCAAACCGATCACAATTTCAGGAAATTTTTCCCGATCCCCAAATACAAGGGGGCGAACGCCGCTGCTGTTCACGCCAAATTAATCAAACCCACCGATTTAAGGAAAGTTGCGCCCGAAATGGCCGTATTAACTGACTAGAACGGGTTTTCCATCCAGACCATTGAAAGCGGGATTACATGCTAGAGGGACAGGTAATTGATATCAACAG
Source organism: Paracoccaceae bacterium (assembly GCA_043561795.1). Classification (GTDB taxonomy): domain Bacteria; phylum Pseudomonadota; class Alphaproteobacteria; order Rhodobacterales; family Rhodobacteraceae; genus Roseinatronobacter. The sequence continues at coordinate 1,969,422 of CP121316.1, read as the reverse complement.
CGATATAGCCAGCGTTGCAAAACGCGTTGGCATAATCTCTGTCGCAATCGCGCAAGTGACGGGCGATGTGCAGGATGTGGCGCAACTGGCCGATCACCAGCGCGCCGCATTTCAGACAATCCGCACCCGCATGGGCCATGTCGCCGGGCGCGGTGGTGCCGTGATGGAAGCGGCAAACACGGCGCTGGACAGTTCCAACACAGCGGAAACGCGGATTTCTGAAACCTCGGAAGCGATTGCCCTGATGATGGAGAATGTCGCAGCGCTGACAGACCGTGTGAATGGCATTGCCCAACATCTTGAGCGGGTGGTCACCTCTATCTCGCGTGTGGCCAAGGTCACGCTGGATGTCAGCAGAATTGCGCGGCAGACAAACCTTCTGTCGCTGAACGCCTCTATAGAGGCCGCACGCGCCGGGGTGCATGGCCGCGGCTTCATGGTTGTGGCGGGCGAGGTCAAGCAACTCTCAACTCAGGCAGGGCAGGCAACGGCAGAGATTGGCGCAAAGGTTGAAGAATTGCGTCTGGAAATGGAAAGCGTCATCTCCGCGGCCACAGAGGCCAGCCGCCTGGCCCATTCCATCAGAGAGAAAACAAGCTCTGTCGGGGGCGATGTGCGCAGCTTGCCGGATTTGTTATCCGGCATGCGCCATGCGCAACAAGAGATCGTGCAGGCGGCGACAGGCATTGATATTGAAATCGGGCAATCATTGCAAGAAATCGAAGATATGGCGCAAGGGGTAGAGCAGCAGGCCAACAATCTGGTGACAACCCGCGATGCACTTCTGAACCTTACAGACACGTCAGAGGCCCTGACAGGCATAACGGCGCGGCTGGGTGTGGAAACCGTGGATACCCCCTATATTGCCGCAGTCAAACAAGGCGCGAGAGAGATTTCAGCGCTGTTTGAACAGGCGCTTGAGCGGCGTCAGATGACCGAAGCAGAACTTTTTGACGAAACCTATATCGAAATCCCGCAAAGCGACCCTTTGCAGCACCACACGAAATTCGCACGCTTCACCGATATGGCTTTGCCTGCGATACAGGAACGGCTTTTGCAGTTTTCGGCCAAAGTGGTGTTTTGCGCCGCGATTGACCGCAATGGCTATATTGCCACCCATAACACGAAATTCAGCCAGCCACAGCGGCTTGGCCAGCCGGACTGGAATGCCAAACACGCGCGCAATCGCCGCATTTTCGATGATCGCGTGGGGCTTGCCGCCGGGCGCAGCGAAAGGCCCTTTTTGCTGCAAGCCTATCGGCGCGATATGGGCAATGGTGAATTCGTGATGATGAAAGATGTCTCTGCCCCCATCACTGTCAAAGGCAAGCATTGGGGCGGGCTGCGGCTGGCCTATCGGATCAGCTGAAGTCTGGGATAATCGCGGCGCGCCCTCAAAGCGGGCCGTCTCTCAAATCTGTGCCGTTTCAGACACCATCACAGCGCGGAAAGGCAAAGGCGCAGGGCAGTGATGCGGCAGGGCGGATCAGCAGAATGAAAACAGGCGCAACGATCTCTCGTTGCGCCTGTTATTTCGAGTGCTCTGTCAGCTTATTCTGCCGGAATTGCCTCGGCGTCAAAGCTGATGGGATGGGGCAGATGCACCAGCATTTCGCGAGGGCAGACCTGCAGGAAATGCCCCTTTTCGCTCTCCCAGTTGCGCAGCATCTCGGTTGCGCGCTGCGATTCTGTCTCGGCGGCATGGCGCTCTATCAGGCCCTTTAGCTGCGCTTCCCAATGGGGAACCGTCACCGGGCATGTGACCAGTGATTCCATATTGATCAGCGGCGCGGCCAGCCCCTCGGGATCATAAAGATAGGCCATCCCACCAGTCATCCCGGCGCCGAAATTGGCCCCGATCTGCCCAAGGATCACGGCCACGCCGCCGGTCATGTATTCGCACCCGTTTGATCCACAGCCCTCGATCACCACATGCGCGCCCGAGTTGCGCACGGCAAACCGCTCGCCCGCGCGTCCGGCGGCAAAAAGATACCCTGCCGTGGCCCCGTAAAGCACGGTGTTGCCGATGATCGTATTCTCGGCGTGCCTTTGCGCACCTGATGCGCCTCTGTAAGACCCATTTCCCATGGCAGCCCGGCATATTTGATCGACGTGGCAGGGGATGCGCCCGTGCCGCCATTATGTCCGGAGATGAGGATCACATCGGCCTTGGCCTTGGCCACACCTGCCGCAATCGTGCCCACGCCCGATTGCGCCACCAGCTTCACGGTGACCTTGGCGCGCGGGTTGATCTGCTTGAGATCATAGATCAGCTGCGCCAGATCCTCGATCGAGTAGATATCGTGATGCGGCGGCGGCGAGATCAGCGTCACCCCCGGCGTCGAATGCCGCAGCCTTGCGATCAGCGACGTCACCTTCATCCCCGGCAGCTGGCCGCCCTCACCGGGCTTGGCGCCTTGGGCTACCTTGATTTCCAACTCTTCGCAGGCATTGAGGTATTCTGCCGTCACCCCAAAGCGGCCAGAGGCCACCTGCTTGATCTTGGCGCAGGGGTTATCGCCATTGGGCAGCGGATGGGCATGGGCGGGGTCTTCGCCCCCCTCGCCCGAATCCGATTTTGCGCCAATGCGGTTCATGGCAATGTTCAGCGTCATATGCGCTTCGGGCGACAGTGCGCCAAGGCTCATGCCCGGTGTGACAAAGCGCTTGCGGATTGCAGTTATGCTTTCAACTTCCTCAATCGGGATGGATTTGCCCAAGGGCTTGATATCCAGCAAATCGCGCAGATGGATCGGCGGATTGGCCTGCATCGCTGCCGAATACTGTTTCCACATCGCATAGCTGGACGTATTGCAGGCCTGCTGTAGCAGGTGCATGGTTGTCGCTTCCCAAGCGTGTTTTTCGCCCGAACGGCGCGCTTTGTAGAACCCGCCAATCGGCAACACATCTTGCCCCAAGGCCCAGCCTTTCTGGTGCACTTCTTCCAGCTTCATCTGGATACCGTGCAGGCCGATCCCGGAAATGCGGCTTTGCATGCCGGGGAAGTACTCGGCCACCAGCGCGCGGCTAAGGCCCACGGCCTCAAAATTCAGCCCGCCCCGATAGGACGAAATCACCGAAATCCCCATCTTGGACATGATTTTCAACAAGCCCAGATTGATCGCATCGCGGTAGCGGCGCATGGCCTCTATCAGGCTGCCTTCAATCAGGCCCCGGTCAATCCGATCTGCAATGGTTTCCTGCGCCAGATAGGCGTTTACCGTGGTTGCGCCGCAGCCAATCAGCACTGCGAAATAATGCGGGTCAATACACTCGGCAGAGCGCAGGTTAAGCGAGCAGAAGGTGCGCAAGCCTTTGCGCGTCAGCCAGCTATGCACGGCACTTGTGGCCAGAATCATTGGCATCGCCACTTTCTGCGCGCCCTGATGTTCATCTGTCAGCACCAGATGGCTTGCGCCCGAACGCACGGCATCCTCTGCCTCTGCGCGGATCCGCTCCAACCCGTCGCGCAGCGCATCTTCGCCACCACCTGCCGGGAAGGTGCAATCAATAAATGCCACCTGATCGCCAAATTCGCGCACCATTTCGGCAAATTCGCCATTGGCCACGAAGGGGCTTTCCAGCACCAGAATTTCGGTCTGGCTGCTATCTTCATCCAGCACGTTCTTCAGGTTGCCAAAGCGGGTGTTCAGGCTCATCACGCGGTATTCGCGCAAGCTGTCAATCGCCGGGTTTGTGACCTGAGAAAAGTTCTGGCGGAAGAAATGCGACAGCGGGCGGTAGATTTTGGACAGAACAGCGGCGGGCGTGTCGTCGCCCATGGAGGCCAGCGTTTCCTTGCCATCTTCAGCCATCGGCGCAAGAACCTGCTCGATTTCTTCTATTGTATAGCCTGCTGCCACCTGACGGCGGCGCAGTTCGGCAGGCTCCATCCCGCGGGTTTCGGGCACATCGCGCAGCTTCTCGTTCAGATCGACAATCTTGTCGTTCCAATCGCCAAAAGGCTGGGAATGGGCGAGTTTGTTCTTGATATCCGTATCGTGATAAAGCTTGCCTTCGGCCATATCGACCGCGATCATCTGGCCCGGCCCAAGCGCGCCTTTTTCACGCACGCGCAGTTCATCCACAACCACCATCCCGGCCTCTGACCCGGCAATCAGCAGCCCGTCCCCTGTCACGACATAGCGCATCGGGCGCAGCCCGTTGCGATCCAGCCCCGCACAAACCCAACGGCCATCTGTCATGGCCAAAGCGGCGGGGCCGTCCCACGGCTCCATCACGGAATTGCAATAGGAATACATGTCGCGCCACGCTTCGGGCATTTCGACAGCCTGCTTTGACCAGGCTTCGGGCACAAGCATGGTTTTGGCCATGGGCGCATTGCGCCCCGCGCGCACCAGCACTTCAAACACCGAATCCAGCGCCGCCGAATCCGATGCGCCAGAGGCGACGATGGGCTTGATATCTTCCGCCATTTCGCCAAACGCGCCAGAGGCCATACGAATCTCATGGCTTTTCAACCAGTTAAGATTGCCTTTCAGCGTATTGATCTCGCCATTATGGGCCAGCATGCGGAAGGGCTGCGCCAACCACCATTGCGGGAAGGTGTTGGTCGAATAGCGCTGGTGATAGATGGCAAAAGCGGATTCAAAGCGCTCATCCTTCAGATCTGGGTAGAATTCTGCCACCTGCTCGGCCAGCATCATGCCTTTGTAGATGATAGAGCGGCATGACAGCGAGCAGATATAGAACCCCGCAATCCCGGCAGCCGTGATCGCCTTTTCAATCCGGCGGCGGATCACATATAATTCGCGCTCGAATGTTTCTTCATCCGTGCCCTTGGAATTGCGGATCAGGATTTGTTCAATCTCCGGGCGGGTGGCATTGGCCTTTTCGCCCAGAACAGACACATCCACCGGCACATGGCGCCAGCCATAAATCACATAGCCCATGCGCAGCACTTCGGTTTCAACAATCGTGCGCGAGCGTTCCTGCGCCCCGAAATCTGTGCGCGGCAAGAAAACCTGCCCGACTGCGACAAGCTGGTTCATATCCGGCTCGTGCCCGGTGCGGCGGATTTTGTCATAGAAAAACTGCACCGGAATCTGGACATGAATCCCCGCGCCATCGCCGGTTTTGCCATCGGCATCCACCGCGCCCCGGTGCCAGATGGCTTTCAGCGCGTCGATCCCGTTTTCCACCACCTTGCGCGAGGGCTTGCCATCAATGGCAACCACTAGCCCCACCCCGCAAGAGGAATGTTCATCCTCGGATTTATACAGCCCATGTTCAGCGATATAGGCGCGGCGGGCTTCTTCGCGGGCAGCCCAGGCGGCATCATATGTCGTCATGTCACAGTTCCTTTTCCACAGCGGAAGGGGATTATTCGGCCGCAACCCGTGCGGGGGCCGAAAGATATTTCAGGATGGATTCTGCCGCCTCGCGCCCGTCACGGATGGCCCAGACCACCAAGGACGCACCGCGCACAATGTCACCCACCGCCCAGACACCGTTCAGATCGGTTTCATGGGTGTTGAACTTGGCCTTGATCGTGCCCCAGCGGGTCACGGCCAGTTCTGGCACGCCCCAAAGCGTGGGCAGGTCTTCGGGTTCAAAGCCCAGCGCCATGATGGCAAGATCGGCCTCTTCGGTGTAATCGGCCCCTTCAATCACTTCGGGCGCGCGGCGGCCTGTGGCATCTGGCTGGCCCAAGCGCATTTTCTGCACCCGAACGCCTGTCAGGCTACCATCGGCATCGGCCACAAAGCCAGAGGGCGCGCTAAGCCAGACAAATTCCACACCTTCTTCTTCCGCGTTTTGTGTTTCACGCCGAGAGCCGGGCATATTGTCACGATCACGCCGATACAGGCAGCGCACCGATTTTGCGCCCTGCCGCACGGCGGTACGCACGCAATCCATGGCCGTATCGCCCCCGCCAATCACGACCACACGCTTGCCGCGTGCATCCAGATCGCCATTGTCAAATTCCGGCACATCATCGCCAAAACTTTTGCGGTTAGAGGCGGTCAGATAATCCAGCGCCTTGGCCACACCTGCCGCGCCGGAATTGGGCGCTGTCAGATCGCGGGCTTTGTATACGCCGGTTGCGATCAATACGGCATCATGCTTGCCGCGAATGGCGTCAAAGGTGATATCTTCGCCCACTGTGCAATTAAGCACAAATTCCACGCCGCCCTGTTCCAACTGCTCAATGCGGCGCATGACAACGGGTTTTTCCAGTTTGAAGCCGGGAATGCCGTAGGTCAGCAAACCACCCGCGCGGTCGTAGCGGTCATAGACAGTTACCTGCACACCCGCACGCCGCAGGAAATCGGCGGCAGCCAAACCGCCCGGCCCTGCGCCGATAATCCCCACACTCTCGCCGCGCTCCGATACGGGCGCGATGGGTTTTACCCAGCCCTGTTCCCATGCGGTATCTGTGATGTATTTCTCAACCGATCCGATGGTCACAGTGCCGTGGCCCGATTGTTCAATCACGCAATTGCCTTCGCACAGCCGGTCTTGCGGGCAAATGCGGCCGCAGATTTCGGGGAATGTGTTGGTGGCCTGACTTAGCTCATAGGCTTCTTGCAGCCGCCCTGTGGCTGTCATCATCAGCCAGTCGGGGATATTGTTGTGAAGCGGACAATGGCTTTGGCAATAGGGCACGCCGCACTGGCTGCACCGCCCCGCCTGCTCTTCTGCCTTGTCTTCGGCATATTCGGCGTAGATTTCGTTGAAATCTTCCGCACGCAGGTTTGGCGGGCGCTTTTCAGGCATCTCCCGACTAATCTTGACGAAACGGAGCATTGGCTGCTTTGCCATGGCTGATCCTCCAGAATTTTTTTGCGTTTTACACAAAGGGGAAAAGGATGAAAAGTCAGAATTACTGACCTAAAAGCGGTTTATTTTGTCCATCCAATGAAAATCTTGCCTCATATCCCAAATTTTATGTCAGTATAAGTTACCTATATTCCGATTTCCCAATCCCCTCAACACGATTTACTCTGCACCCGACTCATCGAGGGACATCATGCCGCTGTTTCATATCTTTCTGCTCGCCCTCATTCAGGGCGTTACAGAGTTTCTGCCGGTTTCCTCTTCCGGGCATCTTATCCTTCTGCCTGCGCTGACATCGCTGGAGGATCAAGGGCAGGTCATTGATGTCGCCGTGCATATCGGCACGCTTTTTGCGGTTTGCTGGTATTTCAGGCAGGATGTGGGGCTTGCTGCGCGCGGCTTGCCCGAAGTGATGCGCCTGCGGATCGAAACGCGCGGCGGGTTTCTGGCGCTGTGTCTGGTCGTGGCCACCATCCCTGTCATGATCCTTGGGCTGATCTTCAAGCTGCTGGGCGTGATGGAGATGTTGCGCTCTATCGCCGTGATCGGCTGGATGATGATCATTTTCGGCGTGGTGCTGTATCTGACAGACAGGATGGGGGCGCACACCCGCAACGCGCAAGGCTGGACGCTGAAACATGCGCTGTATCTGGGCCTGTGGCAGGCTGTGGCGCTTATTCCCGGCACCTCGCGCTCCGGTATCGTGATTTCTGGCGCACGCGCTTTGGGTTATACCCGCCACGATGCGGCGAAACTTTCCATGCTCATGTCCATCCCCACCATCATCGCCTCTGGCGCGCTGATGGGGCTGGATGTGGTGCGGCTGGCCGATTGGCAAGCCGCACGCGATGGCGCGATTGCGGCGGTGATATCCTTCTTCGCCGCATGGGCCGCGCTGGTGTTCATGATGAAGCTGCTGCGCTCTGTCAGCTTCACCCCTTATGTGATTTACCGCATTGGGCTTGGCGTGGTGCTGTTGGCGATTGCCTATAGCTGAACGCGCCTTACGGCCTGACCGAAGCTGTCACATAATTGACCGACAAATCCTTGTCCGAGAGTGACCAACTCCATGTCAGTTTGTTGAACACAAAGCCTTTGCGATCCACCGGGTTCAGCCCCGCTTGGCGGATAAGGTCATAAAGCTCGTCCGGCGTGATGAATTTTGACCATTCATGCGTGCCTTTGGGCAACCAGCGCATGACATATTCCGCCCCCACAATGGCCATGGCAAAGCTTTTCGGATTGCGGTTGATGGTGGAACAGATCATCAGCCCGCCCGGTTTCAAAAGCTGTTGGCACGCTGTCAGATAGGCCAGCGGATCGGCCACATGCTCGACCACTTCCATATTCAGCACGATGTCAAATTGCTCGCCCGCCGCGGCCATATCCTCGGCGCTGGTATGGCGGTAATCAATTTGCAACCCTTCCTGCTCGGCGTGCAATTTTGCCACCGGAATATTGCGCGCGGCCGCATCCGCGCCCACCACATCGGCCCCAAGCCGCGCCATGGGTTCTGAAAGCAAACCGCCACCGCAACCAATATCCAGCAGACGCAGCCCGGCAAAGGGCTTGGGCTGTGTCAGATCGCGCCCGAACTCTGCCGCGATCTGGTTGGTGATATATTCCAACCGGCAGGGGTTGAGCATGTGCAAGGGTTTGAACTTGCCATGCGGGTTCCACCACTCTGCGGCCATGGCTTCGAATTTTGCAATCTCACTTGGGTCAATCGTGGTCTGGCTCATACGGCCTCCGGCTTTTTTCATGACTTGCCCATGGAAGGGGGCGACAATTCGCTATATAATACCCGCAATGGACAAGTCAGCAGGACATGACACCGCAGGATCGGCCTTGTACCCGATCACCGAACCGTTCGACCAGCGCCTTTTGGATGTTGGGGACGGGCATAAGGTCTATATGGAACAATCCGGCCACCCAAGCGGTATTCCGGTTGTGGTTTTGCATGGCGGCCCCGGTGGCGGGTGTAGCCCGACCATGCGGCGGTTTTTCGATCCCGCCACCTATCGCGTTATCCTGTTTGATCAGCGCGGATGTGGGCGCTCAAAGCCCGCAGCCTCTGTGAGTGCAAACACCACGCGGCATTTGCTGGCCGATATAGAGCTGATCCGCGAGACGCTGGAAATCCCGCGCTGGCTGGTTTTTGGCGGCAGTTGGGGGGCCACTCTGGCGCTGGCCTATGCCCAGGCCCATCCAGACCGCGCCGCCTATCTTGTTTTGCGCGGCGTGTTCATGGGCACGCAGGCAGAGCTTGACTGGTTTTATGGCGGGGGTGCGGCGCGGTTCTTCCCCGAACTCTGGGCGCAATTCATCCGCCCTGTGCCCGCAGACGAGCATGGCGATCTGATTGCCGCCTATGCCAAGCGCCTGTTCAGCGGCGACCCGCATGAGGAAAACCGCTTTGCCCGCAGCTGGACACGCTGGGAAAACGCGCTTGCCTCTATCGAAACGCGCGGGCTTGGGATGGGGGATGCACCGTCGGATTATGCGCGCGCCTTTGCCCGGCTGGAAAACCACTATTTCGCCAATAAATGCTTTCTGGGCGAAGATGGCGCGCTGTTGCGCGGGCTGGCACGCATGCAGGATGTTCCGGGAACCATTGTTCAGGGGCGCTATGACATGATCTGCCCGCCCGAAACCGCGTGGAAACTGCATTCCCTCTGGGGCCGCTCGCGGCTGGAGATGGTGCCCGTTGCGGGCCATGCGCTGTCAGAACCGGGGATAAGTGCCGAATTGCTGCGCGTGATGAACCATCTGCGCCTTGAAGGCGAACGCCTGAAACTCTGATCCCACAGCGCGCTTGCATTCCATCGCGAACTTGCCTATATCGCCTTCAACAGCGGTGCTTGCGGTGCAGGCTCCACCGGAAATCATAACGGGCCGCGCGGCCCGTTTTTTTGTGTTTGCCCAAGGGGGGCAGGAATGAGCGATCTTATCGCCAAAACCGCAATCGACCAGCGTTTGGCCCAAATCGTCACGCCAGTGATCGAAGGCTTGGGGTTTGAACTGGTGCGCCTGCGCGTCATGTCGGGGAAAACCCGCACCTTGCAGATCATGGCCGACAGGCCCGAAGGCGGGATAGAGGTGCAGGATTGCGCCGATATATCGACCGCCGTTTCTGCCGTGCTGGATGTCGAAGACCCGCTTGAAGATGCTTATACACTGGAAGTGTCCAGCCCCGGCATAGACCGCCCGCTGACACGGCTGAAGGATTTTGCTGTCTGGGAAGGCTATGAAGCCCGGCTGGAAACCAATGAATTGATCGACGGGCGGCGCCGCTTTCGGGGCGCCTTGGCCGGGGTTGAAGGCGATGAAGTGCTGATAGAGATCGAAGAAGGCGAAGAAACCCTGACAATCGGCCTGAAATTCGACTGGTTATCAGATGCGAAACTTATCCTGACAGATGATCTGATTGCCGAGATGCTGCGCGCCCGCAAGGCCAGCGGCGCATTTGACGAAAGCCAATTCGACGACATTGAAGATGAAACGCAAGCGGACGCGGAGAACGCGACCCATCAGGAGGACTGAGACATGGCAATTACCTCTGCCAACCAGCTTGAACTGTTGCAAACCGCCGAGGCCGTTGCCCGCGAGAAGATGATTGATCCAGAGCTGGTAATTCAGGCGATGGAAGACAGCCTCGCACGCGCCGCGAAATCGCGCTATGGTGCGGATATGGATATCCGCGTGCGCATTGATCGGAAGACGGGTGTTGCCAATTTCTCGCGCGTGCGCACCGTTGTTGCCGATGACGAGATGGAAAATCACCATGCGCAACTGACAGTCACACAGGCCGCGCCCTATCTGGACGACCCCAAAATCGGTGACGAGATCATCGACACCGTGCCGCCAGTGGAACTGGGCCGCATTGCCGCGCAATCGGCCAAACAGGTTATCTTGCAGCGTGTGCGCGAAGCTGAACGCGACCGCCAGTATGAAGAATTCAAGGATCGTGCCGGCACAATCATCAACGGCGTGGTCAAGCGCGAGGAATATGGCAATCTGGTCATTGATATTGGCCGGGGCGAAGCCGTGCTGCGCCGCAATGAAAAGATTGGCCGCGAAAGCTACCGCAATGGCGACCGCATTCGCTGCTATGTGAAAGATGTGCGCCGCGAAGCGCGCGGGCCGCAAATCTTCCTGTCGCGCACCGCGCCGGAATTCATGGCCGAATTGTTCAAGATGGAAGTGCCCGAAATCTATGATGGGATCATAGAGATCAAGGCCGTTGCCCGCGACCCTGGGTCTCGTGCAAAAATCGGCGTGATTTCCTATGATAACAGCATCGATCCCGTGGGCGCTTGCGTTGGTATGCGCGGCAGCCGTGTGCAAGCGGTGGTCAATGAGTTACAGGGCGAGAAGATTGATATCATCCCCTGGACAGAAGATCAGGCCACTTTCCTTGTCAACGCGCTGCAACCTGCCGAAGTCAGCAAGGTTGTGATTGATGATGAAGCGGGCAAGATTGAAGTGGTCGTGCCCGATGAACAGCTCTCGCTGGCCATTGGCCGGCGCGGGCAGAATGTGCGTCTGGCCAGCCAGCTGACGGGGCTTGATATCGACATTCTCACCGAATCGGACGAATCAGCGCGCCGTCAGGCCGAATTTGCCGAGCGCACCAAACTCTTCATGGATGAGCTGGACATTGACGAGATGATGGCCCAGCTGCTTGTGGCCGAAGAATTCACCTCTCTGGAAGAGGTGGGTTATGTGGATATGGACGAGTTGTTGGCCATTGATGGCTTTGACGAGGAAACCGCCGCCGAATTGCAAACCCGCGCGCGCGAGCGTCTGGAAGCGATTGCCACCGCCGCGCTGGAAAATGCACGCGCTTTGGGGGTGGAAGATAGCCTGGTCAATTTCGATGGCCTGACCCCCAAGATGATAGAGGCGCTGGCGAAAGACGGCATCAAGACGCTGGAAGATTTCGCAACCTGCGCCGATTGGGAACTGGCAGGCGGCTGGACAACCGTGGACGGGCAGCGCGTGAAGGATGAGGGGCTTCTGGAAAGCTTTGACATGAGCCTTGAAGAGGCGCAGCATCTGATCATGACAGCCCGCGTGATGCTTGGCTGGGTTGATCCAAGCGAGATGGAAGCCGACGATGACGCCGAGGCGGAAGAGGATGGCGAAACCGAAGACGAGGACGCAAACTGAGCATCGCGGGGGCGCGCATGGGACGCGGCGGCAAGCAAGAGGCCAAGGATGGGCCAGAACGGCGCTGCATCGTCTCTGGCCTGTCGCAGCCAGTGGGCGGGTTGATCCGCTTTGTGGTCGGGCCAGAGGCGCAGATCGTGCCCGATCTGGCAGAACGTCTGCCGGGCCGGGGCATCTGGGTGAGCGCCGACCGCGCCGCATTGGAGCAGGCAGAGCGCAAAAAGCTCTTTGCCCGCGCCGCGCGCCAACAGGTTAGCGTGCCCGAAGGGCTGGCCGATCTGTTGGAACGGTTGCTTGCCCGGCGCGTGATTGAACTGCTGTCACTTGCGCGCAAAAGCGGGCAAGCGGTTGCAGGCTACGAGAAATGCCGCGATCTGGGCCTGCGCGATGAAATGGCGGTGCTGGTGCAGGCCCATGACGGGTCTGTGCGCGGAAAGACAAAACTGCGCCCCCCTGATGGGCCTGAAACATATATCGGCTGCCTTAGCGGGCAGGAAATGGGTTTGGCATTTGGCCGGGAACATGTGATACATGCCGCGCTTCGTGCTGGTGGACTCAGTCAAGCTGTTGTAGAGGAAGCGGCAAGACTGCAAGGTTTGCGCAAGAGCATCGGTGGATATGCCACCGGAGAGGATAAGACGGACGCATGAGCGATACAGACGGAAAGAAAACACTCGGACTGGGCGGCCAAGGTGGTCATGTGAAGCAAAGCTTCAGCCATGGTCGTACGAAATCTGTGGTGGTGGAGAAGAAACGCAAGCGCGTGGTCGTGCCCAAACCGGGTGCGCCGCAGGCAGCTGGCGCGCAGGGCAAATCGCCCGCGCAATCTGATCCCGCGCGCAGACCCGCCGGAATTTCCGATGCAGAGATGGAGCGCCGCCTGAAAGCCCTTGCGGCCGCCCGCGTGCGCGAAACCGCAGAAGCAGAAACCCGCGCCGCAGAAGAAAAAGCGCGCGAGGAAGAACGCCAGCGTCGCCGCGAAGAGGCCGAGGCCCGCGAACGCGAAGAGCGTGAGCGCGAAGCCGCGCTGAAGGCAAAAGAAGAAGAGGAAGCCCGCGCCAAAGCAGAGGCCAAGGCCGAAGCCGATGCCGCAGAGGCACGCAAAGCTCGCAAAGCCGAAGCCGCCGCGGCCCCGGCAGCGCCCGCAGCGCCTGCCGCGCCTCTGTCAGAGCGCGCGCGCCCCAGCACGGCACCAGACCCCCGCAAATCCCCCAAGCGCGCCGATGATGACCGCGATCGCGCGGCCAAACCGCGTGTGGATGATGCCAATAGCCGCCGCGCTGGCAAGCTGACCCTGAAAGACGCACTTTCAGGCGATGGCGGGCGTCAGCGCTCCATGGCTGCGATGAAGCGCAAGCAGGAACGCGCGCGCCAAAAGGCAATGGGCCTGAACCAGACGCGCGAAAAAATCGTGCGCGATGTGCAAATTCCAGAAACCATCGTGGTGTCGGAATTGGCCAACCGCATGGCCGAACGGGCGGCAGATGTTGTCAAATCGCTGATGAAAATGGGCGTCATGGCCACGATGAACCAGACGATTGACGCAGATACCGCAGAATTGGTGATCGAAGAATTCGGCCACAAAGTTGTGCGCGTATCGGATTCGGATGTGGAACAGGTTATCGATCAGGTGCAGGACGATCCGGCCGCACTGCAACCGCGCCCCCCGATCATCACCATCATGGGCCATGTCGATCACGGCAAAACCTCGCTTCTGGATGCAATCCGCAAAACCAATGTTGTATCGGGCGAAGCTGGGGGAATTACCCAGCATATCGGCGCCTATCAGGTGACAACCGAAAATGGCGCCGTCGGTGCGCAGGTGACGGATATCGTTATTCTGGTGGTGGCGGCTGATGATGCGGTCATGCCCCAGACGATTGAGGCGATTGCCCACGCGAAAGCGGCCAATGTGCCGATGATCGTGGCGATCAACAAATGCGACAAACCCGCCGCCGATGCCCAAAAAGTGCGGACAGAGCTTTTGCAGCATGAAGTTGTGGTCGAAGCCATGTCCGGCGATGTGCAGGATGTGGAAGTTTCGGCCAAGACAGGCATGGGCCTTGATACCCTGCTGGAAGCAATCGCGCTGCAAGCCGAGATTCTGGAATTGAAGGCCAATCCAGACCGCGCCGCAATGGGCGCTGTGATCGAGGCCCAGCTTGATGTGGGCCGTGGCCCCGTTGCGACAGTGCTGGTGCAAAATGGCACGCTGCGCCAAGGCGATATCTTTGTTGTGGGCGAACAGTGGGGCAAAGTGCGCGCGCTGGTCAATGACAAGGGCGAGCGCGTGAAAGAGGCCGGGCCATCCGTGCCGGTAGAGGTGTTGGGCCTGAACGGCACACCCGAAGCAGGCGATGTGCTCAACGTGGTCGATACCGAAGCACAGGCGCGCGAGATTGCCGAATACCGCCATCAGGCCGCCAAGGACAAGCGCGCGGCAGCAGGCGCGGCCACAACGCTGGAACAGCTTATGGCCAAGGCCAAGGCCGATCAGGATGTGGCAGAACTGCCCGTTCTGGTGAAAGCCGATGTGCAAGGCTCTGCCGAAGCGATTGTTCAGGCGCTGGAAAAGATCGGCAATGACGAGGTGCGCGTGCGTGTGCTGCATTACGGGGTTGGTGCAATCACCGATACCGATGTGGGGCTGGCCGAAGCATCCGGCGCGCCGATCATTGGTTTCAATGTGCGGGCCAATGCCTCGGCCCGCAATTCCGCCAACCAAAAAGGGGTCGAGCTGCGCTATTACTCGATCATCTATGATCTGGTGGATGATATCAAAGCGGCAGCCTCTGGCCTGCTATCGGCGGAAGTGCGCGAAACCTTTATTGGCTATGCCGAAATTCGCGAAGTGTTCAAAGTCTCCGGCATTGGCAAAGTGGCGGGCTGTCTTGTCACCGAAGGTGTGGCGCGGCGTTCGGCAGGCGTGCGCTTGCTGCGCGACAACGTGGTGATACACGAAGGCACGCTGAAAACGCTGAAGCGCTTCAAAGACGAGGTCAAAGAAGTGCAATCCGGCCAGGAATGCGGGATGGCATTTGAAAATTACGATGATATCCGGGCCAAGGATGTGATCGAGATTTTCGAGCGCGAAGAAATAGAACGCAAGCTGTCCTAAGCGGGCAAGTTTGTAAAACCGACGAGATAAGGGGGCCATATGGCCCCTTTATTCATGTGCTGTGCACCAGGCGGCAAGCCCCGCCCTGTCCCAGAAAAAAGGCCCCGGACAATCTCCGGGGCCTTGTTCTGTGGCGCAAAAGGCAAATCTCAGCTTGTGGCATACTGGCGGGCGGGTTCGTCAAATTCCGATCCTGCCGCCAGCCGGAATGCGCCACTCTCGCCGCGCTGCAAACGCTCCTCGCGCAGCAGCGTTGCAAAGCCGCGCAGCATATCTTCGCGCGAGACTTCCTTGCCCTCGTTATAGGCCAGAACATAGCTCATAAGTTCCACGCGCGAGAATTCGGCCTGCCCTTTCAGATGGGTTGCATAGGCAGCGGCCGCTTCGATCTGTTCATCCAGCAACCACGCATCCAGATGATCGGCAAAGGCACGGAATGCTTCGCGATCTTCAGGCGCCAGCGGCGAAACCGTGCGCAGTTTTTGGATATCCACTTTGCTGGCATCGCCCGCAACCACACGGCGGGGGCGTATGGGGGCACTGTCTGGCACCATGTCCACCCGCTGCTCTGATACCAACACAAGCGGCACGCGCTGCGGCTCTGGCCTTTGGCGTTGGGGATTGGTTGCCAAAGCAGGGCGGCGCGGAATCGGGCGCGCAGCCAGAGCGGGCATATCCACCCCAGACCCGCTCGGCGCGCTTTGTGCCATGTCAGGCGTGCGGGGTTTTGCCCGCACTGCATCGGCCCGCAGCGGGGCCGGCGCGTTCATGTCGTCGCGGTAGCGCTTGATCTCGCGGTCTTGCTCGATGTCCAGCCGGCGCGGCCCGGTCGCGGCCTCTTCGGCGCGGGTTGCATCCACGGCCACGCGCATATGCTCGAACGTCTCGCGGCGGCGTTGGGATTCCAGTTGATCCAGCTCTGTGCGGGCTGTTTGCAGCAAGCGCGAGGCTGTTTCATCCGCATCCACAATCATCGCGTCAAACTGGGCGCGCGCCTTGGGGGCGCGGCGCGTCACAATCTGGCGCTCAATCTCTGCCAATTCGGAAATCAGGGCATCTTCTGCCGCTTTCTCCAATCCTGTATCCCCAAGCATGGCGCGAATGCCTGCCTGCAATGCCCGGTCGTCATTTGGGGCCTTGGCGGGCATGTTCCGGGTTTCAGGCGGGGCCGCAGGTGCCGCGCTTTCGGCAGCCACGGTTTGTGGCCGAACAAATTCTGCAAGCGCTGCTTCAAATTCCGCATCTTCAGATACCGTGTCAGAAGCCCCCTTTTCTGGTTGCGCCAAGGGCGTATCTGCAATCTCATCGGCAAGATCATTCTGCGCGTAAAAGGCACTCAAGGCGGCCTCTTCGGCCGCATTCAATTCCTCATCCGACAAGGCGATTGCCTCCAGCGCTGCAGCTTCCTCGGCCGCCTTCTCTGCCGCAGCCTTCTCCGCTGCAGCCCTCTCTGCCGCAGCCTTCTCCGCCGCAGCCTTCTCCGCTGCAGCCCTCTCTGCCGCAGCCTTCTCCGCCGCCGCCTTCTCCGCCGCTGCCCTCTCTGCCGCCGCCTTCTCTGCCGCCGCCTTCTCCGCCGCTGCCTTCTCCGCCGCAGCCTTCTCCGCCGCTGCCCTCTCTGCCGCCGCCTTCTCCGCCGCAGCCTTCTCCGCCGCTGCCTTCTCCGCCGCTGCCCTCTCTGCCGCCGCCTTCTCTGCCGCCGCCTTCTCCGCCGCTGCCTTCTCCGCTGCAAGGCGTTCTTCTTCGGCGGCCTCTGATGCAGCGATTCGGGCGCGGATGCGGGCAAGCTTCTCGCTCATCTGCGCGGCCTCGTCGGTGGCGTCTTGCTGCACAACGGCCGGGGCGGCTTGTGGCGCATCAGTACGCACAGGCACTTTGATGGTATAATTCTTTGCTGCCACAGATTTGCGCGGCGCGTCCATTGCCTGCGCTGGCGCGGCCAAGGCAGAGGCTTGCGGCGCCTCTGGCCGCAGAACCACGCCATTTTCCTGCACATGCGCTTCCACCCGGCGCTGGATCTCCCGCTCGGCAATCTTGTGCAACATCTCGGCATCAGGTGTAGGGGGTTCCGCCCCGAAATAGCGATCCTCTGCTGTCAGATCGCGGAAATATTCGGCAATGGCCTGCATCGTGCCAAAAGGTTCCTCAAACCCTTCCAGCGTGCACGAAAACGTGCCGTAAGACACTGTCAAAATTCTGTTGGGGCCAACCATAACAAACTCGCTTTCAATACCTGTATGCCGCAAGCTTCACATATGACATGAGCGATTAGGTGTTCAGACTTGGGTAATTTGATGATCTGAATAAGGCCGAAATCATGACGATTCGTCATAATTCAGATGATATGAGGGAAAATCTTGCCTGTCCAATCCCACAAAGGCGTAACACTTGTTGGTGGCGGTGATTTGGCGCGCAGCGATCTGGCTTTGGCGCTTTCGCATGCACCTGTGCTGGTCGCGGCCGATGGTGGCGCGAATCGGCTGGGGGATTGGGGCCATGTGCCAGAGCGCGTGATCGGTGATCTTGATTCGCTTGCGCCAGAATGGCAGCGCGCCTTTGCGCCCCGGCTGGAACCTGTGGCAGAACAAGACAGCACCGATTTTGACAAATGCCTGCGCATGATCGATGCGCCCTTTATTCTGGCCCTTGGGTTCACAGGGGCGCGGCTGGATCATACCTTGGCCGCCATGCGATCTGTGGTGCGCAATGGCCGCGCGCGGGTGGTGCTGATGGCAGAGCAGGATATCTGCTTTCTTGCACCGCCCCGGCTGGCGCTATCCTTGCCGGAAGGGGCGCGCGTTTCCCTCTTTCCCATGGGGCCGGTGCGGGGTCAGTCTGAAGGGCTGGTCTGGCCCATAGATGGGCTGGAATTCACACCATCGGGCCAGATTGGCACCTCCAACCGGGCGCTTGGCGGGCTGATAAGCCTTAGTTTTGAGAGCGCGGCCATGCTTGTCTTGCTGGAGCGCGCCTATCTGGAGGCTGCGCTTGGCGCAGTGACAACCCTGCCCGACTGGCGCTAGGGGCGGGCGCGTTACAACAGCGCCCCGATCACCACACCCAACCCCACCAACCCACCGCCCAGCGCGGCCCATGCCAATGGGCTACGCGGCGCGGCTGCGCCATGGCGCGGCTGGCGATTGGCTTGGGCGATCAGCGCCTCTTCCACCAAGCGCGGCAAATGCGGGCCAAAGCGCGTCAGGATGCGCGCCGTCTGGCCCAGATCGCGCGCCAGCGCCTTGGGGCCAATGCTTTCGCGGATATATTCTTCCACCACGGGCTTTGCCACATGCCACATGTTGATCTCAGGGTTCAGGGATCGTGCCACCCCTTCCACCACAACCATGGTGCGTTGCAGCAAGATCAGTTCGGTGCGTGTTTCCATCCCGAAACGCTCTGTCACCTCGAACAGATAGGCCAGAAGCCGCGCCATGGAGATATGGCGCGCATCCATCCCGAAAATCGGCTCTCCGACAGAGCGCAGGGCGCGCGCGAATTCGTCAATGTCCCGATCTGGCGGCACATAGCCCGCTTCGAAATGCACCTCGGCCACGCGCCTGTAATCCTTGCGGATAAACCCGAACAGAATTTCGGCATAGGCCCGGCGGGTAAAGCTGTCGATCCGCCCCATGATCCCGAAATCCAGCGCGATAATCTCTCCCGTCTCTGTTACCTTCAGATTGCCTTGGTGCATGTCGCCATGGAAAAACCCATCGCGCAGCGCATGGCGCAAGAACAGTGTCAGCACCCGCACGCCCAATTCGTTGCGATCAATGCCAAAGCTGTCCAGCGCGGCATTGTCGCCCATGGGCATGCCTTCGGCCCAGCCCAGCGTCATCACCCGGCGCGAGGACAGGCCCCAGATGGGGCGCGGCACGCTGAAACCCGCGTCATCCTCGGTATTGGCCGCAAATTCGGCCGCAGAGGCCGCTTCCAGCCGCAAATCCAACTCGCCTTCGACCACACTTTCAAAATGCGTGATCACATCCAGTGGCCGCAAGCGCCGGGTTTTGGGCAGCAGAAATTCAATCACTCCGGCCGCAAAATAGAACGCGTCTATATCGGTGCGAAACGCGCGTTCCACATCGGGGCGCAGCACTTTTACTGCCACTTTCGCCCCTGTATCGGCGCGAATGGCCGCATGCACCTGCGCGATAGAGGCCGCGGCCACAGGCTCTGACACGTCAGAGAACACCTCTGCCACAGGGCGTTCCAGTTCTGCCGCGATCATATCCAAGGCTTTCGCGCGGGGGAATGGCGGCAGTTTGTCTTGCAGATAGCGCAATTGGTCAGCCAATTCCTGCCCCACAACATCGGGGCGGGTGGCAAGGGGTTGGCCAAATTTGATATAGGCCGGGCCAAGCGCTGTGAGCGCGCGGGTGAGTGGCGGCAGCGCAGGATCACCCTTCAGCCCCAGAAACTTGAACGGCCAGCCCAACACATGCGCGGCCACACGCATGCGCGGGGGCGCGTTCATCGCCTGCAAAACCACCTGCATCGCGCCAGTGCGCTCGAATGTGGCGCCAGTGCGGATCAGTCGCCAAAGGTTGAAAGGCCCGCGCATGGCTTACAGCTTCCAGCCGGAATGCAGCGCCGCAATTCCCAGAGAGAGGTTGCGGTATTTCACCTGCCCGAATCCGGCCTCGCGGATCATCTGGGCAAAGCGTTCCTGTTCGGGAAAGCGGCGAATGGATTCCACCAGATATTGATAACTGTCGCGATCATTGGCCACCACCTGCCCCATCACCGGGATCACATTGAAGGAATACAGATCATACGCCTTTTGCATCATGTCATTCGGGATATGGCTGAATTCCAGCACCATCAACCGCCCGCCGGGGCGCAGCACCCGATACGCCTCGCGCAGCGCATCTTCAATGCGGGTGACATTGCGAATTCCAAAGCTGATTGTATAGACATCGAAACTGTTATCGGCAAAGGGCAGCGCCATGGCATCGCCCACAATCCAATCCAGCGATTGCGCCATATTTTCAGCTTCGGCGCGTTTTTGCCCTTCCAGCAGCATGGATTCGGTCAAATCCAGCACTGTGGCATGCGCCCCCGCGCCTGCGCGCTTCAGGAACCGGAACGCCACGTCACCCGTGCCCCCTGCCACATCCAGCAGGCGCTGGCCGGGGCGTGGGGCCAGCCAATCCATCATCGCATCTTTCCAGATACGGTGAATGCCCAGCGACATCAGATCATTCATGATATCGTATTTCGAGGCCACGCGCGTAAACACGCCATGCACCAGACCAGCCTTCTGGCCCTCTTCGACTGTCTGAAAACCGAAATGGGTTGTCTTGTCCTGATCTGTCATCTCTCGCGCACTCCTGGCCCTGCACCCCTTGCCGGGGTGCTTTGCATCTCCTTATAGGGTTTGTGGGGGCTGATACAATGCGACCCCTTTACACCCGCAGGAGCGCGCCATGCCCGAATTGCCCGAAGTCGAAACCGTGCGCTGTGGCCTTTTGCCCGCGATGGAGGGCCAGCGCATTGCGCGCGCCGAAATCCGCCGCCCTGATCTGCGCTGGCCCTTCCCCCCGAATATGCAAGCGCGGCTGACAGGCGCGCGGGTGATCCAGTTGCGCCGACGCTCAAAATACATACTCGCCGATCTGGATAGCGGCGAGAGCCTGATAATCCATCTGGGCATGTCGGGGCGCATGGTCATTTCCGGGCTGGAAGCGGCGCATGTGCCGGGGCAGTTTCACTTCAATCATCCGGCAGTGGAAAAGCATGACCATGTGATCTTTCACATGGAAAGCGGCGCGCGTGTAACCTTCAATGACCCCCGCCGCTTTGGCGCAATGGATCTGTGCGCCACCGCCGCACTGGAAGGCCACCCCCTGCTGGCCAGCATCGGGCCGGAACCCTTGGGCAATGGCTTTGATGCAGGCTACCTGGCCGCCCGGCTGAAAGGGCGCAAAACCCCCATCAAAACCGCATTGCTTGACCAGCGAATCGTTGCAGGGCTTGGGAATATCTATGTGTGCGAGGCGCTCTATCATGCCGGAATCAGCCCCAAACGGGCCGCAGGACAGATTGGCCGCGCCCGGATAGATTCGCTGGCAGAGGCCATCCGCACCACCCTTCGCGCCGCAATAGAGGCCGGGGGATCATCCCTGCGCGACTACCGCCAAGCCAATGGCGAACTTGGCTATTTCCAGCATTCTTTCCGCGTCTATGGCCGCGAGGGCGCGCCCTGCACCACCCCCGAATGCCCCGAAACCGTGCGCCGCATTGTGCAGGCAGGCCGATCAAGCTTCTACTGCCCTGCCTGCCAGAGATGACTTGAACCCAAGCGCCAAGCTGGTATGCCAAAAGGCCAGACCATAACAAACAAGGTTCCATCTCATGGCCTATGAAACGCTGATCGTCGATATCGAGAATCATATCGCGCTGATCCGCCTGAACCGCCCCGAAGCCCTGAATGCGCTAAACAGCACCATGATGGGCGAATTGGCCGAGGCCCTGACCGCCGCTGACCAGAATGACAGGGTGCGCTGCATTGTCATTACGGGCACGGACAAGGCTTTTGCGGCGGGCGCTGATATCAAGGAAATGTCGGAAAAAGGCTTTGTGGATATGTTCCAGGCCGATTTCTTCACCCCCGAAACCGAAGCCATGCTGCGCGTGCGCAAGCCCATCATCGCCGCTGTCAGTGGCTATGCGCTGGGTGGCGGCTGCGAATTGGCCATGATGTGCGATTTCATCATTGCATCGGATACCGCCAAATTTGGCCAGCCCGAAATCAACCTTGGGGTTGTTGCGGGCATTGGCGGCACACAGCGCCTGACGCGCTTTGTGGGCAAATCCAAGGCAATGGACATGCACCTGACAGGCCGTTTCATGGATGCAGAGGAAGCAGAGCGTTCGGGCCTTGTCAGTCGTGTTGTGCCGGTAAAGAAGCTGATGGAAGAAACCATGGCCGCCGCAGGCAAGATTGCCGAGAAATCGCAAATCACGGTCAAAGTGGTGAAAGAGGCTGTCAATCGCAGCTATGAAACCACGCTGCGCGAAGGGCTGCTGTTTGAACGGCGCGTCTTTCACATGCTGTTCAACTCTGAGGATCAGAAAGAGGGCATGTCTGCCTTTCTGGAAAAACGCCAACCGCAATTCCGCGATCAGTAAGGGAATTGCCCCTTTTCTTTTAGGCCGGGCTGGCGTATAGCCCGGCTCACATGCGCGTGGGCCCGCTTAAGGCATGAGTCGGAACTGGTCTGTCAGACCAGTGGCGGGGCCATTGCAAACCAGAATTGACCCGCACACGAAAGACGACATCCATGGCAAATACTCCCCAGTCCAAAAAGCGCGCCCGTCAGGTAGAGCGCCGCACCGAAATCAACAAAGCACGCCGTTCGCGCATCCGCACATTCCTGCGCAAGGTGGAAGAGGCGATTGCATCGGGCGACCAAGCCGCAGCAGCAGAAGCGCTGCGCGCCGCACAGCCCGAACTGGCGCGCGGTGTGACAAAAGGCGTGATGCACAAAAACACTGTCGCACGCAAAATGTCGCGCCTGTCTGCGCGGGTGAAAGCCATTTCGGCCTAAACACGCAGCGCTGACATGCTTTTGAAAAGGCATCCTCTGGGGTGCCTTTTTTCACTTCCGCAATGTCATGTCTTTTCAACGCAAGAGCGATTCTTTTGGCGCGAAACAAGCGTCAAGCCAGATGTTCAGTTGCCCCCTTTGGTGGCGATTGCTAATGTCGCTCCACAATCTGAGTCGGACATGAGAGCGCATGTGGCAAGGGGTCTTTCGCGACCTCGGTTAGCGGTGCGTTGTGGCAGATAAGCTGGTTTCTTATCGCGCTGTTCGCTGTCGGCGTTGGAATTTGAATAAAGGAATTTTCGGTTCTGCCTTGGCAGGAGCCGTTATCTTTATGTGAAGTGCCGCTTCTCGCGCTGCCACGCGACAGGGGCATAGAAGAGTGGATAGTGCACAGATGTGCGGGAACAAGAAAAGATGGGCTGGGGGAAAATGGTTGCAGATCAATGGGCTGGTATTTCGGAAGACTTGCGTTCGGAAATTGGCGAAAGCAACCATAAGAATTGGATAGCGCCGCTGGAATGCCTTGGCGCGGAGTCGGGCGTGCTGCGATTTCGCGCACCATCGCGCTTTGTGGGCGATTGGGTGAAGCGCACCTATCATGACCAGATTTTCGCGCGCGTGCGCTCTGTCAGCGCCGAAGTGGCGCGACTGGAATTCGTGGTGGGCGAAGCTTCTGGCCGCATGGCAGCCCCCGCGATTGCCCCGCAAAAAACAGCCCCCACCGAAGAGTTGCAAAGCGCGCCTCTGGACGGGAAATATAATTTTGACAATTTTGTGGTGGGCAAGCCAAATGAATTGGCCCATGCCGCCGCGCGCCGGGTGGCAGAGGGCGGCAATGTCACCTTCAACCCCCTGTTTCTCTATGGCGGCGTTGGTTTGGGCAAAACCCATCTGATGCATGCGATTGCGTGGGAATTGCGCGAAAAGCGGCCCGATTTGCAGGTGCTTTACCTCTCGGCGGAACAATTCATGTATCGCTTTGTGCAAGCCCTGCGCGACCGCGAGATCATGGATTTCAAAAACCTGTTCCGCTCTGTCGATATGCTGATGGTGGATGATGTGCAGTTTATTGCCGGCAAGGACAGCACGCAGGAAGAGTTTTTCCATACATTCAACGCGCTGGTAGATCAGAACAAGCAGATCGTCATTTCCGCAGATCGCGCGCCCGGAGAGATAAAGGATCTCGAAGCGCGGATATCCTCGCGCATGCAATGCGGGCTGGTGGTGGATCTGCACCCCACAAATTATGAATTGCGCCTTGGTATCTTGCAGCGCAAAGCCGCGCAATTTGCCCAAAGCTATGGCAGCATCAAGATTGGTGATGGTGTCTTTGAATTTCTGGCGCATCGAATCACCACCAATGTGCGGGTTCTGGAAGGCGCATTGCAGCGGCTTTTTGCCTTTTCCAGCCTGATCGGGCAGGAAGTCAGCCTTGATATGGTGCAAGATTGCCTGTCCGATATCCTGCGCAGCTCTGAACGCCGGGTGACAGTGGAAGAAATCCAGCGCAAAGTTGCAGAACATTTCAACATTCGCCTGTCAGACATGCTTGGCCCCAAGCGCACGCGCACCATTGCGCGGCCCCGCCAAATTGCCATGTATCTGTCCAAAGAGATGACATCGCGCTCGCTGCCAGAGATTGGCCGGCGCTTTGGCGGGCGCGATCACACCACAATCTTGCATGGTGTGCGCAAGGTGGAAGAGATGCGCGGCAGCGACAGCCAGTTGAATGAAGATATCGAATTGCTGCGCCGGTTGCTGGAAAGCTGAAACTGTTGCGGCACAGGCGAAAAAACGCTTGTCGCCGGGGCAAAATTGACTAGGCTCACGCTCCCCGGCTGGCCCCATTTCGCCAGTGGTTATCAAGGACGCAAGGCATGAAGATCAGTATTGAACGGGCTGTGTTGCTCAAGGCCGTTTCTCAGGCGCAATCCGTGGTCGAACGGCGCAATACCATTCCCATCCTTGCAAATGTCTTGATAGAGGCAAGCGATGCCTCCGTGCATCTGCGCGCCACCGATCTGGATATAGAGGTTCTGGATCATGCCCCCGCGATGGTGGAACAGGCTGGTTCCACTACGGTTTCTGCCGTTCTGCTGCATGAAATCATTCGCAAATTGCCCGATGGCGCGCTGATAGAGCTGGCCGATGATCCCCGCACAGGGCGGCTGCAAGTGACAGCGGGGCGCTCCAGCTTCTCGCTGGCCACGCTGCCGAAAGAAGATTTCCCTGTCATGGCCTCCAGCGAATACAGCGCCAATTTCGCGGCCCCCGCCAAAGAATTGCGGCGGCTGTTTGACAAGTCGAAATTCGCCATTTCCACCGAAGAAACCCGGTATTACCTGAACGGCGTCTATATGCATATCGCAGATGGCGATGGCGGCAAGATGCTGCGCTGCGTGGCCACGGACGGGCACAGGCTGGCACGGATAGATGCCCCCCTGCCCGCGGGCGCAGAGGCCATGCCCGGCGTGATCGTCCCGCGCAAGACTGTGGGCGAATTGCGCAAGCTGCTGGAAGATGATGACATGGAGATTGCGGTCTCTGTCTCGGAAACCAAGGTGCGTTTTGCCACACCGGAAATCACCCTGACCTCCAAGGTGATTGATGGCACATTTCCCGATTACAGCCGCGTGATTCCCACGCAAAACACAAAGCGGCTGGAAGTGGACGCCTCTGAATTTGCCAAGGCCGTGGATCGTGTGGCAACCGTTTCTTCCGAACGCTCCCGCGCCGTGAAGCTGGCGCTGGAAGATGACAAGCTGATACTCTCGGTCAATGCGCCCGATAGCGGCGCGGCAGAAGAAGAACTGATCGTGGCCTATAGCGACGAGAGGCTGGAAATCGGCTTCAACGCCAAATACCTGCTGGAAATCGCCTCTCAGGTGGATCGGGAAAATGCAGTATTCCTGTTCAACTCCTCCGCCGATCCAACACTGATGCGCGAAGGCAATGATACAAGCGCGGTGTATGTGGTCATGCCAATGCGGGTGTGAGTAGGGTTTTGTGTGGCTATTTCCTTTCACCCGCCGCAGGGTTGTATTGTTAGAGTAGATTTTGATCAGGCTTTCAGAGAACCAGAAATGGTGAAGCCGCGCCTGTGTGTGGTCATGTCGAAACCGATACAGGCGCGCAAGAATTTGTGTACTGTGATCGCGTTAAGCACGACCGCGCCATTGCAGGTAATGCCGTATCATGTCGAACTTACGATTCCTTTCGAACTCCCCGCTTACTGGACGCAAAAAATCTGTTGGGCCAAATGCGATATGGTTTATGCGGCAGGTTTTCACAGAATCGATCTGCTCAGGCTCGGAAAGCAAGGCGATAAGAGGATATACCAAACACAAAGCCTGCCCACGCCCAGTTTTCAGGAAATACAGCGCGCCATGCTGCACGGACTGGGATTGTCCAGCTTGACAAAACACCTCTAACTGCCCATCTTGCAAGGGTCGCGGCTCTGGAGACATCCGCATTAAGACCCTTAGGGGCCATCGCGTTAGACTGGCGATAGCAAGCCTTAGCGCGATGCAGTTAGAAGCCCCGCCAAAAGGCGGGGCTTTTTGCCACTGGCATCTTGGCGCGAAACTTCATACCGCTAGGCCATGCCGGTTTATATTGCCCATCTCACGCTGTCGCAGTTCCGCTCGCATAGCCGCACGCGGCTTATGCTGGATGGGCGGCCTGTGGTGCTGGCGGGGCCAAATGGCTCTGGCAAAACCAATATCCTCGAAGCGGTTTCCCTGCTCTCGCCCGGTCGTGGGTTGCGCCGCGCTGCGCCAGAAGAGATTGCGCGCAAACCTGCTGCCCTTGGCTGGAAACTGCGCGCAGAGATTGCCACGCCTGACGGGCCGCGCCTGATAGAAACATGGGCCGAACCGGGCCTATCGCGGCAGGTGCGCATAGATGAAAAAGCAGCCCCCCAGATTGCCTTGGGCGATGTGATGGCCATGCTCTGGCTAACCCCCGTCATGGACAGGCTGTGGCTGGAAGGGGCGGAAGGGCGCAGGCGGTTTCTGGATCGTATGGCGCTTAGTTTTCGCCCAGATCACGCCGCGCAGGTGCTGGCCTATGAAAAAGCCATGCGAGAGCGTAACCGCCTGTTGCGCGACGGGGTGGGCGATGGCGGCTGGTATGGCGCGCTGGAAGTGCAGATGGCGCAATCGGGCGCGCAGATAACGGCCAACCGCCGCAGCACGCTGGCCCTTTTGGCGCAATATGCGCGCGCTGACAGCCCCTTTCCCGTGGCCGATCTGGTGCTGGAATGCACCGCGCCGCAGGATGAAGCGGCCTTGGCCGCCGCGCTGGCCGAAGGGCGCAGGCGCGACATGGCGGCAGGGCGCAGCCTGACAGGCCCCCACCGCGCCGATCTGGGCGCACGCTGGGCGGCAAAGGATATGGACGCCGCGCAATGTTCGACCGGAGAGCAGAAAGCCCTTCTCATCTCGCTTATCCTCGCCAATGCGCGGGCTTTGGCCGATCAGCGCGGCGCAGCCCCGGTTTTATTGCTGGATGAAGTGGCCGCCCATCTTGACGCCGCCCGCCGCGCGGCGCTTTATGATGAAATCTGCGCGCTTGGGGCGCAGGCATTCATGACAGGCACAGGGGCGGAACTGTTCCAAACCCTTGGCCCCCGTGCGCAGCATTTCGCTTTGCTGGAAACGGGCGGCCAGTCGCAGATTGAAAGCCTGACGCCATGACACGCATCCCCCAAGCGCTTTGCCCAGAGGCCCCATGACAATCTCGCTGCTAGAGCTGTTCTTTTACGCAGGCGCCATCCTGATCCTGTTCCTGACCCCCGGCCCTGTCTGGGTGGCGCTGACCGCGCGCGCCATGTCGGGCGGCTTTCGGCAGGCGGCCCCTTTGGCCGTGGGCGTGGCCTTGGGGGATATGTTCTGGCCGCTGGCCGCCATTTTCGGGCTGACATGGATTCTCTCTATCTACGGCGATCTGCTGGAAGCGATGAAATGGGTTGCCGTGGCGATGTTCGTGTTTATGGGCGCGCAACTTATCCGCCATGCCGCGCGCGATCTCTCTGCCGATAGCCGCCTGACACGCCCCGGCGCGATGGCGGGCTTTGCGGCAGGGGTGACAGTGATTTTGGCCAATCCCAAGGCGATTTTGTTCTATATGGGTGTGCTGCCGGGGTTTTTTGACCTTACGCGCCTGACATGGGCCGATATCATGGCGATTATGCTGGTTTCTGCCTCTATCCCGATGCTGTGCAATCTGCTGCTGGCCTTCGCCATAGACAAGGCGCGCGCGCTTCTGCGCTCTGGCGCGGCGATTGCACGCACAAACCGGATCGCGGGCGCGTTGATGATCGGGGTGGGTGTGGTGATCGGGCTGTCGTGATTACCCTGCGTGGCGCTGCCTATTGGCCCCGCAACAGCTGCTCCATCTGGATGGGTTGCGGGCTACCCGCCAAAAGCGCGCGATAGATCACCTGCGATTCTGCCACGCGCATGATGTAATTGCGCGTTTCGGCAAAAGGCACGCTTTCCACCCAGCGCAGAATATCCACATTCGGATCACGCGGATCGCCCAACCGGGGTATCCATTGCCGTGGCCGCCCCGGCCCGGCATTATACCCCGCCGCCACCAGCGCCAGCGAAGGGCCAAATTCGGCGCGCAAATCTTCCAGATATGCCGCGCCAAGGCGGGCATTTACTTCGGGATTGCGCGTCAGGTCGCTGGCCTCGAACGGCAGGCCCAGCTTGCGCGCCATCATCTGCCCGGTGCCGGGCAGAACCTGCATCAACCCGCGCGCATCGGCATGGCTGATAACTGCCGGGTCAAATTCGCTCTCGCGCCGGGCAATGGCCTTGACCAGATCCATGGGCACAGGCAGCGCCGCGCCTGCCAGTTCCGTAACAGGGAAATAAGCGCGCGGCAGGATGATTTCATTTTGCACAGCGATTTTGGCAATGTTCAGCGCGAAATTCGGCTCCCCCAGCGCAAGCATCAGATCGGCGAGTGCGCCAATCTCGGCCTTGTCTTCCAATTGCCGGGCCAGAAACAGGATAAAACGGCGCGCTTCGTGCCATTCCCCGGCCTCGCGCAGCAGCAATGCGGCTTGCAGCAGGTCAGACCGCGCAAGTGCGGTATCGCGCCAATCTGGAAATTCCGGCCCGGCCAGAAGCCCCGCATCCAGCAACATGCCCAAACGATCTGCCGCCAACTGGCCGTAAAAGCTGGTCTGATGCTCTGCCCCGAATTCATAGGCGCTGCGCGCCATCACCGGATCGCCCAGTGCCTCATGCGTGCGCCCCTGCCAGAACCCGGCGCGGCCCAATGTGATCGGGCTGGAGCTGCGCACCTGAAGCGCGCGAAAATGCGGCAGGGCTTTTGCCGGGTAATTCAGAAATTCCAGCGCGATAAACCCGGCCAGAAATTCCAGATCCACGAAATGCAACCCATCTTCCAGCCCATGCGCGACAGCCAGATCATAGGCGCGCTGATACGCACCCTCTGACAGCGCGCTGCGCACCAGAAACACACGGTCGCGGCCCCAGGCTTCGGCCCTGCCCAAGCCCTGAGGCGCGCGCGATTGCGCAAGCATCAACTCTGCCGCGCCCTCACTGTTGCCCGCCCGCATGCGAAAGGTGAAACGGTCATGCACAAGGCCGGGGTCATTTTGCAGCGCAGCAGGCACAGCCGCCACCAACGCATCCACACCGCTCGCACGTTCCTGCAGGGCAAGGCGCGCTTGGGCCACGGCCCGCGCGCCACTGTCCAGCCGTTCCAGATGGCGGCGCGCGGCGCTGCCTTCGCCGCGCCATAGCAGCATGTCTACCCGCGCGCTGTGATGGGGGGCAAGCGCGCCCTCATAGCTGCGCAAAAGCTGCAATTCGGCCTCAGCACTCAAAACCTCTTCGCGCCAAAGCCGGACGGCCAGCGCCTCTGCCTCGGCCACACGGCCCAGATCGCGCAGGGCGAAAACCTGCGCCATCATGCCCGCCTCGGATACGGGCGCGCGATTGGTGAAAAAGGCCAGCACGGTTTCGGGGCTTTGGGTGGCCAGCATGTCTTCGGCATGGCGCGCAACCGTATTGATCAAAGGCCAATGCCCCTTGTCGCGCAAGAAGGCCTGATACTGGTCAAAACTGCCCTCACCCGCGCGCAGGGCTTCCCATGCGATCACATCTTGCGCAATGGGCAGGCTTTGGGCGGCGCGGGCTTGGGCGGATTGCCAATCTTGGGCGCGCGCCGCCTCTAGCGCAGAAGAAAACAACCCTGCCGCGCGCGCGGGGGGGGCGCTGTTTTGGGCTTGCACAGGCGCAAAGGGCAGCACAAGCACGCATAACCCCACGGCAAGACAACGGCGCAGGCCCGGAAATTTTGCCGAAAGCTTTGGCTGCCGATGCATGCGCCTACCTCTTTTCACCTTGAAAAACACCTGCGATAGTTCTAACCGCCTCGCTCAGGGCGGCAAGACACATTTCCGCAAGCACAAGACTGGCCGTTACATTCAAGGAGGCGCACATGCAGATCAGAGGCTCACTTCCGGCACTGGTAACGCCCCTGAAAGATGGCGCGCTGGATCTGGACGCGCTGCATGGCCTGATAGAATGGCAGATCACTGAAGGCTCTCATGGGTTGGTGCCGGTAGGCACAACCGGCGAAAGCCCAACGCTTAGCCATGCAGAGCATGAGCGCGTGATTGAAGAAGTGGTCAAGGCCGCTGCGGGGCGCGTGCCGGTGATTGCGGGTGCGGGCTCGAATAACACGCTGGAAGCCATTGGCTTCATGCGCCATGCCGAAAAAGTGGGCGCAGATGCCGCGCTGGTGGTGACGCCCTATTACAACAAGCCCACGCAAGAAGGGCTGATTGCCCATTTCACCGCGCTGCATGAGTGCTGTGATCTGCCCATCATCATCTATAACATTCCCGGCCGTTCGGTTGTGGATATGCTGCCCGAAACCATGGGGCGGCTGGCAGAATTGCCCCGCATCATTGGCGTGAAAGATGCCACCGGCAAGCTGGAGCGCGTAAGCCTGCAACGCATGGCCTGCGGGCCAGATTTCATTCAGCTATCAGGCGAAGATGCTACCGCGCCGGGGTTCAATGCCCAAGGGGGTGTGGGGTGCATTTCTGTTACCGCCAATGTGGCGCCAAGGCTTTGCGCGGAATTTCAGGAAGCCACGCTTGCGGGCGATTATGCCCGCGCGCTGGAAATCCATGACAAGCTGATGCCGCTGCATGTGGCCATCTTTGCCGAACCGGGGCTGGTCAGTGCGAAATATGGCCTCTCGCGCTTGGGCAAATGCAGCGAAGAGGTGCGCTTGCCCCTTCTGGGCCTGACAGAGGCCGCGCGCAAAGGCATGGACGCCGCCATGCGCCATGCAGGGCTGATCAACTAACGCCGGATCGCGCTGTAAGGCCGCACTACAGCGCGGGTGGCGGGCCTTTCTGGCCTGCCCGCGCGTTTTGGGTGAGAATGTGGCAGGCTATACGGGCGCCTTTAGTCTGCCTGCGGCAAGCCCCGCGCAAGGCACAACCATCACCGCGCGATATCCACCCAGACAGGGCGATGGCGGAACAG
Source organism: Paracoccaceae bacterium (assembly GCA_043561795.1). Taxonomy (GTDB): domain Bacteria; phylum Pseudomonadota; class Alphaproteobacteria; order Rhodobacterales; family Rhodobacteraceae; genus Roseinatronobacter. The sequence continues at coordinate 1,938,238 of CP121316.1, read as the reverse complement.
GGGCGCATCGGGCGGGCCAAGCAAGGCGGCATCGGGCGCATCGGGAGCGGGCCAGAACACGCCCGCGCCCAGCACCTGCACCCCGACCCCCGGCAAGATATAGGCAACACGCAAATTCCCCGGCCCATCGGGCCACTGCACAGTGTCCATCCCATGCGGGCCGGAATGCGCGGCGCTGATCCCTGTCGCGGCCAGCGCAGCCCCGGCACTTTCTGGCCTTGGGTCTTGCAAGGAAGGATGGGCCAGCAGCGCTTGCATTGCCCCCTGCATGCCATCACCATCAAAAGGATCAAGGTTGCTGCCACCAAGCAAGACAAAGGGCGCATCGGGCGGGGGTATGGGCAAACGCCCATCCAGAAACGCGCCCCAAAAGGCGGTTTCGTCATGGTTGCGCAGGCGGTTGCGGGTGGGGTGATTGCCAAATACCGGCGGGCCAGCCTGATAAATCAACAGATGCAGCCGCGCGCCCCCGTCCAGCACAACCGGAATATCCCAATGCCCGGTGCTGGACAGGCGCTGTATCTCCAGCACCTCTGCGGGCAGGTCGGGCAGGCGCGCACCCGGCAGATCGCGCCACAGGACATCCGAGAAATCGCGCGCAGCCGCGCGATCTATGGGCCAGCGCGACAACAGCGCCAGCGCCTTTTCCCCGCGAAACGTCCCATAACCTTGGGTATCATCCGCGGTATAATCGCGGCCATCGCCTGTCATATCGCGCCCCGTGCGCAGCCCGGCATTGGTGGGAAAGGCAAAGATATGCGCCATGGCATGCCCCTGCCCGGCCAGCACATCGCGAAACGCAGCCAAAGCTTGCAGGCCGTAATCATAATCCAGCCCCGACAGCACCAGAATATCGGGGGCGAGATGGGCGATAACCGCCGCCTTGGCCTGGGCCAGCCCCTTACCCGCCTGCATGTCGCGCAGCGCAAGCCCCGGCCCCTGCGCGCCCAGATCAATACGCCAGAACACCAGCCGCAATGCGCCATCGCGCACCGCTTGCGCATGGCCCGGCACAGACGCGAACAGGGTCAGGACGAATAGGCCGATTGCGGCGGCAAGGGCACAGCCTCTTCGGCCTCTGCTATGCGGCGGCGTTGCGTGCGGATCATCTGACCAATGCGATACATGGAAATGCCCCGCATGATCAGGCTTATTGGAATAAAGGCCCACAGGGCAACCCCCCATACCAGTGCCAATGGTATTTGCAAGGTGACAGGCTGCACCAGAAACGATGACAGATGCAGCAAGGCCGGCAAGGAGAATGGCAGGATAACACCTACCGCCATATTGATCTGACCGTCGCGCTGCAGACGCTGCACAACATCCACCCCTTTGGTGGGATCAAAATTCGGCAAATTCACCCAGACATTGAAAATTGCATTCCGGCGCGGCCAATACCCGGCCGCCAAGCCGCATAAAAACACCCCCAGCCCCAGCAGCGCAATCACCAGCGCCAGCGCCGCACTGACAGTGACATTGGCCAAATGCGCCGCAGGCAAGCCCGCTGGCAAGGCCGTCACCAGCAATGTAACCGGGCTGAACGAAAAGCTGAGCATATTGCCAAGCGCCACCGCCACCCGCGCCAAAGGCCCCGCCACTTCCGGGGTCAGGAACAGATCACGCTGCAGCAGGGCGAGTGCCAGAACAATCACACCCAGCAAAATGAAGCGCATGCGGTTATAGGGTTTGGCATCGCGAAATTCTATCAGGCCGGGATAGGGCGCGGAATATTCCGTTATCACCACGAATGCAGCCAAGAGTGCCAGCAATGTCACCGCCTGCCCCACCTCTGGCGAGATGACCGGCACCAGCAATGCCGGGCACAGCACAATCAGCAGGATCAGCACACCGCGCAAAATAACCTGTAACACCTGAGACATTCGGGAAATGCCGCCTCATCCTTGATAAAATTGCATTTGCTCTGCTGGCAGGCTTGGGGCGCACCGGGCAGGCATTCAAAATTCAAAAAATATGGGCCAGCTTGCCCCGTAGCGCAGACAGAGGCAAGTGCCTTCCGCATCTTGCCCAACAGCGCGGCCGATTTCGACAGGAAACTGTCACGCCTTTGCATCAAATCTTACAAAAAACGGCGGCATCCTTGGGGGATACCGCCGCCAGATTTACGCCCAGAGTATGACTAGACCCAGGGCCGCGCCTGCGCTGCCTGCGCTTCAAAACTGTCAATCGCTGTTACTTTTTCCAGCGTCAGGCCAATATCATCCAGCCCGTTCAGCAGGCAGTGCTTCTTGAACGGGTCAAGCTCGAAGGTAAATTCCTGCCCGTCAGCGCTGGTAACCGTCTGGGCTTCCAGATCAATAGAGATGCGCGCATTCTCGCCTTTGCGGGCATCTTCCATCAGGATCGTAACCTGCTCTGGCGGCAGCACGATGGGAAGAATGCCGTTCTTGAAGCAGTTGTTGTAAAAAATATCCGCGAACGAAGTCGAGATCACGGACTTGATCCCGAAGTCCTTAAGCGCCCACGGCGCATGTTCACGCGATGATCCGCATCCGAAATTATCACCCGCGACAAGTTATGCTCAGGCAGTTTGGGCCATGACGTCGCGAATATCCGTCAGCCGCCCGGTAATGGCCGCAGCGGCGGCCATTGCGGGTGACATCAGATGGGTGCGCCCGCCGCGGCCCTGACGGCCCTCGAAATTGCGGTTGGACGTGGCCGCGCATCGCTCACCGGGGCTGAGTTGATCTGGGTTCATCGCAAGGCACATGGAGCAGCCGGCAAGGCGCCATTCGAAGCCCGCATCAAGGAAAATCTGCGCCAGCCCCTCTTCCTCTGCCTGTGCGCGCACAAGGCCGGAACCGGGCACAACCATCGCCCGCAAGCCGGGCTTGATTTTCTGGCCTTTCAGGATCGCGGCAGCGGCGCGCAAATCCTCTATCCGGCCATTGGTGCAAGAGCCGATAAAGACGGTATCAATCTCTATATCGGTCAGTTTCTGGCCGGGTGTCAGGCCCATGTAATCCAGCGCGCGGCGCGCGGCATCCACCTTGCCACCGCTAAAGCTGGCAGGATCGGGCACAACGGCGGTAATGGGCAACACATCTTCAGGGCTTGTGCCCCATGTGACCACGGGCGCGATATCTTCGCCCTTCAGCGTCACCACTTTGTCCCAATGGGCATCGGGATCGGATTTCAGGGTTTTCCACCATGCCAAAGCCGCATCCCATTGCGCGCCCTTGGGGGCATGGGGGCGGCCTTTGACATAATCAAAGGTCTTTTGATCAGGCGCAATCAGGCCCGCGCGCGCGCCGCCCTCGATCGCCATGTTGCACACGGTCATGCGCCCTTCCATCGAAAGCTCTTCAATGGCCTGACCGCAATATTCGATCACATAGCCTGTGCCGCCTGCCGTGCCTGTGGCGCCAATGACGGACAGGGTGATGTCCTTGGCCGTCACACCGGGGGCCAGAGAGCCTGTGATCTCGACCTTCATGTTTTTGGATTTCTTCTGGATCAGCGTCTGCGTGGCCAGAACGTGCTCCACCTCGGACGTGCCGATGCCGTGGGCCAAAGCGCCAAACGCGCCATGGGTGGCCGTGTGGCTGTCACCGCAGACAACGGTCATGCCGGGCAGGGTCCAGCCCTGCTCGGGGCCGACGATATGCACGATCCCCTGACGAATATCGTTCACAGGGTAGTAATGCACGCCGAATTCGCGCGCGTTGCGATCCAGTGCATCTACCTGAATACGTGATTCTTCATTCTCGATTCCCTGCTCGCGGTCGGGCGTGGTGGGAACATTGTGATCGGGCACGGCAATGGTTTTTTCTGGCGCGCGCACTGTGCGGCCCGTCATGCGCAGCCCTTCAAAGGCTTGCGGGCTGGTGACTTCATGCACCAGATGGCGGTCGATATACAGCAGACATGTGCCGTCTGCATCTTCATGGACGACATGCGCGTCCCAGATCTTGTCATAGAGGGTCTTGGGCATGGCTATACTCTTGAAATGAGAGGTAAGTTTGGCGTGCTGAGGCAGGCCCGCACAGGGGCCGAAGGCAAGATCAGCGCAGTCGTGCGAGCACAGACCGATTCTCGCGCGCAAAGCGCTGCGGAAGACGCGCGTGGTCTGTCATGTCAAAAAATCGGCTCATGCGGTGCTGAATACGCCCAAATCGCGCCCAAGGCAACGGGCTGCACGGCCAAAGCGCGCAACAAGCGGAAATTTGACAATTCGCGCGGCTTGCGCTTTGGCACGATTGAGAAAGCCGAAAGGCAATGCTATATTGGAAGTGTTACCATCTTTGTTAGGAGGACAGGTCTCTGTCTTATATCGAACCTTCGGCAACTGCGGCCCGCCCGGCATCACTTGCGACCACCCCCCTCAGCAGCGATGCCATTCTGGAACTGGTTCTGACATCCCTTGACGATGACAAGGCCGAAGACATCGTGGCAATTGATCTGCGTGGCAAAACCGCCATGGCGGATCACATGGTCATTTGCTCTGGCCGCTCTACCCGGCAGGTGGCCGGGATTGCCCAGAAACTGCTGGACAGGCTGAAAGAGACATTCCGCCTGTCTGCCCGGTCAGAGGGCAAGGATGTGGGCGACTGGGTGCTGATCGACACGGGCGACGTGATCGTCCATGTGTTCCGCCCCGAAGTGCGCGAATTCTACCAGCTCGAAAAGATGTGGGCGGATGCAGGCGGCACGCCGGCTGCCTGATGCGCTTGCATATCTGCGCCATTGGCCGCCTGCGCGCTGGCCCGAAACGCGCGCTGATTGACGATTATCTGAACAGGTTTGATCGCACAGGGCGCGCTTTGTCGCTTGGCCCCTGCAGCGAGCATGAGGTGGATGACCGCAAGGCCACCACCCCTGCCGCGCAGGCGCGCCTTCTGGAACGTGCGCTGCCCACCGGGGCGCATGTCATTGCCCTTGATGAACGCGGCGAGATGCACAACTCTCGCGCCTTCGCGCAGATGCTGGCCACGCGCCGCGATTCGGGCTGCGCGGATCTGGCCTTTGTGATTGGCGGGGCCGATGGGCTGGAACCCGAATTCAGGAGCAGCGCACAGGGGCTTTTATCCTTTGGGCCGATGGTCTGGCCACATGCGCTGGCGCGCGTCATGCTGTGCGAACAGATTTACCGTGCCGCAACTATCCTTGCAGGTGGCCCCTATCACCGGGATTGACGCTTGGAGAGTGCCGCCCCCGGCCATGAAGCGCAGCTTACCAGCAATCTGCGTCGCGCCGGCCAAATGTTGCCACCAGAAAATCCACCAAGGCGCGGGTTTTGGGTTGGGTATAGCGGCCACCGGGATAAACCGCATACAGGCTTTGCACGTCGCGGGGCAAATCGGGGATCACATCTTCCACCAGCCCCTCGTGCATGGCGCGGGCATATAGAAAATTCGGCAGATAGGCGATGCCCAGCCCATTGATGGCCGCTGTCAGCAGCGATTGCCCGTCATTGACCGAAAACCAGGTTGCAGAGCGCACTTGCCGCTGTTCCCCCGATGGCGCGGTAATCTTCCAGACAGAGCTGGCCGCATTTTGCGCGTAATATAACAGGCGGTGATCATTCAGATCATCTATGCGGCAGGGGCGCCCGTGTTTTGCCAGATAATCCGGCGCAGCTATAAGGCGTTGGGTTGTTTCACAAATCTTGCGCGCCCGCAGGGATGAATCCTCCATATCCCCCATGCGGATGGCCAGATCAAACCCTTCCGAGATCAATTCGACATAGCGGTTTTTCAACACCATATTCACCGAAACATCGGGATAGCTGTTAAGGAAATCGCCCAGCACGGGGGCAAGATGTGTGGCCCCGAAATCTGTGGGAACGGCAATGCGCAAAATCCCAGATGGCGCCGATTGCATGGCGGTGACCAGATTATCGGCCTCGCCTGCATCATTGAGAACACGGCGCGCGCGATCATAATAGGCAAGCCCGATATCCGTGGGAATAACCCGCCGGGTGGTGCGCGTCAAAAGCCGCGCACCCAGCCGCGCCTCCAGCGACGAGACGTGTTTGGAGACGGCCGATTTGGAAATCCCCATCTTGCGGGCTGCGTCGGTGAAGCCGCCTTGATCCACAACGGTGGCAAAGGCTTCCATCTCGGTCAATCTGTCCATTCCAACGCCTTGAACTCTACTCCCTGATAGGCTTGGGATAGGCAGGAATTGGGGCAAGAATGCGGTCTGCGCAGGTCAGCACTGCGACAATCAGGGGCATTAACCATAAACAAGCGCGGATTTGGCAACAACGCGCGGTGTCATAGCCCGAAACTGGAAAAGGGAATGTAGCGCACAGGGGCACCGGGTTGGATATCGGCGGCGGCATCGGGCAATTCCACCAGCCCCTCGGCCCAGCTCAGCCCGCTGATCCGCCCCGACCCTTCCGAGGCAAACACCTCTGCCCGCCCCTGTTCATCCAGCCGCGCGCGCAGATATTCGCGCCGCCCCGCCTTTTTGCGCTTGCTGAAAGCGGCCTGCACAACAAAGCCCTGCGGCATGTGCCAACCACTTCCGGCCATCAGCGACAAAGCGGGCCGCCCGAAAACCAGCGTGCATACCAGCGCCGCAACCGGATTGCCCGGCAGGCCCAGCACCGGCACACCCTGCCACAAAGCCAGCGCCAAGGGGCGGCCCGGTTTTAGCGCAATGCGCCAGCTGCTCAGATTGCCGCGCGCACGCAGCAACCGCGAGACATGATCCTCATCGCCCGCAGAGGCCCCGCCCGATGTCAGCATCACATCACACGCCCGCGCGCCCTGATCCAGCGCCGCCGCGATATCATCTGGCACATCCCGCCGATGGCCCAGATCAACCGGCTCATGGCCCCAACGGCGGATCACCTCCAGCAGCATGGGGCGGTTTGCGTCATAAATCTGGTGCAGATCGGCGGGGGCATCAGGATCGGACAGGATTTCATCACCGGTAGAAAGCACGCCCACCCGCAACCGCGCCTGCACCGCCACCCGCCCCACCCCAAGGGCCGAAGCCAGCGCCAGATCGGCAGGTGTCAGGATACGGCCTTGGGGCAGAAATTCTGCGCCTGCCTGCATGTCCTCTCCCGCCTTGCGGGTATTGCTGCGCGGCTTTACCGGCCCGTCAAAGGCCACGCGCGCGCCATCTGCCGCGCAATCCTCTTCCAGCACCACAGTATCCACCCCTGCGGGCAGAATAGCCCCTGTCAGGATACGCAGGGCATGGCCCGGCGGCACCGCCCCGCCAAAAGGCTGGCCCGCCGCCGCCCGCCCGGCCAGCAGGGGCAGCGTATAGGGGCCATCGCCTGCAAGACTGGCATGGGCAAAGCCGTAGCCATCCACAGCGGAATTGGCGGCAGGCGGGTTGGCGCGGCGCGCAATCAGGGGCTGCGCCAGCACGCGCCCGCCCGCATCGCGCACCGCCACCTCTTCCAGCCGTGTCAGCGGGTGCAGCGCGCCGCGCAGCCGCGCCAGCGCCTCATCCACCGGAACCCATGCCACACCTTGCGGCATGGCAAAACAATCATTGCGCAGGCGGGGGGGCACAAGTTCCAGATCGGGCAAATGCGCCAGCAGCCTGTCGCCATGGCCCGCGCCCAAAATCCACCCCTCTTCGCGCAAGAGCGACGCAGGCGCAGGCGCAGCCATCAGCGCGCCCATATCGGCACGATGAAAGGCGCGTGCCAGCAAATCCACTTGGGCGGCATCCTTGCAGGCATAGCCTTGGGCGGCTTTCACGGCCGGATCAATCAGCGAGAGGTAGGTTTCGGCCAGCACCACCGGGGTATCGGCCGCCTGCATGGGCCAGACCGAGAGCGCCGCGCCAATGTCACGCCGCAACAAGGCCAGATGCGCTTGCCCCAGCAGGCTTTGCGAGCCGACAGACCCAGTGGTGTAAAGCTTCCACATCGGATGCGCGCCCGCGCAAAGCGCCTCTGTTTCGCGCAGCTCTGCCAGCCCGTGATCCGCGCGCGCTGTGCCCTTTGCGGGCAGGTCGGGCAAGTCATGCCCGTTGGGCCTGCCCCAGAACGGCCCCAGCCCCGGAAAGCGGCGGTTGATCTCTGCCGCCACCGCAAAGCGGTTGTTGCGGTTCTGGGCGTCATCGTCAATGCGCGCGGCAAGCCAATCCCAGACGGCCAGCGCCTCTGCCCGCCCTGTCAGATGCTGCGCAAAACCGCGCGGAAAGCCAAAGCCGATGTCAAAACATATCAGCGCCCGCTGGCCCGCCGCCCGCACTGCCGCAATCTCTGTGCGCAAGGCGGCCATGGCGGCGGCGCGTGTGGGCAGGTTTTCCGGCCCGCGCGCGCCCGCACCCGCGCGGCCAATCCAGATGCTGTCTGCCCCCAGTTTGGGGCTGGAATTGGCCGACCAATCCACCACCAGCACACGGTCAAAGCGGCTCATGCCACCAGCCCCAGATCGCGCAGGATGAAATCAGCAATGGCAGGGGTATCATCCAGATGCAGCACCGGGCAGGCCAGCCCCTCCAGCGCCACATCAGAGGCCACGGCCCGAATGCTGGAATTGCTGCGCGCCAGCACATCGCGGCCCGCCGCCTGCCTGTGCGCCTCTATCTTGGGGTGGTCAGAGCGTTTGTAGCCTTCGATCAGCACCAGATCGACAGGGGATAGCCGCGCCAGCAACTCTGGCAAGGCTGGCTCTGGATCGTCGCGCAATTCATGCATCACCGCCCAGCGCCGCGGGGAAGAGAGGATCACTTCGCGCGCCCCTGCCGCGCGGTGGCGGTAGGAATCCGTGCCGGGGATATCTGTATCTGTGTCGTGATGGGCGTGTTTCACTGTCGAGACGCTCAGCCCACGCCCCACCATCTCTATCACAAGCCGTTCCATCAGCCCGGTTTTGCCGGTATTCTTCCAGCCCGTCACACCGTAAATCTTCATGCCTGCCCCACCAGTTGCGCGGCTGTTTCAATATCCTGCGGGGTGTTGATATTGAAGAAGGGATCAAAGGGCAGGCTGTCAAATTCCGCCGTGCCTGCGCCGTGCTGATCTGTCCAGATCACCACCTTGCGCAAGCCCCCTTCCAGCGCCGCGCGCAAATCCGCGCGCAGGGCCACAGGCCAGAGGCCAAATGTGGGATGGCGCCACAGCTTGCCCCCCTCGCGCGTGGCGGCCAAGGCCAGCCCCGATGGGCCAGCCGCCGCTTGCAGACGCGCCACCAGATCGCGCGGGAAAAAGGGCGTATCGGCGGCGACAGAGACAACCGCCTCTGCCCCTTGGGCGGCGGCCCAATCCATCCCCGCCAGCACGCCTGCCAAGGGGCCGGGAAAATCGGGCAGGCTGTCTGGCAGCACCGGCAGGCCAAATTCGGCAAAGCGCGCAGGCGCGCCATTGGCATTCAGTGCCATGGCGGCCACTTGCGGGGCCAGCCGTTCCAGCACATGATCCAGCAAGCGCTGGCCTGCCACCGCGCGCAAGCCCTTGTCACCGCCCCCCATGCGCGTGGCCTGCCCACCCGCAAGGATCACGCCCAAAGGCGCGCTCATGCCTCTGCCCCTTTGCGGCGGTGCTTGCGCTCTTCGTCGGGAACAGTGGCAAGGTCTGCATCGCGGATAAGCCGATCATCGCCGGACAGGCAGATAAAGCGCTGGCCGCGCATGCGGCCAATCAGTGTCAACCCCACCTGCCGCGCAATCTCTACCCCCCAAGCGGTAAAGCCAGAGCGCGAGGCCAGAACCGGTATCCCCATCTGCGCAGTTTTTATCACCATTTCAGATGTCAGGCGGCCCGTGGTATAAAGGATTTTATCCCCCCCCGAAACACCATGCCGGAACATATAACCCGCCACTTTATCCACGGCATTATGGCGGCCCACATCTTCCATATAGCACAGCATCTGATCACCTTGGCACAGCACCGTGCCATGAATGGCCCCCGCTTCCAGATAAAGCGAAGGGGCCGTATTGATCTGGCGGGCCAGCGCATAGAGCCAGCTTGTGCGCAATTCCGCCTGCGGCAGAACCAGCCCCTCAAGCCCTTCCATCATATCGCCAAAGACCGTGCCCACCGCGCACCCAGAGGTGCGGGTCTTTTTCTTGACCTTTTCCTCATAGCTGGTCTGGCGCGCGGTGCGCACGACCACCACCTCCAGATCCTCGTCATATTCCACCGCCGTGACAGTATCATCGGCCAGCAACATGCCCTGATTGCGCAAAAAGCCGATTGCCAGATATTCGGGGTAATCCCCGATTGTCATGGCAGTGACAATTTCCTGCGCATTCAGAAAGATCGTCAAAGGGCGCTCTTCCACCACGCGGATGGTCTGCATCTGGCCTGTATGATCGCGCCCTTCCACGGCACGGGTCAGGCGCGGATGGGCGGGGTCTGGGAAATGGCGGGGGGCTTGGAGCATTGCCATCTAGTCCTGCGGCTTATTTCGGTTTACATGGCATATAACATTTGGAACAGAAAAGGGCAGGGTCATGTTGGGCTATGTCATGGCACAAGGGCGCGGCACGGCAGACAAGCTGCTGGCCGATCTGGCAGAGGAACTGGCCGCGCGCGGCTGGCCGCTGGCAGGGGTGGTGCAACTGAACCTTGAACGCAGGCCCGACAGGCTGTGTGACATGGAATTGCGGGTGCTGGGCCATGACCATATGGTGCGCATCAGTCAGGATCTGGGGCCAGCCGCGCGCGGGTGCAGGCTGGATCCCACAGGGCTGGAACATGCGGTCGGGCTGGTAGAAGCGGCGCTTGATACCCGCCCTGCCCTGCTGATCATCAATAAATTCGGCAAATCCGAAGCCGAGGGGCGCGGGTTTCGCGCCGTGATCGGGCGCGCCTTGGCAGAGGATATCCCGGTTCTGACCGCTGTGAGCACAGGCAATCTGGCGGGGTTTGAGGCTTTCAGCGAAGGCTTGGGCCAGCCCATCGCCCCCGATCCCGCCACGCTGTTGGCATGGGTGGAAGAAACCTGCGCGGCCCGGCTGGACTGAACGCGCCATTTTTTCCACAACGGGGGCTGTGCCTATCTTGCAACAGCCCGCCCTCCTTCCCACATGAGGATCAAGGCCCACACTTAGGGATGTGCTGCCGGGCGGGCATCTCTTTCATTCCGGGCGCTTGAGAAGGAGAGACAGATGAACCCAGAGAAATTCACCGAACGGGCACGCGGCTTTTTGCAGGCTGCCCAGACAATCGCGCTGCGCGAAGACCACCAGCGCCTCACACCTTCGCATATCCTCAAGGCCCTCTTGGATGATGAGCAGGGCATGGCCGCCAATCTTATCCGCCGTGCAGGCGGTGCGCCCGAACGGGTGGCGCAAGCCAATGATATCGCGCTGGCCAAGATTGCCAAAGTCTCTGGCGGCGAAGGCCAGATCTATATGGAGCCACAAAGCGCCAAGGTGATCGATCAGGCCGAGCAACTCTCGAAAAAGGCAGGCGACAGCTATGTGACTGTGGAGCGGTTGCTGACAGCGCTGGCGCTGGTGAAATCGGATGCCAAAGAAGCGCTGGATGCAGGCGCGGTAACGGCACAGGCGCTCAATGCGGCAATCAATGATCTGCGCAAGGGCCGCAAGGCCGATAGCGCCTCGGCCGAGGACAACTATGACGCGCTGAAGAAATACGCCCGTGACCTGACCGAGGCGGCGCGCGAAGGCAAGATTGACCCTATCATTGGCCGCGACGAAGAAATCCGCCGCGCCATGCAGGTGCTGTCGCGCCGGACCAAGAACAACCCCGTGCTGATTGGCGAACCCGGCGTGGGCAAAACCGCCATTGCCGAAGGGCTGGCGCTGCGCATCGTCAATGGCGATGTGCCCGAATCCCTGCGCGACAAACGCCTGATGGCGCTGGATATGGGCGCCTTGATTGCCGGTGCAAAATACCGCGGTGAGTTTGAAGAGCGGCTGAAATCCGTGCTCTCCGAAGTCACCTCTGCCGATGGCGAGATCATCCTCTTTATTGATGAGATGCACACGCTGGTCGGCGCGGGCAAATCCGAGGGCGCGATGGATGCCGCGAACCTGATCAAACCTGCACTTGCGCGGGGCGAATTGCATTGCGTGGGCGCCACAACGCTGGATGAATATCGCAAGCATGTGGAAAAGGATGCAGCCCTTGCCCGCCGTTTCCAGCCTGTAATGGTGCTGGAACCGACTGTGGAAGACACCATTTCCATTTTGCGCGGGATCAAGGAAAAATATGAGCTGCACCACGGCGTGCGTATTTCCGATTCTGCGCTGGTTGCTGCGGCCACCCTGTCGCACCGCTATATCACGGATCGTTTTCTGCCCGACAAGGCGATAGACCTGATGGACGAGGCCGCCAGCCGTCTGCGTATGGAAGTGGACAGCAAGCCCGAAGAACTCGACGCGCTTGACCGTGACATCCTGCAAAAGCAGATCGAGGCAGAGGCGCTGAAGAAAGAAGATGACGCCGCCTCGATTGACAGGCTGACCACATTGGAACGCGAATTGTCCGATCTGCAACAGCGCAGCGCGGAAATGACCGCCACATGGCAAAGCGAGCGCGACAAGCTGGAAGAGGCGCGCAAGATCAAGGAAGATCTGGATCGCGCCCGGATTGATCTGGAAACCGCCAAGCGCAATGGCGATTTCGCCAATGCCGGCCGCTTGCAATATGGTGATATCCCCGAACTGGAACGCAAACTGGTTGCGGCAGAGGCACGCGAGGCCGAAAAGATGGTCTCAGACGCCGTGCGCCCCGAACAGATTGCCGAAGTGGTGGAACGCTGGACAGGGATTCCCACCTCCAAAATGCTGGAAGGTGAACGCGACAAACTGTTGCGCATGGAAGACGAGTTGCACAAGCGCGTTGTCGGGCAGGATGAGGCCATCCGCGCCGTGGCCAATGCCGTGCGCCGCGCACGCGCGGGGCTGAATGATGAAAACCGCCCGCTGGGCAGTTTCCTGTTCCTTGGGCCAACGGGTGTGGGCAAAACCGAACTGACAAAGGCGGTGGCGCAATATCTGTTTGATGATGATCAGGCCATGGTGCGGATTGATATGTCCGAATTCATGGAGAAACATTCGGTCGCGCGTTTGATCGGTGCTCCTCCGGGCTATGTGGGCTATGAGGAAGGCGGCGTTCTGACAGAGGCCGTGCGCCGCAGGCCCTATCAGGTGGTCTTGTTTGACGAGGTGGAAAAAGCCCATCCCGAAGTGTTTAACGTGCTGTTGCAGGTGCTTGATGACGGGGTGCTGACAGACAGCCACGGGCGCACCGTGGATTTCAAGCAAACGCTGATTATCCTGACATCAAACCTTGGCAGCCATGCCCTTAGCCGGATGGATGAGGGCGCGGATAAAGCCAGCGTCAAGGCCGAGGTGATGGATGCGGTGCGGGCCCATTTCCGCCCCGAATTCCTGAACCGTCTCGATGAAACCGTCATCTTCGACCGGCTTTCGCGCGGGGATATGGATACGATTGTCGATATCCAGATGGCGCGGCTGTTGAAGCGCTTGCTGGCGCGCAAGATTACGCTGGAACTGGACGCAGGCGCGCGCACATGGCTGGCCGATAAAGGCTATGATCCGGTTTACGGGGCACGCCCCCTGAAACGGGTGATCCAGCGCTATTTGCAAGACCCGCTGGCACAGATGCTGCTGGCAGGCGAGGTGCTGGATGGCGCAACTGTGCCGGTTACGGCCAGCGCAGATGGGCTGGTGATCGGGGATCACACAGTGCAGGACGATGATGCACCGCGCATGAAACTGGTGCATTAACGCAGTTTCAGAAAAAGGTGACAGAGTTTTTCGGTGTTTTGGTGAAACACTGAAAAGCCTCAAGGCCGATACAGTCCAAGCGGGGGCATTCCCCCGCTTGGAACCGCACCAAGGATAGGCCCGTCCGGGCAGGGTGCGCCCCTTTCAATGAAAATCCCGACTGGGGAAAAGCTGGCGGGCCTGTTCGCGCGGGTGGCGCACGGAACGGGGCTGGCGGGTCAGAACCGGGCGGCGGGCCTCATCTGCGCGCCCTTGGGTGGGGTCAATCACCCCGCGCCCCAAAGCCCCCAGCATATCCGAGCAATCCTCGATCCTCTCGGCAATCACATGGATCACCGCGCCCTCGCGCTGCACCCGGCCTGTCACGCGCAACAACCGCCCCCCCAACACCGCGCGGCGGTGGTGTTCATATACCTTTGGCCAGACCACAATATTGCTGACCCCGGTTTCATCCTCCAGCGTGATGAAAATCACGCCAGAGGCCGTGCCGGGGCGCTGGCGCGTGATCACCAGCCCGCACACGGCCACCCGCCCGCTTGTCTGCGCCAAAGCCTGATGGGGCACAATCCCCGGCAGGCCGGGGCGCAGCAATTCCATCGGATGCGCGCGCAGGCTTAGGCGCAATGTCAGATAATCCTCGACCACGGCCTCGCCCAAAGACAGGGGCGGCAAGGTGACAGGGTGCTCGGCAATGCCCTCGCCCTCCAGCCCCAGATCAAACAGCGGCAAGGGTTTGGGCGCGCGCAATGCCCGCACGGCCCAAAGCGCCGCGCGCCGATCCAGCCCCAGACAGGCCAGCGCATCGGCCTCTGCCAGCCGTGTCAGGGTGGCGGGCGCAACCCCGGCGCGCCGCCACAGGCTATCAAGATCGGGGTAGCCATTGGCCCGCGCGGCCATAATCCATTCGGCATCTTCCGCCCCCATGCCGCGCACCTGCCGAAACCCAAGGCGCAGCGCAAGGCTGCCATTGGCGCGGCGCTCCAGCGTGCAATCCCAGTGTGAATGATTCACGCTTACAGGCCGCACCTCCACCCCATGATCGCGCAGATCGCGCACAATCTGGGCAGGGGCATAAAACCCCATCGGCTGGCTATTGAGCAGCGCACAGGCAAAAGCCGCCGGATGGTGGCGCTTTAACCATGCCGAAGCATAGACCAAAAGCGCGAAACTGGCGGCATGGCTTTCGGGAAAGCCATATTCGCCAAAGCCTTCAATCTGGGCAAAACAGCTTGCGGCAAAATCGGGGGTATAGCCGCGCTCTGCCATCCCGGCCAGAAACCGATCCCGAAAGCTGCCAATCGTGCCCATGCGTTTGAAGGTGGCAAGGCTGCGGCGCAGGCGGTCGGCCTCTTCGGGGGTGAAGCCTGCCGCGACAACGGCAATCTGCATCGCCTGTTCCTGAAACAGCGGCACGCCCAGCGTGCGCTCCAGCACCCCGCGCAATTCGGGGCTGGGCAGATGCACGGCCTCTTTGCCCTGACGGCGGCGGATATAGGGATGCACCATGCCCCCCTGAATCGGGCCGGGGCGCACAATCGCCACTTCGATCACCAGATCATAAAAGCAGCGCGGGCGCATGCGCGGCAGGAAATTCATCTGCGCGCGGCTTTCCACCTGAAACACCCCCACCGCATCGGCCCGGCACAGCATGTCATAGGTGGCCCCATCCTCGCGCGGCAGGTTTTCCAGCGTGTAGCGCTTGCCCCCTGCCCCGGCCACCAGATCAAAGCATTTGCGGATACAGGTCAGCATCCCAAGGCTGAGGATATCCACCTTCAAAATGCCCAAAGCGTTGATGTCATCCTTGTCCCATTCAATAACCGTGCGCCCCTCCATCGCGGCATTCTCTATCGGGCAAAGCGCATCCAGCCGCCCCTTGGTAATCACAAACCCGCCCACATGCTGGCTTAGATGGCGGGGAAAGCCGATAATCTCTGCAATCAGCGCCATCGTCTGCGCAAGGCGCGGCTCTGTCGCGTCCAGCCCCAGTTCCGCCAGCCGCTCTGGCGCGGGCGGGCCAGAGCGCCAGCCCATAGACGAAGAGGCCAGCGCCGAAACCATATCCCCCGACAGCCCCATCACCTTGCCCACCTCGCGCACGGCCGCGCGGGCGCGAAAATGGATCACGGTTGCTGTCAGCCCCGCCCGTTCGCGGCCATAGCGGGCGTAGATATGCTGGATCACCTCTTCCCGCCGCTCATGCTCGAAATCCACATCGATATCAGGCGGCTCGCCGCGCGCTTCGGACATGAACCGCTCGAACACCATGGAAATCGTATCGGGGGCAACTTCGGTAATGCCCAGCGCATAGCAAATGACCGAATTGGCCGCAGAGCCCCGGCCCTGACAGAGAATCCCCCGCCCCCGCGCGAAGGCCACGATATCATGCACTGTCAGGAAATAGGCGGCAAAGCCCAGCGCCTTGATGATGCGCAGTTCTTTGGCCACTTTCGCGGCAGTATCGGGCGGTGTGCCTTGGGGAAAACGCCGCCACAGCCCCTCTTGCACCAGCCGTTCCAGCCGTGCTTGCGCAGGCTCTCCATCTGCAATCTCGTCGGGGTATTCATAAGACAATTCATCCAGACTGAACGCGCAGCGATCTGCAATTTCCAGCGTGCGGCGGATGGCAGCCGGGTGGCGCGCGAAAATCCGCGCCATATCGGGCGCAGATTTCAACCGCGCCTCGGCATTGGGCAGGGCACGCGCGCCCAAATGATCTATGGTGCAGCCAAAGCGCAGGCAGGCCAGCACATCGGCCAGCTTGCGCCGCCGCGCAACATGCATCAGCACATCGCCCACAGCCACCAGGGGCAAGGCCAGAAGCGCGGCCAGATGCGCGCGCCCGTCCAGCCGCGCCCCATCACCCCCATCATAGCGCGGCGCGGCCCCCAGATAGCAATTGCCCGGCCAACGGGCCGCAACCGCCCGGATCTGCACCAGATCAGGCGGGGTGCAATCATCAGGCGGCAGGGCAATCAGCACCATATCCGCCCCCCGCGCCAGCAGATCGGCCTGCCGCAAATCGCACTGGCCCTTGGGCGCGCGGCGCTTGCCAAGGCTCAGCAGGCGCGACAGGCCCGCATAGCCCGCGCGGCACAAAGGCAGCGCCAGCCATTCCACGGCACTATCGGCCAGCACCAGCCGCGCCCCCACCACCAGCCGGGGCAAGGCGCCCTGCGGGGCAGGCAGGGCCGCGCCGATATCGGTCTGGCGGCTGGAACTGTCGGTCTGGCGCTGCGAGCGGATGGGCAGCCCCTCGGCCTGCGCGCGGGCCAATTCACGCAACGCCACATGCGCGCGCACCACCCCGGCCAGCGAATTGCGATCCGTAATCGCAATCGCGGCCAACCCCAGCTCAGCCGCCCGCGCCACCAGCTCTTCAGGGTGCGACGCCCCGTGCAAAAACGTGAAATTAGAGGTCACGCAGAGTTCCGCATACCCCTCTGGGCCATGTCCCGACATTGGCTTCCTTCATCACACCAGACAAATGTTCTATATTTGTTCCTATGCGATTCGGACAAGCCCCTGTGGCAGGGAAACAGCCCGATGCGCCCCACCTGACAAAAGCGTCCCTTGCTCCAGACACAGCCAGTCACGAAGGGTGGCTCTGCGAGGATTTACAGACAGTGGGGAATTGTCGCCAAGCGCGGAACCAGAGCCGAAGGGCGCTGCGCATCGTCATGCGAGCTGTGCGGCTTTTCGTTCTGTCCGGGAACGCCCCCAACCCTTCACCCACACCCTAGCCCCGGTGCGGCGTATCCGTGCGCTGGAATGTCAGGTAATGCGGCTTGCGCCCCTCGCGCAGGGCCTTATGTTCATAGCGGGTGGATAGCCAATCGGCCCAGGGGGTTTCCCAATCGGCGGGGTTTGGGGTCAGGCAGTCAAACCCGGCGGGCGGCACTTCGGCCAGTGTCTGGCGCACATAATCGGGGATATCCGTTGCCACCCGAAAGACAGCGCCGGGTTTGAGGACACGGGCCAGCGGGTTCAGGTAATCGGGCGTTACAAACCGGCGGCGGTGGTGGCGCTTTTTAGGCCACGGATCAGGATAGAGCAGAAAGGCGCGCGCAAGGCAGGCATCGGGCAACACATCCAGCATATCGCGCACATCCCACGGATAGATGCACAGATTGCGGATACCGGCCTTCCTGATCTTGCCCAACAGCATGGCCACACCGTTGATATACGGCTCGCAGCCCAGAAACCCGATATCGGGGTTCAGCGCGCATTGATGCACCAGATGCTCGCCCCCGCCAAAGCCCACTTCCAGCCATAATGGCCGGCCTGCGCCAAACAGTTGGGCGGGATCAATCACGCGGCGATCGGGGTTTTCTTCCGGGCTTATGCCGATGGGGCGCAGCGCCTGCAAATCTTCCTCCAGATGGCGCTTTTGGGTTGGGCGCAGGGTCTTGCCCTTGATGCGGCCGTAGAAATTGCGGTTCTCCGGGGGGGAAGATGGGGCCGTCATGAAACTCTCCGCGATGCGGGCGCGGTATGCCCCCCCTGCGCCGCCGCGTCAAGCCTGCGGGGGCGGCCTATGGGGCGGGCAAGCGCAAACAGGCGCACCCCGCCCAAGCAGAGAGGTTTACATCCGCGCCCCGGCTTGGCATTCTGGGGCCATTCCTGTCAGAGCACCGTGCGAGCTTGCGCGCCTCTGCCCACTCACCCCCCCTAAGATATATCCCAGAAAGGATGTCCCATGACGCAGGCAACTGCCGGCACAACTGTTCGTTTTCATTATACTGGCACATTGCAGGATGGCTCTGTCTTCGACAGCTCCGAGGGCCGCGATCCGCTGGAATTTCAGCTTGGCTCTGGCATGATCATTCCAGGGCTGGATCGCGCCATCACAGGCATGCGCGCGGGCGAGGAAAAGACCGTCACCATCCCCGCCGATGACGCCTATGGCCCCTATCAGGCCGATGCCCGCCAAGATGTGCCGCGCGCGCAAATCCCTGCCGAAATCCCGCTGGAAGAAGGGATCACGCTGCAAATGCAAACCCCCGATGGGCGCGCGATCCCGGTTGTTGTGGCCGCCCTGACAGAAACCACTGTCACGCTGGATGCCAACCACCCGCTTGCGGGCAAGGATCTGACATTCGCGGTCGAAATTGTCTCGGTCAGCTAGAGCGGTTTGAAAACGGCTTGCAGGTTTCTCACCCGTGCGCGCGACAGGGGCGGCTTAAAACTGCACCAAAGCCATGGCATAGCCTGCTTCATGCGGCTCAAAAGCCGCGCAATTGCCGGAAACAGCCGGGCGCGCTGCCGTGTGATCATTCCGCCGCCAGCGCCATGGCGCCGGGCTGATCCGCAACCAGCACAATATCCTCGGCCCGCAAGCCTTCGGCATTGGCCACATGGGCAATCACATGGCCATTCAACCAGATATCCGCCATATGCGGCTGGCCGGGGCTGGGGGTTACGGCAATCTCTGGCGCAGCAAGGCGCGCGGGATCGTAGTGCAAGACGATCCTGTCCTCTGCAAAGCTGTAATCCATGATCATCGCCGGCGCATTGCCCACCAGCCAGTCGCCCAGCGCAAAAGTATCTTCCCCTTCGCCACCATGCAGCACATCGCCCCGCCCGGCGATCAACAGATCATTCCCGGCCCCGCCATTCAGGAAATTGGCGCCGCTTTCATCTTGCCCCCCTGCATCCAGATGCGCGCCCATAAGCGTATCATTGCCCGCCCCGCCCATCAGCAGGTTTTCGCCGCCGCCTGCACTCAGAATATCATCCCCCCAACCGCCTTCCAGCGTGTCATTGCCACTGCCGCCAATCAGCCAATCCCTGCCTTCGCCCCCGCGCAGCAGATTATGGCCTGCGCCAGCATATAAGACATTGTTGCCCCCGGCACCGATCAGCGTGTCATTGCCCATACCGCCAATCAGCGTATCATCCGCCACACTGCCCCGCAAAACACCCGCGGCCGCGCCCGCCTGTTGCAAACCTGGCTGCGGCGACTGCGCAGGCGGATACAGATCGCTGCTGTGAATGCGCTCATCCAGATGATCAAACATCCCCATATCCGGGTATGGCCGGGCAACCGGCCCGTCGAGGCCAAGCCCCTCCGCCTCTGCGGGTATCTCCTGCCGGGGCATATCAGCCGGGCTGTCAGCCGATGGGTCTGCCGCCAGATCTTCGGCGGCAAAATCCAACACTGACCGAACTTCGCCATCACCCGCCCCGGCAGAGGGCGCAGAGGCGCTGCCCGCCATATCGGCGGGCAACGCCTCTGCGCCAGCATCTGACAGGGCGTGTGGCGCCTCCAATCCGGGCCAGTCACGCAACCACTCTGCACTGCTCACGCCCTGCATCTCAGCCCGATCCCCATCTTGCCCATCACGCGCAGACAGGGCACTTGCACCATCCTCCGCCTCCTCATCAGAGCTTGAGGTGACAACCGCATCAGCAACAGAGCCAGCGGCCACTGCGGCCAGCAAACCAAAAAACAACCACATGTTAAAAACCCTTCAGCGCGACAGCCTGATTCCATCGCAAATACACCCGCGACAGTATGCGCCCATTGCCCCCGCCCAAGAAGCATTTTCCGCATGCCCCCGGCCGGATTTTCCAACTCTGGTTAATATCGACTGCACGAAAACCAGCAGTTTGGGGGTTTTCACGCGCGCGATTCTGCCCTAAAGGCACGGCTTGCCTTATGGCATCTCTCGGCCCTGCTGGACGACATCCCGGCCTGTGCCTTCACCCATATCCAAGGAGAACCCGATGTCGATTACCGTTGAAGACAAAACTGCCCTCATTCAGGAATTCGCACGCGGCGCCGGCGATACTGGCTCGCCCGAAGTGCAAGTTGCCGTGCTCACCAAGCGCATCACCAACCTGACAGAGCATTTCAAAACCCACAAGAAGGACAACCACTCGCGCCGTGGCCTTCTGAAACTTGTGGCAACACGCCGCAAATTGCTGGACTATGTGAAAAGCAAGGATGAAGCGCGCTACCGCGATCTGATCGGCAAACTCGGCATCCGCCGCTAAGCACTGCCCCAAACCGCGCGATGCGCCCGCCCTGTCGGCGGGCGTTTTGCATATCGGCCCTGGGTTCATCTTGGCATAAATATCCGCGGGGGGGGCCGCTTGCGGCCGGGGGCGGCAGCCCCCATCCCGGCAGGCAGCCCCCGCCACGGCCCCCAAACAGCGCGAACACCCGCAACAGCCACCCTGCGCCGTAGGGGCTGGACATTCAGCCCATGGACAGGCCAAACAGTCACAGGCAAACCAAAGAGGGGCCGCATGGACAGCTTCGCCCTTGCGCAACAGGTGCTTTCCGGCAACCGCCGCGCAGTCGCGCGCGCGATCACGCTGGTGGAAAGCACGCGCCCCGACCATCGCACAACAGCGGCCACGCTGCTGGAACATCTGGCCCGCGCGCGACGAGAGGCGATCCGCATTGGCCTGTCCGGCACGCCGGGGGTGGGCAAATCCACCTTTATCGAGAGCTTTGGCATGATGCTGGCCGATCAGGGCTTGCGCGTTGCCGTGCTGGCCGTAGATCCGTCCAGTGCGCGCACAGGCGGTTCCATCCTGGGGGACAAAACCCGCATGGAGCGGCTCTCGCGCCATCCAAATGCCTTTATCCGCCCGTCCCCCAGCCAGACCCATCTGGGCGGCGTGGCCCGGCGCACCCGCGAGGCCGTGGCGCTGTGCGAGGCCGCAGGCTTTGACATCATCCTGATCGAAACCGTGGGCGTGGGCCAGTCCGAAACTGTGGTTGCCGAACTGTCAGATCTGTTCCTGCTGCTGCTGGCCCCGGCGGGCGGGGATGAGCTGCAGGGCGTCAAACGCGGCATCATGGAGATGGCCGACATCATCCTGATCAACAAGGCCGATGGCGATCTGAAGGCCGCAGCCACCCGGACCTGTGCCGATTATGCAGGCGCGCTGCGCCTCTTGCGCCGCCGCCCGCAAGACCCGGAGGGCTTTCCCAAGGCCATGACGGTTTCCGCGCTGGAACAATCGGGGCTGGAGAATGTTTGGGCCGAAATCTGCGCCCTGGTGCAGTGGCGGCGCGACGGTGGGCAATGGGCCTTGCGCCGCGCCGCACAGGCCCGGCACTGGTTTTACGAGGAGTTGCGCCAAACCCTGCTCGCCCGGCTGGATACGCCCGCAGCCAGGGCGCGCGGGGCCGAACTGTGCCATCTTGTCGAAACCGGGCAAACAACCCCCGGCAAGGCCGCCGCAATTCTGTTGGCGCAGCTCTGGCCCGAATTCTCGCAGCACAATTCCACGGAATCGCTTGACCTCGCGCCAGATACCCCCTAATAGCGCGAAACGAGTTTCGAGGCGCTGCGCAGCAGTGCCCTTTTGCTTTGTGGCAGCCGGGATAAACCCATTCCGCCCGCCCCCAGACAGACGAGGATAGACCCATGTCGCGCCGCTGCGAACTGACCGGAAAAGGCCCGATGACGGGCAACAATGTAAGCCACGCCAATAACAAGACGCGTCGCCGCTTCCTGCCCAACCTGCAGGACGTGTCGCTGCAGTCTGAATCGCTGGGCCGCAGCTTCAAACTGCGTGTGTCTTCTGCCGCCCTGCGCTCGGTGGATCACCGTGGCGGGCTGGACGCCTATCTTGCCCGCGCAAAGGACGAAGAACTGTCCAGCAACGCCCTCAAAATCAAGCGCGAACTGTCCAAGGCACAAAGCGCGGCCTGAAGACGGGCAAAGCCTGACAAAAAGCCCCCGCTTCCGGGGGCTTTTTCATGCGAACCCTGTTGCATTTCCATCCCCAGCGCCCATAAACAGCCCACCGGTCCCGTAGCTCAACAGGATAGAGCAGCCGACTTCTAATCGGCAGGTTGAGGGTTCAAGTCCTTCCGGGAGCGCCAGTTACTTGCATTTGTAAAAGAGGCATATGATGTCGTCCGGTGCGTAAACAGCGACTTTTCCGGTGGAAGTCAGTGTTTTTGATGCCGAAGGCCAGACCGCAGTTCCCCCCACGTCGCAGGACAAGCCATCCTGTTCTCATGGAATGCGGGTTTGCGATGAGTCGGGTGCGTGTCGTTCGGTGCGTAAACAGCGACTTTTCCGGTGGAAGTCAGTGTTTTTGATGCCGAAGTGTCGTCCGGTGCGTAAACACCGACTTTTCCGGTGGAAGTCAGTGTTTTCGATGCCGAAGGCCAGACCACCGTTCCCCCATCTCGCACGAAGAGCCATCCTGTTCTCATGGAATGTGGGTTTGCGCCGAGTCGGGTGCGGACGAAAGTCATGCCATTTCTCTGGGCATGATCGTCGCTTTGAGCCCATCAGCGACATTAAGGCATGCCGCAGCATGAAAAAAACCTTCGCAGGTGCCGCATCGTGCTCGGCCCCGAGCTACCATTCAGCTATTGCCAAAACAGGGTCGGCTTCGAATTCGTCAGGTTTTTGGGTTTTCAACTTGTTTACGTTGAGAAAGACGCCCCGCGATTTGATTGTCGATCCGCTGCTGGAGCTTTGGGTTAGTCGTCCTTGCGCGCTCTTGCTTCAACTCCGCAAGTCGCTTCAGTTGGCGGTTAGGAAGGTGTGTGGCCCCACCCTTTACAATGACTCCTGTGATATCAGCGGGGGCGTTTATCAAGCTGACTTCTTTTGACGCCTTGAGCCGTAGCCCATTGCTAAAGATGAGCTTTTTGATCTCCCAGATCAGCGCCTTAGGCACTATATCGCCGGAAATGGTTATGTCGTCTGCATAGAGGCTTAGTTTACACTCTTTCGTCTTCACCAACTTCTCGACGGCAAGCCAGATATGGCTGTTGCTGTAGTAAGCTAGAATCGGGCTGCAAGGAGAACCTTGGGGCAGGCATCCGCCCAGAGTTGCGACGTGTACCAAAACAGCGGTTACGTCCCGAGAGCATTCAAGCTCCCCGAGGAAAAATCGAGCGACGTTGTTGGCTGAACAGCTTGGGAAGTAGTCTGCGACGTCCAGAAGCCAGAACGCCCTTGCCTCTTTGTGTAGCGCCGCATTTTCGACATATGACCGTCCTTTTACCGGGCTGAATAGGAACTCTGGGGCTTTGACACGCCCCAGAAGATCGCCAATGCGGCCTTGCATCGCTTTCAGCCGCGGGTCGGGAATGTCGATAGGGCGGTAGTTCTCCGCCTGTTCAGGCGTTGGAGGGTGTTTCAGCCATGCGCCTTTTTCATCATCCTTTAGCTTTTTGTGCTTCCAGCGGCGGACGTAAAGGTCATTGCGGTGGCTGATTTCTTCCAACGTCTCGGCGGAGACCCTGAGAAGTTTGGCCAGTTGTTTGCGGCTTCTGAGGCGGAAAAACGGGCTATCCTTGAGTTGGTAACCCTCTTCAGGCTGCGTCTTCGGCATCTGCTTTCCTTTCAACGAAATGCAGAATGTCGAGGACTTTGCCTGCAATTTTTGAACGGATTTTGTCGCCAGACTTGGCGTTCGGCAGCTCCTCCGCAAAGAACATGATAGAAGAAACCGGAATTTTGAACTCTGCCGCATATCTTTGGATCAGATCGAGCGAGGGGGATTTGTTACCCTTTTCAATCTCCGAAATATGGGACTTCGAGACGCCGAGCCTTCCCGCCAATTCGACCTGTTTCAAGTCATGGAACACTCGGATCAACCTCAGTGCTTCATGGATCATAGTTTTATCCCGTTTGCTTTTCCCGCTTAGACATTAGGCGGACGGCGATTAGCCGGGCGATCCGAAAATCGCCATCAACCACCGGATGATCCGGTAGGTGAAGATAGCCACCCTAAGGATGACTATCACGGTGCGACGGTTCCGGAGTTTCCTCCAAAACCGACGTCGCCGCCGCCGTCGGTGTGTATCTTCAGAGAGAGCCATATGCCCCTCCTTTCTGTTGGCCCTGGCGCAACACCCACAGCGGATGCGACTAACCAAGGGTCCTCACCCAACAGAAAACGGAAACCGACGACTAAACCCTTTGCCTAGACGCGATAGCTGTCCTTGCTATCGCGTCTGCTTCGCCCGCCGCCGTCCCCTCGTCCCCCTCCGGGGCCTCCGGGCCGTGTGCGGTAGAAGTGGTAGAGGGGTAAACCCCTCCGCGCTTGAACAAGTCCAAGCTGGGTATGAGAAACTTCTTCCGTTGCTACACAGGAATATAAATAGGGATACGGGCGTCATCTTTCAAGGGAGAAAGTTCACTTAAAGCGAACTTTTTAGGGGGGATCGAGTTGGCGGATTCGTTCAAAAGAGACTTTGAGTCAGCGCACAGCGAGTGACCGCTCTCCGCCCTCCATGTCGGTCATGCCGCAAGCGCGAAGGATTTCTGCGTAGGTGGAGCGAATGACCGCAAGGTCCCGCATAGCGGTCACCCCACCACATCCCCCCGCAGATACACCGCCCCGAAATCCTGCCCCTCCGGCGAGAACGGGGTGATCCTGCGGGTGGCGAGGCGCCCTTGCAGGGTATTGCGGTGCTGCCCCGTCTCGGCCGACAGGGTCGTCAGGGTCACAAAGCGGTGGTGAAATGCCGCCATGTCCCCGGGCGTCAGACAAGGCACCATAGATTCGGACTGCCGAGCGTGTCAGTGGTTTTGTAATTCCATCATTCCAGCCTGCAGCATACACCGCCTACATGATGTCGCGATGAAACCTGTTGCGACGATACCATATCTGGGGGTTTTCACACAGCCTCGGCTCAAACCTGCCTTCTGAGTATCTTGTGCAAGGTCCAGAACACGAAGGCGCAGACGCGCCCTTGTGCAGCACCCGATCGCCCAAAGTGGCGTTGCCACGGCCCGCCTTACGCGTCCAGATTTTCCACACTCAAGGCGTTGCGCTGGATGAATTCGCGCCGTGGCTCTACCACATCGCCCATCAGCTTGGTGAAAATATCATCGGCCTCTGCCAGATCATCAATTTTCACCTGCAACAAGGTGCGCGCCTCCGGGTCTAGCGTGGTTTCCCATAGCTGATCGGGGTTCATTTCACCCAATCCTTTGTAGCGCTGCAAAGACAGGCCCTTTTCCCCTTCGGTCAGGATGGCTGTCAGCAGATCAACCGGGCCATAGATTTTTTGCTTGCGATCCCGGCGCACCAGTTCGGCGGGCTGGCCATAGACATCTTGCAGGCTTTGCGTATGGCCGGCCAGACGCCGCGCCTCGCCAGAGCGCAGAACCGCGCCATCCAGGCGGCGCACCTCTTCCACGCCGCGCAGGCTGCGGGCCAGCCGCAAACCGCCATCCTGTGTGGGCCGCCCTTCCCAACCGCGCTCATATTCCACCGCGATCAGATCCAGCCGCTTGGCCACAGAATCGGCCAGCGCTTGCGGATTGGCAGCCAAAGCCTCTGCCAGCAATGCGCCTGCAATGGTGGCCTGTTCCAGAATATGCTGGGGGTAATGGGTGGGGAAGGCCTGCAAGGATCGGCGCACAACCCGCGCCTCGGCCACAATCCGCGCCAGATCGGCACCCATGATCTCTTCGCCCGTGGCCAGACGCAGCATCGCGCCCTCTACGCCTTGGGCGATCAGGTAATCTTCCAGCGCGGGCTTGTCTTTGAGATAGACCTCGGATTTGCCGCGCGCCACTTTGAACAAGGGCGGCTCGGCAATATACAAATGCCCGCCCTCTATCAGCTGCGGCATTTGCCGGAAGAAGAAGGTCAGCAGAAGCGTGCGAATATGAGCACCATCCACATCCGCATCAGTCATGATCACAACCTTGTGGTAGCGCAATTTGCCAAGGTCAAATTCATCGCGGCCAATGCCTGTTCCAAGCGCTGTGATCAGCGTGCCAATCTCCTGGCTGGACAGCATGCGATCAAAGCGCGCGCGCTCCACATTCAGGATTTTCCCGCGCAGGGGCAACACGGCCTGATTCTGGCGTGACCGGCCTTGCTTGGCCGAACCGCCAGCCGAATCCCCCTCGACCAGAAACAATTCAGATTTCGCGGGGTCGCGTTCCTGACAATCGGCCAGCTTGCCGGGCAGGCTGGCCACATCCAGCGCCGTCTTGCGCCGCGTCAGCTCGCGCGCCTTGCGCGCCGCCTCGCGCGCAAGCGCCGCTTCAATAATCTTGCCGACAATCCCTTTCGCGTGCTGCGGGTTTTCCTCAAACCATTCCGACAGCTTTTCATTCACCAGCGATTCCACCGCCGGGCGCACTTCGGAACTGACAAGCTTGTCCTTGGTCTGGCTGGAAAACTTTGGGTCAGGCACTTTGACCGACAAAACGCACGTGAGCCCCTCGCGCGCATCATCGCCGGTGAAATTCACCTTCTCTTTTTTCGCTATGCCACTGGATTGCGCATAGGAATTGATCGTCCGCGTCAGCGCCCCGCGAAAGCCCGCCATATGCGTGCCGCCATCGCGCTGCGGGATGTTGTTGGTAAAGGGCAGGACGGTCTCATGATAGCTGTCATTCCACCACATCGCCACTTCCACGCCAATGCCATCACGTTCGCCATTGATGTAAATCGGCTCTGGCATCACAGGCGTTTTCGAGCGGTCAAGATGGCGCACGAATTCGCGCACACCGCCCTCGTAAAACAATTCAGACCGCAGCGCTTCGGCGGGGCGGTGATCTTCCAGAATGATCCGCACTCCAGAGTTAAGAAACGCCAGTTCACGCAACCGGTTTTCGAGCGTCTTGAAGCTGTACTCCAGATTCGAGAATGTGGTGGTAGAGGCCAGAAACCGCACTTCGGTTCCGGTCCGGTCGCCGGCCTCGCCCACCACTTCCAGATGGCGCACCGTATCGCCGCGCTCAAACCGCGCCACATGTTCCTTGCCCGCGCGCCAGATGCGCAGCTCCAGCCAATCCGACAGCGCATTGACCACGGATACACCCACACCGTGCAAGCCGCCCGATACCTTGTAGCTGTTCTGGTCAAACTTGCCGCCCGCATGCAGCTGCGTCATGATCACTTCGGCCGCGGAAACCCCTTCTTCGGTATGGATATCCGTGGGAATGCCGCGCCCGTTATCTGTCACGGAAACAGAACTGTCGGCATGGATGGTCACGGTCACAAAATCGGCATGGCCGGCCAGCGCCTCGTCAATCCCGTTATCGACCACCTCATACACCATATGATGCAGGCCAGAGCCATCATCGGTATCGCCAATATACATGCCGGGGCGTTTGCGAACGGCATCCAACCCTTTGAGAACCTTGATCGAATCGGCGCCGTATTCTTCGGGCTTCGCGGCTTCAACAGACATGCGGGACTATCCTTGCTAGAGTGGCGCCTTTATAGGGGGTGCGGCCAGCAATGTCACGCCTTCGCCACAAGATTTAGCGTCACGCCCCCGGCCAGCAACAGGCGCCCTTCGCCCCATTCATCTTGGCCCAAATATCCTCAGGGGGGTGAATTGCGGCTTTGCCGCAAGAGGGGGGCGCGAGCGCCCCCCTTTTCCCCATGTGCAACAGGGCGCATCAGCCCTCGTTTTGCACCGCGATCCCCATCAGCGCATAGGCCAGTTGCGCGGCGGTAAAGTTCCAGACATCCCAGCCCGCAATCGGGGCCAGTTCCACCACATCCAGCCCCACGCAGCGCCGCCCCCGCAGGCTTGAACGCACCAGCGACAGGGCCTGATAATAGCCCAAGCCCCCCGGAACCGGTGTGCCTGTGGCAGGCATGATCGCCGCGTCCAGCCCGTCCACATCAAAGCTGACATACACATCTTGGGGGAAATCGTCGGGCAGGGTTATCTCGTGGATATTGCCGGTTACCAGTTCCTCGGCATCGATGAAAATCACCTTGTTGCGCGCCCGGCATTCGGCTTCCTCGGTAGAGAGCGCGCGCACGCCGTATTGCGCCAGCGCCATGCCCTCTTCCTCGACCAGCAATTGCATGACAGAGGCATGGGAATGGCGGAACCCCTGATAGGCGCGGCGCAGATCGGCATGGGCGTCTATCTGGACTATGCCCATCGGCCTGCCAAGCGCGCGTTTCACGCCCATGGCGGCGGCCCATGTCAGGCTGTGTTCGCCGCCCAGCGTTACCGGAATATGGCCTGCCCGTGCAATCGCTTCGGTGCGCGCGGCCAATGCGGCCAGCGCTGCATCCAGCGGCTGTGTGCAATCAATGGGCGGGGTGGTGAAAATCCCCTGCGCGCAAGGTTCAATCCCGCGCCAAAGCCGTTCCAGCTGGTCAGAGGCTTCTATCAGCGCGGCTGGCCCCTCTGCCGTGCCAGAGCCGTAGGAAACTGTTTTTTCCAGCGGCATGGGGACGATCTGAAAGCGTGCATCCGGCCCGCGTTCGGCCTCGGTCAGTTCGGAATTGAGAAAGATCATGACAGCCGCCCTTTGAAATCCTGATAGTCAAACTGGCGCACGATTTGCAGCGCATCTGTGGTGCTGTTCCAGATGGCCAGCGCGGGCAGGCGCACACCGTTGAAAGTGGTGGTTTTCACCATCGAATAATGCGCCTGATCAAGGAATGCCACGCGCGCGCCGATTTCGGGTATGGCGCCAAAGGCGTAGCGCCCGATCACATCGCCCGCCAAACAGCTTGGCCCGCCAAGGCGTACAGGGGTATCGCCGCCTTCATCCAGCAGGGCGGGGCGGTAGGGGGCCTCTATCACATCGGGCATGTGGCAGGTGGCGGATATGTCGAGGATGGCGTTTGCCCCGTCATTTTCCACCACATCCAGCACTTCGCCCACCAGAATCCCCGCATCCAGCGCCACGGCCTCGCCCGGTTCCAGATAGCAATGCAACCCAGTCTCTTCATGCACGCGGCGCAGGAAGGCAATCAGCCCCTCGCGGTCATAATCGGCGCGGGTGATATGATGGCCACCGCCGAAATTGATCCATTTCAGCTGGGGGGCAAGCGCGCGAATGCGCGGGGCGATATGTTCCCATATGGCCAGAAGCGGGCCTAAATCTTGCTCGCACAGGGTGTGCATATGCAGCCCCTCCACCCCGTCCAGCGCGGCGGCGTCTATCTGTTCCAGCGGTGTGCCAAGGCGCGAACCGGGGGCGGCGGGATCATATTTGGCATCTTCCCCCATCGGCAGGCCGGGATTGAAGCGCAGGCCGATATGCACCGCTTTGCCAGAGGCGCGGATCATGGGCAAAAAGCGGGTTTTCGCGGCAGGGGTGTTGAAGATGATATGATCTGACAGCGCGATGATCTCTGCCATTTCATCGGCTTTATAGCCTGCCGAATAGGTTTCCACGATCCCGCCATAATGTTCGCGCCCCAGCCGCGCTTCCCATAGGCCAGAGGCACAGACGCCCGACAGGTAGCGCGACACCAAGGGCGCCAGCGACCACATGGAAAAGGCTTTGAGCGCGCACAGAACCGTCGCGCCAGAGCGCGTCTGGATATCGGCCAGAACCTTCAGGTTCTCTTCCAGCCGCGCTTCATCCACGACAAAACAGGGCGAAGGGACGCGCGACAGATCAAATTGCCGCCACGCGCCGGGGTCGCCCGCATGGGTTTGCATGGCCATCAGAAATCAACCGGGCTGGAAAGCTCCGTGATCTGCCACGGCAATCCGTGCTGGTTGAGCATGTCCATAAACGCATCGGGATCAAGCTGTTCGGTATTGAACACGCCCGCGCCCGACCATGTGCCATTCAGCATCAGCGCCGCACCGATAAAGGCGGGCACGCCGGTCGTGTAGCTCACAGCCTGAGAGCCAACTTCGCGGTAACACTCTTCATGATCGCAGATATTGTAGATATAGAGCGTCTTTTCCCCCGAACCATCACGCGCAGGCCCGGTGACGATATCGCCGATATTGGTCTTGCCCTTGGTGCGCGCGCCCAGATCGCCGGGGTTGGGAAGAACGGCTTTCAAAAATTGCAGCGGGATGATCTTGTGGCCTTCATACTCCACAGGCGCGATGCTGGTCATGCCCACATTTTGCAGCACTGTCACATGGTTGATATAGGCATCCCCGAATGTCATCCAGAAGCGCGCGCTCTCGATTTCCGGAAAATGGGTCACAAGGCTTTCCAATTCCTCGTGATACATCAGATACATGTTCTTGACGCCGACTTGTTCGAAATCAAACGGCACCTTGGTGGACATGGCAGGGCTGGTTACCCAGCCGCCATTTTCCCAGTGGCGCACTTCGGCTGTCACTTCGCGGATATTGATTTCGGGGTTGAAATTGGTGGCGAACGGATGGCCGTGATCGCCGCCATTGCAATCGAGAATATCAATCAGGCGAATGCCCGACAGGTGATGCTTGCGCAGATAGGCAGCAAAAATGCTGGTCACACCGGGATCAAAGCCCACGCCCAAAGCGGCCATCAGGCCCGCTTTCTCAAAACGCTCGTGCAATTTCCACTGGTGGGAATATTCAAACTTGGCTTCTTCCGGTGGCTCGTAATTGGCGGTGTCCAGATAATGCACGCCTGTGCGCAGGCAGGCTTCCATCAGATCAAGATCCTGATAGGGCAGCGCCAGATTGACCAGAAGCGCGGGTTTCACCGCCTCGATCAGGGCCACAGTTGCGGCCACATCATTGGCATCCACCTCATAGGTTTCAATCTCTGTGCCGGTGCGTGATTTCACTTCGGCAGCAATGGCATCACATTTGGCAAGCGTGCGGCTGGCCACGGCAATGCGGCCCGGAAACAGATCGCGGTTCATGGCCATTTTATGCAGGGTCACGGATGCGACGCCACCTGCGCCGATGACCAGAACGTCTTTGTTGTCAGCCATTGGTGTGCTCCTCATGTTCGTAATAGGTATAGCCGCCAAGCGCGTGGCGGTAAGTTTCCATCAGCATGCGCCGCTGCGAGGGGTTGAGCGTGCCACTTTGCACGCCGCGTTCCACAATGCGCTTGAAGGCATCAAGGCATTGCTTGGGTTCATATTCCACATAGGCCATCACCTCGGAGACGGTATCACCCTCGACCTCGTGCTGGATTTCAAGAACCCCGTCCTCGTTGAAATCCACTGTCACGATATTGGTATCGCCAAACAGATTATGCAAATCGCCCAAGGTTTCCTGATAGGCGCCCACAAGGAAAATGCCGATAAAATACCGCTCGCCCGCGTTAAGCTGGTGGATGGGCAGCGCATTGCCCACACCATCGCCCAACACAAACTGGTCAATCTTGCCATCACTGTCACAGGTGATATCCGACAGCACCGCGCGGCGCGTGGGGGTTTCATTCAGCCGCTGCAAGGGGGCTATGGGCACAAGCTGGTCAATCGCCCAGACATCGGGCAGCGATTGAAACAGCGAGAAATTGGCGCGGTAAATGTCACGATGGGCCGAAAGCTCTTCCAGCACCTCTTGCGGCACATCGGGGGTTTGGGCGACCACATCCTTGATGCGCCCCACGACATAGAGGAAAATCTGTTCGGCGCGCGCAACCTCTTCAATCCCGATCACGCCACGGCGAAACAGCGCGCGCAATTCCTCGCGGTAATATTCGGCATCATTGAGGCATTCTTGCAGCCGCCGGGGCGAGAGGTAATCCACAATCGCGGCCATGTCTGACAGCATATGGTGATCATCCGGCTCTGGCGTGGTGGGGGCGGAGCGATCAAAATAGCTGGCTTCCAGAATATCGGACAGCAGCATAGAGGAATAGGCCACAATCGCGCGGCCCGATTCCGTGACCAGTGTGGGGTGAGGCACTTCGGCCTCGTCCATCTGGTATTTCACGGTTTCCACGATATTGGCGCAATATTCATCCATGGTGTAATTCATGGAATTGTCGGTGGCGCGGGCCTCTCCCGTGTAATCAATGCCCAGGCCGCCGCCCAAGTCCAGATATGTCAGCGGGACGCCAAGGCGGCGCAATTCGGTGTAAAAGCGGCAGGCTTCATCCACCGCCTGACGGATATCCATCATCTGCGGAACCTGGCTGCCCAGATGCGAGTGCTGCAAGACTAGGCAATCCAGCATATCTTCGGCGCGCAGCTTTTCCACCAGATCGACCACTTCTTTCGTGGTCAGCCCAAAGGTGGAGCGATCGCCAGAACTGTCGGCCCAATTGCCACTTACGCGCCGCGTCAGTTTGATCCGCACACCCAGCGCGGGCTTTTCGCCCAGACGCTTGGCTTCGGCAATCACGGTATCGGCCTCGCCGGGGGATTCGATGACAAGCACGCAGTTGATCCCGGCCTTGCGCGCCAGAATGCCAAGGCGGATAAATTCGGCATCCTTGATCCCGTTGCAGATAAGAAGCGCGCCCTTGGGCAGATCGCGCGACAGCGCAAGGATAAGTTCGGGCTTTGACCCCGCTTCCAGCCCGAATTGATAGGGCCTGCCATATTCCACAATCCGGTCAATCACCTCTGCTTGCTGATTGACCTTGATGGGAAACACCCCGCGATAGGGGGCTTGATAGCCATTCGCCTCTATGGCGCGGGCAAAGGATGTGTTCAGCGCCTCTAGCTGGCGTTTCAGAAACGCCCCCACGCGCACCAAGACCGGTGTATGAATGCCGCGCGCATCCAGCGCGTGCAACAGCGCGGGCAGGCTGGCGGCGGGCGCATCCGGGCGGGCGGGGTTGACCAGCCCCATATCGCCATTGGGCAAGCGGGCAAACATGCCCGCGCCCCAGCGATGCACCCCGTAACTTTGGAAAACGTGATCCGGCATGTGGTGCTCCTGTTATGACCCCATGACATGAGCGGCCCGCATATGAAATCCATATGACAAACGCAAGAAAAACTGTTGTGTTTCGGCGTGTTTCTGCGCTGACATGCCCAGAGCGCGGCAGGGGGCTTGCCGCAGGGGGCTTGCTTTGGGGGGCGGTGTGCGAAATGTTGCAGGCCACAGGTTGCGCGCGTTGCGCGAGGGGGGAGAGATATGAGCCAGACGTCACAGCCGCGCCCGTGGCTGGCCGCCTATGGGCCAGAGATTGCGCCGGATTTGCCCGGCCTTTCCTACCCTTCGCTGGCGCATCTGGTGGCGGAAACCTGCAAGGCGCAGGCGGGGCGCTGCGCCTTTACCTGTGTCATGCCCAATGGCATGAATGGCAGCCTGAGTTTTGCCGAGGTTGACGCGCTGTCAGACGATTTCGCGGCCTATCTGCGCCATCATTGCAAATTGGCGCGCGGCGCGCGGGTGGCGGTGCAAGTGCCAAATGGGCTGGCCTATCCGGTTGTCGCCTTTGGCGTGTTCAAGGCAGGGGCGGTGCTGGTCAATACCAATCCGCTATATACCCCCTCTGAAATGGTGCACCAGTTCCGCGATTCCGGGGCAGAGGTGCTGGTGATCTGCGATATCTTTGCCGCCAAGCTGGCAGAGGTTATCCCGCAAACCTCTATCCGGCATGTGGTGCTGGCGGGTGTGCCGGAATTCTTCCCGCGCCTTCCAGAGATGATCTTGCGCGCGGTGCAGCGCTATTGGCTGCGCGCGCTGCCGCCAGTGCCAGCGCTAAAAATCCCGGTGCTGCGGTTGCGCGCGGCGCTGAAGATCGGGCACGCCGCCCCGCGTGTGACAGATTGGCAGGCCCTGCGCCCCGATGATCTGGCGTTGTTGCAATATACCGGCGGCACGACAGGGGTGGCAAAGGGTACGATGCTAAGCCATCGCAACATTCTGGCCAATCTGGAGCAGGTGAAAGCCATGGGCGGGCGGCATATGAGCGCGCAAGATTGCGTTCTCACGGCGCTGCCGCTCTATCATATCTTTGCCTTCACCGCCAATCTGATGACGTTTTTTGCCCTTGGCGCGCGCAATATCCTCGTGCCCTCGCCACGCCCGGTGCAGAATATCCAGCGCGCGCTGGAAAATTACCCTGTCACATGGATTACAGGGGTGAATACCCTGTTTAACGGGCTGATGAATGAGGAATGGTTCGCGGCCTATCCGCCCAGAACGCTGAAAGCCGCGATTGCGGGCGGGGCGGCGCTGCATTCCGCCGTGGCAGAGCGCTGGGAGGGTATGACAGGCACACGGCTGGCCGAAGGCTATGGGCTGACAGAAACCGCGCCGCTGGTCAGTTTCAACCCGCTGGATCAGCCGGTGCGGCGCGGCTCTGTCGGGGTGCCCGTGCCGGGAACCGATATTGCGCTGGTGGATGAAGCGGCCGAACCCGTGGCCCAGGGCAGCCCCGGCGAATTGATCGTCAAAGGCCCGCAAGTGATGCACGGCTATTGGAAGCGCCCGGAGGATACCGAGAAAGCCTTGCAAAATGGCTGGTTCTTTACCGGCGATATCGCGGTGATGGATGGGAACGGTTATCTGACTATTGTGGATCGCAAGAAGGATATGGTGCTGGTATCGGGCTTCAATGTCTATCCCAACGAGGTGGAAGATTGCCTTGCGCAAATGGATAGCGTGCTGGAAGCGGCGGTTATCGGCATTCCCGATCCGCGCACGGGAGAGGCCGTGCGCGCCTATGTGGTGCAAAACCCGGATTCGGCTGTGCAGGTGACACAGGAGGCGGTTTTGGCCCATTGCCGCAAGCATCTGGCCGGTTATAAGCTGCCCAAATCGGTGATTATCCGCGCGGAATTGCCGAAATCCCCCATCGGCAAAATCCTGCGCAAGGATCTGAAGGCCGAAATGCGCGCCGAATTTGGCCAGGGGGGCTAACCCATGCTGACAGAGCTGGAAACAACGCTTCTGGGGGTGATGATGATGGTCATCATGCTGGGCATGGGTGCCAGCATGACGCCGCGCGATATTTTGCTGGCCTTGCGCAAGCCCAAAGGGGTGCTGGTGGGGTTGCTTGGCCAGTTTGCCGTTATGCCCGCTTTGGGCTTTGCGCTGGCGCTGGGGCTTGGGCTGTCGCCTGCGCTGACGGTGGGGCTATTGCTGATTGCGTGTATGCCGGGGGGCACGACCTCTAATATTTTCGCCTATTTCAGCAAGGGCGTTTTGGCGCTGTCGATCATGATGACCACGGTTTCCACGCTGGTGGCGGTGGTGATGGTTCCGGTTTTACTGTCGTTTTACGGGGGCCTTGCCGGGGTGGCGGGGGGCTATGCCGTGCCCGCTGGCAATGTGGCGCAGATTCTGGGGGTATTGCTTGTGCCCACTGTGCTGGGAATGGTGCTGCGCAAGCTGAACCCCAATATTGGCGCTACGGTAGAGTTGTTTGGCTCTCTCATGGGGGTGGTGGTGATTGTGTTTCTGGTGGTGACATGGGTTCCGCGCAATTACGCGCTGTTGCTGGATACTGGCGCGGCTGTCTATATTGCCACAATCGGGATCGGGCTGGTGGGCATGCTGTTTGGCTATTGGCTGGCGCGCGGCATGGGGCAGGATAAGCGCCGCGCGCGCACCATCAGTCTGGAAACCGGCATTCAGAACGCACCGCTGGCGGTGCTGGTGGTCACGCTCAGCTATAGCGGAGCGTTACAGCAAGATGTGCTGCTTATCCCGATTCTCTATGCGCTGTTCATTGTGCTGAATGCCACAGTGGTCACGCTCTGGTATCGGCGCGTCTCCACGCGCGAGGCTTTGGCCCGCGATACGGCGAAGCTGGGGGGCTAGGGGGCAAGCTGGGCGGAAGGTTCTGCCATGGCGGTCAGACATGGGGGATGGGGATGGTCACAAAGCCGCGCAGCGCTGGGCCGGGGGGCGGCGTCATGCCGAAGGCATGCCCCTAGCATGACGATGCGCGGCGGCCTGCGGCCTTGATTCCGCGCGGGGTGTTCACCTCCGATGCGCCGTCTCCGTTCAACCCTGCCCTTTCGGTGTTTTGCGCAAGTTTCCGAAGGCCCGTCTGTTGCCACTTCAACAAGAGAGGCAAGCGGAGCTTCGCGCGGTGTGTGGGCGGCCCGCCGATAGCGCGGCTTTGCCGCCAAGCGCGCATGAACCCGCCTTGCGGCTCGACATTGCGGGCCGAAGCGCTGATAAGCGGCCCCGCGAGGAGGGCGCGCAGATGACAGCCATTCAGATTGGCCCTGTGGTTCTGGGCTGGGAGCGTTTTGCAGCCCTTGTGGCGGTGGCGGTGTTCCTGCTGGCCGCAGAGGTGATCGCGCGCCTGTCGCGCAGCCCTGCGCTGTCGCGTTGGGCGGGCGCTGCGGTGCTGTGGGGGTTTCTTGGCGCGCGTCTGGGCCATGTGGCGCAGTTTCCCGCCATTTTTCTGGCCGAGCCATGGTTGATCTTTGCCATCTGGCAGGGCGGGTTTTCCCCCATCGGGGCGGCTGTGGGTGTGGCCTTGGTTACGGCCCATGCCCTGCGGCGGGGCCTGGCCTTTGTGCCGGCCTTTGGGGCGTTGTGGATTGGGGTCATGCTGTGGCTGGTGCTGACCCTTGATCTGGCAGATCGCCCCGCCGTGCCAGCGCCCGAATTTGGCGTGCCGTTGCTGGCAGGGGGGCAGTTTGAGTTTGCCGCGCCCGATGCGCAACCCATCGTGATAAACCTATGGGCCACTTGGTGCCCGCCGTGCAGGCGCGAATTGCCCATGCTGGCAGATGTCGCGGCCAGCAGGGAGGATGTGCGCTTTCTCCTCGCCTCTCAGGGAGAGGCGGAGGGGGTGGTGCGTGATTACCTTATGGGCGCGGGGATTGCACAGGCGCATATCGGTTTGGATCATGCAGGCCAGCTGGCCCGCCATTACGGCACAATCGGCCTGCCTGTGACCCTGTTTCTGGACAGGGAGGGCGTTCTGGCGCATGTCCATGTTGGCGAAATCTCGCGCGCTGTGCTGTTGCGCGAAATCGCCACGCTTTCGCGCTAAGGTTCCGGGCCGGATTGCAAGCCCGCGCCCAAGCCGCTAACAGGGCGCCAGAGTTTTGCCGATCAGATGGAGCCTTTGCCATGACACCCCCTTTGCGCCTTGGAATTGCAGGGCTTGGCACTGTTGGCACGGGGCTTGTGCGGATCGTGCAAAACCATGGCGATATGCTGGAGCGCCGCTCTGGCCGCCGGATAGAGATTGTTGCGGTTTCGGCACGTTCCCGCACCCGCAATCGCGGCGTGGATATTTCCGGCTATGAGTGGGAAGATGATCCCGTAGCCCTTGCGCGGCGCGGCGATATTGATCTGGTGGTGGAATTGATGGGCGGCGAGAATGGCCCCGCCAAAGCCCTGACCGAAGCCGCGATTGCCGCAGGCAAGCATATTGTCACCGCCAACAAGGCGCTTTTGGCCATTCACGGGCAGGCCTTGGCCGAGGCGGCAGAGGCCGCAGGCGTGGCCCTGCGTTTTGAGGCGGCGGTGGCTGGCGGTATCCCCGTGATCAAGGCGCTGACAGAGGGGCTTGCGGGCAACAGGATCACCCGCGTGAAGGGCGTGATGAACGGAACCTGCAATTATATCCTGACGCGGATGGAAGATGCGGGCCTGCCTTATGAAACCGTCTTTGAAGAGGCCAATCAGCTTGGCTATCTGGAAGCAGACCCAACGCTGGATGTGGGCGGCATAGATGCCGCCCATAAGCTGACGCTGCTTTCGGCCATAGCCTTTGGCGTGCGCCCCGATTTCGACGCCATCGCATTGGAGGGGATAGAGCGTATCTCTATTGAAGATATCCGCGCTGCCGCCGATCTGGGGTTGCGCATAAAACTGCTGGGCGTGGCGCAAATGACAGGGCGCGGGCTGGAACAATCCATGACCCCCTGTCTTGTGCCCGCCGACAGCCCCTTGGGCCAGCTGAAAGGCGGCACGAATATGGTGGTGATAGAGGGCGATTCCGTGCAGCAAGTGGTGCTGCGCGGCCCCGGCGCGGGCGAAGGCCCGACGGCCAGCGCCGTGATGGACGATATCATGGATATCGCGCGCGGCTTTCGCCTGCCTGTCTTTGGCCAGCCTGCCAGCACGCTGGAAGCGGCGGTTTCGGCCAAGGCGATGGGATCAAAGCCGTGGTATCTGCGCATGGGCCTGCTGGACAAGCCCGGCGCGCTGGCGAAAGTGGCCGAAGCGCTGGGCAATGCGGGTGTGTCCATCAACCGGATGCGCCAATATGGCCATCAGGATACCCGCGCGCCCGTGTTGATCATCACGCATAAAACCACGCGTGATGCGATAGATCACGCCATAGCGCTTTCGGTGAAAACCGGCGTTGTGATCGGTGATCCTGTGGCGCTGGCGATAGAGGAAGACTAGGCGCGGCTTTCGCCACTTGCCCCGATTATTGCGCAAGCATCGGGTGGCGCTGCGCGGGAATGTCTTGTGCGCAGGCCATCCAAGCCGCTAGACAGGGCGCAAATCATTCACCAAGGGACAAAATACATGACCACATCGCCCGAATTTCATGACCGTATGCTTTCTCTTGGCCTTGCCCGCGTGTCCGAAGCTGCGGCGCTGGCCTCTGCCCGGCTGGTTGGGCGCGGCGATGAGAAAGCCGCCGATCAGGCGGCCGTGGATGCAATGCGCCGCCAGTTGAATATGCTGGATATCAAGGGCCGTGTTGTAATCGGTGAAGGCGAGCGGGACGAGGCGCCCATGCTGTTTATTGGCGAGGAAGTGGGCAATGGCGAGGGGCCGGGCGTGGATATCGCGCTGGACCCCCTTGAAGGCACCACCCTTACCGCCAAGGCCATGCCAAACGCCCTGACGGTGATCGCCATGGCCCCGCGTGGCACAATGCTGCACGCCCCCGACGTTTACATGGATAAACTGGCCGTTGGGCCGGGCTATGCGCCGGGTACGGTGTCGATGGACATGTCCCCGTCCGAGCGCGTGCGCGCGCTGGCCCGCGCCAAGGGCTGCGCGCCCGAAGATATTTCGGTCTGCGTGCTGGAACGCCCCCGCCATGAAGAGATGATTGCCGATCTGCGATCAACCGGGGCCGCAATCCGGCTGATCATGGATGGCGATGTGGCAGGCGTTATCCATTGCGCCGAACCGCAGATCACAGGGATTGACATGTATATGGGCTCGGGCGGAGCGCCCGAGGGCGTTCTGGCGGCCGCCGCGCTGAAATGCATGGGCGGGCAGATGTATGGCAAGCTGCTGTTTCGCAATGACGATGAAATTGCCCGCGCCCGCCGTGCCGGGATAGAGGATCTGGACAAGATTTATACCCGCGATGAAATGATCACAGGCGATGTGATCTTTGCGGCAACGGGCGTGACAGATGGCTCTATCGTGCGCGGGATAAAGACAGAGCCGGGCTGGGTGACAACCGATACGCTGCTGATGCGGTCTAAAACCGGGTCTGTACGGCGGATGAGCTACCGCACACCGCTCTAACGCAGTGGCAAAGCCACGCGGCGCAAGGAGAAGGCAGGCAGATGACAGGGGCCAATCCCGCACCACCAGAGCGCGCCTTTCTGGGGGTGGAAAGCTCTGCTCTCGGCCAGCGCTGGGTGGGGCCAGACCCCGCCCGCGCCCGGCAGGCAGAGGCGCTGGCCCAGGCCACACGCCTGCCGCCCCCTGTCTGCGCCGTGCTGGCGCGCGCCGGTGTCGCACCCGAAGCGGCCACAGCCTATCTGGCCCCCGCCCTGCGCGATCTGCTGCCCGACCCGCGCAGCCTGCGCGATATGGAACGCGCCGCCGCACGCGTGTTGCAGGCTGTGGCGCAGAATGAACGGATTGCCATTTTCGCGGATTATGATGTGGATGGCGCGGCCTCTGCCGCGCTGCTGATCTGCTGGTTGCGCGCTTTGGGGCGCATGGCAACCCTGTATATTCCCGACAGGATAGACGAGGGCTATGGCCCGAATGAACCCGCCATGGCCGCGCTGGCCAAGGATCATGATCTGATCATCTGCGTGGATTGCGGCACGCTGAGCCATTCGCCAATTGCCGCCGCGCTGGGCGCAGAGGTGATTGTTCTGGATCACCATCTGGGCGGTGAGACCCTGCCCGACGCCTTAGCCGTGGTGAACCCAAACCGGCAGGATGAAAGCGGCGATCTGGCGCATCTTTGTGCGGCGGGCGTGGTGTTTTTGATGCTGGTAGAGGGCAATCGCCAGCTGCGCGAACAAGGCAGACAGGGGCCAGAGCTGATGGCCATGCTGGATCTGGTGGCTCTGGCCACGGTGGCCGATGTTGCCCCCCTGATCGGGGTGAATCGCGCTTTCGTGCGGCAGGGCCTGCGGGTGATGGCAGGGCGCGCGCGCGTGGGCCTGCGCGCATTGGCCGATAGCGCGCGGCTGGATGCGCCGCCTTCGGCCTATCACCTGGGGTTTGTGCTGGGGCCAAGGGTGAATGCAGGCGGGCGGATTGGCGCGGCCGATCTGGGCGCGCGGCTGCTGGCCTGCGAGGATGTGGCAGAGGCAGAGGCACTGGCCGCAAGGCTGGAAATGCTGAACACCGAACGCCGCGAGGTTGAAGCCGCCGTGCGCGCCAGCGCATTGGCACAGGCCGAGGCGCGGGGAATGAACGGTGCCTTGGCCTGGGCGGCGGGCGAGGGCTGGCATCCGGGCGTGATTGGCATTGCCGCGGCCCGCCTGAAAGAGGCCGCGGGCCGCCCCGCCATCGTGATCGCGCTGGACGGGGAGTTGGGCAAAGGCTCTGGCCGTTCCGTGCCGGGGGTGGATTTGGGCGCAGCCGTGCATCGGCTGGTGCGCGAGGGGCTGTTGGAGAAGGGCGGCGGGCATAAGATGGCCGCAGGCCTGACCGTGGCACGCAGCCAGATGGAGGCCGCCATGGCGCGGCTGCAAGATTTGCTGGCCCAGCAAGGGGCCGGGGCCGAAGGCCCGCGCGCCTTGCGCATTGACAGCGTGCTGATGCCCGGCGCGGCCAGCGTGGAACTGGTGGGCCAGATAGAGGCCGCAGGCCCTTTCGGCGCCGCTGCCCCTGCCCCGCGCTTTGCCTTTCCCGATATGATCATCCAGTCGATTCGGCGCATGGGAGAGGCACATCTGCGATTGCGTTTCAGCGATGGGGCCAGCCCGCCGCTAGAGGCCGTGGCCTTTGGCGCATTTGAAACCGCCCTCGGCCCGATGCTGGCCGCCGCCCAAGGGCTGCGCGTGCATCTGGCCGGAAAACTGGAAGTAAATCACTGGAATGGAAGGCAAAACCTGCAACTGAGGCTGGAAGATGCCGCCCGGCCTGCGGGTTAGAAAAATAATTGCAAGGCAGGGATGAAAAACCCCTCTTCCCCCTTGCACAGCCCCCGCGCTTTGCATAAAAGCTGCCTCACACCGGCTCTGGCCCGTTCGTCTATCGGTTAGGACGCCAGGTTTTCAACCTGGAAAGAGGGGTTCGATTCCCCTACGGGCTGCCATATTTATTTATTTTACTATATATTTCAGGATATTGCAGAGTGGGTTTGACCAACCTTTGGGAAAGGTTAGTCAAAAGATTTTACGATTTGCTCTGTGAAAGCCGGCCCATGGCGCGGTCAGCGAGCTTACCGCGATTAGCTTTCCTAACATAAACAGCCGCCATCTTCGTATCCTTGTGCGCAAGGTAACTTGCGATTTCCCACTCCGTTGCACCAGCCTCTGCTAGACGTGTTGCCCCTGCCTTCCGTAGACCATGAGCGGCACAGTGCGGCAGACCCGCCGCATTGCATTGATCGCGGAACCAGTTACCGAGGGTCTCAGGTTTGTAAGGCTTGCCCTCCGAATGCGTCAGGAACATCAACTGGTCAGACGGCAAACGTCTGATCTCATCCATAAGCTCTGGCATAATCGGCAGATCTGCTCCAACCTTGGTCTTGCCCCGTGAATACTTGATTCGTCCACCAGACATGTTTTGTCGCCCCATGCGTGCAGTGTCTTGCCGAGACGCACCAGTGTACAGGAATAGCAACATCGCGAGCCGTGACTTGCTGCCCGGCGGATGGAAAGCAAGGTATTGTGAAATCTCTTCTTCAGTCCAAGTGTGATACCCGTCAGGGTTCTCTGTCCGACGGTCTGCTGAACTCGCTGGATTGAACTTCTGACCCATCAGGGATTTCTTGATCGCGAAGTTGAACAGCATAGACAGGTTCTTCTTGACCGTATTCGCGGCCGTCGGGCCCTCTTTTCGGGCCATCAGCGCCTCAACGTGGCGTGGTTCAAGGCTACCAAACGGAAGGTCGCCGGCTTGCTGTCTTAGCCAATCCAGTTCACGCCGAAGGGTCTTCTTGCGAATGTCG
Source organism: Paracoccaceae bacterium (assembly GCA_043561795.1). Taxonomy (GTDB): domain Bacteria; phylum Pseudomonadota; class Alphaproteobacteria; order Rhodobacterales; family Rhodobacteraceae; genus Roseinatronobacter. Next base: position 1,895,735 of record CP121316.1, on the reverse strand, counting down.
GACAGGTCGGCGTATCGCGAACTGCCCAGGTACTGAACGATCAACCAGTTGATTGTTCCCGCCTTCACAGCTTCTGAGGCAGGGGTGCGCCGTGCGCCCTCGACGCATTTTTCATAAGCCCGGCGAAATTCCATAGATCCGTATTCACCAGGGAGATACACATCCGACCTTCCGTAGCGACGAAAGCGAAATCTGACTTTTCCATGCCTATCAACCTGACGAGACACACCGGGAAAAGGATTTGTTCCCTTCGGCATGGAGCTCACCGCAACAAAACATCACAAGGATTATTATCAGCACCATACGCCCGTTCGATACCTTGGTCCTCGGGCGGCAGCGACATCAAAGCTGCATCCAGCTCCTGGCGCACCCAAACCTTAACCTTATCACCCAGCCTGCGCGGCGCTGGCAGAATACGCTTTTCAACCAATTCGTCAAAAAAACTGGGACTGACGCCGCAATGAATCGCCGCATCTGTTCGACGCAAACCAGTCGGCATCGTCTTGATGTCAAAGAGCGTTTTCATCTATCATTCTCGAAGAATTCGGCCAATGCCGATGATGGTCGCTTCAGAGATGAGCATCTCTCGCTGCAGATCACCTGAGGCTGGTTCTGTTTCGTGTTCTGAATAAATGCATCCATGCGCCGATCCATCACAGCTTAGGCTAATCTCAGCCTTGGGTTCAGGCCCAGATACACGGATGCTCAACCCCCAGCTGCCTGTGCGTCCCGGCATTTGATGCATTTTGTCTGTGATCCGATCACCCACGGCTCTTTCCAATTGGCCGGATTCTGCACTTTCGATCATAGCATGGACGAAGTCGAAAAATTTATGTCCGACTGCCAGATCGTCAATCGAAGCTAGTCCAAGGGTTCCGCTGTCGATGCGACCTCGATAGTCAAAAAATGTGATGACTTTTGACCCGTCATTGATAGATGTTTTCTGAGTTCTTGCAATCAGCGCGGCGTAGCGGGCCACTGCCACAGAAGCATCTTTCGCTTGCGCACCGCTCATAACAGCGATCAGCAGATTAGTCGCGTCAGTGGCAGTCATGATGGCAGCGGATGTGCCGCGCCCGCGCTTGGAGCGCAGTTCATGTTTTGCAAGCTCACGATCGTATGCGCCCATGTAAACCTCTGACATCCCTAACAGCTGTGCCATTCCGCGTACCAAAGTTCCTGGATTAGCCATTCCCTACCCCATTTAATGTGATATCATATGGCATGTCAAGCCATTTGATGTGATCTACAATGGATGGAAGGGTAATGTCTATCCCTATGGATGCTGCAAAGAACGTATCCAGAAACTAGGCTCAGTAGGCTCTGGCATGGCGGATATAGTTTCCCCTTCCCAAATCCCTTTAACGTCTCCACCTTGCCCGGCGTTCTGCAAAATGTGAACGCGCTTGCCGATTGTTTCTGTTAGACCGATCTTACCAACAATCAGTGGAAATACTATCGACATCACGACTGGCAGTGAGCCAGATCCTTTAAGCTCCGCTCGAACTCTCTGGGATCACTCATCAGATCAACCGTCTTGAACTGCATCCGGTGGCCCTGGATCATCATCTCTTCATCGATTGATCCCCCTGCCTGCGGATGCAGCAGCATGCCCTCAGCGGCCATGCTGACCGGGTCATCAGACCGCTCCTGACTGCGCAGGTAAGTGTAAAGCTGGTAAAGGTAACCGCTTTTCAGGATCTGATCGCGGTAGCTGGAAGCTATGAAGATCGTGGTGAATTTCGTGTCGATCACGATGCGGCGGCCGGTAGCGGGGTGGTTCAACTCGATATCGGTCTGCATCCCGGGAAGGATCGCCGCGATCCCGGGGGACGCGGCCGTGACCGGCCATGACAGGCGTTTGCCTTGGGTTACGCTCCAACCCTGGGGCTGCAGTTCAAGACGCAAGGCATTGCCCACGGCTCGCTCGAACAGGCGACGGATCAGGTGGTCGGTGCTGTCTGGCAGGGTGCCGGAAACACCGCCGGCATCTTCTGTCGGGATGATCGTGTCAAAGACCATCCGGGCCAGGGCCACCATGAAGCGGTCAGCACTCTCGTTCCGCCCGATCTGATCGCTGGCAAGCTCTGCCCAGGACGGGCGGGGGCCGACCACGCCCATGCGGGTAAAATCCCCCGCCAATTGCCTGCACCGATGCGCCACCAGATCATCCGCAACGCGGGCCGCAAGCCGTTCCAACGCTGCCCGGACCAGCCGGTTGCGGGGCGTGTCCATCGTGTGTTCTTCGAAACGGCAGGCGATGCGACCACGATCCATCAGTTGCCGGGTGGTGGATTCCAACATGTCGATGCGCCCACGCACTCGCGACAGGGTGGCGGCCTTGGGCCGGTATCCACGCGATAGGTTCCGGCGCAGGCGTTCCTCGACCACATGGGTCAAAAGCCGTGCCACCAGATCCGGCAGATCCCGTGCCGTTTCAACCTGATGATCAAACCGGCCTTTGAATTGCACCAGATCGGCCGCATACAAAAACAGCAGCCAGATGTTGCGCAAGGGGATCGCGGTGGCCATTACAGCCCGGCACGCAAGGCCTGCGCCGCTTCGCGGGCTCGGTCGGGGGCATCAAACCAGTATTCCTGCAACAGCGGTTCGATCTCGGTATCGATGACCTCGGCGAACCATGCCGCCGGGTCAGGAATGTCGTCATCTCCGGGGGTGACATAGGAATGGCCCACCCGGAACTGCGGCCCCAGGGCCCTGTCCTGTGCGATGGTGTCATTCAGGGCGTTCATGCGGTCACGGATCAGGGCGATCACATCATTGGGGAAATCCCTGTCGCGGCACCAGTCTTCCCATGCAGGGTTCAGCATCGGTTCCAAGGTCACAAAGGCAAACCTGCGCCGCAATGCCAGATCGACCAGGGCAAGCGAGCGATCCGCGATATTCATCGTGCCGATGATATGCAGGTTATCGGGCACATGGATTTTTTCTCCGGGAATTTTGCGGTAGGCCAGTTCCATCGCATCGGCCCGGCTGCGTTTTGTGTTTTCCAGAAGGGTCAGCATCTCGCCGAACACCTGGGCCGGGTTACCGCGATTGATCTCCTCGATGATCAGGACATGAGGCAGGTCTGGTTGGGCGCGGGCGGCCTCGACCACTTGCAGGAAAATCCCGTCTGTCAGGGTCAGGCCATTGCTGGAGGGGCGATAGCCCCGCACGAAATCCTCGTATGACAGCGAGGGGTGGAACTGGACCGATCGCAACTGATCAGGCAGGGGCGACCTGCGCCCGATCAGGGCCTTGGCCAGTCGCTTGGCAAGCCAGGTTTTGCCGGTCCCGGGTGGTCCCTGCAGGATCAGGTTTTTCTTGGATGACAGGCGATCCACCAGACCCGACAGGGTATCGCGGCCCAGAAAGCCGCCCTCACTGACAATGTCATCCACGGTGTACGGCAGGATTTCAGGTGCGGGGGCGTTGTCATCTTCCGCCGCGTCCTCGGCCTCGCTGACGCTCAAGGGGTCGATCTCTGGCGCAAACTGCTCTGCCCAATAGGGCTGAGACAGAAAGTACCCGTGATCTTGCGGGGCTTCATCAAAAGTGAAGGCCACCAACTTTCTGGCACGATCATCGTCTTCGATCCGGGCACGGGCGACAGTCGTGCGGAAGGTGTAGAAATACCAGTCTTTGGGCGGGTCACACTCTTGCCAATCCACCTCGACGGTCAGGCCATCGCCTCGATTTGCGATGATCGTGCCAATGGCTTTGATCCGCATGACGCTTGCGGCACGGCCATGGTTCTCAAAAGGAACATCATTCTTGCGGGTGAAAGACGCCTTGATCGCGATCCGGTCTCCCGGCTTCATCTGCCTGACAAGTTTGGAGAATTTATCTTCATATCCGTTTTGCCAGATGCCTTCCCTCAAAAAACGGTCAGTCTGATCGTCACCTCCCCATGATGCGCCGACAAACCAGTGGTTCACCCCTTCGGGCGCAGGATCTTCTTTGGGGGCTTCCTGTTCATCTTCATCCCCGGAAAAGTTAACCCGGGCTGTTTCGAATATTTCGGCGGCCCAGTCCGGCGACAGTTCTGCGCTCCAACCCTGATCTGACAATCCCCAGACGCCCCGGCTGGGCGAGGTCATGATGCCTGCCGTGAACAGGTAGGAGCGGGCGAAATGCACCCTGTTCTCGAACTTCGACCCGCCATTCTTGTTGGTCAGCGCCAGAAAATCCTCCGGGATGTCATGCCGCTTGATAAGTTCATCAAAGATCTGTCGCGGACGAGCCTGCCCTCCCAGATCCCGCATGATCTCGATCACCGGCACGAAATAGCTGACAAACTGCGGAACGCCCTCGATTTTCTGATCGTGCAAACGCATGCCAGGGGACCTTTTTTAATGAATCTCGTGCAAGAGTGGCAGGATCACAAACAAGTGCCAAGCAATTCATAGATTAATTCATCCTTGACATTCTAAAAATATTTTTTGCAAAACCCCTTGATTTTGCGAATCAGCGGATCTACCATTATGGATGTCGACGGGAATAACTCGAAGACGGCCGCGAGAGAGAGTTGGTACCTCCCCCCCACGGCCTGACCAATCAGATCTGTAAGGAGATCGTCATGGCTAGCTTGCATGTAGCCGCGCACAGCGCGGCAATCAATGGCGCTGTTGCGCACAATCCCAAAATCTTCAGAAACAAGACTAAGAAAGCTACGCGCACCAGTGACCGGTTCTCGGTGCTGCTGACATCGCTGGCAGTTGCACATGCGCAGCAGCGCCGGTTCGAAGCGGCAAGGCACGAGCCGATGCTGCGACACGCCGCCAAGGTGGCGTGGACGACGGTGACCTTTCGCGCAGAGAGGCTGATCAGGTCTGCGGGAGCGGGCAAAGAAGATCGCGCGATTGTTGGATTTGCGCTCGTGATTGAAAAGCTGGCCTCACTACGCGGAACGCCTCAAGGCTTAGCTTTCCATCGCAGCCTGATGCGCGACCCTGGCGATCTCCTCAGCCTTTTTCAGCATGCGCGCAGCCATCGCTCAGATATGCTGATGTCCGCATGCTTTAATTTGATCGACCGGCTCGCCGCCTTGCAAGCATTTGGTGCTCGTCCGTTCTCGCCAGAGCCCAGTTTTTCGGCGGCATAATTTCTCTTCTTCTGACCTTCACGACCAGCGGCGGGCTAACTGCCGCAGTCCAACTCTATGTTCTGTCCCCGACGTTCTTATTCTGGACTGTAAGGATTTATGGTATGACCCAGAAACCTATTTTGCCTTATCTTGCTACGGACAAGAGCATCGCGCGCAGCATCATCGATCTCGCGCAGTATCCCGATGTCCGGGGCGAGGTTCTCTGCCGTCATGCGCGCCTCCTCGGCCAAGCGGGCGAAGCGCTCGTTGACAGCCTGCTGATGCGCGCGGGCATTACCCCTCTACGCATGCCGGAGGGGATACCCTCCGATCGGCTTTTTCTGCTAAGTCAGGGTGCGCTTACGGGGCAGATCAAAATCCAGACCCGGCCGCGGGGCGATACGTATGTGTTTAATCTCAGACGCGGATATCGCGGTAGCCCCGCAGGATGCAGGGCTTATGAGCGGGGTGACTTCGACCTCGCCATCTGCGTGATCTTGCCACTTCTGGTTATTAAGGTTGAGCACGCCCCTAGTTCGAGTGTGCGTATAACACCCGCAGAAATCCCACGCTTGAGAGCGCGACCTCTCGATAGTTTTTGGTGCGCGGTAGACGCTTATCAGGCCCAGCAGCGTTCTGGATCGATAATAGCACAAGTGCGCTAATGCACTGCTCGTCCACCTGAGACTGAAACATCACTCCAGAAAGGGCCCGCCATGTCCTCACAATGTGACATTGACCAAATCACCTTCTCAATCTCTCCTCAGCCTTGGGAAATCTGGGCGCGCACTTGGTTCCGCAAACTGGAGGCTTCGCCCGCAGCCGCGATCCACTTTCTCTTCGAGACCGATACCAAAGACACACCAACGAGGCAGAAGGCAGAATTAGAATGGCCGGTGCCAGACTCTTCCGCAGCAGACCTCATGTATCCTGCGGATGTGGAAGAAGCGCTTCAAAGAGGTGAAGATCCGTTTCGCATCGCCGCCGCACCGGCGCTGAATGTCGTCGCAGGCCACCCGCGCCCTGCTTCGCTACAGGCACTCCTCCGGATCTGTAAGGCGTTTGGTACGCTTGAGAACATGAAGAGACAGATCTTTGGCCGAGGCACGGTGACCGTCATTGAATCAGGTGATCCAGCACTCAATCTTGTGATGGTGGCGCTATTGCAGGACCACAGTCTATTTTCACCCATGGGGATTGCGCAACGTCCCTGCATCATGCTTTGCGAAGATGCTGTGGCGGCCGATTCTCGTAAATCCGTGCCTGATATCTGGCCGGGGCTTAACCGCAATCTCTGCGCAAGCTTGCAGACCTGCCGCGCCGTTGTTCTGATTGCGACAGACATCACATCATGTCCGCGAGAGATCATGCACCTTCAGCCGCAGGTACTGACCCTGCCGCGCCTCGACCGCGCGCTTGTTCTCGCCCACTTGCGTCTGTCTCATTCCCAAACCGGCCGGATCGCCGAAACGCTCGTCTTGAAGCACCTCCCAGATGACGCAGCGCTGATCCGGCTGATGCTGGAAGATTTTGCAGGAAGCCTACGCAGGGAGACGCCGGCCGAAGTTGCCGATTATCTCGCCCGGCGCTGCAACTCATCCTGGATTGCGCAAAGGTTCTCAGATTTTCCGCTCGAGCCAGATATCCGGGCGACGATTGATCAAGTCCTTGACGACCTACGCGACTGGAAGCGTGGCGAACTGGCATGGTGTGATGTGATGAGGGGACTTCTTCTGGCGGGGCCACCCGGTACCGGCAAGACAGAGATCGCTCGACTGTTGGCGCAAGAAGCCGGGATTAACCTGCGCGCGGGGAGCCTCGCTGATTGGCAGGGTTCGGGTGATCGATATGCAGGGTTTCTGAAGGCCATGAAGGAATTCTTCGCCAAGGCAGCAACCGCAGCACCCTGCATCGTATTCATCGACGAACTTGACGCCGTTGGCGATCGCGGCAGGCCGCACGACCACAACTCAAGCTATACGGAATCTGTCGTTACCGCGGTTCTCGAACAGCTCGACGGTTTCGCATCGCGCGAGGGCGTTATCCTGGTCGCCGCGACAAACCACCCGGATCGGATCGACGCGGCGATTCGCCGCCCTGGGCGTTTTGACAAAACCGTGCATCTGCGCAATCCATCACCAGCGCTCATGCCCGATGTCTTTCGCTGGCATCTGCGCGCTGATCTGCTGGACATGGATATGTCGCCTCTCGCAGCACGCGCAATCGGAATGTCCGGCGCAGACATCGCCGCCCTCATCCGTGACGCCCGCGCCCGTGCCCGAAAGGCTCGCCAGCCCCTCGGGATCGAAGATATCGAGGCGGCCATCGCAACCATGCGGCCAATGCCAACACCCGGAATGCGCTGGCGCATCGCAGTTCACGAAGGTGGCCACGCCATCGTTGCGGATGCGCTTGGCAGAGGGCAGCCGCGTTTTATGGCTCTCACCGGGCCCGGCGGGGTAATGGAACGTGAAGCTATTCAGGATGAACAAACCCGGGACGCCTACGAGGCCGAACTCGCATGCCTGATGGCTGGACGCGCCGCCGAAACCTTGCTTCTGGGCTGCGTCAGTGCCGGCGCAGGTGGTGGCGCTGAAAGCGACCTTGCCAGGGCGAGCGCGATCGCCTGTTCCCTCGAGTTGTCCCTCGGACTTGGCCAATCCCCGGTATGGGTCACCACTCCGGAACGTGCTATCTCGCGGCTGGCCGAGGATCCGGTGCTGAAGCGGGCGGTCGAAGCGCGGCTTCATGCAGCCGAGACAGCCGCGCTTGATATTCTGCAAGCCAAACAAGCCGACCTGAACGCTCTTGCCAGAGAGTTGAACGCTCAGGGGTTTCTGGATGTAGCCAAGATCTCTCGCATGCTGCGGGGTAACTGAGGTGACAAGACACCTGGCATCATTCCCCTTCGCCCGAGCGGAATATGTTCAGCATAATATGAAGCGCTCTGGGGATGCCTAAATTACAATCGCGTAAACGTCCCATCTCGCTCTTCGCGCAACATGCCAACGCGTTTTAAAGCCAAGAGCGAGAGATGCGTCTTCTTATACCCCAGCGCTGTCGATGTCGAAATCGCCCCGGGAGTTTTGTTGCCCGCATCGATGGCCAGAAGAACCTTTGCTGCGGCGGAATGGGGCTTAATTCTTGGTATTCCGGAAACGCCTCGAAGACTGTCTTCCACCGATGGGAAGGAGACAATGCAGCCTTGCAGGTTTTCATATGCGGGGCTAGCGTCACCCTCTTGGGCGACGTCGGTGGAGATGCGTGAGGGACTATCAGCGTTCCCCGCCTCAGGGGGCGCGAGGGCTGTTGAGCTGTTTTTCAGATCGCACACGTTTTTGTTGATTGCCGGGGTGAAGCTTGCCGGGCCAGCAGATTGCGCTGCACAACCATCGGACATGAATTGTTGCAGGACGGTGAATTCCGCCATTTTACCGAAACGTTGCGTCAGTGCGGCGTGAGGTTTTTGTGGGGTAGCGACGAGGACGGGGGTTGGTTTTGGTCCACGCTGCCCGGGCAGCCGCATCTGGGCCAGAACGCTGTTAATACCCCCGGACGGGTAATAAGATTCTAAAAGGGGTGCGGGGGTATTAACTTGCTCTCTACCTTCGCGCGCAAGCCAGCGTTCAGCGCTCTTCGCAGTGGGAAAAGTCGTCGGCGCATCCTCGGCAAGCCCAGCGGCGCTCAGACGCAAGACACCCCTAGCCTCCAACAGGGCGGCAATCAATCGCGGTGGTGCAATCTCATCGAAGTTCACCAACCGCGTCACCGGAAATCCCGGCAGCGGAATTTTTGTCAAGAGCATGACCTTCTTGCATACGCGCGCGCGAGCAAGTCTCAGGCGCTCGATCGCCTGCCGAAGCCCGCATTCCCGGACTTGCTGCTGCAATGCTCTGATCCTGGGATCGGGATGTACCGGGACGCGTGCGGCGCGACCAGTACCGTCTGCCATCAAATAAGGAATCTCGGCCTGCTCCATGAGCGTGATCCCTGTCTCGTCGCGCTTTATCAACTGCAACGGTTCCTCTGTGTCGCCGAAAACCGCGCATCCGAGATCTTCAAGCGCATCAAAGGGCATTTCTTCGCGCCCGATAGCGATCACAGTCCCATAGTTCTCATATATATTGAGCCCGAGACTGCCTGGCCCGTACCAGAGCCATGCTGCGCCATGAAGAGCCGTCGAAAGCATGACGCTGTCAAGCTGCTCCCCGCCTTGATCGGTCGAGAGAATGCCGGCGTCTTCGAAGAAGCGACGGACTACCGACTTGTTTGCCACGACAAGAACACCTCGCGGGCCCGCCGGATCACTCTTATCGCGCACTACTTCCGAGCGGATGACCCCCACACATTCGGCACGCAACTTGCCGCCGTCTATCAAACTTTTGTTTGAAAAAACACGGTCTTCGACCTGTACGATTTCAGCATTCGGAGCCATTTCGATTTCATGCATCACAACGTTGCTGTGCATGCGATCGACGATTTCCGGATCCGCATCAGCATCGAGCAGGATTGTCGGAACATCGTCTGGAAAGCCAGCTAGCCAGCGCAAGTGAACCGCCTCACAAGCTGGCTTCTCACCGTTTGCTCCTTGCCATGCGGGCAGGTATTTGAGCCGCTCTGTATCAGTGCGGCCCGCCGCTTTTGCGTCTTTAAGGATTTTCCATAACATTGCGCGAAGCCCTGCGGTGTCTCTGTCCAGACGAGCCAGCGCAATGTCTTCGGCAAGATCCTCATCCCGCGCGTTGGGCAGCTTGGTAAGTATCGTCGGGCGCCGATCCTCGTCCTTGGCAAAGTCCGCGAAATCTTTCTCACTGTAGTGTGCTAAAACGGGGCTTTCGGCTGCGCGAAACGCCTCCGCTACCTCTCGGCCTGCCTTCTGACGATCAGCTGCCAACGCCGCGCGCTCCGCATAATCTTTAGCCCACTTATGCCCACGTCCCCGCGGCGGTGGTCTGACACCCGCATGTAGAAGATCTTCAAGCGGCAGGAAGCCAAGACGCACGAAACTCTGCCAAACTTTTTCATCGACGATCCGCAAACCGATGCCGCGTCCGCTACCGTCACTTCCGCGCTGAAGGTAAGCATGGGTTTCAAAACGGATTACTGGTCCATCTTCTAGATCTCGCCATTGTTTGAGATATCCGGGTCGCGGCTCTCCGGCTCTCGCCTGGCGTTCCCCATTGCAAATCGCATGCCAAGGACAACGTGCGACGTTGCTGTCTTCAAGAATACGTTCGCACAGCGTTGCCTTAATGCTTAGCCCAGCCCGACCTGTTTCCGCCGCCAGTTCGGCACGCGCACACATTGGTTCATCGGTTTCGGGATTGATCGCGCCCCGCCCCCGCGTTACATGCCAGCCGATCTCAAGCGCCTCGGCAGCCGCTGCCGCCTCTGTTGCCAGCCGCAGGGTTGGCATATAAATTACTACATCCCCTTTTAACCGTTCGATGTCAAAGGCAGCCAAAGCCGAGAGCATCGCGCTCGTTTTTCCGGAGCCAGGTGATGCCTTCATTACCGTTACCGGAGGTGTGTTCTTTTTGCCTGACTCTTTCCATTTTGCGGCCTTATTAAGGGCATCCCTGAAGCATGTATTGAGCTTTTGTCCGACCTTCTCCGCATCAAAAAAATCCGGGATCTCCGGTGGTTCACATGCAACAGCCCCCAGACCAGTAAACCTACCGCGTTTCGTACGCAGCGGGTGCGAAGATTGCCTTCGCGGTCTGACTTCTTGAGCATATGCGCGAACAGCTGCAGTCTTATCGCCATAGTGCTCAAAGTATGCATAAAGATCAAAAGCATCACCGGCGCGGTTGCCTGAAGAAGTAACACGGCCAATGTCATAATTGTGAGGCCACGAAGATACACAGACCCAGTGATCATCCCGGATTTCTGTCGAGAAGCTGCCACTTTCTGACAACGGACTTTTCCAGTGGCTACCGCGTCGGCGGAGGCAACGTTCAAAGCCGTAGCGGTTCAGTAAATCAGCAATATCATTATTCGCGTTAAAGTGCGCGATAGGATCGAACTCATCTTCATATGCAATGATGTGCCGCGGTTGTTCGAGGCTGCGGCGCTCCTTAATGCTGCGCCTTTCTTCAGCCTCTCTCTCACGCGCCGCGCGCAACTCTTCTTTTTTGCGAATGATTGGGGATGTTGGCCCCAGAAGAAGGTGAGGGCCCGGGTGATGCCGCGTTTGATAAAATAGCGGCGTTCCGTCCTCGGGCCGACGCTTTTCCGGGGGGACATTGGGTAAGAAAACAGGCTGTGCGGCCCTAGCCAGCGCTAGATCACAGCGTATGCCCCGCTCACTGAGAAGCGCGAAGAACGCTGTTTGCGTCTCGGCAAAATCTGCTCCAGGCAGTAGCTCGGCCATCGGCACCATGATACGCCACTTCTTTTGCTCCTTTTGCGCGGACGAGGAAGAATAGATCAGCATTTCGGCATCACCGATCGCAGCTGAGACGCTCTCTTCGATCGCCTCGATGTCGTGATCCCCGCTGTCGATATCTGCGCTGAGAAGTCCGAATAAGCCGTGCTCGCGCTGCACCAGATGCGTCCGCCCATCACTCTCGACATATATGGACGGGATCACGAATTGCGCGCGATCTTTGGCGCGATTGCCTGGCGCTTTAGCTAATCTGAGGATCTCTGACCAGCCGATGCGGGAATATGGCCGTCCGGCAGCCGGGCTGTGATTACGTGCGCCACTAGCGAGAATCAAAGCATGGCTGTCATGCTGGCCAAAAGCTGTCAGGAAGCCTTTAGAGCTCGACGCAGATGCAGGAACAATACGGTGGGCCGATGCCGGATCTATGTAGCAGGTGGAATCGCTTTGCACGGTCATTCCGCCCCAACTTGCGTACGGTTCTTCGACGCAGTCGGGAAAAGAGTGACGGGGCTTCTGCCACCACGGACCTCTTGGCCCGTAGGTTTATCTTAGCATGGAGTTAGCCGGCATATCTACGCGATGTTCATGGCTTTCCGCAAAATACCTGTGGAGAAATATCCGGATTATTCGCCCATAGGTTGATCTATCGCACAGCTTGCCATACCTACCGGGGGTCGAGTAATGCGAAAACCCGGGTGGAAACCGCCATGCAGGATGACCCAAATGCCAGCGCGCGGAAAAGGCGGGTCTGATAGCCGTAGTGGGTCGGATATCCGCCCCTTACTGGCGACATTAGACAGAGGCTATCGCTGCCATGGTGTGATGTGCCCGCGGGTTCTGATCAGCGGCATACGCAAGGGCATCTCGCCTATGTTGACACAACTCTGACGAAGGCGCGGGCCATCGATGCCGAGATCAGACACATGAAGACAGATGCCCGAAGTTCCAGCCGCACGCTGGGTCGAAATCCACCCGATTTGCCCCAGCCCCGCACTCTTTGGGTGATCCATAAGCACGCCCCTCCCAGCAATTTATACGCTGATTTATGTAATAAATGCTCCAGCCAGGATAGTGAGATCAGCTTATCACTGGGGGCATGGGTGAACAAATACCAATCTGGCAGGTAGCGAAGAGTTCTCAATCCGATTTCGCGTGCCCGGATGTGTCCTGGTGTTATTCATGATCGATCGGCTAGCTTTTGAGCCGCTCATTGTTGCGAGAGGTTGCTTGTTTCCATTCTTCCCCTGGACGGCATGCCCATAAGCCTGCTGTGTCCTCGTGACGCGATGCCCGAGAACCGCCGCGATCCTTTCCGGCTCGACCTTCGCCTTTTTCATGTCTGAACAAAGCTGATGGCGGAAACTGTATGCGGTCGGCCGCCTCGAACCACCAGCGTTGAGCCGGGAATTGATTGCGTCCACGTCTTTCCCGATGCGCTTCGCTTTGCGCTGAACGAGTCCCTTACCCTCTGCATCAAGTATGTTAAGGATAGCGGCGATGGCAGGCTGCGGCGGCATATCTATACGATGGCGAATTTTCCGCCATTCGTGCCCAGCTTTGTCTGTTACCTTTACCCCTTGGATTGTGAAAATCAGACTGTCCGCGATTCTTGTGATCGAGACGCCCTTTTCCAATTCCGCTGGCCTGCAGCCGGTCAGGATCAGTATCGCAATCCCCATGCGTTGCGCTTTCGTCGCCGCCTCCAGCATCTCAAGTCGCCATTCCTCCCTTGCCGGGATCTTCCTCCGACTTGTTTTCCCAAGACTTTTGGTCGCCCCGAAAGGTGCTCGTATTTCTTCGATGCGTGCTGCAGCTTTCATAGCGGCTTCGGCTTTCTCTAGCGCCTGAATTGCTCGGCTCCAGTCTCCGGCCCTATGCCACTTATTGTAATTGGCCAGACGATCTCTTGCGAGGGTGCGAAACTTCCACAACAGTGCGGCGCGCGACGGATAAAATGCGCGAGGAGGCACACTCCCGATATATCCTAGGATTCCTGCGAACCCAGGGACAGGGAAGCTGGCGGCAGTCTTGATGCGGCGTTCGTATTGCCTGAGAGTTGTTTGCGCGATTTCCCCGCCTTTTTCCCCGAGTGCATCCTGTGTCTTCTGGCGCAAGGCATTCACGCGAGCGAAAATTTGTCGCTGTTCTGCTTCATTCTGATATCCATCTTTCTGATGCTTTTGTTTCATCTTGAAATCGTCGAACCTTTCGAAGGCTTGGCCTTCTCGAGTCTCTCCACACGCAGGGTAGATTTTCGGTCTCATCTACGGTAATCCTTCTCATGGCGGGTTTGCTTCGCAAGCCTGCGGCTACACTCGCCATATTATCCCCCCTTTGTGAAAATCGGGGCGATAATATCTTCACGTTCCGCCTTCTTTGCGACGCTCAGCCCGGAGATTACCGACAAAGCTGTTAGCATTTAGCCCATCTCACACCTTATTGTCAGAATCGTCCAGCTGGAACATGAGTTGTCAACCGTTACAGGTCTCATTTCGCCCAATCATAATCCAATCTGACTGGTGGCAGAGGGCTTTCCAAGCTTGATCACCCCAAACCATTGGCAGACAATGCCTTCATATGCCACAACAGCGCTATAGCCTCGGACACGGAATTCATTTCGAACAGAGAGACCAGCGCAACCTATGGCAGATTCTATTGAAAAAACCCTCTTTGCCGCCGCTGACAAAATGCGCGGCGCCATGGACCCCGGCGAATACAAGCATGTCGCCCTTGGCCTGATCTTCCTGCGCTATGTCTCGGCCGCCTTTGATGCGAAACAGCAGGAATTCCTGCAAGATGACATGATCGACGCCGAAGACCCCGAGGAATACGCGGCCGAAAACATCTTTTGGGTGCCCGAAAAGGCCCGCTGGTCCCGCCTTGCCGCCGTTGCCAAGGCCGACAATATCGGCGTCCAGGTCGATGATGCGATGCGGGAAATCGAACGCTCCAACCCCACCCTCAAGGATGCCCTGCCCAAGGTTTACGGCAAACCCGATCTGGACCGTGCCATCGTCACCGGCCTGATCGAGATGTTCACCAACCTTGAACTTCACGGCACGCGGGCGGATTTCGACCTGATCGGCCGCATCTATGAATATTTCATCGGCGAATTTGCCACGTCCGAGGGCAAACGCGGCGGCGAATTCTACACCCCCCGCTCCATCGTCGCCACGATGGTTGAAATGCTGGAACCCACTTCGGGCCGCGTCTATGACCCCTGCTGCGGCACGGGTGGCTTCTTTGTGCAGTCGGAAAAGTTCATCCATGCCCATCAGGGCCGTGTCGATGACATCGCGGTCTACGGTCAGGAACGCAACCCCGCCACCTTTCGCCTTGCCCGCATGAACCTTGCGATCAGGGGCATCTTTGGCGATATCCGCTGGAACCCCGAAGGCACGCTGCTGCGCAACGCCTTTCCCGATGAACGGTTCGATTTCATCCTTGCCAACCCGCCCTTCAACATCTCGGATTGGAACGGCGATCTGCTGCGCGAGGATCACCGCTGGCGGTTTGGCACGCCCCCTGTGGGCAACGCCAATTTCGCATGGATGGCCCATATCCACCACCACCTGTCGGCCAACGGCATCGGCGGGGTGGTCATGGCCAATGGCTCCATGTCGTCGATGCAGTCGGGCGAAGGCGACATTCGCCGCGCGATGATTGAGAATGACGCGGTGGATGCATGGTCGCCCTGCCGGGGCAGTTGTTCTTTGGCACGCAAATTCCCGCCTGCCTGTGGATATTGGCCAAGGACAAATCGAACGGCACTGCCAAGGGGCAAAAGCTGCGCGACCGGCGGGGCGAGGTGTTGTTCATCGACGCCCGCAAACTGGGCGCCCTGATCCCCGGATCACGCAAGCAAAAGGAATTTTCGGATGCCGAGATTGCGCAGATCGCCGATACCTATCACGCATGGCGGGGCGAGGCGTCAGTTGGGGCGTATCACGACATCCCCGGTTTCTGCGCCGCCGCCAGTCTGGCCGATATCCGGCAGCACAACCACGTCCTGACCCCGGGGCGCTATGTCGGCGCAGGGGCGGTGGAGGAAGACGGCGAGCCGTTCGAGGAGAAGTTCGAGCGCCTGATGGGCGATCTGCGGGAACAATTCGCCGAGGGGCGGCGGTTGGAGGAGGAGATTGAGGCGCGGTTGGGGGGCTTGGTATGAGGGGGTGGCAATTTTCGTTACTTGGTGAAAGCGAAGTCTTAATTCTTGATGGGGATCGTGGGAAAAATTATCCCTCCAAACAAGAACTGAGTTCTTCGGGGGAATGTCTTTTTCTTAATGCCGGAAATGTCACCATACAGGGATTCAATTTTTCAACTTGCGAATTTATCAGCAAGCAGCGTGACGAACTGCTACGAAAAGGTAAATTACAACGCCATGATTGTGTCCTTACAACACGTGGAACGGTAGGAAATATAGCATATTTTGGACCTACAATTCCATACGATGAAGTCCGGATTAACTCTGGAATGGTAATTCTTCGACCCGATCAAGCAAAAATCAACCCTAGGTTTTTGGAGTTTTTCCTTAGATCTGAGGCCTTTGCCCAGCAAGTCAAAGGATTAACTTCTGGTAGTGCCCAGCCGCAACTTCCAATCCGCGACCTTCGCCAAGTTGCAATACCAATCCCCCCAATCCCCGAACAACACGAGATTGCGGGGATTCTCGGGGCTTTGGATGACAAGATCGAGGTGAACCGCCGCATGGCGGCCACCTTGGAGGAGATGGCCCGCAGCCTCTATCGGTCGTGGTTTGTCGATTTCGACCCCGTCCACGCCAAAGCCGCAGGCCACCCCCCCGCCCATATGGACAAAGCCACCGCCGCCCTCTTCCCCGATCGCTTCGGCGATGACGGCCTGCCGGAGGGGTGGCGGGCTATGTGTTTTGATGAAGTCGCCAAACTGAAAAACGGCTTCGCGTTCAAAAGCGCTGATTGGACAGTTGATGGTATTCCCGTTATCAAAATTGGGTCGGTTAAGCCAGGTTTGGTCGATATTCACACGGGCAGCTTTGTTGACAGGGCGACGGGGCAAGGCAAAGAAGCCTTTCGAGCGGCGGTAGGAAGCGCACTGATTGGTTTGACTGGTTATGTTGGCGAGGTAGGCCGAGTGCCGCCTTGCAACGAAGCGCCATTGGTCAATCAACGCGTTGCACGTGTAGATCCGATAAACGGGCGAGAATTTTCGCCCTTCGTTTACACAGTGGCAAGAACTCCAGAGTTCAAAGAATTTGTTGTCAGCAAGTCTTACGGTTCCGCACAAGCTAACGTAAGCACCAAGGATATTTCTTCTTTCACCTTTGCTGGATCAAGGGCAATAATCGAAGAGTTTGATAAAATGTTGGAATCTGCCTTTGATCGGCAAATACTCCTTCATGGCGAAAACCAAACCCTCGCCACCCTCCGCAACAGCTTGTTGCCACGGCTCATGTCGGGCGACCTCCGCGTGGCTGCGGCCCGTGAACTGGTGGAGGATGTGGCGTGACGGTTTTGTATCATCAGGGCGGCTTTCCCCCCGCGGATCTGCGCTGGTCCGAGTTGATCCCTCTGATCGGTCCAGCCAATGCCGCCGTGGCCCGCTATGACGGGGTGTTGCACGGCATCCCCAACCCCAATGTGCTGCTGTCGCCGCTGACCTCGCAAGAGGCGGTGCTGTCCAGCCGGATCGAAGGCACGCAGGCCACCCTGGGCGAGGTGCTGGAATACGAGGCGGGCGGCGACCAGACCGATGAAAGCACCCCGCAAAAGGCCGATATCCGCGAGGTTCTGAATTACCGCGCCGCATTGAACGAGGCGCTGCGCTTGCTCGATGATCTGCCGCTGTCGCAACGCCTGATCCGCCAGACCCATGCCGTGCTGATGCAAGGCGTGCGCGGACGCAACAAGGCCCCCGGAGAATACCGCCGCGTGCCAAACTGGATCGGCCCTGAGGGCTGCACGATGGATCAAGCGCGGTTTGTGCCTTGTCCGGTCGATTATCTGCCTGACGCGATGCAGGCATGGGAAGGGTATATGCACGGTGCCGCCCCCGACCGTCTGGTGCAATTGGCGATCCTGCACGCCGAGTTCGAGGCGATCCACCCGTTTTTGGATGGCAACGGGCGGCTTGGGCGGCTGTTGATCCCGCTGTTCCTGAAGTTTTCGGGGATGTTGGCAAGCCCGAATTTTTACCTGTCAGAGTTTCTGGAACAAAACAGGGGCGAATATTATGATCGGCTGTTGGCGGTGTCACGGGATGGGGACTGGACCGGCTGGTGCGCCTTTTTCCTGCGGGGGATCATCCATCAAGCCCGGGTGAACGAGACCAAGGCGCAAAGTATCCATGCACTGTATAACAGTCGTAAGGAATGGATGGTGGAAATCACCCGGTCGCAATACAGCGGCCGTGCGCTGGACTGGTTCTTTACGCGGCCGATCTTTTCGGCGTCGGATTTTGTGGCTCATGTCGACATTCCCGAACCGACGGCAAAACGCATCCTGCGCGAGGTCCGCGAGGCTGAAAAGCCGCTTTTGAAGGTCGTGCGCCCCTCCAGCGGTCGGCGGTCGGCGGTGATGGCCTTTCCCGAGTTGCTGAACATCTGCGAGGGGAGGGCCGCGTTTTGAGGATCACCCATGAACGACAAGGTGGTTTGTGGATCATGTTTTGCGACTTTGTGATCCTTAATCGCAGTTGTGGATGCCGCATGATCCACAAGACCAATCTGGCGTAAAAAGAGAGATCATCCTATGTTCCGCGTTGACCGTTCCCAAAACCGCCTGTCCCGCCTTGTTCAAAAGCGGTTTTCCGACCTCGCCTTGCGGGAGCGGGACCACCTGCAGGAATGGCTGGCCAACCAGCCCGACGCCTTGGGCGAGGAACTACTGATCATCCAGAAGGAATTCGACGGCTTCGATGAAACCCGCGAGCGGCTGGACCTTCTTGCGCTGGACAAGGACGGGAACCTTGTTGTCATCGAAAACAAGCTCGATGACTCGGGCCGCGATGTGACGTGGCAGGCGTTGAAATACACGGCCTATGTGTCTGGCCTGACCAAGACGCAGATTGTCGATATTTTCCAGCAATATCTAGACAGGTTCTGTGGTGGCGGCAATGCCGTTGCCCGTTTGTGCGAGTTCATGGAGGTCGAGGATCTGGGTGAGATTGTTCTGAACCCCGGCAATGACCAGCGGATGATCTTCATCGCCGCCAATTTCCGCCGCGAGGTGACGGCGACGGTGCTCTGGCTGCTAAGCCGGGGCATTCAGGCGCAGTGTTTCAAGGTCACCCCCTATATGCTGGGAGACGAGTTGATCCTGGATATCCAGCAAATCATCCCCACGCCCGAGGCCGCCGATTTCATGATCGGCATGTCCACCAAGGACAACGAGGAAAAGGCCACCCATGACACCCAGAAACACCGCCACAAGCTGCGCCATGCTTTTTGGGAAGTGGCGCTGGAGCGGTTGCGGGCCGATGGGGTCGATCTGTTCCGCAATATCAGCCCGACCAAAGACCACTGGCTGGGGGCGGGATCAGGGATGCGGTCGGTGCCGTTCCAGATGATCTTTAGCAAGGATGAGGCACGGGTCGAGGTCAGTTTGCAGAGGTCTGAGGCATCCGAGAACAAGTGGGTTTTCGACCAGCTTTTGGCCGAAAAGGCCAAGATAGAAGCCGCCTTTGGCGACCAACTGGATTGGCGGCGGATGGATGACAAAAAGGCCAGCCGGATCGTCTATGCCAAGCCCTTTGACGGGTATAATCGGGACACATGGCCAGAGATGGTGCTGTGGTTGTCAGAACATATCCGCAAGTTGGAAAAGAGCTTCCGCGATCCGCTTGCACGGCTGAACCGCCAGATCAGAACCCATGACGAGGAGGAGAGCTGATGGCCTTTGCCTCGGAAGACGATCTGGAACAATGGGCGCTGGAAGAGTTGCAGGGGTTGGGCTTTGCCTATCTGCACGGCTCGGCCCTGTCCCCCGAGGCCGAGAGCCCCGCCCGCGACAGTTTCCGTGATGTGTTGTTGCTGGGGCGGCTGGACGACGCGATCTGCCGGTTGAACCCGCATTTGCCCGCAGATGCCGTGCGGGTGGCGATCAATGAAATCCGCGACACGAAATTCTCGGGCGATCTGTTGTCAGAAAACCGCCGTATCCACGGGGTTATGACAACGGGGGTTCCGGTGTCATGGTTCGTAGGCGGCGAAGAGCGCCACGATATCGCCCGCGTGATCGATTTCGAGGGCGGCCAGAATGACTGGCTGGTGGTGAACCAGTTCGAGGTGGTGGGCCAGACCGCCCGGCGGCCCGATGTGATCATTTTCCTGAACGGGATGCCGGTCATCGTGATCGAGCTGAAGGGCACGCAAAGCGGCACCTTGAAAGGCGCGTTCAATCAGCTGGAAACCTACAAGGCGCAGGTGCCAGACCTCTTCCTCACCAATGCGTTCAACGTGATCTCCGAAGGGGTGACAGCAAAATACGGCTCGGCCTCGGCCAATTTCGACCGCTTCATGAACTGGCGCACGGTGGATGGCGAAACCGTGGTCGAAAAGGGCAGCGCCCTTGCCCTGCAAACCCTGATCCATGGCTTGCTGACCCCGGGCGTCATTCTGGAGATGATCCGCTTTTGCACTGTGTTCGAGGATGAGGGCAAAGGCCCGATCAAGAAGATCGCGGGCTATCATCAGTTCCACGCCGTGCGCAAAGGCGTGGCCGCCGTTCTGGGCGCCCATGGGCAGGACGGCCGCGGCGGGGTGATGTGGCACACGCAAGGTTCGGGCAAATCCCTGCTGATGACGTTTCTGGCCGGTCGGCTGATGCGTGACCCACGGCTGGAAAACCCGACGATTGTGGTGATCACAGACCGCAATGATCTGGACAATCAGCTGTTCGCGACCTTTTCGCGGTGTTCGGCCCTGTTTGGCGAAATCCCTGTTCAGGCCGAAGATGTGCCCGATCTGCGCCGCAAGCTGGCGGATCGCAAGGTGGGCGGGGTGATCTTTGCCACCATCCAGAAATTCCGTCCCGAGAAAGGCAGCCCTGATTTTGGCGAGTTGACCGATCGCTCCAATGTGGTCGTCTTTGCGGATGAGGCGCATCGCTCGCAATATGGCTTTGATGCCAAACTGAACCGCGACACGGGCGAGACGAAATACGGCTTTGCCCATCATCTGCGCACGGCCTTGCCCAACGCGGTTTATGTGGGCTTCACCGGCACCCCGATTGCGTTGGTGGGGGCAGACACGCAGGCTGTGTTCGGTGATTATATTGATGTCTATGACATCGCCCAAGCTGTGTCTGATGGGGCGACTGTGCCGATTTACTACGAGGGTCGCGTTGCCAAGATCGAGCTGTCGGATGAAGCGGGCGAGTTGCTGGATGCCGAATTCGACGAGATCATCGAAGAGGCCGAGGCCGACGGGATCAGCTTTGACGATGACAGCAAGGGGGCGATGACCTCGAAATGGACGCAGCTTGAAAAGCTGGTCGGGGCGGCTCCGCGCCTCGATAAAGTGGTCGAGGATATCCTGAAGCATTTTGATGCACGGGTTGAGGCCATGGATGGCGGCAAGGCGATGATCGTCTGCATGTCACGCCGGATCTGTGTTGAAGTGTATAACCGCATCATCGCAGCCCGCCCGGATTGGCACGCCGACGAGGATGCCGAGGGGGCGGTCAAGGTCGTGATGACAGGAGCGGCGCAAGACCCGGTCGAATTTCAGCCCCATATCCGTTCAAAAGCCCGGCTGGAAACCCTGCGGACACGGTATCGCGACCCCGCTGATGCAATGAAGCTGGTCATCGTGCGGGACATGTGGCTGACGGGCTTTGACGCCCCCTGCATGCACACAATGTATGTCGACAAGCCCATGAAGGGCCATGGGTTGATGCAGGCGATCACGCGGATCAACCGCGTGTTCGGGTCAAAGCCCTCTGGGCTGGTGGTGGATTACATCGGCCTTGCCGCCGATCTCAAGAAGGCCCTGCGCCATTACTCGCAGGCCGACCAGAAACAGACAGGCGTTGATCAGGGCGAGGCGGTTCATGCCTTGCACACCCAGATTGATATCATGCGAGGAATGTTCTTCGGCATAGCCTATATGGACGCCGTTCGCGGCACCCCCGCCGACCGCATCCGCATTCTGCCTGTAGCGATCGAGCATGCCCTGACGCTGCAGGTTGACGGTAAAGACCCCGAAAACCGGGAAGACAGCAAAAAGCGGTTCATGACTGCCGTTGCGGGTTTGGTAAAAGCCTTCCGGATCGCCGCTGGCACGTCCGAGGCGGCAGCCCTGAAAGATGAGGTCGGCTTCTTTGTTGCCGTGCAAGCCGCCATCCGGAAAATGGATGCGACATCCCGGACTGGGCGCAGTGCCGAGGATACCGAACTGGCCATTGCCCAGCTTCTGAACCGGGCCGTGGCCTCGACCGAAGTGATCGACATTCTGGAGGCAGCGGGGATCGACCGCCCCGACCTGAGCGTGCTGAGTGAGGATTTCCTGCTGGGGCTGCAAAATACGCCACATAAGAACCTTGCGGTCGAGGCCCTGCGCAAGCTTTTGAACGGGGAAATCCGAACCCGAACCCGGACAAACCAGACCCAGAACGAGGCTTTCTCAAAACGCCTGACCGATGCCATGGCCCGCTATCACAACCGCAGCATCGATGCGATCCAGGTCATCAAAGAGATGATCGACATGGCCAAAGACCTGCAGCAGCAGCCCGAGGACGGCATGTCCCCGGAGGAAGTTGCATTCTACGATGCTCTCGCCCAGAACGAGAGCGCCCGTGAGTTGATGGGCAACGAAGAACTGCGGGTCATCGCACAGGAACTGGTCAATGCCGTGCAGGCGAATTCATCCGTCGACTGGTGGCGCAAGCAGAATGTGCGCACCAAGATGCGTGTGATCATACGGCGCATCCTGAAAAAACACGGGTTTCCGCCCGATTTGGCGTCAGATGCGATCAAGAAAGTCGTCCAACAGGCAGAGGTTTTGGCCCGGGAATTCGCTTAGGGTTAAACCTTCATTTTAGCGCCGTTTTTTGAGAGAAGGTTATCAGATGCAGGATCGATATGCCGGAGATATCGGTGACTTTGTAAAACTGGGGCTGCTTCGTGCCCTGTCCCCCGGGCGGCAATTGGGTGTGGCGTGGTATCGGTTCCCGGATGAAGGTCACAATGGCGATGGCCGCCATGTGGGTTATCTGGATGATCCTGCGGGAAAGGCGTAAGCGGCGGTTACGCCCCATTGATTTGTTATATTCCCGACGCGTGATGTGCCTGCGAGAAGGTCTGCGTGAGCAGATGGAGGTTTTGCATGGCGGATGGTGGCGATGGATTTATGGGGCGGTGCGAGGTTGTCGAGCCACGTCGAAGGGGCAAGCGGCGGTGGCCAGCTGAGGTCACCCAGGTTCGACAGTTAATCGCGTAAGTGATTGATATTGTTCACACGGAAATTGTATTTGTGTGACTACAGCGCCGGTCAGGCGGGTTTTTTGAGGCCCATAGCCTCGAAGAGATCGAGCTGCTCCTGAGTGGTTTTGCTGGTCCCGTTGAAAGTGCGGTCGCCGATATGGGCAGTGTGCTTTTGGATGCGTGCAAGCAGATCCAGCGCAGTGCGGGGGCTGGCATTGTGCCTTTGGGCCTTCAGGCGCATGCGCATGACACGGTAGAGGGTCAAGGCCATGAAGCAGATCAGCGCATGCGCACGGATGCGATCCGGCAGTCTGTGATGAACCGGCGCGATCTCGATGTCGGATTTCAACACACGAAAGCCCCGCTCGATGTCGGCCAGGCCCTTGTAGCGCGTGACCGCCTCGGCAGGTGTCAGGTCTGCAGCATTGGTGATCAGCGCAAGCTTGCCATCGAATAACTGCGCGTCAGCAATAGCGTTTTCATCAATGCTCCAGGAGAACCGGTCTGCAGTCAGGTCGGGCTTCACAAAGCGCAACATTTCAGCCTCGGCGACAGCGCGGGTGAAGCGGCTATAGGCCCCGCGGTCGGAAGCACGACGCCCCTGTGCGGTTTTCCCATCATCTTGGGCATCGAGTTTTGTGACCATTTTCTCGGCCATGGCTTCCAACTCGGCGATGCGCGTGCGGCGCTTGTCACCCTGCTCAGCCGCGCGGAGTGGATCATGGGCAATGATCAGACGATGATCGGCAAACTGTCCCTCGGCCAATCCCTCTTCATCAAAGCTCAGTTCCCGGAAAGTACCAATCAATTCGCCATAACGTCTGGCAGGCACGGCCAGGATGAACTCCAGCTTCCGCCCGCCCTGATTGGCCATGTCCGTCAGATGATGAATGTTGTCGAGGCTCAGCAGGCCGCGATCTGCCACCAGGATGACACGGTCAATGGGGAAGCGTTGCAGAACGGTCTTCAGCATGGTCTGCAGAGTCTTGGTTTCGGCAACATTGCCGGGGTGAACTGTGTGCATGAGTGGCAGGCCATCCGCCGTCTGCACAATGCCCAAGACAAACTGACGGGCGATACCACCCCGCTCCTTGTTCATCCCGAACGCGCGAATGTCATCCTCAACCGCGCCTTCCCCATGGATGCGCACTGTGGTCAGGTCATAGAAGACAACAGCCAGATCACGGTCGACCAACGGACGGATCTGGCGCGCCAGGGCATCCTCGACACCTACCGCATTGTCCATGAGCGTGTCCATCGCGCGCAGCAATTGCTGGTGCGTCACGCCATCAGGCATCGCGGGAATGGCAACCGTTTCCAGCCAGCGCAGACAGCCCAACTTGCTGTCGGGTTCGCAGAGGCGGTTGAACACCATAGCGCGGATCAAGGCTTCTGCGTCAAATTCCCTACGGCTTGAACGCAGTGCGCGGCTGAGCGCCTTCTGAAATCCCAATTCGCACCAGAGTTCATGAAGGGCAAAGACATTGCCATGTGCCCGGCCTGCCTCCTGAATGATCTCTGACGATGTATTCTCCGTTCGCCCAAGCGCACGGTTCAGCCCATTGATCAGCGGATCGAGCTTGTCGGGACTCAATCTGTCCAGCCGTCCGAGATTGGCAATGACCCGCACGCGCACCTGTCCGCGGTCGTTGCGGAAGGATTCGACCAGTTGCAGGTATTGGCGGTCGCCGGTCTTGGTGATGCGCGTATACATTGTGTAGCGAAGATATCAGAGTATTCTCCAACAAATCAACAGGTAATATAACAGAGTGTGTGACTACATGATTTCCGCAAATCAGGCCGCCACACCAAACTAACCCATTGAAATTTCGAGCGTCAGCCGACGAAACCCGCTCAAATCACGCTCGGAGGTGTCGAAGTTCGGAGGTCAAGGCGCGGATCGTCGCCGAAAGTCTTCAGCCGGGTTCGCGGGTCTGCGATGTGGCGGCGCGTTATGACATTCTGCCCCATCACCTGTCAGATTGGCGTCGCCACGCCCGGCAGGGTCTGCTGGCTCTGCCGGGTGAACTGATGGATGCACTGAACGGATCGCCAGGGTCGGAGGCGGCGGAGCCTGCCTTGGTGCCGCTGTCCATTATGCCTGAGCCCATGGATCAGCCGGTGTCTTCCACGGCCGATGCCGCGCGGGGAGGCATTGGCGTGATGACGATTGAGGTCGGGGCCGATCTGCGCTTGCGCATTCCCGGTGATGTTACGGTAGAGCGCGCGGCGGCGCTGGTGCGTGCATTGCGCGGGGCGACATGATCGTTGCGGGCCAGCGACTGCCGATCCTGATCGCGACGAAGCCCGTGGATTTCCGCTGTGGGCATAACGCTCTGGCGCTGATTGTGCAGACGGAACTGAAGCTTGACCCGCATTCCGGGGTGACGGTGGTGTTTCGCTCAAAGCGCGGGGACAGGTTGAAGATCCTGGTTTGGGACGGCACCGGAATGGTGCTGATCTACAAGGTCCTTGAACAGGGCAGCTTCGCCTGGCCGAAGATTCAGGACGGGGTTATGCGGCTGTCCCGGGCGCAGGCGGAAGCTCTGTTCGAAGGTCTGGATTGGCGGCGGGTGGTGGCGCAAAGAGTGCTGGCACCGACTGCGGCAGGATGACTCAGACCGCTGTTTTTGACGTTGTTTTATTGGCCTTTCTGTCCCGGTTCGGGTAGAAATGCGCATGTCGCAGCTCTTCGATCTCAGCCAGTTTCCAGACCTGCCGCCCCCAAGTTCATCAACAAAATCGATAAGTGTTTGATTTCATTTAGGCCGAATGGCCAAAAATGTTACAACAAGAGCGCTGTCAGGCTGGCTTTGGCAGGTTGAGTGTTTCGAAGAGGTCCAGTTGCTCCGGTGTGGTTTTGCTTATTCCGTGGAAGCTGCGGCTTCCGGCATATGCCGTGTGTTTCTGGATGCGCGACAGGATGTCGAGGGCGACTTGGGGGCTCGCGGTGTGCCCCTTGGCTTTTAGACGCATACGCATGACGCGGTGAAGGGTGAGGGCCAGAAAGCAGATTAGCGCATGAGCGCGGATACGATCTGGCAGCCGGTGGTGAACCGGCGCAATCTCGATGTCGGATTTCAACACGCGAAAGCCACGCTCGATATCGGCCAATGCCTTATAGCGCGCGACGGCGTCAGCCGGTGTGATCTCGGGGACATTGGTCAGCAGGACGAGCTTGCCATCAAACAGGGCCGCTCGGGCGATAGCGTCTTCATCTATGTCCCAACTGAAGCGATCTGCCGTGAGATCGGCCTTGATGAAGCGCGTCAGTTCCGCGTCTGAAATGGCGCGGACAAACCGGCTATAGGCCCCCCGGTCTGAGGCGCGGCGGCCTTTCTCGCTTTTTCCTTCGTCCTGGCGATCAAGCTTTGCGACCATGGCATTGCCCATGGCATCGAGCTCATCAATCCTTGCACGGCGCGCCGCACCCTGTTCCTTCGCGCGCCCGGAATCATGCGCCACAATCAGGCGGTGCCCTTCAAAACTGGCCTCGCGCAACCCGTCACCGTCGCTGAAGTCGAAATTCTGGAAGGTTTCCAGCAGGTCGCTGTAGCGACGCGCAGGCACGGCCAGGATGAACTCCAGCTTGCGCCCGCCCTTATCGGCGATGTCTGTCAGGTGGTGGATGTTGTCGAGGCTCAGCAGGCCGCGATCCGCCACCAGAATGATGCGCTGGATAGGAAATCGCTGCAGGACCGTTTGCAGCATGCCCTGCAGGGTCTTGGTCTCGGACACATTTCCCGGATGCACGGTGTGCATGAGGGGCAGGCCATCGGCGGTCTGCACCACGCCCAACACGAACTGGCGCGCGATGCCGCCTGTTTCCTTGTTCATGCCAAAGGCGCGAACATCATCTTCCAGCCGGGCCTCGCCATGAATCCGCACGGTCGTCAGGTCGTAGAAGACCATTGTGAGATCGTGATCCACGAGTGGCCTGATCTGGCGGGCCAAAGCCTCCTCGACACCCTCAGCGTTGTCCATCAACGCGTCCATAGCGCGAAGCAAATGCTGATGGGTAACGGTCTCGGGCATGGCGGGCATGGCAACAGTTTCCAACCAACGCAGGCAGCCCAGCTTGCTTGTGGCATCGCACAGCCTGTTGAACACCATGGCTCGAACAAGCGCTTCGGCATCAATGCTGCGCTTGCCGGAACGCAGCGCCCGGTTGAGGGCCCGGTCGAACCCAAGGTCTTTCCACAACTCATGCAGGGCAAAGACCGTGCCATAGGTGCGGGCGGGATCGTGTGTAATCTCGTGCGCTGTGTTCTCAAGGCGCCCAACGGCTCTGTTCAACCCATTGATCAGGGGATCAAGCTTCTCAGGCGACAGCCTGTCCAGGCGGCCGAGGTTGGCGACCACCTTGATCCTGACCTTTCCTTCAGCGTCGCGATGCCCCTCCACCAGTTGGAGATAGCTTCGACCGCCTGATTTTGAGATGCGCGTATACATTGGACTAACGTTAAGTCCGAATTCGTCAAACATGCAAGACAATTATCAATGAAACGTGTTACAACAAGGCTTCGTCAAAGCAGGAGCCTTTGGGACGATAACTCATTGATAACTATAGCATCGGAAAACCGTAGATAGCGAATTTACCCAATTTGCTGTCGAACTTCGGGCCGCCCGAGGTGGTGAAGGCCTTTGCCGCCCAAAAAGCGGCGCTGGAAGCCGCGCAGTTTGAGGCACGGGTCGAGCGCGCTGCGCGCCAGCACGAACAGGCCGTGGTGGCCGAGAAAGTGGCCTTCATCGCAGAGCTTGAGGCGCTGATCGAGAAACTGGAAGGTCAGGTTCAGGATTACCGGCGCACCAAGTTCGGGCCGAAATCCGAGAAGCTGGACCCCGCCCAGTTGGAGCTGGCGCTGGAAGATCTGGAAACCGCCATTGCCGAGACGCAGGCGCAGATCGCGGCTGTCGAAGACAAGATCGCGGCCAGCGAACCGGACCCTTCGATGCGCAAACCGCGCGCACCCCGCAAGGCCCGTGCGCTGCCCGAAAGCCTGCCGCACGTCGAGAGGGTGGTCGAACCCGACAGTATCGTCTGCCCCTGTGGATGCGGCGACATGGTCCGGATCGGCGAGGATCGTAGCGAGCGGTTGGACTACATCCCCGCGCGCTATCAAGTCATTGTCACCGTGCGTCCCCGATATGCCTGCCCCAAGGGGCGCACAGGTGTGGTGCAGGCGAAAGCGCCTGCACATCTGCTGGAGGGAAGCTGGCCAACCGAGGCGCTGCTGGCGCAGGTCGCCGTGTCCAAGCATTCAGAATATATGCCGCTCAATCGCCAGTCCGTAGTGATGGCCCGCCACGGGGTGCCTATCGACCGATCTGTGTTGGCGGATTGGATGGGCCGAACAGGGGCTGCCATCGCGCCTGTTGTGGATCACATGGCCGAACAGCTGCTGTCCGACAGCACCCGGCTTTATGTCGACGAAACCACCGCTCCTGTTCTGGACCCGGGGCGTGGCAAGACGAAGACCGGCTACCTTTGGGCGGTGCTGCGCGATGACCGGGGCTGGAACGGCCCCGCACCTCCCGGGGTGGTGTTCCACTATCGGCCCGGCCGAAAGGGCGAATATGCCGATGAAATCCTGACTGGCTTCAACGGCATGATCCAGGTCGATGCCTATGGCGCCTATACCCACCTGGCCACATCAAAACGTCCGAGCGGCGATCCGCTGCGGCTGGCCTATTGTTGGGCGCACAGCCGCAGGAAGCTGATCAAGGCCAAGCCGAAGAAGGGGTCACCCATCGTCGACGAGGCGCTGTTGCGCATCGCCGCACTCTACAAGGTCGAGGACGCCATCCGAGGGTCCGGCCCGGACGACCGCCGGGCTGTCCGGCAGGAAATGTCCCGCCCGCTGGTAGATGAATTCTTCACCTGGTTGAAGGCACAGGCCGCCCGCGTCTCGCGCAAATCCGACCTCGGCCAGGCCATGGCTTATATGCTCAAACGCCAAGACGGCTTCCGCCTCTTCCTCGAAGACGGGCGCATCGACATCGACTCCAACCTTGTCGAAAATGCCATCCGCAGCCCGGCCATGAACCGCCGCAATGCGCTCTTCGCCGGCCATGACGAGGGTGCTTTATACTACACATCTACGTATGCCTCTGTAATTTCATGGTTATTTGAAGCGGATCGTCAGGCGGCGGGCGTCTTCCGCGGCGTGCATCGGCTGCTTTTCGAGCGCTGTCTGTCTCAACAGCGTGTTGCCTGATGATCCAAGGGGCACCTTTGCAGGTCTGGTCGGCCGACAGATCTCCAGCTTCGATCAACCTTCGCACCGTCGATGGACTGACGTCAAGGATAGCGGCCGCTTCATCCAAGGTGAGCTCTCCGCGCTCTTGACGTTCGCCTTCACGATACGTGGGGATATCATGCCTGCTGCGCAAGCTGCAGACACGGCTTCGGTTCCAGGTGAGGCCTTTCCCCGTCATGCGGCCTGCGCGGTTCAGTATCGATGCGATATGCTCATCAGGCATCTGACGTGCCAAGACACGGACAAGATCCAGTGTTTCACCGGAAATCGTCCAGCGTGTTTGGCCCGCCTTGTTTTTCTTGACACTTAGGCGCGTGTGATCACCGCCCTGCCAATGGATGATCAGCGCCAAGCTATCTTCGGTCATGTCGACGATGATCTCGCGTATCATAAGCCGCAAAATCCGCTTTTGGGTCTCCGGTGTGACGCCGGGTCTGCTCCACGCCTGCGTCAGATCGGCCCCCAGGCTCATCAATCGCTCTCGATCCGGCACGGATACGGTGACGGGCGTTTCCGCCTTGAGCCTGTCTATATGAATTTCGAGTTCGCGCACCCGATGCAGCGTGTCGTTCCAGCGCCGTTCCAGTTCGTCTGCTACCAGCCTGTTATCCGGGTCGACCGCATCATACCGGCGCTGCGCGCGCTTGGCTTCGAAACGCGCCTGCTCCAGTGCGTTCTCCATCTGCTGAAGCTTGTCGTTTTGCTTTTCTTCATGCGCAATGACCGCGGACAGGGCGGCCTCTATCCCCATGGGTTGCAGGCGGTCCAGAACCTCCGTCGCGACCGCGCGATCAATTCGCATGCCGCCAAACACGATACAGTTGGGCCGCGCGTTGTTACCAAAGGTGCCATGACAGACGTAGCGCTGCGTGTTGCCGCATTTCCCGGAATAGGCCACTCGCAAACGTCGGCCACAGCGCGCACATCGCAATAGTCCGGGTAACAATGCTTCGCCTCGGCGGATCGCGCCGCGCCCGGCATAGCCACTGCGATTTGCGTTCTCGGCAATCATGCTTTGCGTCTTTTTAAAAGTTTCCCAGGAAATGTAGCCAGAGTGGTGGTCCCGGATCAGAACATCCCAGTCGTTCCAGTTGCGCTTGAAGCTTTCACGGCTTTGGCGTTTTTGTCCATCCTTGATGATAGTCCGGCTGCCACGGCGCCCGAACGCATAGACCCCGGCATAGACGGGATTGGTCAGCATGTGGTGCAGCGTGGGATAGACCGGCAACGTCCATGTGATACGCGGGGCCCCACCGCCGTAGATTGCGCGCGGCAGCATCACCTCCTCGTCCCGAAACCAGAGAAGAACCTGACGGATTGACTGCAATTCGGCAAATTTCCGGAACACCAGAGCGATGGCGTCCTGAACGCGACGGTCGGGGTCCTTTTCGATCCGGTTGTCATCGGTCTTGATGTAGCCGACCGCCAAGGTTGTCAGTAATTCGCCCCGGCGAGCCTTTTGTTTGATGGCTTCAGCCGAGCGCTGCCGGAATACCGACACCTCCATCTCGCTCATCGTGCCTTTCATGCCCAGAAGCAGGCGGTCATTTATCAGACGCGGGTCATAAAGACCGTCCTCGTCCACGATCAGTGTCCCCAGCACAGCGCAAAACTCCAACAGGCTGTGCCAATCCCGCCCGTTGCGCGCCAATCTTGACGCTTCAAGGGAAAGCACTGCGCCAACACGGCCCTCGCAGATCGCGGCCAGAAGCTTCTGAAATCCCGGTCGCTCCGTACCCCCACTGCCGGATTTGCCAAGGTCTTCATCAATGACCTCGATGCTTTCCCACCCCAACTGGCGTGCTCGCTCGACCAACCCATATTGCCGGCGTTGGCTCTCCAAGTTGTTGGCCACCTGATATGTGGAAGACTGGCGGATATAAATATAGGCGCTGCGCCCCAGATGCTCAGGCGAGATCTTGGTCATTGCCGGCCTCCTGTTCGATCAGTGGCTGATTTGGCAGGAGGGGTTCGCTCATCGCCTCTTGCAGCAAATTCCGAAGAAGCATTATGGCCTTCTGACGGTCGCCTTGCGTCCAGTGAACTTCGGGCGCCAGATGCGCGAACAGATCGGGTTGTTGATATGTGGGGCGGGTCATCGACATCTCCTGTGCTGGCCGTTTCGTCCAAACAGGAGTGTAGAAGCTGATCCAGCAGCGCACGAAGATCGTTTAATCGCTCAAGCGGAAGCCGGGGTGTGTCAACAACCTTGATCAACTTTGCTTCGGGGGCAATCATCCACGCTGGAAGATAAAAGGCTCCGCCATGCAATTGACGGATAAGAAGGTGGCGGCAAAAGTCGTGCTCGACCGATCCGACCACTTCCACTGTCTGGCCACAAAGCGGGTGAAAAGGGTATGTGACAACCGCGTCAAAACCCAGACTCCCGGCATCATGACGCTGCTTCCGACGAAGGTGGCCGAAATTGGGCCCGCTTCGCCAGCCTGATCGGCACATGCAAGATGAACGGCGTCGAACCCTATGCCTATCTGCGCGATCTGTTCACGAAACTCGCCAACGGTCACCTCGACCGCGACATCGACGCCCTTATGCCGTGGGCCTATGCCCAGCAGGCCATTGGCCCATAGGGACCTCGTCTCGTAGTCCCTGATGAGCTACCGGACGCCCTCCGCTCCGAACCATCACGCCAACGCGCAAGCGCGAAATGAATGGGGCGTAACCGCCGCTTACGGAAAGGCGTCACGCCTTGATCCAGAGTTATTCCATCACCTGCGTTCGGTTGTCAGAACAGAGCGATCCATCAGGTCGCTTTTGCCGATCCTCGGGGATTTCAGATCTTCTGACACATCACTCGACATGACCGTAATTCCTGTCAATCAACGGCGCAAATGGCGCCAAGACTGGTTTCAGTCCGTTCTGGAGTGAGTATTCCACGGCACTTGGCCACCTGTTGTTGATTGTCACTGAGAACTGACCCGGCAACAGTAGAAATTGTCATTGAGAATTGACCCATGTGCAACCTTGCCCCTGCGCAAAGCAGTTGGGGGCTTCAGGAGTGATAGACATGGGATTTTTGAGGATTATTCGGAAGTGGGCGTTGCGGGACGAGATGCCCATTCGCGAGATCGCACGGCGGACGGGCGTATCGCGGAACACAATCAAGAAGTATCTTCGGGCGGGGATCGTTGAGCCCCAGTTTCAGACACCGGCGCGACCGAGCAAGATCGATCCATACGCGGCGCGGCTGACGGACTGGCTTGTGGCCAACCAGCGCAAGACGCGTAAGGAACGCCGCACTGCCAAGGAGATGTATGAAGATCTCGTGGGGCTTGGATCCGAACTTCGACACCTCCGAGCGTGATTTGAGCGGGTTTCGTCGGCTGACGCTCGAAATTTCAATGGGTTAGTTTGGTGTGGCGGCCTGATTTGCGGAAATCATGTAGTCACACACTCTGTTATATTACCTGTTGATTTGTTGGAGAATACTCTGATATCTTCGCTACACAATGTATACGCGCATCACCAAGACCGGCGACCGCCAATACCTGCAACTGGTCGAATCCTTCCGCAACGACCGCGGACAGGTGCGCGTGCGGGTCATTGCCAATCTCGGACGGCTGGACAGATTGAGTCCCGACAAGCTCGATCCGCTGATCAATGGGCTGAACCGTGCGCTTGGGCGAACGGAGAATACATCGTCAGAGATCATTCAGGAGGCAGGCCGGGCACATGGCAATGTCTTTGCCCTTCATGAACTCTGGTGCGAATTGGGATTTCAGAAGGCGCTCAGCCGCGCACTGCGTTCAAGCCGTAGGGAATTTGACGCAGAAGCCTTGATCCGCGCTATGGTGTTCAACCGCCTCTGCGAACCCGACAGCAAGTTGGGCTGTCTGCGCTGGCTGGAAACGGTTGCCATTCCCGCGATGCCTGATGGCGTGACGCACCAGCAATTGCTGCGCGCGATGGACACGCTCATGGACAATGCGGTAGGTGTCGAGGATGCCCTGGCGCGCCAGATCCGTCCGTTGGTCGACCGTGATCTGGCTGTTGTCTTCTATGACCTGACCACAGTGCGCATCCATGGGGAAGGCGCGGTTGAGGATGACATTCGCGCGTTCGGGATGAACAAGGAGCGGGGTGGTATCGCCCGTCAGTTTGTCTTGGGCATTGTGCAGACGGCGGATGGCCTGCCACTCATGCACACAGTTCACCCCGGCAATGTTGCCGAAACCAAGACTCTGCAGACCATGCTGAAGACCGTTCTGCAACGCTTCCCCATTGACCGTGTCATCCTGGTGGCAGATCGCGGCCTGCTGAGCCTCGACAACATTCATCATCTGACGGACATGGCCAATCAGGGCGGGCGGAAGCTGGAGTTCATCCTGGCCGTGCCTGCCAGACGTTATGGCGAATTGATTGGTACTTTCCGGGAACTGAGCTTTGATGAAGAGGGATTGGCCGAGGGACAGTTTGCCGATCATCGTCTGATCATTGCCCATGATCCACTCCGCGCGGCTGAGCAGGGTGACAAGCGCCGCACGCGCATCGCCGAGTTGGAAGCCATGGCCGAGAAAATGGTCACAAAACTCGATGCCCAAGATGATGGGAAAACC
This sequence comes from Paracoccaceae bacterium, assembly GCA_043561795.1. Taxonomy (GTDB): domain Bacteria; phylum Pseudomonadota; class Alphaproteobacteria; order Rhodobacterales; family Rhodobacteraceae; genus Roseinatronobacter. Next base: position 1,862,021 of record CP121316.1, on the reverse strand, counting down.
GCACAGGGGCGTCGTGCTTCCGACCGCGGGGCCTATAGCCGCTTCACCCGCGCTGTCGCCGAGGCTGAAATGTTGCGCTTTGTGAAGCCCGACCTGACTGCAGACCGGTTCTCCTGGAGCATTGATGAAAACGCTATTGCTGACGCGCAGTTATTCGATGGCAAGCTTGCGCTGATCACCAATGCTGCAGACCTGACACCTGCCGAGGCGGTCACGCGCTACAAGGGCCTGGCCGACATCGAGCGGGGCTTTCGTGTGTTGAAATCCGACATCGAGATCGCGCCGGTTCATCACAGACTGCCGGATCGCATCCGTGCGCATGCGCTGATCTGCTTCATGGCCTTGACCCTCTACCGTGTCATGCGCATGCGCCTGAAGGCCCAAAGGCACAATGCCAGCCCCCGCACTGCGCTGGATCTGCTTGCACGCATCCAAAAGCACACTGCCCATATCGGCGACCGCACTTTCAACGGGACCAGCAAAACCACTCAGGAGCAGCTCGATCTCTTCGAGGCTATGGGCCTCAAAAAACCCGCCTGACCGGCCCTGCAGTCACACAAACACGATTTCCGTTCTAACAATATCAATTACTTACGCGATTAACTGTCGAACCTGGGTTGGATATGATGGTTCCTACGAGCGCGTTGCGGCCTTTGTTCGGGAATGGAAAGGCGAACGGCAGCGCGCGTATCACACGACGGATCGGGGAGCTTTTGTGCCGCTGGTGTTTGCACCCGGCGAGGCGTTCCAGTTCGACTGGAGCGAGGACTAGGCCTATGTGGGCGGCGAGCGCATCAAGCTGCAGGTGGCGCACATCAAGCTGTCGCACAGCCGCGCCTTTCTGGTTCGGGCTTATCTGCTGCAAACGCATGAGATGCTGTTCGATGCCCACTGGCATGCCTTCCGCGTTTTTGAAGGCATCCCGAGCCGCGGCATCTATGACAATATGAAGACGGCTGTTGACCGGGTTGGGGTTGGCAAGAAGCGCGATGTGAATGCACGGTTTCTGGCGATGACAAGCCACTATGTCTTTGATCCTGAGTTCTGCAATCCAGCGGCCGGCTGGGAGAAAGGTCAGGTTGAGAAGAGTGTGCGCGACGCCCGCCATCGCCTATGGCAAGTTGCTCCGGTCTTCCCGGACCTTGTTGCGCTGAATGATTGGCTGGAAGAGCGCTGCAAACAACTTTGGACAGAGACGCCCCATGGCACATTGCCCGGCAGCATTGCCGATGTCTGGGAAGCCGAGAAGCCTACACTGATGCCTCTGACTATGATGTTTGACGGGTTTGTCGAAGCGCGAAAGCGTGTCTCCCCCACCTGCCTGATTACCTTTGATCGCAACCGCTATTCCGTGCCCGCCAGCTTTGCGAACCGGCCAGTGAGCCTGCGCATCTATCCTGAGCGGCTGGTGGTTGTGGCCGAGGGCCACGTGATTTGCACGCATGAGCGAATTATCGACAGATCACACCGTAAACCTGGGCGCTTCATCTACGACTGGCGCCACTATCTCGCGGTGGTTCAACGCAAACCCGGGGCGCTGCGCAACGGCGCCCCCTTCCTCGAGATGCCGGAACCTTTCCGAAAGCTTCAGGCGCAAATGTTGCGTAAACCGGGGGGTGATCGTGAAATGGTCGATATCCTGTCCTTGGTGTTGCACCACGATGAACAGGCGGTGCTCCGTGCCGTGGAAATGGCCCTGCAAGCGGGCGTGCCGACCAAAACCCATGTGCTGAACCTGCTCCACAGGCTGCTGGATGGTAAACCGACCGACCAGCCAGACGTGAACCCTCCGGCGGCCTTGACGCTGAGCAAGGAGCCCGAGGCCAACGTCGCACGTTATGATGGGCTGCGCCCTGCGGGAGGAACACGCCATGCGTCATGATCCCGCCGGAGCCGCCATTGTCATCATGCTGCGCAGCCTGAAGATGCCAGGCATGGCGCAGGCAGTGCATGACCTGCATGAGCAGGGATCACCAGCATTTGAGGCCGCCATGCCAATGCTGTCACAGCTGCTAAAAGCTGAAATGGCCGAGCGAGAGGTGCGATCGACCGCCTACCACATGAAAGCTGCCCGCTTTCCGGCTTACAAGGACCTCTCGGGATTCGATTTTACCGCCAGCGAAATCCGTGAAGGCTTGGTCCGCCAGCTCCATCGCTGTGAGTTCCTTGATGCCGCAGAGAATGTGGTGCTGATCGGCGGTCCCGGCACGGGGAAATCCCATGTTGCGACGGCCCTCGGCATCCAGGCCATCGAGCATCATCGCAAGCGGGTGCGCTTCTTCTCGACCGTGGAATTGGTCAATGCGCTTGAGCAGGAAAAAGCACAAGGCAAAGCAGGGAAGATCGCCGAAACCTTGGTGAAAACCGAATTGGTGATCCTCGACGAGCTGGGATACCTGCCGTTTAGTGCCTCGGGCGGCGCGCTTGCTGTTCCACCTTCTCAGAAAGCTTTACGAGCGCACCAGCGTCGTCATCACCACCAACCTGAGCTTCAGCGAGTGGGCGAGCGTCTTCGGTGACGCCAAGATGACAACGGCGCTGCTCGATCGCCTCACCCATCGCTGCCACATCCTCGAAACTGGCAATGACAGCTACCGCTTCAAGGCCAGCTCCGAGACGGCGAAAAAGAAACGGAAGGAGCCAACAGCATTGACCCCATCATGACACGCAGAACATAACAACTGGGTGGGTCAGTTCTCGGTGACAATGCCGGGTCAGTTCTCAGTGACAATCAACAAACACGCTTTCCACCTTGAAACGCCTCGATGGTACTGGCTGTTATCCGCACCCAAAGTGTCGAACGCGCCAGGCTATATGGGACGGAGTAGTAATGGTCATCGATGCGGATGTGGTAATCGGCCCCGACGGTGACCTTTTGCCAATCGGCATGAACATGGCGTGTCGGGGGAAGCGGGATCAGGGCAGGTTGATCCAGCTGCTCGAAGAGCTGCTGGCGCGAAGCGCCAAGATGGCGGCTGACGCGGGCATTCAGCTGCGTCAGTGCGTCACGAATGGCCGCGTTCAACTCCTCCAGCGAGAAGAAGACCCGATTGCGCAGCCGCGCGACAATCCAGCGCTGCACCAGCAGCACTCCGCTTTCTGCTTTCGCTTTGTCCTTCGGTTTGTAAGGCCGGGCCGGGAGAATGGCTGTCTGATAGTGGCATGCAAGATCCGTGTAGCTTCGGTTGACGCCCGGCTCATGGAAGCAGGAGCTATGCGGGAATTTGGGTGATGGCGTGATTTGAAAGGCGGCGTATTGTGGCGGGTGTCAAAGCCGGCCAGAACCTCACGAGGAGCAATACGCCTATGAAGAACGATACAACCATTCTACGGTTTCGCCAATCAGAAACTATCGTTGATCCGCTGACAGAACTGGCACGGGAAGGCGCACGCCGGATGCTGGCGGAAGCGCTGAAGGCCGAAGCTGATGCATTTGTGGCCAGCTTTGCGGACGAGAGACTTGACGATGGCCGCCAACGGATCGTCCGCCATGGACTTGGCCCTGAACGGCAGATCCAGACAGGTATTGGTGCTCTGGATGTCCAGCGGCCCAAGGTGCGCGACCGGATGGCGACACCCGATCGTGCAGAAAAGATCCGCTTTACCTCGAACATCCTGCCGAAATGGGCGCGCCGCTCGGTCAGCTTGGACGCGCTGTTGCCAGTTTTGTATCTGAAGGGCATTTCCACGGGCGATTTTCAGGAAGCGCTGTCAGCCATTATGGGACCCGATGCGCCCAACCTGTCACCGAGCGTGATATCCCGCCTGACCGCAGGCTGGCAGGCAGAATATGACGCCTGGGCGCGGCGTGATCTGTCTGCGCGCAACTACGTCTACATCTGGGCGGATGGGGTCTATTTGCAGGCGCGCATGGAAGAAAATGCCGAATGCATGCTGGTGATCATCGGTGCGACACCGGAGGGAAAAAAGGAACTGATCGGCTTTCAGGTCGGGCTTCGGGAAAGCTCGCAGAGCTGGCATGAATTGCTCAGTGACCTCAAGGCTCGGGGCCTGTCTGTCGCCCCCAAGATCGCGGTGGGCGATGGCGCCTTGGGGTTCTGGAATGCATTGGACAAGGCATTTGGCAGCACGAAGCACCAGCGCTGCTGGGTTCATAAGGTGAAGAATGTGCAGAATTACTTTCCCAAGCAGATGGCCGCAGCCGTGAAATCTGATCTCGATGATATCCAGCATGCCGCTACGAAAGCGGAAGCGAAGGCCGCAATGGATCTGTTCAGCGAGAAATATAAGCAAAAATACGAAAAAGGCGTGAATTGCCTGACCAAGGACAGTGACGCCTTGCTGGCTTTCTTCGACTTCCCAGCTGATCACTGGGGCCATCTGCGCACGACAAACCCCATTGAAAGCGTCTTCGCCACGGTCCGGCACAGGACGGTTCGCACCAAAGGCGCACTCTCGCAAAAGACGGCCAAATTGATGGTATTCACCCTCATTCAGGCCGCATCCAAAAAATGGTTGCGCCTCAATGGCAGAAATCAGTTGCCAAAAGTCATCGAAGGAATCAAATTCAACGACGGCGTCGAAGTGAGTTTTGACGCACCAAGCCGCGCCGCCTGAAAGTGCGCGTCACCCAAATTCAAGCATAGCTCTGGAAGCAGGCGCGCACGACGGCAGATTTTAGATTGTCCGACACGATCAAGGCCGGCGCGCCGCCGAAGAACTCGAACGCGCGGACATGTGCGCCGATCCAGTCCGGCAAGGCCTGGCTCCAGCTGGCTTCCGCATAGGTGTAATTCGACGCGCCCAAAACAGCGACGAACAATTCGACGGGACGTTGCAGGCCAGTGACAGGATCCGTCACCTCCATGCGCATGCCGGAATAGTCGACAAACAACTTCTCGCCTGCGACATGGCGCTGGCGCATAGAGGGCGACAGACGCTTCACCCAGGCGCGGTAGTGCTGACAATAGGCTGAATAGGCATATCCATCTCTGGGATGCCGCGCGCGATATTCCTCCCAGAGCAGAAGCAAGGTAACACCGGGTCGTTTCAACTCTTGGTTGACTTCGGCCCAGTCTGGCTCGACAAATCGATGGCCCTCGGGACGCGCTTCGCGCCCAAACAAACGGTGTTCGAGCGCATCTTCATCCAAACCAGCAACATCAGGCCAAGAAAGCCCGGCCTTCTCGGCGCGCTCTAAGTAGTTCGCCCTGAACAACCCTCAACATCCTGATTATGCTTGCGAAATGAACGTTTCTTATCGCCTTTTTTTGCAAGGTTTCGTATAATTTGGGCCGAAACCTTGCAATTTCGGGGTGGGGGATGAAGGCAAAACCGAAGGGTCCAGAGCAAGACGATCTGTTCCGCGCGCGGCTGGTCGAGATCATCGATATGCGTCATGCACTGGTGAAGCTGGCGGATTTGATTGACTGGGATTTCTTTGAGCGCGAATGGGCTGGGTTCTTTCCCTCGCAAGAGGGACGACCTGCAACGCCATCGCGTCTGGTGGCAGGGCTGCTCTATCTCCAGCACGCCTACAGGCTGTCTGACGAGGCTGTGGTGGCTCGCTGGGTGGAGAACCCCTATTATCAGCATTTCTGCGGCGAGGTGTTCTTCCAGCACCGTCCACCCATCGACCCATCATCGCTCACCCGCTGGCGCAATCGCATTGGCGAGGAAGGTGCTGAATGGCTGCTGACAAAGACCATCGAGGCCGGGCGCGCGTCTGGCGCTGTGGATGACAAGAGCCTTGAGCGCGTGTCGGTCGACACGACGGTGATGGAAAAGAACATTGCCTATCCGACTGATGCGCGGCTCTATGAACGCGCGCGCCAAAAGCTGGTGGCGCTGGCGCATGAGGCCGATGTCGATCTACGCCAAAGTTACACCCGTCTTGGCCCTCGCCTGGCGCGACAGGTCGGCCGCTATGCCCACGCGAAACAATTCAAGCGGATGCGCAAGGCATTGAAAAAGCTGCAAGGCTACACGGGGCGGGTTATGCGCGACTTGCGCCGTCATCTGAGTGGCATTGCAGCTGGAGCGCTGCGCGAACAAATCTGCGATGCGCTGGTGCTGACAGGGCGGCTGCTGGATCAGAAACCGAAGGATAAGAACAAGATCTACAGCCTGCATGAACCCGAGGTCGATTGTATCTCGAAGGGCAAGGCGCGTGTGCGCTATGAATTTGGCACCAAGGTCACTATCGCGGCGACCATCGAGGAAGGCTTCATTGTCGGGGCACGCTCGTTGCCTGGCAACCCATATGACGGGCACACTCTGCAAGATGCACTGGCTCAGGTCGAAGTGCTGACTGACATCCGCCCCTCACTGGCCGTGGTGGATCGTGGCTATCGCGGCCATGGTGTGACGCGAACCCGCGTCCTGATCAGCGGAACGCGCAAAGGCATCACGCCCATGCTGGCAAAACTGTTGCGAAGGCGCAGCGCCATCGAAGCCGAGATCGGACACATGAAAACTGACGGTCGACTGACACGCTGCCCCCTCAAGGGCACTGGAGGAGATGCGATCTTCGCTGTTCTCTGTGCCTGCGGCCACAATATCCGCAAGATACTGGCCCATCTCAGGGCTATTTTTGCGCTCATCATCGCCGCGCTCCTGGCCGCTATACGGCACCGTCCGACCAATCAAATCGAGCCACAAGCAGCTTGAGCAGGCAAAATACGTTGTTCAGGATGAACTAAGTAATTGCGCGCTGAGGTCCGGCCAAGCCCCAGACTGTCGGCGATCCTACGCGCCGAATACCCCGCCGCACGCAGCCTTAAAACATCCTTAATCTTGCGCATTGGCAATCTCTCCATCTCGCTCTCCTGCTGCCTCGATGGGCCGCAGAATAAGCAGGGTCAGATCGCCTCGCAGATCATCTCAACAGGGTGGCCACATGCCGTGGAATCGGTGGCCACATCATCGTGGAACAGGTGGCCACATGTTCATGGAATCGATGGCCACATGCGCGTGGAATACGCATTCTGGAGACCCTGTCAGGCTGTGATCTGGTGTTCGCCGATCCGGACAATGGCCTGACGGACGACGATGACCGCCGCAAAGGCCGGGCAGTATTCGGAAAACAAATGCCCTTGGCGGAGGTTCTTGCACTGGCCGAAGGACGTACCGCTGTGATCTATCATCACAATACTCGCCGTGCCGGCGGCCATGATGCAGAAGTTGATCATTGGATCTCACAGATCAACATGCCCACTCTGGCCATCAGGGCAACGGCCTATAGCTGCCGAACCTTCTTTGTGATCAATCCGGATGCCACAACCTTAGACCGGATTAATGGGTTCTGTGCCCGATGGTGGGAAATGAAGGTCTATTTGCATAAATGATATTGAAAAAACCAATATCAATCGGGCTGCCCCGGATGTCACATCAAGCGGTTTTATTTAAGAAAGATTTCCTGATGATGTTTCGCTAAGATGTAACGGGGAGTAGAAAACTCACGGCTCAAGGAACTGAGGATGCGGAAGATCTGCTAGACGCTCATCGGAATCTGAGCCGGAAATAACAGATCGGTTCTCATGAAGCTGTTTTCATCGGATAATAAAGGGTAGTCAAATCCTTAATAATTCTAACAAAATCAATGAGCAGAATCTGGATGTTAGTCAATTTAACTCATTGATTTATATTAATTTCTCCACTACCCTACGGGCTGCCACCTTTTCTTAGAAATATAGTAATATCAAGCCCTTAGGGGTCAGGATTGTCCCACTTTTCGGGGCGGCTGGAAAAAGTGGGACAGTTTGCGCAGCCAGTGTTGATAGCACATCCTGTTCATCCCGTGCCCTGATCGTCATCCAAGGGTGACTTTGGCCCGCCTCCTGACTTTTGGGGTCTCTGGCTTTTCCCGACTTGGTCGGCCTGCATTTTCTTCAACGCGGCTTGCGCACTGACCTTTTGACGGGCGGCCCGCGTGTAGGTCATCACCTCTTTGCTGTTCTTGTGACCGGTGATCGACATGATCTCGAACTCGCTGCAGCCAAGCTCGGCCAGACGTGCGGCGGCGGCTTTGCGCACCCCATGGATCGAACAGTGGAACAAACCGGCCGCATCGCACCAACAGCGGCCATTCGTGACGCATGCGGCGAAACTCGGGTTCGAGCCAATGAGGAGACGCACACGCTCTCCCCGGCCAATCCCCGCACCAAGCCCGGTTAACAGGGGCCGCAGGCCCGCCCTACGCAGCGCCCGACCGCCGCCGCTGCCAGCCACTTTACGGATGGCAGGCACCGGCGGCGGCTGGATCGTATTTGGCGGTAACTGGATATGCGTGTTGGGCGCGTCCGAGCATGGTGCTTTTCAAGCAGAGCCTGTCGCTCCCGGTTTGGTCGCACAAGTTATCCAGGGATGTAACAACACATCTCCTCGAAGCAGGGTGTGATGCATGACTGCCTCATGGCGCATCTGGCTTTACGATATGTGGAACGGAATTGCGCCGTATCGTGTAGAAAGTTGCCCCGACCACGATCCCGGCACCCAACAGCGTCCGCCAATTCGGGATTTCGGCAAAGAGAACAAACCCGGTTATCATGGCGACCAGAAGCCTGGTAAAATCCAGTGGTGCAAGCGCTGATGCTTCGCCGATCTGATAAGCCCGCGTTACAAGATATTGGGCCGCTGTCCCTGAAACGCCAATCACCGCCAGCAAGACCCATTGTTCGAGTGTTGGCGGAACCCACCACATCACAGTCGGGATGATCAGCGCCGAAAATAAAACGAGCGCCTGATACAGCAGTATGGTTTCTGTGCGTTCCGAACTGGAGAGCATGCGGATTGTCACATTGATCCCGGCGCCAAACAATGCGCCCAGCACGGCAAGCAGATAATAGACCGAAAGCGGCTCTGCCCCGCCGGGCGCCAAGATGATCAAAACCCCCAGAAACCCGAAGAATGTAGCCAGCCAACGCCGCGGGCCGACCTTTTCTTTGAGGATCCAGACAGCAGCAATGGTGACAAACAGCACCTTTGAAAAGCCAAGCGCGGTTGCATCGGCGAGCGGGATATAGATGATTGCCGTGAAACCACAAAGCATCGCCATCAAAGACAGTAATCCGCGCGTGATCTGCAAGCCAAGGTGTTTGGTCTGCAGTGTCGAGCGGAGATCGGGAAGAAACAGCGGCAAAAGCAGCAAAGTGATGATGACCTGACGGATCACGATGATCTGCGGCAGTGGCAAGCTGCTGCCGATTTCCTTGATACAGGCGATCATCACACCGAAAATGAGAATAGCCCCCCCAATCAGCACCGAGCCGCGCATATTGCCGGATGCAGCGCCCCACCACTTGCGCAGCCGCAGCCGCCTGGTCAGCGGGGCGTTCGGCGCGCCGGCAGGAAAAATGCGGGGGGGTGTGTGGTGGCCGTTCATTTGTCTTCCTTCCGGTTACACCGACTTTCAGGGATCGCGGCCAGCGCCTGGCGGCCCGTGTCGGGCTTTGCCGTGGATGACTGCGCTGCAGATTGATCGGCGCGTGCGAGGCACAATGTCTCGCGCGCCAGACATGGCAACTCAAGCTTGGCACGGCTCGCTCTGAGTCGCAAGCCAATTGGATACAAAATGAGAAGCCGAAAAGAAAACCAGAGCCTGCCCACTTCAGCCGCAAGTGAGATTTTCTCGCAAAATGCATTTAAATTATTGATAATTATATAAAATTATTTCAGCGCTGCAGGGGGCGTTCGCTGCTTGCGCTGGCGGCCGTCAAGAAATTGGCTTAAATAATAAGCTTATCAATCACTTTGTATACTAAACTGCCGAATATTCACGCGACGCGCTTGACGTTCTCGCCAGCATTGTATGCAACAGGGGCAAGCGTGGGAGTGGTGACTTCGGCCAGACGGCAACCGCCGCGCAAGATTATGCTTGGACTGGCATCAGGAGCATTTGCATGACGTCGCAACAAGTGGTGAAGCTTTCGCCCCAGGTGCCCGAATGGCGCTGATACTCGCAGGATACGGGCCCGCTGACCCAAGAAAAGGGGTGGCGCTTATGCTGGTGGGGGTTGGGCTTTTCTCAGTTCTGAATGGTGTGGTCAAGAGCATGACCGAGGACTTCCCCGTCGTGCAGATTTCTTTTTTTCGCAACGCATTCGCCAGCATCGCCATAATCTTTCTTATGCTGATCACGGGCCTCCGGCCATCGCACCTGCGTGTTCGCGCACCATACCGGCATTTCGCGCTGGCACTGCTCTTCACCTTGTCGCTTGTCATGGTTTTCGAAGCCTATGCCAGAATGCCGCTGGCCGATGTGACCGCAATCTCGTTCACCCAGCCCTTGATCGTCGTTGCGCTGGCAGCCGTGATCGGCCGCGAAAAACCGCTCCGCGCTGAATGGGTGGCCGTGGCTTGTGGGCTTTGCGGCGTTCTGCTGATGGTGCAGCCAAGCGGCAACAGTAACGCAATAGGCGCATGTCTTGCCTTTGGCGGGGCTGTCATTTCATCCTTGTGCATGCTCTTGCAGCGATCCCTGTCGGCGACAGACGGCACCCATGCCATCGCATTCTATACGCTCTCGATCTCGGCGCTGTTGCTGGTGCCAGTGTTGCCTGTGATCTGGGTCGCGCCGACTGCGCCGCAATGGGCCGGGCTTATCGCAATGGGGCTTGCATCTGGTCTGTGCCAGTATCTGACGGTGCGGGCTTTCTTCCATGCGCCGGCCTCTACGATCGCGCCAGTGACCTATACCAAGATGCTCTGGGCCTTGCTGATCGGATTGGTCTGGTTCGGCGACTGGCCTGGCCCGACAGTGCTTATTGGCACGGCGATCGTCTTGGCTGCCTCTGGCATCGCGTTTCATGCGGCCCGGCAACGGCCCGCAAATCTTCCCGAAATTCTTCAACATACGGATAGGCTTCCATGACACTGGCGTCCCGAAAACCGCGCCTCCCGCTCCAGAAATTCTGGCTGTTCTGCATGACAATGGGTCTTGCATGGGTGGGCGGGTGGCTGTTTGTGCAAGCGGGCCTGCCCCTGCCATGGATGCTGGGCGCGATGACTGTTGTAACAATCGCTTCGGTTCTGCAACTACCGGTCTTTGCGCCGGCAAAGCTGCGCCCGCCGATGACGGCGACAATCGGGGTCATGTTGGGCGCGGGGTTTCATCCGGGGTTGTTGCAATCTCTTCCCGGTTGGCTGCCCAGCATTGCCGGTCTGCTGATATTCTCGGTCACATCCGGTCTGGCCTGTTCGGTTTTTCTGTACCGCTATGCCGGGCTTGATCGTACCACCTCCTTTTTCGCGGGCATGCCGGGCGGGCTGGTGGAGATGGTGGAGGTCGGAAGACAGCATGGCGGCGACGAGCGTACGATTGCCCTGATCCATTCATCGCGCATTCTGTTCATTGTCTTCTCACTGCCGTTTCTGGTTCAGCTTCTTGAAAACGGCAGCCCGCTTGGCGCAAGTACGGCCATCGGCGTGCCTGTCATGGACTCTGATTGGCGGGATTTCGGGATTTTGCTGGGTGTCGGCTACTTTGGCGCTGTCATCGGGCAGCGTATCAGACTGCCAGCACCACATCTTGTCGGGCCGATGCTTCTTTCCGGAGGCTTGCATCTCGCCGGCCTCATCACCTTCATACCGCCACAGGAACTGATACAACTCGCGCAGCTTGTTCTTGGCGCGGTTCTCGGATGCCGGTTTGTCGGAATGTCTGCCAAGAACATTCTGCATATCCTGATGATCGGCCTGCTGATGACCCTGGTCTTGCTAAGCACCGTCGTTATCTGTGCGTTTGGGGTAATGATGATCACGGATTTGCCCTTCTCGTCTTTGGTGTTGGCCTATTCACCAGGCGGCCTTGCAGAGATGAGCATCGTCGCCATCGCGATACAGGCTGATGCAGCTTTCGTGGTGGCGCATCATCTGATCCGGGTGATGCTTGTCATGCTGGGCGCAGCGCCTTTCTTCAGCTTGCTCTGTCTGATCCTTGACAAGTTCGGTGAGGCACGGGGCGGAACTCCGCCGAACCGCCGCTGACCACGGCCCGCACCGATTCAACCTCGCAGCTATGGCCGGTTTTTGGATACCAATTCAGAAAACCCGGCCGATAGAATACTTGACGACAACCTTGATCCCTCTGTATTCAGGTGCAGGAGGTGGCATAGCTTTGCGCATTGGTAATGGCCATGGTGGCAAAATTGGGCCACGCGTTGAAATGCTACGCTAAGGATTTTTTATGACAACACGTGGACAAGAAGTTGTGCGTGCCTTGCGCGACCTGATCGCAACGGGTGCTTATGCGCCGGGGAGCCGGTTGAACGAGAATGAACTGGCCATTGCCCTGAATGTGTCGCGGACACCAGTCCGAGGCGCATTGTCCACGCTTGCCGCCGAAGGGTTGCTGGTTTACCGGCCCAATAGCGGTTACACAGTCAGGCCGTTTTCCTCGCGCGACATTGAAGAGATTTATGCCGTGCGCGCAGAGCTGGACGGCATGTCTGCTCGGCTGGCCGCCCTCAAGGGGCTAACCGACCAGCAGCGCGGCACACATCACAGGCTTTTGCAGGAAACTGAAGAACTTATTGCAGAAGACCGCTGGAATGACGAGGTGTGTGAGCGTTGGCGCAGTTTGAACGGGGCGTTTCACAGTGTTATTCACGAAGCGGCGGGCAACAGCTATCTGATTCGATCTATCCATAAAACTGATGAAATTCCTTTCTTTGCGTTGATTCGGTTCAAGTGGTACGACAAGGAAATGCTGCGCCGGTCGCATGAAGAGCATATTGAAATCTCCGATGCGATCCTGAATCGTCAGCCCTCGCGCGCGCAGAGCCTGGAATCTGAGCATGTATACAGGTCAGGGCGCAGACTTGTATCAAACTGGCGCCGGATTGAAGAGCAGATTCGCCAGGGCCGGTGCTTTGAATCTGCCGTACTTACTGATGCGGCCTGAGGGGCACAGTCATTAAACCGCGCGCGCTGTGCGTCGCGCCCCGCACCAAGACATTGAATTATATACATAATGCCTCGCAGATGGCTGCGGGGCATTTTTCATGACCTGATTCTGCGCATGGCAGCATGGCTGCAGGGTGCAGACATGCAGCGCAAGGCGCGATTCCAGACTGCTTCCCAAATATGCATTAGCCTGAAAATTGAGCCACGAGCAGGCCACGGCTTCAATTGTGTACCAAATTATTTCTTAGTGATTGCTGCAAAGCAGCAATTCGTGATTGTATCCATTAAGAGAAATAAGAAGCGTAAACTCTGGCAATTCCGCTACATGTAGCCAAGATTGAATACAAATAGCGGATTGATGCCTGACTGTACCAGCTTCGTATCAGCATGGAGAAAATGTATGAGCTTTGACTACGGATGGAACAAATTCCTCAGCGATCGCGACAAGGAGCATGACAAACTATGGGGCAAGACGGGGCTGGCCGGTTTCGGTTCCAAACCCGCGCTGGTGCTGATTGACATGTATTACAGTGTTGTCGGCTTTGAACGGTTGCCAATATTTGAGTCCATGAAAACCTGGCCCGGCTCGATGGGTTTGGAGGGATGGGCCGCCATTGACCAGACCGTGCCCTTGCTGGCGGCAGCCCGCGCCTGCGGTATTCCGGTGATCCACGTCAAAGGCCTGGAAACCGACATTAAACCCTGGAGCCATGGCAAGCGCCCTGCTGTGAAACTTTCACCGGAAATGAAGCGAAAAGGCGCTCAGATCGTGGATGAGGTCAAGCCGATCGCGGGTGAGTTGGTGATAGAGAAGGCCGCCGCATCCGCGTTTCAGGGAACACCGCTGGCGTTCCACCTCAACGGGCTTGGTGTGGATACAGTCATCTGTTGCGGAGAATCCACCAGTGGCTGCGTTCGCGCCACTGTTGTGGACGGGGCAACCCACCGCTACCGCATGGGTGTTGTTGCCGAGTGTGTCTATGATCGGACAGAGGCCTCTCACTTCATCAATCTATACGACATGCATCAAAAATACGCAGATGTCGTGCCCAAAGAGATGGTGATCGACTATTTCCGCGAAATCTCGAACAGCTCCGGGGACGTTCCCGCGCGCAAGACTGCATGAGCGGCGCCATCGGGGACAAATGGCTCTGATGACGCGATGCGAGGCCCTGGGCGGCCGACACTCAAACCCTGAACAGGAAGAAAGGACTCCCGCGATGACGCGATCACATAAATTCAGGGCAATGGCCCTATTGTCGGCAAGCGCTCTTGCGCTCGCCGTGCCAATCGTTGTTCTTCCGATTGGCGAGGCTAGGGCCGCCGGGCCTGGCAAAACCCTTAACATCCGCTTTTATGACGATCCGGCAGGATTTGATCCCACCAATATTTTCAGGATCGAGAATGAGAACATCGCGTTCAATATCTTCAGCGGGCTGACAACCTATGACAGTCACACTGCCGAAATCATCCCTGATCTGGCCGAATCCTGGCACACTGAAGACAACATTGTCTGGACATTCACCCTGCGTCGGGGCGTGCAGTGGCAGCATGGCTATGGCGAATTCACATCGGCAGATGTGCTTTACACCTTTGCACGCAACATGGATCCGGAAACAGGCTCACCCTATGCATCGCGGCTTGCAAATGTCGTCAGCGTCGAGGCCCCTGACGATTACACGGTCGTCATAACGCTGGACGGGCCTGACGGAAATTTCATTCACAATACCGCCAATTATCATGTCGGTATGATCGTCAACCAGCAGGCCATAGAGGATGCAGGTCAGGATGTGCGCTGGAAGCCCGTCGGCACCGGGCCATTCTACCTTTATGATCTGGATGTGAACGCCCATATCATCCTGAAGCGCCATGAGGATTATTTCCGCGGCCCTGCCCCGATAGAGACGCTCAATTTCCGGATCATCAAGGATGAACAGGCCGCAACCATAGCCCTGCGCAATGGCGAGGTCGATGTTGTCATGCGATCCAACCGCCAGCAAAATATCGACACGCTGCGCGAGGCCGGATTCAAGCTGAACCGTACGGATAATCTGTTTCCAAGCGTTCGCATTTTCAATATGGAACATCCGGCCCTGTCAGATGTTCGCGTGCGCCAAGCCTTCGCCTATGCGATTGATTATCCGACCATTCTAAATGCTGTGACACCAGATATCTTTGGCACCGCTGAAAGCATCCTGATGCCCTGGATGGATGTCTATTGCGACGATATCCCCAAATACCCTTTCGACCCTGAAAAGGCGCGCGCGCTTCTGGAGGAAGCAGGCTATGGCGATGGTTTGACCATCCGCCAGCTCAGCACAGCCTCTGGCGGGGTGCCGCCGGATGTCCAATTCGAGATGGATTTTCTGGCGCAAGTCGGGATTGATCTGCAACTGGAACTGGTGGACGCGCCAACATTCAACCAAAGGCGCAACTCTGGCGAGTTTGAACTGGCAGGGCGCGGTATCCCTGCGGTCAACCCTGACATGGTGCTGT
The DNA here is from genome assembly GCA_043561795.1 of Paracoccaceae bacterium. GTDB lineage: Bacteria > Pseudomonadota > Alphaproteobacteria > Rhodobacterales > Rhodobacteraceae > Roseinatronobacter. Next base: position 1,846,661 of record CP121316.1, on the reverse strand, counting down.
TTGCCTATCTGCACCCAGATAACAAGGCCCCCGCCGGCCTGAACGGCGCGCGCTACGACAATCCGGAATTGACCGCGCTTCTGGAAGGCGCACGCGGCGAGACAGACCCGGAGAAGCGGCTGGAGATGTATTGCGACGTCCAGCGCATTGCGATGAAGGATCTGCCCTATCAGCCTGTGCGCACCTGGAACGCATTCTGGCCAAGCGCGCCCAATATCACCGGCGTGACAGTCAATATGCTGTCGCAGGTCAACTACTACGAAGTCGATATCGAATAAGGGAGGGCCCGGCCATGCTGGCATATAGCCTCAAGAAGTTGCTGCAACTGATGGTCACGACAATAGGTGTGGTCACGCTGGTATTTTTCGCAATGCGACTGATTCCCGGCGATGCAGCCGCCGCCATGGCCGGGGACACACTTTCCGGGGCCGCGCTTGAACGTCTGCGCGACCAGATGGGCCTGAATGATCCGCTGCTTGTCCAGTACCTGGATTTTGTGCGCGGCCTGCTGGTTTTTGATTTCGGGCGAACGATGACCACCAATCTGCCCGTTGGCGAATTGATAAAATCAGCCGCCCCGATCACACTTGTGATTGCGCTGGCGACAATCGTTCTCGCCATCGCCATCTCCATTCCTCTGGGAACTCTTGCGGCCTTCATGGCGCATAAGGGGCACAAGACGCTCGACAATCTGATAACCGGACTGGCGATGATCATCGATTTGATGCCGTCTTTCTGGACTGCGCTTGTCTTTCTGCTGATCTTTTCGCTGACGCTTGGCTGGTTTCCGGCCAGCGGGACGATCTCGTGGGACGATCCCTATAGTGTCCTGATGCGCCTGGCTCTTCCAATTCTGGTGCTATCCTTGAGCCAGGTGGCGATCCTTGCGCGCATGACCCGCGCCGCCGTGCTGGAAGTGCTGAGCGAAGACTATGTGCGCACGGCCCGCGCGATGGGATGGTCGGAGCTGCGCGTCCTGTTCCGCCATGCATTGAAGAACGCGGCATTGCCAATCGTCACTGTGGTTGGGTTGAGTTTCGGCAACCTGCTCAATGGAACGGTGATTGTTGAAGCGATTTTCACCGTGCCGGGTGTCGGAACGGTGCTGATCAATGGCATCAACAGCCGCGACTACCAGTTGGTACAGGTGTTGATGATCTTCTACGCACTTCTGTTTGTGTTCATCAATTTTGCCACTGACATCCTCTATCGGGCGCTTGATCCCCGTGTCAAATTCTGAAGGGAACAGCAGCATGAGCAATTCTGCAATCACACCTCCTGCGGGCGCGCTGCGCCTGCGGTCGGGCCTTGAGAAGCTCATCGGGCTAAGCACAAATCGCTTTTGGTCGAATACCAAGACGCGTGCGGCTTTCGCGATTATGGTTCCGCTTTTTTTGCTGGTTCTCTTTGCGCCATTGCTGCCGCTTCAGGCCCCCTTGCAGACCAACCTCACGGCCATGATGCAGCCCCCCTCGCTGGAGCATCCGTTCGGAACCGACCGCATGGGCCGCGATATTTTCAGCCGGTCGCTGGAAGGGGTGAAAATCTCGCTGAAAGTGGGGCTAAGCGTTGCGGGGCTTGCGCTTGTCATGGGCCTGGTACTTGGAACGCTGGCGGGTTTCTTTGGGGGGATCATCGACCGGAGCGTGATGGTCATCGTCGATATTTTCATGGCCTTTCCGTCACTTTTGCTGGCCATTGGATTGATCGCTATCATGGGAACGGGCCTTCTGCCGGTCGTGATGGCGATTGCGATTGCCGACATCCCGCGCTTCATCAGGTTGCAGCGGTCGCTTGTTTTGGGGCTGAGAACGCGTGCCTATATCGATGCGGCCCGCACAGTGCAGGCATCGCAATTCTGGCTGATGTTGCGCCACATTCTTCCCAATTCACTCGCGCCCATGCTGGTGGCGGCAAGCATTTCGGCGGCCAATGCCATACTGGTCGAAGCCAGCCTGAGCTTCCTTGGCCTTGGCATCATGCCGCCAGCGCCTTCGCTGGGCAATCTGATCCGTGAAGGCCAGCTCTACCTGGAGCAGGCCTGGTGGATTTCAACTTTGCCCGGTCTGGTCATCCTGCTGATCGCCATCAGCTTCCACTTCCTGTCTGACGGTGTGCGTCAGGCGCTTGACCCCAGATCGCGGAATTAATCCGCCCTCAATGTGAAGCGAGACGAGAATGATACATCAAGGTGAAATTATCGCGCCACTGCTGGATGTGCGCAACCTTCGCACCGAATTTGCGACCGATGGCGGGACGGTTCGCGCGGTTGATGATGCCAGTTTTGCGATCATGCCCGGAGAGCGGATTGCGGTGGTTGGGGAAAGTGGCTCTGGCAAAAGCGCCATGGCCATGTCGATCCTGCGCCTGCTGGTCTATCCCGGTCGGGTGGTCGCTGGCGATGTGCTGCTGGAGGGCACAAATCTCGCACAACTGGGTGAACGGCAACTCAACGCCTTGCGGGGGCGAACCGTTGGGACTGTGTTTCAGGATCCGATGTCCTCGCTGGATCCGGTTATGCGGGTCAGCAAGCAGATGATCGCCCCGATCATGCGCAATCTTGGCATGACGTACAAACAGGCCCATGCCGAGGCAGTTGAATGGCTGCGCAAGGTTGGCATCCCCGATCCAGAGCGGCGGATCACAGCCTTCCCCTTCGAGATGAGCGGCGGGATGCGCCAGCGTGTGATGATCGCGATGGCATTGTCGTGTCGTCCGAAATTGCTGATCGCAGATGAGCCGACCACGGCGCTTGATGTCACAATTCAGGCGCAGATCGTGGACATCCTCAAGACCCTGACCAGCGAAGCAAATACGGCCATGCTGTTCATCACGCATGATCTGGGTCTGGTCGCCCGCCTGGCGGATAAGGTGGCCGTGATGTATGCTGGACGGATTGTCGAGTTCGCCACCGTCGCAGACATATTCTCTGCGCCCTGCCATCCCTATACACAGAGTCTCTTGCGCACCATACCCAGCCCGACGGCTCTCAATACCGCGCGGCTTCCGCAGATACCCGGCTTGCCACCAGACATGAAGAAGCCCATGCAGGGCTGTGCCTTTCGGAAACGCTGTGGCGCAGCGACAGAGCTTTGCGAACGCGAGGCGCCCGGTTTGACGGATCGGGGCGCGAACCATGTCGCGGCCTGTTGGCAGCCCGAAGGACTTGAAGGGATCACCTTGCAGCCCGATCCCGAACGCCCGCTGCGCCGCAATGACGGCCCGTTCCGCGACAGGGTGATTGTCGAGATCAACAATCTCAACAAGCATTTCGTATCCTCGGCTTTCCTGTCGCGCTCGAAGCAGAATGTCATCAGGGCAGTCAACGGGGTCAACCTGCGCGTCCGTCAGGGCGAGACGCTGGGTATCGTTGGCGAAAGCGGCTGTGGCAAAAGCACGCTCGCGCGCCTGCTTCTGGGGCTGGAACAGCCCAGCTCTGGCGAGATATTCACCGAAGGTCTGACGCAGATGGTGTTTCAGGATCCTGCCTCGTCCTTCAACCCCAAGATGAGAATACGCACGATCATAGAAGAACCCCTGATTGTGAAACGCAAGGGGGACTGGCGCGCACGGCAGGCCCGTGTCGAGGAACTGATCGAACTTGTTGGTCTGGAGCGCACCCATCTGGACAGGTTTCCGGGGCAGTTGTCCGGCGGGCAGTTGCAGCGTATCGCTGTGGCCCGTGCGCTCGCGCTTCAGCCTTCGGTGGTTGTCGCCGATGAGCCGACCTCGGCGCTGGATGTGTCGGTGCGCGCGCAGATCATCAACCTGCTGGCCGATCTCAAGCAAGAACTTGGCGTTGCGTTTGTATTCATTTCGCATGACCTGCTGACTGTGCGGTATATTTCGGACAGGATAGCCGTGATGTATTTGGGCGAGGTGGTGGAATACGGGCCAGCCGATCTTGTCTTCAACAGCCCATCGCACCCTTATACAAAAGCCCTGATCGAGGCCGTTCCCATCCCCGACCCCGTGCGCGAAGCAAAACGCGGAACGGCTATTCTGAAGGGCGAGCTTCCAAGCCCGCTGACCGAGATTTCCGGCTGCGCTTTCGCGTCGCGCTGCCCTCTGGCCACGCAGCGTTGCCTTGACGAGAAACCCAAGCTCCGGCAGCACCAGAAATCGCGCGAGGCAGCGTGTCACTATGCCAAATGATCGATTTCAGAGTTTCGGCATCGTCGGCGGCGGCATCTTCTTTACGATTGTAGGTCTGGCAAACCCCTTTTTCCCGCTCTTTGCGGCGGAACTGGGGGCATCAACTCTTGCCATCGGTGTGATGGTCACGCTCAAGGCCCTGTTTCCGATCTTCATTGCGCTGCCGTCAGGCCAATTGATCGATACGGTCGGCCCAATGCGGATGCTGCAGATTGGAAGCCTGTGCCTGTTTGGGTCGATGCTGGCTACGGTCTTTGCATCAGGGATTTTCCTTTTGGCGCTGTCGCAAATCCTGCTGGGGGCTGCGATTGTCATCATGGCCTCATCCTTGCAGGTTCTGGTTGCGAAAGGCGAAAAGACCGCGCGTAACGACAGCATCAAGAAATATGCGATGTGGATGTCGGCAGGCGGTCTGATTGGCCCGCTTCTGGGCGGTGCGATCGTGTCAGCCTTTACCGCTCCGCTGGTTGGCTACCGCGCGGCCTTTATCGCGGCCTCGCTTGCCACATCCGTATTCATGCTTGCACTGCTGTGGATCGCGTCGGTTTATCAGCATCCAACCCATGACGCAGGGGCGCCGCGTGTCAAGGATGTGCTCAGCCCGCGCGGAGTTTTCGGCAGCTACCGCAACGGGTTTGACCTGACCAGCCACCGCGCAGTGCAGTTCGGGCTGACAGCAACTTTCCTGATCATGTATGTGCAGGCGCTCTATATTACCTTCATGCCGCTCTATCTGGCGCAGAATGCCTATCCGACGATGCTGATCTCGATCGTTATTGCGATGAAGGGCTTTGCGGGCATGCTGTCGCGTTTCGTGCTGACCTTCCTGATGCGGCGCGCGCCGCTGGAACGCATTCTGACGACAGCGGGCATCATTGCCGCAGCCTGCGTCGGTCTGACACCGGTGGCAGTGGAAACCCCCGCGCTGATGATCGCACTTGCGATCCTGATGGGGGCCTCTGTCGGGATCAACATGCCGGTCAGCATCATGATCATGGTTGATGTCATCGGAGAGGAAAAGCGTGGCAGCCTGATGGGTCTGCGTCTTCTGACCAACCGGCTTGCCCAGATCATCAGCCCGCTGATGTTCGGGATCATCGGACAGGTCTTTGGGCTGAAACTGGCTTTTTTGTCTGGCGGTGCGATGCTCTTTGCCGTTCTCGGCGGTTTTGCGTTCTTTGCACGCCGGAAATGGAAGTTGTCCACATGGGCCGGTGGCCCCCCGCGCGAGCCTGCGGAGTGACGCACCCCCGACCGTAGCGGCCAGAGCTGCGCCTTCCGGTTTCACCCCAGCGGGAAGAACAGGCCCGGCGCGGGTTCGCTATCCTTGCGCGCCATGCGTGTCACAGCCGCAGAGGCTTGTGACACGCGATTGGCCATCGCCTGCAACTGTTCCAGCGCCTCTGGCTCCAGCTCCAGCCCCTGGCTTTTTGCGTGATGTCGGATGTCGTCGAGAGTCCATTCACGGATCGTTTGCATTCTATATGTCCTTGTGTTGTCGCCTGTGGGTTACAGAACCGGGCGCTGGCGTTCGGGCAAACCCTGCTCAACCGCCTGCGCGACCCGGTAGATGGAAGCTTCGTCAAAGTATTTGCCGATGATCTGCAGGCTGGTGGGCAATCCGCTGTCATCAAAACCGGTCGCAACGGCCATTGCAGGATGACCGCTGATGCTGAACGGAGAGCAGACCGACCCCCCGGTAAAGCCCGACAGCAAGGCCTGATCGCCAAAGGGCGGTGCTGTCGAAAGGGTGGTCAAGGTGATCACTGCGTCAAATTTCGTCATGACCGCATCTGTGGCGCACGCAAGCGCGCGCCGCGCGCGCTGGGCGGCCAGATAATCCGCTGCACGCACCATGAATCCTGCCAGCATCTTGCCGCGCAGCGAGCGGCCCATCAGGTGATGACGCTCCAGAAAGTCCTTTTCATGGATCGAATAGGATTCAGACCAGTTTATAACGCTCAACGCGCTGCGATAGGCGCTGACAGGTTCCGGCAAGGCCGCTTCCAGCAGCACGGCACCCTGATCGCGCAGGCTGTCCAATGCCGCCTCAAAGCGCGCCGCAACCTCTGGTTGGGGGCTGGGCGCTTCCGGCCCGAAATCGCGGATGACACCAATACGCATACCCGCAACCCCCATGCCGAGGGGGCCAAGCATATCGGGCATGGGTCTGTTTGCAGATTGCGGGTCTGACGGGTCGAACCCGGCAATTGTACTGAGCACCAGCGCATTGTCCTTCACAGTCCATGTCAACGGCCCGGCAATGTCGCAAGTCCAGCAATTGGGCAGGATGCCCGCACGGCTGACACGCCCGAATGTCGCCTTCATGCCCTGAACGCCTGTCGCCGCCGCAGGCAACCTGACAGAGCCACCTGTATCCGATCCAAGGGCGAAAACGGCTGCGCCCGCGGCAACTGCAACGCCTGCCCCGGTAGAGCTGCCGCCGCTGAAGCGTGTCACATCATAGGGATTGCGCGCCAGTGGATAGGGAAGGTCATCATGCACCTCGCCATTTCCGGTGCCGTATTCCCAGGTGTTCAGCTTGCCCAGCAAGATCGCGCCGGCATCCTGCAATCTGGCCACAGTTGTCGCTGTATGGTCTGCGATATACCCCTCCATCAGCCGCGATCCCCCTGTCGTCGGGATACCGGCCACATGGTAATTGTCCTTCACGGCAAACGGAATTCCGTGCAAGGCGCTGCGCTGGTTGCCGCTCATGATCTCCTTCTCGGCAAGCCGCGCCGCATCCAGCGCTTTATCGCCCAACACAGTGATATAGGCGTTCAGGCTTGGCTGGGTCTCTGCAATCCGTGAGAGAAGCGCTTCGGCCAGTTCCAGCGGTGATATCTCTCGCGCCGCGATCAGCCGAGCGGCCTGGCCTATACTCAGCCCGATCAGGCTTGTGGGTATCTGGGATAGATTCATCAATTTTGTCCTTTTCCGGGAAAGAGGTCGCGTCATGGAGTGTCATGCCCGGCCCCGTGCAGATTGGCAGTTGCGGCTGCGCAACGCTGCAGAGGCAGCCATGCCCCAATCTGGGCCATGCTGCAAAATGGATGCAATCTTGATTTTTTATATCATATTGTAGCCAATAAAGTTTTCGCATTCTGCCCCAGAGAAGACATGCCTGCCTAAAAAAACTGCGGGCAAAAAATAGATGCGCGATCGGGCAAAACGGTTTTTCAAATTCCCGCACGAACAGTTTTCGCAAAAATAACGCTTATTATCAGAGTTTTGCAGGCATACTCAAATACCCATCGCAGGGCGCAGCGGAAATATTCCGACTCACATATCTTGAATCGGCAGTTCCTGCGCCCATCCCCTCCATGCTTGACGAATCGGGCATGGCGCTTCATCACTTCCACAATTGTACACAAAATGGGAAAGCGGCCCGTGTGTTGCTCCCGGCCTGTCTCATAACTCAGAAAGGATGACGCGATGTCGCTCTCAGCACCGAGCAATCTTGCCACCGTGACCGCCCTGCTGGAGGCGGCTGAATTCAGCCCCACCCCAGCGCAGAAGGCGGAGATCCTGGATGCCTATCCGCCTGTCCGCGAGATGCTCGCGCGTCTTAAATATGACTATGGTTTCGGCGACGAGCCAGCGCATGTCTTCGTTCCCCTGAAATTCTGATACAGAGAGGTTGCCCAGATGCCCGATCCCAGCTTCACGACCGCAGCTGAACTTGCCAGCGCCTACCGATCCCGCAAGATTTCGCCTGTTGAGGTGACACGCGCCTTGCTGGATCATGTTGAGGCGCGAGATCAGTTCATTGACAGTTTTCTGACCGTGACCCGCGAACGGGCCATGGCAGATGCCCGCAAGGCGGAGCAGCAATTCCTGCGCGGTGAGGATCACAGCCCCATGCAGGGTATCCCATACGGCCTGAAAGATATTATCGAGACGGCGGGCATTCGCACCACGGGGCAATCCAGAAGCCTCTCCAGACATGTTCCTGCGCAGGATGCGGCAGTGGCCGCGCGGCTTGCCGCTGCCGGGGGGGTGCTGATTGGCAAGAATACCACCTGGGAATTCGCGCATGGGGGTGCGGCCTGGGATGTGGTGGGGCCGCCTGCGCATAATCCATGGAACCCCGAACACCATCCTGCAGGGTCTTCGTCAGGGACAGGGGCGGCAATTGCAGCAGGTTTCATCACAACGGGGGTCGGCACCGATACCGGCGGCTCTGTACGCATGCCCGCTGCGGCCTGCGGGATTGCGGGCCTCAAGCCAACCTATGGCCGGGTCAGCCGTCGCGGGATTTTCCCCAATTCCTTTTCCCATGATCACGCCGGGCCGATGGCGCGCAACAGTCGCGATGTGGCGATGATGCTGCAGGTTATCGCGGGATATGACCCAGCCGATCCGGGCAGTGCGGATGTTGCGGTTCCGGATTATCTGTCCGCGCTGAATGGAGATCTGAAGGGGATGCGCGTGGGTGTGCCCTGGGACTGGCTGGAGGAGGCCGAATGCACTGAGGGGACGCTGGCGGCCTTCAAAAACGCCCTGCAGGTTCTTGAAGGCCTTGGCGCGGGTATTGTTGCGGTCAAGCTGCCCGCGCTTCAGGCATTTTCCGATAGCAAGAAGACCATTGCAATGAGTGAGCTGTTCAGCATTCACAGCAAGACCTTGCGCGAAACGCCAGAGCTGCTTGGGGCCAGCCTGCGCTACCGGATACAATGCGGCGCACTCATCCGCGCCGAGGACTATCTCCGGGCCATGCGGTTGCGCACACGTCTTTCAGGTGCGATGCAGGCAGTATTCAACACAGTCGATCTGATCGCGTGCCCCTGTGCCGAGCCTGCTGGCAAGCTGGAAAAAGCATCACCAGACGGGCTGTTCACCAAAAAATCCTTCACAACACCTTTCAACTCGACCGGGAACCCGGCAATCAGCGTCAATATGGGCTTTTCGCCAGAGGGCCTGCCCTACTCGCTCCAGATCGCCGGCCGGCTGTTTGAAGAAGCATCCGTCCTGCGCGCGGCCGACGCATATGAATGCGCGGCGGGTTGGCTGAACCACCATCCTGCTCTGTTCAGCGAACCTCTGCTTGACACAGTATGACCTGCGCTTGGCCCCTGTGTGCAGGCCGCGCAGATACATGCGCGGCCTGCACATCCGATCCGGCATCAACACCCTGACCCCAACACATGATCAAGGAGACGAAAATGTATGACATTCCCACACAACCCTATGAAATGACGGCGGCAGAGGCTGCGGCACTGATCGCAGATCGCAAGCTTGCGGTGTCGGAATTGACGGCATCCTGCCTGGAGCGGATCGCGCACCGGGATACAGCCGTGAAAGCCTGGATTTATGTTGATCCCGACCTTGCCATGCGCAAGGCCCGCGAGTTGGACAAGGTGCTGATCCACGAAGGCGCGCGTGGGCCTTTGCATGGGCTGCCCTTCGGCGTGAAAGACATGATCGATACCGCCGATATGCCGACAACAAACAATTCGCCCATCTATGACGGGTTTCAGCCGGGGCAGAATGCCCAGATCGTGCGCAACATCATCAACACAGGCGGTTTTGTGCTCGGCAAGACGGATACAGTTGAATTTGCGGCAGGGGGGCGCAAGGCGCTGACACGCCACCCGATGGATAGCAGCCGCACGCCCGGCGGCTCGTCTTCCGGATCTGGGGCAGCTGTCGGGGATATGCAGGTGCCGCTTGCGCTGGGAACGCAGACAGGTGGGTCACATATCCGGCCCGCCAGCTTTAACGGCATCTATGCCATCAAACCCACGCATAACAGCGTATCCTGGTCGGGATCGCGGCAATATTCCCCAACGCTGGATACTTTGGGGTGGTATGGGCGTTCGCCCGACGACCTTGTGCTGGTCGCGCGGGCCTTTCGCATGTGGAACATGGAAAAATTGCCCACCATCAAGATCAGGGATCTCAAGATCGGAATTGCCCGCACAGCAAACTGGGACAAATGCGCGCCAGAGACGGTCGCCGCGATCGAGCGGGCCGCGACATTGCTGGCCGATCAGGGCGCGACGATTTTTGACCTGGATATGCCAGAGGGATGTGAACATATGTGCGCCGCGCAGAAAACCATCTCCGCGGCTGAAGGCATCGTGCAATTCCTGCCAGAATATCTGGAGAATTATCATCTTCTGCATCCGGATTTCCGCAAGCGCGTGGAGAATTCAACCAACGTGACACCGGAAAGCTATCTGGAGGCGGTCAATCTGGCTGCACTCTGCCGGATGCGGTTCGATGCTCTTTTCGGGACAGATCTGGACGCGGTTCTGACACCCTCGGCGCTTGGCGAGGCGCCACAGAACCCCGACAGTACAACAGGTGATGCGATCATGAACAGCATGTGGACTTTGCTCCAGGTGCCCTGCATCAACATTCCGGGCGCGAAGGGCCCCAACGATCTTCCCGTCGGCGTTACCCTTGCCGGGCCGCGCCTCGGCGATGCGCGCCTTCTGGCCATTTCCAAGGCCGTCGCACCTGTTTTGGATCCTGGGTTGAGAGTGGCTGGCTAAAGCATGTCGCGCAAACTGGGAACCGGTTTCGCGCGACATGCGCGCGTGGCCTGCACCTGACGGGGGGTTCCGGCATGACGGGCAGCTTTGCGGGGGGGTGGGGCGTTGAAGCCGAACCCCTGCGCGGAGCAAAGGGCGAAGCGCGCCGCGCCTCAAAGGGCCGCCCCCCGGCACGGCCCAGCGCTGCGCGGCTTGTGTTTCTGCCCCGTCACTTGCGAAGGCATAGATAATCAGGCGCTTGGAGATGGGCGGCAGTGCATGATTGCGCAGCGCTTGGCCCTTGCGCGCGCGCCCCGCGCGGAATCGAGGCCGCAGGCCGCCGCGCATCGCCGGGCCGCCCCCTCGGCACGGCGATTTGGCAGCCATGGGCGCTTAGCTTCAGTTTCGTTCGGACATTGCCGCCATAAAGTGACATAGCCCTGCAGGTGCATCGCCGCCCCGCGGCCCAGCGCTGCGCGGCTTGGTGCTTTGCTCAGATGTCCCCCAACCCGCTCAAATCTGCCCCTGAGCACCCACCGTCAGGCGCAAAACACTAGCTTGCGCGCACGCGCGCGCGCCATAGGGTAAACAGCCCCGCCGCGACCACCACGCCCGCGCCCAGCAGCACATTCAGGCGCAAAGCCTCGCCAAAGACCAGAACGCCCAGCGCCGTGGCGAAGGGCAGTTGCAGAAAGGCGAAGGGCTGCACGGCGCTGGCCTCTGCCACTTCATAGGCGCGGATCAGCAGGAAGTGGCTGAAAGATGCGGTCATGCACAAAAGCCCCATCCACAGCCAATCGCCCGGCGCCATGGGTTCCCAAAACCAGATGCCAACCAGCGTCATGGTTATGGCCCCGGTTGTGCCTGTCCAGAAAAAGCTGACAGCGGCGCTATCTTGCCGCGCGGCATAGCGTGTCAGCAGGCCATAAAGCGCAAACATCAGCGCCGCCAGCAGCGGGATAAGGGCGGCAGGCTGGAACACGCCAAAGCCCGGCTGCAAGATGATCAGCACCCCCAGAAAGCCGATGCCAATGGCCGTCCAGCGCCGCCAGCCCACTTTCTCGCCCAAAATCGGGCCGGAAAGTGCCGCAATCAGCAGCGGATACACGGCAAAGACAGCATGGCTTTCCACCAGCCCCAGCACCACAAACGCCGTGACCATGACGCAGATTTCCACCGCCAGCAACACGCCCCGAAACGCCTGCAAAAAGGGCTGTTTCGTCGCAATCGCGGCGCGCAACCCGCCCGCCTTGCGCGCGGCCACCACAATCACGAAACTGGCGAAAAACCAGTAGCGGATCATGATGATCATGAACACGTTATATTCCCCTGCCAGATGGCGCGACACACCATCTTGCATGGCAAAAACCAGCGCTGTGGCCACCATCAGCCAGATACCCAGCGTATTGTTCTGCTCTGTCATGGCATGCGCCCTGTGCTCATATGGCGTTTGCGCCCGAAACCTGGCTGGCGCGATACGTCAAACCCCGCCGCCGCAAGCGCGCGGCGCACGGCCCCTGCGGCGGTATAGGTGGCGAATGTGCCACCCGGCGCCGTGTGGCGGCCCAGTTCTGCCAGCAGATCATCTGCCCAAAGTTCAGGGTTTTTGGCAGGCGAAAACCCGTCCAGATACCAGGCATCCGCCTGCCCCTGCCACTGTGGCAGGGTTTCGCGCGCATCCCCCAAAATCAGCGTTACCTGAAGCGGGCCAAGCGCAAAGCGCGTTTGCCCGGCCTCAATCGCCGCCAGCAGGGGCGCTGCATCCAGCGCCGGAAAGGCCGCAAGCGCGCGGGCCATATCGGGCGCGGCCATGGGAAAGGCCTCGAAACTGGTGAAATATATCGGGCCGGGGCAATCGGCCAGCGCGGCATGGGTGGCCAACAGGTTCAGCCCCGTGCCAAAGCCCAGTTCCGCAATGTGAAAGCCCGCGCGCGCGCGCTCTGGCAGGCCATTGCCGCGCAAGAAGACATGGCGCGTTTCTTCCAGCCCGCTTTGCAGTGAATAATAGGGATCGTCAAACCGGGCAGAGACAGGTATCCCGCCCTCGCGCCAATCGATAACTGCCTTCTGGTTGTTCATGACGCCCTGCACTATGTCACATGTGAACGATCTTTTGCAGAGCGCGAGAGGAAATGACAATGGCTGATCTGACGATCATGGGCGCAGGCATTTTCGGGCTGTCGCTGGCCTTTGTCTGCGCCCGGCGCGGTGCGCGCGTGCGGCTGATCGAAAAGCGCGACCTTGGTGCAGGGTCTAGCGGCGGCATTGTGGGCGCGCTGGCCCCGCATGTGCCCGAAAACTGGAATGCCAAAAAGGCATTTCAGTTTGAAGCCCTGCGCGCGGCGGGCGCGTTCTGGCAGGATGTGGCGCAGCTGGCGGGCCAAGATCCGGGCTATGCGCGGCTGGGGCGGGTGCAACCTGTGGCCGAGGCGGGGCTTGATCTGGCCCATGCGCGCGCGCAGGGCGCGGCGGAGTTGTGGCAGGGCTTTGCAAGCTGGCAAGTGATCCGCGCGGCAGATGCGCCGGGGCTGGCAGTGCACAGCCCATCGGGCTTTGTAATCCATGATACATTAAGCGCGCGCCTGCATCCGCGCCGCGCGGGCCGCGCGCTGGCAGCCGCCCTGCAACCTTTGGGCGCGGAGGTTATTTTCGGGCCGGGCGAACCCGTTGGGCCGGTTGTCTGGGCCACAGGCCATGAAGGGCTGGCCGATCTTTCGCGCGATCTGGGCCGCCCGATTGGTGGGGGCGTGAAGGGCCAGTCGGTGCTTCTGCGCCATGATTGCGCAAATGCGCCGCAAGTCTTTGTCGATGGTCTGCATATTGTGCCGCATCTGGATGGAACTGTGGCCATCGGTTCCACCAGCGAGCGTGATTTCACCAGCCCCGACAGCGTGGATGGGCAATGCGACACCCTTCTGGCGCGTGCGCATGCCGCGTGTCCCGTATTGCGCATAGCCCCGGTGATAGAGCGTTGGGCCGGCGTGCGCCCCCGCGCGCAAAGCCGCGCGCCGCTACTGGGGGCATGGCCGGGGCGCGCGGGGGAATATGTGTTCAATGGCGGTTTCAAGATCGGCTTTGCCATGGCCCCCGCCTTGGCCGCGATCATGGCCGATCTGGTGCTGGAGGGGCGCGATACGATCCCCGAAGGCTTTGGGTTTGATGGGGTGTGACAGGGGAAGAAGGCCCCGCCTGTGTTCTGCGCCTTGCACAAGATAGCCAAGGGGGCGGGCTTGAGCGCGCAGGGGACGGTGCAAAGCCGCGCAGCGTCGGGCCGCGGTGCGGCGATCCGAGCTTGAGGCTATGTCACTTTATGGCGGCAATGTCCGAACGAAACTCAGGCTATGCGCCCACGGCAGCCAAATCGCCGTGCCGGGGGGCGGCCCGGCGATGCGCGGCGGGCTTCGCCCTTGGTTCCGCGCAAGGCAATCAGCCCTGACCGCCCCCCAAAAGCCACCCCCTCATGGCGCAACCTTCCGCCTTGCACAGCCCCCTACCGCTTGCGGCAGTCCAGCCAGATGCCATCGCGCGCGCGCACTGTCATATGCGCAATCGGGACAGGGCGTTTGTCTGGCAGGGCGTGAAATTGCCACTCCAGCAGCAGGCGCGCAAGGATAAGCACGGCCTCTGCCATGGCAAACCCCGCGCCCGGACAAACGCGCGGCCCGGCAGAGAAGGGCAAATAGCCATCGCGCGCACAAGCCTTGGTGCCCTCGCGCTGCCAACGCTCTGGGTCAAAGGCGTGGGGGTCGGGCCAAATTTCCTCATGCCGCCCCAGATGCCAGAGCGACACAATCACCTGCGCCCCGCGCCCCAGCTTGCGCTTTCGAAACACCTCTGGCCGCGCGGTTTCGCGCACCAGCATCGGCACAGGCGGATACAGGCGCAGCGCCTCGCGCAGTGTATCGCGGATAAGGGGCATATGGCGCAAAACCCCGAAATCTGGGGCGGTAGCGCTGTCCAGATAAGGGCGCAGCACCTCGGCCTCTTGCGCCAGCTGCGCTTGCCATTCGGGATGGGTGGCAACCAGATACAGCGCCCATGCCAATGCCGACGCGCTGGTCTCATGCCCTGCCAGAAAGAAAATCGCCACCTGGTCGATCATCTCCTCGGTGGTGAAGCAGTCGCCCGTTTCAGGGTCAGGGGTGGTCATGATCTTGGTGGCCAGATCATCAGGCGCCGTGCCAGCAGTGATGGCCTGCATCCGCGCCTCTGTCAGCGCCGTTATCAGCGCGCGGATATGCGCCGCCGTACGGCGTGTTTCACGCGCAAAGGGGCGCGGCAACCAGCGCGGCAGGCGGAGAAGGGCTGCCAGATTGACAATCGGCGCGCTGCGCTGATGGGCGCGAAAACTGTGATACACCTGCGCGGCGGTCTTATCCTCTATCGGGATGGAAAAGAGCGTGCGAAAAATCACGTCCGCCGCCGCATGGCTCATCTCGGCCTCTATCTCTTGCACGCCGGGACGCAGCCGCGCCGCACTGGCCTGCGCCGCCGCCCACATGGCAGGAAAGGTATCGCGCAGCCGCCCCCCTTCAAAGGCGGGATCAATGATGCGGCGCTGGCGTGCCCAATCGGGGCCATTGGTTACGAAAACCGAATTGCCCAGCAACAGGCGCAGCCCTTCGCGCACCCGCGCGGATTTCGGAAAATCGCGCGGGCGCTCTTGCAGCACCAGCCGCACCAGATCGGGGGTGTTCACCATCACCGAATGCAGGAAGGGCAATTTCACCTCGGCCATTTTGGCGCGGTAAAGCCGCGCGGGCTGGGTGGACAGGATATCGGCGCGAAACAGCGCCAGATGCTTCCACAAGGGCACGCGGTCTGGCCTGTGGTCGGGCATGGGGGCTTTTGCGCTCATGTCAGGCGCTGGGCCTGCGGCAAAAAGCAGGCATAGCGCGTGCTGGCAGAGGATTTGCGGCCCCCATAGCGCTGCGCCAAAGATAGGGGGCCAGCCGTAATCAGGAAATAATCATAATCCTTGGGCGCATCAAAGGCGCAGAGATACTGAAAATGCAGCCGGAAATAGCGCCGCTTGTATTTGCGATATGTGGCGGGCGTCAGGCTTTGGCTAAATGCGGCAGAGATGACCACAGGCCAGCGCTTGCCCTCGGCAGGGGCCGCGCCAGAGCAGGACACCGGATCACATAGCGCATAACAACAGCCATCGCCGGGCGCGGTGACATCCAGCCAGAACAGCGCATCCGATTGCGACAGATAGCGCAGATCGGCGCGCAGGCCATGGGCTTGCGGCAGGTAGGATTGCATGGGCACGGCATGACCAAGCGAGAGGAAAGCCAGCTTGCCAGCCTGCGCCCAAGGCTCTGCCCCACCGGCCCGAATAACCCGCGCCAGCACCGAAACCCCCAGATGCACGCCAGAGGAATGGCCCACCACCAACACCTCATCCAGCTCCGGGTCGCGCAGTGCCGCGCCGATACGGGCGGCGAATTCATCCAGCCGCGCTTCCAGCGCGGGCGGGTTCTGGCCCCTATGCTTGGCGGTAAAGGCGAAATCCAGCAGCAGGTAATGCACGAAAAACCGCCCATCAATCTTGCGAAACCCCTGCAAGACAGGGCCAACCACCCCCAGCCCCAGCAAATAGGCCAGCCAGACAGGCAGCAGATGCGACAGTCCCCAGCCCAACAGCACCGCGCCCAACAGCGCCACAGCAAGCTGGCCCAATAGCATCACAACCGGATACATGGCCGCAATGCCGGGGCCAGCGCGCAACCGGAACAGGCGCAGCAAAACCCCGCTGGACAGATAAATCCATGCCGTTTTCAGCAAGAGAACATAGGTGGCCAGAATCCCCGGCTGCATGGATTCTTTCACAATGTCAGACCATTGCAGAATCGTCATCTCTGTCTCGCAGCGCTGCCCTTCCACTTCGGCAGTCACGCTCCAGCCATATGGCCCCGGCCCGCCACGTGGGCGCTGAGTGATGCCATAGCCCGATATCCGCGCCTGATCGGCAGATTCGCAGCGATACAGCTCTCTGTAGCGGCGGGGAGGGAATGGGTCATATCCGGGCAGGTAATAGACATGGCGCCGCCGCACGGGCGGGCGCGTGGCTGGGGTGCTGTCTGCCTGTATCTGCATCGGGTATGCCTGCGTTTTCGCAAGCAGTAGCGCAGAATTCTGGCAAGATTATGCCCTTGGGCAAGGCCCGTTCAAACAGGGCGCAGGCCCGCTTAGACCCAGGCCGCGCGCAAATCCACGCTCAGCCGCGCACCCAGATCATCTGCCACGCGCTCCAACCCTGCCCAATCCGCCCCGCGCGCGGCGAATAATGTGGCCTGAGAGCATAAAACAGGCGCATCGCGCAGGATTTTCAGGTGGTTGGCGCGCAATGTCTCGCCTGTAGATGTGATATCGGCAATCGCCTCTGCCGTCAGGTTTTTGACGGTGCCTTCGGTCGCGCCCTGACTATCGACAAGCTGATAATCCGCCACCCCATGCGCGCGCAGATAATCGC
Source organism: Paracoccaceae bacterium (assembly GCA_043561795.1). Classification (GTDB taxonomy): domain Bacteria; phylum Pseudomonadota; class Alphaproteobacteria; order Rhodobacterales; family Rhodobacteraceae; genus Roseinatronobacter. The sequence continues at coordinate 1,829,549 of CP121316.1, read as the reverse complement.
GCACAAGGCGGTGATATTTCGTGGCAATCCGCAGCCGGAACCCGTGCTGCGCGCGAAAGGCGGCGGCGGCGGCATCCAGATCGTCCAGCGTTTCCACATCCACCCACGCCTTTGGCACGGCCACAATCAGATCGGCATGGCCAAAGCCCATGGGGGCAAGCTCTGCCACCTGCGCGGCCCAATCGCCCAATTCCTCGCGCACAAGATCTGTTCCTGTCACGCCCAGATGAATGCGCCCTGCCGCCAATTCGCGCGGGATTTCGGCGGCAGACAGAAGCACCAGCTCCACCCCGTCTATCCCATCCACAGCGCCCGCATATTCGCGCGCCTCGCCTGTGCGTTTCAGGCTGATCCCGCGTTCGGAAAACCAATCAAAGGTTTTCTCCATCAACCGCCCCTTGGAAGGCACGCCAAGCTTTATGCTCATATCCCGCCCTCCAACCTGGCCAAGAGTTCGGGCCGGATAACGCCCCCCACAGCCGGAATGGCGCGGCCCTGCCCCAAAACGGCTGTCAGCGCATCATAGCGCCCGCCTGTTGCCACGGGCGGCAAATCCTCGCGCGCACTGACAAAGCCAAAGACAAAGCCATCATAATATTCCATCGTGGTGCGCCCGAAACTGGCCTCGAACGGCAGAGTATCGGGGTCAATACCGGCCTTGACCAGGGCGGCAAGACGGGCCTCCAGCCGATCCAGCGCAGGGCCAAGGGCTGGCCAGTCTTGCGCGCGCATCTGGGCCAGGGCAGCGCTGGCAGGGGCCGCCAGCGCCAGCAGCGCTTCCAGCCGGGCCACATCTGCGCGCGCAAGGGGCGGTGTTTCGGCATCGGCCAGCACACGGGCCACCCGGGCGGCGATTTCGGCCTCGCTGCGCAGGCCCACCATGTGCCCGGCCTCTTCCATCAGGCGCGCGGCGGGGGCGCGGCGCAACCTGGCAACCAGTTCTGCGCGGGCCTCGGCCAGCGGGCCATGCCCGCCCATCCGCTCCAACAACGCGCGAAAGCGGCGGGGCCGCCAGATATGGCGCAACAGTGCCGCCTTGCGCTCTGGGCTTGTCTCCAGCCCCGCAACAGCGGCTTTCAGAATCCCGATATCGCCTGTCACCGGGCGCAAGTCATAGCCCCCCAGCAGCCGCGCAAAGAGGGCAAATACCTCTGCATCCGCCTTGGCCGCATCATCGCGGGCAAACAGCTCATACCCCACTTGCAGATATTCCCGCGCCCGCGCCCCTGTCTGCTTGCGAAACACAGGCCCGGCATAGCAATAGCGCGCAGGCTCTGCCCCGCCTGTCATATGGGCTTGCACCACAGGCACGGTAAAATCTGGCCGCAGCATCATTTCGCCCAAAACGGGATCATCTGTCACGAAAGCGCGCGCGCGAATATCCTCGCCATAAAGATCAAGCAGCGTTTCGGCAGGTTGCAATATGTCGGCGGCCACAGGCACAGCGCCTGCCGCCTGCAATTCCGCCAGCAATGCAGCGGCAAGGCGCTCTGGCTCTGTCATCCGTGCCGCCCCATGATGGCGCGCACGGTCTGCACCAGTTCGGCAAGCGGCACTTCCACTTGCGCGGGTTGCGCCTTCCATTCCTCTAAACTGGCCTCTTGCGCCAGTTTCGCGCCCCGAGGATGAGGTCTTTCACCTGCACCACGCCGCGCGCCGCCTCGTCCTCGCCCTGAATGATCGCCACAGGGCTTTGGCGCTTGTCGGCATATTTCAGCTGGTTGCCAAAATTCTTGGGGTTGCCCAGATACATTTCCGCGCGAATGCCCGCCGCGCGCAGGGTGCTGACCATGCCCATATATTCGGCCATGCGGGTGCGATCCATGACTGTCACAACCACTGGCCCTTGCGCCTCTGCCGTGCCCCGGCCTTTGGCGGCAAGGGCTGCCAACAGGCGATCCACCCCAATACTTACACCAGTTGCAGGCACGGCCTGGCCGGTAAAGCGCTTGACCAGATCATCATAGCGCCCGCCCCCCGCCACGCTGCCAAACTGGCGCGGGCGGCCTTTTTCATCGGTGATTTCAAAGGTCAACTCGGCCTCGAACACAGGGCCAGTGTAATAGCCAAGGCCGCGCACGACCGAGGGGTCGATGATAATCCGGTCGGGGCCATAGCCTTGGGCCTCCAGCAAGGCCGCGATCTCTTCCAACTCGGCCACACCCTCTGCCCCGATTCGCGAAGCGCCAACCAATTCCAAAAGCCGCGCACATGTTGCAGCACCGCTATCGCGCCGCGCCTCCATGAACCCCATCACCACATCGGCCTGAGCCGCCCCAAGCCCCGCACCCTTCGTAAAATCCCCCGACGCATCCTTGCGCCCCTCGCCCAACAGCGCGCGCACGCCGTCCACGCCCAGGCGATCCAGCTTGTCAATCGCGCGCAGCACGATCCCGCGTTCGGCCTCGAAGCGCGACGGGTCAGCGGGGTCGAGTATCCCCGCAACCTCCATCACCCCATTCAGAACCTTGCGGTTGTTCACGCGGATCACATAATCCCCGCGCGCAATGCCCACCTCTTCCAACGCATCAGACAGCATCGCGCAAATCTCTGCATCCGCCGCCACGCTTGCCGCGCCAACCGTATCCGCATCGCATTGATAAAACTGCCGGAACCGACCCGGCCCCGGCTTCTCGTTGCGCCAGACAGGCCCCATCGCATAGCGCCGATAAGGGCTGGGCAGATCATTGCGATACTGCGCCGCCACCCGCGCCAAAGGGGCTGTCAGATCATAGCGCAGCGCCAGCCAATCGCCATCTTCCTCCCATGCGAAAACACCCTCATTGGGCCTGTCCACATCGGGCAGAAACTTTCCCAGCGCCTCTACCGTTTCCACAGCCGAGGTTTCCAGCGCGTCAAACCCGTAGCGGTGATACACAGCCGCGATCTTGTCCAGCATCGCCTTGCGCGCGCCAACCTCCTGGCCGAAATAATCGCGAAAGCCCTTTGGTGTTTCGGCCTTGGGGCGTCTTTGGCCCTTGTCTTTCGCCATCGCGGCACTCTCCTTGGCATGGTGCGGCCCCCGCTTAGCCCAAGGCCGCGCGCGGGGCAAGTCTGCTCACACCTGCGCTATCGCACAGGCCGTGTTACCCGCAGCATATTGCGGCGCATTTGCCGCCAGCCACAAGATGCAGCTTATCCACAGCTTTCCCACAGCAATATACAATTTGCCCCCACCCCCCGATTCCTGCTAGGCTGCCGCAAAAGACGGGCAGAACAGATGGGCAGGGCATGAACGAGATTACGGCAATCCGCTCTCAAGATAACGGCGCAGAAGCAGGCCTTCCCCATAACATAGAGGCCGAACAACAGCTTCTGGGCGCGATCCTTGTCAATAACGATGTGTATGACCGCATTTCCTCGCTGGTGAAACCAGAGCATTTCTTCGATCCCGTCCATCAGCGGATTTTCGAAATCGCCAGCGCGCGCATCCGCAAGAATGCGCTGGCCTCTCCGGTCACGCTCAAGGCCTTCATGGAAGAAGATGCCGGGCTGAAAGATCTGGGCGGCCCCGCCTATCTGGTGCGCATCGCCGCCGCCGCCATTTCGGCCTATGCCGCGCGCGATTACGCCCAGATGATCTATGAATTCGCCGTGCGGCGCGATCTGATCCGGCTGGGGCAGGATATTTCTGCCCGCGCGGCCCAGATGGATGTCAGCTCAGAGCCGAAAGAGCAGATCGTCGAGGCTGAACAGCGCCTCTATAAACTGGCCGAACAGGGCGTGGCAGAGCGCGGCTTTCAAAGCTTTCTCAAGGCCGTGACAGATGCCGTGAACATGGCCAATGCCGCCTATCAGCGCGATGGCGGGCTTGCAGGCATTTCAACCGGGCTGATCGATCTGGATAAAAAACTGGGCGGGCTGCACCCGTCCGATCTGATCATCCTGGCCGGGCGTCCCTCTATGGGCAAGACATCGCTGGCCACGAATATCGCCTTCAACATCGCCAAAGCCTATAAGCGCGGGCAAAAGCATGATGGCACCGAGGGGGCGGTGAATGGCGGCGTGGTCGGGTTCTACAGCCTGGAGATGAGCGCAGAGCAGCTTGCCGCGCGCATCCTGTCAGAAGCCGCCGAAGTGCCCAGCGAACAAATCCGCCGCGGCGATATGACAGAGGCCGAATTCCGCCGCTTTGTGGAAGCGGCCAAGGCGCTGGAATCCTGCCCGCTCTATATAGATGATACCCCCGCCCTGCCCATCAGCCAGGTGGCGGCGCGCGCGCGCAGGCTCAAGCGCACACATGGGCTGGATGTGCTGATGGTGGATTACCTCCAGCTCTTGCGCGGAACCTCCAAAGAAAGCCGGGTGCAGGAAGTCTCGGAAATCACCCAAGGGCTGAAGGCCATCGCCAAGGAACTGAATATTCCTGTCATCGCGCTCTCACAGCTCTCGCGGCAGGTGGAATCGCGCGAAGACAAACGCCCCCAACTCTCTGATCTGCGCGAATCCGGCTCGATCGAACAAGATGCCGATGTGGTCATGTTCGTCTATCGCGATGAATATTACCGCGAGCGCGAAAAACCCTCCGAGGATGATCTGGATAAAATGGCCGCCTGGCAGGCAAAAATGGAATCCGTGCATGGCAAGGCAGAGGTGATCATCGGCAAACAGCGCCACGGGCCAATCGGCACAGTCGAACTCAGCTTCGAAGGGCGCTTTACCCGCTTTGGCAATCTGGTCAAACCCTGGCAACAGGGTGATCAGGGCTTCTGATCCCCCCACACACCCGCACCCCCACAGCTTTCATCTTGGCAAAAATATCCCGGGGGAAGGCCCGAAGGGCCGGGGGGCAGCGCCCCCCTCCCCGGCCCGCCGCACAGCGCCGCGCTCAGAATGCCTTGCGCGCCCGCAAGGCCGCGCCGATTGTGCCATCATCCAGATAATCCAGCTCGCCCCCCATTGGCACGCCCTGCGCCAGCGCTGTCACAGCCACCCCCAGCCCCGATAGCGCATCTGCGATGTAATGCGCGGTTGTCTGGCCATCCACGGTTGCGCCCAGGGCAAGGATCACTTCGCGCGTGCCCTCGGCCTCTACCCGCGCCACCAGATCGGGAATGCGCAAATCTTCCGGCCCCACGGCATCCAGCGCCGAGAGCGTGCCGCCCAGCACATGATAGCGGCCCTTGAAGCTGCCTGCGCGCTCCATCGCCCAGAGATCGGCCACATCCTCCACCACGCAGATCTCGCCAGTGGCGCGTTTGGGCTCAGCGCATATCTCGCAAAGTGGCAAGGTAGAGATATTGCCGCAGCAGGCGCAGGTCTGGGCCGATTGTGCCACGCGTTCCAGCGCGGCCAGAAGCGGGCGCAGCGCCATGTCGCGGCGCTGGATCAGATGCAGCACCGCGCGCCGGGCCGAACGCGGGCCAAGCCCCGGCAGGCGTGCCAACTGGGTGATCAGCGTCTCGATCTCATTGGGCGCGTGATCCAAGGACTATCACCTCACATCGGGGGCATCATGCCGGGGGGCAGGCCCATGGCTTCGGCCAGCCGCGCCATTTCCTCGCGCGAGCGTGCTTCGGCCTTGGCCTGCGCATCCTTGATGGCCGCCAGGATCAGGTCTTCCACCACTTCCTTGTCATCCGCGTTGAAGATGGAAGGGTCTATCTCCAGCCCTGTCAATTCCCCCTTTGCCGTTGCGGTTGCCTTTACCAGCCCTGCGCCGGATTCGCCTGTGACGGTAATGGCCTTGAGATCGTCCTGAAGCTGGGCCATTTTGCCCTGAATATCCTGCGCGGCTTTCATCATCTTGGCCATATCGGCCATGCCACCCAAACCTTTCAGCATCTCGCTCTCCCCTTATGCTGCAATCTACATATCCTCGAACGGATCCCAATCCGGGCCGAGGGTTTCGTCCATTTCCGGCAAGGCCTCTTGCGCGGCAATTTCTTCTGCCCGGCCAAGATCGCGGATTTCGGCAATTTTGGCACCGGGAAAGGCTGCGAACACAGCCGCAACAAGCGGGTTTTGCAAGGCTTCATCGGCCTTGGCCGCGTGGTCTTGCACACGGGTTTCCGCCAGCGTGGCCCCCCCGCCCTGCGCGGTGACAGACACGCCCCAGCGCGCCCCTGTCCAGCCCTGCAGCTTCGCGCCCAAGCGCTGCGCCAGATCAGGCGCGGCGCTGTCGGTGGGCTGAAATTCTATCCGGCCGGGGCTGTATTTCACCAGCCGCAGCGTGGTTTCCACTTCCAGCAGCAGCGCCATATCGCGCTTGTCGCGGATCAGCGCCACCACCGCGGCAAAATCAGGATACTGCGCCAGTGCCGGGGCTGCGCTGGCAAGGGCGGCCTGCGCGCCGCCCCCGCCGCCCCCGCCGCCGCGCGGGGCCCGCGCCTGCGCCACAGGCGCAGCGGGGCTGCGGCTGGCCATAGCGCCACCACCACCCCCGCCCCCGGAAGGCGGGCTGGCATCATGCCATTTGCGCAAAATCTCTTCCGGGCTGGGCAGATCGGCCACATGCGTTAGCCGGATGATGGCCATTTCGGCGGCCATCATCGCATTGGGGGCCTGGGCCACTTCTTCCAGCGCCTTGAGCAACATTTGCCAGGCCCGCGTCAGCACCCGCATGGGCAGATTGGCGGCCATCTGCGCGCCCCTGTCGCGCTCATCGGGCGAGATGGTGGGGTCATTTCCGGCCTCTGGCGTGATCTTGGTCACACTCAGCCAATGCGTAATTTCGGCCAGATCGCGCAGCACGGCCATGGGATCGGCCCCATCGGCATATTGCGCGGCCAGTTCTTCCAGTGCGGCCGCCGCATTGCCGCGCATGATATGATCAAACAAATCCAGCACCCGCGCGCGATCTGCCAACCCCAGCATCGCACGCACCTGATCGGCGGTGGTTTCGCCTGCGCCGTGGCTGATGGCCTGATCCAGCAGCGACAGCGCGTCGCGCACAGATCCTTCTGCCGCGCGGGTGATCAGCGCCAGCGCATCTTGCGCCACCTGCCCGCCTTCGGCCTGCGCCACCTTTTGCAAATGCGCAATCATCACTTCGGGTTCAATCCGGCGCAAATCAAACCGCTGGCAGCGCGACAGCACTGTGACGGGCACTTTGCGGATCTCGGTTGTGGCAAAGATGAATTTCACATGCGCGGGCGGTTCTTCCAGCGTTTTCAGCAACGCGTTGAACGCGTTGTTGGACAGCATATGCACTTCGTCGATGATATAAATCTTGTACCGGGCAGAGGCTGCGCGGTAAGCGACAGAGGCAATGATCTCGCGGATATCATCCACACCCGTGCGCGAGGCCGCGTCCATTTCCAGCACATCGACATGGCGGCCATCGGTAATGGCGCGGCAATGCTCGCACTGCCCGCAAGGCTCTGTTGTGGGGCCGCCCTGCCCGTCGGGGCCAATGCAATTCAGCCCTTTGGCAATAATCCGGGCTGTGGTGGTTTTACCCGTGCCGCGAATGCCTGTCATGATGAAAGCGTGGTGAATGCGATCTGCGGCAAAGGCATTGCGCAGCGTGCGTACCATCGCCTCTTGGCCGATAAGATCGGCAAAGCTTTCGGGGCGATATTTGCGCGCCAAAACCTGATAGGGGGTTTGCGTCTCGCTCATGCGCTTTCTGTCTCTGGCCTTATGCCTGTTTGTGCTACCCTAGCGCGGGGCGGGGCAGATGGAAACGGGGTTTTGCACCTGCGCCGTCATGCGCCGCCGCAAACAGGCCCACAGCTGTCATGCCCGCAACTGACTGCGCGCGGCGGCCAGATCCCCTTGCCCTGCAAAAAGCCCGTCAGCGCGGCGGCATAGGCTTCGGGCTGTTCGATCTGTGGCAAATGGCCTGCCCCGCGCAGCAACGCAAAATCTGCCCCCGGAACCAGTTCCACAGTCTCGCGCACCAGATCGGGCGGGGTAGAGCCATCGCGATCCCCCGCAATGCCGAGGGTGGGCAGGCGCAAATTGGCCGTTGTGGTGTAAAAATCCGTCCCCGCAATGGCGGCAGCCCCGCCCAGCCACCCCTCCAAGGGCGCGGCAACAAACATCTCACGCCAGCGCGCAATCGCGGGGCTGGCGCGAAACTTGGGCGAAAACCAGCGCGCAAGCGAGGCATCGGCCAAAGCCTCCAACCCGCCAGCGCGGGCAGCGCGCGCGCGGCCTTCCCAGATTTCCGCCGTGGCAATGCGCGCCGCCGTGTTGGACAGCACAAGCGCGCGGATCAGATCGGGCCGTTTTACCGCCAGCCCCTGCGCCACCATCCCCCCCAAGGACAGGCCCACAAAAACGCAAGGCCCTATCCCCAGATGATCCAGCAGCCGTTCCGTATCGCGCACCAGAACGCCCATTGTATAGGGCGCAGGCGTGACATCGGAACGCCCATGCCCGCGCCTGTCATAGCGCAAAATCCGCCACTCTGGCGGCAGATGGGGCAAAAGCGGCTCCCACATGTGCATATCCGTGCCCAACCCGTTGGAAAACACCACAGGCAGGCCCTCTGCTGGCCCCTCCAGCACATAATGCAGGCGGATATCGCCCAGATCAGCCAGTGGCATGGCTGGCCCCTTCTTCCAGGGCGCGCAAGAACACTGCCCGATCCACATTCCCGCCAGAGGCCGTGACGATCACCGCATCGCCCGCGATTGTGTCGCGGTGGAACAGCGCCGCCGCCAAGGCCACCGCGCCCCCTGGTTCCAGCACCAGTTTCAGCCGCTCATGCGCCAGCGCCATGGCGCGCAGCGCCTGCGCATCACTGACCACCAGCCCCGGCCCGCACAGCCGCTGCAAGATGGGCCATGTCAGCCGCCCCGGCGCAGGCGTGACAATCGCATCGCACAGGCCAGAGCGCGCGGGATGGGTGACAACCGCGCCACTGGCCAGCGATTTGGCCACATCGTCAAAGCCTTCGGGTTCCACCGTCCGCACGCGCATATCGGGGGCCTCGGCCTCCAGCGCAAGGGCGATGCCGGATGTCAGCCCGCCCCCGCCGCAACAGACCAGAACCTCGGCCCCGCTGATGCCTTCGGCGCGCGCTTGCTCAGCAATTTCCAGCCCGGTGCTGCCCTGCCCCGCAATCACTTGCGGATGGTCAAAGGGCTGGATCAGCTCCAACCCGCGCGCGGCGGCAAGTTCGGCGCCCAGCGCATCGCGATCCTCTGTTGCGCGGTCGTAGAGCACCACCTCGGCCCCGAAGGCGCGGGTATTGGCGATCTTGATCGCGGGGGCATCGCGCGGCATGATGATCACGGCAGGCAGGCCCCGCAAGCCCGCCGCATAGGCCACGCCCTGCGCATGGTTGCCCGAGGAAAAAGCGATCACACCGCGCGCGCCCTCTGGCAAGGCGGTAATCGCAGACCACGCCCCCCGAAACTTGAAACTGCCGGTATGTTGCAGACATTCCGCCTTCACCAAGACCCGCCGCCCGGCGATCCTATCCAGAAACGGGGAGGACAGAAGCGGCGTGCGCCGCGCGTGCCCTTCCAGCCGCGCCGCACTGGCACGGATCATGGCGATATCAACGGCCTCTGCTCTCATAGGCACAGCCCCAACCATTCATGAATAACTTGCAGCGCCTCTGGTTCGTCCAGAAACGGGATATGGCCGCGCCCCGGCACTTCGGCAAAGCACATATCCGGGCGCAAGCGCTGCATCTCTGCGGCAGTTTCGGCGCTCAGCAGGTTGGAATTCGCGCCCCGGATCAATGCCAGCGGCAGGCCCTCACAGGCGGCAAACATGGGCCACAGATCGCCCCCGCCCCCTGACATGGCTGCCAAAAAGGCATCGCGCAGGGCAGGATCGTAATTTATTTCCAACCCCTGATCGGTGGCGGTGAAATGATGCTTGGCCTCTTGCAACCAGCGCGCGGCGGGCACACCCGCAAAATCGGGCGCGGCGCGTTCCAGCGCCAAAGCGGCTTCGGCATGGCTGCGCGCGGCGGGGTTGCGGCCAATATAATCTGCAATCCGCGCCAGCCCCGCGCCCTCTATCACCGGGCCAACATCATTCAGGCACAGCCCGCGCAACCTGTCCTTGGCCATGGCGGCCAGATACATGCCCACAATGCCGCCGCGCGATGTGCCCAAAATCGCCACCTGATCCAGCCCCAGATGATCCAGCAGCGCCAGCACATCCGCGCCTTCCTGCATCACGGTATAGGTGGCGGCCCCTGTCCATTGCGATTGGCCGCGCCCCCGGTAATCAAGCCGTATCAGCCGCAAGGGGGGCAGATGCGGGGCAAGATAATCAAAATCGCGGCCATTGCGCGTCAGGCCCGACAGGCATAGCAGCGCGCGGCCATGGCCTTCATCGGTGTAATGCAGCTCTGCCCCGTCGGGGGCGGTGAATTTGGGCATCTTATAGCCTTTCCAAATGCTGCGGCAGGGCTGACATATCGCGCGCCTCGGCCTGAGGTGCGCCATGCAGCCTGTCGCGCGGCGCACCTGCGCGGTTCAGCCAGAGCGTGCGAAACCCATAGGCCGCGCCCGAACAGATATCCCAGCCATTGGCCGAAATGAACAGCACATCGCGCGGGGCGCAGCCAAATTCCGCGCCCACCAGATCATAAACGGCGGGTGCGGGCTTGTACGCCCCCACGGAATCGACCGACAGAACCGCGTCAAAGACCCCCTCAAACCCCGCAGAGGAAACGGCATCTGCCAGCATCCCATGCGAGCCATTGGACAAGATCGCCAGCCGCACCCCCTGCGCGCGCAACTGCGCCAGCACGGCAGGCACTTCGGGATAGGGCGCAAGGCGGCGATAGAGCGCCAGCAATTCGGCGCGCAAGGCCGGATCATCCAGCGCCAACAATTCCAACGCCCAATCCAGCGCATCTTGCGTAACTTGCCAGAAATCCACATGTGCGCCCGCAACCGTGCGCAACCATGTATATTCCAACTGCTTGCGCCGCCACTCTGCGGCAAGGCGCGGCCAAAGATCGCGCGGCACAGCGCTTTCCCGCGCTGCGGCATCGACATCAAACAGCGTGCCATAGGCATCAAAGACACAGATCGGCGCCATGAAAGCCCCCTTTCCCCTGTGCAGCCACATTGCCACGGCGCGCGGCGAAGCGAAAGTGCAAGCCGGGTAGGCGGCGCATGAAGGCCAAAGGCGCTAGCGGTTCAACCGCTCCAGCCGCGCGCGTACACTCAGCCCATGCGCTTCCAGACTTTCGGATATGGCCAGTTGCTCTGCCGCCGGGCCAATGGCGGCCAGCGCCTCTGGCGTCATGCGCGCAACTGTCGTGCGCTTCATGAAATCCAGCACCGACAGGCCAGAGGAAAACCGCGCCGAACGCGCCGTGGGCAATACATGGTTTGGCCCGCCCACATAATCGCCAATCGCCTCTGGTGTCCAATGGCCCAGAAACACGGCGCCCGCATGTTTGATCTGGCCCAGCAGCGCTTCGGGATCGGCCACGCATAATTCCAGATGTTCGGGGGCTATCCGGTCTGACAGCGCCGCCGCCTGTGCCAGATCCTCCACCACGATCACCGCGCCATAATCGCGCCAGCTTGCGCCCGCGATGGCGCGGCGCTCCAGCGTTTCCAGCCGTTTATCCACTGCCGCCGCCACGGCCTGCCCGAAATCGGCATCTGTGGTCATCAGGATGGATTGCGCGCTTTCATCATGTTCGGCCTGTGACAGCAAATCCAGCGCGATCCAATCGGGATCATTATCGCTATCGGCAATCACCAAAATCTCGGACGGCCCGGCGATCATATCAATCCCCACACGGCCAAAGACACGGCGTTTTGCTGCCGCTACATAGGCGTTGCCGGGGCCTGTGATCTTATCCACGGGCGCAATGGTTTGCGTGCCGTAAGCCAGCGCTGCAATCGCTTGCGCGCCGCCAATGCGGTATACTGTTTCCACCCCGGACAGCCGCGCGGCCAGCAGCACCAGCGGGTTGACCACCCCGCCCGGTGTGGGCGCGCAGATGACCAGCCGTTCCACCCCGGCCACCTGCGCGGGAATGGCATTCATCAGCACAGAGGACGGGTAGCTTGCCAGCCCGCCCGGCACATATAGCCCCGCCGCGGCAACAGGCCCCCAGCGCCAGCCCAGTTCTGCGCCATGTTCATCATGCCAGCGCGCATCTTCGGGGCGCTGGCATTCGTGATAGGCGCGAATGCGCGCGGCGGCCAGTTCCAGCGCCGCCCGCTCTGCCAGCGGGACAGCGGCGCAATGGGCCTCTATTTCGGCAGGGGTGAAGGCCAGGGTTTCGGGGGTCAGTTCCAGCCTGTCAAAGCGGGCTGTCAATTCTATCAGCGCCGCATCGCCGCGCGTGCGGATATCGGCAATGATGGCGGCCACGGTGTCATCCACATCCACGGCCTCTTCGCGCTTGGCCCCCAGCAGGGCGGCAAAACGGGCGTCAAAATCCGGGGCGCTGGCATTCAGGAATTGGGGCATGGGGCGATTTCCTTGGCTATGGGCGTGACCTAGCGCCCTTGGCCGACAGTCTCAAGCCCCGTGCGTGCAAAACAAGCGAGGCATGCGAAAAGCCCGCGCGTGGCGTGGGCTTCAAGGCTGTTTCTGACACAGCGCCATAAGATGAAAAGCGTCATGATTGCGCATAGGCCCGCGCGGTCAGGCAGCGGGAGTTATCATTGGCCCTCAGCCCCGGCGCCAATCTAGCCGCCAGACCCGCCGCCAGACCCGCCGCCAAGTCCGCCATCAGACCCACCGCCAAATCCGGCGCCAATCCCACCGCCAAGCCCACCGCCAAGCCCACCGCCAATCCCGCCGGAAGGGGCACCAGACGTCCCCAAAGAGAAGCTGAACGTACCCATGCCGCCGACTGGAGGAGGTGTCACAGTAAAGAATGTTGGCAGGCTGCCCCCACCGCCACCGCCACCACCGCCACCACCGCCAACCCCGCCAGCGATAACGGGAACGATAATGACTGTCGTGGACGGCACGGAAACCACGGGAGTTACAGGCTCCGCCCCGGCCAAAGCCGCGCCACCAAATGCGAAAGTTCCAACAATTGCAGCGCTTGCGACTACAGATTTCAAATATGGCATGAATTACAATCCTCTCAGGGCAAATGCGCGGCCAATATCTACGGTCACACCGTTTTGCCGGGTTTTCCAGTTATGATTGGCGGCAATGGAAACAGACGCGCCTTGCAGCGCTGCTGGCGCGAAAGTCATGCCAATCGTGCTGCTATCGCCCGCATGGCCAAACCCGACAGAGCTACGCTCTGTCACCCCGCGGCTGATCCCGAAAATTGGCTTCAGCTTGCGCGTAGGCGTGGTGTTATTCGTCACCCCCACAGTCACAAGCCCAAGCTGCGATCCGAACCCTGTCATGTAAGAGGCCACGATATTCCCGCTCAGCTTGTTACTTTTGGCATCGCCCCAAGGTGCTATATTATCCACATTCAGCGCGACGGAATAAATCCCCGCATCGCTGAGCTGAAACATTTTGTGCATCCCCACAGTCACAAAGCCGGATTTCCCGAATTTGCGGAAAGACGTGAGATTTGCACCAAGCTGAAATCCAATCCCGTCCACCGGATCACCAAACCCGAACACAACGGCTGTAGAGGCATCGAACCGGGTTGCATTGGTGCCCGCGCGGCGCCGGTCGCTATAGCTGCCGGACAAGGAAAACGCCACAACATTGCCCGCCAGCCCGAACCCCGACGGCACGCCCGGTGTGCCGACAACCTGCGCAGTTGCTGGCGCAGATACCACCAGCGCGGCGCAGAGTGCTGCCATCAAGCGGCGTTTGATACTGGAAATCATCCTGTGGCTCCTAAGAATTTCTCAAATTACCTGACATCCGCGCATCATCTTTTGCGCATATTACATCTTTTATAATTGCATTACATCTTAGGAGATAATTATGAAGCTACAATTAAAACATTGTCGCAGCACAAGCACTGTGTCCACAGGGCAACAATGCAGCGGTAAGCGCTTTGCGCTCTGGCAGGCCGCCAAAGCCCGGCACCACACATACGGGGCGTCAGATCTTGTGCTCTGGCGCGCGCCCGGAAACGGCGCGGTAAGGCTGCGTCACATCTGACAGCACGGCATCAAGGCATTCCACGCTCAGGCGGATTTCGCCATCCCCGGCCAGAAACAGCATGACATGGCCCGCGCCATCTTCGCCGGGCTGAAATTCCACGGCCAGCAAGGACACGATCACATCCTTGTCGCCCCGGTCTATCCCCGCAGAGGCCACAGACAGCACATCTGAAAACACCAGCAGCGATTGCACGCGTTCAAAATCGCCACGCCCCGAAGCGCGCGCCTGATATTCCCAGCGAAAGCGGTTGAGCAAAATGGCAAAGCGGCGGCGCTTTGCATCCCACGCCATTTCAGAGACTGGAAAAACCGCATCCTGCACCAGCGCCGAAAGGATTTTCAGATCATCCCCATCCAGCGCCTGCAGCTTCAGCGGACGTTCGTCGCCATCTTCAAACCGCGCATCCGTCATGCCTTGATCCGCTCTATCCTGGCGCCGCAAGCGCCCAGTTTCTGTTCCACCTGCTCATAGCCGCGATCCAGATGATACACGCGGCTGACCACCGTTTCCCCTTCGGCCGCCAGCCCGGCAAGGATAAGCGAAACAGAGGCCCGCAAATCCGTGGCCATGACAGGCGCGCCGCGCAGCTTGTTCACACCGGTTACCCGCGCCGTGCCGCCCTGCACCTCTATCTGCGCGCCCATGCGGATCAATTCGGGCGCATGCATAAACCGGTTCTCAAAAATATGCTCTTCCAGCACCGAAACCCCATCCGCAGTGCACATCGCGGCCATGAATTGCGCTTGCAGATCGGTCGGGAAACCGGGGAAAGGCTCTGTCGCCACATTCACGGCTTTCAGGCGGTCGGCGCGGCGTGTCACGCGCAGGCCGCGCGCGGTTTCTTCCACCTCTACCCCGGCCTCTGCCAGTTTGTCGGCAAAGGCCTGCACCAGATCCAGCCGCCCGCCCAGACATTCGACAGAGCCACCCGCAATGGCCGGGGCCAGCATATAGGTTCCCAGTTCGATCCGGTCTGTCACCACGGGATGCGTGGCGCCCCCAAGGCTGGCCACACCCTGAATGGTGATGGTCGATGTGCCCTCGCCCTCTATCTGCGCGCCCATGCGGCGCAGGCATTGGGCCAGATCCACAATCTCCGGCTCTCGTGCGGCGTTTTCCAGAATCGTGGTGCCCTTGGCCAGCGTGGCGGCCATCAGCGCATTTTCCGTAGCCCCGACAGAAACGATGGGAAACACAAAGCGCGCGCCTTTCAGCCCGCCCGGCGCTTTGGCATGCACATAGCCATCACGCAAATCCAGCTCTGCGCCCATTGCTTCCAGCGCGCGCAGGTGCAAATCCACAGGCCGCGCGCCAATCGCACAGCCACCGGGCAGCGAAACAATGGCATGCCCATCCCGCGCCAGCATCGGCCCCAGCACCAGAATGGAGGCGCGCATCTTGCGCACGATATCGTAATCCGCGCGGTGCGATGTCAGATCATGGCTGGACAGCGCCAGCACCTGCCCCTGTTGCAGGCTGGCCACCTCTGCCCCAAGCGAGCGCAGCAGCTCTGACATGGTGCGGATATCCGACAGGCGCGGCGCATTGGTCAGCGTCAGCGGCTCCTCTGTCAACAGCGTAGCGGGCATCAGCGTCAGGCAGGCATTCTTTGCCCCGGCAATGGGGATTTCGCCATGCAATGGGCCATTTCCCGTAACGACAATCGAATCCATCTGCTCTGCCCTTTATTGTATCAACTATCTTTATCGGCCATTGGGGCCGGGCTGCGACCATCGCGCGCCCGCGCCTGTTCCTTGCGCTTGGCGATATTCGCTTTCAGGGCCGCTTTCAACCGCGCCGCGCGCGCGGCATCGGCGGTTTTTGCAGTCTTGGCGGGATCAGGCTTTTTTGTGCTCATACCCATGTCGTAGCGCAAGTTTGAAAAACCGTCCAGATTGGGCTTGCACGGCGCGTAAAATCCGACTACCTAGCCGCGCATCATGCTGTGGTAGCTCAGTGGCAGAGCACTCCCTTGGTAAGGGAGAGGTCGAGAGTTCAATCCTCTCTCACAGCACCATCGTTTTCCTGCTTGACGTTTGAAGCGCAATTCAGCATCTGCGCACTCATGGCACAGGCACAACTTCATATCGATCTTTCGGCCCTGCAGGCAAACTGGCGCGCATTGAATGCGATGTCGGGGGCACAGGTGCAGACAGCGGCAACTGTAAAGGCAAATGGCTACGGCTTGGGGTCGGGCCATGTGGCGCATGCGCTGGCACAGGCAGGCGCGCGGCGGTTTTTCGTGGCCGTGGCCGAAGAGGGGGTTGCCGTGCGCGCGGCCATCGGGCCAGAACTGCCGATCCATGTTTATGGCGGGCACATGCAGGGCGATGCGCGCCTGATCGCCGAAGCCCGGCTTAGCCCCATTCTCAATTCCGCCGAACAACTGACCCGCCATTTCGAGGCCCTGCCCGGCCACCCCTTCGGCATTCAGCTGGATACAGGCATGAACCGTCTGGGCATGGAACCCGCCGAATGGCAGGCCGTGGCCCAGATTGCCCTGTCGCAGCGCCCGGATGTGATCATGTCGCATCTGGCCTGCGCCGATGATCCAGACCACCCGATGAATGCCCAGCAACTCGCGCTGTTCCGCGCGCTGACAGAGGGTTGCGGCGTGGCGCGCTCGCTATCAGCAACAGGCGGCGTGCTCTTGGGCCGGGAGTATCATTTTGACATGACGCGCCCAGGGATCGGGCTTTATGGCGGTGCGCCTTTCACACAGGCGCAGCCTGTGGTGCAACTGTCCATCCCTGTCATCCAGATCCGCGATGTGACGGCGGGCGAAACAGTGGGCTATTCCAACACCTTCACCGCAGCGCGCGACATGCGCCTTGCCACAATCGCGGCGGGCTATGCCGATGGCATTCACCGCGCCTTGTCGGGCCGCGCCACGCTTTGGGCCGGGGATATTCCCTGCCCGCTGGTGGGCCGTGTGTCCATGGATCTGCTGACGATAGATGTGTCCGATGTTCCGGGCGATATTGACGCGCTGGATCTTCTGGGGCCGGAACAGGGCGTGGATGATCTGGCCGATGTGATCGGGACAATCGGCTATGAGGTGCTGACGGGCCTTGGCCAGCGCTATGCGCGGCGCTATCACGGCGCAGCCTGAGCGCGCGCCTCAGAGCATGTCGCGCAAAACTGGGAACCGGTTTTGCGCAAAAAGACATGCGACCACTTAAATGCGGGTGCGGCGCTGGCCGCCCTGTGCGACATAGGGCTTTTACAGGGCTTTTACAGGGCGCTTGCAGACAATCGGGGCGTAGTGCCCTGCCTTCTTTCGCGTGCCATTGGGAAAGACCCCGTCTTTGCGCGCGCCCGGCTAAACCTCCAGACCAAGCCCCCCGGCGGCCAGTTGTGCGGCCATCCTGTCCACGGCCTGCGCCAGCTTTTCATCAATGATATGCAAATATTCCGTCCAGCTGTGCAGCCCTTCCAAAGGGGCCGCGCCATCTGAAATGCCGCGCAGTGCCAGCAGTGGCAAGCCAAAGCGCTGGCAGGCACGCAGCACGGCAAATGTTTCCATATCCACCATATCCTCGGCAATACCCGCATAATCGCCACCCGACACAATATTGGCCCCGGTCGAAAGCGTGGCTTGCGGCAGGCCCGCAATGCGCAAGGGCAAATCCAGCCGCGCGGGCAGGCCCAGAAAAGGGGTGACCCCCTTCTCAAATCCCAGCGCCGTGGCATCCATATCGCGGTAGGCCAAGGCGCTGGCCTGATAGACTGCGCACTGTTCCAGCCGCGCAGACCCGGCAGAGCCAAGCGAGACCACCAGATCGGGCAACCCGCCCACCGCCTGCAATGCCGCCAAGGTGGCGGCCGTGGCCACGCCCCCCTCCACAGGGCCGACCCCGGTTATCACCGGGGCAAACCGCGCGCGCAGATGGGGGCCGTATTCAGCCTGAGCCGCCATCACAAACAGCACCCGCCGCCCGCCAATCTGCGCCACAGGCGGCACCATCACGCAGCCGCACCCCGCCGGATGACATGCACCGCACATTGCGCGCGCGCCACCACCTTTGCGGCGGTCGATCCCAGCAGCAGGCTTTGCGTGCCGGGCCGGTGCGAGGCGATGACAATGCACTCCACCCCTTGCGCGCGGGCATGTTCGAGCACCTCATGCGCGGCATCCCCTTCGGCCACCACAACAGACGCCGTTTCGATATCCGCTGCCAATTCTGCAAGATCAGCCTCTATCGCGCTGCGCATTTCGTCGCGCCAGCCTGCGGGCAGATAGCTCAGCGCGAAAACGGGCGCAGGTTCCATCACATGCAGCAATGTGATCTGCCCACCCGGCGCAAGCAGGGTTTTGGCCACTGCCAAAGATGGCGCAGCGTTATGGCCTTCGTCATAGGCCACAGTGACAAGAATATGCGAATACATCCTTAGTTCCCTCCACAGATCATTTCGGGGCTATCTGAACAGGAAAGCAGTGAAAACGCCAGCCCCAGAGGCAGGGGGGCGCCAGGTATCTGCCTTGCCCTGCGCGGCCAACACATGCGAGAAACAAGGCGCGCAGATCATTGGCGCGCTTATCAATTTCAAGGGTTCCAGATTATGACAATGGACGCTGCCGAATTCAAAGCCACCCGTCGCCGCTTGGGCCTGACGGTTGCGCAGCTTGGGCATATCCTGAACACCGCCCCCACAACCATCCGCAAATGGGAAGCCCGTGATGACGCCAGCACAGCGCGCGCACCAAACCCGATTGCCTGCCAAGTGCTGCGCTGGATGCTGGCGGGCTTTCGCCCACCCGAATGGCCAGCAAGTCTGCAAAAGTAACCCGCCACGCCTGCGGCCAGCCTAGCCAGAGCGATCCGCCGCCAGCACCTGCCCCCAGATTGCGGCAAACAGGGCCACGCCGGGGGCAATCAGGGCATCGGGGAAATCATATTCGGGGGTGTGCAAATCCGGCTGCGCCACACCTGCGCCCAGAAAGCACAGGCCCGTGCGGGTGCAGGCGCTGAAAGCCCCGAAATCCTCTGACGCGCGCATCGGCAGGGCAAATTCCGCTTTGGGCAGCGCCAGCCCCGCGCCGGCATGCGCGATATGCGCGGCGGCTTGGGCATCATTCAGCGTGGCGTTGAAATGGTCATGGCGCGAGAGGCTCACACCCAGCCCCAGCGCCGCCGCGCGGCTTTGGGCCTGTGCGGCAAGCGCGGCCTCGAACTCTGCCAAGGCGCTATCGGACAGGGTGCGCAGGGTGATCCATGCCTCTGCCTGCCCCGGTGCAATGCCAAAGGCGGGCGCGCCCAGCCGCATATGGCACAGCGTGGCCAGCCGATACTCCGGCCCCATTTCGGGGCTGGTGCTGTAGGGCGCCAGATCAGCCATCAGCGCGGCCAGCGCGGGCGCAGGCGAAAGCCCCGTTTCGGGTAGCGAGGCATGCGCCTCGCGCCCCTGATACACCAGCCGCACCCCGACAGAGGCGCAGCTTGCAGGCCCCGGCCCAACAGCCAGCGCGCCCAAAGGCAGGCCCGGCATGTTATGCAGCGCAAAGGCCCAATCAGGGCGCAGTTGGGCAAATTGCGGGTCTGCCAGAACGGCGCGCGCGCCTGCGCCTGTTTCCTCTGCGGGTTGGAACAGCAAGATCACACGGCCCCGCGCGGGCCGGTTGCGCGCCAGCCACAGGCCAAGCCCTGCCAGAATGGCCATATGTCCATCATGGCCGCACAGATGCGCCTTGCCGGGACGGCGCGAGGCATGGGCAAACCCACCCCGCGCGGCAATGGGCAGCGCGTCCAGCTCTGCCCGGAACATCACCGAAGGCCCCGGCGTAGCACCCTCATAAACCATCGCCAGCCCATGCCCGCCCAGCCCGCGCAAGACAAGATCGGGCCGGGTATCGCGCAGGAAATCCGCCACCCTATCGGCCGTGTCACGCTCTTGGCCCGATAATTCGGGGGCAGCATGCAGCGCGTGGCGCAATGCCACCAGCTTGCCAAGATCATCGGGGGGAAGTGCGGTGTTTTCCATGCGGCAAATGTGGCGCTGTTTTTGACAGTTGTCCATTGGCGGGCGAACCCATGCGAAAAGGGCCACCCCTTCGGGTGGCCCTGTCATCTTGCGCAGTGGCGGCTATCAGCCGTTCACAGCATCTTTCAGGGCTTTGGCGATTGTCACCTTCACAGCCTTGTCGGCGGGCTTTGTCATTGTTTCACCCGTGGCAGGGTTGCGCACCTGGCGCTCCGGGCGGGCGCGGCACATGATCTTGCCAATGCCGGGCAGCGTGATCGCGCCGCCAGCGGCCACTTCCTGCATGACCAGTTCCGCAACAGCATCCAGTGCCGCGCCTGCCGTCTTTTTGTCGGCATCCATCTTCTCGGCGAGTGCGGCTACCAGTTGGGTTTTGGTCATCGGTTTTGCTGTCATGTCATACTCCTGAATCTTGCGAGGCCCGGCGCGATTGCGCCCCCTACGATAAGTTGCGAGGCGCATCTAGCCCGGTTTTCAAGGGGCTGGCAATCACCCAAAGGCCATAAAACCGGGGATAAATCGGAAAATCCCAGAAAAAACCCACCTACAAAAACGCCGTTTCACTGAATGAGCGCAGTTTGCGGCTGTGGATTTTCTCCATCGGCATATCGCGCAACAGCTCCATCGCGCGAATCCCGATTTGCAAATGTCGGGCCACTTGCGTCTTGTAAAAGCTCGACGCCATGCCCGGCAGCTTCAATTCGCCATGCAGGGGCTTGTCGGAGACGCAAAGCAATGTCCCATAGGGCACCCGAAAGCGGAACCCGTTGGCGGCGATTGTCGCGCTTTCCATATCGAGTGCGATAGACCGCGATTGGCTCAGCCGTTGCACCGGGCCGGATTGATCGCGCAATTCCCAATTGCGGTTGTCGATCGTGGCCACAGTGCCTGTGCGCATGATCTGCTTCAGCGCATAGCCTTCCAGCTGCGTCACCTGCGCCACGGCATCTTGCAGCGCGATTTGTATCTCTGCCAGCGCCGGAATGGGAACCCAGACAGGCAAATCGGCATCCAGCACGTTATCTTCGCGCAGATAGGCATGGGCCAGCACGAAATCGCCCAGCGCCTGCGAATTGCGCAGGCCCGCGCAATGGCCCACCATCAGCCAGGCATGGGGCCGCAGCACTGCGATATGATCGGTCGCGGTTTTCGCATTGGAAGGGCCAACCCCGATATTGACCAGTGTTATCCCCGCGCCCCGCGCGCGTTTCAGATGATAGGCGGGCATTTGCGGCACGCGCGAAAGCGGCGGGATGGGCGCTTCGGGATCGGTGACAACAACATCGCCGGGGGCCACAAAGGCCGTGTAGCCGCTATCGGGGTCGCGCAACTGGGCGCGGGCAAAGGCCTCGAACTCATCCACATAAAACTGGTAATTCGTGAACAGGATGTGGTTTTGAAAATGCTCTGGCGCCGTGGCCGTGTAATGCGCCAGCCGCGCCAGCGAATAATCCACGCGCTGCGCCGAAAACGGGGCCAGCGGGCGAGAGCCATCCTCATTCACCGTGCGCTCGCCATTGACGATATCATCATTGGTGGTGGCCAGATCGGGCACATCGAACAGATCGCGCAGCGATAGCGCCAGATCACCGCTTTCGGGCAATTGCACATCCCCGCGCCCGGCCATGGCAAAATGCAGCGGAATGGGCGTGCTGGACGGGCCGATGCTGACAGGCATCCCGTGGCTTTGCATCAAAAGCGCGATTTGCTGGCGCAGGTAATGGCGAAACAGATCAGGGCGGGTGACAGTGGTGGCGTAAACCCCCGGCTCTGCCACATGGCCAAAACTCAGACGCGAATCGATCTGGTCATAGCGCGAGGTTTCAAACCGGATTTCAGGGTAGAAGGCGCGAAACCGCGCGGGCCGCTGCGCACCACTGACAAGCCCATTGAACGCCCCGATCAGAAAGCCCGTGGCGCTGGTATATAACTCTTCCAGATAGGCAACCGCCGCATCGGCATCTGTGAAAGAGGCATGCTCTGCCGGGCTGGGTGTTTCAAGTGAAAGCTGTTGGGTGAGCATGATTTGAAATATCCTTGTTCTTTGCCGGAAACGGCCCTTGCCTGCGAGAGTGCCACCCCTTGCCCCCTGCCACAAGCGGGGCGCGACAGAAAATCACTCTTTCCCCGCCCCGGCCAATGGATTAACTTTTGGCCATGACAACAGCGCTTCTTTCCCATCCCGACGCCACCACCCATGAAACCCCTGCCGGGCATCCTGAACAGATTGCCCGAATGAAGGCGATCCGTGCCGCACTGGAGGGGCCTGAATTTGCCGCCCTCTTGCGGCTGGATGCGCCTTTGGGCCATGATGGGCAGCTTTTGCTCTGCCATCCCGAAAGCTATGTCACCCGCATAAAACAGGCCATTCCGGCGGCGGGCATTTACCAGCTGGATGCCGATACCCATGTTTCGCCCGGATCGCTGAACGCGGCCTTGCGCGCGGTGGGCGGGGCCTGTCATGCGGTGGATATGGTCATGGACGGGGCCGCGCAAAATGCCTTTGTCGCCATGCGCCCGCCGGGCCACCATGCGGAAGCTTCCACACCCATGGGGTTTTGCCTGTTTGGCACCGTGGCCATTGCCGCGCGCCATGCCCTTGGCGCATATGGGCTGTCGCGCGTGGCGGTGGTGGATTTCGATGTCCACCATGGCAATGGCACGCAAGATTTGCTGTGGGACGAGGCGCGCGCCTTTTTCATCTCCAGCCACCAGATGCCGCTTTGGCCGGGCACAGGCACGGCACAAGAGCGCGGCGCGCATGGCAATGTGCTGAATGTGCCGCTGCCACCGGGCACGGATGGCGCGCGGTTTCGCCAGATTTATGAAGATATGGTGCTGCCGCAGCTGGAACGCTTTGCCCCCGAACTGGTGCTTGTCTCTGCCGGGTTTGATGCCCATCGCGATGATCCGCTGGCGCAACTGGAACTGGTGGAAGAAGATTTCGCATGGATCACCGGCGCGCTGTGTGACATTGCCGCGCGCCATGCGGGCGGGCGGCTGGTTTCCGTGCTGGAAGGGGGCTATGACTTGGGCGCGCTGGGCCGTTCGGTTGCCGCGCATATCCGGGTATTGATGGAGAAGGGCGCATGAGCGAGACACCTGTCACAGAGATGAGCTTTGAAGACGCCTTGCGCGCGCTTGAAGAGATTGTCACCCGGCTGGAACGCGGAGATGTGCCGCTGGAAGACTCTATCGCGCTATATGAACGCGGCGCGGCGCTGAAAAAGCAATGCGAAGCGCGCCTGAACGCCGCGCAAATGCGGGTCGAGGCGATCCGGCTGGCCGAAGATGGCACGCCCAAGGGCACAGAGCCTTTCACCGCATGAGCAGCTTTGCCAGCGCGCTGGCCAGCGCCGCCGCAGCGATTGACGCGCGGCTTCAGGCCGAAATCGCCACTTTGCCTGAAAGTGCCGTGCGCGATGCCATGGCCTATACCGCGCGCGGTGGCAAAAAGCTGCGCGGCTTTCTGGTGCTGGAATCCGCGCGGCTGCATGGGATCGGGCAGGAAACAGCGCTTCAAGCCGCCGCCGCGATCGAGGCCCTGCACGCCTATTCGCTGGTGCATGACGATCTGCCCGCAATGGATAACGATGATCTGCGCCGTGGCCAGCCCACAGTGCATATCCGTTGGGATGAGGCCACCGCCGTTCTGGCCGGAGATGCGCTGCAAACGCTGGCCTTTGGCCTGTTGGCCCGCCCCGATGCCGCCCCCACACCAGAGGCCCGGCTTGATCTGATTGCCAGCCTTGCCCATGCCTCTGGCGCGGCCGGGATGGTGCTGGGGCAGGCTTTGGACATTGCCGCCGAAAGCGCGCCCGCGCCCTTGTCGCTGGCGGCGATAACCGCCCTGCAAGCAGGTAAAACCGGGGCGCTGATTGAATGGTCGGCCTGCGCGGGGGCGCGCATGGCGCGCGCCAATCCCGCGCCGCTGGCCGCCTATGCGCGGGCGATTGGCCTCGCCTTTCAGATTGCCGATGACATCTTGGACATAGAGGGCGATATGGCCCTGACAGGAAAGAGGCTGCAAAAGGATATGGCGGCAGGCAAGGCCACGTTTGTTTCGCTTCTGGGGCTGGATGGCGCGAAATCCCGCGCCCGCGCCCTGATTGCCGAGGCCGAGGCAGCACTTGCCCCCTACGGCCCCGATGCGGAACTGTTGCGAGAGGCCGCGCAATTCGTTATCGCCCGTCAAACCTGACACATGCGCAAGCGACCCGAAAGGTAAAGCCATGCCGCAAACGCCCATTCTGGACAGGGTGCACAGCCCCGCCGATATGAAATCCCTCAGCGACCGCGAATTGCGGCAACTGGCGGATGAATTGCGCGCGGAAACCATTGCCGCTGTGTCCGAAACCGGCGGCCATCTGGGTGCGGGCTTGGGCGTGGTGGAACTGACAGTGGCGCTTCATGCCGTGTTCGATACCCCGCGCGACAGGCTGATCTGGGATGTATCGCACCAGTGCTACCCCCATAAAATTCTGACAGGGCGGCGCGACCGTATTCGCACCCTGCGCCAGAAAGACGGCTTGTCGGGTTTCACCAAACGCTCTGAATCGCCCTATGATCCCTTTGGCGCGGCGCATAGTTCCACCTCCATCTCTGCCGCGCTGGGCTTTACCATGGCGCGCGAGCTTGGCGGCGCGCCCGATCCCGCGCTGGGCGATGCGATTGCCGTTATCGGCGATGGCTCCATCAGCGCCGGCATGGCGTTCGAGGCGCTGAACAATGCCGGCCATCTGGGGCGGCGGATGTTTGTCATCCTCAATGACAATGACATGTCCATTGCGCCGCCCACAGGTGCGCTGTCCAGCTATCTGTCGCGGCTTTATGCCGACAGGCCGATGCAAGAGATCAAACACGCCATGAAAAGCGCGTTCTCGCTGCTGCCCCCGCCCTTTCAGGAAGGGGCGCGGCGCGCAAAAGACCTGCTCAAGCATGTGACAGTGGGCGGCACATTGTTTGAACCATGTTCTGACCAAAAAGGGCAAAGGCTATGGCCCCGCCGAAGGGGCCGAGGATCGCGGCCATGCGCGCGCGAAATTCGATATCGTCACCGGCAAACAGCACAAAGCGCCCTCAAACGCGCCCAGCTATACCAAGGTTTTCGCCGAAAGCCTGATTGCAGAGGCCCGGCGCGATGATAAAATCGTGGCCGTGACTGCCGCCATGCCAGATGGCACAGGGCTTGATCTATTCGCCCGCCAGTTTCCGCAGCGCATGTTTGATGTGGCCATTGCCGAACAGCATGGCGTGACATTCTGCGCGGGGCTGGCCGCAGGCGGGATGAAACCGTTTTGCGCCATGTATTCCACCTTTTTGCAGCGCGGCTATGATCAGGTCGTGCATGATGTGGCCATTCAACGCCTGCCCGTGCGCTTTGCGATTGATCGCGCGGGGCTGGTGGGGGCGGATGGCGCGACCCATGCGGGCAGTTTCGATGTGGCTTTCCTCGCCAACTTACCGGGGATTGTGGTGATGGCCGCCGCCGATGAGGCAGAGCTTGTCCATATGGTCGCCACTGCCGCCGGGCATGACGAGGGGCCGATTGCGTTCCGCTATCCGCGCGGCGAAGGCGAGGGCGTCGAGATGCCCGAGCGCGGCACCCCCTTGGAAATTGGCAAGGGCCGCATGATCCGCGAGGGCAATGGCGTGGCCATCCTGTCTTTCGGCACGCGCTTGGGCGAAGTGCTGCGCGCCTGCGAGGCGCTGGCCGCCAAGGGCATTACACCCAGCGTGGCCGATGCGCGCTTTGCCAAACCGCTGGATCGCGAGATGATCTTGCGCCTTGCGCGCGAGCATGACGCGCTGATTACCATAGAGGAAGGCGCGGTGGGCGGCTTTGGCAGCCATGTCGCGCAGCTTTTGGCAGATGAGGGGGTATTTGATCACGGGTTGAAATTCCGCTCCATGGTGCTGCCCGATATTTTCATAGATCAGGCCAGCCCGCGCGACATGTATGATATCGCCGCCATGAACGCCCCCCAGATTGAAGCCAAAGTGCTGGAGGTGATGGGCGTGGCGCAACTTGGCAAACGCGCCTGAGCGGCCATAGCGAAGCAAGAGGCCCCCATGCCCCCAGCCCCCCCCCGCGCATGGCAACGCATGCTGTCTGGCCGCAGGCTGGATCTGCTAGATCCCACGCCCGTGGATATAGAGGTGGAAGACATCGCCCATGGCCTTGCCTTTGTCGCGCGCTGGAACGGGCAGACGCGGGGCGACTGGCCCTATTCGGTGGCCGAACACGCGCTGCTTGTGGAACAGATTTTCACCACCACCACACCCCGGCCGGAACCGCGCTGGCAACTGGCCGCGCTGCTGCATGACGCGCCCGAATATGTGATCGGGGATATGATTTCGCCTGTCAAATCGGCCGTTGGCCCCGGCTATGGCGCGCTGGATGAGCGGCTGAGCGCGGCTATCCATATCCGTTTTGGCCTGCCCGCCAAATTGCCCGCCGCTGTGAAAAAGCGCATCAAAACCGCCGACCGCATTTCGGCATGGATGGAAGCCACCCGGCTTGCAGGCTTTACCGAGGCCGAAGCCGACCGCTTTTTCGGCAAACCCGACCGCGCGCTGGTGCAAAGCCTTGCGCTGCATCTGCGCCCCCCTGCGGAAACGCGCGCGGCCTTTCTGGCGCGGCATGCGGCGCTTTTGGCAAAAATGTAAACTTGGCTTGTCAGTTTTGCCCCGCCATGCCACATCTGTCCCAAGCTGAGAAGGACATTGCCCATGACGGATGATTTCACCCCCCAAAAGGCCCGCGCGGCCCAATGGTTCCGCGCCTTGCGCGACCAGATCGTTTCGGCCTTCGAGGCGGTGGAGGACAGCCATCTTGCAGGCCCGCTCTCAGACCAGCCCGCCGGGCGGTTTGAGGTGCGCGACACCCAACGCCACGGCCCCGATGGGCAAGATGCGGGCGGCGGGCTGATGAGTGTGATGCGCGGCGGGCGGGTGTTTGAAAAAGTGGGCGTCAATGTGTCGGAAGTGTTTGGCGCGCTTGGGCCGGAGGCCCAGCGCTCGCTGACCGCGCGCAAGGAAATTCCGGGGCTGGAACAAGACCCCCGCTTCTGGGCCAGTGGCATATCGCTTGTGGCGCATATGCAAAACCCCCATGTCCCTGCCGTGCATATGAATACACGCATGTTCTGGACAGTGGGCGGGTGGTGGTTTGGCGGCGGATCAGACCTGAATCCCTGCATTGAATATCCCGAAGATACCGCAGATTTCCATGCCACGCTTCAGCACCATTGCGACCTGCATGGGCAAGATCTGTATCCGCGCTTCAAGGCCTGGGCGGATGAGTATTTCTTCATCCCCCACCGCAAACGCGCGCGCGGTGTGGGCGGGATTTTCTATGATGATCACTGCACCGGCGATTGGGAAGCCGATTTCGCCTTTACCCAGGATGTGGGCCGCGCCTTCCTGCCTGCCTTTCTGGCGCAGGTGGAACGCCGCCGCCACACAGGCTGGACAGAGGCCGACAAGGAAACCCAGCTTATCCATCGCGGGCTCTATGCCGAATATAACCTTGTTTACGATCGGGGCACGAAGTTTGGACTGGAGACGGGACATGATCCAGAGGCCGTTTTGATGAGCCTGCCGCTGTGCAGCAGCGCCCGCCGATCTGGCCGCGCTGGAAGCCGCCGGCGCAGATGCGGCCTTCACCCCCGACCTGGCCGAATTCCAACCGCCCGCGCTGCGAACTGCGCTTGATCCGGGCGAGTTGGCGAAATTCCATCTGGGCAAGGCACAACCGGGCCAGTTTCGCAGGCTTGCAACCGGGGTTGCGAAGCTGTTCAACATCATCCGCCCCTCTGCCGCTGTTTTGAGCATGCGCAATTATCAGGCGCTGGCCATCATCCGCCAACTGGCATGCGATCTGGATTATGAGATCGAAATCATCGCCGCACCGATCCTGCGCGAGGGCGATGGCGTGGCGGTGAGTGCGGATAATACCCGCCTTGGCCCGGCAGATCGTGTGGCCGCCCCGATCCTTGCGCGCGCACTCGCCGAGGCTGTGGACATGGCCACAACCGGGGTCACGGCCGCGCGCCTGCGGTCGCATGTGCGCGCAAGACTGGAGGCAGAGCCGCGCGCGCGTGTGCAATCGGTCGAGATTCGCGATGCGCAGACGCTGGAAAGCCTGTCTGGCACGCTGACGCGGCCCGCCGTGATCTTGCTTGCTGTCTGGTTCGGGCCTGTGCTGCTGCTGGACAATGCCATCTTGCCCATGACCCCACCCCCCCTGTAACCGCATCTATGGGCTTGCGCGATGTGATGCCGATGGGAACCGCGGCGCATGAGTGGCAATGTTGGCCCGCGTGGGCAAGGCGGCGCGCAGGGGGCGCTCGCGCCCCCTCTTGGGCCTTTGGCCCAATTCACCCCCTGAGGATATTTGGGCCAAGATGAAATTGGCGTGGATAGAGACGATTTTGGTGGCGCGGCGCGAATTTCATAGTATATTTGTCGGGTATTGGAGGCTGATGCAATGTCGTCTTTTGCCCTGAACCCTGTGGCGATACCGGAGCATGCGCCAGAAATGCCAGATCCCGGTCTGGCCTTGATCCGGGTTTTGATGCGCACATGCCGCGCGAAAGCGCGGGTGGATGTGTTCCAGACCTGCGCCTTGTTGATGCATGCCCCGCAAGAGGGCGCGCAGGAATACGCTGATGCCTTGTTGCGGGTTCTGGCCCAGGCACTGCCCCAAGGGCCGATCATCCATGCTGTGAACGCGCCAGAGCGTTCTTTTGATGAAAGCTGGCTATTGGCGCTCTTTGCCGCGATCACGCGCGCGGATCATGGCAGTGTGGCGTTTTTGTTGCGCGCGCGCCTGCCCTTGCATTTGCGCCGCCCTGTGGGGTGGCTTGCGGCAGAGTTGGTGGCGCGGATGCGGCCTTTGCGCACAGAGCGTGGCGCCTTGCCCTTGGCCTGAATTTTAGAATCTTTCTAATAAATAACTTGAAACATGGGCATATCTGCCCTATCCTCTAAGCATGGGCAGCCAGCGCAGCGCCAGCCAGTCCCGCACAGGATATCCAGAATTTGCAACGCGAAAAGGGAGGGTTTCATGACCCAAACAGCACAGCAATTGACAGTCTCCGCCAAAGAGGCAATTTGCGAAGCACTCAATCAGGCTGTGGCGGAAACCGCTGTGACCACCATGCTGGCACAGAATTTTCATTGGAACGTCACGGGCATGTCCTTTGGACCGCTCCATGAGATGTTCCAAACCATTTATGAAGATCATTTTGGTGCACAGGACGAGCTTGCAGAGCGCGTGAAAGCCCTTGGCGGCCATGCCGAAGGGCAATTGGCCGGGATGCTGAAGCGCTCCAAGGTGGCGGAGCATGATGGCCATGCCAGTGCCGAGCAGATGGTCGAGACGCTTGCCCGCGCGCAAGAAACCCTGGCGGCCACGATGGCCGGTGCGGCAGCGATTGCGGAAGAGCATGGGGATTTGCTGACGCAGGATCTGGTCATCAGCCGCGGCCAGGCCCATGAGAAATTTGCCTGGTTGTTGCGCGCCCATCTTGGCTGACATGCCAGCCTGTGGCTAGATCGGGGCTTTGACCCCTTTCTTGTCGCAGCGTTTGCGATAGGCCTCTGGCCAATGTCTGTATTTTCCCAGATCGCTTTGCTGATGCACCAGCATGTCTATGAAGGCGCGCTGGTGCGTTTCCTTTTTCAGCTTCTTGAACATGGATTTCTGTGGCTTGGTCATGGAACAGCCAATGCAATGGCCTTCGCGTTTGAATTTGCACACGCCAATACAGGGTGAGGGGAGTTTGCTCATGCGGGCATCCTTGCTTGCTGGCTTGGGTATCGGGCTTTGCGTTATTTGGTGAGGATCAGTTTGCCACCGCGCGTGATGCGCAAGGTATAAAGCTGCCCTTCCAGCAGGATATGCGCAGTCGGCCCCCCTTCTGTCAGGCTTTGGGCGGCATGGACGGGGATTGGCGCATCCTGCGGCGCGCTGTGCTGCGCTGCTTCCTGTGGTGCCGGGCTGCTTTGGCCCGGCTGCCCGATACTGTCTGCGCACATCATCATCCCTCTCATACTTGGGCAAATCAGATATGCCGGGCTGCGCTTGGCTTGGGGCGGCTGGCTGGGCGTTGGTCTTTGTTGATAAAAACAATCAGATTTGTCAAGCGCCTTTGCGACACGGATTTGCGACATCGGGCCAAAGGCTGTGTTGGCGGCGGAGACAGGGGGGCGCTCGCGCCCCCCTCTTGCGGCCAAGGCCGCAATTCACCCCCCTGAGGATATTTGAGCCAAGATGAATGCAGCCGGGTGCAAGGCACGGTGGTTTGGGCAGACCAGGAGACAGGGCGCGGGCGATCTGATCAGGGGCCAAGGCCCCTGAGGCAGGGGCTAGAGCTGGCCCCAGCACGCTTGCCGATCCCCCGGCGCGGGGCGGGCGTGGTAGATTGCGCGGGCCACCGCGCGGGCAAGGCAGATGGCTGCCGCATGGCCAAGGGCGAAGGTATCGGTCAAGGGATTTGAGAGAGAGCGCGCGCCGGTGGCGGCGGCAAAGACCAGATCCCCATCCAGCGGCGAATGGGCCGGCACGATTGCGCGGGCAATCCCGTCATGGGCGGCCACGGCCAAGCGTTTGGCCTGTGCCTGGGTCAGCTTTGCATCGGTGGCGATGATGGCGATGGTGGTGGCCTCGCCCAGCCTTTTGCCACAGAAGGGTTCTGGCGCGGGATCGAAGCTGCGGGGCAGGCCAAGCCCGCCGAACTCTGCCCCCATTTCCCAGGGGGCGGCCCAGAAATGGCGGCTTTCGCCCACCAGGGGAGAGCCGACGGAATTGACCGCCACCAGCGCGCCAACAGTAAAGCCCGATTGCAGCACCACAGAGGCAGAGCCAAGCCCCCCTTTTATCCGCGCTGTCATGGCCCCTGTGCCTGCGCCCACGGTGCCCAGGGCAAAATCGGGGCCTGCCTGTTTCAGCGCGCGCGCGCCCAGCGCCTTATAGGGGTTTTCGGCCCAATCCTTGGCCCCGCCATTTGTCAGATCAAACAGGATCGCACCGGGCACGATGGGCACGCGCTGCGCCCCCACCGCAAAGCCCCGCCCCTGTGCGCGCAAGGCATCTGCCACGCCGGAAGGCGCATCCAGCCCAAAGGCCGAACCGCCAGACAAGACCAGCGCATCCACCTCTTGCACCAGTTTGTCGGGGTCGAGAAGGTCTGTCTCGCGCGTGCCGGGTGCGCCGCCCATGACATGCACGGCCGCCGTGAAAGGCCGCGCGGCTGTCAGCACTGTGCAGCCTGTCTTGATGGTGTGATCTTCGGCATTGCCCACCATCAGGCCAGCAACATCGGTAATCAGATTGCGTGCGCCCGGTTGCATGGCCCCTCCCTTTCTTCAGATACAGCGCCCGCCATCCACTTCAAGCGCGACGCCGGTTATCATGCTGGCCTCGTCCGAGCAGAGAAACAGCGCCGCATTGGCCATATCCTGCGGGGTGGAAAAGCGGCCAAGCGGGATCGTGGCCAGAAATTTGGCGCGGATTTCGGGCGTATCCTCGCCCATGAAGCTTTTGAGCAAGGGGGTTTCGCCCGCCACCGGATTAAGCGCATTCACCCGCACGCCACTGGGGGCAAGTTCCACCGCCATGGCGCGGGTGGCCGTGATCATCCAGCCCTTCGAGGCATTGTACCAATTCAGCCTTGGGCGCGGCGAGACCCCGGCAGTCGAGGCGATATTGAGGATCGCGCCTGTGCCATTGGCTTTCATATGGCCCACCAGATGACGCGCTGTCAGAAAGACAGATTTCGCATTCACCGCCAGAACGCGGTCAAATTCGGCCTCTGTGACATCTTCCATTGGTTGGGGCAAATGGGTGATCCCGGCATTATTGACCAGAATATCCAACCGCCCGAAACGGCCAAGCGCGGCCTTGGCCATGGCGGCCACGCTGGCATCATTGGCCACATCCACGCCTTGGGCCAGCCCGCCAATCTCTGCCGCCACCGCGGCGGCAGCGTCCGTGTTGATATCGGCCACCATCACGCGCGCGCCCTCTTGCGCAAAGCGCCGTGCAATGCCCGCCCCAAAGCCAGACCCGCCGCCGGTAATGATTGCGGTTTTCCCTTCCAGCCTCATGCCTTAGCCCCCCTTTCAGCCATGATGCGCCGCCACGGTTTTCAGGGTGGAGAAGCCATAAAGCGCCTCGAACCCCTTTTCCCGGCCATGGCCGGATTTTCCAACCCCGCCAAAGGGCAATTCCACCCCGCCGCCCGCGCCGTAATTGTTGATAAACACCTGCCCTGCCCGCAACTGCCGCGCCAAGCGCATCTGGCGGCCACCATCGCGCGACCAGACAGAGGCGACAAGGCCAAATTCCGTGCCATTGGCGATGGCCAGCGCCTCTGCCTCATCCTCAAACGGGATGATCACCTGCACCGGGCCAAAGATTTCCTGCTGGGCCAGCACATGGCCCGGCGCGACCCCGGCAAAAAGATGGGGGGCCAGATAATGCCCGCCTGCGGGGGCATCTGGCACAATCTGGCCTGTGGCCGCCAGTTCCAGCCCGCGCCCCTGCGCCAGATAGGCTTGCACCCCGGCTTTCTGGCGCGCGGAAATCAGGGGGCCAAGATCCAGATCATCCGCCGCCGGGCCAGCGCGCAGCGCGCGGTACTGCGCGGCCATACGCTCTACCACCTCTGGATAGCGCGCGCGCGCCACCAGAATACGCGAGGCGGCAGAACAGGTTTGCCCGGCATTTTGCAGCCCCGCATTCACCAGAAACGGCAAGGCCGCGTCCAGATCGGCATCTTCAAAGACAAGCTGGGGCGATTTGCCGCCCAGTTCCAGCGTAACAGGGATTACATTGCGCGCCGCTGCGGCCTGAATAAGCCCGCCCACCGGCACAGAGCCTGTGAAGGAGATATGATCTATCCCCGGATGGGCGGCCAGTGCGGCGCCCGCCTCCTCTCCCAAACCCGGCACGATCTTGAGCGCGCCATCGGGCAAGCCCGCCTCTTGGGCAATGCGGGCAAAGGCCAGCGCTGTCAGGCTGGCATCTTCGGCGGGTTTGAGCACACAGGCATTGCCCATGGCCAGCGCCGCGCCAACAGATCGGCCAATGATCTGCATCGGGTAATTCCACGGGATGATGTGTCCGGTCACGCCATGCGGTTCCCGCAGGGTATAAACCGTGTATCCGGCCAGATAAGGGATTGTCTCGCCCATCACCTTATCGGCAGCGCCGCCGTAAAATTCCAGATAGCGGGCAAGGGCCAGCGCATCGGCGCGCGCCTGCCTTACCGGCTTGCCCACATCGGCGGCCTCTATCGCGGCCAGATCATCGGCGCGCGCGGCAACCATCTGGCCCATGCGCGCCAGAATGCGCCCGCGCTCCAATGCTGTGGCGGCGCCCCATGCGCCGCACAGCGCGGCGCGCGCAGCCATCACCGCCGCGTCAATCTCTGCGCTGCCTGCGCGCGCAATCTCTGCCATCTGCGCGCCGGTAGAGGGGTTTTCGACGGGCAGCGCATCGGGTGTCAGCAACCACTGCCCCCCGATCAGAATTTCGCGCGGGTTATACCACAGGTGCATTGCTTGGCTCCTCCATCCATGCAGGCGGGATTACAGGGGTAGCCGCGATCAATTCGCGGGTATAGGGATGGGCAGGACGGGCAAAAACCGCCTCTGTCGGGCCATGTTCCACAATCTCGCCCGCGCGCATGACCATCACACGATCAGTTATCGCGCGCACCACATGCAGATCATGGCTGATAAACAGATAGCCCAGCCCATGGCTTTCTTGCAGCCGCGCCAGCAAATCCAGAATTTGCGCGCGCACCCGCACATCCAGCGCGGAAACGGCTTCATCCAGCACAATCAGATCGGGGCGGTTTATCAGCGCGCGGGCAATTGAAATGCGCTGGCGCTGACCGCCGGAAAATTCGTGAATGTATTTATCGGCATCGGGCGCGGTTAGCCCCACGTCGCACAGCGCCTGTTCCACCCGCGCGCGGGCATCCTTGGGCCATTCCGGCAGCAGGTGGAAGGGTTCCGCCACCAGCTGCGCCACGCGCCAGCGCGGGTTGAAACTGCCATAAGGGTCTTGGAACACGACCTGCATGGCCGCGCGGGCGGGCTTTGGCATTTTGGGGCTGATGGGCGTTTGCCCCTGCAAACGGATATGGCCCGCCTGCACGGCTTCCAGCCCCAGAATGGCGCGGGTCAGGGTGGATTTGCCGCAACCCGATTCCCCCACCAGCCCCAGCGATTCCCCCTTGTGCAGGGCAAAGCTGACACCGCGCACAGCCTCCATCCGGGGGGCGGGGCCAAAGAGGGTGCGGCGCGGCAAGGCATAGCTGCGCCGCAGCCCCGCCACCTCCAGCAGCATATCAGGCCGGGCGGTGGGCACGCGCGCCGGCCGATGCGCAGAGGCCGCAAACAGCGCGCGCGTATAGGGATGGGCGCGGCGGCGAAAAAGCGCCTCTGTCGGCCCCTGTTCCACAATCCTGCCCGATTGCATGACGGCCACATGATCGGCCAGCCCCGCCACCACGGCCAGATCATGCGTGATCAGCAAGAGCGACATGCCCTCTTCTGCCACCAGCCCGCGCAGCAAATCCAGAATCTGCGCTTGCGTGGTCACATCCAATGCCGTTGTAGGTTCATCCGCGATCAGTAAACGCGGGCGCAGGGCGATGGCCATGGCGATCACGACCCGCTGGCGCTGTCCGCCCGACAGTTCGTGCGGGTAGCGATCCAGCGGAAAGCGCGCGCCATCCAGCCCCACGCGATCCAGCTTCGCACGCGCGATCTCCAGCGCCTCTGCCCGCCGCGCCGCGCCGTGGATGACCAGCGTTTCGGCCACCTGATCCCCGATTGTG
Organism: Paracoccaceae bacterium; assembly: GCA_043561795.1. GTDB lineage: Bacteria > Pseudomonadota > Alphaproteobacteria > Rhodobacterales > Rhodobacteraceae > Roseinatronobacter. The sequence goes on along the minus strand of CP121316.1, from coordinate 1,794,732 downwards.
CGCACCGGGTTCAGCGCTGTCATGGGTTCCTGAAAGATCATGCCGATCTCATTGCCGCGCAGCCCGCACATGGCGCCTTCATCAAGCGCGAATAAATCGCGCCCATCCATCAGCGCGCGCCCTGCCCGCGTGGCCCCGTCTGGCAAGAGCTTCATCAGCGCCAGCGATGTCATGGATTTCCCAGAGCCGGATTCGCCCACCAGCCCGAAGACCCGCCCCGGCGCGATATCAAAACTGACATCGCGCAGAATGGGCGTGCCGTGAATATCCAGCGACAGGTTTTCAACGCGGATCAGGCTCATCTTGCGCGCCTTAATTTCGGGTCAAGACTGTCGCGCAGCCCGTCGCCCATCAGGTTCAGGCCCAGAACTGTCAGCACAATGGCAAGGCCGGGAAGAATGGCCAGATGCGGGGCGAAAGAGATCATCGTCTGCGCCTCTGCCAGCATGCGGCCCCAACTGGGCATCGGCGGCTGCGCGCCAAGCCCCACATAAGACAGCGCCGCTTCCGCCAATATCCCAAGGCTGAACTGGATTGTGCCCTGCACAATCAGCAGATTGGCGATATTGGGCAGGATATGTTCGGCAGAGATGCGCAGCTTGCCCTTGCCCGACACTTCCGCCGCGCGAATGTAATCCAGCGTCCACAGGCTTAGCGCGCCGCCCCGCGCCACACGCGCAAAAACAGGGGTGTTGAAAATACCAATGGCAATGATGGCATTCACCGCCGAAGGGCCAAAAACCGCCGTTATCAGAATGGCAATCACAAGGCTGGGAAAAGCAAACACCAGATCATTGCCGCGCATGATCAATTCATCCAACAGCCCGCCACGATTGGCCGCAGCCAGCAGGCCCAGCGGCACGCCCAGCACCATGCCCATCCCCACGGCCACCACCGCCACGGCAATGGAAATCCGCGCCCCCACCATGATCATGGACAAGATATCGCGCCCGAAATGATCTGTCCCAAACCAATGCTGCGCATTGGGCGCTTGCAGGCGCGCGCCAATATTCATGGCCGTTACATCATATGGCGTCCAGAGCAGCGACACCAGCGCCGCCAGCGCGAAAACACCTGTCAGGGCCGCACCGGCCAGCAGGGTGAGGGGTGCGCGCCTCATGCGCCGCGCCTGCGCAAGCGGGGGTCGGCGGCGCCATAGGCCATATCCACCAGAAACGTGACAAGGATGACAGCAAAGACCAACAGCATCACAACCGATTCCACCACAATCAGATCGCGCTGGGTGATGGCCTGAAAGATCAACCGCCCAAGGCCGGGCAGGAAAAACACATTTTCAATGATGATCGCGCCCGCCAGCAGAAATGAAAATTGCAGCCCGATGATGGTGAGCACCGGAATAAGCGCATTGCGCAGCGCATGGCGCAACACGCTTTGGCGCTGCGACAGGCCCTTGGCGCGGGCGGTGCGGATGTAATCTTGCCCCAATGTCTCTATCACTGCCGAACGCATCACGCGCGCAAGGATGGAGGCTTGCGGCAATGCCAGCGCCACCGCAGGCAGGGTAAGCGCCTTGATATTGATCCAAAACCCCCTGTCCCAGCCGGGAAAGCCACCAGCAGAAAACCATTGCAGCGAAATGGCGAAAACCAGCACCAGCAGCATGGCGAACCAGAAATTGGGAATGGCAATGCCCAGCTGCGTGGCCCCCATGATCCCCGCATCCAAGCCAGACCCCCGCCGCGCCGCCGCGATCAGCCCCACAGGAAAGGCAATCGCAGTAGAGAGCAGCAGCGCATAAAGCGTCAGCGGCAGCGATACCCCCAACCGCGCCAGCACCAGTTCACTGACAGGCACGCGGTAGGTATAGGATGTGCCAAAATCCCCCACCAGCATACCGCCCACCCATGCCAGATAGCGCGCAATCGGCCCCGCATCCAACCCCAGCTCGCGCCGCAATGCCGCCACGGTTTCGGGCTGCGCATTCATGCCCAGCATATAGGCGGCAGGGTCGCCGGGGATGACCTCTATCACGAAAAAGATCACAAGGCTGGCCACGACCAGACTGATCGCGAGGGAGAACAGGCGCTGAAGGGCAAAGCGAAGCATGGGGCTGTCAGGTTCCTGTCACCGCGCAAGCAGGGTATGGGCGCGCGGCCTGAAGATAGCCATGAGAGGCGGGTTTCCCGCCTCTCTGGCACGGTGCCGCGCCCTAGCGCGCCCAGCGCACGCCCGTCAGATCATTTGCGGGCACAGGGGCATTTTCCCACAGCCCTTCGATATCGGCATGGGCAACCCCGGTTTTGGCCAGCTGAAACAGAAAGGCCACGACAAAATCCTCGGCAATATGGCGCTGCGCCGCTTGCAACAGGGCGGTGCGCGCCTCTGGGTCTGATGTGACCTCCAGCTCTGCCATGATTGTTTTCATATCCGCGCTGTCATACTGGAAATAGTAATTGTCGCGCGCATAGATGCCGATATCCATCGGCTCTGTATGGCTGATGATGGTCAGATCGAAATCATGCCCGCGAAACACCTGCTCCAGCCACTGCGCCCATTCCAGATTGCTGATTTCCGTGGCAATGCCGACCTCGCGCAACTGTGCCGCCACAATCTCGCCGCCGCGCCGGGCATAGGTGGGGGGCGGCAGCATCAGGCGCAATGTAAGCCCCTCTTGGCCAGCTTCCGCCAGCAGGGCGCGCGCGGCCTCTGGGTCATGGGGGGAATTGGCGGTCAGATCCAGATAATCGGGGTGATGGGGGGCAAAATGGCTGCCAATGGGCGTGCCGTATCCAAACATCGCCCCGTCAATGATGTCCTGACGGTTAATCGCATGGGCGATGGCTTTGCGCACGCGGATATCTGCCAAGGCGGGGTTTTGGTGGTTCATGGATAGGATGGTTTCCCCTTCGGTAGAACCGACAATCACATTGAAACGGGAATCGGCCTGAAATTGCGCAAGGCTTTCAGGGGCGGGGAAATTGGGGAATGCATCCACATCGCCCGCCATCATGGCGGCAAAAGCGGCGGAAGGGTCAGAGATGAAGCGGAAGGTCGCGCGCTCCAGCGCCGGGGCCTCGCCCCAATAGTCGGGGTTGCGCTCCAGCTCCAGCCGGTCGCCCTGCACCCAGCGCACAAAGCGGAATGCGCCAGTGCCCACGGGGTTGGTGGCATTGCTGGCCACGCTGGCGGGCGACATGATCACGGCATCGCCCCACGCCATATTGAACAAAAACGCGCCCTGCGGCTGCGATAGCGTGACCTGCACTGTCAGCGGATCAATCGCCGTGACAATCTCTATCGCGGCGAAAAGCTGCTTTTGGGCATTGGTGCTATCTTCGGCCCGCGCGCGATCCAGCGAGAAAACCACATCTTCGGCGCTAAAGGGCGCGCCATCATGGAATTGCACGCCTTCGCGCAGATGGAATGTATAGGTCAGGCCATCATCGGACAGATCCCAGCCATGGGCAAGGCCGGGCAAAACCGAACCATCCGGCCCAAACCGGGTAAGCCCCTCGAATATGTTGGAATATGTCACCTCGCGGATCGCTGCGGCTGCGCCGCTTGTGGGGTCAAGGTTTGGCGGCTCCAGCACCATGCCCACGGAAATATCGGTGCGCTGCGCCAGTGCGGGCGAAGCAATCAGCGCCAAGATGGCAAGCCCCATTTTCAAACGGCCAAGCATAACACCCTCCTGTAAATCCAGCCTCTGCGCGAAGCTTATGCAAGCGGCGGGCATTAGGGAAGAGGGCTTTTGACAGGGTGGCCGAAAACCAGCCACTGCCAAGATAGGGCTTGCACCGCCCCCGCGCTTGCGCGACCTCTAGGGCCTTGTGCCCCCTCCCTTTCAGGAGAACCCCATGCCCCACGACACCCCGCTTTGGCAATTGAGTGCAGCAGATCTGGCCCGGCACATAAGCAGCGGCGCAATTTCCGCAGAAGCGGCAGTTGGCGCCAGCGTGGCCCGCATGCGCGCCACCAATCCGGGGCTGAATGCGGTGGTGGTGGATCTGGGGGATGACGCGCTGGAACGCGCGCGCGCCCTGGACAAAGCGCGCGCAAGCGGGGCCGCGCCGGGGCCGTTGCACGGGCTGGCCGTGACGATCAAGATCAATGTGGATCAGGCGGGGCAAGCCACATCCAACGGCATGGACGCGCTGAAAGACCATATCGCGCGCGAGGATGCGCCGGTGGTGCGCAATCTGCAAGCGGCGGGGGCGGTGGTGATCGGGCGCACCAATACGCCGGAACTGTCTTTCCGGGCCGATACCGACAACCCGCTTTTCGGGCGCACGCATAACCCCTGGGGGGGCCATATCAGCGCGGGCGGTTCCTCTGGCGGGGCGGGGGCTGCGGTGATGGCGGGCATGGGCGCGCTGGCGCATGGCAATGATATCGGCGGCAGCCTGCGCTTTCCGGCCTCTGCCACGGGGGCGGTGACAGTGAAACCGGGCTTGGGCCGGGTTGCGGCATGGAACCCCAGCCAGAAAGCAGAGCGCGGGATGCTGGCGCAATCGATGTCGGTGCAGGGGCTGCTTGTGCGCCGCGCGGCTGATTTGCATCTGGCCATGCCTGCCCTTATCGCGCCCGATCCGCGCGATCCCTTCCATGTGCCGCTTCCTTGGCGCGGGGGGCCGCAAGACGGGCCAATCCGCGTAGGCTATAGCTGCGAAACCTATGGGTTTGATCTGCACCCCGATGTGCGCGCCGCATTGCAGGCCGCGCGCGCGGCCCTGCAAGATGCGGGCTATCTGGTGGAAGACATCACACCCCCCGCCATGCCCGAAATGGCCCAAACCGGCTACCGCGCGCTGATGACCGAAGTGGCCTGTCTGATGCAAGACGATATAGAGCAGATGGGCAGCCCGACATTGCGCGCCATCTTTGCCGAATATTTTCGCCAGTTCCCCCCGTTTGACGCGCTGGACTACCAGCGCGCCCTTGCAAGGCGCAGCCAGTTTGCGCGCGACTGGGCGATGATGCAGCAGCGCTACCCGCTGGTGCTGACCCCGTTTTTGCCGCAACCCTTCTTTGCGCCGGGCCGCGATGCGCAAGGGGCCGAGGGCGTGCGCGAGGCGCTGGGCGCGGCGCTGTGGTCTTATGGGATGAATTTTATCGGCCTGCCTGCGGGCAATCTGCCTGCGCGGCTGGCCAATCCGGGCGCGGGGCCAGTGCCGATTGGCGTGCAGATCATCGGGCGGCGCTGGCGCGAGGATATGATTGTGGATGCCATGATCGCGATAGAAGCGCGGCTGGGCGCATTGGACAGCCTGCTGTGGCAGCATATGGCCGCGCAGGGCTAAGGCCCGCTACGCGCCAAAGGGATTAGCCGCGATAGAACAGATGCGCGCCAATATGCGTGGTCTGGGTAAAGCGCTTTGCCCAACTGGGCGAGACAGCGGTGGTGTGAAAGTATTTTGCACCCTGTGTCAGCGCGCGTGTGCCGCCCCCCGCCATGACTTGGGCAATGCGCTGTGCAATCTGGGCAGCGTTGCGGTTGGGCATGGCTTCGGAATTGCCATCACAGGCAAAACTGAACTGGCAGCCACCATAGCGCCCCGCCTGCGCGCCCTGATAGACAACGCCGCAAATGGAATTGGGAAATTTGCGCGAATCCACCCGGTTCAGGATCACTTCGGCCACAGCGAACTGGCCGCGCAGGCTTTCGCCACGGGCCTCGTGGTAGATTGCGGTTGCAAGGCAAGCTTCCTGCTCGGTCAACTCACGTGCCGGAACAGAGCGCAGCCATGACCGGCTATATTGCACCACCCGCCGCGCCAAACCCTCTGGGCGCGCAGGGGGCCGCAGCGACAGGCCGGGCGCAAACGGGCTGTCCGGCAGCGCCAAGGGCATCTCGCCCTCTACAGGGGGCGCAGGGATATCCACCGCGACGGGATTGGCCGCGCGCGGTGTATCCGGCATGGCCTGCGGCGTTGCAGGAACCCCGAAATAAGACAGCGGCAGGGTGATGGAGATATCCCTCTCCAGACTGGCAAGGCGGATCGGTTCAGCCTGCACATCATCTGTCAGGCCCGCATTGCGCCGCACAGGGTTAGAGTGCTGGAGCGCCCGCAAAACAAGGCTGTAATCCTGTGGCGCGGGTGCATCGGTTTTGGGCAGTTCCGCAAGATTTGCGTGGCGGCGCAGCGGGTTGGAAATCTCACCCTCGATAGAGGCTGCGCTTGCCGCAGATAATGTTGCGTTTTCCACGCGCGAGCCGACACCAGGGAGAAGCACCAGCGCTACAGTTGCACACAGGGCCGAAACTGTCAGCCGGCGCCGCAGGGAAACCCCCATACGCGCACCGGTTGGCCGATGTTTCAATTCCGTATCAAAAATCATTTTAATCCCAGCAGGCAGAACTGCCCGCGGCAAAGACTTACCGACCATTTTCTGTGCAAGGCGCAAGCAGCATTGCGCCCTGTCCCCAAATTTTGCATCCGTTATCCCAAAATGGCGCATATCAGAAATTTTCCAAAACGTCCACAATCGGTGCGGATCGCGCAAAAGTGATGCGCGAGCTTCCGCCCGTGCCTGATGAAATGCTCTGAAAAGCTTGGCTTATCCCTGCTCGGCAATCACCAGCTGCGCCGCCGCCAGACGGGCCACGGGCACGCGAAACGGCGAGCAAGAGACATAATCAAAGCCCAGATTGCGGCAAAAGCGAATCGAATCCGGGCTGCCCCCATGTTCGCCACAGATCGAGAGTGTCAGATCATCGCGCGCGCGCCGCCCGCGTTCGGCCCCGATTTTCAGCAATTCGCCCACGCCTTCCACATCCAGCGTATGAAACGGGTCTTCGGGGAAAACGCCCTGCTTTACATAATCCGACATAAACCGCCCGGCATCATCGCGCGACAGGCCATATGTCATCTGTGTCAGGTCATTCGTGCCGAAAGACAGAAAAGAGGCATGCAACGCAATATCACCCGCGCGCAGCGCCGCGCGCGGTGTTTCCACCATCACCCCGATGCGGTAATCAAAATCCATCCCAAGGCGCGAGCGCACCGTGGCGGCAATCGCATCTATCCGCGATTTCACAAGTTCCACCTCGCGCATGGCAGAAACCAGCGGGATCATGATTTCGGGAATAACAGGCGCGGCGCGGCGCGTCAGCTCTACCGTGGCCTCGAAAATGGCCCGCACCTGCATTTCATAAATTTCCGGGATCGTCACGCCCAGCCGCACGCCCCGCATGCCCAGCATCGGGTTGAATTCCGACAGTGCCTCGGCGCGGCGGGTAATCTCTGACAAGGGTTTGTTCAGCGCATCTGCCAGAAAGCGCAGCCCGTCCTTGGAATGGGGAAGGAATTCATGCAAAGGCGGATCAAACAGGCGAATGCATACCGGCTGGCCCTGCATGATTTCAAACAATTCGATGAAATCATCACGCTGCATGGGCAACAGGCGGCCCAGCGCGTCTGACCTGTCTTCGGGCGCATCGGCAAAGATCATCTCGCGCATCAGGGTCAGGCGGTCATCTTCAAAGAACATATGTTCCGTGCGGCACAGCCCAATCCCCTGCGCCTTGAATTCGCGCGCAATGCGGGCATCTGCGGGGGTATCGGCATTGGCACGAATACCAATATCACGCCGATCATCGGCCCAATCCAGAAGCGTGACAAAGCGATCATCCAAAGCCGGTTCCAGCAAGGGAACCTCGCCGATCAGCACAAGCCCATTGGTGCCATCCACTGTCAGAATATCCCCCTCTGACAGTTCTATGCCGCCTGCGCGCACTGTTCTGCGCCGCTCGTCTATCTGCATGCTTGACGCGCCCACAACACAGGGCACACCCAGCCCCCGGCCAATCACCGCCGCGTGGCTGGTCATGCCGCCGCGTTCCGTGATCACGGCCTGGGCCACATGCATGCCGCGGATATCTTCGGGCGTGGTTTCGCGCCGCACCAGAATGCACGCCTCATCCCGCGCAGCGCAGGATTGCGCGGCGGAAGAGCTGAACACAACCCGCCCGCGCGCGCCACCGGGGCTGGCGGCAATGCCGCGCACAAACACGTCTCCGCGCGCGCGGGGATCAACCTGGCGGTGCAGCAATTCGCTCAGCGCCTTGGGCGCTATGCGCATCAGGGCCTCATCGCGTTCGATAATCCCTTCATTCGCCAGATCAACCGCCACCCGCACAGAGGCCCGCGAGGAACGCTGCACTGTCACCGCATCCAGCACCCACAGTTTGCCATCATCGAGCGTGAATTCGATCTCCATTTCCTCGCGCAGGCGCTTGCGGGCAAATTCGCCGTGGCGCAGCAATTCGGCAAAGGCCTCTGGGCAGCGCTCTTCCAGCGAGGGGCCGCGTTTGTCGCGGGTCAGATACAGCACATCTGCCCCCTCGCCCATGGCCTCCATCCCGTGCAGGCCGCGCGATTTGAACCGCCCTGTCACCTGTGGCGCGCCGGTTTCGGCATCTATGAAGCGGATCAGCCCGGCGCCGCTTTCACCAGCGCCAATGCCCCCCGCCATGGCCTGCACCACCAGCCCCAGCCCGGCTTCCATCGGTGCGCCCTGTGCCTGCCGCAAGAGCCGTGCGGTGGTGCCTTCCCATGCCCGCGCCATGGAGCGCAGCACCTCGGCCAATTGCTGCGCGGGCGATTGCGGGAAAGGATCATCTGTTTCCATCTCGAAATCACGCAGCGCGGCTTGCAAGGCGGGCAAGGATGGCTCTGTGACATCAAACATATCGGGATCAAGATGGGCCACATGCGCCGCATAGGATTGCACGAAACGCAGATACATTTCCGTTGCGACAGGTTCGCCATACAGCGCCGCGATTTCGGCGTGTTTGTCATCATTCATGCCGATATTCAAAATCGCGGCAGGCCCCCCCCATTGCGGATGCTCTGCCGAAGGGCGCACGGATAGAAGCTGCCCTTGCGGGAAATGCGACAGCAGATGACGCAGGTTCATCTGCGCGCCTGTAGCGATTTCCCGCACCACGGCAAAAGACAGTGCAATTGTTTGCGGCACGGGCATATCCAGCCGCACCAGCCGTTGCAGGCATTTCGCCCGCCACCCATGGGTTTGGCGCTTTATCGGCGCAGAGCCGGTAATCTGGGCGTAATCTGTCAGCGTCAGGTATTTGGGCATGTGGCACTCTCTCAAGCTGCGGCGCAGCATAGGCTTATGCGCTGAAAACTCAAGAATTTGTTATCGCTGACACGCATGGGCGCAGGGGGCGGCAAAGCGCCCCCTTGGCCCTCAGTTCCAGCAGGAAACCAGCACTGTCAAATCCCCTGCAATCCGTGTCAGACGCTCTGGCGGAACAAAGACATCCTCGCGCAGCGTACCGACAGAGACATTGGCCGCTTGCAAAAAGCCTGTAATGGCCGCCGCGCTGACGGCGAAATTCACATCACTTGGCAATTGCCGCGCCCCATCCTGGGGCTGGCCGGACAAAAGCCCGATCACTGCGCCATTGCTGCCAAAGACTGGCCCACCCAGATCACCGGGGCGGATCTCGGCATTCAGGCGCAGCTGATCGCTTTCGCCGTTCAGCCCTTCCAGCGCATCAACGCGGCCAAAGGTCAGGATCGGGCTGGACATTGAATCTTCAAACGAGAACCCGGCTATCGTAATCTCTGCCCCCATGGCTGCCGCGCGGTCTTGGAACTGGGCAAAGGCCATCGGGACAAGTGGTGTTTCGGGTTTCAGAACAGCAAGGCCCAAGGCATCATCCCGGCGCAAAACGCGCGCATCATAGGCCTCGTCTATCGTGACGCGGCCACATTGGGCGACGGCGGCAGATGTTGTCAGCACTGTGCCCGTGGCATCCACATAAAAGCCAGAGCGCGAGAAATCCGGCCGCCGCAGCGCCAGCCCGGCCAGCAGATCCGCACGCGCCACGGCGCTGGCAGGCCCGGCACTTTCGGGCAATGTGCCGCTGAAGGTGGCAAAGCTTGCTTCCATCATGGGCAAAACACGCGCCATTTGCGCATCGCGCTCTGGCGTCCAGACCAAGGTAAAGCCCTTCACCTCGCCATTGCGGAACTGGACAAAGCTGTGCGAGCGCAAGGTCTCGCTTTGCCCTGTCAGAACAAAGGAATTCTGGCTCCGCTCGCGCCGGCCTTCCAGAGGCACAATTTCCAGCGACTGCATGATTTCATAGAGGCCAAACAGGGTGGCTTGCGTGCCGGACTGGCTGATAAGCAGCACCTGCACGCCGCTGTCATTGCGCGAGACATATTTGGCAAATGGGGTTTCGTGGCGTTCAAACTGCACCAGCGCCATGGGCAGATCAATGCTGATCCCGGCCAATTCATCGCGCACGGTTTCCATACCCAGCGCGGCCAGTTCGGCGCGGTAATCACCCAGCAGGGCCTCGCGCTGGCGGGTGGTCAGAACACCGGTTGCCGCAAAACCCTGCGCCTCTTGCCAGGCGCTCATGGAACGGCGCGTGCCGGGGCCGAAGGCGGCATCTATGCCAAGGTTGTAAAAGCCGAACCACTGCAAAGCCGTCTGTATTTCGGCCCGCGCATCCCGATCAAGCGCGCGCTCTGCCGCCTGTGCCTGTGCAAGGGTTTCTTCTGGCTCTGGTTCAGGCTCTGGCTCTGGCGGGGGGGCGATTGCCACCTCTGGCGCGGGGTCTGGCTGTGCGTCCACCTCTGGCACGGCGGGGGCAACAGTTACGGGGCTGCGCGGCATGCCATCTTGCGGGAAAACCTGCACCAGATAGTCAGACCCGTTGCTGATAAAGGCATCTGCCGGGATAATACCTTGCGCGCGCAACTCTCTGCGCAGCGCGAAAGCATCTGTTTCACTCTCGAACGGGCCAAGACTTAGCGCGATCCAGTCACTTGGCAGCCGAAACCCGGCAATATTCTCCAAGGCGGTATCCAGCACGCGCGCGCGCTCCAATGCGGTTTCGATATCGCGATGGGCCTCTATCTGAAGCCAACGCTGGTCTTGCGCCTGCGCTGGCCCCAGTCCGATCATGGCACCAAGCAAAGCTGTCGCCGCCCAGAAGCCGATGCGGCATCTTGTCAAACCCATATCCTGCTGTCCTTTTCAAATTCCATTCCGCGCCGCACCTTCGGGCCATGTCATACCGGTTTGTGCGTTGACCCTGTGCGCTGGCTTGCCTATTGAGGCCAAGCTTTAAGAAAAACTGCGCACAAGACAAGAGGCGGCCATGCAAGAGCGCTCTGATTCTTCGTCACAATTGCCCCAAAGCTTTCAGGAAATCATCCTGCGGCTGCAAAACTACTGGGCGGCCAAGGGCTGCGCCATCTTGCAACCTTATGATATGGAAGTGGGCGCAGGCACATTTCACCCCGCCACAACGCTGCGCGCGCTGGGAAGCAGGCCCTGGGCTGCGGCCTATGTCCAGCCCTCGCGCCGGCCCACAGATGGGCGCTATGGCGAGAACCCGAACCGCTTGCAGCATTATTACCAGTATCAAGTGATCATCAAACCCTCGCCCCCTGATTTGCAGGAGCTTTACCTCGGTTCGCTGCGCGCCATCGGGATTGATGATGCCCTGCATGATATCCGCTTTGTCGAGGATGACTGGGAATCCCCCACGCTTGGCGCATGGGGCCTTGGCTGGGAAGTGTGGTGCGACGGGATGGAAGTGTCGCAATTCACGTATTTTCAGCAGGTGGGCGGGCATGATTGTGCGCCCGTGTCGGGCGAGCTGACCTATGGGTTGGAGCGTTTGGCGATGTATGTTCTGGGCTTTGATCATGTGATGGACATGCCCTTCAATGCCCCCGATGCCCCCATCCCGCTGGCATATGGCGATATCTTCCGCCAGACAGAGGAAGAATATTCGCGCCACAATTTCCACGGCGCAACCACCGAGATGCTGTTGCGCCATTTTGAGGATGCAGAGGCCGAATGCGCGCGCCTGCTGGATATGCCGCTGCAAGATCCGGCCACGGGCAAAGCCATCCGCATGGCGCATCCGGCCTATGACCAATGCATCAAGGCCAGCCATATGTTCAACCTGCTGGATGCACGCGGCGTGATCTCTGTCACCGAACGGCAAGCCTATATCGGGCGGGTGCGCGCGCTGGCCAAGCTTTGCGCCGATGCTTTCGTGCAAACCGAAGCGGGCGGGGCACAGGCCGGGGGGGCGGCAGCCTGATGGGCCGTATTTTTGTGGTCTTTCTGCTGGTCTGCACTGTCCTTGCCGGGGGCGGGGCCTATTACTTTCAGGTCTATGCCTTTTATGACAGGTTGCCCGCGCAAGAGAGCATTCCGCTCACCCCCCTTGGGGCAGATGCCCCTGCTGAATTTGCCGTGCAGAATTTTCAGGGCATAGATTCAGACAGCTCTCCCATCCGCTACCGCGCCTGTTTCGAGACGGATGCAGACCCCGCCACCCTCACCCCCTATGAGGGCGCAACCCCCCTGAACGCGCCGGGCTGGTTTGGCTGCTTCAATGCCGCCGCCCTGTCACAGGCCCTGCGCGAGGGCCGCGCAACAGCCGTTCTGGGCGTGGCCAATATCCGCTACGGCATAGACCGCGTTGTGATCGTGCAAGATGGGCACGGCTATGCCTGGCAACAGATCAACCCCTGTGGCGCGGCCCATTTTGATGGCGATCCCGTGCCCCCCTTCTGCCCGCCACCCCCGACAGCAGAGTGAGAGCGATGGCTGACCTTCTGATCGAACTGTTTTCCGAAGAAATCCCCGCGCGTATGCAGGCCAGCGCCGCAGAGGCGCTTAAGCGCCTTGTCACCGATGGGCTGGTGGGCGCGGGCCTGACCTATGCCAATGCCGCCGCCTTCGCCACGCCGCGCCGCCTTGCGCTGGCGGTGCAGGGCCTGTCGGCCCATTCGCCCACCCTGCGCGAGGAACGCAAAGGCCCCAAGCTTGGCGCCCCGCAGGCCGCGATTGACGGGTTCTTGCGCGGGATAGGCCAGAGCATGGCCGATCTGGAAGTCCGCGATGACAAGAAGGGCCAAGCGTATTTCGCCACCATCACCACACCGGGCCGCGCCGCACCCGACATCGTGGCCGAGGTGCTGGAGCAGACGATCCGCAATTTCCCCTGGCCCAAATCCATGCGCTGGGGCAGTGGCAGCCTGCGATGGGTGCGGCCCTTGCACCGGATCCTGTGCATCCTGAGCACAGAGGCCGGGGCAGAGATTGTGCCGCTCACCGTTGATGGCATAACCGCTGGCAACAGCACGCGCGGCCACCGCTTCATGGCGCCGGATGCCTTCGCTGTCACAGGGTTTGACGATTACGCCGCCAAGCTGAAACGCGCGCATGTGATCCTTGATCCACAGGAACGCGCCGCGCATATCTGGAATGATGCCAGCCAGATGGCCTTTGCCAATGGGTTGGAAGTGGTCGACGACCAAGGCCTCTTGGCCGAGGTGGCGGGGCTGGTGGAATGGCCCGTGGTGCTGATGGGCCGCATCGGGGACGATTTTCTGGACCTGCCGCCGGAGGTGCTGCAAACCTCGATGCGCGAGCACCAGAAATTCTTTTCCGCCCGTGATCCGAAATCAGGGCAGATTGTTGGCTTTGTGACAGTCGCCAACCGCGACACCGCCGACAAGGGCGCAACCATCCTGAAGGGCAATCAGAAAGTTCTGGCTGCAAGGCTCTCAGATGCCAAGTTTTTTTGGGAAAATGATCTGCGCACTGTCACGGCCCAGGGGCTGGACGGCATGGGCGCGGGGCTTGCAAATGTGACATTCCACAATAAGCTCGGCTCACAAGCCGACCGCGTGGCCCGCATCGCAGCGCTTGCGCGCGAGATTGCGCCGCTGGTGCGCGCGGATGCAGATCTGGCCGAACAGGCCGCGCGCGTGGCAAAGGCCGATCTGCGCTCGGACATGGTGGGCGAATTCCCCGAATTGCAAGGCTTGATGGGCAGCTACTATGCCCGCGCCGCTGGCCTGTCCGAGGATGTGGCCCGCGCCTGTGTGGAACATTACCAACCGCTTGGCCCGTCAGATTCCGTGCCCTCCGCGCCCGTTTCCGTGGCCGTGGCCTTGGCCGATAAGCTGGACACGCTGACAGGGTTCTGGGCGATTGATGAAAAGCCAACAGGCAGCAAAGACCCTTACGCCCTGCGCCGCGCCGCGCTGGGGGTTATTCGGTTGGTGTTGGGGAATGGGGTGAGGTTTGATCTCAAATCAATCTTTCTGACCCATAAGGAACTCGTCAATGGCGATGCCGTAGCAGATTATTACGAAGGCGCTACGAAGATCGACACTGAGCAATACAAAATCATTACCATAAAGTATAATTTGGTAGAGCTTGCACAGTCTGGTGTTGTTGACCCTACAATACACAAAAATAGTTTGACGTATGAATCTTTGGACGACCTCCTCTCCTTCTTCCACGACCGTCTCAAAACCCATCTGCGCGACCAAGGCATTCGCCATGATGTGATTGACGCCTGTCTGGCCATGCCCGGCAATGATGATCTCACGCTTCTGGTCAAACGCGCCGAAGCGCTCTCGGCCTTTCTGAAAACCGCAGATGGCGAAAACCTGCTGCAAGGGTTCAAGCGCGCCAATAACATCCTTGCGAAAGAGGAAGCCAGGGACGGGGTGGAATATTCCTTCGGCCCCGACCCCAAACTGGCCGAAACGCCCGAAGAAAAGGCGCTGTTCACGGCGTTGGACACGGCCGAAGCCGCCATCACGCCCGCCATGCAGGCTGAGGATTTCGCCGCCGCCATGACCGCTATGGCCGCCCTGCGCGCGCCGATTGATGCGTTTTTCAACGCGGTGCAGGTCAATACCGACAGTCAGATCGTGCGCCGCAACCGTCTGAACCTCCTGAGCCGCATCCGCACCACCTGCCAGCAAGTCGCCGATCTGACGCGGGTAGAGGGGTAAGGCGCGGCCCTCGGTTTGCACCGCCTGAGGAACGCTTTGCATCTGCTGGCTTTTGTCAGTGATGAGTGGCGGCTATTGGGGGGATGGGGACGTTGAAGCCGAACCCCTGCGCGGGATCGAGGGCGAAGCCCGCCGCGCATCGCCGGGCCGCCCCCCGGCACGGCGATTTGGCTGCACCCTGCGCATAGCGTGAGTTTCGCGCGGACATTGCCGCCATAAAGCGCTTAGCTATTCGGATGGATCGCCGCACCGCGGCCCGACGCTGCGCGGCTTTGCGCCCTCCCCCAACGTCCCCAACCTGCTCAAACCTGCCCCACGGTATCGCCTGTGACCTATCGTCGTGCTGGGGGCGGCCCTTTGAGGCGCGGCGGGCTGCGCCCTTGGTTCCGCGCTTGGCGCGCACTTTCCAACGTCCTCAAGTGCCTCACATCCGCCACCCTGCGCCAAGCGGCACATATTCAGGCCGCCAGCCCCTTTGACCCCATGGCCAGAAACTTTTGCCGCCGATCCTGCCGCAGAGCATCGGGGGATTTGCCGTCCATCTCTTTCAGCATCGCACCCAGCGCCGCGCCCACGGCCTTGATCATCGCGGCGCGGTCGCGCTGCGCACCGCCCAGCGGCTCCGGGATGATGCGGTCAATGACATCCAGCTTCTTGAGGTCTTGCGCCGTCAGGCGCAGCGCCTCTGCCGCCTCGCGCATTTTTTCCGCATCCTTCCACAGGATCGACGCACAGCCCTCAGGGCTGATCACGGAATAGACTGAATGCTCCAGCATCGCGATCCGGTTGGCGGTGGCAAAGGCCACGGCCCCGCCCGAGCCACCCTCGCCGATGATGACAGAAACCAGCGGCACGCCCAGTGACAGGCATTTTTGCGTGCTGCGCGCAATCGCCTCTGCCTGCCCGCGTTCTTCCGCGCCCTTGCCGGGATAGGCGCCCGGCGTATCCACCAGCGTAATTACGGGCAGGCGGAACCGGTCTGCCATGTCCATCAGCCGGATGGCCTTGCGATAACCCTCTGGCCGCGCCATGCCGAAATTGCGCCGCAGGCGTGATTGCGTATCATGCCCCTTTTCCTGACCGATCACCACAACAGGCCGATCTTTCAGCCGCCCCAGCCCGCCAATCACGGCCTCATCCTCGGCAAAGCCGCGATCGCCTGCAAGGGGGGTGAATTCGTCAAACAGCGCTTCGATGTAATCGCGGCAATGGGGCCTGTCGGGATGGCGGGCCACCTGACATTTGCGCCACGGCGTCAGGCCGCGATACAGATCGACCAGCATTTTCTCGGCTTTCGCATCCAGCGCGGCCGCCTCTTTCTCAACATCCATATCCGGGTTGGCCGCAGCCATGGCGCGCAATTCTGCCGCCTTGCCCTCAATCTCGGCCAGGGGTTTTTCGAATTCCAGATAATTCATGCCGCACTCCAACGCTTTTACTGCGGTCTTATGCGGCAGGGCGGGGGAATTTGCAATCTTGAAGGCGCCCGGCGAGAGGCAGACTCGACTCTGGGCCATGCGCGCCCTAAATTGAAACATAAAGTGAACATATGGCCCCCGCATGCCCCGCCGTATCCTTGTCCTCTGGTTGCCCCGTTTCCGTTCTGATCTGGCACTGCGCCGCAGGCCGGTTGCAGGGGCATTTGCGCTTGTGGAACGCGCGCGCGGGGCAGACAGGTTGGCTTGCCTGAACCCGCCCGCCATGGCGCGCGGGCTGCGCGCGGGCATGGGGCTGGCGGATGCGCGCGCGCTCTGCCCCGATCTTCTCACCCGCCCGGCCGATCCGCTGGAAGAGGGGCGCGCGCTGGAGGCGCTGCGCCGCTGGGCCTTGCGCTATTGCCCTTGGGTGGCAACAGAGGGCGCAGATGGGCTGGCGCTGGATATCACAGGGGCCGCGCATCTGCTGGGGGGAGAGGGGGCGCTTCTGGCCGATCTCTGCGCAAGGCTCGCGCGCATGGGCTTTGAGGCCCGCACCGCCATTGCCCCCACACGCGGCGCGGCTTGGGCCATGGCGCATTACGGGCGCGGCGGGATCGTGCCAGAGGGGCGCGCGGAACAGGCGCTGATACCCCTGCCACTGGCCGCGCTGCGGCTGGAACCGGACGTGCTGGACGGGCTGGCCCGTCTGGGCCTGCGCCTTGTGCGCGATCTGCATCAATTGCCGCGCCCCAGCCTTGCGCGGCGGTTTGGTGCGGTGCCCCTCTTGCGGCTGGATCAGGCGCTGGGCCATGTGGCAGAGCCTGTCACCCCCGCGCCAGAGGCCCCACCCCTTGCCGTGCGCCTGTCGCTGCCCGAACCGATTGGGCTGCTGGGCGATATCACCGCCGGGCTGGATCGGCTGCTGGCGCGGCTCTGTACCCATCTGCGCCACGCGGGTAAGGGCGCGCGGCGGGTGCTTTTGGAACTGGCGCGCGTGGATGGGCAGGCCATAAGGCTGGAAATCGGGCTGGCGCGGCCCATGCGCGAGCCTGCCGCCATTGCCCCCCTGTTCACCCGCGCGCTGGACGGGCTGGATGCAGGCTTTGGCATTGACCGCATGCGCCTGAGCGCCACGGCCACAGAAGCGATGGCCCCAGCGCAAATAACCACCACCGGCGCACAGGCCCAGGATGATCTGGCCGATCTGCTGACGCGGCTATGCAACCGGATCGGGTTTGAGTCGGTCTGGCGCTATCTGCCCGCAGACAGCCATATCCCCGAAAAAGCCTATAGCATTGCCGCGGCCGCCTATAGCCAGCCCGCGCGCGATTGGCCCGGCGCGCCGCCCCGCCCGCTGCTGATCTTCCCGCCCGAAGCGATTGCAGGCCAAGGCCGCGCGCTGCCGCAGCGCTTCAAATGGCGGGGGCTGTGGTGGCGGGTGGTGGCGGCATCGGGGCCGGAACGCATCAGCCCGCAATGGTGGCTGGATGATCCCGCATGGCGCACGGGGCTGCGCGATTACTGGCGGGTGCAAACCGACAGGGGCGCGCGGCTTTGGCTGTTTCACACGCCCCAGCGTGATGGCTGGTATGTGCAGGGCGAATTTGCCTAGAGCATGCCTGCCGGGCTTTGGCGGAAGGGGGTTGAAAGGGCGGGCCTTGCGCGCCTTGGGGGAAATTCTCCGCCCCGTTTGCGCCCCAAACACCCCGCCAGAGCCTTGGGGGGCGCTTTGATCCTGCGAAGCCGCGCGCTTCTTGCCACGGGGCAACGCGGCCCAAGCTGGTCACCCGTAGCTGGCAAGCGCCGCGCAACACAGCACCCCGCGTCGCCGGATGCGCCCAAGGGGGGGAAAGGCCCGTTCCTGTTCACCACCTGCGCGAAAGTTCTGCCGTGAGGGGCGGCTATTGGGGGGGGATGGGGGCGGTCAGAGCTGATTGCCCCGCGCGGAATCAAGGCCGCAGGCCGCCGCGCATCGCCGGGCCGCCCCCCGGCACGGCGATTTGGCTGCAACCTGCACTTAGCCTCAGTGTCGTTCGGACATTGCCGCCATAAAGTGACATAGCCTCAAGGACAGATCGCCGCACCGCGGCCCGACGCTGCGCGGCTTTGCGCCGTCCCCCAACGTCCCATAACCGCTCAACCAGCCCCACAGTATCACCTGTAAAATGCAGCAAGCTACGCGCCTGCCCCCTCACGGCCCCCGCCCGTTGCTTCCGCCGATTCCCCGCCAAATTGCAGCGCATGCAGCCGGGCATAGGCCCCGCCCTGTGCCAGCAGCTCTGCATGCGTGCCCTGTTCCACCACGCGCCCGCGATCCATCACCACAATCTGATCGGCATTGCGCACTGTGGATAGCCTATGCGCAATCACCAGCGTTGTGCGCCCCTGCGCCAGACGCGCCAGCGCCTCTTGCACAAAAGCCTCGGATTTCGCATCCAGCGCGCTTGTGGCCTCATCCAACAGCAAGATGGGGGCATCACGCAACAGCGCGCGCGCAATGGCCACGCGCTGGCGCTGGCCCCCGGACAGGCTGGAACCGCGCGGGCCTGCAAGGCTGTCCAGCCCATTGGGCAAAAGCGGCAGGAAATTATCCACATGGGCATCGCGCAGCGCCGCCTGCAAGGCAGCTTCGGGCACATCCTCTGCGCCCATCAGGATATTGTCGCGCAAGCTTTCATCAAACAAGGCCGTATCCTGAGAGACCACCGCAAACAGCTTGCGCAGCGCGGCCAGATCCATGCCCCGCACATCCTGCCCGCCAATCAGCACCGCGCCATCTGTCACATCTGCAAGCCGGGTAAGCAGAGTGAAAACCGTGGTCTTGCCCGCGCCTGACGGGCCGACAATGGCCGTTGTCTTGCCCGCAGGGGCGGTAAAAGACAACTCCTGCAGCACGGGTTCGCTGTCATAGGCGAAAGAGACATTGCGCAATTCCACACTGGCCTTGTCGCGCGTGGGCGCTGGCAGATGCGGCAGCGGCGGGTTGGTCACGCGCGGCTGTATCTGCAACAGCGCATGTGTGCGCTCTAGAGAGGCCAGAATCGCCTGCCATTCTGCCATCAGCGCCGTAAAACGGCGCATGGGATCAAACAAGAGGCCAAGCGATGTGAAGAAGGACATGAACTGCCCGACAGAGCGCGTGCCCTCAATGATCTGCAAGCCGCCATAGACCAGCACCAGCGCAAAGCCGATCGCCGCGCCAAAATCCATAACCGTGGGAACAGCCGCCTGCCCGATTGCCGCGCGCGTGGCCTTGCGCACAAAGTTTTGCATGATCGCACGAAAGCGCCCGATCTCGCGCGCCTCAGAGCCTGTCAGCTGCAAAGTGGCTATGCCATGAAAGGCCTCATCCAGCCGGTTGGAACTTTCCGCCGCCGCAATGCGTGCATCTGTGCTGCGCCGCCGGATAAGGCGCTGGATGGCAATCAGCGGCAGGCCAAGAAGCGGTATGCCCAGAAGGGCAATCAGCGTCCATTGCCAATCTGTCCACAACGCCACGCCAAACAGCACGATCACCGCCGCACCATCGCGGCCAAGCCCGGTAATCAGGCCATTGAACACCCCCCCCAAAGCGCCACTGTCGCCGCGCACACGCTCTATCAGAACCCCCGGCGCGTGATGCTTGAAAAACCCCTGATCCAGCCGCGCAACATGGGCCAGCAACATCGCCTGCAATTCGGCGGTGGCCTGATGCGCCTGCCATGCCATCAGCGATTTATGCACCAGCCGCGCCAGCCCGCGCCCGAAAAACACGGCCGCCATGGCCAGCGCCACCAGCACAACCCGGCCCCTGTCACCGGCGATGAACACATCATCAAACATGGGCTGCACAAGATAGCTGAACGCACCAAGGGTTGCGGCCTCCAGCACCATGAACACCGCCGCCAGCCCGATGATGGGCAGACGGTGGCGGATAAAGCTGTCCCACAGCCAGCGCGCCACCACTCTGTCCTGACGCGCCTGGGCTTTGCGGGGGGCAAGGGGGGTATCTGACACGGCCTGCCTGTCACGTTGCTGCGGTTGGCTAGGGGCATATCGCCTTTGCAACAGGCTGGAAAGCCCAGATTGCTAGGGGGCAAATTGCAGCAATATCCCGGCCTGCCCGCCTGTCTGGGCAATATCGGCCTGCGCACCGCGCCCGAATTGCAAGATAACCTGCGCATTGGGCGCGCCGGATTGCGACAGGGTGGCGCTGTGATCGGCCCCTCTCTGGCGGATGATCGCGCGCTGGCCGCTGCCCTGTTGCAACAGCGCGGCGGCATGGCCCTGTCCGCGCTGGCCGATATCGGCGCCCGCGCGCAGATCGCGGCGCAGCGCATAAAGCGTGATCGCAGCAGAGAGAAGCTGCGCCTCTGTCGTGCTGCGCGGGGTCAGCGACAGCGACAGCCCCCCGGCGGCAGCAGTCGTGCCAAGGCAGGCGGCAATCAGCGCCGCACCCAACAGGCGCGGCAGGCGGGGTTTGGCTGGGGTGAGTTTCATGGCAAAGCTCCGTTTCAGGGCGAAGGGTTACAGGGCCAAGGGATACAGGGCGAAGGGTTACAGGGCAGCTTGGCGGCAGGTGCGGGTTTTGCCATTGGCCGTAACGCTGAGTTCGGCCTGAAACTCGCGGGCGCGGCCCGAAAACCTGGCCTCTCCCAGAACTGCCGCCTCGCCTGCTTTCAGATCGAACTCCCCCCCCTGCCGGATCGTGGCGCGCCCGCCAGAGCTGCGCTGCTCCACCTCCAGCTGATAGCTGCCCCGGCTGGGCTGATGCGCCTGTGCATGGGCAGAGATTGTAACCTGGCGGTTATGTTCGGTCAGGCGCAATTCGCAGACAAACGGATCACGCGCGGGATTGGCTTTGGTGGTGGCCAAAACTGTGGGCTGTGTTGCGGCCGCGTCATTGGGCTGCACAGTCGCGTGACCGAGTGCAGGCACAATCGCGGGGGGTGTTGCCTGTGACGTGGCCAGACTGGCGGTGAATGCCGCACTGGTGAGAACCAGTGCCGCAGCGATATAGGGAAATGCAGACATGGCGGCTTCCTTTCTGTTAAGTGATTGCTGGCCTTTATGCCGGGGGCATTTGCCCCGGCATAAAGGCCGATGGGCGCTTAATCCTGAATGATCAGCACCACATTGCCATTGCCGTGCTGCGTGGCGCGCGCGGTATTGCCAGTGCCTGTCTGGATCACGCCCACAGCATTGCGATGGCCACCTTGGGTAACGGTTGCATCATTGCGGCAGCCCATCTGGGAAATGCCCACAATATTGCGCGCGCCGCCCTGTTCGGTATCGGCCACATTGTTGCAGCCCGACTGGCCAACAACCACACGGTTGCGCGCGCCGTCCTGACGGTGCAGTGCCAGATTGCCCCGGCCATTCTGGGTGATGCTGATGCGCTGGCGGTGGCCGTGCTGGGTGGTGGCGATACTATTTTCGCGCCCCCATTGATCCACCGTTACACGGTTGGAACCTGCATCGGCTGGCAGGGCCGTGAGGGCCAGAAGGGCAGATAGCGCCGCGCCGGCAAGAGTATGGGGCAAAGCAAAACGCATGGATAATCTCCTCATCTTTCTGTCGGTTCCGGGCTTTGGGCCTTGCGCCTTTGGCAGCGCGGCCAGCCCTTGCGTATCATCCGCCCCCTCACGCTGCGGCAGATGCGCCATGACAGGCAATATCGCCCCGATGTCAGCCAATAGCCGCGCGCATGTTATCGGATAACAGCCCCGCCAAAACGAAACGCGGCCCCACAAGGGGGGCCGCGTTTACAAGGGCATATGGCGGGAGGTTTGCGCCTCATGGCCCTTGCGTGGCGTTCAGCCCTGCGCGGGTTTCCGCAGTGGCAAGCTGCATGTGCAGGCGTTCGAATTCGGCGCGCGCCTGTGCGCGCTGCCCGGAATTGAGATAGGCATAGGCGCGCAGCATCGCCAGATCGCGGCGCAAGCTGCCATTCACCTGCTCCAGCGCATTGAAATAGCCAATCGCCTGCCGGAAATCCCCGGCGCGATAAGCGCGCACCCCGCGCTGATCCAGCACAATGGTTTCAATCTCGCGGTGCTGCGTGTCACTCAGCCGCACCTGAGAGGCCACTTGCGCGCCCTGTTCTGTCATGTTCATGGCCAAAAGCGATAGCGCCATGCCGAAATGCGCATCCCGCCGCACATTTGGCCCCAGCGCATCGCCCATGGCAGCGGCGGCCTGAAAGCCCACCAGGGCTTCGGTCGGGCGCTGGTGGCTATAGGCGCACCAAGAGCGTTCATACAGCACCTCGACAGAGGCGGGGGCGTGTGACGCGGCCAGACAGCTTGCGAATTGTTCCTGCTCTTTCAGGCGGCGCACCTACGCAAGGCGGCCATCGCCGCGCAGGGGCAAGGCGCTTGCCGGGGTAACCGGGGGCGGGCCAGAGGGGGCGGGCGTAGCCTGAGGCGATGCCGCCGCTTGCCTTGGCGCGGCGGGGGTGGCGGGCGCAGGCGCAGCAGCAGGCGTGGCCCCACCGCCCAGCAAGCTGCGCTCCAGCGCATCCAGCTGCGCCTGTGCGCCGGGGTTGTAGCGGCGCGCAAGGGCAAAACTCTCACGCAACTGGGCGGGCGAGGAAACGGCGCTGGATTTCTCCAGCGTGGGTTGCATCTGGGCAAGGCTGGTGCAGGATTGCAGCGTGTTGCGATAGGTTGTCAGTGCGGCAGGCTTTTGCCCGGCCAGCACATACATATCGGCCAGCAGCCACGCATTGTTGATCCGCTCGCAACTCATCAACTGCGGGGCGCGGCGGGCGGTTTCAATCGCGCGCGGGGCGTTGCGCGCGGCCACTGCGGCATCAAAACCATCCTGCGCCTCGTTGGTTTCCAGAACGCGCAGCATCTCTGAGGGGGGTGTCCAGCCGGCCTGCGCGGCGCGGCCCTGATCTATCAACTGGCGGGCGGTGGCGTAATCGCGCCGCTCTATCTGCCGCCAGATCGCGCCCTCATCCACGCTGGCCACGCTGGGCGCGGCCAACAGCTCTCGCAAATCCGAGGGCGGGCGCCAATCGGGAAAGGCCAGCCGCAAGCGGCGCAATTCGGCCTGTGTGGCGGTGCTGTCATCTTGCTGGATGTAAAACCGCAAGGCGCGCAAATCTTCAAAACTGGCGGTCTGGGCATGGGCCGCGCCAAGACCCGCCCAAAGGGCCATCACCGCGGCGGGCAGGATCACAGCAGAGCGCAGCCTCATAGCGGCACACATTCGGGCAGGGCATCTGTAGCGGCAAACATGGCAAAAAGCTGCAATGTGGCCGGATAATAGGGCTGGTTGGGCGTGAAGGGCGGTATCTGCGCGCCAAGGCTGTTCTGGCCTGCACATAGCACCACGCCTGCCAGCGCCTGATAGCCGGGATCGGCGCTTGTTTCCAAAACCACGCCCGACATTGGCTCTATCACGGTGGGGGCGCTTTCGCCGGGCTGAAGCGCGCGCTCATAAACGGCCGTCATACGGCGCACGGCCATGTGCTGGCCCATGCGCGACCAGACCAGAAACAGGGGCACGCGAATCGCCTCATAGCCTGTATTCGCCGAAAGGGTGGCAGAGGGCGCAATGCCGCGCGCGCTGACATCCACCCAATCAGGCACCAGCCCGACAGCGGCGATTGCATCCATCATCTCTTGCCCATGCTGCGCGCAGGCGGCAAGGGCTGTGACCCCTGTTGCGGCCGCCAGTTCGCGCATGGCTTGGGGCATGTAATAAGACGGGTTCAGGGTGACATGCGCCTCATGGGCAAAGCCGAAGGCGGCAGGCAGAAACACCAGTTTGTCAGGCGCGCCGGGCATGGGTTTGATGCAATTTGCCGCCAGCGCCAGCGCAATTTCGGTTGCGCGCGCCAGATAGGCGGGTTGCTGAAACTGCGCCGCCGCGCGCACCAAGGCCCATGCAAAGAACAAATCCCCGTCCGAGGCATTGTTGCGATCCGGCACAGGGTTGGCCTGCCCCGGCAACCAGCGCCACGCAAGCAAAGGATCGGGCCGAATGGCCAGATGCCGTTCTGTCCAGTTCAGCATCAGGCGAAAGGCGGCTTCATCCTTGAACAGGGTTGCGGCCAGCATGCCATAGCCCTGCCCTTCGGAATGGCTGGCCTGCTGTTGCAACCCATCCACCACCCGGCCATCCGATTGCAGAAAGGCCGCTTTCCAACTGTCCCAAACCGGCCCTGCGGCGCGCAACTGGCCACCATCCACCAGCGCCAGCGCCTGCCCGCCCATCAGCGCGCCCCCAAGCACAGAGGCCCTGGCCAGAAAATCGCGTCGCTTCATATCTTGTGTTCCCGTGTTGAGATGACCAGCCGCAAGGCGATCAGTGCCGAAAGCGCGGCAATGCCAAGCATGAGGATGGTGTAGAAAATGGGCCGCGCAGAAACGATATTGCCAAGGGCAGTGCGGAAATTATGCCGCGTCCAGGGTTCCAGCAAATGCGGCGTGCGATCCGGCGCAAACCAGTTTGACCAAGTGCCATCATGGCCCAGGATTGAAACCTGCCCGCGCGGCCCGGCCCCCAGCGCCCGCGCGCGGGCAATAGCCTGCGCGATACTGCCCATATCGCTATCGGGGCCGCGCAGCATCCAGATATCATCTGGTCGTTCCGGGTCTAGCTGGAACAAAACCGCCTGCCCGCGCTGCTGCGCCAGCCACAGGTTCAGATCATCCCCGCTGGCAGGGAAAACACGGCCCATCAGGCGCAAGGCATGGTCTGACAGCGTGGCCCAGCCTGCGCCCAGCGCAACCGACAGGCCGCGCGCCTCTGTCACCGGGGCGCGGAACGGGTCAAGCTCTGCCGGCGCGGCTTCGGCCAGAAGCGCAGGCGCGGCCTCTGTCCCCAAAAGCGCGTTTTCCAACAGCACGCGGTTGGCGCGGTATCGGCCAGTCGGGATTGATCCCATATCCTCTAACGCGATCAGATGCAGCGCAGCCGGGCGCGGCGCAGCTTGGCTGCGCGCCAGCGCTGCGGCCAGCATGGCCTCGTCTATCGGGGCAAAGGCGCGGCTGCTCATGTCATTGCGCTGCAACGATCCGGGCGCAAGGGCGGCAAAGGCATGGCCCATATCGGCAATCTTCATTGGCGGGCTATAGGGCACATGCAGCGCCGAACCGCCGCCAATCTGCAAAAACGGCATCTCTTGCGCCGCACAGGGCAGCGCGGGGGGATCACCGGGGACAAACATCTCGAAGCTCAGAACATTCAGCCCCGATTGCAGCAAACGCGCCTCGAAATCTATGGGGAAGCGCGAGATGGGCTGCCCCCCTGCACCGCGCAGGGGCAGCATCCGAACCGAGGTGTCATTTACCTTCACCAACAGAACAGACCCTTCGGGCAGGCCCGGCGCATAGGCATAATCCAGATAAATCCGCGCTTTGGCGGCAGTCAGGATCAGCCACTCCTCTGGCAGGCGGAAAACATGGTCACGCTGGGCGTAACGCTGGGCAAAGCGCTCTGTCTCTGCCCCGAAATCGGAAAAGGCAACTGGCTGTTGCGGCGTGATCAGAGGGGCGCGCTGGCCCTGGGCCTGGGGTTGCAGGGGGCCAAGAGCGGCAAACATATCCTCTGGCCGCGTGCCCTGGGCGATTTCCAGCACCATGACCAAAGCCCCGTCCCCCCCGCGCACAAACCGCACGCGGCTTTGGGCGGCGGGCAACAGAGTTATGCGCGCGGCGGCCTGCACCTCTGGCGCAATTGTCCAGAAATCGTGAAAGGCAAAGGCCAGCGGCGCCCCGCCCAGAACCTGATTAAGCCGCGCAACAAGAAAACCGCGCCAGATATCATCTTCTGCGCCCAAGCCATCCAGCCCGCGAATTTCAATGCCGCCCGGCCCCGCAGCCTGCGCGGCCAGGGCCATCAGAAAATCCTCTGCATCTGGCTGTTGCGGCCCATCTGCCGGGGCCAGGATCACCCCGCTCTGGGCCAGATCAATATCCGTCCACAGATCGAAACTGGCCTCTGGCCCGCAGAAAATACGATGATGCTGGCGAAATTCGATCTGCACATGGTTGCGACCGGCCTGCAACAGCCCCGGCGGAATGGCCATGCGATCTGCGCCAAAAGCCGCGATATGGGTCAGGTTGCGCGTGCCAATCTCTTGGCCGTTCACCCAAACCCGCAGGCCAGAGCGTTCGGGCAGATTGTTGATGCCCGACAGGGTGACAAGCTGCAATTGGGCGTCGCGGCTATTGGGCTGGGCATAAAGATCAAAATCCAGCACGGCGCGTTCGCCTGTAATGCGCGCAATGCCCGCCTGCACGCGATAGGACAGATCCACCAGCCGCAAGGGCGAGATGCGCGGGGCGCGCCGCCCCTCTTGCGTGCCGGGCGCGGCCAATTGTGTTTCGGCCATGCGCCGGGCGGGATCGATCCGCTCTTCCAGCCCGATATCCAGCCCGCTATCGCCAAGCATATCCGGCAAGATCACACCGTCATTCTCTGGCAGCACAATCAGGCCACCATCACCCGTTTGCGCAAGCGCGGGGCTAAACCCCGCCGCAAGACAGGCCGCAAGCGCAAATATGCGCAAGGCGCCTGGGGGGTGGGGCTGTGTGAGGAAGCGCATCATCTTCTGCCCTCCATCCCGCGTGACAGCACAAGGGCGCGGCGTTGCGCTTCAGTCAGCGTGCCCAACCCGTCCAACCCGTCAATGCCAAAACCGATATCAAAACCGGGATTGGGGATTTCGGGATCAAAAGCCTCTCCGAAGGCCAGCAAATGCGCGGGCTGTGACGATTCCATCTCGCCCAGACGCGCGCGCTCTGCCGCGGCACGGCGGCGCGCGGGTTCGGCCACAAGCGCGCGCAGCGTGTGATAGACAGAGCTGACAGACAGCGCCGCCACATAAGCCATTCCGCGCAAAAGCGGCATGGGGGCGCTTTTGCCTGCGCGCACGCGCTCCCATGCGGCGCTGTCGCCAAAGATCAGATGGGCGATTGTTTCGCGCACATTCATGGGCTGGGCGGGATCAAAGCGCAGCCCGACGATAATGCCCGAATTTACCCGCTCTACCCCGGCCACCTGCGCGCGAATGGCGTTTTCCAGATGCGGCGAGCGTGGAAATTCGGGGGTAAAATACAGCACATAGCCCTTGGAGATGGAGAGAAGCTCTTTCATATCCGTATCTGGCCCCGCCACCAGCTTCAGCCGCGCGCCACTGGTAGAGGCATCCAGGATCGTGCCCGCCGCAAAGCTGAACTGCCCGCTGGAGCCGATGGCGGCCACGGCAGGGGTGTTCATATCCACGCGCGGCACGCCGCGGCGCTGCTGGCGCTCTGCCACAGCGCGCAGCGCGGCGGAAACGATGATAAAGTTGAACACCGCCCAACCGCCCACAATGGACAAGATGGTGTGATCACCGGGAAACAGCACCCAGCGCACCGCCGCCGCCAGCACCGCCAGCCCTGCAAGAACCCAAAGCGCCAGAAGCGGCTTGAAAATGGGAGAGATGAAATCTTCTTCCAGCACCTCGTCCTTGGCGGTGACGTTGAATTTCGCACCGCGCGGGCGGAAGATGGTTCTCAGCACCACCCCCGCCAGATAGGGCGCTTGCGCGGTTTCATAGATTTCCGACATCAACGGCCAGCGCACCCGCGCATAAAGCGCATTCTGCACCATGAAACTGATCGCCATATAGGCGCCCATATAGACCATCACCTCTTCAATCGTGGCCACAAAGATTTGCAGCCCGAAGAAAAGATAGGCCAAAGGCGCCAGAATGAAGATCATCCGCACCAGCGGGAATAGCCAGAATGTCATGGAATTGAGGTAACAGAGACGCTGGCTCAGGCTCATCCCCTTGCGGCGCAGGGGGTTTTTCAGCATCAGAAGCTGCATCATCCCCGCCGCCCAGCGCCCGCGCTGCTGTATGAAACTGACAAAGGTTTCGGGTTGCAGGCCCGCAATCATGGCGTGATCGACATACATGCTTTTCCAGCCGCGCGAATGGATTTCCAGCGCGGTTTCGGCATCTTCCGTAATGGTTTCGCCTGCAAAACCGCCAACATCATCCAGCGCGGCCCGGCGCAAGACCGAAGCAGAACCGCAAAAGAACGCGCCGCCCCAACGATCCAGCCCGCGATGGCCCAGATGGTAGAACATCTCGTTTTCCGGGGGGCAATCGGGGCGAAAGCCGATATTGCGCTCTACCGGGTCGGGGTTGAGGAAGAAATGCGGGGTCTGCACCAGAAAGAGTTTCGGGTCTTCCACGAAATAACCCACGGTGCGGGCCAGAAAATCGCGCGCGGGCACATGGTCGGCATCGAACACCACCACCAGATCGCCATTCAGCCGTTCCAGCGCAGCAGACATATTGCCCGCTTTGGCATGTTCGTTGCGCGGGCGGGTGGAATAGACAACGCCCAATTCGGCGCAGAGGTCTTGCAACTCTGCCCGGCGCTGCCGCGCCTTGGCGGCAAGCACGGGATCATCACTGTTGCAACGCTGATCGGTTCCGCCATCATCACACAGCACCACCGTGCGTTTGAGCGGCGGGTAATGCATGTTCTTTGCCGCCGAGAGGGTGACAGCCAGCATTTCTGTAGGCTCGTTATAACTGGGAACCAGAATATCCACTGTGGGCAAATCGGCGGCCGCCACTTTGGGCGGCAAGGTGCGGTTCACAGGATCGGCGGTAATGAAAGAGCTGATGAAAAAGACGAAAATCGCATAGGTTTCCACCGCGAAAAGGGCGATGGCGATGGTATAGGAAACGGGGTTTTCCGGCGCAGGCAGGGTTTCGGATACCCGCCAGAACCAATAGCGCATCACCACTGCGCTGGCGATGGCCAGCAACAGGAACCGCCCCAGAATATGCTTGTGTGCAAAGGGCTTTAGCGCTGCAACCGCCAATACGGCAAACAACCCCAGCCCGCCTTGCACTGCCACAGAGGTGGGAATGCTGGCCAAAAGCGCCAGCGGCACGACCAAACCCACCCATAGCAGCGCCAGCCCTGTTTCATGCGGCCTAAGCTTGCGTGTCGCGATCAATAAGCTCATGAAATTGGCCCTCTTAAAACAAATTCGATCGCGGTATTCCCAGACCAAAAGCGGCTGGCCCCAAAGGGGCCAAAGCCTGATCAACCCCGCCCTGCACACAATTGCGCATCATCACATCCAGACTGGACACGCCGCGCGGCAGCGCGCGCGCGCCTGTCTGCGTCCGGCGCAGGGCCAGAACGCAGGTGATATCGCCGCCGGGGCGCAAAACGGCGAAGGTCATATCGCCAAAGGCATCCGAGCGCGCGGCAAGCGCGCTGTCGGAAATGCTGCCAAAGGGTGCGGGGGCGCCGCCAAATTGCGCCAGCGCCTCTGCCAGAATAAGGGGGTTCTGGCCGCCTGCGCGGCGCGTTTGGGCGCGCATCAAGATCACGTTTTCACCGGCAAGCGCGGTCAGGTTGGGCAGGGTCACGCGCTGTTCTATGGCCGCGCCCAAATCGCGCTCCATCACCAGCAGCGCATTGGGCGCATTCACAAAAGCGCGGCTGGCCGGGATAATGCGGTATTCCGTCAGGGCCTCTGCCAATTCGGTGGGGCTGGAATTTTGCGACGGCAAGGCCAGCTGGCACGCGGCCAGCAGAAAGAACACCGCAAACAGCGCCGCGCCCCGCTGTGCATGGCGCGCCAAGCTTTGCCAAAGCCCATTGCTTCGGGATGCCACGGATGGCGCGCGATGGTCGAAAGACCAGCCCATATCTTGCCTCTGCCTCTATGCGCTGCCCTGTCTTTATGCAGGGTCAGCGCGGATTTGGCCCTCTTGCGGGGCCTCTTTAGAGAAGAGTTTACGGAAAATTAGGGCGTTTTGCAATCTTTATAGATAATTAACTGCGCGGAAGATACATCGTCTGGTCACATTGCCCCTTTTGGCCCGGCATTACAGGCGCGGCGGCTCAGAAAATACGATATCTGGGGGATGGGGCCAAAGCAGGGGCCAGATACAGACAGACCAGCCCGCAAATGCGCCCTGTTGCGCCTGCGCAACAGGGCGGCCAATTCCCTAGCGCCTTGCCCGCTGTTTGCCCAGTTCGGTGTCCAGCACATTGCGCATTTTATCCACCGCGCCCGTGACAGCGGATTGAATCGTGGCGGCGGTATTGGTCGCGCTCAGGGGTTGGCGGTTTTCCAGCCGAACTTCCACCACACAGCGCTTGTCATCGGGGCCGCTTTTTTCGGCATTGGTATCTTGCAGATGCACTTCTATCCGGGTGATCGCGCCAGAAACGGCGCCCAGCTTGGAGTCAAGCACCCCTTCCACAAAGCGCACGACATCCTCGCGCCCGGCAATCGTGTTGTCTGTATTGATCTGAATTTGCATTCCGCATGTCCTTTCATCTGTAACACCCAAGACTTAGGCACGCGCAAACCCTTATACAATTCCCCCGGCGCGGGTGTTGGCCATCACGGCTGCGAAACCCGCAAATATTCCATCAATTCGCAAGCCGGGCCATCGGCGCGCAGGGGGACACAGGCATTCAGCCGCCAGTCCCGCGCGTCAAATTCGGGAAAGAATGTATCGGCATCGTGCAGATCAAGCGCGACTTCGGTTATCAGCAACCGATCTGCCAAGGGCAGAAAGGCGGCATATATCCCCGCGCCGCCAATGGCATAAATCCGCAAATATCCGGCCGCATGCGCAGCCGGAATGGCCTGATCCAGCGGCAGGAACAAAACCCCCTCCTCTGCCGGGGCGGGCTGCGCGGTGACAACAATATTCAGCCGCCGGGGCAAGGGCCGCTTTGGCAGGCTTTCCCATGTGCGCCGCCCCATGATAACAGCGCCGCCCAGTGTTTCGCGCTGAAAGGCGGCCAGATCTTCGGGGGCATGCCAGGGAATTGTATTATCCCGCCCAATCGCCCCACCCCGCGCGCGCGCCACGATCACCGAAATCATGGCGCTATACCGCCACCGGGGCTTTGATCGCGGGGTGCGGATCATAGCCCTCGATCTGGAAATCCTCGAACCGGAAATCGAAAATACTGTCGGGCTGGCGCAAAATCTGCATGCGCGGCAAGGGCCGGGTTTCGCGCGCAAGTTGGGTTTGCACCTGCTCCAGATGGTTGGAATAGATATGCGCATCGCCCATTGTGTGCACAAATTCCCCCGGTTCCAGCCCTGTTACCTTGGCCAGCATCAGTTGCAGCAGCGCGTAAGAGGCAATGTTGAACGGCACACCCAGAAACATATCTGCCGAGCGCTGGTACAGCTGCACATGCAGCTTGCCGCCCAGAACCCGCACTTGCCACAGCGTGTGGCAGGGCGGCAGCGCCATATTGGGCACATCGGGGGGGTTCCATGCCGAAACGATCATGCGGCGGCTATCAGGGGTTTCGCGGATCTGGCGCAAGAGTTCGGAAATCTGATCCACCCCGCCAAAATCGCGCCACTGGCGGCCATAGACGGGGCCAAGATCACCCGCCGCATCGGCCCATTCATCCCAGATGGTGACGCCGTTTTCCTGCAAATAGCGAATATTCGTGTCCCCCGACAGGAACCACAGCAATTCATGGATGATGGATTTCAGATGCACCCGCTTTGTGGTGACAAGGGGAAAGCCCTCTGCCAGATCATAGCGCATTTGCAGCCCGAACACAGACAAAGTGCCCGTGCCCGTGCGATCCTCGGACGGAACGCCATGTTCCAGAATATACCGCAATCCATCCAGATACTGTTTCATGTCGCGCTCGGCCTACCATATGCTGTAGGCGCAGCTTACGCCGGATAGATGTGATTCTGAAACCCCCATTGCGCTGCCCGGCTTGGGCGCTATGCTCTGCCCCAAGTGACGCACCAAAAGAAGGAAAACGGCAATGCGCTATTTGCATACGATGGTGAGGGTAAAGGATCTGGATGCCTCTATCGCGTTTTACAAACTTCTGGGGCTGGAAGAAATCCGCCGCCATGAGAGCGAGGCGGGCCGCTTCACGCTGGTTTTTCTGGCCCCGCCGGGCCAGCCCGAATGCCCGGTTGAGCTGACCTATAACTGGGGCGGCGATGAGGAATTGCCCTCGGATAGCCGTCATTTTGGCCATCTGGCCTATACGGTGGATGATATTTACGCAACCTGCGCCAAATTGCAGGCCGCAGGCGTGACGATCAACCGCCCGCCGCGTGATGGGCATATGGCCTTCGTGCGCTCGCCCGACAATGTGTCCATTGAATTGCTGCAAGCGGGCGAACGCCTGCCCCCGCAAGAGCCTTGGGCCAGCATGGGAAATACAGGGCATTGGTAGGGCGCGCAAAGCCCCTTGCATTGGCGCGGCGGCAATGTCAAAGCCGCGCCTATGGGGCCTGAACATATCTCTTTGCCAACGCGCGCCAATGCGCCTGCCGTGATCTGGCTGGTGGGCCTGACATGCCTGCCCGAAGTGGTGCTGACATTGCTGCAAGCGGGGCTGCTGGATGGGGACGCCTTGCGCCGCTGGACAGTGATGCATGGCGCGTTCTGGAATGGCCTGCTGGCAGATTGGCAGCCGCTTTACCCGCTGCAACCTACCGCCATGTTCGTAACCTATGCGTTTTTGCATGGGGGTTTTCTGCACCTGATCGGCAATATGGTGGTGGTGCTGGCCTTGGGCGGGATCGCAGTGGCGCGGGTGGGGCAGCAGGGGTTTTTGCTGCTCTATGCGCTCTCGGCCATTGGCGGGGGCGCGGGCTTTGCACTGTTATCCAGCAGCGAGGCGCCGATGGTCGGCGCGTCTGGCGCGGTATTCGGGCTGATCGGGGCGTGGCAATATTGGGAATGGCAATTGCGCCGCCACCTTGGCAGCCCCTTGGGGCCTGTCTGGCGGCGGCTGGTGGGCCTTGCGCTGCTGAATGTCGTGCTGTGGCTGTTGCTGTCGGGCCTGTTGGCATGGGAAGCACATCTGGGCGGGTTTGTCGTGGGTGTGGTTTTTGCCGCGCTGGTGACACCCAACCTGCGCTACCGCGTTTAAGGCACCGGCGCGTCACGATAGGACAGGGCGGGCGGTAATGCGGGCGGGACGTTGAAGCCAAACCCCTGCGCGGAATCAAGGGCGTTAGCCCGCCGCGCATCGCCGGGCCGCCCCCCGGCACGGCGATTTGGCTGCAACCTGCGCTTAGCCTCAGTGTCGTTCGGACATTGCCGCCATAAAGTGACATAGCCTCAAGGACAGATCGCCGCACCGCGGCCCAACGCTGCGCGGCTTTGCGCCCTCCCCCAATGCCCCAACCCGCTCTAACCCGGCCCCAGCCGCGCCATCAACCGCGCGGCTGCGTGGTCTTGCGCCGGGGCAGTCAGATCGGGCAGGGCAATCACCTCTGCCGGGGGCTGGCCCGCGCGCATGCGCTGATAGCGGGGGTCATAATGCCGGGCAATCAGGCTCTCGGCCAGCGCCGCATATTTCCCCGCCATGGCCATGGCCTGCCATGCCTCTATCCGGGCCGCAGGCTGATAGGGGCGCAGGGCGGCGATTGTGGCCTCCAGCCGCTCTGGCGTATCTGTAAAGCTGTGATAGGCGGCCAACGAATAGGCCGCGCGCGCGGCCACAGGGGCCATGATCTGCACGCGCGGGGCGGCTTGCATGGCACGCCACAGGCTGGGCGGCAGGCGCAGCGCGCCAATGCGGTTGGATTCCGCCTCGATCAGCACCGGGCGGGCAGGATCAAGCGCCAGCATGGCTTGCGCCAGACGCGATTCAAACAGCTTTTGCGCGGGCTGCGACCCATCCTGACCAAACAGAGAGCCGCGATGCTGCGCCAGCGCCTCCAGATCGATCACCTGCCCGCCAAGCCCCGCCACACGCGCCAAAATCTCTGTTTTGGCACTGCCTGTTCCCCCATCCAAAAGCAGCACAGGGGCCGGAAAGGGGCTGTCATACAGCGCCGCCTGCACCAGCCTGCGATAGGTTTTATACCCCCCCTCCAGCACCGCCACGCGCCAGCCGATCTGGCGCAGGATCATGGCAAACGCGCCAGAGCGCTGCCCGCCCCGCCAACAATACACCAAGGGTTGCCAGCTGCCCGGCATGTCGGCCAGCGGCCCTTGCAGATGGCGCGCAACATTCTGCGCCACCAGTGCCGCCCCCAATTTGCGGGCCATGAACGGGCTGTGCTGTTTGTAAATCGTGCCCACTTCCGCGCGCTGGTCATCGTCCAGAACAGGCAGGTTGATCGCGCCGGGCAGATGGTCTTGCGCGTATTCCGCAGGTGCGCGGGCATCTATCAGCGTGTCAAAGGACGCAAGGCGCAACTGTTCCAGCGCTGTGAGGGTGAAGAGTGTCATACGCGCCTCCTGTCGCTGCGCGCTTTGGCGGCAGCGCTGGCCCGCGTCAAGCCCGCAATCGCGGCGCGCGCACCCGCCAAGCCTGTGCGCCCCGCTAATCCTGCGCCCGCAATATCCGCGCGGGCCGTGCCGCCAAGGGGCGCAAGGCAAAGCCAAGCCCGGCCAAAAGCGTGGCCAGCACGCCCCCCAGAACGATGGCAATGGCTGAAAGCGGCTCGAACTGATAGCTTGATCCCATCACAAAGCGCATCACGGCCCAGGCGGCCAAAGCTGCCGCACCCAGCGCCACAAACCCCGCCGCAGCGCCCATCAGCGCAGCCCGCAGCGCAAAAGAGGCCAGGATGCCCGCGCGCGAGGCACCGATGGTTTTCATCACCGCCGCCTCAAACACGCGCGCGCGTTCCCCTGCCGCCGCCGCGCCAATCAGCACCACAAAGCCTGTAAGCAAAGTGGCAAGGGCGGCATAGCTGGTGGCCGTGGCCATGGTGGACAGCGCCTCTGTTACCCGCGCCGCCGCTTCGCGCACCCGGATGGCGGTGATATTGGGGAACATATTGGACAGGTCGCGCAAAATCGCGCCCTCTGCGGCCTCCAGCGCATAGACAGTGGCAATATGGGTATGGGGGGCCGCGCGCATCGGCTCTGGTGACATGACCATCACAAAACCAATGCCGCCGGTGGAAAAATCCACCTCGCGCAGATTGGCAATCTGCGCGGTGATATCGCGGCCAAGGATATTGACGGTCACGCTATCGCCTACGGTCACGCCCAGCTCTGCGGCCTCTTCAGCGCCGAAACTCAGCAAGGGCGGGCCGGAATACTCTGCCTCCCACCATGTGCCGGCAACAAGCTCTGTGCCTTCTGGCATGCTGGCCGCGTAGGAAATGCCGCGATCGCCGCGCAAAACCCAATGCCCCGCCGCCGGATGGTCGCGCGCGGGAATGCCGTTCAGCGCTGTGACAACCCCGCGCAGCATGGGCGCGGTTTCCACTTTATCCACATTCTCATCTTCGGCCAGCCGCGCCAGAAACCCTTCCAGCTGCGTATTCTGGATATCCAGAAAGAAATAGCTTGGCGCGCGATCCGGCAGATCGGTGGCAATGGCGCGGCGCAGATTGCTGTCAATCTGGCCCACGGCGGCCAGCACTGTCAGCCCCAACCCCAGCGAGAGGATGACAGCGCTTGCCCCTTCGCGCGGGTTACCGATCGCGCCCAGCGCCATGCGCAAGGCCGTATGGCCGCGCAAGGCGCGCGCCCGCGCTGCGCGCCGCGCGATCACGCGCAGCGCCAGCGCCGCCAGCGCCAGCACCGCCAGCGCCCCTATTACCCCAGCCGCCGTGGCATAGGCCAGACGCGGCACAGCGGCAAAACTGGCCGCCACCGCCACCAGCCCGCCCACAAGCCCGGCTGTCACCAGCAGATAGGGCCAGCGCGGCAGGCGTTTGCCCGCCTCTGACATGCCACGAAAAATGGCAGCGGCGCGCACATCTTCGGTGCGGGCCAAGGGCCAGAGCGTGAAAATCATGGCCGTCAGCGCGCCATATATGGCCGCTTCAACCAGCGCGCGCGGCTGAACCGCGATATCCAGATCTATCGGCACTTGTGCGGCCACAAACGGGGCCACGGCAAAGGGCACAACCGCGCCCAAGGCCAGACCAAGGGCCAGCCCCACGGCTGTCAGCACCCCGATTTGCAGGAAATATACCGCAAAGATGGTGCGGCTATCCGCGCCGATGGTTTTCAGCGTGGCGATGACATTGGTCTTGCCATCCAGATAGGTGCGCACCGCCGCAGACACGCCCACACCGCCCACAGCCAGCCCCGCCAGCCCGACCAGCACAAGGAAGGATGAAACACGCTCTATCACATTGCGGATTTGGGGCGCGGCATTGCGGCTGTCGCGCCAGCGCACGCCGGCGCCATCGAACCGGGCATTTGCCGCCGCGCGGGCCTCATCCAGCGCCATGCCGGGCAGGGCCAGACGGTAATTCACCTCATAGAGCGTGCCCGGCCCCAACAGTTGCGCATTCTCCAAGGCGGCAGTCTGCACCAATGTGCGCGGGCCAAAGCCGAAATTCGCGCCCAAACCATCGGGTTCGCGCGTCAGATGGGCCATCAGGCGGAATTCCTGCACCCCAAGGCGAAAGACATCCCCGATCTGCAAGCCCAGACGCTCTGCCAGAATACGTTCCATCACGCCGCCGGGCAGGCCATCTGCCCCCGCCAGCGCCTGTGCCAGCGGGATGGGCGGATCAAGCCCAATGCTGCCCACCAGCGGATAGGCGCTATCCACGCCCTTTACCTGCGTGACAGAGCGTTCGGCCTGATCCCCCTGCCCTGCAATGGCCATAGAGCGGAAATCAACCACCTCGGACACTTGCGCGGCGAAACCCTCCATCCAGCCGCGCTCTTCCTCGGTGGCGAAACGGTAGGTCAGGCGCAATTCGGCATCGCCGCCAAGCAGCGTAGCCCCCTCGCGCGCCAGCCCGTCATCAATCGCACCGCGCACCGATCCCACGGCCGCAATCGCGCCCACACCCAGCGCAAGGCAGGCCAGAAACACCCAGAACCCACGCAAACCGCCGCGCAATTCACGCCGCGCGATCTTCCATGCAATCGCGATCATTCGGCGGCCTCTTTGCGGGCGTTGCGATCCTCGCCCGCGATCTGCCCATCGGAGAGGCGGATCACCCGATCACAGCGCGCGGCCAGTTCCGGCGCATGGGTGACAAGCACCAGCGTTGCGCCATGCCTGTCCCGCAGGCCAAAGAGCAAATCCATGATGGCCTGGCCATTGGGGCCGTCCAGATTGCCTGTCGGTTCATCCGCCAGCAAAATATCAGGCCGGGGGGCTGCGGCGCGGGCAAGGGCCACGCGCTGCTGTTCCCCGCCAGACATCTGGGCGGGGTAGTGATCCAGCCTGTGACCAAGCCCCACAGCGCGCAATTCTTCCTCGGCGCGGTCAAACGCATCGCGCCGCCCGGCCAGTTCAAGGGGCGTTGCGACATTTTCTAGGGCTGTCATCGTCGGAATAAGGTGAAAGGATTGAAACACCACCCCCATATGCTGCCTGCGAAACCGGGCCAGCGCATCTTCGCCCAAGGCTGTCAGATCATGGCCCATGGCCAGCACCTGACCGGCGCTTGCGCGTTCCAGCCCGCCCATAAGCATAAGGAGCGAGGATTTGCCCGACCCAGATGGCCCGACCAGCCCCACAGTCTCGCCGCGCGTGACATCAAGGGAAATGCCGCTCAGAATTCGCACAGCGCCCGCATTGCCCTGCAATGTCAGCCCCACATCTTTCAGCGAGAGAACCATGTCTGCCATTTACGCCATCCTTTTAAAATCTCTTAGCCCTGCATATGGGGTTGCGCGCGCATTCGGCAACTGCCGCAGTGCAGCATATCTTGCATTAACGGGGGCACTGGCCCTTTCCGTCGCACCTGCCGCGCAAGCACAAGCGCTGCGCCTTGTGGCCTTGGGCGACAGCCTGACCCAAGGCTACGGGCTGGAACAGGGCGCGGGGTTTGTGCCGCAACTGGAAACATGGCTGCGCGCGAACGGGCTGGAGGTGGACGTGATAAATGCCGGCGTGTCGGGCGATACCACGGCAGGCGGGCTGGCGCGCATGGATTGGACATTGGCCGAACCTGTGGATGCCATGCTTGTTACCTTGGGCGGCAATGATCTGCTGCGCGGGATTGATCCGGCCGCCAGCCGCGAAAACCTGAGCGGCATTCTGGCGCGGCTGGAGCGCGAGGGCATTCCCGCCATGCTGGCGGGCCTGCCCGCGCCGGGCAATTACGGGCCGGAATTTCAGCTTGCCTTTGAGCGGATGTATATTGATCTGGCGGGCCTGTATGATGTGGCCCTTTACCCCAATTTCATGCAACCCATGACCGACAAGGCCGATGCAGGGGCCTCTTTCGCGGAGTTGATGCAAGATGACCATATCCACCCGAATGCAGCCGGTGTTGCATTGATTGTGGAAGGGATCGGGCCATATGTGCTGGACTTTCTGCAATCCGCTGTCGAAGGTTCCTAAAAACCTGCGCATTCTGACAGTTGTGGCGCATGGGCGGGTTTGGTATGGCAAGGCGAGTGCTGACGCCAGCGCGCGGGGCAAAAACAGAGGCAGCGGCAGGGGCAACACCCTTTGGGGCTATAGGATCGGGCAAGACAAAGATGGCAAGACAGAACTATATTTTCACCTCGGAATCCGTATCAGAAGGCCATCCCGACAAGGTCTGTGACCGCATTTCCGATGCTGTGCTGGATGCGCTGATCGCCGAGGAAGAAACCGCGCGTGTGGCCTGCGAAACCTTCGCCACATCCTCGCTGGTGGTGATTGGCGGCGAAGTGGGCCTGTCAGACCCGGAGCGCCTGAAAGACTATATGGGACGCATTCCCCAGATTGCGCGCGATTGCATCAAGGATATTGGCTATGAGCAGGAAAAATTCCATTGGAACACCTGCCATGTGCTGAATTTCCTGCATGAGCAATCCGCCCATATCGCGCAAGGTGTGGATCGTGAGGGGGCGGGCGACCAAGGGATCATGTTCGGCTATGCGGTGAATGAAACCCCCGAACTGATGCCCGCACCCATTCAATACGCGCACCAGATTTTGCAGCGCCTGGCCGAGGTGCGCAAATCGGGGCTGGAACCCAGCCTGCGCCCGGATGCGAAAACGCAGCTGTCGCTGCGCTATGAGAATGGCAAGCCGGTAGAGGTGACGCAGCTTGTGCTCTCTACCCAGCATGCCAGCGAAGATCAGACCTCGGATGATATCCGCGCGATTGTGGAACCCTATATCCGCGAAGTGCTGCCAAAAGAGTGGCTGACCGAGAAGACCGAATGGTGGGTCAACCCGACAGGGACATTTGTCATTGGCGGACCTGATGGCGACGCGGGCCTGACCGGGCGCAAGATCATCGTGGACACCTATGGTGGCGCGGCCCCGCATGGCGGCGGCGCGTTCTCGGGCAAGGATCCGACCAAGGTGGACCGCTCGGCCGCCTATGCCGCGCGCTATCTGGCGAAGAACGTGGTTGCCGCAGGCATTGCACAGCGCTGCACCTTGCAACTGTCCTATGCCATTGGCGTGGCAAAGCCGCTATCCATCTATGTCGATACCCATGGCACGGGCGAGGTGGATGACGAGGCGATTGAGCGCGCCGTGGCGCGGGTGATGGATCTGACACCTTTGGGCATTCGCGAGCATCTGGGCCTGAATCGCCCGATCTATGCGCGTACTGCCGCCTATGGCCATTTTGGCCGCGCGCCGCAATCAGATGGCGGCTTTAGCTGGGAACGCACGGATCTGGTGGATGCACTGAAAAAAGCGGTCTGATCAGGTGATAACACACAGAAAAGGCCGCGCAGATTGCGCGGCCTTTTTCATGGGTTTTGCCGCGCATCAAGATGCGCAGGGACTGCCATCTTTGAAACCCAGCTTGCGAAACACCATCGCGGCAGGGCAAAGGCCGGTAAAGGCGGATTGGATCATGTTCAACCCGATGAACACGGTGAACCAGATAAAAAGCGGCGAGACCAGATTTGTCAGCACAAGGCTGATCAAAACCATGACCCCGGCAAAGGCAAGAACGGCGCGATCGACTGTCATAATGATGACTCCCTTTAAGATATGCCCTGTAGATAGCACATTGCGCCTACTTATTCAATAATGCGAATATTTTTATTTTGCGAAGGCAGGCGCAGATTCTATCGGCCACGAAAGGCCGCTATGGGGGGGAGAGGGGGCATTCGCAAAGCCGCGCAGCGCCGGGCCGCCCCCCGGCACGGCGATTTGGCTGCCACTAGCGCTTAGCTTCAGTCTCGTACGGACATCGCCGCCATAAAGTGACATAGCCCTGCGGGTGGATCGCCGCACCGCGGCCCAGCACTGCGCGGCTTGTCTTTCTGCCCTGTCTTTGGTGAAGGCATGATATCAGCCTCAAGGTGAGGGTTGGCTTTGCATCGGAGCGCGCCGCTCTGCCCCCTCGCGCCAAGCGCGGAACAAAGGCCGAAGGCCGCCGCGCATCGCTGTTCAACCGCGCCCCTTTCGGCATCACGCGCTACACAGGGCAGCGCCCGGCCGCGGGTGGGCGCTCTGACATCTGTGGTCTGCAGTTTATGGTGCAATCCCCCGTGACCTCAATCCCCGCGCCTGTGGCAGCAAAGCGCCCGCCCTGGGGGCGGTCGGGCGCTGCCCGGGGGGGCTTTGCCCCCTGTTAACCGGGCTTGGTGCGGGGATCAGCCGGGGAGAACGTGAACGTCCTCTAACCGCTCCAAACCGACAAATAGCCTCCTGGAACCCTAGCGCAGCACCACGCCATCCAGACTGCCCGCGCCGCGCAGCAAATCTTGCGCGGACATGGCGCGCTTGCCTTCGCGCTGCACGTCCAGCACCTGCACCGCGCCGGTGCCGCACGCGATTGTCAGCCCCTCCAGCACTGTGCCGGGTTGGCCCTGCCCCTCCACTGCACGCGCATCCAGCAGTTTCAGCCGCCCGAAAGGGGCCTCGCACCATGCGCCGGGAAAGGGGGAAAGCGCGCGGATCTGGCGCGCGACCTCTGGCGCGGGGCGTGTCCAATCCACACGGGCCTCGGATTTGTCGATCTTGGCGGCATAGGTGACGCCCGCCATCGGCTGCGGCTGGGCCTGCAGCGCGGGAAGCTGCGCCAAAGCCTGCACAATGAGTTCGGCCCCCATATGCGACAGCCTGTCATGCAATTTCTGGGCGGTATCGCCCTCGGAGATCGGGGTCTGGGCGCGCAGCAGAACAGGGCCGGTATCCAGCCCGGCCTCCATCTGCATGATGCAAATCCCGGTTTGAGCGAAGCATGGATATTCAAACAGCCCAAGCGCGGTGCATCCAAAACCGCTTGCGGCAGGATCAGCCCATAGGCCACCACCACCGCCAGATCGGCCTTCAGCGCCGCAAATTCCGCCTGTTCCGCCGCGCCTTTCAGGCTGGCGGGGTGGCGCACCTCCAACCCCAGCGCGGCGGCGCGGGCATGCACTGGCGTCAGGCGCGGCTGTTTGCCCCGCCCTGCAGGCCGGGGCGGCTGGGTATAGACGCAAACCACCTCATGCGCGGCATGGATGGCGTCCAGCGCGGGAACAGAGAAATCTGGCGTGCCCATGAAGATAACGCGCATCACCCCACCTTTTTCGCACGGCGCAACAGCATGTCGCGCTTCAGCTTGCTGAGATGGTCAAAATACATCCGCCCATTCAGATGGTCGATCTGGTGCTGCACGCTTGTCGCCCACAGCCCCACAAAATCACGCTCTTCCAGCACGCCGCTGGCATTGAGGAATTGCACGGTCACGGCGCGGGGCCGCTCGATCCGGGCGGAGACGCCGGGCAGGTTGGGGCTTGCCTCCTCATAGGGGCGCAGGGTGACACTGGCATGCAGAATTTCGGGATTGGCCATGCACACCGCCTGCCCGCACGTCTCAGAGGCATCCACCACCGCCAGCCGCAGCATCACGCCAATCTGGGGGGCGGCAAGGCCAACACCGGGCATGGCGTCCATCGTCTGCACCATATCGGCCCAAATGGCGCGGATGTCATCAGTGATCGCGGCGACAGGGCTGGCAGGCTGGCGCAACCGTGCATCGGGCCACGGGATGAAGGGGCGCACGCTCACTTGCGGGCCTGTTCGCGCTTCAGCTTTTCCATCTTGCGGGTAATCATCCCGCGTTTGATCGCGCCGATATGATCTATGAACAGCTTGCCATTCAGATGATCCAGCTCATGCTGGGCGCAAGTGGCCCAAAGCCCGTCAAACTCATCTTCATGCAATTTGCCATCCAGCCCCAGCCAGCGCAGCGCCACGCGCTTGGGGCGCGTCACTTCGGCGTAATGTTCGGGGATGGACAGGCAGCCTTCCTCATAGGTGTTCTTTTCGTCCGAGACTGCGACAATCTCTGGATTGATCAGCACCATCGGGCGGGGGCTTTCGCCCTCTTCCTTCACGCAATCCATCACGAACAGGCGTTGCAAGACGCCCACCTGTGGCGCGGCCAGCCCAACGCCGGGGGCGTCATACATGGTTTCCAGCATATCTTCGGCCAGTTTGCCAATCTCGCCCGTGACAGAGGCCACAGGCGCGCACAGCTTTTTCAGCCGCGGGTCGGGATGGATCAGGATCGGTTTAATACTCATGCGGTGGGATTTAAGCGATGGGGCGGGGCCGTTCAATGGGCTTTTGCCCTTGCACCCGCCCAGATGGCGCATAAGCTTTGCCCCAAACGGAGGCAAAGCATGAATTTTGATCAGATCATTGAACGGCGTGGCACAGAGTGCATGAAATGGGATGTCATGGCCCAGCGCTATGCCGTGCCCGCCGATACCGGAATTGCCATGTGGGTGGCGGATATGGATTTTCATCCCCCCGCCTGCGTGCAAGCCGCGCTGCAAAAGGCGGTAGATCATGGGGTTTACGGGTATTTCGGCGATGATACCCCCTACCGCGAGGCGATTTCATGGTGGATGGCGCACCGCCATGGCTGGCAGGTGGAACCGGGGCATATTTTCACCACACATGGGCTGGTGAATGCCGTGGGGCTATGCCTGCACACATGGACAAAACCGGGCGATGGCGTGGTTCTGTTCACCCCCGTTTATCACGCCTTCGCGCGCACCATTCAGGCGGCAGGGCGCAAGGTGGTGGAATGCCCGCTGCGGCTGGAGCATGGCCGCTACAAGATGGATTTCACCGCTGCCGATGCGCTGATGGATGGCAGCGCGCGTATGGTGATCCTGTGCTCGCCCCATAATCCCGGCGGGCGGGTCTGGAATGCGGAGGAATTGCGCGCGCTGGCCGATTTCTGCGCGCGCCATGATCTGATGCTGATATCGGATGAAATCCATCATGATCTGGTGATGCCGGGGCATAAACACATCCCCTTCCCTGTGGCCGCACCCGATGCCGCTGATCGGCTGGTGATGCTGACTGCCGCATCCAAAACCTTCAACCTTGCGGGCACGCATTGCGGCGATGTCATCATTCCCGATGCAACATTGCGCGGCCAGTTTGCCAAGACCATGATGGCCATGGGGATTTCGCCCAATTCCTTCGGGCTGCACGCCGTGCGCGCGGCCTATTCGCCCGAGGGCGCGGAATGGGTGGATGCGCTCTGCGCCTATCTGGAGGGCAACCGCGCTTTGTTTGATGACGGGATCAACGCCATTCCCGGCCTGCGTTCCATGGCGCTGGAGGCCACATATCTGGCATGGGTGGATTTCGCAGATACCGGCATGAGTGCGGCGGAATTTACCGCCCGCGTGGAACAGGGCGCGCAGATTGCCGCCAATCACGGGGCCACATTCGG
The DNA here is from genome assembly GCA_043561795.1 of Paracoccaceae bacterium. Classification (GTDB taxonomy): domain Bacteria; phylum Pseudomonadota; class Alphaproteobacteria; order Rhodobacterales; family Rhodobacteraceae; genus Roseinatronobacter. The sequence goes on along the minus strand of CP121316.1, from coordinate 1,750,977 downwards.
CACAGGGGGCGAAAGCTTTTTGCGCTTCAATCTGGGCACGCCGCGTTCTGTGGTGGCAGAGGCCGTGGCCCGCTTGCAGCGCGCATTCGGGGATTTGCAGTAGGCCACACTTGCGCCCTGCACATGGCCTGCGCATCTGTGCAGGTTGCCCGCTGGCGCCGGGCGGCCCATCTAGGGTGCAGCACAGCAGGAGAAAGCAATGGGACGTCTGATAAATGGCGAATGGTCGCGCGAATGGTATGACACCTCGAAAAGCGGGGGCGCGTTCCAGCGCGATACGTCTCGCTTTCGCAACTGGGTTACGCCGGATGGCGCGGCAGGGCCATCGGGTGAGGGCGGTTTCAAGGCAGAGGGCGGGCGCTATCACCTCTATGTCTCACTGGCCTGCCCCTGGGCCCATCGCACACTGATCTTCCGCGCCCTGAAAGGGTTGGAGCCGCTGATCGATATTTCGGTTGTCCACCCCGACATGCTGGGCGAGGGCTGGACATTCGGCACGGATTTTGACGGAGCGACAGGGGACAGCCTGTTTGGCGCAGATTACTTGCGCGATATCTATACGCGCGCGAATCCCGAAATCTCTGGCCGGGTGACAGTGCCTGTACTGTGGGACAAATCGCGTGAAACGATCGTTTCCAACGAATCGTCCGAAATTATCCGCATGTTCAATTCGGCCTTCAATGCGCTGACAGGCAATAGCGCCGATTATTACCCTGAAGCGCTGCGGCCCCAGATCGACGCGGTAAACGAGCGTATTTACAACACCGTGAATAACGGTGTGTACAAGGCAGGCTTTGCCACCACGCAAGAGGCTTATGATGCCGCTGTCGTGCCGCTGTTTGACTCGCTGGATTGGCTGGAGGGGATACTTCAGACCCAACGCTACCTGTTGGGCGATACCCTGACAGAGGCCGATTGGCGGCTGTTTACAACCCTCGTGCGCTTTGACAGCGTGTATCACCTGCATTTCAAATGCAACCGCCGCCGGATTGTGGATTACCCCGCACTCTGGGCCTATACGCGCGATCTGTATCAGCATCCCGGCGTGGCGGGCACAGTGCATCTGCCCCATATCGTGCGCCACTATCATTACAGCCATGACACCATCAATCCAAACCGGATCATCCCGATCAACCCAAAGCTGGATTTCATGGAACCCCATACCCGCGCGGGCATGTAACCTGCCGCCCCCTCACAGAATTGCGATTTCGTTAACGGCCCGCTTGCGGTAAGTTGGCGCAAAGAATTTTAACGGGGGGGCGGTATGCGCGTTTTGCTTGGTCTTGCGGCCAGTCTTTTTCTTGGCTTTGGAACCGCGGCCACAGCGCAAAGCTGTGGTGGCAATTTCGGAAATTTTGTCAGCGCGCTGAAAACAGAGGCCGTGCAGCGCGGCTATGATCGCGGGCTGGTGGATAATTTCTTCCGCACTGTGCGGCAGGAACAATCTGTCATCAATGCCGATCGTGCGCAGGGCATCTTTCAGCGCCCGTTTCTGGATTTCTCGCGCGCGCTGATTTCGCAAAACCGCATGAACGCCGGGCGCGCGAATTATGATCGCTTCCGCAATGTGTTTGATACCGCGCAGCGCCAGTTCGGGGTGCCGCCGGGGATTTTGCTGGCCTTCTGGGCCTTCGAGACTGATTTCGGCGCCGTGCAGGGCAATTTCAACACTGTGAATGCGCTGGTCACGCTGGCGCATGATTGCCGCCGCCCTGATCTGTTCCGCCCGCAAGTATTTGCAGCGCTGGAAATGTATCGGCGCGGCATGATTGATCCCGCGCAAACCCAGGGCGCTTGGGCGGGTGAAATCGGAATGGTGCAGAAACTGCCCTCCGATATCATCAATTACGCCGTGGATGGCGATGGCGATGGACGGATTGATCTGCAACGCTCTGCCCCCGATGCGCTGCTATCCGCCGCCGCCATGCTGCGCGCGAAGGGTTGGCGCGCGAATGAGCCGTGGCTGCATGAGGTGACACTCCCGCAAGGGCTGGATCTGACGCGCACGGGCCTGCGCACAGAACTGACGGTAAACCAATGGGCGCAACTTGGCGTGCGGCCTGCGCATGGCGCCTTGCCCTCTGGCGCGCTCAGCGCCTCTATCATTGTGCCACAGGGCCATCGTGGCCCGGCCTTCATGATATTCCACAATTTCCGCGTGCTGTTTGAATGGAATCAAAGCTTCATCTATGTCACGACCGCCGCATATTTCGCCACGCGCCTGTCGGGTGCGCCTGTGTATCAGGCGGGCAACCCGGAACAGGGGCTTAATCAGGATCAGATGCGCCAGCTGCAAACCAAGCTTAGCCAGCGCGGGTTCAATGTGGGCGGAATTACCGGGATATTGGGCGCAAATACCCGCGCGGCGGTGCAAGATATACAGGCCCAGCTTGGCTTGCCCGCCGATGGCTGGCCTACCCCGCAACTTCTGCAAAGGCTGTAGGCGCGCGCGCACCAATTCCCTAAAATGCACGGTTTAATCTGCTTGAGCAGACAGGGGCATTTTGCCAAACTCAACGCACCAGGTCGGGTGGCCGGGTTTTGGACGTTCCCGTGTTGTGAAGGGCATGTGGGTGAGTGGGGGTTCTGGTTTGGCCAGAACCCCTTTTCACATGCCCAAGGCCACACCGCCTGAAGCGGCTGCCCCTGTCTGCTACCGATGCATTTTGCAAGACCTGTGCCAAAACACATTCCAATATCTATTTTTCCATGCGCTTGCCTTGAAAACGGCAAATTTCAGTGAACTATTACCTCTCGATTGCCCAGATACAGAGCATGGGTTGAAACCTGTCTGGTTCGCGCCCAAATTGTTCTCTAAGCAAGCGTCCATGGCCTGCCCGGTTGGCAAGCCCCCGTGGCGCATCAGAGTTGAGGAATGTGAAATGCACCAGTCAAACCGCTATCCTGTGCTGCCGCTGCGCGATATTGTGGTGTTTCCCCATATGATTGTGCCGCTGTTTGTGGGGCGCGAAAAATCTGTGCGCGCCCTCGAAGAGGTGATGGGCGAGAACCGGCAAATCCTGCTGGTGGCGCAAAAAGACCACAAGCAGGAAAACCCCGGCACGGATGATATTTACCGCGTAGGCGTGCTGGCGAATGTGCTGCAACTGCTGAAACTTCCCGATGGCACGGTCAAAGTGCTGGTCGAGGGGCAAACGCGCGTTGAGATCGCAGAATTCATCGAAAATGACGCCCATTTCGAAGCGCTCATCCGCGACATGCCCGAAGAACCGGGCGATCTGGCGGCCATCAAGGCGCTGATGCGCGCGGTGCAGAATGAGTTCGAGCGCTATGCGAAAGTGCGCAAGAACATCCCCGACGAGGCCCTTGCCGCAATCGCAGAGGCCAGCGATGCCGCCACGCTGGCCGATCTGGCCGCAGGCCATCTGGGCGCGGATGTGGCCGAGAAACAGAAATTGCTGGAATCGGCCAATACCTCGGACAGGCTGGAGACGATTTACGGCCTGATGCAGGGCGAATTGTCGGTGCTGCAGGTAGAGCGCAAGATCAAGACCCGCGTCAAAAGCCAGATGGAGCGCACCCAGCGCGAATATTACCTGAATGAGCAGATGAAAGCCATTCAGAAAGAATTGGGCGATGGCGAAGAAGGCCAGAACGAGCTGACAGAGCTGGAAAACCGCATTCAGGCCACCAAGCTGAGCAAAGAGGCCCGCGACAAGGCCGAAGCAGAGCTGAAAAAGCTGAAATCCATGTCGCCCATGTCGGCCGAGGCCACAGTGGTGCGCAATTATCTGGATTGGATGCTGTCCATCCCCTGGGGTGTGAAAAGCCGCGTCAAGAAAGACCTTGGCCATGCGCAACAGATCCTTGATGCCGATCATTACAGCCTGGACAAGGTGAAAGAGCGGATTGTCGAATATCTGGCCGTGCAGGCCCGCAGCCAAAAGCTGAAAGGCCCGATCATGTGCCTAGTCGGCCCGCCGGGTGTGGGCAAAACCAGCCTTGGCCGGTCTGTTGCCAAAGCCACAGGGCGCGAGTTTATCCGGATCTCGCTGGGCGGGGTCCGCGACGAGGCGGAGATCCGGGGCCACCGGCGGACCTACATCGGCGCGATGCCCGGCCAACAGCTACAACATGCCGGGGCCGTTGCTGGACAGGATGGAGATCATCGCGCTGTCGGGCTATACCGAAGACGAAAAGCTGGAAATCGCGCGCCGCCATCTGCTGCCCAAATCCGTCAAGAATCACGGGCTGCGCAAAGGCGAGATGACCGTTTCTGACGCGGCGATCACCGAAATCCTGCGCCGCTACACGCGCGAGGCCGGGGTGCGCAATCTGGAACGCGAGTTGAACAAGATCGCGCGCAAGGCGGTGACAAAGATTGTCAAGAAAGAGACCGACAAGGTGATTGTCGCGCGCGATAATCTTGCGGATTTTCTGGGCGTCCCGCGCCACCGTTTCGGGCTGGCCGAGAAGGAAGACCAGATCGGCGTTGTCACCGGCCTTGCCTGGACACAGGTGGGCGGCGATCTGTTGCAGATCGAAGCGCTGCGCCTGCCCGGCAAGGGGCGGATGAAAACCACCGGCAAGCTGGGCGATGTGATGAAGGAATCCATCGATGCCGCGTCCAGTTTCGTGCGCTCTATCGCGCCGCAGATCGGGGTAAAGCCGCCGCGCTTTGATACGCTGGATATCCATGTGCATGTTCCCGAAGGGGCCACGCCCAAAGACGGGCCAAGCGCGGGCATTGCGATGGTGACATCCATCGTTTCTGTTCTGACGCAAATCCCGGTGCGCAAAGATATTGCCATGACAGGCGAAGTTACCTTGCGCGGTAATGTGCTGGCCATTGGCGGGCTGAAGGAAAAACTGCTGGCCGCGCTGCGCGGCGGGATTACCACGGTGCTTATCCCGGAAGAAAATACCAAGGATTTGCCCGAAATCCCCGATAACGTGAAAGCGGGGCTGACGATCATCCCCGTCAGCAATGTGCGCGAAGTGTTGCGTCATGCGCTGGTGCACCAACCCACGGCAATAGAGTGGGATGAAGAGGCCGAAGAGGCCGCGCGTCAGGCCCATATCGCCGCCACTGCCCGCGCAGAGGCCCAGCGCCCAACGCATTAAGCCACTACCCTGCCGCCGCCCCTGCGCGGCGGCAGGATTTTTGCTGCTTTTGCCCGCCAGAAGGGCTTGCACCGCCCCAAGGGCCAGAGTAGAGAGCGGCGCAGGGGCGATTAGCTCAGTGGTAGAGCGCTTCGTTCACATCGAAGATGTCGGGAGTTCAAATCTCTCATCGCCCACCATCCCCTGATTTTCAGATCGCGCCTGCAGGCTTGCGCAACACCTCTGCGCTTTGTCGGGGGTGTCGGCAGATGTCTTGCTTGTGGGTCGGGTAATCGCCAAATGCCACAAATCCGCCCTGCCGCACCCCGCGCTGCTTGCATCTTGGGCAAATCCGCCGCGCCAGCCTGCCAACAGGCAGCGCATTGCCCAAAGCGACTTGCCGTTTTACATTTCCTGAAAGACCTGTGAAGCTGAGAGCTTCGGCCATATTCCCGCACGCGCGCAAAAGACTGGAAACACGCATGCACCGCAAAGAGATTCGCTTTCTGATTAACGACAAAGCTGTAACGTTGAAGGCCGTTGCGGCCTCTGACATGGTGCTGGATCATTTGCGGCTGGAACAGCAGTTGCGCGGCACGAAAGAAGGCTGCGCAGAAGGTGATTGCGGCGCCTGCACTGTGCTTGTGGGGCGGCTTGGGCCTGCGGGGCTGGCCTATGAGCCTGTAAATGCCTGTATCCGCCCGCTGGCCACGCTGGATGGCTGCCATCTGGTGACAATCGAACATCTGCGCGGCAATGAGGGCGGCTTGCACCCGGTGCAACAGGCTATGGTGGCCCATCATGGCAGCCAATGCGGCTTTTGCACGCCCGGTATTGTGATGGCGCTCTATGCGCTGTGGATGGAACACCCCCACCCGACAGAGGCACAGGCAGAACGCGCCTTGCAAGGCAATCTGTGCCGCTGCACAGGCTATGCGCCCATCATCCGCGCGGCATTGGCCATGGGGGAATATGGCACAACCGATCCCCTGAGGACAGAGCGCGCCGCCGTGCAGGCGCAGTTGCAAGCGTGGCAGGATGGCGCGCGGGTGGTGGTAGAGCGGGCAGGCAGCCGCGCGGTTTTGTCGGCCTCTGTAGATGATCTGGCCGATTATCTGGCCCAGAACCCACAGGCCCGGATTGTGGCCGGGGCCACCGATGTGGGCCTCTGGGTTACAAAATTTCTGCGCGATCTGCCGCTTGCAGTGTTTATCGGCCATCTGGACGGGTTGCGCGCAATCACCCAAACGCCGGACGCCCTGCAATTGGGCGCGCTTGTCAGCTATGAACAGGCCCGCGCGCCGCTTGTGGCGCAATTTCCCCATATGGCGCGCTATTGGGACAGGATTGCAGGCTGGCAGGTGCGGGCCATGGGCACGCTGGGGGGCAATATCGCCAATGGCTCGCCCATTGGTGATACACCGCCGCCCTTTATCGCCTTGGGCGCGCGGCTGGTGCTGCGCCATGGCGCAGCACGGCGCGAGATTGCGCTGGAGGATTTCTTTCTGGATTACGGCAAGCAAGACCGCCGCGCGGGCGAATTTGTGGAAGCCATCATTCTGCCAACACCCGCCGCAAACACCCATCACGCCGCCTATAAAATTTCCAAGCGGCGGGAAGAAGATATCTCTGCCGTGGCGGCGGGCTTTGGCGTGACCGTGGAGAATGGCACCATCACCGCCGCGCGGCTGGCCTTTGGCGGCATGGCCGCCACGCCCAAACGCAGCCCCCATGCCGAAGCGGCACTGATTGGCCAGCCCTTCAGCCTTGCCAGCCTGCAAAGCGCCGCAGCCGCGCTGCACCATGATTTCACGCCGCTATCAGATATGCGCGCCACTGCGCAATACCGCATGCAAGCGGCGCAAAACCTGTTCACCCGCTTTTGGTGGGAAACACAGGGCACGCCCGCAATGCTGGAGGATGTGATATGAAAGACGCCCCCCTCGCTGCCCCGCAAACCCGCATCCATGGCGCGGCCCATGACAGCCTGATCCATGACAGCGCAATCAAGCATGTGACCGGGCGCGCGGAATATACCGATGATATCACCGAACCCGCGGGCTGCCTGCATGCCTATATTGGCGGGGCCACTATCGCGCATGGCCATATCACAGCGCTGGATTTAAGCGCCGTGCGCGCGGCCCCCGATGTGGTGGCGGTGCTGACAGCGGCAGATATTCCGGGGCGCAATGACATATCCCCTACGGGCCTGAAGGATGAACCGATTTTCACCACCGATCTGGTGCAATTTCACGGCCAGCCCATCTTTGCCGTTGTGGCCGCAACCCGCGATGCCGCGCGCCGGGCCTGTGGCTTGGCCAAGATAAGCTATGCCCCCCTGCCCCATGCCACCGATATCGATAGCGCTGTGGCGGCGGGGTATCCCAATGTCACCGCCCCCCTGAAGCTGGAGCGCGGCGATATCGCCCCCGCCCTTGCTACGGCCCCCCACCGCATCCAAGGGCGCCTTCATGTGGGCGGCCAAGACCATATGTATCTGGAAGGCCAGATCGCACTGGCCATCCCCGGCGAGGATGATGAGATCACCGTCTTCGCCTCTACCCAGCACCCAAGCGAGGCGCAGCATATGGTTGCCCATGCGCTGGGTGTGCCTGCCAATGCGGTGGTGGTGAATGTGCGCCGCATGGGCGGTGGCTTTGGCGGCAAAGAAACCCAGATGAACCTGTTTTGCGCCGTGGCCGCACTGGCGGCAAAGCGGCTTGGCCGCGCTGTCAAATTGCGGCCCGACCGCGATCAGGATATGGAAATCACCGGCAAGCGCCATGATTTCCGCATAGATTACGATCTGGGCTTTGATGAAGATGGGCGCATTCTGGCCGTGGATGGCCTGTTTGCCGCGCGCTGTGGCTGGTCGTCCGATCTGTCTGGGCCGGTGACAGACCGCGCGCTGTTCCATGCCGATAACGCCTATTTCTACCCTGCCGTGCGCCTGCAATCGCAGCCGGTGAAAACCAACACTGTGTCCAACACGGCCTTTCGCGGCTTTGGTGGCCCGCAAGGTGTGATTGCGGCAGAGAGGATGATAGAGGAAGTGGCCTATGCCTTGGGCCGCGACACGCTGGAAATCCGGCGCGCGAATTTCTATCGCGCGGGCGGCGATATCACCCCCTATCACCAGCGCGTAGAGGATAACATTCTGGCGCGGCTGGTGGATGAGCTGGAGGAAAGCGCCCAGTATCAGGCCCGCCGCCGCGCCGTGCTGGATTGGAACGCCAAAGGGGGCATTATCCGCAAGGGCATATCCCTTACCCCTGTCAAATTCGGCATCAGCTTTACCGCGACATGGTATAATCAGGCTGGCGCCTTGGTGCATGTGTATAATGATGGCTCCATCCACCTTAACCATGGCGGCACAGAGATGGGCCAGGGCCTGTATACCAAAGTGGCGCAAGTGGTGGCCGAAGCGTTTCAATGCGATATAGGCCGCATCAAGATCACCAAAACCACCACTGAAAAAGTGCCCAACACATCCGCCACCGCCGCCAGTTCGGGAACGGATTTGAACGGCATGGCCGCACTCGATGCCTGCAACCAGATCAAGGCGCGGCTGGTGGAATTTGCCGCGCGCCATTGGTCTGTCGCGCCAGAGGCTGTGCAATTCCTGCCGGGCCGCGTGGCCGTGGGCGCGCAGGTGATACCCTTTGCCGATTTCATCCATGCCGCCTATATGGCGCGGGTGCAGCTATCGGCGGCGGGGTTTTACAAAACGCCCGAAATCCATTGGGATCGTGCGGCAGGCAAAGGCCAGCCCTTCTATTACTTCGCTTATGGCGCGGCCTGTTCCGAAGTGTCCATAGATACGCTGACAGGTGAAACCCGTGTGGACAGGGCCGATGTGTTGCATGATGTGGGCCGCTCTCTGAACCCCGCGCTGGATCTGGGGCAGGTAGAGGGGGCTTTTGTGCAAGGCATGGGCTGGCTCACCTCGGAAGAGCTGGTCTGGGACGGGGCGGGGCGGCTGCGCACGCATGCGCCTTCCACCTATAAAATCCCCCTCGCCTCTGACAGGCCGCGCGTGTTCAATGTGCGGCTGGCCGATTGGTCAGAGAATGTGAAAGCCACGATCAAACGCTCCAAGGCTGTGGGAGAGCCGCCTTTCATGCTGCCCATCTCGGTATTCGAGGCGATTGGCATGGCCGTGGCCTCTGTGGCGGATTACCGCGAATGCCCAAGGCTGGATGCCCCCGCCACGCCAGAACGCGTGCTGATGGCTGTGGAACGGTTGCGGCAGGCATGAGCAGCGCGCGCGATATCCTTGGCGCGCCTGCTGCCGTGATCCATGCCCGGATTGCGCGCGTGCAAGGCTCTGCCCCGCGCGAGGAAGGGGCAGAGATGTTTATCACCGCCACCGGCTACGCGGGCACAATCGGCGGCGGGCAGGCCGAATGGCAGGCCATATCGCGCGCGCGCGATATGCTGGCGGCGGGTGACATGCGGGGCAATCTGGATATCGCGCTGGGGCCGGAAATTGGCCAATGCTGCGGCGGGCGGGTGCAGATCGCATTTTCGCGCCTGTCAGAGGGGGCGCGCACCGCCCATCTGGCGCGGCTGGACGCGCAGGCGCGGCCGCATCTGATGATCTTGGGCGCTGGCCATGTGGGGCGCGCTGTGGGGGCCATGGCCACTTTGTTGCCGTGGCGCGTGCTGATGGTGGATACCCGCGCAGATGAATTGGCCAAAGCCCCCGCCGGGGTGGAAACCCGCCTTACCCCCCTGCCAGAGGCAGAGATAGCCGATATGCCCCCCGCCACTGCCTATCTGGTCACAACCCATGATCACGGGCTGGATTTTCTGCTCACATTGGCGGCGCTGCGGCGCGGGGATGGGGCCTATGTGGGGCTGATCGGATCGGCCACCAAACGCGCGCGGTTTGAACGCTTCGCGCGCGAAACAGGGGCCGTGCCCACAGATAGGCTGATCTGCCCGATTGGCGCGGCTGGCTTGGGCGACAAGCGCCCCGAAGTGATTGCACTGATGACAGTGCACGAGATTTTCCTTGCCTTGCGGCAGGTGGCGGCGGCCGAGGTGCCGGGGCGCCTGTCGGGCCAGATGTGACAAAGGATTGCCATGGGCCAAACCCTGATCCGCGCGCGGCTTCTCAGCTTTCTGCGCAGCCCCCAAAGCCCCGAAGATACCGCCAGCTTTCGCTATATCGAGGATGGCGCGCTGCTGATAGAGGGCGGGATCATCCGCGCCATGGGGGAATTTGGCGCTCTATCCGCCGAAGGGGCAAAGGTGATCGACCACCGCCCGCATCTGCTGATGCCGGGCTTTATTGATACCCATCTGCATTTCCCCCAGATGCAGGTAATTGCCAGCTGGGCGGCAGAATTGCTGGACTGGCTGAAGGATTACACCTTCCCAGAGGAAACCCGCTATGCCGACCCCGCGCTTTGCGCGCGTATGGCGGGGGTGTTTCTGGATCGGCTGACAGAGCATGGAACCACCACGGCTGTGGCCTATGGTTCGGTTCATGCCACCTCTGCCGAGGCGCTGTTTGCAGAGGCTTTTGCGCGCAATATGCGGCTGATCGCGGGCAAGGTGATGATGGATCGCAACGCGCCAGAGGCGCTGCGCGATACCGCGCAATCAGGCTATGATGACAGCGCCGCCCTGATTGCGCGCTGGCATGGGCGCGGGCGCCTGTCTTATGCCATTACGCCGCGTTTTGCCATCACCTCCAGCCCCGCGCAGATGGACGCGGCCAGCGCCTTGGCGCGCGCCTACCCCGAATGTTATATCCAAACCCATCTGAGCGAGAACCACGCCGAAATCGCTCTGTCTTGCCAGCTATACCCAGAAGCGCTGGATTATACCGATATCTATGCCCGCTATGGGTTGCTGCGTGAAAACAGCCTCTTGGGCCATGCCATCCACCTGAGTGCGCGCGAGATTGGCGCACTGGCAGAGGCAGGCGCAAAGCCCGTGTTTTGCCCCACCTCCAACCTTTATCTGGGGTCGGGCCTGTTTGATGATGCCAAATTGCGCGCGGCGGGGCTGGTCAATGCCATTGCCACCGATATTGGCGGCGGCACAAGCTATTCCATGCTGCAAACGCTGGCAGAGGGCTATAAGGTGTTGCAACTCAACCGCCAGCGCCTGCACCCCTACCGCGCCTTTGACTGGATCACGCGCGGCAATGCGGCGGCGCTGGGGCTGCAAAGCCAGATCGGCACGCTAGAGCCAGGCAGCGAGGCCGATCTTGTGGTGCTGAATGCCTGCGCCACACCGGCCATGGCGCTGCGCATGGAACGCGCGCGCGGGTTGGTGGATGAATTGTTCACCCTGCAAGTGATGGGAGATGACCGCGCCGTGGTGCAAACCTATGTTGCGGGCGCAGCCCGCAAAGGGGCGGCGGCGCGGTAGCCGCCCCAACAGATGCCCGCCTTGTGCCACAAGCTGCGGGTCATGGGGCGCCATATCCGCACCTGTTGCACCGTTATCGGGCCTCTTGCCTCAGGTCGCGAACACCAGAGCGCGTCGCGTTCATTCGCATTCACGCGACCCACTCTAACCTTAAGTGGTCGCATGTCTTTTTGCGCAAAACCGGTTCCCAGTTTTGCGCGACATGCTCTAACCCGCCTTCATTTCGCGCCATAGCGTGAACATGCCCGCAGCCACAATCAGGCTTGCCCCCATCAATGTCAGCGCATCGGGGCGTTCGCCAAAAACAAGCACGGCCACGATAAGGGCAAACAAGATGCGGGTATAGCGAAAGGGCGTGACAAAAGACAATTCCCCCACCCGCATGGAGGCAACCAGCGCATAGTAAGAAAACACCCCCACCCCCAATGTCAGCGCGAGGGTGGCCGATTGGGCCAGCGTGGTGACAATGGGCGGCTCTTTCATCGCAACCATCACGATTATCCCGGCAGGCACCAGCATGGCAAAGGCCCAGCTGGAAATCTGGTAGCTGGAGACAGTGCGCGGGATAACACGGGTTGCCAGATCGCGCCCCGCCAGCCCGATTACCCCGATCACGGCAAAGACCGAGGCTGCCTCAAAATCCGACATGCCGGGGCGCAGGATCAGAAGCATGCCCGCAAAGCCCACGGCAATCGCGCTCCAGCGCCGCCAGCCCACTTTCTCGCCCAGAAACAGCACAGCGCCCAGCGTGACAAGCAAAGGGGCCGATTGCAGAATGGCCGAAGCGGTTGCAAGGCTGCCCAGAACAAAGCCCAGAACAAAACCGATTGTGCCAATCATTTCGGCCATATTGCGCAGCAAGAGCGCCGGGGTAAGCAAAGCCGGGCTAAGGATTTGCTGGCCCTTCTGGTGCGCAATCGTGCCAAAGACGATTGCACCGCCTGCGCCAAGCAGCAGCAGGATCTGGCCCACAGGCACGCTACCCGCCAGAAGCTTGATAAACATGTCCTCCAGCGCGAATCCGGCCATGGCAAGCACCATCAGCAGCGCGCCGCGCAGATTGTCGGACATGGGGCATTCCTTCACAGGTTAACAAGCGCAGGGCTACCGCGAAACCCGTGCAGAGAAAAGCGAAAAGCGCGCCCCGAAGGGCGCGCTTTCCATCTGCCAGAATGGCAAGATCAATCTTTCTTGGCAGCCCGTTTCACAGGTGCCCAGAGTTGCTTGTTGGCCAGATACAACAGGGCCGCAAAGACAGACAGGAAGATCACGCCGACAAAGCCAGCTTGCTTGCGCTCTACCATTTTCGGCTCTGCTGTCCATGTCAGGAAGGCGGCCACATCCAGTGCCATCTGTTCCATTGTGGCGGGGGTGCCATCTTCATAGAACACCATGTCATCAAACAAGACAGGGTTCATCGATACCCAACCACCATAGGCCTTGTTGTAGTAGAACATAGACCCGGCCTGGAAATCTTCCTCACCCGTATAGCCCAGCAGGAAAGAGGCCACATATTCCGGCCCGCCAATCCCTTTCATCAGCTGGTTGATGCCAAGGCCGTAAGGGCCGCTGAAGCCCGCGCGGGCTTTGGTCATCAGGCTTAGATCGGGTGCGCCCGTGAACTGCGATTCGGGAAAGTGATCGGGGCCTTCGGCTGTGCGCCAGTCGCGCAGATCGGCGTCCCAGACCTCATACATCGCCGCAAAAGCGCGCATCTGGTCATCTGGCAGCTCTGGCCCATTGTTATCGCTCAGCGTGCGAAAGGCCACATATTGCAGCCCGTGGCAGCTGGAGCAGACCTCGTGATAGACCTGCAAGCCGCGCTGAAGCTGGTTGCGGTCATATGTGCCGGTGATCCCCTGAAAGGAGAAGTCAAAATTGGTGACTTCACCCTTCACTTTCTTGGCCTCTGCCATGGTGGCTGGCAGGGCCAGCACCAAAGCAGACAGGGCAGCAACGGCAAGGTTCCTAAGTTTCATCAGTCTTATCCTTTCGGGTTGCCGTTATTCAGCGGGGATCGGCTCTGCCGACGGGCCGCTTGGGCCATTGCCGGATTTCGCTTTTACGCTGGCTTTGAAATCTTCCTCAATGCTTGCAGGCTCTGGCAGCGGTTTTTCCAGCACACCCAGAAGCGGCATGATCACAAGGAAATAGGCGAACCAGTAGGTTGTGCCGATCAGCGCGATATTGGTGTAAATCCCTTCTGCCGGCATTGCGCCTGCCCAGGTCAGCACCACGAAATTCACGATGAACAGCCAGAACCACCATTTGAACATGGGGCGATAGCGGCCCGAACGCACCGAAGATGTATCCAGCCAAGGCAGCAACGCCCAGACAAAGATCGCACCGAACATGGCCAGAACCCCGAAGAAGGTTGCATCAATGATGCCGAAGGTCAGCCAGTTTACGGCAATCACGATCCACACATCCGATGTGAAAGCGCGCAGGATGGCGTAGAAGGGCAGGAAGTACCATTCCGGCACGATTTCCGGCGGTGTGACCAGCGGGTTCGCCTCGATATAGTTGTCGGTATGGCCAAGGAAGTTGGGCATGAAACTGACAAGTGCCCAGAACAGCGCCAGAAGCACGGCCAGCGCGAACAAATCCTTGATCACGAAATAGGGCCAGAAGGGCAGCGTATCTTTTGCAGCTTCTTCTTTGGACCCACGGCGCACTTCTACCCCTGTGGGGTTGTTGTTGCCGGTGGTGTGGAACGCCCAAACATGGACAATCACCAAGCCCAAGATCACGAAAGGCAGCAGGTAATGCAGCGAGAAGAAGCGGTTGAGCGCCGCGTTATCCACCGCAGGCCCGCCCAGCAGCCATGTTTGCAGCATTTCACCAATGCCGGGAATCGCGCCAAACAGGCCGGTAATCACGGTTGCACCCCAGAAGGACATCTGGCCCCATGGCAGCACATAGCCCATGAAGGCGGTTGCCATCATCAGCAGGTAAATCAGCATGCCCACGATCCAGGTAATCTCTCGCGGGGCTTTGTAACTGCCGTAATACATGCCGCGGAACATGTGCAGATACACAGCAAGGAAGAACAGCATCGCGCCGTTCTGGTGCAGGTAGCGCAGCATATGCCCGCCATTCACGTTCCGCATGATATGCTCAACGCTGGCAAAGGCGAAATCAACATGGGGGGTGTAGTGCATCGCCAGCACAATGCCGGTCACGATCTGCAAGATAAGGCAGAACATCAGCACAATACCCCAAATCCACATCCAATTCAGGTTCTTGGGTGTGGGGATCATGATTGTGTCGTAGATAAGCCCGACAATCGGCAAACGGCGGTGAATCCATTTCTCGCCGTTGGATGTGGGCTCGTAATGGTCGTGTGGAATTCCTGACATGCGTCGTTTCTCCCTTAGCCGAGCTGAATGGTTGTATCGTCAACGAAGCTGGCGACCGGAATATGCATGTTTTCCGGGGCCGGGCCGCGACGGATACGCCCTGCTGTATCATAATGCGAACCGTGGCAGGGGCAGAACCAGCCCCCGAAATCGCCCGCGCCATTGCCCAGCGGCACGCAGCCCAGATGGGTGCACACGCCGGTCATCACCAGCCATTCGCCCGCATCATCCATGGTGCGATTGGCGTCTGACGCATCTGTGCCCGGCTTGTTGGGGTTGCGAGAATCGCGGTCGATGCTGAGATCGGCCAATTCAACGGCGCGGCCCGCCTCGATCTCGTCTTCCGTGCGGCGGCGGATGAACACCGGCTTGCCAAGGAAGTTTACGGTAATCTGGCCACCGGGCTCCAGCCCGCCGACATCGACGAATATCGATGAAAGGCCTGAACATCGGCGGATGGGTTCATCTGATTCACGAGGGGCCAAACAGCCGCCCCGGTTGCTACGGCGCCTGCGCCGGCGGTGGCATAATAGAGGAAATCCCTCCGGGTGCCTTCGTTGTCATCTGCGTGGGACACGAGCATTCTCCCTTTTCATTGGGTACGAGGCTGCAAAATATGATACGGCCACGAATATCCGCAGCCTCTCAAAGGGGGTATTTAGCGGGGAAACCCCATCCCGTCTAGCCGCGAATCCGGGTAAAGGTGTCGCAGGTAAGCGGATTTTCACAGGAATTTCCGACCGAAAGCACCCGTTTGCGGGCCGTGAGCGCAAACAGCGCTCATGCCGGGGGCGGTGTGGTGGCCTGCATGCTGGGCCGTGCGCTGATCCGGGCAAACCAATCGGCCAGCGCGGGGCGGGTTGCGCGCCAATCGCGCGCCTCATGCCGGAAATCCAGATAGCCCAGCGCGCAGGCAAGCGCGATCTGGCCCATGCACAGGGGGCCAGCCAGATAGGCCATCCAGCGCGCTTCTGTCACATCAAGGCTGCGCGCGATTTTCAGCCATTGCCCTTCCACAAAGGGGGCAAAGCGGATGTCTTCGTGGCGCAGCCGCCATTCATAGACCATCAGCAGCGCAGCATCCAGAATCCCGTCGGCAGTGGCCTCCAATGTCAGCGCATCCCAGCGCCGCGCGCCTTCGGGGTATAGGCCGGATTTGGCGTAGTCATCCAGATACTGACATATCACCCGGCTGTCATACAGTGCCGCGCCATCGGCGCGCGCCAGCGTGGGCACTTTGCCCAGCGGATTGGCGGCAATCGGGGCCGTGCCTGCATCCAGCGGCGTGCCAGAGCCTGTGACGATTGTCAGCTGATCGGCAATCCCGGCCTCATGCGCCAGCACCATCACTTTGCGCACATAGGGAGATGAATGGCTGTGATACAGTGTCAGCCCGCTCATACCCGGCGCATCCGAAAGCGGCCCAGTGCGGTGGCGTCTATCTCTATGCCCGGCCCGGTTGCGCCCAGCCGGATCACCCGGCGAAACCGCGCCGCACCATTGATCTGGTCACGATCGCGCGGGCGATGGGCGCTTAGCCCTTCTGGCAATTCATCCAGCGCATCTTCGCTGCGCTGATCCACCCGTCCGGGCTGCATCTGGCGCGCCACCGCATAGCCAGCCAGCGCAACTGCGCCATATTTCATCGCCACCATGGCAATTGGGGCAAGGGGAAGTGCCATTGCGAAAACCCTTCTGCATCTGTTGGCGCAAGCCTAGCAAATTTGCGCCCTTTGTCCATTCACGGTTTGCACAATCTTGCGGGCCTTTATGGGCTGGAATCAGCGGAACTTGCCCGCGGACTCACACCGAAAGCGGCTCATTGCGGCCAAGGGGCGCGTCCTTATCGGCCAGAATGCGCGCCAAGGGCCAATCCAGCGTAATCAGCGCGCCGTGCAATTTCGGGCTGCCGGGCAGATCGGGGGCGCGGCCATCGTGATTGGCAAATTTCACCTGCGCGCCGCTGCGTTCCAGCAGGGTTTTGGCAATGAACAGCCCCAGCCCCATGCCTTCATAACCGGGCCTGTCGCGTTGGCGCTCTGCTTCGCGGCGGCGGCGCACAAAGGGTTCGCCGATATAGCCCAAAATCTGCGGTGGAAAGCCCGGCCCGTCATCGCGGATATGCACCTGCAAGCGCTGATCATTCCATTCCGCCTGCACCCAGACCTCGGCGCGGGCGAAATCGACAGCATTCTGGATCAGGTTGCGAAGGCCGTGGATGATTTCGGGGCGGCGCAGGATAAGCGGTTGCTCTGCCTGCCCACCCGGCCCCGGCGCCAGCAGGAAATGCACCTGTTTGCCCCGGTTCATATGCGGCTCAGCGGCCTCCCCTGTTCGCATAGAATGCGCGCATCTTCCGCCAGTTCCGGCTGGTCGCGCAGCTCTGCCATCAATTCCGAGCTTATAAGCTTGATCGTGGCCAGCGGTGTGCCCAATTCATGCGCCGTTGCGGCCACCACCCCGCCCAGATCTGTCAGTTTCTGCTCGCGTGACAGCGCCATTTGCGCGGCCAGCAGCGCATCGGCCATCGAATTGGCCTCTGCGGCCACGCGCTGCGCGTAGAAGGTCTGAAAGCCAATGCCGATAACAATGGCCGCCCAAAACCCGAACACCAGTATCGGCGGCACAACCAGCATTGTGCCATCGGCAAAGTGCAGGGGCTGATATGTCAGGCTGATAAGACTGACCAGCACCACCGAAATCGCGGCCAGCCCATAGCTTGCGCGCGGCCTGAGCGCCACCGCCGCCACAGAGACAGGCGCCAGAATAAGCAAGCTGAAGGGGTTTGTGATCCCGCCTGTCAGATACAGAAGGCAGACAAGCTGCGCGACATCGAACAGGAATGTCAGCAAGGCTTCGGTTTCTGACAGGCGCTTGGTTTGCGGAAAAAGCAGCAGGGACAGCAGGATTGACAGCGCCGCCGCTCCCATGACCAGCCACACCAGCACCACATCAAAGCGCAGGCCCAGATAACCATACGCCACAATCAGCGCCAGCCCCTGCCCTGTCAGCGCCAGCACGCGGATATAGGTCATTGTGCGCAGCCGCACCCAATCGCCCCGATATTCCTGAGAGATTTCGCCAAAGGTTGGGGTGGTCATGGGCGCAATCCTCCGGTTTGGCCGCGCCTGCTGGCATGGGCGCGTTGTCACAGTTACGCTATGCAGGATTGTTAGGCCGCAGGGAATGCGGCATCAAGGCCCCGATCTAGGATATCGGGGATTGCGATGATTCGGCTTTATTCCTTTCTGGCCATCGGGATGATTGCGGCGCTTTTGGGCGGGCTTGGCTATATGGTCTTTGTCGGGCAGGGCGAGGGGGATTTCGCACAATGCCGCGCCACGGCTGTATCCGGCGGCTCTGGCGCGATTGGCGGGCCGTTTGAACTGGTGGATCACACAGGCCGCACTGTCACCGATGCCGATTTCGCCGATCGCCCGGTTTTGCTGTATTTCGGCTATACATTCTGCCCCGATGTCTGCCCGCTGGATGTGGCGCGCAATGCCCAAGCCGTCGATATTCTGGCAGAGCGCGGCTATGAGGTGACCCCGGTTTTTGTATCGGTGGATCACCAGCGCGACACGCAAGAGGCCTTGGCCGAATTTGTGCGCTTCATGCACCCTGACATGATTGGTCTGACAGGCACAGAGGCCCAGATCCGCGAGGCCGCGCGCGCCTATCGTGTGTATTTCGCGATCAACGACTCTGAAGATGATTTCTACCTGATCGACCATTCCACCTTCAGTTATTTCCTGCTGCCCGGTCATGGGTTTGTGGATATCATCCGCCGTGACCAGCCGCCCGAACAGGTGGCCGATACGCTGGCCTGTTTTATTGACAACGCATAACCTTTTGTTGAAATTGACGTGGGCAGCGTCGCGCTCTACCTAAGCGGCTAGGAAAGTGAGGGCGTAGATGGATAGCGAACACTCCCCCAATGACGGGCTTGAACTTGGCCCAGACCCATCGCTTTTGCTGGTGGATGACGATGAGGTGTTTCTCAAACGCCTTGCCCGCGCGATGGAGCGGCGGGGCTTTGCTGTGGAAACTGCGGGCAGCGTGGTGGCTGGCCGCGCCATTGCCCGCGCCCGCCCCCCTGCCTATGCGGTGATTGATCTGCGGCTGGAAGATGGCAATGGGCTGGATGTGGTGGAAACCCTGCGCGCCGCGCGCGAAGATGCGCGCATTGTGGTGCTGACAGGCTATGGCGCGATTGCCACGGCGGTGGCGGCGGTCAAGATTGGCGCGACAGATTACCTCTCCAAACCCGCTGATGCCGATGATGTTGTGCGCGCCCTTTTGGCGCAGGCGGGTGACCCGCTGCCAGAGCCGCCAGAAAACCCGATGTCGGCAGACCGCGTGCGCTGGGAACATATCCAGCGTGTGTATGAGCAATGCGATCGCAATGTTTCCGAAACCGCGCGGCGGCTGAGCATGCACCGCCGCACTTTGCAACGGATTTTGGCCAAACGCTCTCCGCGCTAGGCGGTGGGCGCAGATAAGGGGAACGGGAATGCGCCTTGGTCTGGTTCTTGTTGCCGCGCTGGTGCTGGCAGGGTGCGCCAGCCCGCGCCAAAGCTGCCTGCGCGCCGCGCAGGCCGAATTGCGCGCGCTTGATGCCCAGATCACTGAGAGCGAAGCCGCCCTTGCGCGCGGCTACCGGATCACACAGGCGACAGAGCCGCGCACAACACTGAACATTTGCGCTTGGCCGCGAGAGCCTGTGTTGTTTTGCACCCAGCACAGCCCCGGCCAATCGGCCACGCGGGTAAATGTGCTGCCTGCTGCCGAAGAAGCACGGCTGGCAGAATTGCGCCGCGAACGCGCGCGGCTGGTGGTGGTTACCGCAGATCGGGTTGCCGCCTGCCCGGCATAAGGGCGATGGTTTTCGTCACTTGGCGCAGATAGCCCATTCCCAAAAGGCCGTGGGCAAAGGGGGCTGGCGGCGCGATGCCTGCAACCTGCCTTAATGCGCCGGCACAGAGACCGGATCAAGCAAGGTGCGCCCGCCATCAATGGTGATGATCTGGCCTGTCATGAACGCCGCCGCATCAGAGGCCAGAAATTGCACTGCCTCTGCCGCCTCTGAGGCCGCACCAATGCGCCCCATGGGCGTCTGGCGCAAAATCAGCGCGCGATAGTCTTCATTCGCATGCATCTGTTCTTTCAGATTGGCACTCATGACACTGCCCAGCGCCACGCCGTTAATGCGGATACGGTGCCCGGCAAAGGCCACCGCCATAGAGCGCGTCATCTGATCCAGCGCGGCAGAGGCGATGGAATAGGCCATCAATTCCGGTTGTGTGCGCCGCGCGGCAATGGAGGACAGGTTGATGATAGAGCCAATCGCGTTCTTGCGCTCTTCCAGCCCTTCGGCCTGCGCAATCATGCGCTTGGCGACCATCTGGCTCAGTTTCAGGCTGGCAATCAGGTTTTGGTGCAGCGCGTCTTGCACGGCATCGCTTTGGTCATCCAGCGGATCAGAGGCCAGGCATTGCCGCGTTGCATTTACCAGAATATCGATTCTGTCATAGGCATCCACCGTTGCGGAAATCAGATTGGCCAGTGTCAGCCTTTCGCGCAGATCGCCTGCAAAGAAAATGGCGCTGTCCGTGGCGCCAGACAGGGCGCTAAGCTCTGCTTTCAGGCGGGTTTCATCCCGGTCTGTCAGAACCACATTCGCGCCCTGATCGACGAAATGGCGGGCGATTGCCAGCCCCACGCCATTTGCCGCGCCTGTTACAATGGCGGTTTTGCCTGCGATGGAAAAACTCATGGCCCTATCCCTGACGGCGGCTGCGGGTGACGGTCTGTGTCTTGCGGCGCGGCCCGACAGCCTGCCAGACACGGAAAACAGAAGTTTCGGCCAGCATTTCATGGCTGGTGAAAAGCTGCGCCAAGGCCCCTTCATAGGGCAAATGGCGATTCGCCACCATCCACAGCTTGCCGCGATTGTGCAAAAGCCGCGCGGCAGAGGCGATAAAGGCCAGCCCAAGGGCAGGTTGCGGCTTGCGCCCTGTATGGAAGGGCGGGTTCATCACCACGCCATCCAGCGTATCGGGCAGGGCGGTTGTGCAGGCATCGGCCCAATGAAACTGCGCGCGCGGATCGCTGATATTCTGGCGTGCCAGTTCCAGCGCGCGGGCCTCTGCCTCTACCAGATGCAAAACCTGCACGCCTTTGCGCGCCAGACAGGCGGCAGACAGATAGCCCCAGCCTGCGCCCAGATCGGCCATGCGGGCGGGCAGGGTTTCGGGCAGGTGCTGCGCCAGCAGCGCCGATCCGGGATCTACCCCATCTGCGGAAAAGACACCGGGCAGAGTGTGGAACTGGCCAAGGGCGGGGTCTGTGATCTGATGTGGCATTGCCCGCCAATCGCTGAAATCCGCCCCCTGTGGTGCGAACCAGACCAGTTTTCCATGCGCCTTTGAAATGACGCCGCCAATCGTGACGCGCGCGCGCAGCGCTTTCAGCATAGCTTCTATGCCATCTGTTTTCTGGCCATCCACCAGCACCAGTTCTGCGCCCAGATCAACGGCCTCGGCAATCAGGGCCAGGCCATCGGCACGGCCACGCGGCAGGCAAACCAGCACCACGGGCGCAGGGCTGGCCGCAAGGGCAACGCTATAGCCCGCTTGGGCAAAAGCATCATGGTCGGGGCGAAAGCCTGTGACGATGTGCAGGCGCGCAGGATCCAGCGGCGCGAAGCTTTCCGCCGCGCGCGGGTGCAGCACCGTGACCGGGCCATCCGGCAGGGCCAGCCCTTCGTCAGACAGGGCGATTTCCAGACGCTCTGCCCTTGGGGCAGGGTCGGTGAACAGGGGGGGTGCAAGTGTCATGGGGCGCGCGGCGCCTTATTCCTTTTCCAGCGTGCATTGCAGCGGGTGTTGGTTGCGCCGGGCAAAATCCATCACCTGCGCGACCTTGGTTTCGGCGATCTCGTAAGAGAAGACGCCGACAACAGCCACACCTTTCTTGTGAACGGTCAACATGATATCAAAGGCCATGGCATGCGACATGCCGAAAAAGCGCTCCAACACATGCACGACGAATTCCATCGGCGTGTAATCATCGTTGAGCAGCATCACCTTGTACATCGGCGGGCGTTGGGATTTGGAGCGCGTCTTTGTCACCACCGCGCCGTCATTCTCCGGCCCGTTTGGGGTGCCGTCGGTCATCTGCGGGGCAAGGGGCGTATATGTCATCGCGGCTTTCAGACTATGGATTGCAGTTGCGCACCGTTATATAGCGCCACATAGCCTGCTGAAAACCCCCATCTGAGAAAGCCGCGCGCTGAAATGACCCGGATTACCACAATTGGCTTCGATGCAGATGATACGCTGTGGCATAATGAGCGCTTTTTTCGCATGACACAGGCGCAGTTTGCCGCCCTTCTGGCCGAATACACCGATCAGGAAACCCTGATGGCCCGCCTGCTGGAGGCAGAGAAACGCAACCTTGGGCACTATGGATTCGGGATCAAGGGCTTTGTGCTGTCGATGATCGAAACCGCGATAGAGGTGACACAGGCGCGGGTTCCGGCCACCGTGATCGGGCAGTTGCTGCAAGCCGGGCAAGACATGTTGCGCCACCCGATAGAGCTGTTGCCCCATGCGCAAGAGACAATTGCCGCCCTTGCCCCCTCGCACCGCTTGGTGTTGATTACAAAGGGCGATTTGCTGGATCAGGAGCGCAAGCTGGCGCAATCGGGCCTGGGCGAGATGTTTGATGCGATCGAGATCGTTTCCAACAAGACCCCGGCTGTCTATGCCGATATCTTCGCACGCCATGGCGATGGGGCGGAAGCGGCGTTGATGGTGGGCAATTCCATGCGCTCTGATGTGGTCGCGCCCATTATGGCCGGGGGATGGGGCGTGCATGTGCCGCATGGGCTGGAATGGGAAATAGAATGGGCCGAAACCCCAGAGGCGCATCCGCGCTTTCGCAGCATTGCCCATCTGGGGCTATTACCCGATCTGGTGGGCTGGATTGATGGCAGCTAGTGTTTTGCGCCTGACGGTGGGTGCTCAAGGGCTGGTTTGAGCGGTTAGGGGACGTTCACCTTCTCCCCGGCCAATCCCCGCACCAAGCCGCGCAGCGCTGGGCCGCGGGGCGGCGATGCACCTGCAGGGCTATGTCACTTTATGGCGGCAATGTCCGAACGAAACTGAAGCTAAGCGCTAGTGGCTGCCAAACCGCCGGGCCGTGGGGGCGGCCCAGCGATGCGCGGCGGGCTTCGCCCTTGACTCCGCGCTTGGTGAGGGGGCTAAGCGATGCGCTGCCATGTAATGCCGCCAGTCACCGTGCGCGTGATATCCATGCCTTCCCCAAAGACAGGGCAGAAAGACAAGCCGCGCAGCGTCGGGCCGCGGTGCGGCGATCCACCCGCAGGGCTATGTCACTTTATGGTGGCCAAATCCGCGCGAAACTCAGGCTAAGCGCAGGTTGCAGCCAAATCGCCGTGCCGAGGGGGCGGCCCGGCGATGCGCGGCGGCCTGCGGCCTTGACTCCGCGCAAAAGGGCAAATCGACCGTCCCCATCCCCCCCAAATCTGCCCGTCATGCCGGAACCAAAGGCGTCAGCCCGCCGCACATCAAAAGACGACGCTTTGCCCATCCCTGCCCCGAACACGGCAGGCAGCATGCCCCAGAAATCATGCCAGAGGGGCACCCCAAAGCATTCAAATTGGTTGTGACCTGCTCTAAGCCGCTTCCAGCGCCGCGACAATCGCGCCGAAATCTGCCGCTTTCAAAGAGGCCCCGCCCACAAGCGCGCCATCCACATTGGCAATGGCAAAAATCTCTGCGGCATTGCCGGGTTTGACAGACCCCCCGTAAAGCAGCGAAATCGCGCTGTCGGGCAGATGGGCGCGCAGGGCGTCATGCACCTCTGCGATCTGCGCCAATGTGGGCGTGCGCCCTGTGCCAATGGCCCAGACGGGTTCATAGGCGATAACTGTATTGGCAGCAGTCGCCCCTTCGGGCAGGGACTCTGCCAATTGGCCCAAAACAATATCCAGCGTTTGGCCTGCATCGCGCTCGGCCTCGGTCTCTCCCACGCAAATGATCCCAACCAAGCCCGCCGCATGGGCGGCGCGCGCCTTGGCCGCCACCAGCGCAGAGCTTTCAGCATGATCCGCGCGCCGTTCGGAATGGCCCAGAATGACATGGCGCGCGCCCGCATCTGCCAGCATGGCGGCCGAAATATCGCCTGTATGCGCGCCAGCCTGTTGGGGGTGGCAATCCTGCCCGCCCACCATCACGGCACTGCCCGAAACAGCCTCGGCCATGGCGCTAAGCAGGGTTGTGGGGGGGCAAAGCACAATCCCGCAACCGGGCGCAGGAAAAGCGGCGGCCAAAGCGCGGGCCTCTGCCAGGTCGGCGCGCAAGCCGTTCATCTTCCAGTTTCCGGCGGCAAGTTTGCAAGCTTGGGTCATGGCATATCTCCTTTTGGCACAGGAATACGCCGCAGGCGCGGGGGATGCAATCAGCCCGTGTTGCGCGCCTGATTCATCCGCTCTGTCAGAGTATCGACATCATCAAATTTGATGGATTCGCCGCATCCACAGGCCTCTGTCACATTGGGATTGCGAAAGCGGAAGGCGCTTTCCAGCAGGCCGGTTTCATAATCAATTTCCGTGCCGAACAGGAACATCTGCGCCATGGGCGCGATGATCACGCGCGCGCCATCCTGTTCGACCACTTCTTCATGATCCTTCACATCGGCGGCGGTTTCCATCGTGTATTCCATGCCCGCGCAGCCACCCTTTTTCACACCCACGCGCAGGCCCGATGCGCCCTCGCGCTCCATCAGGCGGCGAATTTGGCGCACTGCCGCGGGGGTAAGCGTAACTGGCGATTTTCCGGGGATTGCGAACATCTGTTTTATCCTTGTTTCTTGGCCAGCACCCGCGCGGGATTTCCGGCCACTGTCGCGCCTGCGGGCACATCGCGTGTGACAACGGCGCCCGCCGCAATGATGGCCCCATCACCCAGATGCACACCGGGCAGCACGATTGCGCCGCCCCCGATCCAGACATCTGCGCCGATGGTAACGGGCTTGCCCCATTCCACCCCTTCGGCGCGCGCGCCAGCCTCGCGCGGGTGATCGGCGGCCAATATCTGCACATTCGGGCCAATCTGGGTGCGCGCGCCGATATGCACCGCGCAGACATCCAGAATCACACAGTTGAAATTCACAAAACAACCGGGGCCAAAATGGATATGCGCGCCGTAATCGACATGAAAGGGCGCGCGAATGATCGCGCCATTCCATGTGCCCAGCAGGGCAGGCAGGATATCGGCGCGCGCGGCATCGCCATCGATTGTCTGGTTATAGGCGCGCATCAGCCCTTGGGCGCGGCGGCGCAGGGCCACCAATTCGGCGCAGCCCGGATCATAGGGCGCGCCTGCAAGCATCTTGTCACGTTCGGACAAGGCTGCATCCATTACATGAACCCCAGTTCCAACCGTGCCTCGTCTGACATCATATCCATCCCCCATTGGGGATCGAATGTCATTTCCACATCTACCGATTGCACACCGGGCACTGCGCCCACGGCATCTGCCACCCAGCCGGGCATTTCTCCTGCCACGGGGCAGCCCGGCGCGGTGAGGGTCATGATCACGCCCACTTCGCCCGCCTCTGAAATATTGATCGTGTAGATCAAGCCCAGATCAAAGATATTCACGGGGATTTCGGGGTCATAGACGGTTTTGCATGCCTCTACGATGGGTTCATACAGCGCATGCTCTGTGCTGGAGGGCTTGATCAGAAGATCGCCTTCATTCTGTCCGGTGCTCATATCTGCCCCCTTTGGCCAATGCGGGCCGCGAGCGCGGCTATACCTGACCAGTTATATAAGAAAAGATTGGCGCGCGTCCAGTGGGTGTTACAGCACATAGCGGCTCAGATCGGCAGAGCGCGCCAGATCGCCAAGGTTCTGCTCGACAAAAGCGGCATCCACCAGCAGCTTCTGGCCCGCCCTGTCGGGGGCATGGAAAGACAGTTCCTCGAACACACGCTCCATCACCGTATAAAGGCGACGCGCGCCGATATTCTCGACCGATTGGTTCACCTCCGCCGCGATCTTGGCCAGCGCCGCTATGCCATCGGCGCTGAAGCTGACTTCCACCTCCTCTGTGGCCATAAGGGCGGTGTATTGGCGGGTCAGGGCGTTATCTGTCTCTGTCAGGATGCGGATGAAATCGCCCTCTGTCAGGGCGCGCAATTCTACCCGAATGGGCAAACGCCCCTGCAATTCGGGCAGCAAATCCGAAGGCTTGGCAATGTGAAACGCGCCAGAGGCGATAAAGAGGATATGATCGGTTTTCACAGGGCCATGTTTGGTGCTGACGGTTGTCCCCTCTATCAGCGGCAGCAAATCGCGTTGCACCCCTTCGCGGCTGACATCGCCGCCGCGCATTTCGGCGCGGGCGCAAACCTTGTCAATCTCGTCCAGAAAGACAATCCCGTTCTGGGCCACGGCCTCCAGCGCGGCGGCTTTCACGGCCTCGTCATCCAGCAGTTTGTCGGCCTCTTCCGAGATCAGCAGTTCATGGCTTTCAGAGACTGTCACTTTCTTGCGCGTGGTGCGCCCGCCCAGCGCCTTGCCAAACAATTCGCCCAGATTCATCATCTGCCCTGCGCCGGGCTGGCCGGGGATTTCAAACATGCCGCCCATCGGGTTGGATGTATCTGCCACCTCGATTTCTATGACAGTATCGTCCAACTCCCCGGCCAGCAGCTTGCGGCGGAACATCTCGCGCGTGGCCTCGCGCGCGCCATCGCCGGCCAGGGCGGAAATCACGCGCTCCTCTGCGGCCTTGTGGGCGCGGGCCTTCACCTCTTCGCGCATATGCTCGCGGGTTTGGGCGATGGCGATATCCACCAGATCGCGGATGATCTGTTCCACATCACGGCCCACATAGCCCACTTCTGTGAATTTGGTGGCTTCGATCTTGATGAAAGCGCCAGACATGCCCCCGAACGGCCCTGTCACCCCTGCTGCGCTATGTCAGGCAATGCCACCAACGCTTAGCGCAAAAACGCATCTGCAAAGCCCATGCGGCGCGCCTGCCCCAGCGCGGCCTGTGCCTCGGCCCCTGAGGCGAATGGCCCAAGCGTGACAACATGATACCCGCGCGCAAGCTGGTTGCGCGCAGGCAGGCCCGCCCGCTGCAAGCGCGCATTCAGTTGCGCCGCATTGGCGGGAATGGCAAAGCTGGCCACCTGCACCACACGGCCCGCGCGCGGCTGGCCTGCCGCGCTGGTGCGCTGCGCCAGACTGTCTGGCAGCGCGATAGGGGCATTGGGGTTGATCCCGGCGCCATTATCCACCGGGTTGAGAAACTGGCTGGGGCTGGTCACACAGCGCACCAGCGGGCGGCCCAGCAGGGTATCTACCAATTGGCCATAGGGTGCGGCTTCGGGGCAATCGGGGTGGCGGCCACTGGCATCGGCGCGCGCGAGGGTGCGGGCCGTAGCAGGGCGGCGCGGCGTCTGGGCTGCGCGCGGCGTGGGCGCTGCCACCGGCACAGGTGCAGGCGCAACAACCGGGACAACAAGCGCGGCGGCGGGGGGTGCGGCCACAGAGGGCGTGCCATCACACACAGGCTGGCGGTCTGGCCCGTAACGCGGTGTCCATGTCACTGCCCCCCCGAAGGTCGAACGCAGGAACACGCAGCTGCGACTATCGGTATATTCGCGCCCCTCAAAGCCTGCGGGCACGGGTTCTGCCGGGCTGAAACTGCCTTGCCCGAATGCAGGGGCCACAAAACCAATGGACAGCGAGAGTATTCCCCAAAATGCGCGCATGAAATCACCCTTTTAAAACTGGGTCCAGCATGCCCTTTCGGCCTGCCCAAAGTAAAGAGGTTTTGCGCGCACCCTACCTTATACTGTGCCAAAAATGCGATCACCCGCATCCCCTAGTCCGGGCACGATATAGCCCCTCTCATTCAAACACTCATCGACAGAGGCCGTGACAATGCGCACATCGGGATGCGCCTTGGCCATGCAGGCCACCCCTTCGGGCGCGGCCAAGAGGCAAATCAGGCAAATATCGGTTGCCCCTGCCTGTTTCAGCAGATCAACAGCGGCGGCAGAGGAATTGCCCGTGGCCAGCATGGGATCCACCGCAATCACCAGCCGCCCCGCCAATTCGGGCGGCAGTTTGCAGTAATATTGTACGGGCTTCAGCGTGGCCTCGTCGCGGTAGAGGCCCACAAAACCCACTTTCGCCGTCGGGATCACATCCAGCACCCCATCCAGCAGGCCATTGCCCGCCCGCAAGATGGACACCACCACAGGGTCAGCCCCGGCCAACATGGGGGCGTCCATCTCTGTCAGGGGCGTGGTGATGCGCTGCTTGGTCAGCGGCAGATCGCGCGCGGCCTCGTATGTCAGGAGCAGGCTGATTTCGCGCAACAGGCGGCGGAAATCCGGGCTGGAGGTGCGGCCATCGCGCATCAGCGACAGCTTGTGCTGCACCAGAGGGTGATCAACAAGGGTCAGCTTGGGATGGGTCATGCGGTGGCCTCCAGTTTCTTGGCAATATCGCTGCGCGTTTGGGCATCGCAAAAGGCAGCGTCAAGGGCGGTTTGCGCAATCTGCGCAAAGATATCTTCTTCCCAGCCGAAGCTTTGCGCAAGCTGGATATATTCGCGCGTCATGGTGGTATGGAAAAACGGCGGATCATCGGTGGAAACCGTGACAGGCACCCCCGCGCGGCGCATTTTCTCTATCGGATGGCTGGACAGCGCTGGATATAGCCCCAGAGCGATATTGGAACCGGGGCAAACCTCAAGCACCACGCCCTGTTCGGCCAGATGATCCACCAGCCGGGGGTCTTCAATCGCGCGCACACCATGGCCAATGCGGCTGGGGCGCAGATGTTCCAGCGCCGCGCGCACAGAATCCGGCCCACCCCATTCGCCCGCATGGGCTGTCAGGCCAAGCCCGGCCTCGCGTGCGGCATCAAAGGGATAGGCAAAATCCGAGGGGTGAAATTGCCCCTCATCACCCGCAATGCCAAAGCCCGTGACAAATGGCCCCGCCGTTTCCTGCGCGCAGCGGGCAATCTGGCGGGCCTGCTGCGGGCCGAAATGGCGGATGCAGGTAATGCAACCGCGCAGGGTGATCCCGAAATCGCGCTGCGCCTGAGTGGCCGCCGCCTCTATCGCGGCCAGATAATCGCGCCATGCGATCACATCGCCGCCACCACAAAAATCGGGCGAGAGGAAGGTTTCGCTATAGACAACCCCTTGCGCGGCGGATTGTTCCAGCACCGCCAATGTCAGATCATGAAAATCCTGCGGCGTTGTCAGCACGGTGCAGGCCGCTTCATAGATGCGCAGGAAATCGGTGAAATCGCGGTAGGCATAGGCGCCGCGATCATCGAAAATGCGCGAGAGATCGGTTTTCTTGCGCTTGGCCTGTGCGCGGATGAAATCGGGCGGGCCCGCGCCTTCCAGATGCAAGTGCAATTCCAGCTTGGGCCGGGCGGCAAGGGCGGCGTCACGCTGCGCGATACGCTCGCGGTCGGTTTCGGATATCCGTTGGCTCATGGCAGAAAACTCCGTCCCACGCCTTGGGCGGGAATGCCAAGGTGCGCGGCAATGCTGGCGGCAATATCGGCAAAAGCGCAATGGCCAATGCTGCCCGCGCCCTTGCCCGCCACCAGAACCGGAACGCGTTCGCGCGTGTGGTCGCTGCCCGGTGCTGTGGGATCATTGCCGTGATCGGCAGTGATCACCAGCATATCGCCGGGGCGCAGAGCCGCCAGCGCCTGCGCGGCGATGCCATCAAACCATTCCAGCGCGCGGGCATAGCCTGAGACATTGCGGGTATGGCCATAAAGGCTGTCAAATTCGACAAGGTTGCAAAAGACCAGCGCGCCATCTTCGGCGCTGCCGATCAGGGCCAGCAGATGCGCGGCCAATGCAGCATCATCCTTGCCCTTATGCACATGGTCTATGCCCTGCCCGGAAAAGATATCGGCAATCTTGCCCACCGCATGCACCGGCCCGCCTGCCTGTTGCACCCAATCGCACAGGGTGGGTGCAGGGGGCGCGATGGCGTAATCGCGCCTGTTGGCGGTGCGGGTAAAGCCCTGTTCAACGCTGCCGGTAAAGGGCCGCGCGATCACGCGGCCCACGCGGCGCGCATGCAGATGCGGGGCCAGCGCGGCGCATAGCGCGTGCAGGCGTTCCAGCCCGAAGGCCTGCTCATGCGCGGCAATCTGAAACACACTATCGGCAGAGGTATAGCAGATCGGCCAGCCGCTGCGCAGATGTTCCGCCCCAAGCTGCGTGATGATAGGAATGCCAGCCGCGTGACAATTGCCCAAAATCCCATCCGTTTGGGCCAGTTGGCACACAAGCGCCACAAGATCTTCGTCAAAGGCCGGAATCGTTTTGGGGAAATAGGCCCAATCCCACGGCACAGGCAGGCCCGCGATTTCCCAATGGCCCGAAGGGGTATCCTTACCGCGAGAGGCCTCTGTCGCCGCACCCCACAGGCCCTTGGGCTGCGCCGATAGCCCCGGCGTGGCCGCGCCAGAGGCAAGGCGGATCGCAGCGCCAAGCCCCAACCCATCCAGCACGGGCAGGCGCAATGGCCCTGTGCGCCCCTGCTCTGCCCGGCCCAGCGCGCAGGCCTGCGCGATATGGGCCAGCGTATTTGCCCCTTCATCGCCAAATTCGGCAGCATCGGGCGCACCGCCGCACCCTGCCGAATCCAGCACCACAAGAAAGGCGCGCGGCATCAGGTTTTATCCATATGGCCCGCGCCAAAGGCCCCCGGCAGTAATTCGGCCACTGTCATTTCCAGCCGGGCGCCGCCAAGGCTGGCCAAGGTGATCCGCACCTCTGGCCCGGCGAATTCTGCGATTTTCTGGCGGCAGCCGCCACATGGGGGCACCGGGCTGGGGCTGTCGGCCACCACCAGCATCTCGGCAATCTCGCGCGCGCCTGCGGCACACATGGCCGCAATGGCGCCGGCTTCGGCACAGGTGCCTTCGGGATAGGCCACGTTTTCGACGTTGCAGCCCGTGAACACTGCGCCAGAGGCCGTGCGCAGCGCTGCCCCCACCTTGAACCCGGAATAGGGCGCATAGGCATTTTCGCGCGTCTTGCATGCAGCATCATAGAGCGTCATTCTACCCTCCGGCATTTTGGCCAAGTTTGCGCCGCGGGGCAGCGCTTTGCAACCCATGCGGTGCTGCTTTCGCCGTGCATGACGGGGCTATGCCACAATTCTGGGCCTTGCTGCCAGATGGAAATCGTTTAATATTAAACCAAGTTTTTCGAGGGGGATGACATGCCAGAGAATACCAGCGACGACAACCGCCACCCGGCGCTGATTTATCACGAATTCCCCCGCCCCGGCAAATTGGAGGTGCGGCCCACAAAGCCCTTGGCCAATGGCTATGACCTGTCGCGCGCCTATTCGCCCGGCGTGGCCGAGGCCTGTCTGGAGATCAAGGCAAACCCCGAAGATGCCGCTCGCTACACCGCGCGG
The DNA here is from genome assembly GCA_043561795.1 of Paracoccaceae bacterium. GTDB lineage: Bacteria > Pseudomonadota > Alphaproteobacteria > Rhodobacterales > Rhodobacteraceae > Roseinatronobacter. The sequence goes on along the minus strand of CP121316.1, from coordinate 1,719,646 downwards.
GGCAATCTGGTGGCGGTTGTCACCAATGGCACCGCCGTCCTGGGGCTGGGCAATATCGGGGCGCTGGCATCGAAGCCGGTGATGGAGGGCAAGGCGGTTCTCTTCAAGAAATTCGCCAATATTGATTGTTTTGATATTGAGCTGAACGAGGCAGACCCTGAGCGCCTCGCCGATATCGTCTGCGCGCTGGAGCCCACATTCGGCGCGATCAACCTCGAAGATATCAAGGCCCCCGACTGCTTCATCGTGGAGCAGATCTGCCGCGAGCGGATGAATATCCCCGTTTTCCATGATGATCAGCACGGCACGGCCATTGTTGTGGGGGCCGCGGCCACAAACGCGCTGCACGTCGCGGGAAAGCGGTTTGCCGATATCAAGATCGTCTCCACCGGCGGCGGTGCGGCGGGGATTGCTTGCCTCAACATGCTGCTGAAGCTGGGGGTGAAGCGCGAGAATATCTGGCTCTGCGACATTCACGGTCTGGTCTATCAAGGCCGGGCCGAAGATATGAACCCCCAGAAAGCCGCCTTTGCCCAAGCCACAGACAAGCGCAGTCTGGATGATGTGATTGATGGCGCCGATCTGTTTCTGGGCCTCTCTGGCCCCGGCGTGCTGAAGCCAGAGCAAGTGGCGCGCATGGCCGCGCGGCCCATCATCTTTGCGCTGGCCAATCCGACGCCGGAAATCCTACCCGACGAGGTGCGCGAGGTTGCGCCGAATGCGATCATGGCCACTGGGCGTTCGGATTTCCCCAATCAGGTGAACAATGTTCTGTGCTTCCCGTTCATCTTCCGCGGCGCGCTGGATGTGCGCGCAACAGAGATAAATGACGCCATGCAAATTGGCTGTGTGGAAGGGATTGCCGCCCTCGCCCGCGCCACCACCAGCGCAGAGGCCGCCGCCGCCTATAAGGGCGAACAGCTGAGTTTTGGCCCCGATTATCTGATCCCCAAACCCTTTGATCCGCGCCTGATGGGTGTGGTGGCCAGTGCCGTGGCCAAGGCCGCCATGGAATCAGGTGTGGCCAAGCGCCCTGTGCCTGATCTGGCCGCCTATAAGGCGGGGCTGGATGCCTCTGTTTTCCGTTCGGCCATGATCATGCGCCCGGTATTCGAGGCCGCGCGCGCCGCGTCCCGCCGGATCGTCTTTGCCGAGGGCGAGGATGAGCGCGTGTTGCGCGCGGCCTCTGCCATGCTGGAAGAAACAACCGAGGTGCCCATCCTGATTGGCCGCCCCGAAGTGGTGGAAATGCGGCTGGAACGCGCGGGGCTGTCCATCAAGCCGGGCCGCGATTTCGAACTGGTCAACCCGCAAAATGACCCCCGCTACCGCGATTACTGGCAAAGCTATCACACTATCATGCAGCGCAGCGGCGTGACCCCCGATCTGGCGCGCGCGATCTTGCGCACCAATACCACCGCGATTGGCGCCATCATGGTGCACAGGGGCGATGCCGATAGCCTGATCTGCGGCACATTCGGGCAGTTTTTGTGGCATTTGAACTATGTCAGCCAGATCCTTGGCAATGCCGAACGCCACCCTGTGGGCGCGCTGTCGCTGCTTATCCAGCAAGAGGGCAATCTGTTTGTGGCCGATACGCAGGTTCACCCCAACCCAACGCCCGAACAGATTGCCCAAACCGCCATCGGGGCCGCGCGCCATGTGCGCCGCTTTGGGGTTACGCCCAAGGTTGCGCTGTGCTCTCACAGCCAGTTTGGCAATCTCGATACCCCATCGGGGCGCAATATGCGCGCGGCGCTGGAGATATTGGACGCGCGCGGCGTGGATTTCGATTATGAGGGCGAAATGCATGTGGATGCGGCGCTTGACCCCGATTTGCGCGCAAGGCTTATGCCAAATGCGCGCTTTGCAGAGCCTGCAAATGTGCTGATCTTTGCAAATACAGATGCTGCAAGCGGGGTGCGCAACATTTTGAAAGCCCGCGGCGGCGCGCTGGAAGTGGGGCCGATCCTGATGGGCATGGGCAACACGGCGCATATCGTCACGCCCTCCATCACCGCGCGTGGCTTGCTGAACATGTCTGCGCTGGCGGGAACGCCTGTCGCGCAATACGGCTAAAGCCTTGGCAGAAAATTGGGCCGAGTTTGCAAACTCGGCCCATTCCCCCAGCAAATATGCCCCAAACAGCATGTATTTGCAAATTTTTGCAGAACTATTGCGCGAATTCTGCAAACTTTCCCCGCCTGCGCGCATTTGTTGCCGTTAACAGGCATTGCGCCGTTGTTATGCAGTCGTCTATGCCTTTCCCAGAGCTGCATCTTGGGAGGAACACGCATGCGCTACGCCGATCTGCACCAGAAATCCATCTCCGATCCAAACGGCTTCTGGATGGAACAAGCGCAAGCAATCGACTGGCACACGCCCCCCACGAAAGCGCTGTTTGACGATAACGCGCCGCTGTATGAGTGGTTCGCCGATGGTATGGTCAATACCTGCTGGAACGCGCTGGATCGCCATGTAGAGGCCGGGCGCGGCGATCAGGTGGCGGTGATCCATGACAGCCCGGTGACAGACAGCATCACCAAACTGACCTATGCGCAGATGCGTGACCGCGTGGCCGCGCTGGCGGGCGCAATGGCCGCCCAAGGCATTACCAAGGGCGACAGGGTGCTGATTTATATGCCCATGGTGCCAGAGGCACTGATGGCCATGCTGGCCTGTGCGCGGCTGGGGGCTATTCATTCGGTGGTGTTTGGCGGCTTTGCCGCGCATGAACTGGCGGTGCGGATAAATGATGCGCAGCCCAAATGCATTATCGCAGCCTCTTGCGGGATAGAGCCGGGGCGCGTGGTGGCCTATAAGCCGCTGCTGGACACTGCGATAGCAGAGGCCAGCCACAAGCCCGATTTCTGCGTGGTTTTGCAGCGCGATGCGCTGCATGCCGATCTGCTGGCCGGGCGCGACCATGACTGGGCGGAATTTGTGGCCAGTGCCGCGCCCGCCGAGTGCGTGCCAGTGGAAGGCAGCCATCCGGCCTATGTTCTCTATACCTCTGGCACAACCGGCCAGCCCAAGGGCGTAATCCGCGCTACGGGCGGGCATCTGGTGGCGCTGAACTGGTCTATGAAGAATATCTATAATGTCTCTCCGGGCGAAGTGTTCTGGGCGGCGTCTGATGTGGGTTGGGTCGTGGGCCATAGCTATATCTGCTATGCGCCGCTGATTGCAGGCAACACGACCATAGTTTTCGAGGGCAAGCCCGTGGGAACCCCCGATGCGGGCACATTCTGGCGGGTGATTTCAGAGCATAAGGTGAAAAGCTTTTTCACTGCCCCAACCGCCTTTCGCGCTGTCAAACGCGAAGACCCATCGGGCGAATATGTGGGCAAATATGATCTGTCCTGCCTGAAAACCGTCTATCTGGCGGGGGAACGCGCCGATCCTGATACGATTGTCTGGGCGCAAAACCAGCTTAACGTGCCTGTGATAGACCATTGGTGGCAAACAGAGACGGGCTGGGCCATTGCCGCCAACCCGATGGGGCTGGAAGCGCTGCCTGTGAAACTTGGCTCTCCGGCTGTGGCCATGCCGGGCTATGACATTCAGGTTCTGGATGAAGGCGGCCACCCGGTTGCCCCCGGCACATTGGGCGCGATTGCCATCAAACTGCCCTTGCCGCCGGGCACATTGCCAAGCCTGTGGAATGCCGAAGCGCGGTTTCGCAAAAGCTATCTGGAACAATTCCCCGGCTATTATGCCACGGGCGATGCGGGCTATATGGATGAGGATGGCTATGTCTATATCATGGCGCGCACCGATGATGTGATCAATGTGGCAGGCCACCGCTTGTCTACAGGGGCCATGGAAGAGGTGCTGGCCAGCCATCCCGATGTTGCCGAATGCGCCGTCATAGGCGTTGGGGACGAGTTGAAAGGCCAGTTGCCGCTGGGGTTTTTGTGCCTCAACAAGGGCGCAACCCGCGCCCCTGCCGATATCGTGAAAGATTGCGTCAAACTGGTGCGCGACCAGATCGGCCCGGTGGCGGCGTTCAAGCTGGCCGTGGTGGTGGATCGCCTGCCCAAAACACGCTCTGGCAAGATTTTGCGCGGCACGATGGTGGCGATTGCCGATAGCCAACCCTTCAAAATGCCTGCAACCATTGATGACCCGGCCATTCTGGATGAAATCAGGCTGGCATTGCAAAGTTTGGGCTTTGCGCAGAAATAACGCCGCACAGCGCGGTTGACAGGTTGAACATGACCGCAAGCTAGGCTTATGGTTGTAACGCGTTGCGGGCACTACTGCCGCAGCGCGTTTTTCATAACCTGTTTTCGATGACTGTTCATTCCATCATGTCTTTGCGCGAATTTGACACGCATCTTGTTAGCTCGATGATTGCCCTTGCTGGTGAGGGCTTTCAAAATCAATTGCCAGCAGATTTTGAACGCTGCGCCCAACGCTTGCGCGATATCCCGCGCAATGGCGGGGGGGCGCAGTTGCAATGCGCCGTGCATGAATTGCGCGGCCTTGCGCTGGCTGTCGGGGCAGAGCAGCTTGCAGAGCTTTGCGCGGGTATCGAAAATCAGAAACTGAACACAGAGCTTTGCACCCATCTGGCAGAGGCCAGCACGGCGCTTGCAACCTCTATCCGCAGCCTGCGCGCTGCCACGCCATGAGCCCGCGCGCCCCTGCTCCGCAGCCGCCGGAACTGCTGCTGATAGAAGATACGCCCTCGTTGCAGATGCTGTATCGCGCGGTTCTGAGCAAAGCCGGATATCGCGTTCTCTGCGCGGAGTCCGGTGCAACCGCGCGCGCGAAATTCGATATCCACCGCCCGCCTGTGGTGGTGCTGGATCTGATGTTGCCCGATATCGATGGCATGGCGCTGATTGATGACATGCTGGCACAGGCGCCCAAAACGCGGATCATTGTCATCACCGCCGATGGCACTGTGGACAGGGCCATAGATGCCACCCGCAAGGGCGCGTATGATTTTCTTGTCAAACCCTTGGGCGATATGCGCCTTGTGACGGCTGTCAGCGCTGCAATGACAGAATACCGCGCGCAGGCGCGCTATGGCGGGGCCTTGGGTGGTGATATGCCGGAACTGGGCAAGGCATTCTTTACTGGCCCCTCAGACAGCGTGGCAAAGCTGCACAAAGAGATTGCTGCGGTTGCGCGGTCTTGCGTGCCGCTGGTCATTCTGGGCGAGCGCGGCTGCGGCAAACGCGCTGTGGCGGAATTGGTGCATCAGCATTCCGCCCGCGCGGCCAAACCCTTTGTGGCTGTGGATTGCGCCATGCAAACCGGCCCGGCACTGGAAGTGGCCCTGTTTGGAACCGAGGCCAGCCCGCAAGGGCACCCGCACCTTGGGGCCTTGGCGCGGGCGCATGGCGGCACGCTTCTGATTGCACAGCCCGAAGCCATGGAACCGGCGCTGCAATTACGGCTGCTGGCGGCGCTGCAATCGGGGCTGGTGGGGCCAGGGCAAGGGGGCGCGGCCAGCGCCTGCGATGTGCGCCTGATCTGTGCCACCCGCCAACACCCCGCCGCCGACATGCAAGCGGGCCGCCTGACCGAAGAATTTTATTACCAGTGTTGTGTCATCCCGCTGCATGTGCCCCCCTTGGCCGCGCGGCGCGATGATATCGTGCCACTGGCGCTGCATCTGGTTGCGGCCCTTGCCCGCGCCGAGGGCAAGCATTTCAGCCGCATCTCTGATGCCGCAGCTGAAAAGCTGCGCACCCGGCCCTGGCCGGGCAATCTGCGCGAATTGATCAATGTGCTGCGCCATGCCGTGATCCTGCATGACGGGCCGGAATTGGGCGCGGCCATGTTGCCCGATTGCCCCGCGCTGACAGAGGCCACCCCCACCGCCCAAACGCTGGAAGAGGCCATGACAGGGCTAAGCATGGCAGAGATCGAACGCCGCGCCTTTTTGGCGGCGCTGGCGCGCCATGATGGCTCTGTCCCCCGCGCCGCGCGGGAACTGGACATTGCGCCATCAACGCTTTACCGCAGGCGCGATGTCCTCGCCCAATTCACCCCATGACACCGCGCGCAGTGTTCTTATAACGGGCTGTTCCTCCGGGATCGGCTATCACGCGGCGCATGTGCTGGCCGCGCGGGGATGGCGTGTCTTTGCCACATGCCGGGCAGAAGCGGATTGCGCGCGCCTGCGCGCCGAGGGGCTAGAGAGCCTGCAACTGGATTACGCTGATAAAGCCTCCATCCATGCAGCCTTGGCCGAAGTGCTGGCCCGCACGGGCGGCAGGCTGGATGCGCTGTTCAACAACGGCGCCTATGCCGTGCCCGGCGCCACCGAGGATTTGCCCACAGAGGCCCTGCGCGCGCTGTTCGAGGTCAATTTCTTCGGCTGGCATGAATTGACGCGCGCAGTGCTGCCGGTAATGCGCGCCCAAGGCCATGGGCGGATTGTGCAGAACAGTTCGGTTCTGGGGCTGGCCGCGCTGCGTTGGCGCGGGGCCTATGTCTCTTCCAAATTCGCTCTGGAAGGGCTGACAGATGTCTTGCGGCTGGAAATGGCAGGCACAGGGATTGATATCATCCTGATCGAGCCGGGGCCGATCACCACCCGCTTCCGCGAAAATTCCATCCCGCATTTCGAGGCGTGGATAGACTGGAAAAACAGCCCCCGCCGCGCGCAATATGAAGACAGCCTGCTGGCGCGGCTATATGACAAACGCGGCCCGGATTTCTTCGAACTCCCGCCCGATGCCGTAACCCGCCGCCTGATTCATGCGTTGGAATCGCGCCGCCCCCGCGCGCGCTATTATGTGACCACCCCCACCCGCCTGCTGGCAACACTCCGGCGCATTCTGCCCACTGCCGCGCTGGACTGGGTGTTGCGAAAATTGTGATCCCGACTGTTTTTGGGGTCGCAATCATGGGCAGAGAGGCTAGATTGCCCCCCAATGCAGACCATGAGCCTGAAAGGGATGCCCCATGACGTCAGACCCGTTGTTTATTCTTGCCGCCATCGCCTCGCTTGGGGTGCTGGCAGTGCTGGCCGTGGGGATTGCGGGCTTTGGCCGTGGGGGCGAATTTAACCGCAAACATGGCAACCGCATGATGCGCTGGCGGCTCTATGCGCAGTTTGGCGCGGTGGCGCTGATCATGGTATTTGTCTATTTCCGATCAAAAGGGGCCTGAAATGGTTGTTCTGAACCGAATTTACACCCGCACTGGCGATGCGGGGGAAACCGCGCTTGGCAATGGGGCGCGCGTGGCCAAACACAGCCAGCGCGTTACCGCCTATGGCACGGTGGATGAGTTGAACGCCACCATCGGCATGGCGCGGCTGCACGCCACGGGCGATATGGAGCAAGCCTTTGCCCGCATTCAGAACGATCTGTTCGATCTGGGCGCCGATCTGTGCCGCCCGGAGATGGAACGCGATTCCGAGGCCGAATACACCCCCTTGCGGATTGTGGCCGCGCAGGTGGACAGGCTGGAGCGCGAGATTGACGCCATGAATAAAAAGCTGCAACCGCTGCGCAGCTTCATCTTGCCCGGTGGTTCGGCCCTGGCCGCGCATCTGCATCTGTGCCGCACTGTGGCGCGCCGGGCAGAGCGCGAAACTGTGGCCCTGACTGCAATGGAAGGTGTGAACGAATCGGCGGTGAAATATCTGAACCGCCTGTCAGACTGGTTCTTTGTCGCGGGCCGGATTGCCAATAATAACGGCGCGGATGATATCTTGTGGGTTCCGGGCGCAAACCGTTAGCGCCCACACTGTATGAACGCGGCGTCGCGGGGGCGCGATGCGTCGATTTTGCACTGTTTTCGGCGCGCGCGCCCGGCTACAAACCGATCAGCGAATACTGAGGGAGAAACACGCTTATGAAGGTTCTGGTGCCTGTAAAGCGCGTGATCGACTATAACGTGAAAGTCCGTGTCAAGGCGGATGGCAGCGGGGTTGATCTGGCGAATGTGAAAATGTCGATGAACCCGTTCGACGAGATTGCCGTGGAAGAGGCGATCCGCCTGAAGGAAAAAGGCGTGGTGACAGAGATTGTCGCGGTGTCCATCGGGGTGAAACAGGCGCAGGAAACGCTGCGCACGGCGCTTGCAATGGGCGCAGACCGCGCGATTTTGATTGTCGCCTCGGAAGATGTGCATACCGATATCGAACCCTTGGCCGTGGCCAAACTGCTGAAAGCCGTGATCGCCGAAGAAGCGCCGGGGCTGGTGCTGTGCGGCAAACAGGCGATTGACAATGACATGAACGCCACAGGCCAGATGCTGGCTGCGCTGACAGGCTGGGCACAGGCCACATTCGCCTCGGAAGTGGCGATAGAGGGCGAGCATGCCACTGTCACCCGCGAAGTGGATGGCGGCTTGCAGACCATCAAGGTGGCCCTGCCCGCGATCATCTCTGTCGATCTGCGCCTGAACGAGCCGCGCTATGCCTCGTTGCCCAATATCATGAAGGCAAAGAAAAAGCAGCTGGATGAGAAAACGCCCGCCGATTACGGCGTGGATATCACCCCGCGCCTGAGTGTGGTGAGCACATCCGAACCCACCACACGCGCGGCAGGGGTGAAGGTTGGCTCTGTTGATGAACTGGTTGCGAAACTCAAAGATGAAGCGGGGGTAATCTGATGGCGGTTCTTCTTCTGGCAGAAGTGACAGATGGCGCGCTGAATGTGGATGCCACCTCCAAGGCCGTCACAGCCGCGCGCGGCCTTGGCGATGTGACAGTGCTCTGCGCCGGGGCCGCTGCTGCCGCTGCGGCGGCGGATGCCGCCAAGATTGACGGCGTGGCAAAGGTGCTCTGCGCCGAGGATGCCAGCCTTGGCCACCGCCTTGCCGAACCCACCGCCGCGCTGATCGTCTCTATCGCCGGGGGCTATAGCCATATTTGCGCCCCCTCCACCACAGATGCAAAAAACATTCTGCCGCGCGTGGCGGCGCTGTTGGATGTCATGGTGCTGTCGGATGTGACAGCCGTCATCGATGCCGATACGTTTCAGCGCCCGATCTATGCGGGCAATGCGATCCAGACTGTGAAATCCTCGGACGCGACCAAGGTTCTGACATTCCGCACCGCCGGTTTCGAGGGCGCGGGTGCAGGCGGCGCGGCCCCGGTGGAAAATATCGCAGCCGTGGCAAATCCGGGCCTTTCGGAATGGGTGGAAGACAAGGTTGCCGCCACAGACAGGCCAGAACTGACATCTGCCAAGGTGGTGGTGTCCGGCGGGCGCGGTGTGGGTTCGGAAGCGGATTTCAAGATTATCGAAGGGCTGGCCGACAAGCTGGGGGCCGCCGTGGGCGCCAGCCGTGCGGCAGTTGATTCGGGCTATGCCCCCAATGACTGGCAAGTGGGCCAGACCGGCAAAGTGGTTGCACCGGAACTGTATATCGCCGTTGGCATTTCGGGTGCGATTCAGCATCTGGCGGGGATGAAGGACAGCAAGATCATCGTCGCGATCAACAAAGACGAAGAAGCGCCCATCTTTCAGGTGGCCGATTATGGGCTGGTGGGCGATCTGTTTACCATTGTGCCGGAACTTACAAAGAAACTGTAAGTGCGCTGGCGGGCTATTGATGGCCCCCCGGAAAAACTGCTTATGCCGCGCCCTGGCGCGGCATTTCACTTTCCCAAAGCTGCAACAGATCGGCGGCAGTGCTGGCCCGGCTGGCAGATAGCGCCAGATAATGCACATCGGCCCCCACCATCGCGGCCTGACGCCAAACCCGCGCCGCGCGTTTGCCGCTTTCGCCGCCCTCTCCGAACATGGAGTGCACCCCATCGGCCGCAGAGGCCAGCGCCACCACCAATTCCAGCGCTGGCGCGTCTGGCCATTGCGCGGCCAGACGGCGCGGCAAATCGTCCAGCGCATGCAGCGGGTCGCAAATGGCCCGCGCGCCCATCTCTATCATTGTGTCCAGACGATGTACGCTACGCAAATCTGCCCCGCCAAATGAGGCAGGTGTAACGCATCGTTAACCGTATAGCGCCATACACCGAAGACAACCCACGCCAGAGAGACCGGGAATCACGAACCCGCACCACCATCAAAACCCCACGGTAAATTTATGCGGTGCATCTGCCCATGGTGCAACCGCTTCTGCCCCAAGCATGCCGATTTTCGGACAAATCCTGACGATTTTAATTGTGAAAACCGTTCCAAGATGGGAAAAAGCGCCCGAAGGTGCAGGTAACGGGCGGAGCCACTCTCGCCCGAACATTTTTAACTAAAGGAGCCCGACCCCAAAAATGGCGGAACATTCGGACCCCAACGCCCCCTGGAAAACTGTTTCGGGGATTGGCACATCTGGCGTGACAGCGCTGCTGTTTGTGTTTTTTCTGCAATATCTGCCCATCATCGCCGCAGGCGAGACGGTGCGCTGGGTTGTGCCCTGGATACCCAGTCTGGATATCAATCTGACATTCTGGATAGACGGGCTAAGCCTGATGTTCGCGCTGCTGATCACAGGTATTGGCGCGATGGTGATGCTGTATGCCGCCAAATATCTGGCAGGCCACCCGCAATATGACCGGTTTGCACTCTATCTGTTCAGTTTCATGCTGTCGATGCTGGGGCTGGTGCTGGCCGATAACCTGATCGCGCTGTTCGTGTTCTGGGAATTGACGACCTTCACCTCTTACCTGCTGATCGGCTTTAGCCATGCAGACCCGAAATCGCGCCGCAACGCGCTGCAGGCGCTGCTGCTGACAGCGGCGGGCGGGCTGGCGCTGCTGGCGGGGTTCATCATGCTGGGGATCACCCAAGGCACGTTCGAGATGTCGGAAATCACCGCATCTGGCAGCCTTGTGGGCAAGGAATTCTACACGCTGATCCTGTTTCTGGTGCTGGCGGGCGCATTTACCAAATCGGCGCAGGTGCCGTTTCACTTCTGGTTGCCCAATGCCATGGCCGCCCCTACCCCTGTTTCGGCCTATCTGCATTCGGCCACGATGGTGAAAGCGGGCGTCTATCTGCTGGCGCGGATGCACCCTGCCCTGTCCGGCTCTGATCTGTGGATATGGATTTTGTCCATCTTCGGGGCGGTGACAGCGGTTTTCGCCTCTTTCATGGCGCTGCGCCAAACCGATCTGAAACAAACGCTGGCCTATACCACGCTGATGGCTTTGGGCACGCTGGTCATGTTTCTGGCAGGTTCCACCGGCTATGCAATCACGGCGGCAATGACATTCCTGCTGGTGCATTCGCTGTATAAGGCCGGGCTGTTTCTGACCATCGGGATTATCGATCACGCCACCGGCACGCGCGATGCCAATGTGCTGGGCGGTTTGCGCGCAGCCATGCCGATTACGGCCATGGCCGCGGCGGCGGCCGGGCTGGCTATGGCGGGTATTCCGCCCTTCCTTGGTTTTATCGCCAAAGAAGTGGCCTATGCCGGCGCGCTGGAAATGCGGCTGATGGTCTTTGTCGTGCCCATGGCGCTGATCGCCTTTGCGCTGATGTTCGCGGTGGCCGGGATTGTGGCCTATAAGCCCTTTTACGGCCCGCAAGGCAAATTGCCCCACAAACCGCATGAAGGGCCTTGGCCCATGCTGCTTGGCCCTGTGGTGCTGGGCACGCTGGGGCTGGCCTTTGGCCTGCTGCCAGGGCTAAGCGCCTATTACCTGATAGAACCTGCGGTGAATGCCGTGATGGGCGCGCCAGACAAGGGCGGGCGGGTGAAGCTTTGGGCCGGGTTCAACCTGCCCTTGCTGCTTAGCCTGATCACCTTTGCGCTGGGGTTTGTGCTCTATGCCAAACATCAGGCATTGCGCGGCCTGCTGGCCCGGATAGAGGCGCGCAGCCCCGATCTGGATGCTGGTTGGGATGTGTTTCTGGAACGGTTCATGGCCTTTACCAAGGTGCAAACCAAACTGATCCAGACAGGTGTTTTGCGCCAATACATGTTCGCCACATTCGCCGTCTTTGCCGTGACTGTGTTTGTCACGCTTGTGACGCGCAATGTGGGCGGGGTGCGGCTGGGCCTTGGCGGGCTTGGTTTCATGGAATGGGGCGTGGCGCTTCTGATCATCGCGGGAACGGTGCTTGTGCTGCTGACATCTTCGCGGATCATGGCGCTTGTGGCTTTGGGCGTGGTGGGGATTGGCGTTGCGCTGATTTTCATCATGTATTCGGCCCCCGATGTGGCCATTACACAGCTGTTGGTGGAACTTCTGGTGGTGGTGCTGATGGCGCTTGCCTTCCTGAAAATGCCACATCTTGATCCGACAGGCGCGCAGAAGCACAGCTTCCTGAATGCGACATTGGCCATTTCCGTGGGTGTTCTGACATCGGTTGTGGTGCTTTTGGTGGTGGATCAACCCTTTGACAGGCGCCTGACCACGTTTTTCGAGGCGACAAGCTGGACAGAAGCCTTTGGGCGCAACATCGTGAATGTCATTCTGGTGGATTTCCGCACGCTGGATACATTCGGAGAGATTGCGGTTGTCCTGATTGCGGCTCTTGGCGCCTTCGTGCTGCTGAAAGGCGCTGCAAAAGCCCGCGCGGCCAAGGAGGAGAAGGAATGAATTCCATCATCTTTACAGCCGCCGCGCGCTTGCTGGTGGCGCTGTTATTCGTGTTTTCGCTGTTCATGCTGCTGCGCGGGCACCATCTGCCCGGCGGCGGATTTATCGGCGGGCTGATCGGGGCCGTAGCGTTTATCGTCTATTCGCTGGCCTGCGGCCCGGCAGAGGCCCGCAAGGCCCTGCGCATCACGCCCGAAGTGATTGCCATGCTGGGGCTTGGGGTGGCGCTGTTGGCGGGGATGTTCTCGTTCTTCATGGGTGATCCGTTCTTTACCGGGCAGTGGTACTGGGTGGGCGGCGACAGCTATGAAACCGCGGCCTTCTCGGTGAACACAGTTCTGGTGTTCGATATCGGGGTATATCTGGTGGTTTTGGGGGGGATCTTATCCTTGACCTATGCTTTCGAGGAGGAGACCTGAGATGGAAGCCCTCACCGCAATTGTGATTGGTGTTCTGACGGCGGCAGCTGTCTATCTGATGCTGGCGCGCAATTTCATGCGCTTCCTGTTCGGGTTGATCCTGCTGTCCAATGCCGCAAACCTGACAATCTTCGCCTCTGGCCGGATGACAAAAGGCGCGCCCGCGCTGGTGCCTTATGGGGCCGATACGCCCGTTGGGGTGGTGGCCAATGCCCTGCCGCAAGCGCTGGTGCTGACGGCCATTGTGATCGGCTTTGGCCTTTTGGCCTTTGCGCTGGCCCTGGCCTTTGAAGTTTACCGCCGTCTGCACTCGGTCGATACCGATGAGATGCGCTATGCAGAACCCAAGGAGGATGCCACAAAATGAGTTGGGTTCTGGTATTGCCCATCGCCGTGCCTTTCGCCACGGCGGTGGTGGCCTATCTTGCGCGCAATTATCCGGCCGGGCGCTGGATTTCACTGGCCGGATCGGGGCTGTCGCTGGTTGTTTCGGCAGTGCTGATGGTGGCGGTTCTCAATGAGGGCGTGATCGCGGCGCAGATGTCCAACTGGCGCGCGCCCTTCGGGATTACGCTGGTGGCCGATTACCTGAGTGCGGTGATGGTGGTGATTACCGCCATTACCGGGCTGGCAACCGCCATTTATGCCTTGGGCGAAATCCCCGAAGAAACAGAGCGCCTTGGCTTTTATGCGCTGTTTCAGGTGCTGATTGCGGGTGTGACAGGCGCGTTTCTGACGGGCGATTTGTTCAACCTCTATGTCTGGTTCGAGGTGATGCTGATCGCCTCTTTCTCGCTGCTGGTGATCGGGGGCGGCAAAGACAGGCTGGATGCCGGGATCAAATATGTGGCGCTCAACCTTGTCTCGACGCTGATTTTCCTGTCGGGCATTGGCCTGCTATACGGGGTGACAGGCACGCTGAACATGGCCGATCTGCGGCAAGCGGTGGCGCAGGCGGAAAATCAGGGCCTGATTACCGTGATCGCCATGATGTTCATGGTGGGTTTTGGCGTGAAGGCGGCGGTATTTCCGCTATTTTTCTGGCTGCCTGCCAGCTATCATACCCCCTATTTCGCCATTTCCGCCGTGTTTGCGGGGCTGCTGACAAAGGTGGGCGTCTATGCGCTGATGCGCATGTTCACGCTGGTTTTTGTGGGCGATGTGGGCTTTACCCATGAAATCCTGCTTTGGGTTTCGGTTCTGACCATGTTCACAGGCGTGATCGGGGCTGCGGCGCAATCGGATTTCCGCAAGATCCTGTCTTTCCACATTATCAGCCAGATTGGCTATATGACGCTGGGTTTGGCGCTGTTCACACCCCTGGCGCTGGTGGGAGGGGTGTTCTATCTGGTGCACCATATCATTGTGAAGGCCAATCTGTTCTTCGTGGCCGGGCTGGCGCAGCAATATGCGGGCAGCACCGATCTGAACCGCATTGGCGGGCTGTATAAATCTGCGCCCCTGCTGGCGGCGCTGTTCATCATCCCTGCCTTTTCGCTGGCAGGCTTTCCGCCGCTATCGGGGTTCTGGGCGAAATACCTGATCGTGAAGGCCGCGCTGGAAATTGACGCATGGTTCATTGCCTTTGTCTCGCTTCTGGTGGGGTTGCTGACCATCTTCTCCATGACGAAAATCTGGGGCATGGCGTTCTGGAAACCACACCCGGACGGGATAGACCCAACGCCAGACCGCGCGCCCGCGCGCGTGACGCGCGCCATGATCGTGCCTATTGCAGGGCTGGCGGCGATGACCATTGTCATCGGTTTCTACCCCGAACCTTTCGTGCAATTCGCCACCACGGCGGCCGCGCAATTGCTTGACCCAACCGATTATGTCACCACGGTTCTGGGGGTGCAGCCATGAATGGACTTGTGATAAACCTGCTGCTGGCCTTTTCCTGGGCGGCCATGACGGGGGATTTCAGCTTCATGTCGCTGGCAATAGGCGCAGTGCTGGGCTTTTTTGCACTGTGGTTGTCGCAGCCGCTGACAGGCATCGACAAGATGTATTTCAAGCGGTTCTGGCGCTCTGTCTATCTGGCGCTGTTCTTCATCTGGGAATTGCTGCTATCCTCTGTCAAAGTGGCGTGGGATGTGATCCGCCCCGTGCCGCAAAACAAACCCGCCCTGATTGAAGTGCCCCTGCGCGTGAAATCGGATTTCGAGATTTTGCTTCTGACCAATCTCATCTCACTCACCCCCGGCACGCTCAGTGTGGATGTGACGCAAGACCGCGAAACCCTGATCGTGCATGCCATGTTCGGGGATGATGCGGAGGAGTTGAAGCGCGATATCCAGGATGGGTTTGAACGTCTGATCATGGGAGTATTCGAGAAATGACCGGGGCCGCTTTTCTTGCCTTCGCGGCGCAATTGTCGCTGTTATTGATCCTGATCGGGCTGGCGGTGGCCTTTGTGCGGCTGGCCAAGGGGCCATCCCTGGCCGACCGTGTTGTGGCGCTGGATATGATGACCGTGACCATCATCTCGTTTTGCGGGGTCTATGCCGTGTTCATGGATGAACCCTCGTTCCTGGATGTGGCCATCGTGCTGGCGCTGGTGGGCTTTTTGGCCACTGTGGCGCTGGCGCGCTATGCCGAACGACGCCAAGAACTGGATGAGGCCGAAGATACCGCAGCCAAAACAGACGGGAGCGACACATGATTGATGTTGTGATTGGCCTTTTCCTGATTGCGGGTGCCGCTTTTGTGCTGATTGCCGCTATCGGCATCGTGCGCTTGCCGGATTTGCTGACACGCATGCACGCCTCTACCAAGGCGGGCACTTTGGGCGCGCTTCTGGTGCTGGTAGGCCTGGCCATTCATGTGGGCACGGGCGATGTAGCCAGCAAAGTTGTGGCAACTTCGCTGTTCTTACTGCTGACCGCCCCAATTGCCGCCCATATGATCGGGCGCGCCCATGCCCGCATGATGCAGAAACTGAAGGACAAAGGCTAAGGCGGCGCTATCGCCTTTGCCAAAAACAAAAGCCGCCCCATGGGGCGGCTTTTTCATCAGCGCAGTCAGGCTATGCCAGACTTATGCCAGAGCGATGTTGCTCGCGGATTCGCGGCCATCGCGGCTTTTTTCCAGATCGAAAGTCACTTTCTGACCATCATCCAGACCACGCAGACCAGCGCGCTCTACAGCGGAGATGTGAACAAAAACGTCCTTCGAGCCACCATCGGGCTGGATGAAGCCGAAACCTTTGGTTGCGTTAAACCATTTCACTGTGCCTGTGGCCATAGTGAGAACTCCTGTCTTTAGATGCTACCCACAGAATGCGGCAGCCTGGCTCAGTCAGTGCAAGATCGAGAGGACTGTGGCCGTAGACGGAGAACAGTGGTCGATAGAGGTAACGTCGCGCCTCTTACATGGGGCTTTGCGCATAAATTTGCAAGGAAAATCGCAGATCACAGCGCCGAAAGGCGGGTGGCCATATCCAGCATGCGGCAGGAAAACCCCCATTCATTGTCATACCAGCCAAAGACCCGCAGCATTCCGGCCTCGGTTTGCTGGGTCTCGCGCAGGGCCATGACAATGCTTTCAGGCCGCGCGCGCAAATCGGTGGAAACAAGGGGGCGGTCTGTCCAGCCAATCACCCCGCCCGCCTGCTGAAAGGCCGCATTCACCGCCGCAACTGTGGCCGGGCGTTCCAGCATAACCGCCAAATCCACGGCCGAAACCGAAGCCGTGGGCACACGCACCGCCGCCCCCAGCAACCGCCCCTGCATTTCGGGCAAAACCCGCTCTACCAGGCGCTGTGCGCTTGTGGTGGTGGGAACCATGGACAGCCCCGCCGCACGCGAACGCGCGGGATCACCGCGCGGGGCATCCACCGTGGGCTGGCTGCCCGTATAGCAATGCACCGTTGTCATGAACCCGGTCTGAATGCCCCAGGTTTCATGCAACAGCCGCGCCAAGGGGGCCAGCGCATTGGTGGTGCAGGACGCGTTGGAAACAAGCACATGTTCTGGGCGCAACATGTGGTCATTCGCGCCCAAAACAACGGTAAATTCGGCGGCATCGGAGGGGCCGGAAATCAGCACGCGCCGTGCGCCCGCGCGCAGGCCCCGCCGCGCCACTTCGGTACGGTCGGCCCGGCCTGTGCATTCCATCACCAGATCAATATCGCTCAGATCAAGGTCGGACAGATCGGCCAGATGGCTCAGCGCCAGCCGCCGCCCCTCGATCACAAGCGCGCCCTCTTCCAGCCGCACATCGCGGTGCAAGGGGCCGAACACGCTGTCATATTCCAGCAGATAGGCGCAATCTTCGGGGCTGGCGATATCATTGATCGCCACAATCTCTATCCCCGGCCAGCCGCCCTGCAGCCATGCGCGCAAAACAGTGCGCCCGATTCGCCCGAATCCATTGATCGCCACGCGCTGCATTGCCCTGCCCCCAGATACTGGCCACGATACTGGCATGCGCAGAAGTGCCTATTTTTGGCGCAGTTGCAAGCAGATGCAGCGCCGCGCCCCTGCGCTTAAATTTCCGATCTTTTCTGTCAGTATTATCTTTTCCGAGTGTTTTACTTGGTATATAGTGACACTCAGCCAGCGGCACAGCAAGCACGCACCCCGACAAAAACCAGAGAGAGCCGACATGAACGCCATGACCCACCAAAGCCTAGAAGGCCGCATTCCAGCAATGCCCCCTGTGCATGATGTCTATTCCCTGACGCGCGGCGGCGCGCTTGCCCAAATCCTGCTGGATGGCAAAACCTATCAATTGCGGATTACCCGCGCAGGCAAGCTGATTCTCACAAAATAGCCGATTGCGGGCAAACCCATATCAAAAACCCTCACAGCAAAAGCAGGCCACATGTGGCCTGCTTTGCGCATTGGGGCCAAGCGTAGCCCACCCAATGCGCCCGGTTTTTACAAAATGGGAAATGGCGCACCGTAGCGGCAGAAGATGAGAACTGGCAAGTTGTTTTGAAACGGTAGGTTACGGTGGCGGGAATTTGGTTGAGTGCCCTAGGGCTGCGAGGTCATCGCTGGAAATGTCGACTTGCCCCGCGTCGCTCGAAAACGGCCGAGTTTGAGTCCCCCGATCGCGCATGTCGCGACGACGAGATCCCGTTTTGGGGAACGCGGCCTCCCCCTTGGGCCCGGCGGGGCAGCCGACCGGGTACGCTGCATATCGGCAAGGCAGGCTTCGAGCCCATGAGCGACATTCAGATATGCCGCAGCGCGTTGAAGCCTTTCGCAATTGCAGCAACGCGCCCGGCCCTAAGCTGTCTCTCACCGTCCGACCGGGAGATGCGTCGCCGATCACCGAACCGGCCGTTCATGCATCATGCAGCATTTGGAACGGTTGGGCCGCAGCAGAGCAGCACACAACGGGAATCTGTCGGCAATTCACCAATCGATAGGCGAGGCGCGGCGGCAAGCCTGGGGCGGAGGGAAATGTGTTGGATACCAGCTTTGTTCCATGTGTTTGCAGTGTCGTTCGTCTCGGACCCCCGTGAACAGTGGGCCATGACGGCCAAAAGTTTCGCCTTGGCGTGTTTCAGCCATCGATCTTCTTGCTAAACGACGCCTTGCCGCCCGCCCAGATGGGCAGGTTTTCCTTGTCGTCGAGCCATGCTTGCTCAGCCGACGTAGTCTCGCGCCCAAACTCGGCATTTCGTTGTGGGTAGCGGCCGAATTTTTGCAGGACCTGGCGGTGCTGGTCTATGGCCGGCTTGTTACGCTCGGCAAACAGTCTGAAATTCGGATGGGCTGCGATGGCCAGATCGACAGAGTCGCAGGCAAGGTCCAGATCCGCCACATCCTCAGAATGCGCCAAGGCCCAGGGAAGCAGATAGAGAATGGCCGCAGGCAGAGTGAGAGTGACTTCGATCATCTGCGGGGCCATCAGCGTGCGCATCAGGTCTCGCGCAATCGGGTCGTAGGAAAAGGCTTCTGCGCTGCCCCGAAAACAGGATCGTGACAATTGATCGGCCAGCAATACCTTGGCCGCTGTGCCTTCAAGGCTGTTCCACTCTTCACCGATCAAGCTCGGTGGGTCGGCCTTCAGTTCACGGACAACCGGTGCGAAGGGCTGGCAAAACGCATCGAGGGCCTGACCGCTTTGAAACCAGATCGTCATCAAGGGCCGTACCGTTTCGTCTTGGTTCAGGCTGTCCCGGATTTCCGGCTTCGCGGTATCGCAGCCGCACATGTAGTTGAGCACGCTTCGCGGCGAGCGGGGGTTTTCGACCGCCCGAACAACGTCCGGGCGCTGGCGAAAGCTCTCAGGAGTCAGTTCATCGGCGAGCATTCGTTTTCCTTCTAACGATCATCAGGCAGACATCCGGCCAGTCGTGCGCCGTTCTCTGATTGCGGGCATGGATTGCGATTGGCAGGCGAGACAACTGTCCTGCCTGCTTGGGCTCTGCCCGTTGGCCGGGCTATGTCATGATGAGGTTTATTGCCCGACCGACTCCGGGCCAACGCCCTCGAACCCGGTGAACATGCCGTTGGTGTTGGCAAGGCCTGTCGTCGGGACCGGCTGGATCACGTCCCAGTGTTCCACGATCATGCCGTCTTCCATCCGGAACAGGTCATAGAAGGCGTTGGTCGTGCCGTTCCACTGGCCTTCGCTCACGGTCAGGACGAAGTTGCCTTGGCCCAGAACTGCGTGGATGTCGGTGTATTGGAACATGTTGTCTTGCGCCGTCAGCGCCTCGACCGCCGCGACGATGCCCTCAAGCCCGTCCGCGATCATCGGGTTGTGCTGGGCGTAGCTCTCGGCGCTGATATAGTCGGTGATCTTGGCCGGATTCCTGCCCATCAGCACGTCCTCGACCAGCGCCACGGCGAGCGCCTTGTTGGCCTCGGTCTTGTCCAGATCGGTCACTTCGGTCGGACCGTCGGTCTGGGTCCGGCCGCTGGCGGTTTCCGTCACCAGGGGCTGCAACGCATCCCAATGTTCCGCGACTTTGCCGTTCTCATCCAAGCGGATGATGTCGAACGCGACCATCTCGGGGGCGCCGAACGGCTCGGCATTGCGCCAGATATTGTGCATGAAGACGTAATCGCCGTCCTGGAACATGCGGATGTTTTCAGCCGTCGTTCCGGCCTCTGCCAGCACCGGCAGTAGGTCGATGAACGGCTCTAGGCCAGTCGGGATGAAGGGGTTGTGCTGGATATAATCGGGGTTCGCCAATTCACGCATCGTGTCGACGTCACCGCTCATCACAGCACCGAGGAACGCGCCGACGATTTCGCGGTTGGACATGCTGTCTTCGGCCAATGCCCCGGTGGCAACGACAGTGGCCGTGGCAGCGGTCAGGAGTGTCTTTTTCATCTGATAGGGTCCTTGTTCAGTGGGTGGTATAGTTGTGCGCTCATGCGTCAACGCCGCCGAGCACGCCTTCGAGCTGCATCTCTTTCAGAAGCGCGTCCTGCCGCGGCTGCGTGAAGGCGTTCACCTCATCGACGCCCCAGGTGATG
Organism: Paracoccaceae bacterium; assembly: GCA_043561795.1. Taxonomy (GTDB): domain Bacteria; phylum Pseudomonadota; class Alphaproteobacteria; order Rhodobacterales; family Rhodobacteraceae; genus Roseinatronobacter. The sequence continues at coordinate 1,699,304 of CP121316.1, read as the reverse complement.
CCGACGACCGTGCGCGTGGGGCGCTGGCCCGGCGCGGCATCGGCCAGCGACAGATAGGCATCGACGACCAGTTGCGGGTTTGGGGCCTGATCGCTGGCCAGCATCTGGGCAAATCCCGCGACCATGGCGACGGGCACCTGTCCAAGGTCGCCATAGGACGCCAGCACATCCGCGCGGGCGGGCGGCTTCCCGGCGGCAAGCAGGTTCGACGGGAACGGGCCGGGCTCGACCAGCGCCACGTCGATGCCGAACGGGGAAACCTCGTAACGCAGGCTCTGGCTGTAGGCTTCCAGCGCATGTTTGGTCGCGCAATAGGTGCCGAAGAAGGGCACCGATACCCGCCCAGCGATAGAGCTCGTGTTGATGATCAGGCCACTGCCTGCCGCGCGCATCGACGGCAGTACAGCCTGCATGGCGCGGATGGCACCGAAATAGTTGGTGTCCATCTGTTCCGCAGCCTGCGTCACGGAATAGGCCTCGGTCATGCCGATATACATGATGCCGGCGTTGTTGATCAGGATGTCGATGGGGCCATCGGCCAGAATGGCCGCGAACCCCTCGGCCACCGAGGCATCGTTCGTGACGTCCATCTCGGCGATGGCGATGCAGGGGGAATAGCCCTCAAGCTCTGCCTTCTTGGCGGCGTTGCGGCCGCCTGCGGTGTCGCGCATCGTGCCCCAGACGCGGTCGCCACGATCCGCAAAGGCCCGCACGGCCGCCGCGCCAAAGCCGCTGCTGGCACCGGTGATGACGATGGTTCTTTCTGGTATGGACATTGCTCGTTCTCCTGCTTTCGTGTCGCGTTACCGACTGGTACGAATATCAGGATGGGTGCGTCAAGAAATAAAATACCGATCGGTATATTTTATTCACTTGAAGCCCGAACCAGTCCACCTTTATGGTTATCAAGGCCAGCCGTTTGCACGCCACGGCCACTTGAACCAAGACTTTGCGTAACCGGAAAACAACCAGTCGAGGGGCGTATAGCGGACCATGACCATGTAGGCGCCCAAGCAAATCAGAAGGGTCAGGATCGAACTCGACAAGACTGTCGTCATGGGGCCGAGTCCGGCGGACATCAATGAAATGGAGAGTATAACGGCTGGCCAGAGGTGGAAGATGTAAATTGGGTAGGCCGTGCGAACGGTAAAGCGTACAAGGCGGTTGGGTCTGTTCAAGAGCGCGTGGGTCATGCCGATCAACCCAAACACCAGCATCAGCGTGGTAGCTGACCCCGCGAGATGGAAGCCCATGGTACTGGGTGCCAAGACACTCAATGCCAGAAACGTACAGGTCGACCCGATCAGCAGCGACCCGAAGACGGGCAGCCGGGCCAGATCGTCAATCCGCGCCCGGCCAAGCCAGAGCACCTGCCCGATCAGGAAGAACAACCAGAAATAAATGAATGGGCCAAACCGAGTGTCAAATACCGTCGCGGGGACCGGGGCACTTATTCCCTCTCGCCCAAGAAGGCTGGCAACAACCACTGGTACGATAAGTAGTGTCAGTCTTCGCAGACTTGCCGAAAGCCAGGATGCTGCCCCCTGCACCCACTGTAACGGCATATACCAGGCTGCAACGGCGATCAGGCACATCAGGGTGAGGAACCACAAGAACCACAGATGAGCCAGCTCAAATGGACTGCTCCCGGACAGCATCGCAAACAAAATGCAGAACGTGACAAGGACGCCAAAGATCCGGACGGTGCGATCCGCCAGAAATGCCATCGGACCTTTGCGCATAAGGACCATCTGCGCAAAGAACCCTGCCAGAAGAAAAAATGCAGGCATGCGCCAGATGTTCGTCCAGTCCATTAGCACCCCAAGGATCGTGATAGGGATCCCGTCCAGCTTATCTTGCTGGTCAAGGCCAAGGATTTCGGGCGTTACGACGGGCATAGCAGCATGAAAGATCACACCAAGCAGCAAGGCAGTGCTACGAAGCAGATCGAGGCCATGATAGCGCATGGACGAAGTCCGATTGGGTTCGGCCTCATCGGCATCTCGCGTAGCGTTTGCGGGCTTGGCCTCGGGTTTGCTCCTCAGCATGGCAAGATCTCCCGCTTGATTGTTTGCGTACCGATGAGTACAAATTAGCAAAAGATAGCATCGATGAAAAGATTGCCTGTGGTACAAAAATGTCCGAAGCCGATCCCAAGCCGACGCGCGGCAGACCCAAGACAATGAACGCCGAGCAGGTGCTTGACGTGGCGATGAAGGCGTATTGGCAAAGCGACCCGGCCGATGTGTCGGTCAACGCGATCTGTCAGATGGCGGGCATCTCGAAGCCCTCGCTTTACCGCGAGTTCGGCAGCGAGGACGGGCTGTCACGCGCGGCGCTCGACCGCTATGCCGAGCAGGTGCTGTCAGAGATGTTCGTGATCCTGCACGGCGGGACGGGGCTGCGCGAGACGCTCGACGCGCTCATCGACTTTGCCAGCGACGACCCACGAATGGAAACCGGCTGCCTTTTCTACAAGATGCGCGCGGGCAAGCACCGGTTGGGGCCGGATACACGGGCACGGGTGGAGGAGATCGACGCGGCCGGACAGGCGGCATACGCCGCTTTCCTGCAAGCGGCCCGCGATGCGGGTGACTGGCAAGGCGGGCTGCCGGTCGAGGCCGGGGCGAAGTACCTGGGCGAGCAGATCGCGCTTGCGATCACCCAACGCGCCTCGGGCGAGGACAAGACCCGCATCCGCGAGATGCTGACGCTGGCGTTGTCGGTGTTCACCCGCCCATGACGGAACCCTCTCGCGCCCTCATGCCCGACTACCTGCGCCTGATTGCGCTGTTCGGCATCGTTGTCGTCAACGTCCAATTCATCGCGTTTTCGGCGCTTGGCAGTTTTGCCGATCCGGGAGGCGAGACCCTGCGCGACGCCATCACTCTTTGGCTGGTGAACGGGTTGGCGCTGCTGAAGACCTACGGGCTTTTCTCCTTCATGTTCGGCGTGGGACTGGGGTTTCTGATGCGTTCGGCGGCACGGCGCGGGCTGCCCTTCGGGCGTGTCTATCGCAACCGCATGATCGGCCTTGCGATCCTCGGGATTGCCCATGGTTGCCTATTCTTCCCCGGCGACATCCTGACGATCTACGCGGTCACCGGATCGATCCTTTACCTGTTCCGTGATTGGCAGGTTGGTCGCCTTGTGCGGGTCGGTGCAGCGTTGCTGATTATGCAAACTGAACCGCCCCGGGTTTACCGGAGGGTGATTTGTTCAACGTCAGGCTACTTTATCGAGTGTGTTTAGATTTGCATAGAATGCCTCCTCTGCTTCTGCGGGTGTGATGTATCCGATGGGTCCAAATAGCCGGCGGTTGTTATACCAATCGACCCATTTCAGCGTTTCCCATTCGACTTCGCGCATCGATTTCCACGGTCCGATCTGGTTGATGACCTCGGTTTTGAATAGGCCGATGACGCATTCAGCGAGAGCATTGTCATAGGAATCGCCAACTGTTCCAACCGACGGATCAATGCCAACTTCGACAAGGCGCTCGGTATATTTGATCGACAGATATTGTGATCCGCGATCTGAGTGGTGGATCAAGGCCTTGTTATCAGGCGTTTTTCTTTGCCATACTGCTTGATCCAAAGCGTCGAGAACGAACTGCGTCGCCATTGATGTCGAGACCCGCCAGCCGACGATGCGGCGCGCGAAAACGTCGATGACAAAAGCCACATAGACCGTTCCCGACCACGTCGGAACATAAGTGAAGTCGGAGACCCAGAGTTGATTGGGTCGATCTGCTTTGAACAAGCGGTTTACCTTGTCATCTGGGCATGGCTGAGAGGCGTCTGGGTTCGTGGTGACAACTTTTTTACCACGAACTGCCCCCTTTATCCCCAGGCTGCGCATCAATCGCTCGACCGTGCATCGTGCAACCGCCTCATCGTCTCGTCGCAAGACATGCCAGATCTTCCGTGCCCCATAGAGCTTGCGGTTGTCCTCCCAGGCAGCATTGATCTTGATGCAAAGCTCCGCATCAGACTTTGCACGCACTGACGCCCGCTCAGGATCACGCGCGATGGCGCGCCGCTCATAATAGGTGGATGGGGCGATTTGCAGCATTCTGCACATCGGCTCGACCCCGAACTCACCCCTGTGATCTTCAATGAAAGCAATCACTTGCGAAACGGGCGGTCGAGCATCTCAGGCATCGCTCGAAGCGATGCCGCGCTGCCTTCGATCCTGGGCAAAATAAGCGTTCGACCATTGTCCTCGGACCAATGGCGGAAAATGGTCTCACCCTTCTTCAGGATCTCGTTGGCTTGACGAAGTTCACGGTTCTCGCGTTCAAGCTCTTTGAGCCGGGCCTTCTCTACACTGGTTTGGCCTGGCCGCTCGCCGCCATCACGCTGGGCCTGACGAACCCACTCGCGAAGACTGTCTGGCGAACAGCCCAATTTGCTGGCGATCGCGGCATGCGCTGCCGCGTCGCTTCGATATTCGTCGCGATGCTCCGCGACAAGCCGCACCGCGCGTTCGCGGAACTCAGGTGAATACGGCTTCGAGGTCTTCTTTCGATTCTGTTCCATAACGGGCAATTCTCCGAGAGTTTTGCCCTCCGGTAAACCCGGGGCGGTTCAGGACGGCAAGCAGGCAAGATCCGCTGGAAAGACGTAACCAGTGGTTTGCTGCTTGAAGGCCCTCCGGGTTGCGGAAAAACCGAGCTTCCCAAACTTCTCGCCCGTGACGCAGGGTTTCCGGTCTTTGCCGGATCGCTGTCAAAATGGCAGTCAGAAGGCGCCAGATCGAGCGATCTGCTTCAGAAAATGCGGGCATTTTTCGATCAAGCGATGCAAGCCAGCCCTGCAATTGTCTTCATCGATGAACTGGATGCGATTGGAGATCGGGACCGCCCGCATGATCAGAACTCCTCATGGACTGCAAGCATTGTGGCGGGATTGCTGGAATGTCTTGACGGGTTCGATGGACGGGAGGGTGTCGTCGTGATCGCCGCCACGAATTTCGCAAACAGGATCGACGCTGCCCTCACACGGCCGGGCAGGTTCGATTATCTGATCAAAATGGACCATCCGACACCTGATCTGCTGCCAGCCGCGTTTCGGTGGCACCTCGGGAATGATCTGCGGGATGCCGACCTTACCTCTGTTTGCGCAAGGGCGGTTGGTCTGTCCGGTGCGCAGATTGCAAATGCGGTCAAGACAGCCCGCGCCACTGCACGGCGTGAACGCCGTGAACTGCATGCAGGTGATCTGACAAAGGCAATCGAACGCATTCGGCCATCCATCGCACCCGAGATCGGTTGGGGTGTCGCCCTGCACGAGTCCGGGCATGCCATCGTTGCGCATGCGACGGGCCGGGCGCAGCCAAAGCTCCTGTCACTGTATCAAGGCGGCGGGCAGGCTGACATGACCCAGCTTCCCAGTGCGATGCGCCGGTCTGACATTGAGGGTGATATCGCTTTGCTTCTTGGCGGGCGGGCCGCCGAACGCCTTGTCCTCGGACGTCCCAGCGGCGGCGCAGGTGGGGGACAGCACAGTGATTTGGCCAGGGCAACGGAAAGAGCGACCGGTCTTGAGATGTCATACGGGCTGGGAGAAAGCGGAACGGTCTGGATGGGCCCCCCAAGCACAGCCGTGGATCGCTTGCGGTTTGATCACAGCCTGAAGGAACGGGTCCAGGACCATCTCACCCGTGCGGAAAGTGCCGCATTGGCAATCCTCAAGGAAAATCGCGAAACCCTGATCGCGATGGCCAGAATGGTGCTGGATAGAGGAAGTCTTTCCGGCTCGGATCTTGCCGGGTTCCTGTCGGGCGTCAAACTGGCGGAAATGACAGGTCAAGCCGAAGGCCCCTTACTGGAGAATTGCGCTGAATGCGTCGAGGCTGAAAACAGCAGCTCGAGGTCAGCACAGATTTTTGAACGCTTCGTAATTCAGAAAAGGAGCTTCACTCAGGAGCAGTGCAAAAATTTGGTCGCAATCCCAGTCTGAAGGATCACCCGCATCAGGGATATCTGGTGCGGACCACTGCATTGACAAGACACAATCCGCCAATTGCACGACCGTACAACACTCAATTCTTGCATCGCTTGATGGCAGGTTTTCTCTCCCAACTTCTGATTTCGAGCCTACCAAAACACGCCCTGCCAACCGAAAAACCCATTATCCAAAACCACTTGTCCACATAAATGAATCCCGCCTTTCTAGATTAAGGCTGAAATTGGAGAGTGCAGAATGTATAATTGCATTCATAGGGCCGAGGTAAGTCCCCTCGCCCATCGCAATTCAATGAACGCCCTGCGACTATTTCTGGTTGGCAGGCAAAGGGTCGCTTATGAGCGCACAAGGCAAAGTCTTCGTCGGGCAGTATCCGCCCGGCTACAAGCAAAACGAGAGGTGGGTGCAGCGCAGGCTGGCTGCACGCCGAGAGGCCTTGACACTTGCTGCCTTGCAGGGCCCCATGATCGATGCCGTTATAACACGCCGCGAAGACGGCACATGGGCGACCCCGCGAAGACGACAGACCCTGCCCATTGTGGAAGGCGAAGTTCTGCTGCTGCGGACCTATCTGGGGCGGGAAATCGATGACATTCTCTATTGATGGATCACGCCCATGACCCGCGCCGCGATTTATGTGCGTGTGTCCACCTCGCGGCAGGCCGAGGGTGAAATCTCTCTGCCCGATCAGATTGCGCAGTGCGAAGCATATTGCAAACGCAACGGCTGGCCGGTGGTGGCGACATTCGTAGAGCCGGGCGCATCCGCCCGCGATGATGATCGCCCGGAATTTCAAGCCATGATCCATCAGGCGACCCGCACCAACCGGCCATTTGATGCAGTAGTCGTCCACTCACTCAGCCGTTTTAGCCGCGATTCCGTTCATGCTGGGAGTTATACAAACGCCCTTGAAAAAGTGGATGTCAGGCTGGTTTCTGTCACGCAGGAAGTGGGCGACGGCGAGATGGGAGCGTTCATTCGCAAAGTCGTTCATTTAATGGATGATTATCAAAGCCGCGAGAATGCAAAGCACGTTCACCGATCAATGCTTGAGAACGCCCGCCAGGGGTTCTGGAACGGATCCAAGCCGCCCTATGGCTATATGACGCAATTCATCGAAAAACGCGGCGCACGTGAAAAGAAGCGGCTGGTTATTCATGATGAAGAGGCGGCGATTGTGCGCAAGATTTTTGATCTTGCCACAGGCACAGAGGGCACGCCTTTGGGCGTGAAGGCCATTGCCAGCTATTTCAATACTCGTGGCATCACGAGGCGTGGCAAGGCGTTTTCGACAGGCGGAATCTACGACATCCTTACTTCGACCACCTACTCCGGCACCCATTATTTCAACAAAACCGATACCCGCAAAAAGACACAGCGCCCGCCGTCCGAGTGGATCGCGGTCAGCGTGCCGAAGATCATTGACGAGAAGGCTTTCAACACGGCGCAGGCGCTGTTGCAGAGCCGTAACCCGAAGGCGACGCCACCACGGGTCGTCAATGGCCCGACCTTTCTCGCAGGGCTGGCGAAATGCGGATATTGCGGGCTGGCCCTGATCCAGAACACCGGAAAAGGAGGTGCTTACCGTTATTACTGCTGTTCCAAAAAGCTGAAACAGGGTCCTTCGAGCTGTCGCGGGCTGCGTATGCCGATGCAGAGCCTGGACAATATCGTGATGGCGCATATTGAGGCGAATATCCTGCCGCCTGATCGTCTGGAGGATATGCTGAAAGATTACATCGCATCAGCCCGTGATCGCGAGGCGGCAACCAAGGCCGCCCTTACCCTAAAGCGCACGCAACTGACAGAAACCAAGGCGGCCATCACCCGCTTGCTGGAACTGGTCGAAAAGGGCTTGGCCGAGCTGGAGGACCCCGAATTCCGCGAACGCATGGTTTCCTTGCGGTTCCGCCGTGACGAACTGAGCACTGACATCACTGATCTAAATCGCCGCCTGAATGAGGAACGCCCCGACATCACCCGGGAAAAGCTGAAGACACTCTCAAACCTGCTGCGCAGACAGTTCGACTCGGGGGATCACCATGTTCGGCAAGCCTATGCACGCCTGATGCTCGACGAGGTGCGAGTATGGGATGGGGAAATCCACGTCACAGGGTCAAAAAGGCGCCTTGCAAAAAAGGCTTCTGACCCGATCGGCACCACTGCGCCCGAGGTTCTCTCTTTTGTTCGGAAATGGCGCGCCCGAAAGGATTCGAACCTCTGACCCCCAGATTCGTAGTCTGGTGCTCTATCCAGCTGAGCTACGGGCGCGTTGGGGGCGACATACCGCCCCCATCGGGGCTTTGCAAGGGGGGTCGGGCCAGCATTTTGCAAATCCGGCGAAAAACTCAATTTCCCTCTGGCACCCAAAGGCGGAACTCTGTGCCCTCGGCATCGCTGCGCACCAGCTCCAGCCGGCCGCCATGGCCGCGCACCAGTTCTGCTGCAATCGCCAGCCCCAGCCCCACACCGCCTTTGCGCACCCCGCCCTGAAAGGCCTCGAACAGATGCGCGCGGGCCTTGGGCGGCAGGCCCGGCCCGGTATCGCCAATGCGGATGGCAACGCCATTGCGCCCGCCCTCGGTGGTGGTTTGGGCCAAGATTTCAATCACACCGGGTTTGCCTGTCGCCTCTATCGCCTGGCGCGCATTGCGCACCAGATTGTTCAGAACGCGAAAAAGCTGTTCGCCATCGGCTTTCAGCACCAGCCCGGCGGGCACATCTTTCAGGATTGTCACATCCGCCCCTTCAGCCATGGCCAGCTTCTCGCTCTCGATCACATCTTCCACCAGCGGGGCCAGCGCCACGCGCGCCAATTTGGGCGGGGGTTCTTCGGCTTTGCCAAAGGCCAGCGTCGATTCGCACAGATTGATCGCGCGCGAGAGAGAGCCAACCAGCTTGGGTGCTGCGCGCTGCACGCTTGGGTCTTTGCTCATCTCCATCCTGTCGGCCAGCATGGAGGCCGTTGTCAGCATATTGCGCAAATCATGGCTGATCCGCGCGACAGAGCCGCCAAGCTGCGCCAACCTGTCTTTCTGGCGCAAAAGCCCCGTCAATTCGGTTTGCATCTGGTTCAGCGCCTCTTCCGCCTCGCGGATTTCATGGATGCGCGACTGTGGCGTGATGATGCGGCTCACATCTTCGGGCGCTTGGGCATAGGCCGACATGGAGCGGATTACCCGCTGCGTCGGGGCCACGACAAAAGCCTGAATGGACAAATACAGCAAAAGCGCCGTCACCCCCGAAATCAGCAGCGAGAGCATCAATATCCGCCGCCCATACTCCCAGATTTCGGCCTGCAGATTGGCGGTATCCAGCGTAATTTCTATCAGCAGCCCCCCTTGGCGCACAGGATCGCCGATCACGCGGATAATCCGGGCCTCTGGCTGGCGCATTTCGGCCAAGGCATCGCGCATCAGCTGAAAGGCACTCGCGCCGCGCAGATCATAGGTTTGGGCGATCTGGCCGGGCAAAGGCGATGACAGGATCAGTTCGCGCACCTCGTCGCGGCGCAGCACCACGTTATAAACGCCTGCATTCTCCAACAGCTCGCCCGCCAATTCCCCGGCGATAGACCCGTCAGACGCCAACAGCGCCAGCGAGGCGATTTGCGCCCGCTCCAGCCGCGCCAAGAGATATTCTTCGCGAAACCGCGAGACGGAGGGCACAAAAATCAGCACCTCTGCCAACATCACAAAGATGACGACAAGCCAGAGAAACCGCGCTGACAAACTGTTAGAGATCATACCCTCAACCCAAAGCAAAGCGGGTTAGGGTAGCCACCTTTGCACCAACCCGACAATGCGCTTCACAGTCAGGTTATCAAAGAGTTGCGGGGAGAAATAGGCCCCCGCCGCGCGTTTGCCGATTTCCGCCAATGTCGGGTAGGGAATCACTGTTCCGGCAATGGCCGACAGCTTCAGGCGGTTTGCCATGGCCAGCGCATAGGGCGCGATCACCTCGCCCGCCTGTGCGCCAACAATCGTTACCCCAACGGGGCGGCCCTTGACCACCATCAGCTTGCAAAACCCCTCGTCCATGCCCTCGGCCAAGGCGCGGTCGATCTGGTCATAGCCCACGCGGTATACACCCAACTGGCCCCCATATTTGCGCCGGGCCTCGGCCTCTGTCAGGCCGATCTGGGCCAATTCGGGGGTGGTATAGGTGACATGGGGGATATGATCTGCACGCGCACGCGCGGGCAGGCCAAACAACATGGAGCGGATGATAACCCCGGCATGATAGCCCGCCAGATGGGTAAACTGCCCCTGCCCTGCCACATCGCCAATGGCATAAACCCGCCGGTTGGCGCTGCGCAAGCCAGCATCCACCTTTATCCCGGCGGCAGTATGGGCAATGCCCGCATTCTCCAGCCCCAGCCCTTCGGTATTGGGTTTGCGGCCTGTGGCGACCAACAGATGCGTGCCCGCAAAGATCGTGCCGCCCTTGACCTGCACCTCTATCGCGCCCGCACGCCCGCCAATGCGTTCAACCTGCGCGCCCTCAAAAATCTCCACCCCTTCGCGGCGCAGCGCGGCCAGCACCACGGCTGCGGCCTCGGCGTCATCGCGCGCAAGGGCTTGCGCGCCATCAATGACCGTCACCCGCGCGCCCAAACGCCTATGGGCCTGCGCCATTTCCAGCCCGATGGGGCCTGCCCCCACAATCAGCAAATGGCCGGGGCATTCGGTTTGGGTGAACAGGGTTTCATTGGTCATATAGGGCACGGTGTCCAGCCCCGGAATGGGCGGAACAAGCGCGCGCGAGCCTGTGGCGATGACAAAGCGGCGCGCGGTTATCCGGGCCTCTCCCACTGCGACAGTTGTGGGGCTGACAAACTGGCCGCGGCCCTGCAGCACCTGCACGCCCAGGCCCTCAAACCGTTCAACCGAATCATGCGGCGCGATGCGGGCAATGGTGGCGGCCACATGATCCATGGCGCGGGTGAAATCGGCGCGGCTGGGGGTCGTGCCGCGCGCGGCTACCGCCTTGGCCTGTGCCAGCAACGCCTTGGACGGCACACAGCCATAATTCAGGCAATCGCCGCCCATTTTATGCGCCTCTATCAGCACCACGCGCGCGCCCATCTGCACCGCACCCGCCGCCACAGACAACCCGCCAGACCCCGCGCCGATAATGCAAATATCTGTCTTGATCTGGCTCATACCGGGATATCCTTGTTGCGCAACCGCCTGACCACCATCGGCAGAAGCGCCAGCGCCGCAAGCCCCAAAAGCGGGCCAAGAATATGCAACTCGAAGATAATTCTCAGATTTGGGGTTTCATTTCGGGCAAATACCTCGCCCAATCCCACGCCAACCCATGTGTACACCACACCGCCCGGCATGATCCCGAAAAATGTGCTGGCCGCAAAGACGGATAGCCGCACCCCGATCAGCGCGGGCAGGATATTCATCACGAAAAACGGCAGCACCGGAACCAGCCGCAAGGAAAACAGCACCGGAAATTCGTTTTCGCGGATGGAATCTTGCAACCGCTTCATGCGCCCGTCACTGGCATCTATCCGCGCGGCCATGGCCTGCCCCAACCCGGCCCGCACGGCCAGAAAGATCAGAATCGCACCCAAAGTGGCGGCAATGATGTTGAACAGCGCCCCCGGAAACAGGCCGAACAAAAACCCCCCTGTCAGGGTTGCCGCCGTTGCGCCGGGCAAGGAAAACGCCACAATCGCGATATAGGCCAGCACAAAGGCTGCGGCTGTGAGTGCAAAATGGCTGTCGCGAAAGGCGATCAGTGCCGCGCGATTGTCGCGCAGGGCCTCGAATGTCAGATGCTCGCGCAGCAGCACTGCGCCAAGAATGGCAACCAGCGCCACCACGGCCAGCGGCACATGCCTGCGCCAAGATCTGGGGGGGGATGGGCTGTGCATTGCAAATATTCCTTTTATCGGGTCTGCTAGGGGATACGCCAGAAATGGGCCGATGTTACAGCTTTTCCGCCATGATCACGCGCGCTTGATCCGGGCGCCTGCGCGGCTGTGGCCCTTTTCCCACGGGTTTGCGCGGATTTGCAGGTTTTGAGAATTGACTTGCGCCTGCTTGGCCTGTATCCGGCGAGCCTGAAAAAGAATTGGTGGCCGATTCCGGCAGGAAGCGCGGTTGCCCGAATGTAAGGAACGGAGCGATGAAACGCACCTATCAGCCCAGCAATCTGGTTCGCAAGCGCCGCCACGGCTTTCGCGCGCGCATGGCAACCAAAGCAGGCCGCAAGATTCTGAACGCGCGCCGCCGTATTGGCCGCAAGAATCTGTCGGCCTGATCCGCATGGCCTGCGATAGCGGGCCTGCGCTGCATGACATCACACCGCCGAAAGCAGATGTTGCAGCCCCCCAAAGCGCTGCGGCAGATGCTGCGGCGGTTTCGTCATGCCTGCGGCTGGAAACGCTGAAACAGCGGGCGGATTTCTTGCGCGCGGCCAAAGCGCGGCGCGTGGGCTGCGCTGCATTCATGCTGCAGGCACGCGAGAGCGAGGCGAAGGATGTGGCGCGCGTGGGCTTCACCTGCTCCAAGAAGGTTGGCAACGCGGTGGCGCGCAACCGCGCCAAGCGCCGCTTGCGCGCCGTGGCGCGCGCCGTGATGCCCTCTCAGGCGCGGCCCGGTTGGGATTATGTGCTGGTGGGCCGCCCCGGTGCCACTGTCAGCCAGGATTTTGCCGCCATGTGCGATGATCTGCACGGTGCTTTGCGCAAATTGCACGGGGGCACGCCATGACACCGCTTGCATGGGTCTTTGCGCTGCCGGTGCGGTTTTACCGCGTGGTGTTCAGCCCATGGGTGGGCCATGCCTGCCGCTACCAGCCCACATGCTCTGCCTATGCGCTGGACGCGCTGGAACGCCATGGCGCGATCAAGGGCGGCTGGCTGACACTGCGCCGCCTTGGGCGCTGCCACCCTTGGGGCGGTTCGGGCTATGACCCGGTGCCGGGCGCGACACCCCAATCCCCCCCCTCCGGCAAGGAGTGATCCGATCATGCTTGATGATAAGCTGACAGACCTTCCCCCCATCTTGCAAGGCGCGCCCGACAGCACCGAATTTCGCAAGCTGCGCAAGCGCATCATCCGCGAAACCCGCGCGGCGATAGAGCAATATGGCATGATCCAACCCGGCGCGCGCTGGCTGGTCTGCCTGTCTGGCGGCAAGGACAGCTATACCCTGCTGGCCGCGCTGATAGAATTGCAATGGCGGGGCCTGTTGCCTGTGGAATTGCTGGCCTGCAATCTGGATCAGGGCCAACCCGGCTTTCCCGCCACGGTGCTGCCGGAATTCCTGACACGCATGCAGATTCCGCACCGGATAGAATATCAGGACACCTACAGCATTGTGATGGACAAAGTGCCCGCCGGGCGCACCTATTGCGCGCTGTGTTCGCGGCTGCGGCGGGGCAATCTGTATCGAATCGCCCGCGAAGAGGGGTGTTCCGCCGTGGTGCTGGGCCATCACCGCGATGATTTGCTGGAAACATTTTTCATGAATCTCTTTCACGGCGGGCGGCTCGCAACCATGCCCCCCAAGCTGGTGAATGAGGATGGGGATTTGTTTGTGTATCGCCCCCTTGCCTTTGTGGCAGAGGAAGATTGCGAGCGGTTTTCGCGCGCCATGGCTTACCCGATCATCCCCTGCGATCTCTGCGGCTCTCAGGAAGGGTTGCAGCGAATGCAGGTAAAAGCGCTGCTGGATGAGTGGGAAAAGCGCATGCCGGGGCGTCGCAATGTGATGTTTCGCGCGCTGATGAATATACGCCCCTCGCATATGCCCGATCCGGCCTTGTTTGATTTTCTGGCCCTTGCCACTGCGCCAAAAGCCGAAAACCCCGATGCCCCCCCGGATTTGAGCGGGATGTGACCAACCGCCCGCCCGATTTCAGGGAAAACCGCTTGACCTTTGGGCGGGGCTTCTGTTGAACCGGGCGCGACCCTAGTCTGACAGGAAACGGCCGATCCATGGACGAACAAAACCGCAATTTGCTGATGGCTTTCGCCCTGAGCCTTATGGTGCTCGTGGCTTGGATGTGGATGTTCCCGCCCCCCGAACCCGCGCCTCAACAAGCCGCCGATATCACCGAACTGCCCCTTGCGGCTGGCGGAGAGGCGCAGGCCATGGCCGAAGCCACACAGGCAGGGGCCGAAGAAGAATTGCCGCGTATCACGATTGATACGCCGCGCCTGCAAGGCTCTATCAACCTGCGCGGTGGCCGTGTGGATGATCTTTCCATGAAAGATTACCGCCAAACGGTAGAGCCGGGGGCTGACATTGTGCATCTGCTCAACCCCGAAAGCAGTAATAACGCATTTTATGCGCTCTATGGCTGGCGTCCGGGCCGCGATATGGATTGGGAAGATGTGCCCGGCGCAAATACCCCTTGGGAACTGGTGGAGGGCGCGCAGCTTTCCATTGGCCAGCCCGTCACGCTGGCTTGGGAAAATGGCAGCGGATTGCGCTTTACCCAGCGCTTTGCGATTGACGACAACTTTATGCTGACAGTGACGCAGGGCGTAGAGAACACGGGCGAAGCGACCGCGCGCATGGCACCTTACGGCCTGCTCTCGCGCCATGGCGAACCTGCTGATCTGGAGAATTTCTTCATCAGCCATGAAGGCTTTGTCATGGTTGCCGATGGCAAGCTGACAGAGGACAAATACAAAGGCATCCGCGACCTGCGTGTGCATGAGCGCGAAAACACCAATGCCCGCGTAACCGAAGTGGGCGCGAATGGCTGGCTTGCGATTGCCGATAAATACTGGATGGCCGCAATCGTCCCCATGCCGGGGCAGGAATTTTCCGCTGTGCAGCGCTATATCCCGGCGCGCGATGTCTATCAGGCCCGCGCCGATCTGCCCACGCTGGTGGTTGCCCCCGGCGAAAGCGACCAGGTGGAAACCATGCTTTTTGCAGGGGCAAAGGAATGGACAGTCCTGCGCAACTACGAGCGCGAATTGGGCGTAGAGCGGTTTGTGGATGCGATTGACTGGGGCTGGTTCTTCTTCCTGACCAAACCCATCTTTGCGACCCTCTATTTCATCGAGGGCCTGTTGGGGAATATGGGCTGGTCTATCATCACGCTTACGCTGTTGATCAAAGCCATCTTGCTGCCCTTGGCGTGGAAATCCTATGTCTCCATGGCCAAGATGAAAGAACTTCAGCCCGAAATGCTGGCGCTGAAGGAACGCGCGGGCGATGACCGCCAGAAAATGCAGCAAGAAATGATGAAGCTGTACAAGGAGAAGAAGGTAAACCCCGCCGCGGGCTGTTTGCCGATCCTGTTGCAGATTCCGATCTTCTTTTCACTGTATAAGGTGATCTTCGTTACCATCGATTTGCGCCATGCGCCGTGGTTTGGGGTGTTCAATGATCTGTCTGCACCAGATCCCACCTCTATCTTCAACCTGTTTGGTTGGCTGCCATGGGCCGCCCCCCCGCCCGACAGCATTTTGTCGCTGGTCTTTATCGGGATTCTGCCCATCCTTCTGGGTGTGTCGATGTGGCTGCAAATGAAGCTGAACCCAACACCCACCGAACCCATCCAGCAAGCTGTGATGACATGGATGCCATGGATATTCATGTTCATGCTGGGCTGGTTTGCCTCTGGGCTGGTTCTGTACTGGATCGCGAACAACGTGATCACCTTCACGCAGCAATATTCGATCATGGCGATGAATGGCTCTCGGCCGGATTTGCTGGGCAATATCGGCGTGAAGAAAAAGAAGAAGGGTTAGGCCCATGGGGTGGCGGCTGGCAGATATCTTCCGCCATCCCATAAAGGCGCATGGGCGCGAGGGGCTTGGCTCTGTCGCGCTGGTGGCCGGGCAGTGCCTGCCCTATGACAGGCATTGGGCGGTTGCGCATGAGGGCGCAGCCCTGATGCCGGGCTGGAATGCCTGCATGAATTTCACACGCGGGGCCAAAACCCCCGCCTTGCAGGCAATCTCTGCGCAGCTGGATGAGGGGGCGGGGCACATCACCCTGTCACACCCTGCCCTTGCGCCCATCACCTTCGCACCCGACAGCCCAGAGGGGCAAGCGGCCTTTCTGGCATGGGTCGCCCCGCTTATGGACAGCGGGCGCGCCCAGCCCAAGCGGTTGGTCAGCGCCGGGCGCGGCATGACAGATACGGATTTCGAAAGTGTCTCGATCCTCAACCTCGCATCGAACCGCGCGCTTGGCCAGCGCCTTGGCTGTGATCTGGGGCTGGATCGCTGGCGCGGCAATCTGTGGCTGGAGGGGCTTGCCCCTTGGGAAGAATTTGATCTGATCGGGCGCGAAGTGCAAATCGGCGGTGCGCGGTTGCAGATTGTGGAACGCATTGGCCGCTGCCGCGCCACAATGGTGGATTGCGCAACCGGCAAGATTGATGTGAACACGCTGGACGCATTGGAACAGGGCTATGGCCATACCGATTTCGGGGTCTATGCCCGCGTCACGCAATCGGGCGTAATATCACAGGGCGATAGCGCGGAGATTGTGGCATGAGCACCCTACCCTTCCCCTTGGCCGAACCGCCAGAGCCGCTGGCCGAAGAAGCAGGCCGCAAGCTGATGACAGGCGAGGTGGAGTTTCTGAAAGGCGTGGTCGATATGGCCGGCCTGCCCCCTGCCGACAGGCTGGAAGTGTGTTTTGCAGGCCGCTCCAATGTGGGGAAATCCAGCCTGATAAACGCGCTTACCGGGCGGCGCGCGATTGCGCGCACCTCCAACACGCCGGGGCGCACGCAGGAAATCAATTATTTCACTGTGGGCGATAGCCATTATCTGGTAGATTTGCCGGGCTATGGCTATGCCAAAGCCCCCCTGCCCGTGGTCGAGAAATGGCAGCGCCTGCTCAAAGCCTATCTGTCGGGCCGCGCCACATTGCGCCGCGCCTTTTTGCTGATAGATATGCGCCATGGCGTGAAAGAGGTGGATGCAGAGATCATGGGGCTTTTGAACCGGTCTGCCGTCACCTTTCAGGCCGTGCTGACAAAGGCCGACAAGCTGAGCACCGCAGAGCAGGAAAAAACCCTTGCCCAAGTGCGCGCAGCACTGGCCAAACACCCCGCCGCCTATCCAGAACTTGTTGTCACCTCTTCTGAAAAAGGGGTTGGCATACCCACTTTGCGCGCGATCATCGCGGGACTGACCTAAACAGATGAAGAAGCAAAAGCCCATGACACAGGATTGGTTCGCCACCGCCCGGACATTGTCCGAGGCCCTTCCCTATCTGCAGCGCTATGCGGGCGCGATTGTGGTTATCAAATTTGGCGGCCATGCGATGGGAGATGCCGAAGAAATGGCCAGCTTTGCCCGCGATGTGGTGCTGATGCGCCAAGTGGGCGTGAACCCCGTTATCGTGCATGGTGGCGGGCCGATGATAAACCAGATGCTGAAAAAGCTGGATATCCAGTCTGATTTCGTGCGCGGCAAGCGTGTGACAGATGCCGCCACGATGGAAGTGGTGGAAATGGTGCTGTCTGGCGCCGTGAACAAGCGCATTGTGCAGGCCATTCAGGATGAAGGCGGGCGCGCTGTGGGCCTGTCGGGCAAAGATGGCGGGATGGTCACATGCGAACCCGATGACCCCGAATTGGGGCTTGTTGGCCGCCCTGTGGCCGTGAATACCGATCTTCTGCATCATCTGTTTACAGGCGGGTTTATCCCTGTGATCGCGCCTTTGGGCATGGGCCGCGCCGGAGAGACATATAACATCAATGGCGATACCGCCGCAGGCGCGATTGCCGCCGCGCTGAAGGCCGATCGCCTGCTGTTGCTGACAGATGTTTCCGGTGTGAAAGACGCGGGCGGCGATGTTGTGACCCAGCTTTCCCCCGCCCATGTGCGCGAATTGACACAGGCCGGGGTGATTGCAGGCGGCATGATCCCCAAAACAGAAACCGCGCTGGCCGCGATAGAGGGCGGCGTGCGCGCCGTGGTCATTCTGGATGGACGCGCGCCCAACGCCTGCCTGCTGGAATTGTTCACCGAGCACGGGGCAGGCAGCATTATCCGCGATAGCGCACCGCTCGTCACGCCGCGCGGCTAGGCCATGCCGGGGCTTGCGCAACTGGACACCCTTGCAGATGCGCAGGCCCTGTTTGTGGCGGGCATTGTTCAGCAGGGCGCCAGCCCCGCCTTGCCCGACGGGGTGCAAAGCCTTGCCTTGCTTGCCCCCGATGGCCCGCGCTTTTGGGCACAGTTTACCGCCAGCGCAGAATATACCGATGGCCAGCCCAACCCGCTGGATCGCTGGTCGCACCGCGTTATCGGCGCAATGGCGGCTGCGTTGGGCGCGCGGGCCGTCTATCCGTTTGGGGAAACCCCGCCCTTTCCGTTTTATGGCTGGGCGCTGGCCTCTGGCCGGGCCTTCGCCTCTCCGGTTCTGTGGCTGGTGCATGACAGGGCGGGGCTGTGGCTGTCTTTTCGCGGGGCCTTGGCCTTTGGCGAGAGGATAGAGCAACCCGCCAGCCCCAACCCCTGCACAGGCTGCGCGCAACCCTGTGTCACCGCCTGCCCTGTTGGCGCGCTGACAGAGAAGGGCTATGATCTGGCCGCATGCCACGCCTATCTGGACACACCCGCGGGCGCGCGCTGCCTAAGCCATGGCTGCGCCGTGCGCGCGGCCTGCCCTGTATCCCAGGCCCATGGCCGCAACCCGGACCAATCCGCATTCCATATGAGGCAGTTTCACCCATGACATTGCGCCTGATCCTGACACGCCACGCGAAATCTGATTGGGACAACCCGCTGTTGCGCGACCATGAACGCGCGCTGAACCCACGCGGCCAGCGCGCCGCGCCCCTGATCGGGCGTTGGCTGGTGGCGCAAGGCTTTGTGCCGCAACAGGCGCTGATCTCTGACGCCACGCGCACGCGCGAGACATGGGCGCTGCTCTCTGCTGAATTGCCGCCGCCCGTGCCGCAGGCGGCGTTTTTGCCCGCGCTTTACCATGCTGGCCCGGATGTGATGTTCAAAGCCCTGCAAACCGCGACCGCCGAGAGCGTGATCATGATTGGCCATAACCCCGGCATAGCGGAATTTGCGGCCCTGCTGCTGGCCGCCCCGCCAGCCCATGCGCAATTTGGCCGCTATCCCACCTGCGCCACCCTAATCGCAGAGTTTGACGCGCCAGACTGGCGCGCGATCCGCTATGCCACTGGCACGGCCCGCGCCTTTATCACCCCGCGAGAGCTGGAATAATCCGCCCCGGCTGCAAGGCCGCGTAAAAGCGCGCGGCGTCCAGAAAGGTTTTGCGGCGCACAGCCGCCAGCGCCTCGGCTTCCGCGTCGCTGCCCCATTGGCTGATCTGCCACTCTTCATCCACGCGCGACGCGTTCCAAAGCGCCTCTGGCGCGGCGAACCCGTCCACCAGCGCCAGCGCGATGATAAGAGAGCCGCTCATCGCGACCAGATCGTGAAAGGCGGTCAGTTCAAACGCATCCAGCCGTTCCACATCTGCGGCCATGCTGGCCAGCAGGGCGGCGGGCTGGGGCGCGTGCATCACACCTGTACGCAGCACAGGGCGCAAACCGTAGCGGTGGCCTGCCCAATCTATCAGCGGGTTCCATGCCGCATCTTCCAGCGCGACCAGCGGCTCTGGCCCTGCGGCGCGGTAGCAGACCAGATCACTGTCGCCGTAAGCCGTGACAATCTCTGTCACTTCGGATTTCTGGCCACGCACCTTGTCAATCGCGGCATTGGCCGCACGGGTGGCGGGCATGGTGTTTGGGTCAATCACCTCCGCTTGGGCCTGCCATTCGGCGGCGATCATCTCTGCCAGCGCGCTGGTGGGCACAACCAGCGCAGCCTTGGCGGGGGTTTTCAGGCTGCGCCCATCCAGTGTGACGGCATAGCCCCCCTCAACCGGGCCAATGGCCGCTTCCTTCCAGAACCGCTTGCGCACCCAGCCGCTCATATGCTCACCCCGTTCCAAATTTCATCCAAGGCAGTTGGCAGCGCGCCAAAATCCGAAATCACCCGCGCGCCAAGCTGATGCGCGGGATGATAGCCCCAGGAAACACCAATTCCAGCCATTTGCGCCGCTTGGGCCATATCCATATCATAGCGCGTATCGCCCACCATCACCGCGCTCTCTGCGCCCAGCCCGGTGTCGCGCAAACAGGCGTGCAACATGGACGGATGTGGCTTTGACGGGTGGTCATCGGCCACCTGCATGGTGGCAAAGCGCCCCTGCCAGCCATGCGCGCGCAAGATGTGATCCAACCCGCGCCGCGATTTGCCTGTGGCTATGCCCAGAACCAGATCACGCCGCGCGGCCAATTCATCCAGCATCTCTGCCGCGCCGGGATAGAGCGGCGAGAGGTTTTCGGCCCGGAAGCTGGAAAAGGCATCCTTATAGCCCGCCACCAGCCGCGCCAGATCGGGGCCGCGCAATTCGGGCGAAAGCTGCGCCATGGCCTGCGGCAAGGACAGGCCCACAATGCCCAGCACCGCCGCCTTGGGCGGGCAAGACAGCCCTAACCCGCTATAAGCATGGGACATGGCGGCCAGTATATGCGCCTGACTGTCAACAAGCGTGCCATCCACATCAAAAACAACCAGACGCGCGCTCATGCGTCCTCGAACGGATCGGCGGGCACATCAGAGGCACGCAGGCCAAACACGTCCCAGGTTTGCGCCATATGCGGCGGCAAGGGGGCGGTCAGTTCCAGCATGGCGCCCGTGACAGGGTGTTCCAGCCGCAAGGATCGGGCATGCAGATGCAGCTTGCGGCTAACGGCACCACCAATGCCCGCGCCCCAGCCATCGCCAAGATTTTCCTGCGCCGATCCGCCATATTTGCCATCCCCGATAATGGGGTGGCCGATTTCGGCCATATGCGCGCGCAACTGGTGGGTGCGGCCCGTGATGGGTGACAGCGCCACCCAGGCCGCGCGCCCGCCCAAACGTTCCAGCACCGCGTAATCTGTCAGCGCGCGTTTTGCGCCCTCGGTGCGATCCACATCATCGGGCATGACGCACTGCATCTTTTCGCCTGCACCGCGCCCGCCCGCCTTGACCAGACCATAGCGGATTGTCCCCATCAGGGGTTGCGGCACACCCGCCACAAGCGCCCAGTATATCTTGCGCGTGGCGCGGTGGCGAAAGGCCTCTGACAGGCGCTTGGCCACGCGCGGAGTGCGGGCCAGAAGCAGCACGCCGGATGTATCCTTGTCCAGCCTGTGCACCAACATCGGCCGCTCTTTATAGCCGAACATCAGCGCTTCACTCAGCCCATCCACATGGCGTTCGCCCTGCCCGCTGCCGCCCTGCGAGGGCAGGCCCGGAGGTTTGTTCAGCGCGATGATATGCTGATCTTTCCAGATAACGGCATCCTGTATCATCTGGGCATCTGACGCCACAATGCGGGGCTTTGCGGTGGGGGGTGCGGCCTCGCCTTCTGGCAACGGCGGGATGCGCACCATCTGGCCGGGCATAACACGGGTTGCGGCCTTTACCCGGCCACCATCCACGCGGATTTCGCCCTTGCGGCAGGCTTTTTCTATCAGCCCTTGGGTGATCTGGGGGAATTGACGCTTCAGCCAACGGTCTAGCCGCTGCTCGCCCTCTTCCGCGCCCACTTGCCGTGTCTGCACTTCGCCCATCATCGCCCCCGAAACATTCAGCGCTCTCCCTGCCCTGCTTGGGCGGGGAATGTCAACTCTTGCCCGATCCGCCACGTTTGGCGCGCTGGGTGACAAACCACTCCAGCCGCTTGGCCAATTCGCGTTCAAACCCGCGCGGGACGGGCTGGTATAGCACCGGGCGCTTTAGCGCATCTGGAAAGTAGTTCTGGCCGGAAAAGCCATCCTCATGATCATGATCATACGCATAGCCAGCGCCGTAACCTTCATCTTTCATCAGCTTTGTGGGGGCATTCAGGATATGTTTGGGCGGCGGCTGGGATCCGGTTTGCCGCGCAAGGGCCAGCGCCGCTTTCCATGCCACATAGCCCGCATTGGATTTGGGCGCGAGCGCCAGATAGATCACCGCCTGCGCAAGGGCCAATTCCCCTTCCGGGCTGCCAAGGCGTTCATAGCTTTGCCATGCATCCAGACAGACAGTTTGCGCCTGCGGATCGGCATTGCCGATATCTTCCACCGCCATCCGCGTCAGACGCCGCGCCAGATAGCGCGGGTCTTCGCCGCCCGCGATCATGCGCGCGAACCAATATAGCGCTGCATCCGGGTCAGAGCCGCGAATGGATTTATGCAGCGCCGAGATAAGGTTGTAATGGGCATCGCCGGATTTGTCATATTGCGCGGCGCGGCGCATCAGGCGGCTGGCCAGCGCAGCGGGGGCAAGCTTGCCCTCCACCCGCCAGCCCATGACCTGTTCAATCAGGTTCAACAGCGCGCGACCATCGCCATCAGCCATTTCCAACAGCGCCTCGCGCGCGGGGCCATCCAGCGGCAGAGGGCGGGCCAATTCCTGCTCTGCGCGCTGTGCAAGGCGTTCCAGCGCGGCCAGTGTCAGCCGCTCCAGCACGATCACCTGTGCGCGCGACAACAGCGCCGCGTTCAATTCGAAAGAGGGGTTTTCGGTGGTCGCGCCCACAAGCGTAAGCGTGCCATCTTCCATATGGGGCAGAAAGCCATCTTGCTGCGCCTTGTTGAAACGGTGGATTTCATCCACGAACAGCACTGTTCCGCGCCCCTGCTGGCGGGTCAGGCGGGCTTGTTCAAACAGTTTGCGCAGCTCTGGCACGCCTGTGAAAATCGCGCTGATCTGGACAAAGGCAAGCGCGGTTTCCTGCGCCAGCAGCCGTGCAATCGTGGTTTTGCCCACACCGGGCGGCCCCCATAGGATGAGAGAGGCCAATTGACCAGAGGCCAGCATTGCCCCAAGGGGGGCATCGGGGCCAAGCGCCTTTTCCTGCCCGATCACCTCTGACAAGGCACGCGGGCGCAGCCTGTCAGCCAAGGGCCGGGGCGCGCTGGCGGGGGGCGTTTGGGCTGTATCAAACAAATCGGGCATGGCGGCAGCATATCCGGGCGCAGGCGGCGGGGAAAGGGGCATGCAAAAGGCCCGCAGCTTGCGCGCGGGCCTTGCAGATAGCGTGAAAGCCTGTCGCGGCTTATTCTGCGTTTGCTTCTGCTTCCAGACGGGCCAGATCGGCAGCACCTTTGGCAGCGGGATCACGATCCACGAATTCGATAATGGCCATTGGCGCCATATCCCCATAGCGGAACCCGGCTTTCAGAATGCGCACATAGCCACCCTGGCGCTCTTTATAGCGGGGGCCAAGAACGGCGAACAGCTTGGCAACGTCCTTATCCTGCTTCAGCTGCGCTGCGGCCTGACGACGGGCATGCAGATCACCGCGCTTTGCAAGCGTGATCAGCTTTTCAATGATCGGGCGCAGTTCTTTTGCCTTGGGCAGGGTGGTTTTGATCTGCTCATGTTCAATGAGCGAGCCGCACATATTGGAAAAGAGCGCCTTGCGGTGCTCGTGTGTGCGGTTCAGGCGGCGGTATCCTCTGGCGTGACGCATGTCATATCTCCTTAACGTCTCTTTTGCTTTGTCTGGCCGTGGCTGCGTGACCACGGCTCTCCTTGGGGCAATAGGCCCGGTCTTGCTTGGGGCGCGCTGGGATCAACGCGCCCCAAGAAACTTAGAATTGATCCTCGAAGCGCTTGGCAAGATCATCAATATTCTCTGGCGGCCATTCTTCAACATCCATGCCCAGATGCAGCCCCATGCCCGACAGCACTTCCTTGATCTCGTTCAAGGATTTGCGCCCGAAATTCGGGGTGCGCAGCATTTCGGCCTCTGTTTTCTGGATCAGATCGCCAATATAGACAATATTGTCGTTCTTCAGGCAGTTGGCAGACCGCACCGAAAGCTCCAACTCGTCCACTTTCTTCAGCAGCAGCGGGTTGAATTCCAGACCGTCATCATCGTCTTTCGAGCCAGCCGATTCAGGCTCGTCGAAATTGACGAAGATTTGCAGCTGGTCTTGCAGAATGCGCGCGGCATAGGCCACGGCATCTTCTGCACTGACAGAGCCATCGGTTTCAACTTTCATGGTCAGCTTGTCATAATCCAGCACCTGGCCTTCGCGGGTGGGCTGCACTTCATAGCTGGCCTTTTTCACGGGCGAGAAGATGGCATCAATCGGGATCAGGCCGATTGGCGCATCTTCGGGGCGGTTTTTATCGGCGGCAACATAGCCTTTGCCGGTATTGACCGTCAGTTCCATATACACCGAAGCGCCATCATCAAGGTGGCAGATAACCTGCTCTTTGTTCAGCACGTCAATTCCGGCAGAAGTCTGGATATCGCCTGCGCGCACCACGCCCGGCCCCTGCGCAGAAATTGACAGCCGCTTTGGCCCTTCAACATCCATGCGCAGCGCAACCGTTTTCAGGTTCAGCACGATATCTGTCACATCCTCGCGCACACCGGGCACAGAGGAAAATTCATGCAGCACATTGTCAATCTGCACCGAAGTAATGGCCGCGCCCTGAAGCGAGGACATCAGCACACGTCGCAGCGCGTTGCCAAGTGTCAGGCCAAAGCCGCGCTCCAGCGGTTCGGCAACCACAACGGCTTGGCGCATCGGGTCAGCACCGGGCTTGACCTCCAGCTGCGCAGGTTTGATCAATTCTTGCCAATTCTTATGGATCATGCGTGTCGCCTCCATTCCTGTTGCAGCGCCATGTCCGTAACGCGGCAACGCCCGAGGATCTAAAATGACGTAATCAGGCCGCGCAGATTACGCGGCCTGACAAGTATCTGTCTGAAATCAGACGCGGCGGCGCTTTGGCGGGCGGCAGCCATTATGGGCCATCGGGGTCACATCACGGATAGAGGTGATATTGAACCCGGCAGCAGCCAGCGCGCGCAAAGCAGATTCGCGGCCCGAACCGGGGCCTTGAACTTCAACTTCCAGCGTCTTGACGCCATGTTCCTGCGCTTTTTTGCCTGCATCCTCTGCCGCCAACTGGGCCGCATAGGGTGTGGATTTGCGCGACCCCTTGAAACCCATCGTGCCAGCAGACGACCAAGAAATGGCGTTGCCCTGCACATCGGAAATCAGGATTTTCGTGTTGTTGAAGCTGGAATTCACATGTGCAACGCCAGCAGCGATATTCTTGCGGACTTTGCGCTTAACGCGCGTCTTGTCACGAGCCATTGACCTGCCCTCCCCTTATTTCTTCTTGCCAGCAATGGCTTTTGCCGGGCCTTTGCGCGTGCGCGCATTGGTGTGGGTGCGCTGACCGCGCACAGGCAGGTTGCGACGATGGCGCAGGCCGCGATATGAACCCATGTCCATCATGGATTTGATGTTCATCTGCACTTCGCGGCGAAGATCGCCCTCGACAGTGTAATTCGCATCGATATGCTCACGCACTGAAAGCACTTCAGCGTCAGAAAGCTCGTTCACACGGCGGGTCAGATCAATACCGACAGAGGTGCAGATTTCTTCCGCAGCTTTCGGGCCAATGCCGTGAATATAGGTCAGCGCGATAACAACGCGCTTTCCTGTAGGGATGTTAACGCCAGCAATACGTGCCACGCGGGGTCTTCCTTTCGTTGCGGTTCCGTAATCCCAGAACCTTTTTTCACAACACGGGCCATGTGCCCGCGTGCATCCAAAATGAAACACGCCCCATCACTGAGGCGCGATTCGACATCGAGGTTTTCGCCTAAGTCCTTTTGCGGCCCGCGTCAAGGGGTGGGCAGAGCAAGAGCCGCTTATAGGCGAAATGCCATGCAACACTGGCCTGTCAGTGCCGCAAAGGCAGGCAAGATACCCGCCCCCTTCGCAGAGGGCGGGCAGCATTCACTTATCGGCGCGCGGGCGCTTTGGGCTTGCCATCGGCGGGGCGCTTGCGCCCCTTGCCGCGCAATTGCGATTTCTCCAGCAGCCCTTCATATTGGTGCGCCACCAGATGCGATTGCACGCGGTTGATCGTATCCATCGTAACCGACACCACAATCAGAACCGATGTACCGCCAAAATAGAACGGAATAGCCAACTGCCCGCGCAAGATTTCAGGCAGCAAACACACCGCCGCCAGATAGATCGCACCAACCGTCACAATGCGCGTGACTACGTAATCCAGATATTCTTCGGTGCGCTTGCCGGGGCGAATACCGGGGATAAACCCGTTCTGGTTTTTCAGGTTCTCGGCAACATCCTCTGTCTTGAAAGACACGTTCTGCGTATAGAAGAACGTAAAGAAGATGATCATGGCCGTGAAGAAGGCCAGATAGGCGGGCTGGCCGGGGCCGAAATAGGCCAGAATCGTGGCCATAAGCTCGCTTTGTGAATTGCCGGAGAAGGTGGCAATCGTTGTTGGCAACAGCAGCAGGGACGAGGCAAAGATGGCCGGGATCACATTGGCCGGGTTCACCTTGATCGGCAGATGCGATGCACCGCCATCAAACACCTTCATCCCCACCTGACGGCGCGGATACTGGATTGTGATCTTGCGGATCGCGCGTTCCATGAACACCACGAAGGCAATCGTGGCAATCACCATCACGATCACCCCGATGATCACGGCAGGCGAAATGTCACCTGTCCGGCCCTGGCTGAAGAACTGCGCCAAAGCGGCGGGAATTTCGGCAATGATGCCCACAAAGATGATCAGCGAAATCCCGTTGCCGATGCCGCGCTCTGTGATCTGCTCACCCAGCCACATCAGGAACATCGTGCCGCCCACCAACGTAATCACCACAGCGGCGCGGAAAAACCAGCCCGGATCGGTGGCCAGATCACCCGCTTCCAGCGATACGGCCAACCCGTAAGATTGGCCAATGGCCAGCATCACTGTCAGATAGCGGGTATATTGGTTCAGCTTGCGCCGCCCCATCTCGCCTTCTTTTTTCAGCTGTTTCCACGGCTCATACATCGCGCCAACCAGCTGCACGATAATGGCGGCAGAGATATAGGGCATGATGCCAAGCGCGAAAATCCCCATGCGGCTGATCGCGCCGCCGGTGAACATGTTGAGCATGCCACCAATACCGGCGGCGGCCTCTGTCATGAATTCGCGCAGCGCAACGCCGTCAATGCCCGGCACCGGAATATAGGTTCCGATCCGGTACACAATCAAAAGCCCCAGCGCAAAAAAGATGCGGCGGCGCAGATCAGTGGCCTTGGCCAATGCGCCCCAACTTGTATTGGCTGCGAGTGAGTCAGAAGCAGATGCCATTCGCGTCTCTCTATCTCTCATGTCAACGCCGCCAGACCGGGTTGCGGTCGGCGGCGCGAATACCCTTCAGCGGATGATGTAAGGGGCGAATGCGCCCCCCACAACCATTATTCGGCTGCCGCCACGTCCTTTTTTGCAGCAGGCTCGACAAATTCCACCTTGCCACCGGCTTTTTCCACCGCTTCCACCGCAGATTTGGACGCGCCAGTTACCTGAAGCGTGATCTTCGCGGCAATCTCGCCCTTGGCCAGAACGCGGATACCATCCAGCTTGCGGCGCACCAGACCGGATGCAACCAACGCATCTTCGGTGATCGCATTGGCGGCATCAAGCTTGCCATCAGTGATGAATTTCTCGATCAGGCCCAGATTGACAACAGCAAAGGCCTTGCGGTTTGGCTTGTTGAAGCCACGCTTTGGCAGGCGCATATACAGCGGCATCTGGCCGCCTTCATAGGAGTTGATCGCCACACCGGAACGCGATTTCTGGCCCTTGATACCACGGCCAGCGGTCTTGCCCTTGCCCGAACCGGGGCCACGCGCAACGCGCTTTTTGGTTTTGGTTGCGCCGGGATTGTCGTGCAGTTCATTCAGTTTCATGTCGCTTCTCCTTGTGCCGGAACACCCTGCCAGCGACGGATCAGGGCAACGCGGCGTTTGTAAATGGTCTGGGGTGCGAGCAACAGCACGCACCCCATAAAACGGCTTAGCCGCGCTCTTCGATGATCTGCACCAGATGGGGCACAGAATTCACCATGCCGCGCACGGAAGGTGTATCTTCCAATTCGCGCGTGCGGTGCATCTTGTTCAGGCCCAACCCGATCAGGGTTGCGCGCTGGATCGCGGGGCGGCGGATCGGCGAGCCGATCTGCTTTACGACGATGGTTTTTGCCATTGCTCTCTACTCCGCTTATGCGTCAACGGTTTCGGCTTCGGGCTTGCGCAGGATATCCGCAACCTTCTTGCCACGACGCTGCGCCACCTGACGGGGGCTGGAAGAGGCGCGCAGCGCGTCAAAGGTAGCCCGAACCATGTTATAGGGGTTCTGGCTGCCTTGCGACTTTGCCACCACATCTTGCAGGCCCAGCATCTCGAACACGGCGCGCATTGGGCCACCGGCGATGATACCTGTCCCAGGCACGGCCTGACGCATGATCACCTTGCCCGCACCGTGGCGGCCTTCCATGTCATGATGCAGCGTGCGGCCTTCGCGCAGCGGCACGCGGATCATCTGGCGCTTGGCCTGCTCAGTCGCCTTGCGGATGGCTTCGGGCACTTCTTTCGCCTTACCCTTGCCAAAGCCGACACGACCCTTCTGATCTCCAACGACCACGAGTGCGGCAAAGCCGAAGCGCTTACCACCCTTGACGGTTTTCGACACGCGATTGATCGCGACGAGGCGATCGGCGAATTCCGGGGTTTCATCGCGATCACGACGATCGTCGCGGCGCTCCCGGCGGTTTTCTCTCTCTGCCATTATCGTCTCCTCAGAACTTAAGGCCGCCTTCACGCGCAGCGTCGGCCAGAGCCTTCACCTTGCCGTGAAAGATGAAACCACCGCGGTCGAAATAGCACTCCTCGATGCCGGCGGCTTTCGCACGTTCGGCAATCGCGGCGCCAACCTTGGCGGCAGCGTCCTTGTTGTTGGTTCCCGCCAGCCCGAAATCCTTTTCGAGCGTGGAGGCCGAGGCCAGGGTTACGCCGTTCACATCGTCGATCAGCTGAACGCTGATATTCTTGTTGCATCTTGAACAGCACTTCATGGCTATAGCCAAGAGAAAGCTTCAGATCCGCGCCCTGCATTGCAGCACGGTAACCAACGCCAACCAGTTCCAGTTCTTTCTTGAACCCACCGGTCACGCCCTGCGCAAGGTTTGCCACCATCGAACGGGTCATACCCCATTGCTGGCGCGCACGCTTGGACAAGCCACGCGGCTTGACGGACACGACATTGCCATCAAGGATGATATCCACATCATCACCAGCGGTGAAGCTGCGGGTTCCCTTCGGGCCTTTGACCTCGATGGTCTGGCCCTTGACCTGAGCCGATACGCCGGATGGCAGTTCGACAGGCTTCTTGCCAATACGAGACATCTCAGCCCTCCTCAGAACACACGGCAGAGCACTTCACCACCAACATTGGCGGCGCGTGCTGCTGCATCGGACATCACGCCCTTGGGCGTAGAGACCACCGAAATCCCCAGCCCGTTGCGGACATGTGGAATTTCACGAACACCGGAATAGACACGGCGACCGGGCTTCGAGATGCGCTTCAACTCGCGGATCACGGGCTGGCCATCTGCATATTTCAGCGAGATTTCCAGTTCCTGATGCCCGGAAGCAGAGGTCACAGTCTCATAGCCGCGGATATAGCCTTCGTCTTTCAGCACATCCAGAACCCAGCCGCGAAGCTTGGACGCAGGTGTGCGCACGGTGGATTTACCGCGCATTTGCGCGTTACGGATGCGGGTCAGCATATCGCCGAGAGGATCGTTCATCATCTTGCGATCTCCTTACCAGCTCGACTTGACCATGCCGGGGATTTGGCCTTTCGAGGCCAGATCCCGCAGCGCGATCCGCGACAGTTTCAGTTTACGATAGTAAGCTTTCGGGCGGCCCGTCAGCTGGCAGCGGTTGTGCAGGCGCGTTTCGGAAGAATTGCGCGGCAGCTGTGCCAGTTTCAGGTTGGCTTTGAAACGCTCTTCCATCGGGCGATCAGTGTCGGCAGCGATAGCTTTCAGCTCGGCGCGCTTTGTGGCATATTTCGCCACCAGCTTTGCCCGCTTCTTTTCGCGCTCGACCATTGCTTTTTTAGCCATTGGTTCTCTCCCTCTCGCGTCAGCTATTGAAGGGCATGTTGAAATTCTTCAACAGCGCCTTGGCTTCAGCGTCGGTTTTCGCGGTGGTGCAGATGATGATATCCATGCCCCAAACTTCATCGATTTGGTCGAAGTTGATTTCGGGGAAAACGATATGTTCCTTGATGCCCATGGCATAGTTGCCACGGCCGTCAAAAGACGTGCCTTTCACACCGCGGAAGTCGCGCACGCGCGGCAGGGCGATGGTGATCAGACGATCCAGGAATTCATACATCCGCGCGCCGCGCAGAGTGACTTTCACACCCAGCGGCATTTCTTCCCGAACGCGGAAACCCGCGATGGAATTGCGCGCCTTGGTGATAACGGCTTTCTGGCCAGCAATGGCAGTCAGATCAGCTTGCGCCGATTTGATCTTCTTGCTGTCCTTCACGGCCTCGCCGATCCCCATGTTCAGCACGATCTTGTCGAGCTGCGGGATCTGCATGTCGTTTTTATAGCCGAATTCTTCTTTCATCGCCGCGCGAATCTGGTCTTTATAGACCGCCTTCAGGCGCGGGGTATAGGTGGCTGCGTCAAGCATCAGATCGCCTCCCCGGTTGTCTTGGCGAAACGCACTTTCTTGTCATCTTCCATGCGGAAGCCAACGCGCGTTGCCTTGCCATTGCCATCCACCAGCGCCAGATTGGACAGATCAATCGGCATTGCCTGCGGCAGACGGCCGCCCTGGCTTTGCTGGCTTTGCTTGGTGTGGCGGATCGCGATATTGATCCCGTTCACAACGGCCTTGTTTTCCTTGGGCATGACGCGATCAATCTCGCCTGTCTTGCCCTTGTCCTTGCCCGTCAGAACGATGACCTTGTCACCTTTTTTCAGTTTCGCAGCCATCACAACACCTCCGGCGCGAGCGAGATGATCTTCATGAAGTTCTTCGCGCGCAATTCGCGAACCACTGGCCCGAAAATACGGGTTCCCACAGGCTCGCCAGCATTGTTCAGGATGACAGCGGCGTTGCGATCAAAGCGGATCGCTGTGCCATCTTCGCGGCGCACTTCCTTTGCGGTGCGCACGACAACTGCCTTGCGAACATCGCCCTTCTTTACGCGGCCTTTTGGAATCGCTTCCTTGACCGATACCACGATGATGTCACCAACAGACGCATAGCGCCGTTTGGACCCACCGAGCACCTTGATGCACTGAACCCGGCGTGCGCCAGAGTTGTCAGCAACATCCAGATTGGTCTGCATCTGGATCATTTGGTTTCTCCCGACCTTTGGGCCTCATGCCCAGGGTTTCGATAAAACTGGAAAATTCCGGTCACGCGGTAGCGTCGGCCAGAACCTCCCAGCGTTTGGTTTTCGATTTCGGCGCGCATTCAATGATGCGAACTGTGTCGCCGGTCTTGAACTGGTTCAGCGGATCATGGGCGCGATATTTCTTCGTGCTCCGAACCGTTTTCTTCATGACAGGGTGCGTGAAGCGGCGCTCTACCAGAACTGTAACAGTCTGGTCATTCTTGTCGCTTGTCACTTTGCCTTGCAGGATGCGTTTGGGCATGTGCCAGCTCCTTAATTCGCCGCCGCAGCGCGGGCTTTTTCGTTGAGAATTGTCGAAACGCGCGCGGCGTCACGACGAACTTGGCGGATACGTGCAGTGTTTTCCAACTGGCTTGTCGCCTTCTGGAAGCGCAGATTGAACGCTTCCTTTTTCAGCGACACCAGATCGTCACGCAGCTGATCCGGGGTCTTGTTACGCAGATCTTCGGCTTTCATGGCCATTTCCTTCAGTCAACAATCGCTGGAGAGCCCCCAAACGAGGGTCACCCTGATTCCCAGCGGAGATGGATGAGCGTGCCGTATAGGCGGGTTGCGCCAATTTGGCAAGGGCTTCGCGGGAAAGAAAATATCCCGGCCTGTGACGTGCCGGGATATCGTTTTTTCAGTCAGGATGCGTGGCAGGCACGCAACCCGAAATTACCAGTCTTCGCGTACGACGACCCGTGTCTTGATCGGCAGCTTCATCGCCGCCAGACGCAGCGCTTCGCGTGCGATGTCTTCATTCACGCCGTCGATCTCGAACATAACGCGGCCGGGCTTCACCTTGGCCGCCCAGAAATCGACCGACCCCTTACCCTTACCCATCCGAACTTCGGTGGGCTTTGATGTGACGGGCACATCGGGGAAGATACGGATCCAGACACGGCCCTGACGCTTCATGTGGCGGGTCATCGCGCGGCGAGCCGCCTCGATTTGCCGCGCTGTGACGCGCTCGGGCTCAGTGGCTTTGAGGCCAAAGGAGCCAAAGTTCAGGTCAAACCCGCCCTTCGCTTCGCCATGGATGCGGCCTTTGTGCTGTTTGCGGAACTTCGTCCGTTTCGGTTGCAACATAGTGTTTCTCCTTCAAACGGATCAACGGCGCGGGCGCTGAGAGGCGCCGCCCGAATCCTGAAGTTCCTGAGCACGGCGATCGCGGGCTTGCGGATCATGTTCCATGATCTCGCCCTTGAAGATCCAGACCTTCACACCGATGATCCCATAAGCTGTCAGGGCTTCGGAATGTGCATGGTCGATATCCGCGCGCAATGTATGCAGCGGAACCCGGCCTTCACGATACCATTCGGTGCGTGCAATCTCTGCCCCGCCCAGACGCCCTGCAAGATTCACCCGGATACCGAGTGCGCCCATGCGCATGGCGTTCTGAACTGCGCGCTTCATTGCACGGCGGAAGCTGACCCGGCGCTCCAGCTGCTGGCAGATGCTTTCTGCCACAAGCTGCGCGTCCAGTTCGGGCTTGCGCACTTCAACAATGTTCAGGTGCAGATCAGACGCAGTGAAATTGGCCAGCTTCTTGCGCAGCGTTTCAATATCCGCGCCTTTCTTGCCAATAATCACGCCCGGACGCGCCGTGTGGATCGTGACGCGGCACTTTTTGTGCGGGCGTTCGATAATCACGCGGCTGACACCGGCCTGCTTGCATTCATCCTGAATGAACTCGCGGATCTTCAGATCCTCTAGCAGCAGATTGCCGTAATCCTTGCTTTCAGCAAACCAGCGGCTGTCCCATGTCCGGTTCACTTGCAGGCGCATGCCAATTGGATTGACCTTCTGACCCATTATGCTTGCTCCTCGACCTGGCGAACCTTGATGGTCAGCTCTGAAAACGGCTTCATGATCTTGCCGAAGCGGCCCCGTGCGCGCGGGCGGCCGCGCTTCATCACAAGGTTCTTGCCAACCCAGGCTTCTGCAACGACGAGTTCATCGACATCCAGACCGTGGTTGTTTTCCGCATTGGCAATCGCCGATTGCAGGCATTTCTTCACATCACCGGCAATCCGCTTCTTGGAGAAGGTCAGATCGGTGAGCGCCTTGTCCACCTTTTTGCCACGGATGAGCGCGGCGACAAGGTTCAGCTTTTGCGGGCTCGTGCGAAGCATGCGCGACTTCGCCATCGCTTCATTCTCGGCCACGCGGCGCGGATTTGTCTCTTTACCCATGGCTTACTTCCGTTTCGCTTTTTTGTCGGCAGCATGCCCGTAATAGGTACGGGTTGGCGAATATTCACCAAACTTCTGGCCGATCATGTCCTCGGTCACATTGACAGGAATATGCTTCTTGCCATTGTAAACGCCGAAAGTCAGCCCCACGAACTGGGGCAGAATGGTCGAACGGCGCGACCAGATTTTGATAACTTCATTACGCCCGGAATCGCGTGCCTTCTCTGCCTTTTTCAAGACATAAGCATCTACGAAAGGGCCCTTCCAAACTGAACGTGCCATGGATTAGCGACCCTTCTTCTTCGCGTGGCGAGACCGCAGAATATACTTGTCGGTCTGCTTGTTCGAGCGCGTCTTGCGGCCCTTGGTATCCTTACCCCAAGGTGTAACCGGCGTACGGCCCCCAGAGGTACGGCCCTCACCACCACCATGCGGGTGATCGATCGGGTTCATTGCAACACCGCGAACAGATGGGCGCTTGCCCTGATGGCGGGTGCGGCCAGCTTTGCCGAAATTCTGGTTGCTGTTGTCGGGGTTGGAAACCGCGCCAACAGTGGCCATGCATTCCTGACGCACCAGACGCAATTCACCCGATGACAGGCGGATTTGCGCATAGCCGCCATCGCGGCCAACGAATTGCGCATAAGTGCCGGCAGCACGCGCAATCTGACCACCCTTGCCGGGCTTCATTTCGATGTTGTGAACAATCGTCCCGATGGGCATGCCCGAAAACGGCATTGCATTGCCCGGCTTGATATCGGCTTTTGCAGATGCAACAACCTTGTCACCAATGGCCAGACGCTGCGGCGCCAGAATATAAGCCTGCTCGCCATCTTCATATTTGATCAGGGCGATAAAGGCGGTGCGGTTCGGGTCATATTCGATCCGTTCCACAACAGCCGGATGGTCAAGCTTGTTACGCTTGAAATCCACGATGCGATAAAGACGCTTTGCACCGCCACCAATGCGGCGTGCAGTGATCCGTCCGGTGTTGTTCCGACCACCCGATTTTGTCAGACCCTCTGTAAGGGATTTGACAGGGCGACCTTTCCAAAGCTCCGAACGGTCGATCAGAACCAGCCCACGCTGGCCCGGCGTCGTCGGTTTATACGACTTGAGTGCCATGCTTTCTGTCTTCCGTCAGCTCTGGCCCGTAGGCCCGGTTTCAGTCTGTCAGCGCGTTATGCGCCAAATAACCAGCGGCCCCGGTAGCGCCGGGGCCGCTGAGTCGTGGTGGCTATATCAAAGCCCGGTAGAGACGTCGATAGCATTTCCCTCTTCGAGGGTGACATATGCTTTCTTCACGTCACGGCGCTTTCCAAGCATGCCCTTGAAGCGCTTTACCTTGCCTTTGGTAATCGTGGTGTTCACCGCTTTCACCTTCACACCAAAGATCGCCTCTATCGCATCTTTGATCTGCGGCTTGTTGGCATCAATCGCCACTTCAAAAACAACCGCATTCGCCTCAGAGGCCATGGTCGCTTTTTCGGTGATGATCGGCTTGCGGATCACATCGTAATGTTTTGCCTGTGCGCTCATGCTAACCGAGCCTCCAGTGCTTCAAGACCGGCGCGCGTGATCACCAAAGTGTCGCGGCGCAGGATGTCATACACATTCGCACCGATCGAGGGCAGCACATCAATGCCGTCCAGATTGCGCGCGGCGCGGGCGAAATTCTCATTCACCTCTGCCCCGTCAATGATCAGTGCCTTTTTCCAACCCAGCTCTTTTGCGGCCTTGGCCAGAACCGATGTCTTGGCTTCTGCCATATCGGTCGTGTCCAGAACCACCAGCTTGCCGCTGCCAGCTTTCGCCGAAAGGGCCAGCTTCAGACCAAGGGCGCGCACCTTCTTGGGAAGGTCGAACGCATGGCTGCGTGGGGTCGGGCCTTTATATACACCACCTTTGCGGAAGATCGGCGCGTTACGGTCACCATGGCGTGCGCCACCTGTGCCCTTCTGGCGGTAGATCTTCTTGGTGGAATAGCTGGTTTCCGAGCGGGTTTTCACCTTATGCGTGCCAGCCTGGGCTTTCGCCCGCTGCCAGCGCACCACACGGTGCAGGATATCGGCGCGCGGCTCGAGGCCGAAAATGGCCTCATTCAGCTCGACTTCACCGGCATTGCCTGCCTGCAGATTGACAACGTCGAGTTTCATGATCACTCGCCTTCCTTCACTTCGACTTCGGGTGCTTCAGCAACAGCCGCCGTCTTGATCGCCGCAGGCAATGGCGCTTGATCCGGGAACGGCTTTTTCACCGCGTCCTTGATTGTCACCCAACCACCTTTGGAGCCAGGAACCGCACCTTTGACCATGATCAGGCCGCGGGCTGTGTCGGTTTTCACAACTTCAAGGTTCTGGGTTGTCACGCGGGCAGCGCCCATGTGACCGGCCATTTTCTTGCCTTTGAAAACCTTACCGGGATCCTGACACTGGCCGGTAGAGCCGTGCGAACGGTGGCTGATCGACACACCGTGCGACGCCCGCAGACCGCCGAAATTGTGGCGCTTCATCGCACCGGCAAAACCTTTACCGATCGATGTGCCCACAACATCCACGAACTGACCAGCAAAGTAATGATCCGCGGTAATTTCCGCGCCCACATCAATCAGATTGTCGGGGCTGACGCGAAACTCCGCCAGCTTGCGCTTGGGCGCGACATTGGCCTTGGCGAAATGCCCGCGCATTGGCGCAGGAACCCGCTTTGCCTTTGCCGTGCCGGCACCAAGCTGAACAGCCGTGTAGCCATCCTTGTCATTGGTGCGTTGCGCAACAACCTGCAACTCATCCAGTTGAAGGACAGTGACAGGAACCTGCCGGCCATCCTCCATGAACAGCCGGGTCATGCCCAGCTTCTTTGCGATAACTCCAGAGCGCATAGTCCTGGCTCCTTAAACTTTGATCTCGACATCAACCCCGGCGGCCAGGTCGAGCTTCATCAGCGCGTCCACTGTCTGGGGGGTCGGGTCGACGATATCCAAAAGACGCTTGTGCGTACGGATTTCCCACTGGTCCCGAGACTTCTTGTCAACGTGTGGACCACGCAGAACGGTGAATTTCTCGATCTTGTTTGGCAGCGGAATGGGTCCGCGAACGGTAGCACCCGTGCGCTTCGCCGTGTTCACGATTTCCTTGGTGCTTGCATCAAGCACGCGGTAATCGAAGGCTTTCAGCCGGATGCGGATATTCTGACCTTGCATCTGTCTGTTCCTTCACAAGGGCCGGTGCGTGGAAACCACGCACCTTTGCGCCCCGTATGATTACTTGAGAATTTTCGACACGACGCCAGCGCCGACGGTGCGGCCGCCTTCACGGATGGCGAAGCGCAGTTTTTCTTCCATGGCGATGGGGGCGATCAGCTCGACTTCGAACTTCAGGTTGTCGCCGGGCATCACCATTTCCGTGCCAGAAGGCAGGGTCACTGTGCCCGTCACATCCGTGGTGCGGAAGTAGAACTGAGGACGGTAATTCGCGAAGAACGGGGTGTGACGACCACCCTCATCCTTGGTCAGAATATAAGCTTCTGCCTCGAAATGGGTGTGCGGTGTGACCGATTTCGGCTTGCACAGAACCTGCCCACGCTCCACATCCTCGCGGCCAATGCCGCGCAGCAGCGCGCCGATATTGTCGCCAGCTTCCCCGCGATCCAGCAGTTTGCGGAACATTTCCACGCCGGTACAGGTTGTGGTCTTGGTGTCACGAATGCCCACGATTTCAATCGAATCGCCCACATTGATCACACCGCGCTCCACCCGGCCCGTCACAACTGTGCCGCGGCCAGAGATCGAGAACACATCTTCGATCGGCATCAGGAAGGGCTGATCCACAGCGCGCTCCGGTGTCGGGATGTATTCGTCCACAGCTTTCAGCAGCGCGCGGATGGAGTTTTCGCCAATCTCTGGATCGCGGCCTTCCATTGCGGCCAGGGCAGAGCCTTTGATGATGGGGATATCATCGCCAGGGTAATCATAGGAAGACAGCAGCTCGCGGATTTCCATTTCCACCAGCTCCAGCAGCTCTTCGTCATCCACCTGATCGACCTTGTTCATATAGACAACCATATAGGGAATGCCCACCTGACGGCCCAGCAGGATATGCTCGCGTGTTTGCGGCATGGGGCCGTCAGCGGCGTTCACCACCAGAATAGCGCCATCCATCTGCGCCGCACCGGTGATCATGTTTTTCACATAGTCCGCGTGGCCGGGGCAATCCACATGCGCATAGTGGCGCGCTTCGGTTTCATATTCCACATGCGCCGTGGAAATCGTGATCCCGCGCGCTTTTTCTTCCGGCGCACCATCAATCTGGTCATAGGCGCGGAATTCGCCGTAATACTTCGTGATCGCGGCTGTCAGCGTTGTCTTGCCGTGGTCCACATGGCCAATCGTGCCAATGTTCACATGCGGTTTGTTGCGTTCAAACTTTTGCTTTGCCATGAGGCATCTCCTTCGTGTTCGGGGGCCGGCTGTGAGGTCACGCCGCCATAAGGGGGGAGGGTGCGCGGCAAGCACGCACCCGCTTTATCAGGCGAATTTCTTCTGGATTTCATCCGAGACGTTTTGCGGAACCGGCTCGTAATGGTCAAACAGCATGGTGAAGTTGGCACGGCCCGAAGACATCGAACGCAGCGTGTTGATATAGCCAAACATATTGGCCAGCGGCACGAAAGCGTTGATTGCAATCGCATTTCCGCGCTGTTCCTGGCCTGTCACCTGCCCCCGGCGTGATGTCAGATCGCCGATGATCGAGCCTGTATATTCCTCAGGCGTCACAACTTCGACTTTCATCATCGGTTCCAGCAGCTTCGCGCCGGCCTTTTTCAGGCCCTCACGCATTGCCATCCGCGCAGCGATCTCGAAGGCGAGAACCGACGAGTCCACATCGTGGTATTTGCCATCCAGCAGCGCCACTTTGAAATCGATCACAGGGAAGCCAGCCAAAGGCCCGCTATCCATCACCGATTTGATGCCTTTTTCAACACCCGGCACATATTCCTTCGGAACTGTCCCACCCACAACGCGGGATTCGAAGCTGTAGCCTTCGCCAGCTTCTGTCGGGCTGATGATCAGCTTGACCTCAGCGAACTGACCAGACCCACCCGACTGCTTCTTGTGCGTATAGGTGTGTTCGATCTTGTGGCTGATCGTTTCACGATAGGCCACCTGCGGCGCACCGATATTCGCTTCCACCTTGAATTCGCGCTTCAGACGATCAACCAGAATTTCCAGATGCAATTCGCCCATGCCCTTCATGATCGTCTGGCCCGATTCGAGATCGGTTTCCACACGGAAAGAGGGGTCTTCGGCAGCAAGACGGGCCAGACCCTGGCTCATCTTTTCCTGGTCGTTCTTTGTCTTCGGCTCTACCGCGATTTCGATCACGGGGTCTGGGAAGGTCATGGTTTCCAGAACCACCTGCTTTGCAGGGTCACACAACGTGTCGCCTGTGGTGGTTTCTTTCAGACCAGCCAGCGCGATGATATCACCGGCCCAGGCCTCATCAATCTCTTCGCGGTTGATGGCATGCATCATCATCATGCGGCCAACGCGCTCTTTTTTGCCCTTGGTCGAATTCATCATCTGATCGCCCTTTTTCAGCGCGCCAGAATAGATGCGCGTGAAGGTCAGCGAGCCGACAAAGGGGTCGTTCATGATCTTGAACGCCAGCGCAGAGAAAGGCAGCGCATCATCCGCAGAACGCGGAATGTTGCGGGTTTCTGTCTCGTCGCCGGGCGCAAAGCCCATATAGGCAGGCACATCCAGCGGGCTGGGCAGATAATCGATCACAGCGTTCAACAGCGGCTGAACACCTTTGTTCTTGAACGCAGAGCCCGTGCAGACAGGCACGAAATCCAGCGCCAGAGTGCCCTTGCGGATCAGGCGGCGCAGCGTGTCCTGGTCTGGCTCTTCGCCTTCCAGATAGGCTTCCATCACGGCGTCATCCTGATCGACAACTGTCTCGATCAGGTTTGCGCGCCATTCTTCGGCCTCGGCCAACAGGTCTTCGCGGATGCCCTGGCGTGTCCAGCTTGCGCCCAGATCCTCGCCTTTCCATGTCCACTCTTCCATGGTGATCAGGTCGATGATGCCTTCCAGCTTGTCTTCGGCACCGATGGGCAGCTGAATCGGCAGCGCGGTTGCGCCCGTGCGATCCTTGATCATTTTCACGCAGTTGAAGAAATCTGCGCCGATCTTGTCCATCTTGTTGACAAACACAATCCGCGGCACTTTGTAACGGTCGGCCTGCCGCCAGACAGTTTCTGTCTGCGGCTCTACGCCCGCGTTGCCATCCAGAAGGCAGATTGCGCCATCCAGAACGGCCAGCGAACGCTCCACCTCGATGGTGAAGTCAACGTGGCCGGGGGTGTCGATGATGTTGAAGCGGTGCTTCTCGCTCAGAGCGGCGGCGCCATCAATCGTCTTTTCCCAGAAAGTGGTGGTCGCCGCAGAGGTGATGGTGATGCCACGCTCTTGCTCTTGGGCCATCCAGTCCATGGTGGCCGCACCGTCGTGAACTTCACCAATCTTGTGCGACTTGCCGGTATAGAACAGAATGCGTTCTGTTGTTGTGGTTTTACCAGCGTCGATATGCGCCATGATCCCGAAGTTGCGGTAGCGATCAAGGGGGTATTCGCGTGCCATGATATCTTGTCCTCAGGCTTGCAGGGTGACGGGATTACCAGCGGTAGTGGCTGAACGCTTTGTTGGCGTCGGCCATCTTATGGGTGTCTTCGCGCTTTTTCACGGCGGAACCGCGCGAGTTGACGGCATCGACAAGCTCGCCTGCCAGACGCTCTTCCATCGTGTTTTCGTTGCGCGAGCGCGCAGCGTTGATGAGCCAGCGAATTGCCAGC
This sequence comes from Paracoccaceae bacterium, assembly GCA_043561795.1. GTDB lineage: Bacteria > Pseudomonadota > Alphaproteobacteria > Rhodobacterales > Rhodobacteraceae > Roseinatronobacter. Next base: position 1,659,021 of record CP121316.1, on the reverse strand, counting down.
GCTTCGCGGCGCGTCGGGCGCACTTCGACAGGAACTTGGTAGGTTGCACCACCAACGCGGCGCGAACGCACCTCGACGGAGGGTTTGATATTGTCCAGCGCTTCGTGGAACACTTCGATGGGCGCGCGCTTGAGTTTCTTCTCAACACGATCCATCGCGTTATACACGATTGATTCGGCAACGGATTTCTTGCCATCGATCATGAGGTTGTTCATGAACTTGGACAGAACCTTGTCACCAAATTTGGCGTCAGGCAGGATTTCGCGCTTTTCAGCGGCGTGACGACGAGACATCTATGACTCTCCTTACTTCGGACGCTTCGCGCCGTATTTCGAGCGGCGCTGCTTGCGGTCTTTAACGCCCTGGGTGTCCAGAACGCCGCGCAGGATGTGGTAACGCACGCCCGGCAAGTCTTTCACACGGCCGCCGCGGATGAGCACGACAGAGTGTTCTTGCAGGTTGTGACCTTCGCCCGGAATGTAGCTGATCACTTCGAAACCATTGGTCAGGCGCACTTTGGCAACCTTCCGCATGGCGGAGTTCGGCTTCTTCGGTGTGGTGGTATAAACGCGCGTGCAAACGCCACGTTTTTGTGGGCAGCCCTGAAGGTGCTGCGACTTTTGGGCTCTTACTTTTGGCTGCCGCGGTTTGCGGATCAGCTGCTGGATCGTTGGCATTCCGGTTATTCCCGTTTCAACCCGTGTTACACGGCGCTTTCGCGCCTCTCTATCGCATGGTTCTACGCTTGGAACGCAGAACGCATAAAACCGCTTGCGTCCCATTCAGGGGCGCCGCGGTGGAATTCCAGAGGATCGGGGCATCTTGGCCCGGATCATGACCACTACAATTCTGATACCAGTTACCGCGCGGCGCTTGGCCATACAGCTCAGGTGGGTGGCGTATAGGGGGAGTCGCGGGGCTTGTCAACAGGGGTGACGCAGCTTGCTAGGCGCGGCGGATTGCAAGCCGGATCTGGCGTTCCCGCCATAGGGTAAACAGCCCCGTTGCCACCACAATCGTGGCCCCGACAAAGGTAAGCGCATCGGGCCATTCGCCAAAAACAAGCCAGCCCGCCACAAGGGCAAATAACAGCGCCGCATAGCGGAACGGGGCTGCGAATGTCAGTTCCCCCGTGCGCATGGCAAGGATTGTCAGGATATAGCCGCCAATGATGAACACGCTTGCCCCCAGCAACCACAGCCAGCCCAACATATCGGGCATGACCCATATTTCCCGCAAACTGCCCACAGCGCCAAACACCATCACCCCGCAAGACGCGGTAAATGCCACCAGCACCGAGGGCACAGAGCGTGTCAGCATCCGCGTTGCCAGATCACGCACGGTAATCATGGCCACGGCCACAACCGCCGATAGCGCATAGATGGTAAACCCGTCCGCGCCGGGGCGCACAATGATCAGCACCCCGCAAAACCCTATCAGGATTGCCGCCATGCGCCGCCAGCCCAGCGGCTCTTTCAGCACCACAAAGGCCGCAAGGGCCACTGTAAGGGGCACGGCCTGCAACAGCGCGGTCAGATTGGCGATCGGCATGTTGAACAGCGCGGTCAGAAAGAAATAGGCCACTGCAGCTTCGGCCACGCTGCGCAGGGCCAGAAGTTTCACATCGCGCCGCGCCAGCCCCGACAGCTGCGCACGCACGCGCCACAGCAAGACCCCGAAAAACAAGCACACCACAACCCCACGCATCAGCAATATCTGGAACATGGGCAAACTGCTGCCCGCCAGTTTCAGAAACACATCATTGATGGTGTAGGCCCCGGTTCCGGCCATCATGAACAGCGCGGCCCGCAGATTATCGTTTTCCATGTGGCCCTTGCGGTGCAGCGCCATCCCGCGCGCTTGGAGTGGTCAGAACAAACGCGCATTTCCCGCCCCGACAAGACCAGCGATTGCACCCCAAGGCAGCCACCAGACATTGGCAACTTGGGCGCAATATCCGGCGGCATGGGTCACAAAATGCGCAAGAATAAGGGTTTGGGTATAACAGTTCACGCAGCTATGCAAATGCGCGTTATGGGTATTGCGCGCAGCCCGGCCCCGGCCTGCACTGGGCCAAAGAAAAACCCCCGCAGCACGGGGCTGCGGGGGGGTCTGGCTTTTGAACGGGGCCGGATTATTCCGGGCGCTTGCCAAAGACGATATCCGCCTCTGACATGGGCGCGGCAGTGGGCGCAGCCAATGCGGCGGCGGCCTCTGCCTCGGCGCGGCGGGCATCCAGCACCTTGCGGTCACGATCTGCCGCAATCTGGCGTGCCTTGGTGACAACGCCCCCTGTGCCCGCCGGAATCAGACGGCCCACGATGACATTCTCTTTCAGGCCCAACAGGTGATCCCGCTTGCCCTGAACCGAGGCTTCGGTCAGCACGCGCGTGGTTTCCTGGAACGAGGCGGCAGAGATAAAGCTGCGCGTTTGCAGGCTGGCCTTGGTGATCCCCAGAAGGATCGGCTCGCCCTTGGCAGGTTCCAGCCCCATGGCAAGGGCCTTCTCATTCATCGCGTCAAACTCGTCCTTGTCCACATGCTCGCCCTTCAGCAGCGTGGTTTCGCCGCTATCCAGGATTTCCCATTTCTGCAGCATCTGGCGCACGATCACTTCAATATGCTTGTCGTTGATCTTCACGCCCTGCAGACGGTACACATCCTGCACCTCGTCGATCAGGTAGTTTGCCAGCGCCTCGATCCCCAGAATGCGCAAGATGTCATGGGGGGCGGGGTTGCCATCCATGATGTAATCGCCGCGCTGGACGAAATCACCTTCCTGCACCGGAATATGCTTGCCTTTGGGGACAAGATATTCCGCCGGTTCCAGCGTGTCATCGACAGGCTGAATTTTGATACGGCGCTTGTTCTTGTAATCCTTCTCGAAGCGAACATAGCCATCAATTTCACAGATGATGGCATGGTCTTTCGGGCGGCGGGCTTCGAACAATTCGGCCACGCGGGGCAGACCCCCGGTGATATCCTTGGTCTTGGCACCTTCGCGCGGAATACGGGCGACAACATCACCGGCCTGAATATCCTGCCCATCTTCCACCGACAGAACGGCATCCACGGACATGGGATAGGTGATCGGGTTGCCGGCCTCGTTGCGCACTGGCTCTCCGGTGGCTGGCTCCATCAGGATAACTTCGGGCTTCAGATCGCCCCCTTTGGGCACAGAGCGCCAATCGGTCACGATCTTCTGGGTCATGCCTGTGGCTTCATCGGTCTCGTCACGCACCGAAAGGCCCGCAACCAGATCCACAAAGCGCACCCGGCCCGGTGTTTCGGCAATGATCGGCAGGGTGTAGGGATCCCATTCGAACAGCTTGGCCCCGCGTTCCACCTGCGCGCCATCCTGGACAAACAGTTTCGCACCATAGCCGGGCTTGAAAGTTGCCCGTTCGATATTGTTCTCATCAATGATGACAACCTGCATCGACCGGCCAGAGACAATCAGATCACCCGACGAATTGGCGATGGTCTGCGCATTGCGCAATTCCACACGCCCCGCCGCATTGGCCTCTTGGAAGGACTGGCTGCCACCCTGCGCAATCCCGCCAATGTGGAAGGTGCGCATGGTCAGCTGTGTGCCAGGCTCGCCAATGGATTGCGCGGCAATAATGCCCACAGCCTCGCCCTTGTTCACCAATGTGCCGCGGGCCAGATCGCGCCCGTAACACTTGGTGCAAACGCCCTCTTCGGCCTCGCATGTCAGGGGTGAACGGATCTTGACCGTGGCAACGCCAGAGGCCTCGATCATATCTGCCTCGCGCTCTTCAATCAGCGAATTGCGCGTGACAAGGATTTCGCCCGAAGCAGGATCAATCACATCCTCTGCCGCAACACGGCCCAGAACGCGCTCGCCCAGCGACGACACCACTTCGCCATCATTCACCGCCGCTTGCGCGGTGATGAAACGATCCGTGCCGCAATCATCGCTGCGCACGATGCAATCCTGCGCTACATCCACCAGACGGCGTGTCAGGTAGCCAGAGTTGGCGGTTTTCAGCGCCGTATCTGCCAGACCTTTGCGCGCCCCGTGCGTAGAGTTGAAGTATTCAAGAACGGTCAGACCTTCCTTGAAGTTCGAGATGATCGGCGTCTCGATGATCTCGCCCGACGGTTTGGCCATCAGGCCGCGCATACCACCAAGCTGCTTCATCTGGGCGGGCGAACCGCGCGCGCCCGAATGGGACATCATGTAAACCGAATTCGGCTCCAGCTCGCGCCCTTCGGCGTCCCGGCGCACGGCAGAGATTTCGCCCATCATGGCGTTTGCCACAGCATCGGAACATTTTGACCAGGCATCTACAACCTTGTTGTACTTCTCGCCCTGGGTGATCAAACCATCCAGATATTGCTGTTCAAACTCTTTTACCTGATCGCGGGTCTCATTCACCAGCTCCCATTTGGCATCCGGGATAAGCATGTCATCCTTGCCGAAGGAAATCCCGGCCTTGAAGGCCTCGCGGAAGCCCAGGCCCATGATCTGATCACAGAAGATGACCGATTCCTTCTGGCCGCAATAGCGGTAGACGTTATCAATCACCGTCTGCACATCTTTCTTGCGCAACAGGCGGTTGACCAGTTCGAACGGTGCTTTCGCGTTCATGGGCAGAAGCGCGCCAAGGCGCAGGCGGCCCGGCGTGGTTTCATAGCGGCGCAGCACTTCATTGCCGTCTTCGTCAATCTGCTTCACACGGCACTGGATTTTGGCATGCAGATGCACTTCGCCCGCCGCCAAAGCATGTTCCACCTCTTCAATAGAGGCGAAGATCATGCCCTCGCCTTTCAGGCCCTCGCGCATCATCGACACATAGTAAAGCCCAAGCACCATATCCTGTGACGGAACGATGATCGGCGCACCATTTGCCGGGGACAGCACGTTGTTGGTGGACATCATCAACACGCGCGCTTCAAGCTGGGCTTCCAGCGACAAGGGCACATGCACGGCCATCTGATCGCCGTCAAAATCGGCGTTGAAGGCCGAACAGACCAGCGGATGAAGCTGAATTGCCTTGCCTTCAATCAGGATCGGTTCAAACGCCTGAATGCCCAGACGGTGCAATGTGGGCGCGCGATTCAGCAGAACAGGGTGTTCGCGGATCACCTCATCGAGGATATCCCACACCTCGGGACGCTCTTTTTCGACCAGTTTCTTGGCCTGTTTCACGGTGCTGGACAGACCTTTGGCCTCTAGGCGTGAATAGATGAACGGCTTGAACAGCTCCAACGCCATCTTCTTGGGCAGACCACATTGGTGCAGCTTCAGCTCAGGACCGGTCACAATGACCGAACGGCCAGAGAAATCCACCCGCTTGCCGAGCAAGTTCTGGCGGAAACGGCCTTGCTTGCCTTTCAGCATGTCGGAAAGGGATTTCAATGGGCGCTTGTTGGTACCCGTAATGACACGGCCACGACGGCCATTGTCAAACAGCGCATCAACAGCTTCCTGCAGCATCCGCTTTTCGTTGCGCACGATGATATCTGGTGCGCGCAGTTCAATCAGGCGCTTCAGGCGGTTGTTGCGGTTGATGACCCGGCGATAGAGATCATTAAGGTCGGATGTCGCGAAGCGGCCACCGTCCAGCGGCACCAGCGGGCGCAGCTCTGGCGGGATGACCGGAATAACGGTCATCACCATCCACTCCGGGCGGTTGCCGGATTCGATGAAATGCTCCACCACTTTCAGGCGCTTGATGATCTTCTTGGGCTTCAATTCGCCCTTGGCTTCTTTCAGCTCTTCGCGCAGGCGCGAGGCTTCATCTTCCAGATCAATATTGGCCAGCATTTCGCGATTGGCCTCTGCGCCGATATTGGCGGTAAAGGCATCGGCGCCATACTGATCTTGCGCGTCAAGGAATTCTTCCTCGCTCATCAACTGGCCGTAAGTCAGGTCAGTCAGACCAGGTTCGATCACAACGTAATTCTCAAAATAGAGAATCCGCTCCAGATCCTTCAAGGTCATGTCCATCAGCAGGCCGATGCGTGATGGCAGTGATTTCAGGAACCAGATATGGGCAACCGGCGCAGCAAGCTCAATATGGCCCATGCGCTCGCGTCGCACCCGCACAGCGTAACTTCAACACCACATTTCTCGCAGACAACGCCGCGATACTTCATGCGCTTATACTTGCCGCACAAACATTCGTAATCTTTAACAGGCCCAAAGATACGAGCACAGAACAATCCATCGCGTTCTGGCTTGAACGTACGATAATTGATAGTTTCTGGCTTTTTCACTTCACCATAAGACCATGACAAAATGCGCTCTGGCGAGGCCAGAGAAACGCGAATCTGGTCGAATGTCTTGGTCTGGGCTTCGTAAACCTTTGTACGCCCGGCCACGTCATCAGATTTAACGGTCAGCATTTCCTGCAGGGTGTAGGCAGCGCCATAGGCCTCAAGTGCCCAGACCTCCATCTCCCCGAAGCGCTGTCCACCAAACTGCGCTTTACCACCCAGCGGCTGCTGGGTCACAAGGCTGTAAGGCCCGGTCGAACGTGCGTGCAACTTGTCATCGACAAGGTGGTGCAGTTTGAGCATGTATTTCACACCCACTGTCACCGACCGTGCGAATTGCTCGCCCGTGCGGCCATCGAACACAATCGACTGGCCCGATGTATCAAAGCCCGCGCGGGTGAGCGCGTCATTGACATCGGCCTCTTTCGCACCGTCAAAAACCGGCGTCCCGATGGGCACACCCTTTGTCACGGTGGAAGCGGATTCAACCAGCGCCTCTTCATCCATGCCGTCAAAGACCTCATGGTAGAAATCATCGCCGTACCCGATGCGCATGGCCTCGCGGACAGGGGTCATATCGCCAGAGCGGCGGTATTCCTGCAACGCTTCGTCAATCTGCACACCAAGGCCACGCAGCGCCCAGCCCATATGCGTTTCCAGAATCTGCCCCACATTCATGCGCGAGGGCACGCCCAGCGGGTTCAGAACCATGTCAACAGTTGTGCCATCGGCCAGAAACGGCATGTCTTCCATCGGCACGACCTTGGAAATCACACCCTTGTTCCCGTGGCGCCCGGCCATTTTATCACCGGCTTGCAGCTTGCGCTTCACCGCAACAAAGACCTTGACCATCTTCATCACGCCGGGGGGCAGATCATCGCCGCGGCGCACTTTTTCCACCTTGTCATCAAAGCGGGCCTGCAACTGGCGCTTTTGCTGGTCATAAAGGGCGTTCAGCGCTTCCACTTCCTGCGCCTCGGCCTCGTCGGCCAAGGCAAGTTGCCACCACTGGCCACGGCTCAGGCTTTCCAGCAATTCCTCGGTAATCTCGGAATTGGCTTTCACGCCTTTGGGGCCTTTGACAGCCACCTTGCCAAGGATCAGCTGGCGCAGACGGCCGTAGATGTTGCGCTCCAGGATTTCCAGCTCGTCATCGCGGTCGCGTGACAGGCGTTCAATCTCTTCGCGCTCTATCTGCAGGGCGCGTTCATCCTTGTCCACACCATGACGGTTGAACACACGCACTTCAACAATCGTGCCATAAGCCCCCGGCGGCAGGCGCAAGGATGTGTCACGCACATCAGATGCTTTCTCGCCGAAGATGGCGCGCAGCAGCTTCTCTTCCGGGGTCATCGGGCTTTCGCCTTTCGGCGTCACCTTGCCCACCAGAATATCGCCCGCCTGCACTTCGGCACCCACATAGACAATCCCGGCCTCGTCCAGATTGCGCAGTGCTTCTTCGCCCACATTGGGGATGTCGCGCGTAATCTCTTCAGGGCCAAGCTTGGTGTCGCGTGCCGCGATTTCATATTCATCAATATGGATCGAGGTGAAGACATCATCCTTCAGAATGCGTTCTGAAATGAGGATCGAGTCTTCATAGTTGTAGCCATTCCACGGCATGAAGGCCACAACCACATTCCGGCCCACAGCCAATTCCCCCATATCGGTGCAGGGGCCATCGGCAATCACTTCGCCGCGCGTCACATGATCGCCCACCTTCACCAGCGGGCGCTGGTTGATGCAGGACGATTGGTTGGAACGCTTGAACTTGCGCATGCGGTAGATATCCACACCCGGTTCGCCGGGTTCCAACATCTCTGTTGCGCGCACAACGATACGCTGGGCATCGACCTGATCAATCACACCAGCCCGGCGCGCCATGATTGCCGCACCGGAATCGCGGGCAACCACGCTTTCAATGCCCGTGCCCACCAAAGGTGCATCGGCCTGCAACAAGGGCACGGCCTGCCGCATCATGTTGGAACCCATCAGCGCGCGGTTGGCGTCGTCATTTTCCAGAAACGGAATAAGCGAGGCCGCGACCGAAACAAGCTGCTTGGGCGACACGTCAATCAGATCCACCGAATCTGACGGGTTGAGCATGAAATCACCACCCTTGCGGGTAGAGACCAGATCATTGACGAAGCGCATGTTCTCGTCCAGCTGCGCATTGGCCTGCGCAACCGTGTGGCGCTGTTCTTCGGTGGCGGAAAGGTAGATCACCTCATCCGTTACCTGCCCATTATTCACCTTGCGGTAAGGTGTTTCAATGAAGCCATATTTGTTCACCCGCGCGAATGTCGCGAGCGAGTTGATAAGACCAATATTCGGCCCCTCGGGCGTTTCAATCGGGCACATGCGACCGTAGTGGGTTGGGTGCACATCGCGCACCTCAAAGCCCGCACGCTCGCGTGTCAGACCCCCTGGCCCAAGCGCGGAGAGGCGGCGCTTATGCGTCACTTCCGAGAGCGGGTTGGTCTGGTCCATGAACTGCGACAGCTGGCTTGAGCATGTTCATTTTCACGCGGCCCACGGCAGAGAGATCATAGCGCTCGGAATCGAAGAACAACTGCCCAAACAGCGCCGAGGCTGTATCAACCGTGGGCGGCTCTCCCGGACGCATGACGCGGTAGATATCCATCAACGCGCCATCACGGCTCCAGTTTTTGTCGGCGGCCATGGTGTTGCGGATATAGGGGCCAACATTCACACCATCGATATCCAGAACCTCGATATCGGTGATGTCATTGTCCAGCAGCACTTTCAGCGTGCCGCCTTTGACGTCGCCATCCTTGTCCAGTTCCCATGTCAGCTCATCCCCGGCCTCGACATAAATCTCGCCGGTTTCTTCGTTGATGATGTCATGCGCCACATAGCGGCCCACGATCGCATCGAACGGAACCAGCAGATCGCTGACCTTGGCCTCGTCTATCAGCTTTTTCACGGCGCGCGGTGTCATCTTGTCACCGGCTTTGCAAATCACCTCGCCCGTGGCGGCATCAACCAGATCCACAGTCGGGCGCGTGCCGCGCACGCGTTCCGGGAAGAACTTTGTGACCCAGCCCTTATTCTTGCGCAGCGCGAAAGTGACCGTGTTGTAATAGGCCTTCATGATCGCGTTCTGATCCATGCCAAGGGCATAGAGCAGCGTTGTCACGGGCAATTTGCGGCGCCGGTCAATGCGCGCGAAAACCTGGTCTTTCGCGTCAAACTCAAAATCCAGCCAAGACCCGCGATAGGGGATGATGCGGCACTGGAACAACAGCTTGCCAGAGGAATGGGTCTTGCCCTGATCATGGTCAAAGAACACACCAGGCGAACGGTGCATCTGGCTGACAACCACGCGCTCGGTTCCATTCACAACGAATGTCCCGTTCGGTGTCATCAGCGGCATATCGCCCATGAACACGTCTTGTTCCTTGATGTCCTTGACGGATTTCGCGCCTGTATCCTCATCGACATCAAATACGATCAAACGCAGGGTCACCTTAAGCGGCGCAGCATAGGTCAGGTCGCGCTGCATGCATTCGTCAATATCGTATTTCGGCTTTTCCAGCTCGTACTTTACGAACTCAAGGATCGCGGTTTCGTTGAAATCCTTGATCGGGAAAACCGACTGAAAAACACCCATGATACCTTCGCCATCCAGCGGCTTTTCCGCATCGCCAGAGCGAAGGAACAAATCATAGGACGATCGTTGAATCTCGATCAGATTCGGCATCTCCAGCACTTCGCGGATCTTGCCAAACATCTTGCGGATACGTTTCTGGCCAACATAGGACGGAGCCATGCGCGTCATCACCTTTCTTGGTCTTCGCGGGCGGGCGGGCTGACGGGCCTCAGCCGCCGGCCGCTTGCGAAACGGGTGTGGGGCTCTATTCCTGCGCGCCCTCCCACAGGCGCACTCCCGAGCCGATCACTTTCCCTGGACAAGGCTCTTGCCATGCAGGCCCCAAAGCCTTGTCCAGAAACAGCGATAAACTGGGGCTGGATCAACCAGCCCCAGTTTGCATTCACAGGGTCGAGATGCTGCGCATCCCGCCCGATTACTTGAGTTCGACCTTCGCGCCAGCTTCTTCAAGCTTCTTCTTGATCTCTTCAGCTTCGTCCTTGGACGCAGCTTCTTTAACTGCCTTGCCGCCAGCTTCCACCAGATCCTTGGCTTCTTTCAGGCCCAGACCAGTGATCGCGCGAACTTCTTTGATGACAGAGATTTTGTTTGCGCCGGCATCCACCAGGATGACGTCGAATTCTGTTTTCTCTTCTTCGGCAGCAGCCGGGCCAGCAGCCGGGCCAGCCATCATCACAGCGCCGCCAGCAGCAGGCTCGATGCCGTATTCGTCTTTCAGGATTGTTTTCAGTTCCTGAGCTTGGAGCAGCGTGAGGTTCACGATTTGCTCTGCAAGTGCTTTAAGATCAGCCATTGTATCGTTCCATTCTGTTCAGGTTTGAGTGTCCAACGCGAGCGCATCTGCGCCACGCAGGCCAAAGGTTGCTTATGCCGCTTCGCGCTCTTCGAGCGTGGTGAGAATGCTGGCAATATTCGAAGCAGGGGCGCCAATCGCACCGGCGATATTCGCAGCCGGAGCACCGATGCACGACACGACCTGAGCAATAAGCTCTTCGCGCGAAGGCATGGAAGCCACAGCTTTGACACCCGCGGCATCAAGTGCCGTTTCACCCATTGCACCGCCAAGGATAACCAGTTTCTGGTTGTCTTTGGCATAGTCCTCGATCACTTTCGCAGCGGCGACAGGATCTTCGGAATAGGCAAGAACGGTCATACCGGTCAGAAGGGGCGACATGCTTTCGCAGGGCTTTCCTTCCAGGGCGATTTTGGCGAGCTTGTTCTTGGCGACGCGTACAGCCCCGCCCGCATCACGCATGCGTGCGCGCAGAACCTGCATCTCAGCAACCGTGAGGCCCGTGTATTGTGCTACCACAACCACGCCAGAGCTTTCGAAGATCTGGCCGAGTTCCTCGACCACTTTCTCTTTTTGGGCTCTATCCACAAGGTCTCTCCAATTATTAGAGGGTTACCCCCCCGGCTCGTTACACCAGATTTGCATCTGGCATGAAGTCCGAACGGGCCTTCCCAAATCGCCCGAGGAAAACCCCCGGAAGCAGAAATGTTCCATTCCCGTCTCAGGCAGGATTTATGATGGAACCCATCACCCACCGTCTCGGACGAATCGTTGAAGGCCCCAGACAATAGCCTGACACCACAACGCAGCGTGTCTTAGACGCTGTGGCGCGCAAAGCCAAGGGCTAAATTGCAAATTCCAGCGCGAAAGAGCGCTGGTAGCCGCGCCCAACCGGAAGTGCCTTTGGGGGCTGCATAGATGGGAACGAATTAATCCAGACGGAAGGTTCGCTCTTGCAAAAACGTTTCAAGCTGGGCTTGCGACATCTCGCCGGTAACCACATCAACGACCACATCATCCCAGCGGTCTGCTTAACGTGTTTCCAAGCCATAATCGCTGCGTTCGTAAAGAAGGAATAGCATGAGCAGAGATGTGCGCTTGTTGCCATCTGCAAATCCATGCGCCGTTGCGATAGCATGCAACAGAGCCGCTCCTTTAGCCCAGATTCTGCGGTGATAACCGTGATAAGGACGCCCCAAAGCGCCCAAGAGCGTAGCGACATCATGTGCGCCGTGATGCCCTCCGAACTCCGCCACACAGACGCTATTGGCGAATACTGCATCGGAAAGCGTGACCCTGTAATGCCGCTTACCTATCGGCCAGCCGCTTCAATGCGTCCCTGTGTTTTGCCACATGACTGCTGATCGCTTTTCCCGACTTAGCGCTCACGCTGTGCGATTTCAAAAGCGCCTCCAGCGTGGTCTCATTCACGACCGCGCCGCTGGCGGCCCTGGAGCCATCCGGGTTGGTCAGGATTTTTCCGGTACGAGATGCCATTTTAAAGCTCACGAGTTTCATCCGTCATTTGCAGAAAGATGCCCATCCACGTCGGAAATATCAATGCCATCTTATCACCGCATTCTAGTTTTTACACAGCCGCTTACTGTCGGAAAGCAGAAAAGCGTGCCAAAACCAGCGAATGCGGTTCTGGGCCGCAAAGTCTAAAGCGCCGCCGAAAGGGTAGGCATTGCGTGAAACACTTGCCGTCAAGCCACTATTTGACTTCCCGCACACCCTTGTCAGGAATTCAGACCCTGCGCCTGGGCGCGGTAGTATTCGGCCTCTACCCGCGCCTCGCGCAGCGCGCTCATGGCGGCGTTCAGTTCTGCTTCGGCCTGGCTCAGGCGGCTGGTCAGATCACGTTCGCGTGTTTCCACATATTCAATCGCCTGATCGCGGATCAATTCGGCCTCGTGCAGGGCCTGGGCCATGCGATCCAGCTCGCTCAGATCGGATTGGCGTACGCGGGTGAAGCGGTGGACAAGCCAATTCGTTGCCCAGCCAAGCGCAAAGGCCACAAACAGGATAAGCGCCGTGACAATGACAAATTCTGTGCGGTTCATCTTCTTCCCTTATCGCGGCCCAGCATACACTGTGGGCGCCGCCATTCCAGCCCAATATGCGCCGTCACCTTGCGGGCCGCGCCTGTGGGCGCGGGGTGTCGCCCGCGCCTGTTGTGACCACAATTTCCAAATCTGATTCGTCGCGCGGTTCTGGCGGGGGCGCATCGTCCTGCACAGGCTCGCCGCGTTCTGCGGCTGCGGCCTCTGCCGAAGCGCCAATCAGCTGAAACTCGATCCGCCGGTTGGCCTCGCGCCCCTCTGGGGTGCCGTTATCGGCCACGGGAAATTCCGGCCCATACCCTCTGGCCACGAAATCCGCCACCAATGCGCCCCGCGCCAGAAGGCCCGCAATCACGGCCTCGGCGCGTTGCTGGCTCAGGCGCATATTGGTTTCCAACCGGCCCTGGCTGTCCGTATGGCCCGCCACTTCCATTTCCAGCCGACCACACTCGCGCAGGATTTCGGCCAGCTTGTCCATCACCTGCCCGGCGGCATTGTCTATCGTTGCCGAACCGGGGTCGAAGGTGATTTTCTGTTCGGTCAGAACTTCGGTGATCCAATCTTCGCAGCGCCCCGGCGTGGGCTGCATGGCAACCGGATCAAGCCGTTCATCATAGCGGATATCCAGCGCAAACACCGCACCACTGCCCAGCCGCTCTGTCATCAGCCGCGACACCCTGTCGGCTGTCGTGGCATCGCCCGTCACACCCCGAATATCAAACCGGTCAGGGCGCATCCGCACGCTGCCGTGTTCCACCTGGCCCAGCATATCCACCGCCAAAAGCGCGCGCACTGGCCAGCCTTCGGGCAGATCGGGATCTATGCGCAAATTCGCGCGCACGGCATTCATGCCAAATTCGGCCCGCGCCAAGGCCTGCACGGCCTCGCGAGAGCGCTCATCAACCAGAGAGCCGCGCAGCAAGACAACGCCATCCTCTCCCAGGCTGGCCACAAATTCCATCCCCTCATCCTCGCGCGCGGGATCATCGCCATCGGGCGGCAAGCGCAGCGTTTGCAGCGAAAACACATCGGGCAGGCGCTGTTCCAACTCGGCGGCAGCGCGCGCCAGAGCTTCGGGGGAAATACTATGCGGCACGATAAGAGAGATATCCATATCGGCCAGAGTGACACTGCCTTCCCCCATCGCAGCCAGCGCGGCAATCGATTCTGATGCCGCAACCTGCCAGCGCGGCGACGGGCTGCCAAGCCCAATGACACACTCTATCGCACCTTGCGCCCCGGCAGCGCGGCCTGCGCGCAATATTGCGGCGCGGGCCTCGGATGTGTCTGCGGCGCAGGCGTCAAAGCGCGCGCCCCCATCCTCATCCATCACAAAGCGTAGTGTGAAGGGCGAAATAACCGGGCGCGGCGCAGAGATGCTGATACTGGCAATCAGCCCGCGCGGACGCTCGCGCATCAGTTGTTCACGCCACTGATCGCGCTGGTGTTCGCTGCTGGCAAGCCCGCTTATTTCCACCTGATCGGCGCTGATGGAAATCTTGCTGCTGGGAATAAGTGCCAGGGCGCGCAGCCCGAAATCCGCCGCCTGTTCCCACCCGAAAGGCACAGGATGATCCGCCGCTTCCAGCATGTTCACAACCGAAATTTCAGCATCAATCGCTTCAATCCGCGAGACGATGCTGTCAGTAGGCAGGCTGGCCGGGATCAGCCCGATCAAAGAGATATCCAGCCCATTGCGCAAAATTTCTATCTGAAAGCGCGGCGCGGCAATCTCTACCGAGGCGGCCACGCGAATTTCATCAATCACGCGCTCTGCCGCGACAACTGTGGAAACGGCGCTCAGCGCGCGAAAGCGCGCGGCTTCGCTGCCGGCTTCGCCACGCAATGTCAGAAGCAAGCCATCCGTGGCCACCTCTGCCCAAGGCAAGCCCTTTTCCGCCAGAACCGCCTGGGCATCGCGGGCCACCACATGTTCGATCCCGCGCACAGCCAATGTGGCCGCCCCAAATGATCCCGCCAGCGCCAGCCCAAAGCTGGCAGCCATCAGCAGACCCCCCTTGTACCTGCCCGCCAAAGGCAGGACAGGCCCAAGCACCCGCTGCAAAACCTGTAAGATTTGCTCTTTCATGCCGGTTCCCTAGCGCCTTGCAGCCACAGGCGCAATCACGCGAAAACGGTGATGGCAAGAAACAGCGCAACCAGCAAGCCCGCATCCCGGTTGGAACGGAACAGCGCCAGACACCTTTCCGTGTCATCTATATCCAGCTTGCCCAGCTGCCAGTTCATATGCCAGCCCATCGCCCAGGCCCCGGCCAGCCCCAGCGACATTTTCAGCGGGTCGGCCACAGCCGAAAGCGCATAGATAACGGCAAGCGACATGAACACCACTGTCGCGAACAAAAACCCCCGCAACCATGTTTCCGTATTCGTGCCAAACAGCCGCGCGGTGGATTTCACGCCAATCAGCGCATCGTCTTCACGGTCTTGATGGGCATAGATCGTGTCATAAAACAGGGTCCAGCATATGCCCGCGAGATACAGAAACACAGCAGGCAGGCCAAGCGCCCCCGTCTGCGCTGTCCAGGCCAGCACTGCCCCCCAGTTGAAGGCAAGCCCCAGAAAGATTTGCGGCCACCATGTGAACCGCTTGGCAAAGGGGTAAATCGCCACCAACCCCAACGAGAGCACCCCCAGCCCGATCGCGGCCCAGTTGAAGGTGAACAGAATCAGCGCCGCAATACCGGCCTGCGCGCCCATCCAGATCAGGGCTTGCCGCATGTTCACTTGCCCCGATGGCAAAGGGCGCGAGCGCGTGCGCGCCACTTTGTCATCTATATCGCGGTCGGTAATGTCATTCCATGTGCAGCCCGCGCCCCGCATCAGAACCGCGCCAATGCCGCAGCCCAGAACAATCCAGACGGTCAGCCAGCCCGCTGTCTCTGGCTGCGCGGCCGCGCCCAGAAACACACCCCACCAGCAGGGCAGCAGCAAAAGCCATGTGCCAATCGGCCTGTCAGCCCGCGACAGCCGCAAATAAGGCTTGGCCTGCGCCGGGGCGTAGCGATCCACCCAATTGCGCGCAACCGCATCCGCCACGCTGCCTTGCGCTGTCGGAGGCTCTGGCCTTTGGTCGTTTCCGGTCATATTCTGGGCCTCATGGACAGTGACAGCATGCGCGCGAAAATCAGGCTCTTTGTAGAGCAGCCTTTGGGGGCGGGGCAAGAGATAGCCCTGTCGCAGGATCAGGCGCATTATCTGGTTTCTGTCATGCGCAAGGGAAGCGGCACGCCGCTGGCGCTGTTTAACGGGCGTGATGGCGAATGGCTGGCCGAACTGGGCGCGGCCAGCAAGCGCGGCGCGGTGGCGCTGTGCCGCGCGCAATCTGCCCCCCAGCGCCTGCCGCCCGATCTGTGGTTGCTGTTTGCCCCCATCAAAAAAGCGCGCACCGATTTCATTGTGGAAAAAGCCGCAGAACTGGGCGCGGCGCGGATCATCCCGGTGCAAACCGATTTCACCAATTCCGAACGCATCCGCCAAGACCGCCTGCAAGCCCATGCAACAGAGGCCGCAGAGCAATGCGGCGGAACCTATGTGCCGCAAGTGGCCGCCCTGACCCCGCTGGCCAAAGTGCTGGACACATGGCCAGAGGGGCGCGCGCTGGTCTGGGCAGATGAGGCACTGGCCGAAACTGCCGCGCCCCACCCCCTGCCGCCTGCCCCCGCGGCTATCCTTATTGGCCCCGAAGGCGGGTTTTCGGCGGCAGAGCGCGCGCGCCTGCGCGCCTTCTCCGCCATTCACCCCATATCGCTTGGCCCGCGAATATTGCGCGCAGATACCGCCGCCGTGGCCGCGCTGGCTCTGTGGCAACAGGCGAAAGGCGATTGGCAATGATTCGCCCGGAACTGATGGCAGGGCTGCGGCGCTGGTCAGAGGTGCTGACAGGGCTGGCCGTGGCGCTCTTTGGCCTCTGGGCGCTGCAAGCGCAGGACAGGTTTTTTCAGCTTCTGGCCGTGCTGGTGGTGGTGGCGGGGCTGGGCATGGCGCTTATCGGCTGGCGGCGTCTGCGTTTTGCCCGCGCAGGGCTTGCGCCGGGGCTTGTGCAGATCGTGGAAGGGCAAATCTCATATTTCGGCCCGGAAGAGGGCGGGTTTCTCGCGCTGCGCGATCTGGTGGAATTGCATCTGGTGGCGCAAGGCACAAGCTGGTTGCTGATTGCCTCTGACGGGGCGCGGCTGGAAATTCCGGTGGCCGCCACAGGCGCAGACGCGCTGTTTGATGCCTTTGCCAGCCTGCCCGGATTGCGCATGCAAGCCCTGCTAGAGGCGCTGGACGATACCAGCCCCCCACCTGCCCGCGCGCTATGGCTGCACCCTGCGCGGGCGGGCCGGCATTTGCGCTTGCACTAAGGTGCCACGCCAAGGCTTGACTTGGGCGCATTCAAACTCCAAGTCTGCGGCCTGACAAGACAGTGACAAGGCAAGATCGGAGCGCATATGTCCATTCCCCAAACCGGCGGCGGGCCGATCGAAAACAAGGCACAGCTGGTGGATTATCTGGCCTCTGGCTGCAAACCCAAAGAAGATTGGCGCATTGGCACAGAGCACGAAAAATTCGGCTATTGCCGCGATACATTGCTGCCCCTGCCCTATGATGGCCCGCGTTCCATCAAGGCCATGCTGGAAGGGCTGCGCGACCGCCATGGCTGGGCGCCGGTCGAGGAAGCGGGCAAGATCATCGGTCTGGAAAAGGACGGCGCCAACATCAGCCTCGAACCCGGCGGGCAGCTGGAACTCTCTGGCGCGCCGCTCGAGACGATCCACGAAACCTGCGACGAGGTAAACCAGCACCTGCGCGAAGTGCGCAGCATTGCCGATGACCTGGGCATGGGCTTTATCGGGCTGGGGGCCGCGCCCATCTGGGCGCATGACCAAATGCCCGTCATGCCCAAGGGCCGCTACGCGCTGATGACCGATTATATGGATCGGGTCGGCACCATGGGTAAAACCATGATGTACCGGACCTGCACCGTGCAGGTGAACCTCGATTTCTCCTCCGAGGCCGATATGGTTCAGAAAATGCGCGTGGCCTTGGCGCTTCAGCCTGTGGCAACCGCGCTTTTCGCCAATTCGCCCTTTCTGGAGGGCAAACCCAATGGCCATAAAAGCTGGCGCGCGCGGGTCTGGCGTGATCTGGATGCAGCGCGCACCGGCATGTTGCCTTTTGTCTTTGAAAACGGGTTCGGGTTCGAGGCCTGGGTGGATTATGCCTTGGATGTGCCGATGTATTTTGTCTACCGCGATGGCAAATACATCAACGCACTGGGCCAAAGCTTTCGCGATTTCATGCGCGGGCAATTGCCTGCCCTGCCCGGCGAAATGCCCACCCTCTCGGATTTCGCAGATCACCTGACAACCATCTTCCCCGAAGCGCGGCTGAAAAAATTCATCGAAATGCGCGGGGCAGATGGCGGGCCGTGGCGAAGGCTTTGCGCGCTGCCTGCGTTCTGGGTGGGGCTGACATATGACCAAGGCGCGCTGGATAGCGCGTGGGATCTGGCCAAAGGGCTGGATGCCGATACGCGCAACGCGCTGCGGGTGGCGGCCTCTGTCGATGGGCTGGCAGGCGTGGCCAATGGTGTGAAACTGATGGATCTGGCGCGCGAGGCCGTGGCGATTGCCGAGGCCGGGCTGAAAGCCCGCGCGCGCCCCGGCGCAGGCGGCATGCTGCCCGATGAAACCCATTTCCTGAACGCGCTGAAAGACAGTATCGCCACCGGCCAAACCCCGGCAGATGAATTGCTGGCGCGCTATCATGGCGATTGGCAGGGCGATCTCAGCCAGATCTATGCGGCCTATAGCTACTGACCCGCTCTTGACGAAGCCGCGCGGGGGGTGCAATCAGCACCCATGTCGCAACCAAACCCTACTGGCGCAGAGCCTGTGAAACTCAGCCGGAAACACTGGCTGGAAGACCGCCTTACAGCGGCGCTGATGGCTGCGGGCCGGCTGCTGCCCTACCCTGCGCGCATTGCCACAATGGGCTGGCTTGGGGCCTATCTGATCGGCCCCTTTGCGGGCCTGCCCCGGCGGATTCGTGAAAATCTGGCCCATGTCTTTCCCGATCTGCCACAGACAGAGGTGCGCCGCCTGTGCCGCGCCGTGCCCGGCAATATGGCCCGCGCCATTGCCGAAACCTTTTCCGGGCCGGAATTCATGGCGCGCGCCAAATCCAGCCCCATAGAGGGCGATGGCCTGCCCGCGCTGGAAGCCGCGCGCGATGCAGGCCGCCCGGTGGTGCTGGTAACAGCCCATTTCGGCAATTATGACGCCGCGCGCGTGGTGCTGCGCGAGAAAGGCTGCACCATTGCGGGCATCTATATGCCCATGCGCAACACAGCCTTCAACGCGCGCTATGTGGCGGCCATGGCCAGCATTGCCAAGCCCGTCTTTCCGCGTGATCGCGCAGGGCTGGCGGGATTGATAAAGCACCTGCGCCAGGGCGGGATGATCGGGCTGGTGGCCGATCATTACATGGATCATGGCGAGGTGATGGATTTCATGGGCAAGCCTGCGCGCACGGCCCTGTCTGCCGCCGAAATCGCGCTGAAGCATGACGCGCTTTTGGTGCCTGTCTATGCCATTCGCCAGCCAGACGGGATCAGCTTTCGCGTGCGGATAGAAGCCCCCATCCCCCATAGCGACCCACACACAATGACACGCGCGCTCAATGCCTCGGTCGCGGATTTGGTGCGCGGGCATATGGATCAATGGATGTGGACGCATCGGCGCTGGAAAAACGCCTGAACCGCGCGGGGCTTCGGGCATCCAGCCCCCTCAGCGCCCCTCATCCTCTGGGGTGACGGGCTTGGGCTTGTCATCATAGCGCGGATCAAGAATGCGCTGGCTGTCACCATCCGGGTCATCATACATGCCCTTGCGCAGCGACCAGATAAAGGCCCCAAGGCCCAGAAACCCCAGAAACAGCGATACAGGTATCAAAACGGCCAGAACTTCCATATCGTGCCCCTATTTCAGCCGCAAAGCGTTCAGCGTGACAGTGATGGACGAGATGGACATCACAAACGCCGCCCAAAGAGGGGTGGCAAAGCCAAACAACGCAATCGGCACAAAGATGATGTTGTAAACCCCCGATTGCCACAGGTTTTCCCGTATCCGCTGCATCGCAGTTTTGGACAGGTGCAGCGCATCGGCCACGGGCGACAGATCGCGCCCCAAAAGCACCATGTCAGAGGCCGCGCGCGCCGCATCCAGCGCCGAGGCCGGCGATATCGAGACATGCGCGACCGACAGCGCGACCGTATCATTCAGCCCGTCGCCCACCATCAGCACCTTATGGCCCGCTTCATGCAGCGCGGTGATTGCGGCGGCCTTGTCCTGGGGCAGCGCCTCGGCCTGCCAATCGGCAATGCCAAGGCGCGCGGCCAGATCGCCCACGGCAGCAGGCACATCGCCCGACATCAGCTTTACCGCCTTGCCCTGCGCTTGCAGCGCGGCCACCACCTCTGCCGCGCCGGGGCGCAACTGATCGGCGAAGGTGAAAGCATGGGTCTGCGCCCCGATAGCCAGATAGGCGGCGGTGACACTGCGCGGTGTGGCCCCCACCCATGCGGCACGGCCCAAGCGCACCTGCACGCCCTGCCACTGCGCTTCTATCCCGTAGCCCGCCACCTCGCTCACCCCCTCCACCGCGGCGGGCACAAGGCCCCGGTCGCGCAAGGCGCGCGCCAGCGCCTGCGCCAGCGGGTGGCTTGAACCCTCGGACAGCGCCAGCGCCACGGCCAGCACCTCTGCCCCGTGCTGATCCAGATTTGTGGGGGCAGGCGTGCCCAGTGTCAGTGTGCCTGTCTTGTCAAAGATCACAGCATCCACTTCGGCCAGCCGTTCCAGCGCGGTGCCATCCTTGATCAGCAGGCCCTTGCGAAACAGTTTGCCGCTGGCCGATGTGACAACCGCAGGCACGGCCAGACCCAGCGCGCAGGGGCAGGTAATGATCAGGCTGGCCACGGCAATATTCATCGACAGCCGCAAATCCCCGCCAGATATCCAATACCAGATCACAAAGGCCGCAAGCGAGACGATGGGAATTGTCGGCGCATAGGCTGCCGCCGCGCGTTCGGCAATCGTGGTATAGCGCAGCCGCGCGGATTCGGCATTTGCCACCAGATCGGCCATGCGGTGAAGCGAGCTGTCTTTGCCCGCAGCGGTTACGCGCACCTGCAAAGGGCCTGTCAAATTCACCTCGCCCGCGCTGACAACATGGCCCTCGGCCGCGAAAACGGGCAGGGTTTCGCCTGTCAGAAGCGCGCGGTCAATTTCCGACTGGCCCGCCACCACCACACCATCCACAGGCACACGGCCACCGGGGCGCACCAGCACCACATCGCCCACAGCCAGATCAGCCACGGCAACCGTGGCCTCTGCCCCGCCACTTACGCGGGTCGCGCGCGGCACTTCCAGCGCGGCCAGTTCCTGCGCCGCCGATCGCGCAACAGCGCGCGCGCGAAAATCCAGATAGCGGCCCACCAGCAGAAAGAAAATCAGCATCACCACCGCTTCGAAATAGGCGTGTTCGCCCGAAAGCAGCGATTCATAAAGCGAGATGAACAGGGTGAGGAGTATGGCAAAGGAAATGGGGCCATCCATATCCATCCGCCCCGCCCGCAAGGCGCGCCATGCGTTGCGGAAAAAGGGCTGGCCCGCAAAGGCCACTGTGGGAATGGCAATCAGCGCCGAAATCAGGTGGAACAGATCGCGCGTGGCCCCTTCGGCCCCGGCCCAGACAGCGACCGATAACAGCATCACATTCATCATCGCAAAACCGGACACGCCAACCCGCATCAGCAAATCGCGGCCCTGTTTTTCCGTCTCTGTCATGGACAGAGTGCCGGAATCCATTTCATGCGCCTCGTATCCCAGCCGTTCCAGCCGCGCGATGACATCTTGCGCGGCAATGCCTGCGCGCGCATCCACGCTCAGGCGCTTCAATGTCAGGTTCAGCCGCGCGGAATTGACGCCATCCATCTGCGCCAGATCGCGTTCGATGCCGGAAATGCACCCCGCGCAATGCACGCCGGGCACAGATAGCAACAACCGCGCACCGGGCAGAGGCGCGCGCGCGGCCAAAGCCTCTGCGGCGGGGGCCGCATCACAGGCCGGGCAGGCAGACGGGCGCGCAGAGGCGTACGTCATCAGCGCAGATGCAATACAACGCGCTGGCGGAATTCGGTTCCATCAGCGGCCACCGCATGCAGGCGGATATTCCAGTTTCCGCGCCCGATATCCACCGGCGCGCGATAAGCGCCATTTGTAAACCGGAAATCCGGCGTCTGATCGTCGCGCACATGGGTAGCCGCACCCAAAACCGCGTCCAGATACGCCACCTGCACCGGCTGGCCCGCGCTATCGGTGATGGCCAGTGTCAGAACGCCATCTTCATGGCTGGCGCGCACATCCCAGCCAAGGGCCAGTTGCTCTGCCAGTTCCTGATTGAAATTCTGGCTGGCCACGAAAGAATTATCCACTTCCAGCCCCGGAAAGGTGCTGACAGCATTAAAAGCCAGCGTCAGGTTTGCCGTGATGATAACCCCAAAGGCCGAAACCGCGATAATCAGCACCTTGCGGCCTGTCATTACAAAGCCTGTGCGCTTTTCTTCGGTCATTGGTTTCTCCCATTGAATACTGTGTCAGAATATACACGCTCTGTGCCCCCCACGACAGAAGCCCATATCCGCACCGGGCTGCTTTGCGCGGTGTTGGATTGCGTGCCCGGAGGGGTGGAAAGATAGACGCGCAACAGCGCCTGTTCATCAGGGGCCACAGTGACGCGCGTGGCCGGTTCCCCTTCGATAGACAGCGCCAGATCGGGGTTTTCCGTAATGGACAGCACGAAATCGCGCGGTTCATGCGCCATGTTGCGCAAGCGCACATCGTAGATATTACGCACCGTGCCATCTGACAGCACGATATGCGTGGGGTTGCGCACGGGCGCCACACTCATATCCAGATCGGCGCGGATAAACAGCGCGACCACCAGCGCCATGCCGATCCCCGCCCAAAGCACCGTGTAAAGAATGGTGCGCGGGCGCAAAATATGCTTCCAGACCGATTTTTGCGGCTTGCCCGAAAGCTCTGCCTCTTGGTCAGAGAGGGCCATATAAGCCACCAACCCGCGCGGTTTGCCGATCCTGTCCATCACATCGTCGCAGGCGTCGATGCACAGCGCACAGGTGATGCACTCCATCTGCTGCCCCTCGCGGATGTCGATGCCCATGGGGCAGACATTCACGCAGGCCATACAATCAATGCAATCTCCCTGATTTGGGTCGAGCTCGCCTTTTTTCAGCTTGCCGCGCGGCTCTCCGCGCCAATGGCGGTAATCGATGGTGATCGTATCCTCGTCCATCATCGCAGCCTGAATGCGCGGCCAGGGGCAGGCATAGATACACACCTGTTCGCGGAAAAACCCGCCAAACAGAAATGTTGTCATCGTCAGGATCAGCACTGTCAGATAGGCAACCGGATGGGCCTGCCCGGTGAACAGATTGACAAAGAGGGTGGGCGCATCAGCGAAATAGAACACCCATGCCCCCCCTGTGGCCATGCCGATCAGAAACCACGAAGCCCATTTCAACCCGTATTTGCGGATTTTCTCGAAATTCCATTTCTGGCGGTGCAGGCGCAGGCGGGCATTTCGGTCGCCCTCTATCCAGCGTTCCACCTGAATGAACAGGTCTGTCCAGACAGTTTGCGGGCAGGCATAGCCACACCACACCCGCCCAAGCGCAGAGGTGAACAAAAACAGCCCGATCCCCGCCATGATCAACAGGCCCGCAACGAAATAGAATTCATGCGGCCAGATTTCGATCATGAAAAAGAAGAAACGGCGGTTGGCCAGATCCAGCAAGACCGCCTGATTGGGCATCTCTGGCCCTCTGTCCCAGCGAATCCACGGAATCACATAGTAAATCCCCAACATCATGGCCAGCAGCCACCATTTCATCGTGCGGAAACTGCCAGATACACGGCGCGGAAAGATCGGCTCGCGCTTGGCATAAAGGCTGGGCGGGGTTTGGTCTTGAGCACTCACCTACGCGACTCCTGCAATCTGGTCTTGGTGGTGATCCCATGTTGCGGCGGTCGGGGCCTTGACCTGTGTCAAAAGAGGTGCGCGAAATGCATCTTTGGTCAATTTGCCGCAGCGCGTGGGGGAAACAGGGTTACACCGGTCTCTGACAACACGCGCGAACAGGAAACAGAGACCGGTGTGGCCCTGCAAGGCAGAGCGTGAGGAAGTTGTGCCGTGTTTGCGCGCGTGTTTCATTGATGCAGATCAAATATTTTGGCGGCCCGGATAACAGATGACATCATGTCGCAAGCCCTGTGCCCGCCATGCAAAAGCCCCCGCGCGGGTGGCGCGGGGGCTTTCAAGATCAGGCCGGTTGCAGGCGCTTACTGCCCGCCACCAAGCTGGTGGACATAGGCGGCCACAGCGCGAATCTCAGCTTCGCGCAGGCGGGTTTCAAAGCCCGGCATCACCCCGAAGCGGGAATAATAGATCGATTCCCGAATGGCCTCTGGCGTGCCGCCATATAGCCAGACCTGATTGTTCAACGCGGGCGCCCCGATGAAGTAATCCCCTTCACCGCCAACACCGTGGCAAGAAGCGCAGTTGATATCAAACAGCTCTGCCCCGGCCGCCGCCAGCGCGCTGTCATGATCTGCCCCGGACAGTGACAGAACATGATTGACAACCTGATCAATCTCTTCGCTCTCCAACAGCCCGTCCTGCCCGAATGCTGGCATGGCCGAATAGCGGGCATCTGCGTAATCCAGATTGCGAATGCCCCATGTCACAGTGGTGACAATGTCATCCATCGTGCCGCCCCACAGCCAGTCATCATCCAGCAAGTTGGGAAAGCCCGAAGCCTGCACCCCCGCGCCGCCGGTGCCGTGGCATTGCGAACATTGCGCGCGGAACACAGACGCGCCCGCATTCACCGCAAAGCGGTGCAATTCGTCATTCTCGCGGATGGAATCCAGATCGGTTTCCACCAGCTGCACGAAGAATTGCTCGTTGCGGGCCTCGAACTCTGAGATATCGGTGGCGACATTGGCGCGCGAGGAATAGCCCAGCATCCCGGCGGTAGAGCTTTGAATGCCCGGCCATGCCGGATAGGCCACCCAATAGCCCAGCGCCCAGACAACCGTGAGAATGAAAATCCACACCCACCAGCGTGGCATCGGGTTGTCATATTCCTCGATCCCGTCCCAGCTATGGCCGGTGGTGGGCGGGTCTTGCCGCAGCTTTACGCCCGGATCAGGGTATTGCCGCGACGCGGGTCTGACCTTGTTTTCGGAATTGTCAGCCATCAGCGGGCCTCTTTCGGTTCTTGGTGGCGCCCCGCACGCGGGGCGCTTTCATCCCCTTGCGGTTTGTCATCATTGCGGAAAATCATGTTCGCAGTGTCATCATGCACCTTGTTCGCGCCGGGGCGCAGGATGAAGATGAACACCCCGATGAAAAAGCAGAACATGAACAGCAAATGCCAGCTATCGGCAAAGGCGCGCAGCCAGGTATAGGTTTCCATGCCTTGCCCCCCTTACCGATTGGCCACTGGCACAAAGGTTTCAAAATCAACCAATGTGCCCAGCATTTGCATATAGGCGATGATCGCATCCATCTCTGTCAGCTGTGGCTGGCCGTCAAAGTTGCGCTGCTGCGCACCGGGATAGCGGTCTTCAACAGGGTCGCCAAATTCATCCACCTGCGCGAAGAAATCGGTGATCGCGTTTTCCATCATCTCATCGGTATAGGGATGGCCCAGCGTGCGATACACACGCATGATGTCGCGCACATGTTCGGCGTCCGTGCGTGTCAGCACCCGATCCATCATGAACCCGTAAGAGGGCATGATCGATTCCGGCACAACCGCGCGCGGGTCCATCATGTGCTGAACATGCCAGTCATCGCTATACCGCCCGCCCACACGCGCCATGTCTGGCCCTGTGCGCTTGGACCCCCACTGGAACGGATGGTCATACATGCTTTCCGCCGCCAGTGAGTAATGACCGTAGCGATCCACTTCGTCTCGCATCGGGCGGACCATCTGGGAGTGGCAGACATAGCAACCCTCGCGCACATAAATTTCGCGGCCCTTGATCTCCAGCGGGGAATAGGGGCGCATGCCCTCCACTTTCTCGATCGTGTTGTCCAGATAGAACAGCGGCACGATCTGCACGATCCCCCCGATGGTCACGACCAGAAACGACAGCACCAGAAGCAATGTGGCATGTGTTTCGATTTTCTTGTGATGGTCTAGAAGTCCCATTCTCGCGCCCTCCGTTATTCAGCGGGCACTGCGGAACCGGCACGGGCAGGCGAACGCTCTGCCGTGCTGGTCACAGTTTTCCACAGGTTGTAGCACATGATGATCGCGCCCAAGAGGAACAGCGTTCCGCCCAAGCCCCGCACCACATACATCGGGAATTTTGCGGCAACCGTATCTGCGAAAGAGTTGACAAGGAAACCCTGCGCATCCACTTCGCGCCACATCAGGCCTTCCATGATCCCTGTCACCCACATCGAGGCCGCGTAAAGAACGATCCCGATTGTGGCCAGCCAGAAATGCCAGCTTACCAGACGCAGGCTATACAGCCCCTGCCGCTGCCACAGCTTTGGCACAAGGTAATACAGCATGCCGAAGGTGATCATGCCGTTCCAGCCCAGCGCGCCGGAATGCACATGCCCGATTGTCCAGTCGGTGTAATGCGACAGCGAGTTCACGGCCTTGATGGACATCATCGGCCCTTCAAAGGTTGCCATGCCGTAAAAGCCCACGGCCACCACCATCATCCGAATGATCGGATCGGTGCGCAGCTTGTCCCAGGCGCCAGAGAGCGTCATCAGCCCGTTGATCATCCCGCCCCAGGACGGCATCCACAGCATGATGGAGAATGTCATGCCCAGCGTTTGCGCCCAATCCGGCAAGGCGGTGTAATGCAAATGGTGCGGGCCTGCCCAGATATAGAGGAAGATCAAGGCCCAGAAATGCATGATCGACAGCTTGTAGCTATAGACAGGGCGTTCGGCCTGTTTGGGCACGAAGTAATACATCATCCCCAAAAAGCCGGCGGTCAGGAAAAAGCCCACAGCATTATGACCATACCACCACTGGATCATGGCCGATTGCACGCCAGACCACACAGGCACGGATTTGGACCCAAGCAGCGAAACCGGGATCGACAGGTTATTGATCAGGTGCAGCATGGCCACTGTGACGATGAAGGCCATGTAAAACCAGTTGGCCACATAGATATGCGGCTCGCGGCGTTTGATGATCGTGCCCATGAACACCAGCAGGAACGCCACCCAGACAATTGTCAGCCACAGATCGGTCAGCCATTCGGGTTCGGCATATTCATTGCCCTGGGTGGAACCCAGCACATAGCCGGTTGCAGCCATCACGATAAACAGCTGATAGCCCCAGAACACGAACCATGCCAGCCCGCCACCCCATAGCCGCGCGGCGGAAGTGCGCTGCACCACATAAAAGGCAGAGGCGATAAGCGCATTGCCGCCAAAGGCGAAGATCACGGCAGAGGTATGCAAGGGGCGCAGACGCCCAAAATTAAGATAACCCTGTGCCCATTCAAAATTCAGGTTTGGCCAGGCCAGTTGAAAGGCAATAACCACCCCAACCAGAAACCCCACAACGCCCCAAAGCGCCGTGGCGATCACACCAAAACGAATCGGCCCATCCATATATTCATTTGGATTTGCTGCCGGCACAGGCTCTCCCACCCGGCGGATCAGCCATATGAGGGTCACAGCACTTGCAAGCATGATGACCAACATATGAACAAGATAAGGCAAATCGCGTGCCATGCTGGCAGCGACTGCGGCAACCACCACAACCACCCCCAGCACGGCAAGCTTAATGTAATCCCACATGTTCGCGTCCCTTTTTGTCGCCTCTGCCGCCTTAAATATCCGCGACAGAAACAGATTTGCATGATGCCTTTTGTCACGGGTCTCGAAAGAGGGCTTTGATTCAGGTCAAAAACTATGGCCCGATGTCTTGCGCGAGATCATCGCCGGGCAGATTTTTTTCCGTCAGCCTTGGGAGGTATCGAGAATAAGAGGAGATCAGCCAATGGCCTATAAATCCATCTGCACCTTTCTGGCATCGCAAACCGATGCCACCGCGCAACTGGATTCCGCCATCCAAGTAGCGGCGCGCCATGATGCACATCTGGAAATCTGCGCGCTTGGCATAGATACCACGCAAAGCGTGGGCTTTTATGCTGGCGCCCCCGCGATTGTGTATCAAGATGCGCTGGATCAGGCGCGCAGCCGCGCAGACGCGCTGGAAGAACTGGCGCGCGACCATCTGCGCCAAAGCGATATCCGCTGGAGCGTGGATAACGCCGTTCTGACATTGGGCGGGATAAACGGATTTGTTGGCCTGAAATCAAGGTTTTGCGATTTGGTGGTGCTGCCCCGCCCCTATGGCGAAACACGCGGCCCGCAAGATGAAATCATTCTGGAAGCCGCGCTTTTTGAAGGCGACTCCCCTGTTCTTATCCTGCCACAACCCGGCGCGGCGCTGCCGGATTTCGCCAAGATCGTGCTGGCCTGGAACCAAAGCGACGAGGCCTTGCACGCGGCCCGCGCAGCCCTGCCCTTGCTGAAACAGGCCGATCTGGTGAATGTTGTTGTCATAGACCCGCCCAGCCATGGCCCCGAACGCTCAGATCCCGGCGGGTTGCTGACACAGATGCTTGTGCGCCATGGGGTGCAGGTGGATGTCTCGGTCGTGGCCCGCACCCTGCCGCGCATCAGCGATGTGTTGCGGCGACATGCCACGGATCAGGCCGCCGATCTGCTGGTGATCGGGGCCTATAGCCATTCGCGTTTGCGTCAGGCGATTTTGGGGGGCACAACGCGCAACCTGCTGGAAGAAACAAGCCTGCCTGTGTTCATGGCGCGGTAAACCACGAAGCGGGGGCAAGGGCCTGCCGCCGGGCGATTTCGGCCTCTATCACAAACAAGGCGTCTTTGTGAAACGGGGCCATGAAAGGCGGCGCGGCCTGCAAATCGCGCCGCGCCGCGCTGGCATAGGCGACAAGATCACCCTGCCCCATGTGGCGCAGCCCGCTGGCAAACCGCCGATACGTGGCCAGATCATAGATAACCAGCCCCTGCGGCAGGCTATCGGGTTGGGTGATAGCGCCCTGCATTCCGGGGGCCGCGGGATTGCGCAATATGGGCATTCCCCACAGCCCCCATTCCAGCGCCAAGCCAGCCACAAAGGCCAGACCCATCACAGTGGATAACAAGACACCGCGCCATTTGCGCGGCGCTTCTGGCAGCCCGCATGCAGGCGCGCGGGCCGTGCTACTGGCCAGCAAGACAGGCTGATCCCTGTCCCACTCGAAAGGCTGCGAAGGGGAAAGCGGGCCAAGGCCGGGCATCTGCAAGGGCTGCGTCACAGGCGCCACCCAGAATAGGGCCACTGTGATTGGGCGAAATTGGTATTCATGATATCCTCTGCGACACTGCAAACAGAAGGGCAGCGCGCCCCCCTGTCTGGACATACCAGTGCAGCAGCAAGGCGATTTCAGGACAAAATCAAGAAATCTTAACAGATGATAAACCTATAGGTGACAAAAACGCGCCACAATCACACGGCGCGGTTGCACCGGCTTTGCCTATGTCAGATCAGGAACCCACCGTCAGAATCATCGCCCGTTTCTTCCAGCAGCGCATCGAAATCAGGGATCACGATCTGGCGCTTGCCTTCGGTCACGATCAAGCCTTCCTTGCGCAGGGCAGACATCTGGCGACTGACAGTTTCCAGCGTCAGGCCCAGATATTCCGACATCGCCTCGCGCGTCAGCGGCAGATCGAAGCGCAATTCCCCGTCCGATGCGCTAAGCTGCAATGACGCATCCCGCCGCGCGATAATGCAGATCAGGCTTGCAATCTTTTCACGGGCGGTCTTGCGGCCCAAAAGCATCATCCATTCGCGGGCAACTTCCAATTCATCCAGCGTCATTTCCAAAAGGCGCTGGCCGATATGGGGGGTGCGCAACATCATTTCTTCAAACGGTTTCTTGCGGAAACAGCACATCACCAGATCCGTGGCCGCTGTCACATCATAGGCCGAGGTTTCGCGCCCCGGCCGGCCTGCGAAATCCGAGGGCAGCAAAAGGCCCACCATCTGGCGACGCCCATCTTCCATGGTCTGGCTGAGCGTGGCAATCCCGGTCACAACCGAGGCCACGAAATCCATCTTGTCACCCGCCCAGACAACAGTCTGACCCGCCTCAAAACTGCGGTAATATTTGATCTGCTCCAGCTGCGTCAGTTCATCCGCCTCACATCTTGCGCATACCGCCCGATGGCGGATCGGGCAATCATTGCATTCTTGCGAAAAAGAGAGCGTTTTGGGGGATACTCTGGTCATGGTCTTGATCTACATCAATGTGTCAATTGGGGGTGCAGGATAAACGTAACCTCATGTCTCATATAAAGCAACTTTCCGAGTTGGGTTTATTTGATGCTCGTGTACCACGGTACACCAGCTACCCAACTGCACCGCAATTCTCTTCCGAGTTTTCGGGCGAGAAATTCTCGCAATGGGTTGCGCAAATTCTACCCGGAAGCGCAATCTCTCTTTACCTGCATGTGCCGTTCTGCCGCAGGTTGTGCTGGTTTTGCGCCTGTCGCACCCAGGGCACAAGCACGGATGCGCCCGTTCTGGCCTATGCCGAAACGCTGCACCGCGAGTTGGAGTTATTCCGCAAGCTGCTGCCAGAGGGTGTGACGCTGTCTCGGCTGCATTGGGGCGGCGGCACGCCCACCATGCTGCCCCCCGATGCCATGCGCAAACTGGCCGCACATGTGTTCGATATCGCGCCCCTGGCCAAAGGCGGGGAATTCTCTGTCGAGATTGACCCGAATGAGATTGATGACGCCCGGCTGGATGCGCTGGCCGAAGCGGGGCTTACCCGCGCCTCTATCGGGGTGCAGGATTTTGACAGCGAAATTCAAAGCATCATCGGGCGCGACCAGAGTTTCGAGATTACAAAATCCACCGCAGATGCGCTGCGCGCGCGCGGCATTGCCAGCCTGAATGTGGATATCCTGTATGGCCTGCCCAAACAGACCCAGCGCCGCATGGCCGATTCCGTGCAAAAGCTGCTCTCGCTGAACCCCGATCGCATTGCCCTATATGGCTATGCGCATGTGCCCTGGATGGCACGGCGCCAGCAGATGATCCCCTCAGACACCCTGCCCCGGCCCGAAGAACGGCTTGATCTGTTTGAAACCGCGCGCCGCCTGCTGATCTGGGATGGCTATGACGAAATCGGCATAGACCATTTCGCGCGCCCGCATGACGGGCTGTCAATCGCGGCCAGCACCGGCAAGCTACGGCGCAATTTTCAGGGCTACACAGATGATCTGGCGCCCGTTCTGGTGGGGCTTGGGGCCTCGTCCATCTCGCGGTTTCCGCAGGGGTTTGCGCAAAATGCCTCGGCCACGGCCACTTGGAAAAAGGCTGTGGAGGCCGGGCAATTTTCGACAGCGCGCGGGCATGAATTCACGCCTGCCGATATCTGGCGCAGCCGTGCGATTGAAGTGCTGATGTGCGATTTCCGGCTGTCACGCGCCGAATTGCTGGACAGTTACGGCGCAGATGCTGCAACCTTGGACACACTGCTGCAACAGGTGGCCAATCGGTTCGGGCAATTTGTGCGGCTGAAAGGCGATGCGCTGGAAATCACCCAGGAAGGCCGCCCGCTGACACGGATGATCGCCACCCTGTTTGATGAATATGCGATGGACAAGGCGGGCCACAGTTCTGCCGTCTAGGGCAAAGACTGGCCCGCGCGCGTGGCTGCGCCTTGGTTGACGGTTCCGCCATGATGGGCGGGATGGGGGATTTGCGCTTTTGCGCGGAACAAAGGCCGCAGGCCGCCGCGCATCACTATGTAATTGCGCCCCTTCGAGAAGGCATCACACACACCACAGGGCAGCGCCCGACCGCGGGTGGGCGCTCTGAGTTGTGAGGTCTGCGCTTTATGGCATAACGCCCCGTGACCTCGATCCCCGCGCAGGTGGCAACAAAGCGCCCGCCCAAGGGGCGGTTGGGCGCTGCGTCGGGCGGGCCTGCGACCCCTGTTAACCGGGCTTGGTGCGGTTAGGCGACATTTGGGAAGGAAGCAAAGCCGCGCAGCGCTGGGCCGCGGTGCGGCGATCTAACCTTGAGGCTATGTCACTTTATGCTGGCCAAATCCGCGCGAAACTCAGGCTATGCGCAGGTGGCAGCCAAATCGCCGTGCCGGGGGGCGGCCCGGCGATGTGCGGCGGCCTGCGGCCTTGGTTCCGCGCTTGGTGTTCAGCTCCAACGTCCCCTAACCGCTCAAACCCGCCCCGTGGATATCTGGTGCAAGGCGCAGCCACCCTACCCCTCTTCCACAAAGCGCAACAGGCGCGGCAGGCATATGCGCTTGAGGTCGTAATTCTCTACAATCGTCTTGCGCGCCGCCGCGCGCAGGGGGCGGTAACGCTCTGGCGTGGCAAGCGCGGAAATCAGCGTGTCTGACCAGCCTTCGATATCGAAGAAATCTACCAACAGGCCATTATGGGCATCGGTAATCACCTCTTCCACCGGGCCAGTGCGTGACGCCACAACCAACGCCCCAAGGCTCATGGCCTCCAGCACCGACCATGACAGCACGAAAGGCACTGTCAGATAGGCATGGGCGCGGCTGATCTGCAGGATCGTGGCGAAATCCCGATAGGGCACACGCCCCAGAAAATGCACGCGCGACAGATCCAGCCTGCCAGCCACCTCGCGCAAGAACATATCGCGCCAACTGCCCTGCGCGGGGCCGCGCGAATAGCTGGAACCATCGCCGCCCACAATCACCACCTGCGCATCGGG
This sequence comes from Paracoccaceae bacterium, assembly GCA_043561795.1. GTDB lineage: Bacteria > Pseudomonadota > Alphaproteobacteria > Rhodobacterales > Rhodobacteraceae > Roseinatronobacter. The sequence goes on along the minus strand of CP121316.1, from coordinate 1,626,352 downwards.
CCGCGCGGCCAGCACCTCTGGCAGGGCACGAAAGAAAACATGCGCCCCGCGATAGGGTTCGATATTGCGGGCAACATATGTCAGCACCTCATCCCCCGCACTCAGCCAGCGGCCATTTGGCAGCCGATATTGCGCCGAAGGGGCGGGGCGCAGCGCGTCTGTATCGATCCCGTCATGGGTAATGGTGATCTTGGCGCGAAATTCGGGGGGGAAGCTATCGGCCTGCCATTCTGTTGGCGCAAGGGCCGCATCGGCCTGCACCATGGACAGCGCCAGATGCGATTGCCGCGCGATCACGGCCATGCGGGCCGGCAGGCTGGCCGCGCTGAATTCGGGATCAAACCCCACATCCAGCCCTTCGGTGGCATAGTAAAATTCGGCGTAAACCAAAAGCCGCGCCTTGGGCCAGACCTCGCGCAGGAACAGGGTTTCCCCCCAGCCGCCATGCCCGAAAATGACATCGGGCGCAAAACCCAGCGTGTCGCGCATTTGCACAGCCGCCAGCGCCACGCGCTGCGCGCGGTCTGTCATGGTGGTGAAACTGGTTCCAAGCCGGGCCTGTTGCGGGTCTGGCTCTGGCAGGGGCATGGGGTAGCGATAGGTGCGGATCGCGCTTTGCTGCTGGTTGCTTTCAACAGTCAGCGCGGCCACGTTATGCCCGCGCGCTTGCAGCGCAGGGGCAAGATAACGAAACTGGGCCGGAAAATTCTGATGGATGAAAAGAATGTTCAAAAATTTCCCTTCCCGGTGTCACGCCGCCCCGATGCTTGTCATATCGAAGGCCGCAGCCAAAAGCGCGCGCGTATAGGCGCTTTGCGGGGCTTCAAACACTTGCGCAATCGGGCCAGCTTCCACCACATCGCCCTGTTTCATGACGATCACCTTATGCGCCAAGGCCCGCACCACCCGCAAATCATGGCTGATAAACAGATAAGCCAGCCCATGCTTGCGCTGCAAATTGCGCAACAATTCCACAATCTGCACCTGCACTGTCATATCCAGCGCCGAGGTGGGTTCGTCCAGCACCACCAGTTTGGGCCGCAAGATCATGGCGCGGGCAATCGCTATGCGTTGGCGCTGACCGCCTGAGAATTCATGCGGGTAGCGCTCCATCGTGGCGGGATCCAGCCCCACTTCGGCCATGATCTCTGCCACCAGCTCGCGCGCAGATCGGCCCACGGGCACACCATGCACGCCCAACCCTTCGGCAATGATCTGCTCTACGGTCATGCGCGGGCTAAGACTGCCAAACGGGTCTTGAAACACGATCTGCAAATCCCGCCGCAGATTGCGCAAATCCCGCGATTTGCGGCCCTGAATATCTGCACCTGCAAACCAGATCGGCCCTTCGCTGGAAATCAGGCGCAAAATCGCCAGCGCCAATGTTGTCTTGCCAGAGCCGGATTCGCCCACAATGCCCAGCGTCTCTCCGGTGCGCAGGGTAAGAGAGGCCGCATTTACAGCCTTCACATGGCCCACAGTGCGGCGCAAAAAGCCCCGCTGGATGGGAAACCAGATGCGCAGATCATCGGTGCGCAAAATCTCTTGCGCGCCCGGCGGCACAGGCGCAGGCGCGCCGCTGGATTCTGCCGCCAGCAGCTTTTGCGTATAAGGGTGCTGGGGGGCCGCGAAAATATCGGCCGTTGCCCCCTGTTCCACAATCTCGCCGTCTTTCATTACACAAACGCGGTCTGCAAAGCGGCGCACGATGTTCAGATCATGGGTGATGAATAACAGGCTCATGCCCTCGGCGCGCTTCAGATCGACCAGCAATTCCAGAATCTGCGCCTGAATTGTGACGTCCAGCGCGGTGGTGGGTTCATCCGCCACCAAGAGTTCCGGCCCATTGGCCAGCGCCATGGCAATCATCACCCGTTGGCGCTGCCCGCCCGATAGCTGGTGCGGATAGGCCCCCATGCGCGATTCCGCCTCGCGGATACCCACCTTTTCCAGCAATTCCAGCACGCGCGCCCGCGCCCGTGCCCCGCTTAGCCCCTGATGCAGGGACAGGCTTTCGGTGATCTGCATTTCTATCGTGTGCAGCGGGTTCAGCGATGTCATGGGTTCTTGGAAGATGAAGCTTACATCATTGCCGCGCACCTGCCGCAACATACTGTCAGATGCACCCACCAGCTGATCACCCTTGAAGGTGACAGACCCTTCCACCTGCGCGGAATCCGGCAACAGCCCCACGGTAGAGAGCGCGCTTACCGATTTGCCAGACCCGGATTCGCCCACCAATGCGACGGTTTCGCCCTTCTCCACATGGAAGGACACACCGCGCACGGCGTGCACTTTCCGCCCTTCCTGCGTGAAGGTGACAGACAGGTTTTTCACATCCAGAACGCGGGTCATGCGAAAGTCTTTCTGGGGTCGAAGGCATCGCGCACCCCTTCAAAGATGAATACCAGCAGCGACAGCATGATCGCGAAGGTGAAAAACGCCGAAAAGCCAAGCCACGGCGCTTGCAGATTGTTGCGCGCCTGCAATGTCATCTCGCCAAGGCTGGGCGCAGAGGAGGGCAGGCCAAAGCCCAGAAAATCCAGCGCGGCGAGAGAGCCGATCACCCCCGTGATGATGAAGGGCAAAAAGGTAAGTGTTGCCACCATCGCATTGGGCAACATATGGCGGAACATGATCTTGGCATTGGAAACGCCCAAAGCGCGCGCCGCGCGCACATATTCAAAATTGCGCGCGCGCAAGAATTCGGCCCGCACCACACCAACCAGAGATGTCCAGCCAAAGAGCACCATCAAGAAGACCAAAAGCCAGAAATTCATGACGAACATGGATGACAGGATGATGATGACATAGAGGGAAGGGACGGAATTCCACAGCTCTATCACCCGCTGAAAGAGCAGATCCAGCACCCCGCCGAAAAACCCCTGCACCGCCCCTGCCGCAATCCCGATGATGGATGTCAGCGCCGTGACAATCAGCGCGAAGGTGATGGACAGGCGAAACCCGTAAATGATCCGCGCCAGCACATCGCGCGCGGTATCATCCGTGCCAAGAAGATGGTTGCCATCCGGGGGCGACGGGGCGGCGCGGCCAATATCGTTGATCGTGTTATAGCTATAGGGGATCAACGGCCAGACCATCCAGCCCGCCACCACCTCTTGCCCATCCACAAACCCTGTTGCGGCCTGCGCCATGGCCTCTTCCGGGTCATCCATGCACAGTTCGGCCCCGCCTGTGCGGATCAGGCATTGCACTTCGGGGTCACGATAAACGGCCTCGGTGCGGAAATCGCCACCAAAGGCGGTTTCCGGGTAGAAGCGATGTATGGGGAAATGCAGCTCTCCGCGGTAGCTGATGACAATGGGCCTGTCATTGGCGATATATTCAGCAAATATCGACAGGCCATAGAGCACGCCCAGAATGATCAGCGACCAGAAGGCGCGGCGATTGGCCCTGAAATTGCGCCAGCGGCGGCGGTTGAGCGCCGAAACCGTTATCCCGAAACGGCGTTTCGGTTCCGGCATGCGCGCGCCGCCCCCGGTTTCGGGCAGCGGATCGGGGGATGTGACAAAAGCGTCGGTGCGGGCATCCATGGCTCAGGTCTCCCGCGATTCAAAGTCGATGCGCGGATCGATCCAGACATACATCAGGTCCGAGATCAGCCCCACCACCAGCCCGATCAGCCCGAATAAAAAGAGCGTGCCAAACATCACCGGATAATCCCGCCCCACTGTCGCCTCAAAGGCCAGCCGCCCCAGACCATCCAGCGAGAAAATCGTCTCGATGATCAGCGATCCGCCAAAGAAAACGGAGACAAACACCGCAGGAAAGCCCGCAATCACGATCAGCATCCCATTGCGGAAGACATGGCCATACAGCACCCTGCTTTCCGCCAGCCCCTTGGCGCGGGCGGTCATGACATATTGCTTGCGGATTTCATCCAGAAAGCTGTTTTTTGTCAGAAGTGTAAGCGTGGCAAAGGCCGAAATTGTGCTGGCAATCACAGGCAGGGTGATATGCCAGAAGTAATCCGCCACTTTGCCCAAGGGGGTCAGGGTATCCCATACCTCTTGCGGGCTGGTCAGGCCGCGGGCGGGGAAAATCTGCCAGTAAGACCCGCCCGCGAACAGGACCAGCAGCATAATCGCGAACAAAAAACCGGGTATCGCATAGGCCACGATAATCAGGCCAGAGGTGAAGGTATCGAAACGCGAGCCATCTTTGACCGCCTTGCGAATACCCAGCGGGATAGAGACCAGATAGGCAATCAGCGTAGACCACAGGCCCAGCGTGATCGAGACAGGCAATTTCTCAATCACCAGATCAATCACAGAGATAGAGCGGAAATAGCTTTGCCCGAAATCAAAGCGCATATAATTCCACATCATGTGCAAAAACCGCTCTACGGGCGGTTTGTCAAAGCCGAACTCGCGCTCCAGCTGCGCGATGAATTCGGGCGGCAGGCCGCGCGCGCCCTGATAGCGCTCATTCTCTACCGCGCCCACATTGATATCGGCCGCGCCCCCGTCAAAGCCGCCAAACACATTTCCTTGCCCTTCCATCTGGGCAATCACCTGTTCAATCGGGCCACCGGGCACGAATTGCACCAGAAAGAAATTTATCACCATCACCCCCAGCAATGTGGGGATGATCAGGGCCAGACGTCGCGCGATATATGCGCCCATAGCTTACCTCAAGGCGCCAGAAGCGCGCAGTTCGTTGAAACGCTCGGCATTGAACCACCAGAAATCCAGCTCTCCGGTGGAATAGGGCGGGGTTTCCTCCGGGCGCTGGAAGATATCCCAATGCGCCACCCAGACAGTATCATTAAACCATGCAGGGATCATGAAATGTTCATGGCGCAACACCCTGTCCAGCGCCATCAGCGCGGCATCGCGGGTTTCGGGATCGGGCGCATCCAGTGACAAATCAATCACCGCATCCACCAGCGGGCTGCGCAGCTCGGCCGGGTTGAACAGATCATCCGCCGCCTCTGACCCATAGCGCTGGTGCAGGCCGGTTCCGGTATCCATGAAGGCCGCATATTGATCGAAGATCATATCATAATCGCGGTTGCGGCGGCGGTCTGTGTGCTGGGACGGATCAATGCGCTGAAAGCGGGCATCAATGCCCAAGCCCTGCAAATTCTGCGTGAAGGTTTCGACAATCGAATCCATCGTGGCCGATCCGGCGCTGGAAACCGGGATTTCTATTGTCATGCGCTGGCCGCTGGCATTGCGCAGCGCGCCCGCGCTGTCCACGCTCCAGCCCGCCTCTTGCAGCAGGGCGGCCGCGCGGCGCATGTTGCGGCGGTCTGTCAGGCGCGTTGCGTCCGAGGCATGAGGCATGCGCGCGGGGTCTGCAAGTATTTCTGCGGGCACAAGATCACCCAGCGATTGCAACAGTTCCAGTTCCAGCCCTTCGGGCGGGCCATCGGCCTGAAAGCGCGTGCCTTGGGTAAAGGAAACGCGCTGCTGGAACAGGCCATATTGCAGGGTCTCGTTCGTCCAGTCAAAATTCCACGCCAGTGTAATGGCCTCGCGCACACGCTTGTCTTGCAGGAAATCACGCCCCAGATTGAACACAAAGCCTGTGGGCGTGGGGGCAAAGCCCGTGGGCAATTCCTCGCGGATCACATGGCCGCGCGCGATGGCGGGAAAATCATAGCCCGTCGCCCATTGGCGCGAGTTGTTTTCGGCGCGGAAGGTATATTCCCCCGTTTTGAATGCCTCGAACGCGGCAGCGCCATCGGCAAAATATTCCACGCGGATTTCATCGAAATTATGCCGCCCGCGATTGATGGGCAGATCATTGCCCCAGTAATCGGGGTTACGGCGGTAGGTGATCCGGCGGTTCACCTCGAAACTGTCCAGCATATAGGGGCCAGAACCGGGCGAGATTTCCATGCGCGATTCGTCCAGCCGCGCGCCTGTCGCCTCATACCACGCCTTTGAAAATACGGGCGTGCTGCCCACCTGATCAATCAGCGAACGGCGCGAAATCCCCTCTGCAAAGGTGAATTTCACTGTGTGATCGTCCAGCGCCTCTGCATTTGTCACGCGCGCACTGACGGCTTGGGCATAGGATGGCAGGCCCTGTTCCAGAAACAGGTTATGCGAAAAAACCACATCATGCGCCGTTAGCGGCGTGCCATCGGAAAACCGCGCTTCGGGGCGCATGTGGAAGATAACCCAATCTTTCGTTTCCGGGTATTCCAGCGAATGCGCCAGCAGGCCATATGCCTCTCCATAAGCATCGGCGGGAACAAGGCCACTGCCAAAGGGTTCCGATGTTTCCAGCAGGCTTTCATAAATAGAGGACGAAAACGCCCCGGCCCGCCCAACCCTGGTAAAGGGATTCATGGAATCAAACGTGCCCTGCGCCGAGATGGCGATCATGCCGCCCTTGGGGGCATCGGGGTTCACATAGCGCAGATGTTCAAAATCGGGCGCATAGCTGAGATCCCCGTAAAAGGAATAGCCATGTGTGCGGATAATCCCATCATCCTCCTGCGCGGCGGCAGGCTGGCCAAAGGCAAGCGCAAGGCTCAGGCCCAAAGCACTGGCGCAGTGGCGCAAGGCGGCTGTCGCAAATCGCGGGGCGGGCATGACGGCGGGATGGGGCACGGGCAATTCCTCCTGTTGTCGCCTTTGGTCTGGCTGATCTTGTCTCTCTTATTGCGTGTTTGTGGGTGTCTGTCACGGGATGCGCAAGTGTTTCACGCCCCGGACAAGGTAATTTGATTGCACGGGAAGAAAAGGAAACAGGCCGCCCAAGGGTTGGGCGGCCTGATCATGCAATCACAAAGGCAAAAGCGCTTAGCTTTCGCTTTCAATATAGGCAATCAGATTTGCGCGGTCTTGCACGGCAGACATGCCGCGATAGCTCATGGAGGTGCCCGGTGTCAGCGCGCTTGGGTTCAGCAGAAATTCGGCCAGCACTTCGGGCGCCCAGATATCGCCCGCCTGCGCCAGCGCACCGGAATAGTTGAACCCGTCAACAGACCCGATCGCCCGGTTCACAACCCCATGCAGATAGGGGCCAACACCGTTACGCCCGGCTTCCAGCGCATGACAGGCGCGGCATTGCGACCACAGGCGCGACCCTGCCGCAGCATCCGCGATTTCAAACGCTTCTTCAAAGCTCAGTTCCGCCACAGGCTCTGCCGGGGCATCATCTGCGCCAGTATCAATGATAAAAGCCTGCTGCGCGCCCGCGTTGACCGGCACATAGATGGCATTCGCCGCCCAGTTGCCGAGAAGAAAGATCAGAAGCGCGCCACAAAACGCAGCCACTGCCTTGGTCAGAACCATTGTGTCAAACATATCGCAATCCCGTAGCCCAGCGAAGTTGCGCCTATCTATCCGCTTCCCCTTGTGGGTTTCAAGCGATAGTTACCGCGGCATAAGGCCCATTTGGGCGATATACAGGCATTGTGAGCGGAAACATGACTGGCAAAATCGCATTCCAAGGGGAATTGGGCGCCTATGGCCATCAGGCCTGCGCCGATGCGCGCCCCGATTACACCCCCCTGCCCTGCACCACCTTTCACGAAACCATGGCCGCCGTGCGCGAAGGCCATGCCGATCTGGGCATGGTGGCGGTGGAAAATTCCATCTATGGGCGGGTTGCCGATGTGCATTCGCTGCTGCCTGAAAGCGGCCTGCATATCGTGGCCGAAGCCTTTGTGCGGGTGCATGTGAACCTGTTGGGGGTGAAGGGGGCGCGGCTTGATCAGGTGCGCGAGGCGCATGGCCATGTTGTGATTCTGCCCCAATGCAGCAAGTTTTTGCAGGCCCATGCGATCAAGGGGGTGATAAGTTCCGACAATGCCCGCGCCGCGCGCGAGATTGCAGAGCGCGGCGATCCCACCCATGCCGCCCTTGCCAGCGAAATGGCCGCCCAGATTTACGGGCTGGATGTTCTGGCCCGCCACATAGAGGACAGGCCCGACAATACCACGCGCTTTCTGATCATGGCGCGCGCCGCCGATTACACGCGCCGGGGCGATCATGGCATGATGACCAGCTTTCTGTTCCGCGTGCGCAACATTCCCGCCGCGCTGTATAAGGCGATGGGCGGATTTGCCACCAATGGCGTGAATATGGTAAAGCTGGAAAGCTATATGGTGGATGGCTCTTTCACCGCAACCCAGTTCTTTGCCGAGATAGAGGGCCACCCCGAAGACCCCAATGTCGCCCTTGCACTGGAAGAGCTGCGCTATTTCACCTCTTATCTGCGCATTCTGGGCACATATCCGGCAGATCCTTTGCGGCGGTGAAACCGGGGCGCGCCGGGTGGCCCGCCTCTGTGTCGTCAGGCGGCCAATGCTACCCCATCGCCCTGAGCACCCGCGCAAGGGCAGGGCGCACGGTCATGCGTTCCAGATACGCGCCAAGCTTGGCCTCTGTGACAGGAAATTTAGCCACCCGCGCCCAGATCCCGCAATGGGTCAGAATGATATCGGGCACTGTCATCTGCGCGCCCATCAGAAACGGGCCATCGCCCAGACGGTGGACAAGCGTTTTCTGGCTATTTGTGAATTCCCAGATCAGCGATTCCTTGATCGCGGATTGGCGCAATTCCTGCGGCAGGATAAAGCTGTGGCGCGCGGCCATCCACAGGGCGGAATCAAATTCATCCAGCAGAAATTGCGTCAGGCTGTCTTGGCGCGCGCGATCCAGCGAACCGGCCGGAAATGTCAGCGCGCCATGCTTATCGGCCAGATATTGGATAATCGCGGTCGAATCGGTGATTGGCGTGCCATCTTCTATCAGCACCGGCACTTTGCCTGCCGGGTTAAAACTGACCACCCCCTCGGATTGCGGCGCGGCGGGGATATGGTCATAGCTTTGGCCCAATTCCTCCAGCATCCACAAAACGCGGGTGGCGCGGCTATTGGCCTTGCCGATAACTGTATACATGGCGCTTGCCCCTTTTCGTATTCACCCCGGATGGCCAAGTTTGGCATGAAGGCCAACTGGCGGAAAGAGGTGATACAGCACCAATTCGCGCAGCGGCCACATTCTGCGCCAAGCGCTGCAATAAAGGCCGAAACCCGGTGCTATGGGAAATTTGTGCGGTATGAAAACCCAAGGTGTTCAGCATTTAGCAGAAGGCTCCGCCGCAAGGCGCAGCTTTGTGGGGGCATACGCAAAGCCGCGCAGCGTCGGGCCGCGGTGCGGCGATCTGGCTTTTAGGCTATGTCACTTTATGGCGGCCAAATCCGCGCGAAATTCAGGCTAAGCGCAGGTTGCAGCCAAATCGCCGTGCCGAGGGGCGGCCCGGCGATGCGCGGCGGGCTAACGCCCTTGATTCCGCGCGGCGCTATGCCCCCAAATGGCTCTAACCTGCCCTTGCCAATGCGCCAGGTGACACCACACCCCCTAGCGCCGCACCAGCATGGCCAGCCGGATCAGCGCGCGTTGCATCACCGCCATCCCCGGCGCGTTCGAGGCAGAGCGCAGGGTCAGATCGGCCGCCACCAGATCGGCCAGCGCGCGCTCCAGCCGCGCCAAGCCCCAGTTTTGCGCCTGTGCCAGCATTTTATCACGGCGCGGGCCGAAAATGGGGGGGCGCGCGCGCTGAATGCCCGCCGAAGGCCCACCGGGATCGCAGGAAATGGCGTGCAGGCTGCGGAAATGGCGCATCGCCATGATGGCCAGTGTCACCGCCGCCACGCCCTGCCCCTGCAACCGCACCAGCAGGGGGCCAATCTGTGCGGCCTGCCCTTCGGCCACGGCATCCAGCAGATCATCCACCGCAGCTTCCAGACTGACAGGGGCAACGGCGGCGATATCTTCAGGGGCAAGCGGGGTGGCATCACCGTATTTATACAGCGCGATTTTCTCCAGCATCTGCCGGAAATCGCCCGGATCAAGCATGCGCGACAACGCCACCAGATCGCGCATCGCCTCTGGCCCCACTTGCGCCAGCCCGGATTTTTGCAAGGCAGCCTCGATTTCTTCGCGGGTGGGGGGATCATCATAGAGGGCCACGGCCCCTGCCGCCCGCGCCCCTTCAAACAGCTTGCGCAACTTCGATGTGGCTTTCAGCGCGCCTGCGGTTGCGACCAGCTGCGCATCGCCTGCCTGCCAATCCGCCAGCGCAGCGGCCACCGAATCAACCACCTGATCTGTCGCATCTTCCAGCAGCACCACGCGCGGGCCGGGAAAAAACCCTTGCGCCTTCAGCGCATCGGGCAACAGCGCGGAGTTGCGGCGCAGCTCTGCCGCCGCCAGACGTTCCAGCCGCATTTCGCCCTCGCCTTGCGGGCCGATGATGGCGGCAACCAGATCTTGCCGCTTCAGCGCCACGCGCATGGCATCCTGGCCATAAATCAGCAGCCCGGCAAGTTTGGGGTCGGGCGTGGCAATCAGCCGGGCCAGATCGCGGGCAGAAAGCTTCATCCCGCCAAGGCGGCCAACAGCCGTGCGGCCACCTGATCGGCCAGAATGCGCATCAGCCGCGCCTGCGCATCTTCTTGCGCGCGCAATGTGGCAAGCTGGGTGTCGGTGGTGGAATAATTGGTGAAATCGCGCAAATTGCCTTCGGTCACAACTGCGCCTGTGGTGCGATCTGTGAGGCGGTAGGTGATGCTGCCAAACAGCGTGATGCGCGTTTCGCCCAAACCCGCCACACGCGCCGCGCCGCGTTCCGAGGTGGTGATCTGATAGGCCAGATCATAGCGCGCATTTGTGGGCCGGCCCAGACGGGTTTCCAACCCGGCCACGAAATCGAAATCACCCGATGTCACAGGATCGGCGGCGCGCACCTGCCCGCGCAAGGCCAGCCCCGCACCCCCCGGCCCATAGGCAGGCGCAAAGCCACAGGCCGCCACGGGCAGGGCGGCCAGGGCCAGAAGCAGGCCTCTGCGATCAGACAACGACATTCACAATCCGCCCCGGCACAACGATCAGCTTTTTGGGCACACCGCCCGCCAATGCCTTGATCACAGCATCATCCGCCAGCGCCAGTTTTTCAACCTCTTCCTTTGGCATATCGGCAGGAACCTCTATCTCGGAGCGCCGCTTGCCATTGATCTGGATGGGCAGGATCACGCTGTCACGCTGCAAGAGCGCCGGGTCGGCCTTGGGCCAGGGGGCCTGGGCCACCAGCCCGGCCCCGCCCAGCCGCGCCCAGATATCTTCGGCCAGATGCGGAACCATGGGCGCCATCAACTGCGCCAGCCCGCGCATGGCGGTTTTCTGAGCAGCCCCGCTGGCCTTGGATTTGGACAGGATATTGGTGAAGGCATAAAGCTCTGCAATCGCCTTGTTGAAAGCGAAATTCTCGATGGCCTTGGTGCAATCGGCAATCGCGCGGTGCAGCGCGCGCATCAGATCGGTATCGCCCTCTGTGGGCGTGCCATCTGCCATTTCAGCAATCCGCGCCCCCAAGGCCCAGACGCGGCCCAGATGCTTGAACGCGGCCTCTGCGCCCGCACTTGTCCATTCCACATCGCGTTCGGGCGGGCTGTCAGACATCACAAACCAGCGCGCGGTATCGGCCCCGAAGGCACTGATAATATTGACAGGATCAACCACATTCTTCTTGGATTTCGACATCTTGGCAGACGGGATGATCCGCACCGCCTGCCCTGTGGCCTTCAGCTTTCCATCTTCCACCTCTTCGGGCAGGTGGTAAATGGCACGGCCCCGCGCGTCTTGGGTGGTGTATATCTCATGCGTCACCATCCCTTGCGTGAACAGGGCATTGAACGGCTCTCGCGCAGTTTCGGGCAAATGCCCGGTTTTCACCATCGCCCGCGCAAAGAAGCGCGAATAAAGCAGGTGCAAAATCGCATGTTCAATCCCGCCGATATACTGATCCACATTCATCCAATAGGCCGCATCTTCGGCATTGGTGGGCGTGGGCGCATGGGGGCTGGTGAAGCGGGCATAATACCAGCTTGAATCCACGAATGTATCCATCGTGTCGGTTTCGCGCCGCGCGGGAGCGCCGCATTTGGGGCAAGTGCAATCGCGCCATGTGGGGTGACGATCCAGCGGGTTGCCCGGCTGGTCAAAGCTCACATCATCGGGCAGGCGGATGGGCAGGTTTTCTTTCGCCTCTGGCACCACACCGCAACTGGCGCAATGCACCACCGGGATCGGGCAGCCCCAATAGCGCTGGCGGCTTAGCCCCCAATCGCGCAAGCGGTATTGCGTCACCCCATGCCCCACCCCTTGCGATTCGCAAAAGCTGATCGCGGCTTCTACGGCCTGCGCGCCGGTTTGCACCTCATCGCCCGCGAATCCGCGCAGATAGCGCACGGCCTCGGTTTTGGGCGGCACAAAGGCCGTGGCAGTGACAGGCGTGTCATCTTCCAGCGCCACAAAGACATCGGGGTGCGGCAAGCCATATTTGCGCGCGAAATCCAGATCGCGCTGGTCATGGGCCGGACAGCCGAAAATTGCGCCCGTGCCGTAATCCATCAGGATGAAATTTGCGATATAGACAGGCAATTCCGAAGCGTTATCAAACGGATGGCGCACCCGAATTCCGGTATCAAAGCCCTTCTTCTCGGCCTTTTCCAACGCTTCTTCGGTGGTGGCCATCTTGCGGCAATCGGCCACAAAAGCGGCCACGTCGGGATCATGGCGTTCCAACTGCTTGGCCAAAGGATGATCGGGCGAGATACCCACAAAACTTGCACCCATCAGCGTATCGGGCCGCGTTGTATAGACTTCGATCTTGTCATGGCCGCCCAGGATTGCAAGTAACTCCTTTGGGGAGTCGGCGCTCAGGGCAAACGCAAATTGCAACCCCCGCGATTGCCCGATCCAGTTGCGCTGCATCAGACGCACCTTTTCGGGCCAGTTCTCCAACCCCTCCAGCGCCTCCAGCAATTCTGCCGAATACTCGGAAATCTTGAAGAACCACTGCGTAAGTTCGCGCCGCTCGACCTCGGCGCCAGAGCGCCAGCCCTTGCCGTCGATCACCTGTTCATTGGCCAGCACGGTCATGTCCACCGGATCCCAGTTGACCACGGCATTCTTGCGATACACCAATCCCGCATGCAGCATATCAATGAACATCGCCTGTTGCTGCCCGTAATACTCCGGATCACAGGTGGCAAATTCGCGGCTCCAGTCTATCGACAGGCCCAAAGGCTTCATCTGGTCGCGCATCACGGCAATATTGCCATATGTCCAGTCTTTCGGGTGGCCGCCCTGTTCCATCGCGGCATTCTCGGCGGGCATGCCAAAGGCATCCCAGCCCATGGGGTGCAGCACCGAAAACCCCTGCGCCGCCTTGTACCGCGCCACCACATCGCCCATCGTGTAATTGCGCACATGCCCCATGTGAATCCGCCCAGATGGATAGGGGAACATTTCCAACACATAGTATTTGGGCTTGGCGGGGTCGCGCCGGGCCTTGAACACCTCGGCCCCATCCCAGGCCTCTTGCCACTGCGCTTCAATCTCTTGCGGGCTGTAGCGGGCATCATTCGGGCTGGACATGCTGTTTCCTGTGGCTGGACAAATAAAAATGCCGGGCACATCCGGCCCGGCATCTTTAGCGCCCCCTTGGGGCAAGGTCTAGATCACTGCCCGCCCAGAGGCTTACAAACCCCGGTCGCGAATCCGCAATTGCCGCGCGCGTGTCAGGATCGCATCTTCCACGGCGCGAATCGTCTCGCGGCTGGCCGGGCCGCTGGATGTCATCAGCGCGACGTTCAAAGACCGCGCATCCAGCGCCGGGTCATTCACCAGCACCGCGGCGCGATAAGCACGCCCGCCCCCCGGCGGTGTGCCAAAGCCTGTCACAATCACGCCCGAAAACGGATCAACAGATTGCACAGGCAAGAAATCCAATATCTCCAGCGATGCATTCCACAAGTATTTGTTCACTTCTACTGTCGTGCTGGGCGGCTGCGCGTTGGAAAACAGATCCCACACTGTAGATTGCCGCTCTGGCCCCGACAGCCGCTCTTGCGCCTGAATATCAGCCGCCAGCGCGCGCGACCGTTCGCCGCCCTGAAAAAACCCGCCAAACCCGCCGCTACACCCGGCAAGCGCCAGTGTCAGGCCAAAAACCGCCGCTGCGCGCACCACGCCTGTATAAGCCATCGCCAAATCCCTCGTCTAAGCGCCCCGTATTCTCTAGCCTGTTCGCGCCAGTGGAACAAGCCCCGCAAGGGCCTGCGCCCATTTCCATCACGGATCAGCGCCAGCCCCCGCCCCAAAAGGCGTGACAATTCTGCACCAGATACTGCCCCTTGCACTCACACCCCGTCGCTTTGGCTTGAAAAACATCCCCGAAAAGATGAAACAGGCTCAGACCTCGCCACAACTGGTGAGGCGAGGAATCCTTAGATAACGAGGGAAAAAATGAAAAAGCTTCTTCTCACTACTACAGCCCTGGCGCTGTCGGCTGGTGTTGCTGCTGCAGACGTAACACTGTCGGGCGATGGCCGTATGGGCCTGTTCTATGATGGCGACGATGTAAGCCTGATCAGCCGCGCACGCGTCACCTTCACACTGACAGGTGAAACCGATGGCGGCCTGGCATTCGGCGGTTCGTTCCGTGCGGATCAGGCAACAGCCGCAGCGTCTGGCACACTTGGCAAAGTGTTCATCGAAGGCGCATTTGGCCGTCTGGAATTTGGTGACGTAGCTGGTGGCGCACGCGCCGCAACAGGCGATCTGCACCCCGTTGGCCTGACATCGATCCGCGACCTGAACGAAATGGTGTATGTTGACCGTCTGGTTAACGGCATCGACGGCACCGCAAAGTTGCTGATCGGCGCTGCAAGCGCACCGTTGGTTTATGGCTACGAAACCGGCCTTAAGACCCGTCCGCGCGCTTTGTACACATACAGCATCGATGGCCTGTCGCTTTACGCCAGCGTTGCGTTCTCCAAATCCGACACGCTGACAGCAACAGACATTGGCCTGACCTTTACTGGTGCACAGGTTGACTCGTTCTTCGGCATCACAGGTGCTGGTAGCGCGTCCATCGGAACCGGTCTGTCGCTTTCCCTGCCAATCACAACTGAAGTGACAGAAGTCGCCGCTGGCGCGAAGTATGAATTCGATGGGTTCATGATCGCAGCTGGCTACGAGCAGGCACGCTTCAAGGTAAGTGGCCCGCTTGCAGACCTTCTGCTCATCTCTGGCTCCACAAAGCTGGGCCACGGCACCTTGGCACTTGGCTACACGATGGACAACGTGTCTGTTAAGGCCATCTACGGCGCCGCTATGAATGACCTGAAAGGTGCATTCGCAAGCAACAGCCAGTATGGTATCAGCGCAACAGGCACATTCGATGCAGTTACTGTATCCGCATTTGCACGCCGCGATTTCGCAAAAACACAGTTTGTTGGCCTCGGGGCAGCATACGATCTGGGCGGCGGTGCAGCCCTGCGCGGTGGTGTGACAAACATCAACCCGAATTCGGGTTCGAGCACAACACTGGCAGACTTCGGTGTTGCCTTCACATTCTAATACATCTTGTCTGAGATGTATCTGAGTTAGGAAATAGGAAGGCGGGCTTTTGGCCCGCCTTTTTCTTACCCCTTCGCCAAAACTCCATATCGCGAAGGGAATACAAAAACCATGATCTGAATAATCAGACAAACGGGCAGAACAAATGGAAAAAGCAAAACGTATAATTCTGGTCTGTGTGGCGACTGCGATTTTGGCAAATTGCGGCACGATTGGCGGCATCGCCAATGGCACCGGCGAAGTGTTCGAAGGTGTCGCCTCTGATATGCGCGGCGTTGGCGGAATTGTTGCCAGATAACCTGCGCCACCCGGTGCAACAGGCCAGAACACCGCGTCCCACCGCGCAATCTGGCCTGCCCTTGCCACACAACCAAAAAGAGCGGGCCTTGGCCCGCTCTTTTGCGTTTCTGCCCTGCCCGCCGAATCACCGCGCCCGCACCCCGCGTCAAGCCACCCGCCCCCTTCCCCCGGAAAATACCGCGCCAATCCCGTTTTCAGATGCATCCCCGCAACAAGTTTTGAAAATAAACGCCGAAGCACCGCCCCAATCTTAAAACATTTTGACAACACACCCGTTTCCGGGCGAGATATTAAGAGCAAAAGTTGCATGGTATTATCTTATTATGAACAAGCGCCTCGAAATAAAATCACTATTCCCGGAAGATACTCTTCCGGCAGAGATGGATCATGCGATCACCCTCTCTGATTTCTTTGATCGAGAATACTACCCCTACGCCAAAGCCACAAAGCGCCGCCCAGAGCTGGACAAATTCATCTTTGACAAACACATCCGCCCCCAGCTTGGCCGCTTCAAACTGACAGACATAACCCCCAACATGCTGGATCGCTGGGTGCTGGAGCATATCAAACAAGATTACAAATCCTCCACCATCAACAAGCACATCTTCCTGATGAACCGCCTGCTCAACGTGGCAGAACATTGGGGCTTTGTGGAAGATAACCGCTTCAAACGCCGCAAAATCAAACAGTTACGAACGGGCGACCATGTGCAACGCTTCCTGTCGGAGCAGGAAATACAGCGCCTGATGGCCGAATGCCGAAAAGACCACCACCCCCATATAAACCATTTCGTAAAACTGCTGCTTCTGACAGGCGCGCGCAAAAGCGAAGCGCGCCTTATGAAATGGGGAGAGGTGAATACATCCCTTAAAATCTGGACAGTGCCGCTAAGCAAAAACGGCAAAAAACGCCGCATCACACTTAGCGCCAGCGCCTTGGAGGTTTTAGACCAGATCGCCCGCCTGAATGCCTGTCTGGGTTTGGGCGCCGCAGATAGCGACTATGTTTTTATAAACCCCAAAACCCATACCGCCTACCAGTCATTCTACGCCGCATGGCACAGAATACGCTATAACGCGGGGCTGCATTCTGTCAGAATCCACGACCTGCGCCATACTTATGCAAGCCTGCTGATAAATAAGGGCGCCTCTATTTACGAGGTGCAAAAGCTTTTAGGGCACCACCATATATCCATGACAGAAAGATACGCCCATCTTTTACCAGACACATTACAACAGCGCGTAAATCTTTTATCAGATATCATTAATTGATTAAAAGATCGCGCCTAAAACACATGCGAAAATCTATCAGGAATAGTCACAATCATATTCGCAGGCAATGACCCCGGCTTGTTGAACGCATATAAAGGGCGCCGCCATTTCATATGGCGCAACGCTTTGGGCAAAACCTGTTCCAAATCTCTGGCAGGGTAAGTTTCAATCGCCTTGAACAATTCCAGCCGCCTGTCAAAATGCCCCTGCCACCCTGACTGCACCAAATCAGCCCTGCCCGCTTTCAAAGCCGCGCGCTGATAATCCACCAAGCCAAGGTGAAACAAGAAAAGATTTGGATCAATACGCAACCCGGCCCCTTTCACCCGGTGAAACCCCGCCCCCCATGTCACTGGCCGCGTAGCCACAACAGGCTTTGTATAACGCGCCGAAATCCTTGCAAATTTGCGTTGCTCCAGAATTGGCTTTGCAAAATCCAGCGGCGCTTCCAGCGCACAATTTTGCCCAATATCCAGCCCAACCGCAGAAACCGATGCAGTCCGAATATTGTTCAGCAAATATTCGGTCAGATTATCGCCCGCGGCCGGATCAAGGCACAGCAACTCATCCACATCACAGGCGATAACACGCTGGTAATGAAAGAAAAGCGCTTTCGCCAGCGCCGAAACGGCACGCGATCTGGCATAATCTCCTTGGCTGCGCGATGCGGGAATATGCGGCAGTGCCAGGATATTTGCACGGCTTTCCGGGCGCGTCTGATCCTGCCCATCCAGAAGCACAAATAGATTTTCTTCGCCAAATTGCCGCCCGTAATGCCGTAACCAGATTTGCAGAAAATCCGTATCGCCCCGCGCCATTGTAATAACAGCAACGGGCGCGCGGTGATCCCCACTCATATCTTCTGTTCCTTCGAATAATGGCTATCTGACATCAAAATCATCCAACCAGCCATCTTCAAATTTCATATACCGTTTCAGGTTCAGCGCATGTAGCAACATAACCCCATAATGCAGATAAGCTTTCTCATTGATCTGTAAGCCTTTTTGCACCGCAGGCACAGCCTCTGGCCAATGCTCCGTCAGAAATCGGCGATAGGGTTCCGTAAATCTGCGCGGAAAGCCACCATAGGTTCCCTTAAATGGCTTTCTGCGGCCACAAAAATGAAAAATGCAGACATCAAAGAAACCCGAATAATAAGCCGTTTGATGTGTGTAAATATAATTCCAAATGGGATTCAATTCCACCCAATCCCCTTTAAGAACCAGGTCCAATGCGCTTTGATCATGCGCCAGCAGCTTGTCCCCAAGGGTTTTTGCGATATCCAGCGCTTTCAGATCAATCTCTTGTTCCAGAAATTGCGCAACATCAATCAGCAGCATCCCGGAATTGAAATATTTGAAATGCTCTTTCGTTACATGCCTCAGATCACTGTTTATGCGCTCTGGCCGACGGATAGCTGGCAAATCCCGCACCGCGCCCAGCGCCTTGCCACCCAAATCCAAGTCCAGCAGGCGCGATAAATCCCCCCGCTGGTAAAACATATCGGCATCCAGATAGACCATGCGCCGATAATCATCGCCCAACGCGCGGGGCACAAAAATCCGAAGATAGGCCGCCAGAGAAATGCGCTGATCCACAAACAGGCTGTCTTTGACGGCGTCCAGATTCAGCACAACACGGCGAATGCCATCGCGTTGGAACAGGGGATGGTCTGCAACTGGGCTGGCAGAGACGATGACAAGATCAAAATCACGCTGCGGGCATTTCTGATGGATTTGATCTGCAAGGAATAAAGTATAGGGTAAAAATTTCTGGTCGGTGCAAAAATATACGGCCCGATCATGCGTGGCGGGGCAAGAACTTTCAAGCAGATCAATCATTCATTTTCTCGCAATCTGGGCGGTATGGCCATTATTGCCCTGGCGCATCGTGGTGCGGCCTGGCCTTTGGATCATCCATCGCTGTGCAAGCGCGTGGCCGCGCCCAGTGAAGTGGCTACCCGTTTTCCGCGCGGCCCTCAAGATAGCACAGGTTTTTCGCAGCGCACGGCTCTTGCCGCATGCAATTATTTCCGTTATTCAGGAATTATGGATACGAATCGCGCCGCCAATATGTTTGCAACCCTTGGGCATCCGGGCCGGCTGGCGGTGTTGCGCCTGCTGATGCGCTTTGCCCCGCGCGCCCAACGCCCCACAGAAATGGCGCTGGCGCTGAAAATGAAGCAAAATACGCTCTCACATCACCTGTCAGATCTGGCGCAAGCGGGGTTGGTGCAGGTCACGCGCGATGGCCGGTCGCTGTTTTACGCGGTCAACCTGCCGCAGGCGCAGGCGCTGATCGGCTATCTGACGCTCGATCTGGCGCGCGCCCGGCCAGATCTGCTTTCCCCTCTGGGCGTGCCAGACCTGCCCTTGCCCGCGCGCCCGTTTCAGGTGCTATTCCTCTGCTCTGGCAATTCCGCGCGCTCCATCATGGCGCAAGCCTTGCTGCGCGATCTGGGCGCGGGCCAGTTTGTCGCACATTCCGCGGGCACAGAGGCACGCGGCCAGATTGCCCCGGAAACGCTGCAGGTGCTGCAGGAGAATGGGCATGAAACGGCATCGCTCTATTCGAAATCCCTTGCCAGATATCAGCTTCCCGGCGCCCCGCAGATGGATTTTGTGTTTACGGTCTGTGACATGTCGGCCATGCGCGATTGCCCGCCCTGGCCTGGCCAGCCCATGGCCGGGCATTGGGGCCTGCCCGATCCCGTGCGCGCCACCGGGCCTGGGGCCGGGCAGGCCTTTGCCAAAACCTATGCGGCGCTGCGCCATCGGATTACGGAATTTGTAAAACTGCCGATAGCCGCACTTGGCCGGGCAGAGCTGCAAACGCGGCTCGATACCCTCGATACCCTCGCGCACCAACTGGAGGATCACCGCCGCCTCCTGCACAACCAACTGCCTGGCGCCGGTGGTGAAGGTGGTGCACGAGCGCTTCGGCATCCGCCACGGCTCGATCACCACCCTGCACGATGTGACCAATACGCAGACCATCGTGGATCGCCCGGCCAAAGATCTGCGCCGCGCGCGCTCTGCGCTCACCAATCTCATCCCCACCACCACAGGCAGCGCCACAGCGATCACGCTCATCTATCCCGAACTCACAGGGCGGCTCAACGGCCATGCCGTGCGCGTGCCGCTTCTCAATGCCTCGCTCACCGATTGCGTCTTCGAACTCGAACGCCCCACCACAGTGGCAGAGGTGAACGCGCTTTTTCAGGCCGCCGCCACTGGCCCGCTCAAAGGCATCCTGGGCTACGAATCCCGCCCCCTCGTCTCCAGCGATTACACAAATGATCCCCGCTCGGCCATTATCGACGGGCCATCCACCATGGTCATCAATGGCACGCAACTCAAACTCTATGCCTGGTATGACAATGAATGGGCCTATGCCTGCAGGCTGGCCGATATCACCCGCATGATTGCCCGCAGCCTCTGATTTCATCTTGGCTCAAATATCCTCGGGGGTGCGGGGGCAGACAGCCCCCGCTTGCGCCCGAAACCACAGGCGAAAGGCCAGATCATGAGCGCCCCAAACCCAATGCGCGCCTATATTGCTGTGACAGCGGCTTACTGGGCTTTCATGCTCTCAGATGGCGCGCTCAGAATGCTGGTGCTTTTGCATTTCAACGCGCTTGGCTTTTCGCCCATCCAGCTGGCCTGGCTGTTTTTGCTCTATGAGCTGGCAGGCATCCTCACCAATCTGGCGGCGGGCTGGCTGGCCGCGCGCTTTGGGCTGGCGGCCACGCTTTATGCGGGCCTCGGCTTGCAGATCGCAGCCCTTGCAGCGCTTGCGCAGCTTGATCCGGGGTGGAGCATCGCCGCCTCTGTCATCTTTGTCATGGCGGTGCAGGGGGCTTCGGGAGTCGCCAAGGATTTGGCCAAAATGTCCTCGAAATCGGCGGTCAAATTGCTGGCCCCTGCGGCCGAGGGCGCGCTTTTCCGCTGGGTGGCGGTGCTGACAGGTTCCAAAAACGCGGTCAAAGGGGCCGGGTTCTTCCTGGGTGCGGCATTGCTTGCGCTCGCCGGGTTCCAGGCCGCGATCTGGGCCATGGCCGGGGTCTTGGCGGCTATCCTTGTCGCTGTGGTTCTCTTCCTGCCCGATGGGCTGCCGGGCCGGATGAAAGCGGGCGAAAGCTGGGGGGGATGGCGGTCGAAAGATGCGCGCGTCAATCGCCTCAGCCTGGCGCGGATGTTTCTCTTTAGCGCGCGAGATGTGTGGTTCGTGGTGGGCATTCCGATCTATTTTCAGGCCGTGCTTTCGGATGGCACCGCAGAGGGGCGGCGCGAGGCATTCTTTCTGGTGGGCGGGTTCATGGCGCTCTGGATCATTCTTTATGGGGCAGTGCAGGCCTTTGCCCCGCGTCTGCTGCGCGCCAAAGGCACGTCAGAGGCCCAGATCACCCAGAAGGCGATTCATATGGCGGGCCTGCTGGTTCCCATCCCGCTCATACTGGCACTTGCAAGCTGGCTTGCCGATGGCCCCGGTGCCGGGCTGACAGCGGCGCTGGTGGCGGGGTTGTTGCTCTTTGGCTTTGTCTTTGCGCTCAATTCCGCGGTGCATTCTTACCTGATCCTTGCCTTCGGCGCGGCAGAGCGCATTACCCGCGATGTGGGATTTTATTACATGGCCAATGCGGCCGGGCGCCTGATTGGCACGGCCCTTTCAGGGATAAGCTACCAACTGGGCGGCTTGCCCCTGTGCCTTGCAACGGCAGGGCTTATGGCATTGGCAAGCTGGCTGGCGGCAAGGCGGCTGGCGGGGTGCACCCCCGCCAGTTGAACGCGCAAACCGGCATTTGGGCCAGTTGCGCGCCATGCCTCAATGCGACATCATCACCGGCAAGCGCGCATCTGTCAGAATGTCGCGCGTGACCCCACCCAGCAAATCTTCGGTGAATTTGGAGTGCTCATAGGCCCCCATTGCCAGCATATCCGCGCCAATTTCGGTGCAGGCTTCCAGCAGGGTTTGTGTAATGCGCCCGCGCCCCGGCGCGCGGTGCAGCCATTGCGCCTCTATCCCATGGCGGGCCAGATAGGCCAGCGCATCATCCCCCGCCTCTGGCTTTGGCTCTGGCGATTTTGCAACCGTCACAAGCGTTACTTTTTCCGCCCCCCCCAGCACATGCAACATATCGCCCAAGGCCCGCGTTGCGGCGCGTTTGCCATCCCAGCCCAGCGCGACATGCTTTGGCATCTGCCCGGAGTGATGATCGGGCACCGTAATCACGGGCCGGCCACTGCGCAGCGCCACCACATCGGGGCGCACTTCGGCATGTTCGCGCCCCACTTCGGCCGCGTGGCGCGTCATGACAACCAGATCATAGGCGCGCGCATGGCGGGGCAGGCTGAAGGTTTCCATCTCGTGCAGATCAATGAAGCTTGCGCGCTCCGCGTCGCCCATTGTGGCCACCTGCGCGGCAAATTCGGCGCCAATGCGCTGTGCGGCCTCATCCTCGCGCCCGATCAGCATGGTGGCCACATCGCGGGTCAGATAGGCGCGGTGGCGGCTTTCCAGCGGCACGGGGCCGTGCCAGACCACCCCTGTCACATGCGCGTTGTGGCGCTGTTGCAGGCGCAAGGCAAATTGCAACGCGGTGCAACTTGCCGGATCGCCCGAAAAGGCGACCAGAATGCTTTTCAGCGGCATGCGAATTTTCCTCCCTTCGCAATGTCGCGCGGCACATACGGCCAGCCGACACAGAAGCCTAGCATGCTCTGCCGCCCTTAGGCGAGAGTGCTTTTACAAAATTGTTGGCACAACATTTTTAACAATTACAATATTTGTAATGTTACAAATATTACCCTTTAACACGAATGAAGTTGAAAAAAATACCGACACAATATTTCAACTACCAATCTGACAGCGACATAAAGTTTCGCGCCGATCATGTCAGAGGTTTAGGGAGGAGAACCAAACCATGACTATCACATCATCACGCCGCACGATCTTCAGCATCGCCGCAGCCGCGGCCCTGAGCATGGCCCTGCCTGCCCATGCGTCCGACTGGCAACCCAACCGCCCGGTTGAAATGGTCATCATGGCCGGACAGGGGGGCGGGGCAGACCGTCTGGCCCGTCTGTTCCAGACTATCATCCAGCAAGAACAGCTGGCGCGCATGCCCTTCATGCCTGTGAACAAAGGCGGCGGCTCTGGCGCAGAAGCGTTGCGCTATCTGAAAGACAACTCCGCCAACCCCCATATCATCATGGCCACGCTGAACAGCTATTTCACAACGCCCATCCAGACAGATATCGGCGTGAATATCGAAGAATTCACGCCGATTGCACGCATGGCCGTGGATACATTCGCGCTTTGGGTGAATGTCGATAGCGGCATTGAGACGCTGGAGCAATATGTCGAGGCCGCGCGCGCGGCAGATGGCGCATGGCGCATGGGCGGCACGGGGTCGGGGCAGGAAGACAGCCTTGTAACCGCGCTCTTGGAGCGTGAATTCGGCATTCGCCACACCTATGTCCCTATGGGCGGCGGTGGCGAAGTGGCAACACAGCTTGCCGGTGGCCATATTGATGCCAGCGTGAACAACCCGTCAGAGGCGATGAATTTCTGGCAAGCAGGCCGCGTGCGCCCGATTGCCTTGCTTACCGCAGATCGGCTGGAAAGCATGCCCGATATCCCCACTTTTGCCGAACTTGGGCATAATCTGGAATATTACATGCAGCGCAGCTTTGTTGCACCCGCTGGCCTGACAGACGCGCAGCAAGCCTATTACATCGATCTGCTGCGCGCGCTAAGTGAAACCGAAGTCTGGCAAACCTATGCAGCCGAACAGGCGCTGCTGACAGATTTTCTGGCGGGCGAAGCGCTACAGGAATATTTCCTGCGCGAGCGCGATTTGCACCGCGATTTGCTGGATTCGATCGAACAGCAATCCTGACATCTCATTCGTCTCACCTTGCCCCAAAGGCCGGATGCTGCAGCCCGCTGCATCCGGCCCCTTTGCGCCCTGCACGGAGTTTCGCCGCCATGCTCAAAGCCGTTCTGAAACCTGAAAGCCTGATCGCCGCCGCGATGATGGGGTTTGCCGCCTATTTGATGTGGCATGCCACTGTCTTGCCCATTGGCTGGGACGGTGCGCGCGGGCCGGGGGGCGGGGCATTTCCGTTCTGGCTGTCGGCCATCATGTTTGTGGCCACAGGCGGGGTATTCCTGCGCTCTGTTCTTGCGGGGGTGCGGGCAGAGGATATGAAACCCTTTTTCGAACCCGGCATGCTTGGCCCGGTTCTGGCCGCAACATTGGCACTGGGCCTGACAATCCTGATGATGCCGATCATCGGGGCATACTTGGCGATCCCTTTGTTCATGCTGTGGTATCTGCGCTTTTTCGGGCGCAATGGCTGGACAGTCACCCTGGCGCTGTCGCTGATAACGCCTGTGGTGCTGTTCTTCTTCTTCGAGGTGGCGCTTCTGATCCTCTTGCCCAAGGGCATAACAGAGCCGCTGTTCTTCCCGCTTTATGCGATGTTCTTCTAAAGGCGCACAGATCATGGAAATTCTTTCGCTGCTTGGCCAAGGCTTTGCAACTTCGCTGATGCCGCTGAATATTGGCATTGTTATCGTGGGCGTAACTTTGGGGCTGTTCATCGGCGCCATGCCGGGGCTTGGCTCTGTCAACGGGGTGGCGATTGTGCTGCCGCTGACATTTATCGTGCCGCCCGCCTCTGCCATCATTTTCCTTGCGGCGCTGTATTATGGCGCGATGTATGGCGGCGCGATAAGTTCCATCCTGTTGGGCATTCCGGGGTCTTCCACTGCAGTGGCCACCACCTTTGACGGCAGGCCCATGGCGCAGCAGGGCAAGGCGGGGCTGGCGCTGATCGCGGCGGCGGGGGCGTCTTTTGTGGGCGGCACGATTTCGATTGTCCTGTTTACTATGTTTGCCGCGCCCCTGGCGGATTTCGCGCTCAAATTCGGCCCGGCGGAAAACTTCGCGCTGGTGCTTCTGGCCTTTACCACCTTTGTGGGGTTGGGGGGCGATGATGCGCTGAAAACCATATCCATGATCTGCCTTGGCCTTGTGCTGTCCACTGTCGGGCTGGATCTGATCACAGGCCAGCCGCGCCTTGTGTTCTTTGATCTGCCGGGCTTTTATGCCGGGGTATCGTTTCTGGTTCTCGCCATCGGCGTTTATGGCATTGGCGAGGTTCTCTGGACATTGGAGAAATCCCGCACTGCCCCCACTGTAACCCCTGCCAAAGTAACATATTCAGAGCTGATCTCGGCCTTCCGGGCCTTGGCGCGCACATGGAAAACCATGACGCTTGGCTCTGTCCTTGGGTTTTTCGTGGGGATGCTGCCTGCCGCCGGGGCAACGCCTGCCTCTCTCATGGCCTATGGCATTGCCAAAAGCACCTCCAAACGGCCAGAGACCTTTGGCAAGGGCAATATTGAAGGCGTGGTTGCCCCCGAAACCGCCAATAACGCGGCCTCTACCGGATCGCTTTTGCCCATGCTCTCGCTTGGCATTCCCGGTTCGCCCACCACAGCGCTTTTGCTGGGCGGGATGGTGATGTGGGGACTGATGCCGGGGCCAATGTTGTTTATCGAACAGCCAGATTTCGTCTGGGGTCTGATTTCATCGCTCTACACCGCCAATCTGGCCGCAGTGCTGATAAATCTGGCGCTGATCCCGCTCTTTGTCTGGGCGCTGAAAACGCCGTTTTCTGTGCTGTGTACCGTGGTTCTGGTGCTGTGCATCGTGGGCGGCTTTGCCCCTGACCAGCGCATGCATGATGTCTGGCTTATCCTTGTGTTCGGGGTTGTGGGCTATCTGCTGCGCAAGGCCGATTACCCCATGGCGCCTTTGGTTCTGGCCTTGGTGCTTGGCCCGGTGATGGAGCAAAGCTTTCGTCAGGCGCTGATCGCGGCACAGGGCGATATCACAACTTTTGTCACGCGCCCCCTGTCGGGCAGTTTCATGGCGATTGCGGCAATGTTCTTTCTGTTGCCGGTGCTGGCCAAGCTGCGCAAGCGGCGTGCAATCGCGCAGCCGGGCTAAGGCCCCTTCCCGATAGCCCCTCTCTCTGATTTACTGAAGAAAAAGGAATGATCATGTCCGAGACGCTTAGCGCCCTTCTGGCCCACCACCCCGATACTGCGCTCGCCCTGGGTGCGCCAGACCGCCCATGGCTGACGCATGGCGGCTTGCGCGCCCTTACTGGCCAGACATTGGCCGCCCTGCATGGCGCAGGCATTGGCCGGGGCGACCGGGTGGCCATTGTGCTGCCCAACGGGCCAGAGATGGCGGCGGCCTTTGTGACCATCGCGCAAGGGGCTGTCACAGCACCGCTAAACCCGGCCTACAGGGTGGATGAGTTCGATTTCTATCTGGAGGATTTGAAGGCCAAGGCCATCGTCCTGCCCGCAGGCTATGACGGCCCCGCTTTGGAAGCGGCGGGCCGGCATGGGCTGGTGGTGCTGCGCCTGAGCACGGATGCCAGCGCGCCCGCAGGCAGTTTCACCCTGCACCCGGAGGGGCGCGCAGAGGGCACGCCCGATACCGCGCCCTCTGGCCCGGAGGATATCGCCCTTATCCTGCACACATCGGGCACAACCTCGCGCCCCAAAATCGTGCCTTTGTTGCAGCGCAATCTTGTGGCCTCTGCCCGCCACATTGGCGCGTCACTGGCGCTGACAGAGGGGGATCGCTGCCTGAATGTGATGCCCTTGTTCCATATTCACGGGCTGGTTGCGGCAGTATCGGCCAGCCTTGCGGCCGGGGCCTCTATCTGGTGCGCGCCGGGCTTTGATGCGCTGCGCTTTTTCGGCTGGCTGGATAGCGCGCAACCCACTTGGTACACGGCTGTTCCAACCATGCACCAAACCATTCTTACCCGCGCTGAACGCAATGCCGAAATTCTGGGCCGCACCAAGCTGCGGTTGATCCGGTCATCCTCTGCCTCTCTGCCGCCGCAAGTGATGGTGCAACTGGGCGAAACCTTTGGCTGCCCTGTGATTGAAAGCTACGGCATGACAGAGGCCGCGCATCAGATGACATCGAACCCGCTGCCACCGCGCGCGCAAAAGCCCGGCTCTGTGGGTGTTGCTGGCGGGCCGGAAGTGCGTGTGGCGCATGAAATCGAAGATCGGCTATTGCCCATGGATGCCACCGGCGAGGTGGTGATTTCCGGCCCCAATGTGACGCCGGGATATGAGGGCAACCCCGATGCCAATGCAAAAAGCTTTTTCATGGCCGAAGGCAAGCGCTGGTTCCGCACCGGCGATCAGGGCGCATTTGATGGCGAAGGTTATCTGAACCTGACAGGCCGCCTGAAAGAGATCATCAATCGCGGCGGCGAAAAAGTCAGCCCGCTGGAAGTGGATGCCGTGTTGATGGATCATCCCGCCGTGGTGCAGGTGGTCACATTCGCCCTGCCCCACCCCAAGCTGGGTGAAGAAGTGGCCGCCGCCGTGGTACTGCGCGACGGCGCAGAGGCCACAGAGCGCGAAATCCGCGATTTCGCCGCCACTCGGCTGGCCGATTTCAAGGTTCCGCGCAAAGTGGTTATCCTTCCCGAAATCCCCAAAGGGGCCACGGGCAAATTGCAGCGCATCGGGCTGGCTGAAAAGCTGGGTCTGGTGACGGAGGCGTAAGGGTATGAAAATCTGCATTTTCGGGGCGGGCGCGATTGGCGGCTATATGGGCGCGAAACTGGCCAAAGGCGGCGCAGATGTCAGCCTTGTAGCACGCGGCCCCCATCTGGCCGCCATGCGCGAGAAGGGCCTGACCCTGATAGAGGAAGAGGGCACTTTCACTGTGCCTGTCACCGCATCGGATGATCCCGCAGCGCTTGGGCCGCAGGATTATGTCATCATCACGCTCAAGGCGCATTCCGTGCCGCCTGTGGTGGATCGCATAAAGCCCCTGATTGGCGAGAATACCACCATTGTATCGGGCGTGAATGGCGTGCCGTGGTGGTATTTTCACGGGCTGGACGGGCCTCTGAAGGGCAAGCAGTTGGAAAGCGTCGATCCCGGCGGCGCGCAATGGCAGGGCTTTGGGCCAGAGCGCGTGTTGGGCTGCGTTGTCTATCCGGCGGCAGAGGTCAGCGCGCCCGGCACGATCCGGCATATAGAGGGCAACCGCTTTTCGCTGGGCGAACCTTCGGGCGAGAAATCAGACCGCGCGTTGCGCCTGTCACAAGCCTTGCAGGCCGTGGGGCTGCGCGCGCCTGTACGCCCGCAAATCCGCGATGAGATTTGGGTAAAGCTGTGGGGCAACCTGTCCTTCAACCCCATTTCCGCGCTGACCCATGCCACGCTGGATGTGCTGTGCACCGATCCCGGCACGCGGGCCGTGGCCCGCGCCATGATGGTGGAAGCGCAAGAGATCGCGCAAAAGCTGGGGGTAAAATTCCCCATAGATGTGGATCGCCGGATAGATGGCGGCGCGGCCGTTGGCGCGCATCGCACATCGATGCTGCAAGACCTTGATGCAGGCCGCCCGATGGAGATTGACGCGCTGGTAAGTGCAGTGCAGGAGCTGGGCCATCTGACCCAAACCCCGACCCCCACAATAGACACGGTTCTTGCCCTGATCCGCCTGCGCGCGCGCATGGCGGGGCTTTATGGCTAAGGCAGTAGGCGGGCTGCGATAATATAAAAATGCCCGGCAAACCTGCCGGGCATTCCAATGTCAGGCCATGCGTTTGGGCTTAGTCCATATCGGCCATGCGCGCGGCGTCGATATGGGCCTCTGCCGCAGCGGCATGGGCCATGAAGCTGTCCAGCACTTCGGGGCCAGAGGGCACATTGCCACGGAACCAGTCAAAGGCGGGGTCAGCGGCGGCCTTGAAAGCGGCTTTCTGCTCTTCCGTGGGCACATAGATTTCACCACCCGCCGCGCGGAACGCGTCATAAGCGGCAATTTCCTTGCGCTTGGGGCTGGCGAATGTGGCCTGCTGCAGCGCGTCAAACCCATCCAGAATGATGCGCTTATGGGCATCAGACAGGCTCATGAACCGCTCGTTGCCCATCCACCAGAAGGCACCCATATAGCTGTGATTGTCCAGCGTCAGGTATTTCAGCCCGGCATCGGTGAACCGCATGTTCATGATATCGGTAATCCCGTTTGCCGTGCCTTCCACAACGCCCGTTTGCAGCGAGGTGAACAGTTCCGGCCATGCAATCGGGGTTGGGGCCGCGCCAAGGGCGGTTGCCAGTGTTTGCGGCAGATCGGCAGGCACAGTGCGCATTTTCATTCCTGCCAGATCGGCGGGGGTTTCGATGCGTTTTTGGGTATTGGCATAGCTGCGCCAGCCACCTGTATTTCCGATCGTCATCAGCCGGATCAGCCCGTCGCTATCGGCCAGCGCCAGATCGCGGATTTCGCGGGTAAAGCTGGTTTGCGTAAGGATATATTCGGCCACGCGGTCATTGCTCATCAGATAGGGCAAATCCAGCACCTGAATATAGGGAAATAGCCCCGCCGCGCCGCCAGAGGTGGACACGAAAATATCGATAGAGCCATCGGCCACGCCAGCAAGGCATTCATCGCCGCGCGTGCAAAGCTGCGTGCCGATGAACAGATCCACCGCAATCGCCCCGTTTGACGCATTTTCGACAAAGCTTTTGAACACCACCAGCCCGTCATAATCCTCGTCATCCTCGTTCGAGGTGGCAGTGGCGCGCAGGGTGATGTCCTGCGCGAAAGCCGCGCCAACCGGCCCGGCAATCAGTGTCGCCACAAGCAGCGACTTCAGGGTTGTCTTCAACATCTGGTTTCCTCCCTTGGATATGTGAAGATCATTGCACAAACCCGAACAGACGCGGCACCGTCAGCGTCAGCGCGGGAATATAGGTCAGCAGAAAGATCACGATGATCTGGACTGCCAGAAATGGCAGGATCGCTTTCGAGAGTGTCTCGATCCGCAATCCCGATACGGAAGAGGTGACAAAAAGCACCAGCCCCATGGGCGGGGTAAGTAGCCCCACTGTCAGATTGACCGCCATGATGATGGCGAAATGCACGGAATCCACCCCCAGTTCCACAAAGATGGGGCCAAGGATGGGGCCAAGGATGATGATGGCCGGGCCTGCATCCAGAAACATGCCCACAAGGAACAGAAGCAGGTTTATCAAAAACAGCAGCACCAGCGGGTTGTCCGACAGCGCAAGGATGATGCCTGCCATCTGCTCTGGCGTGCGGGCAAGGGCGGCCACTGTCTTGAAGGCCATGGCCGCCCCCACCAGCAGCAGCACCACGGCCGAGGTAATGCCCGCACGCGTCAGGATATCGGGGATATCACGCAGCTTCAGCGTGCGCATGATGAACAGCGCCACAAAGAACGCATAGCCCACGGCCACAGCGGCGGCCTCTGTCGGGGTCATGATGCCGCCAAGGATACCGCCCAGAATGATGACCGGTGTCATCAGCGGCCAAAAGGCGCGCAAGGAGGCCTGCCCACGCGCGCCCCAACTGGCGCGGCGGGTGGCGGCGGGCAGCTCATATTTATCGGCCATCAGGGCCACGGCAATCATCAGCCCCACCGCCATCAGAATACCCGGCACAATCCCTGCCAGAAACAGCGCCGCCACGCTTTCACCCATCACATAGGCATAGATGATCATGATCCCCGATGGCGGAATGATTGGCCCGATGATCGAACTTGCCGCCGTGATCGCCGCCGCAAAGCGCTTTTTATAGCCGTTCTTTTCCATCGCCGGAATAAGCATAGACCCAAGCGCCGAGACATCCGCCACCGCAGAGCCGGACAGCCCTGCAAACAGCATGGAGGACACCACATTCACATGCGCCAGCCCGCCCCGGAAATGGCCCACCAGCGCTTGCGAAAATTCCACCAGCCGCAGGGTAATCCCGCCACGGTTCATCAATTCGCCCGCCAGCATGAAGAAGGGAATCGCCATCAGCGGGAAACTGTCCATCCCGTTATAGACATTGCGATACAGAAGCGTGATGTCGCGCTCCATGCCAGAGGCCCAGAGCAACAGCCCCGGCGCGGCCAAGAGCGCGAAAAACACAGGCAAGCCCAGAAACAGCAAGACCAGAAACAGCGGCAAAAAGAAACTGAGCATCTATTCCGCCCCCAACATGACCTGATCACTGATTGCAGGCAGATCATCGCGCCGCCCGAAAAGTGAAATGATTTCGCGCAGCATCAGTTCCAGCGTGACCGAAATCAGCGCACCAATCCCCACCAGCATAGAGGCCATCTGCCAGCCTTTCGGCACTTTGCGCCAGGTGGAGAAATCCCAGCTTGTCGGCACATTCAGGCTATCTGTGCCAAAGCGCCCCGCCAGCCCCGTCACCTCGCGCAGCCCGATCTGCCAGGCTTTCCACAAGACCACCATCGCAAGCGAGAGTAGCGCCAATGTCAGCAGATGGCGCAACAGGCCGGGCAGCAGGGCCACCAGCAATTCAATCGCCACAAAGCCACCGCGCCGATAGGCCGTGCCAATCATCAACCCCGCAGACCACAGCATCAAAAAGCGCGCGGCCTCGTCGGGCCAGGGCAGGGCCGTGCCGATCACATAGCGGAAAAACACTTGCGCAAGGATGAAGAACACCATCAGCAGAATGCAAAACCCCCCCACCCAACGCCCCAGCGTCAGCGCGCTGGCATTGACCAGCGCGAAGAGTTTTGACAGGCCAATAAGCCCCTGCAACATCGTCGCTCCCCCCACGTTGCGCCCCTTCTCCCAAAGGGGCGGTTGCGCCTTAGCCCAAGGGGCTGAAGCCGCCGTATTTTCCCTGCGCAAAGATCAGCGGGTTGCCCGGCTGGCAGGCGGCGCGCAGCACTTCGCCCACAATGATAACATGATCCCCCCCATCATGCGTGGCATACTGGCGGCACTCGAACCGCGCCAGCGCCTGCGGCAGGACAGGCACGCCCTCGCGGTTGCGGGCAAAATCCAGCCCGTCAAACCCCGCGCCATCGCGGGCAAACCGCGCCAGCAACCCCTGCGCCGATTGCGGCAGAACATGGATCGCGTAATGCGCAGCGCCCAGATAATGCGAGAATCGGCGCGAAGATTTCGCGGGCGACCACAGCACAAGCGCCGGATCAAGCGAGACAGAGGCAAAGCTATTGGCGGCAAAGCCCATAGGCCCTTCAGCGCTTTCTATCGTCACCAGTGTTACGCCTGTCGCAAAGCTGCCCAGCGCATCGCGCAGCGCGCGGGCGGCATCGGGGCCGGGAACAAACTCTGTAGGGTGCATCTGTCCGCCATCCGCCATCACGCCACCTCGCGCCCCAGCGCCAATGTATAAAGCTCATACCATGTCTGCCGATCCATCGGCACGCGCAGGGCATCTGCAATCCGGGCAATGCGTGACAGGGTATTGGTGCCCATCACAGGCAGAATGCCTGCCGGGTGGTGCAGCAGCCATGCCACGGCAACCGCGCTCCAATCCGTGCCAGACTCTGCGCCCAGCGCATCCAGCTTTTCGCGCAGCCCCGCCGCTTTGGCCAGCCCGCCCCCTGCCAGCGGCGACCATGCCATTGGCGTAATCCAGTGCTGGTGCAGATAGGCCAGATCGCCATTCACAAAGGCCTCATGCGCGCTCAGGCTCAGCTCTATCTGGTTTGTCACCAGCCGCGCCGACATGCGCGATTGCAGCAAATCCATATCCCAGGGCCGGAAGTTGGAAACCCCCACCGCGCGCAGCTTGCCAGAGGCGACCAGAGCATCCAGCGCAGCGCCGGTTTCATCGGGGTTTATCAGCGGATCGGGGCGGTGAATGAGCAGCAGATCAATCCGGTCAGTTGCCATCTCGCGCAAGCTGGCCTCGACAGAGGCGGTGATATGCGCGGCCGATGTGTCATAATGCTTCACCCGCGCGCCCGCATGCCGCCCTACAGGGGCCACGATATCGCATTTCGTCACAATCTCTATCTTGTCGCGCAGGGCGGGCGCGGCCTTCAAAGCCGCGCCAAAAATCGCTTCTGCCGTATAGCCGCCATAGATATCGGCCTGATCCATCGTGGTAATGCCCTGCTCTAGGCAGGCTTCCACCTTGGCTTGCACATGGGCGGGGCTGGTATCGGGATCATCCCCCAGCCGCCACATGCCATAAACGATGCGCGAAAACGAAAGATCGGGGGTAAGTGCAGTTCTGTCCATCAGCGGCGCGGCCCATTTCCTAGCGGTGTTGCGGGTGTCTGTGCCGGCACACGGCCATAGGCATGCGGCAGAGAGACGGTTTTAAGATGCGGCATAACCTTTGCACCGAAAATCTCGGCCTCGTTATGGTGCGGATAGCCCGAAAAGATGAAGGCGCGAATGCCCATCTTGCGATAGTCTTCCAGCTTGGTCATGACCTGATCAACAGATCCCACCAGTGCCGCCCCGCAGCCAGAGCGCGCGCGGCCCACCCCTGTCCAGAGGTTCGGCTCCACATAGCCAAACTTGTCGGCCAATTCGCGCGCGCGCGCCTGATGGGATACGCCCAAGCTGATACTGTCATGCGCGCGGTCGCGGATCAGCTTGCCATATTCATCATCCAGCTTGCTGGCGATATGGTCTGCATAATCGCGCGCCTCGGCCTCGGTATCGCGCACGATCATATGCACCCGCAGCCCGTAATCCAGCGTCCGGCCATGCGCTTCGGCGCGGGCATGGACATCGCGCATCCGCTTTTCCAGCATCTCGCGCGGCTCTGGCCACATCAGATAGACATCGCATTGCGCGCCGCACAGTTCCAGCGCATCGGGGGAATAGCCGCCGAAATACAATAGCGGCCCGCCATTTTGCTGATAGGGGCGTGCGGGGTCTGCCGTCAGCTTGCTGATCTTGTAGATATCCCCATCATATTCAATCTCGTCACGCGTCCAAGCCTGGCGCAGGATTTCCACCACTTCATGGCTGCGCTTGTAGCGAAAGGCGCTATCGGCCACCTCGCCGGGGAAATCGGAAGAGATCACATTCAGCGTCAGCCGCCCCTTGAGCATGTGATCCAGCGTGGCCACTGTGCGCGCCAGCATCACAGGCTGCATTTCGCCACAGCGAATCGCCGCCAGAAAATTGATCCGCTCCGTGATCGGCGCACAGCCCGCCACGAAAGACAGCGTATCTTGCCCCACCTGATAGCTGGACGGGCACAGAATATTGCGAAACCCGTTCTTTTCCGCCGTTTTCACAATGCTGGAACAATGCTCCCAGCTGGAACGCAAACGCCCGTCCGGCACGCCCAGATATTCGTAATCATCCGAACACAGCGCCGCAAACCAGCTAACTTCGGCCCCATCCAGATCGGCCGATGTGACAGGCACGATGCTCATGATTTTCTCCATCCCCCATGTATCTTTTCCCTTGCGTAGCACCTCGGAAATAGTAAATCAATAGAGTATCAATTTTGCGCGCAACACTGTGGAGGGCGCCGTGTCAGATACCGGAGCATTGCCACTGCACATGCAGATTTCGGAGTTGCTGATCCGCGATATCGCCGCTGGCCGGCTGGTGGATGGAGAGCGCCTGCCCCCAGAGCGCGAGATGGCCGCAGCCCAAGGAATTGCGGTAGGGACATTGCGCAAGGCACTGGCGGCATTGCAGGACAAGGGCCTTCTGGAACGCGTGCAAGGATCGGGCAATTATATCCGCGCCAAGGCAGACCCGGCCTCTGTCTATGCCTTCTTGCGGCTGGAACTGGCCGAAGGGGGCGGCCTGCCCAAAGCGCGCGTGCTCTCGGTGGATCGGCTGGCCAAAGACCCCGCCTTGCCCCCCTTCGGCACCGCGCCCGATGGCTACCGCATCCGCCGCTTGCGCTTTCTGTCCGGCATTGTGGCGGCGGTAGAAGAAATCTGGCTGGATGGCGCACAGGCCCAATCGCTCAGCGCGCTGGAACTCTCGGAATCGCTCTATTACTTCTACCACACGCATCTCAATCTGCGCATTGCCCGCGCGGTGGATAGCGTGGGCCAGGGGCCGCTGCCCGCATGGGCGCCGCCCGAATTCCCCCACCCGCCGGGCACGCCACTTCCGCTTATCACC
This sequence comes from Paracoccaceae bacterium, assembly GCA_043561795.1. Taxonomy (GTDB): domain Bacteria; phylum Pseudomonadota; class Alphaproteobacteria; order Rhodobacterales; family Rhodobacteraceae; genus Roseinatronobacter. The sequence goes on along the minus strand of CP121316.1, from coordinate 1,591,395 downwards.
CGCATCAGCCACAGCCATGATGGCCAGTCGGTCGAAGCCTCCTGGACATGGTATGACCCAGAGCGCGTGCGCTACACTGTCAGGCTCAAATAAGGACATGAAACTTGGATAAAATTCGCTACGGGATCATCGGCTGCGGCATGATGGGGCAAGAGCATCTGCGCAATCTGGCACTGGTGGAGGGGGCAGAGGTTGCGGCCATTTTCGAGCCAGATGCCAGCATGCGCGCCCAAGCCGCAGCGCTGGCGCCGCAGGCCAGCTTCACCACCTCTGTGGCCGAACTTCTGGCCCATCAGGGGCTGGATGCCCTGCTGATCGCCAGCCCCAACCACCTGCATGTGGCCCAGATTGCCCAGATAGCCGAAACCCGGCCCTTGCCGCTTTTGGTGGAAAAACCCGTTTTCACCGATCCCGCAGATTGGGCGCGGCTGGCGCAGCTGGACTATCCCGCCCCCATCTGGGTGGCGATGGAATATCGCTATATGCCCCCGGTCGCGGCCTTTGTGGAACAGGCGCAGGCCATCACAGGCGGCATAAAGATGCTCTCCATCCGCGAACACCGCTTTCCCTTTCTGGAAAAGGTGGGCGACTGGAACCGCTTCAACTGCAATACAGGCGGCACATTGGTGGAAAAGTGCTGCCATTTCTTCGATCTGATGCGCCTGATCCTGCAAGACAATCCTGTGCGGATCATGGCCTCTGGCGGGCAGGATGTGAACCATCGGGACGAGGTGTATGATGGCCAGCCCTCGGATATCTGGGACAATGCCTTTGTGATCGTGGATTTCGCGCGCGGCGCGCGCGCCATGCTGGAACTGTGCATGTTCGCCGAAGGCGCCCGCTTTCAGGAAGAACTCTGCGCCGTCGGGCCTCAGGCCAAGATGGAATGCCTTGTGCCGGGGCCGGGGCGGTTCTGGCCCGCCCATCTGGGCGCGCCGCCCGTGCCCGAACTGATTGTCAGCCCGCGCGCGCCCAAAGGGCCAAACCGGCTGGAAGTGCCGGTTGATCCCACGCTTCTGGAGGCCGGCGATCACAATGGCTCTACCTTCTACCAGCATGCCCGCTTCGCCAATGTCCTGCGCGGTGGCGGCACAGTAGAGGTGGGGTTGTCCGATGGCATGTGGGCCGTGCAAATGGGGCTTGCGGCGCAACGCTCGGCCCAGACAGGGGCGGCAGTCACACTCGCGCCCGATGGGCGCTTGCTTGAGGCGCGCGCATAAGCCGATCGCGGCGCCATCACCAGTTTGCGCGTCACCGCGCATGCGGCCATGGCCAAGCAGATGGCAAAACACCGTCCCAAACAAGACAGACACGAGGCCGCCCCCCCTATCCCACAAGCCCAGCTTACCGCTTTCATCTTGGCGAAAATATCCTCAGGGGGTGAATTGGGCCAAAGGCCCAAGAGGGGGCGCGAGCGCCCCCTTGCCCGGCCTGCCGCCCTGCGCAAGGCCAAAACTACGCGCCCAGAATGGCACGGCGCATGATCTGCGCGGCATCCTGCCAGTGTGGCAGGCGCGCGGCCTGTGCCGCGCTGGCCGCCCCCATTCCCGCGCGCAAACCCTCATCTTGCAACAGCCGCGCCAGCCCGTCGGCAAAAGCCGCTGCATCCTCTGGCGGCGCAAGAATGGCGCTTGCGGCCGTCACAGTTTGCGGCACGGCCCCCACGGCGCAAGACACGATGGGCAGGCCGTAAAGCTGCGCCTCGCTCAGCACCATGCCATAGCCTTCATAGCGGGTGGCCAAGGCGAATAGCGTGGCTTGGCGGTAGAGCTGATCCAGCGCCTCCGGCCCCACCCCGCCTGTAAATTGCACGCGCCCTTCCAGCCCCAGCGCCGCGCGCTGCTCCAGCAATGCGCGCTGAACGCCCGCATCCTGCACCATGCCCACAATCGCGGCCTGCCAATCCAGATGGGCCATCCGGCCCAGCGCGTCCAGCAAGATATCATGGCCCTTGCGCTGGCAGATAATCCCCACGGCCAGAATAAGCGGCGGGGTGGCTTTGGGGCCAGGCGGGGCCGTGGCGGGCCTGTCAAACCCCGGCAGTGCGATGGAAATACGCGCATCGGGCACATCAAATTCTGCCATCAGACAGGCGCGCGTATGGGGCGAGGGCACAACCACATGCGCGGCATGGCGCAGATTGTCGCGCTCGCGCTGCAACAGATGCTGCGCCAGCGCGGGCGGCAGGCCCGCTTCCAGCCCAAGCGGGTGGTGCAGCATGACGATAATCGGGCGGGCTTGGGCGGCCAGTATGGCCGTATCCATCGCCCCGAAAACCAGCCCATCCATCACCACGGGCATACCCTCTGGCAGGGCGGCCAGTTGGCGGGCAAGATCGGCCTCGGCCTCTGGGGTGGGGTGCGGCCAGGATGGTAGCAGCGCGACATGGCGCGTGGGCAGGCCAATCGCGTTCAGGCTTTCCAGCATGCGCCGATCATAGATATACCCGCCTGTGCGGGTTTCTATGTCACCGGGAATGGCAAAAGCGGCCTCTTTTGGCATGATCTCTCCATTTGGTCTGTTGGCGCGCGCGCGGGTTACACCCCGCCGCCAGCGCTGCGCGTCCAGCGATAAAGCCACACAGGGGCAAGAGCGGCCCCATCCGCGCCACGCAGCACCATGCGCAATTCCGCCACATCCACCCCCGGCTCTGGCGTCAGCAAAAAGCTTAGCCGCCATGTATCGCGCGCGCCTTGCAGCGGGTAAAGCGCCACACCGCTGATTTCCGCGCCGGGCATGGCGCCAAATTCGGGCTGCATGGCCGCGCCATTTGGGGGCTGGCCTGCAAAATCCAGCACAAACAGCCGCCGCGCGGTGTTATTTGGGTCTATCCCCGATGCCATATGTGCCGGCACCAGCGGCGAAGGAGCCATGGGCAGCACCTCCGGCCCCGGTGCAAGCCAATCCAGATCATAGGCAAAGACATGCGCGCCGCGTTCCAGCGGGGCCTCTGGCCGCCAAAACGCCACGATATTATCGGCAAATTCATTCTCCGTCGGGATTTCCAGCAGCATGACAGAGCCGCGCCCCCAATCCCCTTGCGGCGTGATCCAAGCCGAGGGGCGGCGGTGATAGGCCGCTTCCGCATCGCGAAAGGCGGCAAACCCCGTGGGCGATTGCAACAGCCCAAAGCCGCGGGGGCTTTGATCGGCAAAGGCAGAGAGTTGCAGCCGTGCCGGGTTGGCCAAAGGCCGCCAGATCACCTCTCCCGCCCCGTTTTCCATGACCAGAACATCGCTATCATGCACGGCGGGCCGGAAATCATCAATCCGGGCGGGGCCAAGGGCGCTGTGCTGGAACATCGATGTCAGCGGCGCGATGCCTGCATCTTCCAACGGCACACGGGCGAAAAGATGCAGGCGGCAGGCCATGCGCGTGACAGCGCCGGGGGTGAGTGTGGCGATAAAGGCCGCAGTGGCGCGCGGGCTGTCAATCAGGCAGCCGAACTGCATTGCTCCTTCGGCGCGGAACACATGGATTTCCTCGGTCAGGGGAAATTCCTCCGGGCCTGCGCCACCTGTGCCCAAGGCAAAGCCCCGCGCCGACAGGCCATAAACCGTATCTGCTGCCAGCGCGCGGAAATAGCTGGCCCCTTGCAGCACCAGCACTTCATCCCAATGATCGGCACGGTTCAGCGGGTATTGCACCCGCAACCCTGAAAACCCCATGCCTGCCATATCGGGCAGCGGATTGGGCAGGGCCACCAATGCGGGATCATAGCTGAAAAGATCGGGCGCAAAGCGCGTATCATGGCCGGGCAAGGTGATCTGCACAGGCTCGCGGAACAGCCAGCCCGGCGGCAACAGATCGGCGCGGAATTGCCCCCCCAAGGGCAGGGCGGCGGCCTTTCCGGGCCTTGGGCGCACCGCGCGGTAGCTGTCATAATCCAGCGCATCAAAGGGCGCGGCCAGATCGCGGCTTGGGGGGCGGTAGGGGGCTGCAGCACGGGCGGCGGCGGCGGCAACCAGCCCCTCTGGCGTTGGGCTTGCGGGCTGCGCAAGGGCGATGCGCGGCATGGCCCCCAGCGCAAAAGCCCCTGCCATCAGCGCCCGGCGCGAGATCATGCCACGGCCTCTCGCGGGGTGGCGCGGTCATCTGGCGCGGTGCGGGCAATATCGGGCGCGCGCAGCACAAGGCAGGTATAGCGCATCTCTCCGGCGCGGTAGCTTTCTGTCAGGGCATTGCCGCCGATCATATTGCCAAAGACAGGGATATGCGCCAGCCCCAGCCCATCGGCCAGCGGCCCGGCCAGCCGCAAGGCGCGGTCGCGCCAGCGATCCAGCCGCAACAGCGGGGTGAGGTCTTGCACCTGTGCCAACTGAAACCCAAGCGCCTGTGCCTGCTCCACCAGCCCTGCGCGGTCTGGCACATGGCCCAGCCGCCAGCCGCGCCGGAATTGCGCCAGCCGTTGCGCCTGTGCGGGGGCCAGATCGGCCTCTGGCCGGGCCAGCATGTCATCCACCAGCACCAGCACCCCGCCGGGGGCCAGATGGCGCAGCGCGGCAGCCAGAAACACGCCCGCATTGGGCGCATGCACATGCGATTCCACGGCCACCACCAGATCGGCGCGCGGCAATGTCATGGGCAGGGTGAAATCCGAACGCAGGAAATTGCAGCGCTCCTGCAGCCCTTGGGCGCGGGCATGGGTTTCGGCCAACCGCACCTGTTCGGCGCTGATGGTTATGCCGCACAGGCTGGCATCGGGCCATTGCCGCGCAAGGTGAAACAGCGTGCCGCCCACACCGCAGCCCAGATCCACCACGCGCGCGGGCGGGCCGTCCAGCGCAGCCAGTGCTTGCGCTGCAATGACATCGTTCACATGGGCCGCCGCCTGCACCGGGCTGTCAATCCCTTCGGCCCAAAGCTGGCGGTGGATGGCCAGCGCCGCGCCAGAGCCGCCAACAGCCAGAAAGCGGCGGGTCGAGGCATCGTAATAGCGCGCAACGGCATTGCGGGGCTGCGGGGCATCAAACCAGCGCCACATCCTTGGCCCTGCCAGCAAGGGCAGCGCCACAGGCAGCACCAACACCCCCGCCAAGAGCGCGGGCGCTGGCCCTGCAATCAGCCATTGTGGCGCGGCGACAGTGGCAATGATCAGCGCACCGCCCCAGCGCTCTGCCCGGCCCGGATAAGACAGCCCCGCCACCGCCTGCCCGGAGGGAACCCAAGCCACACTTCGCCCCGCCAGCACCGAGGCCACAAAACCGCTGCGCCGCACCATGCCCAAAGGCGCAAACAGCGTGGAAAGCCCAAGCTCTGCCCAGACAGCGCGCAACAACACACGCCTGCGCATGGGGCGCAGAAGCGCTGCAGGCCGCGCCAGCAGCCCCGCCAGTTTGGGCAGCAACAACAGCGCCAGTACACCCAGCAAGGGCCAGATCACACCGCCCGTGGCATGCACCGCGCCAGAACCTGTCAGAAGCACCAACCCCAGCCAGATCGGGGCCGAGAGGTAGGACAAAATCCCCGTGACCAGGTGCAAGCGGCTGGCCGGGTGCAGCCCGCGCGCGCCGATCAGCGCCAGATGCTGCAAATTGCCCTGCGCCCAGCGCCTGTCGCGGCGCAGATGGGCGGCAATCGTCTCTGGTGCATCCTCGAACGAACCACGGCTGTCAGGGCTTAGCGCCACGCCCCAGCCCGCGCGGCGCAAATAGGCCGCTTCGATAAAATCATGGCTCAGCACTGGCCCGCCAAAGGGCGCGCGCCCCGGCAGATCGGGCAGGGGCGTGACTTCGGCAAAGGCGCTTGTCCGGATCAGGGCATTATGGCCCCAGAAATTGCCACTTTCGCCACAAAGCCGCGCCAGCCCGCGCGCGAAAACAGGGCCGGACAGCCGCCCCGACAACCGCTGCAACGCGCCAAAGCGGCTGGCGGTGGGGCGCAGGCGGATAGCGGCCTGCACCAGCCCAAGGCGCGGATTGGCGGCCATTTGCGCGCGCATCGCGTGCAGGCGCGCGGCGCAAAAGCCGCTATCGGCATCGAGCAACAAAAATGCTTCATATCTCGTGCTGTATTGCCCCAGCCAATCTTGCAGATTGCCGGGTTTGCGGCCCTCTGGCCGGGCGCGGTTGCGATAGGTGATCTGGGCTTGCAGGGGCGCAAATGCGGCCATCTCGCGCGCGCGGGCCTCGCTTCCCTGGGTGTCTGACAGCACAAAGATATCGCAGCTATCCGCCTGCCCTGTGCGCGCCAGCCCTGCCAGAAAATCTTGCAGCCGTGCGGCCAATGGCTCTGGCGCCTCGCCACATATCAGCCACAGGGCGGCGCATTGGCCGGGGTCTGCCCCCTTGGGCAAGGGCGCGGGGCGCGTGGGCATCATGCCCGCCAAAGCCACAATCGCCGAAAGCGCCAGCAAAGTGGTTGTCAGCGCGAATAACGCCAAGATCAGGGCCGCAAGTGCGGGATAGGTCGCCTCCAGCGCCAGACCACGCGCCAAAAGCAGGGTCAATCCCGCGCTGATGGCAATAGAGGCCCCCAGCGCTGCCGCCAAAACGCCCACCCCCGCTCTGCGCATCAGCGGCCCAGGGGGGGCCAGATATGGCCAAACACCCCGTCCCGCGCGATCAGATGTTTCAGCCCTGCCGCGATATGCAGCACAATCAGCGCCATCAGGGGAAAACGCGCCACCCCATGCACGCGCTGCGCAGCCTGAGCCAGCGCATCAGAGCGGGGCACAAACCCCGGCACGCCCAAGGCATCCAGCATCTCTATGGGAAAGCCGCCTGCGCGCACCCGGATATAGCCACTGATGGCCATGACCAGCAACAGCGCGTAAAGTGCCGCCTGCACCGCCTTCGCGGCGCGGCGCTGCCAAGCCGGAATATGGGGGGGCAGAGCGGGTGCAGGCGTGGCCAGCCGCCACATGAGGCGCAGCACCACCAGCATAAAAATGATCACACCGCCATTCTTGTGCAAGATGAATAACAGGTCTTGCGTGGGCCGTGCCAGCCCCTCTTGCAGCATGATTACCCCGATGGGAAACATGGCCAGCACCATCAGCCCGACGGCCCAATGCAAAAGGCGGGTTGTGGGGGCATATTTTCGGGCGCGTGCGGCACTCATATGGGACTATCCGGCTTGGGCTTCACCCAATTAGATAGCGCTTATCGCGCCGAGGCAAGAGCGGGAGGGGCGCAGGGGGCGCTCGCGCCCCCTCTTGGGCCTTTGGCCCAATTCACCCCCTGAGGATATTTGCGCCAAGATGAAGGCCAGCAAGGTGTTTGGCAAGGAAACATCCCCTTGCGCGGCGATATGCGGAGAAGGGTTGGAGGGGCGCGATTTTGCGCTATCCTTGCACGGTATGAACAAGATGACCTGCCCTTTGTGCCGCGCCGCGGCATTGCCGTCGCTCTCCCTGTTTCGGGGGGTGCAATGATTCGCGCGGCTGGTGCGCTGGCATTTCTGTATGTGATCCTGATCCAGCCCAATCATCCGGCAGCGATGACATGGGGCGCGCTGGCCATGTTCCCTTTGGAATTGCCTGTGGTTCTTGCAGCTGTGGTGCTGGCCGGGGCCGGGCGCGCAGGGCGGGTGTTGCGCGCTGCAATGCTGGCGGTATTGATGGCGATAGCCCTGTTGAAGCTTGCCGATCTGGGCACGTTCATCGCGTTCAACCGGGGCTTTAACCTGCTGGTGGATGCGCATTTGCTGCCGGCCGCCTGGGTGCTGTTGCAAGGCAGTATCGGGCCGGGGCTGGCCTGGGCGGCGGCAATCGGGGCGGTGCTGGCACTGGGGCTGGTCGCTGTGGCGCTGTGGTGGGCGCTGGGGGTCTGGGCGCGGGTGCCTTTGCCGGTTTTGGGGCGCGGTGTGGCATGGGGGATGCTTCTGGCCGGTGGCGCGGTGGCTGTGGCCGAAATCGGGCAGGCGCGCAGAGCATGGGCCTTGCCCCCTGCCATGGCGCAGGCAATTCCGGGCGCGGCCTTTACCGCGCGTGTGGGGTTGGAACGCGTGGCACAGTTTCGGGAAACGCGCGCAGATATCGCGGCCTTTCGCGCCGCGGCGCGCAGCGATGACATGGCCGCGCAAGGCCCGTTTTTCGGGCTGCTGGACGGGCGCGACATGATATTGGTGTATGTCGAATCCTATGGCCGCTCCAGCTTTGAGAACCCGCTTTATCGGCCCACCCATACCGAAACCCTGCGCCGGATCGGGCAGGATCTGGGCGCGCGGGGCTTGGCCATGCGCTCTGGCTGGGCCACTGCGCCGATGGTGGGGGGGCAAAGCTGGCTGGCGCATGGCTCTGTCGCCTCTGGCCTGTGGCTGGATACGCAGGCGCGCTACCGCGCGCTGCTTGTCAGCCAGCGCCGGACGCTGTTTCACTTTGCCCAGGAGGCCGGGTTGCGCACTGTGGCCATCAAACCCGCGCATATCTTCCCTTGGCCCGAAGGGGCGTTTTTCGGCTTTGACGCCATCTATAATGCTCCCGATCTGGGCTATGCAGGAGAGCCGTTCAACTGGGTGACAATGCCCGATCAATTCACCCTGCAGGCGCTGGACAGGTTGGAACTGGGCCAGGCCCCGCGCCCGCCCATTCTGGCGCAGGTGGCGCTTGTCTCTTCGCATGCGCCCTGGGTGCCCATTCCCGAACTGGTGGATTGGGACAGGATTGGCGATGGCACGATTTTCAACCAATGGGCGCTGTCTGGCGATCCGCCGGATGTGGTGTGGCGCGATCATGACCGCGTGCGCGATCAATTCCGGCTGGCTGTAGATTACAGTTTGCAGGCGGTGGGGGCGTGGGCGGCACGTCATGCCGAAAATCCGCCCCTGATCATCGTGCTGGGCGATCATGAACCCGCGCGCTTTGTTTCGGGTGTAGAGGGGTTTGACGTGCCTGTGCATGTGATCGGGCCGCCGGATCTGGTGGCGCGGTTCGCGGCCCTTGGTTGGGCCGAGGGGATGATCCCAGACCCGCAAACCCCCGCCCTGCGCATGGACAGGATGCGCAATCTGCTGTTGCAGCAGTTATCCGCACCATGAAGCTGGCCGCGCGCCTTGGGCTGACACTGGTGGTGCTGGCGCTGGTGCTGTGGCTGGCGCAGCCCAAGGCGGTGCTGGCGGCGCTGCGCGGGGTGCAGCCGGGCTGGCTGGCGCTGGCAGTGATGGCATTGGCCGGGCAAATCGCATTCTCTGCCCTGCGCTGGCAGGTAACGGCGCGGGCTTTGGGCCATGACGTGCCGCAGGCCTGGGCGTTGCGGGAATACGGGCTGTCCGTGGCTGTAAATACATTCCTGCCCGGTGGGGTGCTGGGCGATCTGGGGCGCATCTTGCGCAGCCGTAGCCTGGGTTGGCAGGGGGCCACGGCCTCTGTGCTGATAGAGCGGCTGGCGGGGCAAGTGGCGCTTGGCCTGGTTGCATTGGCCAGCCTGGGGCTGTGGCTGGGTGCAAAAGGGCTGGCGCTGGGGGTTTTGGGCCTGTTGGCCCTGCTGATGGCCCTGTGGGTCGCGCCGCGCTTGCGCAATCTGTTTGGGCGGGCCTGGCTGGGCCGCGGGATCTGGGGCTGGCAACTGGGGCTGACTGTGGCCATTCTGGCCGCCAATCTGGGCGGGTTCTGGGCGGCGGCGCACTCGGTGGGGGTGGCGCTTGATCCCGCTGCCGCTGTGGCGCTGGTTCCGCTGACATTGCTGGCCATGCTGGTCCCGCTGACCATAAATGGCTGGGGCGTGCGCGAGGGCATTGCCGCAGCACTTTGGCCGCTTTGGGGCATAGGTGCTGCGCAAGCAGTGGCCGCAAGCGTGGCATTCGGGCTGGCCTGCATGGGGGCCGCGCTGATCGGGCTTTTACCATGGCTTTGGCACAAACGCGCCAGCACGAGGGCCGCACCGGAATAAACTCTGGCCTGATTGCATTCGCATTTCCGGGTGATATTGCTTGTAAAAACATGATATGAGTTCGCCCTATCGCCTTGGAAGGACATATTTTATGGAGAGTTTATCGGCCCTCCTTGCACCCTCCAGCCTTGTGTTATTGGCTGGCGCTGTGCAAACTGCCGCGATGTTGTTTCGCAATCAGGTGATCATGCGTTGCATCCTGATTTTTGGCACGGCGCTCTATATCATCTATTACCTGCAAATTGTTTCTCCGCCGCTATATGAGGCCGCGTTCATCAGTACTGCGATAGGTGTATCAACATTTTATGGCCTGCTTATGCTGTTGCTGGATCGCTCGCAACTGATGCTCAGTTCTGGCCTGCTTCCTGTCTATAAGGCGATGGGGCCAATGGAGCCGGGACAATTTCGCCGGCTTATGCGGCTGGGCCATCGGCATATTCTGGAAACTGACACAGTGCTTACCCATGAGGGCAAAAAACCGGAGAAACTGTTTTTCATAAAATCCGGTACGGTTATCGCGGAAAAGAGTGGCGCGAGTTTCAAGCTGACCGCACCTTTGTTCATTGGCGAGATAGCCTATATCACCGGCGCGCCCGCCTCTGCCACCATTCGCGCCGCAGCGGGGGCCGATGTGATTGAATGGCATAGCGCCACCTTGCAAAAGGCAACCCGCCGCAAACCCAATCTGGGCCTTGCCTTGGATGCGCGGCTGGCCAGCGATTTGGCCAAAAAGGTTGCAACTTCGGTGACGTTCGAGGCCGTTACCCAAAAAGCACCCAAAACTGACCCGCAAAGCTGAGTCTGTATTCCGCTTTGCACTGTGGTGGACATAAGCAAGGCGCACAGATTTCGGCACCACGGGCGCGGGCTGGCATGGCGAAGCTGGAAATCCGGAAAAAGACCCCATAAGATGGCGTTGCCCAAAGGCGCTTTTTGTCGCCTTCACGAAAAGGAACGTGCTTTTGCTGATAACGCCAGATGTTTTACTGCTTGGGATAGGCGCGCTGCTGGTTAAACATTACATCGCCGATTACCTGTTGCAGACAAGATACATGCTGCAAAACAAGGGGATATACGGGCATCCGGGCGGTGTTTATCACGCAGCGATCCATATGGCCGCAACTGTGCCTGTTTTGCTGGGGCTTGGGGCGGGCTTGTGGGTTGTGTTGGGGCTAATCCTGCTGGAAGGGATTTTGCATTATCATATTGATTGGGGCAAAGAACAGGCGCAAGGCAAGCTGAACTTCGGGATAGAGCGGGTTGAATATTGGTATCTGTTCGGTTTGGATCAGGTTTTGCACCATCTGACATATGTCCTGATGCTATGGGTCTTGCTGAGAATATAAAGCAGTTGAAAGCTATTCCAGCTTGCGAATTTCCGCATTGGCCAAGCGCAGCCTTTCGGCCAGTATTTTCACCAGATTTGCCAGAATCTTTGTCAGTATCCCCGGATGGCGGGCATCCAGCGCATGCAGGCGTTCCACGGAAATCGCATAGCAGGTGACATGCTCATCGGCAAAAACATCTGCCGTGCGCGCCCCGCCTTCAACCAGTGCAGTCTCTCCAATCGACAAGCCCGGCCCGGCAGAGCCGATGCGCCGGCGCTGTCCATTTCCCAGCTTTACCGAGATGCTGACAGATCCCCGCGCAATAATGAACAGCGCATTTGCCGGATCGCCTTCGCGGATGATCTGATCACCGGGCGCAAATTGAAAGGCGTTCAATTCGCCTTCCAGCAGCTTGTATTCATCGGCCTCCAGGCCCGCGAACAGCTCCAGCCGGTGCAGGGCGTATTTGCTGGCGGCGGTTGCATCCTCAAACAGGGCAAGCAGCTTGCTTTCTGCCTGTTCCAGGGCCGTATCAACACTGTCTTGCAGGGCAATGCGGCCCTGTGCGCCGATGTCTTCCAGCATATCGCGCAGCCCATCCAGCGCGCCGCCTTTGGCAAGGTTTGCAAAGACCAGCTTGCAAGCGATCTGGCCAAAAGACTGGCACATCTGGCGCAACAGCCCCACAGCCGCGCTATCCGCATAGCGCACACGCTTGAGATCCACGACAATCACATCGCGTTGCGCCACGGATTGCGAAATCTTGCGGATCAGATATTCCGTTGGCCCGAAAAACAGCGCGCCTTGCACTTCGATCACGCCAATACGGTGGCCTTCGCGGGCAAGGATCGCGCGCTCTGCCCGCGAGCGCGCGCGCTTTGAGCCTATTTCTGCCGCCGTATAGATATTGCGTATCACAGCGGGGCTACTGGGCCGGATTTCAAACCCATGGAGCTTGAAATCCTGCGCGATTTGTTTGAAGGCTTCGATGCCGCGCACACTGTTGCCATAGCGATCCAGCAAGGGCGAATAGACAGCAATACCCGCCTGCCCCGGAATAACGGCAAACACCCCCCCCGAAACCCCACTTTTGGCAGGCAAGCCCACATCAAAGGCCCATTGCCCGGCATAATCATACATGCCGCAGGTGCTCATAACCGTTAACACCTCGCGCGTCTGATCGGCGCCGAATACCTGCTTTCCGGTGGCAGGATTTGTGCCGCAATTTGCCAGCGTGGCGGCCATCATCGCCATGTCACGGCATGTCACCAGCATAGAGCATTGGCGGAAATACAAATCCAGCACATCTTCGGGCGTATCGGTGATCATGCCAGTGTTCAGCATCATATAGGCGATGGCGCGGTTTCTGTGGCCGGTATCACGCTCTGAGGCAAAGACATCTTCATCCATATCCAGCGGGCGGGCCGCGAGATCGGAAAACAGGCGCATCATGTCCACACGGCGGGTTTCGGTATCTGCACCGGGCACCATGCCTGCCACGGCTATCGCACCGGCATTGACCATCGGGTTAAACGGGCGGTTGAATTCTTCATCCAGAATGATCGAATTGAACGCCTCGCCCGTGGGTTCTACGCCGACGCGTTGGGTTACATAATCGCGCCCATGTTCGCGCAGCGCCAGACCATAGACAAAGGGCTTGGACATGGATTGAATGGTAAACTGCCGATCATGCGCGCCGGCAGTGTAAATCTGGCCATCTATGGTAATCAAGCATATCCCAAAATCCTGTGGGTTTGCCTTGGCCAGTTCGGGAATATAGGTTGCGACAGTGCCATCCATCAGCGGCACCAACCGCGCGTGCAGCTCTTTCAAATAATCCGAGATGGGATTTACTGAATCCGTAGCATGCGGCGATGGTTCGCTATTTCCGGTATCGACAAAGCCCATGAAATCCCCTTGGCAACACGCGGATCAAATACTCTATACCTACGGATATAGATTTCTTTGGCGCGGCAAGCGCAATCTGCGCCGAAGGAATTTATCTGTCAATATCGCGGGCAATAGCCCATACAGCCGCGCGGCCCTGTGCTGAAAATTGCAGCGCTTTATATTTTCGCGTTAACAGGGCCTTGGGCCGTGGGTGTCAGGTAAAATCTTGCGCGCGTTGCGGAATACGGTCATAAAACACACCCAGCCGCGTATCTACCCGGTATGCGAGGCTCTGACACTCTGCCAATAGCGGCGCGGAAGTTGCGCCACCCTGCGCCAGGCACTGCAATAATCTGTCATGGCAGCTTACCAGCGCGATAAAATCCGCGCTTTGGGCCATTTCGGCATCGCCAACCAGCACATGCACGGCAGCGCGCCCCGATTGCCCCTTCAGCGCAATGCGCCCGGCCATAAGAAATGCAAGATCACCTGCCCCGGCCACAATATCGTCCGATACAAGCAGATCCCAGCCAATATGGCGGCAATTGGTTTCCACTCTGGCCGCGCGATTTACAGTGTTGCCAATGGCAGAATAATTAAACCGATCCCGCGACCCGATATTGCCCACGCAGGCAGGGCCGGAACTCAGGCCGATTGCCATGGCAATCTGGCTTTCGGGCGCAATAGCTTTGCGCGTGTTCAATGCACCAATCGCCGCGCGCATTCCCAAAGCGGCCAGACAGGCTTTGCGCCTGTAATCCTGCGTCGGCACCGGGGCATTCCAGAAAGCCATAAGGGCATCGCCAATGAATTTATCAATCGTGCCTTGATTATGAAGGATGTTTTCACCCAAATCTGTAAACAGTTCGTTCAGCAGGGCCACAAGATCCGTGGGCGACATGGTTTCGCTCAGCGGTGTGAAATTCCGGATATCGGCGAACATGACGGCGATATCCTGCTCTACCCCGCCAAGTTTCAGATCGTAGCCTTTGCGCTCTATATCTGCCAGAATTTCGGGCGACACATATTGTGAAAAAGATCGCCGGATGATGCGCTTTTCGCGGTCGGCCACAATATATTGCAAAGCGAATACGCTGCCAAACAGCACCAGCCCCCCCGCCATCGGGAATGTGGCGTCAAACTGGATGCCATGATCCCGAAAGGCCAGCCAGCTTGTTGCCGTTGTCAGCCCTGCCCCCGTCAGGCCGGATGCAAGCGAGGGGATTGGCCCGAAATTGGCCATCACCGCCAGAACCACGCCGCCCAAAACAAGAAAGCACAAAAACTCCATCGCGATTGTCAGATCGCTGCGATACAGAAAATCGCCAAGCAAAATCTGCTCTATGATCTGCGCATGCACCGAAACACCGGGCACGCTTTCGCCAAGCGGGGTGGTGCGGATATCCAGCAACCCCGCCGCAGATGTGCCCACAAGAACGATATGCCCCTCTATGACGGGGGCCAGATCGGGCCCGCCCTCCAGCACCCGGTGGGCGGGCACATAAAGTGCAGGATCATCGCGGCGAAACCGCACGGTGAACAGGCCATCAGATGTGGTGGGAATTTCAAACGCCCCAATGCGCAGGGCCTCGATGATCGCCTCGCTGGCGCCAGAGCCAACCAGAATGAAGGTGGATTGCCCCAAAGCCACGCGCAGCGCTTCCATTGAAAGGGCAGGCAGAAGGCCAATATCGGTGCGCCACATCACCGGCACAGCGCGCACCACGCCAAACTCTTGATAAGGGTTCGTGCTGATACTGCCAATCCCCGCGCTTGCCTCTGCCAGAATGGGCACAATCCCTGTCAGCGCATTGGCCTGCGGCAAGCCGCTGGCAGGCGAAAGGCCGATTTCCACCGCGCCGGATTTCAGCCCATACGCCGCCAGCCCGCCCTGGCGGATATCGGCCACGCCCAAAACAACATTGCGCCCCTGCATGGCCTGCGCAAACATCAGATCATTATCCGGCAAATCTGCGCCAGATGCCAATCCCGACTGTTCAAACCATGTCGCAAGCGCTGGGTTACGCGCCATGTTTGATAGGGAAAGGCGGTCAGATTCTGCGAAAATCACATCGAACACGATGGCGGCAGCCCCTGCTGCCGAAAGATTATCGACCAGTTGCGCCAGAACATGGCGCGGCCAGGGCCATTGGCCCAAAGCGGTGAGCGAAGCTTCGTCAATATCCACCACCCGCACTGGCAAATCCGCAGCCTCGCGGGGCAAAAGCCGCTGCAAGTAATCAAAATACGCCAGCCGCACTTGCTGCACGGGCGCCGGGTCTGCCAGCCGCACAAGCGCCACAAGCAGCAGAAGCAACACGCCAGATAATAGAACGAGCGTCTTTTTCCCCATCAGAAACTGCAGCATTCTGCTGTGATGACGCAGAATTGCATGGTGCCACCTTTCCCTTAGTCGCCCGGATTGGCAGTGCCGCGATTGCCGCGACTGCCTGCAAAGCCCTCTTGCCGTCCGGGTGGTGTGCCGCCTTGTCCCGGCGTTGGATTGCTTGTGCCGGGTTCTGCGCCCCCTGCCCCCGGCGGTGTGAACCCGTCACCCTGCGAGGGTGGTTCCGGGTTCGGCGCGGGTGAGGAGGACGCGGGCGCGCTGTCTGCCGCTTGGGTAATGACTGTCAGGCCAACGCGGCCACAATTTTCAACCGGCGCGCGAAAATCCCGACGCAGAGAGCCTTGCGACAGGACAAAGGGAAAACGCTCTTCCAGAACTTCGGCAAAGGCCGCTCTGACAAAGAACATTCCTCCACCCCCCGATTTGATTAAAAATTGAAACCGAGCATCTGCAGGAATCGCTGATGCCTTGGTATTATACAATTTTTAGTGAAAAAATGTCTTCTATTCTTACTGATTGCGCAAAGTATCAATCGAAATGCGCGAAAGACTGATGCAAGGGGGAAAAGATACGTATTTTGCGCAGCAATGCGAAAGGCGACGTTAGCCCAGATATCCACATTTGCGAAAATTTTAAAGCTTGGGATTTCCCGGCCAGATCACTTTGCACCTTCGGTAATTCGTGCCGCGTTCTGTTCCAACCGCCGCGCGAGCAAACGCAACATGAAAAACCCAAATTCCGGGTTTTGGTAATACAGGCGGGTAAACTCTGCTTCGCTTATCGTGAAAATTTCGCACGTCCCAAGGCAACGGGCCGTCAGGGTGCGTGTCCGACTGTCGCTGAAAAACGCAACCTCGCCAAAAATCTCGCCTGCCGTCAGATGCGTTTCAATCTCTTCCAACAAGACAGAACCTGATTTCAGATAATATATTTTATCGGCGGGATCACCGCGCCGAAAAAGCAAAGCGTCAGGCGCCACCGGAATTGGCCTTAGAAAACTGACAAGATCGGCTGGCAGGCCCTGCGCCGGACTGGCGGCGCGCACCTGTGCTGTTGTTTTCAAAATCTGCACAAGCCGAAAGCTGTTCAGGGGCAAAAGCACGATATGCAGGGCCAGCATGGGCATGACACCGCTTAAACTGCCATAGGCGATGAAACACAGATTTGCAGCCACTGCAGCGATACGCAGCAAAAGCATTGTTTTCATCGAATAGGCGATAAGGGTCAGAAGCGCTGCAAGCCAGCCGATCAATTCCACATACATCACACTTTCCCAGTTATACTTCCTGTCTTGGGTTAGGGCATTCTAAAGGCTTTCGCCAGCGCCGCTTTTGCACTTCAGGTGCAGAATTCCTGTGCTGTATTGCAGCATTCCCCAGTTTGCAGGCGCTGCAACGCGCGCTGACCTTAGCGCCATTTAACACGCGCGGGATACTCTTGGCCTATCCGGCTGGCCAATCTGCGCCCCGGCCAGCACGCGCGCCAGCCGCCTGCCATGGCCCAATATGACAAGAGGTTTCCGCTATGAATATTGCCGTTACTCAGGGGGTGGCGCTGATGCCGCCGCCTTTCTCTGCCGGGCTGGATGTCTGGTCACAGACAACCGGGCGACCGGGGACAAATACCTATGCCACCGCCGCTTTTGCCGCATTCGTGCCCACTGACCCCGATTTTGGCGGCTGTCTGGAAATTCAGAAAAATCAGGCCACAATCCGCCTGCGCTGGATGGGGGAAGTGCCCATTCTGCCGGGAACCTATCTGCGCGTCCGGGCGCGGGTAAAGGCCATATCCGGTGTGCTGCCCAGTGTGGCCATAGCCGCTTGGGCCGGCACGGCAGCAGGGGCAGAGGTGACAGGCATTGCCAATACCGGCCCTGTTACCGCACTGGCACAATATGGACAGATCGTTGAAATTTCGGCCATCATTGGCACAGGCACGCGCGCAGGTGTGGATATGGCCTGGCCCACAAGCGTGGCATTTGCCCATTTCGGGCTGGATGTGACAGGGCCAACCGGCAGCCTGCTGCGCATTGATGATCTGACAATAGAAGATGTGACCGGCTTTTATACCGGCGAATTGCTTGGTGCTGTGGATGTGCGCGATTTTGGCGCGCAGGGCGATGGAACAACCGATGATCGCGCGGCCTTTGTGGCGGCCATGGCGGCGGCAGGCACACGACAGCTGATCGTGCCGGAGGGGACGTATTTCATCGGCTCTGATCTGTCCATCACATCACCCGTGGTGTTTCGGGGCACGCTGTCCATGCCCGAAAGCACCATTCTGATTTTGCAACAGAATTTCAATTTTCCCGATTATGCGGCGGCCTTTGGCAATGATGAGACAGGCTTTCGCAAAGGGGTGCAGGCGCTGTTCCATTCCAACCAACATGTCATATTCGATCTGATGGGGCGGCGTGTGGCACTGTCTGCGCCCGTGGATGTGCGCGCGCTGGCGGGGATAGATAACACTGTCACCCGGCGGATCATTTCCAATGGCATGCTGGATGCCGTGGAAAGCCCCGCATGGGAGACCGTGACAGTCACGCGCACCGCCACATATACCACCGGCCAGCCCTTGCGGCTGTCGGGCATCGCCAATGTTGCAGGCGTGCCGGTGGCGCGCGTGTCAGCGGTGTGGGCGTTGGCCGCGAGGTCTATGTGCGCGCGCGCAGCATAGACGCAGAGCGCCTGACCCTTAGCCTGCCGCTGCATGGCGGGTCTGGCACGCAAAGCTACACCTTTCAGCGGTATCAATACATGCTGGATTTCTCCGGCTTCTCCGGGCTGCGCAATTTCGAATTGCACAATGTCGAACTGCGCTGCCGGGGCCGGTGTTCCGGCGTCATGATGCCCGAAGACGGGCGGATCATGCGTTTCATGAATTGCGATTTTGATCGCCCGCGTGATCGGGGGATCACCTCTATCGGGCTGGGCTGTCAGGGTGTCTGGATTGATCATTGCCAATTCCGCAGCAATGAACAGCCCATGAATTCGCAAGATCGCACCGTCATTGGCTTTAACGTCAATGCCAATGATGCCAAGATCCGCAATAACCGCGTTGTGCGCTGGGCGCATTTCGGCGTTATGAATGGCTCTGGCCACCTTGTTCTGGGCAACCATTTCTTTGCCGGTGACGAACAGTTTCAGGGCGTGCGTCAGGCCGGGCTGATCCTGACAGACAAGAACACACGCACGGTTTTCAGCGGCAATTATGTTGATAACTGCTTTCTGGAACTGACGAATGAACATGACGCAGAGCCAGAGCATACCACCGGCTTTTCCTTTGGCGGCCTGACAGTGACGGGCAACCATTTCTATTCCATCAACATGGCGCCATGGAACAGCTTTATCGTGATCAAGCCCTATGGGCCGGGGCATTTCGTGCAAGGCCTGATTGTTACGGGCAATGTGTTTCGGGCAACCACCGGGCAGGTAGAGCGTGTTGACAAGCTGGACACCACCTTTGCCAGCTTGAATTTTGGCCGTTTCCGAAATGTGATCTGGCGCGACAATACCTATAATAACATAGATTTTCCGGTCGAAAGCCCCACGGTGGTCATTCATGACCAGAACACAGCCGCAACAAACTGGACGATTTCCACAGGCGACAAGCTGCCTTTTGGGGGCTGGGCGCGCACTGTCTCTTCTGTTGTCATAGAGAATGCGCCGCGCGATTCCGCAAATGTCGCCCGATACGAGATGCCTCATGTCTTTGTGCAAGAGGGTGTGGACAACAGAAATGTGCGGCTCAACTGGCCACAGGCCACGCGCGGGCGGGCTTTGCTGACAGTACGCGTGGACAGGCCGCTTTAGGCCCTGAAAGATCAGGCGCAGCAAGCCGCTGCACTTTGGGTGCTGGCCGCGCGGGTTCCGCGCGGCCAGTTGCATTTGCACGCGGTCGGAGTTTGCCCCATCGGGCCGCCATGAGAGCCGGGCAACAGGCCGGAAATACGGCATGCCATGGGCAAACCCCGCCCCATAGCCACAGCAGCGCGAATCAGTTTGTGTCGCGCAACGGGCCATTGCCTTTGCGAATATTTCGCGACTGTTTGCGCTCTCAGCTTTTGCGGGGTAATCTGCTGCGCGGGCCAGCGATAGCGCAACAGTCAAAACCCGTTCACGAAAACTTGCTTAAATATCAGGGCCTCTGCACCGCAGCGCAAAGAACTTTTCAGCTTTTACCACCTAATAGTCAAGAAATTTACAAGAAAATCCTTGAATTAAAAAATGTTACCATTTTCTTGACGATTGCGTTATAAGGGGCGCGGGGAAGTGTGGTGCCATACCGATATGGCGCCCGAAATCAAGAGGGAGGGGGGGATGCTGCGCGCATATCCACTTCCGCTACTGGAGGAGCATTCATGTCCGAGATCTATCCGGCTTCAGCCGCCTTTATTGCGAATGCGCATGTCGATGCGGCAAAGTATGAGGCGATGTATGCCGCCTCGCTGGAAAACCCGGCGGCATTCTGGGCCGAGCAGGGCAAGCGCCTCGACTGGATCAAGCCGTTTACCAAGGTCAAGAACACCACATTCCAGCCGGGTGAAGTGAGCATCAAATGGTTTGAAGATGGCACGCTGAATGTTTCGGCCAACTGCATTGACCGCCATCTTGAAACACGCGGCGATCAGACCGCGATCATCTGGGAACCGGATGAACCCACAACCCCCGCCCAGCACATCACCTACAAGCAGCTTCTGGAACAGACCTGCCGCATGGCAAATGTGCTCAAGGCGCAGGGCATTGAGAAAGGTGATCGCGTCATCATCTATATGCCGATGATCCCAGAGGCCGCCTACGCGATGCTAGCCTGTGCACGGATTGGGGCCATTCATTCCATCGTTTTCGCAGGCTTCTCTGCCGATGCGCTGGCAGACCGGATCAATGGCAGCGGCGCGAAAGCCGTTATCACCGCCGACAGCGCCCCGCGCGGTGGCCGCCGCACGGCGCTGAAAGCCAGCACCGACAAGGCGTTGCAGCATTGCAGCGACAGTGTAAAATGCCTTGTTGTCAAACATACGGGCGATCAGACCACATGGGTTGATGGCCGCGATGTGGATGTGAAGGCCGAAATGGCCGCCGCCAAGCCCTATTGCGCCTATACCGAAGTGGGCGCGGAAGACCCGCTATTCATTCTGTACACCTCTGGTTCCACCGGCAAGCCCAAGGGCGTAGTGCATACATCGGGCGGCTATCTGGTTTATGCGTCCATGACGCAGCAATACACGTTCGATTACCATGATGGCGATGTGTTCTGGTGCACTGCCGATGTGGGTTGGGTGACAGGGCACAGCTATATCATTTATGGCCCGCTGGCCAATGGCGCGACAACTGTGATGTTTGAAGGCGTGCCCACCTATCCCGATGCGGGCCGCTTCTGGGAAGTCTGCGCCAAGCACAAGGTCAACCAGTTCTACACCGCCCCGACCGCCATTCGCGCGCTCATGGGTCAGGGCACGGAATGGGTGGAAAAGCATGATCTTTCCAGCCTGAAATTGCTGGGCTCGGTGGGTGAACCGATCAACCCCGAAGCATGGAACTGGTATAATACCCATGTCGGCAAAGGCCGCTGCCCGATTGTAGATACATTCTGGCAGACAGAAACCGGCGGGCATATGATCACCTCGCTGCCCGGCGCGATCCCCAACAAGCCCGGCTCTGCCACCAAGCCCTTCTTCGGCGTAACGCCCGAAGTGCTGGATCCTGCCACCGCCGAAGTGCAGACCGACACCAAGGCCGAAGGGGTGTTGTGCATCAAGGATAGCTGGCCGGGGCAGATGCGCACCCTCTGGGGGGATCATGCCCGCTTTGAGGAAGCCTATTTCAGCCAGTACAAAGGCTATTACTTCACCGGTGATGGCTGCCGCCGCGATGCGGATGGCTATTACTGGATCACGGGCCGCGTCGATGACGTGATCAACGTCTCCGGCCACCGCATGGGCACGGCGGAGGTGGAATCCGCCCTGGTGGCCATTTATGCCTATGTCACCCTGATGAACGGGGTCGCGCCAAGTGATGATCTGCGCAAGGATCTGGTGAAATGGGTGCGCTCGGAAATCGGCCCGATTGCCAGCCCCGATCTTATCCAATGGGCACCGGGCCTGCCGAAAACACGGTCAGGCAAGATCATGCGCCGCATCTTGCGCAAGATTGCCGAGAATGACTATGGCAGCCTTGGGGATACATCCACATTGGCCGATCCTTCGGTTGTCGATGATCTGATCGAAAACCGCATGAACCGGGCCTGACAGAAATGAGTGAGACAATGACAAAAGCAGCCGTTCTAATCCTGCTTGGCCCTCCGGGGGCAGGCAAGGGCACACAGGCCCGCATGCTGGAAGAAAAATTCGGTCTGGTGCAGCTATCCACGGGCGATCTGTTGCGCGCCGCTGTCGCGGCGGGCACAGAGGCCGGATTGCAGGCCAAGGCCGTGATGGAAGCGGGCGGGCTTGTCAGTGATGATATCGTTCTGGCCATCCTGAAAGACCGCATGGCCGAACCCGATACGCAAAAGGGCGTCATTCTGGATGGTTTCCCGCGCACGGCCGGGCAGGCTGCGGCGCTGGATGATCTGCTGGCGGCCCAAGGCATGAGCATTGGCGCGGCCATCTCTCTGGAGGTGGATGACGCGGCGATGGTAGAGCGCGTGTCTGGCCGCTACACCTGCGCCAAATGCGGCGAAGGCTATCACGACAGTTTCAAACAGCCCGCCGTTGCGGGTGTGTGTGACAAATGCGGCAGCACGGAATTCAAGCGCCGCGCAGATGACAATGCGGAAACGGTTGGTGCGCGGCTAAGCGCCTATCACGACCAAACCGCCCCATTGATCACCTATTACGATGGCAAAGGCGCGCTGAAGCGCGTGGATGCCATGGGCGAGATCGACCGCATCGCGGGCGATCTGGCAGCGATTGTCATGGAGGTGACATCGTAGCAATCCGGGCAACCGGTGGCGCTGCAAAGCGTCAGTTTTCAGGCGTATCGAGGAGCGGCGCGCCTGCAAACACTCTCGCAGCCATTGCGAGAGTGCAAGGAGAGGAAGCCGCCCCGCAACGGGGTGGCACAGGAGGAAACTGGGAGACGTCACATGTCAGACAAGTCGACAGACGCCTACTGGAAGGCCAATGTGCGCGTGATCACCATTTGCATGGTGATCTGGGCGCTGGTGTCCTTCGGGTTCGGCATCATTCTACGCCCGCTTCTGGCGGGTATTCCGATTGGGGGCACCGATCTGGGCTTTTGGTTCGCGCAGCAAGGCGCGATTCTTACCTTTATCGTGCTGATCTTTTACTATCGCTCGTACATGAACAAACTCGACCAAGAGTTTGGCGTGGAAGAGTGAGGGGGACATACTAATGGATCAGTATATTTTGAACCTCATCTTCGTCGGTGGCTCTTTCGCGCTCTATATCGGGATTGCGATCTGGGCGCGAGCCGGCTCAACCTCGGATTTCTACGCGGCGTCGCGTGGCGTTAACCCGGTTGTCAACGGTGCGGCCACTGCGGCTGACTGGATGTCGGCCGCCTCTTTCATTTCGATGGCAGGTCTGATTGCGGCTGTCGGGTATGGCAACTCTACCTTCCTCATGGGCTGGACAGGCGGCTATGTGCTGCTGGCCATGCTGCTGGCGCCTTACCTGCGCAAATTTGGCCGTTTCACCGTGCCAGATTTCATTGGCGACCGTTTCTATAGCCAGACCGCGCGTCTGGTGGCGGTGATTTCGCTGCTCATCATTTCGATCACATATGTGATCGGGCAGATGACAGGCGCGGCCGTGGCCTTCTCGCGCTTTCTGGAAGTGGATAACACAACAGGCCTGTTCATCGCATCGGGCGTGGTGTTCTGCTATGCCGTTCTTGGCGGCATGAAGGGCATTACCTACACTCAGCTTGCGCAATATGTCGTGCTGATCATCGCCTACACCATTCCGGCGGTCTTCATCTCGATGCAGCTGACAGGCAACCCGCTGCCGCCGCTTGGTCTGTGGAGCACACATACAGAAACTGGCCAGCCGCTGCTGACCACGCTGAACCAGGTGCTGATGGATCTGGGCTTCAATGACTATACAGGCAACCACGGTTCAACCTTCAACATGGTTCTGTTCACCATGTCGCTGATGGTCGGCACCGCCGGTCTGCCCCACGTCATCATCCGCTTCTTCACTGTGCCGCGCGTGGCTGATGCCCGCACCTCGGCCGGTTGGGCGCTGGTGTTCATCGCGCTGCTTTACACTGTTGCCCCGGCTGTTGGTGCAATGGCGCGTCTGAACATCATCAGCACACTCTGGCCACAGGGGATCACCGGAGAGCCTTTGGCATTCGATTCCAAGCCCGACTGGATGCTGAACTGGGAACGCACTGGCCTTTTGCGCTTTGAAGACAAGAATGGCGATGGCCTGATCCAGTATTACAACCAGAACAACCCGCCCGCCCGCGCTGCTGAAGAAGGCTGGGAAGGCAATGAAATGGTGTTGTTCAACAACGACATTCTCGTTCTGGCCAACCCGGAAATCGCACAGCTCCCCGGTTGGGTGATTGGCCTGATCGCGGCAGGTGGTCTGGCTGCGGCTCTGTCAACGGCGGCGGGTCTGCTTCTGGCCATCTCTTCGGCTGTGTCGCATGACTTGCTGAAAAAGATGATCATGCCACAAATCTCGGAAAAGGCAGAGCTTATGGCCGCCCGTATATCGATGGCATTTGCCATTGCGCTGGCGACATGGCTGGGCCTCAATCCTCCGGGCTTTGCCGCGCAGGTGGTGGCACTGGCCTTTGGTCTGGCGGCGGCATCGCTGTTCCCGGCCATCATGATGGGCATCTTCTCCAAGAAGATGAACTCTACCGGTGCGATTGTGGGGATGCTGGTTGGTCTGCTTTCGACCGTCCTTTACATCTTCACCTATCTGGGCTGGTTCTTCGTGCCCGGCACCAACATGTTGGCAAACACGCCGGATAACTGGCTGTTTGGCATCTCGCCGCTGTCCTTCGGGTCTGTGGGTGCGGTTCTGAACTTCGTCGCAGCTTACATCACGCTGTCGATGACCAAAGAAGCCCCTGCCGAGATTCAGGAACTGGTGGAATCCATCCGCGTGCCGAAAGGCGCAGGCGCGGCCGTGGATCACTGATCTGGCGCAAAGACACTTGGCCTGTCCCCATTCTAAATGGGGGCAGGCCGCCCAATCCGGGACGGTGAGATCAGGATCGAAAATCATGACTGACATTTCGCCCAAAGTTCTGGAATTCCTGCAAAACGTGCACCCTTACGATTCCGTGCCGCCTGACGAGCTGGTGCGTGTCGCCCGTTCCTTTAGCCGCAGCGAAGTGCCCGCAGGCACAGCAATCTATACAGTGGGCGATCCGATTACCGGGGTCTATCTGGTCAAATCCGGCACGATAGAGGTGACAGACGCGCATGGCGCGCTTGTGTCCATGCTCAGCCCGCGAAATTCCTTTGGCGAGCGCGGTTTGCTGCGCGATGGGCTGGCCGTGACGACAGCCACCACCACATCCGATTCCGTGATCCTGTGTTTGCCCGGCGATGAACTGCGCCATCTGATAGCCAATTTCCCGGCATTCGAGCGGTTTTTCAGCCGCGGCCAAAGCGGCAAGGCCGCGCGGCAAAACGATCTGGCCACACTGAAAGTGGCCGATCTGATGGCGCGCAAGCCCCAAAGCGTTACCCCCCAGACCACGGCACAAGAGGCCGCAAAACTGATGCGCGAATATCGGTTTTCCTGCGTGCCCGTGGTAGAGGGCGAGCGGCTGGTGGGCATTGTCACAACGCGCGATCTGTCGGGGCGGGTGCTGGCCGAAGGCCGCGCCCCCGATACCCCTGTGGCAGAGATCATGACGCCCGATCCCCTGTCCCTTAGCCCGCAATCGCTGGGGTCGGACATTTTGCACATGATGCTGGAAAACCGCATCGGGCATTTGCCCGTGGTGCGCGATGGCAAGCTGTTGGGCATGATCACCCAAACCGATCTGACGCGCTTTCAGGCCATCAGTTCGGCCCAACTGGTGCGCGATGCCGCCGTGGCCGATACTTACGAGGCGCTGGCCCATGTGACAGAGCGTATTCCGCAACTGCTGGTGCAATTGGTGGGCGCGCATAACGCACATGAAGTGGTCACGCGCCTGATTACCGATATTGCAGATACTGTCACCCGGCGGTTGTTGAAACTGGCCGAAGAAAAACTCGGCCCCCCGCCTGTGCCCTATCTGTGGGCGGCTTGCGGCTCGCAGGGGCGGCAGGAACAAACCGGCGTATCCGATCAGGATAACTGCATCATCATAGATGATGCCGTCACCCCCGATGACATGCCCTATTATACCGATCTGGCGCGCTTTGTTTCTGACGGGCTGGATGCGGCAGGGTATTTCTACTGCCCTGGCGATATGATGGCCACCAATCCGCGCTGGTGCCAGCCCGCGAAAGTGTGGCGGCGGTATTTTCAGGGCTGGATCAACTCTCCCTCGCCCGAAGCGCAGATGCTGGCCTCTGTCATGTTCGATCTGCGCCCCATCGGTGGGCAAGTCGCGCTGTTTCGCAACCTGCAGGAAGAAACCCTTGCGGCATCATCGAAGAACTCGATCTTCGTGGCGCATATGATCTCCAACTCTGTCAAGCATACGCCGCCTCTGGGCCTGCTGCGCAGCTTCGCCACCATCCGGTCGGGCGAGCATAAGAACCATGTGGATATGAAGCTGTCGGGCGTTGTGCCCGTTACCGATCTGGCGCGTGTCTATGCGCTGCGCGGGCGGATATCGGCGGCCAATACCCGCGCGCGGTTGCTGGCGGCGGAAGAACAGGGCGTGATCTCCGTTTCCGGCGCGCGCGATCTGATAGAGGCATATGACCTGATCGCCAATTTGCGGCTGGAAAATCAGGCCAATCTGGTGCGGATGGGGCGCAAGCCTGACAATTATCTTGCCCCGTCTGATTTGTCAGATTTCGAACGCAGCCATCTGCGCGATGCTTTCGTTGTTGTGCGCACCATGCAATCGGCGGTCGGGCAACTGACCGGCACACTCTCATAAAGGGATAATATTCTGGATGTTGATGGAATTTCTGGCAGTTATTGTGGCAGGATTTGGCGGTGGCGGCACGGCCCTGATCCTGCGGCGCCTGAGCAGGCGGATGCTGCCCGAATGGCTGACGCCAGTGGGCGTGGCCGTAGGCATGGTATCCATGGTGGTCTATCTGGAATATTCCTGGGCAGAGCGCTATGAGGGCGGCTTGCCTGAAGATGTGATCGTTGTCAGCAAAAATGCGCATGTCTCCTGGATGCGGCCCTGGACATTCGCAGTGCCCCTGACAAACCGGATCATCGCGGTGGATAACCGCATTCGCCAATACAATAGCCGCAACCCCGATCTGGTTCTGACCGGGGTCATCTTGCAAGAACGCTGGGCGATAACGATGGGCTTTCAATCCATGTTCGATTGCGCCACCGCCCGGCGCGCGGATCTGACAGAGGGCACAAGGCTGGATGAGGATGGCATTCCGCAAGCTGCGGAATGGTACCAGCTTGGCCCCAATGATCCGTTTTTGAGAGTAGCATGTGAAGGAGGAGCACATGGAGGAGAACGCCAAGAAGGTTGAGATTCTTGTCGTCGAGGATGAGGACAATATCGCCATTGCCCTCAATTACCTGCTGACGCGCGAAGGCTATAACCAAAGCCGCCTTGCAACCGGTGCAGGCGCGGTAGAGATGATCCGCACCCGCAAGCCCGATCTGGTGTTGCTGGATGTCATGCTGCCCGAAGTGTCGGGCTATGAAATCTGCCAAAGCGTGCGCGCCGATCCTGAATGCGCCGATGTGCGGATTTTGATGATGACAGCGCGCGGCTCTGCGATGGAGCGGCGCAAGGGGCTGGCAATGGGGGCGGATGGGTTCATCTCCAAGCCGTTCGAGTTGAAAGAACTGCGCGAACAGGTGCGCGACATCCTGTCGCTTCCACGCGCAACCTTGCCTGCGACAGGCAGCGCGAATGCTTGACCGTCTAAGCCTGCGCATTCGGGTTTTGCTGTTCTTCGCGCTGCTGGCTGCAGGCGCGCTGGTCGCTTTGGGCGTGGGCGGCTGGGTGGTGGTATCGCGCAACGCGGCCCCCGATCTGATGGCCCCCTTGCTGCAAGCCGGAATTCTGGCAGGCTTTCTGATTGTGTTTCTTGTAACCGGCATCTGGTATCTGTTCGATACCCATGTTGCCCGCGCCATAGATGCGCTGGCCAATGCCATCCGCACCCGCGCGCTGGCCGATGTGAACGAGGATATCGGCGCGGAAAAAGACCGCGCGCGCTATCTGGGCGATCTGGCACCTGCCGCAGCGGCCATCACGCGCTCGCTTGCGCAAACGCGCTCTGCGCTGGCGGAATCCGTGGCGCGCGAAACCTCGCGCCTGTCTGCCGAAAAGGCGCGGCTGGAAAAGCTGCTGGCCGATGTGCCCGTGGCTGTGCTGCTATGCACGGCCGATTATCAGCTTGTGTTTTATAACGGGCAGGCTGTGACAATTCTGGAAGCAGGCGGCGCGCCGGGCCTGGATCGCAACTTGCTGGATTACCTGCGCGAAGGCCCTGTCACCCATGCCTATGACAGGCTGAGCAAACTGAATGACCCAGAGGCCGCCACCGATCTGATCTGCGCCACCACCAGCACCGGGCGCTTGCTGGCCGGGCGCATGCGCGTTTTGCGCCGCACCGACAACACCCGCCGCCCCGGCTTTGTGCTGACATTGCGCGATGTGACCGCCGATCTGGCCACCCATGCCGCGCGCGAATCCCTGCTGGCCGAGGTGTTCGACCGCGTGCGCTGCCCTGCCGCCAATCTGCAAACCGTGATTGGTGTGTTGTCCGAAGATGCCGGAACGGCCCAAGCCCCCGATCTGACAGCCGCGCTGATGGCCGAAGTGCGCGTGCTCTCTGCCGCCATCACCGATCTGGGCAAGCGCTATGATGAAGGGCGCGGCGATTGGCTGCCCCTTGGCCAGATCCGCGCCCGCGATCTGCTGGATGGCATAAGCGCGCAATTCAGCGCGCTTGGGCTGGAAATAGACACCGATGGCCCCGATCTGATGCTGACATGCGACGGGTTTGAACTGGCGCTGTTCTTCCGCTGGCTGGGCGAGAAACTGGCGAAAACCGGCCATGGCTCTGCGTTTCGGCTGGAATTGGCGGAGGAGGATGGCCCCGGTGCCGTGTTCGATATGTTGTGGCAGGGCGAGGCGCTGGCGGTGGGCGATTTCGATACCTGGCTGACAGAGCCAATCAGCGCCGATCTGCCCGATCTGACCCCGCGCGCGGTGCTGAACGCCCATGCAACAGAGGCCTGGACAGAGACGCGGCCCGATGGCTGGGCGGCTGTGCGCCTGCCCATCCCCAATGCCCGCCGCGCCACCCGCCGCCCCGCACCCATCGAGCGCGAAGTGGTCTATGATTTCGAGTTGCTCTCGAAAGAGCGCAATGCCGAGGTGCTGGAAAGCCGGCTGGAAGACCTGACATATGTGGTGTTCGATACCGAAACCACCGGCCTCACACCTTCCAGCGACGAGATTGTGCAAATTGCCGCCGTGCGCCTTGTCAATGGCCGCCGCGTTCAGCGCGAGGTGTTTGATACGCTGGTCGATCCACAGCGCCCGATACCCCAAAGCTCTACCGAGGTGCATGGGATTACCGAGGATATGGTCAAAGGCGCCCCCACCATGGCAGAGGCTGGCAAGCGCTTCCATGATTTCGCGCGCGGGGCCGTGCTGGTGGCCCATAACGCCCCCTTTGACATGGAATTCCTGCGCCGCCATGAAAGCGCGATTGGCGCAAGTTTCGATCATCCGGTGCTGGATACCGTGCTTCTCTCTGCGGTGGTTTATGGGCAGCTGGAACAACATTCGCTGGATGCCCTGACCGCGCGTCTGGGCATTACCATCCCCGAAGAGGCCCGCCATACCGCAATTGGCGATACTGTGGCGACAGCAGATGCATTTCTCAAACTTATGCCCATGCTGAAATCACGCGGGCTTGTCACCTTTGGCGATGTGCTGGCCGAAGTGCGCCGCCACGGGCGGCTGTTGAAAGACCTCAACACCCCGTCCTAAGCCGCGCAAACCCCCGATTAACCACAAATTTGCCTGCTTTAAGATAAGATTAAGGAATATTGCCGAAGCTGATCTGGCGATCCCTGGGACAACCGGGGCGCGAATCGGAGTATCGGCATGGCACAGGCTGTTCTTTTCGGGTTTCTCACCGTTTTCACCGCGGCAACTGTGGTTCTGGCCGCACTGGCCATGGTGCATGGGCTGCGCCGCCGCACGGTGCCCGGCCAATCCCTCCTGGCCGATACGCAGGTCGCCGCCTTCATCTTTCGCGGCGAAACGCTGGTGGACTATTCGGAAAGGGGGGCTGCGCTGCTATCCTCTCTGCCCCGCGAACAGGGGCGCGATACCCCGCCTTTCCCCCGGCTGATGGATTACCTTATCCCACGCTTTCCCCTGATCGAACATCACCTTGCCACCCTGCCCCAAACGCGTGATCTGTCGCTTCTGGCCGAAAATGCCGCCGATCTGGAATTGACTGCCAGCTACCGCAATGGGCTGCTTCATCTGCGGCTGTGCGATCTGTCGGAAGAAGGCGCGCTCCTGGCCGTGGATCGGCTCAGCTATGACGCCCTGCAACAAGAAGTGCTGCGCCTGCGCCATGTGTTGCGCGACATGCCCAGCCTTGTCTGGCAGCAGGATGAGGCCGGGCGCATCATCTGGGCAAATGCCGCCTATGTGGCGGCCCTGCAAACGCGCCAAAGCCCGGATATGCCCCTGTCCTGGCCGCTTCCCGATCTGTTCGGCCCGGCCCCGGCCCAGCCCCCGGCCCAGCCCCCGGCCACCTCTGGCAGCGTACGCCGCGCCTTGGAGAAAGACGGCAAAACCCATTGGTTTTCCCTAAGCGGCATGCCCTTTGAGGGGGGCATAACCCATTTCGCAACCCCAATAGATACCACTGTGCAATCCGAAACCGCGCGCCGCGAAACGCTGCAACGGCTGACAAAGACATTCGCGTCTCTGCCCATCGGCCTGGCGCTGTTCGATGCCGAGCGCAGGCTTGTTGTTTTCAACCCCGCGCTGGTGGATATGACAGAGCTGGAGCCGCTGTTTCTGGCCGCGCGCCCCAGTTTCGAACAAGTGCTGTATACGCTGCGCGAAGCACGCATGCTGCCCGAACCCAAGGATTTCAATTCGTGGCGGCGCGAAATTCTGGATATGGAAAAAGCGGCCCAAAACGGCGCCTATCGCGAAGAATGGGTGCTGGATTGCGGCAAAACCTTTCTTGTCACAGGCCAGCCGCAACCTGACGGGGCTTTTGCCCTGTTCATGCAGGATATCACAACCGAAGCCTCGCTCACCCGCAGTTTCCGCGCCGAAATAGATACGGCCCATAAAGCGCTGGACAAGCTGTCACAGGCAGTGGTTGTGTTTGGCCTGAACGGCCAGACATTGCTGGCCAATGCGGCCTATACGCGCCTGTGGCAAACAGACCCTTGCACGGATCTGGCCGATCGCGGGCTTGCCAGCGCGCTGGAACACTGGGCCGAAGCCTGTGGGCCGACCGCCTTTTGGGCGCGGCTGGCGGAATTTTTCACCCTGCGCCTGCACGACAGCGACGACGCACCGCCACAGCAGGATCTGACAGGCGCCGTGTGCCTGCACTCGGGCGAACGGCTGCGCCTGCGCGCCACACGGCTTGCCGGGGGCAACACCATGCTGTCATTCGAGACGGATGAAACCACACCGCGCCGCATATCCGCGCAAACCGAATTGCTGGCACGCCCCGATATTCCCCTGCCGCGCACGCGCACGCTGGCGCCTTCGCGCGCCCATGCCGGGCGGCGGGGCGATACCGCCCATATCTGACCAAGGGCCAGGCAAAACGCCAGGCCCCGGGCCAGGCCACCCCTCCCCATACCCCGCACCCTGCATAAAGGGCCAAAGCCCATCACATGATTTGCGCTAAATCATGGCCCGCCGCCGCCACAGGGCGCAAGATCACAGCACTGGATCGCAGAACTGGCCAATATGGAGGCCGATATGGAATTACTGGAAATCGAAGTGACCTGCCCCGACAAAGACAGCGCCCGCGCCATCGCAGGCGCTTGCCTGAAAGCGCGGCTCATCGCCTGTGCCAACCTCTTGCCCAAAGTGGAAAGCCTGTTTTGCTGGCAAGGCCAGATCGATTCGGAAACCGAAATCCTGCTGCGCATGAAAACCCCCCGCCCAAATTTCGAGGCCGTCTGCACCCGCATCCGCCACCACCACCCCTACGCTCTGCCCACGATAATCGCCTTGCCGATCACCGCCATGGGGCCAGGCGTGGCAGATTGGGTCACCCAGGAACTTCAGGCCGCAAAAATCTGCGACTGATCCACAAACCCCTTCACTTCAATCGGGTTGCCCGAAGGGTCGCGAAAGAACATCGTCCATTGCGCACCGGGCTGGCCCTCAAAGCGCAGGCTGGGCGGAATGACAAATTCCACCCCTGCCGCTTGCAGCCGCGCCGCCAAAGCCTGAAACCGCACCACATCCAGCACCAGCCCGAAATGCGGCATGGGCACCATATGGTCGCCCACCTTGCCTATGGGCGCATTGGCAAAAGGCGCACCCAGATGCAGGCTTATCTGATGGCCAAAGAAATCAAAATCCACCCATGTCTCGGTGCTGCGCCCCTCGGCACAGCCCAGCACCCCGCCATAAAACGCGCGCGCAGCCTCCAGATCATGCACATGATAGGCAAAATGAAACGGCATCAACATCACAAACCCTCCCCTGTTTCCCCACTTCCCTGCGTCAAAGCATGGCAAAACTCAAGCCTTTCATCTTGGCCCAAATATCCACGGGGATTTTCAAGGGGGGCGTGCCCCCCTTGAAGCGCTAGGCGATTCACACATTTCTGAGCGTCCATCCGTGGGTGAAGGATTTGAAGTACTGGAGACCGTGGCGGAAGGTTATTGGTCCGGGCGGTTTGGATTTCGGATAGCCGTCCCATCCGCCGAGCTTTGCGATGATCCATGCGGCCCAAGCCAGCGTTTCAGGCGGATGGGGGTTTTTCTGAAGTGTGGTCTTGCCTTCGAGTTCGGGCAGGAGTGCATGGAGGGCCTGGATTTCGGAGGGTGAGAAGGCGATCCTGGCGTCTTGCTCGGAGCTGCCATCGCGCGCTTGAACGAGCTGCATGATTGTGCAGGCAGCGCGGGCGGCAATCGCGGTCAGCTTGATCAACCGCTCGGCATTTTCCAGTTGACTGTCTTCCAGTTGGAGGCCCTGCTGTTTCAGCGTTCGGAAGAATTGCTCGATATGCCAGCGTTGCCGATACCAGCCAACTACGCGCCAGGCCATCACTGCATCCTCTACCTTGTGGGTGGTCAGAAGACGCCACGAGATGGGCGCGGCGCCCGGTGGCGCCTCCACCTCGCAGATCTCGATCAGGTGGACTGCTACCGTCTCGGCCAGCCCCGCCTGCGTGGCCAGATTGCCGGGACGCTTGATCGAAACGGACCCAAATCGGGCCACAAGCCTGGCGGTGCGGGCCGGACGGCCAGGGCGTGCGCGCACCGCCACATTGGCCGTACCCGCGAATTGCAGCGGTGCGGAGGAAAGCTTGCCGCCACCTTCCAGAATTGAACGATCCGCCATGGCTCGGGTCAGGATATGAAAGCCCGGCTCAGGCAATCGCGCCCATTTCTCATAGATATCGCTCTCGCGATCACTGATTTCAGTCACCATATGCGCCCGGGCCAGAACCGTCTTGGCGGATTCTGCCGTGCTCAGCCACCGATGCGATTCCTTCTCTGACAGCGGCCGGCTCCGGTGGGGAACGCTTACCCGGCCATCGCGTGTCCATATCCGGCCCGCGGCCAAACCCAGAATGCCACCTGTCTCGGCATCCACACCCAGCATCGCGTGTAGCAAAACACCGCGCCCTAATCCCTTGCCGATCTCGCCTAGACCGCGGCTGCGCTCTCTGGTCGTCGAGAAATTGAATTCGCTGGTATCTTGGATTGCCAGTATATGCCGGCCCGCGCAGGCTTGCGAAAGCTCCGCTCCCCAGCCATCAACCAGGGCCTCCACCGTCACACGCGGATTGGCCAAAAAGCGCGAAAATCCGACAATCCCACTGCGTTGGCCACCCGCCAGACGCCGCAGGCAGGTGCTCGTGCGCGCCACCATTTCCGCGAGCAGCAGACCCCCCTTTTTGCCAGGCGCTCGTCTCCGAAATCGCCCAACCCACAGCCTTCCGAAGTCACCACAAGTCGCCCTCCATTTAAGGTAGGGCAATCGAACCATGCAAAACAAAACCCGTCAAGCGCACGGCAAGGGAAACCATTCCTAAAGATGTGTGCATCCCTTAGCCTTGAAGCGGGGGTGCGGGGGCGGCAGCCCCCGCTGCTTCCCCCCCCGCTTGCCTCTGGACGCCGGGTGCGCGCCTGCCTATAACGCGCCCCATGGGTCAGATAGCGATCATTCACCGAATTAGCGTCCCGGCACTCTGATGCGCCCGGAGTGCCGGGGCCGCTTTGGCGCCAGCAAGCCCAGAATTCCGCGAAAGTGACACAGGCCATGACCCAGACACCCGATTACAAAGATACCCTCTTCCTGCCCCAAACCGAATTCCCCATGCGCGCGGGCCTGCCTGCGCGCGAACCCGAATGGCTGGCCCGCTGGGAACGGCTTGGCATCTATGACCGCCTGCGCGCCAGTGCCGCAGGGCGCAAGCCCTTCATCCTGCATGACGGCCCCCCCTATGCGAATGGCCATCTCCATATCGGCCATGCGCTCAACAAGGTGCTGAAAGATTTCATCACCCGCAGCCAGCAAATGCTGGGGCGCGATGCGCGTTATGTGCCGGGTTGGGATTGCCACGGCCTGCCGATCGAATGGAAGATCGAAGAACAATACCGCGCCAAAGGGCTGGACAAGGACGCCGTGGGCATTGTGGATTTCCGTCAGGAATGCCGCCGCTTTGCCGAAGGCTGGATCGACATCCAGCGCGCGGAATTCAAGCGCCTTGGGATCACCGGCAAATGGGATCATCCCTATCTGACGATGGATTACCACGCAGAGGCCGTGATCGCAGACGAGTTCATGAAACTCCTGATGAACGGCGCGCTCTATCAGGGGTCAAAACCCGTGATGTGGTCGCCCGTGGAAAAAACCGCGCTGGCCGAGGCCGAGGTGGAATATCACGAGCATACCAGCCATACGATCTGGGTGAAATTCCCCGCAATCGCCTTTGGTCCAGCCGCCGCACCCCTGCAAGCCGAGGGCGGGGCGAGCGTCGTCATCTGGACAACAACCCCCTGGACGATCCCGCAAAACCGCGCGGTTTGTTTTGGCCTGGAAATCGCCTATGGCCTTTATGAAGTGTCCGAGCTTCTGGACGGCGCGAAGGAAGAGTTGGGCGCGAAAATCATTCTGGCCGATGCCCTGGCCGAAAGCGCCTTGACCGCCGCCAAGGTTCAGGCCACCCGCCTGCGCACCGTCAGTGCCGAAGAACTCGCCGCGCTCACCCTCGCCCACCCCTTCCGGGGCCTCGAGGGCGCAAATGGCGAGTGGGATTTCGATGTCCCCATGCTGCCCGGCGATCATGTCACCGATGATGCGGGCACGGGCTTTGTGCATACGGCCCCCAGCCATGGCGATGATGACTATCAGATCGGCCTGAAACATGGCCTGCCCATGACATATAATGTGCTGGAAGATGGCAGCTACCGCGCCGATCTGCCGCTCTTCGGGGGCGAGGTGATCATCAAGCCCGATGGCAAAGAGGGCGGCGCGAATGTGGCCGTGATCAAGCAACTGGCCTATGCAGGCGCGCTTTTTGCCAAGGGCAAGCTGCGCCATTCCTACCCGCATTCATGGCGTTCCAAAGCGCCGCTGATCTATCGCAACACCCCCCAATGGTTTGCTGCGATTGACAAGCCGCTGGAAGATGGCATGGGCCAGCATGGCGCCACCATCCGCGCCCGCGCGCTCGAGAGCATTGACAAGCTGGTAAAATGGACACCGCAAACCGGCCGCAACCGCCTGTATTCGATGATAGAGGCGCGGCCTGATTGGGTGCTGTCGCGCCAGCGCGCCTGGGGTGTTCCGCTCACATGTTTCACCAAAAACGGTGCGAAACCCAGCGATCCCGATTTCCTGCTGCGTGATCCGGCGGTGAATGCCCGCATCAAATCCGCGTTCGAGGAAGAGGGCGCGGATGTCTGGTACACAGAGGGTTTCAAGGCCCGCATTCTCAACGGGCTGCATGACCCGGATGCCTATAGCCAGGTGTTTGATATTCTGGATGTGTGGTTTGATAGCGGCTCTACCCATGCCTTCGTGCTGCGGGATCGTGCAGATGGCAGCCCCGACGGGATTGCAGATCTCTATCTGGAAGGGACAGACCAGCATCGCGGCTGGTTCCATTCCTCCATGTTGCAAGCCTGCGCCACCAAGGGCCGCGCCCCCTATCACGGGGTGCTGACACACGGGTTCACGCTGGATGAGAAGGGCATGAAAATGTCCAAATCCCTTGGCAATACCGTGGCCCCGCAAGAGGTGATTGACGACTATGGCGCGGATATTCTGCGCCTGTGGGTGGCGCAATCCGATTACACCGCCGATTTGCGGATCGGTAAGGAAATTCTGAAAGGCGTGGCCGACAGCTACCGCCGCTTGCGCAATACCATGCGGTTCATGCTGGGCAATCTGGACGGGTTTACAGAGGCCGAGCGCGTGGCCCCTGCCCAGATGCCAGAGCTGGAGCAATGGGTCTTGCACCGGCTGGCCGAATTGGATGTGCAGGTGCGCAAAGGCTATGGCGCCTATGATTTCCAGGGCGTGTTCCGCGACTTGTTCGCCTTTGCCACGGGCGATCTTTCGGCCTTTTACTTCGATATCCGCAAAGACGCGCTCTATTGCGATGCGCCCGACAGCCTGCGCCGCCGCGCCGCGCGCACAGTGCTGGATATCCTGTTCCACCGGCTGACAACATGGCTTGCGCCTGTGCTGGTCTTTACCATGGAAGATGTGTGGCTCTCGCGCTTCCCCGGTGAGGATGCATCCGTGCATTTGCAGGATTTCCCCGAAACGCCCGCAGATTGGCTGAACCCGGCGCTGGCGCAGAAATGGGCAGGCATTCGCGCCGCGCGCCGCGTGGTGACAGCCGCTTTGGAAATCCAGCGCCGCGACAAGGTGATCGGCGCCTCGCTAGAGGCCGCACCCGTGGTGCATATAGGCGACGAGGCCATGATGGCGGCGCTGAAATCGGTGGATTTTGCCGATATCTGCATCACTTCCGATCTGACGCTGACAGCCGATCCCATCCCGGCAGAGGCATTCCATATGCCCGACCTGCCCGGCCTGGGCGTGGTATTCGCCCACGCCGAGGGCGCGAAATGCGAACGCTGCTGGAAAATCGCGCCCGATGTGGGCAGCCACAAGCACCCTGGAACCTGTGCGCGCTGTAACACCGCACTGGGATAAACCGCACAGCCCTGCCCCTTGAAGTTATACATATTCGCATTATTGATTATGTGTAACTTCAAGGAAAGGGGAAAACCATGAAATTGCGGATTGTGACCGGGCTGGTGATGGGAACATTGATGTCTGTCATCATGTCGGGCTTTATCACTTTGGTGAATACAGGGTTTGATGCCGGATTCGCAGGGCGGTGGCTATATGCCTGGGCCGTGGCCTGGGTGGTTGCCGTGCCTTTGGCGGTGCTGGTGGGGCCAGTCGCGCGCAAATGGGCAGAGGCCCTGACGCGTGCGTGACTTGGCAATCACCCGCGCTAATGTTCTGGCCCAGAGGGAAGGTTCCATAATGACGGGTAGGGATGCACAGAGAGGGGACAGTCACCAAGCCGGGCAGCGTTGGGCCGCGGTGCGGCGATCCATCCGCAGGGCTAAGCGGTTTATGCTGGTAATGTCCGAACGAAACCCAAGCTATGCGCAGGGTGCAGCCAAATCGCCGTGCCGGGGGGCGGCGTCATGCCGGAGGCATGCCTGCGGCATGACGATGCGCGGCGGCCTTCGGCCTTGGTTCCGCGCTTGGTGTTCAGCGCCAACGCCCCCTCTCCGCTCAAAACTGCCATTTGGATAACTTGTACAAGGTTCAGAACAGGCGCGGCGCGCAAGGCAAGCAGGGGGTTTTATGAAACGGGCATTGGTTATTGGCGCTTCTGGCGGGATTGGCGGCGCGCTGTGCGAGGCATTGGCCGCGCAGGGCTGGCAGGTCACGGGCCTGTCGCGCCGCGAGCATGGGCTGGATGTGACAGATGAGGCCTCTGTCGCACAGCATCTGGGCGCGCTGAAAGGGCCATTTCAGCGCATTCTGATTGCCACAGGCGCGCTGGAAATCGCGGGCCATGCCCCGGAAAAAGCCCTCAAGCAGCTGACCGCCGAAGGCATGGCCGCGCAATTCGCGCTCAACACCATTGGCCCTGCGCTGGTCATGAAACACGCGCTGCGGCTTTTGCCGCGCGATATGCCTTCGGTGCTGGCCGCATTTTCGGCGCGTGTTGGGTCTATTGGCGATAATCGCACCGGCGGCTGGCACAGCTACCGCGCGTCCAAAGCCGCGCTGAACCAGATTGTGCGGGGCACAGCCATTGAACTGGGGCGCAGCCACCGGCAGGCCATTTGCGTGGCCCTGCATCCGGGCACTGTGGCAACCGCATTCACCGAGAAATATCTGGGCCGCCACCCCGCCATCCCCCCGCAAGACGCCGCGCAAAACCTGCTGCGCGTGATTGACGGGCTGCACCCAACGCAAAGCGGGCAATTCTTTGATTGGGCGGGAAAACCCGTGCCATGGTAAATCTGGTTCTGGTCTTGGGCGACCAGCTTTCAGACGGGCTGCATGCGTTGCGGCAGGCTGACAAGGCGCGCGATGTGGTGATCATGGCCGAAGTGGGGGCAGAGGCCACATATGTACCCCATCACCCCAAAAAGATCGCGTTCATCTTTGCCGCCATGCGCAAATTTGCCGCCCATTTGCAGGCGCAGGGCTGGCGCGTGGCCTATACGCGGCTGGATGATCCCGAAAATTCCGGATCACTCCCCGGCGAAGTGCTGCGCCGCGCGGCAGAATTTGGCGCGGGCACTGTGCTGGCCACCCAGCCCGGCGAATGGCGGCTGATTGCGGCGCTGGAGGGGCTGCCCCTGGCGGTAACACTGCTGCCAGATGATCGTTTTCTGTGCACGGCCCCCGAATTTGCCGGCTGGGCCGAAGGACGCAAAGCCTTGCGAATGGAATATTTCTACCGCGAGATGCGGCGTAAGACCGGGCTGTTGATGGAGGGCGATGCCCCCGCTGGCGGGCAGTGGAATTATGATCACGACAACCGCAAACCCGCCAAGGGTGATCTGTTCCGCGCAGCCCCCCCTGCCCTGCCCGCCGATCCCGTGCTGGAAGAGGTGCTGGCGCTGGTAGAGGCCCGCTTTGGCCAGAATTTCGGCCAGTTGCGCCCCTTCCAGTTTGCCACAGATCGCGCTGCTGCGTTGCAGGTGCTGGATCATTTCATCACCCATTCCCTGCCTGATTTCGGGGCCTATCAGGATGCCATGCTGGCGGATGATCCCTATCTGTATCATGCCGTTATCGGGCTGTATCTGAATACCGGCCTGCTTGGCCCGCTGGAAGTGTGCCAACGCGCCGAGGCCGCCTATCACGCAGGCCATGCCCCGCTGAATTCGGTGGAAGGGTTTATTCGCCAGATCATCGGCTGGCGCGAATTCGTGCGCGGGGTGTATTTTCTGGAAGGGCCGGACTATCCGCAGCGCAACGCGCTGGGCCATGACCGCCCCTTGCCGGGGTTTTACTGGGGCGCGCCCACGCGCATGAACTGCCTGTCACAGGCGATAGGGCAAACCCGCGATCTGGCCTATGCCCATCATATCCAGCGCCTGATGGTGACAGGCAATTTTGCATTGCTGGCCGGGGTAAACCCGACGGCGGTGCATGAATGGTATCTGGCCGTTTATGCCGATGCGTTTGAATGGGTCGAAGCGCCCAATACTGTGGGCATGTCGCAATTTGCAGATGGTGGGGTTGTTGGCTCAAAGCCCTATGTCAGTTCTGGCGCCTATATTGACAGGATGTCAGATTATTGCGGCGGCTGCCATTACAAGGTGAAAGACAAGACAGGCGCGCGGGCCTGCCCGTTCAACCTGCTCTATTGGCATTTCCTGATCCGCCACCGCGACCGCTTTGCAGGCAATCCGCGCATGGCCCAGATGTATCGCACCTTTGACAAAATGGACGCCACCCGCCGCGAAACCGTGCTGGCAGAGGCCGCAGATTTTCTGGCGCGGCTGGATCGGGGCGAGGTGGTTTAGCAGCGTTTTGGCTATGGGCAGGGCCTGAAACCCGGCAATTCGGGCGGATATCTTGGCACG
Source organism: Paracoccaceae bacterium (assembly GCA_043561795.1). Taxonomy (GTDB): domain Bacteria; phylum Pseudomonadota; class Alphaproteobacteria; order Rhodobacterales; family Rhodobacteraceae; genus Roseinatronobacter. The sequence goes on along the minus strand of CP121316.1, from coordinate 1,551,588 downwards.
GGCTGGCAAAGCCCATGCCGCGCCCGGCCCGCCCCTTGCGGAAGGCGCGTTGCGCGGGATCAGGAAGCCGCAATCTTCTGCACCAGACAGAACCTTCCGCCATGAGGGGCAAATGGGGAAGCGGGGGATGGTCATCAAGCCGCGCAGCGTCGGGCCGCGGTGCGGCGATGCGACAGCAGGGCTAAGCGGTTTATGGCGGCAATGTCCGAACGAAACTGAAGCTAAGCGCTAGTGGCAGCCAAATCGCCGTGCCGGGGGGCGGCCCGGCGATGCGCGGCGGCCTGCGGCCTTGATGCCGCGCTTGGTGCTCAGCTCCAATGCCCCTTCTCCGCTCAAACCTGCCCTTTGGGTGTCTTGTGCAAGGTTCAGAACACCAAGGCCGAAGCGCGGCCCTTTGTTCAGGGGGCAGGGCAATCCCCCACGACCCCACAGCCTTGGGGCCTTGCGAGTGCTGCGCGGCTATCTTATCCATATCTATATGAGCACCCCGCGTTACACTGATCTTGTCCAAGCCCTGCCCGCAACTGTGCCCTTTGTCGGGCCAGAGGCGCATATGCGCGCGACAGGCCGGGTGTTTCGGGCGCGGCTGGGCGCGAATGAAAGTGTTTTTGGCCCCTCGCCCAAAGCTGTGGCCGCAATGCAGGCAGCGGCGGCAGATGTCTGGATGTATGGCGATTCGGAATCGCATGATCTGCGCGCCGCATTGGCCGCCCATCATGGGGTAGCGCCAGAAAATATCATCGTGGGCGAAGGGATTGACGGGCTGTTGGGCAATCTGGTGCGGCTGATGGTTGGCCCCGGTGATGCTGTTGTCACCTCTGACGGGGCCTATCCGACCTTCAATTACCATGTCGCGGGCTTTGGGGGTGTTTTGCACAAACTGCCCTACCGCGATGACCACGAAGACCCGAGCGCCCTTCTGGAACGGGCAGAGGCCGTGGGCGCAAAGCTTCTGTATTTCTGCAACCCCGATAACCCGATGGGCAGCTGGCATTCCGCGCGCATTGTGCGGCGGCTGATCGATGCCGTGCCAGATGGCACGCTTCTGGTGCTGGATGAAGCCTATATAGACGCCGCACCCGAGGGCACAGCGCCCCCCATAGAGGCGCATGATCCGCGCGTGATACGGATGCGCACATTCTCCAAACTCTATGGGCTGGCCGGGCTGCGCATGGGCTACGCCATTGGTGCCGCGCCCCTGATTGCCATGTTCGACCGTATTCGCAACCATTTCGGCATTGGCCGCATTGCGCAGGCCGGGGCCTTGGCCGCGCTGCAAGATCAGGCGTGGCTGGCCAAAGTGCGCGCAGAGGTGCAGGCCGCCCGCGTCATGCTGGCAGAGATTGCAACTGATAACGGGTTGCATGCCCTGCCATCGGCCACAAATTTCGTGACCATAGATTGCGGCCATGACGGCGATTTCGCGCGCGCATTGGTAAAGGGGCTGATGGCGCGGGATGTGTTTGTGCGCATGCCTTTTGTCGCGCCGCATGATCGCTGCATTCGCGTCACCGCCGGGCGGCCCGCCGATCTGGCGGTGCTGGCCGAAATGCTGCCAGAGGCGCTGTCGGAATTGCGGGGCAGATAATTTGCGCGCAGGCAATGGCCAGCCCCTTGTAACGCGGCGCGGGCATACCCATGTAGGATGGGCATAGCTTCTTCAATCGACCTTCTGTTTCCCTATGGCTTCAGTTGCTCTTCTGACGACACTGGGCCAAGCCATCGCGATTTTGTGGATGGTACGCAAAACAGGAGATATCACGATGGCCAATGGCACCGTGAAATGGTTCAATTCTACCAAAGGTTTCGGCTTTATCGCGCCAGAGAATGGCTCGAAGGACATCTTTGTTCATATCAGCGCGCTGGAGCGTGCGGGCATTCGCCAGTTGGATGACGGGCAGCATGTCTCGTTCGATCTGGAAAGCGACCGCAATGGCCGCGAATCCGCGACAAACCTTGTGCTTGCCTGATATCGGCGAACGCCACAAAGACCACGCAAAAGGGGGTGACGCATGTCACCCCCTTTTGAATTCGGCAGGGCTTGCCTTGCCCCTTTGCGCCGGGCAAACATGGCCCATGCCCAAACCGCCCCTTCTGCCCGCACTGCTTTGCGCCCTTGCCCTGTCTGCCCCCATCGCGGCGCAGGCCCAGCCTGATGGCTCCGCGCTCTATGACACTTATTGCGCCGCCTGCCACGGCGCCAATCTGGAAGGCGCGCCAGACTGGCAGCGCCCCGGCCCTGACGGCCTGTTCCCTGCCCCTCCGCATGATGAAACGGGCCATACCTGGCACCATGGCGACAGGTTCTTGTTCGATTATGTGGCGCGCGGCGGTCAGGCGGTGCTGGATGATCTGGGAGTAAATTTCACCTCTGCCATGCCTGCCTTTGGCGATCTGCTGCAAGAAGATGAGATTGCGGCGATTCTGGATTTCATCCGCCAAAGCTGGCCCGAGGATATCCGCACCATTCAGGCAGCACGCAGCGCCGCAGAGGACACACCCTAAAACCAGCGCGCGCCCTGCATACGCAAGCGCAATTCCGCCATGCCAGATTATGCCCGACCCCCCGCACCCGCGCGGGCCAGAACCGGAGCGCACCCATGGCCGAAACGATCCACCTGTTCCAGCATCACCGCGAAACCCCTGCCGCGCTGTGGCGCTGGAAAAACTTCTCTCCTGCCGAAATTGCCTGCCGGGGCACAGGGCGCTTGCTGCTGCACCCGGATGCAATGGACAGGCTGCAAGCCCTGCGCGACAGGCTGGGCAAGCCCATCATCCTGCGCTCTGCCTATCGCAGCCCCGATCACAACCGCGCCGTGGGCGGGGCGAAACGATCAAAGCATATGGACGGCACGGCTTTTGATGTCAGCATGACAAACCAAGACCCGGCAGAATTTGAAGCCGCCGCGCGGGCCGTGGGGTTTCTTGGCTTTGGCTATTACCCGCGCTCTGGCTTCATGCATATAGATCTTGGCCCGGCGCGCGTCTGGGGCGAAGGCTTTGCCCCGCGCGCCCAGCCCTTCGCCCCCGAAACCCCGCCCCAGCGCGAAAGCTTGGGCAAAAGCCGCAGCCTGCAAGGGGCAGGCGCTGCAGGCGTGGCCACCCTTGGCGCGGCGGGCGTGGAAATTGCCCAGAACGCGCTGGCAGAGGCGCAAGACAGCATATTGCCACTTGTGCCGCATCTGGACAGCCTGCGCTGGCTGTTCGTGGCGCTGGCACTGGCAGGCACGGCCCTGGCCCTTTGGGCGCGGCTGGATGATTGGCACAAAGGGCGGCGATAACGCGCAAGGGTGCAAACGCGCGGCTACAGGCGAATGTCTGCGCGCCAAGCCCCACGCCACCGGCACCATGCTGCAGGCCATAGATTCGCCTGCGATGTCAGGAAATCTGGTGGCGGAGGGGCGTTCTGGTCACTCTTCCCAAGCCTGTTTAAGAAGGGTTTTCCTTTTGTAATATTGATAAATTATCTGCAATCACCCGCTGGAACTGCGGTCGTTCATGGCGTTCTTCTCGGCCCTATTGCCCGGATCATCCCGGATAGGGGCCGAGAATTGTACGACCGGCGTATGGACAACGACTGCCACCGCGGCAGCATCCGGCGAAAAGCCATGTGCAGGGCTGTAAACTTCGGCAAATGCCGCAGCGCCCCGTGGCGGCGTCAGTCGTAGCGCCGGTCGAAGGTGATCACGGTGCCGTCGGCGCGGGTCAGGCTGCGTGCGTAGATCTCGCGCGGGCCAAGGTCGTCGTCAACGAAACCATTGACGATGACCGTTTCCCCCACCTCGGCGGGCACCCAGTTGGGGCCAACATAGATGCGGATGTTGCCGCTGGCATCTGCAAGGCGAAATTCATCCTCGTCTGTGATCCGCTCGACCGTGCCCTGAACCGTGACCATGGTGCCGCGCTGCGCATCGGCGATGGGAATGATCTGGCTGGCGAAGGCAACCGGGGCTGCAAGAGTTGCGCAAAGGGCAGCGATGGCAAAAACTTTCACGGGTTTCAGTCCTTTTTCGAGAGGAAATCGGGTCAGTCGAGAGCCACGATCAGCAGAACCACGATCACAGCCGCACCGATGGCAAGCCACGCTTTCGGCAGCCGGATTTCGACCTCGCCTGACAGCCACGCGCGCGCTTTGCGCAGATCCATCTTCTTGACGTCGTTCACTTCATTCATGGGTCACGCTCCTGTTTTTTCGTGGATCATCCGTTGATCCGATGAGAGCGTTATGGGCCGTGATTCTGACCACTGACTGACGCGCTGTCAGAAATTCGGCGCGGCGAAAGACAGCGTAATCTCGCACCCGCCATCTTCGGGCGCGCGCACGGAAACGGCCCCGCCTTGCGCGCGTTGCAGTCTGTCGACAATGGCAAGGCCCAAGCCGGTTCCACCGGCCACGGCACCCGGAGCGCGCCAGAATGGCTCAAAAACCTGCGCCTGCACGCCTTCGGGCAGACCCGGCCCGTGATCGCGCACAGACAGCGCGGGGCCAGGGCCGACCGTAATCTCCACCTCTCCGGGGCCACCATGCAGCACCGCGTTTTCGATCAGGTTCGCCAAGGCCAGTTCCACGCCCTCGCGATTGGCTCTTGCTATAACGGGTGCGTCAGGCATCGACAGCGACAGCGCAACCCCTTTGCCATAGGCGAAGGGGGCAAGCGCGGTTATCACGGCCGCGGCCGGGTCGCGCAGGTCAAGCGCCGCATCGGTTGGGGCGGTGAGCACATCTGTGCGCGAGGCCGCCAACACCTGTTGCACGGTGCGCGACAGCGCCACCAGGTCGGCGCGCAGCTTGTCTGTCGTCTCGCCGGGCGGGAGCGCGTCCAGCCTGGCTGTCAGGACTGCAACAGGCGTGCGCAGCGCATGGGCGGCTTCGGCCGCGCGGCGCGTCTCGGCGGCAAGGGCCGATGACAGCCGGTCAAGCGCGCGCTGCGTTCCGTCGATCAGATCGGCCACCTCTGACGGAACCGGGCCATCAGGAGGGGGCAACACCGCGCCGGGCCGCACAGCGCGCGCCCATGCCGCGGCGCGGGCAACGGGGGCCAATTCACGCCGGATCACCAGGGCACTGGCCCCGATCAGCAGCACCGCCATCGGCAGAATCGGCCCCCAGACATGCTGGCGCAACTCACTGAGGAAGGCGCGGCGCAGCAGATTTTCCGGGTCTGATGCCATGACGAACACCACCCGCAAACCGTCTGTCCGGTCACGGAATTCATGGCCTGCATAAACCAACCGGCCTGCGGGCAGATCGATGGCCGTAACCCAGTCATCGGCGAAGATGTCTATGGCAGATGGCGGGATCAGACTGGTGTTCATCGCATCAACCACCACCCCTGTGCGGTCCACCAGCGCGAAAGCATAGGCATTCGGGTGCGCGGCAAAGATGTCGCGCGCCGGGGCATCGGCGGGCAAGGTGTTTCCTTCCAGCGATGCGCCCAGCCTTTCGGTCACGTCAGCAACGACCTCGGCCTCCAATTCGGGACGGTCGGAGCCATAGTAGAGGCCCACAACAACCATGTTCAGCACGACGATCACGGTGGCGATCAGTGTCAGCCGCCGGATCAGAACCTGAGCGAGCGGACGGTTCGGGCGCGTCATTGGCCACCCTCGCGCGGCAGCATCCAGCCAACACCGCGCACATTCACAATGGGGATCGGGCAATCCGCCGCTTCCAAGGCTCGGCGCAGGCGCGATATGGCCGCTTCCAGCGCATTGGGCGTGACCTCATCATCCAGCGTATAGATTGCCTCCTCCAGCACCTGCCGTGACGCGACGCGCCCGGCATTCCGCATCAAGTGTTCCAGCACACCCAGTTCGCGGCGCCCCAGAACCATGGGCACCTCATGGACGCTGACACTGCGCGCAGCGGTGTCGAGTGCAAGCGCCCCTAACCGCAGGGTCGTGTTCGAGCGATCACCCGGTCGGCGCAGCACGGCGCGGGCGCGGGCAATCAGCTCGGGCATCTCGACAGGTTTGACAACGTAGTCATCTGCGCCCCCGTCCAGTCCAGCCAACCTGTCGGCCAACTGGTCGCGCGCGGTCAGTATGATGACAGGCACCCGCCCAGCTTGCCGCAGGGCCGGCAGCAGGCGTAGCCCGTCACCATCTGGCAGGCCCAGATCCAACAGCACCAAGGAATAATCGGATAGCCCTGACAATTCGCGCGCCTCAGTAGCGGTGGCGGCGTGATCCACGGCAAAGCCTGCCCGCCCCAGGGCATCGCAAACGGCTTCGGCCAAGGGGAGATGATCTTCGACAAGCAGAATACGCATTCGGGGCGACTTTCAGAAAAGAGCAAACGCGAATGGACAGGGCAACGGAACCCTATACCTCGCGGAATGATAGGCAAAGACGCCTTCTGCGGTTAGACAGCCATGCTGACGGCAGTCTGACAAGGCATTCTCAAGCGGCATCTCCTGGGGATGAAAATCCGCAATGGGCCGGGTGTGTCGATGCTGCCCTCGCATTCGCACAGGGCGAACAGCGGTCATTGCGCGAGATGGAAGCGGGAAGACGCATCTACGGGATGCCGTCGTTCGACAAACTTGTCCCTCGGGCCGACTTTACGTTCCGTTCGGGGGCAACGCCCGGCTTAGCTGGTGCCTGCAGAAGCTCAGGGTTCAGGCGATCGGTGTGAAGTGGCAGCGGTCGGGCTTGATATCGATCAGCGGCGTTCCCGACACGCATTCGAGGCCGCGCACGAACAACCGGTTGCCCTCGCGGCGGATAAGCCGCACCGTGGACAGGCCGATAGGGTTTGGCCTGATCGGTGAGCGCAACGAAAAGGTGCCGCGCGCGCTCTCGCCATGGTTCGGGTTCTGCAGGATGAGGTCGCGGCGCGAGAGGTGTAGCCAATAGAGGATATCAAGACTGGGATAGGCTTCGATACCGGCCAGCGCCGGGGCCCAGGGTTCCGCCACCACGATCGTGCATTCGGGCCCCGCCTCGCGGTCGCCCTGGCGCGGGCAATCCTCGCGCCGCATCCATGGTGTTTCGATATGGCCGATAAAGGCCAGCGTCGCGTCGGCGGGCAGGGGCGCGTCGGTCGTCACCTCGTGGGGGCGGATCGCCTGTGTATCGGTCATGGCCTCAGACTCCGATCATCACGTCCGAGGCCTTGATGATCGCGGTGGCCGGTATGCCCACGGCCAGCCCCAGTTCCTCGGCTGCGGCATTGGTGATGGAGGCGGTGATCGTGCTGCCGTCGCAGTCGGGGCGTATGATGGTCGTGGTCACGCCCTTGTCGATGGAGGTGACAGTTCCGGACAACTGGTTGCGGGCGCTGAGTTTCATGAGGCTCTCCTTTCAGGGGTGGGGTTCGACAGGGACGGGGCGCAGACGGCGCGGCCCGACCGGGTATGCTCGACCGCGACCTCAACGCCGTAAACCCGGCTCAGGCGGTCGGGGGTCAGAACCTGATCGGGCAGGCCTTCGGCCAGGATCGCACCCTCGTGCATGAGGATGACGCGGGCATTCAGGGCAAAGGCCTGGTCGGGGTCGTGGGTGGACAGGATCACGGCATGGCCCCCGGCGCGGGCAAGCTCGGCGATGCGCGCGAGCACGCGCGCCTGATTGCCGAAATCAAGGCTGGCGGTGGGTTCGTCCATCACAAGCATCGGGGCCTCTTGCGCCAGCGCGCGGGCGATCATAACCATCTGTCGCTGGCCACCCGACAGGCGAGAGTAATCCGCCCCGCCCAGATCACCGATCCCCAGCCGTGCCAAAGCGGCACGCGCAGCCACCCGGTCGGCGGTCGAGGGGGCGGCAAGCGGGCGCATCCGCGCGGTGCGGCCCATCAGCACCACCTCCTCGGCCTGATAGGGGAAGGGCGGCACATGGGCTTGCGGGACATAGGCCATGGCGCGCGCGATTTCGGCCCGGTTCAGTGCGGATAGCGGTCGCCCGTTCAGGGTCACTGTCCCTGCCTGCGCGGGGATCAGGCCCAGAAGGGTGCGAAACAGCGTGGTCTTGCCGCAGCCATTGGGGCCCAGCAGGCAGACGATCTCGCCGGGCGCGACGGCCAGCGACAGGTCGCGGCCGATCACGGCCCGGCCATGTCCGATGGCAAGCCCGCGCGCGGCGATCATGTCCAGCCCCGTCGGCCGCGCGCCAGCAGATAGAGGAAGAAGGGCGCGCCCAGCACGGCGGTCAGGATGCCCAGCGGGATTTCGATGGTGGCCAGCGTCCGGCACAGCGTATCGACCAGCAGCAGATAGCCAGCGCCGAGGATGGCCGCGACCGGCAGCAATGTGGCGAAGGATGGCCCCACCAGCATCCGCGCGATATGCGGAATGACAAGACCCACCCAGCCCACCACCCCGGCAACCGCCACGACAGAGGCGGTAATCAGCGTTGCCGCCGCGATCACCAGAAGCCGCAGGCGCGGCGCATCCACCCCCAGCGCCCGCGCCTCGTCATCACCAAGGCTCAGCAGGTTGATCCGCCAGCGCAGCAGGATCAGCGGCACAAGGCCTGCGGCAACAGCGGGCAGCACTGGCCCCAGATCGGCAGGCGTGGTGCTGGCCAGCGAGCCGAGCAGCCAGAAGGTGATCGCCGGCAACTGATCGTAGGGGTCGGCCATGACCTTCAGAAGCGAGGTGGCGGCGCCGGCGAGCGCCCCCATCACCACGCCGGTCAGCACCAGCACCAGCGTCTGGTCCACGCCTCGCACGGCCTGCGCCACGAAGATCACCAGTCCAACCGCCGCCAGCCCGCCCAGAAACGCGAAGCCTTGAATGGCAATGACCGGCAGCGACAGGAAGATGCCGCACACGGCCCCGAGTGCTGCGCCCGAGGACACGCCCAGAATGTCCGGCGAGACCAGCGGGTTGCGGAACAGAACCTGATAGGACGCCCCCGCCGCCGCCAGCGCCGCCCCCACCAGCATTGCGGCCAGAACCCGCGGCAGGCGGATATTCCAGACCACCACCTCGGCCGTGCCCCCCGCCCGGCCGGTCAGCGCCGCCAGCACTTCGGCCAGCGTCAGCCGGAAGGGGCCGATCGCCAGCGCAACCAGCGCCCCCGCGGCCAGCGCAAGCGCAAGCACCGCGACGACCGAAAGCCTGTGCGAGGCTCGACTTGCCGGGATGGCATCATCTGTCATCGCGCACCGTTCATGGCAGCAGCCTGTCGAGTTGGGCCTCGGTCAGCTCCAGGTGATACCAGAGCCGATAGAAGTCGCGCGTCCGCGCCCGCAGGTCGATCTGATAGCGGTCGGGGTAGAAGGTGGCGGCCATCCAGTCCAACCCGATGATCCGGTTGAGCGAGGGCGGGCGGTCGATCCATCCGAAGGGCAACACGGGCGACAGATGCACGCGCCCCTCCTGCACGGCGCGCATCCGCGACCAGAGCGGATTGTCGCGATGGCTCTCGTAGAACTGCCGGTCCCACGTCACGATCACGTCCGGGTCGGTGGCGAGCAGCGATTCGAAGTTGACCTGCACAAGACCGCGCGCGGTGTCGGACCGGCCTAGCACATTTACCCCGCCCGCCCGTTCCAGGATCTCCGTGTTGATGGATCCGACCACGCCGCTTTCCAGCCCCTCTGGTCCGCGCGCCAGATAGGCCCGGGGCCGCTCGGCTTCGGGCACTTCGGCCAGCAGCGCGTCGATCCGGGCAAAGGTCGCCTCGGCATCCTGCGCCAGCGCCTCGCCCCGCTCTGGCACCCCCAGCGCCTCGCCCAGCAGGCGCAACGCGGCGGGTGTGTTCTCGAACCGGCCGTCGATCAGCAGATAGGGAGTGCCGGTCTGGGCCTGTACTCGGTTGGCGAGATCGACATAGGTGTCGCGCACCGATCCGAAATCGAGGATCAGGTCGGGCTGGAGCGCGAGCATCCGCTCCAGATTGGCCTCGCCCCCTTGCCCGGTCAGCGTGCCCAGTTCGGGCAGATCGGCATAGGGCTGGGCCAGGAATTCGCGCTCATCCGCACGATTGGCGCGCGGCCAGCCCAGCATCCGGTCGGGCGCCATGATATAGAGCAGGATCGCCGCCGGGGGGCCCGCGGCAAAGACAGACCCGACCTGCTCGGGCAGTTCGACCACACGCCCGGCGCTGTCGGTGATGGTGCGGGATTGGGCCGGAGATTGGGCATTTGCGGGAAGGGCCAGGGTGAAGGCGGCCAGCGTTGCAAGGGCGAGGCGGATCATGCGGGGTCTCCTGCGGGTGTGTTGGGACGGGCGGGCTCAAGACCGAGGGTTTCAAGGCGAGATTGGATTTCAGGCGAAAGGCTGCATTCGGCCAGCGCTTTCGCCACGCCGCCTGCCGCCACCCTGTGCCAGCGCCTAGCCATTCCAGAGCACCTTTCCCAGATCAGTCAGATCATAGCCGCCCATATGCTCGGCGCGGCGGGCGAAACTGTCGGAACGGGCAAAGGCCAGCAAGGTCTGGACGGGCGGCTCGAAATAGTCGCGCCGGGTCATCGCAAGGTCGAAGCTTTCATCTGCGACCAGCGGGATAAAGCCCAGATGCCCGGCAACGGCTTGCAGGCCAAGGCCGCAATCCGCCTCTCCGGTTTCGATCAGTGTGGCAAGGTCGGCATGGGTCTCGGACGGGCGCTCTACCGTGGTCAGGTCTGCCATCGTCAGCCCGTCATGGGCCAGCAGCGCCTCGAACAGCCGGGCCGAGCCCGCGCCGCCTGCGCGCGTGGCAAAGCGCAGGCCGCGCCCTGCGGCGTCCTTCAGCCCCGTGATACCCAGAGGGTTGCCAGCCGCGGTGATCAATCCTTGCATGCGCCGCGCCCAGTGGATCAGGACATGGCTTGTCCCTGGCAAGTGCGACCGGACGGCGGCGCGGTTCCATTCGCCGGTTTCGGGGTCGCGCAGATGAAGCCCGGCCAGCACAGCGCGCCCCGCCGCCAAATCCTCCAACCCCTGAACCGAACCGCGCGCCAGCACAGCCAGCCCACTGCCAGACTGGCGCAGCGCCCATTCCAGCAGCGGATCGTTCGAGCCTGCGTAAATCGGCGGGGCGGGCGCAATGCCGGTTACGGGAAGTTCGGTCTGCGCTTCCAGCCAGGCATCGACCAACCGGCGGGGAAACAGAAGCTTGCCGGTTGCCCGACTGAACGGAATCGTCTGGCGCGCCACCATCTCGTAGATCGTGCGCTCCTTCACCCTCAGGTAATCGGCGACCTCGCCCGTGGTGAGCAAGGAAGACAATGACGCCGCTTCTGGCGCGGGAGCGCGTGATATCATCTGCATTTCCTGCATAATCATGTGATCCTATGCAAAACTTACGTTGTTGTATCTTAAACTGATTTCTGATCTTTTTCTACTGCTTTGTGTAAGGATTCTCTATGGACGGCCCACTCGTAACCGCTTTCAGCCTGATCGCCAGCGGCGATCCCGCCCTGATGCAGATCATCGGGCTGTCCCTGCGCGTCACATTAACGGCTGTTCTGATCGCCTGCGCAGTTGGCTTGCCGCTGGGTGCGGCGCTGGCGCTGGCACGGTTTCCGGGGCGCGGCGCGGTGATCGTGGTGTTCAACGCGCTGATGGGTCTGCCGCCGGTTGTGGCGGGGCTGATCGTTTATCTGATGCTGTCGCGGTCGGGGCCGTTCGGGGCGCTCGCGCTGTTGTTCACACCCACGGCGATGATCATCGCCCAGACCCTGCTGATCCTGCCCATCGTCATCTCATTGACACGCTCGGTGGTCGAGGATCTGTGGGCCGAATATTGCGAGCAGTTGCGCAGCTTGGGCGCCAGCCGTCTGCGCGCGGTGCCGACGTTGCTGTGGGATGGCCGCGTAAGCCTGCTGACCGGTGTGCTGGCAGGGTTCGGACGCGCCAGCGCCGAAGTGGGCGCTGTGCTGATCGTGGGCGGCAACATCGCGGGCCACACCCGCACCATGACCACCGCCATCACGCTGGAAACCGCGCGCGGGCAGCTTGGCCTTGCCGTGGCGTTGGGGATCATCCTCATGACACTGACCCTGACGCTGAACGCTGCGGCCTGGGGGGCGGGGCAATGGGCGCGGGGGCGGCTGGGATGAGGCCCGAACGCGAACTTATGCGCGACCTTGCACCCCCCCCGACGATCGGCATCCTGCCGCTCTCGCTGGAGGGCGTGGGCTATGCCGTGGGTGGCAAGCCGCTTCTGTCCGACATTACCCTGCGGATCGAGGCCGGGCGGCGGCTGATCGTGATGGGGGCCAATGGCGCGGGCAAAAGCCTGTTTCTGCGCCTGTGTCACGGGCTGATCGACCCAACCGCAGGCCGCCGCCTCTGGGCCAGTGGCGAGGCGCGGGCCGAGGCGCAAGCGATGGTGTTCCAGCGCCCGGTTCTGCTGCGCCGTTCGGTCGCCGCGAATCTCGACTATCCGTTGGCACTGAAGGGCCTTGCCCGCGCTGCGCGCCGCGAGACCGTCGCCCGCACGCTGGATCGTTTCGGGCTGAATGCGCTGTCCGACCGGCCCGCGCGCCTGCTGTCGGGCGGCGAGCAGCAGCGCCTGGCGCTGGCCCGCGCCTGGTCCATGCGCCCCGAAGTGCTGTTTCTCGACGAGCCGTCCTCTGCGCTCGACCCGTCGGCCACGCGCATCATCGAGGAAATGGTCGAGCAATTCTCGGCCGAAGGTATCACCATCGTAATGACTACGCACAATCTGGGCCAGGCCCGGCGCTTGGCGCAGGACGTGGCCTTTCTTCATCGCGGTCGGCTGATCGAGAACCGATCTGCGACCGACTTCTTCGCGGGGCCTGAAACCCCCGAGGCCCGCGCGTTCCTCGCGGGCGATCTGATCTGGTAATCATAAAGGGAGAGACCAAACCATGACCCATACCCGTCGCTTCATCCTGTCCGCCGCATCAACGCTGGCACTGTTGGCCGCCCTGCCTGCGAGCGCACAGGACTTCATCACTGTGGCCTCGACCACCTCCACCGAGAATTCCGGGCTGTTCGGCCATATCCTGCCGATCTTTCAGGCCGAAACCGGGATCGAGGTGCGTGTCGTGTCCCAAGGCACTGGCCAGGCGTTGGAAACCGGGCGGCGCGGCGATGCCGATGTCGTCTTTGTCCATGCCCGCGCGCAGGAAGAGGCGTTCGTGACTGATGGCTACGGCGTGCAGCGCTTCGACGTGATGTACAACGACTTCGTCATCGTTGGCCCGAACACCGACCCCGCCGGCCTGCGCAGCGCCGCAGATGCGACTGCGGCCATGGCGGCGATTGCAGGCGCGGGAGCCTCTTTCGCGTCGCGCGGGGATGACAGCGGCACGCATACCGCGGAAAAGAACCTCTGGGCGGCGGCTGGGATCGAGCCTGCGGGCGGCTGGTATCTGTCCACCGGCTCAGGCATGGGCGCGACGCTGAACACTGCCGCCCAGGTTCCGGCCTATGCCCTGACCGACCGTGGCACCTGGCTGAGCTTTGAAAATCGTGGTGATCTGGAAATCGTGTTCGAAGGGGACCCGGTCCTGTTCAACCCCTACGGCATTATCCTTGTGAACCCCGAACGCCACCCGAGCGTCAAAGTCGAACAAGGGCAAGCCTTCATCGACTGGATCATCTCGGACGCAGGACAAGCCGCCATCGCCAGCTTCCAGGTCGGCGGAGAGCAATTGTTCTTCCCCAGCGCGGCCAGCGAATAATGCGGGCCATGGCACTTGGGATCGCGGTGGCGATCGGGGCAGGATCAGCGGCGCAAGCCGCCGATCCCGTCCGGCTCCTCGCCGCGGGCAGCCTGCGGGCGGCCCTGACGGACGTTGCGGAGGCATGGACCTCGACGAGCGGCGGCGCCGTGTCCGCGGATTTTGCTCCATCGGGTCTCTTGCGCGACCGGATCCTTAGCGGCGAGGCCGCGGACGTCTTCGCGTCGGCCAATCTCGAACACCCGCAGACCATCGCGGCCGAACGCGGCGGCGAGGTGCGCGCCTTCGCGCGCAACACGCTGTGCGCGCTTGTGCAGCCGGGCCTCGCGGTCGAGAGCGAAACGCTGCTTGAAACTATGCTCCGCGCCGAATTGCGCGTGGGCACCTCGACGCCGGTCGCTGATCCGTCGGGCGATTATGCGTTCGAGCTCTTCGACCGGGCTGAAGCCCTGTCGTCGGGGGCGAGCGCGTCTTTGAAGGCGAAGGCACTGCAACTGACAGGCGGACCGGACTCGGCACCGGCGCCCCAAGGCCGGAACATCTATGCCTGGGTGATGCAGGAGGATCGCGCGGATCTGTTCCTGACCTACTGCACCAACGCGGTGCTTGCCGTGGCCGAGGCCCCGGAGCTTCAGATCATCCAGATCCCCGATACTCTCAATGTCGGCGCCGAATATGGCCTGATCGTGCTGTCGGATACCGAAGAGGCGCGGGGCTTCGCCGCATTCATCCTGTCTGCCGAAGCTCAGGCGATCCTTGCCCGCTTCGGCTTTGGCGCGCCGGGTTAACGACGGGCCAGCCGCGCAAAATCTGCGGCTGGCATTGTGAAACCATGGGGTTTGCACAAAGGGCCGGGTGGGACGCATGGGATGCAGCTCAAGCCCGACAGACATCACAAAGCAAGGCACACAGTCACGCAAGGCGTGACCGTACACCAAAACGCCCGATCTCCGGCCTGCTGCGTTGCGGCAAGTGTGGCGGCGGCATGTCTATCCATGACCGTTCGGGGCCTGCGATCCGGCATACATCTGGGGTGATCAATGGCCCTGCCGCCGAACAGGATATCGCGGCGGCAACTGCCAAAAGAAAGGCCCTCGAAGCCCGACTCGCGGAGCAGGTAGAGCCCGAAGTGGTCGAACTTCATCCAGCCAGTTTGGCGGGGCATTTCAAGACGATTGATGCCCTTATCTGCAAGCGAACCGACTTGAACCCCCGATCTGACCGCGCGCTGGTCGAAACGCTTCACATCATTCTCGCGAGGGGCACGGTTTTTCCTGTGACAGATAAAGGGGTTACCATCGAAGCAACAGGATGGCTACAGCCCCTGAGCGCGGTCGTTCCGGGCCATGGGGGGATTATGGTAGCGGAAGAGGGACTCGAACCCCCGACACGCGGATTATGATTCCGCTGCTCTAACCAGCTGAGCTACTCCGCCACAGACCATGCGCCGTTTAGTCGAGCAGGCTTGCAGCGTCAAGACCAATAAGCGCGGGTTTTTGGGCTTCGGTGCGATCACTGCGGGCCGGGAATGTCAAAGCCCTTGGGGGCCAGCTCAAACCCTGCGAATTGAAACCCCGGAGAGACAGTGCAGCCCACCAGCGACCAGTCGCCAAGGCTATGGGCCGATTGCCAAAATCCGGGCGGCACAATGCCTTGGGGCTGCGCGCCATTGGCAAACCCTGTGCCAAGGATCATCTCTTGCGCTGGCCCTTCGGCATGGGCGGCCATGCGCAGCACCAAAGGGGCGCCCGCGTGGAAATGCCATATCTCTGTGGCATCTACCCTGTGCCAATGGCTGCGCTCCCCTGCCTTCAGCAAGAACAGGATGGCCGTGCCGCTGGGGCGCGTGCCCTCTCGCGCGGGGGCCACCCATGTTTCGCGATACCACCCGCCTTCGGGATGGGGGGCCAGTGCGAAATGGGCAATTGCGTCTTCGGCTGTCATGTCATTCTCCGGTTTGCTCTGGGCAGAATGCCCGATACCGGGGCCAGATGCCAGAAGCGCCCTAGCGCCAGTGATCGGGGCTGCGTTTATGCGGGTATGGCAGGTTTGTGGCGACATGGCGCAGATACTGCGCCTGTGAAAGATAGCGGATATCATGCTGCCCCGCCATGAACTGCATTTCAAAAGCGGCGCGCGTCCATTGGGCAGGGCCGCTATGCCACCAGGCATAGGGGGCTTCTGCCCTGTCCAAGGCCGCACAGACATGCGCCAGCGCAAGGCTGCAGACAGGATGGCCCGCACGCGCGGCAATGAAATTATTGGCGATCGTGCCAAAGCCCTGTTCAATGCACAGCACCGCGCCGGCCCCTTCCAGCCATGGGGTAATCGGAATGCGGGGGTATTCATCCAGATCGGTGAAAACACCGCCTTCGCGCGCGATCCAGCACAGGCGGAACAGATCGGCGCGCAGGGCGGGCTGGGTGAAGCGGGCAAAGCGCGCGGCCATATCTGGCCCGTAATGCCGTGCCAGCCAACCGGCTGCGCTGGTGGCATTGAACATATGGGTTGCAAAACCGGGGTGCAGCTGCGCCCAGCGCCGTGCCGCGCGCTGTGTCGCGGGGCCGGCTGGCCCCTGCCAGTAATGCGCGATCTGGCGGGGAATATGCGCGCCGGGACCTTGCTGAAAGCGCAGCGCGCCTTGCGCGCGGGGCGCGGGCCAGCACATGCGCGGCCAATCCGGGGGCCGCAGCAATATGCGCAGCCCCGACCTTGGCTATGGTGGCGGCCACGCGCAGCGCGGGGGCAAAAGCCCCTGCGCAACCCCGCGCGGCACAGGCTGCATCCTGCGTGATCCTGTCGCGCAGATCGGGGGGCGGCATTTGGCCCAGTTGCGCGGCTTTCAGGGCGTTAAACCGGGCATGCGCGGCCTCTGCCTGCGCAAAATCACCTTGCAGGAACGCAATGCGCGCCTGTGTCAGAAGCACTGCCATGCGGCGGGGAAAAGCCGCACCCGCAGGGCGCAGCGCGGCCCCGGCGCGCTCTGATTGCCCCGCCATCAAGGCCAGTTCGGCCAAGGCCAGGGCCAGTTCCGCAGCTTGGGGGGCATCTGGCGCAAGCGCCTGTGCGCGGGCAAGGGCGGCATGGGCCGCGGCCATGCGCCCCGCCTGACGAAAGCCCTCGGCGCGCAAGGCAAGCAGGCGCAGCGCCTCTGACGGGGTGGCGCAGCGCCGTGCGGCGGCCAGTTCCAACGCAGCGCGGCCCGGCAGGCCAAGGCGCAGCGCAAAGCGCGCCGCGCTCAAAGCGCGCGCGCATCTGGGCGCGCGCTGGCGCGGCATGGCAGCAAGCGCGCCCCACTCCTGCGCCCCTTCGCGCAGGCCATGGGAAATGTGATGCAGCCAATCATGATGCGGATGCAAACGGCAGGCCGCTTGCGCATGGGCCAGCAAAGGCGCGGGCGGATGGTGCAGCGCTTGGCCGCTGCGCAGCCATTGCACATGGTCTGTGGCATCCCAGCGCCAAGGGGGCGCATTGTCCAGCCGCGCGTTCAGCAAGGCCAGCGCCCCTGCCGGATCACCAGATTCCAGCACCAGGCGCGATCTGGCGCGCGCAAGTGGCAGGGGCGCGGCATCGGGGCAGGCCGACCAGCGCGCCAAAACCTGCCGCACAAGGCCAAAATCCCCCTCTTGCAGCGCAAATTCAAACGCCTGCGCCCAAAACGCGGCGGCATCTGTCTGGGCGGTATCCAGACAGGCCGCCATCCCCCTGGCCCCATCACGCCGATAGATCAGGCGCAGATGCAAAATTGCGGCCGGGCTGGCTTTGCCCCTGTCTTGCAGCCATGCAATATCCGCCAAAGCCTCTCCAAATTCCCCCGTTTCAAGGGCCAGTGCAGCGCGGCGATAGATATCATCCGCAGCGGTGGCCGAGGCAGGGTCAATCCCTGCCAGCGCATCGCGGGCCAGATCGGGCCGCCCGGCGCGCTGGCAGGCCCCTGCAAGAGCGGCGCGGCGGCGGTTCTGGTGCAACACAGCGGCGCGCAGATGTTCAAGATTGGCATCCATCCGGGCGGGCGGCCCCAGATCACAGGCCAGAACGGCCATATCTATCGAATTGGGCCAGCGCATTTGCGCGGCGCGCGCGGCCTGCGCCCCCGGCAGGCCAAACCGCCACAGATTGCGCAAGCCTGCAAGCGCCGCATCATACCCCGCACCGCCAGCAATCGCGGCGCTTAGGTCACGATCCAGAGCCGCGCCATTGCCAACAGGCCCGCCCCATAAACCCTGCGCCAGTTCCGCCGCCGAGGCGATCATGGCCGCAAAGGGCCATCAGCGCGCAGCATCCAGAAACCCCTGATATTCGGTAAATCGCAATTTGAAAAACCGCTCTGCCGCCTGCCGCTTGGGCCATAAAAACCCATGCAGGAAATACAGAAGATCAGATTTCACCGGATAAGGCACGCTCACCCAGATGCGCTTTTGCATCCGCGCGTCAAATTCGGCCCGCGCATCGGGGGGCATGGTGTCAATCTCCAGCCCGCAATGGGCATAAATGCGGGCCACCACTGCGGCGGGCGTGGCAAGGATATCTTCATAATTCAGCACCAAGATGTCGGGATATTGCTTTGCCCAGCGCTGATAATTGGCCATGTACGAACTCATCTCGGCAATCCGGGCCTCACGCATCAGGGCCAGAAATTCATCGCCAAAGGCGATTTCCGCCTTCTCCGCCCCCTCTGCACCACGCCGCCACAGGGTATGCATGCGCAGCGCCGATATCGCGCGCGCCAAGGGGTCGCGCAGCACATAGATCACCCGTGCGTCGGGGTTCAGGCTCTTGCATTCCGCAATCTGCGCATCGGTCATCAGCGCGTATTCGGGTGTGAAATCCATGGACAGCATCTCTGGCTGTGGCGGGGCCAGAAGGGTGCGGTACCAATCCTCGCCGCGCGCATGGTTCCAATCCCAGAAATGCGCCTCTTTCACAGTGGAGGTGATGGGTTCTGAATCCGGGAAAGCATAGGTGCGCGGATGGGCATTGAGCACATGATGCAACCAACTGGTAGAGGCTTTTTGCGCCCCGATACACAGAATATCAGCGCAATTCGTACGGTCTGTATGTGTCACTTAACCCTCTTTGATGACATTGGGCATGCAACCGGGCTTCAACTGCGCCAGATCGGCAGGCAAAGACCATTTGCGTTCATACTGTTCCAGATGCTGATGCAAGGCGGCCAGATTGCCGGCCGCATGGGCGGCGCGAATGGCAAGGCTGCGCCGATGGGCATTGTCCCCCAGCGCAATCGCGCCTTCATAGGCTGTCAGCGCCTCTGGCTGCTGGCCTGCGCGGGCATGCAAATCACCCATCATGCGCAGCGCATAGGCCGCATTGCCCCATTTGTCATCGCGCCCCGTCCGGGCGGCCTGAAGCAGATGCGGGCGCATGGCCGGAATGAAAGCCGCCGCGGCCCGGATCTGGTTGTAATCCAGCAACAGCCGCAACAGGCGCGAAATATCGGCAGGCCGCACCACCGCACCACCCTGCAAATTGGCCTGCATGCGCGCGATTTCCATTTGGGCCACCTGCCACAGGCGCAGGAAATCCAGATACAGAAACACGTCCAGCCGGGCGCGCGCGTCACGCGGCTGCGGGTAGCTGGCAGGATCACCCAGCGCCATGCCCTGCGCCAGCGCCGGGTTTTCGCCAAAGCGGCGCGCGGCGGCAAACATGCGGTCAGGGTGACGGTGCGCAATGGGATGATAGGCCAGCAATTGCGGCGCGGCGCCATCCGGCTGCACCGTGGCCAGACATTCATAGTGATAGCGCCGCTCGCTGCGCGCCTCTACCCGGTGGAAAATATCCAGCCCAATCTCACCCCGCACCGCAAATTCTGCAATTTCAGCGCCGCTCATGCTTTGCCCCCGGCGTGACTGTAGGATGACAGGAAAATGCAGCGGGCATGGCGTCAGCCTTGGAACAGGGGTTCTAGAACCAGATTGCGGCAGATGAAGCGGAAATTGCGGGTCTGGCGCGGAAAGATGATGGACAGCTTCGGCTCTATCGCCTGTGCCAGCCAGTCGGCCCCGATCACACGGGTGACAAGGCACCCCGTAACACTGTCGCAGGCATGGATTTCAAAACTGGTGGCTGTGTGGCCCTTGCCATCTGCCGCGCGCGCAACAAGTGCGGTTTCAAACAGATAGCCCTCCGCGCTGTCGCATTGCACCCTTGCGCGCAAGCCCGATCCGGCAGGCACAAGCCCCGCGACAGAGATTTCCAGCGCGGCCCAATCTTGCGTATCTGGTATCTGGCACACAAGCTGGCCCGCATCCGCACTGGCATGAAGCATCAGCCCCGATTGCCCCGCCGTGCAGGACATCTGCAACCGCTGCGCGAAGGGCTGTCCGGGGATGATGTACTGCGCCTGCGGCCCATCGCGCCAGACAGACCAGATATCATAGACATGCGGCCCCGGATCAGGCCGAACAAAAGGCGCGGCGGCTTGGGGGCGGCCCTCTGGCAGGTGCCGGGGTGAGGGCGCGGCCCCCAAATCGGTGATGGCAGTGGTCAGGCGCTGGTTCAGCTTGCGCATTTCGCCATCCACCTTTTGCCAGATGGCGCTGGTCTCATAATTCAGCTCTACCAGCAGATCGGCGGCAATGCTGCGCAGAAGCGCCGCCTCTTTTGACTGCGCGACATGGCAGAAACCGGGCCGCGCCAGATCTGAAAACAGCCGCCAGTTGTAAGACGGGTTATCCAGCGTATTCAGCAGCGCATTGCGCGTTGTATCTGTGGCACGGTTTACCCGCCGATGATGAAACGCAAGTTGCTTGTCCAGCAGGGCAACACGCCAGCGCGCCAGAAAGGCGTTCATGAAGGCGCGATCTTCCATGACATCAAAATGTTCGGGAAAACCGCCGCAATCCAGCACCGCCGCGCGCCGCAGCATCCATTGCACCGGATAGATATCTTGGCGGTAGCACGCATAGGCCAGGGGGTTGAGAAAGAACTCGCCACGCGCGAAGGCGGCAGGCAGCCCCTCTTCGCCGATAACTTTCAGGCTGCGCCCCTCTGCACCCTCAACAATCTCTTCGCGCAGGGCGGTAACCTTTGCACCCACCCCGCCCAGATCGGGCACGGTTTCTGCCGTCTGGGTGTAAAAGGCCAAAAGCCCTGCCATGAAATCGGGATGCCATGTATCATCATCATCCAGACAGGTGACAAATTCTGTGTCCAGCGCCTCTGCACCCCGGTTGAACGCGGCAGAGCGCCCCTGACCGGGCTGCAAATCCAGCACCGTCAGCCGCTCTGGCGGGATGATCGGGCCAGAGGGGGGCGTGATTGCCGCCTGCAATTGCGCCAGATCCCCCCCGTCATTGACAAGCATCACATGCCAGTTGCCAAAGCTTTGCCCTGCAACAGACGCCAGCGCGCGCGTAACGAAAAAGGGCCTGTCCTTGGTGCGCACCACCACACCGATCCGCGCTTCCGGGTGATCTGTCACAAGCCAATCCTGCCGTTCTGCCACAACTGAAATTCCCTATGGGAATATTTTATCTCGAAAGATATAATTCAGCTAGGGCTAGACTGTTTGGCAAGCACATGTCAAGCGCCGGGCAGGGCTTCAGGGGGTCGTGCGGCGGCGCGCGCCCAGATGGCGCTCTCCGCGCGTGTAGGCCAGCGCAATCTGGCGCTGACGCTCGCGGAAGGCTTCGCGCCGTTCGGGCGTGAAATCCTCCACGCATTGATGACATTGCACGCCCTCTTCATATTCGGGGCGGGCGCGATCTTCGGGCAAGAGCGGGCGGCGGCAGGCATTGCACATCACATGCGGCCCCTCTTTCAGCCCATGTTCCACCGAAACGCGCTGATCGAACACAAAGCACGCGCCGTGCCACAGGCTTTGGTCTTGGGGCACATCTTCCAGATATTTCAGAATGCCGCCTTTCAGGTGAAACACATCTTCCACCCCTTGCGAGATCAGGTAATTGGTGGATTTCTCGCAGCGGATACCGCCTGTGCAAAACATCGCAATGCGTTTGTTATGAAAGCGGTGGCGGTTTTCTTCCCACCATTGCGGGAAATCCCGAAAGGCGCGCGTTCCGGGGTCTATTACCCCCTTGAAGGTGCCGATGGCCACTTCGTAGTCGTTGCGCGTATCGATCACGGCCACATCGGGGGCGGAAATCAGCGCGTTCCAATCTTGTGGCGCCACATAATGACCCACCCGCGCGCGCGGATCGACATCGGGCTGGCCCATAGTGACGATCTCGCGCTTCAGCCGCACTTTCATGCGGCCAAAGGGCATCACCTCTGCGGGGCTTTCTTTCCATTCCAGCCCGGCGCAACCCGGCAGCGCGCGGATATGCGCCAGCATGGCATCAATGCCCGCGCGTGTGCCTGCAATCGTGCCATTGATCCCTTCATTGGCCAGCAGCAGTGATCCTTGCACCCCCTGCGCCTCTGCCAGCGCCAGAAGCGGGCCGCGCAGGGCGGCGGGGTTGTCAAACCGGGTGAAGTGGTAAAGCGCGCAAACTGTCAGCATGCGTGCCATTTACTGCGCAAGCCGCCCCCTGACAAGAGAGCAGGATTGACGCGCGCGCCCGCGCCCCTTAGCCCTGTGCCCATAGTGACAGGAGGGCCGCGCATGGCACAGGCGTTGATCGTGATTGATGTGCAGAATGATTTTTGCCCCGGCGGTGCGCTGGCCGTGGCCGAGGGCGATCAGATCGTACCCGGCATAAATGCGCAGATGCAGCAAGCAAACGCCGTGATCCTGACGCAAGACTGGCACCCCGCCAATCACTCTTCTTTCGCCAGCCAGCATACAGGCGCCGCGCCCTATGATCTGGTAGAGATGTCCTACGGCCCGCAAGTCCTGTGGCCCGATCATTGCGTGCAGGGCAGCGCGGGCGCGGAATTTCACGCAGGCCTGAACGTGACCCGCGCCGATCTGATCATCCGCAAGGGCTATAACCCCGCGATCGACAGCTATTCCACGTTTTTTGAGAATGACCAAAGCACGCCCACGGGGCTGGAGGGGTATTTGCGCATTCGCGGCCTGACAGGCTTGGATTTCGTGGGGCTGGCCACGGATTTCTGTGTGGCATGGTCAGCGCTCGATGCCGTGAAACTGGGGTTTGAGGTGCGGGTTCTGACATCGCTGTGCCGGGGGATAGATCTTGATGGCTCTCTTCCCCGCGCGGAAGCGGATTTGCGCGCCGCTGGCGTAACCCTGGTGTAGCCCATGGATATCGCCACCCGCGTCTATAACCACCGCTGGAAGCTTGATCCCATTGTCCGGTCGCTGATTGATACGGATTTTTACAAGCTGCTGATGTGCCAATCCATTTTCACCAATCACCGCAACACCCATGTCAGTTTCAGCCTGATCAACCGCTCCAAGCATATCCCGCTGGCCGATCTGATTGATGAGGGCGAGCTGCGCGAACAGCTTGATCATATCCGCTCGCTGTCACTCTCGCGCGGGGAATCCACGTTTTTGCGCGGGAACACGTTTTACGGCAAACGCCAGATGTTCCGCCCCGATTTCATGGAGTGGTTTGAGGGATTTCGCCTGCCGCCCTACCATCTGGAACGGGTGGGAAATCAGTATGAGCTGAGTTTCGAGGGCCGCTGGTGCGAAGCGATGCTCTGGGAAATCCCGGCGCTGGCGGTGCTCATGGAGTTGCGCTCTCGTGCCGTTTTGGGGCGGATGAAGCGGTTTGAACTGCAAGTGCTCTATGCCCGCGCCATGACACGGCTATGGGAGAAAATCAAACGCCTGCAAGCGATTGACGGGCTGCGCATTGCTGATTTCGGCACGCGCAGGCGGCATTCCTTTTTGTGGCAGGATTGGTGCGTTCAGGCCATGATGGAAGGCTTGGGCGAAAGTTTTGCAGGCACATCCAATTGCCTGATTGCCATGCGCCGAGAGGTCGAGGCGATTGGCACAAACGCCCATGAATTGCCCATGGTCTATGCCGCGCTGGCAGAAAGTGACGCGGCCCTGGCCCAGACCCCCTATCAGGTGCTGGCGGATTGGCAGGCCGAACATTCGGGCAATCTGCGCATCATCCTGCCCGATACATTCGGGACAGAGCGTTTTCTGGAACGCGCGCCCGATTGGCTGTCGGATTGGACAGGCATCCGCATTGATTCGGGCGATCCCGCCACAGGGGCGGAAATCGCGATACGCTGGTGGCAAAGCCGAGGGCAAGACCCGCGCGAGAAGCTGGTGATCTTCTCTGACGGGCTGGACGTGGCGCGGATAGAGGCGCTGCATGCCCAATTCGCAGGCCGCGTGAAGGTCAGTTTCGGCTGGGGCACGCTGTTGACCAATGATTTCAGGGGCCTTGCCCCCGATGATGGGCTTGCGCCCTTTTCGCTGGTCTGCAAGGCCGTCGCGGCCAATGGGCGGCCCACCGTCAAACTGTCAGACAACCCCAACAAGGCAATGGGGCCAGAGGATGAAATCGCGCGCTACCGCCGTGTTTTCGGAACCGGCGCGCAGCAGGCAGACCCCGTAATCGTTTAGCCGCGCTTTACCCTGCCAGCGAAAATCGGCGCAGATCACAAATGTTCACGCCGATTTTTCGTGACAGATGCGTGACGCTGTGGTGCAATGAACCTATTGTAATCAGAGATGGAGGATACCGAATGTCACTGAGCTCTCATATTGCCGAACTTCGCCGCAAGCATGAGCACCTCTCTGAAAAGGTTGAAACCGCCCAGCGCAGTCCGGGCGTGGATGACCTTGAAATCGCTGATTTGAAAAAGAAAAAGCTGCGCCTGAAAGAGGAAATAGAGCGGCTTTCGCACTGAAACGCTCTTTCCCCGGTTTGGAAAATCAAACGGCCTGCTTGCGCGGGCCGTTTTCATGTTCGGGGCGGCGCCACTGCGGAGGAACGCGGCACGCCCCCCAACATCAGCCCCCCCAACATCAGCGCCCCATGATCTGTTTCAGGACGCCGGGAATACCAGCCCGAAACCGCCGCAGCGTTTCGGGCTGTTTGGCTCAGTGCTGCATATGCCCATGGGCATGGCCCGCGCCGCTGTTATGCTCTGGCATGCGCTCCAGATCGACGGGGATGATGATTTCCTTCTCCTCGGCGCCCTCGAAAACCAGCGTCACGGTAATCTCATCGCCATGGGCAAGCGCGCGGGTCAGGCCCAGAAACATGATATGATCGCCCCCGCGCGCCAGATCATGCGTGCCATTGGCGGGAATCAGGAAACCTTCTTCCACTTCTGTCATGCGCATCACGCCATTGGCATCTTCGATATGGGTGTGCAGTTCCACGCGCGCGGCCACATCGGAACGCGCGGCAATCAGGCGGCGATCCTCTGCGCCATGATTGACAAGCTGCATAAAGGCCGCGCCCGATTGTGACATTGCCGTGCTCACACGGGCATAGGGATCTATCACATGCACGCTCTCACAGGCGAAGGCGGGCAAGGCAAAAGAAGCCGCAAAAATTGCGGGGAAAAAGATGGATTTCATGGTGTTTATCCTTGTCTGAAGTGAAAACTGTTATGTCACTCAGGCAAGGGCGGGCGGGCCACGGCTGTCACACCACACCCCGGCAGAGGCCCCGCGCCACAGCGTCTGGCCCTGCTGCACCACGGCGCGCGCGGCGCGCGTGCTGGCGGGCAGTTGCACAGTATCTGCCAGCACCGCAACAGGCGTTACCACGCAATCGGGGCAGGGCAGGCTTTGTTCAATCGGGTTGCCAGTGGCATCCAGCGTAATGCGCACCATGCCGTAGCCGGTGCAAATGACCATGCTTTGCGCCCCATGGGCCGAATGGCGCGCCTGAACATGCGTCACGCTTGTCAGCGCGACGATCAGGGCCAGCACAAGCGGCGTGTATGATTGCAAAAGCCTGAACATGGCCACGCTTTTAGCGGCAGGCGCGGCGAAAGGCAAAGGCTGTTCTTGACGCAGCCAAGCCCCGTTCATGCCCGGCCCACAAGCCCCTTGATCGCGGCGATATGGGCCGGGCTTGCGCCCTGTGCCGCCTCTGTCAGCGCAAGGGCCTCTGGCAACAGCGCATCGGGCTGGCACAGACGATCCACCAACCCCCAGTCATGGGCCTCTGTTGCGGGTATCTTTGCGCCTGCCATCAGGATCATCTTTGCCCGCGCTGGCCCGACAAGTGCGGCCATGCGCGCGGGGTCTGAGGGTTGGGGCAGAAAACCAAGCCGCATCACAGGGTAGAAAAACCGCGCCTCTGGCACAGACAGGCGCAGATCGCAGGCCAGCGCCATGCCAAACGCCCCGCCTGCCAATGTGCCATTCAGCGCCGCGATTGTCAGAAAGGGCGCGGCAGCCACCCGCGCCGAAAGCCGCTCCCACAGCGGCGAGGTGGCAAGCCCCGCGCGGGCCTCCTCCAGATCGGCCCCTGCGCTGAACACCTGCCCTGCCCCTGTCAGGATCAGCGCGCGCGCCTGTTCGGCCGTGGCGTGATCCACAGCAGCGCATAGCGCTTCCAGCATCTCGGCGGTCAGCGCATTGGCCTTGTCGGGGCGATCGAGCGTCACCGTCCACACGCCGCCCGCCTGCGCACTGCGGATCATGCAACCAGCCCCAACTGGCGGCGCAACCCTTCATCCCGAAGCGAAACCTCGCGCCCCACATAGGCATCAGAGGCAGGCGTGCACATCCAGACCAACGCCTGTGCGGGCCATTCCGGCGGGATATGCGCGCCCCAATCCAACTGGCTTACGGCATTGACCCCACTTTCCTTGATGGTGCGCTGCATATCGGTGGCCACAGTGCCGGGCGAGAGGCTCATCACCCGCACCCCGCGCCCGCGCGCTTCGATATCGGCCACGCGCGTCAGCATCCATGCGCCTGCCTTGGAACTGCAATAAGCCCCCCAGCCTTCCAGCGGGTTATGGGCCGCACCAGACCCCACAGTGATAATCGTGCCCGCGCCCTGCGCCTGCATCACCGGCAGCGCGGCGCGCAGGCCGTGCAAGACGCCCTTCAGGTTCACATCTATCGCGCGTGAAAATTCCGCCGTGTCCAGCTGTGCCAAAGGGGCAATGGGTTCGATAATGCCTGCATTGTTGATCAGCACATCCAGCCGCCCGAAATGCGCCTGCATCTGCGCAACCGCCGCTTCCACAGCGGCATAATCGGCCACATCACAGGCAATGGGCAGGGCGCCCAATTCTGTGGCCAGTGATTCCAGCGCGGGCAGGCTGCGCGCGGCAATCCCCAGCTTGGCGCCTGCGCGGGCGAAGGCACGCGCCGCTTCCAGCCCGATCCCGCGGCTTGCGCCTGTGATCAAGACCACCTTGCCTGCAAGGCCAGTTGTGTCAAACCCCATATGATCCCCCTTTGTCTTGCCCCCGCACCTGCGAATCGCGGCTGCGGTAATCCCTTGGATTTACGCAAATTTCATGGGGCAAAGTCTATCGGCTTTTTGGCGGGGGGCAATCATCTGCGCGGCTGTGGCCGCTCTAATAATCGCGCTCGAAAAACAGGCCCACACTGGCGCGGCCTGCATTATCCACGCGCCCCCGCGCGGTGACAGAGGGTGAGAGATCGATATTGATCGATACCTCGCTACTGCCCTGAGGGCTGACTTCCAGATCGGTATAGATGGTTTCTGTCAGATAGCGGCCCAGCCGCACAGAGGTTTCGCCATCATCATCGGTGCGCACATCCAGATCATCCAGCCCGACATTGCGGCGCAGACGTTCCAAAAGCCCCTCTCCGCGCCCCGATAGCGTGGCAAGCGAAGAGGCCAGTTGCGCAGCCTGAAACAGCGACAGCGTTTCAAACCCGCGCCCGAACAGCAGAAGCGAGACGACCTCTTCCTCTGGCAGGGGCGGGCTGGATTCGAAGCGGATTTCGGGCGCATCGGCGCGGCCCTCCAGCACGATCTGGGCCGTTACCCCGTCCCTGTCGGTAGAGGCGACAAGCCGCACGAAGGGCACAAAATCCCCCTGCAGGCTGGCGAACCCCTCATTGAGGGTGAAGCGGTTGCCCAGCAAATCCAGCCGCCCGCGAATAAGCCCGAACTGGCCAATCGGGATAACATCTGCCGTGGTGCCGCTCAGGCGCAGCGTGCCGCCCAATTCGGCATCCAGGCCCCGGCCCCTGATGAATATCCGGCTGGGGGCATCTATGGTCAGATCCAGACGGGCGGGGCGGCGTTCGCGGCCATGGGTTTCGCCTGCGAAAATGCCAGCCCTGTCGCGGGTTTCGCGCGCGCCCGCGCTTTCGCCCAGATGGCGGATATCGGGCGGGATATAACCGCGCGTGGCCAGCCCAACGCGCGGAATGCGCAATTCTGTGCGATCCAGCGTCAGCGCGCCAGACAGGGTTGGCCCCTCGCGCAATGCGCCTGTGATGGCCACTTGCCCCGATACTTCGGTTTCAAAGAGTTGCGGGTTGACAATGCGCAACCGATCCAGATTTGCCCGCAAATCGGCGGTCAGGGGGGGCGCAAGATTGATCTCGCCACCAAGCGTGATTTGCCCGCCTGTGGCAGAGGCCCCGCGCAGATCAATCTGCGCGCGCCCGGCAGTGATACGGGCTTGGGCAGTCATATCGGCAAGGCGGATATTTTGTTGCGGCAAGACCAGCGTTGCCCCTTGCGTGCTGGCCTGCCCTGTCACGGATGACAGCGCCAGCGGGCCATTCAGCGCCAGATCAAAACTGGCCGGGCCCTGGATCGAACGCGGTTCCAGCCTTGGGTTTATCAGCGCCAGATCGGTGCTGCCCTGCACGCGCAGATTGGCGCGCAGATCGGGCGCTATCGTGCCTGACAGCTGCGCGGCAAGCCCCGCAGGCCCGCCAAGCGCCACATCCAGCGCATAGGCGCTGCCTGTATCGCGCACAGTGCCTTGCAGCGTCACGGCGCCGGGAATGCCGGGCACAAGGGTGGCCAAGCTTTCCAGCCGCGCTTGCAGCGTCACGCTGGGGCGGCCTGCAACCCTCTCGCCTGTGGCGCGCGCGCTCAGTTGCGGGCCTTGCAGCGTCAGGCTTTGCAGCGCCACACCCTCTGGCCTCTGCACCAGCGCGGCGTTTAGCCGCTGTGTGCCCGCCAGCAGGCCATCGGCGGCGGGGTTGCCAAGGCGCAGATTGCCTGTCTCGGCCTGCAAGGTGATCTGCCGTTCCTGCCCCTCTTCGCGCAAGCGCGCCGTGGCCTGCACCCGCCCGCCAAAGCCGGGGCGGATTGCGCCCAGATTTGGCAGCAGGGTTTCCACCTCCAGCCGCGAGGCCCCGGCCTCGTACCGCCCGCTTGCGCTAAGTTGCAGCGCGGCGTTTTCCAGACGCAGCCTGTCCAGTTCCAGCGCCATGCCGTCGCGCTGCGCGGCCAGCGTGAGCCGGGTTTCCCCGCGCAACAGGCGGTTGGCATCTTCCTGCCCCACTGTCAGATTGCGCGCCAGCGCGTCCAGCGTCAGGGTTTCGGCCTCGCGCGGGCCTTGCAGGGCAAGCTGCGCTTCCAGCGCGCCCCCAAAGGCCCCGCCCAGAACCGACAGATCGCTGAAATCAATCTCCCCTGCCAGATCCAGCGCTTCCGGCGAGATCTGGCCTTGCAGATCGGCGCGCAGGGTGCGGGCCGTGGCTTCCAGCTTGCGCAGGGTGATGTCACCATCTGCGCCGCGCGCATCCAGCGTGATCTGGCTGCGCCCTTCCAGTAGCAAATCCAGCTCGCGCTGACCCACTGTCAGGTTTTGCCCTGCAATTTCCGCAGCCACCATGAAGCGGTCACGCTCTGGCCCCAAAGTGGCATCCACCCGCGTTTCCACCGCGCCCGACAAGGGCCGCCCCGCCAGCGTGGAGAGGCGCGAGATATCGCGAAACTGCGCCAGCGCATTGGCAAAAATGACGCCCTCTTCCAGCCGCGCGCGGCCATTGAGCGCGTAATCGCGCCCCTCTAACTGGAAACCGGGCAGCAAAAGCGGCAGGTTTTCGCGCCAGATCAGCGCCAGAGAGCCGGAAACCGCAGGCCCAAGCGCTGCATTCAGGCCCGGATCGCTTGCCGCAAGGCCCAGCGCCGAAAACTCTATCAGCGCATCCACCACATCAATATCTTCGCCAAACCCGTCCGAGGTGATGCGCCCCAAACCATTGACAAACAGGCTTTCCACCCGGAAATCGCCATTGTCAAAGCCCAGCAAATCCAGCGCCAGATCCCAATCTTCGCTGACATCGGCATCAAAGACCAACCGCAATTCGGCGCTGTCTATGCTGGTGCGCGCGCCCGCAACGGGCAGCAAAACGCGGCTGCGATCGCGTGCGGCCACCTCGCCGCGCAAATCTATCACCTGCGGCAGACGGTCTGGCCCCACCAGCACGCGGCCCCGCAAGCCCAGTTTCTCTGTGCGGATTGTCAGATCATCCAGCGATAATGTGCCATCCTCAAACCGCCTTGCACGGGTGGAAAGCTGGCTGTCCGCGCCGAAAAACGGATCAAACTCATCCGCCAGCAGGGGCCGCAAATCGCCCGCCAGTTCCAGCGCCACCGCCTGCGCCACACCGGGCTGGGCGGTTTGCAGTTCAAACCGGCCCTGCACGCGGGGCGCGCCCTCGGTGGCCAGCGTGATATCGGCGCCAAAGTTTTCGATCACGCCTGAACCCTGCACTGTCAGGGCCGCTGCCGGTTCATTCGGGATACCAAGCAACCGCACGGCCAGCCCGCCGGCCTGTTCCTCGGCAATCAGATCCAGATCAAGGATGCGGGTTTCGTTGGAAAACCCGGCTTGCAGGCTGAAGCGCCCGTCCAGATCATCGCTGCGCGTGATCTGCAAACGGGCCTCGCCTGCGCCACCGGCAAGGTTTGCCGTGCCCTCTACCCGCGCGCGCAATTCCTCGCCCAGCAGATCGGCGCCCAGAATAACCTCGTCCACCGACAATTCGCCAAGTTGCACGGAAACCGGCAATTCCGGCAGTTCAAACCGGGGCAGGGTGAAAATCTCATCCGCGTCGTCATCCGCGCGCCCCTCGCCCACGGGCGCGCGCAAAACGGTGATGCGCCGGGCGGAAATCTCTGCAATCTCTATCCGGCGCTGAAACAGGGCAGAGCGGTTCCATTGCATTGCCGCGCCGTCAATCACCAGCCAGACGCCCAGATCATCTTCAATGCTCAGCTGGTCGAATGTCGCGCGTGACGACAGCGCGCCGCGAAACCCGGTGATCCGCACCTCGCGGCCCCGGCCTGACAGGCTGTCTTGCAACAGCCGCGTCAAAAAGCCCACATCGCTTTCATTGGCTTGGGGCAAGAGCGCGTCAAATTCCTGCGCCTGTGCGGTGGGGCGGGGCAAGGCCAGCAGTGCAACCAAGATGCACAGGCCCAGATATATCACCCAGCGCCCCATCAGAACGCCTGCCCAAGCCCAAAGTAAAGTTGCAACCCGCGCCCGGTTGTGTCTGCCACTGGCACGCCCAAATCTACCCGCAAGGGGCCGATGGGGGTTTCATAGCGCAGCCCCAGCCCTGCGCCCGCGTGCCAATCCGCAGCGCCCGAAAATGCCCCTTCAGAGACATATCCGGCATCCAGAAACGCGGCCAGACCAAGGGTTTCGGTGGTGGGTATCCGCGCCTCTGCCGAGGCCGCGATAAACCCGCGCCCGCCCGATCGCACACCCCCGCTGGTGACACCCAGCGCACGGAAGGGCTGGCCGCGCACTGTGCCGCCGCCGCCGGAATAAAACAACATGTCGCGCGGGGTGCGATCCAGCCTTGCGCCAAGGATAGCCCCTGCCTGCACCCGGCCTGCCAGCACCACCCCGCCCTCTGGCTGAAAGGCCCGGTAGCCGCGCAAATCCGCGTAAAGGCGCGCGCCGCTATCGGTTCCGCGCAGGCCCAGAAAGGGTGTCACCTCTGATTGCAGGAAAAACCCGTCACGTGGCGCGCGGTCGGAATCGCGCCTGTCCCATTCCACCGAAAGGGGCAGCAAGACCAGCCGGAAATCCCCGCGCTGCTGAAAGCCCGGCCCGAAATCCGCGCGCTCCAACAAAACGCCAATGCCCGCGCCGAAGGTCAGCTCGTCGCTATAGCGGTGCGACAGGCCCAGATCAAACCGCGCCCGGCGCGCGTTGAAATCCGTTTCCCGCTCTGTTTCCACCACAGTGCCAAGGTTTAGCGTTGTATCGGGGGTAAATGTGGCCGGGCGTGCGAAGTCCAGCACCAGACGGTAATCCAGCCCATTGCCACGGCGTGCCGCCAGCCCGCCAACCATGCCCTCTATGCGAAAACGCTCGGCCCCGCCCATCAGATTGCGGTGCAGCCAGAAGGCAGAGAGTTTGCCCCCCGCTTCGGTATCATATTCCACGCCCGCACCAAGGCGGCGCAAAGGCGCTTCGACAACAGAGGCGTTTATATCCAGCGTGCCGTCTGGATTGGCGCTTTCGGCCTCGCGCAGCGCGACAGAGGCGAACGTGCCTGTGCGCCGCAGCCTGTCGGCGGCGCGCTGAATATCGCGGGGCGAGAAGACCTCGCCCCTGGGCAGGCCCGCGATGGCCACAATACGCTCAGGGCGCGTGCGCTGCTGCCCATCGGGGCGCAACTGGCCAAAGCGCAGGCGCGGGCCGGGGGCGATCTGGATGGCCACATCCAGCACGCCGGGCGGGTGGCGCGCTGTGATCTGCTGGCCCGGCGCATCGGCCTTGGCATGGCCTTGTTCGCGCCAGCCATCCACCGCCGTGCGCGTGGCATCGCGGATGGTGGTGGAACGCGCGGGTTGGCCTGCGGCAAAATCTGCGGGCAATTCGGTTCCGCTGGCCAATGGCCCCAATTCGGTACGCCCGAAGGTGAATGCGGGGCCGGGCAGAAGCACCACCTCTATCGCGCCAATCGCCTCTGGCGGCGCGAGCGGAGAGATATCGGCCGCCTCGCGCCCATCTATGCGCACAGAGATTTGCGGCGCGTAAAACCCGGCCTCGTAGAAAATACCGATCAACTGGCCGTATTCCGCACGCGCGATTGTGAACAGCTCGAACGGGTCTGCCACCCCTTCGGCGCGCGCGGCATTTAGCAGCGACGCGCGTTCAAGCGTGGTTTGCAAACTGCTGTCATCGCCCTGAAAGCGGAATTCAAGCGTTTCAAACCCCTGCGCCGGCATGGCAACCAGTATCCCGGCAGCCAATGCGGCTGCGGTTTTGCGCCCAAAACGGGCCAAACAGACGAAGGCCAGACGGTGCAGGGCTACCATCTTTGTTCCTTGTGCCGAATATGTGCAGCGCAACGCATAATTAAGTTTTGCAGATCATACCCACGGCTACAACCCGAAACACGCATTATATCCCCAGAGTGGCAAAAACCGGCACTGGCAAAAAAGGGCCTTGTCTTGTCAGCATAGGGGGGCAGTGCTATGTCGCAACGCAGCAAAATGAAAACATGAAGGATGGCCGCCATATGGCACTGGATCATATCATCAAGGATATTTCGCTGGCCGAATATGGCCGCAAGGAAATTGACATAGCCGAAACCGAAATGCCCGGCCTGATGGCGCTGCGCACGGAATATGGCGCAAGCCAGCCGCTGAAAGGCGCGCGCATTGCCGGATCGCTGCATATGACAATCCAGACGGCGGTTTTGATAGAGACATTGAAAGCGCTGGGCGCGGATGTGCGCTGGGCGTCATGCAACATCTATTCCACCCAGGATCACGCCGCCGCCGCCATTGCCGCAGGCGGCACGCCGGTTTTTGCCATCAAGGGCGAAACGCTGGCAGAATATTGGGATTACACTGACCGCATTTTCCAATTCAAGGATGGTGCGAATATGATCCTGGATGATGGCGGGGATGCAACGCTCTATATCCTGATGGGCGCGCGGGTAGAGGCCGGAGAAACCGATCTTATCGCCGTGCCCACCAGCGAAGAGGAAGAATGCCTCTTTGCCCAGATCAAAAAGCGCCTTGCCGCAAGCCCCGGCTGGTTTACCCGCCAGCGCGACCTTATCAAAGGTGTGAGCGAGGAAACCACCACCGGGGTTCACCGCCTGTATGACTTGCACAAAAAGGGCCTGCTGCCTTTCCCTGCGATCAATGTGAATGATTCCGTCACGAAATCGAAATTCGACAATAAATACGGCTGCAAGGAATCGCTGGTGGATGGCATTCGCCGCGCGACAGATACGATGATGGCGGGCAAAGTGGCCGTTGTCTGCGGCTATGGCGATGTGGGCAAAGGCTCTGCCGCCAGCCTGCGCGGCGCTGGCGCGCGCGTGGTCGTTACAGAGATTGACCCGATTTGCGCGCTTCAGGCCGCGATGGATGGCTATCAGGTGACAACGCTGGAAGATGTCATCAAAACGGCAGATATTTTCATCACCACCACCGGCAATAAGGATGTCATCCGCATCGAGCATATGCGCGAGATGAAGGATATGGCGATTGTGGGCAATATCGGCCATTTCGATAATGAAATTCAGGTGGCCGCGCTGAAAAACCACAAATGGACGAATATCAAGGATCAGGTCGATATGATCGAGATGCCCTCTGGCGCACGGATCATTCTGCTGTCGCAAGGGCGGCTTCTGAACCTTGGCAATGCCACGGGCCACCCGTCTTTTGTGATGTCAGCGAGCTTTACCAATCAGGTATTGGCGCAGATCGAACTTTGGGCCAAGGGCGCGGAGTATCAGCCCGGCGTCTTTATCCTGCCCAAACATCTGGATGAAAAAGTGGCCCGCCTGCATCTGGAGCGGATTGGCGTGAAACTGACAGAGCTGAAACCCGATCAGGCCGATTATATCGGCGTGCCGGTGGAAGGCCCGTTCAAGGCCGAACATTACCGCTATTGATATGCCGCGCAGCGCCACCAAAAAACCCCGGCCAAGGCCGGGGTTTTTCTATATGATCCGCCAAAACCTCAGACGAAAAACTGTGCGCCATTCGCGCTGATGGTAGAGCCGTTGATAAACCCCGCATCATCGGCCACAAGGAAAGCCACACAGCGCGCGATTTCCTCAGGCTCTCCCAACCGGCCGGCAGGAATGCCCGCGATGATCGATTCGCGGACCTTTTCCGGCACGGCCATGACCATTTCGGTCGCAATATAGCCGGGGCAGATGGCATTCGCCGTGATGCCTGCGCGCGCGCCCTCTTGGGCGAGGGATTTCACGATACCCAGATCGCCCGCCTTGGTGGCCGCATAGTTTACTTGCGCGAACTGACCCTTCTGACCGTTGATCGAGGAGATGACGATCACGCGGCCAAACTTGCGCTCGCGCATGCCGGGCCAGATCGGGTGAACCGTGTTGAAAACGCCGGTGAGGTTGGTGTCGATCACCTCATGCCACTGCTCAGGCGTCATCTTGTGGAAGGGCGCATCGCGGGTGATACCCGCATTGGCGACCACAATCTCAATCGGGCCAAGATCGGCTTCTACCTGCGCCAGACCGGCTTTGGAGGCCTCGTAATCTGCCGCATTCCACTTATAGGTCTTGATCCCGGTCTCTTCGGTAAAGGCCGCTGCCGCCGCGTCATTGCCAGCATAGGTTGCGGCAACCGTATAGCCCTTTGCCTTCAACTCTTTGGAAATAGCCGCGCCAATGCCGCGCGAGCCCCCTGTGACGAGTGCCACTCTTGCCATCTTGCCCCTCCTTTGGATGTCTTGGCTTTGGAATATCTGTTAACCCAGCAGGTATGGTTGCGCAAGAATATTGCGCAACCATTTTGCGCCTGCTTAGCACTCCAGACACATGGCAACGCCCATGCCCCCGCCAATGCACAATGTGGCAAGGCCCTTCTTGGCATCGCGGCGCTGCATTTCAAACAGCAGTGTATTGAGCACGCGGCAGCCAGAAGCGCCAATCGGGTGGCCAATGGCGATATCGCCCTTGCGGGTTTTCACGGTAAAGGCCGCGATCTCATCGTCGAACTTGCCTGCCTTCTGTGCGGCTTCGGCCTTGTTCTGGCTGGCCAACGCAAACGCATCCTGCATCTCGCGGCTGATCTGCCATTTCTCGGCAACATTCTCGGCCGTCTGCCCCATGTGATAGTTGTTGAACGCATCCCACAACCCGTCTTTGATCATGGTATCCACCAGCTTCATATCGCCCATTTTCTGGCCGGTGCGCATTTGTGCGGCATGCTGGCTAAGCGACATGTTTTCCTGCCCGCCCGCGATCACGATAGAGGCATCGCCCAGCATGATATGCTGCGCACCAAGCGCCACCGCCCGCAGGCCAGAGCCACAAACCTGATTGATCGACCATGCGGCAGATTCCACCGGCAGGCCGGCATTCACATGCGCCTGGCGTGCGGGGTTCTGGCCCTGCGCGGCGGTCAGGACCTGACCGAGGATCGTCTCGGACACTTCGGCCTTGTCCACACCGGCACGGGCCACAACGGCCTCCAGCACCGCTGCGCCCAGATCATGCGCAGGGGTATTGGCAAATGCTCCGCCGAAAGAGCCTACTGCCGTGCGTGCAGCGGAAACGATAACAACATTGGTCATGAGTTCTCCTCTCTCCATAATCGAGGTCTCTGGCCCGCGCGCGCGGCTGCGGCGAGAGCGTGGCAATTGCTAAGGTTCTACCATGATGGCGCAACAGTGCAATGCGCCAACGCCCTATGCTGGCGCAAACGCATGTCACAGAGGGCGCATTGCGACGGATATTGCCCAAAACCGCGCAGCCGGTGTTCACGCATTGCTTATAATTTGTTTCCACCAGCCTTCGCGGCGATTATGGACATCTGGCCCGATCACGCATAAAAACAGGCCAGAGGATATGATGACGCGACATTTGGCAAAATATCATCTGGGGCAGATCGTGCGCCACCGCAAACATCCGTTTCGCGGTGTGATTTTTGATGTCGATCCAGAGTTTTCAAATACCGAAGAATGGTATGATGCCATCCCCGAAGAGGCCCGGCCCCGCCGCGATCAGCCCTTTTATCACCTGCTGGCCGAAAATGACGAAAGTTTCTATGTTGCCTATGTCTCGGAACAGAACCTTGTTCTGGACGAATCGGGCGAGCCTGTAGAGCACCCGGATCTGGGCGAGATATTCGGCGAGTTTCGCAATGGCCAGTATCCGTTGCAAATGGAACTCAATTAACCCCCGATATTGGCGCGCGGCCCTGCATTGCGGCTGTGCTGCGCCGCAAATCTGCTCCGGGCCAGAGGGCAATTTTCAGCGGCCCCGCCAAATTTCCTGCGCCGGGCAACTTGGGCAAGCAACACCACACCCGCACGCGCCCATGGCGCCCCTGTCCGGGCCTGCATGCCCGCGCCGTCATGCACTGGCCCCCAATATGCCAAAGCCGGGGCCATGGCTGGACAGCGCGCCTGTGCAGCCTATCCTTGGCCTACCGGGCCTTGCCCTGACAGGAGCCGCCATGAGCGCTTTGGAACTGGAACATCTGTGCAAAAGCTTTGACAGTGCAGAAGGGCGCGTGCAGGTGTTGCGCGATCTGTCCTTGCGGCTGGAGGCCGGGCAATCCCTGGCGCTGACAGGCGAAAGCGGCAGCGGCAAATCTACCCTGCTGCATATCGCCGCCGGGTTGGAACAGGCCGATCAGGGGCGTGTTCTGGTAGCGGGGCAAGAGATTGGCGCCTTGGGCGAGGCCGGGCGCGCGGGCCTGCGCCGTGGCCATGTGGGGCTGGTATTCCAGCAGTTCAACCTTATCCCTTCGCTGAATGTGGCGGCCAATCTGGCCTTTCAGGCGCGGCTGGCGGGCCGCGAGGATCGCGCCCATATCCGCGATCTGGCGGCAGCCCTTGGGCTGGAGGGGCTGTTGCAACGCTATCCCGAACAGCTATCGGGCGGCCAGCAACAACGCGTGGCCATCGGGCGCTGTCTGGCCGCGCGCCCTGCACTCGTGCTGGCAGATGAACCCACCGGCAATCTGGACGAAGCCACGGGCGAGCGCGTGCTGGATCTGATGCTGGGCCTGACGCGTGCCGAGGGCGTGGCGCTATTGCTTGTCACCCATTCCCCCCGCCTGGCTGCGCGCTGTGATGCGCGCGCGCATCTGCGCGCCGGTGTTCTGGATGGCGCGCCATGATTCGCACCACCCTTGCGGCGCTGCTGTCGCATTGGCTGCGCAGCCCCTTGCAACTGGTGATGTTGCTGACAGGGCTTGCACTGGCCACGGCGCTATGGTCGGGGGTGCAGGCGCTGAATGCCGAAGCGCGCGCGGCCTATGCCACGGCAGAGGGGTTGCTTGCAGATGGCGGCACAGCGCATCTGGAACACCCAAGCGGCCAGATTGCGCCCGCGCAATTCGTGGCGCTGCGCCGTGCCGGCTGGCCTGTCTCGCCCGTGCTGGAAGGGCGCGCGCAGATTGGGGCGGCGCGCGTCACCCTGCTGGGGATAGACCCGTTTTCCGCCCCCGCCGCCACTGGCCCCGCCTTGGCCGCCTCGGATCTGGGCGGGTTTTTTGGCGGGCTTGGCTATGCCCATCCCCAGACAGTGCAAGACATCGGCGCGGCAGACATGCCCCTGCGCCCCGCGCAAGCCGTGCCTGTGGGCGTGGTGCTGGCCGATATTGCCACAGTGCAGGCCCTGTTGCAGGCAGACGGGCAGATCACCCGTCTGGCCCTGTCCGGCCCACCGCCCCCAACTGCCCCGCCGCGAGAGGTGCTGGCCCCCGATTTGCGGCTGGTTGCCCCCGGAGAAGGGGCCGATCTGGCAGGGCTGACCGACAGTTTCCACCTCAACCTTACCGCCTTTGGCCTTCTGGCCTTTGCCGTGGGGCTGTTCATTGTCCATTCCGCAGTCGGGCTGGCCTTCGAGCAGCGCCGCGCCATGTTTCGCACCCTGCGCGCCCTTGGCCTGCCGCTGCGCCATCTGACAGCCTGCCTTGCCGCAGAGATGGCCGTCTTTGCCCTGATAGCAGGCGCGCTGGGCTTAGGCTTGGGCTATGCACTGGCCGCAGCCCTTCTGCCCGATGTGGCCCTCACCCTGCGCGGGCTATATGGCGCCCCTGTGCCCGGTGCGTTGCAGTTTGATCCCTTGTGGGCGCTGGCAGGCATGGGGATGACACTGGCAGGCACAGCCCTGGCAGGTGGGCAGGCGCTGTGGCGGCTCTGGCATATGCCGCCCCTTGCCCCCGCCCGGCCCCGCGCATGGGCGCTGGCCTCGCAAGCGGCGCTGCGCGGGCAAGGGCTGGCGGGCTTGGGCTTTGCCGGGGGGGCAGTGGGGCTATGGGCCATGGGGTCTGGGCTGGTGGCGGGGTTCGGGCTGTTGGCCTGTGTCTTGCTGGCCGCCGCGCTGGCCGTGCCATTGCTGCTGTCACTGGCGCTGCGCGGGGCCGAAGCACTGGCGCGCGGGCCTGTGGCGCAGTGGTTCTGGGCCGATAGCCGCCAGAACCTGCCACGCCTGTCATTGGCGCTGATGGCGCTGATGCTCGCACTTTCGGCCAATATCGGGGTGGGCACCATGGTGGCCAGCTTTCGCGCCACCTTCATCACATGGCTGGATTTGCGGCTGGTGGCAGAGGTGAATGTCCTGCCGCGCAGCCAATCAGAGGCGCTGGCCCTGCAAGACTTCCTGACCCCGCGCGCCCAAGCCGTCCTGCCCATGCAGCGCGTGGATGCCACGCTTGCCGGCCAGCCCGCCCAGATTTACGCGATGACAGACCATGCCACCTTCCGCGACAACTGGCCCCTGATCGCGCCCGTGCCCGATGTCTGGAACCGGCTGGCCGCAGGCGATGGCGTGCTGGTGAATGAACAACTGTATCGCCGCGCCGGGCTGCAACCGGGCGCCTCATGGCTGGAGGTGCCGGGGCTTGGGGCGCTGCCCGTGCTGGGGGCCTATCCCGATTATGGCAACCCGCTGGCGCAAGCGGTGCTGGGGCAAGAGATATTTGCCCGCGCTTTTCCAGATACGCCCATCCGGCAATTCGCGATCCGCACCGCAGATGCCCCCGCGCTGATTGCCGCACTGCAAGATGAGTTTGGCCTGCCGCTGGGGCAAATCACCGATCAGGCGCAGGCCAAGGCGCTGTCACTGGCGATATTCGAGCGCACCTTTCTGATTACAGGCGCGCTGAATATCCTGACCCTTGCCGTGGCCGCGCTGGCGCTTTTTGCCGCGCTCAGCACATTGGCAGGCATGCGGCTGGCGCAACTGGCCCCGCTCTGGGCCTTGGGGCTGACACCGCGCCAACTGGCAGGGCTGGAACTGGGCCGCGCGCTGGTGCTGGGGGCGCTGGTCATGGTGCTGGCGCTGCCTGTGGGGCTGGCACTGGCGCAAGTGCTGCTGGCGGTGATCAATGTGCAGGCCTTTGGCTGGCGGCTGCCCTTGCAGGCCTTTCCGGCAGATTGGGCGCGGCTGGGCCTCTGGGCCATGCTGGCCGTGCTTGCGGCTGCTGCCCTTCCGGCGCTGCGGCTGTGGCGGCAGGGGCCACAGGCTTTGTTGCGGGTGTTTGCGCTGGAACGGTAACACCCCCTTGCGCGCCCCGGCGGGCAAGCGGCGCGCGCATGCGCGCCGCG
Source organism: Paracoccaceae bacterium (assembly GCA_043561795.1). Taxonomy (GTDB): domain Bacteria; phylum Pseudomonadota; class Alphaproteobacteria; order Rhodobacterales; family Rhodobacteraceae; genus Roseinatronobacter. The sequence goes on along the minus strand of CP121316.1, from coordinate 1,511,651 downwards.
AGGGTGGGTGGGCGGGCACGCCGGGGCGCGCAAGGGGGCCAGGCGCAACGCTTTGTCGTTTTTCTGCTGTCGCATGTCGTGCAGGCTTGTCCATCACCGCGCAGAATTTGCAATCTGGGCGCAAAACCCTTGTGCCGGAGTCGTGCCGATGAAAACTCATGTCAAAGCGCTGGTTGTGGGCGGCGGGGCCGTGGGCGCCTCTGTGGCCTATCATCTGGCCAAAGCCGGATGGGATACCCTGCTTCTGGAACGCAAGGAACTGACATCCGGCTCCACCTGGCATGCTGCCGGCCTGCTGCCATTGTTCAACATGGGCTATGCCGCCAGCCATATCCATGATTACAGCGTGAAATTTTACAAAACGCTGGAAGCCGAAACCGGCCTGAATGCAGGCTTTTCCGTAGTGGGCAATCTGCGCATGGCGCAAACTCAGGCGCGCATGGATGAATACAGGCTCTATGCCACCACCGCAGAGGCCGTGGGCATCCCCTACGAATGGCTCTCGCCTGCCCAGATCAAAGACCGTTGGCCCCTCGTGCGCACCGAAGATCTGGTCGGCGCGCTCTATCACCCCACAGATGGCTATATAAACCCCGCCGATGTGACACAGGCCATGGCCAAAGGCGCGCGCCAGCATGGCGCGGAAATCCTGCGCCGGGTGCAGGTGGACGGGTATCGCTGGACAGGCGCGGAATGGGTTGTCTCCTGCACCCGGATGGAAGAGAAAGGCGGCAATCTTGTCCCCTCGGAGGATCGGTTCGAGATTGTGGCAGAGCATGTTGTCACCGCCACAGGCAACCATGCCCAGCGCACCGCGCGGCTCTTGGGGATAAAAATGCCCGCCATCCCGGTAGAGCATCAATATATCGTCACAGAGCCAGACCCCGCGCTGGTGGAGTATCGCAAAACCCAGCCCGAACACCCGGTTTTGCGCGATGCCGATGCCAAATGGTATGTCCGCGAAGAGCGCGGCGGCTGGATTCTGGGGCCGTATGAACGCAATGCCCCCGCGCGTTTCCTCTATGATGTGCCCCAAAGCTTCCGCGCGGATCTCTTCCCGCTGGATCTGGAGCGCATTGAAGAAGAATACATGTCCATGATCCACCGGATTCCCAGTTCGGAAACAGTGGGGCTGAAAGATGATTACAACGGCCCGATCTGCTATACCCCCGATGGCAACCCGCTGGTTGGCCCTGCACCGGGCCTGCGCAATATGTGGCTGGCCGAAGGGTTCAGCTTTGGCATTACCGCCGCCGGGGGCACGGGCCATTACCTTGCGCAAATGATGGTCGCGGGCGAGGCCGAGATTGACATGGCCGCGCTTGACCCCAAGCGCTATGGCCGCTGGATGACCACCGAATATGCCGCGCGCAAGAATGAAGAATGCTATGAGCATGTCTTCATTCTGCACCACCCCGACGAGGAACGCGAAGCCTGCCGCCCCCTGCGCACCGCGCCGTGCTATGACCGCGTGAAAGCGCGTGGCGCGCAATTCGGGCAGGTGAATGGGTGGGAACGGCCCAATTACTACGCCCCCCAGGGCTTTGACGATCACGCCGCGCGCAGTTTCCGGCGCGGCGGCTGGTGGCCCCATGCCGTGCAAGAGGCGCGCGCCATCCGCGAAGGCGTGGGCCTGATAGAGGCCACGGCCTTCACCAAGCACCTTGTGCGCGGCCCCGGCGCGACTGCGTTTCTGGATTGGTTCACCTGCAACAAACTGCCCGCGCAGGGCCGCATAAACCTGACATATGCGCTGACAGCGACAGGCACAGTGCGCACCGAATATACCATCATGCGGCTGGCAGAGCAGGAATATTACCTGATTTCAGCAGGCGCATGGACAGAATATGATGGCGATTACCTGCGCAAGGCCGCCGAAGACAAACTGGCCGAATTCGGCTGGATCGATATCCATGATGTGACCACGCAATGGGGTGTTTTTGCTGTGGCAGGCCCGAAATCGCGCGATCTCTTGGGGCGGCTGGTGAAGGATGCCACACCCGAAACCGTGCTGTCCAATGCGCGCTTTCCGTGGCTATCGCTGCGCAACATTGAATTGGGCATGTGCCCGGTGCGGGCGGCGCGTGTGGCCTATACCGGCGAATTGGGCTGGGAATTGCACCACCCGATAGAGATGCAAAATTACCTCTTTGATCAGCTTATGGCCGCGGGCGAAGATGTGGGGCTGCAACTCGTGGGCGCACGGGCACAAAACTGGCTGCGGCAGGAAAAATCCTACCGCGCCTTTGGCAATGAATTGGGCCGCGATGCCACCCCGCTGGAAGCCGATTTGCCCCGCTTTGTGGATATGTCCAAAGAATTCCACGGCAAGGCGGCAATGGCCGCGACAGGCATTCGCGCCAAATGCTGCACCCTGCTGATAGACGGGCCGGAAGATGCCGATCCCTGGGGGCGCGAGGCGCTGTATCTGGGCGATACCAAAGTGGGGCGGCTGACATCGGGGGGCTATTCGGTGGCCTTTGGCAAATCCATCGGCATGGGCTATCTGCGCCCCGATCTGGCGGCAGAGGGGACGCGGCTGAAAGTGCGGATGCTCGATCAGCTTTGGGATGCGGTTGTGACATGTGACAGCCCCTATGACCCGAAAAACACCACCATCCGCAAGGATGGCTGAGAGGGGCCGCGCGTCTTGTCGCATTTGACGCGCGCGCAGGGGGGCATAAATCTGGCGCAGGTTTGCAAGGGGTTTGCCTGTGCCACGCCCATCACTGTCACACTATCTGGCGCAGGCCGGGGATGATCCGCGTTTTGCCGGGCTGTTGCGCCTGATCCGCGCCGCCCTGCGCCCCCCCGCCGGGGCCGGGCGCATTGCGCTGGCCCTGTCGCTGGGGGTGGCCACGCATCTGGTTTTTGCCGCGGCGGTGCTGGCCATGATTGTGGCCATGTTCTTTGGCCTCAGCGAAAGCTTTGGCCGCGTGCCGCAACCCTGGGCCTGGGCCGCCAATCTGGCGCTTATTGTGCAATTCCCGCTGGCGCATTCGCTGTTTCTGACAGCACGCGGCGGCCGGGTGCTGGCGCGGCTTGTGCCCGGCCCGCATGGGGCGGCGCTGGCAACCACCACTTATGCGCTGATCGCCTCTGCGCAATTGCTGGCACTTTTTGCGCTTTGGACACCTTCAGGAATAATCTGGTGGCGGGCCGAAGGCTGGGCGCTGGCCGTGATCTGCATGGCCTATGCGGGCGCATGGCTGGTGCTGCTGAAGGCCAGTTTCGATGCCGGGGCCGAAGTGCAATCGGGCGCTTTGGGCTGGATGTCGGTCATGGCGCGGATCGCGCCGCGCTTTCCCGACATGCCCACGCGCGGCCTGTTCCGCCTTATCCGCCAGCCCATTTATGTGGCCTTTGCCCTGACATTATGGACAGTGCCTGTCTGGACACCAGACCAATTGGCGCTCGCCACCTGCTATACGGCCTATTGCCTGCTGGCCCCGCGCCTGAAAGAGCGCCGCTTTGCCGCACGCTATGGGCCGCGCTTTGCCGAATACCGGGCGCGCGTGCCCTATGCCCTGCCCCGCCTGCCCCGCGCGGGCAAATAGCCGCGCCCCATTCTGGTGGCGGGCTTTGCGTCAAAACCACGGCGCGCGGGGTGGCTTTGTGTTTCCGCATGCGGCCCAATCGCCGTGATCGCACCTGCAAAACACCCCGCGCCGGAACAATCCCCAAGGCGCGCGCCAGATTTCCACGAAATCGACATAATTGGCGGGCAGGCTGCCTCAAATCAGCCACATATACCTAATAGTAACCTAGCTTGGAGAAACTTCGGCAATCCGGTGCGGCCTTGCATCGGGGCAAGTATTTGATTGAAACATTTTTCGCATGCCCTTTGCGGCAACAAGGTTGTTTACATGCGCATCTGTGCAATACGGGTCTTGTTTTCGCGCAGCACTCTGCGCGGCGAACAGGGAAGTATTTCTGTTCTGACCGTCTTCATGTTTGTGGCCATGCTGATGGTGGCAGGTCTGGCCGTGGATATGATGCGCTATGAAAGCGAGCGCGCGCGCCTGCAGGGCGTGACCGATCGCGCGGTGCTGGCCGCTGCCATGATGCGTGACACCCCCGCCAATCCCAGCCCGGAAGCGATTGTGCGCTCTTACTTCGCCGCAGAGGGGCTGGAACACCTGCTGGACAGGGAAGGCGCAATCACCGTCAGGACTGTTGGTAACGCGCGCGAGGTGATGGTCACGCCACAAACAGACATGCGCACGATGTTCATGCGCTTAAGCGGGATTGACTCTCTGCCCATGCAGGTCTCTGCCGGCGCAAGCGAGTCTTTGGCGCAGATCAACTTTGAGATCGTGATGGTTCTGGATTTATCCGGCTCCATGGGTGATCCCTATTCGCGGATCACCAACCTGCGCGCCGCCACGCGCGATTTTGTGACCAATATGCTTGAAGACAGCACCGATGGCCGCGTTGCCATAACATTTGTGCCCTACAGTACCGAAGTTGTCATGCCGGCGGGCACGCTCAGCCTGTTCAACAATCTGGATGATCCGCCCTCTGGTGATCTGACAAATGCCTATTGCGTAGATTTCCGCGAGTGGGACACGGTGACAGACAGTATCAATACACCGATGTTCCGGCGCAATTGCGTCTATCCGCTGGATCATGCCCCCGTGCGGCCCTTCATCCATGATCTGGATCAGGCTTTGGCCATTACCGATACACTCAGCCCCTTCGGAACCACCTCTATCGATCTTGGCGTGCGTGTCGGTGGCTTGTTCTTTGATCCGACACTTCGCCCCATAATCGAACATTTGATAGACGCGGAAGAAGTGTCTCCCATTTTCGCCCAACGGCCCCTGGATTGGAACGCACCTGCAAAATACCGCGCCATGATTATTATGACAGATGGTTTCAACTGTTGCTTTGGCAACCATGAACCGCGGGCGAACAGAAAGCCAACGTTGGAGATTCAGGATGCCGATACAATCGCAACCTGCAATGCCCTGAAAGCGCAGAACATAAGGATTTATGCCGTCGCGTTCGAGGCGCCGCCCGAAGGTGTGGCCCTTATGGAAGCTTGCGCCTCTGCGCCGTCTTACTTCTTCAACAGTTCGGGGACAGAGTTGGTGAACGCGTTTCGCCAGATTGCAACACATATGCAATCACAGGCGCTTAGGTTGACGCAATGATCAGGGGGGCGGCAGGCCGGAAATGGGGCGCGCGGTTCTGGCGCGAGTCCCCTCATGGCGCGCGGTTCTGGCGCGTGTCCCCCCATGGCGCGCGGTTCTGGCGCGCGACAGACGGCTCTTCCACAGTGGAATTCGTCATCATCGTGCCGTTCTTGCTTTCCATCTTTCTGCTCAGCGTAGATGCCGGGATCACGCAGTTACGCCATGTCTTTCTGCACCGCGCCGTAGAACAGACAGTGCGCGACCTGCGCCTTGGCCGCGTCAATCAGAATGACCGCATGTCAGCGCTGATTTGCGAACGCGCCGCAATGCTGGGCAATTGCCTCAGCAATATCGCCGTGGAAATGCGCCCGGTGGATACCACAAGTTTCAGCGGGCTGGAGCGGCGTTCAAACTGTGTCAGAGATGAGAATGAGATCACCCCGGCCCTGACCTTCACCCCCGGCGCGGGCGGCATGGCGCAAGAACTCATGCTGGTGCGCGTCTGTGTGACGGTGGAACCCTTCATCCGCTGGACAGGAACAGCACTGGCCTTGCCTGTAAACCCTACGGGGGATTTCGTCCTGAACGTTTCCAGCGTCTTTGTGAATGAACCAAGGTGAACATGATGGGCTTTGCGCGATATTCCACATGCCTTTTGCGCGCAATGCGCAGCTATCTGCGCGACATGCGCGCGTCATTAAGTCTGGAATTGGTCTTTGCGATTCCGCTGCTGATTTGGGCCTATCTGGGGATGACAATCTTTCAAGACGCCTTTCGCGCCAAGATGGAGGGCGAGGCGGCGGCGCTGCATGTGGCCGATCTGATTTCACGCAACACCAATGAAATAACCGTGGCCTATCTGGAAGGCATGAATGATGTCTTCGATTTCCTGACCACCCGCGGCCGCGAAACGCGCTTGCGGATTTCCTCTGTGATGCTGAACACAGAAACCGGAGAGCCGCGGATTGTCTGGTCATATGGCACGCGCGGCCTGGCCCCCCTGAGCACCACCTCCAGCACCACAGGCACCGAAGACGGCGACACAGGCTTTGGCAGCGCCGAAAATCAGGCCCCGATTGAACAGCTGCAACGCCGCATTCCCACCATCCTGCCCGGAGAGGCGCTGATTCTGGTAGAAACCTTTGCACTGTGGAACAGCCCCCTCAAAAGCTTGATGGGCCTGCCCTATCTGGATGATGTCCGGCTTACGCCGCTGGCTGTGACGCGGCCCCGGTTCTCGCCCTTCATCCGGTTTGAACTGGACAATGATGTCTTTCCTGAAACGCCGCTCGAAACCGTGCCACCTGTGGGCGAGCCAGAAGCCCCGACAGAACCTGAAGAGCCACCTGCCCCCGTGCCGGATTCACCTTTTGTTACTGTGGTAAACACCAATTTCAGCGATGGTGATCTGACGAATTGGACAAACGGGCGCATTACCACTACTGGAAATGGCAGCTTTCTTGGCCCTTTCGCCAACGAGACGCGGAACAATCCTGTCACCTTCAGATCGCAATCACCCCACCTGCTGATGACCATGCGGATAGAGTTTGACTTGCTGGTGATCGGCACTTGGGATGGGTTTTGGGAGTATTGGGCGCGCCCGGAAGGGGAATTCCTGATGATCCAGATCAATGGCGAATCCATTTCTCTGGATCCTTTTCAGGTTGACCGCGCGCCCCTGTTCATGAACTCCCGCAACACCACGGCCTTCCGCGCCGAAGGCCAGTTTCACACTCAGATGACGAACATCTGGAATACTGACAGCGCGCCAGAGCATAACGGGCAGAGTTTGCAGGTTTGGAAAGTAGAGATTTCAGTTTTCAGCCCGGCCAGCGACATGGCAATCGGGTTTTCCGCCAATGTGGATGGGGATATTCATGACGAATCTTTCGGTATCCGCGATTTCCGCATCACGGGAGCGCGGATGCCCAGTGGTGTTTTGCAACCCCAGACCCCAAGGCCAGACCCAGCCACATTTGTTGGCCGCGATCCCTTCACCGAATTCCCGCTGCATGATGGCTGCCCAAAGGTTTTATCCTCGGCCCCGACATATACCATGTTCCAAAGCAACCTGCGGTCGCTTGATATCTGGTTTCAGGTGCGCGCACGCGGCACCAGAGACCTAAGAACATGTCCGAATTTCAGCAGCACTCATATGGGTTTCGCGCATGAAGCGCCAACAGTGGTGTTGAACTGGGTGCATATCGGCGGAACAAGAATAGGTGGGCGGCTGCAAATCGAAACAGAAGACGGCAATAGGGGCCGAAGCTGCGATACCGCTTTGTTGATTCTGGATGCGTTCGGGCAATGGCATTATCAGCGCAACCGAACCTCTCTCAACCGAAATGCCCGCCTGCGATTGGGCGTGGCGGGAACAGGGCCGCATTATATCTGGGTGCTGCGCGAAAGCGCGGCGGATTGCAACGTAGATATCGAATTTTCCCTGTATTGACGCGCGGGCCTGCAAATGGCGGGGCCTTGGCAACAGGCCCCGCCATTGGCTTATGTCTTGAACACGCGGTAGATGGCCGGGATCACCAGCACTGTCAGCAGGGTAGAGCTGAACAGGCCAAACAACAGCGACAGCGCCAGCCCCTGAAAGATGGGGTCAAACAAGATCACCACCGCCCCGAACATCGCCGCAAGTGCGGTAAGCAAGATGGGCTTGAAGCGGATCGCCCCGGCCTCCAGCAAGATATCCACCGGGGTTTTGCCGGTTGTATCTGCATGGCGGATGAAATCCACCAGCAGGATGGAATTGCGCACGATAATTCCCGCCAGCGCAATAAACCCGATCATGGATGTGGCCGAAAACGGCGCGGCCCAAAGCCAATGGCCAAACATGATGCCCAGAAATGTCAGCGGCACCGGGGTCAGCACCACCAGCGGCAAGCGGAAAGACCCGAATTGCGCCACCACCAGCACATATATTCCCAACAGCGCCACGCCAAAGGCCGCGCCCATGTCGCGGAATGTGACCCATGTCACCTCCCATTCGCCATCCCACAAAATGGTCGGGCGGCTGTCATCCAGCGGCTGGCCATTCAGCAGGATTTCGGGTTTCATCCCCTCTGCCCAATCCATCGCATCCAGCGCGCGGCCCACTTCGACAATCCCGTAAAGGGGGGCTTCAAACCGGCCTGCAAGCTCTGCCATCACCATTTCCAAGGGGCGGCCATTGCGGCGGAATACGGGCCAGGATGCCTGTTCTTCCGTCACCCGCAGCACATCGCCCAATTCCACCACCCCGCGCGCGCCGGGCAGCACATTGGCCGGGATGGGGGTGGAAAGAAACCGCTCATCCAGCACCTTGTCGGCCCTGTCGCGCCCCAGCACCAGCGGCATGGGCGCGCGCTCGTCCCCGCGATGGGAATAACCCACCACAGTATCGCGGTTCAGCCCGGCGATTGTGTCCAGAACATCCTGTTCCTGCACCCCGAAAAATTCCAGATCATCGGGCGAGATGAGGGCGCGCAAGCGGCGCGGGGGGCTGCCGAAACTGTCATCCACATCGACAATGAAATCCACCTCCTCGAACACCGCGCGCAGTTTCTGCGCCGTTTCGCGGCGAATTTCGCCTGTGGGGCCATAGACCTCGGCCAGCAGCGTGGCCATAACGGGCGGGCCGGGCGGGGGTTCGACGGTTTTCAGGCTTGTGCCTTCGGGCAAATCCAGCTCTGCCAGCCGCGCGCGCAACTCCAGCGCTACAGCATGGCTTTCGCGCCCCTCGCCACTGAGCAGGATTTGCACATCCCCCATATTGGGATCGGCGCGCAAAAAGTAGTGTCGCACCAGCCCGTTGAAATTGAAGGGCGCGGCCGTGCCCGCATAGGTCTGGGCCGAAACCACCTCTGGCAGGCCCATGGCCACACGCGCCACAGATTGCGCCACCGCATCCGTGCTTTCCACTGCCGCGCCTTCGGGCAGGTCTATCACCACCATAAGTTCGGTTTTATTGTCAAAGGGCAGAAGCTTGACAGTGACATGCTGGGTATACAGCAACCCCAGAGAGCTGAAGGACAAAACCGCCGTCACCAGCAAAAACGCCAGACTGCGGCCCTTGCTGGCCAAAATGGGCCGCGCCACAGCGCGAAACAGCCGCCCCAAAGCCCCGCCATCGGCCCCGTCATGGGCATGCATGGGCGCCGTGCCGGTAATCTTTATCATCAGCCACGGCGTGACCATCACCGCGATAAAGAAGGAAATGATCATCGCGGCAGAGGCCACAGCTGGAATGGGGCTCATATATGGCCCCATCAGGCCAGAGACGAACAGCATGGGCAAAAGTGCGGCTACCACTGTCAGGGTTGCGACAATCGTGGGGTTGCCCACTTCGGCCACGGCCTCTATCGCGCGGGTAACGCGGTCTTTATCGCCCTTCATACCCCAATGGCGGGCGATATTCTCGATCACCACAATCGCATCATCCACCAATATCCCGATGGAAAAGATCAGCGCAAACAGACTGACGCGGTTCAGCGTATAGCCCATGATCCATGCGGCAAAGAGGGTCAGCAGAATTGTCACCGGAATCACAATCGCCACCACAATGCTTTCGCGCCAGCCAATCGCCATCAATGTCAGCGCGATGATGGAGAGCGTGGCGAGAAACAGCTTTACCAGCAGCGTATTGGCCTTTTCCTGAGCGGATTCGCCGTAATTTCGGGTAATTTCCACCGCCACGCCTTCGGGCAGAAGCTGGGCTTGCAGCGCCTCTGCCCGCGCCAGCAAAGCCTCTGCCACCACCACGGCATTCGCGCCCGCGCGCTTGGAAAAGGCCAGCGTGACAGCGGGTTCGCGGGTCAGGCTGCCATCTTCGGCGCGGGCAATATGGGCCACAATGCGATCGGACATATCGGGCACAAATTCCACCTGCGCCACATCGCCCAGATAAACGGGCCGATTGTCGCGCGTGGTCAGCAGCAGGCCCGCAATTTCGGCGGGGGCTGTCAGGCTTTGGCCCGCAACAAGCTCTATCTGCTCGCCTGCGTCGCGCACCAGCCCGGCATTCAGGGTGCGATTGGCCGCGGCCACCTTGCCTGTCAGTTGTTGCAAGGTGACGCCATACAGCGCCAGCCGTTCCGGGTCTGGGGCGATGCGGATGGCCTCTTGCGCTTCGCCCACAATATAGGACAGGCCCACATCCCGCACGCGCGCCAGATCGGCACGCATGTCGCGGCCAAGGCGTGTGAGGTCATTTGCCGTAATCGCGCTGCCCGGTTCGGCTGTCAGTGTCAGGGCAACGATGGCCACATCATCAATGCCGCGCCCTATGATCAATGGCTCTGGAATGCCAACGGGAATGCGATCCATATTCGCGCGCAATTTCTCATGCACGCGCAGAATGGCGGCATCAGAGGAGGTGCCCACCTCGAAGCGGGCTGTCACCATGGCGCGGTCATCATGGGTTTGGGAATAGACATGTTCCACGCCATCAATGGCCTGAATGATCATCTCGACAGGCTCTGATACCAGCCGCACGGCATCATCTGCGCGCAAGCCCGGCGCCTGCATCAGGATATTGACCATCGGCACAGAGATTTGCGGCTCTTCCTCGCGCGGGACAACCATCAGCGCGATCAGCCCCATCGCAAGAGCGGCCAGCATGATCAGCGGGGTAAGGGGCGAGCGGATGAACCCTTTGGTCAGACCGCCCGCAATGCCCAGAGATGTGTTTTCCCCGCTCATGGCAGCACCACCGTATCACCCGCCGCAAGGCCGGACAGGATTTTCACCATCACGCCCGCCTCTGTCTGATGGCGCGGCCCCGGAACGACGGCGCGCGGGCCTGCAAAAGCCCCCTCTACCGTGACAAAATCCAAGCCCGACCGCGTGGTGACAGCGCCCTCTGGCACCAAAAGCGCCATACGTTGCCCAACAGGCAAGCGCACCAATACGCGCGCATTTACAAAGGCATCATCCAGCGCATCGACGGCCACATCGGCAATCACGCGGCCATTTTCAATTTGCGGATAGACGCGCGCCAGCGTGCCCGACAGTTCTGTGCTATGTGTGGCAATGGCGATTTCATCACCCTCACGCAGCGCGCCGGCATGGCGTTCGGGGATGGCCAGCCGCAGGAAGAACCCGCCGCCGCCAAGGGTGGCAACGGCCTCTCCCGGCATGACAACCGCGCCTGCGGCCAGTGGCACTGTCAGCACGCGCCCGCCAATCGGGGCGAGAACCACACCTTCGCTGGCCTGTTGCGCGATCACGGCGCGTTCGGCCTGCATGGCGGCAAGCTGGCCTTCCAGCACATCGGCCTGCGTGCGCAGACCGTCCAGAAATTGCACTGTCGTTACGCCCCGCGCCAACAGCTCTTGCCCGCGCGCCAGTTCAGAGCGCGCATTGTCCAGTTGCGCGCTGATCGCGGTGATCTGGGCATCCATCGCTGTCAGTTGCAGATCAAGCTTTTCATCCTCGATCCGCGCCAAGGGTTGGCCTGCATCCACCATATCCCCTTCGGCCACTGTCAGCTCTGTCAGCACACCGCCAATCCGGGCACGCGCGGGCAGCAGGGTTTGCGCCTGCACCTGCCCGAACACCGCTTTCCAATCGGTGACGGGCTGGGGCGAAATAACTTGGGTTTCCGCCCGAAGCGGCACTGCCAGCAAGACAAAGGCCACAGCTGTGGCAAGCAAGGTTTTCATGGGGCATCTCCTATCTGGCGTTGCATGGGATATATACATTCATAATTATGAATACAATCCCCGAAATAAGCCGGGCCTTGGGGGCGGGCGTGCCTATAATTTAAGCACCGGGTGCGGTGGGATGCCGCAATGCAGCGAAGCTGCTTGTCTTGCCTCGTCCGGGGGGTTATTTTCAACTTACGAACTTGAAAGGCACTCCTCCCGAAAGCCTTTTGAATTTGGGCGATGGCGCGTCCTCCTCCCTGCGCCATCGCCCTTTCGTTCCTGATACATCCTTGCAAGCATCATGACGGAATGCGCCAGATCCTGCTTTGCGCTGGATCAAAGGGGGCTGTCTGGTGGTCTGCGCCTTGCAGAAGATACCCGTGGGCAGGTTTGAGCGGGTTGGGGACGTTCACATTCTCCCCGGCCAATCCCCGCACCAAGCCCGGTTAACAGGGGCCGCAGGCCCCCCGGGCAGCGCCCGACCGCCCCCAGGGCGGGCGCTTTGCTGCCACAGGCGCGGGGATCGAGGTCACGGGGGATTGTGAGATAAACTGCAGACCACAGATGTCAGAGCGCCCACCCGCGGCCGGGCGCTGCCCTGTGTTGGGCGTGATGCCTTAAGGGGCGCGGTTGAACAGCAATGCGCGGCGGCCTGCGGCCCGGCGCTGCGCGGCTTTGCGAATGTCCCCCATCCCCCAAAGCAGCCCCCGAACGCGGAAGCTTCGCGCAGTGGCCAGCTCTAGCGGGCCAGCGCAAAGATGGCGTCACAGTCCATATGGGCTTCCAGATGATCGGCCAGCGCCTCCAACGCGGCCTCTACGCCCGCGCCATAGCGCAGCGCAGAAGGCGCAATCTCCAGCCCGGCAAGATAGGCCGCGCGAAAGCCATCATCGCTGAACATGCCATGCAGGTAAGAACCTGTTACCCGCCCGCAAGGCGACATCGCCCCTTCATCCTGCCCCGCCACCTGCGCGAAAGGGCGCGCGCAATCGGGGCCAGTGCTGCGCCCGATATGGATTTCATAGCCCGAAAACGCACAGCCAGAGGAGATATGGCGCGCCTGAACCTGCTCCAGCCGTTTGTCGCCCTGCATGGTGGTGACAATATCCAGATAGCCCAAGCCCGTGGCCTCGCCTGCCGGGCCTTCCAGCCCTTCGGGATCGGAAATAACGCGCCCCAGCATCTGATAGCCGCCACAAATGCCCAAGATATACCCGCCGCGCCGGTAATGGGCGGCCAGATCGATATCCCAGCCCTGCCCGCGCAAAAAGGCCAGATCGCCGCGCGTGGATTTGCTGCCGGGCAGGATGACAAGCCGCGCCTCGGCCGGGATGGGCTGGCCGGGCTGCACCATGACCAGATCCACCCCCGGCTCTGCTGCCAAGGGATCAAGATCATCGAAATTGGCAATGCGCGAAAAGGCCAGCGCAGCCACCACCACGCCGCCCCCGCGCGCCGCTTTGGGCAGATCAAGCGCATCTTCGGCAGGCAGCCTATGGGCATCGGCAAACCACGGAACAACCCCGAAACCGCGCCAGCCCGTGCGGTTGGAGATCATGGCATAGCCATCGTCGAACAGGGTGGGATCGCCGCGAAACTTGTTGATCACAAAGCCCGAAATCATCGCATTATCGCCCGGATCAAGCACCGCCTGCGTGCCCACGATCTGTGCGATCACCCCGCCGCGATCTATATCGCCCACCAGCACCACCGGCACATCGGCGGCACAGGCAAAGCCCATATTGGCAATATCGCCTGCGCGCAAATTCACCTCTGCGGGGCTGCCCGCCCCTTCCACGATCACCAGATCATGCGCGGATTTCAGGCGCGCGAAACTGTCCAGCACCGCCGCCAGCAATTGCGGCTTGAGCGCGCTATAGGCGCGCGCGCGAACCGTGGTCAGCCGCTTGCCCTGCACGATCACCTGCGAACCGGTATCCGATTCGGGCTTCAGAAGCACCGGATTCATATCCGTGATCGGCGCCAGACCGGCCGCAAGGGCCTGCAAGGCCTGCGCGCGCCCGATCTCTCCGCCATCGGCAGTGACGGCGGCATTGTTGGACATGTTTTGCGGCTTGAAAGGCGCAACAGACAGGCCCCGCCTGCGTGCCACCCGGCACAGACCGGCCACAAGCAGCGATTTGCCCACATTCGAGCCTGCGCCCTGAAGCATCACCGCCGGCATGCGCGCCCCCCTTCAAGCCCTTGCGCCGGAAGGCTGGCCTGCGCCTCCGGCGGGGATATTTTTGCCAAGATGAAAGCGGGAACGCCGCGCATCATCCCTGCCACTGTGGTTTTTATCCCAGCGACATGGAGACAGCGGATTCCGGCAATTCCTCGTCAAAGCAGCGCTGGTAGAATTCCGCGACTGTCTGGCGCTCCAGCTCGTCACATTTGTTGAGGAAGGAGAGGCGGAACGCATAGCCGATAGAGCGGAAAATGCGCGCATTCTCGGCCCAGTTGATCACGGTGCGCGGGGACATGACGGTGGAGAGATCGCCATTCATGAAGGCGGTGCGCGTGAGATCGGCCACGGTGACCATCTGGCTGATTTCCTGCCGCCCCTTGGCCGTGTTATAGGCGGGGTTTTTGGCCAAAACGATGGCCGTTTCGGCATCATGGCTGAGATAGTTGAGCGTGGCCACAAGTGACCAGCGATCCATCTGCGCCTGATTGATCTGCTGCACCCCGTGATACAGCCCTGTTGTATCGCCCAGACCCACGGTATTGGCCGTGGCAAAGAGGCGGAAAGAGGGGTGCGGCGTGATGATTTCGTTCTGATCGAGCAAGGTGAGTTTGCCATCATGTTCCAGCACGCGCTGGATGACGAACATCACATCGGGGCGGCCTGCATCATATTCGTCAAACACAATCGCCACCGGGTTGCGCAAGGCCCAGGGCAGGATGCCTTCCTGAAACTCTGTCACCTGCGCGCCGTCGCGCAGTTTGATGGCGTCTTTGCCGATCATGTCGATCCGCGAGATATGGCTGTCCAGATTGACCCGCACCGAGGGCCAGTTCAGCCGCGCGGCGACCTGCTCAATATGCGTCGATTTGCCGGTGCCGTGATAGCCCTGGATCATCACGCGGCGGTTGAACGCAAAGCCTGCGAGGATGGCCAATGTGGTATCGGGATCAAATTTGTAGGTCGGGTCTATGGCGGGCACGCGGTCTGTGGCCTGGGCAAAGCCCTTCACCTTCATGTCTGAATCGATGCCGAACACATCGCGGACAGAGATTTCCTCGGTAGGTTTTTCGAATGCCGTCATGTCTGTCTTGTCCTGCCTGACCTATATCCTGCCCCAAAGGGGCGTTGCCCGCCTGATGTGAAACATATCTGCCCAAGACGCAAGGGAAAGGGCTTATTTCGCAAAAAGCACAAGCGCCTCCAGCCCGTGAAAATGGTAGATATCGCCGTAGCGCGGGGGCGCGGCCAGCCGCAAGCGGGGCAGGCGGCGGGCAAGTGTGGCCAGGGCATGGTGCAATTCCAGCCGTGCAAGCGGCGCGCCCAGGCAAAAATGCAGCCCCGCGCCAAAGGCCAGATTGGCCTTGGCGCTGCGGCTGGGCAGAAAGTGGTCTGGGCTGTGCCAGTGCTGCGGGCAGCGATTGGCCGCGCCAAGCAGGCAGGCAATTTGCGTGCCTTTGGGGATGATCCGGCCCATGACATCGATATCGTCATAGGCCCAGCGTGTGAACAGATGCAGCGGCGGATCATGGCGCAGGCATTCTTCGACCAGCGCCTCTGTGACCGGGCTTTGGCCGTAATGCCCGGTTTCCAGCAGGGTTTTTACGGCATTGCCGATGCTGTGCACTGTCGCTTCATGCCCGGCATTGAGCAGAAGGATGCAAGTGGAGATCATTTCATCGGTTGAAAGCCGCGCGCCATCTTCTTCCGCCGCGATAAGATGGGTGATCAGATCATCGCGGGGCGCATGGCGGCGCTGTGCGATATAGGCGCGCAGGAAATCCACAAATTCCACCGTGGCGGTGACGGCGGCATCTTCATCGGCGCGGCTGCGGCCGGCCTGATACATGCCCACCATGGCGCGCGACCAGCGCAAGAGATCGGGCGCCATGGCCTCTGGCACGCCCAAAAGCCGCGCGATGATGGTGACAGGCACAGGTTGGGCATATTGGGCGATCAGATCAAATTCGCCCGCGCGCAGATCATCCAGCAGCCTGTCACAAAGCGCCGCAATCTCTGGCCCCAGCGCGGCAATCCGGCGAGAGGTAAAGGCGCGCAGCACCAGATTGCGCAGCCGGGTATGGCGCGGGGGTTCCAGTTCCAGCATGGAATGCCCCTCTATCGCGTAGAACGGGGCCAGATGGGGCGCTGTCTGCGGCGGAGCAAGGGGCACGCGGCCAAAGCGGCGATCACGCAAGATGGCATTGGCCGCCGCATGGCTGACAGCGCAGGCCAAGCCGTAATCGCGCCAATAGACAAGCGGGCCTGCCGCGCGCATCTGGTCATAGGCGGGATAGGGGTTTTGCACAAAACCCGCCTCCAGCGGGTTTTGTGTGATTACGGGCAGGCCAAGCGTTTGAGGGCCAAGCGTTTCCTGACCCAAATCAGGCGCGCCCGTCATGTTTTGGCAACGGCCTCAATCACCCGCGCCCAAGACCGGATACCCCGGTGGAAACTGTCCAGATCATATTTCTCATTGGGCGAATGGATCTGGTCATCATCCTTGGCAAAGCCGATCAGCATGGAATCCATGCCCAGAATGGTTTTGAAATAACCCGCAATCGGGATAGACCCGCCCGCGCCCACAAAAGCCGCAGGTTTGGGCCATTCATCGCTAAGGGCTGCGCGCGCGGCTTCAAAAGCGGGATGGCTGGTTTCCATCACAGAGGCGGGCGAAGCCCCGTGTTCCAGAAATTCCACCCGGCAATCTGCGGGGATATGGGCGCGCACATAGTCGCGAAATGCGGCGCGGATTTTATGGGGGTCTTGCGCCCCCACCAGCCGGAAACTGACCTTGGCACTGGCCCGCGCGGGCAGCACGGTTTTGAACCCCGCGCCGGTATAGCCCGAAACCATGCCATTGATTTCGCATGTGGGGCGCGCCCAGATCATTTCCAGCGCGCTGCGCCCTTGTTCGCCTGCCGGGATGCTGAGGCCCACGCCACCCAGAAAGGCGCTGGCATCAAAGCCCAAACCATCCCATTGCGCGCGCAATTCGTCAGAAATTTCGGGCACACCGTCATAAAAGCCCGGCAGGGTAATGCGCCCCTGATCATCATGCAGCCCCGCCAGAATGCGCGCCAGCACGCGCGCGGGGTTCATGGCCGCGCCGCCAAAGCTGCCCGAATGCAGATCGCGCGCAGGGCCGTGGATGATGATTTCCTCGCCCAGCAGCCCGCGCAGCATGGTGGTTATGCCCGGTGTCTGGGCATCAAACAGGCCCGTATCACAGATAAGGGCGATATCGGCTTTCAGCGCGTCCCGATTGGCCTGCAAATACGGCACAAGCGAGGGCGAGCCGCTTTCTTCTTCCCCTTCCAGACAGAATGTCAGTTTCACAGGCAAGCGCCCATGCACGGCCAGCCATGCGCGGCAGGCTTCTATAAATGTCATAAGCTGGCCCTTGTCATCAGACGCCCCGCGCGCGCGGATGACGCGGCCTTTGGGGGTATCTTCCAGCCGCGGCTCGAAGGGCGGGGTGTCCCATAGCTCCAGCGGATCAACGGGCTGGACATCATAATGGCCGTAAAACAGCAGATGCGGGCCATCTGTCGCGCCGCCATGGGCCACCACCATAGGGTGGCCGGGGGTTGCATCCTTGCGGGCATCAAAGCCAAGGCTGGCCAGTTCCGCCACCAGCCAATCGGCGGCGCGTTCCACATCGGCCTTATGTGCGGGATCGGTGGAAATGGAAGGGATTCGCAGCAAATCCGACAAGCGCTCCAGCGCCTGCGGCAAATCCTGATCAATCCGGGACAGCACGGGGGGAAGGGGCAATGTCATGGGGTAACTCCGATAATCCGTCTGGGCGCGACCCTATCAGAGCGCGGGGGGCTGTCCAGCCCCCAAGGGCAGGCTATACTGCGCAGCAATAAACAGGTGATTCTGAGGAGTGGCAGGAATGCGGAAACCGGGCTTTGCGGCTGTGTTGGGAATGGCCCTAGCAGGGGCGTTAGGGCTTCAGGCAGCGGAGGTGGAAACCTTCCAGCTGGACGGGGCAGAGGTGCGGGTATTCGCGCATGACTTTCTGACAGAAGAAGAAATCATGACCCTGCGGCTGGTTGGCCAGTACCCCGATGCCTTGGCGCTGTTTGTCACCGCAGATGCGGGCTTTGCCGCGCTGGCCGTGGCCCCGGATGAAGGCTTTGTGCGTGGCGGAATGCCCGTTGCATCTGCCAGCGCATTATCAGGGCTGGACAGCGCAGAAGCCGCCAGCACCGCCGCGCTGGACGCCTGCAATGCGGCGCGCACGGGTGGTGCGGAATGTGTGCTGGTGCTGGACGTTGCCCCGCGCTAGGCGCTTGGGGTTGGCCCCGCCAGCGGCGCAAAAGCAGGGGCAGCTGCGCGCGCCCGCACCATCGCCCATTCCCCCCGAAAAATGATGCGACGAAGCGCCACGCGGGAAAGATTTGTTTTTCCTGCAGGTTTGACATAGGTCAAGGCCGGAAGAGAAGTCGGGCTTTAGCTTCTGGAAGAATGGGCGTGAGGCGTTGCAATTGTCCAGATCGTCAGTAAAAGCATCGTTATACCCAGCATCACTGCGAGGGAGAGGGTTTTGGACTATACTGCTGCGCTAGATACCGCGTTGAACCGGCTGCATGACGAAGGCCGTTACCGCACTTTCATCGATATCGAGCGGCGCAAGGGGCATTTCCCCAGGGCCGTCTGGACAAAGCCGGATGGCACGCACCAAGATATCGTTGTCTGGTGCGGCAATGATTACCTTGGCATGGGCCAACAGCCCGTCGTGCTGGAAGCCATGCGCGAGGCGCTGGAGGCAACTGGCGCAGGATCGGGCGGCACACGCAATATTTCGGGCACAACTGTGTATCACAAGCGGCTCGAAGCCTCTCTGGCCGATCTGCACCAGAAAGAGGCGGCGCTTGTCTTTACCTCTGCCTATATCGCCAATGATGCGACGCTCTCCACCTTGCCCAAGCTTTTCCCCGGGCTGATTATCTATTCCGATGCGTTGAACCATGCGTCGATGATTGAGGGCGTGCGCCGCAATGGCGGGGCCAAGCGGATCTTCCGGCACAATGACGTCGCGCATCTGCGCGAATTGCTTGAGGCCGACGATCCCGCCGCGCCAAAGCTGATTGCCTTCGAATCCATCTATTCCATGGATGGGGATTTTGGCCCGATCCGGGAAATCTGCGATCTGGCCGATGAATTTGGCGCGCTGACATATATTGATGAAGTGCATGCCGTGGGCATGTATGGCCCCCGCGGCGCAGGCGTGGCCGAACGTGACGGGCTGATGCACCGGATTGACATCATCAATGGCACGCTGGCCAAGGCTTATGGCGTGATGGGCGGCTATATCGCCGCTTCGGCCAAGATGTGCGATGCCGTGCGTTCCTATGCGCCGGGGTTTATTTTCACAACCTCTATTCCCCCTGCCGTAGCGGCAGGCGCCGTGGCTTCGGTAGAGTTTCTGAAAACCGCGCAATACCTGCGCGACAAACAGCAGGAAAACGCGCGCATTCTGAAAATGCGCCTGCGCGGGCTGGGCCTGCCGATCATCGACCACGGCAGCCATATCGTGCCTGTGCATGTGGGGGATCCCGTGCATTGCAAAGCCATTTCCGACATGTTGCTGGCCCGTTACGGGATTTATGTGCAGCCCATCAACTTCCCCACTGTGCCACGCGGCACAGAGCGGTTGCGCTTCACCCCCTCGCCCGTGCATGATCCGCGCATGATGGATGATGTCGTGCGCGCAATGGATGGGCTTTGGGCGCATTGTGCGCTGAATCGTGCCGAAATCTCTGCCTAACAGACTATTAAGCCTTCAAATCGCCGCGAAATCCGTTATGGTCTGTCGTGTCAGTAACGCAGATGTAAAAACTGCGGGCGGGTATTAAGATTTTTTCGGGCTAAGTTTTTCGGGCTAAGGGGCGGGCAATGAAATGGTTTGGCGGCAAGGCCAGAGCAGAAAAACCACAAGCATCGCATAGTATCGCGATGGGCTTTGATGATTTCGAAGTCCGGCTCGGCGATCTGATGCGTGGAGAGCGGGCGACTTTGGGCAAGTCCCTGCTGGATGTGCAACGCGAATTGCATATTCGCGCAACCTATATCGCGGCCATCGAATCGGGTGATCTTTCAGCATTCGAGGCGGCAAGCTTTGTTGCCGGGTATGTGCGCTCTTATGCGCGCTATCTGGGCATGGATCCTGATTGGTGTTTCGCAAAGTTCTGCGCAGAAACGGGGTTTGCCGTTTCCACCGATTTTCAGCGCGGCAGCGGCAGCGCCCTGCCAAAGACCCCTGTCAATGTGAATACCAGCCGCGATTTTTCCGAAGGCTTGCTGTCACGCACCCGGCTGGCCGATGATCCAGATCCGTTCTGGCGGCGCCTTGATCCCGTGGCGCTTGGCTCTGTCGCGGTGATGGTGGCGCTGGTGGTCGGGCTGGGCTATGGCGGCTGGATGGTGTTGCAAGAGGTGCAACGCGTGAATCTGGCCCCTGCCGATCAACCGCCCACTGTAATGGCAGAGCTTGACCCCGTTATCGCCGGGGCAGCCCCCCGCATGGCCACCCCGGAAGAGCCAGGCTTGCGGATTGGCGGCCAAGGCGCAAGCTTTACCGCCAATGCGCAAGGCGTTGTGCGCGACTACCGCCCCGAAGCGCTGGAAACGCCCATTGTCGTTTCGCGTGACGGGCCGATTGCCGCCATCAACCCGCGCACCGAAGCGCTGGATGACACGGGCATTCGCTCTGCCATTGAACTGGCGCTGGCAGAGGCGGAAACAGGCCCATTGCCGGGCGATGATATCCGCGTAACGGAAAACGGGCCTCCGCTGCTGGAAGTTCTGGCCGTGCGCCCAAGCTGGATTCGCGTGCGCGGGCCTGATGGGACTGTGCTGTTTGAACAGGTTTTGGATGCAGGCGAACGCTATACCGTGCCCCAAACCGAAGCGCCCGCCACATTGCGCGCGGGCAATTCCGGGTCTGTCTATCTGCTGGTCAATGGCCAGCCCTTTGGCCCCACAGCGCCCGGCGCACAAGTGGTGGATCAGATTGCCCTGTCGGCAGATGCCGTGGCAGAGCGGTTTGATCTGGCCAATCTGAATGACGATCAGGCCCTGCGCGAATTTATCACAGTGGCGGAAATGACTGAATAAACAGGGCAAAACACCCAATCCCACGCCGCGCCACCCCAAAGGTGGCGCGTTTTTTATTCTGCGCCCCCGGCACAGGGCCGCAAAGGCTGCGCGCCGCCCTGAATTCTGCGCGAGGGCCTGCCGCGCCCATTGCTGCACCCGTGCGTATCGCGTAAACTCTGCCCGGTAAGGAAAGGGCCTGTCACGCATGGATCACAACCATATCCGCCCATGGCGCAACATCACACGGCGCAAATCGCGACAGATCATGGTAGGCAAAGTGCCTGTCGGGGGCGATGCGCCAATCTCGGTGCAGACCATGACCAACACCGATAGCGGCGATGCGCCTGCCACCATCCGCCAGGTTCTGGCCTGCGCAGAGGCAGGGGCGGATATTGTGCGCGTGTCGGTTCCCGATACAGATGCCAGCCGCGCCCTGCGCGAGGTGGTGCGCGAAAGCCCGGTGCCCATCGTGGCCGATATCCACTTCCATTATAAGCGCGGGATCGAGGCGGCAGAGGCCGGCGCCGCCTGTCTGCGCATCAACCCCGGCAATATTGGCGATGCCGCCCGCGTGCGCGAGGTGATCAAAGCCGCGCGCGATCATGGCTGTTCTATCCGTATCGGGGTAAATGCCGGATCGCTGGAGCGGCATTTGCTGGAGAAATATGGAGAGCCTTGCCCCGATGCCATGATCGAATCCGGCCTCGATCATATCCGCATCTTGCAGGATAATGATTTCCACGAATTCAAGATCAGTGTGAAAGCCTCTGATGTGTTTCTGGCCTCGGCCGCCTATATGGGGCTGGCAGAGGCCACCGATGCCCCCATCCATCTGGGCATTACAGAGGCCGGGGGCATGATTTCAGGCACGGTGAAATCCGCCATTGGCCTTGGCAATCTGCTTTGGATGGGGATTGGCGATACCATCCGCGTGTCACTCTCTGCCGATCCGGTGGAAGAGGTGAAAATCGGCTATGAGATTTTGAAATCCCTGGGCCTGCGCCATAGGGGGGTGAATATCATCTCTTGCCCCTCTTGCGCGCGGCAGGGCTTTGATGTGATCAAAACCGTGGCCTTGCTGGAAGAACGTCTGGCCCATATCAAAACGCCCATGAGCCTCTCGATCATCGGCTGTGTTGTGAATGGGCCGGGAGAGGCGCTGATGACAGATATCGGCTTTACCGGCGGCGGGGCGGGGAGCGGGATGGTCTATCTGGCGGGCAAGCAAAGCCACAAGCTGAGCAATGCCGATATGGTGGAACATATCGTGGAACAGGTGGAACGCCGCGCCGCGCAGATAGAGGCCGAGGCCGCCCAAGGGCAGGCCGCCGAATAGGCGGGGCGGCGCGTGTCTGCCCCCTGATCGGAGGTTCTGGCCTGAAGGGCGGCAATGCGGGGGGAAGGGGATATTCGCCAAGCCGCGCATCGCCGGGCCGCGGTGCGGCGATCTGACCTTGAGGCTATGTCACTTTATGGCAGCAATATCCGCGCGACACCCAAGCTAAGCGCCCACGGCAGCCAAATCGCCGTGCCGGGGGGCGGCCCTTTGAGGCGCGGCGGCCTGCGGCCTTTATTCCGCGCGGGGCGCAAGGGGGTGAAGCGATGCGCCATCATGCAACGCCGCTCCGCGAGGCGCAGTTGGGGGAGATTGGAATAACCCGCCAAGCCGCGCAGCGTCGGGCCGCGGTGCGGCGATCTGGCTTTGAGGCTATGTCACTTTATGGCGGCAATATCCGCGCGACACCCAAGCTAAGCGCCCACGGCAACCAAATCGCCGTGCCGGGGGGCGGCCCGGCGATGCGCGGCGGGCTGACGCCCTTGATTCCGCGCTTGGTGCGCTACTCCACTGTCTGCAACTTGACTCAAACCCGCCTTGAGAAACTTGCCCAAAGCACATAGACACCAGCGCACGCCGCGTTCATACGCCGTCACGCGACCCGCTTTACCCCGTTCGCGCTTTTGTGCTTATCCCCCCATCGCCGCCAACAGTTGCGCATTGCCCCCGGATGCCGTGGTATCCACGCAGAGATGACGCTCCAGCACCATATGGGCCGCATCGGGCTGGCCGGTGATCAAGGGCAGGATCGGGCCATCATGGGCGGCAAGGCGTTGGACAAGGGCGCGGGCCGCGCCCTCTTCGCCCCAAAACAGCACCCCGCCAACCCCGTCCAGCCGCGCGGGCAAATCCTCTGCCACCAGCGCCACACCGCCCAGAGCGCGCACCGCGCGCGCCTGCGCCTGTGCCTGCGCGTGCCCCGGCCCAAGGCATAACAGCGGCGGGCGGGGGCTGCGGTGCAGGCGGTTCGATTCGCCCGTTGGCCCCGGCATATCCTGCACGGCGGGCAACGGCCCCGCCCCCGCATCGGGCAGGGTAAACCGCGCCAGATACTGCGGCCCGCCCGCTTTGGGGCCAGTGCCCGACAGCCCCTCGCCACCAAAGGGCTGGCTGCCCACAACCGCGCCAATCTGGTTACGGTTAACGTATATGTTCCCCGCTTCCACCCTCTCGAACACATGCTGCACGCGGGTATCTATGCGGGTATGCAAGCCGAATGTCAGCCCGTAGCCCGTGGCATTTACAGCCGCCAATACCTTGTCCAGATCGGCCGCGCGGTAGGTGGCCAGATGCAGCACAGGGCCAAAGACCTCGCGCTCCAGCGCCGCGATTCCGGGCACGGAAATCACCACAGGGGCGATGAATGTACCGCCCTCGCGCATGGGAAGTTCATGCAGCACGCGCCCCTCGGCCCGCGCTGCCGCCACATAAGCGGCAATCTGATCGCGCGCGGTGCTGTCTATGACCGGGCCAATATCGGTGTGCAAATGCCACGGATCGCCCAAGGCCAGTTCATCCATTGCGCCAAACAGCATCTGTTGAAATTCGGCTGCAATATCTTCCTGCACATAAAGACAGCGCAGGGCGGAGCAGCGCTGCCCCGCCGATTGGAACGCCGAGGCCAGCACATCGCGCACCGCCTGTTCGGGCAGGGCGGTGCTATCCACCACCATCGCATTCAAGCCCCCCGTTTCGGCAATCAGCGGCGCGCCGGGGGCCATGTGCTGCGCCATGTTGCCCCGGATACGCAGCGCCGTAGCGGTAGAGCCGGTAAAGGCCACGCCCGCCACGCGGCTATCCGATGTCAGCGCCGCCCCCACCTCTGGCCCCGGCCCCGGCAAAAGCTGCAATACCGCGCGCGGAACGCCGGCCTTGTGCAAAAGCTGCGTGGCAAGATGGGCGATCATCGGGGTTTGTTCGGCCGGTTTGGCCAGCACGCCATTGCCAGCCGCCAAGGCCCCCGCAATCTGGCCTGTGAAAATGGCCAGCGGAAAATTCCAGGGGCTGATACAGGTGAATATGCCGCGCGCAGGCGCGCGCAGGCTGTGCGCCTGCCCGGCATAGTAGCGCAGAAAATCCACGGCCTCGCGCAACTCTCCCACGGCATCGGCCTGGGTTTTGCCAGCCTCGCGCGCCAAGAGGGCGAAGAATTGCCCGAAATTCTGCTCATAGAGATCAGCGGCGCGCAACAACACTGCGGCGCGGGCCTGCGCCGTGGCCTGCCATGGGGTTGCCGCACCAAGCGCCGCCGCGATATCTGCGCCAGAGGCCGTGACAACCCGGCCCAAACCATCTTGCGGGTTGGCAGGGTTATGGGCCTGATACGCGGCCCCGCCTTGCGGGGCGCTGGCCAGCAACGGCCCGGCGGCAAATGTGGCGCGCTCAAAGGGCGCGCGGGCCGTGGCAATTTCATCCAGATCATGCGCGCAGGCCAGATCCCAGCCGCGCGCATTGCGCCGCGCCGCGCCAAAGAGTTCCGGCCCTGTGGCCAGTTTCGGGTTGCGCCCCCGTGGCAGCGCTTCCAGCGCGGCAAAGGGGCAGGCGGCCACCTGTTCGGGCGGCACGGCATCATCTACAATCTGGTTCACAAAGGATGAATTCGCCCCATTCTCCAACAGCCGCCGCACCAGATAGGCCAGCAAATCCTTATGCGCGCCCACAGGGGCATAAATCCGGCAGCGCGTGCCATTGGCGCTAAGCACCAGATCATGCAATTTCTCGCCCATGCCATGCAGGCGCTGGAATTCATACTCCAGCGCGCTTGCGCCCATCTCTTCGGCCAGATGCAGGATGGCGGCAACAGTATGGGCGTTATGGGTGGCAAATTGCGGGTAAATCCGGGCACGCGCGGCCAGCAATTTGCGGGCATTGGCGATGTAATTTGCATCGGTCGCGGCTTTTTGCGTCAGTACGGGAAAGCCCTCCAGCCCCAGCACCTGCGCGCGCTTGATTTCGGTATCCCAATAGGCCCCTTTCACCAGCCGCACCATCAGCTTGCGGTCCAGCGCGGTGGCGGTCGTGGCCAGCCAATCTATCACATCACCCGCGCGCGGGCCATAGGCCTGCACCACCACGCCAAACCCGTCCCAGCCCTCCAGCGCAGGATCGGCCAGCACCGCGCCAATCACCTCCAACGACAGGGCAAGGCGGTCGGCCTCTTCGGCATCTATGTTGAAGCCCAGCCCAAGCCCGCAGGCCAGCCGCGCCAATTGGCGCAGGCGCGGCACAAGCTCGCGCATCACGCGGTCGCGCTTGGCCAGTTCATAACGCGGATGCAGCGCCGAGAGTTTGACCGAAATACCCGGATTGCTGCGAATGTCATTGCCGCTGGCCCGCGCGCCGATGGCGCGAATGGCCCGCCCATAGGCCGTATGATAGCGCTCTGCATCGGCCATGGTGCGCGCGGCCTCGCCCAGCATATCGTAGGAATAGCTGTAGCCGCGCGCTTCCAGCGTGGCGGCGCGGGTCATGGCTTTGTCAATCGTCTCTCCCAGCACGAATTGGCGGCCCATCTCTTTCATGGCGCGGCCTACGGCGGTGCGGATAACAGGCTCTCCCAGCCGCTTTATGGCCCCGCGCAGCAGATGCGCGGCACTTGCGCCGCGTTCATCCAGCACCCGCCCTGTCAGCAGCAAGGCCCAGGTAGAGGCATTGACAAGGCTGGACGAGGATTTGCCCAAATGCGCCCCCCAATTCGAGGGGGCAATCTTGTCTTCGATCAAGTCATCAATCGTCTCGGCATCTGGAACCCGCAAAAGCGCCTCGGCCAGACACATCAGCGCAATCCCCTCATCGGTCGAGAGGCCATATTCCGCGAGGAACACTTCCATCATCCCCGGCGAATCGCTTTTGCGGATATCCTGCACCAGCCGCGCGGCCTGTGTGGTGATCTGGGCGCGCGCCTGGTGTGACAGCGCGGCAGTTGCGCGCGCCCACTCCACACAGGCCGCCTCATCGCGCAAACTGTGATGGGTGATGCTGGTGGGAACGGGTGGAAACGGCGCGTGTGACATATGCAAACCCCTGCAGGAAGATACGCCGATAATCGCAGAAATTGCAGTTGCATTCTGCCTTATTTTGCTAAAATAACAGCCAATACGACTAGCCAACTCAATAAAGGCAGGAAAATGGCCCAATTCCACATGGATAGTTTCGATCACGCAATCTTGCGCCAGTTGGCCATAGATGGCCGCGTGAGTGTTACCGAACTGGCCAACCGAATCGGGCTGACAAAATCGCCCACACAGGCCCGCTTGCGGCGGCTGGAAGCGGAAGGCGTGATTATCGGCTACCGCGCGCTGATTGATCCCACCCAGATAGACGCAGCTCATATCGCCTTTGTCGAGATCAAATTATCCGATACGCGGGAAATGGCCTTGCGCGCCTTTAACGAGGCCGTGCGCAAAGTGCCGGAAATAGAGGAATGCCACCTGATTGCGGGGTCGTTTGATTACCTGCTGAAGGTGCGCAGCCGCGATATTGCCTCTTACCGCCGGGTGCTGGCCGAACATATCTCTGGCCTGCCGCATATCACCTCCACCTCGACGCATGTGGTGATGGAAGCGGTAAAGGAAACCGGCACGCAACCCGTGTTTTAACGGGGCGCTTGCTCCGCGCCTTGGGGTGTGGGGAGATTCGCAAAGCCGCGCATTGCTGGGCCGCGGTGCGGCGATCTGGCCGTGGGGCTATGTCAGTTTATGCTGGCCAAATCCGCGCGAAACTCAGGCTAAGCGCCCACTGCAGCAAAATCGCTGTGCCGGGGGGCGGCCCAGCGATGCGCGGCGGCCTGCGGCCTTGACTCCGCGCTTGGTGAGGGGGCCAAGCGATGCGCCACCCCACAAAGCCGCCCTTTTAGGCGCGGCGGGCTTACGCCCTCGATTCCGCGCCTTGGCGCACCCCCCAAAGCCCTTGGCGCCCCTATGCTATGCACAGCGCCCTAGCGCATCAGCACCACAGGAACCTTGCAAGACTGGATCATGGCCGTGGTGGTGGAGCCGATAATCAGGCTGCGAATGCGCGAATGCCCATATGCGCCCATCACCAGCAAATCAATCTGCGCATCCTCTATCAGCTTGCCAAGGGCGGTTTCGGGCTGGCCGGGCAGGATAGCGGTTTCCACCTCCAGCCCCGCGCCCTGCAAAAGCGCCTTGGCATTTTCCAGCCCCTTTTTCACCTCTGGCGTGGCGCCGCCCACTGTGGCCACCTGCACGGCCAGCCCCGCAAATAGCGGGCTGCGCGCGATGTGATCCACCGCTTTCATGGCAGAGACACCGCCATCATAGGCCACCAGCACCCGCGAAATAGGCTTGAACGCGCGCGCGGCCACGAAAACCGGCTTGTGGCTGGCGCGGATAATCCGCTCCAGATTTGATCCCAGATGGCCCTTGGCGAAATCCGCAGCCTCGCCGCGCTTGCCGATCATGATCACGCGCGCATCTGCCTCTATCTCGGCAATCGCCTCTACAATATCACCCTGCCGCAGGCGGGTGGTAATCTCTGTAACGCCAGCCTTGTCCAGAATGGCGCGGGCATCTTCCAGAATGGCGCGGCCCTTTTGGCTGACAAGCTTGGCGCGCGCTGCATCCAGCGTGGCCAGTTCTTCCAGCAGGGCAGAGCGCGCGCCCAGCGCAATCGCGCCCGAAAAATCAGCCCTGTCGGGTGCATCGCGGCGGCCAAGCACATGGATCAACTCCACCGGCGCCCCGGTGCGCTGCGATACCCAGGCGGCATGTTCGCACAGACTGGCGGAATAGATGGAGCCATCCACAAGGGCCACAATCTTTTGCGGGTGTTCTGTCATGGTCTTGCCCCCCTTCAATGCGAGATCAATTTATCCATCGCGCCCGGCTTGTCATGGATGGCCAGCTTGTCAACGATGGTTTCAGAGGCGGCATTCATGCCAATCACATCCACCTCGGCCCCGTCGCGGCGGAATTTCAGGATCGCCATATCCAGCGCCTGCACCGCAGAAATATCCCAGATATGCGCGCGCGACACGTCGATTATAACTTTGTCCAGCGTTTCGCGGAAATCAAACGCTTCCATGAAATCCTCTACCGAGCCATAGAACAACTGGCCTTCCACAGTATAGGTGCGGGTGCGCCCATCGCGCGAAATCTCGCTGCGCATGGTGAAAAGCTGCGCAATCTTGCCGGCAAAGAAGATGCCCGACAACAGCACCCCCACCAGCACCCCAATGGCAAGGTTATGGGTGTAAACAACCGTTACCACAGTTGCGATCATCACGATGGAACTGGAACGCGGATGCGTTTTCAGCGCCGTGATGGATGACCACGAAAATGTGCCGATAGATACCATGATCATCACCGCCACCAGCGCCGCCATGGGAATTTGCTTGACAAGATCACCCAGCACCAGAATCAGGAACAGCAGATACACCCCCGCCGCAAAGCATGACAGCCGGCCCCGCCCGCCGGATTTGACGTTGATAATGCTTTGCCCGATCATCGCACAGCCCGCCATGCCGCCAATAAAGCCTGTGGCCGTGTTGGAAATCCCCTGTCCGATACATTCCTGATTGCGGTCAGAGCGCGTGTCGGTCAGATCATCCACGATATTCTGGGTCATCAGGCTTTCCAGCAGGCCAACCACGGCAATCGCCATCGAATAGGGCAGGATAATCAGCAGGGTTTCCAAGCTAAGCGGGATGTTCGGGATCAGGAATACCGGCAACGTGTCGGGCAATTCGCCCATATCGCCCACGGTGCGTACATCCAGCCCCAGCGCGATAACAACAATCGTGAGCACCACGATTGTCACCAAGGGCGAAGGGATCGCCTTGGTCAGCAGCGGCAGCCCGTAGATAATGCCCAAACCCGCCGCGACCAGAACATAGGTGATCCCCGACACCTCGCGCGGGTCTAGCTCTGGCAGCTGTGCCAGAAAGATCAGGATGGCCAGCGCATTCACAAACCCCGTCATCACGGATTTGGAGACATAGCGCATCACAAAGCCCAGCTTCAGCAACCCCGCCCCGATCTGCAACAGCCCCGCCAGAACTGTGGCCGCCAGCAGATATTCCAGCCCGTGATCGCGCACCAGCGTGACCATCAGCACGGCAGTGGCCGCCGTGGCCGCCGATATCATCCCCGGCCTGCCGCCCGTAAAGGCAATCAGAACGGCAATGGAAAAGCTGGCATATAGCCCCACTTTGGGATCAACCCCCGCAATAAGGGAAAAGGCAATCGCTTCGGGAATAAGCGCCAGTGCCACAACCAGCCCCGAAATCAGATCACCGCGCGGATTGCCAAACCACTGCGCGCGATACGCATCTAGTGAAATCATGTAAAATGTCCCTGACCGGCTATGGCTGACAGGCAGCGCGCCGGGTTTCATGGTGTTTGTTCAGGTTATTCGGCGGATCGGCGGCCGAAAGAGCCACCCGGAATTTCACCGGGTCCATGCGAGTTGGGAAGGGATTACGCGAAAACATGTATCTTGCGCAACCCGAAAGGCGCAAATCTACGCCGCCGCGCAGCAAAGGGTGCAAAACTGCGCGGGTTTAGGGCGCGCGCCTTTGCGCTGTCAGAACCGGAATGGGGCCTGCGCGCAAGATCAACATGCCATTGCGGCTGATATCAAAGCCGGTGGCCACCTCCAGCGCATCCAGATAGCGCAATTCCAGATTTTGCAGGCTTTGCGGGCAGGCAATGCGGGTTGTGCCCAGATCGGCAAAGCGCAACTGCCCGGAATCGGTGCGCGCTGTGCCCAGATAGCGGTTGCAAGTGCCGCGCCCGGAAATCTGGCCTTCTGCGATCTGCAAGGTAATTTCTGGCGATTTCCCTTCAACCGCGATCAGGGGCAGGCCGAAGATACTGCTCACTTTCCAGCTTTTGCCCTCTATCAGCGACAGGGGCGCCCCTGCGCACCCCTCCGCCCGCGCCATCCCTTGCAACACCAGCCGTGCCGCCAGCGGATACAGCAAATCCCGCCCGTCCATCCGGCAGCGTGTTTGGGCAAAGGCAATCTGCAACGGGCCACCACGCAAGGCAATTTCCCCATCGCGCCGCGCTGTGACAATCAGGCCAGAGGTTGCAAGCGTCTGAGCCTCCAGCCCCGGCAGGGTGATCAGCGCCTCTTCGGGGGTGAGTGCCACGGCCCAACTGCCATCTTTGGCCTCTGCCGTCAGGGGCAGTACCGGGCGAAACAGGGCAGGCTGGCAGGTGATCGGGGCCATATCCGGCAGTGCCAAAGCGGCGCTGTTGCCCTCTATGCGAAAGGCAAGGCCGGTTGGCGACAGATAGCCACCATCATCTTGCCGCACCAAGGCGGCTTCGGCGGCGGGGTGGCGCAGGAAAATCCCGTCGGGGCGGTGGGTGACCTGCACTTCTTGCCCGTCATCACAGGCCCAGAGATCCTGAAAACCAACAGCCAGACTGGCGCGCAACCCCAGTTCAAACCCAACCGCCGCACGATCAGAAAGCGGGTATGCCGGGCTTTGCAGCACCACGCGCCCGGCCTCTATCAGCCCGGCCTGTACATTTGTTGCCGCGCGCGGGATTGGCGGCAATGCGAAAGAATCCGCTTGAGCCCCGGTGGCAACGGGGTTGCGCAAGGTAATCAGCGCCGCCCCTTCCACATCGCGCAGCACAAGCACGGTTTCCGCCCGGTTGGCCGCCGCCCGATCCCAGACCAGCCGCACCGCATCCGCTTGCGCCGCCGCGATCTGGGGCGCGAGGGCTAAGGCAAGGGCGGCAATCACGCGGCGCATCTGCATCTCCATCAGTCAGAGTTGCGACCGTGGATAAGCCAGCAAGTGCTGGCGGGGCAACAACAATCGCGTGAGCTGCCCGATTTATCAGGCGCGCTCGGAATACTCGAATGTTTCGGTATTTACCACGATATCTTCATCCGGCCCGACAAAGGGCGGCACCAGAACGCGCACGCCATTATCCAGCACAGCGGGCTTGTAGCTGTTGGCGGCAGTCTGGCCTTTGACAACAGGCTCTGTCTCGACAACCTTGCAGACCACTTTTTGCGGCAGGCTGATATTCAGGGCCTCTTCGCCATAATATTCCACTGTCACCGTCATCCCGTCTTGCAGGAAGGGGCGGCGATCGCCCAGAATCTCGGCGTCCAGTTCAACCTGTTCATAGGTCTGCATGTCCATGACAACCAGACGGCCATCGGTTTCATACAGGAATTGCTGGTCTTTCTGTTCCAGCCGCACGCGCTCTACCTTGTCCTCAGAGCGGAAACGCTCGTTCAGCTTGCGCCCGTCACGCAGGTTTTTCATTTCCACCTGTGCGAATGCCCCGCCCTTGCCGGGCTTGACATGGCTTACCTTGACTGCGGCCCAAAGCCCGCCATCATGTTCCAGCACATTGCCGGGACGAATTTCGTTACCGTTGATCTTGGGCATGAGAAACCTTGCTGAAATCTTGATGTTTTGGCGCGCCTTCCTATATCGCGGGGATCGGAAGGGCGCAAGGACAGGTTACACTGCCATGCTTTGCGCAAAAAATGGGCGATATGCACCAGACGCATAGGTGATATGCGTTAGTGGTGTAGCGAATCAACCTACAAAGAGCGTATGCAGGCCCGACCGGCGAATGCAAGAGCAAGAATAAAAGGACTTGGAAATGTTTGACGCAGCAGATGGAACGGCTTTCACGCATGAGCAAGGCGCCCGCGCCCGCAAGCTGTTTGCCGCAGTGGTGCTGGCTGCGCTGGATGACGCGATTGCTGATGACAAGAAATACGGCAATGGGCCAGAGCAGATTGCCCGCTGGGCACGGTCGCGCGATGGGCGCGAAGTGCTGAGCTGCGCAGGGATCGACCCGAATGAGCGCGTTGTCGCTGGGCTGATGGATTTCGTTTCAAAAGGCGTGCGCACCTCTGTGGCGCTGTCACGCGAAGAAAGCGAACGCCGCCATGCTGCCGCTGCCGCAGAGGCCGAAGCAGCATAAGCCCCGCATCCCGCACCTGAAAAAGCCCTGCATCCGCTAGATGCAGGGCTTTTTCATGTCAGATGCTGACGCCCAGATGCTCTGCCAGAAAATCCAGCCTGTCCTGGCCCCAGAATTTCGCCTCTCCCACCGTGAAAAACGGCACGCCGAATACACCCGCTGCCACCGCATCTTCCAGATTGCGCGCGTAAATCTCTGCGCCCTGCAACATGCCGCTAAAGGCCAGATTGGGGTCAAACCCCGCGCGCGACAGGCAATCGCGGATCACATCATCCTCGGCAATGTTGCGCTCTTCTTCCCAGCAGGCGCGGGAAATGCTGGTGACAAGCGCGCACATATCCCCGCCCCCCGCTTCTTGCGCCGCGATAATGGCATAAGAGGCAGGCGCGGGATTGGTTGGGAAAAACGCGGGTTTCACGTTGATGGGCATATCCAGACGCTTGGCCCAGCGCGCAAGTTCCTGCATGCGGTAAGCCTGGCGGCTTTCATGCCGTTGGGGCAGAAGCAAACCGCCCGTGCGCGGAAACAGCGCCGCAGGGTCTAGCGGTTTATAGCGCAGGCTTGCCCCTGCCACGCGGGCAATCGCATCAGGCCGCGCCCCCGCCATATATGTCCAGGGCGAGACGGGGCTAAGATAGTAATCAATATGAGTCATTGCGCACTCCAAGAGGCAAGCTGCAGGTTTGCAAGACGTTAGCGGGGTGATAAGCGGTGTCAACCAATGCGAATCCCAAAGGATGCCCCGATGTTTGACCGCGCGGAACCCAAACTTATTTCCGGCAATGCCAATATTCCCTTGGCCAAGGCCATCGCGCGGCGCATGTCGCTACATCGGGGGATGTCTGTTTCGCTGGTGGATGCGCGGGTAGAGCGCTTCAATGATGGCGAAGTATTTGTCGAGGTGTTTGAGAATGTGCGCGGAGAGGATATGTTCATCATCCAATCCACCTCGAAACCCGCAAATGACCATCTGATGGAATTGCTGATCATCGCAGATGCGCTGAAACGCTCTTCCGCCGCGCGCATTACGGCCGTGATCCCCTATTTCGGCTATGCGCGCCAAGATCGGCGCACCAAGGCACGCACCCCGATTTCCGCGAAACTGGTGGCCAATATGATCTCGCAGGCCGGGATTGAGCGCATCCTGACGCTGGATTTGCACGCCGCACAGATACAGGGGTTTTTCGATATCCCGGTAGATAACCTCTATGCCGCGCCGGTTTTTGCGCTGGATGTGAAGCACCATTTCAAGGGGCGGCTGCAAGATGTTGTCATCGTCTCGCCCGATGTGGGCGGGGTTGCGCGCGCGCGCGAACTGGCCAAGCGCGTGGGCTGCGCGCTGGCAATTGTGGACAAACGCCGCGAAAAACCCGGCGAGATTGCGGAAATGACGGTGATCGGGGAAGTGACAGGCAAAATCTGTATCATCGTGGATGATATTTGCGATACTGCCGGAACCCTGTGCAAAGCCGCCGAAGTGCTGGTAGAGGCGGGCGCAACAGAAGTGCACAGCTATATCACCCATGGCGTCATGTCCGGCCCGGCGGTGGAACGGATCACAAATTCGGTGATGAAATCGCTGGTGATTACCGATTCCATCGCGCCCACAGAGGCCGTGCAGGCCGCGCCGAATATCCGCATCGTGCCCACCGCGCCCATGTTTGCCCAAGGCATTCTGAACACATGGAAAGGCACATCGGTATCCTCGCTATTCGATACCGAAACCCTGATGCCGATTTATGAGGGGCTGTATAACGCCTGACCGGGGCTTTGGCCCTGTCTTGGGCCTTATCCGGGGCGCCTACTTCTCTTGCCCTTTGCGCAGCGCCGCGCGGCGCGCGCGCTCTTCGGGGGGCAGGGAGTCCAGCGAATCAAAATCATTGATATCGGGCCGGGCCTTGTGGCGGGCCGTGTTGCGGCGCGACAGCGCCAGCCACACAGCCAGCCCCATCCCCGCCCAGATCAAGGCTTGCACAAATACATGCAGCCCCGGCACAAGATAAACCACCAGCGCCACCGCCCCCGCACCGATGGCAAAGCCCAGCGCCACATAGGCCACAGTCACCATTTCCACGGCCAGCAGCACGGCGGCAATCAGCCCCCAGATTACCCAAGCGGCGAAACCATCCATCCCTTACAACTCTTTCAAAATCGCCGCCGCTTCGCGGAAGGCATTGGATGGCCCGCCGGGCAGCATGATCAGCTTGGCATTGGGGGATTTCGCCAGCCCTTCCAGCGCCTCTACCTGCATGCGCGCGGTCTGGAATGTCAGCGCCTCGCGCGCATTCTCTCCGCCCAGAGAGGCCGAAATCATCTGATTGGCCTCTGCATTGGCCTGTGCAATGGCGCGAATGGCATCGGCGCGGCGCTGCGCCTCATATAGCTCGCCATCTGCGGCCAGTTCGGTGGCGCGGCGCTGCCCCCCTCGGCGCGGGTGATCGCGGCGCGGCGCTCGCGTTCTGCGGCCAGCACTTCGGCCATGGCCTTTTGCGTGGTTTCATTCAGCCGTACATCGGTAATCTCGGAACGGGAAATGCGAATGCCATAGGTTTTGCCCGCATCTTCCAGCGCCTCCAGCAGCGCCACATTCAGCGAACCGCGATCAGACTGCACCGCGTCCAACTCTACCTTGCCCAATTCGGAACGCACCAGCGATTGCACCAGCCCGATCACCAGCGCATTGATGGAATTGACGCGAAAAACCGCCGCTTCGGGGTTTTCGATCCGATACACGACCAGAAGCTGCGCGCCGTAAACCACGTTATCGGCGGAAACCACTTCCAATTCGATATCATTGAGCACCTGATCATTTACCGGAACCTTGGAATGCACCCTGTCCAGAAAGGGAATGATCACACTTACCCCCGCATCCAGCGTGCGGTGATAGGCCCCCAGCCGCGTGACCACAAAATTCTCGGATTGCGGCACGATCTTCAGGCCAAGAAGCACCACCAGCACCAGCAAGACCACAAGCGCAAGGACAAGTTCCATTCCGCATTCCCTCAATAAAACAAATTACAAAGCCGTCGCGCGCAGTAAATCACGCACCATCATCCCTGACAATACGCCGCGCCAGCAGCATCAGCGCCAGTGCCGCAGATGCACACAGGATCATCCCGATAATCAGCGGGCGCGGTGTGCCGTCATAGGCCAGCGAAATCGGCACGGCAATCAGCGCCGATCCGATAGTGGGCAGCGACATCACCACAGAAGAGCCGATCCCCGCCATATGCCCCAAAGGTTGCAGCGCCAGCGCGTTCAGATTGCCAAATGTCAGCCCGATAGAGAAAAAGGCGCTGCACATGAACGCAAAAAACAGCCCAAAATCCCACGGTTCGGGCAGGCCCAGCGCAATCAGGCCAAGAAACACCACCGAAATCCCCGCCTGCCATGCGAAAGCCCATGTCGCAATCCGGCGCATCCCAAGGCGCATGACCAGCTTGGCATTGGCCACAGAGGCCGTGCCCGCCACCAGCGCTGTGGCGGCAAACCAGAACGGAAATGTCGCCGCGCGGTCATAGACATCCTCAAAGATCATCGGCAGGTTGGACAGCCACGCAAAAAGCGGCGCGAAGGCGAATGTCAGCGCCACGACATAGACCATGACAGCGGGGTTTTTCACAATCTCCACCAAGGCCGCCCAGATCAGGCGCGCGCCCAGCGCGCGGCGGTGTTCCGGGGCAAGGCTTTCAGGCTGGCGCAGCATCAACCACAGGCCCGCCACCAGCCCGAACACCACAAAGGCCAGAAAGATCATCCGCCAATCAGACAGCCAGATTATCCCCGCGCCCACCGACGGGGCCACCGCAGGCACAAGCACAAACAGCGTCATGATAATGGATGTGACGCGCGCCATCGCGCGGCCCGAATGCAGATCACGCACCATGGCCGTGGCCACCACGCGCGGCGCCGCAGCGCCCAGCCCCTGCAAAAACCGCGCCGCCAGCAAGGTTTCAATCGTGCCCGCGCGCATGGCCAGCACGGCCCCGGCCACATAAAGCGCGATCCCCGCCAGCAGCACAGATTTGCGCCCATAGGCATCTGAAACCGGGCCACAAACCAGCGTCCCCAGCCCCAGCCCCAGCACGAATGTTGTAATCACCAACTGCCCGCGCGCGGGGCTGTCGGGTGACAGCTCTTGCCCGATTGTGGGCAGGGCGGGCAACATGGCATCTATGGAGAAAGCCACAGTCGCTGTCAGCAGCGCCATCAGCGCCACAAATTCGCCAAAGCGCAGGGGCCGCGTGGGGGTAAAGGCGCGCATCACCCCGCCTGCCCCATGATTTCATCAATCACCCCGCGCCACAGCGCGGCAGGCTGCGCGCCCGAAATCGCATGGCTATTGTCCAGAATGAAAAACGGCACGCCGCGAATTCCGCGCGCGCGGGCGGCGCGGTCGGCCTCTCGGATCATCTCGCAATCGGCATCAGAGGCCAGTAGCCGCCCGACAACCGCAGGATCAAGCCCCGCATCTGTGGCCAAATCCACCAAGGTATCTTGCGCGCCAATATCGCGCCCTTCCTGAAAATAGGCGCGAAACAGGCGGTTCACCATCACGCTTTGACGCCCTTCCAGCCCCGCCCAATGGATCAGGCGGTGCGCATCCAGCGTGTTGGGGGTGCGCGCGATGGCGGGCAGGTTCAGATCCAGCCCGGTTTCCTCGGCGGCCTGCACCACAGGGCCATAGGCGGCCAGAATACCGGCATCATCCCCGAATTTCAGCGCCATATAGTCAGCCCGCGCCATGCCATCGCGCGGCATGTCGGGATTTAGCTGAAAGGGCCGCCACTGAATTTCAAACGGGTGGTCGGGGCGGCTTTCCAATGCGCGATCCAGCCGCGCCTTGCCGATAAAACACCACGGGCAGATCGGGTCTGACCAGATTTCAAGCCGGATCATGGGTGGCCCTTTCCTCATATCCCGCGCGCAAGGCGCGGCGCGACAATTTGCCATTGGCCCCGCGCGGCAGGCTTTCGACATGGCAATACAGGCGCGGCTGTTTGTAGCGCGCCAGCCGCGCGGCGGCGTAATCTGTCAACTCTGCCTCTGGCAGCGGGCTGGGTGCAGTGTAGAAGGCAGCAATCACGCTGACCCCCTCGCGCACGGTAACTTCGGTGCAGGCCACATCCTGAATTGCGGGATGTTCCAAAAGCGCGCGCTCCACCTCTATGGGCGAGACACGGAAACCGCCCGCATTCATCATGTCATCATTGCGCCCTACATAAAACAGCGCGCCATCTTGCGCCATTTGCGCGCGGTCGCCTGTCAGGAACCAATCGCCCTGCAACGGCAGCACAGGCGCGCCCCCGTCCAGATAGCCCAGCATCAGGCCCGGATCAGAGCGGTGAATGGCCAGCATCCCTTCGGCCCCGCGCAAGGCGGGCTGGCCCGCGTCATCCAGCACCGCCAGCAACCGCCCCTCTTGCGGATAGCCCGCCGCACCGGGGGGCGCAGGCCGCGCCGGGCTGGCAGAGACATAGGTGGAACATTCCGACATCCCCAGCGCCTCGTATATCTCGCGCCCGGTGGCGGCGTGCCATGCTGCGCGGGTGGCATCTGGCAGTTTTTCGCCCGCAGACAGGCCATGACGCAGGCGCGGCAAATCAAGCTTGCCCCCGTCTTTCAGCATTTGCCGATATACCCCCGGCACAGCGGCAAAAATGGTGGCATCAAAGCGCTTCAGCATCAGCGCCAAGGGCGCGCCCGGTTCGGGAATAAGCGCCGTGGCCCCTATGGCCCATGGGTCCATCAATCCAGTGCCCAAAGTATAGGTCCAGTTGAACGCGCCGGCATGCAGCACGCGGTCTTGCGCCCGCAGCCCGTACCAGCCGTCAAACATCATCCGCCGCGCCCAGATGGCACGATGCGCATGCATCACGGCGCGGGGCCTGCCCCCGCTGCCAGAGGTATAGATGATATACCCCGCGCGATCGGGGCTGCCCATATGCCACTCGGCGGGGGCCAAATCCTGCATGGCGCGCAAAGCCGCCTGCGCCAGCACCGGCGCGGGGTGAGCCGGCAGTGCCACGCCCTCCGCCGCCAGCACCAGCGCTGGCGCGATGTCCTGCGCGATGCGGGTAATCTCTGGCCCTGTCAGTTGCGTGGATGTGGGCACAGGCACAAGCCCCGCCGCGATGGCCCCCAGATAGGCCACCGGAAAATCCACACTATTGCCAAGGCGCAACAACACGCGATCCCCCGGCACAAGGCCGTTGCGCAAAAGCCCGGTGGCCGTGCCGCGCACTGCCGCAATCAGGCGGGCATAAGACCAGCGTTCGGCCCCGCTGGCGCGCAGCACTTGCAGCGCGATCTTGTCCGGCGTGGCGCTGCCTGCCTCCAGCACATAGCGCGCCATGTTGAAGGGCGTGGGCGGCAGGTTGGGGCGGGGTGTTTCTGTCACAGCAAACATGCGCCCAGAGCTACGCCCGCCCCCCGCCAGTTGCAAGCCCTGCCAGAGCGGCGTAAAGGGTTTTGCCATGACCAATCCGCGCGATCAAAGCTTGTTGAAACTTACCCGCGAGAGCGGCACGTCAGAGCCTGCGCAACCCGTGGATCTGGCCGCGCGCGTGCGTGATCTGCGCAAGGGCCGGGGCTGGACATTGGAACAGGCCGCACAGGCGGCGGGGCTGGCGCGCTCTACCCTCTCGAAAATAGAGAATGGGCAAATGTCGCCCACCTATGACGCGCTGAAAAAACTGGCGCTGGGTTTGGGCATTTCCGTGCCCCAACTGTTCACACCGCCCGAACGCGCGCCCGCCAGTGGCCGCATGGCCCTGACCCGCGCCGATGAAGGGATGGCCCAGCCCACCCCCACATATGACCACCGGCTTCTGGCAGGCCAGCTGAGCCAGAAGAAAATGCTGCCCTATCAGGCCCGCGTGCGCGCCCGCGACATGGCCGATTTTGACGGCTGGGTGCGCCATGGCGGCGAAGAATTCCTGTATGTTCTGACAGGCGAAATCCGCCTGTTTACCGAATTTTACGCGCCCGTAGATATGAAACGCGGCGACAGCGCCTATTATGATGCCACGATGGGGCATAACGTGATCTCTATATCGCGCGAGGATGCGCAAATTCTCTGGGTCACATCGCTGGGGTAATGGGGCGGGGGGCGCATCGCTTGGCCGTTGCGCCCCTTGCGCGGAATCAAGGGCGCAGGCCGCCGCGCATCGTCATGCCAGAGGCATGCCTGCGGCATGACGCCGCCCCCCGGCACGGCGATTTGGCTGCAACCTGCGCTTAGCTTGGATTTCGTTCGGACTTGGCCGCCATAAAGCGCATAGCCTCAAGGGCGCATCGCCGCACCGCGGCCCAGCAATGCACGGCTTTGCGACATCAGATCACCCCGCCAATTCGCCCGCCAAAGCCTTGTCAATCAGCGCCACAGTCTTTTCCAGCCCGTAAAGCGCGATAAACGTGCCCCAGCGCGGGCCTTGGGCTGCACCAAGCAGCACTTCATACAACACCGCGAACCATGCGCGCAGGTTTTCAAACCCATGCGCCTTGCCCGTATCGCGCACAACCGACATGAACAATTCTTCACTCAGGCTGTCAGATTCTGCCGCATATTGGCTTGGCACCTGCCCGCTGGCCGCAATCTCGCGCAGCGCCGCGCCAAGGGCTGTTATGGCCGCACGCTCTGCCGCATCGGGGGTGCGGAAGGCCAGGGTGGGGGCCACGAAATCGGCATAATAGCGCACGGCAAACCCCGCCGCCTGATCCAGATCGGGATTGCCCTCTGGCGTGGCCTCTGGCGCATATTGGCGGATAAAGCCCCACAGCGTTTCCTTGTCTTCCGCCCGCGCAACCGAGGCAAGGTTCAACAGCAGCGCAAAGCTGACAACCATCCCCGATTTGGGCGGATTGCCCCCATGGATATGCCAGACAGGATTGGCGGCCTGTTGCTCTGGCGTCTGGTCGGGATAGGCGCGCAATTGCTGGTGATATTCATCCACGGCCTTCGGGATCACATCCCAGCTTAGCCGCTTGGCCGTGCGCGGCTTGAGGAACATGTAATATGACAGGCTTTCGGTGGCCGCATATGTCAGCCATTGCTCAATCGTCAGGCCATTGCCCTTTGATTTCGAAATCTTCTCGCCATTCTCGTCCAGGAACAGCTCATAGCTGAAATGCTCAGGCTTGCGCCCGCCAAGGATCTCGCAAATCCGGTCATAGATCGCAGTATTCGTCGCGTGCTCCTTGCCATACATCTCAAAATCAACATCCAGCGCGGCCCAGCGCGCGCCGAAATCCGGCTTCCATTGCAGCTTCACGCGGCCACCCGTGACAGGCAATGTCCATTCCCGCCCGTCTTCATCGTCAAAGGTGATCTCTCCCTTGGCGCCATCCACATTTTTCATCGGCACATAAAGAACACGGCCCGTTTTGGGATGGATCGGCAGAAAGATGGAATAGGTCTGCTGGCGTTCCGCGCGCAGGCTGGCAAGCATCACCTCCATCAGCGCATCATAGCGTTCCGCCGCGCGCAACAGAACCGCGTCAAACTGGCCGGATTTGTAAAATTCGGTGGCAGAGATGAATTCATACTCAAAGCCGAACGTATCCAGAAACCGCCGCAACATGGCGTTGTTATGATGGCCAAAGCTTTCATATTTCCCGAACGGATCGGGCACGGATGTCAGCGGCTTTTGCAAATGTTCGCGCAGGGCCACGGGGTCTGGCACATTTTCGGGCACTTTGCGCATGCCGTCCACATCATCTGAAAAGCAGATCAACCGGGTGGGGATATCGCTGATTTCCTCAAAGGCGCGGCGGATCATGGAGGTGCGCGCTACTTCGCCGAATGTGCCGATATGCGGCAGGCCGGACGGACCATAACCGGTTTCAAACAGCACATAGCCCTTTTCCGGGGTCTTGCCCTTGTAGCGCGCCACCAGTTTGCGGGCCTCCTCGAAAGGCCAGGCTTTGGATGTCAGGGCAGCGTCACGCAATTGGGACATGATAGGGGTCACTTCTCTGTGGGCGGTGAAATTGCAAGCCTGCTTCCTATTGCCCCTGCCCCGCCGCGTCAATAATCTGCGCATAAGCGCGCATGCAGGAGATATTTATGCACCAGCTTCCACAGCCTCTGTCCCCGCAGGACAGCCTTGTTGCCATCATGATCGCCGTATCCGCAGCCGATCTGGAACTGCATACGGCAGAACTGGTGGCAATTCAGGCGCTGGTCAATCATCTGCCCATCTTTGGCGATTATGATGCAGACCGGATAAAGACCATTGCCCAAACGGTGTTTGACCTCTTTGAGGAAGATGACGGGCTGGACGCCATGTTCGGCCTGATCCGCGATGCCCTGCCAGAACGGCTGCATGAAACCGCCTATGCGCTGGCCTGCGATGTGGCCGCCGCCGATGGGCGGCTGTCGCAAAACGAATTGCGCCTGCTGGAAGAAATCCGGCATGAATTGCAGATAGACAGGCTGCATGCAGCAGCCATTGAACGCGGCGCCCGCGCGCGCCATATGCACCCTTAGAATATTCGTCTTCGTTGGCAGCAGTGCAGGGGCACATTTGCCCCACCAAACACTGTCGCATGGGGATTGGCTGACTGACTTGCCCCCCGGCGCTGCAATCGGGCAACCACTATCGCCAAAATAAACGCCCAAACAGGCCGCGCAGGGTTGTCGAGGCCCTGAACTCTCCGCAAATCACTTGCCTACAGGCCACAGACCGCCGATAGCAAAATCTGAACGCTCGGGATATACAGTTATTATGACACCACAAATGCAATTGAGATATTGGGGTATTGCTGCGCTGGCTTTTTTTGCCGTGCTGTGGCTGATGGGGGATGTGCTGCTGCCTTTTGTCACAGGGGCCGCGATAGCCTATTTCCTCAATCCCGCTGTCACGCAGCTGGCGCGCGCGGGCCTTCCCCGCGCGGCGGCTGTATCGCTCTTGATGGCGGGGGCGGTGGGCGCGGTGGCCCTGGCCGCCTTGCTGATCATCCCCGCCGTGGTTGCGCAAGCTGTCCAGTTTTCCGAGGCCGCGCCGGAATTGCTGCGCCAGTTGCAAGATTTCATCACGGCCCGCTTCCCCGATTACGCGGGGCTGGAATCGGCGCTGCAAAGCTCTCTGGCCACGATGGGCGAAACAATCCGCGACAAGGGCGCGGCCCTGGCGCAGGGGGTGTGGCGCTCTGTCTCCGGGCTGGTGAGTGTGATGGTCTTTCTGCTGATCACCCCGGTGGTGGCGTTCTACCTGCTGCTGGACTGGCCGCGCGTTGTCTCTGGCGCAGATGATCTGCTGCCGCGCCGACATGCCCCCACCATCCGCGATCTGGCCGCGCAGATTGACCGCTCCATCGCCGGTTTCGTGCGCGGACAGGTGACAGTCTGCCTTATCCTTGCGGCCTATTATGCGCTGGCCCTGGGGCTGGTGGGGCTGCAATTCGGGCTGGCCATCGGGGTCACGGCGGGGCTTGTCTCGTTTATTCCCTATATCGGCGCGATTCTGGGCGGGGCTTTGGCCATTGGCGTGGCGCTGTGGCAATTCTGGGGCGAGCCGGGCGCGATTGCGGCGGTGCTGGCCATTTTCGCGGTGGGGCAGGTGCTGGAGGGCAATATCCTTGTGCCGCGCATTGTGGGGCAATCGGTGCAGTTGCACCCGGTCTGGCTGCTATTCGCGGTTTCGGCCTTTGGCATGTTGTTTGGCTTTACGGGTATGTTGGTGGCGGTGCCGCTTGCGGCCTCTGGCGGGGTGCTGGTGCGCTTTGGGCTGGCGCAATATCGGGCCAGCAAACTGTATTGCGGCGCGCCCCCGGACGGGCCACAATAACCCATGCCGCGCCCGCACCAGATGCATATGCCCCTTGATCTGCCCGCGCGCCTGTCGCGCGAGAGTTTCGTGGTTGCGCCCTGCAATGCCACAGCGCTGGCAATGCTGGATCAGCCCGAATGGCCCGCAGGCAAGCTGGTGCTGACAGGGCGCGAAGGGGCGGGCAAAACCCATCTGTTGCATATCTGGGCCAACGAAACCGGCGCAGAGGTGCTGGAAGGGGGCGCATTGGCACAGGCTGATCCCGCTGCGCTGGCCAATATCGGGCGCGTGGCGATCGACAATGCCCAAGACGTCGCTGCCACCCCCGAAGGCCAGGCGGCGCTGTTCCACCTGCATAACCTGCTGGCCGCCCAGAATGGGCGGCTGTTGCTGGCCGCGCGTGCACCTGCGCGCGATTGGGGGCTTGGCCTGCCCGATCTGGCCTCGCGCATGGCCGCAACAACCCATGTCCCCCTTGCCGCCCCGGATGATACGCTTCTGGCCGCCGTGCTGACAAAGCTGTTCGAGGATCGGCAGGTGCGCATCCCCGATGCGCTTATTCCGTTTCTGCTGGCGCGCATGGAACGCTCGCTGGCCGCCGCGCAAGCGCTTGTTGCGCTGCTGGATGCCGAAGCCTTGTCGCGCAAGAAACCGATTTCCCGCGCTTTGGCGGCGGATGTCATGCAAACGTCATTTGATCTGGGGTAAATAGGCCGGGTATTCGCTCTTGTGTCATGAACACGGCACTCCTAAGCTGTGAATATTCCCTTTTGAACCCGGAGGCTTCTTTGCCGCGCCTTGCCATTGCCCTGATTTTTCTGGCCCTCGCGCCCGGCCTTGCAATGGCCTCAGACGCGCCCATGCGCAGCATTACAGGGCAAATCATGGTGCTGGAACGTATGGCCCTGCCCGATGACACTGTGGTGATCCTGGATGTGACCAGCGCAACCGATACGCCCGTAACAGGGCTGCGCCGCATGACAGACGGGGCGCAAAGCCCGTTTGATTTCGCGCTGGACGTGCCCGCAGATCAGGCGCTTGTGCTGCGCGCGGGGTTGCGCGCCATGGGCGATATGGTCTGGCTGAGCGAACCTTTTGCCATT
The DNA here is from genome assembly GCA_043561795.1 of Paracoccaceae bacterium. Lineage (GTDB taxonomy): Bacteria > Pseudomonadota > Alphaproteobacteria > Rhodobacterales > Rhodobacteraceae > Roseinatronobacter. Next base: position 1,467,443 of record CP121316.1, on the reverse strand, counting down.
GCCCCCGGCGATAGCGATGTGGAACTTGCCCCCCTGCGCGCGGCAGCGGTGGCGCAGATGGGCTTTGCCGGGCTGATGTCTTGCGGCAATCAGCTGGTGGAAATCGGCTTTCTGCCCGATAGCCTGCGCATTCGGCTGAATGAACAGGCCATGACATTGCAGCCCCAGCCCGCAGCCTCCGGCGCGCTCTATGCCGATCCCGACAATCCCGCAACAACCCTGCATATGAAGGGCGAGTCCGCTGTGCTGCGCATTGACGGGGCGGAACTGTCGGAATGCACGCTTATCCTGCCCGATTACGACATAACCCAAGGCGTGTGGAATATCAGCGCCATAGAAGACACGCCCGCGCTTTTCCCTTCGCGCACGGAACTGGTGTTTTTCCCCGATGGGCGCATGACGGCCTCTATGGGGTGCAACCGGTTGATTGGCAGTTATCGCAGGCATGGCGGCTTTTTGTCTTTTGGCAGGCTTGCCAGCACGCGCATGGCCTGCCCCGATGGCATGGGCGAACAGGAACAGCGCTTTGGCGCGGTGCTGCCCAAGGTGGATGGCTATGTGCTGGATGCCGATGCCGGGCGCCTGAGTCTGACAGCGCAGGGCCAGCCGATCTTGCGGGCGCGCAGATGACAGCCCATTCCCCACACAACCAAACATGTGAAACACCCCCCATGCGTGATGATTCCCTGCCACACCCAGATCCCGGCTTGTCGGCCGATTTCCTGAACGCGCCTTTCCCTGCGCCCGTGGTGCTGGACGGGTTTGATCCCGAAGGGCCAGAGCGGTTTTTCAACCGCGAATTGTCGTGGTTGGCCTTCAATTGGCGCGTGCTGGAAGAGGCGATGAATCCCCGCGTGCCACTTCTGGAGCGGGTGCGCTTTTTGTCCATCTCGGCCACCAATCTGGACGAATTTTATACGGTGCGCGTGGCGGGCCTGCGCGAATTGGCGCGCGCGGGCAATGTTACCCCGTCCGAGGATGGGCGCAGCCCGGCGGAACAGCTGGTGCTGATCCATGAAGATGCCCGCCGCCTGATGGAGTATCAGCAGGAAATCTGGTCGGTTTTGCGCCCCATGCTGGCAGAGGCCGGGATTGTGCTGCTCTCGCACCAAGACCTGAGAGCAGATGACCGCGCCTTTCTGAACGAACATTTCCTGCAACATGTGTTTCCTGTGCTCTCGCCCCTGGCGATTGATCCGGCCCATCCCTTCCCCTTCATCCCCAATGCGGGCTTTTCGCTGGCGCTGGAATTGCAGGATAAACGGGGCCGCAAACTTAGCGCGCTTGTGCCCATTCCCAGCCAGATAGACCGCTTTGTGCGCCTTGGCAGCAATCCCATCCGGCTGGTTCCGATGGAAGAACTGATCTTGGCGGAAATGGACAGCCTGTTTCCCGGCTATACGCTGCTTGGCTCTTGCACCTTTTCGGTGCTGCGCGACAGCGATCTGGAAGTAGAGGAAGAAGCCGAAGATCTTGTGCGCGAATTTGAAGTGGCGCTGAAGCGCCGCCGCCGGGGCGAAGTGGTACGCATGAAAATCTCTGCCAATGCGCCGCCCGATCTGCGCGAATTGGTGATGGAAGAACTGGATGTCCCCGATACCGATGTGATCGAGGTGGATGGGATCATGGGCATTTCCACCCTCAAGGAATTGGTGCTGGATGAACGCGCCGATCTGCTATGGCCCAGCTTTACCCCGCGCGTGCCCGAACGCGTGCAGGATCATGGCGGCGATATGTTCGCCGCGATCCGCCAGAAGGACATGCTGCTCCACCACCCCTACGAGACATTCGATATGGTGGTGCGTTTCCTGCAACAGGCGGCGCGGGACCCAGATGTGCTGGCCATCCGCCAGACGCTCTATCGCACCTCGCGCGACAGCCCCATCGTGGCCGCCTTGTGCGAGGCCGCAGAAGCAGGCAAATCCGTCACCGCGCTGGTGGAGTTGAAGGCCCGCTTTGACGAGGCCGCAAATATCCGCCAATCCCGCCGTCTGGAACGGGCGGGTGCGCATGTGGTCTATGGGTTTGTGAATTACAAAACCCATGCCAAAATCAGCACTGTGGTGCGCCGCGAAGGTGACAGGCTGGTCACTTATACCCATTGGGGCACGGGCAATTACCACCCCATCACCGCGCGTATTTATACCGATCTGTCGCTGTTTACCTGCGATGCCGCACTTGGGCGCGATGCCACGCGGGTTTTCAACTATGTGGCGGGCTATGCCGAACCTGCCAGCCTTGAAAATCTGGCCATCTCGCCACTGACGCTGAAACCGCGCCTGTTGCAGCTTATTGCCGCAGAGGCAGAGGCCGCCCGCGCAGGCCGGCCCGCAGAGATATGGGCCAAGATGAATTCCATCATCGATGCCGATGTGATTGATGCCCTTTATGCCGCATCCCAGGCCGGGGTGAAAATCAGCCTTGTGGTGCGCGGCATTTGCGGCATTCGCCCCGGCATAAAGGGGCTAAGCGAGAATATCCGCATCAAATCCGTTGTGGGCCGGTTTTTGGAACATTCGCGCATTGTCTGCTTTGGCAACGGGGCCGAATTGCCATCAGATCAGGCGCGGGTTTTCATGTCTTCGGCCGATTGGATGGGGCGCAATCTGGTGCGGCGTGTGGAAACGCTGATAGAAATTCAGAACCCCACAGTCAAAGCGCAGATCGTGGGGCAGATCATGGCCGCCAATCTGGCGGACGAGGCCCAAAGCTGGATTCTGCGCCCCGAAGGCCCCGCCCTGCGCAGCCTGCCCGCCGATGGTGAAGAACGGCGCTTGTTCAACTGCCACCGCTTTTTCATGGAAAACCCGTCTTTGTCCGGTCGTGGCTCTGCGGGGGCGGATGATGTGCCAGAGCTGACGCATACGCATGATTAGGGCTTGTCACATCACAGTGAACCAAAATCACCCCGGCTGCGTATCTGTTGCACATGGACGGAGGGAGATATGCGCCAGATATTCGCCAGCCTTGCCGCAACGCTGTGTCTTGCCTTGGCCACGCCATCGCAGGCACAGGACAACCCGATCGAGGCCGTGATAAACGACCAGATCACCGCCTTCCTGGCCGATGATTTCGAGGCCGCCTTTACCTATGCCAGCCCCAATATCCGCCAGATTTTCGGCTCTGCCCAGCGCTTTGGGCAAATGGTGCGCGATGGCTATCCGATGGTGCACCGCCCCGCCGAAGTGCGGATGCTGGAACAACGCCCCCTTGGCGAAGGGATAGATCAGCGCGTCTTGATCCGCGATGCGGCGGGGCGGCTGCATCTGCTGTCTTACATGATGATCGAAACCGCGCAGGGCTGGCAGATCAATGGTGTGCAAATCCTGCAAGCGCCCGAAGTCGGGGCCTGAAACAGCGCAAGTTGCGCGGCACGGCGCCGCGCATCACCCTTTCAGCCAGATGTCATAATCGCTGACCAGCAGATGCAGCGGCGCTGTATCTTCCTCTATCGTGGCAAAACGGCCAATCGGCTCGCGAAAGATATTGTCGGTTTTGTCGTCATTGACGGTCGAAACCTCGCCTATCAGCACATCACCCCCCTCGCCCCAGAAGGCGTGCCAGTCGCCGGGCTGTAGTGTCACCGACTGCCCCGGCGCAAGGCGCAGCTTTTCGCCCGGCGCAAATTCGCGCGCGATCCCGTCACACCACACGCGCCCGCCGCGATCCGGGGCAAAGCCGCCCGCATCATCACAGCCGAACAATTCCACCACCAGCGTGGCCCCGCCGCGATTGATGATATCTTCGGCCTTGATGACATGGGTATGCATGGGCGATAGCTGATCTTGCCGCGAAATCAGCAGCTTTTCGGCATAGCACATGCCGCCCCCGCGTTGCAGATCGGCCAGCCGCCCATTGCGCAGGGTGAACAGGAACAGGCCCATGGCCGCGAAATCCCCCGCGCCGTAATCGGTGATATCCCAGCCGCACCCGGCCTCTATCAGATGCTGCGCAACCTGTTGTTGCGCGACAAATTCCTGCGGTGTCCAATAGGCGAAGGGCGGCAGGGCAAACCCATACTGGCGGATCATATCATCCGCAGCGCCCATAATATCATTGATCTGGCTGCGTTTCATGGCGCGCTTTCCCCTTGCCGCACGGGCTGTTTCCGTGCCGCCCCTGACTGCCCCCATGCCGCGCGATGGTCAAGAGGCGCGTTATAATACAAACGTTTTTATTACTGAAACACTTGTTGCATTTTGCGCAAGTGCTGATAGATTGCCGCCATGAACGCGCCATTCGCCCTCTCTCTTGCCGCCCGCCGCGATGCCCTGCCTGCGCAGTTGCAAAAGGCAGCGCAGTGGATTGAGGGCAATCCGCAAGATGTGGCGCTGCTATCCATGCGCGAACAGGCGCGGCGCGCAGGCGTGCAACCCGCCACCATGACACGGCTGGCCCAAGCGCTGGGCTATGAGGGCTATGAGGCCATTCGCACCCTGCACCGCGAGGCCCTGCGCAATGCCGCACCGGGGCTGGCCGCCACAGCGGCGCGGCGCGACAGACTGGGCGCGCAAACGCAGCAAGACGCCGCCGCCGCAATGCTGGAACAGACGGCGGCACAAATTGCAGCGCTTGGCACGGCGCAAGCGCTGGCACAACTGGAACAGGCCGCAAGCCTGATCGCTCAGGCGCGGCGCGTCTATTGCCTTGGCCTGCGTTCCAGCCACGGGGTTGCGTGGCATGTCTGGTATGCGCTCTCGCTGATCACGGATCGCGCCAGCCTGCTGGACGGGATTGGCGGTGTGGGGCTGGATGGGCTGGCGCAGGCGCAGGCCGGGGATGTGCTGTTTGTCTGCGGTGTCGCCCCCTATACCCGCGCCGTGGTCGAGGCCGTGATGCAAGCGCGCGCCCGCGCCATGCGCATCGTCGCGCTGACGGATTCGCTCCTCTCGCCGCTTGTCGCGCCGGGCGATCCCGCGCTGATCGTGCCCACGCACAGCGCCTCTTTCCTGCACAGCATGGCCCCGGCCTTTGCCATGGCCGAAACCTTGGTGGCCCTTGTCGCGCGCGGCAATGATCCCGCCATTCTGGCCCGGCTGGACGGGCTGGATCGCCAGCTTGCCGGGTTGAACACCTATTACACCCCCCCTGCCTGAAAGTGCCTGCCATGACCCATCTTTTGCACCGCTCCATCCACACGCCCCCGCGCCGCGCGGTTGGGGCAGAGGGTATCCATTTCACCGATGCCGAAGGCAGGCGCTATATAGATGCCTCTGGCGGCGCGGCTGTCTCCTGCCTTGGCCATGCCCATCCCGATGTGCTGGCCGCCCTTCATGCGCAACTGGACAAGCTGGCCTATGCCCATACCGGCTTTTTCACCACCGATGTGGCCGAAGCGCTGGCCGATACCCTGATCACGGGCGCGCCAGAGGGGCTTAGCCATGTTTATCTGGTATCCGGCGGGTCAGAGGCCGTGGAAGCGGCGCTGAAAATGGCGCGGCAGTATTTCACCGAAACCGGCCAGCCCCAGCGCCGCCATATCATCGCGCGGCGGCAAAGCTATCATGGCAATACTCTGGGCGCCTTGGCAGCGGGGGGCAATGAATGGCGGCGCGCACAGTTCAAGCCGCTTTTGATGCAGGCCCATCATATCGCGCCCTGTTTCGCCTATCGCGACCAGCACACAGGCGAAACCGATGCCGCCTATGCCACCCGCGCGGCGGCAGAGCTGGAGGCAAAAATACTGGAACTTGGCCCAGATACCGTGGCGGCCTTTATTGCCGAGCCTGTGGTGGGCGCCACGGCGGGCGCGGTTCCTGCCGTGGCCGATTACTTCAAACAGATCCGCGCGATATGTGATCGCTACGGGGTATTGCTTATCTTGGATGAGGTGATGTGCGGCATGGGCCGCACGGGCAAGCTGTTTGCCTGCGACTATGACGGCATTGCCCCAGATCTGCTGACCATCGCCAAGGGCCTTGGCGGGGGGTTTCAGCCTATTGGGGCAACCCTGCTCAGCAAAAAGCTATATGAGGCTTTCGCGCAGGGCAGCGGGTTTTTCCAGCATGGCCATACCTATATGGGCCATCCCATGGCCGCCGCCGCCGGGCTGGCCGTGCAACAGGTGATTGCGCGCGACAACCTCTTGGAAAATGTGCAGGCTATGGGCGCGGTCTTGCGCGCGCAACTGCACAGCCATTTCGGCCAGCACCCCCATATCGGCGATATCCGGGGGCGCGGCCTGTTTCAGGCGATAGAACTGGTCGCCGATCGTGACACCAAAGCCCCGTTTGACCCCGCGCGCAAACTGCATGCGCGGATCAAGGCCGAAGCCATGGCGCGCGGGCTGATGGTCTATCCCATGGGCGGCACGATAGACGGGGTGCAGGGCGATCATGTGCTGCTCGCGCCCCCCTTTATCGTGCGCGAAACCGATCTGGCCGAAATCACAGGGCGGCTGGCAGAGGCGGTGGATGCCGCTTTGGCCGCATGAGCTTCGCCCCCCTGCCAGATAGCGACTGGCCCGCAGAAATAGCCGATATGCGCGCAGGCTTTGCGGGCCAGCTGAATGTGTATCGCGTGATGGCCCATCATCCCGCCTTGCTGCGCGCATGGGAAGGCTTGCGCACCCATATCGTGCAGCACAGCGCCTTGGGGCCAGTGCGCGCAGAAGTGGTTATCCTGCGGCTGGCCCATAGGCTGGGCGCGGCCTATGAATGGAACCAGCACGTTCTGCGCGGCCTGCAGGTGGGGCTGGACATGGCGCGCATTCGCAGCCTGCGCGGGCCATGCGCGCAGATGGAACCGGAAGATGCGCTTTTGGCCGGTGCCGTGGATGCCCTGCAAGACCGCGCGCAACTGGCCCCCGATCAGATGGACGCGCTGCAAGCGCTGGTGGGGCGCGATGGGGTGCTGGATCTGATGGCAACCGCGGGCATGTATCTGACATTGGGCTTCATCCTCCAAAGCACGGATTGCCCGCTGGAACCTGCTGTCACAGCCCAGATCGCGGCGCTGCCAGATGATCTGGCCATGCCGCATCCCGGCCAAAAACAGAGGTGATGGCGCAGCGCCTGTGACGCGGGACAGGCTTGGGCATTGTGCCACTGCCAGCATGGAAACCACCCCCGCCCCCATCCGCCCGCACTATGGCGCAAACCCCCGTCGGGCAAGGGCAGGCCGGTAGCAGCCAGCACGCGCGCGTGCTGGCTGCACCTGATGGAAGGTTCCGGCATGACGGGCAGCTTTGGGGGGATGGGGGGCCCGCGCAGCGCTGGGCCGCGGTGCGGCGATGCGCCCGAATAGCTGCGCGCTTTATCGTGGCCAAATCCGAACGAAACTCAGGCTAAGCGCAGGTTGCAGCCAAATCGCCGTGCCGGGGGGCGGCCCGGCGATGCGCGGCGGCCTTCGGCCTTGACTCCGCGCTTGGTGAGGGGGCTAAGCGATGCGCTGCCATGCAATGCCGCCAGTCACCGTGCGCGTGATATCCATGCCTTCCCCAAAGACAGGGCAGAAACACAAGCCGCGCAGCGCTGGGCCGCGGTGCGGCGATTTAACCTTGAGGCTATGTCACTTTATGCTGGCCAAATCCGCGCGAAACTCAGGCTAAGCGCAGGTTGCAGCCAAATCGCCGTGCCGGGGGGCGGCCCGGCGATGCGCGGCGGCCTTCGGCCTTGACTCCGCGCTTGGTGAGGGGGCTAAGCGATGCGCTGCCATGCAATGCCGCCAGTCACCGTGCGCGTGATATCCATGCCTTCCCCAAAGACAGGGCAGAAACACAAGCCGCGCAGCGCTGGGCCGCGGTGCGGCGATTTAACCTTGAGGCTATATCACTTTATGGCGGCAAAATCCGCGCGAAACTCAGGCTAAGCGCCAGCGGCTGCCAAATCGCCGTGCCGAGGGGGCGGCCCGGCGATGCGCGGCGGCCTGCGGCCTTTGCTCCGCGCTTGGTGCTTTGCTCAGATGTCCCCACCTGGCTCAAACCTGCCCCTGAGCACCCACCGTCAGGCGCAAAACACTAGATCATCTTGCCCTCTGGCAGGAAACGCTGCGTCAAAACCGTTTCCTGCAGGCGCATCAGCCGGTGGGCATTTTGCATATGTTCGGTCAGAATGGCACGCGCCGCCGCGCCATCGCCTGCCCGCAACGCCGCCAAAAGGCGCGATTGATAATCCAGCCCGGATGCCCAAAGCTCCTGATTGGGCTGGACATAAAGCTTCCGCGATACGGTGATATCGGCCAGCATATTGGCCGTAAACCGGATCAGAAAACGCAAAAGCGGGTTGCCCGACATTTCCGCCAGCAGCGCATGAAACCGCAGCGAGGCCACATGCTGCGCGCGCTCTTCCTCTGGCGTGCGGGCCGGGGCGGAATAGCAGGTCATCACCTGTTCCAATTGTGCCAATTGCGCATCACTCAGCGCCCCGGCCAGGGATGCGGCCAATTCCGGTTCCAGCACGATCCGGATTTGATAGACATCATCAATCGTCAGATTCTGGAAGTAGAAGTAATTGCCCAGCAAGGCCGCCGCCCGCTCTTCCGAAACCTGATGCACGAATACCCCGCCCCCCGGCCCGGTGCGCGATTTGACCAGACCTTGCGCTTCCAGAATGCGGATGGCCTCTCGGATCGTGCCCTTGGCCATGCAAAAGCGCGCGATCAGATCCTGTTCCGATGGCAGCCGCTCGCCCGGTTGCCAGCCATTTTCCATCACCCAGCTTTTTATGGCCTCGGCCACCTGTTGCGGGCGTGTCAGGCGTTCAGGGGGCGAGCGGGTGATGACAGGCGGCAAACTGGTCTCCTTCAACGCCGCGCAGGGCAGGCACTTCGCGGCGGCAGATATCGGACGCATGTGGGCAGCGCCCGGCAAAAGCGCAACCCGGCGGCGGGTTCAGCGGGTCTGGCAATTCGCCCGATTGCGCCCCCCCCAAGGGGCGGCCCACCACGGGCGCAGACTCTGCCAGCAGCTTGGTATAGGGATGGCGCGGCGCTGCAAAGACCTTTTGCGCAGGCCCGGTTTCCACAACAGAGCCGAAATACAACACCGCGATACGGTCGCTCACGGCCTCTACCACAGCCAGATCATGGCTGATGAACAGATATGTCAGGTTGAATTCGGCCTTCAAACCGGCCAGCAGGTTCAGCACCTGTGCTTGCACAGACACATCCAGCGCCGAAACCGGCTCATCCAGTATCAGAATGCGCGGGCGCGCCGCCAGCGCCCGTGCAATCCCGATCCTCTGCGCCTGCCCGCCGGAAAATTCATGCGGGTAGCGGTTCAGGAATTCGGGGCGCAGGTTCACAGCCGCAAACAGTTCTGCAATCCGGTGCTCCAGATCCGCGCCGCGAAGGCCGTGCAACTGGCGCAAGGGCGCCTCCATGATCTGCCGGATGGTCTTGCGCGGGTTCAGGCTGGAAACCGGATCTTGAAACACATATTGGATCAACCGCCCGAAAGCGGCCGGATCAGCACGATCCAGCGCGCGGCCCGCAATCTCTATCTGCCCCGATGTGGGCGGCAACAGCCCCACCAGCATCCGCGCCAGCGTGGATTTGCCGCAGCCGGATTCGCCGACAATGCCCAGCGTCTCGCCCGTCTGAACCGCCAGAGAGACAGGATGCACCGCATGCACCTGCGCGCGCGGGGGGCCAATCAGGCGCTTGCCGATATCGAAGGTCTTGGCCAGATCGGTGGCTTTGAGGGCAAATGTCATACCACCTCCTCCGGGAACAGGCAGCGCACCTGCCGCGCCGCGCCAACCAGTGCGATATCACCCGCGCGGCAGGCCGCTTGCGCCTTGTCGCAGCGCGGGGCAAAGGCGCAGCCGGGCGGCAAATCATCCACCGCCGGCGGCAGGCCCGGAATCGCGGCCAGGACACGCCGCCCCCCGCCCAGTTCCGGCACACAGGCAATCAGACGCCGGGTATAGGGATGGGCTGGCGCGGCCAGCACCGCGGCAGTCGGCCCGGCCTCGACAATCCTGCCCCCATACATCACCGCCACGCGGTCGCACAGCTGGCCAACCACCCCGAAATCATGCGTGATGAACAAGATGGCCAAGCCGCGCGCCCGCCGCAAATCCGAAAGCAGCGCCAGAATTTGCGCCTGCACTGTCACATCCAGCGCGGTGGTGGGTTCGTCCGCGATGATGATATCGGGGTCATTGGCCAGGGCCATGGCAATGCCCACACGCTGGCGCATGCCGCCCGACAGCTCATGCGGGAAGGCGCGCGCGCGTGCGGGGGCGTTGGGAATGCGCACATCTTCCAGCAGCTTTATGGCGCGGGCCTGCGCCTCGGCATGGCTGACGGGCGCGTGCACGCGGATCGCCTCGATCAACTGATCGCCAATGCGGTAAAGCGGGTGCAATGTGGCCAATGGGTCCTGGAAGATATAGGCCACCTTGCGCCCCCGCAGGCTGCGCAGCAGCTCATAGGGGGCGCCAATCAGGTCTTGCCCGTCCAGCCGCGCGGCACCGCCCGTAATCACACCGGGCGGAGAGGCCACAAGCCCCATCACCGACAGCGCCGTCACCGATTTCCCAGAGCCGGATTCGCCGATCAGCCCAAGGCATTCGCCTGGGCGCAGCGAAAGCGTAACCTTGTTCACGGCCCGATAAATGCGCGGGCCGATCTGGAACTGTGTTTCCAGATCATCAATCTGCAACATCCCCTCGCCTGTGGGCGCAGGCACTGCCCCCCGCGCAACGCGCGTTGCCGCCATGGGCCGCGTCAGCGCCCCCGAGCGCAGGCGCGGGTCAAGCGCATCGCGAATGCCATCGCCCAGCAGATTGACAGACATCACAATCAGCAAGATCATCACGCCGGGCACAATAGATGTATGCGGCGCCGTGATCAGCGCCGAACGCGCCTCTCCCAGCATGGATCCAAGATCAGCCTGCGGCGGCTGGCTGCCAAGCCCAAGGAAAGACAGGCCCGCCGTTTCCAGAATCATCCAGCCAATGGTGGTGGACATGGCAATCACCACCACAGGCACGATATTGGGCACCACCTCGCTCAGCAAGATGCGCCCATGGCCCATGCCCGCCAGACGCGCGGCATCTATGAACTCGCGATGCGCAATACCCACGCTCACGCCGCGGATATTGCGCGCAAAAAACGGGATATTCACCACCGCCACGGCAATCAGCGCATTCAGCAGCCCCGGCCCCAGCACGGCCACAATCGCCAGCGCCAGCAGGATATAGGGGAATGCCATCAGCATATCGACACCGCGCATCGTCACATTATCCGTGCGCCCGCCAAAATACCCCGCGATCACGCCAATGGCCGCCCCCACCAGCCCGGCCACCAGCGCAGCCGCAAACCCTACTGCCAGGCTTAGCCGCGTGCCCCATAGCAGCCGCGACAGCAGATCGCGCCCCAGATGGTCAGTGCCCAACCAATGCCCGCCCGACAGCGGCCGCAGAAAGCGGTTGGCGGTGTTGGTCTCGTTCGGCGGATGCAGCGGCAGCAGCGGTGTCAGCAGCGCCAGAACCACAATCACCCCCAACACAACCGCCCCGAACCCGGCCAGCCTGTTGCGAAACACCAGACGCAAGAACAGGCTCATGTGCGGATCCTTGGGTCAAGCAGGCTTTGGGCCACATCCACCAGAATGTTGAACCCCACATAACAGGCCGCAACAAAGACAACGCCCCCCTGAACCAGCAGGATATCGCGCTTCAAAATACCATCCACCAGCATTCGCCCCACACCGGGCCACTGGAACACCATTTCAATATATACCGCCCCCGACAGCACAAACCCGGCCTGAATGCCCAGTACCGGAATAATGCTCACCATCGCGGCGCGTAAGCCATGGCCCCAGATAACGCGGCGCTCCGCCACGCCCTTGGCGCGCGCGGTGCGGATAAAATCCTGCCGCAACACCTCCAGCATCGCGCCACGCGCCAGCCGCGCGATCACCCCGGTGGCCACCACAGACAGCGCCAGCGCAGGCATGGTCAGATGCCGGATCAGATCGGGCAAATCCCCGCCGCCCCAGATCGCATACATCCCGGAAACAGGAAACCAGCGCAGCTGCACCGCAAACAGCAAAATCATCATCATGCCCAGAAAGAAGGACGGCACCGATATGCCAAGAATCACAACACAGGTAATGGCCTTGTCCGCCAGCCCGTATTGGCGCGCCGCCGAAACCACACCGGCCACAATCCCCAATATGGAACACAGCACAAAGGCAGTGCCCGCCAGAATCAGCGTGGCCGAAAACCGCTCCAGTATCTCATCCAGCACCGGTCGGTTCAGCGCAAAAGACCGCCCGAAATCGCCCTGCACCAGATTGCCCAGCCAGATGAAATATTGCTTCCATAACGGCTGGTCCAGCCCCAGATGGCGGTTCAGCCGTGCCACATTTTCCGGCGTCGCATAGCTGCCCAAAATCGCCGTGGCCGGATCACCGGGGATCATGGCCATGATCACAAACACGATCACCGTAATCCCCAGCAGCACCGGTATCGCCGATAACAGCCGCTTCAGAATATAGAATCCCATCCCTGCGCCCCTGATTTCATCTTGGCCCAAATATCCTCAGGGGGTGAATTGGCCCAAAGGGCCAAGAGGGGGCGCGAGCGCCCCCTTTCCCCGCTTCAGTTTTTCACCACATCTTTCAGCAACAGAAAGAAGGATGGCTCCAGCTGGAAATTCTCCACCGCGTCAGAGGTGACAGCATTCTGCATCCAGTTGGCCACGAAAACCCAGGGCGCATCGTCCTGAACGATCACCTGCATGTCGCGGTAAAGCTGCGCGCGCGCCTCCTGATCGGTTTCAATGCGGGCCGCTTCCAGCAAGGCGTCCACCTCCGGGTTGGAATAATAGCCCGAATTGAACCCGCCCGCCTCTGGCCAGGCATCCGTGCGCAGCGCCAGGAAAGGCAGCGTATCGGGATCGTTTGTCATCCAGGCCATTTGCGCCATATCGGCCTTGCCTTCCAGACCGGGGTTCACACGGCCCAGAAATGTGTTCCATTCATAGGTTTCAATGGTCACATCAAAGCCCACGGCGGCCAGATCGGCCTGTATTGCCGTGCCCATCGGGATCGGGTCAAGCATGCCAGAGCCGCCCTCGGTCACATAGAAGGTCAGGCTTGCCCCCTCGGCCCCGGCTTCGGCAATCAAGGCGCGGGCGCGATCGGGGTCATAGGGGTAGGGTTCCAGCGCGTCATTATAGGCCCATGCAAAAGCGGGGGGTGTGGGGCCTGCGGCAATGGTGGCCGTGCCTTCCAGCACGTCACCCACCAGCGCTTCCTTGTTGATCGCGTAATTGGCGGCCTGCCGCACGCGTTTGTCGGCAAAGGGGCCTTCCTTGGCATTCAGGATCAGGAACCACAGATGCGGGCCGGCCTGTTCATGGATCGTATGTGCCCCGCTCTGGAATTGCGAAATTGCCACGGGCGGCACTTCCACCATCACATCAATCCCGCCCGCCAGCATTTCTGCCACGCGGGTATTGGCATCTGTGATGGGGCGGAAGATCACGGCCTCTGTGCCGGCCATGCCATCCCAATAGGCCTCGTTGCGCGTCACGACCACCCGCTCGCCAGAGCGCCATTCGGCAAAGCGGAAAGGCCCTGTGCCCGATGGGTTGCGCCCGAAATCTGCGCCATGTTCCATCACCGCGGCGGGCGAGACGATCAGCCCTGTCGGATAGGCCAGATTGGACAGGAAGGGCGCATAGGGTTCATTGAGCGTGAATTGCACGGTCAGATCATCCAGCGCCGTGACAGACGCAATTGCGCTGAAGAAGAAAGACAGCGGGAAAGGCCCGGTATTGTGATAAGGGTGGTCTTCGTTCAGCATGCGCTCGAAATTCCAGACCACGGCCTCGGCATCCAGCGCGCTGCCATCATGGAAGGTTACACCTGCGCGCAGGGTGAAGGTATAGACCGTGCCATCCTCCGAAATCTCCCAGGCCTCGGCCAGCGCGGGTTCCACTTCCAGCGTGCCAGAGGCATAGCGCACCAGCCCGTCATAGAGGTTCATCAGAATGCGGAAATCATTGACCGCTGTCACCGCATGCGGATCAAGCGCCTGTGGCTCGGCAATCTGGCCCACCACCAGAACGCCGGGCGGGGTTTGCGCCGCCGCAGGCGCAACCAGCGCAGAACTTGCAAGCAAAGCGGCTGTCAATATCCCGAAGCCACGGCGGGTCAGTGGTGAAAAGGCCATATCCGGCACTCCCTGTTGTGAAGCTCTTTTTCAGGCTATTTATCATGATAATTTGCATTCGTCAAAATTTTCATGATAAATAGAGCAAGGCTAGAGAAAGAAACACATGACCTTTTCGATTCTTGCGCAAGATTTGGGCACTGGCGCGCTTGGCGGTGCCGCGGCAACTGGATCGCTCTGTGTTGGCGGTTGGGTGCTGCGCGGCGATTCGCGGGCGGGGATGTCGGCCTCGCAGGGGGCGGCGCCCTCGACAATCTGGGGCGAAGAGGCGCTGGCGCTGATGCGCGCGGGGCAGGATGCGCCACAGGCTTTGCACCATCTGGTGCAGCCTGATCGCGGGCGCGACTGGCGGCAATTGGCGCTTCTCGATCGGCAGGGCGGGACGGCCTGCCATAGCGGCGCGCAAAATACCGATTGGAAAGGGGCGCTTGTCGCGCCGGGGCTGGTGGTATCAGGCAATTTGCTGGCCGGCCCGCAGGTGCTGGGCGCGCTGCGCGACGGCTATCTGGGCGCGCGCGGCACATTCGCCGAACGCCTGATAGCCGCACTTGCCAGCGCCGAAGCTGCGGGCGGCGATACGCGCGGCCTGCAATCTGCCGCCCTTCTGGTGGTGGCAGATGATGCCCCCCCCCTCAGCCTGCGCGTGGATTGGGCCGAAAACCCGATTGCGGCGCTCGCAGATTTGCACAGGCGCAGCCAAAGCGGCGCTTATGCCGCATGGCTGCCCACGGTGCCCACCCGCACCAACCCGGAGCGCGGCCATGACTGACACCGATTGGGGCGCATTGGCGCAAGACTGGCTGGCGCGGCTGGCCAGCTGTTCCGCCCCCGGCCCCGGCGTTACGCGCCTGCCCTTCACGCCAGAGCATCGCGCCGCGCTGGACATGCTGCGCGCTCTGATGCGACAGGCCGGGCTGTCGGTGCATCTGGATGCGGCAGGCACGCTGATCGGGCGGCAGGACGGGCCAGAGGGCGCGCCTGTTCTGCTGCTTGGCTCGCATCAGGATTCGGTGCGCGAGGGCGGGGCTTATGACGGGATTATGGGGGTTGTGCTGCCCATTCTGGCGCTGATGAAGCTGCGCGCGCAAGCGGTGCGCCTGCCCTTCGCGGTGGAAGTGATGGCCTTTGCCGATGAAGAAGGCGTGCGCTTTCCCACCGCGCTTATGGGGCCGCGCGCATTGGCGGGCACATTCGATATGGCCGCGCTGGAGATGCAAGACCGCGATGGCGTGTCTCTGCGCCGCGCGATGGAAGATTTTGGCCTTGCGCCAGATGAGCTGCCACAGTTGCGGCGTGATCGGGCACAGGTGCTGGGCTGGATTGAAACCCATCTGGAACAGGGGCCAGTGCTGGAAAGCACAGGCCACAGCCTTGGCATTGTCACAGCCATTTGCGGGATAGAGCGGCATATCATCACGCTGCGCGGCACCGCCGCGCATGCCGGCACCATGCCCATGGCGCTGCGCCGCGATGCCCTGGCCGGGGCCAGCGCCCTGGTGCTGGCCGTGGAAGGGCTGGCACTGGCCCGCGCGGGGCTATTGGCCACAGTCGGCGCGCTGGCCCTGCGGCCCGGCGTGGTGAATGCCGTACCCGGAGAGGTGACGCTGACAGTGGAATTGCGCGCGCCCAATGATGCAGATCGCAGTGCCGCCTCGGCAGATCTGGCCATCATCGCGCAAGATATCGCCACGGCGCGCAATCTGGGGCTGGAGATGTCATGCAGCTACGCCCAAGCCGCCACCCCATGCGCAGATGAGATCATCGTGGCGCTGGGTCAGGCGGCTATGGCCTGTGGCCATGCTGCGCCGCTTTTGCCCTCCGGGGCCACGCATGACAGCTCTGCCATGGCCGATCTGTGCCCGGTGGGCATGATCTTTACACGCTGCCGTGGCGGAATAAGCCACCATCCCGAAGAATATGTCGATCCCGCTGCAATGGCGCAGGCCATTGCCACGCTGGAACAGACAATCCGGGATTTCGCCGCCGCCTGACGGGCCGGGCAACAAAGCCGGGCTTGGGGCGCGGGTGAACAGCCACACAAGAGGGCGGCACGGGGGGCAAGCGGCACGGGGGGCAGGCGGTACGGGGGGCAGGCGGTACGGGGGGCAGACGGCACGAGGCCCGATATGGCGGCCCATGCACGCAACCATGCGCGGCACAGGCAGTTTATCGGCGGACAATACCTGCCAGAGCGTGTTGCGTTCCTGCGCAGTCACTTGCCCCGCGTTCACCATGCGTGATCGCATGTCATTTTGCGCGAATTGCTTTAACCGCTGCGCCCCGTGCCAATATCGCCCGGCGCGACAGAAACGGATTTCACAATCGCATGGCAGCTTTGGCCCTGCTCCAACCCCAAAGCCGCGACCGAACGGCGGGTGATGCGCGCAACCAGCCGTTCGCCCTGCCCCTCATCCGGCCCCGCGCCCCCCAGTTCCAACGTCACCATGGCCCCCGGCCCGTCGCCTGTGCGGATATCGCTGATCGTGCCGCGCAGGATGTTCAGCGCCGAAAGCCCTTGCGGCGCAGCCCGCGACAAGATCACATCATGCGCGGCAATGCGCAGCCGCAGCGCGGCACCCGGCGGGTCGGGCACGCGCGGCAGCCAGAGCGTGCCCGCAGCGGTGGACAGCTCGCTTAACCCATCGGCATGATGCGCCACCACCCGCGCCCCCAGAACAGAGGCCGCGCCCCGCGCCCCCACGGCCGCCACATCGCCCAGCACCTGTGCAGGCGGGCCAAACCCCGCCACACGCCCCGCCCGCAGCGCAATGACAGTTGTGGCCAGCCGCGCCACCTCGGCAGAGGAATGGCTGACATAGAGGATGGGGATGGACAGGTTATCGCGCAGCCGTTCGAAATAGGGCAGGATTTCGGCCTTGCGCCCCTCATCCAGCGCGGCAAGGGGTTCATCTGCCAAAATCAGCTTGGGCGCGGCCAGCAGGGCGCGGCCTATGGCCACGCGTTGTTTTTCCCCGCCCGACAGCGCAGCGGGGCGGCGGGCCAGCAGATGCCCGATGCCCAGCATCTCCACCACCTGCGCCATGCTGTCGGGCTGCGCCCCGCGCGGTGCGAACCAGCGCCCATAGGCAAGGTTCTGGCGCACGCTCAGATGCGGAAACAGGCGCCCTTCCTGAAAGATATAGCCAATCCGGCGGCGATGCGGGGGCAGCCAGCACCGCGCTTGCGTATCAGCCAGCACCCAATCGCCTGCCACAATCCGCCCCAGATCGGGGCGCAGCAAACCCGCAACCGCATTGACAAGCGTGGTCTTGCCCGATCCTGACGGGCCAAACAGCACTGTCACCCCCTTTGGGGCGGTGAAATCCACATCCAGCTCGAACCCGTCAAAGCGGTGCTGCACCCGAATTTCCAGCGTCATGTGCCCCCCACCAGACGGGCCACGCGGCGGGCAATGAGTTCAGACAGCAGCAGCGCCGACATGGCAATCACGATTGCCACAATCACCAGCCGCGTCGCGCTCTCTTGCCCGCCCGGCACTTGCAAAAACGCATAAATCGCCGAGGGGATGGTCTGGGTCTGGCCGGGAATGTTGGAGACAAAGGTAATCGTTGCGCCAAATTCGCCAATCGCCTTGGCAAAGGCCAGAATCGCGCCCGCAACAATGCCCGGCAGGATCAGGGGCAAGGTGACTGTCACAAACACCCAGAGGCGAGAGGCCCCAAGCGTGCTGGCCGCAGCTTCCAGTTTCGGGTCAACGGCCTCCAGCGCCAGCCGGATGGCGCGCACCATCAGCGGAAAGGCCATCACCGCCGCCGCAACGGCGGCCCCTGTCCAACGAAAAGACAGCACGATCCCGAACCATTCGTCCAGAAACTGCCCCACCGCGCCGCGCCGCCCGAAGGTGATCAGCAGCAGATAGCCCGTTACGACGGGGGGCAGGATCAGCGGCAGATGCACAATACCATTGAGCACCTGCTTGCCCGGAAAGTCGCACCGCGCCAGCACATAGGCCACCGCAATCCCCAAGGGCAGGCTGAGCAGTGTGGCCCAGAATGCAACCCGCAGCGAGAGCCGCACCGCCTGCCACTCGTTCGGGCCAAGCCAGTTTGCCCATTCCCCCCACATCACTCTGGCACGCCAAAGCCATAGGCCGCCCAGAGTGCCCGCGCGGGATCGGATGTCAGATAGTCCAGAAACGCCGCCGCACCCGTGCTGGCACTTTGCGCGGTAATCGCCGCCGGATAGGTGATTGGCGGATGGCTATGGGCCGGGAATGTGCCAATCACGCTGACATCATCGCTGGCCACCGCATCTGTGGCATAGACAATCCCCAAAGGCGCCTCGCCCAGCGCGACAAAGGCCAGCGCGGCGCGCACATTGTCCGATTGCGCCACCAGCGGGGCCACGCCCTGCCACAGGCCCAGATAGTCCAGCGCGGCGCGGCCATAAATGCCCGCAGGCACGGCCTGTATCAGGGCCATGGACAGCCGCCCATCGCCCAGCATGGCGGCCAGATCAAGGGTTTCATCTATCACCACGGGCGCCACATCGCGGCCATGGGCAATCAGAACCAGCCGGTTGCCCAGAATATCGCGCCGCGTGCCTGCGCGCAGATCGCCCGAATCCTCCAGCGCATCCATCCAGTCAGGGCTGGCAGAGATGAAGATATCGGCGGGCGCGCCTTCCTGTATCTGCCGCGCCAGCGCGGATGACCCGGCAAAAGACAGGGTAACGCGCTGCCCGGTTTCGGCCTGCCATGCATCCGCAACCGCGCCAAGCGCATCTGTCAGGCTGGCTGCGGCAAAGACCAGCACATCCCCCGCGAGGGCCGCGCGGGGCGGAATGGCCAGCATGACAGCGCAGATGCTTGCCAGAAACAGGGTGCGAGGATGGGGCATTGGTTCTCTGGGCCGATATCTCCGGGGAAGGTCGCATGAAAGCAAAACCGCGCGCAAGGGCAATTTCCGCGCGCTCACCCGCCTGCAAGCACACCCTCTGCGGCCGCGCGCCCCGATAAAACCGCGCCATGCGCCGTGCCGAAATACGGGGCAGAGGCCGCCTCTCCTGCAAACCACAGCGCGCCGTCCCATTCCGCACCCGCCAGCGCGCGGCGGCTGGCAGGGCCAGTGCCCACGGCATTGAAACTATAGCTGCCAAGCGCGTGGCGGTCTTGGCCCCAACGGGTAATCTGCGCGGCCACAGGGGCGGGAAAGCGCGCCCCGAACATGGCGCGCAGCGCCTCATGCGCGGCGGCAATGGTGGCGCGGTCGCTGAACCCCTCCAACATGGTGGCGGGATCGGCGGCATTGAAGCCCAGCAGCACAGGCGCGCGCAGCGCGCGGGCCAAAGATACCCATTCGCCCCAATAGCCCGCGCGTGGGCCAAGCCAGCCAATCCAATCCACATCATCGGGCCAATGGATGCGATCAAACCGCAACCAGCATTTGTTCAAAAGCCCCATGCCCAGCCCGGCAATCGCGGCTTGGCGTTCGGGGGCAAGGGGTTGGGCAAAGCGGATATGGCCCGCTTGCAGCACCCCAAGCGGCACCGTGCAGATGACATGGCCCGCCGCGATCTGGCCGCCCTGGGCCAGATGCACACCCCCCGGCGCGATGCTGCGCACCTCTGCCCCAAGCCGGATATCCAGCCCGCGCGCGAGATGGGTGGTGATCTGGTCAAACCCGCCGGGAAACAGCATATCCGGCCCGCCAAATTCCTGCGCCTCTTGCCCATACCATGCCGATAGCAGGCGCGCGGGGCTGCCATATTCCTGCTCCAGCGTGGAATTGACCAGATAGGCCACCAGCCTGCGCAACTCTGGCGGGGCGGCCTGAAATGGGGCGTGATCCTCCAGCGCCTGCAGGATGGACACATCCCGCGCCCGCCGCTCTGTTGCCGCAAGGGCGCGGCCCAATAGCGCGGCGGCGGGGCGCAAATCGGGGTCAATCTCGCGCCCGTCCAGCCCCAGCAGCATGGCGGCATCATAGCGGGTTGCAACCAACTGCGCGCGGGCCTCTTGTGCAAGGGCGCTAAGCGGGTTGCCCTGCTGGCCATGGATCCAGCTTGCGCCCAGATCCATCGGCAGATCAGGCCAGAGGCGCGAGGTGTGAATGCGCCCGCCAATCCGCGCGCGCGCCTCCAGCACTGTCACAGGATGGCCCGCATCCTGCAACACGCGCGCCGCAGACAGCCCCGCCAGCCCGGCCCCGACAACCACAACAGGCCCGCGCGGCCGGGCCGCCAGCCTGCCACCCCCAAAGGCTGCTACCAGCGCCCCGATAGAACCGAACCCGGCCAAAATATTCCGCCTGCGATATGTGGTGTTCCTATCTGCTGAAAAAACCATTGTGCAATCCATGCCGATTTAAACCCTGCACCTCTCACAGGTGCCATCGCATCAAAGTACACCCCATATCATATGCCAGACAGAGAAGCGCGCAGTTTCCGGCAGGGCTGGCACATGGAAAAGGGCCGGCGCGATCCCGCGCCGGCCCCTTCAGGCAGCATGTGCCCTGCCACTTATGGCACGCCAGCACGATCCCAGATTGTGACCGCTTCTGCCGCATTCACACCAAAGATAGAGGCATTCACCTCGCTGCGCCGGAAATCCATATGCGCGGCCATCGGGCCTGTGATCTGCACGCCGGGCGCAACGGGGTATTCGTTATTGCCATCGGCCAGGATTTGCTGTGCTTCATCCGAAACCAGATATTCCAGGAAGGCAATGGCATTGTCTTTGTTGGGGGCATGCACCAGCACCCCTGCGCCCGAAATATTGGTATGCGTGCCGCGATCATCCTGATTGGGGAAGATGAAGGCCGTTGCATCGGCCACGGCCACATCTTCCGGGTTGGAAGACGCTTTCAGGCGGCCCCAGTAATAGGTGTTGGAAATGCCGATGGCGCATTCGCCAGCCGCAACGGCGCGAATCTGGTCGGTATCGCCCCCCTGGGGTTCGCGGGCCAGATTGTTGCCAATCCCGCGCGCCCAGTCTTCCGCAGCCTCTGCGCCCAGCGAATCGATCAGCTCTGCCAGCAGCGAAACGCTATAGATATTGGACGAACTGCGCATGCAGATTTCGCCCTCAAGCGCGGGGTTTGCCAGATCTTCATAGGTGCTCACACCTTCGGGCAGGCCGTTTTCGATGCTGTAGAAGATGACGCGCGCGCGGGTTGTCAGGCCAAACCACAGATTTTCGGGGTGGCGCAGGTCTGCCGGAATACGCTCTGCCAGCACCGCACTTTCAACGGGCTGGAACAGGCCAGCAATCTCAGCGCGGTGCAGACGCCCGGCATCGACTGTCAGCAGCAAATCGGCGGGGCTGTTCGCGCCCTCGGCTTCGATTCGCGCCTGCAATTCATCGCCAGAGCCTTCGATCAGATTGACAGTGATCCCTGTCGCGGCGGTGAACGCCTCGTAAAGCTGAAAATCCGTGTCGTAGTGGCGCGAAGAGTAGAGGTTCAGCTCTGTTGCTACCGCGGGAAGCGCAGTAGCAAGGGCCAGGAAAGATACAGTCGCAGTGCGCAACATGGCGTTTCTCCAGTCTTGTCTGTGAGCGCCTGCCTGGGAAAGGGCCATTATCGGCACTTTCGTGGGTTGGCCAAAAAGAGTGGGGCCTATTTACCTTCGGTTTTGGATTGCGTAAAGCATTATTTCTGACAATAACAGTCAAGATAGAGACTTCGGCATGGCGCCCTTGCATCCGGGGCCTGTGCCCCCCTTGAAACGGGACGCGCGCCGCCAGTCCCTCTGCCATGTGAAGCGAAGCACGATGATATCCAGCGACATACCGCAGCACCGCCACGGGCACAGCGTCTGGCGCCAGATGCGCCCAACGGGATGGACAGTTTTGGCCCTGCTGCTGGTGGCTGTAATCTTGCTGCCGATCCTGACAGTTCTGATGCAGGTTTTCATGCCGTCCGATGGGGTTTGGGCGCATTTGCGCGCCACGGTGCTGCCGGGCTATCTGCGCAATTCCTTGCTGCTGGTGGGCGGTGTCAGCCTGCTGGCCATTGTGATCGGGGTAACAACAGGCTGGCTGGTGGCGGCTTATGAATTTCCGGGGCGGCGGGTGTTTGAATGGGCGCTGATGCTGCCCCTGGCCATGCCGGGCTATGTGATTGCCTATGTGTATTTTGACAGGCTCAGCTATTGGGGGCCGTTGCAAAGCGGGTTGCGCAACCTGTTCGGCTGGGGGCGGGGGGATTACTGGTTTCCACAAATCGCCTCGCTGCCGGGGGCAATGGTTCTGCTGGCGCTGGTGCTGTATCCCTATGTCTATCTGCTGGCGCGGGCGGCATTTCTGGGGCAATCGCAATCGCTGATGGATTCGGCCCGCGCCTTGGGCCATAGCCGCAGATCGGCCTTTTTGCGCGTGGCCTTGCCGATGGCCTGGCCAGCCATTGCGGCGGGCGCGGCCTTTGTGGCCATGGAAACACTGGCCGATTATGGCGCGGTGCTGCATCTGGGCGTGCAAACCCTGACCACAGGCATTTTCCGCACATGGTTTGCGCGCGGCGCGCCTGTGGCGGCGGCACAGCTTTCGGCGCTATTGGTGTTTTTCGTGGCAACCGTGTTTCTGATAGAACGCATTTTGCGATCCAACCGCCGCTTTGCGGGCGATGTGGGGGGGCGCTCGCGCACGCTGCTGCGCGTGCGGCTGTCGCCACTGGCCGGGGCAGGCGCGGCTTTGGCATGCGGGTTGCCTGTGCTGCTGGGCTTTGGCTTTCCGGCCGCAGAACTGGTGCGCCTGAGCATTATTGCAGGCGATCCGCTCTGGGGGCCACGGTTTTTCACCTTCGCCCTGAACAGCCTGAAAATGGCAGGGCTTGCGGCGGTGCTGCTGGTCACGATTGCGGTGATCCTCAGCTATGCCAAACGCCTGCAAGGCGCGCTGATGGTACGCGCGGCGATGCAGGCGGCCTCGCTGGGTTATGCGATGCCGGGGGCGGTGATTGCCGTGGGCGTGTTGCTGCCGCTGGCCGCGTTTGACAATGCGCTGGATGCCTTCATGCGCGCGACATTTGGCATTTCCACCGGGCTATTGCTGACAGGCACAATCGGCGCGCTGCTATTCGCCTATGTGGTGCGATACCTTGCCGTTGCGCTAAAGACGGTAGAGGCCGCCTTTGCCCGCATTCCGCGCAGCATGGATGATGCCGCGCGCAACCTGGGCTATGGGCCGGGCGGGGTGCTGGCGCATGTGCATTTCCCGCTCTTGCGCCGGGGCATGCTGACAGCCGCCATCTTTGTCTTTGCCGATGTGATGAAGGAACTGCCCGCCACAATGATCCTGCGGCCCTTCAATTTCGATACGCTGGCCATCCGCACCTTCCGCCTTGCCTCTGACGGGCGGCTGGAAGAGGCCGCAACGGCGGCGCTGATGATCGTGGCCGTGGGGATCATCCCTGTAATCGTGCTAAGCCGCGCGATAAACCGGTAACACCCTGCGCCCTTACAGGGCCAGGGGCGCCGTGCGGCCAGAGCGTTCCAATTCCCACGCGGCAGACCATTGGCCCGCCTGCCGGTGCAAGACCAGATAATTGCGTTCGGCCACATAGCGCCGGGTCTGGCCCGGCAGCGGGGAAATCCTGATCGGATGCGATGGCAAGGGCGCTTCCCCCAGCCCGGCGAGCCAGCCCAAGGCCCGCGCATAGCCCTGCGGCGGGGCATCATGGGCAATGCCTGAAGCAATAAGCTGTATCAGATCGCGCCTGCCGCCTGTCATGCGGGCCTGTGTGGCCAGATGTATCTCGCCCGAAAGCACAGTCATGCTGGAACGCTCCAGCACCTCCAGGCACAGGGACAACATGCGCTGCCATTCGGCCCGATGGGCGCGGCTTTGCCATTGGTCGCGCAGATCGTCTTCATATTTCTGCATGGATGGGATCAGCATCATGATCCGTTCTATGATCGACAGGCGCGGCCCCAGTAGCGGCACGCTGGACAGCATGAAAACATGCTCTGCCACTGGCCCGCTGCGCAAACGCTCCATCATGGCCCAGCCGCGCGCGCCCATGATCTGCCGCCGCCCGCGTTCTGACCGCAAATCGGGGGCGATGATATCGAAGCCCGGCAAGCGGCAGTGCCAGCCCAGGGCCACCCCCTGCGGGTCTGCAAACAGGGTGGGAATATCGGCCTCTCGCGCGCCATGCTGAAACAGCAAGAACATCTCGCGCGCGACAGTGAACAGCGTCTGGCCAATCCCAGACCGCGTGCGCGAGCGTTCCAAAGACCCCCAGCCATCGCAGATATCATGATCATCCCACATCGCCAGAGAGGGGATCTGGCTGCACACTTGCGCAAAGGCGCTGGACGCAAACAGCCGCGTATATCGCGCCATGAAGGCCCGGCGCAAACAGCGCTCGACATCCAGCATCTGCGCGGCGGTAACATCGCGCGGCAGGCTATCGGGCCAGCCTTCGGTCAGGGGATGGGATTTTGCATCCTGATCGGCATAAATCTGGTCACCACCATGCAGCAACAGGGCGAAAGGCTGGCGCGCATGATCGGCCAGCAAACGCGCCCACATGGCGTTGCGCTGCGGCTCTGGCCTGTCAAAATCCCCGTGTTCCTGCCCGTTGCAAGATGCGAAGGCAAGCGTCATGTCGCTGTCAAACTGCGTTTGCACAGCATGGCTTTGGCCATTGAACACATATTGCCCCGGCGTGGCATCGCAGCTGAGCGCGAAATCAAACCGCGCCACCACAAAACCATCAAGGCGCAGCAATTCGGTATAGGCGGCTGCCCCTGTATCGCATTCCAGACTGGGGCGGGGCGCGGTTTCGGGATATCCCACAAGCGCGGCAAGCCGCACCTGCCCATTCCCGACCCCCCGAAACAGCAAGACCGGGCCAAAGGGCTGGAAAGACGGCGCGCCAGACATGCTTGAAGTCATCGTAACAAAATCCATAAAGTAACAGGCAGAATGGCGGCCAGCCCGGCCCCCAGCACAACAAAAACCCCGTCCCGCGCCAGCAAGCCTGCGCTGAAAATTGTGATCGCCGCGCCAACGCTGGTGCCGCTGGCGGGGATCACTTCCATCAGTGGGGCGCACAGGGCCGCCGTGAAGACCAGTCCTTTCAGGCTTAGCACCACAGGCCGTTCCACCACCCAGCCCAGACGCGCGCGCAAACAGCGCTCCAACCAGCCAGCGGGCTTTTCCAGCCAATGCAGCGCTTTCAATGTCTGGCGCACAGGCAATTGGCGGTTGAGCAGGAATTCTGGCAACCAGACATGCCGACGGCCCAGCAGAAGCTGGGCAAGAATGGTGGCAATCGTCAGCCCGAAAAGCGTGGTTGCCCCCGGTATCGCACTGAGAGGAGAGACAAGCAGCAGCGCAAAAACAAGCAACAGCACGGCAAAAGAGTTCTTTTCCAGCACCAGCAGAAGATCGCGCAAGACGATTTTCTCTGCCTCTGCCCGCGCCAGAACAGCGCCTTGCAAATGCTCCAGCACTTCGGTGATGCGATGGGTTTCCCCCTGTCGCAACGGGGCGCGCGCATCAAGGCTCATGCCTGCCTCTGACACAGGGCAGGCGTTTGGGGGCGTATCGGGGGCTGCATGTTCAGCCCTGCAATTCTGCGGCCACTGCGGCCTCCAGATGTGCGGCAAGGGCCGGGTCAAGCCCAAGCGCGCCTTGCAGGCGGATCAGAAAATGCCGCTCTGCCTCTGTATCGGGGTTCATGGCCAGCAATGCGGCGGCATAAAGCTCTGTCGCCACTTCGGGAGAGCTGGCATAGGCGGCCACGCGGCCAATATCTTGCGGGGCGGCCAGTTCATCCATGACGAAGGCTTTGGCTTCGGCATCCAGCGCGAGGGTTTCGATCTGCTGAAAGATGCGGGCATGTTCTTCGGGGTCAATATGCCCATCGGCCTTGGCCCCCTGTATCATGGCCACAAGCACCCCGCGCGCCAGCATATCCTGGCCCTGCGGCGCCTGTTCCAGCGCAAAGGCACTCTCAGCGGGGGGCAGTTGCACCGGGGCACCGGGCGCACCGCGATGGCGCTGCCAAGCCGTATAGCCAATCGCCGCCACCGCCGCGAGGCCACCCAGCTTCAGCGCCGTTCCTGCGGATTTTCCGGCAAATTTGCGCGCGCGCTTATTGCCTGCCAGCATGCCCAGCACACCCCCGGCCAAGGCACCTGTCAAAAGCTGGCCAGCGCCCCCGGCAAGCGGGTTTTGCCCCGCCGCCTTGGCCGAAGGCCCGGTTGCATCAGATGGCAACGCGCCAATGACCTGATTCAGTAACTGACGCGCATCAAACATCTTTGTCCCCTATATCTGGAATTTCATTGGCTTGTAGATGGGAGGGCGGTTGCCCCGTTCAAGCCCGTGGCGCGGAGTACACGGTTTTGTCATCTGCGCGGGCAAGCCTTTGTGGGCGCGCGGGCGGGAGGGGCGCTAAAACCGCTCTGGCCGCGTTGCGTGCCTGTCGGGCGCAGACAGACGCCCGGCCACAGTGTCGCACACCATGCGCGCGGTGATGGGCGCAAGGGTCATGCCGATATGGCCATGGCCAAAGGCATGGATCACACCCGCACAGTTGGGGGATTGCCCAATCACCGGCAGGCTGTCGGGCAGCGAGGGGCGAAAGCCCATCCATTCGCGCGCAGGTTCGGGCAGATCGGGAAAGACCTTGCGCGCACCGGCCACCAGCAGATCAATCCGCGCGCGGCTTGGCGGGTGCGTCAGGCCGCCCAGCTCTACCGTGCCGGCAGCGCGCAACCGCCCCTGCATCGGGCACAGATAAAAACCGCGCGATACCGGGCAGACAGGGCGGGACAGCGGCGGCACATCCATATCCCATTCCACATGATAGCCGCGCTCAGTATCCAGCGGGATCTTGTCGCCCAGTTGCGCGGCCAGCGCGCGTGAATGCGCCCCTGCCGCAAGCACCACCTTGCGCGCGCGCAGGGCAAAGCCCGCACCGGCCAGCACGATATCGCGGCCCTCTGGCGCAAGCCGTGTTATCCGGTGCGGCAGGATCGGCACAGCCGCCGCCGCCGCAAGGGCCGCAACCATCTGGCCGGGGTCTGTCATGAATAGCGCATCGGGGAAATAGGCGGCAGGGGCGTTGATATGCTGCAAAGCCGGTTCCAGCGCGTGCAACTCTGGCGCGGTGATCATGGTCACGTTTACGCCAAGGCGCTGGCGCTCTTCCATATCACGCGCACCGGCCTGCGCGGCCTGCGCATTATCATACAGATAAATCGCCCCATTTTCGCGCAGCAGCCCCCCGGCCCCGATTTCGGCGGCCAGATCGCGCCATAGCGGCCCCGCGCCTGCCAGCAAACCGGCAATGGCGGCGGCATTGCGCGCGGCCTGCCGGGGCAGGTTTTGCCAGCCAAAGCGCAGCAGCCACGGCGCAAGGCTGGCCAGCGCCGTTGGGCGAATGGCCAGAGGGGATGCCCTGTTGAACAGCAAATGCGGCAGCGCTTTCAGCACAGCGGGGGTGCCCACAGGCTGGGTGGCATAATCCGCCACAGTGCCCGCATTGCCAAAGGATGCGCCAGAACCGGGCGGATTGGGATCTATCAGCACAACCTCGTGCCCGGCCTGATGCAGGCGCAAAGCGCAGGCAAGGCCAATCACCCCGGCCCCGATGATGGCAATCTCTGTTTGCTGGGCGGGTGGGGGTGTCATGGGGTTCCGGTGCCGTCTTTCAACTCAGGCGCAGTGTTCCATTCTGCCCGCGCCATGTCAAACAGCGAGAGGCATGGCGCGCCCATATCAGGCGCCAGCGGTGATCCGGCGCCAGACATCCGCCAGAATGGGCGATGGCGCATCATTCAGGCGCGCGGCAATCAGCGTCATGGACAAAGATGGCAGCGTGGTGCTGAGGTTGACCAGACGATCCACCTTGATATCGGCCCGCGCCAATGGCTCTGGTATCCAGGCTATCGCAAAGCCCGTGCGCGCGAATTCCAGCGCGGCAAGGGTCAGCGCGGTTTCCAGCCGGGGGCGCACACGGCCCACCCGCGTCAGGCGCGGAAAGATCAACCGCCGCTGCACCTGCCCCAGAAACACATCTGCCGGATAGGCGATTACCGGCAATTCGCCGCGCGCATAAGCGGCGTTCAGCGTATCCAGACTGTCGCGCGCAAAGACGGGGATCAGGGTTTCCGTGCCAATCTGCACGATATCCAGAAACTCTGCGCCGGGGATTTCCTGCGCGCCTGCCACATCATGAATAAAGGCAATATCGGCGCGCCGCGTCATGATCTGGGCCAGACAATCATCCCTGTTGGCCGAACGCAGGCGCGTATCAATATCCAGATCGGCAAAGCGCCCGATAATCTCTGGCGTGGATATCGCCGCAATCGCATGTTGCGAGGCAATGACAATGCGCCGCCGCCGCCGCCCTTCGGCATCGCGCAAGGCCACAGTCAGATCACGCATCCCCGCCGATAACTCGCGCATACGATCCAGCTGATCCAGCACATGCGGCGACAGGCGCGCAGGCCGGGTTGCCCTGTCAAACAACGGCACACCAAGCGCCTGTTCAATCTGGCGAATGCGGCGCGAAAAGGCGGGCTGCGAAACATTGCGCTTTTCGCAGGCCGCCTGAAAAGAGCCATGCTCTGCCACGGCCAGAATATCATCAATCCATTCCAGCCGCATAACCGCCCCTTACATGCACTTTGTGCATATTAATGTAAGATATTGGCATTTGATCAAGCGTTAAATCAGTGTTCTACATGTTTTACAGAGTGATATAGGAATGACATCATGCATCTCGCGCGGTTTCCAAGATACAGGCTTGGCCATTTCCCCACCCCGCTGGAACGCCTTGACAGGCTAAGTGCCGCATTGGGCGGGCCGGAAATCTGGATCAAGCGGGATGATTGCACGGGCCTTGCCTCTGGCGGCAACAAAACCCGCAAACTGGAATTTCTGGTGGCCGATGCTTTGGCCAAAGGGGCCGATACGCTGGTCACACAAGGGGCCACGCAATCCAACCATGTGCGCCAGACAGCCGCCGCCGCCGCCCGTGCCGGGCTGGCCTGCCATGCGCTGCTGGAACGGCGCGTCACCAATCAGGGCGCGGATTATGAAACGGCCGGAAATGTGCTGCTGGATGTGATGATGGAATGCAGCCTTGATTTCCGGCCTGAAGGGCTGGACATGAACGCCGAAGCCGAAGCGCTGGCAGAGACATTGCGCGCGCAGGGCCGCAAACCCTATGTCATCCCCGGTGGCGGGTCTAACCCTGTCGGGGCGCTGGGCTATGCCTCTTGCGCCGAGGAACTGGTCAGCCAGGCCGATGCCGCAGGGCTGCGCATTGATCATATTGTGCACGCCACGGGCAGCGCAGGCACGCAAGCAGGGCTTCTGGCAGGGCTGTATGCGATGAATGCGCCTATCCCTGTGACGGGCTATTCGGTGCGCGCGCCGCGCGAAAAGCAGATCGACAATGTGCACGCGCTGGCCGTACGCACCGCCGAGTTGATCGGTGCGCGCGGCACGCTGCCGCGTGAGATGGTTATCGCCCATGATGACGAGGTCGGCCCCGGCTATGGCCAGCCCACAGAGAGCATGGTTGATGCCATGCTGTTGCTGGCCCGTCTGGAAGGTATCCTTCTGGATCCGGTGTATTCCGGCAAGGGTTTTGCCGGGCTTGTATCCATGATCCGCGCGGGCGCGTTCCAGAAAACGGATCGCGTTGTGTTCCTGCATACCGGGGGTTCGGTCGCGCTATTTGCCTATGGCCATCTCTTCAACAACCAGAAGGCTGCCTGAGCAGCCCATATCCGAAGGTTCAACAATGGAGATACGCATGTCATCAAAGACCAAAATCATGGCCCTGTCGCTTGCAGGGGCGCTTCTTGCCAGCACGGCAGGGGCCGAAACAATCCGCCTGTCCACCTATGTGAATGAAACCGATATCCGCTATCAGGGTTTCGCCAAATTCGCGGAACTGGTGGCAGAGAAAACCGAAGGCCGCGTGACGGTCGAAATCTTCCCCTCCTCCACCCTGCATGGCTGGTCTGACGGGGTGGATGCGCTGCAAGGCGGTGTGGCCGATATCAGCTGGATTTCGGCAGATACCCGCCTGCCCTGCTACCGCGTCACCTCGCTTTACCCTGCCGCGATTGATCTGGCCGATCAGGTGGGGCTGGATGCGGCCTATGCCGAACTGATTGCACCAGAGGCCGCGAATGTGGGCCTGATCCCGATCATCAATTCCAACTATTCCTATGATCAGGAATGGTGGTTTCAGGGGCCGGTGGACAGCCTCAGCCAATTGGACGGCAAGCTTGTGCGCTCTATCGGGCCGCTGGTCAGCATGATGATTGAAACATGGGGCGGCCAGCCCGTGTTCATCGCGCCGGGCGAGGTGTTCCAATCCGCAGAGCGCGGCGTTGTGAACGGGATCAATATGGGCGTGGCCACTTACAGTTCGTGGCAGTTGTGGAATGTGATGCCCTATATGGTCAATGCCAGCCTGTTTTACGGCAATATCCAATACATGATGAACCTCGATCGCTTCAACAGCCTGTCAGAGGCCGATCAAGCGGCGCTGCTGGAAGCCGGCGCGGAAACCGAAGCATGGTTGCAGCCCCTGTATGAAGACTGGATTGACGGGCAGGTGGGCAATGCCGTGATGAAAGGCGGCGGCGCGGCTGTGTCCATTTCGCGCGAAGAGCGCAATGCCATGATTTCCGAAATCAGCGCCAAATGGACAGCCGAGGTGGATGCCGCTTGCGGGCCAGAACTGGCAGGCCAGATCCGCGCCCTCTTCGCGCAGCATCAGCTGTAAGGCAGGCGAACAGACCTGCAATTTCGCGCAACACTTTTGCACCTTGCGCGGCGCGAAATTGCACCCCCGGACAGGGTTAAAGCGTTGATGGCGCGGCACGGCAGCGCCACAATGCTTTAACCCAAGCGCCCCAATGCCCCCCGTTAGCAGTCAGAGAGGGTCTTATGCTCAGACAGATTGATCGCGCGGTGAAAGCTGTTGAATGGCTGGTGGTGGCGCTGGCAGCAATTGGCGCAATCATCATCGTGGTTCAGATGGTATGGATCAGCTATGGCGTGTTCATGCGCTATGTCATCGGCCAGCCCAACCGCATGGTCACAGAGGCAACGGCGCTTTTGCTGTTTCCTGTGGCGCTGGTGGGGCTGGCCTATGCCATGCGCGAAGACAGCTATCCCCGCGTCACCCTGCTGACAGATGCCCTGAAACCGGGCCTGCAAAAGCTGATTGCGCTGGCGAATGGCGCAATCATGGCGCTGATCGGGCTGTTCTTTTCCATCACCACCATCAATGCCACGATCCGGGCGTTCAATTCCGGGTCATCGTCAGAGATTCTGAACTGGCCGCGCTACCTGTTCTGGGCAGTTGCGGCAACGGCGCTTTCGGTTTTCACCCTATATGCCACGCTGCGGCTGTTGCAAATCGCGCTGCGCCCGGCCCCTGAGAAGGAAAAGCGCGATGGAATGGTATGAAGTCGCCCTCGGCCTGCTGGGCCTGCTGATTGTCCTGATTGCTCTGGGCCTGCCCATTCCCTTTGCGCTGGCCGCGGCCTCGCTGCCCTTTCTGTGGCAGATACAAAGCTTCAACACCTCGCTTGTCTCTGCACAGCTAAAGCTGTGGGGCGTGTGGATAAATTACATCCTGCTGGCCGTGCCGTTATTCGTTTTCTTGGGCGAATTGATAAGCCGCTCCAATATCGGGGCCAATCTGTATATGTTCCTGCACCGTGGCGTGCCTATTCGCGGCTCTGCGGCCTATGGGTCTATCGGGGCCTGCGCGGGATTTGGCGCGGTGTCGGGGTCTTCCATGGTGGGATCGCTGACAATCGGGGGCGTGGCACTGCCGGAAATGCTGCGACTGGGCTATGACAGGCGGCTGGCAAGCGGGGTGCTGGCGGCAGGCGGCACGCTGAGCGTGCTGCTGCCCCCCAGCCTTATCCTACTGTTTTATGGAATTGTTAGTGATCAATCCATCGGCCAGCTGTTCATGGCAGGGGTGATACCGGGGTTGATGCTGGCCTCTCTGTTTGTGGTGGTGGTGCTGATCTGGGCGCGGCTGCGCCCGCAAGATGTGCCCGACCGCGATACAGGCCCGCGCCTGCGGTTGCTTCAGATTGCCGCCTCGCTTGGCCCGATCATTGTGATCGGGGGGGTTATCACCGTATCCATCTATGGCGGCATTGCCACGCCCACAGAAGCCGCTGCCATTGCCGCACTGGTAACAGTGGCGCTGGCTGTGGGGGTGGGGGGCTTGCGTTGGGCGGGCTTTGTTCAGGCGCTGATGGCCACCATGCGCACCATGGGCTATCTGGGCTTGCTGCTCTCTGCCGGGGTGCTGTTTGGCTTTGTGCTGAACTACTACCGCGTGCCACAGCAATTCACCGCGCTTTTCCTGACATTCGAACTCTCGCCCTATATGGTGCTGGCGCTGGTGATCCTGTTCTATATCGCGCTTGGCATGTTTCTGGAGCCGGTTTCGATGACATTCATCACCCTGCCTGTGATCATCCCGCTTATTCTGGCTGCGGGGTTTGATCTGATCTGGTTCGGGATCATCTACACGATCACCATGGAAATCGCGGTGCTCACGCCCCCTGTAGGCTTAAACCTCTATGTGATTTCGGGCATCAGCCGGGGCAAAGTCTCTGTGCCTGATGTGATTGTGGGCAGCCTGCCCTTTATCGGCGCGCTGGTGGTGCTTGTGGGGGTGATGATCGCCTTTCCACAGGCGGCCTTGTGGCTGCCGCAGCAGGTGCGCTAGGCCATGGATTTGCCCTATCTGCGCGCCGGTTCCGGCAAACCGCTTGTGCTGGTGCATGGCTATCTGGGGGGAAGTGCCCAATGGGCCGACCAGATTGCAGCCTTTGCGCCCACGCATGATGTGATTGCCCCCGGCCTGCCCGGTTTTGGCCAGGCCGCCACCCTGCCCGGCCCGTCCAGCATTGCCGATTTCGCCGCCGCCGTAATGGGCTGCATCGACAGGCTGGGCATTGGCAATTTTACCCTGCTTGGGCATAGTATGGGCGGCATGATCGTGCAGGAAATGGCCGCGCGCCATGGCAGCCGCATTGACGCGCTGGTG
Source organism: Paracoccaceae bacterium (assembly GCA_043561795.1). Lineage (GTDB taxonomy): Bacteria > Pseudomonadota > Alphaproteobacteria > Rhodobacterales > Rhodobacteraceae > Roseinatronobacter. Next base: position 1,434,292 of record CP121316.1, on the reverse strand, counting down.
CTGTATGGCACTGGGCCGCTGGGGCTTATGCCGGACAGGTTTGAACCGATTGAAACCTCCATGGCGCGGCTGGAAGCGGAGGGCGTTGGCCCCACCGCAGACCGCATCAGCGCGACATGGTTTCGCGAGGGCGCGGCCGGGCAAGGCTATATCCCCACCCGCGATATCGCGCGCATGGCCCATCCAGAGGCCGCGCGCAATGCACTGGCCGCCATGCGCGATTGGGATGGGCGCGGGGCCTTGCACCGCTTGCCCAGACGCAGCCGCATTATCTGGGGCGATACGGACAGATCCTATCGCTGGCCGCAGGTAAAGGCCTTGTGGGCGGGCATATCGGGGGCGGAACTGGCTGTCATTCCCGGCGCAAGCCATGCCGCGCATATGGAAAAGCCGGCCCTGTTCAACGCCCTTGTGCAGGATTTTCTGCAATCATCCTGATCCACTCTTGCCCCTGCACCAAAACCCGATCTGCTGGCGATTCGCAAAACCGCGCAAGCAGATCATCGCCCCGGCAGGGGCGATATCCGGCACAGACGCCGCGAAACGCGGCGCAGACTGGCGAAAAACAGGCCAAAACCCTGATTTTGTGATACTCTGCCTTATGGGAATGGTGGGTGATGAGAGACTCGAACTCCCGACATCTTCGGTGTAAACGAAGCGCTCTACCAACTGAGCTAATCACCCGCACCGTCCAGATAGCCAGTTTCGCCGCCGGGTTCAAGTTCAGAAATGCAGCTTTGTCGGGGTTGAGGCAACGCGCCTTTGCCGCTACCTGTTTTGCACCCCAAGCGGCACGGCCAGCCCCGATTGCAGGTGCAAGATGACAGACAGCGCAGAACGGCCCGTTATTCTGGTGACAGGGGGGGCGGGCTATATCGGATCACATGCCTGCAAGGCACTCGCGCAGGCGGGCTATCTGCCTGTCACGCTGGACAATCTTTCTACCGGATGGGCACGCGCGGTGAAATTTGGCCCGCTTGCACAAGTGGATTTGCTGGATCGCGCGGGGCTGGATGCGGTTTTTGCGCAATACAAGCCCAGCGCCGTGATGCATTTTGCCGCCCTCAGCCAGGTGGGAGAGGCCACGCGCGAGCCCGCGCGCTATTGGCGCAACAATTTCTGCGGCTCGTTGAACCTGCTGGAAGCGATGCTGGCGGCGGGGTGTCGTGATCTGGTGTTTTCTTCCACCTGCGCCACGCATGGCGATCAGGATGGCGTCATGCTGCAGGAGGATAACCCGCAACAGCCGCTCAATGCCTATGGGGCCTCGAAACTGGCGGTCGAGGGGCTGATTCGCGATCTGGGGGCCAGTGCGGGGCTGAATGCGGTGATTTTCCGCTATTTCAATGTTGCCGGCGCAGACCCGGAGGCCGAAATCGGCGAATGGCACCAGCCGGAAACACATCTTATCCCGCTGATGCTGGAAGCCGTGGCGGGCAAGCGGCCCGAACTTGTCATCCATGGCCGCGATTACCCCACGCCCGATGGCACCTGCATTCGCGATTATGTGCATGTCTGCGATCTGATAGAGGCGCATATGCGGGGCCTTGACTGGCTGCGCGCCGGGCGCGGTAGCCGGGTGTTCAATCTGGGCACGGGGGTGGGCTTTACCGTGGCAGAGGTGATCGGCGCATGCCGCGCGGCCACCGGGCGCAAAGTGCCCCATAGCTATGGCCCGCGCCGCATGGGCGATGCGGCGGCGCTGGTCTGCGGCAGCCAGCGCGCGCATGAGGAATTGGGCTGGATCGCCGCGCGATCCTCGTTGAAGCTGATGATACAGGATGCGTGGCGCTGGTATAAGACGGGTGGGTATTCGGGGTAGGCATGGGCATAGACGGTGATTTTCGCTACTGGATACCGGCTATGAGTAGGGAAGGGACGTTTGTGAATGCAGCGCGAAGCCGTGCAGCGCTGGGCCGCGGTGCGGCGATCTGCCAGCGGGGCTAAGCGGTTTATGGTGGCCAAATCCGAACGAAACTCAGGCTAAGCGCAGGTTGCAGCCAAATCGCTGTGCCGGGGGGGCGGCGTCATGCCGGAGGCATGCCTTTGGCATGACGATGCGCGGCGGCCTTACGGCCTTGATTCCGCGCAGGGCCGCAAGTGCTGATCATGTGTAAGCTCGGCATTGCGCGGCGTTGCGCCCCCCTACCCCTCTTCTGCAAACCCCGCCAAAAGCGGCGGCAAGGCGATCTGCGCGCCAAGGCGTTGGGCAAGAAGGAACATGCCGCCAATCTTGCGGTGCAGGAATAGCAGATCAGCGGGCGGCACATGCCAGAAATCCCGCGCGGCGCCCAGTTCCTGGCCTGCCTGCGCCAGATCGGCAATCAGGGTAGAGCGCCCGAAATCATAGGGCGCTGGCTGGCGCAACGGCGCGCTGGCCCGCAGTGCAAGCGCCACAATCAGCGCCTGGCGGGCCTGTGGTTGATCGGGGGTGAAATAGCCCAAATCCGTCATCTTGGCCCAGATCGCGCCCTCATCGCGCGCCAGAAAGGCCCGCAACAAGGCGCGGTAGCGCGCAGCGATATCCTTGGCAATCGGGCGGGTTGCGCCAAAATCCAAAAGCACGATGCGCCCATCGGGGGCCAATCGGTAATTGGCAAAATTCGGGTCTGTCTGCATCTGCCCCAGATCGAATATCTCGCGCAGAACGAGGGTTATCAACGCAGCCGCAATCTGGTTGCGCTGGGCCTGCGGGGCATGGGCGGCGCTGTCAATGGGCGCGCTTTCGACAAATTCCATCGCCAGAATGCGCTGTGTGCTGAAATCGGGGCAAAGCGCGGGCACATGAAAGGCACTCTCCCCCGCCAAAGCCTGCCCAAAGGCGGCAAGGGCGCGGGCCTCGCGGGTATAATCGGCCTCGTCATGCAGCTGCGCGCGGGCCTCTGCCAGCAGGGGGGTGATATCCAGCCCCTTGGGCAACAGCCCCGGCAGGCGCAACAGCCGCCCCAGCGTGGCAATATCGCTGTCTATGCTTTCGGCAATACCGGGAAATTGCACCTTTATCGCCAGCGCGCGCCCGTCTTTATCCCAGGCCCTGTGCACCTGCCCGATAGAGGCCGCCGCAATGGGCCGCACCTCGAAGCGCTGCAACTGCCTGTGCCAGCCCGCGCCCCATTCGCGTGTCAGAACAGCCTTCAGCTGCTGCGGCGGCATGGCGGGCGCATTGGCCTGCAACTGGCCCAGAATGGCGGTCAGTTCGGGCGGCAGGGCAAAGCCATTCTCCAGCGACAGCATTTGCCCCAGCTTCATGGCCGCGCCGCGCAGATGCGCCAGCCCGCCTGCAAGGCGCAGTGCATTGGCGGGCGTCAGGGCCGCTTGCGCCAGATCGGGGCGCTGGCCGCGCAACAGCGCGCCCGCCGCGCTGCCCAAAGTGGCGCCCAGAATACCCCCGGCCACCCCGCCCATGCGCAAATTGCGCGCAAATGCGCGTTGGGGAACAGGGCGAGGGCTTGGCGCGTCACTCATGCAGGGCGAAGATGGGGCGGGAAAGGGCAAAGTCCAGGCGCCCGCACGCACCAAAACTGCAGAACGAAAAATGCCCTGACCTTGCGGCCAGGGCAGTCAGAGTAGAAAACCACGCGCCGGTGTTCAGGCGGCGCGCTTGGAGATCGGACGCCCGGTCAGAAGCTTCTGGCCTGTCCGAATGACAATAAGCCCATTGGGCAGTTTACGCACCTCAACCCCTTGTGCCGTAATATATTTCCCGATCTGGATGGTGCGGATCATGGCGTGCCCCGAAAGAGTTGATCTTGGTTTAAGAATGGCAAATGCGGGGCGGTTTTCAAAGCATGATGACAGGCCCGACCACAATTTAACCAATTTTTCAGCAAGCCACAGCACCGCCAGACGCCGAAAACCCGACAATCCAGCAGCGCGGGCAGGATTGTTGCGCATCTGCGCATAACGCGCCTATAGCCAATCGCGCAAAACGGGAATCAATGGCAAATCTGCGGCAGGCATGGGGTAATTGCGCAAATCGGCAGGGCGCACCCATTTCAGCGCCTGCCCCTCGCGGCTTTGCGGCTGGCCCTGCCATTTGCGGCAGATGAACAGCGGCATCAGCAAGTGAAAATCGGCATAGGCATGGCTGGCAAAACTAAGCGGGGCCAGACAACTGGCCCAGGTGTCTATGCCCAGTTCTTCTTGCAACTCGCGGATCAGCGCGGCCTCTGGCGTTTCGCCCTGCTCTATCTTACCGCCGGGAAACTCCCACAGACCGGCCATGGATTTGCCTTCAGGGCGCTGCGCAAGCAGCACCCGCCCATCGGCATCCACCAGCGCGACAGCGGCCACCAATACCATCTTCACGAACGGTAATCCGCGTTGATCTCGATATAGCGGTTGGTCAGATCGCATGTCCAGACTGTTGCCGCGCCTGTGGCCAGACCCAGATCAACCCCGATCACCAGATCGGTGTTTTTCATATATGTTGCGCCAATCTCTTCGGCGTAAGAGGGGGCAATCTGGCCCTTTTGCGCCACCAGATGCGGGCCAAAGCGGATGGACAGGCGGTCGCGGTCGGCCTCTGCGCCCGATTTGCCAACGGCCATGACAATGCGGCCCCAATTCGGGTCTTGCCCGGCCACGGCGGTTTTGACCAAGGGCGAATTGGCGATGGACATGGCCACTTTGCGGGCATCGGCATCGGAACGCGCGCCTGTGACCGCCACTTCGATAAACTTTGTCGCCCCTTCGCCATCGCGCACCACCTGATGCGCCAAATCCAGCATCACCCGCTCTAGCGCAGCGGCGAAAGCCTGCGCCTCTGGGCTGGCGGGATCGGTAATTTCCGGCGCGCCGCTTTGGCCCGTGGCCGCCACAAGCAGCATATCCGAGGTGGATGTATCGCTATCGACCGTGATGCAGTTGAAACTGCGATCTGTCAGGCGGCTGACCAGCGTTTGCAGCGCGGGCCGCGTTATTTTGGCATCGGTGAAGATATAGACCAGCATCGTGGCCATATCCGGCGCGATCATGCCAGAACCTTTGGCGATGCCGGCAATCTGCACAGCCGCCCCGCCAATTTCGGCGCGGGCCGTGGCCCCTTTGGGGAAAGTGTCTGTTGTCATGATGGCGCGGGCGGCATCAGGCAGGGCAGTATCTGACAGGTTCTCCGCCAGCCCCTCCAGCGCGGCGGCAATGCGCTCATGCGGCAGCGGCTCGCCTATCACGCCGGTGGAAGAGGTGAAAATGCGGCTGGCTGGCAGGCCCAGCTTTGCGGCCAGAGCATCGCACAGCGCCGCCACCGATTGCGCGCCCTGCGCCCCAGTAAAGGCATTGGCATTGCCGGAATTGACCAGAATCGCGGCCCCCTCGGCCCCATCGCCGCCAATCTTGGCCTGCGCATCCAGCACAGAGGCCGCGCGCGTGGCAGAGCGTGTGAACGTGCCCGCCATCACTGTACCCGGTGCCAGATGGGCCAGCATCACATCTGTACGGCCCTTGTAGCGCACCCCCGCAGCGGCAGAGGCAAACCGCGCCCCGGCAATGGCAGGCAGATCGGGGAAAGCAGCAGGCGCCAGCGGCGAGATCATGGGCGCAGATTTCTGCGGCCCCTGCGCGGCGGCAAGTTGCGCCTTCAGGGCTTTGACCTTGCGTTTGAGCTTTTTCTTCAGGCCCATTTCCGTGCTCTCCATGGCGAAACCGGGCCAGCTATGCGGCCCGGTTTTTCCTTTACCCTGTGGCGCTTCACTCGTCCAGAAGGTCTGATTGCAGCAGGATGGCGGGATCAAGCGCGTCATAGGCGCGCTCTACGCTGGCGGCTTCGGTGGCGCGGGTCAGTTCGGCCTGTGCGGCCTCGCGCTGCAAATTCTCTGCCAGCGCCGGGCGCATCTCTTCCAGTGCCGGGGGTTGGGCCATGCGGGTATCATTCAGCAAGACCAGATGCCAGCCAAACTGCGTTTGCAGCGGCCCCATATAGGCGCCCACGTCCAGCTCTTGCACGGCCTGTTCAAATTCCGGGATCATAGCCCCAAGGCCAAACCAGCCCAGCGACCCACCATTGGCCGCCGCACCATCGAAAGAATGCGCGCGCGCCAGTTCGGCAAAATCCGCGCCTGCATCCAGTTCGGCGCGCAGGGCTGCGGCTTCTTCCTCTGTTTCCACAATGATATGAGAGGCGTTGAATTCCGGCTGCGGCTCGCGCGTTTCAAACTCTGCCACGAACTCGGCATAGGCGGCGGCAATGCTCTCTTCAGACAGCGCAGCTTCGGCGGCGCGGGTCAGGGCGGCATTGGCAATGAAGGCGCGGCGCTCATTCTCCAGCGCCAGCAACTCGCGCGCGCCAAGCGTGGCTTCGGTTTGCTGCATCAGGGCAGTTTGTTCGATCAACTGCTCCACCAGCGGCTGAAACAGCGCTTCGGCGGGCATGTTGCGAAACTGATCTGGCAGCACATCGCGCGCGGCCAGCACATGACCCAGCGTAATCTCTGTTCCGTTTACAGTGGCAAGCACTGTGTCGCGGCTGGCCTCTGACTGGGCAAAAACGGGCGCGGCAAGCGCCACTGTGGTGGCAAGGGCAACACTGAAACGTGAAAATCGGCGCATATTTCTACTCCAGACAGGGTGCGCGGGGCGCGCATCGTTGACACTTTTGGGGCCGCCCATTACATCGCTGGCAGGTCTGACCTGTGCAAGGGGGCCGTGCGGTTCACCTGCCCTTCTATGGAAGCCTGCGCGTGCCGACAACCCCGGCACTTACAGCAGGCCATGACGAATTGGTTAGCGGCACATTTCGGGGCCGCAAGATGGCACACAGAGAGGCAGAGAGCACATGCTTGGGCTTGGAGCGATCACGAAGAAGGTTTTTGGCACGGCAAATGACCGCAAGGTGAAATCCGTCCGCCCGCTGGTTGCCCAGATCAACGCGCTGGAACCGCAATTTCAGGCCATGTCAGACGCCGATCTTGTGGCCAAAACCGAAGAATTGAAGGCCCGCGTGGCCGATGGGGCCAGTCTGGATGATGTGCTGCCCGAAGCCTTTGCAAATTGCCGCGAAGGCGCGCGCCGCGCATTGGGCCTGCGCGCCTTTGATGTGCAGCTTATGGGCGGTATTTTCCTGCATCAGGGCAATATCGCCGAGATGAAAACGGGCGAGGGCAAGACCCTTGTGGCCACCTTTCCGGCCTATCTCAACGCGCTGACCGGAAAGGGCGTGCATATCGTCACGGTGAACGATTATCTGGCCAAGCGCGACAAGGAAATGAGCCAGCGCGGCCATTTCTTTGCCATTGTCGATGAGGTGGATTCGATCCTGATTGACGAGGCCCGCACACCGCTGATTATCTCTGGCCCGGCCGAAGATAAATCCGATCTCTATGTGAAGGTAAACGCGCTGATCCCGCATTTGCAGCCAGAGCATTACACGATTGACGAAAAAATCCGCAATGCCACCCTAAGCGATGAAGGCAACGAATTTATCGAGGCCAAATTGCACGAGGCAGGCTACCTGCCCGAAGGGCAATCGCTATATGATCCCGAATCCACCTCGCTGGTGCATCATGTCAATCAGGGGCTGCGCGCGCATAAACTGTTCCACAAAGACCAGAATTATATTGTCCGCGATGGGCAGGTGGTTTTGATCGATGAATTCACAGGCCGGATGATGGCGGGGCGGCGCCTGTCTGAAGGGCTGCATCAGGCGATAGAGGCAAAAGAGGGCTGCGCGATCCAGCCCGAAAACGTAACCTATGCCTCTGTCACCTTCCAGAATTATTTCCGCCTGTATAAAAAACTGGGCGGCATGACAGGCACGGCCTCTACCGAGGCGGATGAATTCAAGGAAATTTACAATCTGGGCGTGGTGGAAATTCCCACCAATCTGCCAATCGCGCGTCTGGATGAACATGATCAGGTATACCGCACCGCCCGCGAAAAGCTGGATGGCGTGCTGGAAGAAATCCGCACCGCCCATGCCAAAGGCCAGCCCATTCTGGTGGGCACCACCTCTATCGAGAAATCTGAAGAATTGTCGGCCCTGCTGAAAAGCGCGGGCATTACCCATAACGTGCTCAATGCCCGCCAGCATGAACAGGAAGCGCAAATCGTGGCAGATGCGGGCCGCCTTGGGGCGGTGACAATTGCCACCAATATGGCCGGGCGCGGCACGGATATTCAGCTTGGCGGCAATGTGGAAATGCGCGTGCTCCAAGCCCTTGCCGCCGATCCAGAGGCCGATCCGGCAGAAACCCGCGCGCGGATAGAAAGCGAAGTGGCCGATGAAAAGCAAAAGGTAAAAGACGCAGGCGGGTTATTCGTGCTGGCCACAGAACGCCATGAAAGCCGCCGCATTGATAACCAGTTGCGCGGCCGCTCTGGCCGTCAGGGCGATCCGGGGCGTTCGGTTTTCTTCCTCAGCCTTGAAGATGATCTGATGCGCATTTTCGGCTCTGAACGGCTGGAAAAAGTGCTGTCCACATTGGGCATGAAAGAAGGCGAAGCGATTGTACACCCTTGGGTGAATAAATCGCTGGAAAAAGCCCAAGGCAAAGTGGAAGCGCGCAATTTCGATATTCGCAAGGAATTGCTGAAATACGATAACGTGATGAATGACCAGCGCCGCGTGATTTTTGATCAGCGGCTGGAGATTATGGAATCCGATGATCTGTCAGAGATCGTGGATGACATGCGCCATCAGGTGATCGATGATGTGATTGATACCCGTATGCCGCCAAAATCCTATTCTGAACAATGGGATATGGCAGGGCTGCGCGCCGATACCCGCGAAAAGCTGGGGCTGGATGTGCCGGCAGAGGCATGGGGCGACGAAGATGGCGTGGATCAGGATGTGGTGCGCGAGCGCCTGACAGAAGCCTCTGATACGCTGATGGCCGAAAAACTGGCGCAATTTGGCGAAGACACATTGCGCAATCTGGAAAAGCAAATCCTGCTGGAAACGATTGACCGCAAATGGCGCGAACATTTGCTCAGCCTTGATTATCTGCGCTCTGCCGTGCGCTTTCGCGGCTATGCCCAGAAAGACCCGCTGAACGAATATAAAACCGACGGGTTTGTGCTGTTCGAAAAAATGCTCAATTCCCTGCGCGAGGATGTGACGCGCTATTTGTCGCGCATTCGCCCGCTTAGCGAAGAAGAACAAAAATCCATGCTGCAACAAATGGCGCTGCACCAGCAAAGCCTGAAAGTAGCCGCCGAAAATGCAGGCGAGGCCCCCACCCCGCTGGTGGACGGATTTGACGAAACCAACCCGGAAACATGGGGCAATCCGGGCCGCAATGATCCCTGCCCTTGCGGCTCTGGCAAGAAATTCAAACATTGCCACGGGAGTTTGGTTTAAGCCAAGATTGTATTTCAGGGTGCAAATACAAAACGCCTGTGGGAGTGTATTAAAGTCAACACCTGCCCATAGCCGCAAGGTTTAATTCGGGAAAAAGGAACATCGCCGATGGGATTGAGAACAGCAATCAGAGATTTTGCTTTCAGTCGCGGCTATGTTATAACCGAAAAGCTTAGACGAAAAAATGCCATCGCATTTATAGAAAGATTTAAAGAAAAATTTATATCCTGCGAACTTATCCGGATTGGTGGTGATGCAGATGGTGGATATTTGGTTCCAAATATTTTGGATGATATCGAATATTGCTTTAGCCCCGGCGTTGACTATACAGCAACTTTCGAGCGACACCTAAGTGAAGCTTTTGGCATAAAATCATTTATGGCCGACGCATCCGTAACCTCGTCGCCGCTTGAAGACAAGAATTTTCATTTCATTCCAAAGTTTCTAGGTTCACGAACATGCGGAGATTTTATCACCCTATCGGATTGGCTGGATCAAAGTGTTGATGCAGCCAATAGCAACTTAATTTTGCAAATGGATATCGAGGGTGCCGAATATGATGTTCTGGTATACGAGCCATCCTCGGTTTTGCAAAGATTTGCTGTGATGGTAGTGGAGTTTCATTTTATCGATCGCCTTTTTCTAGATGACTACTCGAAAATGATGACAGGTATATTTGAAAAAATTTATAAAGATTTCTCAATATGCCATATTCATCCAAATAACTGCTGCGGCGTTGCGAAATTCGATGGTGTGGAAATACCTCGTGTTGTTGAGATCACATTTTTGAGAAACGATTATGTTGAGAAGCTGAGGAAGCTCAAAGCAATCACACTGCCACACGAGCTTGACCGAAAAAATGTAAAAGAAGAGCACGATATCTCCATGCCAGAAATCTGGTGGAAGACATAGGTGTTTTGCTCCCAGGTTCGACAGTTAATCGCGTAAGTGGTTCGCCCTGAACAACCCTCAACATCCTGATTATGCTTGCGAAATGAACGTTTCTTATCGCCTTTTTTTGCAAGGTTTCGTATAATTTGGGCCGAAACCTTGCAATTTCGGGGTGGGGGATGAAGGCAAAACCGAAGGGTCCAGAGCAAGACGATCTGTTCCGCGCGCGGCTGGTCGAGATCATCGATATGCGTCATGCACTGGTGAAGCTGGCGGATTTGATTGACTGGGATTTCTTTGAGCGCGAATGGGCTGGGTTCTTTCCCTCGCAAGAGGGACGACCTGCAACGCCATCGCGTCTGGTGGCAGGGCTGCTCTATCTCCAGCACGCCTACAGGCTGTCTGACGAGGCTGTGGTGGCTCGCTGGGTGGAGAACCCCTATTATCAGCATTTCTGCGGCGAGGTGTTCTTCCAGCACCGTCCACCCATCGACCCATCATCGCTCACCCGCTGGCGCAATCGCATTGGCGAGGAAGGTGCTGAATGGCTGCTGACAAAGACCATCGAGGCCGGGCGCGCGTCTGGCGCTGTGGATGACAAGAGCCTTGAGCGCGTGTCGGTCGACACGACGGTGATGGAAAAGAACATTGCCTATCCGACTGATGCGCGGCTCTATGAACGCGCGCGCCAAAAGCTGGTGGCGCTGGCGCATGAGGCCGATGTCGATCTACGCCAAAGTTACACCCGTCTTGGCCCTCGCCTGGCGCGACAGGTCGGCCGCTATGCCCACGCGAAACAATTCAAGCGGATGCGCAAGGCATTGAAAAAGCTGCAAGGCTACACGGGGCGGGTTATGCGCGACTTGCGCCGTCATCTGAGTGGCATTGCAGCTGGAGCGCTGCGCGAACAAATCTGCGATGCGCTGGTGCTGACAGGGCGGCTGCTGGATCAGAAACCGAAGGATAAGAACAAGATCTACAGCCTGCATGAACCCGAGGTCGATTGTATCTCGAAGGGCAAGGCGCGTGTGCGCTATGAATTTGGCACCAAGGTCACTATCGCGGCGACCATCGAGGAAGGCTTCATTGTCGGGGCACGCTCGTTGCCTGGCAACCCATATGACGGGCACACTCTGCAAGATGCACTGGCTCAGGTCGAAGTGCTGACTGACATCCGCCCCTCACTGGCCGTGGTGGATCGTGGCTATCGCGGCCATGGTGTGACGCGAACCCGCGTCCTGATCAGCGGAACGCGCAAAGGCATCACGCCCATGCTGGCAAAACTGTTGCGAAGGCGCAGCGCCATCGAAGCCGAGATCGGACACATGAAAACTGACGGTCGACTGACACGCTGCCCCCTCAAGGGCACTGGAGGAGATGCGATCTTCGCTGTTCTCTGTGCCTGCGGCCACAATATCCGCAAGATACTGGCCCATCTCAGGGCTATTTTTGCGCTCATCATCGCCGCGCTCCTGGCCGCTATACGGCACCGTCCGACCAATCAAATCGAGCCACAAGCAGCTTGAGCAGGCAAAATACGTTGTTCAGGATGAACTAAGTGATTGATATTGTTCACACGGAAATTGTATTTGTGTGACTACAGCGCCGGTCAGGCGGGTTTTTTGAGGCCCATAGCCTCGAAGAGATCGAGCTGCTCCTGAGTGGTTTTGCTGGTCCCGTTGAAAGTGCGGTCGCCGATATGGGCAGTGTGCTTTTGGATGCGTGCAAGCAGATCCAGCGCAGTGCGGGGGCTGGCATTGTGCCTTTGGGCCTTCAGGCGCATGCGCATGACACGGTAGAGGGTCAACCGAAGTTCGACAGCAAATTGGGTAAATTCGCTATCTACGGTTTTCCGATGCTATAGTTATCAATGAGTTATCGTCCCAAAGGCTCCTGCTTTGACGAAGCCTTGTTGTAACACGTTTCATTGATAATTGTCTTGCATGTTTGACGAATTCGGACTTAACGTTAGTCCAATGTATACCCGAAGTTCGACAGCAAATTGGGTAAATTCGCTATCTACGGTTTTCCGATGCTATAGTTATCAATGAGTTATCGTCCCAAAGGCTCCTGCTTTGACGAAGCCTTGTTGTAACACGTTTCATTGATAATTGTCTTGCATGTTTGACGAATTCGGACTTAACGTTAGTCCAATGTATACGCGCATCTCAAAATCAGGCGGTCGAAGCTATCTCCAACTGGTGGAGGGGCATCGCGACGCTGAAGGAAAGGTCAGGATCAAGGTGGTCGCCAACCTCGGCCGCCTGGACAGGCTGTCGCCTGAGAAGCTTGATCCCCTGATCAATGGGTTGAACAGAGCCGTTGGGCGCCTTGAGAACACAGCGCACGAGATTACACACGATCCCGCCCGCACCTATGGCACGGTCTTTGCCCTGCATGAGTTGTGGAAAGACCTTGGGTTCGACCGGGCCCTCAACCGGGCGCTGCGTTCCGGCAAGCGCAGCATTGATGCCGAAGCGCTTGTTCGAGCCATGGTGTTCAACAGGCTGTGCGATGCCACAAGCAAGCTGGGCTGCCTGCGTTGGTTGGAAACTGTTGCCATGCCCGCCATGCCCGAGACCGTTACCCATCAGCATTTGCTTCGCGCTATGGACGCGTTGATGGACAACGCTGAGGGTGTCGAGGAGGCTTTGGCCCGCCAGATCAGGCCACTCGTGGATCACGATCTCACAATGGTCTTCTACGACCTGACGACCGTGCGGATTCATGGCGAGGCCCGGCTGGAAGATGATGTTCGCGCCTTTGGCATGAACAAGGAAACAGGCGGCATCGCGCGCCAGTTCGTGTTGGGCGTGGTGCAGACCGCCGATGGCCTGCCCCTCATGCACACCGTGCATCCGGGAAATGTGTCCGAGACCAAGACCCTGCAGGGCATGCTGCAAACGGTCCTGCAGCGATTTCCTATCCAGCGCATCATTCTGGTGGCGGATCGCGGCCTGCTGAGCCTCGACAACATCCACCACCTGACAGACATCGCCGATAAGGGCGGGCGCAAGCTGGAGTTCATCCTGGCCGTGCCTGCGCGTCGCTACAGCGACCTGCTGGAAACCTTCCAGAATTTCGACTTCAGCGACGGTGACGGGTTGCGCGAGGCCAGTTTTGAAGGGCACCGCCTGATTGTGGCGCATGATTCCGGGCGCGCGAAGGAACAGGGTGCGGCGCGCCGTGCAAGGATTGATGAGCTCGATGCCATGGGCAATGCCATGGTCGCAAAGCTTGATCGCCAGGACGAAGGAAAAAGCGAGAAAGGCCGCCGCGCCTCAGACCGGGGGGCCTATAGCCGGTTTGTCCGCGCCATTTCAGACGCGGAACTGACGCGCTTCATCAAGGCCGATCTCACGGCAGATCGCTTCAGTTGGGACATAGATGAAGACGCTATCGCCCGAGCGGCCCTGTTTGATGGCAAGCTCGTCCTGCTGACCAATGTCCCCGAGATCACACCGGCTGACGCCGTCGCGCGCTATAAGGCATTGGCCGATATCGAGCGTGGCTTTCGCGTGTTGAAATCCGACATCGAGATTGCGCCGGTTCACCACCGGCTGCCAGATCGTATCCGCGCTCATGCGCTAATCTGCTTTCTGGCCCTCACCCTTCACCGCGTCATGCGTATGCGTCTAAAAGCCAAGGGGCACACCGCGAGCCCCCAAGTCGCCCTCGACATCCTGTCGCGCATCCAGAAACACACGGCATATGCCGGAAGCCGCAGCTTCCACGGAATAAGCAAAACCACACCGGAGCAACTGGACCTCTTCGAAACACTCAACCTGCCAAAGCCAGCCTGACAGCGCTCTTGTTGTAACATTTTTGGCCATTCGGCCTAAATGAAATCAAACACTTATCGATTTTGTTGATGAACTTGGGGTATACGCGCATCTCAAAATCAGGCGGTCGAAGCTATCTCCAACTGGTGGAGGGGCATCGCGACGCTGAAGGAAAGGTCAGGATCAAGGTGGTCGCCAACCTCGGCCGCCTGGACAGGCTGTCGCCTGAGAAGCTTGATCCCCTGATCAATGGGTTGAACAGAGCCGTTGGGCGCCTTGAGAACACAGCGCACGAGATTACACACGATCCCGCCCGCACCTATGGCACGGTCTTTGCCCTGCATGAGTTGTGGAAAGACCTTGGGTTCGACCGGGCCCTCAACCGGGCGCTGCGTTCCGGCAAGCGCAGCATTGATGCCGAAGCGCTTGTTCGAGCCATGGTGTTCAACAGGCTGTGCGATGCCACAAGCAAGCTGGGCTGCCTGCGTTGGTTGGAAACTGTTGCCATGCCCGCCATGCCCGAGACCGTTACCCATCAGCATTTGCTTCGCGCTATGGACGCGTTGATGGACAACGCTGAGGGTGTCGAGGAGGCTTTGGCCCGCCAGATCAGGCCACTCGTGGATCACGATCTCACAATGGTCTTCTACGACCTGACGACCGTGCGGATTCATGGCGAGGCCCGGCTGGAAGATGATGTTCGCGCCTTTGGCATGAACAAGGAAACAGGCGGCATCGCGCGCCAGTTCGTGTTGGGCGTGGTGCAGACCGCCGATGGCCTGCCCCTCATGCACACCGTGCATCCGGGAAATGTGTCCGAGACCAAGACCCTGCAGGGCATGCTGCAAACGGTCCTGCAGCGATTTCCTATCCAGCGCATCATTCTGGTGGCGGATCGCGGCCTGCTGAGCCTCGACAACATCCACCACCTGACAGACATCGCCGATAAGGGCGGGCGCAAGCTGGAGTTCATCCTGGCCGTGCCTGCGCGTCGCTACAGCGACCTGCTGGAAACCTTCCAGAATTTCGACTTCAGCGACGGTGACGGGTTGCGCGAGGCCAGTTTTGAAGGGCACCGCCTGATTGTGGCGCATGATTCCGGGCGCGCGAAGGAACAGGGTGCGGCGCGCCGTGCAAGGATTGATGAGCTCGATGCCATGGGCAATGCCATGGTCGCAAAGCTTGATCGCCAGGACGAAGGAAAAAGCGAGAAAGGCCGCCGCGCCTCAGACCGGGGGGCCTATAGCCGGTTTGTCCGCGCCATTTCAGACGCGGAACTGACGCGCTTCATCAAGGCCGATCTCACGGCAGATCGCTTCAGTTGGGACATAGATGAAGACGCTATCGCCCGAGCGGCCCTGTTTGATGGCAAGCTCGTCCTGCTGACCAATGTCCCCGAGATCACACCGGCTGACGCCGTCGCGCGCTATAAGGCATTGGCCGATATCGAGCGTGGCTTTCGCGTGTTGAAATCCGACATCGAGATTGCGCCGGTTCACCACCGGCTGCCAGATCGTATCCGCGCTCATGCGCTAATCTGCTTTCTGGCCCTCACCCTTCACCGCGTCATGCGTATGCGTCTAAAAGCCAAGGGGCACACCGCGAGCCCCCAAGTCGCCCTCGACATCCTGTCGCGCATCCAGAAACACACGGCATATGCCGGAAGCCGCAGCTTCCACGGAATAAGCAAAACCACACCGGAGCAACTGGACCTCTTCGAAACACTCAACCTGCCAAAGCCAGCCTGACAGCGCTCTTGTTGTAACATTTTTGGCCATTCGGCCTAAATGAAATCAAACACTTATCGATTTTGTTGATGAACTTGGGGGTCAAGGCCATGAAGCAGATCAGCGCATGCGCACGGATGCGATCCGGCAGTCTGTGATGAACCGGCGCGATCTCGATGTCGGATTTCAACACACGAAAGCCCCGCTCGATGTCGGCCAGGCCCTTGTAGCGCGTGACCGCCTCGGCAGGTGTCAGGTCTGCAGCATTGGTGATCAGCGCAAGCTTGCCATCGAATAACTGCGCGTCAGCAATAGCGTTTTCATCAATGCTCCAGGAGAACCGGTCTGCAGTCAGGTCGGGCTTCACAAAGCGCAACATTTCAGCCTCGGCGACAGCGCGGGTGAAGCGGCTATAGGCCCCGCGGTCGGAACGCCCGCCCTGATTGGCCATTTCTGTCAGATGATGAATGTTGTCCAGGCTCAGCAGGCCGCGATCCGCCACCAGGATGACACGGTCAATAGGGAAGCGTTGCAGAACGGTCTTCAGCATGGTCTGCAGAGTCTTGGTTTCGGCAACATTGCCGGGGTGAACTGTGTGCATGAGTGGCAGGCCATCCGCCGTCTGCACAATGCCCAAGACAAACTGACGGGCGATACCACCCCGCTCCTTGTTCATCCCGAACGCGCGAATGTCATCCTCAACCGCGCCTTCCCCATGGATGCGCACTGTGGTCAGGTCATAGAAGACAACAGCCAGATCACGGTCGACCAACGGACGGATCTGGCGCGCCAGGGCATCCTCGACACCTACCGCATTGTCCATGAGCGTGTCCATCGCGCGCAGCAATTGCTGGTGCGTCACGCCATCAGGCATCGCGGGAATGGCAACCGTTTCCAGCCAGCGCAGACAGCCCAACTTGCTGTCGGGTTCGCAGAGGCGGTTGAACACCATAGCGCGGATCAAGGCTTCTGCGTCAAATTCCCTACGGCTTGAACGCAGTGCGCGGCTGAGCGCCTTCTGAAATCCCAATTCGCACCAGAGTTCATGAAGGGCAAAGACATTGCCATGTGCCCGGCCTGCCTCCTGAATGATCTCTGACGATGTATTCTCCGTTCGCCCAAGCGCACGGTTCAGCCCATTGATCAGCGGATCGAGCTTGTCGGGACTCAATCTGTCCAGCCGTCCGAGATTGGCAATGACCCGCACGCGCACCTGTCCGCGGTCGTTGCGGAAGGATTCGACCAGTTGCAGGTATTGGCGGTCGCCGGTCTTGGTGATGCGCGTATACATTGTGTAGCGAAGATATCAGAGTATTCTCCAACAAATCAACAGTGAATAGAGCAGAGTGTGTGACTACATGATTTCTAAAAACCAGCCCATCACTCCAAGCTAACCCATTGAAATATTGAGAGCCGATACACGAAACCCGCTCAAATCATGCTCTGAGGTGTCGAAGTTCGGTTTGCTGCACCAACTCGGAATGTGATCGGGAAAAGTATAAAATTCAGCCTGGTGGCCACTTGGTCAGAGCGCCATGAGCCACGCGAACGCGTAAAGCAACGCCGCGCGCGTTTTTCTTTTTCCGCAGCAGCCCCGATCTTGCCGCATTGCCGCCCGAATCATGCGTTATGCGGGCTTGTGTTCCGGCAAAGCGGGGAGGGGTATGGACAAGACGATCATCATTCGGGGTGTTTCGATCCTTTGTGTGGTTGTGGCGGGGGCGGTGGTTTTGCTGCCCGATCTGTTTTCACGCGGGGACAGAGAGGGGCTTGATCTGGCAGCGATTTCAGCGCCAGCGCAGGCCACGCCCCCGGCCGACGATACGCCAAGATTGCAAATGACGGAAACGGCGGCTGAAACAGTCGCGGACACTGTGGCGGAAACAGCGGCCGAAACAGTCGCGGAAGCGGTGGTGGAAACTGTGGCCGCGCCAGAGCAGACGCCTGTGCCGGTTATGGCAGAGGCGCAACCCGCGCCCCCCCCAAGCGCACCCCTGGCGCAAGCGCCGGAGCACCAGGCCGAGGCTGCGCCAGAGCAACCTGATTGCACCCCGACTCTGGCGGTGACGGCCGCCTTTGACGGATTGCTGGAACTGGCGCTAAACGCGCCTTGCGCGCCGGATACGCGCTTTGTCATCGGCCATGGGGATCTGGCCTTCAGCGCCTATCTGGGGCCGGATGGCCAGTTTGCCACCTATATTCCGGCTTTGATGCAACAGGCGCAAGTGGATGTCTTCCTGCATGATGACAGCTATCTTAGCGCTTCAGCCCTTGTGGAAGATGCTGAAACCTATGCGCGTTTTGTTTTGCAATGGACAGGGGATGCCGGGTTTGGCCTGCATGCCTATCTCAATGGCGCAGGCTATGGGGAGGCCGGGCATATCCACGCCGCGCGGCCATTTGACCCTGATCTGGAAGAGGCGTTTTTGATCTCCTTGGGCGAATTGCGCGGGCCGGAACCGATGATGGCGCAAATCTATTCGCTGCCCTTGGCGCTGTTGCCCCAAACCCATGTCGAGGTAGAGGCACGGTTCAGCGCCGCAGAATGCGGGCAAGACCTGCGCGCCTTTCTGTCGCAATCGAAGGGCGCCATGCCGTCTGAACTGAAAGAACTGGTTTTTGCGGCCCCCGATTGCCCGGCAGAACCGGGGATAAGCGTGATGGATATTCACCTTGCCGCGGCACTGGGCCAGCGCTAGCGCCGCCTTGCAGGCTGGTGGTTGCAGATTGCCGCAAGCCCCTCACAACAACCCTTCGCTACGAAAGCTCAGCTCGCAGGATTTGCCGATCACGATATGATCATGCAGGGTAATGGACAGCGCTTCGGCCACTGTGCGGATGGTTTGCGTCATGGTGATATCGGCCTGCGATGGCGTGGGGTCGCCCGATGGGTGGTTATGCACCAATACCAGCGCCGAGGCGTTCAATTCCAGCGCGCGGCGCATCACCTCGCGCGGGTAGACAGGCACATGATCCACCGTGCCCTCGCCCTGCGCTTCATCTGCGATCAGGACATTCTTGCGGTCCAGATACAGAACCCGAAACTGTTCGATTTCGTGGTGCGCCATCGTGGTATGGCAGTAATCCAGCACGGCATTCCAACTGGACAGCAAGGGCCGGTTCATCACACGCGCGCGCATCATGCGCTGCGCGCAGGCTTCAAACAGTTTCAATTCGGTTATCACCGCATCGCCCACGCCCGGCAGGCTGCGCAAACGTGCGGGCGTGGCAGTGATAACGCAATTCAGATCCCCGAATGTTGCAATCAGCTGATGCGCAAGCGGTTTCATATCCTGCCGCGGGATGGCGCGAAACAAGATAAGTTCCAGCAATTCATAATCCGGCATGGCCTGCGCACCACCTGCCGAAAACCGCGCGCGCAGGCGTTGGCGGTGGTCTTTGATGTAAGAGGGCAGTTTCCCCCCGCCGGGCGCGGGCGCTGCCTGCACCGCAGGCGCATGGCCAAAGAGCGGCAGGATTTCGGACAAATGGCTTTGCTCATGGTCAATCATGCGGGCCAGCGTGCCGCAAACGGGCTAAGATTCGGTTAACCGCCCTGGCCCCGCAACGCAGAGTTGTTGCGGGCTGCAGGCCGGGGTGCTAATCTTGTGACGCAAGCGCAGCTTGGGGGCAAAGCCGCCGCATAGCGTTTCGCACAAGGCGCATTTGAGCAGTCAAATTCTGACAAGACAGATTTTTAAAGTGGAGAACGGCATGAAACATTTCGCACTTCCAGCGCTGGCCCTTGCGCTGGCCCCCTTTATCGCCACCCCTGCCGCCGCATGGAACGGCCATGTCGTAGAATGTTTTGACAAGGTGTATGTAGAGCCTGAATTCCGCACAACAAAACATCTGGTCAAAGAGGCCGAAATGCGGCTGGAACATCGCAATGGCGGCGGGGTGCATCAGGTCTATCGCATGCACTACCCGGCCATTTATGAAGAGCGCCGGCAACTGGTGCGCCCCGGCCATTATGTTTTGCGCCCGGCGCCCTGCCGCAAAGGTTAACAGCAGCGCCCGCAAGATGATCTTGCCGCACCCTGCCCAAAGCGGATAGTCTGGGGGCAGGGCCGGTTGGGGCTTGACGCGCGCGGTAGGGCAGAAAGGAACGGCAGATCATGCGGGCAAGACTTGCCGTTTTCGGGTTGCTGGCCTTGTCGGCCTGCGCCCCGGCACCGCCAGAGCCAGAGCCGCAAACCTGCGCCATGCCGCTGGAAGGGCTATCTGAATCCGGCCCCCTCTTGCCCAAGGGCGAAGCGGGCCAGCCTTGCCACGCGACACAGGCCAACCAGCCTGCATGCGCTTCGCCCCGCCAACAGCCGGGCGCGGGCGGCTGCACAGGGTAACACCATGTCACCACCCCGCAAGGCGGGCCTGTTTTGAACGCAGCACCGGCGCAATACACAAAGGCCCAGAAAATGCGGCCCAGAGAATGCAGTAATCGGCGTGCAACCCGCGCGCGCTCTGATCAGGCCCGGCGCGGGGCAAACCCCATGCCGCGCCGATAAACCGGGCCGCAGGATCACTCCGCCTCTTGCGCAAGCACAAAGCGCGTCAGCCGCTGGCCCGATGCGCTGGTATCGGGGCGCAGGGGCGCAAGCCCTGCCCGCCAGCCAAGGATGCCGGTTTCAACACCCACGCCAAAGGGATAGCCCTGCCCCCCGTTCAGATGCACCCCGCCAAGACGCCGGTTCAGAACCAGAACCGTTCCGCCCGATCCATCCACCGGCCTGCCATCCGCGATTGTGTCCAGCAGAATGTCATTGCGCAATTCGAAGGTCATGCGCCCGCCATTATGGGCCAGAACCTGCGAATCGGCCACTGTTGACAGCAGTCTGTAGGCGGTTTCGGCCAAAAGATCGAAGCTGCCTTGCCGGAACCAGACGGTATCGCCAATGCGGATATCTTCGCCAAGCAGCGCGGGGCCAGCATGGCTGATATCACCCGTACGGATATACCCGGTTGTCAGGGTCAGGGTTCCCGTGGCCCCGGTGGTGCGGCTGCGATCTGCCAGCAGGGGGCGGGGATCATCAAAATACTGCCCTGCCGCGATGAAGGGCCGCACACCTGCCCCGACAGAGGTAATATCCACCCGCTCGGCCAGATCACCGCTGGCATCCTGAACGGTCATCTCCAGCCCGTCTTGCGGGGTCTCGTCATGCGCCATGACATCGATATGATCGCCCACGATATCCATGGTCTCGCGCGCCCCGGCCAGCCCCACCCGAACAGAACTGCCGGGATTGCGGGTCAGCAAATCCAGATTGCGCGGCGCGCGCGCCGCGCGCGTGCCATAGACCTCCGGGCTCACCAGTTGCAACGCCTCCTCATCTGCCAGATCGATCACCGCCTCGCCGATCATGGTTACGGTCAGGGCGTCCGCTGCCTCCAGCCGCAGATCCCCGGCCGCGCCAAGAATGCCCAGCGTCATATCTCCCGCCGCGGATAGCGACAAATCGCCCCTGTCCGAAAGCGCAAACCCCGCGCGCAGATTGCCCGCTGTCTCGGTGTAAGACAGATCAGCCCCTGCAAACAGATGCAGCGTGGAGTGATCAGAGGCATCCCCCCGGAAGGCCCCGTCTGCCGTGCCACGGATAGCGCCGTCCAGCGCAAACAGGCGGATTTCTCCGCCAGAAAGCGTGGCCCCGTCGGAGATCAGATCACCTGTCGCGCTGGTCAGAACAATCGGCGCAAACGCCTGCGCGCGCACTGATCCCACATGAATGGTTCCCGTGGCAAAGACATCCAGCATGCCGCCCTGCACGATTACGCTCTCAAGCGTAATGGCGTCACTCTCTTTCAGATGGACAGGCCCATCCGTCACCTCCAGATCCAGCACATCCAGCGCCACCCCAAGCCCCTCTGGCCCGACAGGTGTCAGCGCGCCAAGGCGCAGGATTGAACGCGCGCCGCCCGCATTGGCCACAACCTGCGGCCCGCTTTGCCCCGGCGCGACCGAGAGCGCCCCGCCAACTGTCAGGCGCAGCGCCTCTTCAGAGGCGTTGCCTGTCTCGATCCGGGCAATCTGCATGTCACCCTCGGCAGAAACCTGCAAAACGCCATTGCCTGCATTGATGCTGGTATCTGCGGCCTGTGTCAGATTGCCTGTGTTTGTCAGATTGCCTGTGGTCGTGACAGACAGGCTCCCCCCGCGCGAGAGGATATCTGCGCGGCTGTCCAGCGATCCCGCCGTAACAAGAACCGCCCCGCCCTGCGTGGTGATCCCCGCATCGGCCAGAAGTGTCAGCCCGATATCGGCTGCGGCAATGTCAATCTGCCCGCTGCCCCCGGCGGTGATGCTCTCTACCTCTGTGTCACGGTCGCGCAGGCCAAGCATGATATTGCCCGACAGGCTGCGCGCGCGCAGGGTGGCGGCGGTCAGATCCATGCGCGATGTCGTGCCAATCCCGCCGGGCGTGCCATTGGCCAGCAGATCAACCCGTTCGCCCATAATCCGCCCGTTCACGATGGCCTCTGCCGCAAGCGTGACATCGGCCGCACTTGTGATCGTTCCGATTGTCAGCGTGCCGCCCGCTGTCAGGGTCATATCAGACCCCGCCACCGGAAGGGTGACAGTGCCAATGGCCAAATCATCGGCCTCGGTCATCACCAGCGGCGCCGCCGCAGTGCCGGTTGATCCCATGTCAAAGGCCGCCAGCGCCGTGGCCAGCGGTTTGGCCAATGTCCCGACAGGCCCGCCCGCGATCAGCGACAGCGTGCCACCGGCGATATCGGTGCCGGTGCTGGCCGAGAGGTCGATCCCCATCGGCGCGATCAGCGCAAGCGTGGCGGTTGCGCCAAAAACCAGCGTATCTGCCCCTGTAAAGGCCAGCGCATCACCGGCCACCAACCGGCCCCCGCCCGCGATCCGCCCGCGCACAAGCCGCAGCGGGCCGCTGGCGCCAAGATAGGCATCGCCCGTGGTGGTTATCATGTCCAGCGCGCCCGCCGGGCCTGTCACCTCAACGACAAGCGGGGTGGTTTCAAGGCCGATCTCTGTTGCCGAAAGGGTGATATCGGCAGCGCGCACCCGCACGGCACCTGTGCCCACCGCATCCAGTATCCGCCCCCCGGCCTGCAGCACCAGCGGCCCGCCAGAGAAAATCTCTGCCAGCGGCGCATCGCCCAAGGTGGTCAGGAATACCCCTGTGCCGCCGCGCGCAATCAGCTCTCCGCCCTCCAGCAGGTTCAGGCTGAGCGGTGCCTCTGGCGTGCCAATGGCTGCGAAATTGCCGGATTCCAGCAAGATATTGCGCCCGGCAATCGCCACATGCCCGGCCGGGCTTGCATCGAAAATCGCGCCATCCACCTTGATCTCGACATCGCCGGTGGTGTCGATCTGGGCCACTGCTATGGGCGTCTCTGCCCCCAGCAACACATCCGCCGTTGTTGTGCCAAGTGTCAGGGCACCCAAGGGGCGGTCTGTGGCATCACGCCGGGTGAAGGCGATATTCAGATCATCGCGCCGCGCCACGCTGACCAGATTGCCTTCTATGGTGATATCACGCCGCTCGGCAGAGGAGAGCACGCGCAAATCCTCGGCCCTGTCGCTGCCCAGAACATGCGGCGCCAGCGTTGTGCCCGCACCAATGGTGTTAAGGGTGATATCCCCCGCCGCGCGGATATTCGGCGCTTCTATGCGGATATTCGTATCGCCAGTGCCCCGGATCAGACCAGCGCGCAGCCAGGCCTGCAACTGCTCTTGCGTCCATGACACACCCTCCAGAAGGTTTGCGCGCTCTTCGGCGCTAACGGCATGGCTATAGGCCGGGTCAAACTCTGTGCCATCGTTCCACAGCGCATATAGCCCCGCGCGCTCTGCGACATAGGCGGCAATCTGGCCGTCTGACCAGCCGGTGTTGCGCAGCGTGTCTTCTGCCCCGGCCTCCAGCGTGAAGGATAGCGCCGCGCCGCCCTGAGCGCTGCGCTCTTGCCAATAGGCGCGGTAGCTGCGCTCGCGCTCGGCCTTGAGGGCAGCAACCTGTTGGGCGCTTCGTTCGGTGATGGCCGCATCGCCAAACAGCCCAAGATCATTTGACCACAGATCCAGAAGTTCGGCCTCTGTGCGCAGGTCGCGCCGCTCTATGTCATTGGCATCCACCGCCCGGCCCGAAGCCGCGCCCAGCGTGACAGACCCAAGCGAAGAGCTGACATCGCGCAGGTTCAGATCCCCGGCCACGTCGCGCAGATAGATGCTGTCGCGCGCAGTCGCACTCAGCGCGCCACCCTCTTCGCGCAGCACCAGCGCCGCCGCTTCCGTGCCCAGCGTGCCGTTGATCGCGACAAGCTCTATCGCCGCGCCTTCAATATGCGGGCCATCGCCCGATCCAAGGATCGCGCCATCGGCCACCAGCCGCACTTTCCCCGTCAGCGCATTCGCGGGGTTGCTGTCGCGCGCGGTGGTGCGCACGGAAAGGGCGTTCATATTGCCCGAAAGCTCGCGCAGGTCGATCCCGTTTTGCGCTGTCGCCGTCAGGGTGGCGCCTTCGGTCTGGTCTATGCGGAAGGCAGACCCCATCCCGCCAATCCGCCCGCCCAGCGCCGCAAGCGTTGCATCGCCCACATCAACGATGACTGTCGGATCCTTGGTAAGCAGTGATCCCCCGGTGGATTCAATCACCGTGCTGCCCAGCTGGTTGCGCACCGCGCCTGCAAGCTGCACATCGCCCAGGCTGTGTATCCGCAACCCGCCTGAATCCGTGCCGTCAAATGTAATCGCGATCGGGTGATCAGCCTTCAGGCGGTGCGAATACAGATGTGTCGTTGTCTCTGTCACGCTCCATCTTTCGATGTAGTCGCCGATAAACTCGTCCCCAGAGGCTACGATATCCGACTGGCTCACCTCAAAAGAGCGCCTCTCCGCCGTGATCCGATAAGGCTCTGTCAGATCAACGCTGGCCGTTGTCAGATACGTGCCGGAAAGGCCTGTCAGAATTTCAGGATCAAGGGGTGTTGTCTTGGTTCTTACGGTTGTTCTGACCTCTCCTGCACCAGAAAGGTTGATGAAAAAGACACGGGTGGTCGTGCGTTTGATATTGCGGGTGCGCACCACGGTTTCGGCCCGGTTTATAACCAGTTCCTGCCGCGCCAGCGTGGCGTAACTTGCGCTGCGCCCGTCATCCGCCGTGATGGTAGAGACAAGGTTGGTCGGGTTTATCCGCGTGGCATCGGTTTCGCCATCTGCATCAAAATCAAGGGCAACAGTCTGGAATGTCTGGTTGTTGAAAACCTGCAAACTGTTGCCGCTGCGGCGATATTCCGTAATCAGGAAATCACTGCCCATCATGCGGCTTGTATCTGTAATCCGCACGCGGCCCTCTACCCCCTCCGGCGTATTGGCGCCGGTATCCACCCGCTCCAGCCGGATCGGGCGTGTGGAATGATTGACCACATCAATCGTGCCAAACCCGTCCAGCGACCGGATTTCGCCGCCACCTGTCGAGATGATCTTGCCAACAATCTCTACCTCGCCGCCCTGCACGATCATCGGGTTGATCACGATGGCGCCTGTCATTGCACCAGTGTCATCCAGCGCTGTGGGGTCAAAGCGGACAAACACATCGCTGGTGATATGCGCATTGCGTATGATATTGGCAGAGCCGTCTGGCTTTGCGATGAACGGCTCTGACGGGTCATAAAGCATTACCCGCGCGCTTTGGCCGGTCAGAGCATCCAGATCGGCGTCAATGCCTGCCCCGATCTCTACCGTGAAACTGCCGCGCCCGGCCTGGATCAGCCCGTTCACATTCAGGATATCCGCCGAGATATAGACATTGCGCCCGGCCTGAATCCGGCCCCGGCGCGGGGCAAGTTCAAACTCTGGCAGCCGCGACGACAGATCCGATGGCAGCGCGCCCGAAACCGCAACGCTTGTGCGCACGATATCCTCTGCACGCTGGAAATAATCGGCATAAATGCTTTCGGGGTCGCCATCGACATTACGGATACCCAGCGTAAAGCCCTGCAGAAAATCGCGCCCGGCTCTCAGCTCTATGGTGCGCGCGCTGATATCGGCCCGCACATCCAGATCCCCTTCATTCGCATTGAACAGGGCCAGACCGCCGGGGTTGCTGATCGCGCCGCCCACGATGACAGAGCCTTCGCCAAAGGTGACAACCTCTATCTTCGGCTCTCCCGATGTCGCGCCAGAGATCATGTCATAGCTGTCAGGGCCGGGGCGGGCCGGATCGGACAGGGCGGTAATCTCTGCCGGGGTGGTGACAGTCACATCATTGAAGAAGATGCGCCCCCCTTCGCCCAGCAGGATTTCCATGCCCTTGGTGTTGATAAACCGCGCCGTGCCACCGTCGCGGGCATAGGAATGGATGATAATCTCGGCATTGGCGGGGGCATCCAATGTGCCGGTTTCCGTGCCATGCACATAATCAGCCCGCAGCACGATATCGCCTTGCGCGGCGGTGATATCTTCCAGATCAAGGAAATCCGCTGTCCCTGTGCTGTCGCGCGCCGCAAGCGTTGCCCGTTCGGCACTCCATGCCGCCACGGCCTCTGGATCTGAATTCAGGATCGGATCATCCAGCAGCCTTTGCAGCAAATCCATCCGCGCCTTGACCTCGCGCGAGACGGATACATCCTTGCGCAAGGCCCATGTGATCCCGTCTGCCATGTCATTGGTATACGCGCCAATGCGGGAGTTCTGGATGTTGTCATCTTCATTGATGACCAGAATCTGACGATTGCGCGACCCGGCGCGGACATAGCCATTCACCAAAATCCCGTCATCAGAGATGTCCTGCGCCGTGCCGGATTCCAGATCAAGGCTGACAGGCTCGCCGCCAAACGCCTCGCTGATGGCGGTGCCCAACTCTGCCAGAACCTCGCGATAAAGGTCTTTGCCACGCCCATAGCCCAGAACAGACCGCTGCCCCGCCTCGGAGAAAAGATAGACATTGCGCACGGCAAGCACGCGCGCGCCCGCCTGCACATCAATGATAGAGGCGGTATTGGCCATCGCATCCGCGGCAGGATCGGCCGCAATCGGGAAGGCGGTTTTGTTGAACAGCCGTGTTTCCGCGTGCAAATCCACCGTTTGCACCCCGTTTGCCCCATAGCCGGCACCGATATGGATATTGCCAAGGCTTTCCAGAAGCGCGCCATCCTGCAACACAACCCGGTTATCCGCATTCAGCGTGACGATGCTTGCCCCAGAGGCCGCGCCGGACAGCCCATAGGTATTTGCATTCACCTCGGCCTTGAGTTTGGCGTCACTGCCTGCGCGCAGGTTCAGATCCTCCAGCGCAAACAGCGTAGCGCCGCCAATGGTGACATGCGCGGCGCTGGCGGTCACATCAATATGCGACACCCCGCGCGGCAGGGCCGTAACCCCGCCGGAATCGAGGTTGATACGATCTGTCACTGACAACACATTGCGCGCCGTCAGGGCGAAAGGATCAGCATTGCCGACAAGCCCGATCTGCCGGATACTGGCCCCGTCTTCCACTGTCAGGTCGGTTTGCGCCGCCACTGTCAGCATGGACGCCATCGCCGCAGCGTCAAATACGCCGCCAGAGCCGGAGCGCATGTTCAGCCCATTGTCCGGACGGTTGACAGCATTGGTCGCGCCGATCTCTATTCCCTGCGCCGTGATTGCAACACCGCCCCCGATAGTGGCCGCGACAGTGCTGGACACAGACCCGCGCGCCACCGCGCCAGAACTGCCAAGCGCTGCCGCGCTTGTTGTATCCACCAGACTGGCCAATGTCTGGCCTTGCCCGGTCATGATGGACAGGGTTTCCAACCCGTCAAAGGCCACCGCGCTGGCCTGCCCGATGCGCGCCTGCGTCTGGCTGGCGGTGGTCACAATCGCCTCGGACGCCGCGCCGGACGTCAGGCCACCAGAGCCGGAAATCGCCGCAACATCGGTATTCGTCACATTTGCCGTCTCGATCACCACGCTCTTGCCGGTGAAGGTTGCGTTCTCCAGCGTCAGGTCAACACGGGCCAGACGGTCATCCGCCGCAAGTGCTGCATCCTGATTCTGGCCCACCTGCGCGATGGTCAGCCCTGCCGCCATCAGCCCGCCGGAAACGCCACTGGCATTGGCCCGCGCCTTCAGGGCCTGCGTGCCGGTGTCAATCCGCGTTTCATTCGTGGCATGGAAATTGCCGGCAAACCGGGCAGAGACAGCATGCGTTGACCATGCAGAAGAGACAGCGCCATTTCCGGCCAGAATGCCGCCCGACGTGGCGTTGGACAGCGCCACCGAAGTGTCAAACCCGCTGGCGCGCAACCGCGTGACCAAGGCAATGTCGCGCGCGCGGAGTGTCGCGGTCATGTCGCTGTCAAGGGTGACGCGCACATCCGATGTGGCCACGCTTGCGCCAATCGCCACCGCCCCAACCGCAAGGCCGCGCGCCTGCGCCTGCGCAGAAACGGCGCTTTCATTGGCAATGCGGGCTGTGGTGGCGTCAATCTCTGCGCCTTGGGCGCTCAGGGTGCCGGTTGTCTCTGCCGCCGCTGTGACAATGACAGAGTTCAACCCGCCACCAATCCCGCCCGAACTGCCCTCACCTGCCGCCACGGCGCGGCTTGTGTCATCTGCCGCGACAGTGGCATCGCGCGCCGTGATCCGCGCGCTGCCCAGCGCAATGGCATTCCCGCCCGAAAGCCCTGCCGATGAGATGACAAGCCCCGCCCCGCCTGCAAGAGAAAGGCTGGCATTCCTGACATCAACCGCAACACCCCCGTCACGCATGGCCGAAAGCGTGGCCGCCGTGGCACGCGCGCCCAGATAGCCGCCGATCCGGGTATCCGCCCCAAGGGTCAGGGCGCTTGTTCCCGCAACCGTGGTTGTCACAATCCCGACACCCACGGCATACCCGACCGAGGCCGCAAGGGTGAACCCGGTGGCGCTGAGCAGGTTTTCGCCGCTGATCGCGCCATTGCGGGCCGAAAGCGCGATAGCGCCATCCGCCCGCAGCTGCGCGCCAGTGCCAATCTCAACCCCCACCGATGTGGACAGGCTGGACACACCCACCCCGCTGGTAGAGCCGCCAAATGCCCCCGCCGAAAGGCCGCCCGCCGTCTGTGTGACAAAGGTGGCCGCATCTGCGCGCAGGGTCAGATTGCCGCGTGTTTCCAAAATGACATTATCGCCCAGACTGACAGAAACGGCATCCGGCGCGGCAGGGCCATTCAGGCGCAGCGCCTGACGCTCTGCCGCGACTGTGGCTCTGGTGGCATCTGCCCCGGCATGGGTCATCACCCCCCCGGCAGTGGCGCGGCGCTCCTCTTCGGTCAGCCCGCCCCCTTCCGCGCGCAAATCAGAGGTGAATTCTTCCTGTGCCGCATTCAGCAGGGTATCACGGTTGCCCGCCTCATCCGTTGCCACTGCCCCCATATCGATCACACCAAGCGCGGCATTCACGGCAAAGACAGCGCCGCCAAGCGCAACAACAGAAGATGTCACGCGCCGTTCTGACAAGGCTTCGATCACGATGTTCCGGGCGGAACTGGCAGGTGCGGCCAGCCGTGTCGCGCCTGCATCCGCGCGCAGAAGCGCACCATCCCCGATACGCACCCGCGTTCCCCCGGCAAAGCGCGCATACTCCAATGACGCGCCCCCGCCCAGCCCGCCAACCCCCAGCGACCCGGCCATTCCGGTAATGGATATGGTGTCACGCGCGCGCAGGGTCAGGGCCTCCAGCGCGCTCAGGCTTTCTTCCGGCCCGATATCGACAAGCGTCTGTGACGTGATCACACCCACATTCAGCGCCAGAGCCAGTGCAGACCCACCCACTGCGCCAGAAACGGCCTTGCCGTCCAGCGCCAACACGGTATCCGCCGTCAGGGACAAATCGCCCTCAGCCGCAAGCGTGCTGTTCGCGGGCGATTCCCCGCGCCCGACAGACACGCGCGAAAGCGAGTCGAACACCGTAACCTGCACCCCGCCCGATGCCCCCACAGCGCCGCCCGCAGCAGCCCCGACAACGGCGGTACTGTTGCTTGTCACGCGCGCAGCAAGGGCCATGTCCCGGCCCGCCGACAGGATGGCATCATCAATATCGACCAAAGCCTTCGCGCCCATGACAGTGACACCGGCATTGGCGGCAACGCCCACAAAGCCCCCCGCAAGCCCCAGCGTAACGGCCTGAAGATCAGTTTCTGAACCTGCATCCAGCACAATGTCGCGCGCCGCCGTAACCTGTGCCCTGCGCAGATCAACCCCGGCCTCGGAGCGTGAAATCAGCGTGCCAGACCCCGCACCCACCCCGGCCTTGCCGCCCACGGCGATATTGGCTGTTACAACCGTTGCCGCAGCCTCTGTGCTGGCCGTGAAACGGGCATCCTGCCGGGCATCCGTGCTGTCGGTTCCCAAAAGAGGGGCAAAGTCAGCCGCCGCCCCGTTAATCTGCACGGGCGCCGCCTGTTCCCCTGTGCCAAGAACAACATGCGCGCCATCCTCGATCAGGTTCAGCGACATCAGCGCCGCCACACCCGCAATCCCGCCCACAGCGCCATTGGCTGTCAACATGTCAATAGAGGCACGCGCCGCCGCATCCGCGATCACGCCGAAATACTCGGTTCCCGCAATATCAACGCCGCTCTGGCCAAGGCCGGTAATCCGCGAATTGCCGCTCACCCCCACCCGCACGGCATTGGCAAGCGCATTGACAGTGGCACTGGCCCCGACACCGGCAACACCGCCACCCGCAAAGCTGACATTCAGCCCCGGTTCTTCCTCTGATCCGCCCTTCAAGCTGACCCTGTTCGACGCCGTGGCAGAGAGCAGCACTGTCCCGACCGTCATGATCGCGCTGCCGCCGCGCGGTGCTTCGGGCAGGGCCGGGGCAGAGCCGCGCACCAGCACTTCCACCGTGTTGCGCGCGCTGTTGCCGATGCCGGTTCCGGTAATGCCCGCAACCGCATCTGCAGCGCCCGAAACACCCGCACCCGACAAATCGCCTTCGGCCCGCGCTGTCAGGATGACAGGGCCATGCGCCAGCAAGATGGCGCGGTCAATATCGGTGCGCACGGTCTGGCGGGCGACATTGCTGGCAATGGCCAGCCCGACAGCCCCGGTCGTGCCCACAGCCAGCGCGCCCGCATTGGCGCTCAGCACCGGGCGCGCGATGGTGGTCACGCTGATTGTATCTGCCATAACAACACTGTCACGCAGCCGCGCGCCCACTTCGCCATCAGCAATATTGACCACGAAAGACCCGGCAAAAGCGCCGCCTGCGCCACCGCCAAGGGCGGCAGCACCGCCCCAGAGGCTATGATCCTGATCTGCCGAAATCGTGACCGTGCCTGCCCCCTCAAGGCCTGGCCCCTCAAGGCCTGGCGCTCCGCGCCCATCAAGCACCACATCCTGCAACACCACATCAGCATCATCCGACAGGACAGTGACAGAGATTGCACCGCCCACACCGCCTGTGCCGCCAATACCAACGGCCCCGGCGGCAGAGGTGATTGCCCCCGCTTGGGTTACACCCAGCGTCACATCATGCATCCCTGTCCATAATGCGGCTCTGCGGCCCTCTTGCGCGCTGGCAATCCGCGCAGCGGCCTGCCGGTTCATCACATTGATCGTGACAGACCCGGCCCCGCCAATCGATCCCGAAGCCCCACCGGCAACACCTGCGCTGTCAACATTGCCCACTTGCGCGGCGGTGACAGTGATCTCGCCCAAGGCATAGGTTTCGCGCTGGTCAGGCAAGATCAGTTCTGCCTCTGCCTTGCCAAAGATCAAATTCAGGGCAAAGCCCGCGCCAAAGCTGGCATTTGTGCCGCCGCCTGCGGCCCCGGCAAGTGACCGGGTTGCCCCTGTCTGCGTTGCGGTGATCGAGAGTTGCGGAAGGCTTGCCCCTACGCCAGTGGTCTGAAGGCGCGCGCGCACCACATCGTCGCTTTCAAGATCAAGCGTCAGGCTGGCCGGATCAATCGTCAGATCGCCGCGCCCGGAAAGGTTGGTTGCAAGATCGCCAAGCGCACCATCCCGTGCGCCAATGACAGAGGCTTGCACCGCGGCGAGAGGGTCTTGCCCCTCCGGGCCGCCGGGCAAGGGCGCAACAGAAGGGCCATCCGGCCCGGCCCGCCCGATCTGGGTATAGACCAGCGATCCCGCCCCACCACTGCCGCCCGCGCCCGCCACGCCCGACACCGCGATGGCATCAATCGCAGCCGAATCCGCCGCAGCAATGGCCAGAGATTCGGCGGAAATCCCACCGCCAGCCCCATTGTCCACAACATCGGCGGTCACAGCCCCGGTGATCGTGGCAATGCTCACAGCACCGCCCACGGCATTGGCCCCGCCAAAAGCCGCCGTGCCCGACAGGATATCTATCGTGCCGCTGCGGGTTGCGGTAATGGCAATCTCGCCCGCGCCCGAATCTGCCGCAAGCAGGCTGCCCAAAGCCTGCGCGCGGGTTGTGTTGGCAATATTGCCAATGGCGACAGACCCCGCAAAAGCATTGGAATCACTGGCCGCCAAACCTACGGCGGCGCTTTGGATTGCCGCGCCATTTTGCGCAGAGATGCCGATCCGCCGCCCAGCCAAGCTGCTGTTGCCGCTTGTGATCACACCCGTATCATGCGCGATGAAATTCGCAGCCATCGCGCCACCAACCCCGGCCGCCCCGACACCCAGCGCCGCACCGCCCGCCGCGCTGCGAATTGTCGCGCTGTCACTGGCAGCAAGGCCTACCTCGCCGCTGGCCCACAGATCGGAATTATCCGCCGAAACCTCGGTTCTGGCCGTTGTTACATTCAGCGTCAGCGCCCCGCCAATCGCGGTATCGCGAGAGGCCGAAATCCCTGCCGCAAGCGCCGCGATTTCCCCCGCCGCTATGGCCGTGGCGCTGATGTCGCCATCCTCAACGGTGCTCAGAACGGCCCTGTCCAGAATAACGCGCGTGTCATTCGCCACAAGCAGGTTCACCGACAGGCCAGCGCCAGCCGCGCCCCGGCCTGCGGCGGCCGCACCCCCGGCAAGGCTGGTAATCCGGCGCTCCCCGCTTGCATCGGCATTCAGGCTTTCGGCCTCTTGCACCTCGCTATCGGCCAAAGAGACGATGGAATCCGCCGTGATCGTGTTGGCAGCAAGACCAACCCCGGCCGCCTCGCCCTCCAGCGCGGCGGCACCGGCCACGGCGATCGCGGTGATGGCGCTCTCGCTTATCGCCGCGATCTCCACCTCGCCAAGCTCCGCTTCGGAGTCTGGCCCCCCGTCGCGGGCCGTCAGGGTGATATTCTCGGCCCGCGCCTCGGTTCGCGCAACAATGGTATTGACGGATAGCGCGCCGCCAACCGCCGTGCCGCGCCCCCCGGCAAGGGCGCCCGAAAGCGCGAATATCTCATTATCCTCCTCGGCAATGACACTCAAGGTCGCGGCCTGTATCTGGCGCACACCCGCGCCGCCATCTATCAGCGCCTTTGCACCGCCAGAGATTGTATTGACAGTGATTGACCCCGAAAGCCCGGTCATGCCAAGCCCGGCACTGGTTCCAAACCCAAAGATGGCCTGGCCGCTGATTGCCTCCAGCGCCAGATCGCCAGTGCGGATGCTGCCTGCGCCGGTAACACGCGCCATGGCATCGCGCGCCACAGTGTTTACCGCAATGCCAACGCCCACCCCATAGCCCTGGGTTGCATCCATATTCACGCCCACCGCGCCCGCAACGCTGACAGTGGTGGATATATCATCCGCGCTGATGGTCAGGCTCTCCGAGGCAATCTCGGCATCTTCCACTTCTGCCAATGTGCCGCCACTGAGAACCGCGACAGTGACAGACCCGGCCAGCGCGATATCCCCGCGCGAGGTGCCCGCCCCGCCCACGGCGATAGTGACAAGCTGCGCCTCATCAGAGGCCATAAGCGAGATGTCGCGCTCCTCTGCCGTAACCGTGGCGCCTGTAATGCGCGCGCGCAGCCTGCGCTCATCGACATGAACCGCAAAAGCCCCGGCCAGCGCGTTTGTATCTTTCTGCGATCCCAGCCCGGAAGAAACCGCCCCCCCCAGATTGACCATGGTTGCGGTGCTGCTGGCCATCAGATCAAGATCGCCTGTCAGGCGGAGTGTGCCGCGCGTCAGGATTTCTGCCGCCGTTTCGTTGCGCAAGGCAAGATTGACAGCCGCCGCCCCCGATACCGCCCAGCCCGTTGTCTGGCGGTTGCCATCGGCATCTGCGGGCGTCTGGGTCTGCTGCTGCGGCTCTGCGGCGTCTTCTTCTTCATCCGAGAACAGCCATGTCGGGATGATCATGTCATCATCTTCGGTATTGGCCGGGGGCGGGGTGTCGGCGGGGGGGTCTTCCTTGCCAACAACCTTGGTGCCCGCCACGGCAACCGTGATATCGACAGTTTCATTCTCTGCCGCTATCGTCAGGCCGCTTGCGCTGATCACAATCTGCTCTGGTGCCGAAGCAAGCGGGGCATCCGGCGTGCCGATCCCGGCC
This sequence comes from Paracoccaceae bacterium, assembly GCA_043561795.1. Classification (GTDB taxonomy): domain Bacteria; phylum Pseudomonadota; class Alphaproteobacteria; order Rhodobacterales; family Rhodobacteraceae; genus Roseinatronobacter. The sequence continues at coordinate 1,400,181 of CP121316.1, read as the reverse complement.
CAAACCGTCCGACTGCTGAAATTGAACACGCCCGAAGCGCCGACACCCACATTCTCAGAGCCTGTAACCGCCCCCGCGCTGGCCCATGTCACAGAGCGGTCAGTGGCGCTGATCGTCACCTCTTCGGCCGTGATGCGCGCATCCGCGCCAATGCGGGCCACGGTTTCGGCCTCTGACACATGCGCCGCGATGGATGCATTTATGGCCACGTCAGAGCCTTGGCCCCCGGAAAAGGCAAGGCTGGCCGCAAAATTGGCTGTGGTGGCGGTGACATCCAGATCACTGGCCACAACCACGGCCCCGGATTCGATTTCGGCCCGCACATTGCTGACAGTCCGGCTGAAGAAGATACCCCCGCCAATGGCATCATTTACCTTGGCGCTGCCGCCCAGCGGGTTCTTTTTGGGCAGGTTGACAACATGCAGGAACATGGATTCCTGCAACGCGGAAACGCTGGCTGCAGCGTCAAGATTGACGGTTGCGCCCTCGCGGATGATTGCGGTGGTTATATTGTCCGTGTTGAAATAGGTCAGGCTGATACCCAAAGCCAGCGCCTGCTCTTGCCCCGGCACGACCACGCGATCCCCGGCAACAGGCGCATCGCCCTTGGCCTTGGAATCCGTGGTCAGATAGGTGCGCGGATCGATGATATCGAGAAAGCCCGCCAGATCGGGCGCAGGGGGTGGCGCTGGCTCTGGCGGATCGGCGGGGCCGCCAGTCTCTACCGGGCTGTAGGATGTAACCTGCGCGACATAAGTTTCCCACTGGTTGACAAGGCTTTGCCAGGGGTTGGTATTGGGATAGCGTGTCAGCGCCTCAACACTGGCGCGAGAGGCGGTGACAGTTGCCGCCGCCCCGATTTCGGCCCGCGTCTCTCCGATCAGGGAGGAGAGGGACAGATTGAACATCAGCCCCTTGGAATAGCGGCCCAGAAGCTCGTCTTCTGTGATGGGCGGGCGCCCCTCGTTGGCCAGCCGCGCATTCTCGCGCGCAAGCTGGCGCGAGAGCGCGCTTGTCAGCTTGTCGAAAGCCGCCGATGTGGCGCGCGAGAGCGATCCACCCCCTTCGCTGCCCCGGTCGGCAAAGCGATAGGCGGCGTTCACTTCCACCGCGCCATCGGTGGCGGACACAGTTGTTATGCCCAATGGCACTGGCGCGGCGGAAATGTCGGCAATGCTGTGATAGGTGCCGCCCAGCGTGGCAAAGGCGTTGTCATCATTGATCTGCAAATCCACCGCCGCGCCCATCCCGAAATGCGGCTTGCGGTTGGGGTCTGGCGTTTTGCCTGTGGCCTTTTGTTGCAGCCTCTGGGCAAAACCGGTGGTATTCGATCCAGTGGTGCGATGGCGCGTCACCGCTTTTTGCAGATTGCCAAGGCCCATCGTTGCCGTTGTCACCCGCGTAACATTGAAAAATAGCTGTTCGGCATCCAGCCGCACATCACCATTCTGCGCCGTGATCGTGCCGCCAAGGGCAACTTCTGTCAGCGAGTTGGAGAAATCCGCATTGATCCCGATAGAGATCTCGCCCTCCTGCCCCGAATTGGCGATGACCATCGAAGACAGGTTGCGCCCCGTAAAGGCCCCCGCCGATATCCCGCCCGCAGAACGCAGGCTGCCCCCATCCACCTTCACCTGATTTGCAAGGTTGCGCACCGAAACCGCAATCCCAACAGCGAAATTCGCCCCAAGCGCCTTTTTTGCCGTGATGGCAATGGTCTGGCTCTCGCTGGCGGTGGCGGCAAGGCGCAAATCCCCGGCATTGGTCAGAAGATCACTGTCGGTGATATGCACTGCCGAAACCGTGTTGGTGCTGGAAACGGCAAGATCAATCGCAAAAGAGACGGGCGAGATGACCGTCTCTGTCATCGCATGGGAATGTACGACCAGCGTATCGCGCGCAAGATCAATTTCCGATGGCAGGCGGATATTCAGCTGATAGGCATCATCAAAAAACGCGCGCTCTATGATCGAAGAGGCGGCAAGAAAGCTGTAACTGTCCTCGCGCAGCCCCTCCACAGACAGAAATCCGTTATCCGCATATTCCGCCGCGCCATCGGTTATGCTGGCGGAAAAGGGTGTCCAGTTGCCATCGGCGGTTAGGCGGCTATCCGTGATCACCACCTGTGCATCGGCCTCCAGCACCTTGATTTGCAAGGGCACAAGGTCATTTACCGAGGTGACAGCGCGATTGACCACTGTGTCATAGACAGTCAGCAGATTGTCCAGCATCTGGGCAAACTGCGCGTCTGTCGTGCTGGCTTCCATATCCGCGACCTGGCCTTCTTCCAAGGCCTCATCAGTATCGCTGCCAAGGACAGTGCTGGCCCGTGCCACGGCAGAGATCACGACAGACCCCGCCGCGATATCGGCCTCGGTGATCGTGATGCGCGCGACCTCGGAATCGACATCAACCGCCCATCCGATACTGTCAGAGACATTGCGCGCGCTCAGCAGGATCAGGCCGCCATTGCCCTCGCCGTTGCCCTGCGCATTCAGGCTTGTGCCCGGCGTGACCTCTATCACCTTGGATGAGACGACAATATCCCCCGCCGCGCCGCCCGTGCGGGCTGTGGAAATGGTGATCGCGCCACCATCGCGGCCAAGTGTTACACGATCCGTGCCGCGAATGCCCAGCGCGCCGCCATTGGTGCTCAGGCTCTGGGCAAGATCAATCGTATCAGAAATCAGAAACGCCTCGCCCGGCGCGGTGGGGCTGCCTGTGTCAATCACGATCGCGGCGTCAGAGCTTGTTGCCGTGGTCACAGAGCGCGGGGCAGCGCCCAGCAGGGCAGCGCCAAGAGGCGCCATCGCGCGCAGCGCAACAAATCCCCCCGTTCCGGCGGTGGACTGCGCGCGGATGGTCAAACCCGGCTCCAATATCGCGCTGCCGGTGGTATATAGCATCACAGAGCCAGCCGCGCCGCCCCCGTTGCTGACATCCAGCACCCCGCCCATTTCCAGATCGGCGGCGGCAATCACCTCGATCAGCCCGCCATGCGGGGCAAACCCGGCCAATGATCCGCGCGCGCTGACATCACCCGAAACGCGGGCCGAACCGCCAGATACCAGACGGATCACCCCGTCACGGCTGATATTGACACCGCCCGCCGTTGGCACGCCATCCATGTTGACCGACGGGTTCAAAGGCCCTGTCGAAGTGGTTGTCTCAACGCGGATCCTGCCATCCACGATCATCCGCAAACCGGCCCGCATATCCACCCGGCGCGCGTTGATCTCGCCTCGCATGTCAATCTCGCCGTTGCTGGAAAGCGGCTCTTGCCCGGCAAAGAGGGTGTGCGTCACAGCGGCCCCGCCCCCGGCCTCTGTAACAAGCTGGTTCATGAACGCGGCTGTCGGGGTGCTGAGGGTCAGTTGCCCGGCATTGATGCGGCCGCTGGTTGTGACCATGAAGCCATCAGAATTGAGCAGGTAAAGATTGCCCCCCGCGATATTAGGGCCCGCGGGCGCGCCGATAAACCCGTTCACAGTTCCGGCAATGGTGGACGGCCCGGCAGAGCCAGAGATGATATTGACCAGCGCCGTGGCGCCAACAGGCTGGAACAGATTGACAACATCGCCCGAAGCCACATCGAATTGCGAAAACTGGTTGAACGCAACGCCGCCGTGAATGGCGGTTGTGGTCACATTCGTCGTGCTGATACCTGCGGCCGCAACAGTGGTGCCCGAAGACGGGGTGCCAACCACCTGCGCCAATGCGGGCAGAGGGAATGCCGCAATCAGAAGCGCCAGAACCGAAGTTGTCCGCAACAGAGGGCCAGAGGCAGGCAAGACCCGCATCGGCGCTGGCATCTGCGCTTGCGGGCGGGGCGTTGTCAGGGTCTTGCTGGCGGTCATGGCGGCTCTCCCAGTAGGCGAAGGCAGTCTTGGCCAGCCCTTGCGCAGGGCTGGCGCGGGCATCATGGGCGCAGTTTGGCAATGGCCTCGGCAAAGCCATCAATCCCGACGCGCAGCACAACGGGATCGGCATCCACGGTGTCGCGGAATCCAAAAAGAAGCGCCTCATTCTCGGCAAAAAGCGCCAGTTCTTCTTCTGTCAGGGGGGCGGCGGCCTCGCATATGGTTTCGGCGCAGCGCTGCCAGATCATGTTGCGCTGTTCTATCTCATCCCGTCCGGCAAAGCGGTAGACAGCACCGCCGGGCAGATAGACCCCCATCGGCACCTGTGCCAGAAGGATCGCCCCGTCAGAAACCGGGATCGCGATAAAGCGCGCGATCATCTCGCCTGTGTCGCGCAGAGAGTGTTCCTGCACCAATTGGCATATTGTCTGGCTGATTGTGACCGCTTCGCAGGCCACCACCCAATCGCCCACAAGCTGACCATTGCGCAATTCCTCGCCGGCCTCTTGCGCAGCAGCACTCACGCCCGGCAGGCACAGCGCAACAGCGCTCAGAAATGTGTTGATCGGTCTCATTCTTTTCTCCCTGTGCGGGGCCAGTTGCGGCCCCTTATCCCGAAAACCGCGCCCCCTCAGAACCGAAAGTCTGCGCCGATATAAAATTGCGTCTGCCCCTTGGCGGAAAAGCCCAGCGTATCGCGCAGCGGCACACCGACCATCGCCAGCAGGCTTGCCCTGTCGCCCACAGAGATCGTGGCCCCGGCCCCGACAGAGACGAGAAGGTCTTGATCTGCATTGAACCCGCCACTCACCCGAAAGGGCATCACCGCCGCCACATCCAGAAACACGAAGGGCCGCATGGCAAAGCTGTTTCCCAACCCGATCGGGTTCTGGGTGGAAAGCTGCTGATTCAGCACAATCCCGCTGTCACCGCTGCGAATGTCATTCGGATACCCCCGCACCGACCCGACACCCCCCACCGAGAAAAGCCGCGCCACAGGCAGATTCTGCCCCGGCGCAATCTGATAGCGCAGCTTTGCATCATAGATCAGCCGCGACCCGAATGGCCGCGCATAGCTGCCCTGCCCATAGATCAGCCAGAAAGACCCCTCTGTCTGGGACGTGCCCACCGCATCGGCGGTGCCGGCCCGCAGCCCGATGCTGAAGGACAGTTGCGCCCGCTCAAAGCGCCGCGCATAGGCTGCCGAGGCCCAGCCATCGGTGATCGAGATATCGGCAAAGGGCAGCCCCGATGTTGTGGATTTCGTGCGCTCGTGCCCGATCCCGAAATCCAGCATCACATGGCTGGCCGGACGTATGCGCAATGGCAGCCGATAGCCCAGCGTTGCACTTGTGCTGTCGGATTTGATGGTTATCGGGGCAAACGCACCGGCAATGATCTGCGAATCCGACTTGCTGAATCCCGCAGTCACCCGCCCGCCTGCAAAGCCCATCGGGCGCGAATAGCCCAGCGCGAATGACCGCGCCCCCTGTGCGGCCTGTGCCTGAAAGGACAGGCTGTCACGCACCCCGGTTACACTGTTCCAGCGCAAAAACAGGCTGCCACGAAGCTCTCCGGTTTCGGCGCGGCCAAAATTATCCGCCGAAAGCAATGTCTCAAAGCGCCTTGGCTCTTCTATCGTTATGGTTGCCTGTGTCGTGCCGGTTTCCACACCCGCCCCGAAACTCAGCTGCGGGCGGATGTCATGGGCAAGATCAAACAGGATCAGGTCGCGCTCCAATTGCTGGAAATCCGGCCTCTCGCCTTCGCGCAAGGACAGGTTGCGGCGCAGGAAGGCTTCAGAGGTGCTGTCATTGCCGATAACCGCAATTTGCCCGACAGTCGCCTCCACAAGGGTGACGCGCAAAATCCCATCCCTGATTTCCTGAGGGGGCAAAACCGCGCGGGCCGTTGGCACGCCCGCTTGCAGGTAAAGCGCGTTGACCTCCTCCACCAACAAAAGCAGATCATCAAACCGGATTGGCCGGTTGGTGTAGCGCTGCGCGATATCCTGAAGCTCTTCTTCCTCCAGATAGCTGGAGCTTTCAAAGGCGATCCCCTGCAGCGAAAAGCTTTGCGCCCGCGCCATGCCCGGTAGGGCCATCACGATCACCAAAGCCGCGCAAAGCGCTTGGAGCAGGGCGCGGGGGCGGGGCAGATCACGAAGCATCAGATCGGTTCTCCAGAAGATGGGCAAGGGCTGCGGAAAACCCCATCAGCGAGGCATGGAACCGGATTGGCGCCGTTGTGCTGCGCGGGCGATAGATGATCTCGGCGCGGCTGGCGCGGCGCAACGCGCTCAGCGCCTGCGCATCAAGCGACAGTTGCGCAAGGCAGCCTTCTGGCGAACACCGCTGAAACGGCGCAGCCAGAGGCGCGCCCCTGCCAATGGCAATGAAAAGCCCCGAAGCAAGATGCACGCCCGGCGGGACGATGATCTGCATCTCTCCGGCGCGGCCATCGGCCGAGGGCGTGACAACCAGACCAGCCAGCAGGGCATTGCGGCCATCGGTGACATTGGTGGCAAGAACACAGTCGCGGCCATCGCCCCGACATTCCGCGCGCCAGTCGCGGAAGGATTCGGCACGAAGCCCTTGGGACGCAACCATGACAGCCGCACAAAATGCGAGAAGGGCAAGAGGGTACATCGCTATACCTCTGGCCGTAAGGGTGTTGCGGACATTACCCAAAGCCATGTTCAAATATGTCCCCTGCGGACTTCATTTTTCAAAATTCGTGATCTGGTCAAGAAAGCTTTAAGCTTCTTTAACTGAATTTTTTGGTATCGAAAGAGAATAAAGCATAACTTTTCCTGATAATGCCACATCCAAACGGCGCAACCCCATCCATAGGGATGGGTTTACGTTGCAATAATGCAACGCCTGCGGCCTCGAAGGGCTGGCAATCAAACCCCTGCAGACAATGGCGCAAATCTTTGCACGGCATATTGATGGGCAGCGTCGCACGGGCCGGGGCATTCCGCCCGTTGGAACCTTGTGATCGGCATATGCGCTGCCCGCGTTGCTTACCGCCCCAGCGCAGCAAGCGTTTCCGAGATTTCACGCGCAACAAGGCCTGTTGCCTCACCAAGATTATTCCCCCGACAGATCGAGATGCTCAGTGTCTCTGTCAATCGTCGGTTTGCCAGCGGCCTGAAACACAATCTCCCGGCCTCGACATCGGCGCAGACATCGGGCCATGTCAGAAAGCCAAGCCCCGCGCCCTGCCTCATGAATGTCAGCAAGGCCGTAATGGAATTGGAACTGATCTGCACTTTCGGATTTATGCGCTCACTCAGGATTTCGGCCAACAGCCGTGTATGCATGGACAAGGCGGCAGACGGCAGACAGAGCGGGTGCTTCAAGGCCTCTGCCAATGGCAAAGGGCCGTCCCCCTGCAGCGGCAGGGACGGGGCAAAAACCGCGCCCAGATGGTATTCCTGCGATTCGACAATCACCAGCCGCGAGAGCCTTGGCATGTTGAACGCAACGATCATGTCCAGTTCCAGCGCCTCGGCCTGCGGGATCAGATCGCTGGTGCTGCCCACGGCAAGGTCAAGCTCGACCTCTCCGAACAGGGCCTGCAAGCGTTTTGTCAGGGGCGGGATCAAGGTGGCAATCAGGCCCTCCATAACGCCCAGCCGCAACCGCAGCCCGATGGATTTATTGGCCTGATGCAGGCGTTTTGACAGCGCGGCATTCGAGGCCATCCAGCGCAGCGCTTCATCACGCAGCGCAGCCCCTGCCGGTGTCAGGGTCACACCATTAGCGCTGCGCACCAAAAGCGCGGTGTCATAGCTGCGTTCCAGCATCTGCAACTGTCGTGACAGCGCGGGCGCGGAAATATTAAGCCGCTCCGCCGCAGCCCGGATCGAATCTGACTGCGATACGACGAGAAAGGATCTGATTTCACGCGAGAAAGAGGACATGCGCCTAGTGTAAGGTTTTATGCAACACGATGTAAATTTCTTTCTACTTTTTGGAACACGCGAATCGTGGCTAATCTTCTCTGCAACGCAGCAAAGGAGCCGCATGTGCCCGATGATATCGCCCTTCTCCGAGAATCCCTGCGCGCAGGCGTTGCCGCCCGCGCAGCCGGCAATCACCCGTTCGGCGCAGTGCTTGCGGATGCCGGGGGCAAGGTGCTTATGACGATGGGCAATGCCTGGCTGACAGACAAAGGCCCCGGTCACGCCGAAACAAACCTCGCGCGTGCGGCGGCCAGAACCTACGCACCCGAATTTCTGGCCGATTGCACGCTCTATACGGCATTCGAGCCATGCTCGATGTGTTCTGGCACCATCTATTGGGCCGGGATCGGGCGTGTGGTCTTTGGCGTGACAGAAGCGCGCCTGTTGGAACTGACAGGCGCGAACCCCGAAAACCCCACAATGTCGCTTTCGTGCCGCGATGTGCTGGCCGCAGGTCAGCGCCATGTGCAGGTCGAGGGGCCATTTCCCGAACTCGAAGACGAAATCATCCGCTCGCATGATGGCTTCTGGTGATGCCGCATCTGCCTTTTTCCCTGCTCCTGAAAGGATATTCCATGAAACGCACCCTGCCCCTTCTTGCCTCTGTGTCCCTGCTCGCCTCTGTCGCGCTGCCTGCAGTCGCGATGGACAAGGTCACCTTCCAGCTGGACTGGCTGCCCGGTGGCGACAAATCCGCGATTTATGTCTGCATGCATCATGGTTTCTGCGCCGATGCCGGGATCGAAATCACGCTGGAACAAGGCCGCGGCTCTTCCGAGGCGATCACCAAGCTTGCTACCGGAACATCTGAAATCGGCCTTGCCGGGATAGAGGCCCTGATGGCCGCGCGTGCGAATGAAGATGTGCCGGTAACTGCGGTCATGAATGTTTTCAACACCGGGCCACATGCTTTCTACACCACAACAGAGTCTGGCATTACAACGCTTGCGGATGTGCGCGGCCGCTCGATTGCGACCTCGCCTTTCACCTCGTCCAATGTCTTTCTGCCCTTGGTGCTGGCAGAGAATGGCATGAGTGAGGAGGATATCACCCTCACCCGGTCAGACCCCGGCGCGCTGGGGCCGCTTCTGATGACAGGGCAGAGTGATGCGATCATCGCATGGCTGACAGATGTGTCGCGCTATCAGGGGCAGGCGCGAGAGGCAGGCAAGGAACTGGTGATCCTGCCCTGGGCCGATGCCGGGCTGGAACTTTATTCGGCCTCGCTTGTGGCCTCGGATACATTCCTTGCGGAACGCCCGGAGGTTGCAAAGCGCTTTGTCGCGGCTTTCAAGCAATCGCTGGAATTCGCCTATGCCAACCCGCAAGGCGCTGCCGATGCTGTGGCCGCGATTGTGCCGGAACTTTCCGCCGAAGATGTGAAAGGCTCGTGGCTCGATGCTTCAAAACTCGCCTTCAACGAGTTGACCGAAAAATTCGGCCTTGGGGCATTTGATGCCGACAGGCTGGCGGCAACATGGGTGCGTGTGGCTGCGGCGCAAGGCTTGGATCTGGCCGCGCTCGACCCTGAAAGCATTGTCGATCGCAGCTTCCTGCCGGTGGACTGACGCCATGGCCCTTGCCCCGAATGCCATAGATTTCCGGGCCGTTGGTCAGGTTTTCGCAACCGAGAGCGGCCCGCTCACCGCTCTCGAGGATGTAAACCTGACGATTGCCCAGCATGAATTCGTGGCAGTTCTGGGGCCATCGGGCTGCGGCAAATCCACCCTGTTGCGGCTGAGCGCCGGGCTGATGCTGCCCACAGAGGGACAGGTTTCTGTCTATCGCCAGCCCGTGACGCGCCCGCGCGATGATGTGGGCATCGTCTTTCAGCAGGCCACCTTGCTGCCTTGGGCGAATGTGCTGGATAATGTGACATTTCCGGCAAGGCACAAGCGCGGGCGGGTTGGGGCGCCAGATCGCGCGCGCGCGGCAGAGGTGATTGCGGCTGTTGGCCTCAAGGGGTCCGAGGCGCGGCTACCGTCCGAGCTTTCGGGCGGCATGCAGCAGCGCGTTGGCATTGCGCGGGCTCTGTTTCTCAATCCCGACATTCTTCTGATGGACGAGCCTTTCTCCGCGCTTGATGCGCTGACGCGCGATGCGATGGGCTATGAACTGCTCAAGCTCTGGCAGGCCAGCCCCAAGACAGTGATGTTCATTACCCATTCCATCCCCGAGGCTGTGCTTCTCGCTGACCGCGTGATCGTCATGAGTGCCCGGCCAGGCCGGATCGTGGCGGATATGCCTGTGCCACTGGGCCGCCCCCGCGACGAAAGCGCCCTGCGGGCGCCCGAAATGCAGGATTTCGCGGCCCATCTGCGCGAATTGCTGATTGCGAAGGAGCCAAGCCTATGAGCGCCAGTGTGAACACATCCGCCATAACACCCGCGCGCAAGGCACCCCACCTGCCGCTGAGCGAGCGATTGATCGCCATGCCGGTGGTCTTGCCCCTTCTGACCTTCGTCATAATCCTTGTAATGTGGGAAGCGGCCACGCGGGTTTTCGCGATCCCGTCCTTTATCCTGCCCGCCCCCACCCGCATCATCGAGGGGTTCAGCGCCGTCACCCCCGCACGATGGGGCGCGCATGTCTGGGCAACCTTGCGGGTGGCGCTGATTGGCTATCTGGTGGCAATTGCCGTGTCGCTGCCCATCGCCATCGGCCTTGCAAAATCGCGGCTCATGTCGCGCGCGCTTTATCCTTTGCTGGTTGTTATCCAGTCTGTGCCCGTTGTGGCGGTTGCGCCCATTATCATCGTGGTTCTGGGCACAGATGATGCGCCGCGCGTTGTCATCACCTTCATGATCGCGTTTTTTCCGCTGGTGGTGTCCATGACGACAGGGCTGATGGCCACCCCGCCCGAATTGATCGAACTCTCGCGCAGCCTGCGCGCGCCGCAATACCGCGAGATCACCCAGATCCGTTTGCCCTATGCCGTGCCCTATATCTTCTCCGGGCTGAAAATCTCGGTCACGCTGGCGGTGATCGGGGCAGTTGTGGCCGAATTTGTCGCCGCAGATCTGGGGATCGGCTTTTTCATCCAGTTTTCAACCTCGATGTTCCGGCTGCCGCAGGCATGGGCGGGCCTTGTGGTACTGGTGGCCATGTCGCTGATCCTGTTTCAGCTGGTCAGCCTTGCACAGCGCCTGTTCTTCCCATGGTCACTTCCCAAGGAGCGCCGCTGATGCTGATCACGAATATCGAACATGGCTGGACAGGCGATGCCGCAGGAACCCGGCTGACAGGCGCGATCCGCATAGAGGGCGGCATTATCACGGCCATGGGCGCTTTATCACCCCGCCCCGGCGAAGAGGTGCTGGATGCACGCGGTTGCGTGGTCACGCCGGGGCTTGTGAACACGCATCATCACCTGTTTCAATCCGCGCTCAAGGGGCTTGCGATCAATGCGCCGCTGGATCTGTGGCTGGAGCAAGTGCCCTATACCTACTGGCCCGCACTGGATGAGGAGGCGCTGCGCATCTCGGCGCGGATTGGCCTTGCGGAACTGGCGCTGACAGGCGCAACCACGGTTTGCGACCATCACTATGTCTTCTCTGACCGCTACGATTATGACCCTGCCGCAGTGCTGTTTGAGGAAGCCGCGCGCTTTGGCCTGCGTTTCGTGCTGGCGCGCGGCGGCATGGCGCGGGGGCGCGATTTTGGCCCGCATGTGCCCGCAGCCCCTGTTGAAACCGTAGCGGGCTTTCTGGATGGCGTAGCGCAGGCCGCCGCGCGCTGGCATGATCGAGCCCCCGATGCCATGACCCGCCTGGCCTGCGCCCCCACTACACCCAATTTCAACTTCGCGCCCGGTGCACTGCCCGAAATCGCACAGGAAGCCCGCCGCCTTGGCCTGCGCCTGCATGCCCATCTGTCGGAAAACACGGCCTATGCCGCCCAAACCCTGCGCGATTTCGGCAAGCGGCCTGTGGCTTGGCTGGCCGGTCTGGACTGGCTTGGCCCCGATGTGTGGTTTGCGCATCTGGTCGATTTATCGCATGAGGAAATCGCCCTTCTGGCCGAAACCGGCACGGCAATGGCGCATTGCCCGCAGGCCAATGCGCGGCTTGGCTCTGGCATAGCGCCTGCGCCCGCGCTGCACCGCGCGGGTGGCACGGTCGCGCTTGCGGTCGATGGTGCGGGCGCGAATGAAGCGGCGGATATGGGCGGCGCGCTTTATAGCGCGTTCACCCTGCACCGCGCGGCGCAGGGTGTGACAGCCATCAGCCCCGGCACGATCCTGCATTGGGCTACGATGGGCGGGGCCAAAACATTGGGCCTGCCCGCAATTGGCGAACTGAAGCCGGGCAAAGCCGCCGATATCACGCTTTTCGACCTCGACCATCCACGCAATTTCGGCCTGCACGACCCCGGCCTTGCCCCCATGGTCACAGGGGCCGCGCGCGTGCGCCACAGCATGGTTGCGGGCCGCCTGATTGTGCGGGATGGGCGCGTGCCGGGCCTCGATCTGGCCGCGCTCGCGCGTGACGCCGCGCGCACGACCAGCAATCTGGCACGGTGCGCCGTGCCCGAACCTGTGTAACCCCCGGAGTAGAAGCAGTCAGCGCCCGATGCGGGCGCGGTCATTGCTCCCCCAATGCTCGAAGGAGAAACCAAAATGAGCCCCACAGACTACACACTCGCGGAACTGAACAAGGAAGCCGGGCTTGGCGCTTATGGCGAAGAGGTCGCGCGCGATATTCCGCAGATCGACCTGTCGGATTATTTCAACCGCAAGCAGGAAATCAGCGATGCCTTGTGGGATGCAGCCACAGGCATAGGCTTTTTCCAGCTCACTGGCCACGGCATCCCGCAAAGCCTGATTGATGACGCTTTCGCGCTCTCGGCAGGGTTTTTCGATATGCCGACCGAGACCAAGGCAAAATACCCGCTACGGCCCGGCACCAATGCGGGCTGGGAATATATGGCGCAGGTGCGCCCCTCTACGGGCACGGCAGATCGCAAGGAAAGCTATCAGATCACCTTGCCGCGCATGTCGGGGCTATGGCCCACGGGCGCAGAGCTGTTCGGCTTTCGCGAAACCATGCTGGCCTTCGAGCGGCATAACTGGGCGGTGGCGATGAAGGTGCTGGACTGCTTTGCAGAGCGCCTCAGCTTCCCGCCGGGGTTTTTTACGGATGGGCACGCGCCCGATACGAAAGAATATCAATCCACCCTGCGGCTGATCCATTATCTGGGCATGGAAGATGCCAAGCCAGAGGATTTCAAATTCTGGCGCGCGGGCGCGCATACAGATTTCGATTGCCTGACGCTGCTGCACCAGAAAGACGGGCAAGGCGGTTTGCAGCTCTGCCCCGGCAAGGACGAGAAGGGCCGCGCAACACAATGGACGGATGTGCCCCCCATCGGCGGCGTGATCACCTGCAATATTGGCGATATGCTGATGCGCTGGTCGGATGACAAGCTGCTGTCAAACCTGCACCGCGTGCGGATGCCAAAGCCACAGGAATATCTGGGGCCGCGCTATTCCATCGCCTATTTCGCACAGGCCAATATGGACACGCTTCTGGCCGGGCCGGAAGGCAAATATGCGCCGATGACAGCGCATGACTATATCCAGATGCGCCTTGGCGCGAATTTCGGGAAAAAGTGATGGGATTGCCAGTCATCGATATGTCGGGGCTGGCAAGCCCTGCCCCTTTGGGGGGACGGGGCTTGCCACTGCACAGGCCACGGCCTGCAAGCAACAGGCGCCCGCCTCTGCGCCCCTATCGCGCCAGCACACCCCAAATCCTGAGGGCAAAGTGACCGAAGCAAAACAGCCAATCCCCCCCGTAACCCTGTATGAAGGCGCGGATATACTGACGCTGGATCCCTCCCAGCCCCTGATCCGCAACGGCGCGATTGCAGTCAGCGGCGCGCATATTCTGGCCGTTGGCCCGCAACCCGATCTGGCAAAAACCTACGGCGCGCAGGCAATGCGCATCGACTGGTCTGGCCGGTTGGTGCTGCCCGGGCTGGTGGACGGGCATAACCATCTGTTTCAGTCCCTTGGCCGGACGCTGGGCGATGGCCTGTCGCTTTTGCCATGGCTGGAACGGTTCATGCTGCCGCTTGCCGCAAATGTAACCCGCGCAGATGCGATCGCGATTTACCGCTTGGCCGGGCTGTCATCACTGCTGCTGGGCACCACTGCTGTCATCGACAACCATTATGCGCCTGTCGATCCCGAAACCATCGTTGCGCTTGCAGCCGAGATGGAGGGGCTGGGCCTGCGCGGCGTTGTGGCGCGCGGTATCTTTGGGCCGATGGTTGAAGGCGGGCGCAGAATGAATTGCGACCCGCGCCTGTTCCGCCACTCTGCCGCAGAGGAAATCGATCTGACCCGCGCCTGCCTTGCCGCGCATCCAGCGGGGGGGCTGGTCGAGATTTGGCCCATGCCTGAAAATGTCGTCTATCTTGACCCCGAACTGATGATCGCCTGCGCCGATCTTGCCGCAGAGCATGATATCGGCTGGCAGATCCATTGCAGTGAATCCAAATTCGAGGTGGAGATTTTTGAAAGCCTCTATGGCTCCCGCCCCGCGATCTGGATGCAGGCGCAGGGGATATTGTCAGACCGCGCATCACTTGCGCATGGTATCTGGTTTGACGATGCCGAAATAGAGGCATTGGGCGCGACCGGAACCAATATCGTGCATAATCCGGTCTGCAATCAATATCTGGCCTCTGGCATCCTGAAGCTTGAACCCCTGTTGGCGGCGGGGGCGAATGTCTGCCTTGGCAGCGACGGCATGGCCGTGGGCGGCAGCGGCATGTTCGAGGCCATGAAGGCCGGATTTCTGCTGCAACGCCTGCGCGAATTGAACCCGCTTGCCACCAGTGCCGAATTGATGCTGGAGATGGCGACACTGCGCGGCGCAAAACTGCTGCGCCGCGATCTTGGGCAGTTGCAAGCGGGCAAATTGGCGGATTTCGTGGCGCTGGACATGCGCGGGGCGGTTCACCAACCCATGACCCGCCCGGCGATGGCTGTGGTGATGGCAGGCCTGCCGCCTGTGACCGATGTTGTGGTGCATGGCGAGATCGTGGTCAGGGGCGGTCGCTCTACGCGGCTTGACCATGACAAGGTTATCGCAGATGGGCAGCAAGCCGTCGCCGCGCTGATCGGCCGCGCAGGCTTGCGCGGTCTGGTCAGCGACTGGCTGCCGCCCGCACATAGCGTGCACGCCACAAGATAGGCAGGGTCATGTTGCAACACTGGCGCAGAAAGGCCCCCGCACACGCCGCGCCGCGCCCGGTACCGCGATATGCCGCGCATGCAAAGAGCATCGGCAATCTGCACGGCAGAACGCCTCTGAAGCAAGCCGGGATTTCATGGCCCAATGCGCAAATGAGACGGGCTTTTGCGCATCGGGCCATGAATTTTGCTCAGATATTGCCAGCAGACATTTCACGGGCAATGTGATCGGCCTGACGGATCGCAAGCGCCACGATTGTCAGGGTGGGGTTTTCTGCCGCCCCAGTGGTGAATTGCGAACCATCAGACACAAAAAGATTCTTGATGTCATGCGTTTGCCCCCAACGGTTCACCACACCATCGCGGGCATGTTCTGACATCCGGTTTGTGCCCAGGTTATGTGTCGATGGGTAAGGCGGGGTGGGGAAGGTGCGGGTGGCACCGACGGCCTGATAGATGGCTTGTCCCTGCTTATAGGCATGATTGCGCATCGCGATATCATTGGGGTGGTCATCAAAATGCACATTCGAAACCGGCAGGCCCCATTGATCCCTGACATCCGTGTTCAGCGTGACACGGTTGGTTTCTTGCGGCATGTCCTCGCCCACAATCCACATCCCGGCCATATTTTCATAATGGTCAAGTGCAGTTGTAAATTCGCGCCCCCATGCGCCCGGATCAAGGAAGGCAGCCATAAACGGCAGGCCCAGGGCCAGCGTTTCCAGTTCATACCCGCCCACAAACCCGCGCGAGGGATCATGGCGCGCTTCATCCTGAATGATACCCGCCATTGTTGTCCCGCGCCACATCTTCACAGGTTTGTCGAAAATCGCATAAACAGATCCCGTCATGTGGCGCATGTAGTTGCGCCCGACTTGGCCAGAGCTGTTTGCAAGACCATCCGGGAACATGTTTGAGGCAGAGTTCAGCAACAGGCGCGGGCTTTCAAACGAATTGCCCGCCAAAGCAACGATCCGGGCGCGCTGAAACTGCAGGTTCCCGTCTTTGTCAAAATACTCGACACCTGTCACCTTGCCGCTCTCATCATGCAGGATGCGCGCGGCATGCGCGCGTTCGCGCACTTCCAGATTGCCTGTTGCCTCTCCTCTTGGGATATCGGTATAGGCCGCCGACCATTTCGCGCCCCATTTGCACCCCTGAAAACAAAACCCGGTTTGCTGGCAGGGCATGCGGTCATCATTCCATTCCGAATTGATTGCCATCCTGCCGGTGCTGACCTCCTGATAGCCCAGCGCCTTCGCACCTTTTTCAAAAACAAGGTAATTGTTGCTGCCGGGCAGACCGGCGTGACCATTTGTAAGTGTTACGCCCAATTTCTTCTCGGCCAGATCATACCATGGTGCCATTTCGGCCGCATCAATCGGCCAGTCCAGCAAATTCGCACCCTGCACCCGGCCATAGGTGCTCAGCGCCTTCCACTCATGATCCTGAAACCGCAACGAAGCCCCGGCCCAATGGGTTGTCGTGCCACCAACGGCTTTTACAATCCAGGCAGGCAAGCCGGAAAAATCTTTGGCAACCCGCCAGTCGCCCGATGTGGTGCGCGGATCAAGCCAGGCAAGCTGGCCAAAACTTTCCCATTCATCATTTATGTAGTCTTCAGGCAGATAGCGCCCGCCCGCTTCCAGCGCGACAACATGAACGCCTTTTTGGGCAAGTTCATTGGCAAGAACGCCACCGCCCGCGCCAGTTCCGATCACCACAACGACAGTGTCGTCATTCAGGTCAAAAGATGCTGCCATGGTATTATCCTCCCCCTCTGGTCACAGCCAGTTAATGTCGTTGAAACCGCGCTCGATATAGCCACCCTCGCTGAAGCTCTCGCCTTCATAGCCAAAAATCGGCCAGACGGCTTTCTGGTTATACAGCCCGGTGACAAGCCCGCCGCGAATGGTCTGGAAGAAATGGCTCTCCTCCATGCCGCGCAGGATATCCACGCGGTCGCGCTCCCACCCGATATCAAGATAGCTTGCAAAACCACGCCCCTGTGCGGCGGCATCAAGAGCGCTGATCCCGGCTTCCACCATCCCGGCCAGTTCGGCACTGTCATATCCGCGTACGGCGATAACATAATACTCATCACCAACTTGATCATGCGGATAGATATCGCGCGCCATGCGTACAAGCGCTGCCATGGTTTCCGGCTTGAGATGTGTCACTTCCAGCGCCCAGGCGGCGTCTGGGGCTGCGATAAAACCAGCTCCGATAGAGAAGGTGGCCGTTGCGGCCACAGTTCTGGACAAAAGCTGGCGGCGGGTCATTGCCCGCGGGCTTGCGGTATTGGTCATGGGTCTCCTCCCTTGAGACGTGGTGAATATGTGCTGCGCTCCCCAACACAGCACATTGTGGTGCCGGGCTACTGGAAGCGCCCGGCGCGTTCGAGAACCTCGATCTGATAGCCATCCGGGTCAGCCACGAAAAAGAAACGCGCGATCACCTCCCCGGCGGGTGCGAAATCAACCAGCTTGCGCGGGGCCAAACCCTCGGCCTCGAACCGGGCATGTTCGGCGGCGGCATCCGGAACAGATACCGCAAGATGGCCATAACCATCACCAAGATCATAGGGCGCGCTGCGCCCTTTATTGACGGTCAATTCCAACTCGAAGCCGGTTTCCGGGTTGCTGAGATAAATCAGCGCAAAATCCGGGAAATCCAGTTTATCCGCAATTTCCAGCCCAAAGGCTTTTTTGTAAAACGCCACTGATCTGTCTTCATCCAGCACGCGGATCATGCTGTGGATCATTTTCGCCATTGCCAGCTCCTGTCTTGCCACGATTGAAGCAAGTGTCGCTGCATTGCGAAGGCCATGGGTAGTATTGATATACTACTTGCGTCAGTTATGCAGAGAGCCGCATTTTCGGGACAAGCACAGAGGGCTTGGCAATTGCCTCTTTGCGATCAAGATATACAAGGCAGGTGCAGCGCAACAGAGAACTGAAATTTACGGGTTCGCCATGCAGCTGGACAACTTCATCTTGCAATTTTGAAACAAAGGCAGAGGTTGACATCCCCTCGGAATCGGCAAGCTCATCCAGAATATCCCAGAAAAGATTCTCAAGCCGGATACTTGTGCTTTGCCTATTGATGCGCATGCGTCGCGTGGTTGCCGCATAACGGCGAGGATCCTGGCCAGCATAAATTTCGCACATGAGCGTTTCCTCCTTGAAGAGCGCGCCTGCATCATCCGAGGCCCTTTAAAGATAGGCCATTATTCAAGATGTGGAAGTCTTAAAAAAGTATGACGATTCCATGCCCTGTGTTCGCGGCTTGGGCAATGCGGCATTCAACGCAACCATTTTGCATGTAAAAGGCCGCCCAAAACCGGGGTGATCGCTATCGACCAGATTAACGCGCCTGTCACGACATGCCGCAGAAGCGCAAAGACCCATGCGGCTATCAGCCCTCCCAATCCGGCGCGCGGAATGCAGCGGCAAGGAAATCTACAAGCGTGCGAATGCGTGGAACAATGTCGCGTTCGGGCAGAAAGACGGCATTTATCGCGGTATCGTCCGCCGGTTGCACATGTTCCAGAAGCTGGATCAACCGACCCTCGCGGATTGCCGGTCGCGCCAGATGCTCTGCAACCCGCATCACGCCCACGCCTGCAAGACACATCGCAAAAAGCGTCATGCCCTGATTGCTTCGAAACCGGCTTTTTGCATGAAAGGTTACGCTCTTGCCGCCTTGAACGAAGCGCCAGCGGTTCAGATGTTCACGGCTGCCATCCCAGGCCACGAAAGGTATGTGAGAAAGATCTTCTATCGCGTGGGGCATTCCGTGGCGTTTGACAAGTTCGGGCGCCGCTACGATCATCCGGCGCAGCCTGCACAGCTTTCGGTGCATCAGGCCGGAATCCGTCAGCCGCCCCATGCGCACTGCAACATCTATCCCATCTGCAATAAGATTTTCGTGGTCATCTGTGAGGCGCAGATCAAGCGACAGGTTCGGATGGCGGCCAAGAAACTGTGGAACAAGCGGCGTAATGCGGTCGAGGCCAAAAGCAATGGGGGCAGAGACACGAAGCTGCCCCTCTATCTGTGCTTCCTGCCGCTGCCAAAGCTCTTCCGCTTCTTCCACCGCGCCAATCACCTTGCACGCCGCCTGCAAGAAATGCTGCCCCTCGCGCGTCAGGCGCTGGCCCCGTGTGGTTCGGTGCAAAAGCCTTGTGCCCAGCCGCGCCTCCAGCCGCCGGATCGTCTGGCTTACGAAAGGCTGGCTTGCGCCAAGCGCATATGCGGCAGAAGAGAAACCGCCCGTCTCCACCACGGCGCGGAAAACCCGCATTTCCAAAAGCCGATCATCCTTCACAGCACCCCCTCGATTTAGAATAACAGTTATTGCATTCGCATCATTGCGCGGTTCCTGCCGGATTAGCAATATTGCGCCTCATCGGGTTGTTTTGCCCGGATGGTGCGAAGGGAGGATCTCGCCATGCTCGATCTTGGAAACCGCGTCTCGATCTATCAGCCCCAGCAAGAGGGGCTTATCTTTCCCGAAATCCCCGAATTTGCCTCGGTCGAGGACGCGCGGCGCCACCGCAAGGAACGGCTTGTGGCCGCCTGCCGCGCCTTCGCGCAGCAGGGCTTTGATTATGGCTTCGCCGGGCATCTGACAGTGCGCGACCCAGAGCGGCCAGAACTGTACTGGACAAACCCGATGTGCGTGCATTTCGACAAGGTGAAAATGTCAAACCTGATCCTTGTCGATCACGAAGGCACGGTGATTGAAGGCAACCATGCCGTAAACCGCGCAGGCTTCGTTCTGCATGCGAATGTGCATGAGGAACATCCCGACATCATCGCAATGTGTCACGCCCATACTGTCTATGGCACAGCATGGTGCGCCACGGGCCGGCCCATAGACCCGATCACGCAAGACGCCTGCGCCTTCTTCGAGGATCATGTCGTCATCGGCGAACAGGGCGGCGCGGTGGCCGTAGAGAACCACGCGGGAAGTGACGTTGCCAAAGCCTTCAAGGGTGTGAAAGCCGCGCTGCACCAGAACCATGGCCTGCTGACCGCCTCGCGCCACTCGATCGAGAGCGCGGCGTTCTGGTTCATCGCGCTGGAGCGGTGCTGCCAGCAACAGCTTGCCATCGCCGCCTCCGGGATCGAACCCATCCGCATCCCGGCAGAGCGCGCCCGTTACAGCCGCGAACATGTGGGCAGCGATTATATCGGCTGGCTGCACTTCCAGACAATCTGGAACCAGCTTGTCGAGGATCAACCGGATATGTTCGCATGAGCCTGCGCCCATGAACCTCTCCACACTCGCCGCGGCCCGCGCAGAGGCGGGCCGCCCTATCCGCGTGGCGCTGATCGGGGCCGGAAAATTCGGCTCCATGTTCCTGTCACAGGTTCCCACCATCGCGGGCCTCGAAGTCTCTGCCATTGCCGATCTCGACCCGGACAAGGCGCGCGCCGCCTGCCGCGAAGTCGGATGGGACGAGGCCCGGATCGCTGCAACCCGCTTCACCGACAGCGCCGCCACGGCGCTTGACGGTGCAGAGGTGATGGTCGAGGCCACCGGCCACCCCTTGGCCGGGATCGCCCATGCGCTTGGCGCAATAGAGGCGGGCATCCATGTTGTGATGGTCAATGTCGAAGCCGATGTCCTTGCCGGGCCAGTTCTGGCCGGCAAGGCGCGGGAAAGGGGCGTTGTCTACTCCATGGCCTATGGCGACCAACCGGCACTCGTGGCCGAGATGGTGGACTGGGCGCGCGCAGCGGGCTTTACAGTGGCGGCGGCGGGCAAGGGCACGAAATACCTGCCGCATTACCACCACGTCACGCCCGATAACGTCTGGAGCCATTATGGCCTCACGCCCGAACAGGCGGCGATTGCGGGCATGAATCCGCAGATGTTCAACTCTTTTCTGGATGGCACGAAATCGGCGCTGGAGATGGCCGCGATTGCCAATGCCTGCGGCCTCGATGTGCCAAGCGATGGTCTGGCCTTCCCACCCTGCGGAGTGGACGATCTGGCCCATATTCTCCGCCCGCGCGAGATTGGCGGCAGTCTGGAACGCGATGGCATGGTCGAAGTGGTCTCTTCGCTTGAACGCGATGGCCGGCCCGTCTATCGCGATCTGCGCTGGGGCGTTTATGTGGTGCTGAAAGCGCCCAACGCCTATGCCGCCGCCTGTTTCAGGCAATACGGCCTGCCAACGGATGCGACAGGGCGTTATGCGGCCATGTACAAGCCCTTCCATCTGATCGGGATGGAGCTGTCAATCTCCATCCTCAGCGCGGCACTGCGCGCCGAGCCGACAGGGACAACGCGGGAATGGCGCGGCGATGTAGTCGCCATGGCCAAGCGCGACCTTGCGGTGGGTGAAACGCTGGACGGCGAGGGCGGATATACTGTCTATGGGCGGCTCGTGCCCGCCACCCGAAGCGCTCAAGAACGCCTGCTGCCCATCGGGCTTGCCCATGGTGTAAGGCTCTTGCGGCCAATCGCCGCCGGGCAGGCGGTCGCCATGGAGGATGTGGCGCTTGCCCCGGATATCCACGCGGTCGCATTGCGCGAGGAGATGATGGCAACTATCACCGCGGCGACATCGACCCGAAGTTAGAAAATATCGCGCAAAACCGGGACATGGCTTTGCGCCAAAAGACATGCGACCACGTGAATATGCGAAACCTGCGTCAGGCGGGCCGCCCCGCAAACATCCCGCCGCCAGATCATGCCTCAGGGATATGCGCGCGGCACATGCCGCGCGCATCTGTAACCGCTTATTGCGAGAGGGTGAACGGGGCAGTATAGTTTGCCACATTGTCCGGCGTGATCAACAGGCAGTCAAAAAGCTGCTTTTCCTGATCGACCATCGGTTCGCCATTGCGAATGAAATAATCGGCCTGAATGACGGCCTCGCGCGCAAAGACGGCGACCGGCTGAAGTACCGTATAGGCCATCTCGCCAGAGCGCACGGCTTCCACCGCATCGGGAGAACCGTCAAACCCGCCGATGATCGTGCCCTCAAGCCGCCCGGCTTCTTTCAGCGCGGCGATCGCGCCAAGCGCCATTTCATCATTGCCCGATATCACGGCGTCGATCTGGTCATGCGCCTGCATGATCGACTGCATGCGGTTATACCCTTGGGTACGATCCCAGTTGGCAACTTCTTCGGCCACTTTCTCTAGGCCCGGATACTGGCTGAGAACCGTGTTATACCCGTTCGAGCGTGTGGCTGCGTTATTGTCGGAGGGATTGCCAAAGAATTCGACATAGCGCGCCTCATCGCCCACCAACGCTTGCCATGTCACGGCGCCAAGCGCGGCACCCTGCGCGTTATTCGACACCAGCTGCGCAATGGCGATACCGGATTCATTGATCTCGGCATTCACCAGAAAGACCGGAATACCGGCCTCTGTCGCGCGGCGAACAACGCCGACTGATCCGTCGGCATTGGCCGGGTCGAGGATGATCGCGGCTGCGCCATTGGTGATGGCCGCATCAATCAGGTTGGATTCGGTATTTGTATCGCCGCGATGCGCCGAGACATTCGCCGTGTAGCCCAATTCCTCGGCGGTTGCGCGCGCGACCTCGCCTTCGGTGAACCAGTAGGGGTTCGCCGGGTCGTTTACGATGATGGTGATCAGCCCTTCGGCGGAAGCGGCTGCCGCCATCAGTGGCAGGGATGCCGTGGCCGCAAGCAGCGCGCGTCTTGTGATCTTGAACATGGTTGTCTCTCCCTTGCTTGGTTGTGCCGGAACCCGGCGATGTCCGCGTCAGGCATACTCGCCCGATCCTCCGCGAATGATGAAAGGGGCGGGTCAGGTCTTGCCGCCCTTGCCCCCGTATTGGATGGAATTGAGCATCACGGCGAGCACGATGACCGCGCCGGTAAAAACGGTCTGCCAGTAGGATGACACGCCGATGATCACCAGACCCGCGCCCAGATAGACGATGACGAATGCGCCCAGCAATGTGCCCTGCACTGTGCCGCGCCCGCCCATCAGGGATGCACCGCCCACAACGACAGCCGCAATGGCCGTCAGTTCATAGGTTGTCCCCGCTGTCGGCCCGGCCGAGGTCAGCTGTGAACTGAGCACCAGCCCCGCAATGGCAGCGCATATCCCGGACAGGACATAGACCCAAACCTGAACAGACTTGACCGGCACACCCGACAGCTCTGCAGCCCGTGCATTGCCGCCAGTGGAATACAGCCAGCGGCCAAAGGGCGCGCGGGTCAGCAGCAGATGTACCGCTATGGCGGTCGCGGCCAGCACAAAAATGCTGATGGGCACCCCCGCAACCCGGTAGAAACCCAGCCATTCAAAGCCGGTATTCCCAAATTCGGGCCGGCCCCGCAGATTGTTGAAGGTTAGCCCATTCGTCATGAGAAGCGCGACGCCGCGCGCGACATAAAGCGTGCCCAGCGTCGCAACGAAGGCGGGCACCTTCAGATAGGCCACCAGCACCCCGTTCACCACGCCCACCAGCGCCCCCATGCCCAGAGTGCAGATGACCACCGCCCAGACCGGCATATACAGGATCACGCCCAGCGCCTGCAATTCGACACCCTGCAGCAGGAACCCCGCGAACACGCCACATAGCGCCAGCGTAGAGCCCACCGAAAGGTCAATCCCCCCTGACAGGATCACCAGCAGCATGCCAATGGCCAGCAGGCCGAAAATGGCGACCTGTGATGTCATCGTCAGGAAATTGGAGACAGAGAGATAGCGGTCAGACAGCAACGCAAAGGTCACGATGATCGCGATCAACGCAAAGAAGGCGCGGCCTTCCATCAGGATCTGGACGATGTTCATGTTCTTGCCAAAGATAGAGGCGACAAGCCCGCCCGAACCCTGCTTCTTGTTCGTCACAACATCGGTCATTTCAGCACTCTCCGGTTCAATTCTTGGCGGTCTTGGGCTTGGCGCTTGCGGGTTTGTCCATCTCGACAATTTCCCGCGCGGTGTGTTCGTCTATGATCAGGCCGCTCAGCAGGCCGCTTTCCAGAACCGCCTTGATGGCATGGGTCTTGATCCGGCCACCGGCAACTGCGACAATGCGACGGCCCTTCAGACGGTCGAGGGGTTGTGTCAGGATGCGGGCCGTAAGCTCGCGCCCCACAGGCTGGCCGCGCTTGTCAAAGAAATGGCCAAGCATTTCGCCGACCCCGCCAGCCGCGGCGATCGTGGCCATGTCCGTATGCTCTATCATGCCGGTGGTCACAAGTTCGGCCTCGGCCATGGTGGTGCCGATGCCCACGATCATCAGATCCGCCTGATCAGCCAGTTTGGCGCCCTGTTGCGCGGCTTTCTGGCCCAGCAGAATATCACGGTCGGCTGTCGAATTGGCGATGAAGGGCAGTGGCATGGAAACCGCCTCCCCCCCGGTCTTTCCGGCCAGACGGGACGCGACAGCATGGGGGGTCAGGGCCGCGGCGGCGGTCTGCGCCCCCATCAGAGACACGACTTTCAAACCCGGCGCCGATAGCGGGCCAAGGCTTTCAACGCAGGACAGCAATGTCCTGCCATGGCCCACACCGATGATCCTTGCGCCCTTGGCGGCGATCTCGGCCAACAGAAATCCGGCACCGGCGGCGCCCAGTGGCCGCAGCGCAAGATCTTCCTCATGCAGGTCGCTGATGATATCGCAATGATCCAGCCCGAAAGCTGCCGTCAGGCTTTGCTTCAGATCCACCTCGCCCGAGGCGGCCATGATCTGCTCCTTGCTAGCATCCGGCCCGAAACTGGCCGTGATCCTGCCCTTGTGCATGACGATGATACGGTGCGCGATGGACAGGCACTCGCTGACCTCGGATGTGGAATAGACCACCGCCAAACCCCTGCGCGCGCCGTCCGACAGCAGGCGGAACACCTCGGCCTTGGCGCCGATATCGATGCCGCGCGACGGCTCGTCCAGCAAAATGACCGACGGCTTGGTTGCCAGCATCTTGCCGATCACCACCTTTTGCTGATTGCCCCCCGACAACGAGCCGATGGCCGCCCCGCCGCCATCGGTCTTGATCGTCACCTCGCGGATTGTCCGGTCAATGATCTTCTGTTCGGCGCTCCGCGATGTGAGCAGCCCCTTCGTGAAGGCCCCGATCGACGCGAGCGAGACGTTCTGCCCCACACTCATGGTCTGCACCAGCCCGTCGCGCTGCCGATCTTCGGGCGTGAGCACAAGCCCCGCGCGGATACGTTGCGCGATGGTCATTCCGGCGATATCCGCGCCATGCAGGCGGATTTGCCCCTCCGAGGACGGCAAACGCCCCGCGACACATTCCATGAATTCGGTGCGCCCCGCGCCCATCAGCCCGTAGATGCATACGATCTCACCCTGCCGGACATCCAGCGACAGGCGATCAACGACCGAACCCTCCAGCCCCCCAGAGGCCGGAATGCTGAGATTTCTGACAGACAGCGCCACATCCCCGAAATCATAGCCTGTGGGCGGCGAACCAAGGTCGAAATTCTCACCCACCATATTGCGAACGATCCATTCCAGATCGATCTCGGCGCGCGGTGCATAGGCCGTCATCACCCCGTCGCGCAGCACCACGGCATGATCGGTAATGGTCAACGCCTCTTCCAGATGATGCGAGATATACACGATAGAGACACCGCGCGCCTTCAGGTCATGGATCACCTTGAACAACACATCCACTTCAGAGGCCGACAGCGCCGAGGTTGGCTCATCCATGATCAGAATGCGCGAATTTACCGACAGCGCGCGGGCGATCTCGACAATCTGCTGCTGGCCAAGGCGCAGATCCTCGACCGGGGTCAGGGGGTCGATATCTTCCTCCAGCTCTGTCCCGACAGGATGTTCAGCATGGTTGATTTGCCAGCGCCGTTTTCGCCAAACAGCGTTGTCACCTGGCCGCGATGCACATCGAAATTCACGCCTTTCAACGCATGCACCGCGCCAAAGCTTTTGGTCACGTCACGCGCTGCCAGCACCACTTCCATCTTGTCAGGCACCAATACGGGCGTTTCGTCGTGGATCGGGGTTTTCATTACTGCACCTCGAAGGCCACTGGCGTGATCAGCCAGCTCTGCGGGTTGATCATGGTGAACACCCCGGTAACGCGGACGGTCTGGCCGGTCAGCGTATCACGATCAAGATCGGACAGGATTTCGCGCGCCATGGCACGGTTGATCCCGGCGCCGACATTCTGATACTCGATCTGGTTGGTGAAATCCCCGAATACGATATCCCCGGTGATATCGCGCAATTCCGTGCCGTTGATGGCGGGGCCGGTCTGGACGCGGATACCGACGCCATCGGGCAAGCCATCGACATCGAACTGGAAAATACCTGATCTGCCCTCGCCCGCCCTGCCGGTAAAGCTGACCGGCATCACCGGAAAAGCACCGGCCATGGTTGCATAAGCCGCGATTGCGGCGCTCCGGTCGGCGGCCAGATCATTGGCCAGTTGCACCGCGTCGGGCGCTTTTTCCGATACGAAATCACGAATGCGCGGAAATTCCTGTGCGCCAAAGGCATCCGGGTTGAAGGCCTGCTGGCGCAGATCCTTCTCGCCGCCGATCATGACCACAGTTGTATCGAACGCCATGGCGGCCAGCACGGCGGCAACCACCAGCGCCACAATGGCCCTGCGCCGCGTCGTTTTGGTTGCCTTGGCAGATACACTAACGGTTGTCGCCATTGCTGACATGCCTCCCCCTTGATGCCGGACCCGAAGCGCGGGTTGACACGATCCTGCGCCTGGATTGTCCAGCGCCAAAAGCGTTGGAAAGAGCAGACCAATACAAGCGGCTCCCCCCTCGCCGCTGCGCCGGAACCTCCTTGATTTCCTGTGCGGCTATGCGGCCCGGCCACACGAGCGGATGTGACCGATTGCCTCAACCTAACTGAATTATTTTTCTTTGTCTGCAAAAAAATTCACCATAAAGTATTTTTTGTGCTATTCAAAGTTCTAGGTACTGCGCAGGAAGCGTGGCCAGACGCGCCGGGTGCCGCGAATGCGCGCGCTGCAATCCGGGAGGGCTGATGCGACCAGAACGGCATAAAGGGCTAAGACATGACCACTTCATCTGACCTGATCATCGGTGTGGATGCCGGGACATCTGTCATCAAGGCAGTGGCCTTCGATCTGTCAGGGCACCAGTTGGCCAGTGCATCTGTGCGCAATTCCTATGCGATGGGGGCTGACGGGTCTGCCACGCAGTCACTGCCCCGAACATGGGCCGATTGTGTCGCCGCGCTGCGCGGTCTGGCTGCCAAGGTTGAGGGCCTTGCCGGGCGCACCGCCGCCATAGCCCTGACAGGACAAGGCGATGGGACATGGCTGGTTGGCCAGAACAATGCCCCGGTTGGTGATGCCTGGCTTTGGCTGGATGCGCGCGCAGCACCGACAGTGCGCGTACTGGCCTCTGGCGCCCTGGAACGCGCACGGTTCGAGGCCACAGGAACCGGGCTGAACACCTGCCAACAGGGCAGCCAGATGGCGCATATGGCCGCCACCTGCCCCGAAATGCTGGACAAGGCCGAAGTCGCATTGCACTGCAAGGATTGGCTGTTCCTGAATTTGACCGGCATCCGCGCCACAGATCCATCAGAGGCCAGCTTTACATTCGGCGATTTTCGAGACAGGCGGTACAGCGCTGACGTGATCGCGGCGCTGGGTCTGGAAGGCCGCAGGCATCTGCTGCCAGAGATTATCGACGGCTCGCAGGAAACGCGCCCCATGACGGCCGATGCCGCCGCGCAAACCGGCCTGCTTGCGGGAACGCCGGTATCGCTGGGCTATGTCGATATGGTCATGACGGCGCTTGGCGCCGGGGTGCATACCGGCGATCCCGGCGCGGCCTGTTCCACAGTGGGATCAACCGGCGTGCATATGCGCGCGGTCAGATCCGATGCGGTGCATCTGAATGCCAATGGCACGGGCTATGTCATCTGCCTGCCGGTTCCGGGCCTTGTAACGCAGGTTCAGACCAATATGGCGGCCACATTGAATATCGACTGGGCGCTGGCGCTGGCCGAAGACCTGATGGCCGAGTTGACCGAGGCCCCCTCGCATGCCCAGATGGTCGCCAGGATTGATGGCTGGATGGCCCGCTCGCGCCCCGGCGCGCTGATCTATCACCCCTATATCTCCGAGGCAGGTGAACGCGGCCCCTTCGTCAATGCCCATGCGCGCGCCAGTCTTGTGGGGCTAAGCGCCACACATCGCTTTGCCGATATCATCCGCGCAGTGATCGAAGGCCTGGGGATGGCAACCCGCGATTGCTACGCCGCCATGGGCGAGATGCCGCGCGAATTGCGCCTGACCGGCGGCGCGGCGCGCTCGGCTGCGTTAAGGGGGGTGCTGGCTGCCGCGCTGGATACGCCGGTGCGGGTCTCTGCGCGCGAGGAAGCGGGCGCTGCCGGCTGCGCCATGATGGCCGCGGTCGCCATTGGGGCCTATGACACGATGGAGGCCTGCATCGACCGGTGGACAACCCCGCTTCTGGGCAAACCGGAAGCACCAGACCCGGCCCTCGTGCCCATCTATGACAAGCTTTTCACCAATTACCGACACGCGCGCGATGGTCTTGTTCCCGTCTGGGACGGGCTTGCAGCGGCGCGCGCGACGCAAGGAGCCTGAACCATGACAGATATTCAAAACGTCGACATCTTCGTGATCGGGGGCGGGATCAATGGTGCGGGAATCGCACGCGACGCCGCGGGCCGGGGGCTGAGCGTGGTGCTGTGCGAGAAGGACGATCTGGCCCAAGGGACGTCATCACGGTCAGGCAAGCTGGTGCATGGCGGCTTGCGCTATCTGGAATATTACGAATTTCGTCTGGTTCGCGAGGCGTTGATCGAACGCGAAGTCCTGATGCGCAACGCCCCGCATATCATCTGGCCGATGCGCTTTGTCCTGCCGCATTCGCCCCAGGATCGCCCCGCATGGCTGGTGCGCCTGGGCCTGTTTCTGTATGACAATCTGGGCGGGCGCAAGCAGCTGCCCGGAACGCGGACACTGGATCTTCGTCGTGACCCTGAGGGCGCCGCGATCAAGGACACATATCACAAAGGGTTTGAGTATTCGGATTGCTGGGTCGATGATGCGCGTCTGGTCATCCTGAATGCGGTCGATGCGGCGGAACGCGGCGCGCGGGTGCTGACCCGGACGCCCTGCATCTCGGCGCGGCGCGACGGACAGGTCTGGCGCGTCACAACCCGGAATTCGGTAACCGGCGAGACACAGGAATTCATGGCCAAATTGCTGGTAAATGCGGCCGGGCCATGGGTGAGTGATGTGGTCAACCGGGTGGCCGGATCAAACAGCACGCGCAATGTGCGACTGGTCAAGGGCAGCCACATCATCGTTCCGAAGTTCTGGAAGGGCGAGAATGCGTATCTTGTGCAGAACCATGACAAGCGGGTCATTTTCATCAACCCATACGAACGCGACAAGGCGCTGATCGGCACGACAGATATCGCCTATGAGGGCCTTGCCGAAGACGTGCGCGCCGAAGATTCTGAAGTGCAATATCTGATTGATGCCGTGAACCGCTATTTCAAGGAAACACTGACGCGGGACGACGTGCAAATGACCTTCTCTGGTGTGCGCCCCTTGTTCGATGACGGTCAGGGCAATCCATCTGCGGTAACGCGTGATTATGTATTCGACCTTGAAGAAACGGGGGGCGCGCCGATGCTGAATATTTTCGGCGGCAAGATCACCACTTTCCGCGAACTTGCCGAACGTGGCTTGCACAGGATCCGCAAGTTCTTTCCCCAGATGGGGGGCGATTGGACAGCGAATGCGCCCTTGCCCGGCGGCGATATGGAACATGCGGATTACGAGGCGTTTCGCAACCGGATGAAACAGGATTACCCGTGGATGCCGCGCGAATTGCGGCGGCATTATGGGCGGCTCTATGGCACCCGGATTGACAGGATCGTCGCGGGGGCGGCCTCGCTCGATGGTTTGGGTCGGCATTTCGGGGGCAATCTCTACGAGGCGGAAGTGTCTTATCTGGTGAACCATGAATGGGCGCAGACCGCCGAGGATATTCTGTGGCGTCGCACCAAGCATCGTCTGCACCTGACCGATGACGAGCAGGCAGCATTTGCCGCCTGGTTCGAAGACCAGCGGAAGGCCGCGTGATGGCACTGACGCTCTCGCTCAACACCAATCCGCTGGTCAACCGGTTTGCCGAGCCGGACGATCTGATCACTGCGATCGCCCGCGACATCAGGATCCGTGACATCCAGTTGACACATGAATTCATCAATCCCGGCTGGCCCGCCCCTGTAATCCGGCGCCTGACCCGCGAAATGGGTGCCGCCCTGAAGCGCACCGGGGTGCGTGTCACGTCGGGCATGACTGGCCCTTACGGCAGGCTCAATCATTTCGGCCACCCTGATCGCGACGTGCGGCGCTACTATGTGGACTGGTTCAAGAGTTTCGCCGATATCATCGCCGAATTGGGCGGCATGTCGGTCGGGACGCAATTCGCGATCTTCACATTCAAGGATTATGACGACCCGCACCGGCGCGAAAATTTGCTGCAGATCGCCATAGACTGCTGGGCGGAGGTGGCTGAACATGCCAAAGCGGCGGGCCTTGCCTATGTCTTTTGGGAGCCGATGAGCGTGGGGCGCGAATTCGGCGAAACCATCGCAGAATGCATGAAACTTCAGAACCGGCTGACGGCAAGCGACATGGCCGTTCCGATGTGGATGTTGGCCGATATCGATCATGGCGACGTGACCTCTGCCAATCCTGACGATATCAACCCCTATGCTTGGGCGCGTGCGGTGCCGAAGGTCAGCCCGATCATCCATATCAAGCAATCGATGATGGACAAGTCAGGGCATCGCCCCTTCACGGCAGAATTCAACGCAAATGGTGCGATCCAGCCCGCCCCATTGCTGCGGGCCTTCGCGGAAGGCGGCGCAGTCAACAACGAAATCTGTCTGGAACTCTCGTTCAAGGAACGCGAACCAAATGACCGCCTGGTGATTCCGCAGATCGCCGAAAGCGTGGCCTTCTGGGCACCGCATATCGATAGCGGAGCGCATGACCTGCATGTCTGAACTGAACCCTGGGCTGGGCACCTGCCTGTTCCGGTGCCCCCGGCCGCTGTTTCGGACGCGACAAAGCGAAACGCAACGCCGTGAACCGCGAATCTCTGGCTTGTGGCCTGTCGATACCGCAATCTGCCGGGGCTTGTCTTTCCCGGAATGCGAACCAGATGATCGGCAAATGGCCGGGCAGATGGCACAAAGCGTGGTATTCCGGGCATCCCCTATCAACAGTGGCATGCGGGACTTGGCGATATGATACGCCTGCGCCACGATAGGGCCGGACGGGCCTTGGCCCATGGGTCATATTGGAAAGGGCGCGGGCAATGAAGGATTGGAGTGCAAGCGAGATCGAGCATTCGCTCGCGATCCGGGCAGCATGGTTGCATTATGTCGGCGGATTGCGTCAGGCGGAAGTGGCCAAACGGCTGGGCGTCCCTTCGGTCAAGGCGCATCGGTTGATCCAGAAGGCCGTTGCCGAGGGCGCGGTCAAGGTCAGCATCGAAGGCGCGATGGTCGAATGTATCGAACTGGAAGCCGCTTTGTGCCAGCGCTACGATTTGCAAGCCTGCGAAGTTGCGCCACATCTGGAAGAGGACGGGTTGCCCCTGCGCGCCCTGGGGGCGGCAGGCGCATCATGGCTACGCCGCTGTCTGGAACAGGGCGAGGCGCAGACCATCGGCATCAGTCACGGGCGCACCCTGACAGCGGCAGTGCGCGCAATGGCGCATATGGCCTGCCCTGATCAGTGTTTCGTGTCGCTCCTGGGCGGTTTGACGCGCAATTTTGCGGCCAATCCGCATGATGTGATGCATCTTCTGGCCGAAAAGACCGGGGCGCAAGCCTATGTCATGCCCGTACCCTTTTTCGCCAATTCGGTCGAGGATCGCGCAGTGCTGCTGGCGCAACGCGGCATCGCAGAGGTCTTGCAGATGGCAGAGACCGCGGCCGTCAAGCTGGTAGGTATCGGCACAGTCTCTTTTGAAGCGCAGCTCGTTGTCTCTGGCCTGATCCAGCCTGCCGAGATTGAAGCAATTTCGGCGGAAGGGGGGCTGGGCGAAATGCTGGGCCATTTCTTCGATGAAAGCGGCGAGATCATCGACACGCCCCTGACCAAGCGAACGATTGCCGCCTCACTTGGGCCGGAGCGGCGCCACGAAGAGCGTATCGTGGCGCTTGCCGGCGGCCCGCACAAGACGGCGGCCATTCGGGCCGTGCTGAACAGTGGCAGGCTGCATGGCCTGATCACGGATGAGCGCACCGCACGGAAGTTGCTGGCCTAGCGCCTGTCGCGCAAAAGTGGGAACCGGTTTTGCGCAAAAAGACATGCGACCACTTGAAGGTAAAGGGGGTCGCGTGAGAGCGCATGAACGCGACACGCTCTAGTAAAATTTCGCCATGTCAGACAGTGATCGCGGACGGATATTTGCCGCCTGCCCGGCCGTTCCGAATGCTTCGAACTTCACGATACATTGCGCTGTCATCGCATCCATCGCGGGCTTGAGATATTTGCGCGGGTCGAATTCGGCAGGGCTTTCGGCGAATAGTTTGCGAATGGCCGAAGTGGCCGCCAACCGCAGATCGGTGTCAATATTGACCTTGCGCACACCATGGCGGATGCCGCGTCGAATTTCGTCCAGTGGCACACCCCATGTGGGTTTGATGTCACCCCCATAGTGATTGATCTGCAGGCGTAGCTCTTCGGGCACCGAAGACGAGCCATGCATCACAAGATGCGTGTTCGGCAGCCGCTTGTGGATCGCCTCGATCACGTCCATGGCAAGCACATCACCATCGGGCTGGCGGGTGAACTTATAGGCACCGTGGCTTGTGCCCATGGCAACTGCAAGCGCATCGACACCCGTTTCCGCGACAAAACGCTCTGCTTCTTCGGGGTCAGTCAGAAGCTGGTCATGGCTCAGCTTTTCCGTGGCGCCATGTCCGTCTTCCTGATCGCCCATGCCTGTTTCCAGCGATCCCAAGACCCCCAACTCGCCCTCGACCGAAACGCCCGCCGCATGGGCCATCTGCACAACGGCGCGGGTGACGCTGACATTATAGGAATAATCGGCCGGGGTGCTGCCATCTTGTTGAAGGGATCCATCCATCATCACCGAAGTGAAGCCGTGTTGAATTGCGGTGACGCAAGTGGCCAGATTGTTGCCGTGGTCAAGATGCATGCAAACCGGAATATGGGGATAGATTTCCACCAGCGCATCTATCAATTTGGCCAATACCTTATCATTGGCATAGGCGCGCGCGCCGCGGCTGGCCTGCAGGATCACCGGTGCCCCCGTGGCATGGGCCGCAGCCATGATCGCAAGTCCCTGTTCCATGTTGGACATGTTGAAGGCAGGCACCGCATAGTCATTTTCCGCGGCATGGTCGAGAAGTTGGCGAAGGGTGATACGGGCCATGTCAGACCTCCTGAGGTTTGGGTTTTGCAAGATAGTCGCCAAGCGTGGCAACCTCGGCGCGGCACCCGAAAACAAGTGGCACGCGGTCATGGGGGTGGGCCGGGATCAGATCCAGAATGGCGCGCTGTCCATCGGTCGCAGCGCCCCCGGCCTGTTCCATCAGATAGGCAATCGGAAACGCCTCATAGGCAAGGCGTAGAAAACCGTCCTGATACCCTGATCGCGTGTCGGCGGGATACATGAACAGGCCGCCGCGCCGCAGAATGCGGTGCAGATCGCCCACAGCCGCCGCGATCCAGCGCATGTTGAAATCGCGCCCGCGCGGCCCGTCAGACCCGTCCAGAATATCAAGAATATAGGATTGCAGCCCAGGCGACCAGAGTTTGCGGTTCGAGGCATTGAAGGCGATGGTGGATGTGTTTTCGCGCAGCCGGACATTGGTGGTGTCAACATGAAATATGGCCGTCACCGGATCAAGCGTGGCGATAGACACCCCGTCCCCGATGCTGAAGCCAAAATCGACCGAATGCCCGAAAGAGACATAGGCTGCCGCGATCATCTCGCGCCCGGAGCGCAGGAAGCTGCCTGCCGCGGGAAAAATCGCGAAAAGCGCCCCCAGCGGCGCCCCTATCCCGATACTGCCAGACCCATCGATCGGATCCATGGCGATGTCAAAGCGCCCCGCAGGATTCAGGTGAATGATCTCCTCAGCTTCCTCCGACAGGATCCGTGCCACAGAGAACCCGCGCAACAGGTTCACGAAATGATCATGCGCCGCCATATCAAGCGCCTTTTGCCTGTCGCCAGATTCGTTGGTGCCAACCACGGCGGTTGGATCACCGGCCAAATGGCCCTGCGCAAGGCGTGCCGCCAGCGGAATGCTGCCATCAGCAAGCGCAACCAGAAGTGCGGCAAGCGCTTTGCGGGTTTCATCCTCTCCCGCCGATTGGGCCAGATATTGCGCCAGCGTCGGTGCAGAAATCTTCGTGTCCTGCGGCAGGGTCAACGGTGCTGTCATCTATCCTGCCCATTTCCCAAACGCATCTCGGCGCGCGCGGTGATCGCGTCGCGGGTGATGCCAAAACTTCTGCACAGCTCTTCGACCGGGCCAGATGCCCCGAAACCGTCCAGCCCGATCACGTCATCTTCGCTGCGGACATGGCGCGTCCAGCCCAATTTGCCCGCATCCTCGACCGCATCTATTGACACGGCGCGAATGCAGTTTGCCAGCGCAAAGCCCCCACAGCCCTTTTCAGCTTTGGCGGCTATGTCCTGATGAAGCGAATCTTCGGGCATAGGGTTC
The DNA here is from genome assembly GCA_043561795.1 of Paracoccaceae bacterium. Lineage (GTDB taxonomy): Bacteria > Pseudomonadota > Alphaproteobacteria > Rhodobacterales > Rhodobacteraceae > Roseinatronobacter. Next base: position 1,365,407 of record CP121316.1, on the reverse strand, counting down.
TCCTGTTTCACGGCGTTGCTACCTCAATCCCGCAAAAATCACAATATATAATCACAATATAACATTATTGACCTTTTTCATGTGATATGTGATGTTACGAACAGGAGGATCCACCGTGAAGCGTGACGACAGACAACAGGCAATCATCGATGCGCTGGTGGCCGAGGGCGAGGTTGAGGTTGACGCGCTTTCAGAACGCTTCGCCGTGTCCCGGATGACAATTCACCGCGATCTCGACGACCTCGAATCCGCCGGGCTTTTGCGCAAGATCAGGGGTGGCGCGACAATACGCTCCAGCACGCAATTCGAAAGTGATTTTCGGTTTCGCGAGCGCCAGGACAGCGCGGCAAAAAAAGCGATGGCACGGGCCGCACTTCATCTGATCGAACCCGGCATGAGCATCATGATCAATGACGGCTCTATGGCCGCAACCCTGGGACAGGAACTGGTTACAAAGCGCCCGCTGACAGTGATCACAAACAACGCCGCAGTGATTGATGCGCTGCGCGGCGAGGCCGGGATAACGCTGATTGCGCTTGGTGGCGTATATTCCGCCAAATTCAACGCATATCTGGGCAAGGTCACAGAGGACGCGCTGGCGCAATTGCGCGCAGACATCTCCTACATCTCTGCGCCAGCCGTATCCGGGCTGGAAGTGTTCCACATGGATGATGACGTCATCCGCACAAAACGGGCCATGATTGATCAGGGCGCGCTGCGGGTTCTCCTTGTCAACCATAGCCGGTTTGGCCGGGCCGCACTCCATCGCCTTGGGCATTTATCAGAGTTTGATCACATCATCACCGACACCAACCCGCCCCCCGAAACCGTAAATTTATTCCACGAGGCAGGGCTGACCCTGACCATCGCCGACACACAAGAGGCAGACGCATGACCCAGCCGAAATACTGGATCGGAACCAGCTGGAAGATGAACAAGACGCTTGCAGAGGCCGAGAGCTTTGCAAACGCTTTGTCCGCCGCCGATGAACTGCGTGATCCGCGCATCCAGCGTTTCGTGATCCCGCCATTTACCGCGATCCGCGAGGTGAAACAGATCCTTTCCGACAGGTCTGTCAAGGTCGGCGCGCAGAACATGCATTGGGCCGATCAGGGCGCGTGGACGGGCGAAGTATCTCCCGTCATGCTGAAGGACTGCAGGCTTGATCTGGTGGAGCTTGGCCATTCAGAACGCCGCGAACATTTCGGCGAAACCGACGAAACCGTGGGCCTGAAAACCGAAGCAGCAGTGCGTCACGGGCTGATCCCGCTGATCTGCATCGGCGAAACCCTGGCAGAGCGCGAAGCGGGCCGCGCCCAGGACGTGCTGGCGCGGCAAGTGCGCGGTGCTCTGGGCAAACTGGACGCCAACCAGAAAAACGCACAGATCCTCTTGGCATATGAGCCGGTCTGGGCAATCGGGGAAAACGGTATCCCGGCAACCTCCGACTACGCAGACGCACGCCAGGCAGAAATCATCGCGACCGCGCGGGAAGTTCTGGGCCGCCCGGTGCCCTGTCTTTACGGCGGTTCGGTCAATCCAGGCAACTGCCAGGAACTTATCACTTGCCCGCATATTGACGGGCTGTTCATCGGCCGCTCGGCCTGGGATGTCGAAGGCTACCTGGACATTCTGGCCAAATGCGCCGCAACGCTCTGAAATCGAAAGGAAACGATATGAAAATTGCAATCGCAGGCGATAGCGCCGGTGCACCGCTGGCAAATGCCGTCGCGCAACACCTCAAGGACAAGCACGCGGTGTTCGACATCTCTTGCAACCCCGAGGCATCAGAAGAATTCTACGCCCATATGGCAGACCGGGTATGTTCGGCCCTGCTGGCGGGCGCGTATGACCGCGCGATCCTCTTCTGCGGCACTGGTATCGGCGTGGCGCTTTCGGCCAACAAGGTGCCGGGTATCCGCGCGGCGCAATGTCACGACACCTATTCGGCAGGCAAGGCCGCCACATCGAACAATGCCCAAGTCATCACCATGGGCGCGCGCGTCATCGGGCCAGAGCTTGCCAAGGATATCGCAGATGCCTTCCTGTCCGCGTCCTTCGACCCCGATGGCCGCTCTGCAGGAAATGTGCGCGCGATAGACGAGGTTGACGCCAAATACAACAAGGCGTGACGGCCCCAGGCGCCCGCAAATCGCAACCGCGCCCAAAGATCCCCCGCCCCTGCCCCGCCCCCCGCCCCGCCCGTTGCATGACGGCCATGGCACCGAAAGGCCTGAATATCCGACAATGGACAGACTCCTTGCAATCGACAGCGGCCTGACCGTTACAAAGGCAGTGATCTTCGATCTGGATGGCAACCAGATAGCGGTCTGTCGTCGGAACGTCGCGCAATGCAAGCCCGCTCCGCACCAGGTAGAACGGAACATGGCAGAGTTGTGGCGACAGACCGCATCCGCAATCCGGGATGTGCTGGAAACAAGCGGCACAGATGCACAGCGGATCGTTGCCGTCGCGGCCACGGCCCATGGCGATGGGCTTTATCTGCTGGACAGGGACAAAGCGCCGCTGGGGCCGGGCATCCTGTCCCTCGACAGCCGGTCGTATGCGGTTGTCGATGACTGGGCGCGCAATGGCACCGCCGCAAAAGCCCTGGAACTCACCGGCCAGGCCCCGCATGTTTCCGCGCCATCGGCATTGCTGGGCTGGATTCACCGCGCGCAGCCTGAGCGATTTGCCCGGATCGGACATATCCTGTCCTGCAAGGATTGGCTGTCCTATTGCCTGAGCGGCCATATCGGAACCGACAGGACAGAGGCCAGCACCGCTTTCACAGAGGCCCGATCCCAGACCTATTCCGACACGGCCCTGGCGCTTTTCGGCCTCTCCGGGCTTGTCAGGGCCTTGCCCGAAATCGCCCATTCGGCAGAAATCATAGGAACCGTGACCACGGATGCGGCAGCCGCAACCGGCCTCGCCACAGGCACACCGGTGGCCGCGGGCCTTCATGACGTTACCGCGTCAGCGCTTGGTATCGGCGCGCACCGGGCCGGTGTGATCGGCATCGTCGCAGGCACCTACTCGATCAACGAATGTGTCTCGGACGAACCGCGGATAGATGCGCGCTGGTTCTGCCGCAATGCCATTGCGCCGGGCCAGTGGAACAACATGGCAATTTCACCGGCATCCGCCACCAATTACGATTGGTTCCTGAACACCTTTTGCGCGGCAGAGCGTGACAAGGCGGGGGCCTCTATCCACCAGCTTCTGCGCCCGGAAATCGACAGCGCATTGTCACGCGGCACGTCGGTCATGTATCACCCCTATCTCTTCGGCTCTCCGATGGGGCCAGCCCCCAGCGCAGGATTTCTGGGTCTGAGGGGCTGGCATGAGCGCGGCGACATGCTCGCCGCCCTGCTGGAAGGTATCGCCTTCAATCACAGACAGCATATTGACGCCTTGCGCACATGTTTCAGCAGCACAGAGGCCCGGCTGACCGGCGGGGCCTCACGCAATCCGACAGTTGCACAGTTATTTGCCGATATTCTGGATATGCCGGTCACCGTAACGGCTACGGATGAAGCAGCCGCCTGGGGGGCCGCGCTTTGCGCAGGCGCGGCTGTCGGTGCCTTCGCGCAATTCGACGCCGATCCCCGCGACATCGAGGGGCGCGCTACCACATATCAACCATCACAAAGCCGCGCCGCCCATTACGCGCAACGATACACACTCTACCGCGAGATCGCAGCGACCCTGACATCAACCTGGGATCGTCTCAACGCCCTGGAGGCAACACACAGAGGCCGCCCCCATGACTGATGCACAAACCGAGGCTTTCGATGTTGTCATCATCGGGGCCGGGATCAACGGGGCCGGGGTGTTTCGGGATCTCTGCGCCCAGGGCCTGAAATGTCTGATTGTCGATAAGGGCGATTATGGCTCCGGCACCAGCGCCGCGCCGTCCCGGCTGATCCACGGTGGCTTGAAATACCTCGAAACCGGCGAATTGCGGCTGGTCGCAGAATCCACCTATGAGCGAAATCTCTTGCTCAGGAACGCGGCGCATCTGGTCGGGCCACTGTCAACAGCAATCCCGATCATGTCATGGAGCAGCGGGATCACCGCGGCCCTGCGCACGCTTTTTCGTTCAAAAACGGCCCCGCGCAGTCGCGGCGCATTGCTTGTGAAGCTGGGGCTGTGGCTCTATGATTTTTATGGGTCACGCTCGCGCCAGATGCCACGGCATCGCATGGTTTCCCGCCGCAGGGCCTTGCGTGAAATCCCGGCCCTGACGCCCCGGATCGTGGCCCTCGGGACGTATTTTGACGCTGTGATCACCGCCCCCGAACGGCTGGTTCTGGAACTGATTCAGGACGGGCTGATGGCATCGCCCGGATCAGAGGCGCTCAACTGGTGCAGCGTGACAGGCCAAACCGAAGGCGCGCTGCGCCTGCGCTGTGATGATGGAACTGACCGCACGGTGCGCCCCCGGCTTGTCGTCAATGCAGCCGGCCCCTGGATCGACCGGGTGAATGGCGTTATCGGCCATGACAGTCACTATATCGGCGGCACCAGGGGATCTCATATCCTGCTGGATCACCCCGAACTGCTGCGCCAGCTGGATGGCAGGATGCTCTATTATGAGGCCGATGATGGCCGTATTCTTCTGGTCTTTCCGTTTCAGGGCAAGGCGCTTGTCGGTTCCACCGACATTCCCGACAGCGACCCTGATCGTGTTGCCTGCACGGATGACGAAACCGCATATTTCATTCAAAGCCTGCGCGATCTGCTGCCCGGCCTTGACTTCAACCAAGACCAGATTGTGTTTGCCTATTCCGGTATCAGACCGCTTCCCAATTCCCTTGGCGTGTCCCCCGGCCTGATCAGCCGCGATCACTCTGCACCGCATGCGCCCGCGACTGCCACACGCCCCTTTCCGATCATCTCGCTTGTGGGTGGGAAATGGACAACGTTTCGCGCCTTTTCCACAGAGGTGGCCGATATGGTTCTCTCCGATCTGCAGAGGACACGCTTGTGCGATACCGATGACATGCCCATTGGCGGCGCGCGCGGCCTGCCGCGCGACACAGCGGCGCGCGCGGCCTGGATCGCCGCGATTGCTCAGAAAACAGGGGTCGCGCCCGATCGCGTTTCAGTGCTGCTGGGCCGCTATGGGACAACCGCACAGGCGATTGCACAACATGAAGGCGCGCGTCCGGTGCCTCTGGCAGATGCGCCTGATTTTACCGTGCAAGAGATTGACTGGATCGCCCGAAACGAGCGTGTCATCCATCTGGCGGATCTTCTGCTACGCCGAACACCGCTTGCAATAAGCGGTGCGCTCACCGTGCGGCTTTGCCGTTCCGTCGCGTCCATCGCAGCGGCTGCACTGCACTGGAGCACCCTGCGAGAAGAGGCCGAACTCGACGCGCTCAAGGCGCTGCTGGCACAACGCCATGGCGTTCATCTGGAGTTTGACAGCGCCCGCCCGTGAGGCGTGATCACGGGCAGGCCGCCACTGCAAGAAGATCAAACCCGCCTTGGGTTGGGCGCAAACCGCAGGCCGCATAGGCCCGACCATGTGGCGCGCGGGGGGGGGAGAGGGGGCATTCGCAAAGCCGCGCGGCGCTGGGCCGCGGTGCGGCGATCCGCCCTTGAGGCTATGCCACTTTATGCTGGCCACGTCCGAACGAAACTCAGGCTATGCGCAGGTGGCAGCCAAATCGCCGGGCCGTGGGTGCGGCCCGGCGATGCGCGGCGGCCTGCGGCCTTGATTCCGCGCGGGGCGCGCGCATGGGCCAAGCGATGCGCAATCATGCACTGCCACCCATCACCCTGCGCATGATATCCAGCCCTTCGCCAGTGACGGGGCAGAAAGACAAGCCGCGCAGCGTCGGGCCGCGGTGCGGCGAACTGCCCTTGAGGCTATGTCACTTTATAGCGGCCAAATCCGCGCGAAACTCAGGCTATGCGCAGGTGACAGCCAAATCGCCGTGCCGGGGGGCGGCCCTTTGAGGCGCGGCGGCCTTCGGCCTTGACTCCGCGCTTGGTGCTTTGCTCAGAAGTCCCCAACCCGCTCAAACCTGCCCTTGAGCACCCGCCGTCAGGCGCAAAACACTAGACCCTTGCGCGCACCGCCGCGAAACGCCAAAACAACCTTGCGGGCGACATGCGGCTTGTGCCCCCGGCGGGTGCCGAGGCTGGCCCGATATCTGGTGAGGACAACATGCGCAAATCAATCGTCATTCTTGGGATTTTCGTCGCGGATACAGCCTATCGCGCCGCGCGCCTGCCTGTTCTGGGCGAGACCCTGATGGGGTCTGGATTTCAGCTTGGGCCGGGGGGAAAAGGCTCCAATCAGGCCGTATCGGCCGCCATGGCCGGAGGGGATGTGCGGTTTGTCACCCGTCTGGGCGCCGATAGCTTTGGCGATATGGCGCAAGCGATCTGGGCCAAGGCCGGGGTTGTGCCGGACGTTACCGTTGATGCATCCAGCCATACCGGGGCCGCCTTTATCTTTCTGGAAGAGCATACGGGGAATAATTGCATCATCGTTTCCCCCGGCGCGGCGGCGGATATCTCTGTGGCGGATGTGGACGGGCGCGCGGAAACAATCGCCTCGGCGGCAGTCTTTCTCACACAGCTGGAATGCCCGATTGCCGCCACGCATCATGCGCTGCAAATTGCCCGTGACGGCGGCGCGCGCACAATCCTCAACCCGGCCCCGGCGGCAACGCTCTCGACAGATATTCTGAAACTATGCGATTTCGTCACCCCCAATGAAACCGAGGCCGAAGCCCTGACTGGTGTAAAGGTGCAGGATATCGAAAGCGCCAAGACCGCCGCCCATGCGCTTTTGGCGCAGGGTGCGGGCGCAGCCATAATCACATTGGGGGCACAAGGCGTGCTCTATATGGATGGCGCGCACGCGGCGCATATCCCCGCGCTCAGCCTTGGCCCGGTGATCGAGACCACAGGCGCGGGCGATGCGTTCAACGGGGCATTTGCCACCGCCCTGGCGCAAGGGGCCGATCCGATCGAGGCCGCGCGCTTTGGCTGCGCCGCCGCAAGCATCTCTGTCACGCGCGCCGGTGCCGCCACCTCCATGGCCAGCCGCGCTGAAATAGAGGCCGCGCTGGCATCGCCGGGATGATAGACCGGGGACAAGGGGCGCCATCTGCCGCCCCTGGTGTTTTGCGCCTGACGGCGGGTGCTCAAGGGCAGGTTTGAGCGGGTTGGGGGGGCATTCGCAAAGCCGCGAAGTGCTGGGCCGTGGGTGCGGCCCTTTGAGGCGCGGCGGCCTGCGCCCTTGATTCCGCGCAAGGGGCGCATGGGCCAAGCGATGCGCCACCCATCACCCTGCGCATGATATCCAGCCCTTCGCCAGTGACAGGGCAGAAAGACAAGCCGCGCATTGATGGGCCGCGGTGCGGCGATCCATCCGAATAGCTAAGCACTTTATGGCGGCAATATCCGCGCGAAACCCAAGCTAAGCGCAGGTTGCAGCAAAATCGCTGTGCCGGGGGGCGGCCCAGCGATGCGCGGCGGGCTTCGCCCTCGATTCCGCGCGGGGCGCGCGAGAGGGTTAGGCGATGCGCCACCCCACAAAGCCACCCATCACCAAGCGCCTGATATTCATGCCTTCGCCAGTGACGGGGCAGAAAGACAAGCCGCGCAGCGCTGGGCCGCGGTGCGGCGATCCGACCGCGAAGCTATGTCACTTTATGGCGGCAATGTCCGAACGAAATTCAGGCTACGCGCCCACGGCAGCAAAATCGCCGGGCCGTGGGTGCGGCCCAGCGATGCGCGGCGGGCTTCGCCCTCGATTCCGCGCGGGGCGCGCGAGCGGGTTAGGCGATGCGCCACCCCACAAAGCCACCCATCACCAAGCGCCTGATATTCATGCCTTCGCCAGTGACGGGGCAGAAAGACAAGCCGCGCAGTGCTGGGCCGCGGGGCGGCGATCCGACCGCGAAGCTATGTCACTTTATGGCGGCAATGTCCGCGCGACATACAGGCTCAGCGCCCATGGCTGCCAAATCGCCGGGCCGTGGGGGCGGCCCAGCGATGCGCGGCGGCCTGCGGCCTTGATTCCGCGCAAAAGGGCAAATCGACTGTCCCCATCCCCCCAAACCTGCCCGTCACGCCGGAACCTTCCGTCAGGTGCAGACCCCTATCTTGGCCGCCCCCTATCTTGACCGCTCGAAAGCTGCGGGATCAAAGCGCCAGATCAGCTTGTAAAAACCATAGCCGCCCAGTGCCAGCACGATGACGCCAAAAAACGGGCTGCCGACAAAAAACTCTACACCGGCCCAGCACAATAGCCCGCCCGTAATAAACACACGCCGCCAGAGTGGCAGGAAAAACGGATGGCGCAGATCAAGGTAGTTCATATCAGTGTCCTGTTATCGAAGGGCGGTGGGCTGCAGGCTTCGCGCGTGTCGCGTTCATTGGCATTCACGCGACCCACTCTAACCTCAAGACATGCTCTAGCGCTGCCACGCAAACCCCTTGCAGGGCGCATCCAGCAAGCTGACAAGTTCCTCATCCAGCGCCATCAGCGTGATAGAGGCCCCCGCCATATCCAGGGCCGTGCAGTAATGGCCCAGAAGTGTGGTGTGTATCTGCGCGCCGCGCGCAGTCAGGCGCTTTTGCAGGCGCCGATTCAGGATCATCAGTTCCAACATCGGGGTTGCGCCCAAAGAATTGACCAGCACCGCCACGCGCTGGCCCTCCTGCAAATCCATCGCCGTAAAAAGCTGGTCGCACATCTGATCGGTGATACGATCTGCGGCAACAAGCTTTTGGCGCTGTACACCCGGTTCGCCATGAATGCCCACGCCAAATTCCAGATCATCGGCCTCCAGCGCAAAGCTGGGGCGGCGCGTTTCGGGCAAAGAACACGGCTCCAGCGCCACACCGACAGTATGACAGGCGGCATTGGCCTTGCGCGCCAGACGCGCGCATTCCTCCAGCGATTCCATGCGCGCGCTGGCTGCGCCCGCCACTTTGATCACGAAAACCGCGCCCGCCGTGCCGCGCCGCGCGTCGCGATCCTCGAAGGCGCTGGAGGCAATATCATCCGTGGTGCGGATTGTGCGGGTTGCGATCCCCTCGGCCTTGGCAAGCTCTGCCGCCATATCAAAATTCATGACATCGCCGCTGTAATTGCCATAGATATACAGCGTCCCTGCCCCCTGATCGACAGCGCGTGTGCAACTGAGAATCCGGTCTGGCGGCGGGCTGGCAAAGATATTCCCGATCGCGGCGGCATCTGCCAGCCCCTCGCCAACATAGCCCAGAAACCCCGGCTCATGCCCGGCCCCGCCGCCAATCACAATTCCCACCTTGCCGGGGCCAGCGTCATGGCAATGGCGCGCGCGTATGGCGCGGGGTGATCCCTCTATCGCCTCTATATAGTCGGGAAAAGCGGCAATCGCGCCCTCCATCGCCTCGATCACGGCGTCGCGCGGTTCGTTCAGGAATTTCTTGACCGACAGGCGCAACGGGGCTGCGGGTGCGGCCTGTTCGCTATCCCTGCGCACAAGGGCAAGCCGGTTCTGTGGCCTGATATCAAGGGCGCGCACAATACCCTCTGCCGTATCGGAATCGATAACCAGCATCGTGACATACCCACCGCGCAGCGTGGCCAGGATGGATTGCATCTTGTCTGCGCCGCCCGCCACCAGCATCCGTGTGGGCACTTTGAGCAGTTCATCCAGCGTCAGCCCGATGAAGCGATGCGCCAGCGGCCCGGAAACGGGCTGGCCCGCCGCATCGATGAATTGACCAAGCAAAGAGCCTACAGCCTGATCAAAGTAATCATATTGCTGAAAGACGCTTTCAAACAGGCCACTGCCGTGAATGCTGGAATTGGGCCTGAGGGATGACACCCCGAACACCGCGCAATCCAGCCTCTCCAGATAGGCCAGTTGCTGGCGGATCACCGCCTCGCCCATCAGGATGTCGCGCGCTTGCGGGGTCGAGACAAGGGCGGGCGCGGAAATGGTAATGCAGCTTGCACCGATATTGCTGGCGAACTTCGTGGCACAGGTTTCGGGCGCGAAAGCGATCTTGGCCGTGGTGCCCCCTGTTGCCTGCACCACGGTCACATCCTCCAACCCCTCCAGCCGTGCGGCACAGGCCAGCGCCAGCATTGTCCGGCCCCAGGAAATGGCCACGGTATCACCCGCATGCACAAAATGCGGCAAAAGGCCCGCAGCGGCATTGCCCAGCCGCTCTATCAATGTGCGCGCGCCACCCTGCGCCGGAACGACAAGGCAACTGTCCAGGCCGAAATGATCCTCCAGCGCCTTGGCAATGCTGATCGTTCGCATATGCTCCGGCGCAATGGAGATATCGACAATGCGCTTTGCGCGCGCATCTGCCAGATAGGCATTCACTGTCGGGCGAGAGGCATTCATCACTTCGGCAATCGCGCCCTGCGTCATGCCTTCCTGATAATACAACCAACTTGCCCACAACAACGGGTCATCGCCAAAGCGGATCGGGGGGCGGGTCAGCGCCCCTTTGCGATTGGGTTCCCTACGTGCTTCCGGCATGCCGCAGCCGTGACAGAACAGTATCACACAGCGCCTCGATCACCACCGCACCAGAGGCGGCACCCGGATCGATATGGCCGATGCTGCGGTCTTGCAGCCGTGCCGCGCGCCCGCGCAGCGAGATCAGCGCGGCGGTGTTTTCGCAGGCGCTGCGCGCCGTTGCCGCCGTAAGCCGGGCAATCTCGGCAGGGCCAGCCCCGGCGCTGGCCGCGCGTTGGGCAGCCTGCGCGGCAGGCAACCAGACATCCAGCATTGTCTTGTCCCCCGGTGCTGCCTGCCCGCGCTGCTGAATACCCTCGGCGCAGCCAGCCAGAAACAGGCCAAACTGCCCCGGCCCCAGCGGCTCTGCGCCCTGCAATCTGCGCCCGGCCTCCAGAAAACCAGAGGCATAAAGCGGCCCCACTGTCGCGCCCACTTCCGACAAGAACGCCTGTGCGGCAAGCCGCATCACCTCCGCACCGCTTGCCGGGTTTTGCTGGCGCAAGGCACGGGTGATGGCCGCAAAACCAGCCGCCATCGAACTCCCATGATCGCCATCGCCGATGGCGCCATCAAGCGCGCATAGCGCATGGCGCTTTTCTTCCAGCCGGTCTGCGGCAAGGCAAAAGAACTCGGCAAAGAAATCTGCGTCCAGAACGTCCATCCCCGGATCATGGAGCACCTGAAGCATTGTTTCAAGCGCTCTGAAGCCGCTTTGTGATCCCATCCGCAAGACTTGTGAGAATCAGCGCGCAGGAACTGGCCCCGGCATCCAGCACCCCGCGCGAGCGTTCGCCCAGACGGGCCGAACGCCCGACTTTGGCAACCATTTCCAGCGTGCTGTCGCGCCCCTCTTGCGCGGCATCGCGCATCGCCGCCAAGGCGGCGGCAAAATCCCCGGTCGCGGCGAATGTGGCGTCAAATTGCGTGACAGCTGGCACCAGCGCATCCAGAAGTGTTTTGTCACCCGGTTTTGCCGCCCCGATATCCAGCACCCCGTCCAGCCCCGCGCGCAGCATCGCCCCAAAGGCCTCTGCATCAATCCGCGTGCAGTGATCCAGCGCCTCGGCCATATCGGCAAACATCATCCCGTAAAGCGGCCCCATAGAGCCGCCGATCTCTGACATCAGCACATCAGAGAGGGTTTGCATGGCCTCGGTCAATGTGGCATCGGGGCCAATCCGTTCCGCCGCACGGCCAAATCCCTTGGCCATGTTGATCCCGTGATCGCCATCCCCGATCTTGCCGTCAATCTCTGACAGCCAGGCCTTGTTTTCAATGATGACACCGGCAAGCTCCTGGATCAGGCTCCCGGCCCGGGCATTTTCGATATAGGGCATGATGCTGTCCTTTCACATCGCCGGGCAGGCGGCCTCATGGGCCAGCAGGGTTTTGAGATCGTCATCCAGCGCCATCACCGTCAGGGTAGCCCCGATCATGTCCAGCGAGGTGAAGTAAGACCCGACATAGGGCTTCCAGATTTTCAGCCCGCGCGCCTCGATCGCCTGCGCCATCCTGTCATAGAGGACATATAACTCGTTGACAGGCGTGGCCCCAAGGCCAGAGACCAGTACCGCCACCTCACTGCCTTCGGGCAGGTTGTGATCATCCAGCACGATACGCACCATATCCTCGGCCACGGCATTGGCATCGGCCAGCGCTTCCACCCGCACACCGGGTTCACCATGATGGCCGATCCCCACCTCCATCATGCCCGGCGCAATCTGGAAATTCGGATGGCCCACAGAGGGCAAGGTGCAAGGCGCAAGCCCAACACCGACCGAGCGGCAATTGTCTATCGCTTTCTGCGCGGCGGCAATCACCGCGTCCAGATCCCCCCCCAGCGCGGCTTTGGCACAGCCGGTTTTCCACATGAATATCTCACCCGCCACGCCCCGGCGCTTTTCACGCTCCTCTGGCGGCGCAGAACAGACATCATCATTGGCGACCACCGTTTTTACGGCAATATCCTCTTTGGCGGCCATCTTGAGCGCCATTTTGACATTCATGTTGTCGCCTGCGTAATTGCCATACAGCACGGCAACGCCTGCCCCCCCGTCAGCGCCGCGAATGGCGTCATGAAAGGTCTTGGCTGTGGGCGAGGAAAACAGCTCTCCCACGGCCACCGCATCCAGCATATTGTGCCCGGCATAGCCGATAAAGGCAGGCTCATGGCCAGAGCCGCCGCCTGTCACCACGCCCACGCGGCCCGATGTTCCGGCCCAGTTGGAGAGAACGACACGCGGGTTTTCCGCACTCAGCCTGACCATATCGGAATGTGCGCGCACAAAACCTGCGACAGTCTCATCAACCAGATCATCGGGATCATTCAAAAAACGCTGCATTGCAAACTCCTTATTTCACAGTAAAACCGCCATCGATCAACAGATCAGCCCCGTTGATCATGCCTGCGGCCTCGGATGCCAGAAAAACGGCAGCCGCCGCAATCTCGCATGGCTCTGCAAAGCGCCCGGTGGGGATTTGTGCTTTCATTGCATCACCCTTCGGCCCGGCCCAGGCGGCCTTGCCCAGATCTGTCAGAACAACTGTCGGAGAGATCGAATTCACGGTTATCCCATGCTGGCCCCATTCCAGCGCAAGGGTTTTTGTCAGGCCCACCACCCCGAATTTCGATGCGCAATAGGCCACATGCTGATCTATTGCCACACTGCCTGCCTGAGAGGCCAGATTGATGATACGCCCGCCCCCTTGTGCAATCATCCTGCGGCCAACCTCTTGCGCCATCAGGAAACTGCCTGTCAGATTGATATCAATCGTCCGCTGCCAGGCCATGAGGGAAATATCCTCGGCCGGGGCAAGATCGACAATCCCCGCGCTATTGACAAGAATGTCGATACGCCCGAAATCTGCGGCCACAGCAGCAACCGCGCGGGCAACAGAGGCCGGATCGGCCACATTGCAGGCCATGGCCATGGCGCCGCTTAATGTCTGCGCCTTGGCGCGGGCGGCCTCTTCGTTCAGATCGACAACCGCAACGCGCACGGATTTGGCGGCCAGCGCCTCGGCAATTGCTGCACCAATCCCAGATGCCGCACCTGTCACCAGCGCTGTTTTGCCGGAAAGTGGAAAATCGCAATCAAGAGAGCTGGGCGCGCGCATCCTCGCATCCTTTCGCATAACGCATCCTCTGCCGCCCGACCCCATAAGGGGCCGGGCAGTGACGTTGTGAAATTATTGGCGCATTTCCATCAATGCATCCACATTTTCCAGCGTTACCGGTGTCCAGGGCACAAAGTAATTGGCCTCGGTTCCGCCATTCCAGGGCATATCCGGGTATTGTTCCCAGATCGGAGAGAGCGGCTCCCAGCCCTCAACCACTGCGGCCAGCGCCACATCCAGAGAGCCATGCGCCTGGGCATGGGCATCTTGCAGGATCGAGGCCATATCGCCCGCTTTCACGGCCAAAAGCGCATCGGTGATCCCATCAATCCCAACGATCGCGAAATCATTGACACTCAGGCCAGCGGCGCGAATGGCTTCGATCGCGCCCAGCGCCATCTCGTCATTCTGGCCGATCACCCCATCAATGGAAGAGCCGTGGCGGGTAAGCCAGTTTTCCATCAATGTCTGCGCCTCGGCGCGCGACCAGTTGGCGGTCTGCTGTTCCAGAACCGTCACATCCGGGCATTCTGCCAGGGCCTGCATATTGCCCTGAAGGCGCTCGATCTGGGCAGATTGCCCAATCGGCCCTTCCAGAATCACAACATTGCCTTCGCAACCGATCTGATCCAGCAAAAACCGCGCTTCCATATAGCCCGACAACACATCATCCGAACCGACATAAGAGGTCAGCAAGTCAGAATTGGCGCGGGTGTTCGAACCGACCACCGGAATCCCGGCATCATGGGCGGCCTGTACGGCGGTTGCGGCGGCTTCGATGTCAATCGGGGCAAAGATGATCGCATCGAAACCCTGCGTGATCATGGTTTCGAACTGCTCTTGCTGAACAAGGGCATCATAGCGGCCATCAAACACCGTGACATTCACCAACCCCTGAACAACAGCGGGATGTGTTTCGATTGCGGCAGCCCAAAGCTGCATGAACTCCGCATTCAGGCCGTAAAGCGTTACACCAACACGGGGCACATCCTGAGCAAGTGCAGCGGTGCTCCCCAACAAGGCTGCGGCCATGGTCATCGATTTGATCAGTTTAGTCATTGTGCTTGTCCTCCCTTGGATTTGGCACAGTTTCTCTCGCACCGCGCAGTCGCAGTGCCAGATTCCTTGAATATCGCTGTGTCAGGCGTGTTTGTGGCGGGCTTGATCCAACATCACGGCCCCCACGATCAATACCCCTTTGATCACCTGTTGATAGTAAGATTCCACGCCCATCAGATCGAGACCGTTATTGACCACCGAGATCAGCAAAGCCCCGATCAATGTGCCTGTCACACGCCCGACACCGCCCGAAAGCGATGTCCCGCCGATCACCACGGCCGCAATCGCATCCAGCTCATAGGCAATTCCCGCCTGTGTCAGGGCAGAGCCAGTGCGCGCGGCAAGGATCATGCCCGCCAGCCCTGCCAGCGCGCCAGAGATGATATAAACCGCCAGCCGCACCCGCTTCACATTGATCCCGGAAACCCGCGCTGCATGGGGGTTGCCGCCCACGGCATAAACATGTCGGCCAAAGCGGGTAGATGACAGCACGATATATGCAATGATGAACACAAGCCCGAACAGAATGATGGGCATGGGAATTCCCAAAATATCCCCCGTGCCGATGAAACGGTATTCCGGGGTCAGCGACGGGATGGGGCGACCACCCGCATAAAGCAGCGTCAGCCCGCGCGCCGCCGAAAGCATGCCCAATGTGGCCACAAATGCCGGCACGTTGAAAAAGGCGACAAGAACGCCGCAAATCCAGCCCGCAGCGATGCCAACTGCAAGACCCGCCAGCAGCGCAAGCAGCACCGGATAGGGCGCACCCGCAACCCCGGCCGTGGCGGCCGTTGTCGCCAACGAGGCCGAAACGACCCCGGCCAGCGCCACAACAGACCCCACCGACAGATCAATCCCCCGCGCAAGGATCACGAATGTCATGCCAATGGCCAGAATACCGTTGATCGAGGCTTGCCGCAGCACATTGAGGATGTTGCGCTGGGTCAGGAAAAACTCGCTCAGAAAGGACAAGACCGCGCAGACCAGCAGCAAAGCGATCAATATCCCGTATTTCCGGCCATATTCTGCGGCAGCACCCTGAAAATTGATGCTGGCTGGACGTGTGTTCATACTCTGCTCCCTGTAATGTCGCGTCTCATGCGGCCAGATGCAGCAAGGCCGCAGCCGATAGTTCGGCGCGGGCAACCTCGCCACTGATCCGACCGTCCTGCAGCACGATGACGCGGTCTGACATGCCCAGAATTTCATCCACCTCGGAACTGATCATGATCACCGCCCCGCCGCCTTGGGCAAACTCGGACATAACCCGATAAATCTCGCGCTTTGCGCCCACATCCACACCGCGTGTCGGCTCATCCAACAGCAGGATTCCGGGCTGTGTCAGATACCATTTGCCCAGAACCACTTTCTGCTGATTGCCCCCCGAAAGGCCCGACACATCCAGCCTGTCACTGGGTGTCTTGATGCCGAAAGCCTCGATCATCTGCTTTGCGGCAGATGCCTCGCGGCGGCTGCGCATCACTCCGGCGCTTGACAGCTCTTGCAACCGTGCCATGCAAATATTGTCGCGGATATCGGCCATAAGATTCAGGCCAGAGCCTTTGCGATCCTCGGTGACAAAGGCAAATCCCGCCGAGATGGCCTCTTTCGGGCTGCGCAGCGCAAGCGCCTTGCCAAAGGCCACGATCTCACCCCCCTCATCCGGAGACAGACCAAAGAGACGCTCGAAAATTTCACTCCGCCCCGACCCCATAAGCCCATAGAGGCCCAAAATCTCTCCGCGGTGCAAAGTGAAGGAAATATCCTTCACCCAGCCCGCCGCATTCAGCCCCGATACCGCCAGCACAGGCTCTGTGGTCGGGATATTGTCTTTTGCGAATTCTTCGGTCAGCGGGCGGCCCACGATCATCTCTATCAGCCGGTCACGAGAGACATCGGCAGTCGCCCCGCTCTGGATGTAGCGGCCATCGCGGAACACTGTATAGGTATCGGCAATGCCAAAAATCTCGGACAGGCGGTGTGACACATAGATCACGCCCTTGCCCTGCTCTTTCAGGCGCGCCACTGCGGCAAACAACTCATCTGCCTGCGCCTCGCCCAGCGCCGAGGTCGGCTCATCCATAATGATCACTTCGGCATTGTAAGACAGCGCCTTGGCAATCTCGACAAGCTGCAATTCGGCAACTGTCAGATCCATCATCATGCTGCGCGCGGAAATCTTGAAATGCAGCTCATCCAACAGGCGTTGCGCATCGCCATTCATCTTGCGGAAATCCACCCGGCCAAACAGGCCCACAGGCTCGCGGCCCAGATAGATATTTTCTGCCACCGTCATCGCCGGAACCGGGCTGAGCTCTTGCTCGATGATCGAAATTCCCGCCTCCAAAGCATCAGAGGGGCGGGAGAAATCCACCTCTTTGCCACGCACCCGGATCGTGCCGCCATCGCGTTTCTGAATGCCCATGATGATCGTCAGAAAGGTGGACTTGCCTGCACCATTGCCACCGCACAACGCATGAACAGACCCCGGATGAAGCGTAAATTGCCCGTCTGACAGCGCGGCCACACCCGCGAAGGATTTTGTCAGCCCACGAACATCCAACAATGGCTGGCCCATTCAAACTCCCCCCAAGTTCAAATCACGCGTTAAGAATTGACACAGATTTTTCATTTGTCAAAGGGTTTTTGAATTTTGTAGTGTTGACGCAAAATATGCATTTAAACTGCTGTTTTTAATTATTTTTATATAAACACGCCGCATTGGTTTTTTCTCAGGAATGCCGCGAATTTGCCAGATATGCCCTGTGAAAGGCACCATCCTCTCTCAATCTGCATTCAAAACCGACCCCGCGTGATCTGTTCAAAATCACCCCTGCCATAGGCGCAAAACCCACAGACAAGCGGCCCCTGCGGCAGACGGGGCGACAAAGCGCCGCAGATCAGGCCGTGATCAGGTTTTTCCGCGCGCGCCATGCCTGTGGCGTGCGGCTTTGCAAGCTGGCGCGTTCTGGCAGCGGATGCTCTGCGCTATCGGGGCCGCAATCACGAAAGGCGAATGATCGATCCTGCCTCTGTCATGGCGGTTGCTCTGTCGCCTGCCCATAAGCGCGGCTCAACCCCCGCGCGCGTGGCCGCCATGAAACTGTTCCCGAAGGGGGCGCATCAGGAGAAAATTGATCGACCTATCGCTCAACGATATCCGTTTTCGGGCATCGTGCAACTCTCTCAAGGCGCACTGGCCCTGAATGGGCGATGGCGGGCACAGCCCCCCGGCGGCGGCGCGCGCCAATCCCCGCGCACCCACGCGCCTTTTGCCCTGTTCCCTGTCACCAGCAACAGAAACCGCCATCGACAAGAAGATCGATCCCGGTGCAATAGGAGGATGCATCCGAGGCAAGAAACACGGCAGGGCCGACCATCTCATCCACTCTGGCCATGCGCTGCATCGGCGTCTGGCTTTCAAAATCCTTCGTCTGATGCACCATCTCCGGGCGCGTGTTCATGGGCGTGGCGGTGTAGCCGGGGCTGATGGAATTCACCCTGATCCCGCGCCCGACCCATTCCATCGCCATGGATTTGGACATGTGGATCACCCCAGCCTTGGAGGCATTGTAATGAACCTGATTCAGGCCGCGATTGACGATCACACCTGACATGGAGGCAATATTGATGATCGATCCCTTGCCATGGGCCAGCATGGCGCGGGCCTGTGCCTGACAGGAAAAGAACACACCCTTCATGTTGATATCCATCAAGGTCTGGTATTGTTCCTCGCTCATCTCTTCGGCAGGGTTGGCATTGGCGATCCCGGCGGCGTTCACTGCAATCCCAAGTGGCCCCAATTCCGCCTCGGTTCGCGTGACAGCGGCCTCAAGGGCCGCGCGATCTGTCACATCAGCGGCAATCGCAATCGCCTTGCGCCCGGTCTGCGCGATCATGCCAAGGGTCTCATCCAGCCCGCCATCCGTGCGGCGATCAATGCAGGCGACATCCGCGCCACATTGCGCAAGGCCCAGCGCAATACGCTGCCCGATACCGCTGCCGGCCCCTGTCACAATTGCGATACGGTGCGACAGGTCGAATAATGCGGGGGCGTTCAGTGTCATCAGCGAAATCCTTCTTTCAATTCCAGGGGCACAGCATGTGCCATTCTGTCAGGACATGATCAGGCCGCCATCCACATTGATGGTCTGGCCGGTAATATAGGCGGCATCTTCGCTGGCCAGGAATGCAACCAGGCCCGCCACATCCTTGCCGGTGCCTGCGCGCTTCATGGGGATTTTCGTCTCGACCCATTCCTTCATCAATGCGCCCGGTGCGTAATTGCCCAGCATGTCACCCCAGATCCTGTCATTATAATCCCACATGTCGCTGTGAATAATTCCGGGGCAGATCGCATTGATGGTGATGTTATCAAGCGCGACTTCCTTCGCAAGGCTCTGGGTAATGCCCACAACCCCCATCTTCGATGCCGCATAGTGCGGGGTATAGATGAAACCGTCGCGCGCCTGACCGGAGGCCGTGTTGATCAACCGCCCGCCTCTGCCTGATTTCCGCATGCGGCGGATAGCTTCCTGACAGCATAGAAACACGCCTTTCGTGTTCACGGCCAGCGTGGCGTCCCACATATCTTCGGTCAGATCCTCGATTTTTGCGATGGTAATGATCCCGGCATTCTGCATAGAGATATCCACCGCGCCGAATTCATCCTCTGCCCGGTCATAAAGGGCCGCAACTGCCGCGCGATCAGTCACATCGCAGATCACGCCAACCGCTTGTGCCCCCGTTTCGCGCAGGCGCGCGGCGGCGTCCTCGACCTGCGCCTCGACCGAGGCGATCACAAGCCGGGCACCTTCGCTGGCGAAGCGTTCCGCCACAGCGAAACCAATACCCCGGTTCCCGCCTGTGATGACAACAGTCTTTCCCGAAAAACGGTTCATGCCCTACTCCCGTGGCAGTTTCATGCAGTGGCAAGTTCCATGACGGATACGTCATTGGCCTTGGTGTGATCCAGAATGCCGGTTTGGCGCCCTGCGGCCATGACCAGAATTCGGTTCGAAACGCCCAGCACCTCCTCAAGGTCAGAGCTGACAACAACCACGGCAACGCCCGCTGCCGCCAATTCGTGGATAATTTCGTAAATCGAAGAACGCGCGCCCACATCTATCCCGCGTGTCGGCTCATCCAGCAACACGACCCGCGGTTTGCGTGCCAGCCATTTGGCAATCACGACTTTCTGCTGATTGCCGCCCGACATCTGGCCGGCCTTCTGGCGCCCACGTCCCTTGACGCCGAATTTGCGGATATTCTCTGCCGCGAAGTCGCGCAGCCTGCGGCGGCTGATCCATCCGCCCCGCCCTACGGAATCGAAATTTGAATAGGCAATATTTTCCTGAATGCTGTGGTCAAGAATGACGCCCTGCAATTTGCGATCCTCTGGCACAAGCACAATGCCCTTGCGGATCGCATCGCCCGGAGAGCGCGGCGTGATATCTTCGCCATTGAGAAGGATCTTGCCATGTGTGATCGGGTCTGCGCCCGCTATGGCGCGCACCAGCTCTGTTCGACCAGCGCCAACCAGCCCGGAAATCCCGAATATCTCGCCCTTGCGAACCGTGAAACTGACCCCGCTGAAACTGCGTGCCGCGCCAGCAAGGTCGCATACCTCCAGCACAGTTTTGTCCTCTGGCACCGCAAGTGGCGGAAACATCTGCTCCATGCTGCGGCCAACCATGGATTCCACAATGGTTCTGACGGGCAGATCGGCGGTATCGAATTCCTGCACCTTCGCCCCGTCCCGCATCACGACAATCCGGTCGGCGATCTGTCTGATCTCTTCCAGACGGTGCGAGATATAGATGATCCCGACCCCTTCCGCCTTCAGCCGCGCGATCTGCTTGAAAAGGAGTTTGGTTTCCTCTCCCCCAAGCGCAGCTGTCGGCTCATCAAGGATCAGCATTTTGGCATTGAGCGTCAGCGCCTTTGCAATCTCGATCAGTTGCTGACTGGCTGTGGACAATCCCTCGACCACACGTCTGGGCGAGATATCCAGGCCAAGGCGCAACAGCCCCTGCTTGGCGCGCCGCTCCATTTCGCGGCGATCCACTGCGCCCGCTTTCATCGGATAGCGCCCGACAAATATATTCTCGGCAATCGACAGATGCGGCAGCAGCATCAATTCCTGATGTATCATGCCCACGCCCGCATCAATCGCCTCGCGCGGTTGGGCGGGCTTGTAGGGCACGCCCTGCCACGCCATCTCACCTTTCGAGGGCTGGACGGCCCCCGAAATGATATTCGACAATGTTGATTTTCCGGCACCGTTTTCACCAAGCAGCGCCACGACTTCACCTGCGTAAAGATCAAAGTCGATCCCATGCAGAACTTTGATCGGCCCATAGGACTTGTGGATGTTCCGCAATGTCAGAATGGGCTGATTTGCATGTTTTGTCATGGCGCTGCCTCTTGGTCTGGCTCAGATGCCGATCCCGGAGTTACGGATGGTTTTCAACGAATTCCTGCGCGTTGTCACAGGTGGTCAACACAGCATTCGGGATCTGGCGGGCGGGAACCGAAGCCCCATGATGCACGGCAATCGCGGAATTGACAGCCAGCACACCCATGGCCTGCGTGCTCTGGGTTGCGGTCACAACGAAGGCCCCTTCACAGCGGGCCAGATATTCCAGCGCGGCAACATCTCCGTCATAGCCACCGATGATAACCTGATCGCGCAGCCCTGCAACTTCCACGGCCTGTGCCGCCCCCATCGCAAGACCATCAGCCTGACCGAAGATCAGCCGCAGATCGGGATGGGCCTGCAACATGTTCTGTGCAATCTGGAAACCCTCGTCAGGCGACCACATCTCGCTCCATTGCTGGGTGACAAGTTCGATGCCGGGGTTTTCGTCAATCGCCTGCTTGCATCCTTCAAACCGCAGCACTTCCGGGGTTGTGCCGCGCTGGCCGTGGATGATGGCCATCTTGCCTTCACCACCCGCAAGGCCAATGATATGCGCACAGACTTCATAAGCCGACATGACGCTTTCACCGGCGATGAACGTGTCTCCCGGCTCGCCCTCTGGCTCACGATCGACATTGATCACCGGAATACCCGCCTGACGGGCAAGACGCGTGGGAACCGTCGCGGCGGCAGCACCGGCAGGAATATAGATGAAAGCATCAATCCCCTGCGTGATCAGATCCTGCACCTGGCTGACCTGCGTGGCGGTATCACCGCGCGCATCAACCGTGATAACCTCGATCCCAAGCGCGGCGGCATAGCCTTCCACACCCAGCTTGATCTGGTTGAAGAAATCAGCCTGAAGGTTCGGCACAGCCAGCCCGATCCTGCTGATGCCCGTTTCCTGTGCGGCTGTGGCCATGGGCATCGCCACGGTTAGCGCGGTTGCGGCCAGTAATGCCTTGAGTTTCGTTGTCATTTCCATCTCCTCCTTGGTGGTATGGCCCGTTGTGTTGAAAAGGGCCGGTCAAGTCCGACAACCCGGACTCAGGGGTAGCGCGGCCCGGAACCTTCCGGGCCTGACGTTCTATCTTGCCGGGCGCTTGAAGGTTTCCGCGGCCACTGCCACCACGATCACAAGGCCAATGATCACGGATTGCACGAAAGGCGATACCGACAGCAGATTGAGGCCATTGCGCAGCACGCCGATAATCAGCACGCCAACCAAAGTGCCGCCAATGCCGCCGGTTCCGCCCGACAGGCTGGTGCCACCGATAACCACGGCCGCAATCGCATCAAGCTCATAGGCAACGCCGATCGAGGGTTGCACCGCATCCAGGCGCGCGGCCAGAAGGACACCGGCCAGCCCGGCAAGCGTGGCGCAGGCCGCATAGACCAGCACAGTAACACGCTTGACATGGATACCCGCAAGCCGCGCAACCTCCGGGTTGCCACCAACGGCATAGAGCATCCGCCCGCCCTGGCGATAGCGCTGGAACAGCCATGCAAACAGGAACACGGCCAGCATGATGGCAACAGTGATTGTGATATATCCGCCATAGCGAATGATTGCCGCCATGTTGAACCAGGCAGGGAACCCGATGATCTGCGACCCATTGGTGATCATATTGGCCAGACCGCGCGCAACCGACATCATGGCAAGTGTCGCGATGAAGGGCGGCACTTTGAAATAGGCAATCAGAACCCCTGCGATTGCACCGGTCAGCGCCGAAATCAGAAGCGCCCCCGGAATGGCCAGCCCCATCGGGACGTCCACATGCACATTAAGATATCCCAGCACCATCATCGACAAAGCCAGCACCGATCCGACAGACAGATCGATCCCGCCAATGAGAATGACGAAAGTCATGCCAACGGCGATAATCCCCAGAACCGTGATCTGATCCATGATATTCAGAAAGTTCCTGACCGACAGGAACGAGTCTGTTGCAATTGACAGAAAGACGCAGAGCAGGAGAAGGCCAATCAATGGCCCGGTCGCGCCACCAAAGGAAAAAAGCTCGGACAGACGCGGCTTTTCCTTTGCATCGCCGTTTTTCATATCCATCCTCTCCTCCCAGATGTATATATATTCATACTTGATGGAAAATGCCTAGCGCGCCAGAAGCCGCCCTGTCAAGGCTCAATTGCACCATTTTTGCACATTCGGCAGCAATCAACCGGCGGTAATCTCTGCTTGACAGGCCTTCTATGCGCATGTTTAAATTTACCTGAATATTTATACCGAGGTGAAAATGACCCCCGAGGAACTTCGAAAAATAGCAAACCGCATCAGACGCCGCGACCTTCAGGCCGTCTTCGAGGCTGGCGCTGGACATATCGGCGGCGAGTTTTCCGTCATCGACATTCTGACAGCGCTCTACTTCCACACGCTGTCAGTATCCGCAGACAATCCGCTGGATCCCGCGCGCGACAGGCTGGTGCTGAGCAAGGGTCACACGGCACTGGCGCTCTATATCGTGCTGGCTGAGAAAGGCTTTATCCCGATGGCAGAGATCGCAACCTTTCTGCAACATAACTCGCGCCTGAACGGGCATCCCAACCGCGTCAAGGTGCCCGGCGTGGAAACCAATACCGGGCCACTGGGCCACGGGCTGCCAATCGGTGTGGGGATGGCCAAGGCGGCGTTGCTGAATGGCGAAAGCTGGCGCACCTTCGTGATTACGGGCGATGGCGAGATGCAGGAAGGCTCCAACTGGGAAGCCATCATGGCCGCCGCGCAGTTCGGGCTTGGCAACCTGACATTGATCATAGACCATAACCGGCTGCAACAGGGCGCGCGGGTGGCAGACACCAACGACCTTGCGCCGCTTGCGCCCAAGCTCGAAGCCTTTGGCTGGGATGTCGAAGAGATTGACGGGCATGACATGGGCCAGATCTGCGCGGCCCTGGCCGCAAGCAAGGGCCGCCCCGGCAAACCGCGCTGCATCGTGGCGCATACCAACAAGGGGCACGGCATTTCCTTCATGTCGGATAATGTCGCATGGCATCACAAGGTGCCGGATGCAGAGCAATATAAACAGGCAATGGCTGAACTGGAGGCAGCCGCATCATGACCCACCTCTTTGACAAAGCGCAGTTGCATGATTGCCGGGATGCTTTCACACAGACACTCGAACAGCTTGGCGTGGCAAATCCGGATATCGTTGCTGTATGCAATGATTCGGTCGGCTCTTCGAAACTGGCTGGCTTCCGCGACAGATTCCCCGAGCGGCTGATCAATGTCGGCATTGCCGAACAGAATATGGTAGGCGTCGGTGCAGGGCTTGCAAATGGCGGAAAGATACCTTTTGTCTGTGCCGCCGCGCCCTTTCTGACCGGGCGGGCGCTGGAACAGATCAAGGCAGATGTCGCCTATTCCGAAACCAATGTGAAGCTGGTGGGAATCAGTTCCGGCATGGCATACGGCGAATTGGGGCCAACGCATCACTCGATAGAGGATTTCGCCTGGATCCGTGCCTTGCCGAATGTGCCTGTCATCGCGCCGGCGGATCGCAATGAGACAGCTGCGGTCGTCAGATGGGCTGCGGCCTATCAGGGCGGCTGCTTCCTGCGGCTCAGCCGGGTTGGCGTGCCGGATCTGCTGCCGGAGGATCATGTCTTTGAACTGGGAAAAGCAAACCTTCTGCGCGAGGGTGCAGACCTGACGATCATTGCCAATGGCGTGCTGACACATCGCGCGATGATCGCTGCCGCCCTTCTTGCGCAACAGGGCATCTCGGCACGACTGCTGAATATGGCCAGCGTGCGCCCGATAGATCACGATGCGATCCAAAGCGCCGCAAAAGAGACCGGCGCAATCCTGACCTGCGAGGAACACACCATCTTTGGCGGTTTGGGCAGCGCTGTGGCAGAGGTGGTGGTGGACAATTGCCCCGTGCCAATGACACGGCTTGGCGTGCCGGGGGTCTTTGCGCATACCGCTTCGGCGAATACGTTGCTGGATGATTTTGGCATGTCTCCAGCGGCAATCGCGAAAAGCGCGAAGGATCTTCTGGCGCGAAAAGGGTAACGACGTGGTGCAAAGCGCAATTCTGGCAATCGACGAAGGCACGACCAATTCCAAAGCCATCCTCGTTTCTGACGCGGGCGACATCATTGCAAGCGGATCTGCACCTGTGCCCACCCGTTTCCCGTTATCTGGCTGGGTTGAACAGGACGCGATTGAAATCTGGCAGGCAAGCTTGCAGGCCATTGCAACCTGTCTGCGCCAGAAACCCGACATCGCTGTCCAGGCCATCGGCATCTCGAATCAACGCGAATCCGTGCTGATCTGGGATCGCAAAACAGGCGCGCCCCTGGGGCCAGTCGTAACCTGGCAATGCCGCCGAACCGCGCCCGCCTGCGCGGCCCTGAAAAGCGCGGGCCATGAGCGCGAGGTGATAGCGCGCACGGGCCTGCCACTCGACCCTCTGTTCCCGCCAACAAAAATTGCATGGCTTCTGGATCATCACGGTGCAGACTCCGCCGATATCTGCATCGGTACAATTGACAGCTGGCTGATCTGGAACCTCTCCGGCGGCAAAGTCCATGCCACCGACAAATCCAATGCCGCGCGCACACAGCTGTTCAATCTGCAACATCAATGCTGGGATGATGATCTGTGCAGACTGTTCGGCATAGCCAAAACCATGCTGCCAGAGGTGCGGGACTCGGCGCATGTGTTCGCGCAGACCCAAGGGGTGGATGGCCTTCCTGATGGCCTGCCCATCGCTGCCGCGATAGGCGATTCACATGCGGCGCTTTTCAGTCATGGTGCGTTCTTGCCCGGAGATGGAAAAATCACCTTTGGCACAGGATCTTCCGTTATGACGACAGTCCCGGAATTCATCATTCCACCGGACGGGATCACCACGACAATCGCCTGGTCACTCAAGGGACGCCCGACCTATGCTTTCGAGGGCAATATCCTTGTCTGCGCCGCGATCCTGCCCTGGACAGCAGAGCTACTGGGCCTGCAAAGCGTCGATGCGCTGCTGGATCTGGCGCAAACCGTCGCAGAGTCGCAAGGCGTCTGTCTGGTGCCTGCGCATGTGGGGCTTGGCGCGCCGCACTGGGCCGCCGAAGCGCGCGGCTTGATCAGTGGGCTGTCCTTCAGCACGGGGCCTGCGCATATTGCGCGTGCCGCTGCGGAAAGTATCGCGTTTCAGGTGCATGATGTTTTCGAAATCATGGCCCAGGCAGCAGGCGGTATCGGGCGTGTTTCGGTCGATGGTGGGCCAAGCCGCAACCTTTTCCTGATGCAACTGGTGGCGAATTGCCTGGATCACCCTCTCACCCCGTGCCGCAATGCCGAAGCCTCGGCCCTGGGGGCCGCATATCTGGCCGGTCTGGCCACGGGCGTCTGGCCTGATCTTCAGGCGCTGTCGCGTCTGTGCCGCCATGGTGCCGCAATCCCGCCCGCGCCTGCCAATTCCGGCCGTCACACACAGATAGAAACCTGGCGAAAAGCGATTGCCCGAACCATTGCCGCAGTATAGGGAATAATTATTCAGCGCCGACGGTGCCGGAAAGGAACCACAGAGAATGTCCCGTCTGAATGAGCTTCGTATGATTGCCCGCGTGGCCCAGATGTATCATGTGGAACGCCAGCGACAGGCCGATATCGCCAAGCATCTGCGCATGTCGCAGGCAACCGTCTCGCGCATGCTGAAGAAAGCCCAGGAAGAGGAAATCGTCCGCACAACTGTAGTCGCACCCTCTGGCACATATGCCGAACTTGAGGCCGGGTTGCGAGAGCGCTTTGGCCTGAGCGAAGCGATCGTTGTTGAATGCAGCGAGGATCGTGACGGGGCCATCATGGCGCGCATCGGCGAGGCAGCGGCACATTTCCTGGAGGCAACCTTGCAACCCGACGAGGTGATCGGCGTGTCAAGCTGGTCGGAAACCATCCTGCGCATGGTCGAGAACATTCACCCGATGAAATCGGGCAAAGCGCGATATGTTGTCCAGACCCTTGGCGGCATGGGCAATCCAACCGTCCAGATGCATGCCAATCAACTGACAACACGGCTTGCCAAACTGACGGGCGCAGAAGCACATGCCCTGACAGCACCGGGTGTCGCGCAGTCGCGCGAGGCGAAACTTGTCTTGCTTGGTGATCCGTTTGTGCGCGACACCATGGAATTGTTTGGCAAGATCACTTTGGCGATTGTGGGGATCGGCGCCGTAGAACCATCGGGCATGCTGGCGCGAAGTGGCAATGTTTTCTCACAACGCGAACTTGCCGATGTCGCAGAAGCGGGCGGCGTCGGAGATATGAGCTTACGCTTCTTTGACGCGCAGGGAAGAGTCGTGAAAACCCCGCTTGATGAACGTGTGATCGGAATCACTCTGGAAGAGCTGTCGAAAGTGGATCGCGTGATTGCCCTGGCCGGTGGGCAGTCGAAAACCGAGGCAATCAGCGGCGCGCTGAGAACCGGGGTCATCGATCTGCTGATCACCGACAAATTCACAGCCCGGCGGCTTGTCGCGCCAGAAGGGCCGCGCGCCGCCCCCGAATGACAAAAATCGCACTGCCCGCGCGCCGGGCAGTGCGTGCCCGGCTCATGCAGCTGTCTTTTCCGCAGCCGCGATACGCTGATACAGTCGTGTGACCTCTGCTGCCGCATCGGCGGCCTCTTCGCCCTTCTTGATGAAATGCTGTGCGAAGAAAGACTGATGCTCTTGCGTAGGCTGGAAATGATGCGGCGTCAGCGATACCGAAAGCACGGGCACGCCGGTTTTCAGCCCCGCTTCCAGCAGGCCCGACACCACCGCCTGAGCCACGAAATCATGCCGGTAGATACCGCCATCGACAACCAGCGCAGCGGCTGCAATCGCAGTGTATTTCCCTGTGCCTGCCAGCTCCTGCGCAAGCAGCGGCATCTCGAAGGCACCGGGAACATCGAAGACATCAACCTGCGCTTCCAGCCCTAGCTCTGCCAGACGTTTTTCAAAGCCGACCAATGCCTGATCAACGATGTCAGCATGCCAGCGCGCCTTGATAAAGGCGAATTTCGGGGATTTTGTCATTGCTCGTGATCCTTTCCAAATGACAGAATCCCAGAGCGTCAGAGCGCATGGACCTTCGTCCATACACCCCCTTCTCTACCATCCGGACTGTAACCGTCGGCCCCGGAGTTTCACCGGATCTGCTGACCCAACCCGAAGGAAGGCGCTCGCGGGCTTTTACCGCCGGTGGGGAATTTCACCCCGCCCTGAGAATGCACCCGCTTATTTTGGGTGTCGCGCAAAGTCAATATCCGCGCCGTCCGGGGGATCAGATCAGCGTTTTGCTTTGCCCGCATCCAGATGAAACAGGTGATCCAGCGCCCGCCGCCCCCTACGCCCGCCACCCCCTGCGCCCGCCGCCCCCTGCGCAACTGCACCCGAACGGGCGGCAGACCCGGCCCGACCTTGCCCAAGCGTCACATGCTGCCCCATCCCCGCCAAAATTGAGGATAACCCGCTTCAGGGGCAAGGCGACAGCCGCGACGATCTGAGCGCGGCAAGCGCATCCCGCTCCGGCATTGTCGGGCGGTATTCCAGCCCGATCACATCGAAACCCGCGGCTTTGGTAGCGGTGATCATGGCCGCGTCAGGCTCTGCCCGCGCGGGAAAGGAGGCGGCTTGCACATGGCCAAGCTGGGCGCGGTGGCTGGTCAGGGCGGATTGGGCGGCGCCCGCCCCTTCGGCCATGGTGATATGATACCAGTCGAACATCACGCGGATACGGTCATGGCCGATCTGGCCGGTCACGTCCAGCGCGTCAGACAGGGTGGACAGGTGGTAATCCGCCATGGCCGCGCGGCATAGCGGTTCAATCAGGATCAGACGGTCGGTCAGATCCAGCGCGCGGCGCAGATTGGCCAGATAGGTCGCGCGGCAGGTTTCGCCGCGCCCTGCCAGAACGTGAATGGCGCGTGCGCCAACAATCTCGGCGGCGGCATGGGCGGCCTGCATGTCAGCGGCAAAGGCGGCCTCTTGGTCGCGCAAGGCGGCGCAGCCCGCGCTTGCGCCCATGCGGGTATTCAGCCCCCCCATCTCCAGCCCTGTTTCGGCCAGCAGGTCGGCAATGGCATGGGCGTCGTGGCGCTGGATCTCGTCATGGCATTCGACCCCGTCAAAGCCTGCGGCGGCAGCGGCGCGCAGGCGTTCGGTAAAGGGCAGGTCAGGGAACAGGAAGCCGGTATTGGCGTGGAATTTCATATGCCGCCGTCCCTGTTGCCTGCGGCGCTATCGGGCCATGCGCCTGTATCCACCAGCGCGCCGCGTCGGGCAATGACGCGGGCGGCCAGGGCGGCCCCGTTGGCGAGGGCGTCAACTGCGCCGGTGCCGCGCAGGCGGGCAGCCAGATAGCCCGCGTTGAAGCTGTCGCCTGCCGCGGTCGTATCGCAGACCTCTGCCACCGGATCCGGGGTCAGGGTGATCTGTGCGCCGTCAATACGGGCGAGCATCGGGCCTGCGCCGTTCTTGACGATCACATCGCGCACGCCCGCTTGCGCGTAGCGTTCCAGCGTGGCGTTCAGATCGGGATCGCCAAAGGCGGCGGCGTCATCCTCATATGAAGGGAGCGCGATATCGGATTGCGCGGCCATGGCCATGATTGCCGCGCACATATCGGCGCGGTCGGGCCACAGGCGCGGGCGCAGATTGGGATCAAAGGCCACCTGCCCGCCTGCCTGACGGAAGGCGGCAAGGGCGGCGTGCAGATTGGCGCGGTGGGCCGGCGACAGGATGGCCAGCGTGATGCCCGACAGATAGGCCAGGTTCGCGCCGTGCAGGCTGCGCGCCAGATGGTCGGGATCGGCAGCAAGCTGGCGCGCGGCGCTTTGCGCGCGCCAATAGGTGAAGCTGCGTTCACCATTTTGCAGATGGATCATATACAGGCCCGGCCCGTATCCGGCCAGCCGCGTAATATGGTCGGTTCCGATACCGTCGGCTTGCATCCGGGCCAGCATCTGCTCGGACAGCTGATCGGTTCCCAGCGCCGTCAGATAGTCCACGGCACTGGCGGGCGGCAAGCCTTTGCGCAGATACCAGGCGGTATTGAACGTGTCGCCCGCAAAGCCAAGCGCATAGGTTGCAGGCGCAGGCAGCGGGGCCAGTTCGACCATACATTCGCCCAGACAGACAATGCGCATATGTTATCCTTCATCCGCGAACAGGTCGTTATTCTGCGCGCGGATATGGTCGTAAATGTCGGAAATCCGCGCAAGGTGAAAGCGCATCGCATCGCTGGCCGCGTCTGTATCGCGGCGGCGCAGGGCGTCAAGGATGGCGACATGTTCTTCCCATGCACGATGAGAGGCGAAGGCCAGCGACAGCATCCGCACGCGATCCATATGGGCCTTCATCTCGTGGATCATGTCCCAGGCAAAGGCCACATCCGCGCCGCGACAGATTTCCAGATGAAACGCATCATCCAGCGCGTGAAAGGCAAGGCGGTCATCGGCCTCCATGGCTTTGGCCTGTTCGTCAATCAGGCCTTGCAGGCGGGCCAGATGGGTGGCGTCCAGAGTGCGGGCGGCGGTGCGCACGGTTTCCACCTCCAGCGCAGTGCGCAGGAAGCGGGCGCGCAAGACGGCTTCTTTGGAAATCAGCGTGACGGTGGTGGCGCGCTGGGGGCGGATGTTCAGCAGGCCCAGTTTTGCCAGCCGGTAGAAAGCATCGCGCACGGGCTGGCGCGAGACGCCCATTTGGGCCGCAACCTCGACTTCTGACAGTTTTGCACCGGGAAGGATTTGCAGCGACAGAATGGCGTTGCGCAATTCCGCAAAGACCTGATCTGCGACCAGAGGGCGGGCGCTGTCCTCAAGCGGTTGCAAATTCAGCGATACAACGCGATCCATTCATCCCCCCTGACATTGCCCCAAACTACCCTGCATCACGCCGATTGACAACATAAATATACTAGCATATTAGTTTATTAGACGACGAGAGAAGGAGGGGCTTTCGTGGCACTGCTGGACAATGACCGCCTGTTTCCGCCAGAAACCGTAACGCGTGGGCTGTCACGGGCGCTGTATGAAAGCGTTGCGGGCCTGGCCATTGTCAGCCCGCATGGCCACACAGACCCGCGCTGGTATGCGCAGGATGCGGCCTTTCCCGATCCTGCGCAGCTTCTGGTGACGCCTGATCATTATGTGTTTCGCATGCTGTGTTCGCAGGGCGTGGCGCTGGCTGATCTGGGTGTGCCGCGCGTCGATGGCCAGCCAGTGGAAACCGACGGGCGCAAGATCTGGCGGCTCTTCGCGCAGAATTACCACCTGTTTCGCGGCACGCCGTCGCGCTTGTGGCTGGATCATGCCTTTGAACATGTCCTGGGCATTGACGAACGCTTGAGCGCCGCAAATGCCGACCGGATTTATGACCGGATTGCCGATGCCCTGGCGCGGCCCGAATTCCGGCCCCGTGCGCTCTATGACCGGTTCGGGATAGAGGTCATCTCGACCACCGATAGCGCGCTTGACGATCTGCGCTGGCACCGGATGATCCGTGCGTCGGGCTGGCATGGGCGCGTTGTGCCCGCCTATCGGCCCGATGCGGTGGTGGATCCCGAATTCGCGGGCTTTGCCGCGAATGTGGCAGAACTGGGCGCGATCACCGGCTGTGATACCGGCACCTGGGCAGGCTATCTGGATGCGCACCGCCTGCGCCGGGCCTATTTCAAGGAATTCGGCTGCACATCCACCGATCATGGCCACCCCAGCGCGCGCACCGAAAACCTGTCCACGCCAGAGGCGGCGGCGCTGTTTGCCAAGGCGCTTGCAGGCACCTGCACGCCGGTCGAGGCCGATGCCTTTCGCGGGCAGATGCTGACGGAAATGGCGAAGATGAGTCTGGATGACGGTCTGGTGCTGCAAATCCATCCCGGCAGCTTGCGCAACCATTCCGGCGCGGTGCTGTCCATGTTCGGGCGGGACAAGGGCTTCGATATTCCCACCCGCACCGATTATGTCCGCGCGCTGCGCCCGTTGCTGGATGCGGTGGGCATGCGGCCCGATCTGACAGTGATTGTGTTTACCCTCGATGAAAGCAGCTATGCGCGGGAACTCGCGCCGCTGGCGGGGGTTTATCCGGCGCTGAAACTGGGGCCTGCCTGGTGGTTCCACGATTCCGCCGAAGGGATGCGCCGCTTCCGCGAGATGACCACCGAAACGGCGGGTTTCTATAACACTGTGGGCTTCAACGACGATACCCGCGCCTATCTGTCCATTCCCGCCCGGCACGATGTCGCCCGTCGGGTTGATTGCGCCTTTCTCGCCACGCTGGTCACAACAGGCCGGCTGGACGAGGATGAGGCATACGACCTGGCCCCGCAACTGGCAAACGGGCTGGCGCGCGCAGCCTATAAACTTTGAACTGCAAAAACAACGGGAGGAGACCCAATGAAAAAGACCCTTATGGCAGCATTTCTTGCCAGCGTTGCGATGACCAGTGCCGCGATGGCCTGCGAAATCACCCTGCGGTCGTCAGACACGCATCCCGAAGGCTATCCGACTGTGGCCGCGGTCGAGCATATGGGCAATCTGATCAAGGAACGCACCGGCGGGCGCGTCTGTGTCGAAATCTTCCACTCGGCCCAGCTGGGCCAGGAAGCTGACACGATCGAGCAGACGCGCTTTGGTGTGATCGACCTGAACCGCGTGTCGATGGGGCCGTTCAACAACCTGATCGAACAGACAAAGGTTGTTTCCCTGCCCTTCATCTTCAATGACACGTCACACATGCATCGCGTGATGGACGGGCCGATCGGAGATGAAATTCTGGCCGCGTTCGAAGATCACGGCTTTATCGGTCTGGCCTATTTCGACGGCGGCAGCCGCAGCTTTTACAACCGCACCCGCCCGATCAATTCCTTTGCCGATATGGCCGGGCTGAAAATCCGCGTCATCCAGTCGGACGTCTTTGTGGACATGATGAGCGCGATGGGCGCAAGCGCCACGCCAATGCCCTTTGGCGAGGTGTTCTCGGCCATTCAGACCGGGGTTATCGACGGGGCGGAAAACAACTGGCCATCGTTTGAAAGCACCGGCCATTACGAAGTCGCGCCCTATTACACGCTGACCGAACACCTGATCGTGCCCGAAGTGCTGGTGATGTCGAAAATCGCCTGGGAAAAGCTGACAGCCGAGGATCAGGCGATCATCCGTCAGGCGGCGCGCGAAACGATCCCGGTGAACCGCGAATTATGGGCGGCCCGGTCGGCCGCATCGGAAGAAAAGGTGCGCGCGGCAGGTGTGGCCGTGGTGGATCAGATCGACAAGACACCCTTCCAGGATGCGATGGGGCCGGTTTATGCCAAACATGCCGACAGCCCCGCGCTGCAAGAGCTGGTCGCGCGGATTCGGGCGACCGAGTAACCTGTGACATGGCGCGCCACAGGGCCAGACCCTGTGGCGCGCCTATGGCTTGCGCGCTAACCCAAGGAGTCCCCGATGCGAACCCTTATACTGCGCCTGGGCGTGGTAATGAATGTTATAGCCAGGATCGCGCTATGGATGGCGGGCCTTGGGCTGGTGCTGATGACAGGGCTGGTCGGGGCGCAGGTCTTTTCGCGCTATATGCTGAACACCTCGATCATCTGGTCAGAACCCGGTGCAATTATCCTGATGGGGTGGTTCATCTTTCTGGGCGCGGCGGTGGGCATCCGCGAAGGCTATCACCTGTCGTTTGACGTGCTTTTATATGTCGTGCCGCATCGGGTGAAGATGGTGCTGTTCTCGGTCTCGGATACCGTCGTGCTGGGGTTCGGGGTGGGGATGGTGTTCTATGGCGGGCAAATGGCGCTCTCGGCTGCGGGGCGCAAGATCCCAACGCTGGGCCTGTCGGCATCGCTGGATTTTCTGCCGCTGGTGCTGGGCGGGGTGCTGGTGGTGCTGTTCTCGCTGGAACGGCTGGCGCGGCGCGCGGTGGGCCTGCCTACGGCGCGCTTTGGCGAAACCGATCTGGCAGAGGGCTAGGGCATGGAACTTTGGGTTCTTTTTGGCACATTCACCGGGCTTTTGCTGATCGGCACGCCGGTT
Source organism: Paracoccaceae bacterium (assembly GCA_043561795.1). Taxonomy (GTDB): domain Bacteria; phylum Pseudomonadota; class Alphaproteobacteria; order Rhodobacterales; family Rhodobacteraceae; genus Roseinatronobacter. The sequence continues at coordinate 1,331,274 of CP121316.1, read as the reverse complement.
GCGTTCTGTCTGGGTGTCGCCAGTTTCGCCACAGTCCTGTATCTGGGCCTGCCGCCGATGGTGGTGTTCCAGCGGCTGAATTCCGGTGTCTCGGTTTACGCGCTGATGGCGATTCCGTTTTTCATCTTTGCCGGCGAATTGATGGTGCGCGGCGATATTGCGCGGCGCCTGATCGCAGTGGCGGCGGCGGCCATCGGGCATGTGCGCGGGGGGCTGGGGCAGGTCAATATCGCGTCATCCGTGCTGTTCGGGGGGATTTCGGGATCGGCGGCGGCAGATGCATCGGCCATTGGCGGCCTGACGATCCCCGAAATGACAAAGCGCGGTTATGCGGCCGATTACGGGGTCAATATCACGGTGGTGTCGTCGATCATCGCGCTGCTGCTGCCGCCATCGCATAACATGATCATCTATTCCATTGCCGCGGGCGGGCGGCTCTCGATTGCCGATCTGTTCACGGCGGGGATCATTCCGGGGCTGCTGCTGGCGCTGTCGCTGATGGTGGCGGCGGGGCTGGTGGCGCGAAAGCGCAACTACCCGACAGAGGCCTTTCCCGGTTTCGCCATGCTGGGCCGTCTGCTGATCAATGCGATTCCGGGCCTGCTGCTGATTGTGATCATCTTTGGCGGTGTGCGTTCGGGTGTCTTTACCGCGTCAGAGGCGTCTTGCATCGCCGCCCTGTATGCCCTTTTGGTCACGACACTGGCCTATCGCACAATGGGCTGGCGCGAATTTTCGGGCGCGGTGCATGCCGCCGTGCGCACGACGGCAATGGTGCTGCTGGTCATCGGCTGCGCGGCGGCCTTTGGCTGGCTGCTGGCCTATCTGCGGGTGCCTGCATCCATGGTCGCGCTGATGAAGGATCTGACCGACAACCCGATCCTGATCCTGCTGCTGATCAACCTGCTTTTGCTGATCCTTGGGACATTCATGGATATGTCGCCGCTGATCGTGATCACCACGCCGATCTTTCTGCCGGTGGCGGTGGCGTTCGGGATCGATCCGATCCATTTCGGGGTGATCATGATCCTGAATCTGGGGATCGGGCTATGCACGCCGCCAGTGGGGGCCGTGCTGTTTGTGGGCTGTGCTGTGGGGCGGATTTCGGTCTGGCAGGCGGTGCGCACGATATGGCCGTTCTATGGCGCGGCAGTGTTTACGCTGCTGGTGGTAAGCTATGTTCCATCCCTGTCGCTATGGCTGCCGGCGGTGTTTAAATGAGCGGCTTTGCCGTCATCCCCACTGGCCCGGTTATCCCCACTGGCCCCGATGTCACGCGCCAGGTGCTGGCCGACAGCCCTGAACTGATGGTGGTGGCGTTTCGCTTCATGGCCAAGGGGGCAGAGGGCGCGTTGCACAGCCATCCGCATGTGCAATCGAGCTATTGCGCGGCGGGGCGCTTCCGCTTCACGCTTGGCGACGCGGTGTTTCAGGTGGCGCGCGGCGATGCCTGTGTCATTGCCTCCGGGGTTGTGCAGGGCTGCGTTTGTCTGGAACCGGGCGAATTGATCGACAGCTTCACACCCCGGCGCGATGATTTTTAGGTGAAAGGAGCAGCCATGCTGCATGTTGAAACCCGCCACGCCGTTTCCCCCAGAGAGGCCGGGGGCATGGACACTGCCGCCCTGCGCGCCGCCTTCCTGGGCGAGGGGCTGTTTGCCTCTGGCCAGATCCGGCTGATCTATAGCCATTATGACCGCATGGTCCTGGGCGCGGCAGTGCCCGACGGGGGCGCGCTGGTGCTGGATCATGTGGCCGAAACCGGCACCCCCTGCCTGACAGACCGGCGCGAGATGGGCATCGTCAATCTGGGCGGCACAGGGCAGGTTACTGCCGGTGCGACCTGGGATATGGGGCCGGGGGATGTGCTGTATCTGCCAATGGGCGCGGGGCCGGTGACATTTTCGGGCGCGGGGCGGTTCTATATCACCTCTTGCCCCGCGCATCAGGCCCATCCCGCGCGGCTGATCCGGCTGGAGCAGGCGCGCAAGCTTGAATTGGGCGCGCCAGAGACCGCCAATCACCGCACGATCAACCAGTTCATTCACCCCGATGTGATGCCATCCTGCCAGTTGGTGCTGGGCTATACGCGCTTTCACGGCGGCTCGGTCTGGAACACCATGCCGCCGCATATCCATGACCGCCGGATGGAGGCGTATTTGTATTTCGATCTGCCCGAAGGCCAGCGCGTCATGCATCTGATGGGCCAGCCGCAGGAAACCCGGCATCTGGTGGTGGCCAATGAACAGGCCGTGTTGTCGCCGCCCTGGTCAATCCATTGCGGGGCGGGAACGGCGTCTTATGCCTTTGTCTGGGCGATGGCGGGGGATAATGTGGATTACCGCGATCAGGACATGATCACCATCGGAGATCTGAAATGAGCGCGTTTTCACTGGCAGGGCGCAGTGCATTGGTAACGGGCGCGAATACCGGCATCGGGCAGGCTGTCGCGGTGGCGATGGCGCAAGCGGGCGCGCAGGTAATCGCCTCTGGCCGATCCAGCTGCGCCGAGACCTGCGCGCTGACGGGTGGGCGCGAATTGCGGCTGGATTTCAGCGATCCGATGGCGGCGCGCGATGTATTCGCGCAAGAGCAGATCGACATTCTGGTGAACAATGCAGGCATGATCCGCCGCGCCGATGCGCTGGAATTCACCGAGGACGATTGGGACGCGGTGATGGATGTGAACCTGAAGGCGCTGTTCTTTACAACGCAGGCTTTCGCGCGGGCGGCAATCCGGGCCGGGCGCGCGGGCCGGGTGGTCAATATCGCGTCGCTGCTGTCGTTTCAGGGCGGCATCCGCGTGGCGTCTTATACGGCGTCGAAACACGGGGTTGCGGGGGTAACACGGCTGATGGCAAATGAATGGGCAGGGCAGGGGATCAATGTCAATGCCATCGCGCCGGGCTATATCGAAACCGGCAATACGGCAGCGCTGCGCGCCGATCCGCTGCGCAATCGCGCCATTCTGGAGCGTATTCCCGCAGGCCGCTGGGGCCTGCCCGAAGATATCGGCAATGCCGCCGTGTTTCTGGCTTCCGATGCCGCGCGCTATATCCATGGCGCGATCCTGAACGTGGATGGAGGCTGGCTTGCACGTTGAGCGTTTGACCCGCACCGCCGCGCCTGTTCCCGTGGGCATCGTGCATCTGGGCCTTGGGGCGTTTTTCCGCGCGCATGGGGCCGTCTATATCCAGGAGGCGATGGCCCGCACGGGCGGGGAATGGGGCATCCTCGGCGTGTCGCTGCAATCGGCGGGCATGCGCGACAATCTGGCCCCGCAGGGTGGCACCTATTTTGCTGTCGAAATGGGGCCGGATGGCGAGCACGCGACCCATATGCAGGTGGTGCAGAATGTGCTTGTCGCGCCGGAAAACCCGCAAGCCGTGCTGGATGCGATGGCCGCGCCGGGGGTGCGGATTGTGTCGCTGACAGTGACGGAAAAGGGCTATTGCCACGCGCCCAGCACAGGGCGGCTGCAAGTCGATCATCCCGATATCGTGCATGACATGGCCCATGCGCTGCCGCGCTCTGCGCCGGGGTTTCTGGTGCGTGCCCTGGCCTTGCGCCACGCGGCGGGGATTGCGCCCTTTACAGTGCTGTGCTGCGACAACCTGCCCCATAACGGGCGTGTCCTGCGCGGGCTGGTGCTGGAACTGGCCGAACGGATCAACCCCGATCTGGCAAGCTGGATTGCCGCGCAGGGGCGCTTCCCCTGTTCGATGGTAGACCGGATCGTGCCCGCCACGACCAGGGCCGAGATTGACCGCGTGGCCATCCTGACAGGCAGGCATGATGCCGCCCCTGTTCTGCACGAACCCTTTCGCCAATGGGTCATCGAGGATGATTTCGTGAACGGCGCGCGCCCTGATCTGGGGGCAGTGGGCGCGCAGATGGTCGCGGATGTGACCCCGTTCGAGCATATGAAATTGCGGATGCTGAACGGCACCCATTCCAGTTTGGCCTATCTGGGGTATCTGGCGGGGTATCAGACCATTGCCGAAACGGTCCTGGATCCTGATCTGGCCGATTTCCTGCACCATCTGTGGCAGACCGAGATCATCCCCGTCCTGACGCCGCCGCCGGATAGTGATCTGCGCACCTATGCCGATGCGCTCTTTGCCCGCTACGCCAACCCCGCCATACGCCACCGCACATGGCAGATTGCGATGGATGGCAGCCAGAAATTGCCCCAGCGCATTCTGGGCACGCTGCACGCGCATGTCGCGGCCGGGCGCGCGGCACCGGGGCTGGTGCTGGCTGTCGCGGCATGGATGATCTATGTGCGCGGCACAGATCTGGATGGCGCGCCGATAGATGTACGCGATCCGCTGGCGGTAGAATTGCGCGCAGCCGCGTGCAGCCCAGACCCTGTTGGCGCGCTGCTGGCGATGGGGGCCGTGTTCCCGCCCGATCTGGCCATTGCACTGGCCGCCCCCCTGCGCGCGGCACATGGCGCGTTGCTGGAATTGGGCTGCAAAGGCGCGATCCGCATGTTTTTGGAAAGGAGAGGGGCATGAAACAGACATGGCGCTGGTTCGGGCCGCGCGATCTGGTCTCGGTCGATGATATGTTGCAGGCGGGGGTGCAAGGGGTGGTGTCGGCGCTGCACCATGTGCCCACCGGTCAGGTCTGGACGCCAGAGGCGATCGCAGAGCGCCAGCGCGCGATTGCCACGATGCGCGATGGCAGCCCGTCAGGGCTGGCCTGGGATGTGGTCGAAAGCCTGCCGGTATCGGAAGATATCAAGAAACAGCGCGGCGACTGGCGGGCGCATATCGCGAACTGGATCACCAGCATGGAACACCTGCACGCCGCCGGTATCCGCGTGATCTGTTACAATTTCATGCCGGTTCTGGACTGGACGCGCACCGATCTGGCATGGCGCAGGCCGAATGGGGCCACCTGCATGCGCTTTGATCTGGCCGATTTCGCGGCCTTTGACATGCATATCCTGCAACGCCCTACCGCGACCGAGGATTACGCCCCCGCCCTGCGCGATCTGGCCACGCAGCGCTTCAACGCGCTGCCGGATGATGGCCGCGCGGCACTGGCGCGCAATGTGGTTTTCGGCCTGCCCGGCACGGCAGAGAATTTCACGCTGGACGATGTGCGCCGCCATCTGGCCGAATATGACCGCATCAGCGCCGCGCAGTTGCGCGCCCATCTGATCGACTTTCTGGCCGAGGTCGCGCCCCGTGCGCAACAGCTGGGAATGCGGCTGTGCTGCCATCCCGATGACCCGCCCTTTGCACTGCTGGGCCTGCCGCGTGTGATGTCCACCGAAGCCGATTATGCAACCGTCCTGCGCGCGGTCGATCTGCCCGCCAACGGGGTCACGCTGTGTACTGGCAGTCTGGGCGCGCGCCCTGACACGGATCTGCCGGGCATGATGGCCCGGCTTGGCCCGCGCGTGCATTTCCTGCATCTGCGCAATGTCACCCGCGAAAGCGCCGATCTGCGCGGCTCGTTTTATGAAGCGATGCATCTGGAGGGGGATACCGATATCGTCGCGGTTATTGCAGCCGTCCTGCGCGAAGAACAGCGCCGCCGCGCCGAGGGGCGCGCGGATCATTCGATCCCGTTCCGGCCCGATCACGGGCAGGATATTCTGGACGACCTGGGGCGCAAGGGGCAGCCGGGCTATCCGGCCATCGGGCGGTTGCGCGGGCTGGCAGAGTTGCGCGGGATCATGACGGCGCTGGAACACCCTGTCGCGCAGGCTGTGGTATGAGCGCCCGCCTGCTGCGTTTGCACCCGCAAGACAGCGTGGCAATTGCCCTGACAGATATTGCGGCGGGCACCGACCTGCCGGAATTTGGGTTGCGCGCCTTGGCGCATATCCCCGCTGGCCACAAACTGGCACTGGCCCCCCATGACGCGGGCGCGGTCGTGCGCCGCTACGGCCAGATGATCGGGCTTGCCACTGCGCCGATTGCGGCGGGCGCGCATGTGCATGGCCATAATCTGGGCATGGGCGCGTACCATCAGGACGCCGCCTTTGGCAGCGATGCCCGCGCCCTGCCCGCAATTGATACAGCGCGCAGTTTTCTGGGCTATCACCGCGCCGATGGCAAAGTGGGGACGCGGAATTATCTGGGGGTGCTGACCTCGGTCAATTGCTCCGGCTCTGTCGCGCGTTTCATTGCCGAAGCGGCCGGGAAATCCGGCCTGCTGGACGATTTCCCCAATGTCGATGGCGTGGTGCCCATCCTGCATGGCACCGGCTGCGGCATGGGGCCGGGGGCGGGGTATGATGTGTTGCACCGCACGCTTCAGGGCTATGCGCGCAACCCCAATTTCGGCGGTATCCTGCTGGTGGGTCTGGGCTGCGAAGTGCTGCAAATTCCCGATCTGGTCGGGAGGGGGCGCATGCGTGCCGACACCAACATTCGCAGCATGACAATTCAGGCAACGGGCGGCACGCGGCGCAGTGTCGAAATGGGGCTGGCGCTGCTGCGCGAGATCGCGGCAGAGGCCAACCGCGCCACCCGTGCGCCCGCGCCGGTGTCGCATCTGACAGTGGCCTTGCAATGCGGGGGGTCGGACGGGTATTCCGGCATGACCGCCAATCCCGCGCTGGGATATATGTCAGACCTGCTGGTGCGCCATGGCGGCACCACCATTCTGGCCGAAACGCCAGAGATTTACGGGGCCGAACACCTGCTGACACGCCGCGCGGTTTCGCCCGAAATCGGGGAAAAGCTGCTGGCGCGAATTCGCTGGTGGGAGGAGTATGTCGCGCGCAACGGGGGGGCGATGGACAACAACCCCTCGCCGGGAAACAAACGCGGCGGGCTGACCACGATTCTGGAAAAATCGCTGGGCGCGATTGCCAAGGGCGGCACAGCGCCACTGATGGGGGTCTATGAGTATGCCGAACAGATCACGACGCCCGGTTTTACCTTTATGGACAGTCCGGGCTATGATCCGGTGTCGGTGACAGGCCAGATTGCCAGCGGCGCGACCGTGGTGGTGTTCACCACCGGGCGCGGGTCGGTGTCCGGGTTCAAGCCCGCGCCCTGCCTGAAGCTGTCCACCACGTCAGATCTGTTCGCCCGGATGGGCGAGGATATGGATCTCGATTGCGGCGATATCCTGACCAAAGGGGTCAGCATTGCCAAGAAGGGGGCCGAGATATTCGATCTGGTTATTGCCACCGCCTCGGGCGCGCGCACCCGAAGCGAGGAATTGGGCTTTGGCGGGGCGGAATTCGTGCCCTGGCAGATCGGCGCGGTGATGTAGCGCACCCAGCCAGCCCATCCCGTCCGATCCGGCGTTCCCCGGCTGCCGGGTGCCGCCCGTCATGCAAGAAATCTCTGCCCTTCTGGCCGCATACTCGCTTGCAGCCTGCGTTCAGGCCTTTCTCCCAATCCAGTCACGCAAAACGCATCATGGCGTTGGCTTGAGGAGGTTCAGCATCTGCGCGATATGCCCATCCCGAAGGGCTTGGACAGGAAAGAGTTGATCGAGGTCGTCAAATGTCGCGAACATTTCGCGGGACACCGACAATGTCACAATGGGGCCAAACACCATATGAAGGAAAACAGTTCTGTCGATATCTGCGAAATCGCCAGTACGAACCCCTTCATCGAGAAGGCTTGCGATAATACTGTGTTGCGGGGCCATATAGTCATCATGGAAGGCCCTGGCGACAGCCGGCACGGAACGCGAGACCTCGGCAATCAGCGGTGACATGCGTCCTGCGGGCGACAGGATGAAGATGTCGTAAAGGGCTTCAAGGACAGCGCGCATTTTGGTTTTGGGGTCGGTGTCAGAACAGCTTGCAATCGTCTTAAGGTCTGACAGCTGATCTGACAGCCCCTCGGTGATACAGGCGGCAAACAGCGCCTCTTTCCCCGGAAAGTGATGATAGAGCGATGCTTTCGTCAGGCCGACCGATTTTGCGACCATGGCCATGGAGGTGGCGGCAAACCCGTTATTGACAAACAGATCGACCGCCACATCAAGAATCTCTGCCCTTCGGCCACTTGGACGCATTGTTTTAACTTTTTTCGTTGAACTTAGCATTTCCGTGCCTTATCTACCTACCGAACGGTCGGTTAGTTACTCTCGAACCTTATCTGAAAGCAAAGCTATGGCGTTTCAAGTGCAAAAATCCACCCTCTTCACGATTCTCGTCCTCTTGCTGGGATCTGCGGGCGCGGATGCGCAGGGGAGAGATGACCCCAAACCGCTCTTTGTGCGAACGATGGTGGCCTCGGTACCGGAACCGACACTGACGCGTCAGTTCTTTGGCAGGGTGGCGGCCGTGGATACGATCAATCTTGCATTTGAAGTTGGCGGTCGGCTTGAATTCCTCGATGCCGTCGAGGGAAGCGCGATTGGCAAGGGGCATCTGATCGCAGCGCTGGATCAGGGGGCGTTTGAACGCGCCGTTCAGCGCGCCGAATTGTCCCTGATGCAGGCCGAGCGAGATCTGGAGCGGGCGCAGTCCCTGATGGATCGCAATATCGGATCGGCGGTCGAAGAACAAAACGCGCGCACCGCGCGCAATCTGGCAGAGGTTAATTTGCAAGATGCGCTGGCAGCACTCGCAGATACCCGCATCGTGGCGCCTTTTGATGCCGTGATCACAGATCGGATCGCATCCCGGCACACCATCATAACCCCTGGTCAGCCAATCGTGCGCCTGCATGATATGTCCGAAATTCGTGTAGAGTTTGATTTGCCCGAACGCCTTGTTCGCCAGGTGGGTGACCCCGAAGAAGTTGAATTCGTGGCATTCCTGCCCGGCGATGACCAGCCCATTGCCTTGGCCTTCCGTGAATTCAGTGTCGAAACAGGGCCTGTGGGGCAAAGCTATTCCCAGTCTCTTGCCGTCGTGGGAGAGACACCCTCGCGCTTGCTGCCCGGACAGGCGATCATCGTGCGCGGCCATGTCCAGAACCCTGAAACAAGTCTGATATTGCCGCCGGGCGCCATAGCTGTCGCACCTGACGGCCAGACCTATGTGGTCATCGTCGAATCATCCGGCAATCGGTTGGTTGCGCGCCATCAGCCCGTCGAGGTCAGCGCACCCACCGGCGGCGTGCTTCGCATCGAGGGCCTGTCTGCGGGAACCGAAGTCGTGGCGGTCGGGGCGCATGCCGTGTCGGACGGGGCATTGCTTGCGCGCTACACGGGCCTTACCGGCGGATCGGAGTAAACAGATGCAAATCGCGCGTTTTGCCATTGAACGGCCGCTCTACACCTGGATCCTTATCCTGTTTTGCCTGCTTGGCGGCATGTCCGGCTATATCGGGGTCGGCAAGCTGGAGGATCCTGCCTTTACCCTGAAATCCGCGCTGGTCATTACGCCTTACCCCGGCGCAACGGCTGACGAGGTCGCGACAGAGGTTTCGGAAGTCCTTGAAACGGAACTGCAGCAAATGGGAGAGGTGTCAAAAATCACCTCCTCAAACCGCCCCGGCGTTTCGGTCATCGAGGTCGAGGTTCGTGACATGTTTGACGGCGACGACCTGCCGCAAATCTGGGACGACCTGCGCGACCGCGTTGGTGATGCCGCGGCAAATCTGCCCTCCGGCGCGCTGCCCTCCATCGTGAATGACAGTTTTGGCGATGTTTTCGGCCTGCTCTATGCTGTTTCTGCGCCCGGTTATTCCGATGCTGAAATACGCGATATCGCCACCTTCCTGCGCCGCGCATTGCTTGCGGTTCCCGGCGTCGCCAATACGGAACTGCGCGGTTTGCCTCAGGAAGCCATCTTTGTCGAACCCTCCAGCGCCGAATTGGTGGAACTGGGTGTTCCGCCAGATGCCATCTTCGGCGCGGTGAGCAGGGCAAATCAGATATACCAAACCGGCGCCGTCAGTCTGGCCCGCAACAACCTGCGCACAGAGGCGCCCGTTGCCGATGACAGCGTTCTGGAAATCGGGGCGCTTACATTCGGCTTTGGCGGCGAAGTGCTTTACCTTTCAGATGTGGCAACCGTCAGTCGCGGGCGTGTGGACAACCCGACAGAAATTCTGCGGCACAATGGCGTCGAAGCCTTTACCCTTGGTGTTGCGGCGCTCAGTTCGGAAAACATCATCGCGGTTGGTTCCGCCGTGGAAGCAGAGCTTGCAGAGCTGAAATTGCTTCTGCCTGCAGGCGTCACTATTGATCCCATCTATGAACAGCACCGTGTCGTTTCAGACTCCACCACCGCATTTCTTGTCAATCTTGCCATGTCGGTGGGGGTTGTGATTGCGGTTCTGGCGCTCTTCATGGGCTGGCGGGCTGCGTTGGTTGTGGGCGGCACGCTGCTTTTGAACGTCATCTTCACCTTCTTCTTCATGAACCTCTTCGACATCAAGATCGAACGCATCAGCCTTGGCGCGCTGATTATCGCGATGGGTATGCTGGTGGACAATGCGATTGTGATCGCCGAAGGCATGCAGGTTCAGATGAATCGCGGACGCAAGGCGATCCATGCCGCCGGCGAAGTGGCCCGGCGTACTCAGTTCCCGTTACTGGGTGCAACTGTCATAGGCATTCTTGCATTTTCCGGGATTGGCCTCAGCCCCGACAGTTCAGGCGAGTTCCTGTTTTCGCTATTCGCGGTTATCGGCATATCCTTGTTGCTGTCCTGGCTTCTTGCCGTGACGGTCACACCCCTGCTGGCCAGCTATCTGTTCAAGACCGACACGGAGTCGACAGCGAAAGACCCCTATGACACAGCGTTCTTCCGGGCCTATGGGCGTCTGGTGCGCGGCGCATTGCGGGTGCGCTGGCTGGTCATGATCGGTCTGGTCGCCGCGCTGATCGGGGGGGTGTTCTCCATGGCGCAAGTGCGGCAGGAATTCTTTCCCCCGGCAACGACACCGTTGCTCTATCTGAATTACATGGCCGCGCAGGGGACATCTATCCATACGGTCGCAGATGATCTGGAGAAGATCGAGGACTGGCTGCTTGCCCGGCCAGAGGTCACGGCCGTGACAACAACGATCGGCGGCCCGATGACGCGCTTCATGCTGACTTACGCCCCCGATGACACGAACCCGGCCTATGCCCAACTCGTGATCCGCCTCACGGATTACACGCACATTCCGGCCCTCAGGGAAGATCTCGCGCCCTTTGCACAAGACACGCTGCCCTGGGCAGAGACCCGCGTCCAACAGATGTTTTTCGGCCCACCCGTCGGCGCCGATGTCGAGGTTCGGATAAGCGGCCCGGACGCGCGCGTTCTGCGTCAACTGGCAGCACAGGCCAAATCCATACTGGAAACCGAAACCGATCTGCTGATCGTTGAACGCATCGACTGGCGAGATCGCGAACTGGTGACACAACCGATCCTCGCAACAGACCGCGCCGAAGCATTGGGCATCACCCGCGCAGATATCGCGCAAGCGATGGCCCTGGCAACGGATGGCGTGCAGGCCGGTGTCATTCGCGAAGCGGAACGGCAGATCCCCATTATTGTCCGTACCCCCCGAAGCGAACAGGTCAGCGGCATGGAAATACATGATCAGCCCCTCTATTCGCCGATCACTGGCGCATCAATCGGGCTAAGCCAGGTCATCGACGGTTTCAACGTCATCGCCCGCGATACGCTTGTACAGCGCCGCAACCGTGTGCCGACGATCAGCGTTCAGTCCTTTGCAGTGCCTGGCGTTCTCGCAACAGAGGCCTTTGCAGAAGTACAGGGCGCAATCGAGGCGATGGAAATACCCGCAGGATACAGGATGGAATGGGGCGGCGAGTTTGAAAGTTCGGCAACCGCGCGGGCAAGCCTTGGGCAACAGCTTCCGCTGGCTTTCGGTTCCATGTTTCTGATCACGGTCTTGCTGTTTGGCAAACTGCGCCAGACATTTGTTATCTGGACGGTGGTGCCAATGGCGCTGACAGGTGTGGGCTTTGGCCTGCTCTGGACGGGTATGCCTTTCAGTTTCACCGCACTTTTGGGCCTGCTCAGCTTGTCGGGTATGCTGATAAAGAACGCGATTGTCCTGGTGGAAGAAATCGATGTGCTGAAAGACGAAGACGGGCTGGCACAAGAGGACGCCATCGTCACGGCATCGGTCAGCCGGATGCGACCTGTTCTCCTGGCGGCCGCGACCACAATCCTTGGCATGTTGCCCCTGATATCGGACGGGTTCTTTGCATCTATGGCGGTGACCATCATGGCCGGGCTTGGCTTTGCTTCGGTTCTGACCTTGATCGGTGTCCCTGCAATCTATCACACCTATCTGCGCCGCGAGCGTCTTGGCCAGTCTTCGGCGACAAAGGCAGGCAGGGCGCGGCACCAAGCCGACCATCTGGACATGGCCGCGCAATGAGGCCCGGCCCGCCCTGAATTCAGAAAGACGCGCGACCGCATCACGAACCGGGCCGAATATACCGATAACCGGTGGCAGCCGGACAGCTGGCATGGTGTTCAAGCGGCCGCCGTCTGAACAAGGTGGCCAAGCGCGTCGCTTGGCCAAATGCGCGGGCAAGGGCAGGCTCAAACCCTTGCAGGGCCGTGCAACAAGGCCCAACTGCCCCCTTTACCCCCCTTGCCCCCGAAGGGCGGCAAGCGCGCTTATTCCATGCCAAGCGCGGCCTTATACAGTTCCATCACGGCCTCTTCTTCCGCGATTTCATCGGGTTTGCGTTTGCGGATGGCAATGATCTTGCGCAGAACCTTGGTATCATAGCCGCGCCCCTTGGCCTCGGCCATCACTTCCTTTTGCTGGTCGGCAATGTCTTTTTTCTCGGCTTCCAGATGCTCGAACCGTTCGATGAACTGGCGCAATTCGTCGGCGGTTACATTATAGGCGTCTTGGGTAATGTCGCTCATGGGGCTGCCTTTTTGCTCTGGAAGGTTGTGTGATCCTGCTCTTGCCCAATCGCAGGCGGGCTTGCAAGCCTGTGATGCCGGGCGCCCGTGGTGCTGCGCGCGCGAAATCATTTTTAATTGAAAATATCGGGCGGATTGTTATATTCGGCGAAATCTTGAGAAGGGGAGTTGATGCCGAAACCTGCCAAAACGGAATTGCGCAAATTCGAGAAATCCTTGCCGATTGCGCTGCTACGCTCTCGTGAGGTGACGACACGGCTGTTCAAGCCATTCCTTGAAAGCCATGATCTGACAATGCCGCAATGGCGTGTGCTGCGCGCGCTGGCAGATGCCGATGCGCTGGATGCCAAGACATTGGCAGAGCGTTGCGTGATTTTGCCCCCCTCGCTGACACGGATATTCCGCGGCCTGACACAGCGCGGCCTGATCGCGCAGGTGGAATGCAATGACGCCCGCCGCCATATGGTGCGCCTGACAGAAGAAGGCCGCGCCATGTTTGAAGAGGTGGTAGAGGAATCGGAGCCAACCTATTTGCAGCTGGCAGCGGCCTTCGGGCCAGAGCGGCTGGATACGCTGCTGGATTTGCTGAACGAGCTGCGCAACACGGTGCAGGCCATGGGCGAGGACTCTGAGGATGAGGCCCCGTTGCGCAAAGTGGCAGGGAGGCGCTAGGGGTATGTGCCTTGGGCGGTTTGGGGCGGTGGAGGAACATAGCCCTGCGCGGAATCAAGGCCGAAGGCCGCCGCGCATCGCCGGGCCGCCCCCCGGCACGGCGATTTGCCAGCCACCTGCGCTTAGCTTCAGTTTCGTTCGGTCTTTGCCGCCATAAAGCGACATAGCCTAAAGGCCAGATCGCCGCACCGCGGCCCGACGCTGCGCGGCTTTGTGAATGTTCGCACCCGAGCAGAACTGCCCCTTTGGGCAAAACTTTCTGTCAGGGGGGTCAAAAACAGGCGCTATACCCCCGCCCAGCGCCGCAGCACCAGCACCGCATTCAGCCCGCCAAAGGCGAAGGCATTGGACATGGCCACCGATATATCGGCCTTGCGCGCGATATTTGGCACAATATCCAGCCCGATTTCGGGATCATCTTGCCTATGGTTTACGGTAGGGGCTATCACGCCCTCTTGCAGCGCCAGAAGGCAGGCCAGCATTTCCACGGCGCTGGTGCCGCCAATCAGATGGCCATGCATGGATTTTGTAGATGATACAGGCACTTGCGCGGCGCGCGCGCCCAAAACAGTGTGAAGGGCCTGCGCCTCTACCCTGTCATTTGCGGCGGTTCCCGTGCCATGGGCATTGACGTAATCCACAGCATCGGCGCCAAGCCCTGCATCGGCCAGGGCGGCGCGCATGGCGCGCACTGGCCCGTCCAGATCGGGCATGACAATATCCCCGGCATCCGCGCTCATGCCAAAACCTGCCACTTCGGCCAGAATGGCGGCCTTGCGGGCAAGGGCGTGTTCCATCTCCTCGAACACGAAAACCGCGCCGCCTTCGCCTTGCACCATGCCAGAGCGGCTGGCGCAAAAGGGGCGGCAGGTATCGCGCGACATCACGCGCAGCCCTTCCCATGCCTTGATCCCGCCAAAACCCAACATCGCCTCTGACCCGCCAGTGACCATCACATCGGCAGCGCCCCAGCGCACCAGCTGCATGGCCTGCCCCATCGCATGGTTGGACGAGGCGCAGGCGGTGGAGGTTGTGAAACTCGGCCCCTTCAGCCCAAATTCCATAGAAACATGGGATGTGGCCGCATTATGCATCAGGCGCGGCACAACAAAGGGGTGAACGCGGTTTTTCCCCTCTTCATAGACAGTGCGGTAATTGTCATCCACGGTGGTATTGCCACCCCCCGCCGTGCCCAGCACAACACCCGCGCGCAGCGCAAGCGCATCATCCACCTGCAAGCCCGATTGCGCCATGGCCTGCCGGGCGGCGACAAGGGCGATTTGGGAAAACCTGTCCAGCAGCGACAGGCGGGTTTTGGCGAAATGATCTTCGGGCACAAAGCCCGCAATCTCTGCCCCGATCTGCACCGAAAGCCTGTCAACATCGCGGCAGGTAAGCGGGCCAATGGCGCAACGGCCCGCGCGCATGGCATCCCAAGTGCCTGCCACATCCGCGCCCAACGGGTTGAGCGTGCCCGCCCCCGTAATGACAACGCGCCGCATGCGGCCCATCTTATGCGGCCTGTCGGGCAACCAGCTTTTCAACCTCGGCAATAATCGCGCCAACCGATGATATATCAAACCCCGGCTGGTCGGGCGTGTTGGCGTTGAAGGGCACAGACACGCCAAAGGCCTCTTCAATGCCAAAAATACATTCCACAAGGCCCAGACTGTCTATTCCCAGATCGGCCAGGCGGGATTGTAGGGTCAGTTCTGATGGCTCTATCAGCGCCTGTTCGGCGATGATGGCTTTCACCCGCTCTGCGATCAGATCAGTTCCGTGCATGATATCCAGTCCCATGGGACACACTCCCTTGCTCAGGTGCATCCTGTATCTGTTGGAACTGTAACAGTTTCGTAACAGCGGGCCAACTCAATTTCTTGTTTGTGCCGCAGTGCGGCATTGCGCCGCCCTGCTCAGATGCGCAGCCCGTTTTCCACGGCACCGGCCCGCACAAGCGCGTCATATATGCGGCCATCGCGGCCATACATGTCGTTGCGGAAATTCAGCGCGCCGCGCACATCGGTAAAGGCCGTGCGGTACACCAGATGCACCGGAACAGGCGCCTCCAGATAAATCCGGGTTTGCTGGCCTGTGCGCAAAACAGAGTGATACAGCCCTTGCGGATCATCCGACTGGCGCGACAGCAATTCATAGGCAAAATCGCGCGGATCATTCAGCCGGATGCAACCAGAAGAATGGGTGCGCACCGTGGTGCGGAACAGATGGCGTTCGGGGGTATCATGCAGGTAAATCGCATAGGGGTTGGGGAACATGAATTTCACCTCTCCCAGCGCATTGCTTGGCCCCGGCGGCTGGCGCACATTGAAGGGGAAATTGGCGGGCGTATAGCGCGAGAAATTCACCTGATCGCGGGGCACAACACGGCCACGCGCATCCACAATCTGCAAATGCCGCGCCCCGCCAGAGGCGAGAGCGCCCCAATAGGATCGCGCCAGAATGGAACGCGGCAATGTCCAATCCGGGTTCAGCTCCAGATAGCTCATCCGGTCAGAGAATTCGGGGGTCTGGCGGTCATCGGCCTGCGCGCCCACAACGGACACGGTTTCAAACGTGACCTGATCGTTATCCACGATCTGACTGGTGAAATCTGTCAGGTTTACCCAGATATGCCGATCCCCGCGCGGGATGTTCAACCAGCGCTCGCGCTCCATGGCCACGATCACGGATTTCAGCCGCTCTTCGGGGGGCACATTCAGCGCGCGGATGGTGGCCTGGCCTGCAATGCCATCAGCCTCTATTCCATGTGTGATCTGAAATTGCAGCACCGCCGCCTGAAGGGCCGAATCATAGCTGGCGGTGGCAGAGCGGGCCAGATAGCCCATGGCAATCAGCCGATTGCGCAGCGCGATCACCGCCTCGCCCGATGTGCCGGGGGTGAAGCGGGCCTCTGGCACAGGCGCGCCCCAGCCGCCCTGGGCGATTACGCGCTCCAGATCCTGCCGCGCCGCGAACAGGCGCGCATATTCGGGGGCCTTGGGGGCCAGCGCGCGGATAAAGGCCACGGGTTCGGCCTGTGCAAATTCATGCAGCAATGCTTCGGGGTCGGGGCGGGGCAAGGCGCGCACGATATTGCGATCCACCTGTGCGGGATCCAGCACGCCGCTGGTGATATCGCGCGCATAGCTCAGGAAGGTTTTGGTCACGCGCGCTTCCAGTTGCGCGCGCTCACGCTCTGATTCCACGGCCTCGAACGCGGCAATCAGGCCGGGCAGATCATAGCGCGCGGCGGGAAGCCCATGTTCTGCCGCGCGGGCCAGCGCTGACAAAAGCGCGGCACGGCGGGGGGCATGGTCTGCCCCTGTCCAAAGCGGGGCATATTGGGTATCGCGGTAAAAGGCGGAAATCTGTGTGCTGCTGGCCACGCTTTCGGCCAGGGCCTGCCGAAATACCGAAGTTTGCAGGCCGGGCATTTGCAAGATAGAGGTTTGCTGCGCCATACTGGCACTGCCGCCCCCCAAAGCCAGAACAACAGTCAGCGCCGCCACACCCCCGCGCCGCGCGAAAAATGACATAATCCCAAACATATGGCTGCCCCCGATCACGTTAGGCCAAGTAGGCAAGTTATCGCTCATCCCGTCCAGTAACAAGACTGAGAGCATGGTTTCGCCTTGTGCGCTGTTGCATTCCGGCCCCGCTTCGGCGCGCAGAGGGCAGGCAGAGGGTTGAACGTATTGATTTTGCTTACGAAACCCGGCTCTGCATGGCAGGAATTGGTTAAAATGGGCAAAATTCCGCTCAAACTCCTGAGAACAAAAACAGAACTGGTGAAAGCGTCTTGGGAATTGCGGGTCGGTATGGCACAGATTTCGCACTCAACGAATCTGGCCCGGTCAGAAAGGCCACGCCACAGGCGCAAAGATTCGGCAGAACAAACGGACAGGGCGTTTCATGCACGACGCAACATCACTGAAGCTAACCCGGCGCGCAATTTTGGGCGCTTTCGCAGCAACAGCGGTAACGGCGGCCCCGTTTTTCCCCGGTGTCACAGCCTATGCGCGCGGCGCGGGCGATATTCGCAAGGTGAATTTCTACTCCGGCCGCACCGGCGAAAGTGTTAACATCGTCTATTGGATTGATGGGCAATATGTGCCCGAATCCCTGGCCGAAATCAGCCATTTCTTCCGCGACTGGCGCAATAATGCCGTTCATGCGGTAGATACCCGCACGATAGATTTTCTGGCCGCCACCCATAACATGCTGCGCGTGAATGAACCCTATATGCTGCTTTCCGGCTATCGGTCGCCGCAGACAAACGCCATGCTGCGCGCGCGCTCGCGCAATGTGGCAAAAGATTCGCTGCATCTGCGGGGGCAAGCGGCAGATGTGCGCCTGCGCTCGCGCACAGTGGGGCAGATCGCACAGGCGGCCATGGCCTGCAATGCGGGCGGTGTGGGGCGGTATTCGCGCTCTGATTTCGTGCATTTCGATTGCGGCGCCGTGCGCAGCTGGGGCCGCTAAGGCGCGCTGAACCAGCACGCGCCCGCCCTTGGCAGCCCCGGCGCTGCGCAAAATCCCTCGCAGGTTTCATCTTATGGCAAGCTATCGCATGCGATAATGCGGCATGATGGCTATGGCTTGCACGCAGGCGTCAGGCAGCGCAATATGTCTGTGTTTGAACTGCTTATCCCGGAATTTTGCCGGGGCGCGCGCGTATATGCGTAAAAGGCTTTGCAATGCTTGAATTTGAATCCGTCAGCAAAACATATTGGACAGGCCGCCAGCGCAAGATCATTCTGGAAGATGCCAGCTTCACCATAGAGCGGGGCATGAATCTGGGCATTCTGGCGCGCAATGGCACAGGCAAGACCACCATCATCAACATGATGGCCGGGCTGGAAAAACCCGATCGCGGCAAGATTTATCGCAACTGCGCCGTCTCTTTCCCGCTGGGCTTTATCGGCGGGCTGGAAACCAAGCATTCAGGCCGCGAGAATGTGCGCTACATCTCTGCCCTCTACAGTCTGGAACCCGATGAGGTGGAAGCCTTTTGCCGCTGGTTATGCGACATTGGCGAATATTTCGATATGCCGATTGGCACCTATAGCCAGGGCATGCGCGCGCGCCTGTCGCTGGCGCTGATGATGGCTATGAATTTTGGCCTGTATCTGATAGATGAAGGCATGCCGACGACAACTGATGTCGAATTCAACCGCCGCGCGGGGCAGGTGATGCGCGAGCGGTTTCAATATTCGACATTGGTGATCGTATCGCATGACGAGGAAATTTTATCCAAGTTTTGCAATTGCGCGGCCGTGATGCATAGCGGCAAACTTTATTTTTTTGATACATTGCAGGAAGCCAAGGTTTTATATGACTACACAAGTTAAATCTCCGCGCTTCAGGCTGCGCCGTTCTCCGTCACATCCTGCACCCTCTTCGCCCGCACCAAGCGCGCCGCCCCCTTTCAGCCTGCGCACGGAACGCCGCGCGCCCCCGCCCGAAGCAGCGGCGGGCGATGATGATCTGGCCACAGCCTTCACCCCGCCGGATATGCTGGATATGGCCGATCAGGGCGGCAGCGCAAAGGCCAGCACCGCGATAGATGCCATCCGCGCCGAAGGGCTGACGGCGCGCCAGTTGCGCATGGCCATGCGCGTGGCACAAAAGCACGGAATCCGGCCAACTTCGGCTTTCGAGGCCGTGTTGATGCTGCGCCAGCGCGGGATAGACCCTTTCGCCCGCGCCACGATGCTGGAACTTGTGAAAGGCGATGATCTGGCCGCCAGCCGCGCGCTGGCCCCGCGCCCGGATACGCTGCCTGCCACGGGCATGCCCGCCAACCCGGTGGACGAAGCCAAAGACAGGATGGCCCGGATCGCCGCAGAGCGCGAAAAGGAAATCAAGCGTGTGCAGCGCGAGATTGCCAAGCGGCGGCGCAAACGCCTGATTTTGCTGGGAACGCGCTTGCTGGTCTTTGTCAGCCTGCCCACGTTTTTCGCGGCCTGGTATTTTTACATGATCGCAACGCCCATGTATGCCACAGAAAGCCAGTTCATCATTCAGCAGGCCGATGCGGGGGGCGGTGGTGATCTGGCCAGCATGTTGCCCACACCTGCCAGCATGGGGCTTGGCGGGCAGAGCGAGGCGGCCTCTGTGCAAAGTTTCCTGCAATCGCGCCCGGCCATGTTGCGGCTGGATGCGGAAGAAGGCTTTCGCGCGCATTTCCAGCAAGACAAGATAGATTACATCCGCCGCCTGCCCGCCGATGCCACGGATGAAGCCACGTTCAAAACCTATAAGCGCCATGTGAAAATCGGCTTTGATCCGACAGAGGGCGTGGTGCGGCTGGAAGTGATCGCCGCCAGCCCGGAAGATAGCGAACGCTTTGCCCGCGCCCTGATCCGCTATGCCGAAGAGCATGTGGATATGATGACATTGCGATTGCGCGACAGCCAGATGCGCGATGCCCAGCAAAATCTGGAAGATGCCCAGGCCAGGCTGATAGAAGCGCGGCTGGCCGTGGTGGATTTGCAGGAACAATCGCGCGTATTTTCCGGCGAGGTGGAATTGTCGCTTTTGTCACAACGGCTTGCGGCGCTGGAAGGGGAATTGACGCAAACGCGGCTGAGTTTGCAGGAAATGCGCGCCAATATCCGGCCCAACCCGGCCCGGCTGTTGCCGCTGGAACGGCGCGAAGCCGCGCTGAGCGCGCAGATCGCGCAATTGCGGGGTTCCATGACGCGCGACGGGCCAGAGGGGGTTTCGCTGGCGCGCACCCAAAGCCAGCTGATCATGGCAGAGGCCGAGGTGCAAACGCGCGAGATGATGCGCGCACAGGCCATGCAGCAGATGGAATCCGCCCGCATAGAGGTGTCGCGGCAGGTGCGCTATCTGGCCTTGTCGGTGGAACCTGTGGCCCCTGATGAACCCGCCTATCCGCGCCGGTTTGAATATTCGGCCCTGTCATTTCTGATTTTTCTGGGGCTGTATTTGTTTGCCTCCATGACAGGGGCAGTGCTGCGCGAACAGATTTCAGGGTAGCGCTTGCTGGCCAGGCCGGGGGCACTGCGCGGCACATAAACGCAATCCCCATCGCCCAAGTCACGGATGTGACACCCCGGCGGGCTTGGCATTGCGCCCTATTTGCGGCAAAGGGGCAAGAGACCAGCAAAAGGCAGGCAAGATGGGCTTTGGCTTTCAGATTTCTGCGCGCGACGGGCGCGCGCGCACCGGGGTAATCACCACCCCGCGCGGCGATATCCGCACCCCCGCTTTCATGCCTGTGGGCACAGCCGCAACAGTGAAAGCCATGATGCCGGAATCGGTGCGCGATACAGGCGCGGATATCTTGCTGGGCAATACCTATCACCTGATGCTGCGCCCCACGGCGGAGCGCATTGCCGCCCTTGGCGGGTTGCACAAGTTCATGAACTGGCAGCGCCCCATTCTGACAGATTCGGGCGGGTTTCAGGTGATGTCCTTGTCCAGCCTGCGCAAATTGTCGGAAGAAGGCGTGCGCTTTTCCAGCCATATTGATGGCGCGCGCCATATGCTGACGCCAGAGCGCTCGATGGAGATTCAGCGCCTGCTTGGCTCTGATATTGTGATGTGCTTTGACGAATGCCCCGCCCTGCCCGCCGATCGCAAGACGATAGAGGCCTCCATGCAGCTATCAATGCGCTGGGCGCAACGCTCGCGCGATGCCTTTGGGGACAGGCCGGGCCATGCGCTGTTTGGCATTCAGCAAGGCGGGCTGGAGGAAGATTTGCGCGCCACCTCTGCCGAGAAGCTGCGCGCGATTGGTTTTGATGGCTATGCCATTGGCGGGCTGGCGGTGGGCGAGGGCCAGGAGGCCATGCTGGGCGTGCTGGATTATGCGCCCGGCCAGTTGCCCGATGACAAGCCGCGCTATCTGATGGGCGTGGGCAAGCCCGATGATATTGTGGGCGCGGTAGAGCGCGGGGTGGATATGTTTGATTGCGTGCTGCCCTCACGCTCTGGCCGCACCGGGCAAGGCTGGACAGCGCGCGGCCCCGTGAATATGCGCAATGCCCGCCACCGCGATGATCCAAGGCCACTGGAAGAGGGCTGCACCTGCCCCGCCTGCCGCAATTATAGCCGCGCCTATCTGCATCATGTTATCAAGAGTGATGAGATTATCGGCTCCATGCTGCTGACATGGCATAACCTGACCTATTACCAACGCCTGATGCAGGGGCTACGCGATGCGATTGCTGCGGGGCGGCTGGCCGAATTTGTGACAGAATTTCACGCGCAGCGCGCAATTGGTGATATAGAGCCAATCTAAAGCCGGGAGAGTATTGTGGCGCAAGATATGCTATCCACCTTCGTGAAGCCCATTCACCGCGAAGGCTATAAATTTATCAGCATCTTTGCCGGGGTAACGGTGCTGCTGTTCGTGCTGTGGGAGCCGCTGGGCTGGATTGGCGTGGCGCTGACAGTGTGGTGCTATTACTTCTTCCGCGATCCCGAACGCCAGACCCCCACGCGCGAGGGGCTGCTTGTCAGCCCTGCCGATGGCGTCATCTCGCTGATAGAACCTGCCGTGCCGCCCGCAGAGCTGGGCATGGGCGATGCGCCCCTTACCCGTGTCTCGGTGTTTATGAATGTGTTCAACTGCCATGTGAACCGCGCGCCGATTGCGGGGAAAGTGGTGAAAATCGCCTATCGTCCGGGGAAATTTCTGAATGCTTCGCTGGACAAGGCCAGCGCGGATAACGAGCGCAATTCGCTGGCGCTGGAAATGGCGGATGGGCGCAAGATTGCGGTGGTGCAGATTGCGGGCCTCGTGGCGCGGCGCATTCTGTGCGAGGTGCGTGAGGGCCAGGACTTGCCCACAGGCGGGCGGTTTGGGATGATTCGTTTTGGCTCTCGCGTGGATGTGTATTTGCCCGATGGGGTAGAGCCATTGGTCGCGCTGGGCCAGACCATGATTTCGGCAGAAACCGTGATTGCCGATCTGACCAGCAGCGAGCCACGGCGCATGGCAGAGGCCCGCTAAGATGGTGCGCGAGCGGCTGTCACTTGTGCAGCTTGTGCCCAATCTGGTGACGATTCTGGGCATGTGCGCGGGGCTGAGTGCCATCCGCTTCACGATTGACGAGCGTTTTGAGCTGGCCGCCGCGCTGATTATCTTTGCCGCCGTGATGGATGGGTTTGACGGGCTTTTGGCGCGCAAGCTGAATGCCACAAGTTCCTTCGGGGCGGAATTGGACAGTTTTTCCGATTTTGTCAGTTTCGGCGTTGCGCCCGGTATTTTGGTGTTTGGCTATGCGCTGGATGGCCCTTCTGCCGGGTTTGGCTGGGTGTTTGTGCTGATCTTTGCGGTATGTGCCTGTTTGCGGCTGGCGCGGTTCAATATCTCGCGCGTGACGCCCGAAGGGGCCAACCTGCGCCATTTTATTGGTGTGCCCGCGCCTGCCGGGGCCATGCTGGGGCTGTTGCCTGTATTTCTGGGCCTGACAGGGCTGGTGGATCCCACGCGCGCGCCGCTTTTGGTGGCGCTGTATCTGGGGGCGGTGGGGCTGTTGATGGTGTCGCGCCTGCCCACGCCATCGGTGAAGGGCGTGCGGATTGCGCGGGACAATGCCATCTGGGTTTTGGTCGCTATGAGCGCCTTTGTGGGCCTGTTGATCTTGGGGCCCTGGCTGACGATGGTTGTTACCGATCTGGCCTATCTGGCGGCGCTGGGCTGGTTGGGCTTGCGCCAGTATCGCGCCGGGGGGGCCGGGTGATTTTTCCGCGCTGGCCGAAATTTCGGTGCGCTTTTGGCTTGACGCGCTGCGCAAGACCCCCTATTTCGGCGCACACGAAGCGGTTGTAGCTCAGTTGGTTAGAGTACCGGCCTGTCACGCCGGGGGTCGCGGGTTCGAGCCCCGTCAACCGCGCCATTCAAAACCCCTCGCCCTTGTGGCGGGGGGTTTTGCATTTGGCGGCTGCCGATTTGCGGTTTTCAGCGCGGCGCGGGGCGCGTAAACTGGCGCAGCTATGGGAACGCGCGCGGGGTGTGTGATGACAAAATCCATTCTCGACAGGCTGGAAGCGCAGGGCCTGCGCATGACAGACCAGCGCCGCACCATTGCCCGCGTCATTCAGGATTCGGATGATCACCCGAATGCAGAAGAACTCCACGCCCGCGCCAATGCGCTGGATTCGCGCATTTCGCTGGCCACGGTGTACCGCACTGTCAAACTGCTGCAAGAGGCCGGGATTCTGGAGCGGCTGGAATTTGGCGATGGCCGCGCGCGGTTTGAAGACAGCGAGCGCGCCCATCATGACCACCTGATAGACATGGATAGCGGCGAGGTGATCGAATTTTGTGACCCGGAGATAGAAGCGCTGCAAGAAAAGATCGCGCGGCGGCTGGGCTACAGGCTGGAAGGGCACAGGCTGGAATTGCTGGGGCGCAAGCTGAAATAGGGGGCAACGCCGCGCATTGCTGGGCCGGGGGGCGACGCCGCGCAGCGCTGGGCCGCGGTGCGGCGATCCGTCCGAATAGCTAAGCGGTTTATGCTGGCCACGTCCGAACGAAACTCAGGCTAAGCGCCCACGGCTGCCAAATCGCTGTGCCGGGGGGCGGCCCAGCGATGCGCGGCGGGCTAACGCCCTCGATTCCGCGCAGGGTTGCGCCCCTATGGCGCCCCCTACCCCAGATAGGCCCGCAGCGCCGGGGGCGGAGAGGCTCCTGTCTCCGGCCCATCCCCGCACCAAGCCCGGTTAACAAGGGCCGCAGGCCCGCCCTACGCATTGCTGGGCCGCGGTGCGGCGATCCGCCAGAATAGCTAAGCGGTTTATGGCGGCCAAATCCGAACGAAACTGACGCTAAGCGCAGGTTGCAGCCAAATCGCTGCGCCGTGGGGGCGGCCCAGCGATGCGCGGCGGGCTAAAGCCCTCGATTCCGCGCAGGGTTGCGCCCCCATGGCGCCCCCTACCCCAGATAGGCCCGCAGCGCCGGGGGTGGGTTTTCCAGAAGCGCCCCTGTGGCGAATGGCCCCTCTGCGCGCCCCTCTGCCACCAGCACCACCTGAGGCGCAATCGCGCGCGCATCTGCGATGTCATGCGTGACCATCAGCAGGGTGGCGCCGGTTTCGGTGCAAATCTCTGCCAGCAGCGCCAGCATTTCGGCCTTCAACGCCGGGCCAAGGGCGGCAAAGGGTTCGTCCAGCAGCAAGAGGGGCTTTTTGCGCAGCAGCACCCGCGCCAGGGCCACGCGGCTTTGCTGGCCGCCCGATAGCTGCGCGGGGCGGCGGCCCTCATAGCCCGCAAGCCCCACCCGCGCCAGCGCATCGGCCACTTGCGCGCGCTCTGGCGCGCTCTGGCGCAAGCTGGGTTTCAGCCCCAGGGCCACATTCTCTGCCGCACTCAGATGGGGGAAAAGGTTGTTATCCTGAAACAGGATCGACAAAGGCCGCGCGGCGGGGGGCAGGCGGGTAATATCTTCCGCGCCCCAGATGATCCGGCCAGAGGTGACAGGCACAAAGCCCGCAATCGCGCCCAGAAGGGTGGATTTGCCCGCCCCAGATGGCCCGATCACCGCCACCCGCGCCCCGGCCTGCAAGCTGAAGGCCGCGTGCAGGGCAAAGCCCTCTTGTGTGATGCCCACATCATCAAGCCTTAGCATGGCCGCGCCCCCATCTGTCACAGGCCCAGAACAGCGCAAGGCTGGCCCCCAGCAGCACAACCGCCGCGCCTGCCGCATCATCCAGCCTGTAGGCTGTCATCAGGCGGTATAGCTGCATCGGCAGCGTGGCCCCTTCGCGTTCGGCAAAAAGCGTGATCACCCCCAGATCGCCCATGGACAGCGCCCCCGTCAGACCGGCGGCAAAGCCCAAAGGGCGGCGCAGGCGGGGCAGGGTGACAATCCGCAACCGCGCCAGCCCATGCAGGCCAAGGCTGTCGGCCAGCCGTCCTTGGGTGTCGCGCACCGCGCGCAGGGCAGGCAGGATCAGGCGCAGGGCAAAGGGCAGGGCCATGGCGGCATTCACCAGCAAAGTGACCACCAGCGCCAGATCGCGCGGGTTGGCGAAGGGGCGGATCAGCAGATAAAGCCCTGTTCCCACCACCAGCGGAGAGGCCGCAAGTGCCGCCAGCCCCAGCCATTCCAGCACCGCGCCGCCTGTGCCGCCCAGTGCCAGCACCGCATGGGCCAGCGCCAGCGCCATGGCCAGCGTTACCCCTGTGGCCCCGATGGCCACAACAAGCGAGCGCGCGGCAGAGTGCCAGACCTCTGGCGGCAGGCCCGCCACATGCGGCAGGCCGCGCAGCGCCACCAGCGCGAGGGGCAGCATCAGAAACAGCGCGCCCCCCACAATCAGCGCGCCATCCCACAGCCGCAACCCCGCGCCGCCCCTGTCATAGCGCTGCACGGGCCTGTCCATGCCCCCGCCCAGGGCCGAAGGCAGCGCCACGCGCCATGCCAGCACCCCCGCCGCCGCACACAGGCCAAATTGCACCAAGGCCAATAGCGCCGCGCGCCCCATATCGAAATCAAACCGGAACGCCTGATAGATGGCCAGTTCCACAGTTGTGGCGCGCGGCCCACCACCAAGGGTAAGCGCCACAGAAAAGCTGGTCAGGCAGATGAGGAAAATAACCAGAAACGCGCCCGGTGCCATCTCGCGCAGCATGGGCCATTCCAACTGCCGGAAACTGGCTTGCGGGCCAAAGCCAAGGCTGGCGGCAAGGCGGAAGCGTTCGGCCGGGATGGCGGCCCAGCCTTGCAGCAAGATGCGCGTGGCCAAAGGCAGGTTATAGAACACATGCGCCAGAACCACGCCATGCAGGCCAAAGATGTTGATCTGCCCCAGCCCCAGCGCGCCAAGCCCCTGATTGACAAGCCCCCCACGCCCGAACACGGCCAATAACCCCAGCACCGCCACCAGACTGGGCAGGATAAAGGGCGCGCCCATCAGGGTAATCAGCAGCCCGCGCCCGGCAAATTGCCGCCGCGCCAGCGCGCGGGCAATGGGCACGGCCAAGAGAAGCGACAGCGCGGCAGAGAGCAGCGCTTGCCACAGGGTAAAGCGCACAGCCGCCCAATCTGCCCCGCGCAAACCGCCCGGCCCCTCGGCCCACCATGCCACCGCCCCCAGCGCACCGAAATTCAGCACCACCAGCCACGCGGCCACCGCCCCGCCCAAGGCAAGGGCGGCAGTGCGCGCGGCGCGCGCGCTCATGCTCACCGTGTCATGCCATCCAGCCAATGCGCAAGCGCGGGGCTGCGCCGGGCATCTGCGGTGTCTTCATCCAGAAATATGGCGCGTCCGGGCATGGGCAGGTCGCGGAACACTTCGGGCCAATCGGCCTGCGGCAGCGCCGAGGGGTAAGACCAGTTGGCCGTAGCGATCATGCCCTGAAATTCGGGCGAGAGGATATAGGCCATGAATTCGCGCGCCAGATCGGGTTGGGCCGCACCTGCCAGCACGCCTGCCGCTTCGGCAATGAAGTAATGCCCTTCGTCAAATATGGCGGCGGCTTTGGTGTCATCATCTTCCGCCATGATGTGATAGGCCGGAGAGGTGGTATAGCTGAGCACCATATCGGCCTCTCCATTGGTGAACATGCCATAAGCCTCTGACCATCCAGCGGTGACGGTGACAGTTTTGGCGGCAAGGTTTTGCCAGATGGCGGTGGCCTCTTCGCCATAAAGCTGGTCAACCCACAGCATCAGCGCCAGCCCGGCCCCTGAAGAGCGCGGATCTTGCCAGACAAGGGAAATATCGGCACGATCCAGCAATTCGGCAAAGCTGGCGGGCGGGGTTTCCAGCCGTGTTTTATCATAGACAAAGGCCACATATGACCAGTTGAACGGGATGAACTGGGCATCTTCCCAAGGGACAGGCACTGTCAGGGGCGCGAGATCCTGACCATGGGGCGCGAAAAGCCCGGTCTGGCGGGCGCGCAGCAAGTCTTCTGTGCCCAGCCCGATCACGGCGTCAGCCTCCAGCCGCGCGCCATCCAGCATCAGGCGGGGCAGGACATCGCCTGTGCGAAATTCCAGCACGCAGGCGCAACGGGCCTCGAACCCGTCCTTGATGGCAGGCCCCGGCCCCCAGCTGGATGCGAAATAATCCGGCGCAAGCACCACCAGCGTATCGGCCTGCGCTGCGCTGCCAAAGGACAGGGCGGCAAGTGCGGCGATTATCGGGCGTTTCATGGGGGCGTCCCTCTCTCTCTTCACTGCGGCGGCAGAGATGGGTTTGGGCCAAACCTTCCCTCCGCCGGCGCTAACCGGTTCAGGTTCGATGGGTTCGCGCCGTTCGCGCATCTCAGCCCCTGTGCAGGCTCCCCAAGGTAGAGATCAGATAAGGGCTTTGGGCGCGGGGGGCAAGGGTGGTGGTTGCCCTGCCCTTGGCCCACCCCTGCCAGAGAGGTGCCGAAAAGCAAAGCCCCGGTCTGGAACAGCTATTCCAATCATGGGCAAATCACTGTAACCCCTAGTGCCGTGCAACCAAGGGATAAGTTCCGCCCATGAGCTATAACACATTCGGCCATCTCTTCCGCGTCACCACATGGGGCGAAAGCCACGGCCCAGCCTTGGGGGCCACCGTGGATGGCTGCCCGCCGGGGATCGCGCTGGAGGCCGGGATGATCCAGCGCTGGCTGGACAAGCGCAAACCGGGCCAGAGCCGCCACACCACGCAGCGGCGCGAGCCTGATGAGGTGGAAATCCTGTCGGGCGTCTATGAGGGGCGCACCACAGGCACGCCGATTCAGCTGATGATCCGCAATGTCGATCAGCGCTCCAAGGATTATGGCAATATTCTGGAGACCTTCCGCCCCGGCCATGCCGATATCACCTATTTCCAGAAATACGGGTTGCGCGATCCGCGCGGGGGCGGGCGTTCCTCTGCGCGCGAAACGGCGGCGCGGGTGGCGGCGGGGGGCGTGGCGCGGGCCGCGCTGGCCGCACTTGTGCCGGGCGTGGCGATCACGGGTTACATGGTGCAGATGGGGCCGCACCGGATAGACCGCGCGCGGTTTGATCTGGCAGAGGTGGCGCGCAATGATTTCTGGGTGCCCGATGCCCAAGCCGCCGCCGATTGGGCCAAGGCGCTGGATGCCATCCGCAAGGATGGCAATTCGGTGGGGGCGATGATTGAAGTGGTGGCCCAGGGCGTGCCCGCTGGCATTGGCGCGCCGATTTATGCGAAACTGGATACCGATCTGGCCGCCGCGATGATGTCGATCAACGCCGTGAAGGGTGTGGAGATTGGCGAGGGCATGGCCGCCGCCGAACGCCGATGAGATAGAGATGGGCGAGAATGGCCCGCGCTACCGTTCCAACAAGGCAGGCGGCATTCTGGGCGGCATTTCCACGGGGCAGGATGTGGTTGTGCGTTTTGCGGTAAAGCCCACAAGCTCCATCCACACGCCGCGCGCTTCGGTTTTGCGCGATGGCACGCCCACAGAGGTGGTGACAAAGGGCCGCCATGATCCTTGTGTGGGTATTCGCGCCGTGCCAGTGGCAGAGGCGATGATGGCCTGTGTCATTCTTGACCATCTGTTGATGCAGCGCGCGCAAACCGGGGCCTTGGGGCCAGTGGGGATTGTGGGCGCGCAGCCCTGATATGGTGCGAGAGTGTGCGCCGCGCGCTTTGGCGCGGGCGCTGCGGTGAAATGGGATTGACGCGCTGTTGCCCGCGCGGTCTTATAGCGCCACAGAGCAGCTTTCAGCGCAGATTTTCACAGACAGGAGGCCGCAAGTGTCGGCACGACAGCGCGACATTCTGGGCCAGACAATCGCGCTGAAATTGGAAGCGGCGATCATTTCGGGCGAATTGCCAGCAGGCACGCGGCTGGATGAAACATCGCTGGCCGAACGCTATGAGGTATCGCGCACCCCTGTGCGCGAGGCGCTGCAAGTGCTGGTTGCGCGTTCGCTTGTGACCCGGATGCCGTTTCGGGGCACCGTGGTCAGCGAGATCACGCGCGAGCGGATCAGCGAGCTGTTCGAGGCCATGGGCGAGATCGAGGCGCTATGCGGGCGCTTTGCCGCCGAACGCATGCGCATGGAAGAACGCGCGCGGCTGGAAAGCCTGCATGAAGATATGGGCCGGATTATCGCGGCGCAGGATATTGCAACCTATGAGGCGGCCAATACCGAATTTCACCAACTGTTATATCGGGGCGCGCGCAATGGCGAATTTCAGGCCATGGCGGAAGCCTTGCGCCTGAAGCTTGCCCCCTTCCGGCGCAGGCAATTGGCCGATGAAACGCGCATTGCGCGTTCCCATCAGGAACATGGCCGCATTGTAGACGCGGTGATGCAGCGCAATGGCGCAGCCGCCGACAAAGCCTTGCGCCGCCATCTGACAAGCGCGGCCAAGGCAATGTTGCTGCATTGGCCCGATGAGGGCGATGCAACGCGCCATCCCATGGCGCGGGCAGGCAAAGGCCGGGCTGGCGCGGGCCTGTGATCTTGGGGGCGGGGGCGCACGCTGCGCCATCCCCCTGCCCTCGATGCCAAACCCCTATAGCGGCCAGAATAGCGGTATGAAAAAGGCAACTGTCGGGGCCATGACAAGATGCATGGGCAAGCCCACTTTCAGGAAATCGGTAAACCTGTAGCCGCCGGGGCCATAAACAAGCGTATTCGTCTGATACCCGATTGGCGTTGCAAAAGCCGCAGAGGCCCCCAGCATTACCGTTACAACCAGCGGGCGCGGATCAAGTCCCAAAGCCAGCGCCAGCCCGATCACAATCGGTGTCAGCACCACGGCCACGGCGTTATTGGTCACAAGCTCTGTCAGGGTCAGCGTCAGGACATACACAGACAGGATCAGCAGGAAGGGTGACAGCCCCATCAGATAGGGGGCCGCAGCCGTGACAATCAGCGTCACCGCGCCAGAGGCTTCCAGCCCCGCACCCACCGCCAGCATGGCGAAAATCAGCGCCAGCAAGCGGCCATCAATGAAGCTGAACGCTTCATCCGCATCTATGCAGCGCGTCAGCAATACCACGGCCACCCCCAGAAAGGCCAAAGGCGCGATGGGCGCAACGCCCAGCGCCGAAAGCACCACAATCGCGGCCAGTGTGGCCAGCACAATGGGGGCATGGCCGCGCCGGTAGGCGCGTTCGGTGGGCCGCGCGATATCGGCCAGATTCATATCCTGCGCCAGCCGCCCGATATCTTCGGGCGCGCCTTCCAGCAGCAGGGTATCGCCCACACGCACCACCAGATTTTCAAAATTCGTGCCGATATTCTGGTTCCGGCGGTGCACCGCCAGCGGGTATACCCCATAGCGCCGCCGCAGCCGCATTCCGCCCAAAGACCGGCCAACCATCTTGCAATCGGGCGAAATCAGCACCTCGACTGTGGTTGTCTGCACCGATGACAGCCTGTCGAGATCGCGCATAGGGCCTATCATATCGGGGTCTTTGGCATCATGGCGCACGGCCTGGGCCACATCGGGGTTTTCCTTCAGCCCCAGCACTTCGGAAATCTGGGTGCGCAACACCACCCGATCCCCGGCCTGAAGCGTGATCTCATTCATCGCGCTCCAGCGCAAAGAGGCATCCCCGCGCAGCACGTCAATCACCCGCGCGCCTTCGCGTTTGAAGATATCCACATCTGCCACCTTCCGCCCGATCAGGCGCGAGGATTGCGGGATCAGAACTTCGGTAAAATACTTGGTGCGCGTCCGGTCTGACAGAAGATCAGACATGGATTGCCGCTCTGGCAACAGCTTGCGGCCCACCAGTGCCAGATAGACCATGCCAGCCGCGGCCATGATAAGCCCGATCTTGGTAATCTCGAACACAGTGAACGGCGCCAGCCCATTGGCCCGCGCCACCCCATCCACCAACAGGTTGGTAGAGGTGCCAAGCAATGTCAGCGTGCCCCCCATGATGGACAGATAACTTAGCGGAATAAGCACCTTGGAGGCCGATGTCCCCATCGTCTTGGCCAGTTGGATAAAGACGGGGATCATCACCACCACAATCGGTGTATTGTTCACAAAGGCCGACATGGCCAGCACGGTAAAGGCCAGCGTTACCAGTGTCAGTGTGGGGTGCTTTTCCACATTGCGCGCGGCGGCCTGGGTGATCCAATCCAACGCACCCGTGCGCACCAACGCGCCGACAATCACAAACAGCGCGGCAATCGTCCAGGGCGCATGGTTGGAAAAGGCCGTGAAGACAGCCTCTTGCGGCAGGATGCCCAGAACAAGCATCACAATCGCCCCGGCAATGGCCACCACTTCCACCGGGTAGATTTCGCGCACAAAGGCGATAAACATGCCCGCCACGATCACCAGCGCAACAATCGCCTGTGTGGTGCTGCCCAATTCTATCCCGAACATATACACCTCTTGCACAGATGGCCGCGCGCTCTTATTCGCAGATAAAATGACAGATGCAAAGCGCGCCGCGCCCGCGCGCGGGGGTATCGCCCAAGAAACAGGCGTCAGCCGTTGGTGGGGACGGGCGGCACTGTCACAGGCGCCGGCCCGGCCTGTGGCAAACGCCCGCCAAGGCGCACCATCTCAATGCGTGTGGCCTGCCCTGTGCGGTCATCCGTTTCCAGATATGTGCCCGCAACCGTGGCCACACCCATCGCCGGTTCAAACCGCGCCCGCGCCATGCCGGTAATGAAGCGGCGCATGGGTTCATCCTTATGCATGCCGATCACGCTGTCATAATCGCCGCACATGCCTGCATCTGCCTGAAACCCCGTGCCCCCGCCCAGAATTTGCGCATCTGCGGTGGGAATATGGGTATGCGTGCCCACCACAAGGCTGGCGCGGCCATCGCACCAATGGCCCATGGCGTATTTCTCCGATGTGGCCTCGCAATGCATATCCACAAGCGCGGCCTGCACCAAACCCCCGCGCGGATGGTTGCGCAAGACCGGATCAATCGCTGAAAACGGATCACAATAGGGTTGTTTCATAAACACCTGGCCCAGCACCTGCGCCACCAGCACGCGCCGCCCCCCCGGCGCATCATACACGCGCGCGCCCATGCCCGGCGCGCCGGATTTGGCAAAATTCAGGGGCCGCAACACGCGGGGTTCCTGCGCGATGAATTCGCGCATGGGGCGCTGGTCAAAGGCATGATCGCCAAGGGTGATGCAATCGGCCCCGGCCTCCAGCAGGGATTTGGCATGTTCGGGCGAAAGCCCCATGCCGCCGGTGGCATTCTCGCCATTCACCACCACGAAATCCAGCCGCCATGCGCCGCGCAAATGCGGCAGCGCATGGCATACCGCCGCACGCCCTGCCCGCCCCATCACATCGCCCAGAAACAGAATTCGCATGGCGCTAGGGATTAGGCCCGAAACCAAGGCGGGGCAAGGGCAATCTGGCACAAAGCGGTGCAGCGTCATTCGAGGGGGCATGCCTTTGGAATCAGGATGCATGCGTTTTGTTGGGCCGTGATCCCCTGAATTAGCGCGGAATCAAGGCCGCAGGCCGCCGCGCATCGTCATGCCAGAGGCATGCCTACGGCATGACGCCGCCCCCCGGCACGGCGATTTGGCTGCAACCTGCGCTTAGCCTGAGTTTCGTTCGGATTTGGCCAGCATAAAGTGACATAGCCTCAAGGTAACATCGCCGCACCGCGGCCCGACGCTGCGCGGCTTTGTGAATATCCCCCCCATAGCCACCCATCATGGCCGAACCCTTCATCTGCCCCAGAACACCCCCCGCAAGCGCCCGCCCCTCGATGCCGGGCCGTTCCGGCCCTTGCGCCTTGCGCGCTTCTGGCGCAGAGATTGGGCACAAAGACGAAAGACAGGTGCAAGATGATCGCAGTGCAGGGCCATGCGGGGCAAAAGATTGCCGTTTTGGGGTTGGGCCGTTCCGGCATGGCCACTTGCGCGGCGCTGGCCGCTGGCGGGGCAATCGCGCTGCCCTGGGATGAAAGCCCGGAGGCCCGCGCCCGGGCCGAGGCCGCCGGGCTGGTGTTGCATGATCTGGCGCGCGTGGATTGGGCGGATGTGGCGCTCTTGGTCACAAGCCCCGGCATCCCCCATCTTTACCCCGCGCCCAACCGCTTTATTCTGGCCGCGCTGCAAGCCGGGGTGCCGGTGGATAATGATATCGGCCTGTTTTTCCGCAGTTTCACCACGCCCGAGACGCTGGAATATGACCAGCCCCCCAAAGTGGTGGCAGTGACAGGTTCCAACGGGAAATCCACCACCACGGCGCTGATCCATCATATTCTGACAGAATGCGGCCGGCCCGCGCAGATGGCGGGCAATATTGGCACAGGTGTTCTCTCTATCGATCCCCCGCGCGATGGCGAAGTGGTGGTGCTGGAACTGTCCAGCTACCAGACAGAACTGGCCCGCGCCCTGACGCCCGATATTGCCGTTTTCACCAATCTGTCGCCCGATCATCTTGACCGCCATAATGGCATGGGCGGCTATTTCGCCGCCAAGCGCCGTTTGCTGGCCGAGGGCGGGCCAGACCGCGCGATTGTGGGCGTGGATGAGGTGGAGGGCCTGTTTCTGGCTGGCCAACTGGCCACTGCGCGCGAAGATACCCGCGTTATCCGCATTTCGACCAAGCAAAAGCTGGCCGGGCCGGGGTGGAATATCTTTGCGCGCAAAGGGTTTTTGGCGGAATATCGGCATGGGCGGCAGGTGGCCTCTGTGGATTTGCGGCAGGTGGCGGGCCTGCCCGGCGCGCATAATCACCAGAACGCTTGCGCGGCCTATGCCGTGGCGCGCAGCCTTGGGATTGCGCCGCGCCTGATTGAAGATGCCTTTGCCACCTTCAAGGGCCTGCCCCATCGCAGCCAGCTGGTAGCTGAAAGCGGGGGTGTGCGGTATATCAACGATTCCAAGGCCACCAATGCCGATAGCGCCGCGCAGGCCTTGCAGGCGTTTTCGCGGATTCGCTGGATCGCGGGGGGCTTGGGCAAAGACGGGGGTATTTCTTCGCTTGCGCCACATCTGGGGCAGGTGGAAAAAGCCTATCTGATTGGCCATTCGGCGCGCGAGTTTGCCTTGCAACTGGGCGATACCCCGCATGAGATTTGCGAAACCATGGCCCGCGCCGTGGCCCGCGCCATGGCAGAGGCGCAACCGGGAGAGGTGGTGCTTCTGGCCCCTGCGGCGGCAAGCTTTGACCAGTTCCCCGATTTCGAGAAGCGCGGCGAGGCATTTATGGCCGCTGTGCGCGCGGGGCTGGGCCATGAATGAAGATACCGGGCGGGGCTTTGCCTTTGCAGGCGCGGCCTTTCTAATCTGGGGGATGCTGCCCTTCTATTTCCGGGCGCTCTCGCATGTGCCCACAGTGGAAGTGATCGCACATCGCATATTGTGGGCGATTCCGGTGGCGCTGGGCCTGTTGGTCTGGCTGGGGCGCACGGCAGATTTGCGCACCGCCTTTCGCACCCCGCGCATGCTGGTGATGGCCTGTGTCACGGCGGCGTTGATTTCGGTAAATTGGGGAACCTATGTCTGGCTGATCCAGACAGGCGATGCCATGCAAGCGGCGCTGGGCTATTACATCAACCCGATTTTCACAGTCTTTCTGGGCGCTGCATTTCTGGGAGAGAAACTGTCGGTGCGCCAATGGGGGGCGGTGGCGCTGGCAGCGGCGGCAGTGCTGGTGCTGACAATAGAGGCGGGAACCCTGCCCCTGGGCGCGGTTTTGCTGGTGTTCAGCTGGGGGGGCTATGCGTTTTTCAAACGCGCGCTGCCCATTGGCCCCAATCAGGGCTTTGCGCTGGAAGCGCTGATCCTTGCCCCGCCCGCGCTGGGCTATATGGTTTGGGCACAGTCGCAAGGCGTGCTGTTTGCCGCGCAGGCGGGGGCGGTGGATTGGGCGTTTTTGCTGGGTTGCGGGGTGATTACGGCTGTGCCGCTGATCCTCTATGCCAATGGGGCCAAGGGCTTGCGGCTGTCCACAATCGCGATTGCGGGCTATTCGATCCCCTCGGTGATTTTCCTGATCTCGGTCTTTGTGTTCAAAGAACCGTTTGCAGGCGCGCGCCAGATCGCCTTTCCGATGATCTGGGCGGCCATGGCGCTCTATATCTGGGAAGTGCTGCGCAAGCGGCGGGTGGGGGTGGTGTAGCTGCGATCTTCTCGCCAAGGGGGGACTCGAGGGCGTAAGCCCGCAGCGCAGCGCTGGGCCGCGGTGCGGCGATCCACCCGCAGGGCTATGTCACTTTATGCTGGCCAAATCCGCGTGAAACTCAGGCTAAGCGCCCACGGCCAGCCAAATCGCCGTGCCGGGGGGCGGCGTCATGCCGGAGGCATGCCTTTGGCATGACGATGCGCGGCGGCCTTCGGCCTTGATTCCGCGCTTGGCAATAATTCACCAATGCCCCCAACCCCCCAACCCTCCCCTTACGCATCTTGTGCAATCTGCGACAGCACATTAGCATTGCCGCAGTGCAGCAAAAGGGACGGAAATGTTCGGGATTTTCGTGATAATAGCCGCCTTGGGCGCGCTGATCTACCTCGCCTATCGCGGGATAAGCCTGCTTTTGCTTACCCCCGCGCTGGCCATCCTTGCCGTGTTGGCGGCGCAGGGCGGGCCGCTTCTGGCCAGCTATACCCAGATTTTCATGCAGGCCACAGGCGGATTCATCATCCAGTTTTTCCCGCTTTTCCTGCTGGGGGCCGTGTTTGGCAAGCTGATGCAGGCCTCTGGCGCGGCGCGGGTTCTGGCCGACAGCACCATTCAGGCACTGGGGCCAGAGCGCGCAATTCTGGCGGTGATCCTGTCTTGCGCGGTGATGACATATGGCGGCGTCTCGCTGTTTGTGGTGGCTTTCGCTGTCTGGCCCATCGCGCAGGCGCTGTTTCAACAGGCGCAATTGCCCAAGCGGCTGATTCCGGCCACCATTGCACTGGGGGCCTTCACCTTTACCATGACAGCGCTGCCGGGCACGCCTGCCATTCAAAACGCCATCCCCATGCCCTATTTCGGCACAACCCCCTTTGCCGCGCCGGGCTTGGGGGTGATAACCGGGCTTCTCATGCTGGGCTTGGGCTGGGCATGGCTGGAACGGCGCGCGCGCGCCTTGGGGCCGGGCTATGGCGCAGAGCCAGAGGCAGCCACCCAAAAACACGGCACCGCCCCCAGCCTGACAGTGGCCAGCGCGCCACTTGTGCTGGTGCTGGTGCTGAATTTCGCTTTCACCTTTCTGATCATCCCGGCGATGGAGACCAGCTATCTGGCCCGGCCTGAATATGGCGCAACCGATATCGGCGCGCTGCGCGGGGTGTGGTCTATCATCGCGGCGCTGACACTGGCCTGCCTTGCGCTGATCGCGCTGAACTGGCAACGGCTGGCCGACAGTTTGGCCGAAACGCTGGATACAGGCGCAAAGGACGCGCTTGTGCCCATCTTCAACACGGCGTCGCTGGTGGGGTTTGGCGCGGTTATCGCGGCGCTGTCCTCCTTCACGCTGATCCGCGATTGGGTGGTCACGGCAGGGGGGGATAATCCGCTCATCTCGCTGGCCATCGGCACCAGCTTGCTGGCAGGGATGACAGGCTCTGCCTCTGGCGGCATGTCGATCGCGCTGGCCACATTGGGCGAAACCTATCTGGAATTGGGGCTTGCGGCAGGCATTGCCCCCGATCTGTTGCACCGGGTAACGGCAGTGGCCACAGGCGGGCTGGATGCCCTGCCCCATAATGGCGCGGTGATCACGCTGCTCACAATCTGCGGCCTGACCCATAAAGAGGCTTATGGTGATATCGCCATGGTGGCCGTGATCATCCCGCTTGTGGCGCTTGTGGTGCTGATCGCATTGGGCACGGGGTTGGGCAGCTTTTAAGGGGCGCGCAGCACCCCGCACGCCCCTTGCAAAACCGTCATGCGCGCAGCTTCAGCGCCCCGCGCAAACCTGCTCTGCGGCATCGCCAAAGGCGCGGTAGCGCGCCCAGAATTCGGTATCACGCGCATTGCGTGACATGCGCACATCTTGCGCCAGTTGCGGATCGCGGAAGAATGTCGCGGCGCGGCGCTGTTCGCTGCGCGTCAGGGTGCGTTGGGCCACGCTATCCACACAGCGGCACATGGCGCGTGTGGCCTGCGCCCGATCCAGCCGCAAACATGCGTTTTCAATTGGCCCGGCGCTGGCAGTTACTGGCACAAGCGGCACAGCAAGTATGGCCAGCGTTACAGCAAGGAGAATTTTTTTCATGATGCCCTCTTCAGGTTGCCTGATCCTGTCATGCCGCCTGCATTGCCCATTTTCGCCGGGTTTGCCCCGAACTTGGCCACAGCGCCGCATATCTGCCTCGGATGGTTGCCAGCATAATATACCCCAAAACGCCCGCTTCCCGCCAATCTTTTCTGTGCTCCGGGGCGTTTTGCCTCAGGCGGCGCAAGTATAGCGGCTGGGCCTGCCGCAGCCACAAGAACTAGGCCATACGCGGCCCCAGATGGCGCGAATCATCGCCATTCCACCCCGGCAATATAGCAATCCGACAGCAGCACAAACCGCCCCTGCCCCCGATGCGCGCCCCCGTCTTGCGGGCAGGTGGCGGAAAACTGGTTGCGCGCCAGATCCACATCCAGCTCTATCCCGGCCCAGCAGGGCAGGGGCTGGCCAAGTTGAAAGCGCGCCTTGTAGCTGGCCAGCTTCAGGCATTCCAACAGCCGCGCAAAATGCCCCCGCTGCGATGGGCCAAGGCTGGCCAGCCAGCGCATTTCCTGCGCCGTGCACAGCTTGGGCCATAATGCAGGCGCCAATGCCTGCACGCCAGAGATTTTCAGCCCCAGCGCGCGAATATCCGGGTCATCACTGACCACGGCCAGACTGTCACGCGGCGCATGGGCAATCGCGCCTGTCAGCCCCGGTGGCCAGACAGGGGCGCCCCCTGCGCCCTGCAAGACAGGGCGGGCAACATAGCCCAACTGCGCCATCGCGGCATGGGCGGCAGCGCGCCCTGCCCCAAAGCGGCGCGCAAGGGCCATGCCCACATGTTCCACCGCCAGCACCTCATCCCCGATCAGGCGCGGCATGGGCGCGCGCGGATCGGCCCAGGCCATTGCCACACGGCCGCCAAACAGGGGCCGGGCAAATTCTGAATAGGCAAATTTTTGCAGCAGCATGGCGCATATCCCCTCAACGGCCCGCATCCCTGCCGTAACGGCACAGCGCGCGGCAGGATCAGGGATTGCACCCGATCTGGGAAGAATTAAGGCGCAAAGCGGCCATTGTTGCGAAAGCCGCACCGCCGAAACCCCTGTTTTTCAGGGCTTGGGCGCAAAATGGATAAAATGCAGAACAGATTCCCGTCAGCGCTGCCGCGCATCCATCTCTGCGGTGATGTTGAACAGCCGCGCCGAAAGCGTTGTGCCAAATTGCATATTGCCCAGAATCACGGTGGTTTCCGCGCCGGTATCATCGCGGATCACCCATTGGCGCAATTCGGTGGGATTGGCCGAAAATACCAGCCGGATAGAGCCATATTGCGGGTTTTCCGGGTCTTGCGCGACAATGGTGGTTGTTGTGCCATCTGTCACATGGCCAACAACCATATTGCGGTTTTCAAAATCCACATTGCGTTCCAGAATCAGGTTCAGCGGGGTTTGGCGCAAGGGATACTGGTTTGGCCCCTGATTGGAACGGCCATCAAAAATCGCCACCTGCCCGCCCCCGGCCATGACCAAAGATTGCTCTGGCGGGTCATACTCAAACCGCGCGCGGCCGGGGCGGCGGATGAATATCCGGCCTGTGGCCAAAGTGCCATCGGGGTTGATCTGGGTGAAATCCCCCTGCGCTGTCTGGAAGCTGTTGAAATAGCGCGACAGCTCTGCCAGCGGAATGGCGCTTTGCGCCAAAGCGGGGGCTGCGGCCAAAGCCAGTGCGGGAAGGGCAAGAAGCAGGGTGCGGCGTGAAACTGTCATAGCGCCTGAATACCGCAAATCCGCGCGCAGGAAAGCCACGTTTTGCTCACACCCCGAACACAAGGCAGAGAGTTGCCGCCCTCATTTCCTGCGCCAATGCGTTGGCACAACCAAAAGCGCCCCCAGCGAGGACAGGATCGCATCCAACCCGGCAGAGCCAAAAGACAGGCCAAACATGATCCGCACGAAAAAGAACAAAAACGCCCCGCCCACACAGATGATGATGGAGGGCAGATAGCCATTCTGGGTAAATCCGCTGCGCTCTGTCGCGTAGCCCACAATCCCCGCAATGACCACGGTTCCGAAAAGTTGCAAAAACAAAGCTCTGCTCCGAAATAGGCGCGGCATCGGCTGCCGCGCGCGCTTATCCCTGCTCTGGCACCAGAATCTCGCGCTTGCCCACATGGTTGGCGGGGGTCACAAGCCCCTCGTCTTCCATCTGCTCTACCAGACGCGCGGCCTTGTTATAGCCGATCCCCAGCTTGCGCTGGATATAGCTGGTGGAACATTTGCGATCTTGTATCACCACCTGCACCGCCTGATCATAGAGCGCATCTTCGCCCGTGGTATTGCCGCCAAGGCCCAGAACCGCGTCAATATCGGCCTCTCTGTCATTTTCAGGGCCATCCACCACGCCCGATTTGTAATCTGGCGGGCCAAAGCTTTTCAGATGGTTGACAACCTCTTCCACCTCTTCATCGCTGACAAAGGGGCCATGCACCCGCACAATGCGCGAGCCGCCCGCCATATACAGCATATCGCCCATGCCCAGCAGTTGCTCTGCGCCCTGCTCGCCCAGAATGGTGCGGCTGTCGATCTTGCTTGTTACCTGAAACGAAATCCGCGTCGGGAAATTGGCCTTGATCGTGCCGGTAATCACATCCACCGAGGGGCGCTGCGTGGCCATGATAAGATGAATCCCAGAGGCCCGCGCCATCTGTGCAAGGCGCTGAATGCAGGCTTCAATCTCTTTGCCCGCCACCATCATCAGATCAGCCATCTCATCCACGACCACCACAATAAAGGGCAGCACTTCAGGCGCGAATTCTTCGCTTTCAAAGATGGGATCGCCGGTTTCATCGTCAAAGCCGGTCTGGATGGTGCGCTTGAACATCTCACCTTTGGACAGGGCCTCGCGTACGCGGCCATTATAGCCGCCGATATTGCGCACGCCCATCTTAGACATCTTGCGATAGCGCTCTTCCATCTCCGCCACGGTCCATTTCAGCGCCACAACGGCCTTCTTGGGGTCGGTCACAACGGGGCTGAGCAGGTGCGGAATCCCGTCATAGACCGACAATTCCAGCATTTTCGGATCGATCATGATCATCCGGCACTCTTCCGGCGGCAGCCGGTACAGAAGCGACAGGATCATCGCGTTCACACCCACCGATTTACCCGAACCGGTGGTGCCTGCAATCAGCAAATGCGGCATCTTGGCCAGATTGGCCACAATCGGTTCGCCATCAATGGCTTTGCCCAGCGCAAGGGGCAGGCGCATATTGGTATCGCCAAAATCCCGCGCGGCCAGAATTTCGCGCAAAACCACCTTTTCGCGGTGGGCATTGGGCAATTCGATCCCGATAATCGATCGCCCCGGCACCGTGGAAACCCGCGCCGAAAGGGCCGACATGGAGCGCGCAATATCATCCGACAGCCCAATCACGCGGCTGGCTTTCAGGCCGGGCGCGGGTTCCAGCTCATATTGCGTGACAACAGGGCCGGGGCGGACACTGACAATCTCGCCGCGCACACCGTAATCATCCAGCACATTTTCCAGCATCCGCGCGTTTTCTTCCAGCGCCTCGTCGCTCAGGGTGAAGCGCTGCACTTCGCCGGGGCTTTCCAGCAGCGATAGCGGTGGCAGTTCAAACACAGGCGCGGCAGGATCAAAGGCGAAAGCGGGCGCGGCCTCTGCCTGCGCCTGGCGCGAGGGCTGGGGGCGGCGCTGCGTGGTATTGACCACACGGCGCGTCAGCACATGCGGGCCGCGCGGCGCATCGGGCTGGAACAAAGGCTCTGCCACCAGTGGCGCGGCCATCTGGGGCGCTGTCTGGGGCTGGGGCGCTTGGGGCTGGGCCACAGGCTGCGCGGCCAGCATCCAGTCGGGCATGGGCACAGGGGCCAGAGTGGCATCAACGCTGGCCTGCAGGCTGGCGGCAGGGGTAAACTGCGCCCCCCCCTCTGGCATTGCCGCAAATGGCTGGGCAGAGGCCCCGGCCACAGGCGCGCGCAAGGGCGGCTCTGGCAGCACATGGCGGGTGCGATCAAATTTCAGCACCGGCTTTGCACCTTTATGGTGGCGGATGGCATCGGCAATGCGGGTTTTTATCCGCGCCTCGCCCACGGGTTGCACCTGCATGGCCGAAGCGGAAAGCTGCGGTTCCACCAATTCCGGGTGCAAGGGCTGCTCTTCAGGGGCCGTGCGCAGGCTCAGCGCCTTCAGCCGCGCCAGAAGGCCGGGGGCGGGGGCGTCTTGCGGGGTGTCTTCTTCTTCCCACAAATCCGGGTCTTCGTCATAGCGGGGTTGCGCGTGAAAGGCGCTGGCATCCTGCCGCGCCAGCGGTTCTGCGGGGGCCGCATACCCGCTGGGCCGGATCACAGGCGGGCTGCGGCGCGCGCCCGTTGCC
The DNA here is from genome assembly GCA_043561795.1 of Paracoccaceae bacterium. Lineage (GTDB taxonomy): Bacteria > Pseudomonadota > Alphaproteobacteria > Rhodobacterales > Rhodobacteraceae > Roseinatronobacter. The sequence goes on along the minus strand of CP121316.1, from coordinate 1,289,374 downwards.
TGCCCTGCGCTGAGCGGTGGGTCTTCGGCGGGAAAATGCGGGGGGGCGGCGTGCCAGTGTGCCTCTGGCTGCGGTTGGCTGCTCGCCTGCGCACGCGCGGCGCGGCTGTCTTCCACCTTGCGCGCCACGGCACTGCCCGCCCTTGCGGCCCCGCCGCGCAAAAGCGCCATCAGCCCGCCATAGGCCAGCGCAATCCCGGCCAGCAGGAATCGCACAAATCTGCGCGCCTCATGGCCGCTGACACCCATCACATAGGCCCAGCCTGCCAGCATGACGGCCAGCATCACAACGCCCATCAGCGTCACACCTGCCGCAGGCCCCATAGGCAAGGCGTTCACAATCGCGCCCAGCACAGTATCGCCAAAAATGCCGCCCATGCCATAGAGCATGCCCCAGCCCGCACTTGGCACAAGCGTAGCACACCAGACAGCACTCAGCGCCAGCGCGATGGGCAGGAAAATCCCGCGCGCCAAAACCTGCTCATGCCCGCGCGACATCACCAGCCGCAGCCCCCAGCCAAAACAGAACACCACCAACCCCCAAGAGGCTTTGCCAATGATGATCATCAAGGGCGAGGAAATCGTGGCCCCCACAGCACCCAGAGAATTTTCAATTGGCACATTGGAAGAACTCATCCAGCTTGGATCGCTTGGCGCGTAAGAGCCAAGCATCACCGCCACCAGCCCCGCAACGGCAATCAGCACCAGCCCCAACACCTCACGCCCGCGCTTTTGCAGCAGCGCTTGCAAATTGCTGTCCAACAGCGGATCGCGCGAACGGGTATTGTAAGATGCCATCACAGAGCCTCGTTACTTATAAAGACAGGTGCACAGGTGCCGCAGCGCCTGTTCCAATTCATCAATCGGCGCGACCATGGCCACGCGGATAAAGCCCTTGCCGGGGTTTTCACCATCCACATCGCGCGCCAGATAAGCGCCCGGCAAAACCCGGATACCGGTTTCGCGCCACAGCCGCAGGGCCGCGGCCTCGCCATCATCCACCGGCAGCCACAGGAAAAACCCGGCTTGCGGCCCCGCATAGCCCGCAATCCCGGTAAATATCCGATCTGCCAGCGCGTATTTCTGCTGATACAGCGCGCGCGAGCGGTTTACATGCGCCTCATCCGCCCAGGCCGCCGCCGCCACATGTTGCAAGGGTTCGGGCAAAGGCGCGCCCGCATAGGCGCGCAACTGGCGAATGCGGCGAATGCTTTCCGGCCCGCCCGCCACAAAGCCAGACCGCAGGCCCGGCAGGTTAGAGCGCTTGGACAGCGAATGAAACGACAGCACCCGTTCAGGATGCGCGCCCATCTCATGCGCGATCTGCAACACACCCGGCGGGGGCGTATCGCGGTAAATCTCGCTGTAGCATTCATCGGCGAAAATCTGGAAATCATGCCGCTCGGCCAACGCGATCAAATCGCGCCAATAGGCGGCATCCGCCACCGCCCCTTGCGGGTTGGCAGGTGAACACAGATAGGCAATTGCCACTTTGTCCAGCATTTCTGCGGGCAATTGGCCATATTGGGGCAGATAGCCGCTTTCGCGCGTGACAGGCACATATTCCGCCTGCACCCCCAGCGCCAAAGCCCCCACCGCATAGGCCTGATAAAACGGGTTTGGCATAAGGATCACGGGCTTTGCGCCGCGCTTATGTTCCGGGCATAGCGCCACGGCGGCATTATACAGCCCCTCGCGCGTGCCATTGAGCACCATGATCTGATTTTGCCCAAGCGTCACATCATAGCGCCGCGCAATCCAGCCCTGAATGGCCTCCAACAGGGGGGCAATCCCCTCATTGCTGGGGTATTTCGCAAATCCCGCAATATGGGCGTTCAGCACCTCTGCCAGAAAAGGGGGCATGTCATGGCGCGGCTCGCCAATGGTCATGGCAACAGGCACACCACCGGCGGGGTGATGATCCAACAGCGCGCGCAGGCGCGGAAATGCGTATTCAGGCAGGTTCGAAAACCGCTCTGGAAATGCCATGGCTGCCTCAAAGTTTTCGGGGGTTTTCCCCCCTGATTTTCCGGCAGGATAGCGCGCGCGGGGGCTTACGTCCAGAAAAACGCTCTCCCTTGGGACGATAAGCTCTCGAAATTGTGGTATTTTCGCAGGGCCTACCAGATATCGGGGGGAAATTGCCGCAATTGCCTACCGCTGGGGCAGGGGGTGCGGTGCGGCCTGCCAGATTTTACGCACCACAGGGCGGCATACGGCCCCTGACAGGCCAAATCCGTCAGGGGCCGTTTTATCAGCCGAACGCGCCGCGCTCAGGCGCGCACCAAAGCCTCATAGCTTTCCGCAACCTTGCGCGTCATTTGCCCCACCTGGAAATGATGCTCGCCAATCTGGCCCACAGGCGTAACTTCCGCCGCTGTGCCTGTCAGCCAGCATTCCGAGAAATCGGCCAGCTCTTCGGGCAGGATATGGCGTTCATGCACCACAATTCCCATATCGCGCAGCATGGCGATAACGGTCTGGCGGGTAATCCCGTTCAAAATTGCATCGGGAATGGGGGTATGCACTTCGCCATCCTTCACGAAGAAGATATTCGCCCCCGTCGCCTCGGCCACATAGCCGCGATAATCCATGAAGAGCGCATCTGAGCAGCCCTTGGCCTCTGCGGCGTGTTTGGACGTGGTGCAGATCATATAGAGCCCCGCCGCCTTTGCCGCTGTCGGGATGGTATCGGGCGAGGGGCGGCGCCATTTGGCAATGTCCAGCTTTGCGCCCTGCCATTTGGCATCACCATAATACGCGCCCCATTCCCATGCCGCCACAGCCAGCCGCACCGGGTTGCGCCGCGCGGCCACGCCCATATCCTCGCCCGCACCGCGCCATGCAATCGCGCGCAAATAGGCATCACGCAAGCCATTGGCCTCCAGCACGGCGGCCTTGGCCGCTTCAATCTGATCTACAGTATAAGGGATTTCCATATCCAGCAGGCGGCCCGATTCCAGCAACCGCTCGGAATGTTCACGGCTTTTGAACACTTTGCCGCTATAGCAGCGCTCCCCTTCAAAGACAGAGCTGGCATAATGCAGCGCATGGGTCAGGATATGCACATTCGCATCCCGCCAAGGCACGAGCTTGCCATCCATCCAGATCATTCCGTCCCTGTCATCATACGCCCCGGCCATGGGTGCCTCCTCTATGCCTCGGTATCGCTCTTTGCGGATATTGCGCAAATTAGGCCCACATCGGACATAATGTTACGCCAAATCGGGGAATCGGTAGCAATTCGCTCTTGGAATGTCAACAAGGCTGACTTAAAATGCCCCAAGTTGAAGATGGGGGGCAGCAATCATGGCCGAAGGGCATGGCAGCGCAAGCGGGGGCGAGAACCTGCTTTTCCTGACGGATGAACAGTTGCGCAAAGGCATAGAGGCCATGTTCTTTGCCTATCGCGGCTTCACCGCAGACCCAGACCGCATATTGGAAGACCACGCCTATGGCCGCGCCCATCATCGGGCGCTGCATTTCATCAACCGCACCCATGGCACAACGGTAAACAACCTGCTGGCGCTGCTGGGTGTGACCAAGCAATCGCTGAACCGTGTGTTGCGCAGCCTGATAGAGGACGGGCTTGTCGAAAGCCGCGTGGGCCGCACCGACAGGCGCGAGCGCAACCTGTATCTGACCCCAAAGGGCGAAGCGCTGGAGCGCGCCCTGTCAGAGGCGCAGCGCGAGCGCATGCGGGCCGCCTATCGCCAGGCCGGGCCGGAGGCCGTCGCCGGGTTCCGTCAGGTGCTGGAAGCGATGATGGATGATGATAATGATCGTGCTCGATGTGATGATGCCGGGCGAGGATGGGATAAGCCTGACGCGCCATATCCGCAGCCAAAGCGCTGTGCCCGTGCTGCTGCTGACCGCGCGCGCAGAATCCGAAGACAGGATTTCGGGGTTAGAGGCCGGGGCGGATGATTACCTTCCCAAACCCTTTGAACCGCGTGAATTGCTGCTGCGCATTGCCGCAATCCTGCGCCGCAGCCCGCAGCCCCTTGCCCGCCCTGTGCAGCCGCAACTGATCATCATGGGGCCATTGCGCTATGATGTGGAACGCGGCGAATTGCGGCGCGATGACAGCGTGATCCGCCTGACCCAGACAGAGGCCACCTTGATGCGCTTTTTCTGCCAGCACCCCGGCGAGGTGATCACCCGCGAGGCGCTGGTCGATCACCTGACCCGCGACCGCGCGGGCCATGGCGGCATGGTGGGGCAGGAACGCGCGGTGGATGTGCAAATCACCCGCCTGCGCCGCAAGATAGAACCAGACCCGAAAGACCCGCGCCATCTGCAAACCGTGCGCGGCGCGGGCTATATGCTGGTGGTGGATTAGAGCGGGGCGCGCGCCCGTGTTTCCCACCTGCCGCTCATCTTTGGCAAATTCGCTACAGAGCCGCCCAATACAAAAGGCCCCGAAGTGTCCTTCGGGGCCTCTCTTGTCTTGCAGTGGCGGCCTTATTCGGCCTGCTCGCCCACGATTTCTTCGCCGGTTTCCTGATTGACCATTTTCATCGCCAACCGCACCTTGCCGCGATCATCAAAGCCCAGCAGCTTGACCTTCACTTCCTGCCCTTCCGTCAGCGCATCTGACGGGTGGTTCAGGCGGCGGTTTTCGATCTGCGAGACATGCACCAGCCCGTCACGCTTGCCGAAGAAATTGACGAAAGCGCCAAAATCCACCAGCTTCACCACGCGGCCTGTATAGATCTTGCCAATCTCCGGCTCTGCCACGATGGAATAGATCATGTCATAGGCTTTGCGGATCGCTTCCTGATCATTCGAGGCAATCTTGATCGTGCCATCATCGTTGATATCGACCTTCGCGCCCGATACTTCCACGATCTCACGAATAACCTTGCCGCCGGTGCCGATCACTTCGCGGATTTTATCGGTCGGAACCTGCATGGTTTCGATCTTGGGCGCATATTGGCTGAAGGCATTGGCCGTTGTCAGCGCCTTGGACATTTCGCCCAAGATATGCAAACGCCCGTCCTTGGCCTGCGCCAAAGCCTGTTCCATGATCTCGAAGGTGATCCCGGCGACTTTGATATCCATTTGCAGGCTGGTGATGCCACCCTCTGTGCCTGCAACTTTGAAATCCATATCGCCAAGATGGTCTTCATCGCCCAGAATATCTGTCAGCACGGCAAAGCGGCCATCATCTTCCAGAATAAGGCCCATCGCCACACCCGCAACCGGCGCTTTCAGCGGTACGCCTGCATCCAGCATGGACAATGTGCCCCCGCACACCGTGGCCATCGAACTGGAACCATTGGATTCCGTGATCTCTGACACCATGCGGATGGTATAGGGGAAATCCGTGGCCGCAGGCAAAACCGCCTGCAACGCGCGCCATGCCAGTTTGCCATGGCCCACTTCACGCCGCCCCGGAGGGCCAAAGCGCCCCACTTCGCCCACCGAATAGGGGGGGAAGTTGTAATGCAGCAGGAAGTTGGATTTCGATGTGCCTGTCAGCGCATCAATGAACTGCTCGTCATCGCCCGTGCCCAGCGTTGTCACGCACAGCGCCTGTGTTTCGCCACGGGTGAACAGGGCAGACCCATGGGTGCGCGGCAAAAGCCCCGTCTCAGATACGATCTGGCGCACAGTGGTTGTGTTGCGCCCATCCACGCGCGGCTCGCCATTCACCACAGCGCCCCGCAGGATAGAGGCTTCCAGCTTTTTCATGGCCGAACCAAGGTTCTCATCGGCCAGTTGCTCTTCGCTCAGCGCTGCCTTGATCGCATCACGCGCCGCCGCAATGGCCGTAACGCGCGCTTGCTTGTCGCGCAGCGCAAAGGCCGCGCGCATCTGCGCCTCGCCTGCCGCTTTCACAGCCGCATACAGGCCCGAATAATCGGGGGCCTGAAAATCAAACGGCTCTTTCGCCGCTTCTTCGGCCAGTGCGATAATCAGATCAATCACCGGCTGATAGCTTTCATGCGCGAATTTCACAGCGCCCAGCATTTCGGCTTCTGACAGCTCATAGGCTTCAGATTCCACCATCATCACAGCGTCGCGCGTGCCGGCGACAACCAGATCAAGGCGTTGATCGGCCTTTTCGCGCAGCTTTTCCATATCCTGACATTCGGGGTTCAGGACATATTCGCCATCCACATAGCCCACACGCGCGGCCCCGATTGGCCCCATGAAGGGCACGCCCGAAATTGTCAGCGCGGCAGAGGCCGCAATCAGCGCCACCACATCGGGTTCATTGACCAGATCATGGCTCAGCACAGTGCAGATAACCAGCACTTCATTCTTGAACCCATCCACAAACAGCGGGCGGATCGGGCGGTCGATCAGGCGCGATGTCAGCGTTTCCTTGTCGGACGGGCGCGCTTCGCGCTTCAAAAACCCGCCGGGCACTTTGCCGGCGGCATAATATTTCTCTTGGTAATGCACTGTCAGCGGGAAGAAATCCTGCCCCGGCTTGGCGGCTTTGGCAAAGGTCACATTGGCCATGACAGAGGTTTCCCCCAGCGTGGCAATAACCGAACCATCGGCCTGACGGGCAATCTTGCCCGTTTCCAGTGTCAGCGTCTCTTGGCCCCACTGGATTGATTTTTTTGTGATATTGAACATCTCTTGCGTATCCTCAGGGAAAGCGCCAGCCCTCTGGCCTTTCCGTTACATATAGCGGCCCCATTGCCGCCGACCCCAATCCTATGCATCACGCCGGGGTCTCAGCGTCACGTCTCAGATGGCCGGGGCCTTACAGGAAAACCGCGCCCATGAAAAGCCCGCAAAGCCCGCAAAGCGCGCAGCCGGGCGGGCGCAAAGCCCATGCAATCCCCCAAGCTGGCGCACATGCAAATAATCGCGGTGCGCTCAGCGCGCGCGCCGCAGATAAACGTAATAGGCCCCCGCGCCCCCATGGCGCAAATGCGCCTCGCGGATTTCCAGCACCACCGGCCCAAGCGGGGCCATGCGCAGCCAGTGCGGCACATCATGTTTCAACGCCCCTTGGCGGCGCGGGATCGGGCCATCATCGGCCAGAGTCTTGCCCTTGCCCGTAATCACCAGCACCAGCCGCAAGCCCGAAGCATAGGCGCGCAGGATAAACCCGTTCAGCGCCCCATGCGCCTGCGCCAATGTCATGCCATGCAAATCTATCCGCGCGTCAGGCTCCAGCTTGCCCCGGCTCATGCGCTGGAACTGGCGCTTGTCCATCTGCACCGGCACACGCGCCAAAGCCTCGGATAACGGCTGCGCCAGATCATGCGCGCGGGGGGGCGCGGCGGGTTGGGGTTTCAGCACCAGCCCCGACAGCTTCGCGCGCTTTGGCGCGGCGTTATGCGGCGCTGTCTCTGCCCCCGATTTCGGCGCATCCTCTGGCCGGAACACGGGAACAGATTTCAAAGGCCGCGCAGTTTGCACCACGCGGCCCCAGATTTCCCGGTCATCGGGTGACAGATCGCGCCGCTTCCGGCTCATTCGCCCGTGGCCACCAGTTTCCAGTTGGGGCTGTCCGAGGACATGTCGCGCGCAAATGTCCAGACATCCTTCTGCCGCTTGATCACGTTGGGATCGCCCTCAACCACCTCGCCGCTCTCGGCCTTGCGCACCACAGAGGTCAGCTCGCCCACAAATTTGATGGTAATCTCGCCTTCGCGCGTGGCCTTGTCAAACGTTGCATCCACGATGCTCAATTCCCGCAGGCCCACGAATGTGGCATCCACCCGCAAGCCCTGCTGTTCGCGCATCTGCACCACTTCGTCAAAGCTGTTGAACACATCGCGCGACAGGAATGGCAAAATCGAATCCAGATCAGAGGATTCAAACGCCATCAAAATCATCTCATAAGCGCCGCGCGCGCCCTGCAAAAACTCATCCACGCTGAAATCGGGGTCAACCGCTTTCATCTTGGCCAGCGCCTTGGCCATGTCAGAGCCTTCGGGCACATGATCGGTGATATCCGTATCCGGCCCGCCCTCGATCACCTCGAAACGCGGTTTTTTGGCGGGTTCGGCCGCAGGGGCCTCTCCGGGCAGGCGTGTTTGTTCAAATCCGTCCCGCGACCCAAGAACAGAGCGCAAACGCAAAATAAGAAATACGGCTATGCCGGCAAGAATAAGAAGCTGGATCACGGCTGGTTCCATTGTTTCCTCGGCCAAGGGTTGGTATGGCGGGTATGTTGCCTATGTAAGGTGGGTTATGCGGCAAGTCCACCACATGCGACCTCATGTTCTGCTTGAAGGGCAAAGATATGTGGCTTTTAGTTGTTTTTCTGGCCATTCCCATCGTGGAAATCGTGCTTTTTGTCCAGATCGGTGGACAAATCGGCGTGATCGGCACATTGGCGGAAATCGCCATTACCAGCGCGCTGGGGCTGGTGCTTATGCGGCTGGAGCCGCACCGCAATGCGCAGGATGTGCGCGCAGCCCTTGCGCGCGATGCCAGCCCCGCCAGCCCCATGGCCCATTCGGCGCTGCGCCTGATCGGGGCGGCCCTGCTGTTTGTGCCCGGCTTTTTCACAGATGCGCTGGGGCTGTTGCTGCTGCTGCCGCCCCTGCGGATGCTGATCTTGGCGCGGCTGTTCAAAACCCTGCAAACCGCCGCGCGCCGGGGTGATACCGTGATCATAGAAGGCGAATATGAAACCCGCCCCACCCAACCCCCCGGCGCCGATTATCCCCGCCTGCCCAACCGGGAAAACCGGGATTGAGCCGATGGCGACAGGGTGCTAAACACCCCGCCAAGCAAAATGACCGAATATATGGAGAGACCAGACATGACCGAAGCCCAGCCGCAAGGCGCTACCCCCAACGGGACGGCCACGCCCCCCAAGGTGAATATGCGCATTCTGGCGCAATATATGCGCGATCTGTCTTTCGAGAATGTGGCCGCGCAGAAAAAGCTGCAAGGCGGCAATGTCCAGCCCGATATTCAGGTGCAAGTCAGCCTTGATGCCAACAAGCGCGAAACCGAGGGCCAGTATGATGTGGCCACGAAGTTCAAGATCACCTCGCGCAACAAGGCCGATAATGAAACCCTGTTCATTGTCGAACTGGATTATGTGGGCCTGTTCCTGATCGAAGGCGTGCCGCAGGAACAGTTGCACCCGTTCCTTCTCATCGAATGCCCGCGCATGATCTTCCCCTTCGCGCGCCGCATCATTTCCGATGTCACCCGCGATGGCGGCTTTCCGCCCCTCAATCTGGATACGGTGGATTTTCTGGCCCTCTACAAGCAGGAATTGCAGCGCCAAGCCGCCCTTCAGGCCCAGAACGCAGCGCCCGCCGCCCCTGTGGCCAACTAAGCGCAGCACCCCAAACAAGAAGGCCCGGCAATTTGCCGGGCCTTTTGCATATCCAAACCCCGCGCGCCGGGTCACAGCCCCCCAAGTTCATCAACAAAATCGATAAGTGTTTGATTTCATTTAGGCCGAATGGCCAAAAATGTTACAACAAGAGCGCTGTCAGGCTGGCTTTGGCAGGTTGAGTGTTTCGAAGAGGTCCAGTTGCTCCGGTGTGGTTTTGCTTATTCCGTGGAAGCTGCGGCTTCCGGCATATGCCGTGTGTTTCTGGATGCGCGACAGGATGTCGAGGGCGACTTGGGGGCTCGCGGTGTGCCCCTTGGCTTTTAGACGCATACGCATGACGCGGTGAAGGGTGAGGGCCAGAAAGCAGATTAGCGCATGAGCGCGGATACGATCTGGCAGCCGGTGGTGAACCGGCGCAATCTCGATGTCGGATTTCAACACGCGAAAGCCACGCTCGATATCGGCCAATGCCTTATAGCGCGCGACGGCGTCAGCCGGTGTGATCTCGGGGACATTGGTCAGCAGGACGAGCTTGCCATCAAACAGGGCCGCTCGGGCGATAGCGTCTTCATCTATGTCCCAACTGAAGCGATCTGCCGTGAGATCGGCCTTGATGAAGCGCGTCAGTTCCGCGTCTGAAATGGCGCGGACAAACCGGCTATAGGCCCCCCGGTCTGAGGCGCGGCGGCCTTTCTCGCTTTTTCCTTCGTCCTGGCGATCAAGCTTTGCGACCATGGCATTGCCCATGGCATCGAGCTCATCAATCCTTGCACGGCGCGCCGCACCCTGTTCCTTCGCGCGCCCGGAATCATGCGCCACAATCAGGCGGTGCCCTTCAAAACTGGCCTCGCGCAACCCGTCACCGTCGCTGAAGTCGAAATTCTGGAAGGTTTCCAGCAGGTCGCTGTAGCGACGCGCAGGCACGGCCAGGATGAACTCCAGCTTGCGCCCGCCCTTATCGGCGATGTCTGTCAGGTGGTGGATGTTGTCGAGGCTCAGCAGGCCGCGATCCGCCACCAGAATGATGCGCTGGATAGGAAATCGCTGCAGGACCGTTTGCAGCATGCCCTGCAGGGTCTTGGTCTCGGACACATTTCCCGGATGCACGGTGTGCATGAGGGGCAGGCCATCGGCGGTCTGCACCACGCCCAACACGAACTGGCGCGCGATGCCGCCTGTTTCCTTGTTCATGCCAAAGGCGCGAACATCATCTTCCAGCCGGGCCTCGCCATGAATCCGCACGGTCGTCAGGTCGTAGAAGACCATTGTGAGATCGTGATCCACGAGTGGCCTGATCTGGCGGGCCAAAGCCTCCTCGACACCCTCAGCGTTGTCCATCAACGCGTCCATAGCGCGAAGCAAATGCTGATGGGTAACGGTCTCGGGCATGGCGGGCATGGCAACAGTTTCCAACCAACGCAGGCAGCCCAGCTTGCTTGTGGCATCGCACAGCCTGTTGAACACCATGGCTCGAACAAGCGCTTCGGCATCAATGCTGCGCTTGCCGGAACGCAGCGCCCGGTTGAGGGCCCGGTCGAACCCAAGGTCTTTCCACAACTCATGCAGGGCAAAGACCGTGCCATAGGTGCGGGCGGGATCGTGTGTAATCTCGTGCGCTGTGTTCTCAAGGCGCCCAACGGCTCTGTTCAACCCATTGATCAGGGGATCAAGCTTCTCAGGCGACAGCCTGTCCAGGCGGCCGAGGTTGGCGACCACCTTGATCCTGACCTTTCCTTCAGCGTCGCGATGCCCCTCCACCAGTTGGAGATAGCTTCGACCGCCTGATTTTGAGATGCGCGTATACATTGGACTAACGTTAAGTCCGAATTCGTCAAACATGCAAGACAATTATCAATGAAACGTGTTACAACAAGGCTTCGTCAAAGCAGGAGCCTTTGGGACGATAACTCATTGATAACTATAGCATCGGAAAACCGTAGATAGCGAATTTACCCAATTTGCTGTCGAACTTCGGCAGCCCGTATTTGCGCCACACAGCCCCATCCCCCAGCTTGGCAACAAAAGCCGCATGGGCCGCGCGTTCTTCCTCTGTCACGCGCGCAGGCAAAGGGGCAGGGCGGCGCGGCAAGGGGGCGGCGGGGGCCTCTCCCACCCCGCCAATCCGCGCGGCAGAGGTGGAAAGCGCAAAATCCGGCTGCTGCCCGCCCAAAAGTTCCAGATACACTTCGGCCAGAATTTCACTATCCAACAGCGCCCCGTGCTTGGTGCGCGCCGAATTATCAATCATGAACCGCCGGCACAGCGCATCCAGTGACGCCGGAGAGCCGGGAAATTTCTTGCGCGCCAGCATCAGCGTATCAAAGGCGCGCTCAAAGGGCAGCACAGCGCGGCTGGCCCATTCCAATTCAGCATTCAAAAATTTCATGTCAAAGGCGGCATTGTGAATAACCAGCCTGTCCCCGGCCACGAATTCCAGAAACGCATCCACAATATCGGTAAAAACCGGCTTGTCGCGCAGGAAATCATCGCCCAAGCCATGCACGGCAAAGGCCTCTGGCGGCATGGGGCGCAACGGGTTGATATATTGATGATAGGTGCGGCCCGTGGGCATCAGGTTCACCAGTTCCACAATCCCGATTTCCACAATCCTGTGGCCCTCGGATGGCTCAAACCCCGTGGTTTCCGTATCCAGCACCAATTCACGCATCTTTTGCCCCCAATCGCGCGACCAGATTTTGCACAGCCGCCCGCGCACTTTCCATATCGCGCGTTTCAATCACGAAATCGGCCCGCGCGCGCTTTTCGGCATCGGGCATCTGCCGCGCCAGCACCGTTTCCAATTGCGCATCGTCCATGCCCGCCCGCGCCAGAACCCGCGCGCGCTGCACCTCTGGCGGGGCAGTCACAACCAAAACCCCATCCACCTGCGCGCCCGTTTCAAAGAGGAGCGGAATATCCAGCACTATCAGGGGCGCATCGGCCTGCGCCACAAATTCCGCCCTGTCTGCGGCCACAAGCGGATGCACCACCGCTTCCAGCCGTGCCAAAGCACCCCCATCGCGCGCGATCCAAGCCTTCAGCGCAGCGCGATCCACCGCGCCCCCGCACAGCGCATCGGGGCAAAGCGCGCCCACAGGCCCCACCGCCGCACCGCCCTTGGCATATAGCCGGTGCACGGCCGCGTCCGCATCCCAAACCGGCACGCCCAATTCCCGGAAAAACCCCGCTGTCGTGCTTTTCCCCATCCCGATAGAGCCGGTCAGGCCCAACACATAGGGCCTCATCCCGCCAATACCGCGCGGCGCAAATCCTCTGTCACATCGGGGCGCAGGCCGAACCAGCGCTCAAACCCCGGAACGGCCTGATGCAACAACATCCCCAACCCATCCACCACCCGGCAACCCCGCGCGCGCGCATCGCGCAAAAGCGGTGTCTCTAAAGGGGTATAGACAATATCTGTCACCACGGCATCGGGCCGCAACAGGCCCGCATCCAGACCAAGGGCCGCATGGCCCGCCATGCCCAAAGATGTGGTATTCACCACCAAAGCCGCACGGGGCAGGGCGGCGGGGTATTCGGCCCAATCCAGCACCGTAATCGGCGCATCCAGCACCGCCGCCAATTCTTCGGCCCGCGCGCGGGTGCGGTTGGCAAGCAAAATCTCTGTCACGCCCGCCTCTGCCAGCGCCACCAGCACGGCCCGCGCCGCCCCGCCCGCGCCCAGAACCAGCGCAGGGCCAGCACTGGCCCGCCAGTCCGGCACACCTGCCCGCAGATTCTGGATAAAACCATAAGCATCTGTATTATCGGCAAAAATCTGGCCCTCGGCAAAAGAAAGCGTATTGGCCGCCCCAATCTTGCGCGCCACATCACTGGCATGATCGGCCAGCGCAAGCGCGGCTTCCTTATGCGGCAAGGTCACGTTCGCACCCACAAAGCCCATATCCGGCATGGCGTGCAGCACTGCCGCCAGATCACCCGCTTCCACGTGAAGGGGCACATAATGGCCGCGCAACCCATGCGCGCGCAGCCATGTTCCGTGCAAAATGGGCGAACGGCTATGGCCAATCGGGCAGCCAATCACACCAGCCAAGGGTATCTTCATCCCGCAACCTCCCCGCGCAGGGCCAGATAATTCAGCAATTCCAGCAGGGGCAGGCCCAGAATGGTGAAATAATCGCCCTGAATCTGCGCAAATAACCGCACGCCTTCTTCTTCCAGCTTATACCCGCCCACGGAATTGCCAATGCCGGGCCAGGTGCGGGCCAGATAATCAGCCAAGTAGCTGTCAGAAAACCGCCGCATCGTCAAACGCGCAACCCCCACATGCCGCCATTGCGGTTCTCCATCCAGATACAGCACCGCCGCAGATAACAATTGGTGCGTGCCCCCGCGCAAGGCCTCCAACTGCGCGCGCGCCGCATCCAGCGTTGCGGGCTTTTCATATATCGCGCCCTTATAGGCCAGAACCTGATCACAGCCCAAAACCAACCGCCCCGGATTGCGGCCCGATACTTTGCGCGCCTTGGCCTCGGCAAGCGCATCGGCAATATCGCGGGGGCTGGCCTCTTCGGCCAAAAGTGCGGCGCGAATGCTGTCTTCATCCACGCGGGCGGGCTGAATATCCGCCTTCACCCCCGCATTCACCAGCATGTCACGCCGGATAGAGGAACTGGACGCAAGGATAAGCGACATGTGGATAACCCTGTGTTGAAGCGGGCGGATAACCGAAGGGCAAACAGACTGAAAACCGCGCTCTCGCCCAGATTTGCCATGTTATGCCCGGCCATACAACCGCGCAGACAGAGTCTTCCACACCCGCAAAGGTTAAGATTCGCATTGTGCAAAACTTTTTGCCGCAACCCTAACATGTTTGTGTTTCTGCTTTTGTTCTAACCTAAGCAATTGAATTATATTGTATAAAAAGAGTAAGATAGTCAACTTATTCCATTATGGGCTGTGGATAACCCTGTGGGGAAAAAACTTATCCCCTTATCCACAGGGCTAACTACAACATCATTTCCTTTCTTATATTCTTTAATTAAGAAGAAGCAGCACAGAAATTGGGGGCGGCATGCTGGGGGATTTCTATCTCTGGATCAAAGCTTTGCATATCATGGCTGTGATCAGCTGGATGGCAGGGCTGTTCTACCTGCCGCGCCTGTTTGTCTATCATGTGGAACGCAGCGACGGCGCGCAGATGAATGCTGTCTTTCAGACAATGGAAGAAAAGCTTCTGCGCGTGATCATGAACCCGGCCATGATCGTGGCCTGGGTGACAGGGCTGATGATGGTCTCTATCCCCGGTATCATCCAATGGGATGCCATCTGGCCCTATACCAAATTCGCGGGCCTGATCGGGATGAGCTGGTTTCACATGTGGTGCGCGCGCAGGCGGCGGATATTTACCGAAGGCGGCAATACCCTTTCTGGCCGCGATTACCGCATGATGAACGAAGTGCCCACAGTGATGATGGTGCTGATCGTGCTGTCTGTGGTGGTGAAATTCTAGCGCTGATTGACTCCAGAAAGCCAATCCGCTAAGGGCGGGGTGCAGTGCCGTCCGGCACATGGCACTTCACGCGAAATAATGCCCGATCCCCCGCCCCATGCAGCGGGCCAACAGGATTTCCCATGTCCGATATTATGACAGACGACCGCCCGGAAAGCGACGAAACCCTTAATCTGGCCGATCTGAAAGCCAAAAGCCCGGCAGAATTGCTGGCCATGGCCGAAGAGCTGGAAATAGAGAACGCGCCCTCCATGCGCAAGGGCGAGATGATGTTTTCGATCCTGAAGGAACGCGCCGAAGAAGGCTGGACAATTTCGGGCGAAGGCGTGCTGGAAGTGCTGCAAGACGGGTTTGGGTTTTTGCGCTCACCTGAGGCAAATTACTTGCCCGGCCCCGATGATATCTATGTCTCGCCCGAGATGATCCGGCAATATTCACTGCGCACAGGCGATACGATCGAAGGCGTCATTCAGGCCCCGGCGGAAAACGAGCGCTATTTCGCCATCACCAAAGTAACCCGCATCAACTTTGATGATCCCGAACGCGCCCGCCACAAGGTGCATTTCGACAATCTGACCCCGCTTTACCCCGATGAACGCCTGTGGATGGAAACCGGCGATCCCGCCACCAAAGACCGCTCCGCCCGGATTATCGATATGGTCGCGCCCGTCGGCAAGGGCCAGCGCGCCCTGATCGTCGCGCCGCCGCGCACCGGTAAAACCGTCCTGCTCCAGAAGATGGCCCACAGTATCGAGAAAAACCACCCCGAATGTTACCTGATCGTGCTGCTGATAGATGAACGGCCCGAAGAGGTGACGGATATGCAGCGCTCTGTCAAAGGAGAGGTGATCGCCTCTACCTTTGATGAACCGGCCACACGGCATGTGGCCGTATCTGAAATGGTAATCGAAAAAGCCAAGCGTCTGGTCGAACACAAGCGCGATGTGGTGATCTTGCTGGATTCCATCACCCGCCTTGGCCGCGCCTTCAATACCGTTGTTCCCAGCTCTGGCAAAGTGCTCACAGGCGGTGTGGATGCAAACGCCCTGCAACGCCCGAAACGCTTTTTCGGCGCAGCGCGCAATATCGAAGAGGGCGGCTCTCTCACCATTATCGCCACAGCGCTGATCGATACAGGCTCGCGCATGGACGAAGTGATCTTTGAAGAATTCAAAGGCACCGGCAACTCCGAGATCGTGCTGGATCGCAAGATCGCCGACAAGCGCGTCTTCCCTGCGATTGATATCCTTAAATCCGGTACGCGTAAGGAAGAGCTGTTGGTTGATAAGCTGGACCTTCAGAAAACCTTTGTTTTGCGCCGTATTCTGAACCCGATGGGTACAACAGATGCGGTGGAATTCCTGATTTCCAAGCTGAAACAGACCAAGACAAATGCGGAATTCTTCGATTCTCCGGCAGGCCCTGCGCGTGCTGGACGGGGCCATAGGCAAGCTGGTTGGGGGCTGGCGCGCGCATCTGCTCAAGGCGGCGGCGCTGGTGGAAGTATCGATTGATTTTGTGGAAGAGGATGTGGGCAATTTCGATGCCCAGATACTGGCCGAATTGCAGGCCGTGGCCACAGCGCTGAATCATGAAATCGCAGGGCAGGGCGCGCGCGAACGGGTGCAAACCGGGTTTGAAGTGGCGCTTGTCGGCTCTGTCAATGCGGGAAAATCCACGCTTCTCAATGCTTTAGCGGGCAGAGAGGCGGCGATCACTTCGGAAATCGCTGGCACAACCCGCGATGTGATCGAATTGCGCATGGATATTGGCGGCTATGCCGTTACCTTGCTGGATACAGCAGGGCTGCGCGAGACAGAGGAAGTGATTGAATCCATCGGCATAGCGCGCGGCCAAACCCGCGCCCGCGCCGCAGATTTGCGCATTATCTTGTGTGATGGGCCAGATACCCCCCCACCGGTAGCGGTTGCGCCGGGCGATATCGTGCTATTCGGCAAGGCAGATCTGCACCCCGGCCACAGTGGCGGGGTGTCTGGCCTGACAGGGCAGGGGGTGGATGCCCTCTTGGCACAGATAGAGGCCGCGCTATCGGTTAAGGTGGCGCGCGATGGGGTAACCGTGCGCAGGCGGCATTTGCAGGCCATGCAACAGGCAAACGCCGCGCTAACCGAAGCGATTGAAAAATTATGCGCAGGCGCGTATATCCCCGAACTTGTGGCCGCAGATATCCGCCAGGCCATGACAGCGCTTGATTCGCTGATTGGCAAGATAGATGTGGAAGATTTGTTGGGCGATATTTTCTCGTCCTTCTGCATTGGCAAATAGGAGTGTTTCACGTGAAACATTACGATGTCATCATTGTTGGCGGTGGTCACGCCGGGGTAGAGGCCGCGCTGGCCTCTGCCCGCATGGGCGCGCAAACCGCACTCATCACCTTTCGCATGGCCGATCTGGGCACAATGTCTTGCAACCCCGCCATCGGCGGCCTGGGCAAAGGCCATCTGGTGCGCGAGATTGACGCGCTGGATGGGCTGATGGGCCGCGCGGGCGATTATGCCGCGATTCAATACCGCTTGCTCAACCGCTCCAAAGGCCCCGCAGTGCAAGGCCCCCGCGTGCAAGCCGACCGCGCCCGTTTCCGCGAATTCGTGGCGCGCGAAGTTCTGGCCACCAAGGGGTTGGAGGTTATCACCGCCGAGGTGACAGCCCTGCTCTGGCAGGGCGATTCGGTGATGGGCGTTCAGATCAACTCCGACACCGAAATCACCGCCAAAGCCGTGGTTCTGACAACGGGCACGTTCCTTGGCGGCAAAATCTTTATCGGCGATGTCAGCTATCCCGCCGGGCGGATGGGCGATAGAGGATCGAACATTCTGGCGCAACAATTGCGCGGGCTTGGCCTGCCGATGGGCCGCCTGAAAACCGGCACGCCGCCGCGTTTGGATGGCAAGACGATAGATTGGGCCGCGCTGGAAACACAACCGGGCGATGATACACCAGAATATCTGTCCTTCCTGACAGATCACACCATCGCCCCGCAAGTGGCCTGCGCCATCACCCATACAAACCCGCAAACACATGATATTGTGCGCGAAAATCTGTCGCGTTCGGCCATGTATGGCGGCCATATCGAAGGGGTGGGGCCGCGCTATTGCCCGTCGATTGAGGATAAAATCACGCGCTTTGCGGATAAAGACTCGCATCAGGTATTCTTGGAACCCGAAGGGCTGGCGGATGATACGGTTTACCCCAATGGCATTTCCACCTCGCTGCCAGCAGAGGTGCAAGAGGCCTATATCCGCACGATTCGCGGCTTGGAGAATACGATCATCCTGCAACCGGGCTATGCCATAGAATATGACTATATAGACCCGCGCGCCCTGACAACGGCCTTGCGGCTGAAAGATGTGCAAGGGTTCTATCTGGCCGGGCAGATCAATGGGACGACAGGGTATGAAGAAGCAGGCGCGCAAGGGCTGGTGGCGGGGCTGAATGCTGCGCTGCACGCGCTGGGGCGCGATGCTGTCAGCTTTAGCCGGGCAACGTCTTATATCGGGGTCATGCTGGATGATCTGACATTGCGCGGCGTGACAGAGCCGTATCGCATGTTCACATCCCGCGCCGAATACCGCCTGTCGCTGCGCGCCGATAATGCCGATCAGCGCCTGACCCCTCTGGGCCTGTCGCTGGGCTGTGTATCACAACCCCGCCGCGCGGCGTTTGAAGACAAGATGGCCCGGCTGGACAGTGCCAAAGCCGCGTTGCGCGCGCTGTCTTTCACCCCGCAAGATCTGATTGCGGCGGGCCATAAGGTTAGCGCCGATGGCACGCGCCGCGATGGGCTGGTTTTGTTGGGCCTGCCGGGGTTCAATTTCGCCGCTGTTCAGGCCCTTGCGCCGGATCTGGGCGCGATAGATGCAGGCACGCAGGCACAGATTGAAAAAGAAATGGTGTATCATTCCTATCTGGAACGGCAGGAAAGCCAGATCAAATCTTTGCAGGCGGATGAGGAAAAGCGCATTCCCGAAGGGTTTGACTACTCCGCCGTTGCTGGGCTGTCGCATGAATTGGCCGGGAAATTGGCGCGCATTCGGCCAGAAACCTTGGGGCAGGCGGCGCGGATTGATGGCATGACACCCGCCGCGCTGGTGCTGTTGCTGTCGCGCATCCAGCAGCGCAAGGCGCGTGCCAGCGCATGAGGGATTTATCCGCGGCGGGGCTGAATGTTTCACGTGAAACATTGGCCAAGTTGGAGCAGTATTGCGCGCTTCTGGCCAAGTGGAATGCGCGTATAAATCTGGTTGCGCCCTCTACCATCCCCGATTTGTGGGCGCGGCATATTGTGGATTCCGCCCAGATTTTCCGCCACGCCCCTGCCACAGCAAAGCACTGGGTTGATCTGGGGTCTGGCGGTGGCCTGCCTGCACTTGTCTGCGCCATTCTGGCGCAAGAGGCCCTGCCAGAATGCCGTTTTACGCTGGTCGAATCAGACAAGCGCAAAGCCGCGTTTCTGCTATCTGCCGCTAGAGAGTTGCAGCTTGCCCTGACCGTGGTTTCAGACAGGGCCGAAACCCTTGCCCTGCAGCAAGCCGATATCGTTTCTGCCCGCGCTTTGGCCCCACTGCCGCAGCTTTTGGCATGGGTTGCGCGCCATCTGGCCGAAAATGGGGTTGCGTTGCTTCCCAAGGGCAAAAACTACGCGACAGAGCTTGCAGCCGCCCGCCACGAGTGGCAATTTGAAGCAGAGATATTCGAAAGCCAGACAGACCCTCTGGCAAGGTTGCTCCTTTTGAAGGGAATTTCGCGTGCCTGAGTCAGCGCTCACCCGGACAATCGCCATCGCTAACCAGAAGGGCGGTGTTGGCAAAACCACCACCGCGATAAACCTTGCGGCCGCTTTGGCAGAGCGTGGCGCAAAGACCCTGCTGATTGATCTAGACCCCCAGGGCAATGCCAGCACCGGGCTGGGGCTGGAAGTGGCTTCGCGCCGCTATACCACCTATGACTTGTTGTTCAGCGATGTGCGCGCCGCAGATATTGTGGTTCGGTCTGGGTTTGAAAACCTGTCTGTCATTCCGGCCACCACAGATCTTTCCTCTGCCGATATCGAACTCATGTCGCGGGCGCGGCGTACATTTCTGTTGCAGGATGCCTTGCGCCAGTCCGATATCCGGGACGAGGCGTTTGATTACATTCTGATAGATTGCCCCCCCTCGCTGAACCTGCTGACGATCAACGCCATGGTTGCCGCGCAATCCGTGCTTGTGCCCTTGCAAGCCGAGTTTTTTGCGCTGGAGGGGCTTTCGCAGCTGATGCTGACTAGATATGTATGAGATCGTTGCCGGAGAACGCCGCTGGCGCGCCGCGCAGCGCGCGCAGGCGCATGATGTGCCTGTGGTGATTCGCGAATTTACCGATACCGAGGTGTTGGAAATTGCGATTATCGAGAATATTCAACGTGCCGATCTGAACCCGGTGGAAGAGGCGATGGGGTATCGTGCCCTGATCGAGCGGTTTGGCCATACGCAGGAACAATTGTCGCAAGCGATGGGCAAAAGCCGGTCGCATATTGCCAATCTGATGCGCCTTTTAGGTTTGCCAGAGGAAGTGCAGGGCCTGTTGCGCGAGGGCAAGTTGACAGCGGGCCATGCGCGCGCCCTGATAACCGCCGATGATCCTGCCATGCTGGCGCGCAAGGTGGTGTTGGAGGGGCTGTCTGTGCGCCAGACAGAGAGCCTGTTGAAATCCGCGCCGGTGCATAAAAAGGTATCTAAAACAAAGGTTTATCGCAAGGATGCGGATACGCGCGCCTTGGAGAATGATATTTCTGCCACTTTGGGCATGCCGATTGATCTGGATTATGCCGGGGGTGGCCGGGGCAAGGTGACGATCACCTTCAGCAGCATGGAGCAGCTGGACAGGCTGTGCAGCATTCTGGGCACGCCGCCACGGGGGTAGGGGTTGGGCGGTGTTTTTTTGCACTGCGCGGAGTCAAGGCCGAAGGCCGCCGCGCATCGTTATGCGAAGGGGCATGCCTTCGGCATGACGCCGCCCCCCGGCCCGGCGATGCGCGGCTAAGGCGTCTTTTTGCGCGCGTCTTTGGTTGGCACCACCCGATTATCGGCCAATACATTTACGCCAGGCGATATGCCCTAAGCCAGCAGCGCGCGCAGCACGGCGTTCAGCACGGGCCGCCCGTGCTCTGTGGCGGCCAGCCTGTCGCCTTCAGCGGTGATCAGCCCATCTTCCACCAGCGCCGCTATCCGCCCCTCGCGCAGCGGGTTGCCTGCCAGTGCCGTATAGCGCGCCATATCTATGCCTTCGCGCAGGCGCAGCCCCATCATCAGGTATTCCAGCGCCTGTTCGTCTTGGGGGATTGCTTCGCGCGGGGCCTCTCCATGGCCCAGCCTGTCCACCTGTGCCAGCCAGTCTTGCGGCAAAAGCGGGGTATGGGTGGCCATGCGCGCGCCGTTCAGCGTTAGCCGCCCATGCGCGCCCGGCCCGATACCTGCGTAATCGCCGTAGCGCCAATAGATCAGGTTGTGGCGCGATTGTGCGCCCTCGCGCGCATGGTTGGAGATTTCATAGGCGGGCATGTCATGTTCGGCGCAAATATCTTGTGTTAACAGATACATATCTGCGGCCATGTCATCTTCCAGCAGCCCTTTCAGCCCGCCTGCGGCGTGGCGTGCGCCAAAGGCTGTGCCGTCTTCGATTGTCAGTTGATAGAGCGAGAGATGGTCTATCGCCATGGCCAGCGCCTCGCGCAGTTCTGCGGCCCAGTCTGTCAGGGTCTGGAATTGGCGCGCATAGATCAGATCAAAGCTGACGCGGGCGAATTCGGCGCGGGCGATGTCAAAGGCCGCGCGGGCCTCTGCGGCGCTGTGCAGGCGGCCCAGGCGTTTCAGATCGGGATCGTTCAGGGCCTGAATCCCCATGGAAATACGGTTTACCCCTGCCTGTGCAAAGCCCCGGAAGCGCCCGGCCTCTACCGAGCCGGGATTGGCCTCTAACGTGATTTCCAGATCATTGGCCAGTGGCCAGCGGCTGCGGATGCGTTCCAGCAGGGCCGCCACAAGTTCCGGCTCCATCAGCGAGGGTGTGCCGCCGCCGAAGAACACGGTATTGAGCAGGCGGCCCCCGGTTTCTTCGGCCAGGCGGTCAATTTCGGACAGATAGGCGCGCGCCCAGGCGGATTGGTCTATCTGGGCGCTGACATGGCTGTTGAAATCGCAATAGGGGCATTTTGACTGGCAGAAGGGCCAATGAAGATACAGGCCAAAGCCGCCATTCTGCCAGTCTTGCACAGGATCAGCCCTTAAATGCGGTGACTTCCACCTCTATCAGCATTTCGGGCTTTATCAGCCCTGCGATGACGATTGTGGCGGCCGGGCGCACCTCGCCCATGGCCGCGCCCAATGCGGGGGTGACTTCGGCCATCAGGTTGGCATCTGTCAGCGTGTATTGCACGCGCACGATATCTTCGGGGGTGAAGCCGCCCTCTTCCAGCACTTTGAAGATGGTGGCAAAGCAGTTGCGCGCCTGGTCGGCCACGTTTTCGGGCATTGTCATGGTGCTGTAATCATAGCCTGTGACGCCAGAGACAAAGCACCAATCCCCTTTCACGATGGCGCGGCTATAGCCCAGCGTTTTTTCAAAGGGGGAACCTGTAGAGATGCGTTTCATGCAAAACATCCTTGCAAAAGCGCCGTGATTGCGGCGCCACGGTGGGAGAGGGCGTTCTTTTCCGCGGCTGTCATTTCCGCAAAGCTGCGGGTTTCGCCTGTGGGTTGGAACATCGGGTCATAGCCGTGGCCATCTTGCCCCCGGCGCGGCCAGATCAACTGGCCTGTAACATGGCCTTCAAAGACTTCATCATGCCCATCGGGCCAGGCCAGAACCAGGGTGCAGCAAAACCGCGCGTCCCAGGGTTGGGGGGCGTTTAGGGCTGTCAGTTCGGCATGGGTGCGTTCCATGGCCATCACGAAATCGCGCCCTTGCGGGGTTTCGGCCCAATCTGCCGTATAGACCCCCGGCGCGCCACTCAGCGCGGCCACTTCCAGCCCGGAATCATCGGCCAGCGCGGGCAGGCCCGTGGCGCGGGCTGCCGCATGGGCCTTTATCCGGGCATTGCCGATAAAGGTGGTTTCTGTCTCTGGCGGCTCTGGTAGCGCATGTTCGGCGGCAGAGGTGACGGCAATTCCCAGCGGCCCCATGATCTGGCGAAACTCTTCCAGCTTGCCTGCGTTATGGGTGGCCACAAGCAGGGTTTTGCCTTCAAAGCGCCGCCGTGTCATGCAATGGCCGCTTTTTGGGCGGCAACCAGTTCTGCCACGCCTTTTTCCGCCAGATTGAGCAGGGTGTCCATTTCGGCGCGCGAGAAGGTCGCGCCTTCGGCGCTCATTTGCACTTCGACCATGCGGCCAGAGCCGAGAAGGATGAAATTGCCATCTACGCCCGCAGTGCTGTCTTCGGCATAATCCAGATCCAGCACCGGCTGGCCCGCATAGATACCGCAGGAAATGGCGGCCAGATGGTCGGTAATCGGGTCTGACACCACATCGCCTGCCTTTAGCAATTTGTTCACCGCAAGGCGCAGCGCCACCCAGCCGCCTGTGATGGCTGCGCAGCGAGTGCCGCCATCGGCCTGGATCACATCGCAATCAATGGTGATCTGGCGTTCACCAAGTGCAGAGCGATCCACGCAAGCGCGAAGGCTGCGCCCGATCAGGCGCTGGATTTCCACAGTGCGGCCCTGTTGCTTGCCCGATGCGGCCTCGCGCTTCATGCGGGTATTGGTGGAGCGCGGCAGCATACCGTATTCGGCCGTGACCCAGCCCAGCCCGGTATTGCGCAAAAATGGTGGCGTGCGATCTTCAAGCGAGGCGGTGCACAGAACTTTGGTATCGCCCATCGAGATCAGGCAAGAGCCTTCGGCATGTTTGGTCACATGCGGTTCGATTGAAATTTCGCGGATCGTGTCTAGATGTCTTCCTGACGGGCGCATGGGCTATCCTTGTTTGGTTTTGTTGTCGATACAGGGCCGCATAGGAGGGATGCAAGCCCGATTGCCCTTGAAACCTGCCTTGTTTTAAAGTGCTGTCCGGGGATGTGCTGTCAGATCATGCGGAGTGGAAGATGCGCAAGACACCCAATGCACAGGAATTGCTGTCAGAGATGAATGACCGCTCGCGCGAGGTGTTTCGGCGGGTGGTGGAAGGATATTTGCATTCGGGCCAGCCTGTCGGATCGCGCAGCCTGACGCGGGATATGAGCGAGAAGGTTTCGGCCGCCACAGTGCGCAATGTGATGCAGGATCTGGAATATCTGGGGCTGTTGGGCAGCCCGCATGTTTCTGCGGGCCGTGTGCCCACCAATCTGGGCCTGCGGCTGTTTGTGGATTCGCTGCTGGAAGTGGCGCCGCTGGATGCGCGCGACCGCGAAAAACTGGACAGCACGCTGGGCGGCAATGATCGCGACCTGTCCACCTTGCTGGAACAGGTGGGCGGCGCGCTGAGCGGGATCACGCAAGGGGCCTCTCTGGTGCTGTCGCCCAAGCATGAGGCGGCGATAAAGCATATCGAATTTGTGGGCCTGTCGGCGGATCGGGCGCTGGTGGTGCTGGTTTTTGCTGATGGCCATGTGGAAAACCGCCTGTTCACGCCGCCCAAGGGCATGACCCCTTCGGCCATGCGCGAGGCGGCAAATTTCCTGAATTCGATGATCGAGGGCGCGACTGTGACCCAGCTTTTGGCGCGGTTTCGCGCCGAGATTGCGCGCAACCGCCGCGAGATTGACAGTCTGGCCGCGATTTTGGTGGAGCAGGGCCTGGCCGTCTGGGAAAGCGAGGGCGAGCCGGAGGCGCGTTTGATCGTACGGGGGCGCGCGAATCTGCTTGACGAGGGGGCCGCTGCCGCGGATATCGAGCGCATCCGAACCCTGTTTGATGATCTGGAGCGCAAGCGCGATATTACCGAGTTTCTGGAACTGACCGAACAGGGGGACGGGGTGCGCATCTTTATTGGTGCGGAGAACCGTCTTTTCTCGCTGACGGGTTCAACTTTGGTGGTCTCCCCTTATATGAACTCTGACCGAAGGATTGTCGGTGCGGTCGGCGTGATCGGGCCAACGCGCCTCAATTACGGGCGGATCGTTCCGATCGTTGATTATACCGCGCAGCTTGTCGGGCGGATGCTGACAGACCGCCGCGCAGAGTAGTGAAGGAAGAAGGTTGGACATATGACCGAGGCAAATCCGAAGCCGGAACAGGATGGCGCAGATCTGGACAGTCTGGAGCCGGAGATCCCCACGCCGCAAGAGAGTGACGGGGCGCAGGATGATATGCTGGCCGCCTTGCAGGGCGAGAATGCCGCCCTTGTGGCAGAGCGCGACGAGATGCGCGAGCGCATGATGCGCGCCCTGGCCGAGGCCGAGAACAGCCGCAAGCGCGCCGAGAAAGACCGCCGCGACGCCCAGCTTTACGGCGGCAGCCGGATTGCGCGCGATATGCTGCCTGTCTATGACAATCTGGCCCGCGCGCTGGAGGCCGCGACCGAAGAAACCCGCGCCGCTGCCGCCGGGCTGGTGGAAGGGGTTGACCTGACCTTGCGCGAATTGACCAATATCCTGAACAAGCACGGGGTTACGCGGGTAAGCCCTGCTGTGGGCGAGATGTTTGACCCGCATATGCACCAGGCCATGTTTGAAGCGCCTGTTCCCGGCACCAAGGCCGGGCAGATCATTCAGGTGATGGCAGATGGGTTCATGCTGCATGACCAGTTGTTGCGCCCTGCGCAGGTGGGGGTTTCCTCTACCCCGGCGGGGTGAGGGGTGCAGGCGGGGAAAGGGGGCGCTCGCGCCCCCTCTTGGCCCTTTGGGCCAATTCACCCCCTGAGGATATTTGAGCCAAGATGAAACTCAATCCGTGCTGAGGGATTTGAGGGTATAGAGAAGATCCAGCGCCTCGCGCGGGGTGAGATCATCGGGGTTGGTGGATTTCAGTTTTTCGAGCGCGGGGTTTGTGGCTGGCTGGGGCGCAGGGGCGCGCGCGGCCGAGAAGAGCGGCAGATCATCTATCAGCGCTTTGGGGGTGGTGGCGCTGTCGCCTTGTTCGAGTGCCGCCAGCACTTCGCGCGCGCGGGCAATCACGGCGGGGGGCAGCCCGGCAAGCCGCGCGACCTGCACGCCGTAGCTGCGATCTGCCGCGCCGCGCCGCACTTCGTGCAGGAAGATCACATCACCGTCCCATTCCTTGACGCTGACAGTGGCATTTTCCACGCCCTTGAGGCGGCCCGCGAGGGCTGTCATTTCATGGTAATGGGTTGCGAAGAGGGCGCGGGAGCGGTTGATGTCATGCAGGTGCTCAAGCGTGGCCCATGCGATCGAGAGGCCATCATAAGTCGCGGTGCCACGCCCGATTTCATCAAGGATAACAAGCGCATGATCGTCCGCCTGATTGAGGATCGCGGCGGTCTCGACCATCTCTACCATGAAGGTGGAGCGCCCACGGGCCAAATCATCCGACGCGCCCACGCGGCTGAAAAGCTGGCTGACCACGCCGATATGAGCGGAGGTGGCGGGCACATGCGCGCCAATTTGCGCAAGGATGGCAATCAGCGCATTCTGGCGCAGATAGGTGGATTTCCCCGCCATATTTGGCCCTGTGAGCAGCCAGATGGCGGCGCTGTCCGTGGCGGAAAGCGTGCAATCATTGGCGATGAAGGGCTGGCCCGTGCGGCTGAGGGCTGCTTCCACCACCGGGTGGCGGCCCCCTGTGATGGCGAAGGCGCGCGAGTGATCCAGGCGCGGCGCGCACCAGTTTTCCGCCTGTGCGATTTCGGCGAGCGCGCAGGCGAGATCTATCTCGGCCAGGGCGCGGGCGGTTTGGGAGAGGGGCGCGGCGCTGGCAAGGATGGTTTGGCGCAAGTTTTCGAACAGGCGTTTTTCGATGTCGAGCGCGCGGGCGCCTGCATTGAGGATGCGGGTTTCCAGCTCTGACAGGGCGGGGGTGGTGAAGCGCAATTGGTTGGCGGTGGTCTGGCGGTGGATATAGCGGTCTGATTGCGCCAGCATCCGTTCGGAATGGGTGGCGGTGACTTCGATGAAATAGCCCAGGACATTGTTATGTTTGATCTTGAGGGAGGGGATGCCGGTATCTTCGGCATACTCCGCCTGCATCCGGGCGATGACAGAGCGGCCTTCGTCGCGCAGGTGGCGGGCGTCATCCAGTTCGGGGTTGTGGCCGGGGGCGATAAAGCCGCCATCGCGGGTGAGAAGGGGGGGATCTGCGACAAGTGTGGTGGCGAGTGTGGCGAGAAGGGCGTCATGGCCGGTGAGGGCTGTGGCGGCCTGTGCCAGATAGGGCGGGGGGGCGGCGCTGGCCAGATGGGCGGCGATGGTCTGGGCGGCGGCAAGGGTATTGCGGATGGCGCCCATGTCGCGCGGGCCTGCGCGATCAAGCGCGAGGCGGGAGAGGGCGCGATCGAGATCGGGCACTTCTTTCAGGGCGGCGCGCAGATCGGCGCGCAGGCGGGGGCTTTCGCGCAATGCGGTAACGGCTGACTGGCGCGCGAGGATCGTGTCCAGCCGGCGCGAGGGGGCAGAGAGGCGGCGCTCCAGCAGGCGCGCGCCTGCGGCGGTGACAGTGCGATCGATGCTGTGCAAGAGCGCGCCGTCGCGGGTGCCGGAGAGGGAATGCGTGAGTTCCAGATTGCGCCGTGTGGCGGCGTCTATTTGCACCAGATCCTCGGCATTCTCGCGCTGGGGGGGGTGCAGCAGGGGCAGTTTGCCGCGCTGTGTCAGTTCCAGATACTCCACCAGCGCGCCAAGGGCTGCGCATTCGGCGCGGGTGAACTGGCCAAAGCCATCGAGCGATTGTACTTTGTAGAGGGCACAAAGCCGGGCGGTGGCGGATTGGCTGTCAAAGCTGGCGGGGGCAAGCGGGGTGAGGGCGGCGCCCATCTCTTCCACCAGCGCGCGCAGCTCTTCGGCCCTGGTTTCTGGCAGCAGGATTTCGCGGGGTGCAAGCCGGGCCAGTTCTGGCCCAAGCCGGGTGCGGGTGCAGGGGATGACGCGCATTTGCCCGGTGGAGATATCGGCCCAGGCCAGCGCGCTTTCCTCGCGCAATTCGGCGAAGGCGGCAAGGAAGTTGTGGCGGCGGGCTTCGAGAAGGCTGTCTTCTGTCAATGTGCCGGGGGTGACAAGGCGCACGACATCGCGCGTAACCACGGATTTCGAGCCGCGTTTCTTGGCCTGTTCGGGGGTTTCCATCTGTTCGGCAATGGCCACGCGAAAGCCCTTGCGAATGAGTGTCAGAAGATAGCCCTCGGCGGCATGAAACGGCACGCCGCACATCGCGATATCCTCGCCCAGATGTTTGCCGCGCTTGGTGAGGGCGATATCAAGCGCCTCGGCTGCGGCGACCGCATCGTCGAAGAAAAGCTCGTAGAAATCGCCCATGCGGTAGAACAAAAGCGCCTCTGGGTGCTGGGCTTTGACGGCGAGATATTGGGCCATCATGGGGGTGATTGCATCGCTCACCGCTGGGGTGTCCTTCATCTGGGGCATCTGGCGGGGAAGGTAGCGAAAGCGGGGGGCGGGGGAAAGGGGGGTGTTTTTGCGATCCGGGCCAGAGGCGGGCAGCTTTGGCCGGGGCTTTTGCTGATGGGAAGAAAGGGGGCGCTCGCGCCCCCTCTTTCGGCTTCGCCTCAATTCACCCCCTGAGGATATTTGGGCCAAGATGAAAGGGCACGGGTTTGGCCATATTGCATGTGGTGTTTGCGCTAGAGGGCTGCGCTAATTTATTGTGATATTGTGGCGGGGTGGCTAAGACAGAGCATTCAGTCAGGGGGGTGTCATGTCGCGCAAGAAATTTACCGATGAAGAGGCACTGTCTTATCATCATCTGCCCGTACCGGGGAAATTTGAGATTGTGCCATCCAAGCCCATGGCGACGCAGGCGGATTTGTCACTGGCCTATAGCCCCGGTGTGGCCGTGCCGGTGCAGGCCATCGCCGATGATCCGCAGGCGGCCTATGATTACACGGCCAAGGGCAATATGGTGGCGGTGGTGTCCAATGGCACGGCCATTCTGGGCATGGGCAATCTGGGGGCGCTGGCCTCCAAGCCCGTGATGGAAGGCAAGGCGGTGTTGTTCAAGCGCTTTGCCGATGTGAATGCGATTGATATCTTGCTGGATACCGAAGACCCCGATGAGATTATTCAGGCCGTGCGGCTGATGGGCGTGACCTTTGGCGGGATCAATCTGGAAGATATCAAGGCGCCGGAATGTTTTATCATTGAAAGCCGGTTGAAGGAGATCATGGATATCCCTGTTTTCCATGATGACCAGCATGGAACGGCGGTGATTTGTGCGGCCGGGCTGATCAATGCTTTGGAATTGTCGGGCAAGAAGATTGAAGAGTGCAAGATTGTGCTGAATGGTGCGGGGGCGGCGGGGATTGCCTGTCTGGAATTGATCAAATCCATGGGTGCGCGGCACGAGAATTGCATCATCTGCGACACCAAGGGCGTGATTTATCAAGGCCGCACCGCGGGCATGAACCAGTGGAAATCTGCCCACGCCGCGCGCACGGATGCGCGCACGCTGGAAGAGGCGATGGTGGGGGCGGATGTGTTTTTGGGTGTTTCCGTCAAGGGTGCTGTGACAGCGGCGATGGTGGCCAGCATGGCCGAGAACCCGGTGATTTTTGCCATGGCCAATCCTGACCCCGAAATCACCCCCGAAGAGGCGCAGGCCGTGCGCGAGGACGCGATCGTTGCCACGGGCCGCAGCGATTACCCCAACCAGGTGAACAACGTTCTGGGCTTTCCCTACCTGTTCCGTGGGGCGCTGGATATCCACGCGCGCGCCATCAACGACGAGATGAAGATCGCCTGCGCGCACGCCTTGGCGCAATTGGCGCGCGAAGATGTCCCGGATGAGGTGGCGCTGGCCTATGGCCGCAAGCTGGGTTTCGGGCGTGATTACATCATTCCCACCCCGTTTGACCCCCGCCTGATTTACACCATCCCCCCTGCCGTGGCGCGTGCGGGCATGGAGACAGGCGTGGCGCGCCGCCCGATTGTGGATATGGAGGGCTATGTCCAGACGCTGAAGGCGCGGATGGACCCGACGGCGAGCATTTTGCAATCCATTCATGCCCGCGCGCGGCAGGCGCAATCGCGCATGATCTTTGCCGAGGGCGATGATGTGCGGGTGTTGCGGGCCGCTGTGGCCTATCAGCGGGGCGGTTACGGGCAGGCGCTGGTTGTGGGCCGCGAGGAGGATGTGCGCGAGAAGCTGAATTCGGTGGGGCTTGGCGATGCGATGCGCGAGATCACGGTTCTCAATGCGGGCACGACGCGGCATCTGGACAGCTATAAGGCCTTTCTTTATGGCCGATTGCAGCGCCACGGCTATGACCAGAAAGATGTGCACCGGCTGGCGGCGCGTGATCGCCATGTCTTTGCCGCCTTGATGCTGGCGCATGGCCATGGCGATGCGCTTGTCACAGGGGCCACGCGCAAATCGGCGCATGTGCTGGGGCTGGTGAACCATGTGTTCGATGCGCGGGCGCAAGATGGTGTGGCGGGCGTGACAGCGCTGTTGCACAAGGGCCGGATTGTGCTGATTGCCGATACGCTGGTGCACGAATGGCCTGACGAAAACGATCTGGCCGATATTGCAACGCGCGCGGCCTCTGTTGCGCGGCATCTGGGGTTGGAGCCGCGCGTGGCCTTTGTCAGCTTTTCCACCTTCGGCTATCCGGTATCGGAGCGATCAGAGAAGATGCATCTGGCGGCCTCTGTGCTGGATGCGCGCGGGGTGGATTTTGAATATGAGGGCGAAATGACCGTGGATGTGGCTTTGAACCCTGCCGCTGCGGCGCATTACCCGTTTTCGCGCCTGCGTGGGCCGGCCAATATTCTGGTGGTTCCGGCGCGGCATTCGGCCTCTATTTCTGTAAAGCTGATGCAGGAAATGGCCGGGGCCACGGTGATTGGCCCGATTCTGGCGGGGGTGCCGAAGCCTATTCAGATCTGCTCGACCGGGGCGACGGCGAGTGACATTCTGAATATGGCTGTGATGGCGGCTTGCGAGATTGTCTGAGGGGGTGCGGGCGTGACAGTGTGGTGTTTCGGCTCTGTCAATATTGACCATTTCTATCAGGTCGCGCATTTGCCCGGCGCGGGGGAAACCTTGGCCGCCAGCGCCTACAGGATGGAGCTGGGGGGCAAGGGGGCCAATCAATCTGTGGCCGCCGCGCGGGCGGGCGCTGTGTGCCGCCATATTGGCGCGGTGGGTGCGGATGGTGCGGGCGCGCTGGCCATGTTGGAAAGCTATGGGGTGGCGTGCGGCGCCATTCAGCGGCTGGAGGGGGCTACGGGCCATGCCGTTATCATGGTGGATGGGCAGGGCGAGAATTGCATCTTGCTGCATGGGGGCGCCAATCGCGCTTTGGCGCTTGGCCCGGCGCTGGCGGCGCTGGAGGGGGCGGCGCTGGGCGATATTCTGTTGATGCAGAATGAAACCGCCCATCAGGCCGCACTGGCAGAGGCTGCCATGGGCCGCGGGATGGAGGTGATCTATTCCGCCGCGCCCTTTGATGTGGAGGCGGTGCGCGCGGTGCTGCCCTTTGTGAATACGCTGGTGATGAATGCTGTGGAGGCCGCGCAATTGCAGGCCGCACTTGGCTGCGCGCTGGAGGATTTGCCCGTGGAGGCCGTGGTCGTGACGCGCGGGGCTGAGGGGGCAAGCTGGCACGCGCGGGGCACAGAGGATATTCATGTGCCCGCCTTGCCTGCGGTGGTGGTGGATACCACAGGGGCGGGCGATTGCTTTACCGGTGCTTTGGCGGCGGCTTTGGCCGAAGGGCAGGCCCCGCAAGAGGCCATGCGCTTTGCCGCGGCAGCGGCAGCGGTGCAGGTATCGCGCCCCGGCACGGCAGGGGCCATGCCCACGCGGGCAGAGATTGCGGCGATGCTGGGCGCGGCATAGGGGGCGGGGCTTGGGCGGTTATCGGCAGTCACGCTAACCTTGACTGGCCGCATGTCTTTTTGCGCGGTATGTTCTAGATCGTTTTGCGCCCCACGGCGCTGGCCAGTTCCTCTTGCAGCCGCGCCAGCCCGGCCGCGCGTGGTTTGCTGAACCGCGCCAGCAGCATATAGGCCACAGGTGTCAGGTAGAGCGTGGCCAATGTGGCCAGCCCCAGACCGCCAACCACCACCCAGCCCAAGGCCGCGCGGGCCTCTGCCCCCGGCCCGACAGACAGAACCAGCGGCACACCGCCCAGCACGGTGGAAAGCATGGTCATCATCACCGGGCGCAGGCGGATTGTGGCGGCATCCACAATGGCCGCGCGCACCGCGGCCCCCTCGTCGCGCAGCTGATTGGCGAATTCCACAATCAAAATCCCGTTTTTCGCCATGATCCCCACCAGTAGCACAAGGCCGATCTGGGAATAGATATTCAGACTGCCCCCGGTAAAGAGCAGCGCAAAGGCCGCGCAGGCCAGCCCCAAGGGCACAGTCACCATCACCACCACAGCAGAGATGAAGCTTTCAAACTGCGCCGCCAGCACCAGAAACACAATCAGCACCGCAAAGCCGAAAACCAGCAAAATCCCGCCAGATGTTTCATCCAGCGTGGCGGCCTCTGCCAAGGGCACAAGCCGTTCATTGGCGGGCAGAATCTCGGCGGCCAGCCGCTCTGCCTCTGCCAGCGCCAGCCCAAGGGGCATGCCCTGCGCAAGGCTGGCTGTCACCTGCACGGCGCGTTGCTGCCCCTCGCGCGTCAGTTGCGGGGCAATCGCGCGTTCCTGCAGCGTGATAAAGCTGGAGAGCGGCAAAACCTGCCCGCTGTCAGAGCGGATGAAACTGCGCTCCAGATCGCCGGGGTCGCGCACGGGGGTGCGGGTAGAGAGCATCTGGATATCAAAGCTGCGATCATCCAGAAACACCGATCCCACCGAACGCCCGTCCAGCATGGCTTGCAGCGCCTCGCCCAACCCATCCAGATTGACGCCCAGATCAGAGGCGCGCTCGCGGTCAACCTCTATGGAGAGTTGGGGTTGCGTGGTTTCGAAATCCAGCCGCACTTGGCCGAAACGGGGGTCTTGGTTCATGCGGTCAACCAGCGCTTGCGCATTGTCGGCCAGGCTGTCGTAATTGCTGCCCAGAATGGCAAAGCGCAATCCCTGCCCCGCACCCCGAATGCGCAGCGAATTGGGCTGGATGGCAAAAGCGCGCACCCCGATCACCCCGCGCAATCCGGCATTGATCTGGCCCACAATCTCTTGCTGGCTGCGCGCACGATCCCCCCAATCGGCCAGAGTCATGACCATGAAGGCGCGGTTATCGCCCCCGCCCAAACCCACAATGGAAAACAGGTTGGTCACTTCGCCACTCTCGCGCAGGGGGGTGATAATCGCCTCTATCTCGCGCACCTTGCGATCTGTGTAATCAATGGAGACGCCTTGCGGGGCTGTCACGCTCAGCAGCGCCACGCCCCGATCTTCGGGCGGGGTGAGTTCTTGCGGCACGGATTGCGCGGCGAAATAGCCCGAAAACGCGAATATCAGCGCCGCCGCAACCACCACCCAAGGTGCCGCCAGCGCGCGTTCCAGACTGGCCTTGTAAAACCGCGCCAAACTATCCCCCAGCCGCGCCACAGGGCCAGCGCTGGCGTCTTCCGGCGCGGCGCGCAAGAGCAGGCTGGCCAGCACCGGGCAAAGTGTAAGCGCCACAACTGATGACAGCATCACCGCCATGGCCAAGGTAAAGCCGAATTCGCGAAACAACCCCCCGGCCTGCCCCGGCAGGAAAGACAGCGGCACAAACACTGCCGCCAATGTGGCCGTGGTGGTGACAACGGCAAAAAATACCTGCCGCGTGCCCAGCACGGCCGCCGCCCGCACGCCCAAACCCTGCCCCCTGCGGCGCACGATGTTTTCCAGCACCACGATGGCATCATCCACCACCATGCCCGTCGCCAGCACCAGCGCCAGAAGCGTGATGATATTGACAGAGAACCCGGCCAGATACACCGCCGCGACAGTGCCAATCAGCGCAATCGGCAAGGTGACAGCAGGCACAAGCGTGGCGCGGGCATCGCGCAAAAACAGATAGATCGTGGCAATCACGATCAACAGCGCGGCGGTCAGGGTTTTGATAACTTCGGAAATCGCGCCGCCCACGAATGTCGCCTCATCCGAGGTGACGAAAATCCGCACATCATCTGGCAAAATGCCCTGTAGTTCATCCACAATGGCGCGCACATTGCTGGAAATATCCAGCGTGTTGCTTTGCGCCTGCCGGATAATCCCAAGGCCAATGCCGGTTTCATCATTGGCGCGCAAAATGGTTTCGCCCGGCGCTGGCCCCAGCGTGACAGTGGCCACCTGCCCAAGACGCACATCATTGCGCAAAACCAGCGCCTCAAAGGCGGCGGGGGTTTGCACATTGGCCGTGGTGCGCACCTGAATGCTCTGGCGGTCATTGGACAGCGCGCCCGCGGGCACATCAAAAGACACATTGCGCAGCGCGCTGCGAATATCGGCAATGCTCAGGCCGCGCGCGGCCAGTTCCAGCATATTGATATCTACCCGGAAAATGGCCTCACGATCCCCGAAAACCTGCAAATCGGCCACGCCGGGGGCAGAGATAAGCCGATCTTCGACCAATTCTTCCACCAGCCGCGTCAGATCCTGCACCGAGCGCGCGCGCGAGGTGACGCCTATCCGCATCACGGCATCGGAATCGGAATCTGCCTTGATAATGCGGGGTTCTTCCACGCCTGCGGGCAGGGTGTTGCGAATGCGCCCGATCGCATCGCGGATATCTGTGGCGGCCACATCAATATCGGTGGCATCGCTGAATTCCGCCACCACCTGAGAGCGCCCGAAACGCGAGGTGGAGGAAATGCTTTGCACCCCTGCCACACGGCCCACAGCCCCCTCTATCCGGCCTGTGATTTCGCGGTCTATCGTTTCTGGCCCTGCGCCGCCAAATTGCGTGGTAATGGTGATAACGGGCCTGTCGACATTGGGCAATTCGCGCACTTCCACGGCAAACAGCGCCGCAAGCCCGGCAATCACAATCAGCGCGCTGAACACAAAGGCCAGAATCGGGCGGCGCACGAAGAGCGCTATGCCCGATTTCGCAACGCTGCGCAGGTCATCCGGGGCGGTGCTGTCTGTCTGGGGGTTTTCCATCGCGCGCCCTTTCTCAGATATCAGGCTGTTGGGGGGCGCCCGCATCCGCGCGCGGGCCATCCACAGGCGCGGCATCGCGCAGCGCGCCCAGCTCTACGGCCGCGCCGGGGCGCAGGTTTTGCACCCCTTCCAGCACAACCACCTGCCCCACAGCCAGATCAGCGCGCAGCAAAACGGCATCATCGCGGCGCTGGACAATCTCTATCGGCACACGCTGCGCGCGGCCCTCAGTATCCACGGCCCAGACAAAGGCGCCGCCCCTGTCCCATTGAATGGCCAGCGGATCAACCACAGGCAGCATTTCCCCCGCCAGAGGCACAGATATCCGAAAGGCCATGCCGGGGCGCAGCTTGTCGCCCTCATTGTCAATCGCGCCCTGAATGCGCAGGGTGCGATTGGCATCATCCACCCGCGCATCGAGCGCGCGCACCCGCCCCGAAACAGTGTCTTGCATGCGCGACAGCGGGCTTATCTCCAGCAGATCGCCCACGCCAATCTGGCCCACAAACTGCTCCGGGACATCAAATTCCATCAGCAGGGTGCTGCGGTCATCTATCCGGGCAATCGGGGCATTGGCGGCCAACTGGTTGCCGGGTTCCACGCTGAAAATCCCGATCCAGCCGGAAATGGGCGCGGTAATCTGGCGGCGGCGCAGCTCCAGCTCTGCATCGCGCAGATCCAGCTCTGCGCGGTTCACGGCCAGTTCCACCTCGTCAATCTGCACCTGCGTAGCCGCCCCGCTTTGGCGCAGTTGCGCCACGCGGGCGGCGCGGGCTGTCGCATCGCGCAGGCCCAGTTCGGCGCGGGCCAGGGCCAGTTGCTGCACATCGGTATTCAGGCGCGCAATCTCGCTGCCCTCTTCCACCCAATCGCCAGAGGTGATGAACACCTCTTCCAACCGCCCCGCCACTTCGGATGTCAGCATCACGCTGCGCAGGGGGCGGGCCGTGCCGATTGCATCTATGCGAGAGCGCGCTTCGGCCAGGGTTATTTCCTGCCCGATGATGCGCTGCGCCCCGCCACCGCCGCGCGCGCCAAAGCCACCACCGCCCGGCTGTGGCGCTTCGGCCACGGGCACGCCCAGCGCGCGCAAGGGGCCAAGCAGGCCCACGCGCTCCAACGCAGGATGCGAGGCGGGCAAAAACACTGCCCAGGCCACCACGCCCACACAGGCCAGCGCCACAGTAAGAAAGACAGAGGTTGCAAGTTTTTTCATGCTGCCGGTCTTTTATATGGAATTTCAAAAGCGACCATAGGCCACCATGGCTAAACCACTTAGTCTGGTTTACCCCAAAGGGAAACAAAAAGCCGTGACTGTCGCTTTTGGGGGCATTTGCCTGCCCTGCCGCAAAGGGCTTGCTGTCGGGCGGGGGCTTGGCTATCATTAACAAATAAAACAGATAATACAGGTTTTCTGTTATTTTCTGTAAGAAGGGCTTACATATATGTCTATCCGCCTGCTGAAAACCCTGATCGCCGTGGCCGATCACAAAACATTCGGCGCGGCGGCCGATGCCGTGTTTATCACCCATGCCGCCGTCAGCCAGCAAATGCGCGCATTGGAAGCGGATTTGGGGCTGGTGCTGTTTGACCGCACGCGCCGCACGCCCGAACTTTCGCCACTTGGGCGCGCCTTGGTGGCGCGGGCGCGCAAGCTGGTTGCGGAATATGATACTCTTGTGCCCTCTATCCTGAGTGATGACGGCTTTCAGGGCGAATTGAATCTGGGGGCCGTGCCAACCACCCTGACAGGGCTGGCCCCCGCCGCCATGTCGATCATGCGCGCCAAATATGAGGCGCTGCGGCTGCGTATTCACCCTGCACTTACCGCGGCCCTTCTCACAGCAATAGAGCGCGGAACACTGGATGTGGCGCTTGTCAGCAAACCCGTCATCCTGCCCATTGGCCTGCAATTTCTGGAAATCGCGCAAGAGCGGCTGTGCCTTGTCACCTCTGGCCAGATCCCGGAAACAGACCCGATCCAGATTTTGCAAAACCACCCATTCATCCGCTTCAACCGCGAGGCCGTGGTGGGCACATTGATTGAAAACTGGCTGCAAGATTCCGGCATCCGGGTATCCGAGGCGATGGAGCTGGAAAATCTGGAAGCGATTTCGAGTATGGTGCATGCCAATCTTGGGGTGTCCATTGTGCCTGCCCCCTGCGTGGCCGCGCCCGCCGCAGTGCCCCTGCGCTGGGTGCCGCTGGAGGATGCGCCGCGCCGCGCGCTTGGGCTGGTCTATGCCAAAGACACGCTGAAAACCGGTGTGATACAGGAATTGCACGCCGCCTGTCTGGCGGCTGTGGCCGCGGCAGTATCTGCATGAGCGGGGTGGATATTGCCTTCATTCTGGCCGGGGCCTTTGCCGGGGGGCTGATAAACGGGCTGGCAGGCACAGGAACCGCGCTATTTGCGCTGGGGTTTCTGATGGTCGCACTCAACCCCGCCAGTGCGGTGGGCGTGGTGGTGCTGATGTCCGTTGTCACCGGGCTGCAAGGGCTGTGGGAAGTGCGCGCCGCCCTGCGCGAGAATGTGGCGCGGCGCTTGCGCTTCATCCTGCCGGGGCTGGCGGGTGTGCCTGTGGGGGTGCTGCTGCTGAACCATATGGACGCCAATTTTCTGAAACTGCTGATTGCGGCGCTGCTGATCCTCTATGGCGGGTTTTTCAGCTTTCGCGCGAACCTGCCGAAATTCGAACGCCGCACCCCGGTTCTGGACAGTATGATGGGGTTTTCAGGCGGGTTTCTGGGGGGCATGGCGGGGCTGTCAGGCGCGCTGCTGGTAATCTGGCTGTCCATGCGGCCCTGGCCCAAGGCAGAAACGCGCGCCGTGTTGCAACCTTTCAATGTGGCCATTCTGGGCCTGACAGCGCTGATGCTGTGGCGCGACGGGGTGTATGACAGCACCACGATGACAGCGTTTTTCATTGCGCTGCCGGCCTCTTTTCTGGCGGTGCAGATCGGGCTTTGGCTGTTCCGCCGCATATCCGACACAGCCTTTCGGCGCTTGCTGATCGGGCTGTCGTTGCTTTTGGGGCTGGGGACATTGGCCTCTGTGGTGATGTAATATCGGCCCCTTTGGGCGGGGCAGTGCCGTGCCCTGCCTGCCACGGGCCAAGCGCCGCCGGGCCGGGGCTACAGCCTGTATTCCGCGCGCTGACACCTCTGGCCGGTGATGGCGTTTATGCTGCGCTTATAATGTGTTCAAAGTGAATTTTTTTTGCCCAGTTTGTACACAATCTTGCGCCTTGGGGCAGTTTTTTTCGCGGCGAAGAAGGACAGGGGGGCAGGGCGGCCCTAGTGCTTCCTTCACACCGCTGCGATGCAGCAAAAGCCACTTTGCACCTGAAAGGAAGTCACCTTGGATCGTCGCAAGTTTTTATCCGCTTCTGCCCTGACTGCCGTTGGCGCAGGCGTTGCCGCCCCCCGGATTGCCCGCGCGCAAGATACGTTCAACTGGCGCATGACCAACAGTTATGGCCCGACCGCGCCTTTCTACACTGTTGGCCCCGGCAGCCCCACCGATATGATTGAAAAAATCCGCATCATGTCGGGCGGGCGGCTGAATATCCAGCATTTCGCAGCGGGCGAGTTGATCCCCGCATTTGAGGGCTTTGACGCCGTGCAACAGGGCGTTGTCGAGATGAACGCCTCGAACAGTTATTTCTGGTCGGGCAATGTCTTTGCCGCACAGTATTTCACAACTGTGCCCTTTGGCCTGTCCTATATGGGCCATATGTCCTGGCTGTTCCATGGCGGCGGGCTGGAGTTGTGGCACGAGGTGTATGAGCCGTTCGGGCTTGTGGCCTTCCCCATGAACTCTACCGGCGTGCAGATGACAGGCTGGTTCCGCGAGCCTGTGGAAAGCCTGAGCCAGCTGAACGGGTTGCGCATGCGCATTCCCGGCCTTGCGGGCCGCGTTTATGCCAGCCTTGGGGTAGATACCCGCCTCTTGCCGGGGGGCGAGATTTTCCCCGCGCTGGAACGCGGCGTGATTGATGCTGCCGAATTTGTCGGCCCCTATCAGGATCGCGCGCTGGGCCTGCATCAGGCGGCGAAATTCTATCATACCTCCGGCTGGCACGAACCCGCCACCACGGGCGAATTGCTGATCTCCAAGGCCGCATGGGATAGCCTGCCCGAAGATCTGCAAATGATCGTGCGGCAAGCCTCTCAGGCCGCCTGCCTTGAAAGCCTGACATGGTCTGAATCCGTGAATGGCGCGGCGCTGACGGATCTTGTCACCAATCACGGTGTCACCGCCGCACCGCTGCCGCCAGAGGTGATTGCCGCGCTGCGCGAAGCCACGCTGGATACGCTGGAAACAGAGGCCAGCAATTCAGAAATCACCCGCAAGGTGCATGACAGCTATTTCGCCTTCAAGGCCGATCACGACGGCTGGGCGCGTATCAGTGAAGTGTCCTGGTTCAATAACATTCTGGAGATGTGAGCCAGATGAAACCCGCAGTCTTGCGTCTTGTTCTTGTGCTGGAATCGGTTGTCAAAGCCTTTGGCATATTGGCCGCATGGGTTTGCGTGGCGCTGGTGCTGCTGGTGGCGGGCGATGTTTTCGCCCGCTACCTGTTCCGCACCGGGGCAGTCTGGGCGCAGGAATTGCAGTGGCATCTGCTCTCTCCCATCGCACTTTTTGGCATGTCTTATGCGCTGTTTT
This sequence comes from Paracoccaceae bacterium, assembly GCA_043561795.1. Classification (GTDB taxonomy): domain Bacteria; phylum Pseudomonadota; class Alphaproteobacteria; order Rhodobacterales; family Rhodobacteraceae; genus Roseinatronobacter. The sequence continues at coordinate 1,249,782 of CP121316.1, read as the reverse complement.
CGGGCGAACAGGTGCGGGTTGATGTGCTGTATGAACGCTTCCCCCCCATGGTGCAGCGCGTAACCGAAGTTATCGGCGGGCTGCTGATTGTGGCGCTTGGGGTTTTGCTGGTCAAACTCTCTCTGCCCTGGGTGGAAATGTCTTACATGCGGGGTGAATCCTCTCCCAATCCGGGGGGGTTGCCCTATCGTTTCGCGCTGAAAGCGCTGATCCCCCTGGGCTTTGGGCTGTTGGCCCTGCAAGGGCTTGCGCATGTGCTGCGCCACGCCTTCGCCCTTCCACCGCGCGCCACAGCGTAATCCGCGCAACACAAGGTTTTTGTCCATGTCACCCAATGAATTGCTGGCGATTGCCATGATCGCCGCGTTTTTCGTGTTGCTGATCATCGGCATCCCGGTGGGGATAGCCCTTGCGGCCTCTGCCTTCTTTTTTGGCTATATCGGCTTTGGCCCGGCGCTGTTCAATCTGCTGCCCGCGCGCGTGTACGGGGTTGTGACCAATTACACCCTTATGGCGATCCCGTTATTCGTGTTCATGGGGGTGATGCTGGAAAAATCGCGGCTGGCGGAAGAATTGATCGATGTGGTTGGCCATCTGTTCGGAAATATCTCTGGCGGGATGGGGGTTGCGATTATCTTTGTGGGGGTGCTTTTGGGCGCGGCCACGGGGATCGTGGGCGCCACAATCGTAACGCTGGGCCTGCTGACCCTGCCCACATTGTTACGGCGCGGCTATCCCAAAACCATCGCCACAGGCATGATCTGCGCCTCTGGCACGCTGGGGCAGATCATCCCGCCCTCGCTGGTGCTGATCCTCTTGGCCGATATCTTGCAAGAATCCGTGGGCACGATGTTTGCCGCCGCCATGGTGCCGGGGCTGACATTGGCGGCCGTCTATATGGTGGCCATTCTGGCCTATGCATGGTGGAAACCGGGGTCAATGCCGCCCATCCCGGCAGAGGAGCGCCGCGCGCTGTCGCGCATGGCGCTGCTGCGCAAGGTGGTGATCAATGTTGGCCCGCCTGTGGGGCTGGTGGTGGCGGTGCTGGGCAGCATCATCGGCGGCATTGCCGCGCCCACAGAGGCGGCCTCCATGGGCGCAGTGGGGGCGCTGGTATTCGTGGCGCTTTCGGGGCGGCTGACAGGGCGGCTTTTGTATGAGGTCGCGCGCTCTACCCTGCTGATCTCTGCCATGGTGTTTTTCATCCTGATCTGCGCGCAGGTATTCGGGCTGGCATTCCGGGGCCTTGGCGGCGAAAGGCTGGTGCAGGGGATGTTTGAATGGGTTCCGGGCGGGGTGACAGGGGCGCTGGTGTTTCTGATGATCATCATCTTCATTCTGGGGTTTTTTCTGGAATGGATTGAAATCACCTATATCGCGCTGCCTTTGTTTTTGCCCTTCTTCATGCAGGCGGGGGTAGATCCTGTCTGGCTGGGCATTCTGATCTGTCTGAACCTGCAAACCAGCTTCCTGACCCCGCCTTTTGGCTGGTCGCTGTTTTTCCTCAAGGGGGTTGCGCCGCCCAATGTGAACACCATGGATATCTATAAAGGGGCGATCCCTTTTATCGGGTTGCAATTTGTGGCACTGGCGATGGTGTTCTTCATGCCCGGTCTGGCAACCTGGCTTCCTGCTGCAATAGGATGGTAGAAAGATGCTCAGTTCAGCTTATGGCTTCAATGGCGGCGTATCTGCCCCGCACCGCGCCGCAGCTTTGGCCGCCCGCGATATTCTGGCCGCAGGCGGCAGCGCCGTAGAGGCAATGGTTGCCGCCGCCGCCGCGATTGCGGTTGCCTATCCGCATATGAACGGCATTGGCGGCGATGGGTTCTGGATCATCCACCGCCCCGGACAGGCCCCTGTGGCCGTGTCGGGCTGTGGGCGCGCGGCGGGCTTGGCCAATGTGGATTGGTATGGCGCGCAAGGCGTGCAAGGCGCTTTGCCCGCGCGCGGGGCTTTGGCCGCACTGACAGTTCCCGGCACGATTGCGGGCTGGAAAGCGGCATTGGCCCATTGCCCGCGCGGCAACCGCCTGCCCCTGTCCGATCTGCTGGCCCCGGCCATTGCACTGGCCCGCGAGGGTGTGGGCGTTACCGAAAACCAGACCCGCACCACCCGCGAAAAGCTGGACGGGCTGAAAGATGTGCCGGGCTTTGCCGATGCGTTCTTGCATAATGGCCAGCCCCCCGAACCCGGCCACCGCCTGCGCCAGCCCGCCCTTGGCGCAACTTTGGCGCGGCTGGCCGAAGCAGGGCTGGAAGATTATTATCGCGGCGATCTGGGCCAAACCCATGCGGCCTTTCTGGAGGCGGCAGGCAGCCCCCTGCGCCAGAGCGATTTTCTGGGCTTTGACGCGCAAGTGACGCAGCCTTTGACCACCGAAATCAGCGCGGGCCAGTTGTGGAACATGATCCCGCCCACCCAAGGCGTGGCCTCGTTGATGATTCTGGGGCTTTATGACCGCTTGCGCGTGGCGCAGGCCGAAGGGTTTGACCATATCCATGGGCTGATAGAGGCCACGAAACTGGCCTTTATCCGGCGCAATGCGGAATTGGGCGATCCTGATCATATGGCCAGCAATGCCCAAGACTGGCTGGAACCCGCCGCGCTGGATGCGCTGGCCACCCAGATAGACCCGGCCCGCGCCCGGCCATGGCCCGAACTGGCAAAACCGGGTGATACGATCTGGATGGGCACGGCAGATTCCCAAGGCTGCGTTGTCAGCTTTATCCAATCGGTATTTTGGGAATTCGGCTCTGGCCTTGTCTGCCCGCAAACGGGCGTGTTTTTCCAGAATCGCGGCGCGGGGTTCAGCCTTCTACCGGGGCCAAACCAGCTGCGCCCCCATGCGCGGCCCTTCCACACGCTTAACCCCGCGCTTGCAAAGCTGCGCGATGGGCGCGTGCTGGCCTATGGCACAATGGGCGGCGAGGGGCAGCCCCAGACACAGGCCGCCGTTTTCAGCCGCTATGCGCTATATGGGCAGGATTTGCAGCAGGCCGTCACCGCCCCGCGCTGGCTGCTGGGCAAGACATGGGGCGATGCGACAACCAGCCTGAAGCTGGAGAACCGCTTTGCGCCCGAACTGGTGCAAGCCCTGGCCGATGCAGGCCATGAGATTGAAATGATCGCGCCCTATAGCGATCTGGCAGGCCATGCCGGCGGTGTGGCGCTCTGGCCCGATGGGCGGATAGAAGTGGCCGCAGACCCGCGCGCAGATGGGGCGGCTTTGGGATTCTGAGATGTTTGACCTGAGTTGGAGTGAGATTATCCCGCTTGTCGCGGGCCTGATGGCCACGGGCGCTGTGGCGGGGGTGCTGTCTGGCCTGTTGGGCGTGGGCGGCGGTATCGTGATTGTGCCGGTGCTGTTTTGGGTCTTTGCCGGGCTGGGCATGCCTGCCGCGCTGGGCATGAAAATTGCAGTGGCCTCTTCCTTGCTGGCGGTGGCGATTACGGCCTATTCCTCTGCCCGCGCCCATCACACACGCGGCGCGGTGGATATGGCCATTTTGCGGCTTTGGGCGCCCTTCATGGCGGCGGGCGCGCTGGGGGGCGGGGCGCTGGCGGGCTATGTGTCGGGCCGCGCGCTGCTGGCCGTGTTCGGCATTGTGGCGCTGCTGGTGGCGTGGAACATGGCGCGGCCCCAGACCCGCATTCTGGCCCCGGCCCTGCCCACGGCGCGCGGCGCACAGCCTGCAATGGCGGCCAGCGTGGGGGTGGTTTCTGCCATGATGGGCGTTGGCTCTGGCACATTGGGCGTGCCGCTGATGACCGCTTTCAGCGTGCCGGTGCGCCGCGCGGTGGGCACTGCCGCCGCTTTGGGGCTGGTGATCGGGCTTCCGGCGGCGCTGGCGATGATCGTGGCGGGATTGGGCGTGCAGGGGCGGCCCCCGGCATCGTTGGGCTATGTCAATCTGGTTGCCGTGGCGCTGATCGTGCCGCTCTCTGTGGCCTGCGCGCCCTTGGGCGCAAAGCTGGCCCATGCGCTGGAACCCATCTGGATAAAACGCGCCTTTGCGCTGTTTTTATGCCTGACATCGGCAAGGATGCTGCTGGCGGCCCTGGGGTAAGGCGCTGGCAGCTGGCATCGCGCGCCCTCGCGCATGAAGCCGCCATATCGCGACATGGCCTCTCGCCTGGATTGCCGGGGCGCGCGCGGCAGGCTGTGGCCCATGCCCCGGCACAGCGCGCGCTGTCGCACGCTTTCTTTCAGGAAATGGCGCTAGTCTGTGCTGGCCCGCGACGGCGCTTTATGCGCCAGCCCGCGCGCGGGCGGTTATGGGAACAGGCAGCACCCTATGAGCACAGAAAAACCCCCGCGCGGCGGGACGACACCGGAAAACATGGTGTCTTATTCCGAGCAGCTATTGGCCCTGAGCATTTCGCGCCTGACGGGCCTGCTTGCGGCTTGTGACCCTCTTACACCGGCCTGTGGAAAGGAATTGACCGAAGAATTCCGCAGTCTGCGCAAAGCCCTGGAGATTGCATATCATGAACGTGCCCAGATACAGAAACTCAAAGGCGGAGAGCAGGCCGCCGGCGCAACCCTTGATCTTGACGCCGCCCGCGCCGAAATCGCCGGCAGACTTGCTCGCTTGCGCGCCGCCGCAGGCGGTGGCGGCGTTTCTGGACAGCCTGAGTGATGGCGCGATTGCCGCGCTGCCCTGGCTGTTTGAATTCTGGGCCGCGCCGCACCAATTGCCCCCTGCTGGCGACTGGCGCACATGGGTCTGTCTGGGCGGGCGCGGGGCTGGCAAGACGCGCGCCGGTGCCGAATGGGTGCGCGCGCAGGTGGAAGGCGCGCGCCCTCTGGATATGGGCCGCGCGCGGCGTGTGGCGCTGGTGGCGGAAACCTATGATCAGGCGCGTGATGTGATGGTGTTTGGCGATAGCGGCATTCTGGCCTGTTCTCCGCCCGACCGTCTGCCGCAATGGGAGGCCACGCGCCGCCGCCTTGTCTGGCCCAATGGGGCTGTGGCGCAGTGTTTCTCTGCCTCTGACCCCGAAGCGCTGCGCGGGCCGCAATTTGATGCGGCCTGGTGTGACGAGCTGGCGAAATGGCCCAAGGCAGAGGAAACCTGGGACATGTTGCAATTCGCCCTGCGGCTGGGGGATCATCCGCGCCAATTGGTGACAACCACGCCGCGCGGGCAAGCCACGCTGAAAGCCATCCTGCGCAGCCCGTCCACCGTGATGACCCATGCCGCGACAGAGGCCAATCGCGCCTGGCTGGCGCCGTCCTTTCTGGAGGAAATCCGCGCGCGCTACCGGGGCACAAGCCTGGAGCGGCAGGAATTGGACGGGGTGTTATTGGAAGATGCCGAGGGCACGCTCTGGCCGCTGGCGCTGTTGGAGCGGGCAAGGCTGGCTGGCCCTGTGCCTGCATTGTCGCGGGTGGTGGTGGCGGTTGACCCCTCTGTCAGTGCCACGGTGCGATCCGATCTGGGCGGGATTGTGGTTGTGGGCGCGGTGACGGATGGCCCGCCAAGCACCTGGCGGGCCTATGTGCTGGAAGATGCCAGCCTCCGCGCCCCCTCGCCCTCTGCCTGGGCGGAGGCCGCGCTTGCGGCGGCACAGCGCCACGGGGCCGAACGGATTGTGGCCGAGGTGAACCAGGGCGGCAATCTGGTGGGGGAGGTGCTGCGCCAGATTGACCCGCTGGTGCCCTTTCGCGCACTCCATGCCAGCCGGGGCAAGGCCGCCCGCGCCGAACCCGTGGCCGCGCTATATGAGCAGGGCCGCATATTCCACGCCGCGCGGCTGGGCGCGCTGGAAGACCAGATGATGAAGATGACGGCGCAGGGCTGGCGCGGAACCGGCAGCCCCGACCGGGTGGATGCGCTGGTCTGGGCGGTGCAGGAGCTGATCCTTGGCCCTGCGGCAAGCTATACCCGCCCGGCGCTGCGTACGCTGTGATAACGGCGCGGAAACCGGGCCGGGTTAGGGTGCAACCAAGGCGGATGCGCGCATCCCTGAGCAGGCGGGGGGGCTGTCTGCCCCCCCACACCCCCCCGAGGATATTTGAGCCAAGATGAAGGGGGCCGTGATGGAGAAAGGCCGGATATGTTTGATTTTCTGCGCAAGGCAAAGCCCATGGAGACAGGGGCCGATCTGGGGCGGGAGGCGAAAGCCTCTGCCGTGGGGCCATTGACGGCCGGGATGGTGAAGGGGGCGCGCGTTGCTGCGGGGATTGGGCCTGTGGCGGTGGCCGGGATGGGCGCGCGCGATAGTCTGTCGCCGGTGCGCGCGGGGTTTTTGGGCAATCCGATCGGGTTTCGGGCGGTGCGGCTGATTTCCGAGGCGGCGGGTGCTTTGCCCTTGGTGGTGCAGGATTGCGCGCGCCGCTATGAGACGCACCCTTTGCTGGATCTGATCACGCGCCCCAACCCGGCGCAGGGCCGGGCGGAATTGTTTGAGGCGCTCTATGCGCAGCTGGTGTTATCGGGCAATGCCTATCTGGAGGCGGTGCGCGACGGGGCAGGCGTGGTGCAGGAATTGCATGTGTTGCGGTCTGACCGGATGCGGGTTGTGCCCGGTGGTGATGGCTGGCCTGTGGCCTATGATTACACTGTGGGCAGTGCGAGCCACCGGTTTCATCTGCGCGATGGCATTGTGCCCATCTGCCATATCCGCAGTTTTCATCCGCTGGATGATCATTATGGCCTGTCGCCTTTTGAGGCCGCGCGCCGTGCGGTGGAGGTGCATAATGCGGCGTCCAACTGGTCGCGCGCGTTGTTGGACAATGCCGCGCGGCCCTCTGGCGCGATTGTCTATAAAGGCCCGGACGGGCAGGGCAGTTTGAGTGCCGAGCAATTTGAGCGCTTGCAAGCCGAGATGGAGGCCCATCATCAGGGCGCGCGCAATGCGGGCCGGCCCATGTTGCTGGAGGGGGGGCTGGATTGGAAGCCCATGGGCTTTTCCCCCTCGGATATGGAATTTCAGAAAACCAAGGAGGCGGCGGCGCGCGAGATTGCGATTGCCTTTGGCATTCCGCCCATGTTGCTGGGGATTCCCGGCGATGCCACTTATGCCAATTACCAGGAGGCCAATCGCGCCTTTTACCGCCTGACAGTGTTGCCGCTGGCGCAGCGTGTGAGTGCGGCGGTGGCGCATTGGCTGTCAGGTTTCATTCCCGGTGAGGTGACGTTGAAGCCCGATCTTGACCAGGTGCCCGCGCTGGCGGTGGAGCGCGAGCAGCAATGGCGGCGCGTGGGTGAGGCCGGTTTCCTGACAGATGCGGAAAAGCGCGTGCTGCTGGGCCTGCCTGCGCTGGTGGAGGGCGCATGAGTGCCGCGCGCCGCGCGGTGGGGGGATCGCGCTTTCTCTATGACAGTTTTGATGCCGCACAGGCGCGGATAGATGCGCAGGAGCGTGTGTTCGAGGTGCGCAAGGAGGCGTTGGAATTTCGCATGGCGCGGTTGGAGCAGGCCGTGGAGCGGCTGGAAAAGCGGTTATGGCTGGCTGTTTACGGCGTGGCGGCCGGGGTGTTGGTGCATGGAGCGCTGGCACTGGTCGCGGCCTTTGGATGAGTGAGGGAGCGATGGAATACAAGTTCTTGCAACCTGAACCGGGTGTGAGCCTTGTGCAGGGCCAGCGGATAGAGGGCTATGCCTCTGTTTTTGGCCTGCGCGACAAGGGCGGGGATATGGTGGTGCCGGGGGCCTATGCGGTCTCGCTGAAGGGGCTGCAGCGGCGGGGCGAGAAGGTGCGCATGCTGTGGCAGCATGACCCCGCCCAGCCGATTGGCGTCTGGGATGAGGTGTTTGAGGATATGCGCGGCCTGTTCGTGCGGGGCCGTTTGCTGGAGGATGTGGCGCGGGCGCGCGAGGCGCGGGCGCTGTTGGAAGCGGGCGCGGTGGATGGCCTGTCGATCGGCTATCGCACAGTGCGCGCCGAGGCCGTGGCCGGGGGCGGGCGGCGCCTGCTGGAACTGGAATTATGGGAGGTGAGCCTTGTGACATTTCCCATGCAGGCAGAGGCGCGGCTGAGTGCCAAGGCCAGCACGCTGGACGGGCTGGCGGGGTTGCGCGCGCAGATGCGCGCGGCGCGCGCCGATGTTGCGCGGCTGTAAGGGCAGCGTGCGCTGCTTTCACCTGATCTTGGGCAAGCCGGTATACTCTGCCCCTGATCACAACTGACCATTGTTTGGAGAGACATGCCATGACCAACCCCGCGCCACAGGTGCAGGCGGGGGCCGGAGGGGATTTGCCCCCATCTGTGCCCCCTGCCTTGCCTGCCACTGCCCCGGAGATGGAATTGAAAACCGCCCTTCAGGGCTTTGCGCAGGAGTTCGGCGATTATCACGCCGAGATCACCCGGAAACTTTCACAACAGGAAGAGCGACTGACAATGCTGGATCGCAAGACTGCCCTTTCCCCCGCACGCCCCGTTCTCAGCCAGGCCGATGGCGGTGCATCGCTGCATCACAAAGCCTTTGACGCCTATTTGCGCCGGGGCGATGATACCCCCCTGCGCGGGCTGGAGATCGAGGCCAAGGGCCTGAATACCCAGGTTGCCGCTGATGGCGGGTATCTGGTTGATCCTGAAACGGCCTCTGCCATTCGGGGGGTGCTGCATGCCACGGCCTCTATCCGGGCAATTGCTTCGGTGGTGACAGTGGAAGCGGGCACATTTGATGTGTTGGTGGATCATACCGATGTGTCCACAGGTTGGGCCAGCGAAACGGCGGCTTTGGCGGAATCTGATACGCCCAAGATCGACCGTATTCCCATTCGGCTGCATGAGCTGGCCGCCATGCCCAAGGCCAGCCAGCGCCTGCTGGATGACAGCGCCTTTGATATTGAGGGCTGGCTTGCAAGCCGCATTGCCGCGAAATTTGCGCGCGCCGAGTCGGCGGCCTTTATCCTTGGCGATGGGCTGGACAAGCCGCGCGGTTTTCTGACCCATGACACGGTGGAGGATGCGCTGTGGGAATGGGGCAATCTGGGCTATATCGCCACCGGGGCGGAGGGGGATTTCGCCCCTGTCAATGCATCCGATGAGATTGTTGATCTGGTCTATGCGCTGGGCGCACAATACCGCGCCAATGCGACCTTCGTCATGAACTCCAAAACGGCGGGTGCGGTGCGCAAGATGAAGGATGCCGATGGCCGCTTCCTGTGGTCTGATGGCCTTGCGGCGGGAGAGCCTGCGCGCCTGATGGGCTATCCCGTGCTGATCGCCGAGGATATGCCCGATATCGCGCCCAATAGCCATGCCATTGCCTTTGGCGATTTCGCGGCGGGCTACACGATTGCCGAACGCCCTGATCTGCGTGTGCTGCGCGATCCGTTCAGCGCCAAGCCGCATGTGCTGTTTTATGCCACCAAGCGCGTGGGCGGGGATGTTTCGGATTTCAAGGCGATCAAGCTTTTGAAATTTGGCCAGAACTGATCTGATCCCCTGCCCCCTTTTTGATGCGGGGGCAGGGGGTTTTCAGGTGACTTCCTTGCAGCAAGAGGCGCTTCATGCAACTGACAGAGACAAGCCCCATTCCCGGTGCCGCGCTGCCTTTGGCCGCGTTGCGCGATCATTTGCGCCTGTCGAGCGGCTTTGCCGATGACAGCACGCAAGACGGGCTGTTGGAGCAATATTTGCGCGCGGCGATTGCCGTGGTCGAGGGGCGGGTGGCGCGGGCCTTGTTTGCGCGCGATTATGCGCTGCGGCTGACGCGCTGGCGCGATGGTTATGCTGAACGCCTGCCACTGGCCCCGGTGCTGGCGGTGCAGGGGGTGACACTGGTTTCGGCGCAGGGGGTGGAAACGCTGGTGGCGCCTGCGCGCTACAGGCTGGATGCCGATGGCATGCGCCCAAGGCTGGAAGCGGCGGGGGTGGCCTTGCCGCAAATCCCCACTGGCGGGGCGGTTGTGATTGCCTTTCGCGCAGGCTTTGGGGTGGTGTGGGAGGATATCCCTGCCGATCTGCGCCAGGCCGTGCTGTTGCTGGCCGCGCAATATTACGAGGGGCGCGCGGATGCGGGCGGCGATGATGAGGCCAGTTTCGGCATTCGCGCGCTGCTGGAGCGCTGGCGCGATATGCGCCTTGGGGGCCGGGCATGAGCGGCGCGCCCAATCTGAGCCGCGCCTTGGTGCTGGAAACCCCGGTTATTGCGCCAGATGGGGCGGGCGGGTTTGTCACGACATGGGAAAGTCTGGGCACTGTCTGGGCGGAAATCCGGGCCGGGGCGGGGCGCGCGCGGTTTGCCGCACTTGGCCCATCGGGTGAGGTGCGCTTGCGCATTGTGCTGCGCGCGGCCCCTGCGGGCAGCCCGCGCCGCCCGCGCCCAGAGCAGCGCTTGCGCGAAGGGGCGCGGATTTTCCGCATTCTGGCCGTGGCCGAGGCCGATGTTCAGGGCCGCTATCTGATTTGCACCGCCACAGAGGAGCAACCCGCATGAGCTATACCCTTGCCCCTGCGTTGCAAACCGCGATTTACGCGCATTTGCAGGCCGATGCGGCCCTGCAAGCGCTGGTGGGCGGCGCGATTTATGATGCGATCCCGCCTGCAACGCCGCCTGCAACCTATGTCTTGCTGGGCGCGGAACAGGTGCGCGAGCGGTCTGATGTCACCTGCCGTGGCGCGGAACATAGCCTGACGATCAGTGTTGTGACCAATGCCACGGGGTTTGTGGCCGCAAAAGAGATTGCCGCGCGCCTGTGCGAGGTGCTGGACGCCCCCGCGCTGGTGCTGACGCGCGGGCGGCTGGTGGGCCTGTGGTTTGAACGCGCCGAGGCCCGCCGCATAGAGGGCGACCAGACCCGCCGCATAGACCTGCGCTTTCGGGCGCTGGTTGAGGATGCGTGATTTCACAATTTAGGAGGTGTTCCGATGGGCGCACAGAATGGCAAAGACCTGCTGATAAAAGTGGATATGACAGGGGACGGGCAGTTTGAGACTGTCGCGGGCCTGCGGGCCACGCGCGTCAGTTTCAATGCGGAAACGGTGGATGTGACATCGCTCTCCTCGCAAGGGGGATGGCGCGAATTGCTGCGCGGTGCGGGGGTGAAATCTGCGGCGATTTCGGGGTCTGGCGTGTTTCGGGATGCGGGCACGGATGAACGCGCGCGCGCCATTTTCTTCAATGGCGAGACGCCGGATTTCCAGATCATCATTCCCGATTTCGGGGTGGTGACAGGGGCGTTTCAGATTACCGGGCTGGATTATGCGGGCAGCCATAATGGTGAGGCCACGTTCGAGCTGTCGCTGGCCTCTGCGGGCGCGCTGACCTTTGTGGCGGATTAAGGCGGGGGCGCGGGCATGGCCAATCCTTATGCAGGTGATGTGCGGCTGGTGATTGACGGGCAGGCGCATGTTCTGCGCCTGTCTTTGGGCGCGCTGGCCGAACTGGAAGCCGGTTTGGGCGAAGATACCCTCTTGGCGTTGGTGGAACGGTTTGAAAGCGGGCGCTTTCGGGCGCGCGATGTGCTGGCGCTTTTGGTCGCGGGGTTGCGCGGGGGCGGCTGGCAGGGCGGGGCCGATGATCTGGCCCATGCCGAGATTGCAGGCGGTATTCAGGGCGCGGCACAGGCGGCAGCGGCGCTTTTGGCGCGCGCCTTTACCCCGCCCGCATGACCCATCCGCGCTTTGACTGGCCCGCGCTGATGCGCCTTGGCCTGCGCGAGTTGCGCCTGCATCCGCGCGATTTCTGGGCGCTGACGCCGATGGAGCTGATGATCATGGCCGGGCTGGAAGGCCAGCCCGCCCCCCTGACGCGCGCAAGGCTGGAAGAACTGGCCGCGCGCTACCCTGATACAGTGAAAGGCAGGCAAGATGACAACGCTGACTGATCTGGAAGGCCAAATTGCCGCGCTGGAATCGCGGCTGGGGCAAACCGCCGGGCTGGTGGCGGCCTTTGATGGCGAATTGGCCGGGCTGGGGCGCAATCTGGTCTTTACCGGGCGCGAGGTGGAGGGGCTGTCGCGCGGGTTTTCCACCGGGCTGCGGCGGGCCTTTGAGGGCGTGATCTTTGACGGGATGCGCCTGCAAGATGCGCTGCGCGGTGTGGCGCAAAGCATGGTGGCGAGTGTTTACAACACGGCCATGCGCCCGGTGCAAAACGCCTTTGGCGCGGCTTTGGCGCAGGGTGTGGCCGGTGCGATGGGTGCTGTGATGCCCTTTGGCGCGGGCGGCGCGTTTAGCGCGGGGCGCATTATGCCCTTTGCCAAGGGGGGTGTAATCTCACAGGCAACGGCCTTTCCCATGCGCGGCGGCACCACCGGCCTGATGGGAGAGGCCGGGCCAGAGGCGATTTTGCCCCTGTCGCGCGGGGCGGATGGGCGGCTTGGGGTGCGCGCGGGCGGGGGCGGGCGGGCGCTGGCGGTGACGTTCAACATCTCTACCCCCGATGTGGCGGGGTTTGCGCGCTCACAAACCCAGATCGCGGCGCAGATGTCGCGCCTGCTGGCGACTGGCCAGCGAAACCGCTGACGAAACTGGCCTCTGGCCAGCGCAATCGCTGAAGAAGGGAGCCTCAGATGGCATTTCACGAAATCCGCTTTCCGGCTGGCCTGAGTTTTGGGGCCTTGGGCGGGCCAGAGCGGCGCACAGAAATAGTGGAACTGGCCAATGGCCATGAGGAGCGCAACACCCCCTGGGCCAATTCGCGTAGGCGCTATGATGCGGGAACGGGTTTGCGCGCGCTGGATGATCTGGAAACCCTGATCGCCTTTTTCGAGGCCCGCGCGGGCATGTTGCACGGGTTTCGCTGGAAGGATTGGGGCGATTACCGCTCTGCCCCTGCCTCGCAGCCGATTACGGCATTTGACCAGCTTTTGGGCTATGGCGATGGGGAAACCCGCACCTTCGCGCTGGCCAAGACCTATGCCTCTGGCGCGCAAGCCTATCAGCGCGCGATTGCCAAGCCGGTGGAAGGCTCTGTTCTGGCGGCGGTGGGGCGTGATGCCTTGGCCTTGGGGCGCGATTATGCGGTTGATAGCGCCACGGGCCTGATTACCTTTACCCGCCCCCCCGATGCCGGGGCCGAAATTCGGGCCGGGTTTGAATTTGATGTGCCGGTGCGGTTTGATACTGATTTGATTCAGGTATCCGTGGCCAGTTTTACGGCAGGGGAAGTGCCGAAAGTGCCAGTGTTGGAGGTGCGGCTATGAGTTTGGCCGCGCATCTGGCCAGCGGGGCCACCACCATCGCGCGGGCCTGGGCTGTGGCGCGCGCCGATGGCGTGACGCTGGGATTTACCGATCATGACCGGGATTTGCAGTTTGAGGGGATCACCTTTCACGCCGGAACCGGGCTGAGCGCGCGCGCGCTGGAACAGGTGACGGGGCTTGCGGTGGATAATTCCGAGGCGGTGGGCGCGCTGAGTGCGGCCGGGCTGCGCGAGGGTGATATCATGGCGGGGCGCTATGATGGCGCGGGGCTGCGGATCTGGCAGGTGAACTGGGCCGCGCCGGAGCAACGCGCGCTGGTCTTTCGCGGCTCTCTGGGCGAGATTACGCGCGCGGGGGGCGCGTTCAAGGCCGAATTGCGCGGCCTGTCCGAGGGGCTGAACCAGCAGGGCGGGCGGGTCTATCATGCCGCCTGTGGGGCGGTGCTGGGGGATCGTGCCTGCGGGTTTGATCTGGCGCAGGAGGGGTATTTTGCACAAGTCCCGGTGCAGGCGGTGGCCGATGGCCAGCGCTTTACCTTTGCGCCGATAGAGACTGTCGCGCCCGGCTGGTTTGTGCAGGGCCGGTTGCGGGTGCTTTCTGGCGCGGCGGCGGGGCTTTTGGGCCATATCCGCGAGGACAGGGCGCAGGCGGGCGCGCGGGTGATCGCGCTATGGGACGGGCTGCGCGCCCCTGTGGCGGTGGGCGATCTGGTGCGGCTGGAAGCGGGCTGCGACAAACAGGCCGCAACCTGCCGGCTGAAATTTGATAATTTGCTGAATTTTCAGGGCTTTCCGCATATTCCCGGCGAAGATTGGCAAAGCGCCTATCCGCGCGCGGGCCAGCCCAATGACGGGGGCCAGCGGCGGCGATGAGCAGCGGCGCAGAGATTGTGCGCCTTGCGCGCGGCTGGATTGGTACGCCCTATCACCACCGCGCCAGCCTGCAAGGGGCGGGCGCGGATTGTCTGGGCCTGATCCGGGGCATATGGCGCGCGCGTCTGGGGCAAGAGCCAGAGGCGCTGCCGCAATATTCCCCAAGCTGGGCCGAAAGCGGCGGGCAGGAACGGCTGTGGCTGGCACTGGCGCAGCATCTGCGCCCGGCAGGCCACCCCGCCGATGGGCAAGTTTTGCTGTTTCGCCTGCAAGCGGGTGCGTTGGCCAAGCATCTGGGCATTCACTGCGCGGGGGGGCGGGGGTTTATCCATGCCTGCCCGCGTGCGGGGGTGGTGGAAGCGCCCCTGTCACAGCCTTGGGCGCGGCGCATTGTGGCGCGCTTTGCCTTTCCCGATACCTGATCTGAATGGAGTGAGATATGGCAACCTTGGTGCTGTCTGCCGTTGGTGCGGCTGTTGGATCGGGCTTTGGCGGGGCGGTGTTTGGCCTGTCGGGCCTTGTGATCGGGCGCGCTGTGGGGGCCACGCTGGGCCGGGTGATTGACCAGCGTTTGCTGGGCGGCGGCTCTGGCGTGATCGAACATGGCCGGTTGGAGCGGTTGCGCCTGACAGGCGCGGCAGAGGGCGCGCCTGTGCCGCGCGTCTGGGGCCGGATGCGGCTGGGCGGGCAGGTGATCTGGGCGTCAGAGTTTCGCGAAACTGTCACCACATCGGGGGGCGGCGGCGGCAAGATCGCGCGCCGCCCGCAGATGCGCGAATACAGCTATTCGGTATCGCTGGCCGTGGCGCTTTGTGCCGGGCCTGTGCTGGGGGTGGGGCGTATCTGGGCCGATGGGGTGGAAATTGCGCCCTCTGATCTGAACCTGCGCTTTTATCCGGGCGATGACAGCCAATTGCCAGACCCGTTGATGGAGGCCGTGGAGGGGGTGGGCCATGTGCCCGCCTATCGCGGGATTGCCTATGTGGTGATAGAGGATATGGAACTGGGCGCCTTTGGCAACCGTGTGCCGCAGCTGAGTTTCGAGGTGATGCGCGGGCTTTCGGGTGAGACGGCGCAGAGCATGGCCGATCATGTGCAGGGCGTGGCGCTGATGCCCGGAACAGGGGATTTCGCGCTCTCGCCAAGCCCCGTTTATGTGCGCGAGGGCGCGGCGGGTTTGGGCGGCTCAGAGCAGGCGCTGAACCTCAATTCCCCCGGCGCGCGCAGTGATCTGGATGTGGCGCTGGAGGCTTTGGGCCGCGAATTGCCGCGCTGCCGCTCTAGCCTGTTGATTGTGTCATGGTTTGGGTCTGATCTGCGCGCGGGGCTGTGCCAGATAGAACCCAAGGTGGAACATGCCAGCCGCCTTGCCCCTGGCCAGCCCTGGCAGGTGGCCGGGCGCGCGGCCAGTGCCACGCCCGAAGTGGCGCGGCTGGCGGGGCGGCCTGTTTATGGCGGCACGCCGTCCGATGCCGCTGTCATTGCCGCGATTGGCGCGCTGCGCGCGCGGGGGCAAGCGGTGGTGTATTATCCGTTTATTCTGATGGAAATTCTGCCCGGCAATTCCCTGCCTGACCCGTGGTCGGACGCGCAAAGCCAGCCTGCGCTGCCCTGGCGCGGGCGGATTACCACCACCAAGGCCCCCGGCCAGCCTGCCAGCCCCGATGGCTTTGCAGAGGCCGCCGAAGAGGTGGCCGATTTCATGGGCACGGCCAGCGCCAGTGATTTTGCCATTGTGCATGGCGCGGTGGTCTATTCCGGCCCGCAGGAATGGCGCTATCGCCGGTTCATCCTGCACCAGGCGGCGCTGTGCAAGGCCGCGGGCGGGGTGGATGCGTTTTGCATCGGCTCTGAAATGCGCAGCCTGACGCAGATACGCGGCCCCGCCAACAGCTTTCCCGCCGTGGCGGCGCTGAGGGCGCTGGCGGCGGAGGTGCGTTGGGCGGATGACGCGATAGATGCCATCGGGATTGATAACTATATGCCGCTATCTGATTGGCGCGATGGCGAAGGCCACAGGGATGCGAAAATCTGGCGCGGTGTGCATGATCTGGATTATTTGCGCGCCAATGTGGCGGGCGGGGAAGGGTATGATTGGTTTTATGCCACCGAAACCGACCGCCACAGCCAGAACCGCACCCCGATTGTGGATGAAAGCGAATGGCGCGAGGATTGGATCTGGCGCTACAAGGATTTGCGCGGCTGGTGGGAGAATGACCATCACGAGCGCGTGGGCGGTGTGCGCGCGGGAGTGCCGACAGCGTGGATTCCGCGCTCCAAACCGTTCTGGTTTACGGAATATGGCTGCCCGGCGATAGACAGGGGCACGAACCAGCCGAATGTGTTTCTTGATCCGAAATCTTCGGAATCCTTTGTGCCGCATTTTTCGCGGGGCTGGCGGGATGATGCGATTCAGTTGCAATATATTCGCGCGGTCAATGAGTATTGGGCCGATCCGGCACAAAACCCGGTATCGGAACTTTATGGCGGGCCAATGGTGGATATGGCGTGCGCCCATGTCTGGGCCTGGGATGCGCGGCCCTATCCGTGGTTTCCCGGCAATCAGGATTTATGGGCCGATGGCGCGAATTGGGCGCGCGGGCATTGGATAACGGGCCGCGCCACGGCGCTGCCGCTGGACAGTGTGATTGCAGAGATTTGCGCCGAGGCCGGGGTGCTGGATGTGGATGTGCGCGGGGTGCATGGGGTGGTGCGGGGCTTTGCCATGGCCTCGACCGATGCGCCGCGCGCGCTGTTGCAAAACCTGATGCTGGCTTATGGCGTGGAGGTGGCGGAGCGCGGCGGCAAGCTGGTGTTCCAGATGCGCACGGGCCGCCCGCTGGCGCGGCTGGGCGCGGAGGATCTGGCGCGGCTGGAGGGCGGTGATCTGGTGCTGATCCGCGCGCCAGAGGCCGAGGTAACAGGCCGTATCCGGCTGGGCTATGTGGAAGAGGGCGCGCATTTTGAACAGCGCATGTCCGAGGCCAGCTTTCCCGATAGCAGCGAAAGCCGGGCCACGGCCTCTGACCTGCCCTTGGTGCTGACAGAGGGTGAGGCGGTGCTGATCGCGGAACGCTGGCTGGCACAGGCGCGGGTGGCGCGCGACAGGGCGCGGTTTCATCTGCCCCCCTCGCGCGATTATGGGGCGGGGGATGTGGTGGCGCTGGAGATTGCGGGGCAAGCGCCCTCGCTGTGGCGCATAGACCGCGCAACCCTGACCGCCGCGCGCGAGGTGGAGGCCACGCGCGTGGAAGATGCGGTTTATGAGTGGGGTGAGACAGCGCGCGCGCAAGGGGCGGGGCTGGCCTATGCCCCCCCGGCGCCCGTGCAGGCGGTGTTTCTGGACTTGCCGCTGATTACCGGGGAAGAAGTGGCCCATCATGGGCGTGTGGCCGTGGCCGCGCGGGCCTGGCCGGGGCTGGTGGCGCTGCACCGCCAGACGGGGCCGGATGCCTATGATCTGGAGGCGCTGATCGCGCGGCCTGCGCGGGTGGGTATAACGGAAACCCCGCTGATGGCGGCGCGGGGCGGGCTGTGGGACAGGGGGCCAGCGCTGCGGCTGCGCATGATTTCGGGCCAGTTGGACAGCGTGGCCCCTGCCGCGCTGCTGGACGGGGCCAATATGGCCGCGATTGGGATGGGCGGCGTGTGGGAACTGTTTCAGTTTGCCGAGGCCGAATTGGTGGCGCCGGGCCTTTATGATCTGCGTTTGCGGCTGCGCGGGCAGCGCGGCACGGATGGGGTGATGCCCCAGCTATGGCCAGAGGGTGCAGTGGTGGTGATGCTGGATAGCGCGGTGGAAAGCCTTGCGCTGCCGTTGGAGGGGTTGGGCGTGGCGCGGAACTGGCGCATTGGCCCGGCCAGCCGCCCGCTGAGTGACCCAAGCCAGCGCGATATATCGGCCGTCTTTGAAGGGGTGGGGCTGCGGCCCTACCGGCCCGCCCATCTGCGCGCGCAACTGCTGCCGGGGGGCGATCTGGCTGTGACATGGATACGGCGCACGCGCCAGGGCGGCGAGGGCTGGGGCGCGGTGGAGGTGCCTTTGGGAGAGGCGTTTGAGCGCTATGGCCTGCGGGTGCGCAAGGCGGGGGCGGTGCTGCGCGCAGTGGAAACGGATGTGCCGGAATGGCGCTATAATGCGGCGATGCAGGCCGAGGATGGGGTGGCGGGGGTGTTTGCGCTGGAAGTGGCGCAGATATCGGAACGCTTTGGGCCGGGGCCTTATGCGCGGCTGGATTGGGGGCAATGATGGCGCCTGTTGCACGCCCCCGCGCGCAGACGGCCCGCCCACCCACCCCCGCCCCCGCCCTGCGGGCGGGGGCTTGCCGTCTGCGCGCGCGGGCGGGATGGGATATCTGGGGGCGTTGGCGGAAAGGGTGCTGTCATGCGTGAGATCACCCATGGCGATATTGTCACTGCCGCGCGGGTGTTGTTGGCCCGGCCAGAGGCGGAGTGGCCCGCGCTTGTGGCGCAGATGCTGGCTGTGGCGCATACGGCCGATTGCTACCGCAAGGCGCTGGGCCGCGTGCATCCGCGCCTTGGCGCGGGCACGCTGATCTCTGTGGCCATGGCACTTGGCCCTGCGCCTGTGCCGCGCCCCTCTGACAGCCGCTTTCTGCGTGCCCTTGCTGCTGTGGCGCAGGGTGTTCTTGCATGGCGGGCCGCGCGTTCCCCCTTTCCATGAGCAGGCGGCGCGCGTATATGCGCGCCATGGCACAAGCACCCCTGTTACAACTTTCGCAAATCTCGCTGACTTTTGGCGGCAATCCTGTTTTTGACGGGCTGGATATGGTGATCCAGCCCGGCGACCGTGTGGCCCTTGTGGGGCGCAATGGATCGGGGAAATCCACCTTGATGAAGGTCATGGCCGGGCTGGTAGAGGCCGATCACGGCGCGCGCAGCCTGTCGCCCGGTGTGCGCGTGGGCTATATGGAGCAAGACCCCGATTTCGCGGGTTTTGCGACTTTGGGCGCGTTTGCCGCGCAAAACCTTGATCCGTCGGAAGTGTACCGCATTGAGATGGCCGCCGAGGGGCTGGATTTCAATCCTGATCTGGCGCCGGAGCAGGCCTCTGGCGGAGAGCGGCGGCGCGCGGCATTGGCCAAGCTGTTGGCTGAAGCGCCAGAACTCATGCTCTTGGACGAGCCGACAAACCATCTGGATATTGCCGCCATTGGCTGGCTGGAAGCGCGGTTGCGCGAAACCCGCGCCGCCTTTGTGCTGATAAGCCATGACCGCGCCTTTTTGCGCGCCCTGACGCGGGCCACGCTTTGGGTGGATCGCGGGCAGGTGCGGCGGCGCGATTCCGGTTTTGACGGGTTCGAGGAGTGGCGCGATACCATCTGGGCCGCCGAGGATCAGGCCCGCCACAAGCTGGATCGCAAGATCAAGTCCGAAGGCCGTTGGGCCGTGGAAGGCATCAGCGCACGGCGCAAGCGCAATCAGGGCCGGGTGCGCGCCTTGCAAGAGTTGCGCGCCGAAGGTGATGGTGCGCGGCCAGCCCAAGCATGTGGTGGGTTATCTGAAAGATTTTTTGTTTGACGAGCGGCAGGCGCGTGCGCCTGTGCGGTCGCTGTCTGGTGGCGAAAAAGCGCGGCTTTTGCTGGCGCGGATCATGGCGCAACCGGCCAATCTGCTGGTGCTGGACGAGCCGACAAATGATCTGGATGTGGAAACGCTGGATCTGCTGCAAGATATCCTGAGCGAGTTTGACGGGACGGTTTTGCTTGTCAGCCATGACCGGGATTTCATTGATCGCATCGCCTCGACCACGCTTGTATTCGAGGGGGAGGGGAAGGTTACGGCCTATGCGGGCGGCTGGTCGGATTACATGGCGCAGCGCCCTG
Organism: Paracoccaceae bacterium; assembly: GCA_043561795.1. Classification (GTDB taxonomy): domain Bacteria; phylum Pseudomonadota; class Alphaproteobacteria; order Rhodobacterales; family Rhodobacteraceae; genus Roseinatronobacter. The sequence goes on along the minus strand of CP121316.1, from coordinate 1,229,958 downwards.
CGGTGGAAAAGCCCGGTGCGGCGAGTGTTGCCGCCCCTGCCGCCGCGCCCAAGGGCAAGCCCAAAGCGGGCGCGAAAGCGGGGCTGAGTTTTACCGAATCGCATAGGCTGGAAAAGCTGCCCGCAGAGATTGCGCGGCTGGAGGCGGAGATTGCCAAGCTGGCAGAGTTGCTGTCAGACGCCAATCTGTTCACCCGCGAGCCGGTGAAATTTCGCAAGGCGACAGAGGCCATGGCCGCGCGCCAGACCGCGCTGGAGGCTGCAGAGGAAGAATGGCTGTTGCTGGCGGAGAAGGCTGAGGGATAGGGTGCCATGCCGCTTTGGGCGATAGGGTGCAGGCGATTTTTCCTTTTGCGCGGAATCAAGGCCGCAGGCCGCCGCGCCTCAAAGGGCCGCCCCCACGGCCCGGCGATTTGGCTGCCGTGGGCGCGTAGCTTGGGTTTCGCGCGGACATTGCCGCCATGAAGTGACATAGCCCCACGGTCAGATCGCCGCACCGCGGCCCGGCGCTGCGCGGCTTGGTGGGGTATTCCAACCTTCCCCAACCGCGCCTCGCGGAGCGGCGTTGCATGATGGCGCATCGCTCTGCCCCCTCGCGCCCCGCGCGGAGCAAAGGCCGCAGGCCGCCGCGCATCGCTGGGCCGCCCCCCGGCACAGCGATTTGGCTGCCACTAGCGCTTAGCCTGAATTTCGCGCGGATTTTGCTACCATAAAGTGACATAGCCTCAAGGGTAGATCGCCGCACCGCGGCCCAGCGCTGCGCGGCTTGGCGGGTTATTCCAACCTTCCCCAACCGCGCCTCGCGGAGCGGCTTTGCATGGCAGCGCATCGCCTAACCCCCTCGCGCCAAGCGCGGAATCAAGGCCGCAGGCCGCCGCGCATCGCCGGGCCGCCCCCTCGGCACGGCGATTTGGCTGCAACCTGCGCATAGCTTCAAGCTCGTTCGGACATTGCCGCTATAAAGTGACATAGCCCTGCGGGTGGATCGCCGCACCGCGGCCCGGCGCTGCGCGGCTTGGTGGGGTATTCCAATCTCCCTCAACTGCGCCTCGCGGAGCGGCGTTGCATGATGGCGCATCGCCTGAGTTTCGTTCGGATTTGGCCAAGATAAAGCGCGCAGCTATTCGGGCGCATCGCCGCACCGCGGCCCTTTGAGGCGCGGCGGCCTGCGGCCTTGACTCCGCGCAAGGTCGCGCTGCTCCAATCCTCGCAAGCCGCCCTCGCGAGATGCCGCACCCTCTTGCCGATAGCGGCTGTTCCCCCTCAGGCAATCCGCACGCCCTGGCGCAGCAATTCGGCCTGCACGGCGGCGATATCTATTTCCGACACATCGCAGCGCGCCCGCGCGGCCTGGGCCGCTGCCACCCCCGCGCCCTGGCCTGCCACAGCGCAACAGGCCATGTTGCGCGTTGCGGCATGGGCGATCTTGTCGCCGCCAATGGCGCGGCCCGTGACCAGCAAGCCGCGCACCCCTTTGGGCAGCATCGCGCGGTAGGGGATATGCATATACCGCCCTGTGGTGGGAATGATCAGCACGCCGTAACCATCTATGAATTCGGGATAAATCCCGATACTATCATCAAACCGCGCCTGATGGCGCACATCGGATTCGCGCATGTTATAAACCGCGTCTATCTTGCGGGTATCGCGTATGCCGATGGACATGCCGAAATTGCGCAGCCGCACGCCCGCGCAACCGGGCATGAAGCGGCGGAGCGCCTCTATGGCGAGCATGGCCTGTTTGCGCCCCTCAATCTCTGCGCGCGTCAGGCTGTCGGGGCAGGTGCCATCCACCCCCGCCAGATGCACAAGGTTCATATAAGTCAGCTCGCCCGTATCATGCAGCGCGCCCCATGTGCCTGCGATCGTGTTCAGATGGGCGGGAATCACCCCTTCGGCAATCGCGCGGGCAAAAGGCTTTTTCAGGAAGGGCGAGAACATGTCGTCTTCCTTGCCATCGGTTTCCACCTGCCATTCGCCGGTTGACCAATCCTTGTAGGTTTGCGGATCGGCGCGCACTTCGGCCATGAAGGCGGCCTTGTTCACCCCCGCCAGATGAAACATCACACTGGCCGCCTGCATCTCTTCCAGCGGGGTTTTGACAACGGCGGCCCCGGCGCGTGTGGCGATATCGGCATCGCCTGTGGCATCTATCACCACACGGGCCAGAATGGCCTCGCGCCCAGCCTTGGATTCGACAATCACGCCCGAAATCCGGTCGCCCTCCATCACCGGGGCCACGACTTGGCGGTGCAGCATGCCCTCCACCCCGGCCTCTGCCACCAGCGCATCGGCCACCAGTTTGAACCCCTCGCTATCCAGCTCATAAGACAGGCTCTGGCTTTCGGGCACAGCCGCGCCCATGGCTTTGGCGCGGTCTTCATATTCGCGGCCAATGCCCCCGGCCTCGACTGTCTGCTCATGGCGATACCAGGCCAGCCCTTCCACGCCCACAACGGTGATATTGCCGCCAAAGCAGCCAAACCGTTCCACCAGCGCCACATCCGCGCCCGCGCGCGCCGCCGCAAGGGCCGCCGCCAACCCGCCAGGGCCAGAGCCTACGACCAAAACATCAGTGCGCCGGATAACCGGCACATGGCGCGCGGGTTCGGTGATGAAATCTGTCATATCTGCCCCTGTAACTGCTGGCATGGTGGTCTTTTCGCCAAGGCGGGGCAAGCGGAATATGGGGCGCCAAAGCCCGCTATTCGCGCTTGCCCTTGCGCCGCAACAGCCGCCCGATCAGGAAAGAGGTGCGCGGCACATAGGTGTATTCGGTGCGCTGCATGGGGGCAGGGCGCATCCGCATGCGGATCAGCCCGAACACCACCAGCACAATATGCGCAACAGAGATGAAAACAAACATCGCCGCAGGCCCCTGCATATCTATCAAGAGCGAGGCAATCAGCGGGCTGGCAATCGCGCCCACGGCATAGAGGAACATCAAGGCGGCAGAAAGTTCCACCGCCTCTGACGGATCGGTGAAATCATGGGCATGGGCGGCAGAGATGGAATAAATGGGAAATGTCGTCATGCCGAAAAACGCAGCCGCCGCAAATATCGCCACCACGCCCTGGTCGGCACTGGCCACTGTCGCCCCGCAGGCCAGAACAGAGGCCACGGACAGCCAGATCAGCACCGCGCGCCTGTCATATTTATCCGCCAGCCAGCCCACCGGGATTTGCACCAAAGCCCCCCCAGCACATAGGCGGCCAGAAACAGCGCGATCACCTCTGCCTTCAGCCCTACAGACAGCGCATAAAGCGGCCCCACCATGCGAAAGGCCGCGCCCGTGATCCCCGATACCACCACCCCCGCCGCCGCCAGGGGCGAGCGATCCCAGGCAAAACCGGGGCGCAGGCGCGGCGCGCCGCCCACGGGCGGGGCCTCTGCCCGTGTCAGCACCAGCGGAAACAGCGCCGCACAGCACAACAGCGCCAAAAGGTTGTAAGACACATAAGAGGCCGGGGTCAGCACCGCGATCAGCAATTGCGCACCCAGACTGCCCACAATATCCACTACCCGGTACACCCCCATGGCGCGGCCACGGGTGTCATTGGTCAGCTTGGCCTGCAACCAGGCCTCGATAATCGTGTAACACCCCGCCACCGCCAGCCCGGAGGCCATGCGCAACACAGCCCAGGCCAGCGGGTGTATCACCAGCATATGCGCCAGAATGCCAATGGTTCCCGCAGCTGTCAGCGCCGCGAAGGCGCGCGAATGGCCCACCTGCCCCATCAGGCGCGGCGCCCACCAGCAGCCAATGAAAAACCCGATAAAATGCGCCGATCCCAAAAGCCCGATCTCGCCCGCGCTGAAGCCCAGTTCAACGCCCGATAACGCATCCAGCGGCACAACCCCGCCAAGGCCCAGCTGCAACAACACGACCGACAGGAACAGGGCCGCAAAGGAAATCAGCAAGCGCATGGCGGAAGGCTCCGGCAAATCCAGAGCCTGAGAGTGCCGTGCAGGGCAGACAAGGTCTAGGGGGATTCGCGCCCTTGGCCCTGATTCCCCCGCCATTCCGCAAGCGTGGCTGCGCATGGTGCATTGCCAGCCCCATAGCCCCTAATACTTTCCAAAGGCGGGGTCATTTTCATGCGTCCAGAACGCTTTCGCCGCATCAAAGCTGCGCGCCCCTGATTAATTTTCGGGCAGAATGAAAAAAGCGACAGATTTGTGAAAATCCCTCTTGCGCCTTGTCGTGGTGTTATCTAGATAGCGCTTCACCGGCGGCGGGAACGTTGTTGGGAGTGGGATGAGTGGAAGCGCGGATGTGTTTCTGTTTGTTTTGCGGAAGACTTCGAGGCAGGGGAACGGGGGCTGCGCCGTGATTTAGGGTGCATCTTCTGTGATTTTTTGTCTTGGTGCTGTTTGACATGATTGGAACTTGAAGAGATATGTGGGCGGTTTGGTCTGTTTTCGATGGATCGGCCTGACACATATCGGTTCTCTAGGTGATGATGCTTGCGCTCAAGTAGCGAAGCGGTAGCGCCGATGATGAGGATGTCAGCTTCACTGTTTTGCGGCTTTTGTTTCTTTGGGAACGGAAGCACAGAACAGAGGTAACGTGGTCGGATTGATTTCTGGCCATGTGATATGTGCTTGGGTTTGACGTCAAGGACAGTATCGCGAATGTGCTCAAGCAGCCCTCCGGGCGGTAGCACACTCAAAGATGCTTTCAACTTGAGAGTTTGATCCTGGCTCAGAACGAACGCTGGCGGCAGGCTTAACACATGCAAGTCGAGCGAAGCTTTCGGGCTTAGCGGCGGACGGGTGAGTAACGCGTGGGAACGTGCCCTTTGGTACGGAATAGTCCTGGGAAACTGGGTTTAATACCGTATACGCCCTTCGGGGGAAAGATTTATCGCTATTGGATGGGCCCGCGTTGGATTAGGTAGTTGGTGGGGTAATGGCCTACCAAGCCGACGATCCATAGCTGGTCTGAGAGGATGATCA